>NZ_JAFCKJ010000001.1 GCF_018130465.1 Bradyrhizobium canariense
AGAGCCTGACCGAAAAAAGGTGAGCGGCATTGGCGGGCCTGTGATTCCTTCGGATTTGCAAAGATTCGAGGGAGGACACCATGCCGTGGACCAAAGCCGCTCGTATCCAATATCAGCGCAGTGGGCTGCGTTACACAAGTGATCTGACCGATACAGAATGGGCGTTGATCGCCCGGAAGATGCCGCCGCGACGGCGATTGGGCCGGCCGCGGGAGGTCGATCTGCGCGAGATTGTGCAGGCGATCTTCTATATTCTGTCGAGCGGCTGCCAATGGCGAGCCTTGCCAAAGGAGTTCCCGCCATACTCGACGGTGCAGGGCTACTTTTACGCCTGGCGCGATACGGGTCGATGGCAGCAGATCGTCGAAGCCTTGGTTCGGAAGGCGCGGCGAAGACTCGGACGAAAGCCCAAACCGACAGCTGCCGTCATCGATAGTCAGACCGCATCGACGACGGAGGCCGGCGGGCCACGCGGATTCGACGCCGGCAAGCGCCTCCATGGGCGCAAGCGCCATATCGTTACCGACACCAACGGTCTCTTGCTGGCCGCCTATGTTCATCCCGCCAACATTCAGGACGTCCATGGCGCTGTACCCCTGTTGGAGGGCTTGCGAGCCCGCTTCCCAAAGCTTGAACATGTCTTCGCCGATCGGATTTATCGCGGCAAACAACTCCTCAACTCACTCTCGGACTGCGGCCAATGGACAATCGAGATCGTCGAGCGACCGGCCGGGGTCAAAGGCTTCCAGCTCCTACCCAGGCGCTGGGTCGTCGAGCGCACCTTTGCATGGTTCGGAAGATGTCGGCGCCTCTCCAAAGACTTCGAAGGCTCTGCCGCCACCGAACTCGCCTGGCTGCTCGCCGCCCATCTGAGGCTCTTAACTCGCCGTCTGGCCAGACCTTGAGGGTGTCTACCCTTTTTGAGTCAGGCTCTGAGGAGACCGCGAAGCGGTCGTCTCGAAGGACGAGGCGCTTGCTCAGCCCGTAGGATGGGTAGAGCGTCAGCGAAACCCATCAAACCGTCCGCCGATGATGAAGCAGGATGGGTTTCGCAAGGGTCAACCCATCCTACCCGGGCTGCTTCAAACGTGGCATAGGAATCATGCCCCTCCGCAAGGCGCCACATTTCATTGCAACTTTTTCCCGGCTTCATTGTTGACGAGCGGGAGCGAACGCGGAATGTGCCGCGGCTGGCTTGCCCTTGGCTCATTCTTATCGGGAGGCGATTGCATGAAGTGGCTTTGCTTGGTCGGCTTTGTGGCGGCAGCCGTTGCTTTAACACCCACATCTTCTGCTTCGGCGATGCCCGTTGCCAAGCCGGACGCACTGGGCGCGTCTCAGACTGACACCATCGAGGTCAAGGGCGGCCACGGACATGGCGGTGGCCACGGGTGGGGTCATCACGGCGGACGTGGTCATCATTACGGCTGGGGCAGAGGCCGAGGCCATCATTATGGCTGGCGGCACCATCACCACTGGTAAGCGTCACTATTGTCCCGAGATCGGAGTTGGGGACCGACGTCAATATGGACCGCGAAGCCCATCCGCGAGCTTGAGGACCAACCAAGCTCGTAAGATGGCTATAGCGTGAGCGAAACCCATCAAACCGTCCGCCGATGACGAAGCATGATGGGTTTCGCAACGGCTCAGCCCATCCTACGCGCTGCGAGCATCAGTGGGCATGCTCCGTCAGGGACGAACGCGAATGATCGTATTCCCCTTGCGTCGCCTGGTCGGGTTTAAGGCGGTGACCGCATCGTCGAAGATCGAGACGTTGCCGATGTTTGTCCGCAATCGTCCATCCCGCACCCGCTGGACGATCTCACTCAGTTGGGCACGATCGGCCTCGACGACAAAGTCGACCGCCAGGCCGTCGGAGGGGCGCGCCTCTGCGGGCCCGACGATGGTGACCAGTGTTCCTCCGGCTCGAATCAATCCTGCGGACCGCTTCTGGATGTCACCGCCGATGACATCGAACACCAAGTCGACTTTGCCGATGTCTTCCAGGGCATCGTTGTCGAGGTCGACGAACTCTTTCGCGCCGAAGTCGACAACTGTCTGCCGGTCGGCGGCACGTCCGGTGCCGATGACGTAGGCGCCGGCCTCTCGTGCGAGTTGCGTCACCATCGACCCGACTGCGCCGGCCGCGCCGTGTGCGAGGACGCTTTGCCCTGCCTGAAGGCGGCCGTGCTGGAACAGCCCTTGCCATGCGGTCAGGCCCGACACCGGCAGGCTGGCGCCCACCGTGAAGTCGACGTCGCCGGGGAGCGGCGCGAGATTGCGTGCCTCGATCGCCACATACTCGGCGAGCGTGCCGTCGCGATACCAGTCCGCGAGGCCAAACACCCGCTGTCCTACCGACAACCCCGTAGTGCCATATCCGAGAGCGGTGACCACTCCAGCCAACTCGTGCCCAGGGATCGATGGCGTTCGGTCGCGCTCGAGGCGATCGGTCCAGGTCGAGGGCCACGTCAGCTCGGTCGGAACAAATCCCGACGCATGAACCCGAACAACGACATCGTTTATCGATGCCTGCGGCTCGGGCCGGTCCACCAGCTTCATCCCGGCCGTTCCCGCGGCCCGTTCCGTTACAACGATCGCCTTCATGGGAATATCTCCTCGGTCATTGTCTCTTGATGCAACCGTTGCAGGCAGCGTAAGCACAACGGCTATCCACAAACTGCCGGGGCAGTGCGGAAGTGTCCGCGATCTGCGCTGTCTGCATGGACCAACTCGTCCTGAGACTACCGATCGGGTGCGCTTCGGTCGCGGTACTAGCAGCTAGATGCGTCGCGCCGGGTCATGAAACCAGTACCAGGATTGCAAATTCTGGCTGTACCAAGCGCATTCAAGCGGCGCTCAGATTGAGCTCGTAGATGGGCAGAGCGCCAGCGGCACCCATCGATCCGTCCGCCGATGATGAAGCAGGAAGGGTTTCGCAAGGGCTCAAAATCAAGACGACGATGCGATCCCTTGTTCCAACAACACTCTGGCTGCTTCGCGATTAGCCTCGACGATGGCGGGATCACGCGTTGACTGTGCGACGACGAGCGAGCCTTCGAAGAGCGACAGGATCTGGATCACGGCCCTTTCGGGTTTGCTCAATGACAAGGGCTCAACGAGTGACGCAACGAAGTCGTGCAATTTTGTAAAATACGCTGCGATGGTCGCCTCTACGCCCGGGGAGTTTGCCTCCGGGCCGAATTCGGCCATTCCTTTCGCGAACGGACAGCCGCGGAACGAAGGCGCAAGGAGCGGTTGTTCGAGTGCATCGAAAACAGCGAGAACGCGCTCCACTGGCGTGAGACCGGCTCGCTCGGTGGAGGTCGAAAGCATCTGAAACCAGACGGCGCTCTTGTAGCGCAGGTAGGTGGCGATGAGGTCGGCCTTCGAGGGAAAGTGCTTGTAGAACGTCATCTTGGCCACGCCGCTTTCGGCGATGATCCGGTCGATTCCGACAGAGTTGATGCTGAACCGGTAAAACAGGTCTGACGCCGTCTTCAAAATGCGCTCGCGCGGGGCGAGCGCATCGAGCGGTTGAATATCCACGTCCACGAAATCGAGCAGCGTGCCCATCGATCGTCCTTAACCGAGCCGTTTGCGTTACTGGACAGACTATTCTGTCAATCTAGGGATTGCAAAGACATACAGGTCTGTCTATAAGTCGGTCGTCCATTGGATTTGAGAGAAAGATCGTGAGATGAGCGGAAAAGTTGTGGTTGTGACGGGTGCAAGCAGTGGTTTTGGCAAACTCACCGCCTTGGAACTCGCAAAGCGGGGTCACACGGTGATTGCTACCATGCGCGATGTCGCGGGAAGAAATAGCCGTGTTCGTGACGAGCTTGTCGCAGCGGCAAAAGCTGAAGGGGGCGCGCTCCAGGTCCTCGAGATGGACGTCGCCGACGAACAATCCGTCAACGCCGCGATCGCAGATGTCATTCGACAGCACGGCAGGGTCGATGCCCTGGTCAACAACGCGGGAATGATGCCCGTCGGCGTCACGGAAGCCTATACGGTCAAGGATATCGAAGCGCAGTTCGCCGTGAACTTCTTCGGCGCCGTTCGCACCGATCGCGCCGTTCTGCCGCACATGCGGGCCGCCGGCAGCGGCGTCCTCGTCCATGTCACATCGCTCATGGGGCGGGTGGTCTTCCCGTTCTTCGGTGTCTATTCCGCCAGCAAGTTCGCGCTCGAAGCCCTCGCGGAAGCCTACCGCTACGAGCTTTCGAGCTTCGGCGTCGATTCGGTCATCGTCGAGCCAGGTCCGTTCCCGAGCAACCTTCTTCCAACCAGCCCTGAACCCTCCGACCACGCCGTGCTGAAAACCTATGGCGATGTCGCGGCGATCCCGGGTCAGATCAAGCAGCACTCTAACGATGGAAACGATCCGCAGAATCCGCCACAGCCCCAGCGCGTCGCGATTGCGATCGCGCAGCTGGTCGAGGCCACGGAACGGCGGCCGCTGCGGACGGTCGTGATGCCCGAAGGCATGGATTTCGGTGTCGAGCGGCTGAACGGGGCCGTCGCCCCGATTCAGAACGACCTCCTTCGCGCGCTCGGCATGGCGAGCATGATTTGACGGGAAGACGACGATGAGCACACCGCACCAGGGTTACCGCGATGGGCGGGCGAAGCGGCAGCATCCGTAGCGAGGATGGGGTCCTCTTTGCAGGCGGCTATGCCGCCTGCTTCGAAAATGCGGTGGTCCACGTTACCCGCAACTTGGTATTTGCCGTTGAGCTGGCCGGCCTATTCCGCCAGTTCGCGCATGACCTTGATGAGATCCGACTTGCCCTCGAAGCCGATGCCAGGAATGTCCGGCATGACGATGTGACCGTCCTGAACCCGGACCGAATCCGGGAAGCCACCGTAGGGCTGGAAGAGGTCCGGGTAGCTCTCGTTGCCGCCGAGCCCTAGACCGGCGGCGATGTTCAACGACATCTGGTGACCACCGTGCGGGATGCAGCGCGACGGCGACCAACCGTGTTGGGCTAGGACGTCCAGGGTCCGGAGATATTCGACGAGACCGTATGACAAGGCACAGTCGAACTGCAGCCAGTCGCGGTCCGGGCGCATGCCGCCGTAGCGGAGCAGGTTGCGAGCGTCCTGATGCGAAAACAGGTTCTCACCCGTGGCCATCGGACCGGGATAGAATTCGGCGACGGCGGCCTGGAGGGCGTAGTCGAGTGGATCGCCAATCTCCTCATACCAGAACAGCGGATACTGGCGCAGCATTTTGGCATAGGCGATGCCGGTCTCGAGATCGAAGCGACCGTTGGCATCGACGGCGAGCCTGGCCTGCGACCCGATTTCCTTGAGCACGGCCTCGATGCGGCCGCGGTCCTCGTCGATCGACGCGCCACCGATCTTCATCTTCACGACGTTGTAGCCGCGGTCCAGATAGCCGCGCATTTCTGCCTGCAATGCGGAGTTGTCCTTGCCGGGATAGTAGTAGCCGCCGGCTGCGTAGACGAAGACCCGCGGGTTGGCCTCCTTGCCCTTCATTTCGGCCAGCAGGCGAAAAAGTGGCTTGCCGGCGATTTTTGCGGTCGCATCCCAGATCGCCATATCGAGCGTTCCGACGGCGACGGAACGTTCGCCGTGACCGCCGGGCTTCTCGTTCGACATCATCTTCGCCCAGATGCGATGCGGATCCAGATTGGTACCGTCGTCGTTCAGCAGGCTGACGGGTTCGGCTTCCAGAATGCGGTCGCGAAAGCGCTCCCGGATCAGTCCACCCTGACCGTAGCGGCCGTTCGAATTGAAGCCGTAGCCGATCACTCGCCGCCCGTCGCGGAAGACGTCGGTTACGACGGCGACCAGGCTGGACGTCATCTTCGAGAAATCGATGTAGGCATTCCGGATCGGTGACGAGATTGGCTTGGTCGCCTCGACGACATCTACGATACGCATGGCATTCTCCGTTTTGAGTTGCTGACTCGGATTAATGGGTTGCCTCGGGAAGTTCGTATTCGCCCGTGATGGGCTCCTTGCCATGAAGGCGCATGGCCTCCGCGGCCTGCTTCTGGTCAAAGGCGCCGTCCCATTTGGCGATCGCGATCGTCGCGATCCCGTTGCCGATCAGGTTGGTCACGGCGCGGGCTTCGTTCATGAAGCGATCGACGCCGAGCAGTAGAACAAGCCCGGCTACGGGAACGGTGTGGATCGAAGAGAGAGTCGCGGCGAGCGTTACGAATCCCGCGCCAGCGACGCCAGCGGATCCCTTCGACGTCAGGAGAAGCACGCCCAGCAGAACAATCTGGTCGCCGAAGGAAAGATCGGTGTTGGTCGCCTGGGCTACGAAGATGGCGGCCATGGAAAGGTAGATCGACGTGCCGTCGGCATTGAACGTGTAGCCGGTGGGCAGCACCATGCCGACGACGGTCTTGTCGCAACCGAGCCGTTCGAGCTTGACCAGCATCTGCGGCATCACCGCTTCGGTCGAGCAGGTGCCCAGGACGATGAGGATCTCGTCCTTGAAGTAACGGAAGAACTGCGGCAGCGAAAAACCGGCCCACGTCGCGATGCCGCCGAGCACCACGACGACGAAGAGGATGGTGGTGACGTAGACACCGAGCATCAGATAGCCCAGCGACCAGAGCGTCGCGATTCCGTACTTCCCGATCGTGAACGCGACCCCGGCCCCGGCTCCTAGCGGGGCAAGGCGCATCACCATGGCCACGATCCGGAACAGGGCGTGCAGCAGGATGTCGATCACGTTCACCAGCGGCTTGCCGTAATCGCCGAGTTGAACCATGGCGACGCCCATCAGCACCGAAACCAGGATGACCTGCAGCATCATTCCCTTGGCGAAGGCCTCCACGATCGTGGTCGGGATGATGTCGAGTAGGAACTGCACGAAACCGTGGTTGCCGTCAGCGGCCTTTACGTAGGCGGAGATCGATCCCGCATCGATGTGGCTGGCGTCGATGTTCATGCCAACGCCTGGCTTGATCACATTGACGACGACCAGGCCGATTACCAAGGCCAGTGTCGAGACGACCTCGAAGTAGATCAGCGACTTGACACCGATCCGGCCGACTTCCTTGATGTCGCTCATCTTGGCTATGCCGACGACGACCGTACCGAAGATGATCGGCGACAGCAGCATCTTGATCAGTTTGATGAAGCCGTCGGCGAGCGGCTGAAGGCTCGTCCCGACCTGAGGCCAGAGATAGCCGACCATACCGCCGAGCAGGATGGCAAGGAGGACCTGCACATACAGTTCACTCAAGAGTCCAAATGATGGCGCTTTTCTCAATGTTTTCTCCCTGATGGCTGCGCTGTGCTGGGCCTTGGGCCGGCCTCTGTAGCTGCTTGGAAAGGGCCGCTCCGGTGTCTGGAACGACTTCCGTGCTGCTGCGGTGTTGTGTAGCCTGCAGTGATCCGTAGGCTTCAGGCGGGGAGAAGGCTAATGCTGTTGCCGAGAATAGTTATGCCGTTTCGGCATTACCGATGGAACTAATCTGGTTCGAGGACTATCTGGCTCTCTCTGAGACATTGAGCTTCTCCAAGGCGGCCGAAGCCCGTCGCGTCACCCAGCCGGCCTTCAGCCGGCGGATCCGGGCATTGGAGGACTGGGTGGGGGCGCCGCTATTCCTTCGCACGACGCACAGCGTGACGCTCACGCCCGCCGGCGAGCATTTCCACACCCAGGCAGAAATCCTGACCAGAGCGCTTCATCAATTGCGCCGCGAGACCCTCGAAGTGGCCGGACGGGGCGCGGGACCGCTGTCGATCGCGGCGACGCACGTACTGTCGTTCACGTTCTTTCCGAAGTGGGTCCGGAGCAGCGAGAAGATCCTCGCCTTGGGCAATCTCAATCTCGTTTCCGATAGCATGCTGGCGTGCGAGCGGATGATGCTCCGGGGCGACGTGTCGTTCTTGTTGTGCCACTATCACCGCAGCATGGGCAGCCGGCTCGATACCAGGCAATTCAAGAGCATCGTCGTGGGTGCCGACACGCTCCTTCCGCTCAGCGCAGCGGGCGGCGGCCGGAAGCCGCGGTGGTCGCTGCAGAGCGACGAGACCATCCCCTACTTGGCCTACAGCCCGCAGTCAGGGCTGGGCCGCATCGTCGCAAGTCAGTTGGCGAAAAGGGACCTGAAGAAGATCTTCACGTCGCATCTCGCCGCGACGCTGCTATCGATGGTCAGGTCCGGACACGGTGTCGCCTGGCTTCCTCGAACGTTGGCCGAGGACGACATCAAGGCGGGTTCGCTAGTCGGGGCCGGCGATGCCAAGTCCGTGATACCGATCGAGATACGGCTCTTTCGCCCGGCAGCACGACAGAGTCACGAAGTTGAAGCTCTGTGGTCGGCCTTCGAACCTGCAGAGGTCGGCTGAAGAAATAGTCGGCTGCCATGGTGACTACCACGCGCACGGTCTTCCGACGCCGAAACACACTAGATGCAGGTCAAGGAATGGCACCGAAAAATTTTCTGATTGACCGAATTCGTAGATTCGGGTAAACCGCAAGGCGTCTCGGCCCGCTAAAAAGGGCGTTTCGCGATCGTCACGATACGTGGGCCGGGATGCGATGGACGCGGTAGCGCCGGCGCGTGACGGGATGGCGGGGCGGGCTACGCCTGTGAGCCATTACGATCCGCGCGAACGACCCGGCGCGGTCACAGCGTTTCTTTTCGGCTTCGGGGGCGAGCACGCGCGAGCTTCCGGATGTCCGGGGAGGGACGTCCGCGGACGGCAAAAGCGTGTGGTCCTGACGCCCGGGGTCTGTGCGTCAAGGCTTGCGGTGATGTGAGCTGCCCGACCGGGTGCGCGCATCGATCATCCGCAAGGCGACGGGGGCAATAGTGCATCGCTCCCCGGGGAGAGCGCGCCATAAGCCGTAAAACCATTGCGCAGGGAAGGCCGGGATGTCCCGGCGTCACCTGTGGTCACCCCGCGTGCGTTCCTCGCGTGCGGACCCTGGGTGCCAGCCGGCGCCCGGCCTTCCCTGCGCCCTTTCTTCTCGACGAGGGCGAAACCGGACAGCAAACCTCGGGCGCCCGCGCCGCGAGACCGCGAAGGTGTGTGCGCGTCCGTCGGCAAGGCGCATTTTCTCCCGTGATCGGTGATGTTGCCGCGCCGCCCCCAACTTCATCTTGCGCTGCGGCAAAAAACTTGCACACTCGGTTGAGCCGGGCAGCCAAGCGAGCTCGAACCAGGGAGCGAGCCATGTCCCTCCAGACATTACCATCCGATGCCGCCGAGCAGCGCCCCAACCGCCCCGAGGATGTCCAGGCGCTGGAGGCGGATGCGCGGCTGCGGGACGACATCCGCCTGCTCGGGCGCATCCTTGGCGATACGGTGCGCGACCAGGAGGGCGCCGAATTGTTCGACCTGGTCGAGCGCATCAGGCAGACCTCGATCCGGTTCCACCGCGACGAGGACCGGCTCGCCCGCCGCGAGCTCGAGCAGATCCTCGACAGCATGTCGACCTCGGAGACGGTGCGGATCGTCCGCGCCTTCAGCTATTTCTCGCACCTCGCCAACATCGCCGAAGACCAGAACAACATCCGCCAGATGCGCGCCAACAAGGGGGGCGGCACCGGCGTGCTGGCCGAGACGCTCGCCCATGCCAGGGCGGCGGGCATCGGCCCCGAGGCCTTGCGCAACTTCTTCAAGAGCGCGCTGGTCAGCCCGGTCCTGACCGCGCATCCGACCGAGGTCCGCCGCAAGAGCACGATGGACCGCGAGATGGAGGTCGCAGCCCTGCTCGATCGCCGCGAGCGCGTCGCGCTGACCGCCGACGAGGCTGCCGCCAGCGACGAGCAGCTCCGCCGCGAGGTGCTGACGCTGTGGCAGACCAATCTGCTGCGCCGGACCAAGCTCACCGTGCTCGACGAGGTCGCCAACGGCCTGTCGTTCTACGATTACACTTTTCTCCGCGAGGTGCCGCGGCTGGTCAATGCGCTGGAGGACCGGCTGGAGGAGGGCGGCGAGCAGGCGGCGGGCGAACTCGCTTCGTTCCTGCGCATGGGAAGCTGGATCGGCGGCGACCGCGACGGCAATCCCTTCGTCACCGCCGACGTGATGCGCGGCACGCTGCGGCTGCAGTCGAGCCGCGTCATGCAGTTCTATCTCGAAGAGCTGCACGTGCTCGGCTCCGAGCTTTCGATCGCAGCGCATCTCGCCGACGTGTCCGAGGAGTTGCGCACGCTGGCGGAGCGCTCGCCCGATACCTCGCCGCACCGGAGCGGCGAGCCTTATCGCCTCGCGGTCTCCGGCATCTATGCGCGCCTCACCGCCACGGCCGAAATGCTCGAGGTCGAGATCACGCGCCGGCCGGTGGGCAAGGGCAGGCCTTACGAGAGCGTCAGCGAGCTCCAGGCCGATCTCGACGTGCTGCACCGCTCGCTGATCTCCAACAACGCCCGCGTCATCGCCCGCGGCCGGCTGCGGCTGCTGCGGCGCGCTGTGGACTGCTTTGGATTCCACCTGGCCCGGCTCGACATCCGCCAGAACTCCGCCGTGCACGAGCGCACCATCGCCGAGCTGATGGACGCCGCTAGCCCCGGTACGTCCTATCTCGCACTCGGCGAAGATGCCCGTATTTCGCTGCTCACCAACGAGTTGCGCAGCACGCGCTCGCTGGTGTCGCCGTTCGTCAAGTACAGCGACGAGACGATGGGCGAGCTCAACGTCTTCCATGCCGCCGCGGAGGCGCATGCGAAGTTCGGCTCGGACGCCATCCCCCAATGCATTATCTCGATGTGCAAGGGCATGTCCGACATGCTCGAGGTCGCGGTGCTCTTGAAGGAGGTCGGCCTCGTCCATCCCTCCGGGCGCAGCGCCATCAACATCGTGCCGCTGTTCGAGACCATCGAGGATTTGCAGGCCTCCAGCGCCATCATGGACCGCATGCTCTCGCTGCATGATTACCGCCGCCTGGTCGACAGCCGCCGCGGCGTGCAGGAGGTCATGCTCGGCTATTCCGACTCGAACAAGGATGGCGGCTTCGTCACCTCGGGCTGGGAGCTCTACAAGGCCGAGATCGGCCTCGTCGACGTATTCGAGCGCCATGGCGTGCGGCTGCGTCTGTTCCACGGCCGCGGCGGTTCGGTCGGCCGCGGCGGCGGCCCGAGCTACGATGCCATCATCGCCCAGCCCGGCGGCGCGGTGAACGGCCAGATCCGCATCACCGAGCAGGGCGAGATCATCTCGTCGAAATATTCCAACGCCGAAGTCGGCCGCAACAATCTGGAGATCCTTGCTGCCGCGACGCTGGAAGCAAGCCTTCTGCATCCGCGCCAGAGCGCGCCGCGGCGCGAATATCTGACCGCGATGGACGAGCTCTCAAATCTCGCCTTCAAGGCCTATCGCGGCCTCGTCTACGAGACCGACGGCTTCGTCGATTATTTCTGGGCGTCTACCGTCATCAACGAGATCGCGACACTCAACATCGGCAGCCGTCCGGCCTCGCGCAAGAAGACCCGCGCGATCGAGGATCTTCGCGCGATCCCCTGGGTGTTCTCGTGGGCGCAATGCCGCCTGATGCTGCCCGGCTGGTACGGCTTTGGCAGCGCGGTCGAGCAGTGGATCGCGGAGCATCCCGACAAGGGCATGCCGTTCCTGAAAGAGCTCTACAAGGAATGGCCGTTCTTCCGCATGCTGCTCTCGAACATGGACATGGTGCTGGCCAAGAGCTCGATCGCGATCGCCTCGCGCTATGCCGAGCTCGTGCCGGACGAGGCGCTCCGCGAAAAAATCTTTGGCCGCATCCGCCGCGAATGGCATTCCTGCATCGAGACGCTGCTGGACATCATGGGCCAGGATCGGCTGCTGCAGGGCAACCCGCTGCTGGAACGCTCGGTGCGCCACCGCTTCCCCTATCTCGATCCGCTCAACCACGTGCAGGTCGAACTGCTGAAAGAGCATCGCGCGCAGAACCCGGACGAGCAGGTGCTGCGCGGGATTCAGCTGACGATCAACGGGATCTCGGCAGGGTTGAGGAATACGGGGTAGGGCGACGCGGCCGCCACCCCCTCAGCCGTCATGCCCGGGCAAAAGCGCGAAGCGCGTCTTCACACAAGTGTCCCGGGCATCCACGTTCTTCGCACGCGGCAATTCGTGGATGGCCGGGACAAGCCCGGCCATGACGCGGAGAGAGCGGAGCCGCCTCAACAGAAATGCGCGCCTTGCGTCTCCACATACACCGCATAGAGCGACTGGCTCGCGGTCATGAACAGGCGGTTGCGCTTCTTGCCGCCGAAGCAGACATTGGCACAGGTCTCGGGAAGCAGGATCTGCCCGATGCGCGCGCCGTCGTTGGGCGCGAACACCTGTACGCCGTCGTAGCCGGGGCCGACCCAGCCGGCGCCGACCCAGATGTTACCCTCGGTGTCGACGCGCAGTCCGTCCGGGAAGCCTGACTTGCCGTCCAGCTTCATGTCGATCAGCTTCTTCGGGTTCGACAGTTTTGGGCCGTCGATGTCGTAGGACCACACCACGTTCTCGGCTTGCGGGTAATGCGTGATGCCGGTGTCGCACACATAGAGCTTCTTGTAGTCGTGACTGAAAGCGATGCCGTTCGGCTTGAACGGCTCGTCGGCGACCTTCGCGACTTGTCCGGTCTGGGTGTCGAGGCGATAGACCGCTTCCTTCTGGAAGGGCTGCAGCGAGCCGGTATTGGCGAGCTTGCCTTCGTAGATGCTGATCGCGCCGTAGCCGGGATCGGTGAACCAGATCGCCTTGTCGTTGGGATGCACCACCATGTCGTTCGGCCCGTTGAGCGGCTTGCCACCCGCCTGCTCGGCCAGCGTCGTCACCGAACCGTCGTGCTCGTAGCGGACGAGCCGGGTGCGCTCGGCGCTGAGCTGGCGTCCCTCGGTGTCGAAAGAGTTGCCGTTGGCTTCGTTCGACGGCTTGTGGAACTGCTCGGAGATGTGTCCGTCGTCGTCGAGGTAGCGAAGCTGCCGGTTGGCGGGGATGTCGCTCCAGACCAGATATTGTCCTTGCGCATTCCACGCCGGCCCTTCCGCCCACAGGCAGCCGGTATAGAGCCGCTTGATTGCGGTGTTGCCGACCTTGGCCTTGAAGCGCTTGGGATCGATGGCGACGATATCCGGGTCGGGATAGCGCTGCGGCTCGGCACTGGCGCCGAAGTCGCGGGCGTCCGCGCGTGAGGCGAGCAGGGCAGATGCAGCCACCGTTGCGGCGCCCTTGAGGAGCGTGCGGCGGCCGAGGCCGCCACGCCCGCTTGAAGTCGTGTCGTCGGAGTTGGTCAGTATTCTTGTCATGGTTTCCTCCCAAAGTTGTGTTGGGAGGCCACCATCCGCCTGCAATTTGGCGTAAAGCGGAGCGATCTCCGGACTAGACAACCGGAGATCGCAGGGCAGGAATGCCGGAAGTGCGGCTAGACGGGATGCTTACACGGGATCCCAGGGGAAGATGTCCGCGGAACGGTCGAGCTTGTAGAACGAGCCCTTCAGCGCCGGCATGCCGTGTTCCGCGATCGATTGCGGCGTCCAGCCTTCGCTCCGATGCACCGAGCGCAGCGGACGGTTCTGGCTGAACAGGAACAGCTCGTTCATGCGTGCGCCGAAGATCTGTCCGCTGACGTCCTTGGCGGCATCGGAGAGCAGATAGGCGCAGATCGGCGCGATTTTCTCCGGTCCCATCTGCTTGATCTTCTCGACGCGCGCCTTCTCGGCTTCGGTCTCGGTCGGGATGGTGCCGATCATGCGGGTCCAGGCGAACGGCGAGACGCAGTTGGAACGAACGTTGAAGCGGCCCATGTCGAGCGCAATCGACTTCGACAGGCCGACGATGCCGAGCTTGGCGGCAGCGTAGTTGGCTTGTCCAAAGTTGCCGATCAGGCCGGAGGTCGAGGTGAAGTGCACGAAGGAGCCGCTTTCCTGCTCGCGAAACAGCCGCGCCGCGGCGTGGCTGACGTAGAACGAACCCATCAAATGCACCTTGATGACCGCCTCGAACGCTTCCACGCTCATCTTGTGAAAGATCATGTCGCGCAGGATGCCGGCATTGTTGACGACGCCGTCGAGCCGGCCGAAATGATCGGTCGCGGTCTTGACGATCTTGCTCGCGGGGATGGCTTCGGCCACCGATTCGAAATTGGGGACCGCGGTGCCGCCGCGCTTCTTGATCTCCTCGACCACTTCCTCGGCGGGCGATGCGCTTGAACCGGCGCCGTCAGAGGCCCCGCCGGGATCGTTGACGACGACCTTGGCGCCTTCGCCAGCGCAAAGCAGCGCGATCTCCCGCCCGATGCCGCGGCCTGCGCCGGTGACGATGATGACCTTGTCTTGCAGTGATTTCGTCATGTGGGTGTCTCCTGTTTTGCCCGTCATTCCGGGATGGTGCGAAGCACCAGACCCGGAATCTAGAGATTCCGGGTTCGCGCTGCGCGCGCCCCGGAATGACGGTGCACTACCTCTCGTTCGTAAACACGATCGTGCCCGACGCGGCGAACATGCCGCCGACGCCGTGGCACACCGAAATCTTCGCGTTCGGCACCTGCGCCGGCGCAATGCCGCGCATCTGTCGGACGCTCTCCTGGAGCGCGTACATGCCGTACATGCCCGAATGCATGTAGGACAGTCCGCCGCCATTGGTGTTGAGCGGAAGCTTGGCCCCAGGCCGCGTGTTGCCGTCGGCGATGAACTTGCCGGTCTCCTCATGCGGCATGAAGCCGAGATCGCCGAGGCCGAACAGGGGCAGATGCGCAAAAGCGTCGTAGATCATGAGATGGTCGACGTCCTTGTGCGCGATGCCGGCTTCCCTGAACGCCAGCGGCCCCGCGGTCTTGAACGCACGCGAGGAGTTGAACGTCTCCATCTGGCTGACCATCGGCGTCTCCACGCTCTCGCCGGTCCCCATGATGTAGACCGGCTTGCGCGGAAAATCCCTGGCGCGGTCCGCCGAGGTCAGGATCAGCGCGCCGCCGCCGTCGGTGACGAGGCAGCATTGCAGCAGGCGGAACGGATAGGCGATCATGCGCGAGTTGAGGACGTCTGCGACCGTGATCGGATCCTTCATCATCGCGCGCGGATTCTTCGCCGCCCATTCCCGCTGCACCACCGCGACCGCGGCGAGCTGCTCGTGCGTGATGCCATAGGTCTTCATGAAGCGCAGTACGGGGATCGGGAACATGCTGGGCGGGCCGTAGACGCCGAACGGCGCCTCGAACTGGCCTTGCAGGCTGTCGGCGGGGATCGAGCGGGGTGCCTTGCCGATCATCGACTTGCCGCTCTCGGCATGGGTAATCAGCACGGTCTTGCACAGGCCGGCCTCGAGCGCCGCGGCGGCATGGCGGACATGCAACATGAAGGAGCAGCCGCCGACCGAGGTGCCGTCCACCCAGGTCGGCTTGATGCCGAGATAGTGGCAGACCTGCTGCGGCGTTTCGACCGCGGTGGCGAAGCCGTCGATGTCCGACAGCTTCAGTCCGGCATCGGCGATCGCATTGAGCGCCGCGTCGGCGTGAAGCTGGAGCTGCGACACGTTGGGGATGATTCCGAGCTCGGTGGTCTCGGCGGCGCCGACGACGGCAACCTGGTTGCTGCGCATGGTCTATCCCTTCGCCGGGCGGAACACGGGGAGGGTGATCTTGTCGTCGAGCGCCTCGAAGGCGACCTCGAGCTTCATATCGAGTTCGAGCGCCTTCGGCGTCTGCGGGCAGTCGATGATGTTGCTCATCATCCGCGGGCCCTCGTCGAGCTCGACCACCGCGATCGCGTAAGGCGGCGTGAAGCCGGGCGCGGCGGGACGATGGTTGATCACGTAGCTGTAGAGGAAGCCCTTGCCGCTCGCCTTGAAGATGCTGACCTTGCGCGAGGCGCAGGACGGGCAGAACGGGCGTGGCGGGAAATAGACATGCGCGCAGGCGTCGCAGCGCTGCAGACGCAATTCGCCCGCCTTGGTGCCGTCCCAGAAATGCTGGGTCTCCGGCGTCGGTTTTGGTCGCGCGCGCTGCGGTTCGGCCATGTCGGCGGCTCCTCCCAAGGGCAAATCTTGATAAGGCGGGGCTTCACCCCCGTCTGTTTCGATCTTGATGCGACAATCGACCATGGCGCGTCAACGGTCCAGCAATGCGCATGCATGCCATCATGCGCACAATGCTTGTGTCGAACTGAGGCAGCGCTATACATTGCGCGCAAATATTCCGTGAGACAGACATGCCCGATTTTCCGACACTGACGAAGCTTGCCGAAGACCTCGAAAGTGGCCGCACCACCTCCCGCAAGCTGGTCGAGGCCTGCATCGCCAAAATCGCCGATCCGGCCGGCGAGGGGCAGCGTGCCTTCATCCATGTCGACAAGGACGCCGCGCTCGCGGCGGCGGATGCGATGGACGGTTTGCGCAAGGTGAAGGCTGCGCCGTCGCGCTACGCCGGTATCCCGGTCTCGATCAAGGATCTCTTCGACATCAAGGGCCAGGTGACGCGCGCCGGCTCCCGCGCGCTCGACGATTCCTCGCCGGCCGAACAGGATGCCCCCACGGTGGCGCGGCTGCGCAAGGCGGGCTTCGTCGTGATCGGGCGCACCAACATGACCGAGTTCGCCTATTCCGGCATCGGCATCAATCCGCATTACGGCACGCCGAAGGGCGCCTGGAACCGGGCCGAGGGCCACGTGCCCGGCGGTTCGTCCTCGGGCGCCGCGGTCTCCGTGCTCGACGGCATGGCGCATGGCGCGCTCGGCACCGACACCGGCGGCTCCTGCCGGATTCCGGCGGCCTATAACGGCATCGTCGGCTACAAGCCGACGCAGCGGCGCGTGCCGCTCGACGGGGCTGTGCCGCTGTCGTTCTCGCTCGACAGCATAGGGCCGCTGGCACGATCGGTCAGTTGTTGTGCCGTACTCGATGCGGTGCTCGCGAACGAGCCGATCGCCCCGCTGAAGCCTCGCCCGGTCAAGGGCATGCGGCTTGCGGTGCCGACCACGATTGCGCTCGACGACCTCGACGCGGCTGTGGCCGGGACGTTCGAGCGTGCGCTCAAAAGCCTTGCCGATCACGGTGCGATCATCGAGCGCATCGAGATGGCCGAATTCCACGACATCGGACCGATGAACGCCAAGGGCGGCTTCGCCGCCTCCGAAAGCTACGCCTGGCATCGCTACCTCCTCACGTCCAAGGGCGACGTCTACGACCCCAGAGTCTCCGTGCGCATCATGCGCGGCGAGGCGCAGAGCGCGGCGGACTACATCGATCTTCTCCACGAGCGCCGCTCGCTGATCGCCCGCGTCAATGCGCGCATCGCGCCCTATGACGCGCTGGTGCTGCCGACCACCGCCAACACGCCGCCGACAATTTCGGATCTTGCCGACGACAAGGCGTTCACCAGGGAAAACCTGCGGGCGCTCCGCAATTGCACCCTGATCAACATGATCGACGGCTGCGCCATCTCGCTGCCTGCGCATCGCGAAGGTGAGATTCCCGTCGGCCTGATGCTGGCGGGCGCGGGCGGATCGGACCGCCGTATCTTTGAACTTGCTGCCGGCATGGAGGCCGTAATTCGTGTTTGACCTGACTTTCACCGTCGACGCCCAGGACACCACCACGCCGCTGACGCTGGCGATCGACCAGATGGTCATCGCCGGCTGGACCGGCCGCGACGCGATCGCGCGCGACAAGCACATCGACGAGCTTGAGGCCATGGGCATCGCCCGGCCGGCCTCGACGCCGATCTACTATCGCGCCTCGGCCCGGCGGCTGACCATGGAAGATCGCATCGAATGCTGCGGCGGCGACTCCTCCGGCGAGGTCGAGTTCGTGCTGATCGGCTGGCAGGGCCGCATTTTCGTCGGCTGCGGCTCCGACCACACCGACCGCAAGGTCGAGGCCTACAACGTCACCGTCTCCAAGCAGATGTGCGACAAGCCGATCGCATCCACGCTATGGGAGCTTGAGGACGTCATCGGCCACTGGGACAGGATAATCCTGCGCTCCTACGCCCTCATCAAGGGCGAGCGCGTGCTCTACCAGGAGGGCACGCTGGACGCGATGCTGCCGGTCGCCGACCTCATCGCGCGCGGCTTTGAGGGTGGAAAATTCCCCGACGGCTGCGCCATGTTCGGCGGCACCTTTGCCGCCAAGGGCGGCATCCGCCCCGCCGACCGGTTCGAATTCGAGCTGGAAGACCCCGTGCTGAAGCGGACGATCAAGCACGGCTACGATGTGGTGACGCTGCCGGTGAGGGGTTAGCTCCCTCCCCACCGTCATTGCGAGCGAAGCTCTCTCCGCCGTCATTGCGAGGAGCCCTTGCGACGAAGCAATCCAGGCTCGTTCCGCGGAAAGACTCTGGATTGCTTCGCTTCGCTCGCAATGACGGGAGAGAGGCGGAAATCGGGTGGCAGAGAGCGGGGCGGTCTTGCGAAAGTCAGAGCCATGACAGCAACAGCACGGAAATCAGCCCCACCCGCCCTCAACCTCGCCGCCCACGTCGAATCCCTCGACTGGCCCCAAATCACCGCCGAACTCGACACCCAGGGCTGCGCCGTCCTGAAGGGCCTGCTCACGCCGGATCAATGCCGCGCCGTCGCCGCGCTCTATCCCGACGACGCGCACTTCCGCAGCCGCATCGTCATGGGCCGCCACGGCTTTGGCCGCGGCGAGTATAAATATTTCTCCTATCCGCTGCCCGATCTGATCGCACAGTTGCGCCCGGCGCTCTACGCGCATCTCCAGGCCGTCGCCAATCGCTGGAACGAGGCGATGGGGATCGACATCCGCTACCCCGCCGAACAGGCGGCGTTCCTGAAGCGCTGCCACGAGGCTGGGCAGGCGCGGCCGACGCCGCTGTTGCTGCAATACGAGGCGGGCGACTTCAATTGCCTGCATCAGGATCTCTATGGCGAGCACGTATTCCCGCTGCAGGTCGCGATCCTCCTGTCCGAGCCCGGTCGCGATTTCAGCGGCGGCGAGTTCGTGCTGACGGAGCAGCGCCCGCGCATGCAGTCCCGCGCCGAGGTGGTGCCGCTCGCGCAGGGCGATGCGGTCGCCTTCGCTGTGCATCACCGCCCGGTGCAGGGGACGCGCGGCACTTACCGCGTTAATCTGCGCCATGGTGTCAGCCGGATCAGGTCCGGCCAGCGCCACACGCTGGGTGTGATCTTTCATGATGCCAAATGAGCGCTGCGATTGACGGCTGATCTGTTCGACAATGTCGCCGAAGCCCAGCCGTCGCGCGAGGAGATCGCCGACGGCGCCGTGCTGCTGCGCGGCTTCGTCAAGCCGATCGAGAGCGAGCTGATCGAAGCGGTGCGCGCCATCGTGGCGGAGTCGCCGTTCCGCCGCATGACCACGCCCGGCGGTCATTTGATGTCGGTGGCCATGACCAATTGCGGCGAGCGTGGCTGGATCACCGATCACACTGGCTATCGCTATGATCCCATCGATCCGCGGACCGGCGCGCCGTGGCCCGCAATGCCGCCCGTGCTCCGCGATCTCGCCCGCCGCGCAGCGGAGCAGGGCGGCTTTACAGGTTTCGCGCCCGATGCATGCCTCGTCAATCGCTACGAGCCCGGCACGCGGCTGTCGCTGCATCAGGACAAGGACGAGCTGGATTATTCGGCGCCGATCGTCTCGGTCTCGCTCGGCCTGCCCGCGACCTTCCTGTTCGGCGGCATGGCGCGCAGCGACAAGCCGCGGCGCTTCCGGCTGGTTCATGGCGACGTCGTGGTCTGGGGCGGCACTAGCAGGCTGGCCTATCACGGTGTGGCGCCGCTCGCCGACGGCGAGCATGCGCTGCTGGGCCGGAAACGGATCAATTTGACGTTCCGAAAGGTCCGCTGACGCGTTTCCTCACAGCCCTCGCTCGTCTAAGCTCTCGGCGGGGGAAACGGCGACATGACGACAACACAGCTCTCGGCCGGCACCGGGTCGGCCAACCGCACCGGCGTTTATCTCGCGGTGCTCCAGCTGGTGTTCACGCTGGGCTGGACGACCTACGTCGTCTATCTGCCGAAGCTCGCCGCCGAGGTTGGCATCGCGCCGTCAGCCGTCATCTTCATCCTGATGCTGGATCAGGCGATCTTCACCGTTGCCGACACCGCGATGGGGATAGCAGCCGACAAGGTCGCGCCCTATGTCGGCAGGCTTGGCCTGTTCGTCGGGCTCGTGGCCGCGGTCTCCTGCGGCGCGTTCGTCGCGCTGCCCTTCGTCGCAGGAGCCGGTGCTGCCGCGCAAGGCTGGTTCATCGCGCTGATCGTGGTGTGGTCGATCACGTCCTCCGCATTGCGCGCGCCGCCGCTGACCCTACTGGGAAAATACCGCGCCAGGCCGCAGGTGCCGTTTCTTGCGGCGCTCGCGATGCTCGGCTATGGCGTCGCCGGCGCGGTCTCGCCCTATCTCGGTGTGGTGATGCGCGAGCACGATGCCCGGCTGCCGTTCGTGATCTCCAGCGTCGTGCTTCTGCTCACGGCGCTGGGGCTGTCGCGGATCGAGCACGATGTCGCGCGCGACACGTCGCCGCCCACGCCCGACGAGGCGGCAAAGCCGCTCGGCATGACGTCCATTATTTTCATCGTCGCGATGGTCGCGCTGGCGCTCGGCTATCAGCTGCACTTTGCCATGAACAGCGCGCCGTTCTATTTGCGCTTTGCCAAGCCCGACGAGCTGCCATGGCTGATGCCGGTGTTCTGGATCGGCTTCAACATCGCGATGTTTCCGGCGAGCCTCGTCGTCAAGCATCGCGGCGGCCTGATTGTGATGGGCGCGGCCGGATTGCTTGGAGCGGTCGCGATCGCTGTGGCCGAATTCGCCGGCAGCCTCAACACGCTGATCGCCGCGCAGTTTCTCGCCGGAGCCGCGTGGGGTTGCATGCTGATGAGCGCGATCTCGGCTGCGCTCGCCATAGGCTCGACCGGTGCGGAAGGAAAGGTCACCGGCCTCGTCTTCTCTGCGCTGGCGCTTGGCACCTTCGCGCGAATGGCGGCGGTCGCCGGCGGCCTGCAGAAGATGCCGGACTACGCGCCGCTGCTGCACTGGGCACCGGTCGCCTGCTGGTCGGTCGCAGGCGCCGGCTTGCTTGTGATCGCGGCCGCGCGGCTACAGGGCCGTGTCCGCCTCACGGCTTCGGCGGGTGAATGAACGCCCAGGGGCTGACTTCCGAGTCCCGCGTCACTTCCACCGAGATCAGATACGGCCCGCCATGGGCCAGCGCCTTCTCCATCGCCGCCTTGAACTGGTCCGGCGCGGTGACGCGCGCGGATGCGACACCAAAGGACTCCGCGAGCTTGACGAAATCCGGGTTGACCAGATCGGACGCCACCACGCGGCCGTCGAAGCGCTCGCGCTGGTCGCGGCGGACATTGCCGTAGGCGTTGTTGTTGAACACCAGCGTCACCACGCCGATGTTGAACTGCACGGCGGTGGAGAGTTCCTGCACGCCGAACATGAAGCCGCCGTCGCCGGTGATCGCCACCACCGGCTTGTCGGGATTGGCGACCTTGGCCCCGAGCGCGGTCGGGAAGCCCGAGCCGAGCGTACCCTGATAGCCGGAGGTAATGAAGGTGCGGGGCTCGTAGATCGGAAAGCCGTACCAGGATGCGAAACCGAACTGGGACAATTCATCTGTCACGATCGCGTTCGCCGGCAGCACCTCGCGCAGGATGTTGAGATACGCCATCTGCGGCTGGATGCGCTGGATCTCGGCTTGCGCCGATCCGGTGGCCTCGCGGATGTCTCCCCGCCGGCCACTCGTCCTGGCATAGCCGGCCTTCTTCACGGCCGCGACGAGATCGGCCGTGCCGGCCTTGGCGTCAGCGACGATAGCGACATCGGAGGCGAGCCGGCGCATCTCGGCCGGATCGATATCGATACGAATGGATTTCAGCCCCTTCGGCTGATACGGCCAGCGGAAGCCCGATGCCGGCAGTTCGGCGCGCGTGCCGATTGCGATCATCAGATCGGTCGTCGGCCACAGCTTGTAGGCCGCCGCCATCGTCAGCCCGAGCTCATGCGCGTTGGAGACGATGCCGCGGCCACTGCGGAAGGCGACGACGGGCGCGTCGATCATTTCGGCGAGCTCGAGAATCTCCTCGCGCGCTTCGATCGCGCCGCTGCCGACGAAGATCATCGGCGCCTTGCTGTTCCTGGTCAGCGCGGCCGCCTGCTTGATCATATCGGGGTCGGGCTGCGGCGCCGGCAAAGGCTCCAGCACTTTTGCGGCGGCCGTATCCGCGCGCTGGGTGAAGACGTCCCAGGGCATCTCGACCGAGGCGGGGCCACGCCGTCCGGACGTCATCTCCTGGAAGGCGCGCGCGACGGTGGTCGGCGCGTTGCCGGGATATTCGATGCGATCTGCCCATTTCACATAGGTGCGCAGCGTCGCGAGCTGGTCCGGCATCTCGTGCAGATGGCCGCGGCCCTTGCCCAGAAATTGCGTCGGCACCTGGCCGGTGACGCATAGCACCGGCTCGTTGCAGCCGAAGGCGGTGAGCAGCGCGGCGCTGGCGTTGAGCACGCCGGGACCGGGCACCACGCTGAACACGCCGGGCTTGCCGCTGGAGCGCGCATAGCCGAACGCCATGTAGCCGCAGGCCTGCTCGTGCCGCGCGCCGATCACCTTGAGCTGGGCCTGGTGGAAGGCGTCGAACAGGCCGTAGACCTGCGCGCCGGGCAGGCCGAATACGGTGTCGACGCCATGGGCGACAAGGCCGCTTACGATCGCTTCGCCGCCGGTGAGGGTGGTCATGGCACTATTCCATTTCAATCGTTGTTCAGGCTTCGTCGACGACGCCGTTGCGCAAGCTTCCGATGCCCTCGGCTTCGATCTCGACGACATCGCCGGGCTTCAGATAACGCGGCGGGTCGAACCGCGCACCGGCACCGGTCGGCGTGCCCGTCACAATGATGTCACCGGGGACCAGCGTTGCGAAGGTCGAGATATAGCTGATGAGATAGCGGAACGGGAACATCAATCGGCTTGTGCGGTCGTCCTGCCGCAGCTCGCCGTTGACATGCGTGGTGAGGCGGATGTCGGCGATCTGCGACTCCTGTGCGTAGGGCACCAGCCACGGGCCGAGGCTGCCGCTGGAATCGAAGTTCTTGCCCTGCGTGACGTTGAACTTGGCATGGCGCAGCCAGTCGCGCACCGAGCCTTCGTTGCAGAGCGTCAGCGCGGCGATGTGATCGAGCGCGGTGCTTTCGGCAATGTGCCGGCCGGCCTTGCCAATCACCAGCACGATCTCGCCCTCATAGTCGAGCTGCGCGGAGGCGCGCGGGCGCACCAGCGGCGTGTCGTGGCCGACGAAGGAGCGCGGCGAGCGCATGAACATGCTCGGATATTTCGGCGCGTCCTGGCCGTCCTTGTACTCGGCATTGCGGTCGGGATAGTTGACGCCGATGCAGATGATCTTTTCCGGCGCGGGCACCGGCGGCAGCCAGATGATGTCACCGAGTGCGTGATCGGGCGTGCGGCCGGCGGCCTCTTCGGCGAGACTCGCGAGCTTTCCTGCCGCGATCACCTCGCGCAGCGTCGGATAGTCCTTGGCGTGGCGCGCGGAGAGATCGACAAGGCCGCCGTCGACGACGGCGCCGTACTTCGTTGCACCCCTGACGGAATAGGTGGCGAGGCGAGGGAGGCTCATGACAGTATTCCTTGTCGTCCCGGCGAAGGCCGGGACCCATACCCCCGAATGTTGCTTGGGGCAGGTGGGTCGACGATCTCTTCAACAACCAAGGCCTGTGGTTATGGGTCCCGGCCTTCGCCGGGACGACAGCTTGAGAGTTTCCGACCACAAGCATCAATCCGCCACCAGCACGTCGGCCACGAACTTCGGCTCACGCACGGCTTGCCCTGAGAACGGCGAGCCCTGCTCGAACCAGGAGCGCGGGGCAGGCGCGCCCCACAATGTCTGGCGGCGCGGATCGCGCAGCGACCAGCGCAACGGCTCGTGGTCGTGATCGCCGGTGAAATAGTCGCTGGTATAGAGTTCGAGCCGGTGTCCATCGGGATCGCGGACGTAGAGGAAGAACGCATTCGAGATGCCGTGGCGGCCCGGACCACGCTCGATGTTCTTCACGAAGCCCTGCGAGGCCATGACGTCGCAGAGGTGGATGATGTTCATCGCCGTCGGCGTCCAGTAGGCGAAGTGGTGCAGCCGCGGGCCCTTGCCGTTGGTAATCGCAAAATCGTGGACATTGCCCTTGCGATGCATCCAGGCAGCAGCGATGCGCCCGTTCGGCCCGTCCTCCTCGGCGTATTCGGTGAGACGGAAGCCGAGGCGGGCATAGAACTCAACGGTGTCCTGCACCTCGGCGGCGAAGACGTTGAAATGGTCGAGCCGCTGCGGGTGGCAGCCCCTGTAGAGGTCGTAGCGGCGCAGCAGATGTGGCCGCCGGTCCATCGACGCATACAGCTCGATCTGGAAGCCGAAGGGGTCGGTGAACTGCAGCGTGCGGCCCTGGAACGGCTGGTCGACGAAGGCGTAGCCAAGGCCGTTCTCGGATAGGAACGCGGCAGCCTTGTCGAGATCCTTCTCGTTGCCGACCTTGAAGCCGAGACGGTTGCAGGCGGGACCGGCGGCTTTCCGCAGCACCAGCGAGTGATGCTGATGCTCTTCAGAAGCGCGCAAGTAAACGACTTCGTCGTCGGCGTCCTCGACATGCAGGCCGACGGTACCCTCGTAGAACGCGCGGCTGAGCTTCAGGTCGGTCACGTCGAGCACGACGTGACTCGAGCGGATGATGTTGAACGGCGGCTCGAAGACGTGTTGCGGTACGGGCATTGCGTTTCCCCTCTCTAGACCCCGTCATTCCCCGTTGGCGCTCCGCGCACCGAGGAACCGCGAGCGTTAGATCCCCAGTTTTTGAATCTTGTGCGTGCCCCGCGCCAGCGAGACGTGCTTGGTTTCCATGTAGAAGTCGAACGAGTAATCGCCGCCGTCGCGGCCGATGCCTGATGCCTTCATGCCGCCGAACGGCGTCGGCAGATGGCGGACGTTTTCCGAGTTCAGCCAGATCATGCCGGCTTCGAGTGCATCAGCAACGCGCAAAGCGCGGCCGACGTCGTTGGTCCAGACATAGCCGGTCAGGCCGTAGCGGATGTCGTTGGCGATCTCGATCGCCTCCGCCTCGTCGCGGAAGGGCAGCACGGTGAGGAAGGGGCCGAACACCTCTTCCTGTGCCACGCGCATCTTGCCGTTTGCGCCGGTCACCAGGGTCGGCTCGACATAATGTCCGCCGCCCGGGCCGTCATAGGTCTTGCCGCCCACGGCGATCGTCGCGCCGTCCTGGCGTGCGACGTCGAAATAGGAGCAGACCTTCGCCAGATGCCGCTCATGGATCAGCGGCCCGATCTCGGTCGCGGGATCGAGGGGATGGCCGACCTTCAGCGCCTTCACCCGCGCGGTGAGCTTCTCGACGAATTTCTCCGCAATGCTCGCCTGGATCAGCAGGCGGCTCGACGACGTGCAGCGCTCGCCGTTGAGCGAGTAGATCATGAACACGACGGCATCGAGCGCGCGGTCGAGATCGGCGTCGTCGAACACGATCACCGGGTTCTTGCCGCCGAGCTCGAAATGCACGCGCTTCAGCGTGGGCGCGCCCTGAACCATGATCGCCGAGCCCGTTGCGCTCTCGCCGACGAAGCCGATCGCCTTGATGGCGGGATGCTCGGTCAATGCCTTGCCGGCCTCTTCGCCAAAGCCGTGTACGGTGTTGAGCACGCCGTCGGGAACGCCGGCTTGCTTGACGAGCTTTGCAAGAATGGCGGCCGTGACCGGCGACCACTCCGCCGGCTTGTGCACGACGGTGCACCCGGCTGCGAGAGCAGGGGCGATCTTCCAGGTCGACAGCATGAACGGCGTATTCCACGGCGTGATCACGCCGACCGGGCCGATCGGCACACGGGTCGAGACGTTCCAGTGTTCGTCGCTCGGCGTGTTCTGGCCGTCGCGCGCCTCGCCGCATCTGTCGGCGAAGAAGCGGAAATTTTCGGCGGCGCGGATCGCGGCCTTGGCCATGAAGCGATAGGCCTGGCCGGTGTCGATGCATTCGAGCACCGCGATGTCTTCGGCATTGTCCTCGATGGCGTCGGCGACGCGATGCAGCAGCTTCTTCCGCATCGTCGGCCCCATGTCGCGCCAGGACTTGAAGGAGAGGGCGGCAGCCGTTGCAGCGCGATCGATATCCTCGGCATTGCCGCGGGCGACGCTCGCGAGCGTCGCGCCGTCGACCGGCGACTTGGTCTCGAACGTCTCGCCTGAGATCGACGGCACGATCTTGCCGTCGATCATGTGGCCGATACCGTCGGCGCGCAGCATCTTCAGCAGCGGTGCGATGCGGTCGCGATTGGCCTGGAACACATCGGCTTTCGGCGTGGGCTTATCCATGGGCGGCCTCCACTTTCAGGGCGTCGTGGATGTTGTTGCGCTTCCAGCTCGTGTCCTTGTCGTTGATCTGCATGTCGAACGACAGGGCAAATTTCGAGTTTGCGAAGACGGGATCGAGATGCCGGGAGAGCGCCTGGAAGACGTGTTCGCCGGCCTTCTTGCGGGTCTCGAGGTCGCGGCCTTCGCCGATGCGCAGCACCATGTCGAGAAAGCCGTAGTCTTGCCGCGAATCGGCGATCGCATAATGCTCGCACCTGATGGCGCGCACGCGGATGCCGCCGAGCGGGAAGATGCCGGTCTCGACCGCCGCCTTGCGCACCACCTCGCACACCGCGCCGATGTCGAGGCGGTCGTCGAGATTGACCGAATATTCGATCGTGAAATGCGGCATCGCGGTTTCACTCCCTGTATGTTTTTATTCGTCAGGCGAAGTAGCAGCTCACCGAGCCGTAGGCGCCATAATCGGCTTGAATTGTGTCGCCCTTGCGGGTCTCGATCGGACGGATGAAGGAGCCGGCGAGCACGACCTGTCCGGGCTCGAGCGCAAGGCCGAGTGGTGCGATCTTGTTGGCGAGCCAGGCAACGGCGGTGGCGGGATGATTGAGCACGCCGGCGGCAAGGCCGGTCTCTTCGAGCTGGCCGTTTCGAAAGCAGAGCGCGCCGATCCAGCGCAGATCAGCATCCAGCGGACGGATCGGCCGTCCGCCCAGCACGATGCCGGCATTGGCCGCGTTGTCGGCGATGGTGTCGAAAATCTTTCGCGTCGCCTTGGTCTGGGGATCGACGCGCTCGATGCGCGTGTCCAGAATCTCCAGCGCCGGCACCACGAAGTCGGTGGCGTTGAGCACGTCGAATAGCGTGCAGTCGGGGCCCGCGAGGCGCTTGCTCATGACGAAGGCGAGCTCGGCTTCCACGCGCGTCGCGATGAAGCGCTCCGTCGGGACGAGGCCACCATCGGCGAAGAACATGTCGTCGAGCAACACGCCGGAATCCGGCTCGTTGATGTCAAGCGCGCTCTGCATCGCCTTCGAGGTCAGGCCGATCTTGTGTCCCCTGACGATGCGCCCCTCGGCGATCTTGACGTCGACCCAGGCCTTCTGAATCGCGTAGGCGTCAGCGATGCTGATGCCGGGAAAGTCCTGCGAGAACTGCCGGATCTGCGTACGGGTCTTCTCCGCCTGGTGCAGACGGTTCGCGCAAGCTCGGATATCGTCGTTGGAAAGCGCCATTTGTGATCTTACAAATCGTGGTGCCCGAATATACTTAACATGTTAAGTTAATGCGTCAAACACAATTTGGGCTTGCTGCACTGCAAACATTTTGCGGATTGAAGGGGCATCATGGCGAAGAGACCGGCTGATCCAGCGGACGACGGCGCCGCCGCCGTGCGGCAGGTGCCGATGCGCGACTTCTCGCGTTCGCTGCCGATGTCGCTGCTGCGGGCACGGGAGGCGGTGATGCGGCAATTCCGTCCCTCGCTGCGCGAGCATGGCCTCACCGAGCAGCAATGGCGCATCCTGCGCGCGCTCGCGGCGATCGACACGGTCGAGGTCACGGAACTCGCGCGCACGGCGTTCCTGCTCGGACCGAGCCTGTCGCGCATCCTGCGCGATCTGGAGGCGCGCAGCCTGATCGAGCGCAAGACCGCGAAGGCGGACCAGCGCCGCAGCATGGTCTCGATCTCGGAAAAGGGCGTGAAGCTGATGGCTTCGGTGGCGCCGTCCTCCGAAGCGATCTATGCGGAGATCACGCGACGCTTTGGCGCACGCAAGCTCGTCGAGTTGCAGGAGATGCTTGGCGAGCTCGAACAGAGTCTCGCGGGGCTCGGCGCTGGCGAGGAGGCAAGTGCTGAGGAGTGAAAGCAGATATGCGTAAGCGCGCGGCGACAATCATGGACATCGCCGCGTTTTTTCGCTCAAGTGCCGCTCAAGCCGATCGCTGCAAAATCGGCGCCGAGGCAGAGGCAGACAGACCCTCATGGTCATCATTCAGGTTCAGAAGCTGATCGACTTCGTCACCGAGGTCTTCGCGCATGCGCAGTCGTCGCCGGACGAAGCAAAGCGCATCGCCACCTACCTGACCACGGCGAATCTGACCGGCCATGACAGCCACGGCGTGATCCGCGTCCCCGTCTATATCCGTTGGCAGAAGACCGGCGCGGTCGTGCCCAACCAGAACGCCGAAATCGTGCTCGACACGCCCTCGCTCGCGGTGGTCGACGGCAAGTTCGGCTACGGCCAGACCGTGACGCCGCAGGCCGTCCGGATCGGCATCGAGAAGTGCAGGAAGGCGGGACTTGCCGCCGTCGCGCTGCGCAATGCCGGCCATATCGGCCGCGTCGGCGATTGGGCCGAGATGGCCGCCGCCGAAGGGCTGATCTCGGTGCATTTCGTCAATGCCGCGGGCTCGCTGCTGGTGGCGCCGTTCGGCGGCGTCGAGAAGCGGCTCTCCACCGCACCCTATTGCGTCGGCATTCCGCGCGAAGGGCAGGACCCGATCGTGCTGGACTTTGCGACCTCGGTCGTGGCCGAGGGCAAGGTGCTGGTCGCGAGCCGCGGCGGCAAGAAGCTGCCGAACGGCGCGCTGGTCGATTCCGACGGCAGCCTGAGCGAGGAGCCGGCCGTGCTCTACGGCCCCTTCACGCCGGACGGGCCGCGCGATCACACCAAGGGAACGGGCGCGATCCGCGCGTTCGGCGAGCACAAGGGTTCGGGGCTTGCCTTCATGTGCGAGCTGCTCGGCGGCGCGTTGACCGGAACCGGGGCCACTTCCGGCGGTCGGCGCTTCGCCAATGGCATGCTGGCGTTCTACGTCGATCCGAAAGTGGTCGATACCTCCCATGTCTTCGACGCAGAGGTGTCGCGCTATGCCGACTTCATCCGTGCCACCAAGCCGGTGACCGGGGTCGAGCAGGTGCTGATTCCCGGCGATCCCGAGCGGAAAACCCGGGCTGAGCGCACCCAAAACGGCATCCCCTTGCCGGATGACACCTGGGCGGCAATAGTGAATACGGCCCGCGAGGTCGGCGTCGGCGAAGTCAGCATCCAGAGGGCGACCGCATAGGTCTTGCGTCATTGCGAGCGTAGCGCGGCGCGCCAGTTCGCGGTAACAGCGGGGCTGTGCTGTCGCGACGCTCGTCATGGTGACGATGGTCCAAATCACACGGGTCCAAATAACGACGTTTCAGACAATGACGACCCAAACAACAAAGAAGGAAGGCAACGTGGCGAACAAGGTCAAGGAAATCTGGAAGTCGGGCAAGGCCGTGGTCAACGCGTGGCTCGCGATTCCCTCCGGCTTCTCGGCCGAGATGATCGCGCAATGCGGCTTCGACAGCGTCACCGTCGACATGCAGCACGGCGTGCAGGATTATCTGTCGATGGTGCAGTGCTTCCAGGCCATGGACAAGCATCCGGTCACGCCGATGGTTCGCGTGCCCTGGAACGAGCCCGGCATCATCGGCAAGGTGCTCGATGGCGGCGCCTATGGGGTGATCTGCCCGATGGTCAACACGCCGCAGGAAGCCAGGAACCTCGTCTCCTATTCCAAGTACCCGCCGAAGGGCGTGCGCTCCAACGGCCCGATCCGCGCCGGCATGTACGGCACCGCGGGCTCCTACCAGAAGACGGCCAATGACGACATCGTGCTGCTGCCGATGATGGAGACCAGGACCGCGGTCGAGAACATGGAAGCGATCTTCGACGTCGAAGGCATCGACGGCGTCTATATCGGCCCGTCGGATCTCGGCTTCTCCTACGGCCTCGAGCCGAAGCTCGATCGCACCGAGCCCGAGATCCTCGCGATCTACGAGAAGATCATCAAGGAGTGCGGCAAGCGCGGCCTCAACCCGGGCATCCATTGCAGCGGCGCCGAAGGTGCCGCGCGCGCCATCAACATGGGCTTCAAGCTGGTGACGCTCTCGAACGAGGTCGGCCTGATGACGACCTACGCCAAGATGCAGGTCAACGCGACCCGCAAGGATTCCGGCGGCAAGGCCTGAGCTCTCTGTGTCCCGGACGCGATGCAGCGCGAAGCGGTGCATCGCAGAGCCGGGACCCAGTCACTAGTCACTAGTGACGTACATGACGTAACAACTAGGCCCCGGCTCAGCAGCGCACCGCTTCGCGCTGCTGAGCCGGGGCACGATACTTGAAGACCCAAGGAGACCTCCCATGACCATCAGCCCCGTCATTCGCCTGCATCCCGATGATGGCGTGCTGATCGCGCGCGCGAGCCTGCCGCCGGGAACATTGGTGGCCGACGGCGTGACGACGGTCGAGCGCATTCCTTCCGGCCACAAGGTCGCGATCAAGCCGATCGCAGTGGGCGAACCGGTGATACGCTACGGCCAGATCATCGGCTTTGCGACCATTCCGATCGCGCCGGGCCAGCACGTTCACGTGCAGAATTGCGGCATGGGCGACTTCGCCAAGGATTATGCGTACTGCGCCGACGTCAAGCCGACGCCGAACTTCGATTTGCCCGCGACCTTCGAAGGCATTCGCCGCCCGGACGGCCGCGTCGCCACGCGCAATTACATCGGCATCCTCACCTCGGTGAATTGCAGTGCGCATGTCGCAGGCCTCGTCGCCGACGTCTTCAAGAAGAATCCCTTCACCGGCGACAATCCGCTGGCCGATTTCCCCAATGTCGACGGCGTGGTCGCGCTGACCCACAAGACCGGCTGCGGCATGACGCAGAACGAGCCGCTGGCGCTGCTCCGCCGCACGCTCGGCGGTTACGCGCGCCACGTCAATTTTTCCCACGTCATCGTGCTCGGTCTCGGCTGCGAGGTGAACCAGATCGGCGGCCTGATGGAGGAGCAGAAGCTGGCCGGCCGCCTGCGCGCGATGGACATCCAGGAGGTCGGCGGCACCCGCAAGACGGTGGAGGCCGGCATCGCCTTCGTGCGCGAGGCGCTCGCGGATTCCAACAAGGTCAAGCGCGAATCCGTGCCGGTGAGCGAATTGACCGTGGCCCTGCAATGCGGCGGCTCGGATGGTTATTCCGGCGTGTCCGCCAATCCGGCGCTGGGTGCGGCCAGCGATCTCATCGTGCGTCATGGCGGCACCGTGATCCTGTCGGAGACGCCGGAGACCTATGGCGCCGAACATTTGCTCACGCGCCGCGCCGTCAGTCGCGAAGTCGGCGAAAAGCTGGTCGATCTCATGCGCTGGTGGGATGAGTACACCGAGCGCGAAGGCGCCGAGATGAACGCCAATCCGAGCCCCGGTAACAAGGCCGGCGGCCTCACCACCATTTTGGAGAAGTCGCTCGGCGCGATGGCGAAGGCCGGCACCACCAACCTCGTCGAGGTGCTGCGCTACGCCGAACCCATCACCAAGAAGGGTTTCGTCTTCATGGACACGCCCGGTTACGACCCGGTCGCGGCGACCGGGCAGGTCGCCGGCGGCGCCAATCTCGTCTGCTTCACCACGGGCCGCGGCAGCGTGTTCGGCTGCAAGCCGGCGCCCTCGATCAAGCTCGCCACCAACTCGGCCATGTACAAGCGCATGGAAGAGGACATGGACGTCAATTGCGGCACCATCCTCGAAGGCGAGGAGAGCGTCCAGCAGTGCGGCCAGCGCATTTTCGACCTCATCCTCAAGACCGCGTCCGGACAGCCGACCAAGAGCGAGAGTTTCGATTTCGGCGGCGCCGAGTTCGCGCCCTGGGTGCTGGGCGCGACGATGTAATCCGTCGTTGCGCGTCGGCGGTAGCGGAACACTGCAAGGGACGCTCCTAAGTAATGATACGGAGGCGTCAAGTGATCGCGCGGATTCCCGCGGTCACGCATGATTAATGGTTCTTGCCGTATTCCAATAGCGATGCGGGCGACTCCTTCGAGGGCGCTGCCCTTCGTGAGGATTCGTCAACGATGACGCGTGCGATACGGCCGACCGGCGTGGAAAATCTCCTCGGCGAGGAGGAATTGATCGTGTCGAAGACCGATCTCAAGGGCCGCATCACCTACGCCAACGATGTCTTCATCCGCATGGCGAAGTACTCTTGGAAGGAGCTGATGGGCGCGCCCCACAGCATGATCCGCCATCCCGACATGCCGCGCTCCGTCTTCAAGCTCTTGTGGGACACGCTCCAGTCAAAGCAGGAGATCTTCGCCTACGTCGTCAACCTCGCGAAGGACGGCAGCCATTACTGGGTGTTCGCCCACGTCACGCCGACGTTCGACGAGCGTGGCAATATCGTCGGCTATCACTCCAACCGTCGCAAACCCGATCCTGCGCAGATCGAGCGTATCAAGCCGATCTACAAGGCGCTGTGTGCGGAAGAGGCCCGGCATGCCAATGCCAAGGACGGCATGCATGCGAGTTTCGAGGCGATGGTCGGACTGCTGAAGCAACAGGGTGTCGGTTACGATGAATTTGTGCTCTCTCTCTAAGGCGCAGGGAGCGACCGCGCTCGCGTGTGTTCTTGCAATTGTTGCGCTCGGGCTCTCGCTTCTCGGTGTGACCGGACTCGCCAGCGCCGCGCTGACTGGCGCGATGGTCGTGCTGCTCGGCTACGCCGTCTGGTGCCAGCACCGCACGGCGGTGGCCGTCGACGAGGTGGCAGACGTGTGCCGCAAGGCGGCACGCGGCGACCTCGATGCGCGCATCCTGAGCAACCGCCAGGCCGGACGGATCGGTGCCATCCAGAAGTCGGTCAACGACATGCTCGACATCACCGATGCCTATTTGCGGGAAGCTTCGGCGTCGATGGACTATGCCAGCCGGGGCAAGTATTTCCGCAAGATCCTCGCGCGTGGGCTGCCCGGCTCGTTCCGCCGTTCAGCCGCCGTCATCAATTCCGGCACCGACAGCCTCGGCCATCGCGTGGTCGAGATCGCGGACCTCGCAAAGCAGTTCGGCACGCATCTCGACCAGGTCGCGGGCACCCTCATGGGCGCTGCGACCGATCTTGAATCCGACGCCGGCCAGATGGCGGCGGCGGCCGAGAAGACCAGCCGGCAGACCTCCGGCGTGCTCAGCGCCTCCGACCAGGCCTCGCGCAACGTCGCCACCGTCGCGAGCGCCGCGGAGCAGCTCGCATCATCGATCGCCGAGATCAGCCGCCAGGTGGCGGGCTCGACCACGAGCACGGGCCGGGCGGTGAACGAAGCCAATCGTGCCGGCAGCGAGATCCGCATGCTTGCGGATGCGGCGATGCGGATCGGCGACGTGGTCAAGCTGATCAGCGAGATCGCCGAGCAGACCAATCTTTTGGCGCTCAACGCCACCATCGAGGCTGCGCGGGCAGGCGAGGCCGGCCGCGGCTTCGCCGTGGTCGCATCCGAGGTCAAGAGCCTCGCCAACCAGACCGCGAAGGCGACCGAGGAGATCAGCGCCAAGGTCGGCGAGATGCAGCAATCGACCACCAATTCGGTCGCCGCCGTCGAGGCGATCGCGCAGACCATCACCGAGATCAACGGCATCACCGCCTCGATCGCGACCTCGATCGAGCAGCAGGGTCTCGCCACCCGTGAGATCGCCCGCAACGTCCAGGAAGCGTCCGCCGGCACCTCGCAAATGTCCTCCAACGTCACCGGCATCAGCGAAGCCGCCGCCGACACCGGCCGTGTGGCGAGCCGCGTCAACAGCGCCTCCGAACGCGTCCACGGCGAGGTCGAGACCCTCCGGCGCGAGGTGACGCAGTTCCTGCAACGGCTGACCTCGGCCGCGTAAGGCCTTCGGCTTAGGGGATAGCGACGGGCAAGCGGGCGCCCGCACCTTGCGTAGGCACGGTCTGCCCGTTGTTAGTGCTTGATCGAGGTCACCAGCGGTGTTCTGCTCAAAAAAGCTGCTGGAGTACCGTACCCCGTGTCGATCTACGTCGCATTACACCACGTCACGCACTACAAATACGACCGCCCGATCGATCTCGGCCCGCAGACCATCCGTCTGCGGCCGGCGCCGCATACGCGCACGCCGGTCCTGAGCTATTCGCTGAAGGTCACCCCCTCCAATCACTTCGTGAACTGGCAGCAGGATCCGCAAGGCAACTGGCTCGCGCGCTACGTCTTTCCCGAGAAGACCACCGAGCTGAAGATCGAGGTCGATTTCACGGCACAGATGACCGTGGTCAATCCGTTCGACTTCTTCGTCGAGCCCTATGCCGACAGCTTTCCGTTCGAATATCCGCAAGATCTCAAGACGGAGCTCGCGCCTTATCTCGAGACGGTCAAGCCCGATCGGCTGTTCGCGAAATATCTCGATACGATCCCCCACGAAGCCCCGAACACCGTCAATTTCCTGGTCGATCTCAACAGGGAGCTGCAACAGAGGATTAGCTACGTCATCCGCATGGAAGCGGGCGTGCAGACGCCCGAGGAGACGCTCACCTCCTGCGCCGGCTCCTGCCGCGACTCCGCCTGGCTCCTGATCCAGACCTTCCGTCATCTCGGTCTCGCCGCCCGTTTCGTCTCCGGCTATCTGATCCAGGTCCGTCCGGACATCGATCCGATCGAGGGGCCGCCGGAGGTCGAGAATGATTTCACCGATCTGCACGCATGGGCCGAGGTCTACCTGCCGGGCGCAGGCTGGATCGGCTTCGACGCGACCTCGGGCATGCTTGCGGGCGAGGGGCATATCCCGGTCGCCGCGACGCCGCACTACCGCTCGGCGGCCCCGATCTCCGGCGGCGCCGGCTTTGCCGAGGTCGAGTTCGCCTTCGACATGAGCGTCAAGCGCATTCGCGAGGCGCCGCGCATCACAAAGCCGTTCTCCGACGAATCCTGGATACGGCTCAACGATCTCGGCGAGCAGGTCGACGGCGATCTTGCGGCGCAGGACGTGCGTCTGACCATGGGCGGCGAGCCGACCTTCGTCTCCGTCGACGATCTCGAAGGCGCCGAGTGGAACACGGACGCCGTCGGTCCGACCAAGCGCGGGCTCGCCGACGATCTGATCCGCCGCCTGCGCGCGCGTTTCGGACCCGGGGGCCTGCTGCACTTCGGACAGGGCAAATGGTATCCCGGCGAAAGCCTGCCGCGCTGGGCGTTTGGCCTCTACTGGCGCAAGGACGGCGTGCCGATCTGGAAGAATGCCGACCTCATCGCCAGCATCGAAAATCCGCGGCCGGCGCAGGCCAAGGACGTCCAGGCGTTCGTGGAGGGCGCGGCGCTGCGGCTCGGGCTCGATCCCGGCTACATCATGCCGGCCTATGAGGACACCGCGTACTGGCTGCAGAAAGAATCCGAGCTTCCCGTCAACGTCGATCCGTCCGATTCCAAATTATCCGATCCGGAGGCCCGCGCGCGGATGGCGCGGGTGTTCGAGCAGGGGCTCAACAACCCTCGCGGCTTCGTGCTGCCGGTGCAGCGCTGGAATGCGCCGCCACGCTGGCGCAGCGAGCGCTGGCAGCTTCGGCGCAGTCATCTGTTCCTGATGCCGGGGGATTCGCCGCTCGGCCTGCGCCTGCCGCTGGACTCGCTCGGCTATGTCCCGCCCGATCAATATCCCTACATCGTCGAGCGTGATCCGATGGAGGCCCGCGGCAAGCTGCCGGTGTTCAGCCTTCCGGCGCGTCCGGACTCGCCGGAGCGGCTCGAGCCCGAGCAGCTCAACACCTCCGTCCCGGTCCGCACCGCGATGTCGGTCGAGGTCCGCGACGGCGTGCTCTGTGCCTTCATGCCGCCGGTCGAACAGATCGAGGATTATCTCGAGATGATCGCGGCGCTCGAAGCCACGGCGGAGGAGATGCAGCTCCAGGTCCATGTCGAGGGTTATCCGCCGCCATTCGATCCGCGCGTCGACGTCATCAAGGTGACGCCGGATCCCGGCGTGATCGAGGTCAACGTCCAGCCGGCAAAGAACTGGCGCGAGGCGGTCGAGATCACCGCCGGGCTCTATGAAGATGCCGGCAAGACACGCCTCGGCGCCAATCGCTTCCTGGTCGACGGTCGCCATACCGGCACCGGCGGCGGCAATCACGTCGTGGTCGGCGGCTCGAGCCCGCAGGACTCGCCGTTCCTGCGCCGGCCTGATCTGTTGAAGAGCCTGGTGCTGCACTGGCAGCGGCATCCGGCGCTGTCCTATTTCTTCTCCGGCCTGTTCATCGGCCCGACCAGCCAGGCACCACGCATCGACGAAGCCCGCCACGACAGCATTTACGAGCTCGAGGTCGCGCTCACGCACGTGCCGCCGTCGGGCACTCAGGCGCCGCTGTGGCTGGTGGATCGCTTGTTCCGGCATCTCCTCGTCGACATCACCGGCAACACCCATCGCGCCGAGATCTGCATCGACAAGCTCTATTCACCGGACGGCACGACCGGCCGCCTCGGCCTCGTCGAATTCCGCGCGCTCGAAATGCCGCCGGATCCGCGCATGTCGCTGGCGCAGCAGTTGCTGATCCGTGCGCTGATCGCAAAATTCTGGCGCGAGCCGCAACAGGGCAAGTTCGTGCGCTGGGGCACCGCGCTGCACGATCGCTTCATGCTGCCGCACTTCATCTGGGAAGATTTCCTCGAAGTGCTCACCGAGTTGAAGCAGTTCGGCTATCCGTTCGAGCCTGAATGGTATCTGGCCCAGCTCGAATTCCGCTTCCCCGCCTTCGGCCGCATCCATCATGGCGGCGTGACGCTGGAGCTGCGGCAGGCGCTGGAGCCCTGGCACGTGCTCGGCGAGGAGGGCTCGGCCGGCGGCACCGTGCGCTATGTCGACTCATCGGTCGAGCGGCTCCAGGTCAAGGCGGAAGGGTTCGTCGAGGGCCGCCATATCGTCACCTGCAACGGTCGCCGCCTGCCGATGACCTCCACCGGTCGCTCGGGGGAGGCGGTGGCCGGCGTCCGCTTCAAGGCCTGGCAGCCGGCCTCCGGCCTGCACCCGACCATTCCCGTTCACGCGCCCCTGACCTTCGACCTCATCGACACCTGGAACGGCCGCTCGCTCGGCGGCTGCGTCTATCATGTCGCCCATCCCGGCGGTCGGAGCTACGACACAAAGCCCGTCAACACCTACGAGGCCGAGGCGCGGCGGCTGGCGCGCTTCCAGGACCACGGCCATACGCCGGGCCCGATGCAGCCGCCGCCCGAGGAACGCACAAATGAGTTTCCGCTGACCCTCGACTTGCGGACCCCGCTCCTGCAATGAGTATGATGGCGGGGCAGGGAGAGGCGCATGGCCGAGGGCGCAGCCGAAGAGGACGACAAGGCGGGTAAGGCGCAAGGTCAGCGCCAAGGCCAGCGCGAAGGCCAACGCGAAGGCCAGCGCCGGTTCGCGCAATGGGTCCGCGACTACAGGCGCCTGCCCGGCATCCCCGACGAGTTTCTCGGCCCGGACGGCAAGCCCCGCGCGGTCTGGAGCCGCTTCTTCGATGCCTTCGGCGCGCTCGCGCCCGACGAGGTCGAGCGGCGGTTCGGCATGGCCGACCGTCATCTCCGCGAGGCCGGCGTCACCTATCGCGCGCCCGGCGAGAGCGCCGACCGGCCCTGGTCGATCAGCCATCTGCCGCTGCTGATCGACGAGGCCGACTGGAAGCAGCTGTCCGACGGCATCACCCAGCGCGCCGAGCTGCTCGAGCTCGTGCTGCGCGACATCTATGGCGAGGGCCGCCTCGTCGCCGAAGGCGCGCTGCCGGCCGCCGCGATCGCCGGGAGCCCCGAATATCTCCGTCCCGTCTGCGGCGTGCCGCCGCCGGGCGGGCGCTATCTCTCGCTCTATGCCGCCGATGTCGGCCGCGGGCCCGACGGCCGCTGGTGGGTGCTCGGCGACCGCACGCAGGCGCCGTCGGGCGCGGGCTATGCGCTGGAGAACCGCCTGGTGCTGTCGCGCGCCTTCTCGGATCTCTACAAGTCGATGAACGTCCCGCGCGTCGCTCCGTTCTTCGAGGCGTTTCGCGACAGTCTTCGAGCGCGCGCCGACCGCGACGAGCCGCGGATCGGCGTGCTCACCCCGGGCAGCTTCAGCGAGACCTATTTCGAGCACGCGACGCTGGCGCGCTATCTCGGCTTCCTGCTGGTCGAGGGCGACGATCTCGCCGTCAGCGACGACCATATCCACATCCGCACGGTTGCGGGCCTCAAGCGCCTCGACGTGCTGCTGCGCCGTGTCGATTCCAATTCGCTCGATCCGCTCGAGCTCGATGCCTCCTCGCGGCTCGGCGTGGCCGGCCTGATCGACGTGCTGCGCAAGGACGGCGTCGTCGTCGCCAACATGCCGGGCTCGGGCGTCCTGGAGGCGCGCGCGTTGCTCGGCTTCCTGCCGGCACTGAGCCGCCGCCTGCTCGGCGAAGAGCTGAAGATGCCGCACATCGCGACCTGGTGGTGCGGCCAGCGCTCGGCGCGCGACGAGGTGCTGTCGCGGCTCGACGAGGTCGCGATCGAAGGCGCCTATCGGCGCGGCGTTCCCGGTTTCGACAGCAACGGTCCGGTGCTCGCGAGCGAGCTCGACGCCGCCGGGCGCCAGCGCCTGATCGACGCCATCGCCGCGCGCGGCATGGATTATGTAGGCCAGGAGGTGGTGCGGCTTTCGACCATGCCGGTGTGGGAGCAGGGGCAGATCACACCCCGTCCCTTCGTGCTGCGCGTGTTCGCAGCCGCGACGACCGACGGCTGGGCCATCATGCCCGGCGGCTTCTGCCGGATCGCCGAGCAGGCGGATGCGCGCGCGGTGTCGATGGGCGACGGCGCGCGCTCCGCCGACGTCTGGGTGGTCTCGGACAAGCAGGTTTCGACCGCGACGCTGCTGCCTGCGATCGACAAGGTGCGCATCCGCCGTATCGCCGGCGTGCTGCCGAGCCGCGCCGCCGACAATCTGTTCTGGCTCGGCCGCTATCTCGAACGCGCCGAGGCGACGCTGCGGCTGGTGCGGGCGCTGGGCTCGCCGAGCGGGCCCAACAAGGGCACCGCGGCCTCGCTGCAATCGGCCGAGCGCATCCAGCGCCTGCTGGTGACCTGGGGCGCGATCTCACAGACCTCGCGCGCGGCGCCCGGCCGCATCGTTGCCGAAGCGCTGCAGAGCCCGGAGCGTTTCGGCTCGGCATTGTCGCTGGTCCGCGCGGCCCAGCGCACGGCGACCTCCTTGCGCGAGCGGCTGTCGCCCGATGCCTGGCAGGTCATCACCGAGATGGCCGAGCGGCTGGCCTGGGAGGTCGAGGGCGACGACAGCGTGCTGAGCGCGGCCGAGCTGACCTTGCAGGAGCTCGCGAGCTTTGCCGGCCTTGCGCATGAGAACATGAACCGCGCCGCCGGCTGGCGCTTCCTCGATATCGGCCGCCGCACCGAGCGCGCCATCAACACCACGCGTTTTGCCCGGCAGTTTGCCTATGACGAGGCCGGCGACGAGGATCTCGATATCCTGCTGACGCTGGTGGATTGCCAGATCACCTACCGCTCGCGTTATCTGCTGGCGCCGATCCTGGCGCCGGTGCGCGACCTCGCCGTGCTCGACAGCTACAATCCGCGTTCGGTGGCGTTCCAGGTGACGACGCTGAACGAGCACATCGCCGCACTGCCGAGCCTGAAGGAGCACGGCCTGATCGAGAAGCCGCAGCGGCTTGCAGTCGCGATGCAGGCGATGCTCGCGACCGCGGAGGCCGAGAAGCTCGAGGTCAAGACGCTGTTCGCACTGGAGCAGGATCTGCTCAGCCTCGCCGAGGCGGTCGGGCAGCACTACTTCCCGCACGGCCCCAATGCCAGCCGGCCGGAAAAGCTGACGGGGCTGGCGTGATCTACGACATCCGTCACGTCACCACCTACGAATACGAGAGCCCTGTCAGCTTCGCCCGCTGCACGCTGCGGCTGGAGCCGAGGAGCGGCAATGGCCAGGAGCTGATCTCGCACCATGTCGAGATCCGTCCGCGCCCCGCGGAGCGTAGCGTCCGGCGCGACTTCTTCGGTACCCTGACCGAGAGCGTCGTGATCGAGGCCGCGCACCGCAATTTGCGGATCGACTCGCGCTCGCGCGTCTCGGTCACGCGCCAGCCGCGGGCGCGCGCCGCTGTCAGCCCGGGCTGGGAGAGCATTCGCGACATCGCCTTCGAGGCGACGAGCCTCGGGCCGTCCTCGCCGGTCGGCTACGTCTTTGCGAGCCCGCTGGTGCCGGTGCTGGGACCGGTCAGCGCCTATGCGGCGGAAAGCTTTGTGGCCGGCGCGGGCATCCTCGCCGGGGCGGTCGATCTGATGCATCGGATCCGCACCGAATTTCGCTACGACCCCAAGGCGACGGTGATCTCGACACCGCTCAACGAGGTCTTTGCCAAGCGCCATGGCGTCTGTCAGGATTTTGCCCATGTGATGATCGCGGGCTTGCGCGGACTGGGCCTGCCCGCGGCCTATGTCAGCGGATATCTGCGCACCATTCCGCCGGCGGGCCAGCCGCGCCTGCAGGGCGCCGACGCCACCCATGCCTGGGTGTCGCTGTGGTGCGGGGAGGAGCTTGGCTGGGTCGATTTCGATCCGACCAACGATCTTATGGTCGCTAGCGACCATATCGTGCTCGCGGTCGGCCGCGACTTTTCCGACGTTTCGCCGGTCGACGGCATCATCGTCGGCTCGCGGAAGCAGAAGCTCGACGTGGCCGTCGACGTGCTGCTGGTGGAATGATTGCGGGTTCTGCCGTGCCGGCGACGCCCAGCCTGGGTGCATCTGGCCGGCACCGCAACCGCGATATCGCGGGGCACAACAGCAACATATTTCCGTATTTTCGTTCCGGGATTTGGTCAGTCGGCCCAAGATGGGTTATGCTGGCGCTTGCGTCGAGGACAATAATGAGACGTCGGGAGTTGATGTGGGACACCACCGACAAGCGGGGCTGCATCCATGATGACGTTACCGAGACTGGCGGCTGAATCCCTCGAGAAGTTGCTCGGTACGTTCATGCGTCGCCGGTACGACGAGACGTCTGCAAGTATCGTCGAGAGCGCGACCCGCACCGCGATGGAATGCATAGGCAACAGCGATGCGCTCTATCACAATATCGAGCATACGATGCTGGTGACGCTGGCCGGCCATTCCATCCTCAGCGGCCGCAGTCTTCATACGCATCTGTCGGCCGCGGACTACGTCCACGTCCTGATCGCCTGCCTCGCCCACGACATCGGCTATGTGCGCGGCCTGTTCGAGGAGGATGACGCCGACGGCTTCGTGATCGATGCGGCCGACACCAAGATCTCGCTGCCGCGCGGTGCTTCGGACGCGAGCCTGATGATGTATCACGTCGATCGTTCCAAGCTTTATGTGACGCGGCGGCTGCGGCATATTCCCGGGCTGGATCCGGAACGCATTGCCCGCGCCATCGAAGGCACGCGGTTTCCGGCCCAGGAAGGCCAGGACTATGACGACGAGGCCTCGATCCTGCGCGCCGCCGACTTCATCGGGCAGCTCGGAGATCCCAACTATCTGCGCAAGGCCAATGCACTCTACTACGAGTTCGAGGAGGTCGGCATCAACCGGCAGCTCGGCTACGACTCGCCGGCCGACGTCGTGAACCGCTATCCGCAATTCTACTGGAACAGCGTCGCACCGCACATCCAGACCGAGATCGGTTATCTCAACAAGACCGAGATCGGCCGGCAGTGGATCGCCAATCTCTACAGCAACGTGTTCCGCGCCGAGCGCGACATCTCGCTGTCCGGGCCGCAGAAATAACTTCGCTTTGTAATGCAACAAAAAACGGTCACCACCGATATCCTCGACATCGCCTATCGCGAATACGGCGCGCCGGACGGCTGGCCCTGCATCATGGGCCACGGCTTTCCCTACGATGTGAACGCCTATGCCGAGACCGCGCCGATCATTGCGCAAGCGGGCGCGCGGGTGCTGGTGCCCTGGCTGCGCGGCTACGGGCCGACGCGATTCCGCTCCGCTGTGACGTTGCGATCCGGTGAGCAGGCGGCGCTTGGCGCCGATCTCCTGGCCTTCATGGATGCGCTTGGAATCGCGCGCGCGGTCGTCGGCGGTTACGACTGGGGCGGGCGCGCGGCCTGCGTGGTCTCGGTGCTGCATCCGGAGCGCGTGATCGGGCTCGTCTCCGGCAATTCCTACAACATCCAGAACATCGCGCGTTCGATGGAGCCGGCTTCGCCACCGGAGGAGGCGGCGCTCTGGTATCAATATCTCTTCCACAACGAGCGCGGCCGCCGCGCGCTGGAGCGCAACCGGCGCGGTTTTGCGCGCCAGCTCTGGTCGATGTGGTCGCCGAAATGGGCCTTCGACGACGCGACATTCGAGACCAGCGCAATGTCGTTCGACAATCCTGATTTCGTCGATGTCGTGATCCACTCCTATCGACATCGTTACGCGCTGGTCGCGGGCGATCCCGCCTATGCCGCGATCGAGGCGAAGCTCGCCGCGCAGCCGCCGATCCGTGTCCCGACCATCGCGATCGACGGCGACAGCGACGGCGTCAATTTCGGCACAGCGCATCACGCGCGCAAGTTCGAGGGCTTTTTCGAGCCACGCGTGTTCACCGGGGCCGGTCACAATCTGCCGCAGGAGCGGCCGGCCGAATGGGCGCAGGCCGTCCTGGACCTGCACGAGGCGGCGGAGCGTTCCCGCTGAGAGGCCGCAAGCGCCATCAGCAACTCGACGCAAGACCGCCTTGCGGAACTCCGCTGATCTGACGTGCTGACAAAAAAGCAGCACGCCGCGCCTTCCGAGTCGCGCGGCGATCATCACCGGGGAGAAACCATGAAAGCCGCTTTGGTCCTGGCTGCAGCATTGGCTGCCTGCCTGTCCACGCCCGTCTCCGCGCAAAAATCCTACGGTCCCGGCGTCAGCGACACCGAGATCAAGATCGGCAACACCATGCCCTATAGCGGCCCCGCATCGCCGCTCAGCATCACCGGCAGGGTGATCTCGGCCTATTTCGACGAGGTCAACGAGAAGGGCGGGATCAACGGCCGCAAGCTCAATCTCTTGTCGCTCGACGACGCCTTCTCGCCGCCGAAGACCATGGAAGCGGCGCGGCGGCTGGTCGAGGGTGACGGCGTCGCCTTCATCTTCGCGACCATGGGCACCGCGCCGAGCTCGGCGATCGCGAAATATCTCAACAGCAACAAGGTGCCGCAGCTGTTTCTGATCAGCTCGGCCTCGAAGTGGAACGACCCCGCCAACATGCCCTGGTCGATGGCGCTGCCGTGGGCACCGAACTACACCAGCGAGGCCGCCATCGACGTCGCTTATGCCCGCGCCAAGAACCCGAATGCACGCTTCGCGGTGCTCTATCAGAACGACGACGCCGGCAAGGAATATCTGCGCGGCGTCAAGGAAGCGCTTGGTGCCGACGCCGACAAGGCAATCGCGATGGCGTCGAGCTTCGAGGTCACCGACCCCACCGTCGATTCCCAGGTGCTGACGCTCGCCAACACCAAGGCCGACGTGTTCATGATCTATTCGGTGACGCCGCGCGCCTGCGCCCAGGCGATCCGGAAAGCGCATGAAGTCGGCTGGCAGGCGACGCGCTTCCTGGCCTCCGGCTGCGCCAACAAGGCGACCGTGATGGTCCCGGCCGGCCTCGACGCCGGCAAGGGCGTGCTCTCGCTCGGCTCGCTCAAGCCGTTCGTCGAGGTGCCGAAGGACGATCCGGCGATGACGGCCTATATCGACTTCATGAAGAAGCGCCTGCCCAATGCCGACGTCAACAATGTCGCGGGTCTCTACGGCTACACCGTCGCTGAGGCATTGGTGGTCTTGCTGAAGCAGTGCAAGGACAATCTGACGCGCGAGAACATCATGGCGCAGGCGGCCGATTTGAAGAACGTGCCTCTGTCGCTGCTGATGCCCGGCATCACGCTCAACACCACGCCGCAGGATTTCCGCCCGATCAAGGACGGCTATATGCTCCAGTTCGACGGCAACGACTGGATCGTCGCGAGCGAGCTGTTGCGCGGCACATGATGGCAAGCCGGCTATCGCGGTTGATGATGGCGCATCCTTCGAGACGCCCGCTTTCGCGGGCTCCTCAGGATGAGGGCGGAATGCGCAGCGGCAGGTTCAACAGGCGCGAAAGCCCCTTAGCCTCACCCTGAGGAGACCGCGGAGCGGTCGTCTCGAAGGGCGAGGCGTGCGCTCCACCTACCACGGAAGGCAAAGTGCGATCACCCTCGGCGAACAGGAAAGCAAAATGGACTTTCACCACTCCGAACGTTCGCTGGAGCTGCAGGAGCGCGTCCGCCGGTTCATGCGGACGCATGTCGAGCCGGTCGAGGAGCTCTATTACGAGCAGGTGAAGCCGGAAGCGACACGCTACAAGACGCCGCAGGTCCTTCAGGACCTGAAGCGGCTGGCGCGCGAGCAGGGGCTCTGGAACCTGTTCCTCTCCGGCGAGCATGGCCCAGATCTTACTAATCCAAGCCTGAGCAATCTCGAATATGCGCCGGTGAAGGAGATCATGGGCCGCATCCTCTGGGCGCCCGAGATCTTCAATTGCTCGGCGCCCGACGTCGGCAACATGGAGGTGCTGGCGAATTACGGCACGCCGGCGCAACAGGAGCGCTGGCTGAAGCCGCTATTGGAGGGGCGCATCCGCTCCGGCTTCTCGATGACGGAGCCGCAGGTCGCCTCCAGCGATGCCACCAACATCCAGTGCGAGATCAGGCGCGACGGCGGCGACTACGTCATCAACGGCCGCAAATGGTTCACCTCGGGCGCGATGAACGAGGATTGCGAAATCCTGATCGTGATGGGCAAGACGGCGCCCGACGATCCCGACCGCCACCGCCAGCAATCCATGGTCCTGGTGCCGAAGGCGACGCCCGGCGTGCGCATCGTCCGCGACATGCTCACTTACGGCTACGACGACGCGCCGGTCGGCCATCCCGAGATCGTCTACGAGAACGTTCGCGTGCCGGCCGAGAACATCCTGCTGGGCGAGGGGCGCGGCTTCGAGATCGCGCAAGGCAGGCTTGGTCCCGGCCGCATCCATCATTGCATGCGGCTGATCGGCTGCGCCCAGCGCGCGCTCGAATTGATGTGCCAGCGTGCGGTCTCCCGCACAGCCTTCGGCAAGCCGCTCGCCGAGCAGGGCTCGGTGCGCGAGGACATCGCGCACTCCTTCTGCGAGATCGCACAGGCGCGCTTGCTCACGCTGCAAGCCGCCGACAGGATGGACCGCGAAGGCAACAAGGCCGCGCGCGACCTGATCGCGGCCGCCAAGATCGTGGTGCCCAGCATGGCCGCCCGCGTCATCGACCGCGCCATCCAGATCCACGGCGCCGCCGGCGTCTCGCAGGACACTTTCCTCGCGCGCGCCTATGTCTACGCCCGCTTCATCCGCATCGGCGACGGACCGGATCAGGTGCATCTGGCCGCGGTCGGCAAGGAGCTGATCAAGCGCGGCGGAGTGATGGCGGGGTAGGCTGCTAGAGTCTCCTGTTGGCGAACAACGATACGCAACATCTCCTGCAGTCTCGCGCTATTACGGTTTTCACGGAAGTCGCGCAATCCGCTTCTACCGCTGAGCACGTAAGACCCCGGAAGCCAAGACTCGTGGCCCTCGGAGCCATGCTGCTGACGCAATCCCTGTCTTAGACGGCTACAACTGAAACACTGTGCGGGACCGATCTGGTTCCCACAACGGTTCCGCAGCCAGGGGTTGGCTCGAATCCGCAAAGGATTGGCGCAAGTTCGAAACGCCTTCGCGTTCGCTTGACCAATTTCTGCGGCATCGGGAACCGCACGATCCAGAAAATCGAAGGAGATCTGATGGTGTTCCGCTCGTGCGCCGCAGTTTGCGGCGCCCTGGTTGCGCTTGCCGTTTCCGTTACCGTTGCTCGAAGTGAAACAAGTGGGGTTCATCCAAGCGCTGTCGTCGATGCCGCATCTGGTGATGCAATCGTTGGCGCAGCATCCACGTATAATCCGTTCAAGCCCGGTAAGGAGGAGGGTGGCCCGAGCACAGCCTCCGGCGAGCGCTATGATCCCTCGGTATGGACGGCTGCCATCAAGACGAGCCTGCGTCGGAAATTTGGTGGGGTCCAATTCGGGGCGAGACCGAAATATGCTCTCGTCGAGGCCGTCGGCAAGAAGGTGATCGTCAAGATAAATGACGTGGGACCGCTCAAGCCCGGCCGCATCATTGACCTCAATGAGCGGACGATGCGCCATTTCGATCCGAACATGGAGCTTGGCGTCATTCCTGACGTCACAGTCAAGCCACTGTCCGGCGACGATTGGATTCCTGGGCCTGTTGGCTGAACGCTGGACCCGAAAGCGGCTCAGCACAGCCTTCCGGGATGGCGGAAAGCTTCATACTAACCGCGTCGTCTTCGCGCTTCGTGATGGCGTAGCGCGTCGACGATCACCTTGAAGGCCGCCGAGTTCTGCCGCGAGGTCGGATAATAGACATAGTAGCCGTCGAATTTCGGTGACCAGTCGTCGAGCACGATGGCGAGCTCGCCGGACCGGATGTGCCGTGCCACCATGTCTTCAGGCACATAGGCGATGCCGAAGCCCTTCACGGCGGCGTCGATCATCGCGCGCGAGTCGTTGAAGGTCACTTGCCCCTCGACGCGTACCCGCAAGTCGGGACCGTTCCTGGCGAACTCCCATACATAATGGCCGCCGGCCGCCTCACGCCGTTTGATGCAGATGTGATTCAAGAGATCTTGCGGATGCTTTGGTTTCGGGTGCTCTTTCAGATATCCGGGCGAGGCGACCGCAACGAGCCGCCAATCCGGGCCGATGCGCACGGCGATCATGTCTTTCTCAACGCTTTCCCCGATGCGGATGCCTGCATCGAAACCGTCTTGGACGATGTTGCGAAAGGCCGTGTCGAGGCTGAACTCGACCTTGAGGTCGGGGTATTTTTTCAGGACCGGCGACAGCTTTGGCCAGACGACCGTTTCGAGCGCATGGTCCGAGAGCGTAATCCGGACGGTGCCCGACGGTTTGTCGCGCAGGGACATCAGCACCGCGATATCGCGCTCGATCTCCTCGATCCGAGGTGCAACCGACGCCTGAAGCCGCTCGCCCGCTTCGGTCAGGCCGACGCTCCGGGTCGTGCGCGTGAGAAGCCGCAGGCCCATCTGCGTTTCCAGACGCTTGATGGTATGGCTGAGCGTCGACTGCACGACGCCCAGTTTCGCGGCGGCCTTCGTAAAGCTGCGCTCACGAGCGACGGCTACGAAAGCCAGCAGATCATTGAAATCCTGGCTTGCCATGCCTTCACTATTCATGGCCCGCATCGATCAATGCAAGCAAATTATACCGCCTAATAGATGTCGCCTGAAGCTCTATCTGTTGCCAGGAACCGCGCCGCTTTGGGCGCTTCTCGACATATGGATGCCCCATGGACGTCACGACCAACCAAAAGACAACGCAGCCAAACGCCGCGTGGAGTGCTGTTTTCGCGCTGTCGCTTTGTGCCTCGACGCTCGTCGCGTCCGAATTCATGCCCGTCAGTCTGCTCACGCCGATCGCCAGCGGTCTTCAACTGACGGAAGGGCAGGCAGGACAGGCAATTTCCATCTCCGGGCTGTTCGCCGTTCTGGCCAGTCTGTTCATCTCGGCGGCGACGTCTGGTTTCGATCGTCGCTCGCTCCTGCTGTGGCTGACCAGCCTGATGCTGGTGTCCGGAATCATCGTAGCCTTCGCTCCCAATTATTCTGTCTTCATGGCCGGACGGGCGCTTGTCGGGATCACGATCGGCGGTTTCTGGTCGCTGTCCGCCGCGACGATGATCCGCCTGGTCCCAACCGTCGATGTGCCGCGCGCTCTTGCGGTTCTGAATGGCGGCAATGCGCTCGCGACCACGATTGCTGCGCCGCTTGGCAGCTTTCTCGGTCAGTACATCGGCTGGCGCGGCGCGTTCTTCTGTGTTGTTCCCGTCGCCGCGCTGACTTTTGTCTGGCAGTTCCTCACGCTGCCCACGATGCCGAGCCAGGAGCGGGCCAGTGCGGCGGCAGCGTTCAAGGTCTTGCGCCGCCCGCAAGTGCCTTACGGTATGCTCGCAGCCGCGCTGTTCTTCCTCGGACAGTTCGCACTCTTCACGTATTTGCGGCCGTTCCTCGAAACGGTGACGCGCGTCGATGTCACGACGATCTCGGCGTTTCTTCTGCTCATGGGGGTTGCTGGTCTCATCGGCACGTCGATCATCGGGTTCGTCATCCGCGAACGCCTCTACGCGTCCCTCATTGTCATGCCCTTCGCGATGGCTCTGATAGCCGTCGCGGTGACGGCATTCGGCTCCTCGCCGGTTGCAATGGCGGCACTGATGTTCCTGTGGGGCTTCATCGGGACGGCCGCGCCCGTGGGCTGGTGGACGTGGGTCAGCAAGGCGTTGCCCGATGATGCGGAAGCCGGCGGCGGCCTGATGGTGGCGGTGGTGCAACTGGCCATCACCACGGGAGCGGCCGGCGGCGGCGTTCTCTTCGACTACAGCGGCTATCAGAGCACCTTTCTGTTCAGCGCCGTCATCCTCGCTCTGTCATCTTGCGTCATTTTGGTCGGAGCCATTCGCCGCAGGGCGAAAGCCGACCCGCAATGCGACGCTTGCGTATCGGCCAGCCCGGCCTCGTGACGCAGCCGCGCCCAGGCGCCGGAACAGGAGACCACCAATGAAGGCAGCCGACGTGCCTCCATCCTCGACCAAAGCCGAATAGCGTCGTGAAATCTGCGCGCCTAGATTGAAAGGCGGAAAGGCAAGTTGTGGGCGGGCAGGCGGGGGAAAGTGCATGATGCAAGTGCCGCTGCTCGAGCGGTCTTCATCATCCTGCTTTTTCCGACGACTTTTTTCTGCGTTCTACGTCCACGCATGCTCGGCAATATCGATGCAGTTGCGAGTGGCACTGGAGCGATGCGCGATTGCAGGTAACCACGGAGAACGCAGATGAGCCGCTTCCCCTGGCGCTTGTGGCAATGGCACAAGAACAAATCTCTGGATCATGCAGAGCCTCCTCCGGACAAGGCGGAGCCTTCTTCCGAACCATTTGCAGGCAGGGATCGGCGACACATGTTGCAGGCGCTCTCCGTCCTGGCCGCAAGCAGTGCGTTGGGTGAGATGTCAAACCCCGCCCAAGCAAAAGACTCGAGTGACTTGCCGCCTCCAAGACGTGCGTTGACCGGCCGCGATGAAGCCGGCAAGTCGGTGTTGAAGTCTTTTGACGTGACGCCAAAGCTGGTCGAGATTGATGCCAATCCAGGACTGACTTTCTACGAACTGTATAGGACCGAGGGAGTGCCAGAACTCACCGGCCTGGAGCCGGATCTGATGTCGAGGGGAACAATGGCCTTTCCGGGCCCCGCGGGTACCATTTTTCGACTCATTTCATATCCACCGAAGCGCCCCGAAGGCTGGAAGCCGCCGCCTGGAGTCACTTTCGAGAGTGGGCTTCGTGAAATGTCGGAAAAGATCCCTGGCATGGGAGACCATTTTGAGCGCGGCGCTCCGGGGATGCACACATCGGACACCGTTGACTACGGAGTCGTGGTTCGCGGCGAGATGACACTGGAGTTGGACGACGGGCAGAAGATCCATTTGCGCCAAGGTGATTGCGTCGTGCAAAACGGCACGCGCCATCGCTGGCGCAACCCATTGCCGGAACCCTGTCTCATGGCGTTTGTCTCGATCGGCGGGAAGCGCGCCTGACGTTTGGGAGTCGGAGGACGGCTGTATGTGGGCGCCGCCTCGTTGGCTGAAAAAAATCGCGCGTTACGCTTCCGCAGGAGGACGACCAAAGTCCCGGGCAACGCGCCATCGCCATGATGGGATCATGCCGGTGTTTTGCCCGACAAGTCAAACTCCATTTCGTAAAATAAGAATATCGTCGGGCGTTAGCTAAGCCATTGATAAAGCAGACCCCGGCTACTGTGCATGGGGTTGTTTTCGCGTTTTTTGTTGGAGCGCCCCCCAACCGACGGCCACCGCTGGCGGTGGACGTCCCGTCATCCGGCCTTTGCGATGCGGCCTTCCGCGCCTGAGCGAAGATTCTGGAAGAACTTTTCCACTTCCCGTGACAGCGTCTCCGCCGTCGCGGTCAGGCTGCTCGCCGCCGTCAGCACCGAGGACGCCGCAGTATCCGTCTCGCCGATGGCGTCGCGGAGCGAGGTGATGTTGGCGACCAGGGTCTCGTTGCCTTGGGCAGCCGATTGCGCGTTGGACGAGATCTCGCGCGTGGCGGCGTCCTGCTGGCCGATGGCGCCGGCGATCGCCGAGGTGACGTCGTTGATCTCGCGCACCGCGCCGCCGATCTCGCGGACGGCGTCGACCGCGTTGCGGGTGGAGGACTGGATCATCGAGACGTTCTCGCTGATGTCCGCGGTCGCCTTCGCGGTCTGGCCTGCGAGGGCCTTGACTTCATGTGCGACGACGGCAAAGCCGCGGCCGGCATCGCCCGCGCGCGCGGCCTCGATGGTGGCATTGAGCGCGAGCAAATTGGTCTGCTCGGCGATCGCCTGGATCAGGCTGAGCACGCCGTCGATGCGTTGGGTCGCAGCCGCCAGGCTCTCGATCTCGGCGATCGATTTCTCGGTGCGCTGGCCGGTCTGCTCGACCGCGCTGGCAGATTGCCGCACCTGCCGGCCGATCTCGACCACCGACGCCGACAGCTCCTCGGCCGCGCCTGCCACCGCCGTGACGTTGTGGGAGGCCTGCTCGGTGGCGTTCGCCGCCGTGCCGGCGCGGCTGCTCGCGTCCGCGGTGACGCGGGTGATGGTCTGCGCCGTCTCGCGCATGACGGAGGCGTTGTCGCTGAGGCCGCGCATGATCGCGCCGATCGCCTCGCGAAACGCGTCGACGGATTGTTCGATGTGGCGGGCGCGCTCCTCGCGCGCGGCGGAGTCCTGCGAGACCTGCGAGGCGAGGTTGCGGTTGCGCCCCATCGCGTCCTGGAAGATCTGGATCGCGCGTGCCAGCGCGCCGATCTCGTCGGCGCGGTCAGAGTGCGGCACCACGACGTTCTCGGCGCCGTCGGCAACCCGCTTGATGGTCGCGGTGATGGCGGAGAGGGGGCGTGCGATCGAGCGCGCGATGATGACGATGCCGATCACCACGAGCGCGAGCGCCACGCCGCCGAGGCAGGTCAGGACGAAGGAGAGGGTGCGATTGGTCTCGGTCTCGTGCGCGATCTGCCTGGCGCGCTCGGCATAGACCTTGGACAGCGCCTCGAGATCCTTGTTCAGCGCCGAGCGCACGGCGCGGTTGGCGTCGTTGTCGCCCCATTCGCGGCCCGCGGCCGCATTGATCTCGACGCCGCGGCGCACCAGCTCCTTGCGGAACTCGACGAACTGCTCGATGCGCTTCTTGAAGGTGGCGAACTGCTCGGCATCGTCAGTCTTGACGATCGTCTCCCAGCGCTTCACGACGTCGAGGATCTGGGCGTTGAACTTGAGGAGGCCCTCGCCGTATTTCTTCACGACGGCAGGCTCGGTCGACATGTAGACGCCGCGCGATTCCATCACGACCGCATAGACCAGCGAGTTGACCCGCTCGACGTTCAGCGCGGCGGCGTTCGCGGTCTCGATCGCGCTCGTCAGGTCGGCGCCGCGGCGGCTGTTGTAGTCGGACAGCGTCGCGATCGCCGCCGTGAGCAGCGCGAATAGCGCGAAGATCGCGTACAGCTTGGTCGCAAGCGTGAAGCGGCCGGCCAGGCGGGCATTCCCAGAGCGTTCGGTTGTCATGGTTTTCAAGGGACCCAATGGCCGGGAGCGGCCGGAGAGCGCGGTCGTACAAATTGATGCAAAACTATGCAGAACGAAGATGGATGTGGCGTTAACGCCGGGGTGGGGCCCCTTCGCCCTTGGTCGAAAGAAAGGTAAGATATTTCAGCGTCTTGATCTGAAGGTACAGTTTCAGGATCGCCCTGGAGTCGGCCTCTGGCCGACGAACCCCGGAGAGACCCTTGGTCTACCGCCACACCATCGACGCCACGACCTACACGTTCCCGGATTTGCGCGACCTGCTCGCCAAGGCGACCCCGCCGCGCTCCGGCGACCGGCTGGCCGGAATCGCCGCCGCCAGCGCCGAACAGATGATCGCGGCACGGATGGCGCTGGCCGACGTCCCGCTCGGGCAGTTCTTGCAGGAAGCCGTCATCCCCTATGAGACCGACGAGGTCACCCGTCTCGTCATCGACAGCCACGACGCCAAGGCCTTCGCGCCGGTGGCCTCGCTGACGGTCGGCGCCTTTCGCGACTGGTTGCTGTCGGATGCCGCGACGCCCGAAATCCTGCGCAAGCTGGCGGGCGGCATCACGCCGGAGATGGCGGCCGCGGTCTCGAAGCTGATGCGCAACCAGGATTTGATCCTGGCGGCACGGAAATGCGAGGTCACCACCGCTTTCCGCAACACCATCGGCCTGAAGGGCCGGATGAGCACCCGGCTCCAGCCCAACCATCCCTTCGACGATGCCAGGGGAATCACCGCCTCCATCCTCGACGGCATCCTGCTCGGCGCCGGCGATGCCTGCATCGGCATCAACCCGGCGAGCGACGATCCGGCCGTGATCGGCCAATTGCTGCGGCTGCTCGACGAGATCATCGCGCGGCTGGAGATCCCGACCCAGGGCTGCGTGCTGACCCATGTCACCACGACGCTGTCGCTGATCGGGCAGGGGGCGCCGGTCGACCTCGTCTTCCAGTCGGTCGCCGGCACCGAGGCCGCCAACCGCAGTTTTGGCATCGACCTTGCGCTTCTGAAGGAGGCGCAAGAGGCCGGGCTGTCGCAGAGGCGTGGTACGGTCGGCCAGAACGTGATGTATTTCGAGACCGGCCAGGGCTCCGCGCTGTCGGCCAATGCCCATCACGGCGTCGACCAGCAGACCTGCGAGGCGCGCGCCTATGCGGTTGCCCGCGCCTTTGCCCCGCTGCTGGTCAACAGCGTGGTCGGCTTCATCGGCCCGGAATATCTCTACGACGGCAAGGAAATCATCCGGGCCGGGCTGGAGGATCATTTTTGCGGCAAGTTGCTTGGGCTGCCGCTTGGGATCGACATCTGCTACACCAACCACGCCGAGGCGGACCAGGACGACATGGACAATCTCCTGACGCTGCTCGCTGCCGCCGGCGTCACCTTCATCATGGGCGTCCCCGGCGCCGACGACGTCATGTTGAACTATCAGTCCACGTCATTTCACGACGCGCTCTATGTTCGCGACGTCTTCTCCTTGCGCCGCGCGCCGGAGTTCGACGACTGGCTGGTGCGGTCCGGCATTGCGGGCGCCGATTTCCGTCTTGCCGGCGATGCAGGCCTGCTGCCCGATTTTGCCTCCCGGCTGATCGCGTGACGCGGCGAAAGCATCCGTCGGCTTGAGGAAACTATTGGTCCCTCCGGGAATTATGCTCATGCCACAATATTGAGAAATTCCGGCGACAGCATTACGCTATATGTCTGGCTGGCAATTTCCGCAGCTATGTCGAGCGTGGCGGGGGAGCTTTGATGCGAGCTGAAAGCAACGGTACGTCCCGGCGGATTCTATGCGTGTTTCCGCGATACACATCGTCGTTCGGAACGTTCGAGCATTCCTACCCCCTGACCGATGGCGTCCGTGCCTTCATGCCGCCGCAGGGGCTTTTGCTGCTCGCGGCCTATCTGCCCAGGGAATGGCAGGTCAAGTTCGTCGACGAGAACCTGCGCCGCACGACAAAGGAAGAGTTCGAATGGGCCGAGGCGGTCTTCGTCAGCGGCATGCACATCCAGCGCCAGCAGATGAACGACATCTGCCGCCGTGCCCATGAATTCGATCTCCCGGTCGCGCTCGGCGGGCCCTCCGTCAGCGCCTGCCCGGACTACTACCCCTCCTTCGACTATCTCCATGTCGGCGAGCTCGGCGATGCCACCAACGAGCTGCTCGAGATATTGTCGCGCGACATCTCGCGTCCCGAGGAGCAGGTGGTGCTGACCACCAAGGACCGCGTGCCGATGACGGAATTCCCGATCCCGGCCTACGAGCTCGCCGACGTGAAGAGATATATGCTCGGCAGCATCCAGTATTCCAGCGGCTGTCCCTATCAGTGCGAGTTCTGCGACATCCCCGGCCTCTACGGCCGCAATCCGCGTATCAAGTCGCCGGAGCAGATCATCGCCGAGCTCGACCGCCTGCGGGAATGCGGCATGACCGACACGGTCTATTTCGTCGACGACAATTTCATCGGCAACCGCAAGGCGGCGATGGACCTCCTGCCGCATCTGATCGAATGGCAGAAGCGGACCGGCTATGTGGTGCGGCTCGCCTGCGAGGCGACGCTCAACATCGCCAAGCGGCCTGAGATCCTCGAGAAGATGCGCGATGCCTACTTCATCACGATCTTTTGCGGCATCGAGACGCCCGATCCCGACGCGCTGAAGGCGATGCAGAAGGACCACAACATGATGGTCCCGATCCTGGAGGGCGTGCGCACCATCAACTCCTACGGCATGGAGGTGGTGTCCGGCATCATCATGGGGCTCGACACCGACAAGCCGAACACCGCCGAGGCGCTGCTCGCCTTTGTCGAGGAATCGCGCATTCCGCTGTTGACTATCAACCTGCTCCAGGCGCTGCCGAAGACGCCGCTGTGGGACCGGCTGGAGCGGGAAGGGCGCCTGGTCGAGGACGACGGCCGCGATTCCAACGTCGACTTCCTGCTACCCTATGACGACGTCGTTGCCTCCTGGAAGCACACCATGGGCGTCGCCTACGAACCCGAGAAGGTTTTCGAGCGCTTCCAGCATCAATGCGACCACGTTTACGTGCACCGCCTCAAGATGCCGACGCCGGACGAGATGAAGACCTGGGCCAACATCAGGCGCGGCCTGATCATGCTGCGAAACATCTTCTGGAAGGTCGGCGTGCTCGGCGACTACAAGCGCGTGTTCTGGAAGTTCGCGCTGGGTCGCATCAAGCGCGGCGATCTCGAAGGCCTGATCGGCTGCACCCTGATCGCGCACCATCTCATCACCTTTGCGCGGGCAGCATCGAGCGGCGAGCAGAACGCCTCGAACTATTCGCTGCGGCTGCGCGAGGCTTCCGTTCCCGCCGAATGACGCAACATGTCTGACCCGGCCGTCCCGCGCCGCCCGACCCTCGATCTGCGGTCGCTCACGCCTGCGCGCGTCGCGCTAGGGCGCAGCGGCGCGAGTGTGCCGACGCGCGCGCTGCTCGATTTCACGCTGGACCATGCCCGCGCCCGCGATGCCGTGCATGCCGTCTTCGATGCGCCGCGGCTGGTCGCGGATCTCCGCGCGCTTGGCCTCGTCGTGACCGAGGCGAAGAGCCAGGCGGTCGACCGCAGGGAGTATCTGCGGCGGCCCGATCTGGGCAGGCGACTCGATGCCGGATCAGTCGAGGCTCTGGCGCGGAGCGCCTCGGAGCCGTGCCAACTCGCGGTCGTGATCGGCGACGGCCTGTCGGCGGCGGCGGTCCACGCCCATGCGGTCGCCCTGGCGATGCGCCTGCTGCCGTTGCTCGCAGCCGACGATGGTGTCGCGATCGGCCATGTCGTCGTCGCCTCAGGCGCGCGCGTCGCACTCGGCGACGAGATCGGCACCATTCTCGGCGCGCGCATGGTCGTGACGCTGATCGGCGAGCGGCCGGGCCTGTCGGCGCCCGACAGTCTCGGCGCCTATCTGACTTTCGCGCCGAAGCCGGGCCGCACTGATGCCGAGCGCAATTGCGTGTCGAACATCCACAAGGCCGGGTTGAGCTATGACGAGGCTGCCTTCAAGATCGCTTGGCTGGTCCGCGAGGGGCTCGCCCGGGAGGTGACCGGCGTGGCGCTGAAGGACGAGAGCGCGGACCGCGCGCCGCGTCGAATTGGCACGGCTTTGCCCGAATGAAGGGCAGCGCGGCAAAATCGCCACATCTTGATCGATTCTGCCACACTCCGCCTGCTTGCGAGAAGGGTGATTGACCTGCTAAACCCCTCGCGGCGATTTTCTGCGCATTTTCAAAGGGCAAGCCTCCCATTGGTATGGCATTTTCAAGCCGTTCGCGGGGCGCAACAAGCTCACAGACCGAGCCGATTTAGGAACTGGATAAGGCATGCTCGAAAAGCACAGCGAGAGTGAGGTTCATGTCGACAAGGTCGAGCAGGGACCTGCGTCCTCGATCGCCTTCGGGCTGGAGCGCATCGGGCTGATCGCAGTCCGGGCGCCCATCGTCTCCTGCATCGTCCTGCTCGTCCTGATCGTCGGCGCCGTGTTCGGCATCCACCGGATCAAGATCGACGATTCGCTGTCGCAGCTGTTCCGGTCCAACACGCCGGAATTCCGCCAGTACGAAGCGGTGACCAAGAAGTTCCCGGCCGAGGAATTCGACGTCCTCGTCGTGGTCGAGGGCAAGACCCTGCTGGCGCGCAACAACCTCGAGAAACTGCGCGACTTCGTCACCGACATGCAGCTCGTCGAGGGTACGCGCGGGCTGGTCTCGCTGTTCTCCGCGCGCCAGGCGCCGGCGCCGGGCAAGCTTCCCGCCGCGCTGTTCCCGGCCGAGCTGCCCGAGGGCGCGGCCTATGACAAGTTCATCGAGGGCGTCAAAGCCAACGAGATCATCCGCGGCAAGCTGCTGTCGGAGGACGGCACGCTGGCGTTGATCGTGCTTTCGCTCGATCCGGAGGTGGTCGCCTCCAGCAAGCTGACCAAGACCGTCGGCGACATTCGCGCCTTGATGAAGGAAGACCTCAGCGACACCGGGCTCAACGTGCAGCTCTCCGGCGTGCCGGTGATGCAGCTCGAAATCCGCAACGCGGTCGAGCGCGACGGGCTCACCTACAACATCCTCGGCATTCTCGCCGGCTGTGTCATCGCCATCATCTTCTTCCGCAAGATCTCGTTCATGGTGGCGGCGGCATTCCCGCCGATGATCGCGATCCTGCTGGCGCTCGGCGCGCTCGGCTGGGCCAATTTCAATCTCAACATGTTCCTGAACGTGATGACGCCGCTCATCATGGTCATCAGCTTCTCGGACTCGATGCAGCTCACCTTCGCCGCGCGCGACCGGCTGATCGCGGGCCAGGACAAGTTCACCGCGTTCAAGAACGCGGTGCTGGTGGTAGGACCGGCCTGCGTGCTGACGCACGGCACCGCCGGCATTTCCTTCATCGCGCTCCAGTTCTCCGACTCCGACCTGATCCGCAAGTTCGGCGAGGCGGGTCTCGCCGCCACCATCATCGCGCTGGTCGCGGTGTTGTCGCTGGTGCCGGTGTTCGGCGTGCTGCTTGTGCGCAACGAGAAAGTCTTTGCGACCAAGTTCCAGAGCGCGGATGCCGGCGTGCAGGCGCTGCGCAATTTCTGCTACTGGATCGCGGTGCGCATGGTGGGCCGCCCCGGCCTGTTCAGCCTGATCGCTGTGCTGTTCGTCGCCGGCCTCGGCGTCATCTACGCCAATCTGGAGCCCCGTTACCGTCTTGCCGACCAGGTGCCGGACAAGCGTCAGGCGGTCGCCGCCAGCGACCGGCTCGACGCCAAGCTCACCGGCGCCAACCCGGTCAACGTGCTGATCCAGTTCCCCAAGGGTGAATCGCTCTATTCGCCGGAGACGCTTCAGACCATCGCGGACGTGCACGCGACGGTGGAGAAGGCGGCCGGTGTCGGCAATGTCTGGTCGGTCGAGACCCTGCGCCGCTGGCTCGCGGAAAAGGCCGGCAGCGCCGACGTCGCGACGCTGAAGGAATATGTCAGCGTCATTCCGGAGCATCTGGTGCGTCGGTTCATCGATGCCGAGCAGGACGCCGTCGTGGTCGCAGGCCGCGTGCCGGACAAGGATTCCAGCCAGCTCCTCCCGATCGTCGACAAGCTCGATTCCGAGCTCGACGCCGTCCGCAAGAAGCATCCCGGCTATGAAGTGGCGGTCACGGGTCTTGCCGCGATTGCCGCGCGCAATTCGGCCGGCATGATCGAGAAGCTCAACCGCGGGCTCACCGTCGAATTCGCGCTGGTCGCGATTTTCATCGGCCTTGCCTTCCGCTCCTGGGTCGTGATGTTCGCCTGCATCCTGCCCGGCATCTTCCCGGTGGTGATGTCGGGAACGGTGCTGTGGGCGATGGGCGAGGGGCTGCAATTCGCCAGCGTCGTGGCGCTGACCGTTTCGTTCGGCCTTGGCTTAAGCGCCACCATCCACTTCCTCAATCGCCTCAGGCTCGAGAGCAAGCCGGGCGTCGGTTCGGCGCTCGCTGTGGAGCGGGCGACCGTGCTGGTCGGCCCGGCGCTGATCCTGACCACGCTGGTGCTGGCCTGCGGCCTCGTCGTCACCGTGTTCTCCGACCTGCCATCGCTGCGGCTGTTCGGCTGGCTCAGCGCCTTCTCGATGGTGATGGCGCTCGTCGCCGACCTCTTCATCCTCCGGCCGACGGCGATGTGGCTGATCAATCTGCACGCCAAGCTTCAGGGCACCGACAAGCCGGCGATCTGAGCGGGGTCATCCATCGGACATGGAATCGGCGCGGTCTGGGCGACTGCGCCGTGTTTCCGAAAAACAACAAGCCCCGGTTCGCGAGAACCGGGGCTTGCTGCTTTCGAAGCGGTAAGAGCTATCAGCCCTTCGTCATCGTGATGTTGACGCCGCGGATCTCGCCCTTGGATGAGATCTGCACCGTCTGCTTGGTGCCGTTGGTGCGCAGCGACAAATTGGCGGCAAAGCCGTTGGCCTCGACGAACACGTCGATCTGGCCGCCGCCGGCGGTGCCCTGGAGATTGCCGAAGATGTTGCGGCTGGCCTCGCTCCAGTTGCCGGAGATGCGCTCGCCCTGGCTCGTCACGTCGCTGGTCAGGTCGAACTTGTAGCTGTCGGACGCGCAGTGCAGCGCCTGCTTGAGGTTGAGGCCGCTGCCGGCGACCTTGTAGTCCGCTTTGCAGCGGATGCGTTCGGTGGAGCCGTCGGACAGCGACACCGTGCCGGTGCCGGTCCATGCGCCGTCGAAACCGGCAAACGGTCCGGACGACTGAGCCTGACTTGCCGAAACCGAGAACAGCAGCACAGCGCCGATGCCGGCCGCCTTGATTGCCAGTTCAGATCGCCCAAAGAATTTCATCTCAAATATCCCGTTTTGGAACGACGTCCGCTTATCACTAAGAACGTCTCGCCACATCGAAGGTTTAGTGTTCCGAGCCTGTGTCAGGTTCAATGTCTGGCCGCTCCACATGTTGGCATGGCGAAGCGCGCTTGCCATGGTTCGCCTCCGGGTTCTCTGCGTTTCGGTATGTTTCTGGCGCCCAAGGCAGGATGGAGAGATGCAGCTCTGCAACAGGTGCGCAGCAAAACGCGGCGCACCTGAATTATGACGTAGTATCAGTCTCTTACATTTGCCAGAGAAGGCGTAGGGAAGACCTGATTTGGTGGACGTGGCGCCAATTTGGCCGCATTTGCCAGTGCTTGTGCCTTCTCCGAGGCCGCTACTCCCGCGGCGACTTGCCATCAGAACAATCCATTCCGGTCGTCGCCCTGTGCTGTCCGGGATTGGTGCGATTCTGCCGTCAGAATGAAGGAATACAATGCGTAAGCTTCTCGTCGCTCTCACCTTGCTGTCGGCTTCCCTCTCGACCGCAGCGTTCGCCCAGCAAGGGCGCGGCACGGACGCCGAGCAGAAGGCCTGCTCGCGCGATGTGCAGAAGCTCTGCCGTCCGGTCATCGACCAGGGCGATTTCACCATCCTGGCCTGCCTCAAGGAGAACCGGGCCAAGATTTCGCAGGCCTGTGACCAGGTCCTGAAGAACCACAACCAGTAAGCTCGGCCACTGGCCCACAAAAGGCGGCCCCCGGGGCCGCCTTTTCGGACCTGATCCGCACAGGGCAGCCATCGAGAGACAGGATTGGTTTTGCGGCCGTATTCCCCTATATGGGGGCCGCGGCGGCATCGCCGGCACGGGCCCGCGCGAGCAAAAAGCCCTTCCTGTCCAAACGATTGTAGACCAGCCCTCGATGACCTCTGCGAGCGAATTGCGATCCGGCAAGGGTGAGCGCGACGAGAATTTTCCCGTCGCGTCCTGGATCATTCATCCGCGTCATCGCGCGCTGATCCTGGCGTATTACAATTTCGTCCGCACCGCCGACGACATCGCCGACCACGCCACGCTGCCGCCGGACGAGAAGCTCGCTTATCTCGACCTGCTCGAGGCGGAATTGCTCGGCACGGGCGACACCCAGGCCGAGGCCGTCAGCTTGCGGCACGCACTGGCCGAACGCGGCATGGCGCCGCGCCACGCGCTCGACGTGCTCATCGCGTTCCGGATGGACGTGACCAAGTTGCGCTACGAGAATTGGGACGAGGTCATCCACTATTGCCGCTACTCGGCGATGCCGGTCGGCCGCTTCATGCTCGACGTCCATGGTGAGAGCACCGCGACCTGGGCCGCGTCGGATGCGCTCTGCGCAGCGCTGCAGATCAACAACCACCTTCAGGACTGCGGTAAGGATTTCCGCGAGCTCAACCGCGTCTATCTGCCGCGCGATGCGCTGGCCGCGAGTGGCGCCTCGGTCGAGCAGCTCGGACTGGCGCAGTCGCCGCCGGCGATGCTGGCCTGCCTTCAGGCTCTCGCCGTGCGCAACGAAGCGCTGCTCGACGAGGGCAGGTCGCTCAGCGCGGAGATCAGGGATTTCCGCCTCGGCGTCGACGTCTCGGTGATCCAGGCCTATGCCGACCGCATCGTGCGCCTGTTGAAGGTGCGCGATCCGCTGCGCGAGCGCGTGCACCTGAACAAGCTCGAACTCCTCACCTTCAGCCTCGCCGGCATGATCGGCGAAGTCGGCCGCCGCGCGATCGGGCGCAAGGCCATTTCCAGACCGGGGACTGCACATGACGCTTGAGGCGACCTCGCCCGGCGCCAGTTATGGCTCGACCGCATCCGGCAGTTCGTTCTACGCCGCGATGCGCATCCTGCCGCACGACCAGCGCGAAGCGATGTTCCAGATCTACAGCTTCTGCCGTCAGGTCGACGACATCGCCGATTCCGATGGTCCGCGCGACGAGCGGCTCGCCGCCCTTCAGGCGTGGCGCAATGACATCGATGCGCTCTACCAGGGCAATCCGCCGCCGCGGCTGAAGGACTACGTCGCCTCGGTGAAAACCTTCGGCCTCAAGCGCGAGGATTTCCTCGCCATCGTCGACGGCATGGAGATGGACGTGCCGCAGGACATCCGCGCGCCCGACATGGCGACGCTGGATCTCTATTGCGATCGCGTCGCGAGCGCCGTGGGGCGGCTGTCAGTCCGGGTGTTTGGCCTGCCGGAAGAAGACGGCATTGAGCTCGCCCATCATCTCGGCCGCGCGCTCCAGCTCACCAACATCCTGCGCGACATCGACGAGGACGCGGGCCTCGGCCGGCTCTATCTGCCGCGCGAAGCGCTGCTGCATGCCGGCATTACCTCCAACGATCCGAACCGCGTGATCGTCGAGCGCGCGCTGCCGAAGGTCTGCCTGCCGCTGGCGCAGCGCGCAAAGGTGTATTTCGAGAAGTCGGACGAGATCATGAACCGCAACCGGCGCCGCTCGGTGCGCGCGCCGCGGATGATGTCGAAATACTATCATGCCATTCTGGATCTCCTGATCGCGCGCGGGTTCAACGCGCCGCGTGAGCCGGTGCGTGTGTCGAAGGTCACACGCATCGCCATCCTTCTCCGTTACGCTCTCATCTGATGCAAAAAACAGCTCACATCATTGGCGCTGGAATTTCCGGCCTCTCCGCCGCCGTGCGGCTTGCCAATGCCGGCTTCAAGATCGCCGTGCACGAGGCGACGCAGCAGGCCGGCGGCCGCTGCCGTTCCTATTTCGACGGCGCCACCAATCTCACCATCGACAACGGCAACCATTTGCTGCTGTCCGGCAACAGCCATGCGCGCGCCTATGCGCGCTCGATCGGCACCGAGGCGGGCCTCGTCGGCCCGGAGCGCGCGCAGTTTCCCTTCGTCGATATCACGACCGGGCAGCGCTGGCAGATCGATCTCGGCGACGGCCGGTGGCCGACCTGGGTGCTCGACGAGAGCCGCCGCGTCCCCGACACCGGGCTTACCGATTATCTGAAGCTGGCGCCGCTGATCTGGGCGTCGGAAGAGACGCTGGTTGGCAAGTCCATTCCCTGCGAGGGCGTCCTCTATCAGCGCCTGGTGCAGCCGCTGTTGCTCGCGGCGCTCAACGTCGATCCTCCCGAAGGCTCGGCGGGGCTTGCCGGCGCGATCGTGCGCGAGACGCTGCTCGCCGGCGGGCAGGCCTGCCGTCCCCTGATCGCGCGCGACGGGCTCAGCGCGGTGCTGATCGAGCCTGCCGTAACGTTCCTGCAGGAGCGCGGGCACACTGTTCAGCTCGGCCATGAGCTGCGCTCGTTTGCGACCAATGACGGCAAGGTCGGCGCGCTGAATTTCGGCGGCGAGGATGTGATCCGGATCGGCGAGGGCGACGTCGTCGTGATGGCGGTGCCGCCGCGCGCTGCCTCCAACCTGCTGCCGGGCCTGAAGACGCCGACCGAATTCCGCGCCATCGTCAATGCGCATTTCCGCGTTGAGCCGCCAGCGGGATCGGCTCCGATCCTCGGCGTGATCGGCGGCGTCGTGGAATGGCTGTTTGCGTTCCCGAACCGGCTTTCCGTCACCATCAGCAACGGCGACCGTCTGGTCGACATGCCGCGCGAGGAACTCGCGCAGGCGATCTGGAACGACGTCTGCAAGGCGGGCGGCGTTTCCGGCGAGCTGCCCCCTTGGCAGATCGTGCGCGAGCGCCGTGCCACATTTGCGGCGACGCCGGCGCAGAATGCTCTGCGTCCAGGGCCGGTCACTGCGCTGAAAAACCTGTTTCTCGCAGGCGATTGGACTGCTACGGGATTGCCTGCAACCATCGAGGGATCGGTCCGATCCGGTGATCGCGCCGCCGATCTGGTTCTGGCCGCCAAGGGATACTGACAGGCGGCCCTGACGGGCATTTGTCCCGATCAATTTCGGCCAATTCAATCGACTATCGGAGCAATCGAGCGAGATGGATTCCGTGAACGCGACCAGCCGCGAAGCCCAAGAATTGAGGAACTTGGAATCGAGCATTGCGTCGGCCACCGAAGGCGTCCTCGGCTTCCAGCAATCCGACGGCCATTGGGTGTTCGAGCTCGAGGCCGATTGCACGATTCCGGCCGAATACGTCCTGCTGCGCCATTATCTCGCCGAGCCGGTCGATGCCGTGCTCGAAGCCAAGATCGCCAATTATCTTCGCCGCGTTCAGGGTGCTCATGGCGGCTGGCCGCTGGTGCATGACGGCGAATTCGACATGAGTGCCAGCGTGAAGGCGTACTTCGCGCTGAAGATGATCGGCGATTCCGCAGACAGCCCGCATATGGTGCGCGCGCGCGAGGCGATCCATTCCCGCGGCGGCGCCATTCACAGCAACGTCTTTACGCGCTTCATGCTTGCGATGTTTGGCGTCGTGACCTGGCGCGCGGTACCGGTGCTGCCGATCGAGATCGTGCTGCTGCCGTTCTGGTCGCCGTTCCACATCAACAAGATCTCCTACTGGGCGCGCACCACCATGGTGCCGCTGATGGTCATCGCCGCGCTGAAGCCACGGGCGAAGAATCCCAAGGGCGTCGGCATCGACGAGCTGTTCCTGCAGGATCCGCGCTCGATCGGCATGACCGCCAAGGCGCCGCACCAGAGCATGGCCTGGTTCGTGCTGTTCCGCGCGCTCGACCGCATCCTGCGCGTGGTCGAGCCGATGTTTCCCAAGAGCCTGCGCAAGCGTGCCATCGACGCGGCGCTCGCCTTCACCGAGGAGCGGCTCAATGGCGAGGACGGCATGGGCGCGATCTATCCGCCGATGGCCAACATCGTCATGATGTACGACGCGCTCGGCAAGGACGAGAACTTCCCGCCGCGTGCGATCACGCGCCGGGGCATCGACAAGCTGCTCGTGATCAACGACGACGAGGCTTATTGCCAGCCCTGCGTCTCGCCGGTGTGGGACACGACGCTGACCGCGCATGCGCTGCTGGAAGCCGGCGGTGACAAGGCGGTGCCTGCCGCCAAGCAGGGCCTCGACTGGCTGATCCCGAAGCAGGAGCTCGAGGTAAAGGGCGACTGGGCGGTGAAGCGGCCCGACGTGCGCCCGGGCGGCTGGGCCTTCCAGTACAACAATGCCCATTATCCCGATCTCGACGACACCGCGGTGGTCGTGATGTCGATGGACCGCATGCGCCGGGAGCACGGTGCGACCGGTTATGACGCCGCGATCGACCGTGCCCGGGAGTGGATCGAGGGCATGCAGAGCGACGACGGCGGCTGGGCTGCCTTCGACGTCAACAATCTCGAATATTATCTGAACAACATCCCGTTCTCCGACCATGGCGCGCTGCTCGATCCGCCGACCGAGGACGTTACCGCACGCTGTATCTCGATGCTGGCCCAGCTCGGCGAGACCGAGAAGACCAGCAAGCACGTCGCGGACGGGATCGCCTACCTCCGGAAGACCCAGCACCCTGAAGGGTCCTGGTACGGCCGCTGGGGCATGAACTTCATCTATGGAACCTGGTCGGTGCTGTGCGCCCTCAACATGGCTGGCGTCCGCCACGACGACCCGATGATGCGCAAGGCGGCCGACTGGCTGGCCTCGATCCAGAACCAGGACGGTGGCTGGGGTGAGGACGCCGTCAGCTACCGGCTGGACTACCGGGGCTGGGAGGCCGCCCCCTCGACCGCCTCGCAAACGGCATGGGCCTTGCTTGCCCTGATGGCTGCTGGCGAGGTTGATCACCCGGCCGTCGCCCGAGGGGTGGAGTACCTGATTGCAACACAGAACGAAAAAGGACTGTGGGACGAGCAGCGGTACACCGCCACAGGCTTTCCTCGTGTATTCTACCTTCGATATCATGGTTACCCGAAGTTCTTCCCGCTGTGGGCGTTGGCGCGGTATCGGAACTTGCGGAATACCAACAGCAGGGTGGTAGGGGTCGGAATGTGACTTTGGGGATGGGGGACTATCTTACCGCGGGTCAAACCGTTGATCCGCGGCCGATATTGATCGTGACTGGACTGGTTCAGGAGGCCCGCATCGCGGCCGGGCCCGGAATGGCGGTCATCTGTTCGTCGAGCAGCCCGACCCAGTTGCGGGCGCTGCTGACGGTGCTGGATCCCGAGACGATTCGCGGTGTCATCTCCTTTGGCGTGGCCGGCGGGCTCGACCCGACGCTGCGTTCCGGCGACGTCGTGCTGGCGACCGAGGTGCTCGCCGGCGATACCCGCTGGGCCGCTGGCCTCTCGCTCGGCGACGACCTCATCGACCGCCTGACGTCGGGGCGCCGCCGCGTGGTGCGCGGCAGCCTCGCTGGTGCCGAGGAGGTGGTCACCGGGCGCTCCTGCAAGGCGGCGCTGCATTCGGAGACTGGAGCTGCGGCCGTGGACATGGAAAGCCACATCGCGGCGGCCTACGCCGCCGAAGCCGGCTTGCCGTTCGCCGCGGTTCGCGTCATCAGCGATCCCGCCCATCGCGCGCTGCCGGCGCTCGCCCGCGCCGCCATCAAGCCGAACGGCCAGATCGACGTGCTGGCCGTGCTGCGCGGCATCGCGCGCAATCCGACCGCGCTGCATGGACTGGTCTCGACCGGCCTCGACTTCAACCGCGCGCTGCGCTCCTTGCGCGGCTGCCGCGACTTCCTGATCGGCACCGAACTCGTGGAGAGCGAGGCGCTGGTCTCCGAGGCGGCCTGAGCGGTTTCTTCGATCCATAAAAAGGAAAGGCCCGGTCGCCATTGGCGATCGGGCCTTTTGTTTTGATCGGGCTACGACGCCGACACGCGCTGCTTACGACACGCGTGCTTACGCGGCGGTCGAAGCCTTCCGTGCAGCCTTCTCCTGCGCGGCGGCGGCCTCGTCCTTGCGGATCTCCGACAGGCGCTTCTGCACTTCCGCCGAGAAGATGTACTGCGCCGGACGCTGCTTGGTCATGTCGATCTCGGGCGCCATCGGACCCGTGGTCCTGATGCCGCGCAGCGACACCCACATCGCCTTCAGCGGGTGGTTGATGGCTGCGGTCGCCGCCGTCGGCTCGTAGCCGCAATGGGCCATACAGTCGGCGCACTTCTCGTATTTGCCGGTGCCGTAGGTTTCCCAGTCGGTGGTGTCCATCAGCTCCTTGAAGGTCTTGGCGTAGCCTTCGCCGAGCAGGTAGCAGGGCTTCTGCCAGCCGAAGATGTTGCGCGCGGGCATGCCCCAGGGCGTGCACTCGTATTCCTGGTTGCCGGCGAGGAAGTCGAGGAACAGGCCGGAATGCATGAAATTCCACTTCTTGCCCTTGCCCATCGCAAAGACGTCGCGGAACAGCTTCTTGGTCTTGGTGCGGTTGAGGAAGTGCTCCTGGTCGGGCGCGCGCTCATAGGCATAGCCCGGCGACATCGAGACGCCGACACCGAGCTCGACGGTGAGGTCGAGGAACTTGGCGATCTCCTCGGCCGGATGGCCGTCGAAGATGGTGGCGTTGACGTTGACGGTGAAGCCGCGGGCCTTGGCCGCCTTGATTGCGGAGATGGCGCGGTCGAACACGCCCTTCTGCGACACGGCCTTGTCGTGGTGCTCCTTCAGGCCGTCGAGATGCACGGAGAAGAACAGATAGGGAGAAGGCTCGAACAGATCGAGCTTCTTCTCGAGCAACAGCGCGTTGGTGCAGAGCGAGACGAACTTCTTGCGCGCGACGAGGCCGCGCACGATCTCGCCGATCTCCTTGTGGATCAGCGGCTCGCCGCCGGGAATGGCGACCATCGGCGCGCCGCACTCGTCGGCTGCGTCCCAGCACTCCTGTGCGGTCATGCGGCGGTTGAGGATCGCGTCCGGATAGTCGATCTTGCCGCAGCCGACGCAGGCGAGGTTGCAGCGAAACAGCGGCTCCAGCATCAGTACGAGCGGATAGCGCTTGCGGCCAAGCAGTTTCTGCTTGAGCAAATAACCGCCGATACGCATTTCCTTGAAGAAGGGGATAGCCATTACAAGTTTCTTTCTGGGCTTGAAATTCGGGTGGGTCAGCTCGCAGCCAGTTGGGCCGGAAGCCGGAATTCGATGTTTTCCTCGCGGCCCGGCAGCACCGAGACCTTTACTGGTCCGATCCGCCGCATCGCTTCGATCACGTCATCCACGAGTACCTCGGGCGCCGAAGCGCCGGCCGTGACGCCGACGATCCTGGCATCTTTCAACCACTCCGGATTGAGCGCGCTGCCGTCGGCAATCAGATAACTCGCGACGCCGGCCTCAGTGCCGATTTCGCGGAGCCGGTTCGAGTTCGAGCTATTGGCAGCGCCCACCACCAAGATCACGTCGACCAGCTTGCTCAAGTCCCTTACCGCAGATTGGCGGTTCTGTGTCGCATAGCAGATATCCCGGATATCCGGGCCTTGAATATCTGTAAAGCGGGCCTGTAGGGCCGAAATGATGTCCTTGGTGTCGTCCACCGACAGGGTGGTCTGGGTGATATAGGCCACTGGCGTATCCGCCGGCAGCTCAAGGGCCTTAACCTCTTCAACGCTTTGGACCAGCAATACGGGGGCGGGAACCTGGCCCATCGTACCCTCGACCTCGGGGTGGCCGGCATGACCGATCAGGATCAGGGTACGGCCCCTGGCGATGTAGCGCTTCCCCTGATTGTGAACTTTCGTGACCAGGGGGCAGGTGGCATTGAGCACCGGAAGGTCGCGCGCGGCCGCTTCTTCCTCGACGCTGCGGGCGACGCCATGGGCGCTGAAGACCGTCACGGCCTTTGGCGGCACCTCTGACAGTTCCTCGACGAAGATCGCGCCCTTGTTTTTCAGGCTCTCGACGACGTACTTGTTGTGCACGATCTCATGGCGCACGTAGACGGGCGGGCCGTACTTTTCCAGCGCCCGTTCCACGATCTCGATCGCACGCACCACTCCCGCGCAAAAGCCGCGCGGTTGCGCCAGATAAACTTCCATTGGACGCCCATCACGCAAGTTGCACCAATCCGCTCTCAAGTCTCAGGGGACACCCCGATACGAACCAATGAGCTGCAATATCCGCACCATCGGTTTCGCCCACGCGGTAGCCGCCCACCCCTGTCGGGCTCCGGTGCATGGAGGCGCAGCACTTTGTGTCAAAAAATCGGCAGCAAGGAAAGAAGGAATGAACTTTGGTTCCCTGCCGGATCGCTTTTGCGGTATTATAGTAGCGTTCGCATGGTCAGCAAAGCGGTGACATTCGTGTTTGCCCCTTCGTCACTTTCCCGCCTCAACTCCACGGCTATACCGACCGCCCCGCATGATTTTGCCACGGTCTGTCGCCGTTTACCTCGAGCGTTCTGACGGCGATAACCCTTAAAACAGCGATAGGTTTCGGTCGGGAACTCCGTTAAACAGCGGGCGTTTCCGGCAAGCTGTTAACCGCAGAAAGAAAAGTAGTGCTGCAAAGCGTAGTCGTTGCCATCGTCAGGGCCTGCACCCGGTTTGCCTCCCTCGTCGTCGTTCTCGGGCTCCTGCTGGCGGTGGGGGCGGGCTATTACACATCCCAGCACTTTGCCATCAACACCGACATCAATTCGCTGATTGCCCAAAATCTGGACTGGCGCCAACGCGACCAGCAGTTCGATCGCGCCTTCGACCGCGATGCCACGATTACGGCGGTCGTCGAAGCCAAAACGCCGGAGATGGCGACCGCGGCGTCGGACGCGCTCTATGCCAAGCTGAAGGACAACAAGACCGACTTCCAGTCGATGCAGCAGCTCGGCACCGGCGAGTTCTTCGAGAAGAATGGCCTGTTGTTCCTGCCGACAGAGGAAGTCGCCAAGGTCACCGGCCAGTTCGAATCCGCGGCCCCCTTGATCGAGATCATGGCGGGCGATCCCTCGATCCGCGGCCTGACCGGCGCGCTGGAAACGGGACTTGCCGGCGTCAAGCGCGGCCAGGTCAAGCTCGACAGCACCGAGCGGCCCTTCAACCAGATCGCAAAGACGGTTGAGACCGTGCTCAACAAGGGCAACGCGACCTTCTCCTGGCGCGAGCTCGTCAGTGACGAGCCGCTGACGGATTCGGACAAGCGCGCCTTCATCGAGTTCAAGCCAGTCCTCGACTACAACGCGCTGGAGCCCGGCAAGGGCGCCACCGACGCGATCCGCAAGGCCGCAGTCGATCTGGATTTTTCGACCAAATATCAGGCGCGCGTGCGGCTGACCGGTCCGGTCCCGATCGCCAATGAGGAATATGCAACCGTCCAGGAAGGCGCCGTCGTCAACGGCGTCGGCACGGTCCTCGTCGTGCTGCTCATCCTGTGGCTGGCGCTGCATTCGGCGAAGATCATCTTCGCGGTGTTCGTCAATCTCTTCGTGGGTCTTGCGCTGACCACCGCCGCCGGTCTGATGATGGTGGGCTCGCTCAATTTGCTGTCGATCGCGTTCGCCGTGCTGTTCGTCGGCCTCGGCGTCGATTTCGGCATTCAGTACAGCGTCCGCTATCGCTCCGAGCGCTACAAGCACAACGATCTCTCGGGGGCGCTGATCCTGGCTGCCAAGCGCTCGGCAATTCCGTTGTCGCTGGCGGCAATGGCGACCGCGGCCGGCTTCCTCTGCTTCATCCCCACCGACTACAAGGGTATCGCCGAACTCGGCCAGATCGCCGGCGTCGGCATGCTGGTCGCGTTCCTCACCAGCATCACCGTGCTGCCGGCGATGCTGAAGCTGTTGAACCCGCCCGGCGAGAAAGAGCCGGTCGGCTACGCCTTCCTGGCGCCGCTCGATCACTTCCTGGAGAAGCACCGTGTGCTGGTCGTCGGTGGTACGATGTTTCTGGCGGTCGCTGGCCTGCCGCTGCTCTACTTCATGAAGTTCGACTTCAACCCGATGAACCTGCGCAACCCGAAGGCCGAATCGATCGCGACCTTCCTCGATCTGCGCAAGGATCCGAACACCGGCGCCAATGCCATCAACGTGATGACCACGTCGGAAGAGCAGGCAAGGCAGGTGGAGGCGAAGCTGGAGAAGGTGCCGGAGGTGTTGCGCGTGATGTCGCTCAACAGCTTCGTTCCTGAAGACCAGCCGCCGAAGCTGAAGCTGCTCGCGCAGGGCGCCAAGGTGCTGAACCCCGCGCTCAATCCCGACCAGATCGACGCCGCGCCGTCGGACAAGGAAAACGTCGACGCGCTGAAATCCTCGGTCGACAATCTGCGCCGGACCGCAGGCGATGCGAAGGGCCCGGGTGCGGTCGCCTCGCGTCGGCTCGCGGACGCGCTGGAAAAGCTCGCCAATGGTGACGAAGGCACGCGGAACAAGGCGCAGGACGTGTTCGTCGCGCCGATGAAGATCGTGTTCGACCAGCTCCGGAACGCGATGCGGGCCGAGCCGGTCACGCTGAAGTCATTGCCGGCAGATCTCGTCAGCGCCTGGAAGAGCAAGGACGGCATCATCCGCGTCGAAGCGCTGCCGAAGGGCGATCCCAACGACAACGACACGCTGCGCAAATTTGCGGCGGCGGTGCTCGTTGCCGAGCCGACCGCAATCGGCGGTCCGGTCTCGATCCTGAAATCCGGCGACACCGTGGTGAAGGCGTTTATCCATGCCGGCATTTACGCGCTGCTGGTGATCGGCCTGTTGCTGTGGATCACGCTGCGCCGGTTCGTCGACGTGCTGATGACGCTGGTGCCGCTGCTGGTGGCCGGCGCGGTGACGCTCGAGATCTGCGTGCTGATCGGCTTGCCGCTCAACTTCGCCAATATCGTCGCGTTCCCGCTGCTGCTCGGCGTCGGCGTGGCCTTCAAGATCTACTATGTCGTGGCCTGGCGCTCGGGCAGGACAAACCTGCTCCAGACCAGCCTGACGCGTGCGATCTTCTTCAGCGCGCTGACAACGGCGACCGCGTTCGGCAGCCTGTGGCTGTCGAGCCATCCCGGCACGTCCAGCATGGGCAAGCTGCTCGCGCTGTCGCTGGTGACGACGCTCGCCGCCGTGCTGCTGTTTCAGCCGGCCCTAATGGGCAAACCCCGCAATCTCAGGGAGTAGGCAGATGTCGCCGACCTGGTCGGCGGCGCCCTTCTGACCGGGTTTGGCAGTGCCGGCGGCCTTCGGGGCTGCGGGCGCAGGCTGCGCCGCTGTAGCGCCCGTCGTTCCCGGGGCTTTCGGCGCCGCGCCGGTGGACTTCGGCGCGCCCTTGGCCATGGCGTTGGCGGGGCTCAAGGGAATCGGGGGGCTGACCCGGGTCCAGGTCTCGCCACCGCACAGGAAGCCCATCACGCAGCCCTTGATCTCGAGCTGGTCGGTGCCAACCGGCGTGATGGTCGCGCTGTAGAGCTGGCCGTCCTTGGCGTTGTAGACCTGACCTTCCCATTGATCGGCGCCGGGCTTTTTCTTCATGTCGATCAGGGTCGCCATGCCCAGCGTGGGCCGGGTCTTTTTCGACGCGTCCGGATTGTTCTCGTCGCGGCCGCCGGGCTGTTTTTCCCAGGAAACCGCGCCCCACATGCTGCCATTGCATTGGGCGACACGAATGTTGGCGACGCCGTCGGCAACCCGCCAGTCGCCGGTCGGATCGGCGGCGAGCGCCGGGGTCAGGCAGGTGTAACCGCCAGCCAGTATTAGTCCGGTGTAAAGGGCTAAACGCATGATAGTTCCTTGGCAGTGCAACATGGTCTAAAGCTCTGCTTGCGAAGATGGTCCGAAAAAGGGCAAAAGGCCGCACAGACCGTTTTTGGCAACGGTCCGTTTTCAGTTGACGAGACGGCCCTCAACCGAAGTATGTAGCGGATGCACAGCCCAAATCCAGACATGTCTCAGCTGTTCGCGGACCGCCAGGCCCAGCGCAGCGTCCTGCATAATCGGCATCTGAACGAGCAGTTCGTCCGGGTTCTGAAGACCATCGGCTACGATGTCGGCTTCCAGAAGGGGCAGGGACAGTACCTCTACGACCGCGACGGGGCGCGCTATCTCGATCTCTTGTCCGGTTTTGGCGTGTTTGCGATCGGACGCAATCATCCTGTCATGCGCGAGGCGCTCAAGAGCGTGCTCGATGCCGACCTGCCCAACCTTGTCCAGTTCGACGTCTCGGTGCTCGCCGGCGTGCTCGCCGAGCGGCTTTTGAAGTACGTCCCCTATCTCGACAAGGCGTTCTTCGCCAATTCCGGCGCCGAATGCGTCGAAGCGGCGATCAAGTTCGCCCGCGGCGCCACCGGCCGCCCGGGCATCGTCTATTGTGCCCACGGCTATCACGGCCTGACCTATGGCGCGCTGTCGCTGACCGGTGATTCGAACTTCCGCACGGGCTTCGAGCCGCTGCTGCCGGGCTGCACCTCGATCCCGTTCAACGATCTCGCCGCGCTCGAAAAGGCGCTGGCATCGCGCGAGGTGGCCGCCTTCGTCGTCGAGCCGATCCAGGGCAAGGGCGTCAACATGCCCACCGACGAGTTCCTGCCGGGTGCGGCGGCGCTCTGCAAGAAATACGGCACGCTGTTCGTCGCCGACGAGATCCAGACCGGCATGGGCCGTACCGGCCGCTTCCTCGCGGTCGAGCACTGGAACGTCGAGCCCGACATGGTGCTGCTGTCGAAGTCGCTATCCGGCGGCCACGTGCCGGTTGGCGCCGTGCTGACGCGCAAGAGCATCTTCGACAAGATCTTCAACCAGATGGACCGCGCGGTGGTGCACGGCTCCACCTTCTCCAAGAACGACCTGGCGATGGCGGCCGGCATTGCCACGCTCGACGTCATGGAGTCCGAGAAGCTGATCGAGTCCGCCGCCAAGCGCGGTGCCGAGCTGCGCCTCGCGCTCACGCGCATGGTGCCGGGCTACGAGCTGTTGAAGGAAGTCCGCGGCAAGGGCCTGATGATCGGCGTCGAGTTCGGCCCGCCGAAATCGTTGCGGCTGCGGGCGTCCTGGAACGTGCTGGAGGCGGCCAACAAGGGCCTGTTCTGTCAGCTCATCACCGTGCCGCTGTTCAAGGACCACAAGATCCTCACGCAAGTCGCCGGCCATGGCAGCCACACCATCAAGCTTCTGCCGCCGCTCACCATCACCGAGGAAGATTGCGGCTGGATCGAGCGCGCATTCGACGACGTCATCGCCGGCAGCCACAAGGTCCCCGGCGCGATCTGGTCGCTCGGCAAGACGCTGGTGGACAACGCGGTGCGGCGGTCGGCGTAGCGTGGCGCTCACGCCGCCTTGGGCTTGTTTACAGTCTCGATGCGGTCGAGCGCTTTGCCGAGATCGCGTTTTGCGATCTGGATATCGTAGTCATTCTGAAGATTGAGCCAAAGCTCGGCTGTCGTACCGAGGGCCTTGGCGAGTCGAAGTGCTGTGTCGGCGGTGACCCCAGTCTGTTCGCTCGCGATTCGCTCGATTCGCGTGCGAGGAAGGCCGCATGTCTTGGCGAGCGCGCCAGCCGACATGTCTAGCGGAGCCAGAAATTCCTCCCGAAGAATCTCACCAGGATGCATGGGCTTTAGTTTTTTGGCCATCTCGCGTCTCCTAGTGATAGTCCACAATCTCGACCTCGGCGGCGCCTTGCGCTGTCCAGACGAAGCACACTCGGAACTGATCGTTGATCCTGATCGCGTGCTGTCCCTTGCGATCGCCCGCGAGGGCCTCCAGACGGTTGCCCGGCGGCGCCCTTAAGTCGCTGAGTTCGCTTGCTGCGTGCAGATAGCGCAATTTCCGACGCGCAACCTTCACCAGATCAGCCGGAAAGCCTTTAGGGCTTTCGCCGTCAAAGACCGCCTCAGTCGTCTTATCCCTGAAGGTCTTGATCACTCAAGCAATGTATCATTATCTGATACACAATTCAAGGCCACGCGTATCAACGAGGCCGCTACCCCTCCACATTCGCCTTCATCGCCGCCTCGAACTTGTCGACGAACTCGGCGAGCTCGTCGGCGCCGAGATCGCTGACGGCCCAGAAGTTCAGGCCGCGATTGCCCCAGCGCCGGCAGTTGAAGCCCTGCATGGTTTCGGTCTTGGGCGCGCGGTATTCCGCGTTCGATGTCTGCGACACGAACAGATTGACCACGTGCTGCCGGCGCTTGTAGACGACGGCACCGATGGCGCGTGCGTCGATATAATCGAGCCTGCCGCCGACCAGCGTAAAACCTTGCGCGGTGAGGTCGATCACGGGCGGGGCGACGTCGAGCTTGCCGTTGAACCACGGCTTCACCGTGTGCTGGTCGGTCGAGACCACGTCGATGAGGTGGCCGGCCTGGAGCGAGCGCAGATGCGCGGAGACGACCTCCGACAGGATGCGCTGCTGGTCATCCTGGCGCAGCACCACGGCGACGACGCCGGAGGCGGCGAGCGCGGAGACTGCCGAGCCCATCGCAAAGCCGCGCAGCACGGAGCGGCGGCTCGGCTGTCGACGCTGCGGCTGCGGCAGCGAAGCCTCGATACGCGCACGCAGGCTCGCCGGTGCGGTGTAGCGCAAATTGGCGTCCGCGAGTACGCGCTGCATGTCGCGTTGTGCGGCGAACTCCGCGGCGCAGGCCGGGCAGCCGGCGATATGGGCTTCGACCTCGCGCGCATGGCCGGCATCGAGCTCGTTGTCGAGCAGCGCGTGAAGCAGGATTCTTGCTTCGTCGCAGGTCATCTTGCTTGCTCCTCATCCGCCGTCCAGGCCGCGCGCAGCATGGCGCGGGCGCGGGCGAGGCGGGACATCACGGTGCCGACGGGCGCGCCGACGGCCTCGGCGATTTCACGATAGGACAGGTTGTTGATCTCGCGCAGCACGAATGTCTCCTTGAACGGCTCGGCAAGCGCGTCGATCAGCTTGCGGATCGCGCCCGCATCGCGGCTCCGCAGCACTTCGGTTTCGGGGCTTGCCTCGGTTTCCTGCCAGATCGGCGTCTGCTCGGCAGCGCCGGGCGTATCTTCGATCGCGCTGTGCCTGTGCGCGCGCCGTGCATATTCGGCATTGCAGACGTTACGCAGGATCGCGAACAGCCAGGGCTTCATCGCCGGCCCGCGATAGCTGTCGAAATGCTTCAGCGCGCGCAGGTAGCACTCCTGCACCGCGTCCTCGGCATCGGAGGCGTCGCGCAAGAGATAACGCGCGAGCGTGTAGACGTCGTCGAGATAGGGCAGCGCCGCCTCGCGGAAGAGTTGCGCCTTCTGCAAATCGTCGCTCACGGGCATCGCTCCTCGCTTTGCCTCTTGTTCTGGTCGTTGCGTCGTTTCGTCCCTGTTCGGTTCGTCCAAGTTCGCTTGGTCGGCGCGTGTGACGGAAGGCACACGAGCCCGGCCGGCGTGGGACCACCGACCGGGCAAGACGTTGATGCCTTGGTTCGAGATGTTACTCAACCTTGATCATCCCCGTCATGTGCGGGTGCAGAGAACAAAAATATTTGTAGTCGCCCGCATTGGTGAAGGTGAACGAGAACTTGTCGTCGGTGTCCAGGGTCTTGGACCTGAACTTTCCGGCTGACACCACGGTGTGGGGGATGTCGTCCCGGTTGGTCCAGGTCACGGTGGTGCCGACCTTGATCTTGAGCTCGGCCGGCTGGAAGACGAAATTGTCGATATGCACTTCCATGTTGTCGTCGGCACGGACGGTTGTGATGGGCAGCAGGAGGGCCGCGGCCACAGCGACACCGAAGTCGCGGCGATTGAGTGTCTTCATTGTCAGCTTCCGTTAGCCCTGCATCAACCCTGGAGCGGCGTGTCGATGATCGCGAGCCGCTGCTCGTTCTGCTTGAAGTTGATGCTGGCAACGCCGAGCATCGCGCGGAGCTTTGCGTCCTCGACCTTCATGGGTCCGGGCGAGGGTGCGGCTCCCGGCGCCGGCTGCGGGAAGGCGGTGGAGCGTGCGGTGTGGAAGGTGACGTTGCCCTCGACCTTCTGCATCACCTGGTGAATGTGACCGTTCAGCACGGTGACCGAGCCAAAGCCTTTCACCTGTTCCAGCGCGCGGGCGCCGTCCTCGGTGCCCCAGCCCCATTCGGGGTAGACGGTCCAGAGCGGGATGTGGGCGAACAGTACGATCGGCGTCGATTTCGACTTGCCGCGCAGATCGTCCGCGAGCCAGGCGAGCTGCTCGGCACCGAGATTGCCGAGGCCGCCGGCCTTGAGGTCGACGACATTGACGAGGCCGATGAAGTGCACGCCGCCGGCGTCGAACGAATACCAGCCCGCGCCCTTGGTGCCGTGGCCGTAGCGCTCGCGATAGAATTTTACTTCCTCGTCGAGGAAGTCATGCTCGCCGGGCACGTAATGCACGTCCAGCTTGCTCTGCGAGATGATGCGATCGGCATTGTCGAACTCGGCGGCCTTGGAGAGATGCGTGATGTCGCCAGTGTGGATCATGAACGACGGCTTGACCGGCATCGCGTTGATCTTGTTGACGGCTTCCTCCAGCGTGCCGAGCGCGTTGGGATTGGCCGGCTTGTCGAACCCGACATGGCTGTCGCTGATCTGGAGGAAGGTCATGCCGGGCGCGGCCGCGGTCGCAGCTTGCGCGGAATCGATGATGCCGAGCGAGCGCGGCACGCCGCCCGTGATGGTCCAGAGCACGCCGGTGCCGGCCCAGGTCATGCATTCCAGCACCTTGCGGCGACTGACGCCGTCGTCCCCGTGATCATGTCCGCTCATCGCGCGTCTCCTCTGGCCCGGAATTGGGCTTCGGGGAGGTGATTGGGGGAGGAAGGGACTTATTCCCGGTTGCGATGACGTTTTCGTGAGGGTGTTGTAGCCCGCATGGAGCGCAGCGGAATGCGGGATTCGGGGCGCGACAGGCCCCGGATTGCGCTTCGCTCCATCCGGGCTACGGACCGAAACGTGCGAATTCCCGCACAGCCTCCACCACGCGCGCCGGCACTTCCTGCGCGACACAGTGCCCGGCGCCCTCGAAGACCAGCGTGCTGACCTGCGGAATCAGCGACACGGCACGCGACGCCATCACCTTGTAGATCGATCCGGACTTCACGGCGGTCGTGATGCACACCGGGCAGTCGATCTCGGCGAGTCCTCCAAACGGGTTGCCGCGCGCATCACCAACGTAAACCTGCTCCATCGCCTCATAGATCGGACGCAGCATCGCGTACTCGATTTCGGGCGTGCAGCAGAGCCGCACCCGGCCATCGCCCAGCGGCACGAAGCCGTGTTGGACATAGGCCCGGAGCGACGTCTCGGTCCAATCGGCAAACGTCGACGCGGCGCGGTAGCGCTCGAACACGGACTCGGCGCTGTCGAACTCGGCGCGGCGGCGCAGCGTGCCCTCGACGCCGGCGAGGGATTCGTCGTTCAATCCTCCGGAGCGCGCCGTGCGCGGATCCATCACGGTCGGCTCCATCACGAACAGGCGCGTGAAGCAGCCCGGCCGAAGTTTCGCTGTAAGCAGAAGATCGGTCGCACCGGCGCTGTGGCCGATGCCGTAGATGTGGCGCAGATCGAGTGCGTCGATCACCCGGCCAACATCCTCGGCGAAATCCAGGAAATGATAGGCGCCCGGTTTGTGGCTGGCGCCATGACCGCGGCGGTCGAGCGCGTAGACGGTGTAGGTCGATGCAAGCTCGCGCGCGACCTCGTCCCAGACGTCGGCGACGAAGCCGGTGCCGTGCACGAGGAGCGCGGGCGGCATCCCGCTCTCGCCCCATTGCAGCATGGCGATCTGCGCATCAGCGGGGCCGATCGAAAAGCGGTGCGGGTTGATCATGGTGGAGATGCTACTTCGCATCCTCCAAAATCATCGTCGCGCCCTTCTCGGCGATCATCGCGGTCGGCGTGTTGGTGTTGCCCGACGTGATGGTCGGCATGATCGAGGCATCGACAATGCGAAGGCCACCGAGACCGTAGAAGCGCAGGCGTTCGTCGACTACAGCCATCGGATCGCTCACCGCGCCCATCTTCGCGGTGCCGACGGGATGGAAGATGGTGGTGCCGATGTCGCCGGCAGCCTTCGCGAGCGAGGCATCGTCGTCGCCAACGGTAGGGCCGGGCAGATATTCGCTCGGGCGATATTTTGCGAGCGCCTTCTGCTGCATCAGGCGGCGGGTGGTGCGGATGGCATCGGCGCCGACCTGACGGTCGTCATCCGTTGAAAGATAGTTCGGCGCGATGATTGGCTTCTCGTCCGGCGTCGCCGAACGCAGACGCACCGTGCCGCGCGATGTCGGCTGGAGATTGCAGGCGCTCACCGTGATCGCTGGAAAACGGTGCAGGGGATCGCCGAACTTGTCGAGCGACAGCGGCTGCACGTGGAACTGGATGTTGGCGCGTGCGCGCGTCGCATCGGAGCGCGTGAAGATGCCGAGCTGCGACGGCGCCATGGTCAGGGGACCGCGACGACGGAAAGCGTAGTCGAGCCCCATCAAGCCGCGGCGAAATAGGTTGTAATAGGTCTCGTTCAGTGTGCGCACGCCCTCGACCTTGTAGATCGCGCGCTGCTGGAGATGATCCTGCAGATTGCGGCCGACGCCGGGCTTGTCCATCACGATGTCGATGCCGAGCGGCGACAGCCAGTCGGCGGGCCCGATGCCGGAGCGATGCAGCACCTGCACCGAACCGATCGAGCCTGCCGAGAGGATCACCTCGCGTTTGGCGCGCGCCTCGATGATCTCGCCGTTCTGGATGAAGCGCACGCCGACGGCGCGGCCCTGCTCGATGATGAGACGGTCGACCAGCACGTGCTTCTCGAGCCGCAGATTTTGGCGGTTCAGCGCCGGCTTGAGGAAGCCGCGCGCCGACGACCAGCGCCGGCCGCGCTTCTGATTGACGTGGAAATAGCTGGTGCCTTCGTTGTCGCCGGTGTTGAAATCCGGGATGCGCTTGATGCCCATCTCCTCGGCCGCGTCGCCGACGGCGTCGAGAACGTCCCACGACAGCCGCGGCGCCTCGATGCGCCAGCCGCCGCCGGCGCCGTGATGCTCGCTCGCGCCGAGGAAATGATCCTCGAGCCGCCTGAACAGCGGCAGCACGTCGTCATAACCCCAGCCGGTCATGCCGAGCTGGCGCCAATGATCGTAGTCCGCTGCCTGTCCGCGCATCGAGATCATGGCGTTGATCGCTGAAGAGCCGCCGATCACCTTGCCACGGGGATAGGCAAGCGAGCGGCCGTTCAGGCCGGGCTCGGCCTCCGTCTTGAACATCCAGTCCGAGCGCGGATTGCCGATGGCGAAGAGATAGCCGACGGGAATGTGGAACCAGATCCAGTTGTCGTCGCCGCCGGCTTCGAGGACGAGGACGCGATTGCTGGAATCGGCCGACAGCCGGTTGGCGACGATGCAGCCCGCCGTGCCGGCCCCAACGACGATATAGTCAAACTCACCTTCGAGCCGCCTTGGCATTCTGCTTCCACCCAACAGGCGTCGTGCCCGGGCTTGTCCCGGGCATCCACGCGCTTTCCATTCTAATAGTCAGACGTGGATGGCCGGGACAAGCCCGGCCATGACGAGAGGACAGAGCTACCCCAGACCCCCGGCAGTTGGGTGGACTGGTGCTTGCATGGTAGACATTCCTGCCTTTTCAACAAAGCTTGAGACCCTCCATGCCCATCGTGAACCGTGTCGCCGACCTTCAACCCGATATTCAGGCCTGGCGCCGGGACATCCACGAGCATCCTGAGCTGCTGTACGACGTCCACCGCACCGCAGCATTCGTCGCGGACCGCCTGCGCGAATTCGGCTGCGATGAGGTCGTGACGGGCCTCGGCCAAACCGGCGTGGTCGGTGTGATCAAGGGCAACAAGCCAGCCGGCGAGGGCCTGAAGACCATCGGTCTGCGTGCCGATATGGATGCGCTGCCGGTCGAGGAGCAGACCAACTTGCCCTACGCTTCGAAGACTCCGGGCAAGATGCACGCCTGCGGCCATGACGGCCACACCGCGATGCTTCTCGGCGCGGCCCGCTATCTCGCCGAGACCCGCAATTTTGCCGGCGATGCGGTGGTGATCTTCCAGCCGGCCGAGGAGGGCGGCGCCGGTGGCCTGGCCATGGTCAAGGACGGCCTGATGGAGCGCTTCGGCATCGAGCAGGTCTACGGCATGCACAACGGTCCGGGCATTCCGGTGGGCTCGTTCGCGATCCGGCCGGGTCCGATCATGGCGGCGACCGACGAGGTCGATATCCTGATCGAGGGTCTCGGCGGCCATGCCGCGCGGCCGCACAAATGTGTCGATTCCGTTCTGGTCGGCGCGCAGGTGATCACGGCGCTGCAGTCGATCGTCGCGCGCAGCGTCGATCCGCTGGAATCGGCCGTGATCTCGATCTGCGAGTTTCACGCTGGCAACGCCCGCAACGTCATTCCGCAAACCGCGACACTGAGGGGTACCATCCGCACGCTGTCGCCGGAGGTGCGCAAGCTGGTCGAGAAACGTGTGCACGAGGTGGTGGCGGGCGTGGCGCAGATTACCGGCGCCAAGATCGACCTGCACTACAAGCGCAATTATCCCGTGGTGAACAACCACGCCGCGGAGACCGAGATTGCACGTCGCATCGCCGGGCAGGTCGCGGGCGAGGCCAACGTGCACGAGATGTCGCCGCTGATGGGCGGCGAGGATTTCGCCTACATGCTGGAAGCGCGCCCCGGCGCCTTCATCTTCTGCGGCAACGGCGACAGCGCCGGCCTGCATCACCCCGCCTACAATTTCGACGACGAGGCGATCGTTTACGGCACGTCGTATTGGGTCAAGCTGGTCGAGGAATCACTCGCGGCTGCGTAAGGTCAAGTGTAAGGCCAAGCCTAAAGAACAAATGAAAAGGGCCCGTGCATCGCACGGACCCTTTGTCTTGGAGTGACGCGATCGGCTTCAGAAGATCCGCGAGAAGATCACGTACAGCGTGCCCGACAACAGGATGGCGACCGGCAAGGTCAGCACCCAGGCCATCACCATGTTCCTGATGGTGGCGACCTGGAGACCCGAGCCGTTCGCGGCCATGGTGCCGGCGACGCCGGACGACAGCACGTGGGTTGTCGAGACCGGCAGGCCGAACACGTCGGCGGCGCCGATCGTGGCGGCGGCGACGAGCTCGGCGGAGGCACCCTGCGCGTAGGTCAGATGGGTCTTGCCGATCTTCTCGCCGACGGTGACGACGATGCGCTTCCAGCCGATCATGGTGCCGAGGCCGAGCGCGATCGCAACTGCAACCTTCACCCAGGTCGGGATGAACTTGGTCGCGCTGTCGAGCCCGCCCTTGTAGGCGTTCAAGGTCGCGACCTCGTCCTTGTTGAGGTCGTTTTCCTTGTCCTTCATCAGGAAGCGGATCGCTTCCGAGGTCAGGTACATGTCGTTGCGGGTGTTGCCGACGACTTCCGCCGGCACCTTGTTCAGCGAACCGTATTTCGCAACCTGCTCGCCGACATCCTTCACCAGCACTGACAGCGAAGGGTAGGTGCCTTCGCTGATGTGATGCGAGGTGACGTACCGTGTCACCGCAGGACGGGGATCGCCGATGATCGCATGGCCGGCGCCCTTGGCCGCAACCACCTTGGAGGCGGCTTCCGAAACCTTCGCGAACTGGGCAACCTGCGACTCCGGCAATGCGCGGTTGAGCGCATAGGCCGTAGGCACGGTGCCGATCAGGATCAGCATGATCAGGCCCATGCCCTTCTGACCGTCGTTCGAACCATGGGCGAAGCTGACGCCGGTGCAGGTCAGGATCAGCAGGCCGCGGATCCAGATCGGCGGGGCCTTGTTGCCCTCGGGGGCGGCGTAAAGCGCCGGGTTCTTGATGATCACCTTGAGCAGCAGCAGCAGGCCGGCGGCGCAGACGAAGCCGACCAGCGGCGACAGTAGCAGCGCATAGCCGATCTCGGTGGCCTTGCCCCAGTCCACGCCCGATGTGCCGTCGCGGCCGCGCATCAGCGCGTTGGCAACGCCGACGCCGATGATCGAGCCGATCAGCGTGTGCGAGGAGGAGGCCGGCAGGCCAAAATACCAGGTGCCGAGGTTCCAAAGGATCGCGGCGATCAGCAGCGCGAACACCATCGCGAAGCCGGCGCTTGAGCCGACCTGCAGGATCAGCTCCACCGGCAGCAGCGAGACGATGCCGAAAGCCACCGCGCCGGAGGACATGAGCACGCCGAGGAAGTTGAAGAAGCCCGACCACATCACCGCGACTTCGGCCGGCAGCGAATGGGTGTAGATCACGGTCGCAACCGCGTTGGCGGTGTCGTGGAAACCGTTGACGAATTCGAAGCCGAGCGCGATCAGGAGCGCAACGATAAGGAGGATATAGGGCAGGTAGCTCGTGACCCTGGTGCCGGTCGCATCGACATCGGAATAGATGCTGTAGGCCACATAGAGCAGGCCCGCGGCGAGGATGCCGAAGAACAGGATCATCGTCAGCGGATTGAAGCCCTTGTCGAGATTTGGCCGCGAGGCCGGCTGGATCGGCGCGGGATCGGCTACCGCGCGGTCGAATGCAACATCGGTCATGTCTGGACGCCCCTTAACTTTCTGTAAGGGCTATTGTCCCCGATGGATTTGAAGGCTGGATGACAACCGAGGCTTGAAAGCCGTTTTCCCGCCTGTATTTAGGCGGCGCGTACCGCTTTCTTCTGCAAACTGGCGACGATTTTCAAATCGTCGACAAAACGCTGATATTCCAAGTCCTTGGCTTCCGGATCGGGCAATCGCAGCAGATAGGACGGGTGCACCGTCACCAGCGCCTTGTGACCGTCGGGAAGGTCGATCAGCCGGCCGCGGGTTTTGCCGATCGGGGTGATCTTGCCGAACACGCTCTGCGCGGCGGTCGCGCCCATCGCGACGATGAGATCGGGCTGGATTACGGAGACTTCCCGCTCATACCACTGCCGGCAGGCCTTTATCTCAGGCGTATTCGGCTTCTGATGCAGGCGGATTTTGCCGCGCGGCACGAATTTGAAGTGTTTCACCGCGTTGGTGACATAGACCTTCTTGCGGTCGACGCCGGCTTCCGCCAATGCGCGGTCGAGCATCTGGCCGGCCGGACCGACGAAGGGATGGCCGGCGAGGTCTTCCTTGTCGCCGGGCTGTTCGCCGACCAGCATGATATTGGCGGACTTCGGGCCTTCGCCGAACACGGTCTGGGTGGCGTCCTTGTAGAGATGGCAGGCCCGGCAATGCGCGGCCTCCTCGCGGAGCGCATCGAGGTCGTCGGCAGCAGCTTTGCGTCCCATGATGGCTTCCGGACGTGGGGAGATCCGTCCGCCGGTCCAGCGTTCGGCATCGGCGAGCAGAGGTCCGAGTATCGATCCAAGTATCGATGTGTCCTGGAGGTTCCTCCGGGGCTTCACCGGCGCATCAGTCGTCATCAGCCGGCCGGGTTGGAAATGGCGCCGCCAGGTTTCCTCGAGGCGGCCTGGGGCCGGCCACTCCGTCCGGCTGATCCCGGGCGTGAAGGAGATCGCGTGACCGTTCCAATGGGCACAAATATCAGGCGTGAGGATTGACCAGGGCATATCGGCAAAACGACGCGCGAAGAACGGCGCGGCGAATGCGACGATGTGATGCTCCGGCTCGAACCAGGCGGCGTAGTGCGCCTTCTGCTCGCGCCCGATCTCGCGGAAGCGGACGAGGTCACGCATCCGCTGAGCATCGCGCTGCACAGCGCCTGCCATCGCGGTTGCCTGCGCCACGTCGGGATCGCTCATCACGCCCAGCAGATCGTGATCGGCCTTCAGTCGCCACAGCAGGCGATAGAGCAGCGCAAAGCGCTCCTCGTCGCGATGCAGGATCGCGACACGGGCGAGCTCGATGAAATTGGCCGGCACGGTGAACGTGCTCTCGGTCTCGACCGGCGGAAGGCGTGGCGCTTCGGACAGGCCGGGTGGCATCTGGTCTTTCGTTTGACCTTGCACGTTCCACACCACGTCCGCCGGTGCGACTTGATGCAGCGCGAATGCGCGTGCGGTTTTACGCCAGCCGTCGAAATCGGTCTCGCTGTCCAGGGTGATGAAGTACATGGTACTCGAATCCTCTTGATTTCGCTCATGAATCCATGGGCGCGCCAATTCGATTGACTCTCCGGACGCCGTTAGCTTTATATTAGAACATACCATGAACAATTGAGCCAGCCGTTGGTTCTCTTTTTGAGAGCCACCGGCAATCACCCCCTGAAGGAGCGGCGAGCATGAGCGGCGCACGAAGAAGCGCGCTTGCGACCTTGCGCGGCCAGATCGAGCGCATCGAGACGGCGGAGGTCGTGCATCATCGCGACCGCGTCGCGCTCGGCCATAGCGAGGCCGACAGCGCGCTGAATGGCGGGCTCGCGCGCGCGGCAATCCACGAGGTGTTTTGCGAAGGACGTCAGGGCGCGGCCGCGACGGGCTTTGTCACCGGCCTTGCGGGGCGCGTGACGGCACGCAAACCGTTGCTGTGGGTGCGGCAGGATTTTTCAGAAATTGAAACCGGCGCGCTGTCGATGAGCGGGCTCGCCGACATCGGTCTCGATCCACGCCGCATGGTGATGGTGCGCGCCGCCGACGTGGAGAGTGCGCTACGGACTTCGGCCGATGCGCTCGCCTGCGACGCGCTGGGGGCCGTCGTGCTCGAGCTCTGGGGTGAGACCAGTCAGTTCGATCTCGTGGCGAGCCGCAAGCTGACGCTCGCCGCACAAGCGTCAGGTGTGACCGGGCTCTTGCTACGCATGGCCGCGCAACCTTTACCCTCGACCGCCGAGACCAGATGGATGCTGCGCGCGGCGCATTCGCCGCCGGGGCCGGTGTGGAGTGCTTGGGGCGCGCCGCGCTTCGATGCCGAGCTCTTGCGCAATCGTCATGGCCCGTGCGGCCGGTGGATCATGGAATGGAAATGTGATGAGTGCCAGTTCTCTGAATCGTCGACGTATCCTCAGCCTGTGGCTGCCGCGCCTGCCCATCGACCGGATCCAGCGGTTCTTTGGCAACGTCGGACTGCATAAGAATGATGAGCCCTGCATCGTCGTTGCCAAGGACAACAACGCGCTGGTGATCCATGCGCTGGACGAGGCCGCCGAGCGCCTCGGTCTGCATATCGGCCAGCCCCTGGCCAATGCCCGGGCGATGTGTCCGGATTTAAAGGTGTTCGACGCCGATGCCGTGGCCGATGCGAAGACGATCAGCGACGTCGCCGACTGGTGCGATCGTTTCACGCCGCTGGTGGCGCTCGATCCGCCGCATGGACTGTTCCTCGACATCACCGGCTGTGCGCATCTGTTCGGCGGCGAGGCTGCGTTGTTGCAGACCCTTGTCCGTGCCCTCGATCGCCAGGGCTTTGCCGTCAGCGCGGCGATCGCCGGCACCTCGGTCTGCGCGCGCACGCTGACGCGGCAGGTCACGGGCACCATCGTCGCCGATGGCGGGGAGGCAGCGGCGATCAGCCGGTTTCCGGTGTCAGCGCTTGGTGCGGGCGAGGCCATCACCACGGGTTTGCGCCGTGCCGGCCTGAAGACCATCGGCGATGTCGCCTCGCGCACGCCGAGCGAAATCACGGCGCGGTTCGGCGCACGGTTCTCCACGCTGCTCGCACATGCGCTGGGGCAGGGCGATGCGCCGATCAGCCCGCGAAAGCCGCTGCCCGACTACATCGTGGAGAAACGCTTTGCCGAGCCGATCGCGACCGACACCATGATCGCGATGACGCTGTCGCGCCTGGCGGACACGTTGATCGCGGCGATGGAGAAGCAGGGCAAGGGCGCGCGCCGGCTCGAGGCCGCCTTCTTCCGCACCGACGGCGTGGTGCGCGCGATCATGGTCGAGACCGGACGTCCCGTGACGCGGAGTGCGGTGATCGACCGGCTGTTCCGCGAGCGCCTCGATGCGCTCGCCGATCCTCTCGATCCCGGCTTCGGCTTCGACATGGTGCGGCTGTCGGCAAGCCGCACCGAGATCGTGGTGCAGGAGCAGCGCGATCTCGACGCCCATGTCCACGACAATGACGAGCTTGCCGCGCTGATCGACCGCATCGCCGCGCGCATCGGCGGAAAGCGCGTCGTCGTGCATCTGCCGCAGGACACGCATATCCCTGAATGTGCGGTGCTGGCCGCACCGGCGCAGCATCATCTCGCCGTGGCCATGCAGGCCGAATGGCCCGCGCGCACCGAGAGTGAGCCGCCACTGCGCCCCTTGCGGCTGTTCGACAAGCCGGAGCCGGTCACGGTTCCGTTCGCGACCGTGCCCGACGGCCCGCCGCATCAATTCACCTGGCGCCGCGCGCTGCATGCGGTGGTGCGGGTGGAAGGCCCCGAGCGCATCGCCATGGAATGGTGGCGGCAGGACGGCAAGCAGCTGACGCGGGACTATTTCCGTATCGAGGATGCCGAGGGCCTTCGCTTCTGGATCTTTCGCGACGGTCTTTACGAGGGAGAGTGCTTCGACGCCGACGGCAAGCCCGTTCCTCCCGGTTGGTACGTGCACGGTCTCTTCGCATGAATACGCCCGCTTATGCCGAGATCGGCATCACCACGAATTTCTCCTTCCTGCGCGGCGGGTCGGATCCGCGCGCCTATGTGCACCAGGCCAGCATCCTCGGCATTCCCGCGATCGGCATTGCCGATCACAACACGCTCGCCGGTGTGGTGCGCGCCTACAAGGAGCTCGACAATGACAAGGTGCTGCACAAGCCGAAGCTTCTGATCGGCACGCGCATCGTCTTCATCGATAGTACGCCCGATATTCTGGTCTATCCGCGCGACCGCGCCGCCTATGGCCGGCTGTGCCAGCTTCTCACCAGGGGCAAGCGCGGCGACGACATCACGCGGATCGTGAAGGGCGAGTGCCATCTCACCTTCGCCGATCTCCTTGCGTTTTCGGAAGGCCAGCTCCTGATCCTGACGCTGCCGCATCGCTTCGATGCGGCGCAAGCGCAGGACATCCTCGCCAAGCTGAAGGCAAGTGGTGCCGAGGGCGTGTGGCTGGCGGCGAGCCTGATCTATCGCGGTGACGACCGCCGCCGCCTCGCGCAGCTCGATGATCTCGCCGCAAAAGCAAAAGTGCCGCTGCTTGCGACCAACGAGGTGCTCTATCATCACCCCGCGCGCCGTCCCCTCCAGGACGTGCTGACCTGCATCCGGGAAAAAACCACGATCGAGGCGGTCGGCCGGAAGCTGGAAGCCAATGCAGAGCGGTTTCTGAAGACGCCGAGGGAGATGGCGCGGCTGTTCCGCGATTTCCCTGAGGCTATCGCGGAGACCACGCGCTTTGCGGACAAGATCACCTTCTCGCTCGACCAGCTCAAATACCAGTATCCGGACGAGCCGGTACCGCGGGGCAAGACCGCGCAAGGGCATCTGGAGGATCTGACCTGGGCCGGCGTCGACAAATATTTCGATGGCAAGATCGACGACAAGCTGCGCGCCACCCTGAAGAAAGAACTCGCGCTGATCGCCGAGCTGAAATACGCGCATTACTTTCTCACCGTGCACGACATCGTGCATTACGCGCGCAGCCAGAGCATTTTGTGCCAGGGGCGTGGATCGGCGGCGAATTCGGCGGTCTGCTACGTGCTCGGCATCACCTCGGTCGACCCGACCAAGGTCGATCTGCTGTTCGAGCGCTTCATCTCCAAGGAACGGCTGGAGCCGCCCGACATCGACGTCGATTTCGAGCATTCGCGGCGCGAGGAGGTGATGCAATATGTCTATCGCCGTTACGGCCGCCATCGCGCCGCGATCATCGCCACCGTCATTCATTATCGCCCGCGCAGCGCCATCCGCGACGTCGGCAAGGCGCTGGGCCTGACCGAGGACGTCACCGCCGCACTCGCCGACACCGTCTGGGGAAGCTGGGGCAAGGGTCTCAACGACATGCAGGTCAGACAGGCCGGCCTCGATCCGCAAAATTCCATGATCAACCTCGCGGTCGAGCTCGCGACCGAGTTGATCGAATTCCCGCGTCATCTGTCCCAGCATGTCGGCGGCTATGTGCTCACGCAAGACCGGCTCGACACCTATGTGCCGATCGGCAATGCCGCGATGGACGATCGCACCTTCATCGAATGGGACAAGGACGATGTCGACGCGCTCGGCATGATGAAGGTCGACGTGCTCGCGCTGGGCATGCTGACCTGCATCCGCAAGTGCTTTGATCTGATCGACCAGCACAAGGGTGAACGCTGGGTGCTGGCGAGCGTCCCGCAGGATGATTCCAAAGTCTACGACATGCTGTGCGATGGAGAGTCGCTCGGCGTGTTCCAGGTCGAGAGCCGCGCGCAGATGAACATGTTGCCGCGGCTGAAGCCACGGACCTTCTACGATCTCGTCATCGAAGTCGCGATCGTGCGGCCGGGACCGATCCAGGGCGACATGGTGCATCCCTATTTGCGGCGGCGGAACGGCTTGGAAAAAGTGAACTATCCATCGCCGTCACCGGAGCATGGCGACAAGGACGAGCTTTACAGAGTGCTGCACAAGACGCTCGGCGTGCCCTTGTTCCAGGAGCAGGCGATGCGAATCGCGATCGAAGCCGCGAGGTTCACGGCCGAGGAGGCCAACGGCCTGCGCCGTGCGATGGCAACGTTCCGCAATGTCGGCACCATCGGCAAGTTCGAAGACAAGATGATCGGTAACATGATCGCGCGCGGCTATGCGCCTGATTTCGCCAGAAACTGTTTCGAACAGATCAAGGGTTTTGGCAGTTACGGCTTTCCGGAAAGCCATGCTGCAAGCTTTGCACAGCTTGTCTACATCTCCTCATGGTTGAAGCATTATCACCCTGATGCATTCTGCTGTGGCCTCCTGAACTCGCAGCCCATGGGCTTTTACGCCCCGGCGCAAATCGTCAGCGACGCCCGCAAGAACGGCGTCGAGGTGCGCGACATCGACGTGTCCTGCAGCTTTGCTCAGAACACGCTGGAAGAGGGAGGCGGCAAATATTGCGCCGTGCGCCTGGGCTTTCGCCAGATCGACGGTTTCCATTGGCTCGATCAGGATGAGGAGCGCCTGAAACGTCTCCAATCGTCGTTCTCCATTGCGCAATTGCGCAATGTGGGCGCACCACTCGGCGCGAGCCCGGAATCCATCGGACCGCATACGCCTGGAGGCATGGATTCCGGGGTCGATGCGTCGTCCCGGAATGACAAGTCGAAAGACTGGGCCGACCGCATCGTCGCCGCCCGCAACCGCCGGCCCTTCACCTCGCTGGAAGACTTCGCCCGCGACACCGGGCTGCCCAAGCGCGCGCTGATCCTGCTCGCCGATGCCGACGCGTTTCGCTCGCTCGGGCTCGACCGCCGCGAGGCGCTGTGGCAGGTGCGGCGCTTGCCCGACGATGTGCCGCTGCCGCTGTTCGAGGTGGCCACCGCACGCGAGCAGCCGGACGAGCACGCCAAGCCGTTGCCGGTGATGCCGCGTGCCGAACAGGTGGTCGCGGACTACCAGACCATTCGCCTTTCGCTCAAAGGCCATCCGATGGAATTTTTGCGCGAGATGTTTACGCGCGAGCGCATCGTCGCCTGCAAGGACATCAATCATGAGAACGAGCGGCGCCGCGTCCGCTGTGCCGGCGTCGTGCTGGTACGGCAGCGGCCGGGCAGCGCCAGCGGCGTCGTGTTCATGACACTGGAGGACGAAACCGGCATCGCCAATGTGGTGGTATGGCCGAAGATCATGGAGCAGTACCGCAAAGAGGTGATGGGCGCGCGCCTCATCCTGGTCGAGGGCTACATCCAGAGCAGCCCCGAGAAGGTGACGCACCTTATCGCCCAGCGCATGATCGACCGCTCGCACGATCTGGTCGGCCTCGCCGACGACGCCCTGAGCCGCAAGCATCCGATGCCGGCAGGCGCCGCCCCGATCGCGCCGCTCAACGACGACCCTCGCGCCCGCACGGATGCGCCCGCGCAAAAAATCCGCCATCCCCGCAACGTCCGCATCCTGCCGCCGTCGCGGGATTTTCATTGAGGAATGTAGCGCTCTCTGCTGCCACACCGTCATTGCGAGCGCAGCGAAGCAATCCAGACTGTCACCGCGGAGAGATGCTGGATTGCTTCGCTGCGCCCGCAATGACGCGTTTTTTGAGGTGATGACTTCCACACGCTCGGTGTCATACCCAGCGGAGGCGGGGTATCCAGTACACCGCGGCTGCTCGGTTCAATCCGCCCCCTCGGAGTACTGGATCGCCCGATCAAGTCGGGCGATGACAGTGTGTCCCTAAAAATTCACCCGGTTCGAGATCGCACCGTCCACGACCAGATTGGAGCCTGTGGTGAACCCCGACACCGGGCTTGCCAGAAACACCGCGGCGCTCGCGATCTCCTGCGGCGTCGCCATGCGTCCCGTTGGATTGCGCTTCATCGCATCCTTGTAGCGCTCGGGCATGTTCTGCTCGATCGTATTCCAGACGCCGCCCTTGAAATAGACCGTGCCAGGCGAGACCACGTTGACGCGGATCTTCTTCTTCGCGTATTGCCGCGCCAGTCCCTTGGCCATGTGGATCAGTGCCGCCTTGATCGGGCCGTAGGAGCTCGCGAGATCGGCCTGCGCCGCTGAGATCGAGGAGATGATGACGAAGGCGGCGTCGCCACTCTTCTCGCCGCTGGCCTCGAGGAACGGCCGCGCGGCGTCGAACGCATGGACGGCGCCGAGCAGGTCGAGCCGAAAATTCTGCTCCCAAGATGCGGCATCATGGCCTTGCGCCATCGCACCCGCATTGGAGAACAGCATGTCGATGCCGCCAAGCTCCTTTGCAGCATTCTCGATCCAGGATTTCAGCGCCGCGCCGTCGGTGACGTCGACCGGGCCGCCGGTCGCGCGGATGCCGCTGGCCTTCAACTCCGCAACCGTGGTGGCAACCTGATCGGCGTTGCGTGCGCACACCGCGACATTGGCGCCTTCACCGGCCAGCGTCGCCGCAATCGCCCGCCCGATGCCGCGCGTGCCGCCGAGCACGATGGCGTTCTTGCCTTCGAGACCGAGATCCATTGTTGGTTTTCCTTTTTGTTGATCGTGTGCACCGTTGTGGCAAGTGAAGCGCAATGCCTCCCCAATGTCGTCCTGGCGAAAGCCAGGACCCATTACCACAGGCCGCAGTCGTTACGCGATGCTGTGGCCAGGGCATATGGCCACAACATTCGACCGGGGCAATGGGTCCTGGCTTTCGCCAGGACGACGCCAAGCGTGTGGTCGATCGCGCCGCTCACATCGATGGCCCTCACTCCGGTGCCGCCCCCACCGGCGGGCCGCCGGGCGGGCGGTGCAGGAATGTCAGTGAGGCATAGGCGCCGGCCCAGGAGCCGATCGCGGCGAACGCCACATAGAAAGCGTTTTCGGTGTAGCTGATCACCGCATAGGAGGAGAGCAGGTACCAGACCGCGCTCCAGTTCGCCGCGGGCACGCGCTTGCGCGCGATCACGGCCGAGGTGAACATGACATAGACCGCGTCGGTGGCCGCCGTTGCGATGAACACGGCGCCTGCGGTGAGGGGATCGATGGCGGCCATTGCATGTCCTTGTGTGCTAATGCGATGGTCGCAAAACTAAAGGGAGAGAAGGGTCATGCAAAGCCCCACCGAATTTCTTAGTGGCATCTGGACCGCCGCGGGCGGTGATAAAGCCGCGCTTGCGCGCGTGCGGCTGACGGGCGAAGAGCCGCAGATCCCGTCCTCGTTTCGCGTCGCAATTGCCGGCCAGACGACGATCGCCGCCGCCGGCCTCGCCGCCGCCGAAATCTGGAGATTGCGCAGCGGCGAGGCGCAGGACGTTAGCGTCGACCTGCGCCATGCCGTCGCCGAATGCCGCTCCGAGCGCTATTTACGCGTCGACGACAAGCCGCCGCCGCCCGCCTGGGACGCCATCGCTGGCGTCTACAGAACCGGTGACAATCGCTTCGTCCGCTGCCACACCAATTTCCCGCATCATCGCGACGCCGTCTGCAAGGTTCTCGCCTGCGAACCCGAGCGCGAGAAGGTGCAGGCCGCATTGATGCAATGGAAGGGCGAGGATTTCGAAACTGCGGCTTACACTGCGGGCGGCGTTGTGGCCCTGATGCGCTCCTACGACGAATGGTCGGCGCTGCCGCAGGCTCGCGCGCTCGCCGCATTGCCGCTGGTCTCGATCGAGAAGATCGGCGAGGCCCCGCCAAAGCCGTGGCCGCAAGAACTGTCGAACGGCGATCGTCCGCTCTCAGGCCTGCGCGTGCTCGATCTCTCTCGCGTCATCGCGGGCCCCGTCGCCGGCCGCACGCTCGCCGCGCACGGCGCGGATGTGTTGCTCGTGTCAGGCCCCGCGCTGCCGGCCATTCCGTGGCTGACCATCGAAACCGGCCGCGGCAAGCTCACCACCTTCATCGAGCTGAAGAGCGAGGCGGGCAGAGCGCAGATGCGCGCGCTGTTGAAGGATGCCGACATCTTCTCGCAAGGCTATCGCCCGCGCGCGCTCGCCGCTCTCGGCTTTACGCCGGAGGACGCCGCGAAAATCAATCCCGGCATCGTCTACGTGACGCTGTCGGCCTACGGCCATGCCGGTCCCTGGGCGGAGCGGCGCGGCTTCGATTCGCTGGTGCAGACCACGACCGGCTTCAACCATGCCGAGGGACAGGCCGCCGGCCTCGACGGGCCGAAGGAATTGCCGGCACAGATGCTCGACCACGCCACCGGCTATCTGATGGCGTTCGGTGCGATGATGGCCAAGGCCCGCCAGGCCCGCGAAGGTGGCAGCTGGCACGTGCGCGTGTCGCTGGCGCAGACCGGGCGCTGGCTGTGGAATCTCGGACGGCTCGAAGGTGGCCTGAACACCCCGGATATTACGGGCGAGGCCGTACATGCTGCATTCATTGAAAGCATGCCATCTGGCTTCGGCACGTTGAAGGCGGTGCGCCATTCAGCACTGCTGTCGAAGACGCCGGCGCAATGGGCGCGTCCGGCGATGCCGCTCGGCAGTCATCCTGCACAGTGGCCAGTGCGAACCTGACGTGGGGCTGACGTGTCGCAAAATTTTAACGCAAACCTCAAGGCGATCGGTACTTTTTAGGTTGTTTGAAATCTCAATTCGGCACTATTAGCGCGACCGATGAGGCAGGCATCCGCCGGTATCATCGCAGACATGACCGGGCCCCATGGTAGTTGAAAATACCAAGCGATTGCAGGTGCTTACAAAACAACGGGTGATCACATCCGTAGTTTTACTAGCTCTTGCCGGTGCCGGGGCCTACGGCTTCCTCTATGCGGGAGCCAAGGACAAGAGCCACTCCGAGATCTCCAGCCAGTCGCGCAGGAATGCGCAGAACTTCACGCCGACGCCGTCGGAATGGGCGACGCTGACAATCGAGCCGGTCAAGGCCAAGACCTTCCGCGCCGAGTATGTCACTGAGGGCAAAGTCGCGGTCGACGAGGACCGTTCGACGCCGGTGTTTTCGCCCTATGCGGGCCGGGTGACCAAGCTGCTCGCCAAGCCCGGCGAGATGCTGAAGCAAGGTCAACCGCTGTTCACGATCGAGGCCGCCGACACCGTGCAGGCCCAGAACGATTTCATCGCGGCGATGACCTCGCAGAACAAGGCGAAGTCGGCGATCGATCTTGCCGACATCCAGTTCAAGCGCGCCAAGGACCTCTACGAGGGCCATGCCATCCCACTGAAGGACTATCAGCAGGCGGAAGCGACCCAGGTTCAGGCGCAGAACGACATGCGCTCCTCGGCGACGGCGCTGGAAGCCGCGCGCAACAAGCTGCGTATCCTCGGCTTCACCGACGAGACCATCAAGGCGTTCCAGGACAAGGGCATCATCAATCCGGAAGTCACGATCTATTCGCCGATCGCGGGGACGGTCGTGCAGCGTAAGATCGGCCCCGGCCAGTACGTCAATTCCGGCGCCAGCGATCCGGTCTTCGTGGTCGGCGACCTCTCTACGGTCTGGCTCACCGCCTTCGTGCGCGAGAGCGATGCGGCCGCCGTGTGCATCGGGCAGGACATCACCGTCAACGTGATGGCGCTGCCGGGCCGCCCCTTGACCGCCAGGATCAACTACGTCGCCGCCGCGATCGATGCGAACACCCGTCGCCTGCTGGTCCGCGCCACCATCGACAACAAGGACGGCCTGCTGAAGCCGGAGATGTTTGCCAACGTCACGATCTATTCGTCCGGCGACCGCGCCGCGCCGGCGGTACCGAAGCAGGCCTTGATCTACGAAGCCGACAAGGTCCGCCTCTGGGTCGCACGCGAGGACAAGTCGGTCGAGCTGCGCGAGATCAAGATCGGCCTCATCAATGGTAACCTCGTCGAGGTCACCAGCAATCTGAAGCCCGGCGAGCAGGTGGTCACCAAAGGTAGCCTGTTCATCGACCGCGCGGCGTCCGGCAGCTGATCGACGACCCAAGAAAATTGAAGACCTGAATGGATCGCCTCGTCGCCCTTGCCGTCAACCGGCGCTTCCTGATGGTCGGCATGTTCGTCGCCGTGCTCTTCGGCGGCCTGATTGCGTTCAACCAGCTCAACATCGAGGCCTATCCCGATCCGACCCCACCGATGGTCGACATCGTGACGCAGAGTCCGGGCCTGTCGGCGGAGGAGATCGAGCGCTACATCACGATTCCGATCGAGACCCAGGTCGCAGGTCTGAAGAACCTGACGACCATTCGCACCATCTCGCTCTACGGCCTCTCCGACGTCAAACTGCAGTTCTCCTTCGCTTACACCTATGACGAGGCGTTGCAGCAGGTCTTGAACCGCCTGGCGCAGCTCGCGCCGCTGCCCGGCAACGTGCAGCCGCAGATCTCGCCGCTCAGCCCGATTGGCGAAATCTTCCGCTACCGTCTCGTCGGTCCGCCGAACTACAGCGTGCTCGACCTCAAGACCATCCAGGACTGGATTCTCCAGCGGCGCTTCCGTGCCGTGCCCGGCGTGATCGACGTCACCGGCTGGGGCGGCAAGAGCAAGACCTACGAGCTCCAGGTCGACTTCAACAAGCTGGTCGCCAACGGCTTGACGCTGCCGCAACTGCTCCAGGCGGTCGGTAATGCGAACGTCAATGTCGGCGGCAACACCGTCAATATCGGCCAGCAATCGGCCGTGGTGCGCGGCGTCGGCCTGATCCGCTCGATCGACGACCTCGCCAGCACCATGGTCTCGCAGACCAACGGCAACCCGGTGCTGGTCAAGGACGTCGCCACCGTCACCGTCGGTCAGAAGCCGCGTCTCGGCATTGCCGGCCTCGACGAGTCCGACGACATCGTGCAGGGCATCGTCCTGATGCGTCGCGGCGAGCAAAGCTCGCCGACCATCAAGCGCGTCCACCAGCTCGTTCAAACCATCAACGACTCCAGCATCCTGCCGCCCGGCGTGCGCATCGAGCGCATCTACGATCGCGGCGACCTGATCGAGCTCACCACCCACACCGTGCTGCACAACATGGTGATCGGCATTCTGCTGATCGTGCTGCTGCAGTGGATCTTCCTCGGCGATCTCCGCAGTGCGCTGATCGTCGGCGCCACCATTCCGTTCGCGCTGTTCTTCGCGGTGATCATCCTGGTGCTGCGCGGGGAATCGGCGAACCTGCTGTCGGTCGGTGCGATCGACTTCGGCCTGATCGTCGATGCCACCGTCATCATGGTGGAGGCGATCTTCCGGCGCCTGACGCAGACGACGCCGATGTCGGAATCCGAACAGATGTCGTCCGAGACGCTGTTCGGCATGAAGAGCCACGCCATCCTCAGCGCGGCGGCCGACGTCTCACGTTCGATCTTCTTCGCTGCGGCGATCATCATCGCGGCCTTCCTGCCGCTGTTCACGCTCTCCGGCGTCGAGGGCAACATCTTCGGGCCGATGGCCCGGACCTATGCCTATGCGCTGGCTGGCGGTCTGCTTGCGACGTTCACCGTCACCCCGGCGCTGTCCGCGATCATCCTGCCCGCGCATGTGAGGGAAACCGAGACCAGGGTGATGCTGATCCTGCACCGGGTCTACATGCCGGTGCTGAATTGGGCCGTCGCCAACCGCGGCATCATGCTCGGTGGCGCGCTCGGCCTCGTGCTGATGACGGTTGCGCTCAGCCGGTTGCTTGGCCTCGAATTCCTGCCGAAGCTGGAGGAGGGCAATCTCTGGATCCGCGCCACGCTGCCGCCGACCATCTCGCTCCAGGAAGGCAACTCCTATGTCAACGAGATGCGCAAGCTGATCCGCGCGCGGCCTGAGGTGGAATCCGTGGTGTCGCAGCACGGCCGCCCCGATGACGGCACCGACGCCGCCGGCTTCTTCAACGCCGAGTTCTTCGCGCCGCTCAAGCCCGCCAGCCAATGGCCCGGCACCCGCGACAAGGAAGAGCTGACCGCGCAACTGCTCAAGCAGCTCGACGATCGCTTCCCCGGCGTCGAGTTCAACTTCTCGCAATATCTCCAGGACAACGTCTCCGAAGCCGTCTCCGGCGTGAAGGGCGAGAACTCGATCAAGCTGTTCGGCAGCGATCTCCAGGCGCTGACCGACACCGCCAACAAGATCAAGTCGGTGCTGGCCACCGTGCAGGGCGTCACCGACCTTGCGGTGTTCACCTCACTCGGGCAGCCGACCATCCAGATCGACATCAACCGTGCCAAGGCCGCGCGCTACGGCCTCGCGCCGGGCGACATCAACGCCACCATCAAGGTCGCGATCGGCGGCGACACCGCCGGCGACATCTACGAGGCGGGAAGCGACCGCCACTTCCCGATCATCGTTCGTCTTGCGCCGGAATTCCGCAGGAGCGCCGAGGCGATCCAGAATTTGCGGATCGGCGCGCCCGGACCGAACGGCACCGTCACGCAGATACCCCTGAGCGAGGTCGCCACCATCAGCCTCGTCTCGGGCGCGGCGTACATCTATCGCGAGCAGCAGGAGCGCTATCTGCCGATCAAGTTCTCGGTGCGTGAGCGCGACCTCGGCAGCGCGATCCGCGAGGCGCAGCAGAAGATCGCCGATCAGGTGCAGCTGCCGCCCGGCGCGCACATGGACTGGGTCGGCGAATTCGGCAATCTCCAGGACGCGATCCGGCGATTGTCGATCGTGGTGCCGATCTCGCTCGCGCTGATCGGCGTCCTGCTCTGGTTCAATTTCGGCTCGATGACCGACACGCTACTTGCCATGAGCGTGATCCCGATGGCGATCTTCGGCGGCGTGCTCGGTCTCTTGATCACCGGCACCGCCTTCAGCGTCTCGGCGGCGATCGGCTTCATCGCGCTGTTCGGCATCGCCGTGATGGACGGCATCATCATCCTGTCGCAGTTCAACCAGCTCATCGAAGAGGGCATGGACCGCATGAGCGCGGTGATACGCACCGGCGAATTGCAGCTTCGGCCGGTGCTGATGACCTGCGTCGTCGCCGGCATCGGCCTCTTGCCGGCGGCGCTGTCGGAAGGTATCGGCTCGCAGGTGCAGAAGCCGCTCGCGGTGGTCGTGGTGACCGGCATGATGCTGGCCCCGATCGTGATTCTGGTGACGCTGCCGGTGCTGATCTCCTTCTTCTCCCGCCGCGCGCGCTGACGCCGTCTGTCACAGCATTTGCTGCGCGATCCGCACCAGCATCATGGTGCCGAGGCCCAGCAGCATCAGGCTGGCCAACCGACTGCTCATCGACAGCATGCGCGGCGTCAGCCGTGACCGCGCCGTTGCCACGATCGTGCTGAGCACGGTCCACCAGATCGCGGAACCGACGAAGACGCCGGTGATCAGCGGGGCTGCCGCGGCCTGCATGGAGAAGGCGTGCAGCGCAGCCAGAAACAGGATGACGGTCAGCGGATTGGTGAACCCGAGCGCGATGGCGCTGAGATAGGCGCGCGCCAGACGCACATTGCCGATGCCGTCCGTCGCCTGGAGCGCGACGGAGCCGCGATGAGTCCGGATCGCGAACCACAGTAGCGTCAGCGCCGAGACGATGCCGAAGCCGACGGCATTGGCTTCGACCCAGGGCTGTGCCAGTGAGCCCAGTCCCAAAACCGCGAGGGCGCTGTAGGTGAGATGCACGGTCGCCGCGCCGAAGCCGGTTGCGAGGCCCGTGGCCATGCCTGATGCCAATGTGCGCTGAATGCACAGCATGCCCATTGGTCCGATGGGGGCGGCGACGGTGAAACCAATTCCAATGCCGGAAAAAAGCGCGGCAAGATAATGCGATAAAGGCATGCGACCGCACGAACAGATGAAATCTGTGCATGTGGGTACCGGCGAAAATGAATCGTCGCCTCAACCATACGGGTGAAAGGCGAAAAGAAACTCAAACACGTTCGTGTGAGTCCAACGACATTGTGCTCTCACGACAACAGTTCCACGACTGACATGGAACTGCGTCGCATTTCGTTGAACCTAATTCCCCGTGTCGCGACTCAGAACCCGTAAAGTTGCGACGGGTTGTCGACCAGGATCTTCTTGCGCACATTCGCATCCGGTGTCCACACCGGAAGCTGGTTGAGCAAGCGGCCATCGTCAATCTGATAGAGAGGCGCGATGTCCGTGGCTTTACGTCCCTCGACGCGGCTCGAATCCGGATGCGGCCAGTCCGTGCCCCAGACGATGCGGTCCGCATTCGCCGCGATCAGCGCGCGGGCATACGGCACCATGTCCTGATAATCGGGTGCGAGCTTCGACGAGCGGTAGGCGCCGGAGATTTTCACGTAGGCCTTGCCGGATTTGACGAGCTCGACCAGGTCGGCAAAGCCCGGCTGCTCGAGCCCGAGCGAAGCCTCGAGCCCGCCAAAATGGTCGAACACGGCGGGCACAGGTGAAGCCAGCACGAGTTCCTTGATCGCCGAGATCATCGGCAGCGTGGTGTAGAGCTGCACGTGCCAGCCGCGCGCCTTCATGCGCTCGACGGCGGCCGTGAAGCGCGCCCGGCCGATATTTGGATCGCTGACGCCGCCTGTCGCGAGATTGATGCGGATGCCGCGGAAGCCGTCCGTCTGCATCGTGTCGAGCTGGGCCTCCGTCGTCTTGTCATCGATCACCGCCACCCCGCGCGCGGTCGCGCCGCGCGCCTTCATGCCGAACAGGGTGGAGGAATTATCGGTGCCGTAGACGCTCGGCGTCACGATCACCACGCGCTCGATATGCAGCGCCTTGTGCAACGCGGCCATTTCCTCCGGCGAAGCCGGCTCCGGCGTGTAGACGCGGCCCGCGAAGAACGGAAATTTTTCGACATCGCCATGGATGTGGGTGTGGCAGTCGCAGGCATGGGCCGGGACGTCGAAATTGACCGGCGTGGCGGGCTGCGCGGCACGTGCGTTGGCTTTGTTCGACATGGCAACTCCGGCGGCAAGGGAGGCAAGTAGGACGCTGCGTCGGTTCAGCATGGTTTTTCTCCCTGATTTTATTATTTGGCAGTGGTCCCGGATGGTATCACATCAACCCGGCAACTGCTCCGCTTCGCTGCATAGCTGCTGGACGAGGTCCGCAAGCGGGCGTGAGCCGTCAACGCGCACCACCGGGCAGGGCAAGCCCGCGAGCCACGCTTCATCCTTTGCAAGACTGCGGCCTTCGCGATCTCCGGCTTCGTAGCGCGAGGCCCATTCGACAAAAGATTCAGTCTCATCATGACGCCAGCCGCCCGGCGCGACGGCGTCAGCGCCGAAATGGGCGGCCTCGCGAGAGCGCAATCGCGTCAGCCGGATTTCGCGCGGCGTGTTCACGAAGACGACCAGATCGAAAAGCGGAACAAGCTCGTCGCCCCAACCGGTGACGGTTCCGCTCAGCACCCAATCGAGACGCGGCAGAAACATCTCGCGCATCAGGCGCAGGCGATCGGCGGCCGGGCGCGTGGTCTGGTAGGGCGGTGCTGTCGGCAGCCAGAAATAATCGTCGCTGTCGTGATGCGGCAGCGCTAGCCGGCCGGCGAGCGCGCGGCCGATCGTCGTCACGCCGGAGCCTGAAGCTCCCATCAGATGGATGCGGAGGCTTTTCATCGGCACCACGCCAGACGATTTGAAACTACTGCCCAGACGGCGTGCGCAGGCCGTGCCAGGCGTCGCGGACCTGCTGGTAGTGCACCTCGGGCAGATAGTCCGGCGTGTTCAGGCTCAAGGTCTTGACGTCGAGATGGCCGACGGCGCTGAGCAGCGTGTAGGAGGCGATCACGCGGTCGCGCAGCGCGCCAATCAGGCGGGCCTTGGCCTGGATCAGATCGGCCTGCGAGTTCAGCACGTCGACCGTCGTGCGCTGTCCGCCGGCGGCCTCGCGCTGCACGCCCTGGAGCGCGACGGTCGCCGCCTTGACCTCGGACTCCGAGGCCGAGACCGCGACCTTGGCGCCTTCGTTGGCAACCCAGGCACTGGTCGCCGCAGTGCGGGCCTGGTTGCGCACCTGATCCAGCACGAGCCGGCTCTGCGCCGTGATCTCCTTGGCCTGCCGCGTCTGCGCCGCCGCCTGGCCGCCGTCGTAGATCGGCACGGTGACATTGGCGACGATCGAGGCCTGGTCTTCGGCGAAGGTACCGAGCGTCGGGTCGTTGTTGCGGCTCTTGCTGGCGCTGCCCTGGACGCCCGCGCTCGGCAGCAGCGCGCCCTCGGCGACGCGGATGTTGGTGGAGGCGACATCGACGTCGAAGCCCGCCGCCATCACCGCCGGGTGCTGGCGGATCGCCATCGTCAGCGCGTCTTCGCGGCTCTTCGGCAGATAGCGGTCGACCACTTCGGCGGCCCGAAGCTGCGACGGCGCATTGCCGATCACCTGCGCGTAGACCGCCTGGCTCACCGCCAGCGCGACTTCCGCGGCGTTGAGATCGGCGAGCCCGCGGTTGAGCCGCGCTTCGGCCTGGGCGCTGTCGGTCGGCGTGACGTCGCCGGCGTTGAGGCGGCGCTGGGTGACCGAGAGCGTTTCGCGCAGGAAGGCGACGTTGGAGCGCTGCGCCTCGACCAGCGACTGGTTGGCGAGCACGTTGGTGTAGGCGGTGACGGCGTCGAGCAGCACGCCCTGGCCGACGTTGCGCAGCGCCTCGCGGCCCGACTGCACCTGGAGTTCGGCGGCGCGCACGTTGTTGGCGGTGCGGAAACCGTTGAACAGGGTCTGCGTCACGGTGACGCCGATGATCCACGGCTTCAGATTGGCGGTCTGGATGGTGTTGTCGGGCAGCAGATTGCGCACCGATTGCAGCCCGGCGCTGAGGCTTGCCACGATCTGCGGCCGGTAGCCGGCGAGTGCCTGTGGCACGTTCTCGTCGGTGGCGCGCTGCCGCGCACGCTCGGCATTGAGCTGCGGATTGGTCTGGTAGGCCTTGGCCAGCGCCTCCGGCAGCGCTTCCGCCCATGCGGCAGAGGGCAGGGCGCAACAGAACGCCAGCGTGGTCCATGTCGCGAGCACAGGAGCCACGCCCGATCGATGCCGCGTCATCACGCGACCAGCTCTGGCGGCACGCCCAATCATGTAATCCCGCAAATCCCGGCTGTCCGCCCCCGCCGACGGCGGCTCTCTTAACTGTTTAACCAGCCGAGGTCCCGCAGGCAAACTGCCGCGGGGAAAACCCCCATGTATTCCGTGCTTGTTGCAGGTACGTCACAGGGATTCTGCGGGAAAGCGGCAGAGCCTTACACCAGCCTGACCGCTCGTCGGCTCTACCGGTTCTTGTTCACCGGCTTGCGCTTCTCGATGAACGCCGCCATGCCCTCGGAGCGGTCTTCCAGCGCGAAGGTCGAGTGGAACAGGTTGCGCTCGACGCTCATGCCCTCGGCGAGCGTGGTCTCGAAGGCGCGGTTGACTGCTTCCTTGGCCATCGCGACCGCGGGCCGCGACATCGCGGCGATCTTCTCGGCCGTGGCCATCACCTCGTCCATCAGTCTGTCGGCCGGCACGATGCGGCTGACGAGACCGCTTCGCTCGGCTTCGGCCGCATCCATCATGCGGCCGGTGAGGCAAAGGTCCATCGCCTTGGACTTGCCGATCGCACGGGTCAGGCGCTGGGTGCCGCCGATGCCGGGGATGGTGCCGAGCGTGATTTCGGGTTGGCCAAATTTGGCGGTGTCGGCGGCGATGATGAAGTCGCACATCATCGCGAGTTCGCAGCCGCCGCCGAGCGCATAGCCCGCGACCGCGGCGATCGTCGGCTTGCGGCAGCGCGCGACCCGATCGCCGCCGATCGCGGCAAAATCCTCTGAGAACATGTCGATGAAGCCTTTCGGCTGCATCTCCTTGATGTCGGCGCCGGCGGCAAATGCCTTCTCGCTGCCGGTCACGACGATGCAGCCGATGGCGTCATCGGCTTCGAGATCGTCGACTGCCGCGGCGATCTCGCGGAAGACGCCGAAGGAGAGTGCGTTGAGCAGCTTCGGCCGGTTCAGCTTGATGATGCCGACCGCGCCTTTGCTTTCGACGATGATGTGTTCGAACGTGCTCATGCTCCACCCACGCTTTTGATTGAGCGGGCAATGTGCCCGCTGGCGCGGTGGGCTTCAAGGGGCCCCAAAGCGATCGGAGCAAGGCCGGCCGGAACACGCGGCGAGATGCGCGTTCCAGACGAGGTCCCGCGGGCGGGCAATCAGGCCAAAATCAAGCCAAAATCAAGCCATGAACATGCGCGCGGCGGAGGCCAGCGTCAGCAGCGTGCCGACGCCGATGAAGATCTTGCCGATCAGGGAGCTCTGGTCCCAGGCCGAACTCTGCTGGCTGCTTGCCATCACCGGCGCCGGGCGCGGCTGCGCGTCGATTGCGGCAATCACCGCCTTCTGCGCCGGCGCGTTGTCCTGTTGCAGGGCGGCGCGGTCGATGTCGTTGAGCTGATCGGGTGGGACGACCTGGCTCTCCGCGTTCGGGGCGGCGGTATTATCGGCCGCGGCCTGGACGTTGTCGTTGGCGCGACCCGTCATTGCGGAGGCGGCAGCCGCGGTCGGCGTATCGGCGGCGGCGAGCTGCGCATTGGCGTTGGCGACTTCCGGCGGCATCTGGCTCGAGGCCGGCACGTCACCATTGTCGGCCTTCGCCTCGTCGGCCGTTGCCGCGGCGTCCTTCTTGTCGGCCTTGTCGTCGGATTTCTGCGCCGTCTTGGTGCTGTCGCGATGACGCGACGTGTGACGCCCCTGCTTGCTCGGCTTGACCGCGTCGGCCTGTTTGCCTGCGCTGTCCGACTTGCTGCTTGCGGCTGAAGCCGGCGCCGCCTGTGCTACGCCTCCGAACAGCAAGAAAGGCCCGGCCAAGAAAAGCCCGGCCAGGAGAATCACGGCCGCGCGCCCGCTGGCTTTCATCATGTTGAAGATCTCCCCAATTCCGCCCGTCCCGGGACCGAACAGAGACCCTGGGGCGTGACGACAGCGGGGCAGAAAATGGGAATCTTCGGGCCACTCCGGGCAAAAGCGCGGCAAACCGTTGCCTTCGCAGCCGGCCGCCGGGTGCGGACGGGACCGATCGGTGTTATGAGCCGTCCCAGATCTTGACGGCCGTATCGGTCGCGTGGCCAAGCAAAGATCACGAATTCGTGATCTTGCCGCTGCCGGCGTAACAAACTGAAAGAGCGGCCGAATTGCATGGTGAGGGGCGCGCGTGCGCGGACGTGAGGACGAGTGGACCGGCCTGATGCGGTCGGCCATGGCAGGCGATGACGCGGCGTATCATCGCCTGTTGAAGGCGGTCACGCCTGTGCTGCGCGCTGCCGCGAGGCGCGGCCTGGCGCGGGCCGGGCAGCCTCCCGACCAGGCCGAGGATATCGTGCAGGAGATTCTGTTGGCGGTGCATCTGAAGCGGCACACCTGGGACAGCGAGGCCCCCTTCGCCCCGTGGCTGTTTGCGATCGGCCGCAACAAGCTGATCGACATGCTGCGGCGGCGGGGCAGGCGGATCTTCGTCAATATCGACGATTTCGCCGAGACCTTGCCGGGCGAGGTGCCGCAGGAGACGGCTTCGGCCGGCGAGGTCGCAAGCCAGCTCAATACGTTGCCGCAACGCCAGCGCGATGTGTTGCAGTCGATCGCGGTCGACAGCACCTCGATCAAGGACACGGCGGCGAAATATTCGATGAGCGAGGGCGCGGTGCGGGTCGCGCTGCATCGCGGGCTTGCGGCGCTGACTGCCAAACTGCGGGACCAGTAGTCATGGATACCGATCAACTCATTCGCTCGCTCGCGGCCGACAACGCCCATCGCGCGCCGCGCGTCGGCGCGGTACTGACCATGGCGCTGCTGGTCGCCGCGCCCCTGTCGATCCTGATCTTCGCCACCTTCCTCGGTGTGCGTCACGACGTGATGAGCGCGATGCACAACCCGTTCTTCGACATGAAGTTCGCGGTCACGCTGTCGCTCGCGATCCCCGCGATCATCGTCAGTCTGCATCTGTCGCGTCCCGAAGCCTTGCTGCGCGGCTGGGGTTGGCTGCTGCTGCTTCCCGTCGGGCTGCTCGCGGTGGCGATCGGCAGTGAGGCGATGATGGCGCCGGCCATGCCGATGACGATGCGATTGATGGGCAAGAATTCCAGGGTGTGCCTGTTCGCAATCCCCGCGATGTCGCTCCCCCTGCTTGCCGGGGCGCTGTTCGGCCTGCGCCACGGCGCGCCGTCGCACCCCGCGCTCGCCGGCGCGCTCGCCGGCCTGGTGTCGGCGGGCCTCGCCGCGACGCTGTACGCCTCGCACTGCACCGACGATTCGCCGCTGTTCGTCGCGACCTGGTACACGCTCGCGACCGCGCTGGTGACCGCGATCGGGGCGCTCGTGGGCTCGAAAGTCTTGCGCTACTAGAGTCCTACCAGCGTCCTGCGCTATTGCAGGCGTTCCGCGAAAATCGACGTCGCGTCACATCGCCGCGACTTCCGGCTTTCGGCCAGCGCAATCGCGCCTGCATTCATGAATGACGGACATAAGGTCATGCCGTTGTGAACGGCTAATCCCGGTCGCGGCTAGAAACTAAGTTCGGTTGGACGACTTCTATCCGGAGCGTCGATGGACGCTGCTGTAGCGAGGGATATGCCCAACCATGCGAAAACCCAGCGCATTCGAAATGTCGCGGCGGAACCTTCTGATCGGAACCGCCACATCGGTCGCGATCGGCGCCGCGTCACGCGCCGCCGAGGCTCAGAATTCAGCCGCGCAGCCTCTGACCGCTGCGACTGTGGCAGAAGGGCCTGCGATGGCGACGGTGTCTTTCAACGTCAACGGCGAGGTCCGCGCGCTGAAGCTGGACACCCGGACCACATTGCTGGACGCATTGCGCGAACATCTCCATCTCACCGGCACCAAGAAGGGCTGCGATCACGGCCAGTGCGGCGCCTGCACCGTGACCGTCGGCGGGCAGCGCATCAATTCCTGCCTGACGCTCGCGGTCATGCATGAGGGCGACAGCGTCACCACGATCGAGGGGCTCGGTACACCGGAGCACATGCATCCGATGCAGGCCGCCTTCGTCAAGCATGATGGCTTCCAGTGCGGCTATTGCACGCCTGGCCAGATCTGCTCGGCGGTGGCCGTGCTCGACGAGATCAAGGCCGGCATTCCGAGTCACGTCACTGGCGATCTGAACGTCGCGCCCGAATTGACGAACGCCGAACTGCGCGAGCGCATGAGCGGCAACATCTGCCGTTGTGGCGCCTATTCCAACATCGCCGAGGCAATCACCGAGGTCGCCGGGAGGCCCGCATGAAATCCTTTACTTACGAGAAGGCGCATTCGCCCGCGGCGGCGGCCTCTGCGGCCGTTCGCACCACCAACGCAAAATTCATCGCCGGCGGCACCAATCTGCTCGACCTGATGAAGCTGGAAATCGAGACGCCGTCCCATCTGATCGACGTCAACGGGCTGGCATTCGACAAGGTCGAAGCGACTCCCGAGGGAGGCTTGCGCATCGGCGCGCTTGTGCGCAACACGGCCTTGGCTGCGGACCAGCGTGTGCGGCGTGACTACGGCCTGCTTTCGCGCGCGCTGCTCGCCGGCGCCTCGGGCCAATTGCGCAACAAGGCGACCACCGCAGGCAATCTGCTGCAACGGACGCGTTGCCCGTATTTCTATGACACCAACCAGCCCTGCAACAAGCGCAATCCCGGCAGCGGCTGCGCGGCCATCGGCGGCATCACCCGCCAGCACGCGGTGATCGGCTCCAGCGACGCTTGCATCGCGACCCACCCGAGCGACATGGCGATCGCCATGCGCGCGCTCGATGCGACCGTCCAGACGGTTCGCCCTGATGGCACGACCCGAAATATTTCGATTGCCGATCTCCATCGCTTGCCGGGAGACACGCCGCATCTCGAGACGACGCTCGTGGCCGGCGAGCTGATCACATCCGTGACGCTTCCGAAGCCCGTTGGCGGAACGCACGTCTACCGGAAGGTGCGTGACCGCGCCTCCTATGCATTCGCGTTGGTTTCGGTCGGAGCGATCGTCCAGCGCGATGGAACGGGACGGGTCGCTGTCGGGGGAATCGCTCACAAGCCGTGGCGGGTCGAGGCGGCCGACGCGGAGATTCCGCGCGGTGCCAAGGCCGTCGCCACACGCTTGCTCGACGGTGCCAAGCCGACCCGGGACAACGCGTTCAAGCTGGCATTGGTCGAGCGCACGCTCGCCGCCGTGCTCACCGAAGCAAAGGGCTGAGCCATGAAGTTCGATACGCCCGCAACCACCAATCCGATCGACCAGCTCAAGATCATCGGCCACGCGACCAGCCGGATCGACGGCCCTCTCAAGACAACGGGGAGGGCAACCTACGCCTATGAATGGCACGATGCCGGCTCGCGCCCTGCCTATGGCTACATCGTCGGTTCGGCCATCGCCAAGGGCCGGATCGTGTCGATCGACCTGTCGCGCGCCAAGGCCGCGCCGGGCGTCATTTCAATCGTGACCGCAGAAAATGCCGGCAAGCTCGGTAAAGGCAATTACAACACTGCGAAGCTGCTCGGCGGCCCCGAGATCGACCACTACCACCAGGCCGTCGCGGTCGTCGTTGCCGAAACCTTTGAACAGGCCCGCGCCGCGGCCCAGCTTGTCCAGGTCAATTACAGCGCGGCGAAGGGCTCGTTCGACCTGGCCGCCGGACGGGACGGCGCCGCAAAACCTCCCGGTCGCGGCGACGACCAGCCGGACACGAATGTCGGCGATTTTCCCAGTGCCTTCGCCGCCGCGCCGGTGCAACTCGATGCGACCTACACCACCCCGGATCAAGCCCATGCCATGATGGAGCCGCATGCGTCGATGGCGGCGTGGGACGGCGACAAGCTTACGCTCTGGACATCCAACCAGATGATTGCCTGGACCACCGGGGACGTTGCGAAGACGCTCGGTCTGCCCAAGGAAAACGTTCGCCTGATTTCACCCTTCATCGGAGGGGGCTTTGGAGGAAAACTGTTTCTCCGTTCGGACGCGATCCTCGCAGCATTGGGCGCGCGCGCTGCCAACCGTCCGGTCAAGGTCGCGATGCAGCGCCCGCTGATGTTCAACAACACCACGCATCGTCCGGCGACGATCCAGCGGATTCGCATCGGTGCGGGCAGGGACGGCAAGATCACCGCGATCGGACACGAAAGCTGGTCGGGCAATTTGCCGGAAGGCAGGCCGGAGACGGCGGTCCAGCAGACCCGTCTGCTCTATGCCGGCGAGAACCGGATGACGGCGTTGCGTCTGGCCATGCTGGACCTGCCCGAGGGCAACGCCATGCGTGCGCCTGGCGAGGCGCCCGGCATGATGGCGCTGGAGATCGCCATGGACGAGATGGCGGAGCGGCTGAATCTCGATCCGATCGAATTCCGCGCGCGCAACGACACCCAGGTCGATCCCGAACACACGAACCGTCCTTTCTCGCAGCGGCAGCTCGTCGCGTGCATGAAGATCGGTGCGGAACGCTTTGGGTGGAGCGCGCGAAATGCCGAGCCCGGCAAGCGGCGGGAAGGCCGCTGGCTGGTGGGCTTGGGCATGGCGGCGGCGTTCCGCAACAACCTTCTGATGAAGTCGGGCGCGCGCGTTCGTCTCGACAGAAGCGGGACCGTCACCGTCGAGACCGACATGACGGACATCGGAACCGGCAGCTACACCATCATCGCCCAGACCGCGGCAGAGATGATGGGGCTGCCACTCGAAAAGGTCGTGGTGCGCCTCGGCGACTCCAGCTTCCCCGTATCCGCCGGCTCCGGCGGGCAGTTCGGTGCGAACAATTCGACCTCAGGCGTTTATGCCGCTTGCGTCAAGTTGCGCGAGACGGTGGCGCAGAAGCTCGGCTTCAATTCCGCTGACGTCGCGTTTTCAGACGGGCAGGTGTCGTCGGGCAACCGAAGCGTCCCGCTGGGACAGGCTGCGTCGGACGGCGAACTTCTGGCGGAGGATTCGATCGAGTATGGTGATCTCGCCAAGACGCATCAGCAATCCACGTTTGGCGCTCATTTCGTCGAACTCGGCGTCGATGTGGCGACGGCCGAGATTCGTGTCCGCCGCATGCTCGCCGTCTGTGCCGCAGGCCGTGTCCTCAATCCGAAGACGGCGCGCAGCCAGGTGATCGGCGCAATGACGATGGGCGTCGGCGCGGCGCTGATGGAAGAGTTGGCGGTGGACAAGCGCACCGGTTTCTTCGTCAACCATGATCTCGCCGGCTACGAAGTACCGGTTCATGCAGACATTCCGCACCAGGACACCATCTTCCTGGACGAAACGGACCCGATGTCTTCGCCGATGAAGGCCAAGGGGATCGGTGAACTCGGGCTGTGCGGCGTCGCTGCCGCGCTCGCCAACGCCATCTACAACGCGACCGGCATACGCGTGCGCGACTACCCGATCACGCTCGACAAGCTGCTGCAACGCATGCCCGACGCATGACGGTGACGGCTTCACGCCGCCGGCGTCGCGCCCTGCTGCATGCGGTGGAAGCGCAGCACCTGCTGCGCGGTCGAGCTGCGCAGCGCCTCGTAAGCGTCGCGCAGCGTCAACATGTCGGTCTGCGAGCCGCCTGACAGCTTTTCGCGCAGGGCGATGATGGCGCGCACGCTCGACCATTGCATGGCCGCGACCTTGGCGAGGATCATCACGCCCTCGGTCCGGCTTTCGATCATCATGGTCTCGGCGGTCTCGACCGCGACGCCAGCAAGCGCCGCGAGCCCCGCATTGGTCTCGTCGAACTTGCCTTGCTCCGCGAAGGTGGCGACCTGGAGCTCGGTGAGGCGGCCGTCCGCGTGCAGCGACTTCACCAGCGCCCGCGCCATCTCGGTCTGCCTGGTCATTGTGGCGGCACGGATCCGCTGGGCGGCTTCCTGGACCACGCTGGACACGTCCTCCGCGAGCTCCGGATGCGCTGCCTCCAGCTTCCTGCGCACGGTCAAGGACGCCTTCGCGACCAGCTTCAAATAATGATGGCGGGGCAGGTCGGGCCGCAGGCCGATGCAGGTGGCGAGGTCGTCGTCACGTTCGGCGCGGGTCACGAGGTCGGCGAGACTTCCCTCGGACAGCTGCGCGCCCGGATTGCCGACGGTCGATTGCACCACGTCCTCGTCGCCGCGGGTCACCAGCACGTCGGTCAGCGCTTCCGACAGCACCCGCCGCAGCGAGATCGCCTTGAGATGGGCCTGGCCCCTGGTGCGCGCGATCTCGATCAGGGTCGCCTCGTCCAGCCGTTCGGATTTCGACAGCACGGGGCCGGAAACCTCGATCACCTCGTCGAGCGCGAGCGTGCGGATGGTCTTCGGCGGCGCAGCCGCGATCGGTGCGAGGCGGTCGGCGAGCAGCGCCCTGGCGGACGTCTCGATCTGCTCGATCAGGCATTGGAACACGTCGTCGAACACGCGGACGTGGTCGTCGGAATAGTCCACCACGTTGCCCAAGAAGAGATCGGTGACGCGGCGCAGCGTCTCGACCCGGTGCGCAACGGTGCCGTGCGAGAGCGCCGTTTGCAATTCCTCGAGCAGACTCTCGGATGATTTCGCGGATTTGGATCTCATTGCCCTGTCCTGGAGCGTTCGGCCCGGCGGCGGCTTCTGTCGCGCCGGGAGAAAATGGATTGGTCAGCTCGTTGCAATGCGGTTGCGCCCTTGTGCCTTGGCGGAATAGAGCGCGCTGTCGGCGCGCACGAGAAATGTGTCGGCAGTATCGTTGTCGCGTAGCGTCACGACGCCCGCGGAAATGGTCACGCGCATGCCCGGGGAGAATGCGCTCCAGTCCAGATCGGCGACGATGCCGCGCAGCCGGTCGAGCATGCGCGACGCCGCTTCGCCGTCCGTTTCCGGCAGCAGCAGCAGGAATTCCTCGCCGCCGTAACGGCCGAAGCAGTCGGCCGGGCGGATATTGGCAAAAATGGTGATCGCGAAGGTGCGCAGCACCTCGTCGCCGACGGGATGGCCGTGGGCGTCGTTGATGCGCTTGAACCAGTCGAGATCGATCAGTGCGATCGCGCAAGGTGTCGATGCATGCCGCGATTTTTCGATCTCGGCGTCGAGAAGCCGCATGATGCAGCGGCGGTTGTAGGAGCCGGTGAGCTCGTCGAGCTCCGCCAGCTCCTCGATGCGCTGATAGGCGGCCTTCAGCTCGATGCTGCGCCGGTACAGGATCTTGCGCAGCGTGGCGCCGAACAGGCCGAGGAAGGCGCACTGGCCGATCACCAGCACGAAGCAGAGCATCGACGCGGTCCGCTGCAGCCGCGTTGCAACGGGCATGCCGATCGGCAGGTCGGAGGCGAGGAAGACGGCGGCGAGGCCGGCGGTCGCGATCGCCCAGGTCAGCATCGCCTGGGCCGATGTCATGCGCAGCGTGCCGAAAGCGAAGATCAGGAACAGCACGCTGAGGAAGGCGACGCCGATGGCCGGCACCGACAGCAGGAACACGAATTGCAGCGCCATATGCGCTGAGATCTGGAACACGGTGAGATAGTGGTCGGTATGCTTGTCGCCGACGCCCGCTTCCGACATCACGACGAAGATGCCGATGATCGAGAGACCGCCGACCCAGAACAGCGATGGAACGTTCATCGCAACGGCGCCGTCGTAGCCGTAGAGCAGCAGGACGAAGGCGCCGAGCGAGTAGCTGGCGACCTGGCCGATATATATCTGGCGGCGCTGCCGCACCCGACGCGCCCGCACCTGGGGCGCAGCTGCATCGGGCACGAGGACGAGATCCGCGACCTCAGCGGCATTCCTCTCGGGAAAGGACGTCGCAGCCGTGCTCATGGTCCCGCCAGTGGTGGATCTCAGCCCAAAAATCTACGTGGCAAGCCTTTAGGTTTGGTATCCTTAGAAACCGAATCCGCACTGTGCAGCGCGGGAGCGGAGGACGTCGACCAACCGAGGAATTTGACGTCGATTAGGCATCGTGTGCGATGCGGTCGAGCCAAAGCGGGGCTTCGGAAGACATACGTCGTGCTAGGCTGCTATGGTTCCATGCACGTCGGGGCCGTCTACGCCGGGACGGCATTGCGCAGGAAAGTGCTTCATTACTATGTTACCGTTCTTGAGCGAGGCGCCCAGCCGCGGGTGGCAAAAGGAAATTTCGCGTATGTGGGGTAGATCACACAGCCTCCCGTATGACTGCGGTAGGTTGAACAATTTTGCCCCTCCCGTCGAACCGTCTGCCGCATCGACCCGACCAATCTTGCGAGACGGCCTTTGAGCGTGACACAAGCGGCTTCGGACGAGGTCCTGATCGCCAGGATCGCTCAAGGCGACCGGCTCGCCATGCAGGTGCTGTACGGGCGGCACCATGTCAGGGTGTATCGGTTCGGCCTCCGGCTCGTGCGGGACGAGCAGGCGGCGGAAGACCTCATCAGTGAGGTGTTTCTCGACGTCTGGCGTCAAGCCGGCAAGTTCGAGGGCCGATCCGCCGTTTCCACCTGGCTGCTGGCCATCACCCGATTCAAGGCCCTGTCTGCGCTCCGGCGCAGGAAGGATTTTGAGTTGGACGACGAAGCCGCGAACGCGATCGAGGATACGTCCGACGATCCGGAAACGGTGGTGCAGAAGAAGGATACCAGTGAAGCGTTGCGAGAGTGTCTGACGGGCCTCTCGCCGGATCATCGGGAAATCGTCGATCTCGTCTACTACCACGAGAAGTCCGTGGAAGAGGTGGCCGAAATCGTTGGCATCCCGGAGAACACTGTGAAGACGCGCTTGTTCTATGCGCGCAAGAAATTGGCCGAACTGCTGAAGGCAGCCGGCATTGAGCGAGGCTGGCCATGATGGCTTTGAGCAAGAAGATGCTGGAGCAAGAGCCCAGTGAAATTGAACTGCTGCTGCCGTGGCACGCCGCCGGGACGCTGAACGCGCGCGATGCGCGCCGCGTCGAGGAAGCGCTGGCGAGCGATCCCCAGCTCGCGAAGCAATATGCCGCGATCCGCGGCGAGTACGAAGAGACCATCCATCTGAACGAGAGCCTGGGTGCTCCGTCGGCGCGCGCGATGCAGAAGCTGTTCGCCTCGATCGACGCCGAGCCGGCGCGGGCGGCCGGTTCGCTGCCGCTGTCGGCGCGCATCGCCACCTTCTTTGCGAGCCTGTCGCCGCGCACTCTGGCCTGGTCGGCGAGCCTTGGCGCCATGGCGCTCGTGCTGCAAGCCGGAATCATCGGCGCCGTGTTGACGAAGACCCAGACTGCGACCTTCGAGACTGCTTCGCTCTCGACCAGTGCTCCGATCACACGCGAACTCGGAGCGACTGTCCCGCCAGCGCGCGCGCTGGTGCGCTTCACGCCCGAAGCGCGCGTCGCCGACATCACGGCATTGCTCGACGGCTACCAGGCTTCGATCATCGGTGATGCCAGGGGCGGCATGTTCCGTCTCCAGTTCGACAAGGCGATGAGCCGGGACGAACTCGCCTCGCTGCTCGGCAAGATGCAGCGCGAGAAGTTCGTCAACCTCGCCGTCGCGGCGCCGTAAGGCGCTTCCAAACCGATGACGCGCAAGTCCGAGAGTAAGTCGCGAGCCGGGGCCTACGCTTCGTCGGTCGGAGCGGCGCTTTTGCTCGCCGCCTGTCTCGGCGTCGAGGTTGCGCAGGCGCAGGCGATCATGCGCACGCCGACGATCAGCGTCCCCTCCCGCACGCCGACCATTTCTCCTGGCATCGCCGCCCGCGTCAGTCCGGGTGTTGCCGCCAGGGTGGTGGCCGTCGGCCGCGGACCCGGTCCGATCGTGACGACGAGGATTTCGGCGCGGATGGGGCCGACGCCGGTGCTGCCTTATGCGCGCTACTCCCCGAACCTCTATCCCGCCTGTACCGCGCCCTATCGCGACGCGGCCGGCGAGTGCCTGGCGCAGCAGAACGCAGGCGGCGATGGCTCGGGCAAATCGGGCAAGAAGACCAGCGGGAAGGGGCGCGGCAGCAATACGCCGGTCGCCGTGGACTTGCGCACCTTCGCCAACGAATTCGTCGCCGAGATCGACGGCGGGCTGTCGCTGACCGAGGCCGACGAGCTTGCGCGCCGTCATGGCCTGACGCGCGTGTCCTCCGAGAATTTTCCGCTGATCGGGGCAACGTTCGGACTGTTCCGCATCACCGACGGGCGCGCTTACGAGACGGTGCGGCGCGAATTCGCCGCCGACGGCAGCGTGCGCTCGGTCCAGCCGAACTTCCGCTACCTGCTCCAGGACCAGAAATCGTCGGTGCCGACCGAGGGAGATCCCGCGCAATATGCGCTGGCCAAGCTCCGCCTGCCACAGGCACATGCGCTGGCGCATGGCGTCAATGTGACGGTTGCCGTGATCGACTCCGGTATCGACGCCCAACATCCGGAACTTGCCAATTCCATTGCCGACAATTTCGATGCGCTCGGCAGCGCCGAGGGTCCGCACGTTCACGGCACCGGCATTGCCGGCGCCATCGTGGCGCATGCCAAGCTGATGGGCAGCGCGCCAGAAGCGCGCCTCATCGCCATCCGCGCCTTTGGCGGCACCACCGGCGGGGCCCAGAGCTCGTCCTACATCATCCTGCGCTCGCTGAACTATGCCGCCGAGCACGGCGCGCAGATCGTCAACATGAGCTTTGCCGGTCCGAAAGACGCGGTGATCGAGCGGGCCATCGCGGCGACCGCCGGGCGTGGCCTGGTGCTGATCGCCGCCGCCGGCAATGCCGGCGCGAAGTCGCCGCCGCTCTATCCGGCCGCCAATCCCAACGTGATCGCGGTCAGCGCGACCGATCAGCAGGACAGGCTGTTCACCGCCTCCAACCGCGGCAACTACATCGCGGTCGCGGCACCCGGCGTCGATATCTTCCTGCCGGCGCCCGACGGCAAATACCAGATGACGTCGGGCACCTCGTTCTCGGCCGCCTATGTCTCCGGCGTCGCGGCGCTGCTGCTCGAGCGCAACTACGCCTTGAAGCCGGAAGCGCTGCGCATGACGCTGGCGAAGACGGCGCGCGACCTCGGTTCACCCGGGCGTGATGATCTCTTCGGCGATGGCGAGGCCGATGCGTTTGCCGCAGTCATGGCCGTTCCCGCCGACGGCGCGACGCCGGTCGCGGCCGCGTCCGGTACAACAAAACGTGAAGATTCCGAGAAGCGTCGCGACGAGCCTGGCATCCGCGCAATAGAGCAACCCTCGTTGTCGGGCACCGGCGATAAAGCCACGGTTTCTCAGGCGGATAGGCCGGCGACGCGATAGCGGCTGCGACAACTTTGCGCGCGGCGCGAAGGTCGAAAAATCAAACGCTGCATTGAACGTTCGGCCCGCTGCCACGACCAAATTATGTGGGAGCGGTCATCCCTCCCCATAAGTCATATCAGGCGCGAGCGCCCATCCACCCCAAGCGCCCATATGGCTCGACCCGTCCGGTTGTCCCCCCGGACGGGTCTTTTCTTTTTGGATGTCCGATTCCTCGAAGCCCTGCGCGAGATCAGCTTCTGGTTGAGAGATCGCGGCTCACTCATCGCCGTCGCTCTGCCGGCACACCGCAGGCGCCCTATGCTTGTGCGAAGCTTGACTCCAAAACCGCTTGAATCTCCGCACGACTACGGAGTTTGGCGACGAAAACCTTGTCGTTGCTGGACAAGTCAAAACTTTTCCACAAAATATTCATGTCGCGTCTAAATTGATTCGTGTGCGTTGCGTCGCGTCCGTATTTTTCTCCTGACGGGCTGGTTTATGACACATCGCCAAGAGGCTGTTCGCGACGTGGCTATTGGCCGCGACATTGCGGCACGCTGGTGCGCTCTCGCCGAGCAGCGGCTGGTGCATCTTTCCGAAATGTTCGAGACCGGGCGCTGGCGCCGCTATCACTCCGAGATCGCATTTCTCGAAAACATCCAGGAAGCCAAGCGCGCCGTTCAGACCTGGCGCGCGCTTGCCACCGGCGCTGACGTCGCCACGGCGGCCGCCAGTGTGTCGCCCGCATTCGGCTGGTCGCCGGCGACGATGCCCCGCGTGTTTCCGCGCGAGCAGCAGGCGCAGACCGTGCAACCGAAGGCCGTGCACATCGCCCCGGAGAGCGCCGTGCCGGTCAGGCTCGATCCTAAGCCGGGCGTTCTCGCCGAAATCTCCGAAGCCCCGGTCGCGCCGGCCGCCGCGCCTGCTGAGATGGCGCCGCTCCAGGTGCCGGCTGCCATGGCGCCGCCCACCGCGCCCGTTGCGATGACGGGGCCCAAGGTGCCGGCCGCGACCGCAGCGCCCAAGGCGCTGGCTGCGATGGCGGCGCTTCTGCCGCAGTTCTCTCCGCCGGCAGCCGAAATTGTCGCAGCCCCCGAGCGCCTGGTTGAGTTCACCTTCAGCCTCGACGGCCTCGAAGCGAAGTACCCGCTGCTGCGGAACGCGTTCTAGCGTTCGGGAGCCAGAGGCGAGGAGCGGCGGCTACCGCCGCACCGCATTCCCGCCGACCACCAGCTGCGCAAACCGCTGCGCGCCGTCCGCCGACAGGTCGGACGTTACCGCACGCGCGTGATCGAGCCCGACCACGGCGCCGCGCGGGGTTTCCGAGATCATGTTGTTGTTGACGAGCGCGGTGCCGGCGCCCGGCACGACGGACACGCCGACGCCGGCCAGCGCCTTGCGGATCACGTTGCCCGTGATCGCGACGTCGCGGAGATATTTGCCCCAGCCGGCGACGATGCCGTAGGACGGCGCGTTCTCGATCACGTTGCCGGTCACCGACGCATCCGCCTCGATGTAGATGCCGACGCCGGCATCGTCATCCGGCGCGGTGCCGATCGGACGCTTCGGGATCAAGTTGCGGATGATGTTGCCCTGGACCACGGCGATGCGGCCGCCTTCGTTGAAATTGCAGACGGAGACGCCGACGGCGGCGCCGTCCACAACGTTGTTGGCGATCACCGCGGCCTCGAAAGCGAATTCCGAATAGAGCGCGACCTCGCGCACGTCGCTGACGCTGTTGCCGGTGATGTGGATGTTCGAGGCCGAGTTGCCGCGCACGGCGGAGTAATCGCAGTTCTTGATGCGATTGCCGCGCACGATGACGTTGCCGGCGCGGAACGCGTTGATGGCGTTGCCGTACTGGCCGGAGCCGCCGGGGCCGGCCTTGATGTCCTCGATGCGGTTATCAGTGACCAGTGTGCCGTCGTCGCCGATGGCCGTGCGCAGGATCTCGATGCCGTTGTCGTTGGTGCCGGTGATGGTGTTGCGGGAGACGCTGAGACCCCTGGCGTCGAACGACACAACCGCCGTCACGGCGATGTTGGCAAAGATGTTGCCGGAGATGTCGCCGGAGACCTGTTCGAGCCAGATGCCGCTGCCGCCGGAGCCCGTGATTTCGCAATCGGTGATGCGGACGTCGCGCCCGCCAAGCACGTGGATCAGCCCGCGTCGTGCCGGCAGCGGAATGCCGCCGCCATCGAAGGTGATACCGGTGAGGCCAATCGAATCGGACCGGTCGCTCTGGATCGCCGAGGCCCCGCCAGTGAAGACGAGCTTGGTCGCGCCGCGCACGCCGATCAGTTGCGTGCCATTTGGCAAGCGCAACAGTCCGGTGCGGTAGATGCCGGGTGGCAGAGCCAGTGGCATCTGCGCCCGCGCGGCCTCGTCGATGGCACGCTGGAGCGCTCGGGTCTGATCCTCGCTGCTGCCGGGTCGCACACCATACTGCGTGGCATCGCGGCCAAGCAGCGACGTCAGCGGCGCCGCACGCGCGGCGTCGGCGGGTATCGCGAGCGCGCCGGCGATGCCCGCGGTCGAAGCTCCGATGAGATGGCGGCGATTGAGGTCCATGACGCGTCCTCCGGCGGACGCGGGGGTCCGCAGCGGTTAGGTAGCGCAAAAACGGCGCCGCGCGGCTAGAGCCGTGAGGATAGTTCGCGGTAGGGTTAAATGTTTACGCAGGCGTGTTCCGCCCCTTCCGTGCCAATTGCACCATTTCCATCAGCATCGCTTCCCCCGCATCCACCAATTCCTCCAGCGTGATCCGCGGCGCGCCCTTGCGGCGCACGGCGCCGCTGCGCGCAAGCAGGGGAATATGGATGAACGCCGCAAGCTGCGGCCCGCCAGCCCTGACGTTCTCGATCGCGCGCCAGCTCAGGTAGTTGCAGAGATAGGCGCCGGCATCGCGGGAGGCGCGTGCGTCGATGCCGGTGAGGCGCGCGGCGCGCAGCAGCCTTGCGGTGTGCGGTCCGAACGTCATCGCGTCCGCATTGGCGGCGATGCCGCGCTTGCTCGAGCGGGTGTTGGCGGCATCGGGCCAGAGCATGGTGACGGCGTTGCGCGCGCGGCTCTCGATGCGCAGATAGGGCGTGCGTGCGGCGAGGCCGAACATCAGCAGCGCATCCGGCTTCTCTTTCGCGAGCACCTCCGGCAATTGCCGGTCCACCGCGGCATAGGTGACCGGGAAGATGTGGCTGGAGATCGCGGCATCGTCGAGTGCGGGACGGCGCAACTGCGCCAGCCGGGCGACCAGCGGCTGGGTCGGATTGTAGGGCGCGCCGGGGAACGGGCCGAAGCCGGTGAGGAGAACGCGGAGCTTGTCGCTCATTGCAGCAACTCCAAGATCTTTTCGGCGGCGAGCGCCGGCGTGAGATGGCCATCGGCGACCTCGGTCTCGATCTTCCGGACCTTGGTGCGCACCGAGGCTTCGCTGCGCAACCGCGCCAGCATGCGCTGCTCCAGCATCGACCACATCCACTTCACCTGCTGCTCGCGCCGCCGCGCGGCGAAATCGCCGGACGCGTTCATCGCCTTGCGGTGATCGAGGACCTTTTGCCAGATCTTCGCGATGCCGTCGCCGGTCAGCGCCGAATAGGTCTCGACCGGCGGATGCCAGTGCTCGGAGCGGGGCGTCAGGATATGCAGGGCGCCGCGATAGTCGGCGGCGGTGATGTTGGCGCGCTTGAGATTGTCGCCGTCGGCCTTGTTGATCGCGATCATGTCGGCGAGCTCGACCAGGCCCTTCTTGATCCCCTGGAGCTCGTCGCCGCCGCCCGGCAGCATCAGGGCGAGGAAGAAATCGGTCATGTCGCAGACCGCGGTCTCGGACTGGCCGATGCCGACGGTCTCGACCAGCACGACGTCGAAGCCGGCCGCCTCGCACAGCAGCATCGCCTCGCGTGTCTTGGCCGCGACTCCGCCGAGCGTGCCCGAGGACGGCGAGGGCCGGATGAAGGCGTCGTCGGAGGCCGAGAGCCGGGCCATCCGCGTCTTGTCGCCGAGGATCGAGCCGCCGCTGCGCGCCGAGGACGGATCGACCGCGAGCACCGCGACCTTGTGGCCCTGTTCGATCAGATAAGTGCCGAGCGCATCGATGGTGGTGGATTTGCCGACGCCGGGCGAACCGGTGATGCCGACGCGGACCGCCCTGCCGGTATCGGGCAAGAGCATCTGCACCAGCTCGCGCGCCAGCGCCTGATGGTCGCCGCGCCGGCTTTCGACCAGCGTGATCGCCCGCGCCAAAGCCGCGCGGCTGCGGGCGCGGAGGTCATGGGCGAGGGATTTGATGTCCAGTGAAGGCTTTTTCTCAACCATGCCCTGCTTTACAACGCCCGCGCGGGGCAGGCGAGGGTTGCTCGCCCGATATCACCGGGATGTCGCCGCCATCCCCGTCCGCACCGGTTTCAGCTTCCGCCACGCCCAGACCATCACCGGCCACAGCAGCGCCCCGATCGCCATGGCAGCGAGGATGGCGGCGACCGGGCGCTCGAAAAACGGCAAAATGCTGCCGTCCGACTTGATCAGCGAAGTGACAAAAGCCTGCTCGACCATGGTGCCCATGACGATGCCGAGCACCATCGCGGCGACGGGATAGCCGTTCGCCTCCATCACATAGCCGATGATGCCGAAGGCGGCGACGGTGACGACGCCGAACATGTTGTTGCCGATCGCGAACGAGCCGACCGCGCAGCACAGCATGATAACAGGCATGATGGCGGAGCGCGGTGCCAGCAGGATGTAGGCGGCAATCCGGATCATGGCGATGCCGAGCGGGATCATCAAAATGTTCGCGATGATGAACATCAGATAGATCGCGTACATGCTCGACGCTTTCTCGGTGAACAGCGTCGGCCCGGGGTTGAGCCCCTTCATGTAGAGCACGCCGATCGCGATCGCGGCGATGGTGTCGCCGGGGATGCCGAACAGCAATGACGGCACCCAGCCCGAGGCGATGCTGGCATTGTTGCTGGCGCCGGCCTCGACCAGGCCCTCGACATGGCCGGTGCCGAATTTTTCCGGCTCCTTGGAGAAGCGCTTCGACATCGCGTAGGAGACCCAGGCGGCCATGTCGGCGCCGGCGCCGGGCAGCACGCCGATGATGATGCCGACGATGTTTCCGCGCGTCATCTGCCAATGGTATTTCTTGGTCAGCTTCCACTGGCCGGCCATGATGCTTCCGAATTTTCGCCGCGGCAGCGGGGGAGGCTCGGGTGTCAGCATCGCGCGCATCACCTGGGCCACCGCGAAGACGCCGACCAGCGCGGGTATCGGCTCGATGCCGCCGAACAAATCGGTGAGGCCGAAGGTGAAGCGCGGCACGCCGCCAGGATTTTCGATGCCGATGCAGGAGACCAGCAGGCCGAGGAACATGCCCGCGATCGCCTTCACGGGCGAGGAGCGTGCCACCAGCGTCGCGCACATCAAGCCGAGCAGCGCCAGCCAGAAATACTCGAAGGTCGAGAACGACAGCGCGATCTCGGCCAGCGGCGGCGCCAGGATCATCAGCGACAGCACGCCGGCGATGCCGCCGACGGCCGAGAACCACACGCCGGCCCCGAGCGCCAGCTCGGCCTGTCCCTTGCGGGTCATGGCGTAAGCCTCGTCCGCATAGGCGGCGGAGGCTGGCGTGCCGGGGATGCGCAGCAGCGCACCGGGGATGTCGCCGGAGAAGATCGCCATCGAGGACGCCGCCACGATGGTCGCAATCGCCGCGATCGGCGAGAGGTAGAAGGTGACGGGGACGAGCAGCGCGGTTGCCATCGTCGCCGACAGGCCCGGCAGCGAGCCGATCACGAGCCCGTACACGGAGGCTGCGAACATCGCGATGATGACCTCCCAGGTGGAAATCAGTGCGAACGCTTCAATCAGGGTTTTCAGCATGGGATCACCAGGGCGTCGGCAACAGGCCGGCGGGAAGCGGCACGCGCAGCAGCTTGCCGAAGATGAGGTGGATGGCGAAGGGCGACAGCGCTGCGAGCGGCAGCGCCAGCTTCCACTTCGCCCCCAAGGCGGTCGAGGTGACGTAGACCATGATCGCCGTGGTGATGATGAAGCCGAGCCGGTCGGCCGCGACCACGTAGAACAGCAGCAGCGCCGGCGGCAGCAGCGCGCGCAGGCCGTAGAGCTTCCCTTGCGGCGGGGCAGCCGCTGCCTGGCCATCTTCGAGCGGGATCAGCTCTTCCGCCTCCTCGAAGGTGTGACCGATACCGAACACGATCGCGAGCCCGCACAGCGCAAGCCCAATGCCGATCACGAGCGGAAATACGTTGGGGCCGACCGGCTGCCCGGGCACCGGCGGCAGCAGCCAGCCGCCATAGGCGGCTGCTGTGCCGAGCACGACGAGAAACGATCCCGTGACGGAGTCGGGAAGGCGCATGGGAAAAGCCCTACAACAGGTGTTCTCCCTCTCCCCGCGCGCGGGGAGAGGGTCGGGGTGAGGGGGGCTCTCCGCGGGGGAACTGAGCGTGCGGACCGGCCACTTCAATCAACGATCGTCTCGCGTGAGAGCCGCAGGAGATTACGCCTTGCTCAGACCCGCCGCCTTCATCGCTTCGCCCATCTGGGCGTCGCCCTTGTCCATGAAGCTTGCAAACTGGCCGGCATCGCCCCACACGGTGCCGAAGCCCCGATTGCTCATGAAGTCCTTGAACTCGGCGGAGTCATAGACCTTCTTCAGCGCCGCGGTGAGCTTCGTTGCGATCTCCGGCGGCAGGTTCTTCGGCGCGCCGATGCCGCGCCAGGCGCCGGTCGCGTAGTCGATGCCCATCGCTTCCTTCAGCGTCGGCACGTCCTTGAAGATCGGATTGCGCGCCGGCGCCATGATGGCAAGGCTCCTGGCCTTGCCGGCCTCGATGATGGCGCGGGCTTCGGGCACCGAGCAGGTGGTGAGGTCGAGGCCGCCGGCGGCGAGGTCCTGCATCGCGGGCGCGGCGCCGTTCGACGGCACCCAGGCGACCTGGTTGGCGGGCAAGCCCATCGCCTGCATCCAGCCGACCAGCGCGAGATGCCAGATGCCGCCCTGGCCGGTGCCCGAGGCCTTGAACTTGCCGGGAGGGGCCGCCTTGATGGCTTCGGCGAGCTCCTTCACCGTCTTGTAAGGCGAGGAGGAGGAGACCTGGATGCCCGGGGGGTCTTCGTTCATCAGCGCCAGCGGGGTGTAGCTCTTCGGCGCCAGCTCGGTCAGGCCCTGCCAGTGCATCATCGAGATTTCGACCGTGAGCATGCCGATGGTGTAGCCATCGGGCTGCGCGGTCGCGATCGCGGTATGGCCGACGACGCCGGAGCCGCCGGTGCGATTGACCACGTTGAAGGGCTGGCCGAGATCCTTCTCCAGCACCGCTGCGACAATGCGCGCAGTCGCGTCAGTGCCGCCGCCCGCGCCCCAGGGCACGATCACGGTGACGGGTCGCGCTGGATAGGCTTGCGCAACTGCGGGTGTGAGGCCGAATGCGGCGGATGCCGCGACCGCGGCAGATGAAGCCGCAAAGGTGCGGCGCGTAATCTTGGACATCAATGCCTCCCAGCGGCGCCCGTGACGTCGGGCGCTCTTGTCAATGGCGACATTCTAGTCGGCTTTGCTGCGCCGCTGCAAGGTAGCGCTACCAAACTCTGTGAGCAACGCGGCGCTGCTCACAACGTGGTCACCGCGGCGCGTCCTCGTCGCCCTTCGGCCGCGAGCCACCGAAGATGCGGGTGCCTTCCGCGGTGAGATAAGGCTTCAGCGTTTCCCACGGCACGAATGCGACATATTCGCCCTCGGCGTAGGGGCCGACTGCGTAGGGCGGGTAGTGGAAAGTGAGACCGGAACTCTTGCCCGCGTCGGTTGACGGCGCGAGCGTCACCGCGCCGATCTTGAGCAGGCTCGGTGCGAGCTCCCTAAACCACTCGTCGGTCGCGGTCTCGCTGGCGCCGCGCTTCTTCTTCTCGATCTTCAGTGAGGCGATCACGGCCTTCACCATTGCCTTCATGGCCGGGCCGTTGTCGGCGGTCTCGGTGAAGAACGGGCGGATGGAGATGCGCTTGCCTTCGGCCTTGTCCCACAGGACCGTGTTCACGTCGGAGTTGGGATGGGCGCCGTGGGTGTCCATGTAGTCGTTGCGCAGGACGCTGACATAGCGGTCGGCGGCTACAGAGCGGATGCCGTATTTGCGCTCAAAGTCCCAGCCACCGTCCCTGAAGAATTGCGGGTCCTCTTTGCGCGAGGCGGCGGCTTCTGCCGCGTTCTTGTCGAGCCACTTCTTGCCTTCAGTCAGGCAGTCGGCCGCCAGCGCCGCATCCGCCTTGATCTTGTCATCGAGGAAAACGCGAGCCTCGATGCTCTTGTTCTTGATGACCGCGTCGGGCTTGGGGTCGGAGGCATGGGCGGTAGCCAACAACGCGCTGCAAGCTGCGGCCACAGCTAGCGCGCGCATGAACGCTGGCGCGGAAAATATCACGCACTATCCTTTCGAAGATCGATGGAGACCTACTCCGCTGCCTCGCTATGCCCGAGTCGCGCATTCAGCTTGCGGATCAGCTCTTCCGCCGCGTCAGCGATCACGGTGCCAGGTGGGAAGATCGCCTCGGCGCCGGCCGCATAGAGCGCGGCGTAATCCTGCGGCGGCACCACGCCGCCGACGATGATCATGATGTCGTCGCGGCCCTGCTTCTTCAGCGCGGCTTTCAGTTCGGGCACGGCCGTGAGATGGGCGGCGGCGAGCGAGGAGACGCCGAGGATGTGGACGTCGTTCTCGACCGCTTGGCGCGCGGCTTCGTCGGCGGTCGCGAACAGCGGCCCGATGTCGACGTCGAAGCCGATATCGGCAAAGGCAGACGCGATCACCTTCTGGCCGCGGTCGTGACCGTCCTGGCCGATTTTTGCGACCAGGATGCGGGGGCGGCGGCCTTCCGCCTCCTCGAAGGCGTCGATCAGCGCCTGAACCTTCTCGACCCGGTTACCCATGCTGGACGCCTCCCGCTTGTAGACGCCGGTGATGGACTTGATCTCGGCGCGGTGCCGGCCGAACACCTTCTCCATCGCGTCCGAGATTTCGCCGACGGTAGCCTTCGCGCGCGCGGCATCGATGGCGAGCGCCAACAGATTTCCGTTGCCTTCGCCGGCCGAGCGGGTCAGCGCGGCGAGCGCGGCCTCGACGTCCTTCTGGTTACGCTCGGACTTCAGTCGCGTCAGCTTGTCGATCTGGAGCCGGCGGACATTGGTGTTGTCGACCTTGAGGATATCGATCGGAGCTTCGTCCGTCGGCTTGTACTTGTTGACGCCGATCACCGCCTGCTTGCCGGCATCGATCCGGGCCTGGGTCTTGGCGGAGGCTTCCTCGATGCGCAGTTTCGGCACGCCGGCCTCGATCGCCTTGGCCATGCCGCCGAGCTCCTCGACCTCCTGGATGTGGCCCCAGGCCTTGGCGGCGAGGTCGCGCGTCAGACGCTCGACATAATACGAGCCGCCCCAGGGATCGATGATGCGGGTGGTGCCGCTCTCCTGCTGCAGGAAGAGCTGGGTGTTACGGGCGATGCGGGCCGAAAAGTCCGTCGGCAGCGCCAGCGCCTCGTCGAGCGCGTTGGTGTGCAGCGACTGGGTGTGGCCCTGCGTCGCCGCCATCGCTTCCACCGTCGTGCGCATCACGTTGTTGAAGACGTCCTGCGCGGTCAGCGACCAGCCGGATGTCTGGCAATGCGTGCGCAGTGACAGCGAGCGCGGATCGCTGGGGTTGAACGGCTTCAGCAGCTTCGCCCAGAGCAGCCGCGCGGCGCGCATCTTGGCGACTTCCATGAAGAAGTTCATGCCGGTCGCCCAGAAGAACGACAGGCGCGGCGCGAAGCGGTCGACATCGAGACCGGCGGCAAGACCGGCACGCAGATATTCGACGCCATCGGCCAGCGTATAGGCGAGCTCGAGGTCCTGCGTCGCGCCGGCCTCCTGCATGTGATAACCGGAGATCGAGATCGAATTGTATTTCGGCATTTTTTGCGAGGTGTACGCAAAAATGTCCGAGATGATCCGCATCGAGGGCGCGGGCGGGTAGATATAGGTATTGCGCACCATGAACTCTTTCAGAATGTCGTTCTGAATGGTCCCTGAGAGCTTTTCCGGCGCCACGCCCTGTTCGCCCGCGGCAGCGACATAGAGCGCGAGGATCGGCAGCACCGCGCCGTTCATGGTCATGGACACGCTCATCTGGTCGAGCGGAATCCCCGCGAACAGCGTCCGCATGTCGTAGATGGAATCGATGGCAACGCCGGCCATGCCGACGTCGCCGCCGACGCGCGGATGGTCGCTGTCATAGCCGCGATGGGTGGCGAGGTCGAACGCGACCGAGAGGCCCTTCTGTCCGGCCGCGAGGTTGCGGCGGTAGAACGCGTTGGAATCCTCCGCCGTGGAGAAGCCGGCATATTGCCGCACGGTCCAGGGCTGGTTGACATACATGGTCGGGTAGGGGCCGCGCAGGTAAGGCGCGATACCCGGATAGGTCTCGAGGAAGTCGAGCCCGGCCAGATCGGCCTCGCTATAAGCGGGCTTCACCAGGATGCCCTCGGGCGTCAGCCACGGCTCGGCGCTGCCGGCCGGCGCGGCGGTGGCGGCTCGCTCGAAGGCGATATCGGCGAAGTTCGGAATGCGGCTCATGGTTTCAACCATATCATAGGCGCTCAATCATGATCCGGATGCTGATGGCTGACGATGGTCGCCATCTTCTCCGGTCCGTAATTCTGCTGCGTGGTCTGGCTCGGCAGGTTGGCGATCCCAACCACCCAGCCGAGACGGGACTCGGTCCCGAACTGCCGTGTCGGCACTACGTGGTCAGGACGGTCGAACGCGCCGGTCATGATCTCGATCCGGTCGCCGTCGATGCGGCCAAAACTCAGCGGCGTGCCGCAGGCGGCGCAATAGCCACGTTCGGCGATGGAGGAGGAACGAAAGAACGACGGCGTCCCCTTGGTCCAAGCAAAGTCCGTCTTGTTGATGTCGGCAAAAGAGGCGAACGGCGCGCCGCTGGCCTTCTGACACATCCGGCAGTGGCAGATCGAAACCTTGTTGGGTGCTACCGTCAGCGCAAAGCGGACCGCGCCGCATTGGCAGCCGCCGGCGAGAACGGGTTTGCCTGCTTCCGTCATGGCTGCTCCATCCGTCGATACGTGTCTTGCAGCGTCGCAAGCGCATCGCCTCCGGCGAAGACGAAGCCGGTGACGCCGGCTGCATGCAGCGCCGCCTCGGCATCGGTCGGGCGGCCTGCCAGATAGATAAGTCGCGCCCCGGCGGTTTGCAGGGCCCGTGCCGCGGCTTCGGCGTGTTCCGCATAGACCTTGTCGCTGGAACAAAGGCAGGCGAGCCCGGCGCCAGACGCCTTGAAGGCGGCGGCTAACTGGGCCGGATCGGTAAAGCCCTCGCTATCGACGGCCTGGATGCCGCCGGTCTCGAACAGGCTTTTGGCAAAGGTCGCCCGCGCCGTGAAATCGGCGGGCGTGCCGAGATTGGCCAAGAACACTTTTGGCCGCGTGCCGCGTGCCTTCAACGCCGCATCGGATTTATCGCGCAGCGCCTCGAACGGTTCCGCCAGCCGGATCGGCGGCAGCGCGTCGAACTTGTATTTTTGCTCGCCATAAGGTGCGAGCGCGACCGGCGTCGCCTTCAGCACTGCCGTTTCGCTCTCGTGCAGGTTCGGAAACTCGCTGGCGCCGGTCAGCACATCGCGGCGCTTTGCGATATTGGCGTCGCGGGCCTTTCGCGCGGCTGCGACCTTGCTCTGGAACAGGCCCTGCTGAAGCGCAGCGAAGGCGCCGCCGGCTTTCTCGCTCTCCTGGAATAGCGCCCAGGCCGCGTCGCAGAGCTGCGCCGTCAGCGTCTCGATGCCGCCTGCGCCCGCCGCGGGATCGCTGACCTTGGCGAGGTTGCTTTCCTCCAGCAGCACGGCTTGCGTGTTGCGCGCCACGCGCCGCGCGAACGGATCGGGCAGGCCGAGCGCCAGCGTGTGCGGTAGCACGGTGATCGCGTTGGCGCCGGCGAGTCCGGCCGCGAACGTCGCCATGGTCGCGCGCAGCATGTTCACATAGGGATCGCGCTGCGTCAGCATGCGCCAGGCGGTATCTGCTGCGACGAACAGTGGTTTTGGCGTGAGCCCGCACGCCGTCTCGATGCGTGCCCACAGCAGCCGCAATGCGCGGAATTTTGCCATGGTGAGGAACTGGTCTGCATCCGCGGCCACCCGCGCATAGACCATGCCCTGCGCCTGCTCCAGCGGAACGCCCGCGCTTTCGATCGCGCGCAAATAAGCGATGCCGCAGGCGAGCACGAAAGCAAGCTCCTGCACCTCGGAGCCGCCGGCATCGTGGATCACGCGTCCGTCAGCGGACGCGAACGGTCCCTTGAAGCCGAGCGCGGCGAGGCCCTTGATCCCGCCGGTGACGGCCGGAACGATTTCGTCCCAGGTGTAGGGGCTGTGGCCCCACACCGCGCCGGCCGCGAGCGGGTCGAGCCCGAAGCGGATGTCGCAGGCCGCGGGATCGATGCCCTTGCTCTTCACATATTCCGCGACATGGATCGCGGCCATCCGCGATTGCGGACCGACCTGAAGCTCGAGGCCGATGCGGGCATCGAGATGGACGTCCTGCAAGATCTTTGCGACCGCGTCTGCGGTCGGTTCCAGCCCGAAACCGTGAGCGCCATTGCCGCCGGCGAACACCAGCGCGAGCCCCGTCGCGCCATTTTCGAGATCGGTCAGTGCCTGCGCATTCGCCGCACTTGCATCGGGATGGTCGATCCGCTGCATGATCTGCCAGGGCGCCGCCGCCGGCCGCCCCACCACGGGCGCAACGCCTTTGGCGCGCGGATAGAGCGGATCGATCTTGATTCCGTCATAAGTCTTGCCGACCAGCTTCTCGAACGGCGCGCCCTTCAGCACGCCATCGACCAGCTTGCGCCAGTCTTCGACGGTCGCCTTGGGAAAATCCGCCGCCAGCGGCAGGTCGTCAGTCGCGGAGGTCATGCGGCGAGGGGCTCCCGAAAATCTTGTTGTTCGCAGGCGAAATTGCCACGGCCGGCCGTCCCTGCAAACGGTTGTTTTTGGTTAACCGGTATCCGGAAGCCGCTCAATGCCTTGCGTCGAGACGCTGGCGAGACCGTCACGCACACGAATGCCCGAGATCACGCGGTCCGGCGCGATTTCGGCCAGCGGCACCAGCACGAAGGCGCGCTCGAACAGGCGTGGGTGCGGTAGCGTCAGGTCGGGCTTCTGGAAACTGACATCGTCATAGGCGATCATGTCGAGATCGAGCGTGCGCGGCCCCCATTGCCGCTCCTTGTCCCGTGTGCGGCCGAATTTCTGCTCGACCTTCTGCATCACGAACAAGAGCGCGTGCGGATCGAGGTCGGTCTCGATCTCGACGCAGGCATTGATGAAGGGAGCCTGGTCCTCGTCGCCCCAGGGCGGGGTCGTGTAGTCGGAGGAGCGCGCGATCAACGCGGCCTGCGCCATGCCGCAGATATGGGCGATCGCCTTTCCGAACGTCGCGCGGACATCACCGACATTGCCGCCGAGTGCAATGAGGACGCTCGCCATGTCAGGGGTGCCGCGCGCGTGTCAGCATGATGCCGACATCGTCGAAGATCGCGGCGATCGGAGCATGCGGCTTGTGCACGGTGATCTTCACGGCGCGGATGCGCGGGAAGTGCGACAGGATGGCATCGGCGACCGCGCCGGCCGCGCGCTCCAGCAGCTTGTAATTGGTGTTCTTGAACGCCGCGGTCGTGGTCGCCACCACTTCGGCGTAAGACACCGTATCGGCGAGCCGGTCGCTGCGCGAAGGCTCCGACAGGTCGGTATAGAGCTCGAGGTCGATGACAAAGCGCTGGCCGACTTCTGTTTCGTGATCCATCACGCCGTGGCGGGCGTGGATCGACAGGCCGCTCACGAAGATCGTATCGGTCATTGCTTGCTCTCGATTGCGTGCGCCACTCGCAGGGCCTGCAAGGTCTCGGCGACGTCATGGGTCCGGATGATTTTCGCGCCGCGCTGTGCGGCGATCAGATGCGCGGCGATCGAGCCGGCGAGCCGCTCTTTCGGCTCCGACGGCGACACCGAGGCGATGAAGCGTTTTCGCGAGGCACCAACGAGGATTGGCAGGCCGAACACGGCAAGCTCGCCGAGTCGCGCCAGCGCGGTCATGCTCTGCTCGGCGGTCTTGCCGAAGCCGATGCCGGGATCGAGCACGATTTTTTCGCGCGCGATGCCGGCTTTGGCGGCGATGTCGAGTGAGCGCAGGAAGAACGCTTTCATGTCCACGACGATGTCGATGGCGGGATCGACGCTGTCGCGGTTGTGCATGACGATAACGGGGACGCCCTTGGCGGCCACCATCGGCGCCATGCCGGCGTCGCGTTGCAGGCCCCAAACGTCGTTGGCGATCGCCGCGCCCTGGGCGAGCGCGAAGGCCACCACCTCCGCCTTCATGCTGTCGATCGAGACGGGCACGCCGAGCGCCACGATGCCCGCCAGCACCGGCCTCAGCCGCGCCAGCTCGTCTTCCGCCGTGACCGGTCGGGCGCCCTTGTAGGGCCGGGTGGACTCGGCACCGATATCGATGATGTCGACCCCGGCCTCGATCATCGCCCGTGCCCGCGCGAGCGCCTGCTCGGGCGCGATGAATTCGCCGCCGTCGGAGAATGAATCCGGGGTGACGTTGAGCACGCCCATGATCGCCGGGATCGGCCGCTCCAGCAGCGTCCGCAGCACGTCAGGCCCGACTGAACCGGCCGCCGGGACGGATGGGGAGGGCGAGGCATTCATGCGGCCCGCTTTAGCGGTCGGGGAGGGGGAGTCAAGACGGGAAGGGGTGCGTTGTCAGCGTTTGGGGACGGCGTCGCACACCCTCGCTGTCATTGCCCGCGAAAGCGGGCAATCCAGTATTCCAGAGACGGTGCCGCGATACGGAGGAGCCGCGGCGTACTGGATACCCCGCTTTCGCGGGGTATGACGGCGGAGTTGGGGGGGCATTGTTGCCCATCGGGCAAAACGATGCCGAGAGAGTAGCGCGGCAATCCGTATGCGGAGAGCGGCAGAGCTAATACGAAATCTTCGGCGGCAGCTTCTTCGCCTTGGCGATGATGTCGCCGACCGATTTCTCCGAGGGCAGGATGCGGAGGAGCTTTTTCTTCTCGTTGGCATCCCGCATGCTCTGGGCGAGCCTTGCCGGATTTCGATAGGAGAGTTCGCGCACGGTGGTGACGCCGGCGGCGCGGACCAGGCCGACCTTGGCCCTGCCCATGCCGGGGATGCGCATGTAGTCGGAGACGTTGGCCCATTCTAGCAGCAACTGCTCGCTGATGCCGGTCTTGGCGGAGAGCGCCTTGCGGCCCTTCACGGTCGAGGCCGCCTCGAGCAGCGCATCGGTGGTGCGGATACCTTGCGCCTTCAACTTGTTGGCGGCAAAGGTCGACAGGCCCTCAATCTCGGAGATCGGATATGTCATGATACTCGATGTGAAATGCGCAAGCTTCAGGCGAACTGGCTGAGGCCTGGGGTCCCCGCGATGATCTTGCCCATCTGATCCGCTCCGATTTTGTCTCGGCCGAAGCGAAAAAGTTCACGGGCGACGTTCTGAATCTCGGACATGCCAAGTCCCAGGCCCATCAGGCGCGTGCCGAGCGCCATCAGGCCGCCGCCCATCAGCCGCGACAGTCCCCCGCCGCTGCCGGACGCCTCGATCGCCGCTTCTGCACCTGGAATCTGGTCGATCAGTACCTGGACGGTGTCGGAAGGACCCTCGTTGCGGAGGAAGCCCAGGATAATGCCGACGGTCTTTTCAGCGACAGCACTATCTATGCTGGCGTTTGTCGCCAGCCGTCCGATCAGCTCGTCCATATGGCCTGCCCCTCAGCCGGTTCACATGCCGGAGTATTGTTTTCGAAAATGATCTTGAGCCGGTGCGATGTGAAATACAAGCAATGAACGCCACCAACGTTCCGATTCATTCTCGAACGCGCGACAAGTGTTGCAGCGATGCAAGAGCGGAGATGGAATCGGCGAAAAAATGCCGCGGTGCGAATGTATCCGTTCCTACTTTCGGCTGATGTCGCCCATATGTTTCCGGCAATGTCGCATGCTTGGCGCGCGTTGAATGGTTTTAATCGGCGCGCGACATGCGTTAAACTACGGAACTGGAGCATTCGAGTTTCGACACGCGAAACACGGCAGAGAGATCAGAGAGAATAATGACCGCACAGGACAGCAAGCTCGGCGACACCGACGACAAGATCTTCGTCGGCAAGGGAGACGAGCAGGCATGGCTGGCGCTGGCGTTCGCCAATCGCCACGGCCTCGTCACGGGTGCAACCGGAACCGGCAAGACGGTGTCGCTGCAAGTGATGGCAGAGGGATTTGCGCGCGCCGGTGTTCCGGTCTTCGCGGCCGACATCAAGGGCGACCTCTCCGGCATCTCCGAGGTTGGCGTGCCCGCGGACTTCATCGTCAAGCGCGCCACCGCGATGGGCCTGACGTTCCAGCCCGACCAGTTCTCGACGGTGTTCTGGGACGTGTTCGGCGAGCAGGGCCACCCGGTGCGGGCGACCGTCACGGAAATGGGCCCGCTGCTGCTCGCACGCATGCTCGACCTGAACGACGTGCAGGAAGGCGTGCTCAACGTCGCCTTCCGCGTCGCCGACGACAACGGGCTGACGCTGATCGACATGAAGGATCTGCGCGCGCTGCTCGATGCCATCGTGCCCGATGCCGGCAAGAAGGGGGCGGATGCCGAGGAGAGTCCGCTTGCCGAGATCAAGAAGGCGGCGCAGGGTTTTGGCAACGTGACCAAGGCCACTGTCGGCACTATCCAGCGCCAGCTTCTGGTGCTGGAGAACCAGGGCGGCACCAAATTCTTCGGCGAGCCGGCGCTGACGCTGAAAGACTTCATGAAGACCGACCGCGACGGCCGCGGCATGGTCAACATTCTCGTCGCCGACAAGCTGCTCCAGAGCCCGCGGCTTTACGCGACGTTCCTGCTGTGGATGCTGTCAGAACTGTTCGAGGAGCTGCCCGAGGCCGGCGACCTGCCCAAGCCGAAGCTGGTCTTCTTCTTCGACGAGGCGCATCTGCTGTTCAACGACGCGCCTAAGGCGCTGATGGACAAGATCGAGCAGGTGGTGCGCCTGATCCGCTCCAAGGGCGTCGGCGTCTATTTCGTGACGCAAAACCCTGTCGACGTGCCCGACCGTGTGCTCGGACAATTGGGCAACCGGGTGCAGCACGCGCTCCGCGCCTTCACCCCGCGCGACCAGAAGGCGGTCGCCGCCGCGGCCCAGACCTTCCGGCCCAACCCGAAGCTCGACACTGCCAAGGTGATCATGGAGCTCGGCAAGGGCGAGGCGCTGGTGTCCTTTCTCGAAGGCAACGGCACGCCGGCGATGGTCGAGCGGGTGATGATCCGGCCGCCATCGGCCCGGATCGGACCGATCACGCCGGAAGAGCGCAAGGCGATCATGGATGCAAGCCCGGTGAAGGGCAAATACGACACCGCCGTTGATGCGGAGTCCGCCTACGAGATGATCCAGAAGCGCATTGCCGGCACGGCTGCGACTGCCGATCCCGGCGCGGCTGGCGGAATAGGAGGCGGTGGCATCCTCGGCCAGATCGGCTCGATAGTCGGCACCATCTTCGGCACCAACGTCAAGCGCGGCCGCCTCTCGACGGGCCAGGTCATCGCGCGCGACATGACCCGATCGGTCACCAATCAGGTGATCGGGGGGATGGCCGCCAATATCGGCAAGTCGGTCGCCGGACAGCTTGGTGGCTCGATCGGCCGCACGCTGGTCCGCGGCGCGCTCGGCGGCTTGCTGCGCAGGTAGGCAGAAAGCCTCGTTTGAGGCAATTCGTCGGGAAACCCGCCGCCTGTGCGCGGCGGGTACAAATTCGGGTGAACAGGACTCTCCAAGCGTCCGTCGGTCTGCTAGGTGCTATGGCCCCTGACTGGACCAAATCGTGACCTCACCTGAATCTTTCGTCCGACCCGGCGCATTCCGAACCCTGTCGCTGCGTGCGCCGCTCGACCTGCTCTTCCTGCTCTGCTGCTTCATCCTGGCTGCCGACGTTCTCGGTCCCGAGATCTTCGGGCACGGCAAGACCAAGGATTACGGCCTGTGGTACTGGGCCGGGCAGCAGGTCTTGCAGGGTGGGCCGCTCTATCCCGCCGACATCCGTGAGTACTTCGAGTTCATCTACCCACCGCTGCCGGCGATCCTGCTGGCGATCCCGAGCTGGTTCGGCAAGATCGCGCTCTACACCGTGCTGTCGATCCTGAATATTGCGGCGTGGTGGTACACCGGGATGCTCTCCAATGCCATGACCGGTTCGGGCCGCAGGCCTGGACCCTGGCTGGAGGCGCTGCCCGCTCTCGTCACCGTGACCTTCGTGTTCGACATGTTCGATCTTGGCCAGCCGAACCTCGTCTTGCTGGCGATGATGCTCTACGGCTTCTGGAGCTTGCAGCATCAGCGCTCCTGGCTCGCAGGCTTCATGTTCGCGCTCGCCACCGCCATCAAGGTGTTTCCCATTGCGGTGCTGCCCTATCTGGTCTGGCGGCGGAAGTGGGCGGCCGCCGTCGCTACGGTCGCCTTCACCGGCTTGCTTCTCTATGTGGTGCCGGCACCCATTCGCGGCTTCGAGCGCAACGCCGCCGAGCTCAAGACCTGGTATCAGGGCATGGTCGGGTCGAGCTCTGAAAAGGGATTTGGCCAGCGCGACGAGCAGAACTGGTCGTGGGTGAACCAGTCACTCATTGCTGTCACGCACCGGCTGGTCCGGCCAATCAACTACAATCAGGAGGATCCCAACAAGCCGCCGCGCACGATGAATGTCATCGACGTCGATTACAGGACGGCGAACTGGATCGTGCTGGCGCTGTCGGCGTTGCTCGGACTCGGTTTCGTCGCGGTCATGCCACGGCAAGCGCGGCGTACGGCGCGCTCGGACGCCGAGGAGCTCGGCATCCTGTTCTGCCTGATGACGGTGGCATCGCCCCTGGCGCGGCAATACTACTTCATGTGGCTGTTTTTCCCGATGACCGTGCTGATGCATCGTGCCGCCTTCGACGAGCGGGCGAACGTACGCCTGGGAACCTGGCTCGCCCTTGGCGCCGCCGGCGTCCTCATGCTGCTGGCGCTGCCGTGGTTTCCCAATGTCTTCCAGGCCTGGGGCAATAACCTCGTCGCCACGGCGATCCTCGCAGGTGCGCTCGGATGGCACATCCGGCATCCGCCCGTCGCGGCTAGCTCCGACGCCGCGGCAGGGCTAAAAGCGCAGTAATCTTGAGACCCCGATTTCTTGAGACATGAAAAGTAGGGAATACGACCATGGCCAATGCGCAGCTTCAATCCGTGCTCGACCACATCGACAAGGAGTTTGACAACAGCCTGGAGCGTCTGTTCTCGCTGTTGCGGATCAAGTCGATCTCCGCCGATCCGGCCTTCGCGGCCGATTGCAAGGCGGCGGCCGAGCATCTTGCCAAGGACATCGCGAGCCTCGGCGTTGCGACTGAAGTGAGGACGACCGCCGGCCATCCCGCGGTCGTCGGCAAGAGCGTCGCGGGCGGCCGGCCGCATGTGCTGTTCTACGGCCACTATGATGTGCAGCCGGTCGATCCGCTTGATCTCTGGCACCGTCCGCCATTCGAGCCTGTCGTGACCGACCATGCCGACGGCCGCAAGATCATCGTCGCGCGCGGCGCCGAAGACGACAAGGGCCAGGTCATGACCTTCGTCGAGGCCTGCCGTGCCTGGAAGAAGGTGACGGGGTCGCTGCCGATTGACGTCACTTTCCTGATCGAAGGCGAGGAAGAAGTCGGCTCGAAGAACTTCGTGCCCTTCATCGAAGCCAACAAGGACGAGTTTAGGGCGGACTACGTGCTGGTCTGCGACACCGGGATGTGGGACCGCGATACGCCGGCGATCACGACCTCGTTGCGCGGCCTGCTCTATGAGGAGCTCAAGATCACCGCCGCCAATCGCGACCTGCATTCCGGCGTGTTCGGCGGCAGCGCGATGAACCCGATCCGGGTGCTGACCAGAATTCTCGGCGGGCTGTTCGACGATGACAACCGCATCACCATTCCTGGCTTCTATGACGGGGTGAAGGATACGCCGCCGGATATTCTCGCGCAGTGGAAGAAGCTCGACTTCACGCCGGATACGTTCCTCAAGCCCATTGGGCTCTCACTCCCGGCCGGTGAGAAGGGCCGGCTCTTGATCGAGCAGGCCTCGACGCGTCCGACCTGCGACGTCAACGGCATCTGGGGCGGTTATATCGGCGAGGGCTCCAAGACGGTGATCCCGTCGCATGCATCTGCCAAGGTCTCGTTCCGCCTGGTCGAAGGCCAGGATCCCGCGAAGATCCGCAAGGCTTTCCGCGAGTATGTGTCGGCGCGGATTCCGGGCGATTGCAAGGTCGAGTTCGGCGACCATTCCGCCGGGCCTGCGATCGCGCTCGACTGGAACATGAAGCCGCTCGCCGCGGCCAAGACCGCGCTGACGGAGGAATGGGGCAAGGAGACCGTGCTGATGGGCTCCGGCGCCTCGATCCCGATCGTCGCAGACTTCAAGCGCACGCTGGGGCTCGACTCGCTGCTCGTCGGTTTCGGGCTCGACGACGACAACATCCATTCGCCGAACGAGAAGTACGACCTCCGCAGCTTCCAGAAAGGCATCCGTTCGTGGGCGCGCATCCTCGCGGCGCTGGCGGAGGTGAAGTAGGGGGGCTTGCAAGCTGACATTCTGCAAAATGCTATCTTCGACAGAGTCTGGGCACCGCCAACGTTCCATCGAGGTTTGAAATGATTCTCGGCAGAACCGACGGTGTGTGGCTGAACGAACCGAAGAGATGGGCCGCAGAAGACGACAGCCTTCAAATCGTTACCGACAACGGCAGCGATTTCTGGCGCGCGACGCATTATGGCTTCAATCGCGACAGTGGACACTTTCTTGGTTTTCCGACTGGCGAGGCCTTCACCGCCGAACTACACGTTCAGAGCGACTTCCGCGAACTCTACGATCAAGCAGGCATCATGGTTCGCATCGACGAGCGGCATTGGGTTAAGGCCGGGATTGAGTTCTCGGACGGACGCGCCATGCTTGGGAGCGTGTTGACCGACGAGCGTTCCGACTGGACGACTGCACCGTATCAACACGATGCCAGCGATTTTTGGGTTCGCGCAACCGTCGACAAGGGTGTGCTTCGCTTGCAGATTTCGGCTGACGGCAAACTTTGGCCGCTGATGCGGCTGGCTCCATTCCCAAGGGCAAGCTGCTATCTTGTCGGGCCAATGGCCTGCACACCCGAGCGGGATGGGCTGAAGGTTCTGTTCACAAGCTTCCGTCTGTCGCCGCCGCTTGGCAGGCATTTGCACGATCTGAGCTAAGGGAGCTGCCCAGCGCGTTGCTTTCAAATAAAAACGCCGCCCGGAATTGGGCGGCGTTTCATTCCAAAAGGCGTAGAGGTTAGTTGACCGCTACCCTACACCAAATCCCGAAAATCTCAAGACCGGTAGCCCGGAAGCTCGCGGTCCAGCTTGCGCAGCAGCGGCGGCCACACGAGGTTGGTGGCGCGCAGCTCGGCACGGTCGCGGTTGGCGAGCAGCTCGGTGTTCTTGTCGATCGCGACATCGTCGACCGGATAGACCGGCGTGCCCAGCGCGCGCGTACGCACCTGCATCGAGCAGGCGCGCTCGAGGTGATACATGCGCTCGAAGGCCGAGGCGACCGAGCGGCCGACCGTCAGCGTGCCATGGTTGCGCAAGAGCATGTGGTTGTGGTCGCCGAGATCCTTCTGCAGCCGTGGCCGCTCGTCGTGGTCGAGCGCGATGCCTTCGTAGTCGTGATAGGCGAGGTCGTGGGTGACGAGCTGGGCGGTCTGGTTCAGCGGCAGCAGGCCTTCGGCGCTGCTCGACACCGCGGTGCCGTCGAGGGTGTGGAGATGCAGCACGCAGATCGCGTCCTCGCGCGCCTCGTGGATCGCCGAGTGGATGGTGAAGCCGGCGGGGTTGATGGTGTACTCGCTCTCGGAGAGCTGGTTGCCATGCAGATCGACCTTGACGAGGCTCGACGCCGTGATCTCGTCGAACATCAGCCCGTAGGGGTTGATGAGGAAATGATGGTCGGGGCCGGGGACGCGCGCGGAGATGTGGGTGTCGACCAGGTCGTCCCAGCCGTAGAGCGAGACGAGGCGATAGCAGGCGGCGAGATTGACCCGTTGCTGCCACTCGGCCTCCGTCATGTTCGACGGTACTTCCTTCAGGCGCGCTTCCGCTGGCGACATGGCTGATCTCTCCGAACTTCGTTGTTGCGGGGAGGGAGCGTAGTCTCGGTGATGGCCGGCGGCAAGGCGCTGAAAGCGCGGCAGTCAAGCGTAGCCCGCATGGGGAAAATTATTACGGTGCCGGGATCGAGAGCAGGCTGGAAATGCTGCTGCCGCGGATGTCGTAGACGCGGGCGAACACCACGTCGTCGCGCTTGATCTCGACCAGCACGGGCGCGGTGAGGCCCTTGCAGTAGAACTCACCGAGCGTCATGGCGAAATCGGCAGCATTGGAATCCCAGCCGATGGTGAAGTCGGGGCCGAGCGCGACCTGGGCGGGCCGCTGCGGACCGCACACGGCGACCTTCCATTTGCGGTTGCGCGGCGGCACTTCCTGGCGTTCGACCAGCTGCTCGCGCAATTCGTCGGAGGCCTGCTTCAGCGCCAGACCCCAATAATCCAGCATGAAGCGGTCGTCGGCACCGCGGACGGTGCCGGCGATGTGGTTGAAGTGCGTGTATTGATAGGGATGCAGCCGGATCATCTCGGCGAGCGAGAGCGCAAGGCCAAAGCAGAAGGTCGCGAGCACGACCGGCTGCCAGGTGCGGTGATTGGCGCGCAGGCGCTCCATGGCCCGGGCAAAGGCGACGCCGCCAAGCACCGCCATCGGCGGGATCACGAAGACGAAATGGCGGATGCCGTTGTACAGCGCCGGCCGCTTCACCATCGCGATCGCCAGCGGCAGCGTCGCTGCGAGCGTGAGCATCAGCAGGATGGTCTTGCGGCGGGCGGGAACCTCGCGGCGCGGCAGCAGCGCGAAGGTGCCGATCACGGCGCCGAACATCAGCACCAGCATCACCTCGGGCAACTGAAGCGCGAACAGCGTCGGCAGGTAGGACCAGGGCATGTCGGGCACGGATACGATCGCGCCGTCGAACATCTCCTTCCAGGGCTTCTCGAAGAAGTGCGAGAAGTAGGTCAGAGCCTCGAAGGGATTGCCGGGCTCCATGATCGACCACGGCCAGATCAGCCCCATCACGAGGTAGCCGAGCACGAGGCCGGGCAGCAGCACGTAGACGACATGAGCGAAGCGGCGGACCGACTCGCGCAGGCCCTCGTTGCGCAGTTCCTCCAGGAACAGCGGCATGAAGCCGATCACGGCGTAGACCAGCGCAAGGCCGCCGAGGATTCGGGTGCCGAGCGAGAGGCCGGCACCAAGGCCGACGATGAGGATCGTGCGCGGCGAAGGCTGCGGATATTCCTCGGCGAGGCGGACGAGACCCAGCATCAGGATGATCATGGCCACCGCGAAGGGCGCATCCTTCGGGTTCATGAACATGTGGCCGTAGAAGATCGGGCAGAGCGCGAGCAGCAAGAGAGAGGCAAGTCCCGCAAGGGGGCCACCGACACGGCGGCCGAGCCGCCACGTCACCGCAAGTCCGATCACGCCGACGACGGCGCCGACCAGACGGCGCGTCTCGAACAGCTCGAGCGGAATCACCTTGTGCAGGAGGGCCGCGACCATGTCGAAGCCGCCGCCATACATATAGAGGTTGGCGAAGGACAGTGCCGCGGTGTCCTTAAAACCGGAACCGAACATGCGCAGCAGCAGGTCGGCATATTCGGCGTGGGTGTAGTCGTCCCAGCCGAGCCCGTAGTCGCGGAAGGTCAAGCCTGCAATGACGGCGACCGCAGCCAGCACCAGCATGGCGAGATCGTCGCAAGTCCGTTCAACCGAGCGCCGCAGAGGCGTGTCGATCGCCGAAGTCGTGATGGATGTCATGGCTATTGGTGACCCGGAATCCCCTCTTGACCCTGCTGGCGCGCGCGGGCCTGCTCCCCGGAATCCCTATAGCGCAGTTCCATTACCAAGTAATTGGGCATTATGGCTAAATTCCTGATGCGACGCAGCAAATCCTACCAGCTTGAGAGCGCTTAGAAGTACCGAACCGTAGCTGAAGGGAATGTGAATAAGTCCCTGATTTCCTTCCCTTTAGGAACGCAGGCTGCAATTCGACGTTGGCGTGGAACACGGTATGACGGTATCGTGGCGTGACGAGTGTCGCGTATGGCTGCGCGGCCGGGGGTGAGTTCGATGGCGTTGGCATTGTTGATCGCAGGGATTTTCGCCGTTTTGGCGGGCCTCCTTGCGATCCTGTTCGGCTTCACCGTCAGGGAATTCAGTCTCGGCAGCACCCTCATAATGTCCGGCACCATTGGCGTCTGCTCCGGAATGTTACTGGCCGGCCTCTATGTCGTGGTCGCCGAACTGAAGGGCATTGCCCGCCGGCTGGCTGGATCAATCGCATCGCCCGAGGTTCGGGTCAGGCCCGTGCTGCCGGGTCTCGGGATGCCTGGAACGCCTGCCGCCGTGGCTGAGCCGCCGGGCGCAGGGAAGATCGAGGCGGCGCCGCCATTGCCGACCGCAGGCCCGCCGCCGTGGCAGAACGAAGCAGCCGCGCGCGAGCGTCCGCGCGTCGAGCCGCCGCCGGAGCCGGAAGTTCCGACCCCGCCTGAGGTTCCGGAACCGCCGCGCCGACGCAACCTGCTGTTCGCGTCGACCTCCCGCAAGGAGCGCGAGCGCGCGGAGGCGAAGACCGGCGAGGGCGTGCCGCCGCTGCCGCATGCCGAGCCGACAGCAGCGCCTGACGCACCGGACATTCCGCCTGCGAGCTTTGACGACGCCTGGCCGAAGCCGGGCCGTATGAGGCCCCCGGAGCCGCCGGCCGCCTCGCGGCGCCCGCCACCACGCTCGCCGTCGACCTTCGCGGAGGCTGCTCCGCCGCCTGCACCCGAGCCGGCGCCAGCGGCCGAGCAGGCGCCCGTGACGGTGCTCAAATCCGGCATCGTCGACGGCATGGCCTATTCGCTCTATTCCGACGGCTCGATCGAAGCGCAGATGCCGGAGGGCATGATGCGCTTTGCCTCGATCGACGAGTTGCGGTCCCATCTCGACCAGCGGTCCTGAGACCTGACGCGTCCAAGTCCTGCTGCGTTCAGTCCTGCCGCAGGCAAGTAGAGCGCGGCCATTCTCGTCGCTTCGCCAGTAAATCAACCCAGGCGCGTCAGTCGTTCCATTTCAGCCGAACGTATTGTTGACACGGAATACTTTGGCGTCGTCAATCCCGTGAGCGCAAGGTGGAGAAGGGTCGAGCCGATGTCGGATGCCGGGGCTAAGAATTTCATTGAGCTGACGGCGAGCATCGTGTCGGCCTATCTCAGCAACAATCCGACGCCTGCGGCTGAGATTCCGAACCTGATCAGCCAGGTGCATGGCGCGCTGGTGCGCGTTTCGTCGGGCCGCACCGAGACGGCGCCGCTCGAGCCGGCGAGGCCGGCGGTCTCGCTGAAGAAGTCGATCGCGCCCGATTATCTGGTCTGTCTGGAAGACGGCAAGCGCTTCAAGTCGCTGAAGCGCCATCTGCGCACACAGTACAACATGACGCCGGAGCAATATCGCGAGAAATGGGGCCTGCCGGCCGACTATCCCATGGTCGCGCCGAACTATGCGGTGGCCCGCTCGCAGCTTGCGAAGCAGATGGGACTGGGGCAGCAGCAGCGGAAGCGGAAGTAGAATTTCTACGAGGCTTCCGCGAGCGCCTCTTTCGCGTCGGTCTTGATACGCTCGACCATCGAGCGCAGGCCGTTGGAACGCTGCGGCGTCAGATGATCGCGAAAGCCGAACTCGTCGAATACGGCAATGGCGTCGGTCGCAAGAATCTCCTGCGGCGTGCGGCCGGAATAAAGCGACAGCACGATCGCGACCAGCCCGCGCACGATGTGGGCGTCACTGTCGCCGCGATATTTCAGGATCGGCGCGCCGCCATCGCGATGATCGATCAGCTTCTGAAGCCAGACCTGGCTGACGCAGCCGTTCACCTTGTTCTCGGCCGAATGCTCGGCCTCGGACATCGGTTCCAGGGTGCGGCCGAGCTCGATGACATACCGGTAGCGGTCGTCCCACTCGTCCAGAATCTCGAAATTGTCCCTGATTTCGTCAATCGTCGTCATGCTGGCCCGTGTTCCCGTTCAGGCCAATATAGGGTCGCAAGCGCGTGAAATCGATAGGGTTTGGGGCTAATTCGCCGGCGCCGGGCCGCGCCATTCCAGCGCGAGGTCGTCCTGGGACAGGGTGTCGCGTGGCGCCTCGCTCGTAGCAGTGTCGCCTTCGCCGGCCAGAGCGATCGAGCCGGTGTGGTCGGGCGCCTTCTTGTCGGGCTTCTCGAGCTGCTCTTTCTTGTCGTTGATGATCTGGTAGATCTTGCGCGCGCCGTCTTGCGCGCGTTGGCCGATGATGGTCGCGGCCTGTCCGCCGACCTCGCAGGCCGCCGGCTGGCGCTTGCAGAACTGGGTCACGTCGGAGACGGCCGCGGTCGCAGCCTGCACCGCGTCGGCGGCGCCGATCTGCGGCAGCTTGTCCGATTCGGGCGTCTTGTCCCGCGGCAGGAGCACCAGCACCAGCCCGAGCCAGAATGTGATGCGAAGCAGAAAGCGCATCTTGCGACCTGTATGTTAGATCCCGCCGCGGCGATCTCCGCGGATGTCGGACCTAGCAACTCTCGATAAATCGCAAGTGATTGCCTTCCGCTTAATTCGCGGAAAATTTACGCAAAAATCTTCGCAATCGACAGTCTCGTAAATTTTCGATTGACGTTCGTGCCCGTGATTCTGCCGGCGCGCCCATCCACCATTTCGAAACCATGCGGATCACGGTGAAACCCTGTGTTCACCATCCTCGCCGATGACGTCGTCAAATCGTCTAAAAAGCCCCGCGATGACACGGTGTCCGGCGGCGTGCCGCGCTGCCTTAGTGTTCGTTTAAGGTCGCTCTGACACGGTGGCTCAACGATAAGGAGGCGTTCCGGCGCGTCTTCTCGACGAGTGAGCCGAAGCGCGAGACCCGTGACAGTTTTGAGTATCATCCGCGATTGTCTCGATGCGCTGCTGCATCCTTCCGCGCGTTACGACGCGCTGACGCGAGCGCGCCATCGTGCCTTCATGGCCCCGCGGCTGCTCGGCAGCCTGGCCGCCTTTGCCGCATTCCCGGTCTATCTCGCCATGCGCGGCGCGCCGAGCGCGATCGAGGTCGCCGCGTTCGCCTGGCTGATTGCGCCGATCCTGTTGTCCTGGTTCCTGTCGCGCACCGGTCGTTACGAAGGCGCGCATGTGCTGTCGTCGCTGGCGCTCGCTGGCCTGATCATGGCGGTCGCGGCTACGACCGGCGGCATCGAATCATTCGCCGCGATCTGGCTGGTCGTGGTTCCCCTCGAAGCTGCGCTGTCGGCCTCGCGCCGCGTCGCGGCCTTTGCCTCGCTGCTGGCGCTGTCCTGCGCCGGCATCCTGATCCTCGTCAGCCAGCTCGGCTGGCTGCCGATTGGCGACACCAGCGCCGCGGAACGCGGCGTGCTGATGGCGTTCGGCGTCGCCTCGGCGACGCTCTATGCCGCAGGCCTCGCCTTCGGTGCGGAATCGCTCGCGCGCACCAGCGTCGCGCTGCTGTTGCGTGAGGAAGAGCGTTACCGCCTCCTGGCGCGAAACATGAGCGACGTCATCTCGCGGCATCAGCGCAACGGCGCGGTGCAGTTCATCTCGCCGGCGGTGGAAGCCATGGTCGGCATCCCCGTCGCGCAACTGCTGGGCCACGGCCTGTTCGATCGCGTCCATGTCGCCGATCGCCCGGCGTATCTGACGGCGCTGTCCGATGCCGCGCGCGGCGACGTGCGCAGCGTCGAGTTCCGGTTGCGCCGGGAGCGTGTCGGCTCGGAACGTGGCCAGGTTGATTTCATCTGGGTCGAAATGCGCTGCCGCCCGCTCGATCAGGATATGGGCCGTGATGCCACGCGCGAGGCCGATGTCGTCGCCGTGATGCGCGATGTCACCGACCGCAAGCTCGGGGAGCAGGCGCTCGACCAGGCGTGCAGCGCCGCAGAAGCGGCCGACGCCGCCAAGACGCGCTTCCTCGCCACCATGAGCCATGAACTGCGTACGCCGCTCAACGCCATCATCGGCTTCTCCGAGATGATCGCGCAGGAGCAGACCTTGATGCTGGGCGCGGCCCAGCGCAGGGAATACGCCCAGCTCATCAACGATTCCGGCCAGCATCTGCTCTCGGTCGTCAACGGCATCCTGGACATGTCCAAGATGGAATCGGGCAATTTCGAGATTGCGTCGGAACCGTTCGCGCCGCGTGCATCATTGATGCATTGCTGCAATCTGCTGGCGCTGAAGGCGCGGGAGAACGGCGTCGACCTCGTCACCGATGCGCCGCAGGACCTGCCTGTGATGACCGGCGATCCGCGCGCCTTCAAGCAGATCGTGCTCAACCTCGTCGCCAACGCGATCAAGTTCACCGAGCGCGGCGGTCAGGTCAGCGTAACAGCCGCGGTGTCGGGCTCGCAACTTGCGCTACGCGTCAGCGACACCGGTATAGGCATCGCGCCTGACGATCTCAAGCGCATCGGCGCGCCGTTCTTCCAGGCCGGCAAGACCTATCAGCGCCGTCACGAAGGCACCGGCCTCGGACTTTCGATCGTGAAGAGCCTGGTAGCGTTGCATCTCGGCGAATTGACGGTACAAAGCAGGCTCGGCGAGGGCACCGCCGTCACCGTCAAGCTGCCGCTCGTCTACACGCCGAAGGCCAACACTTCTGATGGCAAGATGTCTGACAGCAAGGCGAGCGAGAGCAAGATCGCGACCTTGACGCCGGTGCTGCGCCAGGAACTTCAGGACCATCCTCACGACCAAGTTCAGGACCAACCCGCTCTGGTGAAGAAAAGTGCCTAAGAAGTCTGCCAAGGACGAAGCCGCTCCGCGCCGCCGTGGTGCCAAGGCCGCGGTCATCGATGTCGAGACCGAGCGCAATCTCGTGCTGCGCGTGCTGTTGCATAGCCCCAAGGATACGCTGGCCGGTCTCGTCGCCGTCGCCGCGATCAGCGCGATCGTTGCCAATGCGCTGTTCCTCCAGACCGGCCGGCATCCGGCGCCGATGTTCGGCACCGTGATCAATCTTCCCGCGCCGTCGTCCCTGCCGTTGTCGAACCCCATGCCTCGTCCACGTCCCGTCGGCGCCGATACCTCGCCGCTCGAGCCGAGAGCGACGGAGTTTCGTGCCGAGCCCAAACCTGTCGAGCGCGCCGCCGAGAAGTCGCCGGAGAAGCCCGTCGAAGCGACCGCATCGACGCCGCGCTCGGGCGATCCCATGACCAATCTGGTCAAGCAGACGATTTCGACGCCGTCCGCCGCCATCTCGCGTCCGCCGGCGCCGATTCCCGTGCAGCAGAGCCCGGCCGCGCGGCGCATCGCCGGCGTGCAGCGGGCGCTGTCCGAATATGGCTACGGGAATTTGAAGATCACGGGCGCGATGGGCGGTGAGACCCAGTCCGCGATCCAGAAATTCGAGCGCGAGCATAAGATGCAGGTCACCGGTCAGGTGTCCGACCGCCTGCTGCGCGAGCTCGGCGCCGCGATCGGCCATCCCGTCGAATAGTCGTGATTGTTGTGCGAAGGCTGGTGCTGATTGCAGCGCTGGCCTATCGTGCGCTCCATGCGTTTGAAATCAAACATCTGGGTGTCAGCCTATCTGCGCCGGTGCCAGACCGAGGGCGTGTACGGCGCGGTGCGTCGTCGCGGCGCGGAGGAGGCGGGTGCGGTGTTCGTCAAGGTCTCGCTGCTCGACGGCAATGCGATGCTCTACGCGCCGGCGCCGCAGACCGTCTATGACGACGGCCGGCCCGTCGATCGTTTCTTCGTGCCGGTTGCGCCGCAGCCGTTGCCGGAGCACACCATCGAGGAACGGCTGACCAAGGAAATCCGCTTCGACTCGGACGTCTGGATCGTCGAGACCGAAGACCGCGCCGGGCGGCATTTTCTCGAGCTGGCGAAGGCCTAACGATCCGATCCGTCAGTACCCGTCCGCACCGCAGGCGCGGAGCCGGGCTGCACGCCCGGGCGCGTCTGGCTTGCGCCCATGCGCGCGCGCTGACGCTCGCTGTCGTGCAGCGAAGGCTGGTACTTTGCGCGGGTGACGGCGAGCGTCGAGCCGCGCCAGGCGGCCAGCATCACCAGCGCCGAGCGGTCGCCGAGGCGATCGTAGAGCCGCGACAGCCGGTACACGTCGGTCACGGAGTTGCCGATCTCCGGCTTGAAGAACAGCAAGATGCGTTGGAAGACCGGGCTCGGCATGTCGAGCGCGCGCGCGGCGACCGCGAGCGCTTCGCCGCTCGCATCGTCGACGATCTGCGCTGCGACGCGCGAGGGCAGGATCAGGCTGTCGCCGAGCTCGAAGGTGAAATTCTCGACATCGCCCGCGATCGCCGCCATCTCGAGGATCTGGATCGCGCGCTTGGCGCGCACGGTCGGAATCCGCGGCGCGGCCTTCAGCGGGGTCTGCGCCAGATTATGCAGGATCAGCGCGCGCTCGGAGGCGCCGGCGCGGAAGAACATGTCGTGGATCTCGGCCGCGTCCTTTGGCTGCATCGCCATGTTCGAGGCCATGCGCTGCTCGGCCTCGGTCGGCGTGCGAACCGGCGAAGGGGCAGGCGCGGGTGCCGGGATTTCGCGCGCGAGCGGAACCCTGCGGCCCTCCTGCGCGGCCGACAGTCCGAGCTTCTGCATGATCGGGGCGGGCGTCGACGGATAGATCGCAAGCCGCGCCTTGACGGCCGCGCGCGTCGCGTCGTCGACCTGGTCGATCAGCCGTGTGGCGAGCTCGATGAACTGACGCTGCTCGTCGTCGCTGTGGGTGCTCGACTGAACATAGAGGTCGGTCAGCACGCGCAGCAGCGTCGGACGAACGTCGACGCCTTCGCGACGGGAGAGGGTCATCAGCCCGTCGAATCCTGGAAACAACGATTTGGTCATGGAGAGATACGCGACCTGGAAAAGATACTCGCCGTCAGCCTATCGCGGGCTCCTTTAAAGGCTCGTTAAGGAAAACGAGGCGTGAAGCCGAACGCGTGCTTTGCAGCGTTCTCGTGCCGCAACGGGACGGCGGGCCCGGCCCGTGCGGTTACGGTCCCGCCGGCACGTTTACACCCCGTTAACCATGAACTGATCTTAATGATCCCATGTTGCAGAGGCGCGCCGGGTCGCGCGGCAATTGAAGAGAGCTGATATGGGGACCATCATCGAATTTCCGGCCGGTCGCCGGGTGGGCTCGTCGGGAGACGTGGCTCCACGCGCGGACATGGGAATGATTTTGATCCTCCCCGTGATCCGCATCGAGCGCGAGAGCGACGAAACCAGCGGCGATCGCGGGCCGGAGCAGGGCACAGCGCCGGGGCGCCGTCGTCGTCGCCGCTAGCCTTCGGCCTTTGCAATGCCGGAGAACCTCCGCCAGATCCGGCCCGTCGTAACGGCCATCATGCTCGCACTGCTGGGCGCGACGCTCGCCGCCTGTAGCGGCGGCGATTTCGGCCGGACCCGCGCCGACATGCGCAGCGACGACATGCATCGCTGGCTGGGCGAGGAAGTCACCTCCAGCGTCGGCCTGAAGCCATCCCAATTCCAGCTCACCGACGAGGAGCGCCAGCTTCGCGACCTCGCCTATCCCCTGATCGAGCCGCCGCTGTCGCGGCCCGCCTGGAAGAGCGTGTTCGGCGACTACAAGGCGCTGCCCTCGCCCTGGCGGCAAAAGATCGTGTTCGACCGCACCATGTACGGACGCACGCTGATCGACGAGCCGCACCGTTCGCATTCCTCGCGCTATGCGCAGCTGATCGAGGACGTGCGCAACGACATCACCCGCTTCGAGCCGTTCTTCGGCTCCGCGATCCGCGTCATCGACCTCGACAAGAAGCGCAATGCCAGCATGGCGCGCGTCTCCGGCCTCTCGCCGAAGGAGAAGGAGGACGCGGTCGAGCGCATGCAGGAGAATTCGCTGATCATCCAGTGGGTGCAGCAGTGCCTCGAGCAGCGCGTCTCGTCCTATCGCTGGGGTCTGGAGCGGCTGGTGATCCAGGCGCCGGACGGCATGGCCGCCGATGCCGACCGGCTGATCGGCGAACTCGCCGCCCAGACCGCCAACCCGCCGGTTGCAGCCCAGCCGCCCTACGGTCGCGCGGTCGTCTCGAAGGGCTAATCATTTCAAGGCTGATCATTTCACCGCTGCGCGCCGGCGCTTGATTCCATCAGGTTTGGCGCGCTGCTTCTGAAGCTTCCCGACAAAATCCTTCAGCGCATCCGTCAGCGGCTACCCCCGTCGATTTCCAACGCTGCCAGTGCGATGCGCATTAATGTTGGATGATCTCGGGGCATCCGGCCCGGCTCAGCGGGCGTCACCTTTGCCGACAAGCTGCTCTCGGAAGAATCCGACGATGCGCGCGTCAAAGTCGTGATGAAAGGCGATCCTGTCGAAACCCGGCGGATCCGTGCAAAGTCGCGCCAGCTTGGTTGCGGCCTGCGGCGTACAGGGAGGCAGGAAGGCAAAGTGACCTGCCGGCACGACGCGGACTTCCGGATTTCCAGGCAGCCTGTTGGCAGTCAGTGCGGAGTTTTTTGGATCGACGCCGCCGCCTCCCAGTTCCGAGCGCCAGATCTGCAATGGTATGCGAATGGCGGCCAGGCTCGCCGGGGAGAACATGAAGTTCAATGCCGTGTCGGCAAGGACGGCGGCCCGGATTCGGGAGTCGTGCGGAGGAGCAGGTGGAATGTTGCCGCTACGAAACTGCTCACAACCCAGCGATTTGTTTGTTTCAGTGCAGATCGATGCGATCTCTAGAAAGTCCGGTTCGGCTCCCGCCAGTATCAAGCCGGTGTAGGCCCCGGCGGAGAAGCCAAAAAAGCCGATTCTGGCGGGATCGATGGCCGCGCGATCGCGCCAGACGTTCAACATGAAGTCCACGAGCCGGATCGTGTTCGCTGGCCGCGCGTTTATCGTGAACAGGCTTTCGCTCAGCGATCGGTCGGCGCCGTTGTCACCGGGATAGTTGATTGCAGCCACGACAAAGCCGGCGTCCGCAAGCGCCTGCTCAACGTCATCGTGACCGCCAAACCAGCCGCCTCTGCCATGAGCGACAATGATCAGTGGCAGCTTCGTGCCGGTGACCGGGCAATCCTTCACGCCCTGTAGCGAGTCGATGAAATCCATCGTCAGCTTGCCCAGCGGCACGCGCTGCGGTTCTGCCGCGCACGGATACCAGATGGCGCCTGCCAGGCTGGGATCGGAATCAAGAAGCTGGATGCCTGCCGCCCGCGCAGGAGAAGCCAAAAAACAAAACACTGCGGCGCAAGCCCAATAGGCTCTCAGCGTCAAGGCAAGCCCCCAAGTTCGACGGCCGCCGATATTCCAATCGATGGCGACGGAATTGTGTCGCTGATATTGCGACCGGGCCAAGGATTAAACGCTGCGTTTTGACCAGCCGCTTCGCGTCACGATCGTCCACAGCCACGATCCCGTCGATTACGAGCGACGCGCATTGATCGCGCCCGTCAGCGCTGCCCGTCGTGCACGGAGATATCCGACGCTGCAAGGCCGCCGATGCGTGCGTGAGGGCGGCCGCCGGTCGCCATCACCAGCCCGAAGGCGATCTCGTCGCGCCGTGGCGAATCCCACAGCGTCATCTCCGCGGTGCCGAAATGGCTGCGGACATAGGCGGCGTGGATATGGCCGAGCGGGACCATCAGGCGCGTGCCCGGGCCTCCGATGGTCTTTGCCGCCGGGACGATCGCTTTGGGATGCCCCAGCACCTCGCGCATGCCGTGGCCGCCGGCTTCGTGCCATACGGCGCCGTGCTCGAGCTCACCGTCCTCGCCGACGATGATGCCCTTACCGTAGGCTTCGACGTGCGAGGCGCCGCCGAGCTGCGCGGTCAGCCGCGTTGCAAGCTCGCGCCCGAGCTCGCGCAAGGACGCCTGAAACGGCATCAGGTCAGGTTCGAAGCGGCCCGCGAAGGGATTGCGGATCACCGCGACGGCGGTCCCGACCAGTAGCGGCCTCTCCAGCCGGGGACCGCGCTCGTGCCAGATGGTTTCGACGCTGAGCGCGGTCTTTCGAATCTCGTACGACGACATGCGCAGGCTCTATGCTTCGTCGACGACGGGATTGCGCAGCACGCCGATGTTCTCGATCTCGACCTCGACCACGTCGCCGGGCTTGAGGAAGACCGGCGGCTTGCGGGTGAAGCCGACGCCGGCCGGCGTGCCGGTGGCGATGACGTCGCCGGGGACGAGGTCGAAGATGGTCGAGCTGTACTCGATCAGCCGCGGGATCGAGAAGATCAGCATCGAGGTGTCGGAGGATTGCACCACCGCGCCGTTGACGCGCGTCTCGAGCTTCAGCTTGTTGGGGTCGCCGATCTCGTCCGGCGTCACCAGCCACGGACCGAACGGGCCGGTGCCGACGAAGTTCTTGCCGGAGGCGATCTGCTGGGCGTGACGCTGCCAGTCGCGCACGCTGACGTCGTTGTAGATCGAGTAGCCCGCCACGTGGTTCCAGGCGTCGGCCTGGCTGATGTGACGGCCGCCTTTGCCGATGACGACGGCAAGCTCGCCCTCCCAGTCGAAATTGTCGGAGACTTTCGGCCGGATCACCGGCGCGTTGTGCGCGACCTGGGAGCGCCAGACCCGGAGGAAGATCGGCGGAAATTCCGTGATCTCGCGCTTCATGCCGAACGCCACGGCTTCATTGTGGTGGTCGAGATAATTGCGCACGGCGCAGACGATCTTCTCCGGACGCGGGATCACGGGAAGATATTTGACGTCGCTCAGCGCCATCGTGGGCTTGTGCCCGGCGACGATGGCCTCGCGCCGCGCATAGTCGTCGCTGCCGAGGAAATCCGCGAGCGTCGGGTACTGGGGCAGGGCGCGACCGAGATCCACGACGCTATTTTCGACAACGGCCCCCCAGCTTTCCCGATTTCCGTCCAAGAACGACAGCAGCTTCATGGTTACGCCCCAAAGGTTGGCATTTTCGATCTCTCCTATTATTTTCGAAAATCTGGCGGGGCGCAAGCCCACGGCGATAAAAAGCCGTTACCGCCTATTCGGCATCGAGCAGGTGCGCGGCATATGTCGCGACGTTGTCGGCGGTCGAGCGGATATGCGTCTCGATCAGCTGCGCCGCGAGATCCGGTTTGCGCGAGATGGCGGCCTGCATGATCGCCTGGTGCTCGCCGGCCTTGTCGCGCGGCCGCGGCCGGAAATTGGCCGACAGATGCCGATAGCGCTCGGCGCGATCGAACAGCTCGGCGCGAATGGCGAGGAGTGTCGCGGAGCCGCAGGCGGACACCAGCGCCTGGTGGAATTGGCGGTGGGCGATCTTCCATTCGGGATCGCGCAGTGGATGTTCGGGATCGCGCTGCTCGATTCGCTTCAATCTGTGCAGCGTCGAGATGACGGCGATTTCCCAATCGTCGTCGCCCCGCTCGATCGCGCGGCGGATCAACTCCACCTCGATCAGCACCCGGGCATCGGTGACCTCCACCAGATCCTGACGGCTGACCGGCGCGACGCGATATCCACGCTGCTCCTGGGCGTCGACCAGGCCTTCGGCGGTGAGTGCCGTCAATGCCTCGCGTAGCGTCGTGAAGCTCACGCCGAATCGTTCGCGCAGGACGTCGAACCGCAGCGGCTCGCCCGGGGCCAGGCCGCAGGCAATGATGTCCTCGCGCAGCCGATGGGTTATGTCGGCGGCGATGGTCTTGCCGAATTCCTTGCGGGGCCGAATGGCGCTGTCGGGCATGGTTTCTGCCATTGAATCGATGGCCCAAGATGCCGCGCCAACGAGCATCTTGCAATAATTTTCGTAAAGGATATTATTTTCGAAAATATGGCTTGGGAGGCGTGTGACATCATGATAGCGGTGCTGGTGCGTCAGCCGGGTGGGCCGGATGCACTCGAGTTGGTCGAGCTTCCGGTGCCTGTGCCCGGACCCGGCCAGGTGCAAATCCGGGCCGAGGCATTCGGCGTGGGGCAGCCCGATGTGCTGATCCGGCGTGGCGTCTACAAATGGATGCCGCCGCTGCCGGCCAATCCCGGCAATGATGTCGCCGGCCGCATTGCCGCGCTCGGGTCCGGCGTCGAGGGGTTTACGATCGGCCAGAAGGTGCTGCTGAGCGCGCGCGATCTGTCGCAGCGCGGCGGCTGCTACGCCGATTATGTGGTCGCGCCCGCTGACGCCATTCATGCGCTGCCCGACAATGTCGACCTGCAGGCGGCCGTGTGCCTGTCGAACTACCAGGTGGCTTACGCGCTGCTGCACGAGTGCCGGCATCCGCGCGCACCGGCGAGCGTGCTGGTGATCGGGGCGGCCGGGGGTGTCGGCACCGCACTGGTGCAGCTCGCCAAGCTCGCGCAGATGAATGTCATCGGCACCGTCTCCACCGAAGAGAAGGCCGCGTTCGCGAAGGGCAACGGCGCCGATCATGTCATCTACTACCGCCGCGAAGACGTGGTGGCGCGGACCCGCGAGCTGACCCATGGCGAGGGCGTCGGCCTCGTGCTCGATCACGTCTGCGGGCCCGAGTTCACGGGCTATCTCGGCGCGCTCGGCAAATGGGGGACGCTGCTGTCGTACAACGCCTTCGCCGGATTGCCGGAAGAAAACCTGATGGCGGCGATGCGCGACCATCTCGACATCTGCCCGGCGATACGCTGCTTCTCCTTCCACATCTATGACCACGACCGCGACGGGCGTCGCGCACTCATGCGCAACGTGATCGATGCGCTGAGCCGCAACGCGATCAAGCCGGCGATCTCGGCGGTCCTGAAGCTCGACGAGGTCAGGCAGGCCCACACGCTGCTCGAGCAGGGCTCCGCGCTCGGCAAGATCATCATGACGCCATGAGGGGGTGGATTGCACGATGACGACACAAGCACCCATTGCACGCTTCACCCGGCTCCGGCACGCGAGCTTTGCCTCGCCCGATCCCGAGCGGTTGCTCGACTATTACCGCGCCGTGATCGGTCTTGGCCTCGTCGGCCGCGACGGAAATCGCATCTTCCTCGCCAACGATTCCGAGCAGCTTTCGCTGGTGATCGAACCCGGCGACGCGGCGCTGACGAGCATCGCCTTCGAGATATCTCCCGATGTCCAGATCGAGGCGCTCGGCGCCGCGCTGAAGCAGGCAGATCTGCGGCCCGAACTTCAGAGCGATCCCCTGCCTGGCGTTTCCAGGCTGCTGTCGTTCAGCGATCCCGAAGGCACGCGCTTCGAGTTGATCCAGGGCTGGACGCCGACGCCGGCGCAGGAGCGGATCGGTGCGCTTGCCGTCACCAAGCTTGGCCATGTCGCCCTTCGCACGCCCGATCCGCGCGCGGCCTCGGAGTTCTACGCCAACGCCATGGGCCTGCGGGTCTCCGACTGGATCGAGGACCGCTTCGTCTTCATGCGCAGCGGCTATGAACATCACACGCTGAACTTCGCCCGCGCGCCCGGCCGCGGCCTGCATCATGTCGCGTTCGAGCTGCGGGGGCCGACCCACATGCAGCAGGCGTGCGACCATCTCGCCCGGCACAAGCTCCCCGTTCTCTGGGGACCGGTACGTCACGGCCCGGGCCACAACACGGCGATCTATCACCGCAATCCCGACGGGCATCTGGTCGAGCTGTTCCACGACCTCGACCGCATGACAGACGAGGAGCTCGGCTATTTCGAGCCGCGTCCCTGGCATCGCGACCGACCGCAGCGGCCAAAAGTCTGGGTCGGCCTGCCGCGCGACGTCTGGGGCATGCCGCCATCGCCTGAATGCACGGAGTTCGCCCGCTAGCGGATTCAGGGTTTGAATTGAAGAACGCCGCCTCGCTGCGGCCAACGAAATAACAATCAAAGGGAGAAGCATCCATGCGACGGATGAAGCGGCTTGCTGCGGCGATTTTTCTGCTTGGCGGATTTCTTGGCAGTTGTCTCGCAACCACCCCGGCGTCGGCCGACAATTATCCGTCGCGCCCGATCCGGCTGCTGCATGGATTTGCCGCCGGCGGCGCGGCAGACACGCTGTCGCGCATCATCGCCGACGGGCTCTCGAAAAAGCTCGGGCAGCCGATCATCGTCGAGGCCAAGCCTGGCGCCGGCGGCAACATCGCCGCGGATGCCGTCGCGAAAGCGGCGCCCGACGGCTACACGATCGGGCTCGTCACCGGCGCTCACGCAATTTCCGCGGCGACCTACAAGAGCCTTGCCTACCAGCCGGCCGAGAGCTTCGAGATGATCTCGACGCTGGTCTATTACGCGCTCGTCATCGCCGTGCGCAGCGACTACCCGGCAAAATCGCTGGGCGAGCTCGTCGCCATGGCAAAGCAGAAGCCCGGCGCGCTCAGCTTCGGATCGGTCGGTTTCGGCAGCACGCATCATCTTGCAGGAGAGCTGTTGAACGCAGCCGCCGGCGTCGAGATCGTGCACGTGCCCTATCGCGGCGATTCCCAATCCGTCACCGCGTTGCTCGGCGGAGAAGTTCCGGTGATCGTCGGCACGCCGGTCCTGCTCGCCCCGCAGATCCAGGGCGGTGCGATCCGCGGCCTGGCGGTGACCTCGCCGACGCGCACCGCATTGTTGCCGGACGTGCCGACGGTTCAGGAAGCCGGTATCAAGGGATATGACGTGCGCACCTGGGCCGGCCTCCTGGCCCCGAAGGGAACGCCGCCCGCCATCATGGCCGCACTCAATGCGGCGACGCGCGGCGCGCTCGAGGATCCCGACCTCAAGCAACGCCTGGAGACGGCCGTCGGCGGCGAGGTCCGCGGCAGCTCGGCTGAGGAGATGAAGACACTGATCGAGACCGAGATCGCCAAATGGACGGGCGTGGTGGAACGGGCGAAGATTCCGAAGATCTGATCCCAAATAAGACAGGGGCCCGTAAGCCTATCGCGCTTCGACCACCTCGCCATCCTCTTTCACGAACCGGCCGACGGGATTGTCCAGGAGATCGATGACGGCTTCCGAAGGCCGGCACAGGCGTGTGCCCTTGGAGGTCACCACGATCGGACGGTTGATCAGGATGGGGTGCGCGAGCATCTGATCGATCAGCTCGTCGTCGGACCATTTCGGGTCATCGAGGCCGAGCTCCTTGTAGGGCGTGCCTTTCTCCCGCAGCAGCGCGCGAGCGGAGATGCCCAGGGCCTTGACGAGCTCGACCAGCTTTTCGCGGGATGGCGGCGTCTTCAGATATTCGACGACGACCGGCTCGGCGCCGCTCTGCCGGATCATCGCCAACGTGTTGCGCGAGGTGCCGCAGTCGGGGTTGTGATAGATCGTGACGCTCATGATCGGACCTCAACCGAAGTGGCGGCCCCGCCAGCGCCTGCTTCGTACCAGCCTCTGGTCGCCTTCACGATGCGGACGACGGATAGCATCACCGGCACCTCGACAAGAACGCCGACCACAGTTGCAAGCGCTGCGCCGGAGTCCAGGCCGAACAAGCTGATCGCGGCAGCGACTGCCAACTCAAAGAAGTTGCTCGCGCCGATCAGCGCTGCTGGAGCGGCGACGCACCAGGCCACGCCAAACCGCCGGCTGAGCCAATACGCCAGGCCCGCATTGAAATAAACCTGGACGAGGATTGGCACTGCGAGGATCGCGATCACGCCAGGCTGCCTGACGATCTGCTCTCCCTGAAAGCCGAATAGGAGAATCAACGTCGCCAGAAGCGCAACGAGCGAAAGAGGTTGCAGCATCCGCAGGCTGCGGGCGAAAGCATCGCCGCCCTTTTGCAGCAGCACCCTTCGCCACACTTGCGCGACGATCACGGGGACCATGATGTAGAGCAAAACCGATAGCATCAGCGTGCCCCAGGGGACGCTGATGGAGGCCACCCCGAGCAGCAGTCCCACGAGCGGTGCGAACAGGAAAACCATGATCACGTCGTTGAGCGCGACCTGGCTCAAAGTGTAGTGAGGCTCCCCCTCGCATAGATTGGACCATACGAACACCATCGCGGTGCAAGGCGCGGCGGCCAGCAGGATCAGGCCGGCGATGTAGGACGGGATCTGGCCCGCCGGCAGCATCGGCGCGAACACATGGCCGATGAAGAACGTGCCCAGCAGCGCCATCGAGAATGGCTTTACGGCCCAGTTGATGAAAAGGGTAACGCCCACGCCGCGCCAGTGCTCACGGACTTGGCCCAGCGAGCCGAAATCAATCTTCAGCAACATCGGCACGATCATGAGCCAGATGAGCGCCGCAACCGGCAGGTTAACCTTGGCAACCTCAGCGGTCGCGACCGCAGCAAAGAAGCCTGGCATGACATGTCCCAGCGCTACGCCGGCCACGATGCAAAGCGCAACCCAGAGAGTAAGGTATCGTTCGAAGAGTCCCATGGGCTACGCCACATCGTCATTGGAAAGGGATGCGCCATCGGAGCGGCCGATCTCGCGCAGCTTGGTGCCGAGCGACAACTTGTCGATGCTCCTCAGCGGGAGGTTCACAAAGGTATCGATCCGGTTCTTCAGGTAGCGGAAGGCCGTGACGAATGCCGCCTGCCTCTGCAGCTCCGTGCCTTCGGCAGCGGCGGGGTCCTCGATGCCCCAGTGCGCGGTCATCGGCTGCCCTGGCCAGATCGGGCAGGCCTCACCGGCGGCGTTGTCGCAGACGGTGAAGACGAAATCCATCACCGGCGCATCGGACGCGGCGAACTCCAGCCAGCTCTTCGAGCGCATCCCGCCGGCGGGATAGTCCATACTTTCCAGCGTTCGGAGTGCCAGCGGGTGGACCGCGCCTTTCGGCGTGCTGCCGGCGGAGAAGGACTGGAAGCGGCCGGCGCCGTCCTTGCGCAGGATCGACTCGGCGAGGATCGAGCGCGCCGAATTGCCGGTGCACAGGAACCGGACATTGTAGATCTGGTCAGGCACGGACTCGTCCCTTTCGTTTTGGAGAGCAACAGGCTTGAAGGCTGTCGACCACCGGCTCGCACACCTCGGGCCGCCCGCCGCAGCAATCCCGCAGCAGGAAAACCGCAACGTCGCGGAATTCGGCGAGGTTGGCGCGATAAACGATCGAGCGGCTGTGCCGTTCGGACGTCACCAGGCGCGCGCGCGTCAGGATCGACAGATGCGCCGAGAGCGTGTTCTGCGGCACTTCCAGCAGGCGGGCGAGATCGCCGGCCGCAAGGCCGTCGGGCTCATGCCGGACCAGCGTCCGGAACGCCTCCAGCCGGGTCGATTGAGACAAGGCGGCGAGGGCGAGAACGGCTTCTTCGGTTTCCATATATCCAGATTTACGGAACTAACTCGGGCGCGTCAATCCGGAACTCAACCCGTAGGGCGACCGTGCTGGTATTTCGAACATTCCAGAATTATGGTTTGACAGTTCGGCATCAGCAGGCGCATCGTGGCGGCCATGAAGATCGATGACGCAGCAGCACGCCTCGAAGCCCTGGGTAACCGGACGCGACTCCAGATCTATCGCACCTTGGTTCGGGCTGGGCACAAGGGCATGCCTGTCGGCCGCTTGCAAGAGAAGCTGAAGATACCGGCGTCGACGCTATCGCATCACATCAAGACGCTGGTCTCGGTCGGGCTCGTCAGCCAGGTCCGGGAATCGACGACACTGATCTGCCATGCGAATTTCGACGCGATGCGGGGCCTGGTCGATTTCCTGGTGGCGGAGTGCTGTGCCGACGAGGTCGGATGCAGGGACGCCAAAACAGCGGCCTGATTTTTTTGACGAAATATTCCATGATTCCAGAAATATGGGAGAAGCCGGATGAACGGGAAGACGGTAGCGATCATCGGGGCAGGGCCCGTCGGCTTGGCCGCGGCCGCGCATGTATTCGAACGCGGCATGTCGCCCGTCGTGTTGGAGGCTGGCCCCGAAGCGGGGCACGCGGTTCGCCAGTGGCAGCAGGTCCAGCTCTTCTCCCCATGGGAGTACAATATCGACAAGGCCGCGGCGCGGCTACTCGCACCGACCGGATGGAATTCACCGGACCCCCAGTCTTATCCAACGGGCGGCGAGCTGCTCGATCGATATTTGACGCCGCTTGCGACGCGCACGCCGCTGCGCGATGGCATCCGGACCTCGAGCCGTGTCACGGCGATCAGCCGCGTCGGCTTCGACAAGGCGAAGACGAAAGGGCGCGAGCAGGCGCCGTTCGAAATCCGCTACCAGAACGGCAAAGGTCCCGAAGTGCTGCGTACCGACGCCGTGATCGATACATCAGGCACATGGTTCTCGCCCAATCCCGCCGGAGGTAATGGTCTGCCCGCGATCGGCGAGCGTGAATGCGCCGGCCGCATCGCTTATGGCATGCCCGACGTCCGCGGTGCCGGCCGCGCCAGATATGCAGGGAAGATCGTTGCGGTGCTCGGCGCTGGTCATTCTGCGGTGGGTACACTGATCGATCTCGTGCATCTCGCGGGCGAGGTACCGGGGACGCAAGCTGTCTGGCTGTTGCGCGGCGCCGATCCCGCCAAGGCTTTTGGCGGCGGCCGCAATGACAAGCTTGCCGCACGCGGAGAGCTCGGCAGCGCCTTCGCTGCGCTCGTTGCCTCCGGGAAGATCAAGGTCGAAACCGAATTCGGCGTCACGCATCTGTCGGAATCCGAGGGCCGCCTCGAGATCGCGTCCGGCTCCGGTTGCGGCGGACGAAGCGTGATCGTGGACGAGCTGATCGTCTCGACGGGCTTTCGTCCCGATTTTTCGTTCCTGTTCGAATTGCGCTTGCGGCTCGATCCCGCCATCGAGGCGCCGGTCGCCCTGGCACCGCTGATCGATCCCAACGAGCACAGCTGCGGCACGGTTCGCCCGCACGGCGCGCGCGAGCTTTCGCACGATGAGCCGGGCTTCTACATGGCTGGCATGAAGTCGTATGGCCGTGCGCCGACCTTTCTCATGATGACAGGGTATGAGCAGGTCCGCTCGATTGCGGCCGATCTCGCCGGCGACAAGGAAGCCGCCGCAAGGGTGGAGCTCGTGCTGCCGGAGACCGGCGTCTGCACGCGCGGCGGCGTCGAGTTCACCGCAGCCGAATCGGGATGTTGCGGTGGGCCGGCGAAGCAGGAACCAACGGCCTGTTGCGCCGCCGACGAGGCGGCGAAGAAGGCCGGCGCTTCGGGGTGCGGTTGTTCATGAAGGTGGTTGTTGCAGGTGAAACCGGAGATTTGCTCACTTTCGTTCGTGCGCCGTTTCGGCCTGGGGGCGGGAGGACAGCATTCGTAACCTGAGCGGTCGGTCTCTGATCGCGGTGATGTGCATCGGCCAGGTCGGCAATCTGCTGCCGCATGTAACGTTGTCCGCGAATCTGGCGCAGCATCTGATGCCGGCGTGGGGGCTGTCGGCGGCCGAAGGCGGCTTGATGGCGAGCGGTTACGCGTTCGGCTACATGCTCGCCGTGCCCGTGCTGACGACGTTGACCGACCGGATCGACGCACGGCTCGTCCTGCTCTGGGGCTCGATCGTCAGCGGGCTGGCGACCGCCGCGTTCGGAATCTTCGCGCAAGGGTTTTGGTCCGCGACCGCGATCTGGTCCCTGGCAGGGCTTGGATTTGCCGGCGCCTACATGCCGGGCCTGAAGGCGCTGACGGACCGGTTGCCCGCCGGCGACACCTCGCGCGCCGTCACGCTGTACACGTCGAGCTTCTCGGTCGGCGTCGGCCTCTCGTTCCTGGTCGCGCAAGTGATCGCCGACCGCTGGGGATGGCGGACAGCTTTCCTTGTCACCGGCTTTGGACCTATCGCAATGGTCGTCGCGTGCCTTCTGATGCAGGAGCAGCGGCCCGCGCCGAAGACGGGACGTCTTTTGAACTTCGCGCCCGTCTTCGCCAACCGCGAGGCGCTCGGATACATCTTCGGCTACGGCGCCCACTGCTTCGAGCTCTACGGCATCCGCACCTGGCTGGTCGGGTTCTGGACCTTCGTCGTGGCGCATCAAGGCGCGCCGTCGTGGTTGAGCCCCGTCGTGCTGAGCTTCTGCTTCGCGGTGATCTCGATGCCCGCCAGCATCCTCGGCAACGAGGCTGCGCTGAAATTCGGCCGCCATCGCGCGATCACGGTCGTGATGATCGCGTCGGCCTGCGTCGCACTGATCATCGGGCTCAACGCGACGGCGCCGGCATGGGTGCTCGCGCTGCTGCTGCTCGTCTACGGTTTGACTGTGCCGGCGGATTCGGGCGCGTTGACCGCCGGCATGTCGGCCGCGGCTGTGTCCGAACATCGCGGCGCGACCCTGGCCCTGCATTCGACGGTCGGCTTTGGCCTGTCGGCTGTCGGCGCCTGGGGCACCGGCGCCGCGCTCGACGCGGCCGGCGGCCCGCAGAGCGCGACCGGCTGGCTGCTGGCGTTCAGCGTTCTGGCGGCCGGAATCGCGTTGGGTCCGTTCGCGCTGCTGTGGGCGCGGAGGGGGCAGCCCAGAAATCATCTGTCATGAGCGTGCTTGGCGGCTATGTTTCCGGCGATTGCGAGAACTGTCGCGGCGGGACGCGTTGATCACTGTCAGGCTCGCGCGAGCGCGCCTTGTCGGTTGCGCGCTCGCCCTGTCTTTTATCTGTCGGAGCCTGACCTTTGGGACAGCAAAAGGCGTTGGCTCACCGTCCTCGCGATCGCCGCCGGGGCCTCCTCGGGGATCGCGAAGCAGGAGCTGGCGTTGATTTCGCACAGGACGTACGTGTCCGCGCCGGACGCATCTTTCGGACCGTACAGGAAGTCCGCGTCCCAGATGACCGGGAGCGAGCCTTCATCGATGTCCAGTGTCTTCATCATGCCCGGGGTCCAATCGTCCTCCATCACCCTTCGCAGCGTCTGGAACTGCGGAGCATCGGGTCCGTGCATGACGCGCGGTCCGGGCTGCGCCTCGGGCGAGTCTACACCTTCCGGCGGCGGCGGGATCAGGGCCTTGATCAGTTGGTGCCCGAAGCCCGCGACCTTCGAACCACTCATGTAGCAACGGATCATTCCGTCGGGCAGGCGAGGTTGAAAGGCCTGATCGATGATGCAGCCGCCCCAGCCGAAATAGGGCTCGCAGCGCGCGATGAAAGCATCGAGCGGCAAGTCCTCGGGCTGGCTCCCGCGCTTCGCATGGAGCACCCGAACCATGCCGTCCGCGTTCGAGAGAGCCTCGACCTTCCAGATGCCCTGACCGCCGTTGCCGCGATTTTGCTTCAGCACGCGCGGGCCGTGCGCAAGGAGGCGCGACGGGAATTCGGCGCGGAAGGATGCCGCGGTGTCGTAGCGATGCGTATCCGCGCCCCAGCCCAGGTGACGCGTGCGGAAGAGCACGTCCTTGACGCCCATCTTCAGGATGACGTCCGGATGCGCGCTCACCCACGGTCCTCGCGCCGCAATGTCGCGAAGCAGGGGATCGAGCTCAACACGCGTCTTGCCCTGGTGGATCGGATCGACCCAGACGAGCACGCCGCTGGTCGCGAGCAACTGCTCGCGGACCGCGTCGGCAAAGCCTTCGTCGTAGATCGCCGGCCGGGCTTCGATGCCGACGGCGGCAAGTGCCTCGAAAACGCGGACGAAGCGGCTGTTTTGCGCCGTCGCATCTCGCCGCGCGGCAGCGTCTCCGCGTGAGAGGATGGCGACGGTGTGTTGGTGAGAAGGGTGTCGTTCGGTATCCATGCGCAAGCTCCACGAATGGCGTGCTGCGCAGAGCTTGGACCGAGGCCTCACGGGGAGTCTGCTTTGTCCCCACGCAAAGGACACTAACGAGGCCGTCGGTGAGTTTCAAGACGGGTTCCATCCGAGCGGTGAACTCTTCGTGACGTTCGCCAGCGCCTTCGGTAGGGCGCCCGAGGCACACGCCGGTTGACAGCTCCCGCCCTCGGGTTTCTATTTGGGGTTCGGGGATGTGCGATCTCCCCGCGAGGCGACATGCCCAAGCATCGCGTCCTGATCACCAAGGGCGCAGCATGTCATCATACATCCCCGATTTCATCCGTCACACTGGCTCGACTTTTCGGCACGGCGTCCGCGCCGGCCGCATCGCCGTGCGCATCGATGCCCGGACCCTCTTGCGCCTTGTGGGCATCCCGTAGGGGGAAGATCGCGAAAGAGATTTCACCTGGGGCAGGACAAGACCAGGAGAAACGATCATGCGAACACGACCAATCTTCCGCAGCGTTCTGTTGCTCGCGATCGCGGGCGGGCTGTCGAGCGCGCACGCCCTGACGCAGGAGGAACTCGTCGCCAGGATCCAGGCGGCCGGCTACGCGCAAGTCAGCGACATCAAGTCGACGGCCGAAGGCATCACCGCCAAGGCGGTGAAGAACGGCAAGGCCGTGACGCTGGTCGTCGACAGCAGCGGTCAGGTCAAAGAGCGAAACTGAAGGTGAGGAGTAGCGCGATGAAAAAAATCATCTGGGCAATGGCCGGCATTGGCGTCTGCTTTCTGGCATTTCGCTTTGGCTCCTTCATCCCGGCATATGCCCAAAATGCTGACTGGCAGAAGGTTGACGAGACCCTGGGCCGCAAGCCTGCGGTCTCGGACGACGTCCGCCGATACGGCTTTCCCCGCGGCGATCTCTCCGTGACTTTGGACGGGGTTTCGATCAAACCGGCGCTGGCGCTGGGCGGCTGGGTCGCATTCAAGCCTGCGCATGGCGGCGCAATGGTCATGGGCGACCTTGTGCTGCTCGAAACCGAGATCAATCCCGTGATGGCGAAGATGATCGCGAGCGGGCTCGAGATCACCGCCGTGCACAATCACCTGCTGCGTGCGAGCCCGGCAACGTTCTACATGCACGTCGCCGGCCATGGCGACCCGGTCAAGTTGGCCGCGGCGATCCATGATGCCCTGGCCGAAAGCAAGACCCCGCTGACGGTCACGGCGCCGGCGGACCCGCCGCCCGCCATCGACCTCGACACCGCGAAGCTCGATCAGATCATCGGCGTCAAGGGGCAGGCGAATGGCGGCGTCTACCAGTTCAACGTGAAGCGTCGCGACCCCATCACGGAAGACGGCATGTTGTTGACCCCCGTCGCCGCGATGGGCGTCGCGATCGCCATCAATTTCCAGCCGACGGGCGCGGGTAAGGCCGCCATCACGGGCGACTTCGTGCTGACCAGCGACGAGGTGAACCCGGTCATCCTGGCGCTTCGGACGCACGGCATCGAGGTGACCGCTCTGCACAGCCACATGCTGGACGAACAGCCGCGGCTCTTCTTCATGCATTTCTGGGCCAACGACGATGCCGTCAAGCTTGCCGAGGGCCTGCGCGCGGCGCTCGACAAGACGGCGAGCACGAAGAGCTGATGCATGGATAAGCTCATGGACAAGCTCATGGACAAGCTCATGGGCAAGCTCATGGGCAAGCTCATGGGCAAGCTTGCGCTGGTATCGATGCTGGCTTTGTTGGTGGGAGGAAATGCCATGGCCGAGACCCTGAATTTCGACAACGCTGCTACTGGAACTTCGCCCGACGGGTGGACTTTGACGATGACCGGCAAGGGAGAACCGAACTGGACCGTGGAGGCCGAGTCCACGGCGCCAAGCAAGCCGAACGTTCTCAAGCAATCCGGACGGGCGACGTTTCCCCTCGCCATCAAGCGCGATACCGCCATCCGCGACGGTTTCGTCGAGGTGAAATTCAAGGCCGTCGCCGGCTCCGAGGATCGCGCCGCGGGAGTCATTTGGCGCGCGAAGGATGCCGATAATTATTACGTGGTCCGCGCTAACGCGCTGGAGGACAATGTCGTGCTGTACAAGACGGTCAAGGGCGTTCGAACGTCGCTGGAGATCGTGGGTCGCAGAGGCGGCTATGGCGTCAGCGCGCCGGTGTCGTCCGGGCAATGGCACATGCTGCGCTGCGACTTCGCAGGAAGCCGGTTCAAGGTGACCTATGACGGAAAGCAATTGTTCGACGTGGAGGACGCCACCATTCCGGACGCTGGCATGATCGGCCTGTGGACCAAGGCAGATAGCGTGACCCTGTTCGACGATCTGACATATGGTGAGATCAACTAGATGCCTGGTCGCCTTTGCCGGAGTTTGTCATGACTGTTCGATGCCTGTCGGTCGCGACGGCCCTGCTGATTGCGTCGATCTGTCCACTCCGGGCGGAAGAAGGTTTGGTCGCCTACAAATCACTCAGTCCGGAGCTGGCGCTCGATCTTGCGCGCGCTGCGTTGGCTAGCTGCCGCACCCGTGGGTACCAGGTTGCAGTCGCTGTCGTCGATCGCTTCGGCGTTACGCAGGTGATGCTGCGCGACCGCTTTGCAGGCCCCCACACGCTCTCAACGGCAACCGGCAAGGCGTGGACCGCCGCCTCGTTCAAGTCCAGCACGACCGAGCTGAATGCGATCAGCCAGCCGGGCATGATGCAGTCGGGCATTCGCAACCTTCCCGGAGCGGTCGTCATAGCCGGAGGACTCATCGTCGAAGCAGGCGGCTCCCTGGTCGGAGCGGTCGGTGTATCAGGCGCGCCGGGCGGTGACGCGGACGAAGCGTGCGCGAGAGCCGGAATTGACGCCGTACGCGACAAGCTGGACTTCTGAGGCGTTGTCGCGAGCTTGGCGGCCGTCTGATCCGCAGAGACAAGCAGACGCGCCGCCTTCGCACGCGCAGGCGTGGGGCGCTCACCGACAGGAATCAACAATATCCGATTTGTCGCGCCAACCCGAGAAGTAACACCGTCGAGCTTCCCCCACGATTGTTCTCGATAAACCGATGTCCGCGAGAAGCCGGTCGTCCAATTCGAGAAGCTCGTCGTATTGGCGGCGCCGTGTGATGCCGTCCAGCAGCGCGAGCGGCAGTTTCCAGAACCAACGAGGGTTTGGAGAAGGGACGAAGACTGCGCTGGATGTACTGATTGAGCCAGTGGTGCTGTCGCAAGACATGTTTCACCTCCGTAATGGAGCGAAACAACGCTTGGCTCGAAAGCTGGTCGGGCGGTTGTGTTTGACCCGATGGCTGTTGCTATCATGCTCGTCTTTGCCGCACAAGCGATCCTGGTAATGTCCTGATCGCGACCTGAGACCAGATTCGCTGCTGCTTCCGGTGCTTACGCCAAAATCAGGGCGTGCCGTGACTGCGCGATTGGCGTGTTGAAAGTCGTACCGGCGTAAGAAATACATTCGGGCCGCTCCGCTTGCGCCCTGATTTGTCCGCGGACTTTTGGCGAGCCGGTGCCGCTGACGCTGACGCTGACGCTGGCCGGCCCGCCCGCCGTCCGCTTGGGGCCGGACCGGGCCGCCGTCCGGTCTCGGTCACGAACCCTTGACCAAGATCAATGACTGTTTTCGATGCTCGGATATGATACTGAGGCCGTGCTCCGGCCCGAAAGCTAGATTAACAGTGATGCAGTTCGTCCGTACCATCCTGGCATTCGCCATCGCCATATCCTTGGCGATGCTGCCGGTTGGCGCGTCCGCGGCGAACCTCGCCATGTCGTCGGACGACATGGCGACGACCATGCACGTGAGCGGCGACGCGGACATGTCGATGGACGATTGTTGTCCCGACATGAAGGGAGCGGGCTCCCACACTGGCGGCTACAAGTGCGGGATGGGCTTCTGCTGCGTTGGCGGGATCATCGCGCTCGGTGATGTCAGGCCCGTCGCTTTTGAATATCTCGCCGTGGCGGCCAGCGAGATGATCATTCCAGCCGATCAGGTTGTCTCCTCCCGCGGCGCCAGTCCTCCTTTCCGACCACCTCGAATCTGATCTTCGCAAAGCCCGAGACGCGAGCGGCATGCCTGCTCGCGACGACTGACGTGCGCGCTCCTTGCGCCACGGCGAAGGATCAATTCATGAGGACAGGACAATGCTTTCCAGATTCAGCACCGCGGCTCTCGCCGCCACCCTTTCGCTTGCCGCTTCCGCCGCGATGGCCGGCGCCGGTGACTACGCCTTCGACCCCGTCAATCCGCAGTTGAAGAAGGGCGAAGACGTCACGCTCGCAGTTCGCTTGACGAACAAGCAGACTGGCAAGCCCGTGCCTGACGCGGTCGTCTTCAAGACCCGCGTCGACATGGCCCCAGACGGGATGGCCGAGATGGAGTCGGCGGTCGCACCGCTGCCCTCCAGGGAGCCGGGTGTGTACGCCTTCAAAACGGACTTGCCGATGGCCGGCCGCTACCAGATGACGCTATCGGCGAAGGTGCAGGGCGAACCTGAGACCGTCACCGGCAAGGTGATCGTCACGGCGACGAAGTGAGCGTTCGGGCGCTGCCCGGCAGCGCCCGACATTCCTCTTTCTCATTCACATGAATGCGCACTCCTGGGCGCGCGGATACATGACATGAAAACGCTGCGTCTCCTGACGGCTCTTGCTCTGGGCGGCGGCCTGGCCCTGCCCGGCTACTGGTATCTGAACCGTGCGCGCTGGCTTCCTGATACCGACATCACATCGGTTGCGATGGCCGCGCAGCCAACTCCGCTCTATTACCGCGATCCGGGCGGCGCGCCGTTTTGGTCTGCGGGTCCGAAGAAGGACGAGCGCGGGCGGGACTACCTGCCGGTCTATGACGACGATCAGGCGGTCCGGGCCGGACCGAAGCCGCAGCAGGCGGCGTCCTCGCGGAAGATCCTCTACTACCGCAACCCCATGGGGTTGCCCGACACCTCGCCGCTGCCGAAGAAGGATCCGATGGGGATGGATTATGTCCCCGTTTACGAAGGCGACGACACCGACGACGGGACGGTGAAGCTGTCGCCCGGCAAGATCCAGCGCACGGGCGTGAAGTCCGAGCCGGTCGAGCGCCGCTCGATCCGGATCTCGGTCAAGGCGCCCGGCACGATCCAGCTCGATGAACGCCGCGTGTCGGTGATTGCGATGCGCGCCGAAAGCTTCGTGCAAAAGGTCGCCGACGTGACCACCGGCACGCGCGTCAAGGCCGGCCAGCCGCTGATGGAAATCTACAGCTCGGCGGTCGCTTCCGCGGCGGCAGAATATCTCGCGACGATCAGCTCAAAAACGGTCGGCGGCGTCGAGATCTACGGCCGCGGTTCGCGACAGCGCCTGATCAATCTCGACGTGCCGGAGCCGGTCATCGCGGAGATGGAGAAGACGCGGACCGCGCTCGTCACCATACGTTGGTCGGCGCCGCGCGACGGTGTCGTGCTCGAACGCAACGCGATCGAAGGCATGCGCGCCAATCCCGGCGATGTGCTGTTCCGCATCGCGGACACCTCGGTCGTCTGGGCTCTGGCCGACGTGGCCGAGCGTGACCTCGGGAACATCGCAGTCGGCCAATCCGTCGCAGTGCGTGCGCGCAGCTTCCCCGGCCGAATTTTCGCGGGACAGATCGCCGTCGTCTATCCGCAGGTGAACCGCGATACCCGAACCGTTCGTGTCCGGATCGAACTCGCCAATCCGGACGCGATATTGTTGCCCGACATGTACGTCGACGCGGACATCGACACGGCCGATTCCGCGCCGGTCCTGGTGGTGCCCGACAGCTCCGTGCTCGACACCGGCAGCCGGCAGGCCGTCCTCGTCGATAAGGGAGAAGGGCGCTTCGAACCGAGGGAGGTGAAGCTCGGGCGTCGCGGCGGCGGCTATATCGAGGTGCGGGACGGACTTACGGACGGTGAGGCCGTGGTCACCTCCGCCAACTTCCTGATCGATGCGGAAAGCAACCTGAAGGCGGCGCTGAAGGGTTTTGGCGAGGCGGCGTCCCGAGCCACCGACGCCGGCCCTGGCCATGCAACGGGAGATCACAGATGATCGCCCGCGTCATCGCCTGGTCGGCGCGCAATCTGCTGCTCGTGCTGTTCGGCACCGGCTTCGCTGCTGCCGCCGGCCTCTATGCCCTGGTTCATCTCCCGCTCGATGCGATCCCGGACCTCTCGGACACCCAGGTCATCGTTTACACCGAGTATTCAGGCCAGGCGCCGCAGGTGATCGAGGATCAGGTCACCTATCCGCTGACGACGGCGATGCTCACGGTGCCGAAATCGAGAGTCGTGCGCGGCTTCTCGTTCTTCGGCGTCTCGTTCGTCTACGTGATCTTCGAGGACGGCACCGACATCTACTGGGCGCGTTCGCGCGTCATGGAATTCCTCAACAGCGCCTCGTCCAGGCTTCCTGCCGGTGTCACCCCGACCATCGGGCCCGACGCGACGGGCGTCGGCTGGGTCTACCAATACGCCGTCATATCGAAGGAATTGAACCTGGCGGACACGCGCACGATCCAGGACTGGAATTTGAAGTTCGCGCTGGCTAAGGCCGATGGCGTCGCCGAGGTCGCCAGCATCGGCGGTTTCGTCAAGCAGTACAACGTGGTCCTCGATCCGCAGCGGATGCGGGACCGCGGCATCAGCATGCAAAAAATACGTGAGGCGATCCGCGCCAGCAACGCCGATGTCGGCGGGCGCACCGTCGAGCTCTCCGAGTTCGAATACGTCATCCGCGGCAGGGGCTACATCAAGAGCATCAACGATCTCGGCAACATCGTGCTGAAGACGAGCAACGGCACGCCGGTGTTGCTGCGGGACGTCGCCAACGTCGAGCTCGGACCGGACGAGCGGCGAGGCATCGCCGAATTGAACGGCGAGGGCGAGGTCGCAAGCGGCATCGTGCTGCAGCGGTTCGGCGTCAACGCCCTCGACGTCATCGAAAACGTCAAGAAGCGCTTCAGGGAGGTTGCGAGCAGCCTGCCGAAATCGGTCGAGATCGTGCCGGTCTACGACCGGTCGAGCCTGATCTATGCGGCCATCGATACCCTCAAGCACACCCTGTTCGAGGAGAGTATCGTCGTCGGGCTCGTCTGCATCGTGTTCCTTCTGCATGTCCGCAGCGCACTCGTCGCGATCCTGATGTTGCCGGTCGGCGTGCTGATGGCGTTCGGTGCCATGAAGCTGCTCGGGCTGGGATCGAACATCATGAGCCTCGGCGGTATCGCGATTGCGATCGGCGCCATGGTGGACGCCGCCATCGTCATGATCGAGAACGCACACAAGCACCTCGAACGGGCGAGGCCCCATCAGTCCCGCGTGCAGATTCTGATCGACGCAGCATCCGAGGTCGGCCCCGCGCTCTTCTTCAGCCTGCTGATCATCACCGTGTCGTTCATGCCGATCTTCACCCTGGAATCGCAGGAGGGCCGATTGTTCAGCCCGCTGGCGTTCACGAAAACCTTCTCCATGGCCGCCGCGGCCTTGCTGTCCGTCACCCTGGTGCCGGCGCTGATGGTGATCTTCGTCCGCGGCAGGATTGTCCCGGAGAGCAGGAACGTCATCAATCGCTTCCTGATCTGGGTCTATCGTCCAGTGATCAAGGGGGTTCTGCGCGCCAAGACGCTGGTGATCCTGGCTTCGCTCGTCGTGCTTGCGGTGACAATCTGGCCGGCGCGCCAGCTCGGCACGGAGTTCATGCCGGCGCTGAATGAGGGAACGCTGCTCTACATGCCGACGACGCTGCCCGGCATTTCGGTCACCAAGGCAGCCGAGCTGATGCAGATGCAGGACCGTATCATCAAATCGTTCCCCGAGGTCGCTTCGGTCTACGGCAAGGCGGGACGAGCCGCCACCGCGACCGATCCCGCACCGACGGAGATGTTTGAAACAATCGTCAACCTGAAGCCGAAGGAGCAGTGGCGTTCGGGCGTTACGGTCGACGGACTTGTCGCCGAGATGGACAAGGCGTTGCAATTTCCGGGCGTCTCCAACGCCTGGACCATGCCGATCAAGGCGCGCATCGATATGCTCTCCACCGGCATCCGCACGCCGGTCGGCGTCAAGGTCATGGGCACCGACCTCGTCGAGATCGACCGGCTCGCGAAGCAGATCGAGCGCGTCATCAAGACCGTGCCCGGCACGTCGTCGGCCTACGCCGAGCGCGGCATCGGCGGCTATTATCTCGATATCGTTCCGGACCGCGAGGCGCTCGCCCGTTACGGCATCCTGATTCAGGACGTTCAGGACACCATCGCGGCGGCGCTCGGCGGTCAGACGGTCACGACGACCGTGGAAGGCCGGCAGCGCTTCAGCGTGAACATGCGCTATCCGCGCGACCTTCGCGACAACCCCAAGGCCATTGCCAGCGACATCCTGGTGCCGATGCCTTCGGGCGGCGCCGTGCCGCTCGGCGAAGTGGCGAAGGTCGAAGCCGCGCGCGGGCCGACGTCGATCCGAACGGAGAACGGCCAGCTCGCGACCTACATCTACGTCGACATCCGGGATCGCGACATCGGGAGCTATGTCGCCGATGCGCGGCGCGCCGTCACCGAAAGCATACAGTTTCCGGCCGGCTACTACGTGATCTGGAGCGGCCAATACGAATATCTGCAGCGCGCGGCCGCCCGCCTGAAGATCGTCGTTCCGGTGACGCTCGCGATCATCTTCCTGCTGCTGTACCTGAACTTCCGGGCGATGACCGAGACCCTCATCGTGATGCTGTCACTGCCGTTCGCGCTGGTCGGCGGCATCTGGATGATGTGGTGGCTCGGCTTCAATCTTTCCGTTGCCGTCGCGGTCGGCTTCATCGCTCTCGCCGGCGTTGCCGCCGAGACGGGCGTCGTGATGCTGATCTACCTCGATCACGCGCTGGTCGAGACGAAAGCCAGGTGCAGCGCTGACGGCAGGGCCTTTACGCGGCGGGAACTCCACGATGCCATCATGGTGGGGGCGGTTGAGCGCGTGCGGCCCAAGATGATGACGGTGGTCGCGATCATGGCCGGTCTGCTGCCGATCATGTGGAGCACCGGGGCCGGGTCGGAGATCATGCAACGCATTGCGGTGCCTATGATCGGCGGCATGATTTCATCGACACTGCTGACGCTCGTCGTGATCCCCGCGATTTTCGGCTTGGTGAAGGGGCGGGGGCTTCCGCCGGGCGAACGATTGGCTCCTGCCGATGAACGAACCATGCGCGCTCCGCAAGCCGCCGAATAGGCTGGGCAGCGAAGGTCGTCGTTCTCGGCAACCTCTCCGCCAACAAAAAACCCGCGGCGGATTGCTCCGCGCGGGTGAACTTTCGATGCTGGCATTCTGCCAGTGTTTTGCCCGACGAGTCAAAGCTGAACAGCGCGACGGCAGGGATGTATCGGTCCGGCAAACGCCTATTTGCTGCGACCAAAATGGCTAATGATTTCAACGCCTCCGCTACTGTGCATGGGGTTGTTTTTCAGGTTTTTATCTTACGGCCCGCCGAAGCGCCGCTTCAGCGCCGTCCGCGCGGCGCTTCGGCCTTGGCGGGCGGCTCGGTCTGCGGTCCGCAGCTCGCGGCCGCGAGCGAGCCTTGCGCCTGCGGCATCAGGCCGGGCTCGGGGGCGAGCGCCTTCATCACGATCAGGCCGGTCGTGCTCGGGGAGTCGATGATCAGGCGGTCGGCGGCGGTGATCTCTTCGTCCTCGGGCAACTCGTTGTGCTGCGGCTCGGTCATCAGGTCGAGCTCGATCACCTTCTTGCCGGCCGAGCGGTCGTTGATGGCGTAATAGGCGATCTCGTTGCGGGTGTAGAACGACACCGAGGTGTAGGCCTGGCTGACGGGCACCGTCAGCTTGATCGGTCCGTTCGATAGATCGTAGCGGCAGATCGCGAGCGCAAAGGCCGGGTCCATGAACGGCATCGGCGAGGTGTTGGGATCGGCGAGCGGAAGCTGCGTGACGCCGTTGAGCTTGGTCATCGGCGTCAGCCGCGAATAGGCGTCCTGGGTCGCGATCCGCGGCAGCGCCAGCACGCTGACGAGATGGACCACGAGGCCCAGCACCACGCCGGCAACGATGGTGAACAACAGCCGGATCATGAGCAGCCAGCCGTCGTGATCGTGGGCATCGGCGCATCGCGCTGGGTACGCGTGGCAACGCCGACCGGGGTGTCGTAGAGCCGCAGCATCAGCGCGTAGCGCTCGATGCCGCCGGTCGGCAGCCAGTTGCCGGCGCGCGAGCGCGAGGCGATGCGGATCTCGAACGAGCCGTCGGACTGCCGCACGATCTCCTGGCTGGTGAAGCCGTAGCGCTGCAGCGAATTGGGAACGAGATGACCCTTGCGGTCGTAGAGCGTCAGCGTCCAGAACCGCGCCGGCGGCGTCACCCCGGAGACCACGACGTCGCAGCGGCCGTCCAGCACCTTCTTCTTGTCGTCGGCGGTTGCGGTGAAGGCGACGCCGTCGCCGGTGCCGATCGGCAGTTCGCCGTTGCGCACGATGGTGGCGCGCGAATAGGGATCGACGTCGGCGGTGCCGGTGCGCGGACGCGCGGTCCAGGGGCCGATGGTCAGCGCGCCGATCTCGGTGCCGCGCGTCGTCGTCATCCAGGTCGCGCCGACGCCGACCACGGTTGCGAGCAGAAGGGCCGTCAATGTGATCAGGATCAGCCGCACTTGTTTCGATCAGTTCTTGCGCGGGGCGGATGCGTTCGCATTCTCTTCCGCGTAGTTCTGCGGGAAGGCGAGCGCGCTCGTGGACGATGCCGGCTTGGCTTGCTTGGGGTCGGTGGCGGCCGATTTGGTCGCGGTCCTGGCCGCGTCATCCAGCAGCTTCTCGACGCGCACCAAAACGTCGGCGCCGCGCTTGGTCAATACCGGCGGCGGACCGGGCTTGGTCTCCAGCACCTTCGGCGCCGCATTGGCCTGCGCGTTGGCGATCCGCTCCGGCGGCAGCTTCTGGCCCATGCCGATGCCGGCGATTTCCCGGACCTCGACGCCCTGATGCGCCGCCACCATGATGTCGTGCCAAGTCTGCGCCGGCAACGAGCCGCCGGTCATGCGGTTGGTCGGTGAATAGTCGTCATTGCCGTACCAGACCGCGCAGGTGAAATTGCCGGTGTAGCCGACGAACCAGGCGTCGCGATAGGCATTGGTGGTGCCGGTCTTGCCCGCGGTCGGAATGCCGTCGAGGGCGGCGCGGCGCGCGGTGCCTTCGCTGACGACGTGGCTCATCATGCCGGCCATGTCGGAGGCGACGGAGGCGGGGATCGCCTGGCGCGGCTTCGGCCCGTCGCGGTCCCAGCGCCAGACCGGATCGCCTGCGCCGGTGCGCACTTCAAGCACGGAATGCGGCGTCACCGCCTTGCCGCGGTTGGGGAAGGTCGCATACGCCACCGCGTGTTCGAGCACGGTGACTTCGTCCGAGCCGATCGGCAGCGACGGCGTGTCAGGCAGCGGCGCCTTGAGGCCGAAGCGGCGGGCAACCTCGACGATCTTGGCGCGGCCGACCTTGGCCGGGTTCTGCGCTTTGGGCTCGTTCTTCTGGCCGATCGCGATCGACAGCTTGACGGGCACCACGTTGATCGAACGCGTGATCGCCTGCGTCAGCGTCACTGCGCCGGAATAGGAATGGCCATAGTTCTGCGGGCACCAATTGCCGATGCAGACCGGGCCGTCCACCACGATCGAATTCGGCGTGAAGCCGTTGAGGAGCGCGGTGGTGTAGACGTAAGGCTTGAACGACGAGCCCGGCTGGCGATAGGCGTCGGTGGCGCGGTTGAACTGGCTCGCGCCATAGTCGCGGCCGCCGACCATGGCGCGGATGCCGCCGTCGAGATCGGAGACCACGGTCGCGGCCTGCGTCGCGTGATAGTCGCGGCCGAACTGGCGCAGCTGGTTCTCGACCGCGTCTTCCGCGGCCTTCTGCACATTGGCGTCGATCGCGAGCCGGACCACGAAGACGCGCTCGGTATAGGATTTCGGGAAGGTGTCGACCAGCTTGCGCATCTCGTCGAAGGCGTAGTCGAGATAATAATTCGGCGACGCCTCGTAGCGGCGGTCGACCGCGAAGGCGGGATTGCGGCGGGCGCCGAACACCTGGCCCTCGGTCATGAAGCCGGCGTCGACGAGGTTGTCGAGCACGACGTTGGCGCGGGCGCGGGCGGCGGGCAGGTTGATGTGGGGCGCGTATTTGGTCGGCGCCTTGAACAGGCCGGCGAGCATCGCGGCCTCGGCGAGCGTCACGTCGCGTGCCGACTTGTTGAAGTAGAAATGCGCGGCGCCGTCGACGCCGAAGGTGCCGCCGCCCATATAGGCGCGGTCGAGATACAGCTTGAGGATCTCGTTCTTGGTCAGGCGCCATTCCAGCCAGACCGCGAGGAAGGCTTCGTTGACCTTGCGCTCGATGGTGCGCTCGTTGCTCAGGAACAGGTTCTTGGCGAGCTGCTGGGTGATCGAGGAGCCGCCCTGACGGACGCCGCCGGCCTGGGCGTTGGTGACGAGCGCGCGCGCGGTGCCGGCGATGTCGATGCCGAAATGCTCGTAGAAGCGGCGGTCCTCGGTCGCGAGCGTCGCCTTGATCAGCACGTCCGGAAAATCTTCCAGCGGGATCGAGTCGTTGTGCTTGATGCCGCGGCTGCCGATCGGGTTGCCGTAACGGTCGAGGAAGGTCACCGCGAGGTCGGACTTCTTCAGCCAGTCCTCGTCCGCGGTCTCGCGGAAGGCCGGGATGGCGAGGGTCAGCATCACAACCAGGCCGCCGAGGCCCAGCGTCGCAGCCTCCGACAGCGGCTCGATGAACACCCAGCGCTTCCACCGCCCGACATAGAAGCGGTCCATGAAGGTCGAGTAGCGCTCGTAGAGCTCGCGGATGCCCTTGGCCGAGGAGAACAGCGAGGAGTCGATGCGCGCATCGAGGTCCAGGAAGAAATTCCGGATCCGGGCCTTCCAATGCGGTGGTATGATCTGGCGCACCTAGAACCCTTGCGGCTTGGTTCGAAAGCGTTCAAGCACCCGGCCGGGGCGGCATCGAGACGTCTTGCGGGAGTGTTGCGGCAAACCCAAGGCGCCCGGCTAGCGACCGTGGGGACTTGCTGTTCCTTCTAGCCGAGCAGGGCCTATAAACCAATGGTCACGCTTGCGATTTTGAACAACAGGCCTAATTGACCCCGGTTCATTACGGGCCTCACGCGGGCGTTGCTTGCAGCCCCGCGGCCACACGCCCTAGATGGCACCGGCCGTAGCTCTTTCGAACTTTTGTTGAGGCGCATGACCGCAGCTCCCAAACGACCTTCAGGCCAGGAAGGATTCTTCTGGAAAACCAAGACGTTGGAAGAGATGTCGGGGCCCGAATGGGAGAGCCTGTGCGACGGCTGCGGCCGCTGCTGCCTGAACAAGCTCGAGGAAGAGGGCACCGGCGACATCTATTTCACCCATGTCGGCTGCAAGCTGCTCGATGGGGCGACCTGCGGCTGCAAGGACTATGCGAATCGTTCCGACAAGGTTCCGGATTGCGTCCGCCTGACCCCGGCCAATGTCCGCACCCTGAACTGGCTGCCGCCGAGCTGCGGCTACAAGCTGGTCGCGGAAGGGCGCGACCTCTATTGGTGGCATCCGCTGGTGTCAGGCGATCCCGACACCGTGCATGACGCCGGCGTCTCCGTACGCGGACGGGTCGAAGGCAGCGAGGTGGAGATTCCGGACGACGAGCTCGAGAACCACATCGTGCAGTGGCCGGCGCAGCTGCCGAAACGGGCCCGCCTGAAGCGACGTCCGAAGGACTGATCCGCCAGGGAATTCGGACAAGGGATTCGGGCAAGGGATTCGGATCACGTGTTCGGGATGGCCGTGGGGTGGGATGCTCCCATGCGCCGCGGTGCCTGCCTGAGAAGAACTTTGCTGTCTACATTGGCTGCATAGAACGAATCCTTCGCGGCGTTGCGCCGCCTCATGGCTTCCGATCGAGATGAACAAGTTCGAGCGGCAGAGCAGTTCTGCCGACACCCAGACATTGCCCGACGACATCGCCGAGGAATTGTCCCGCCTTCCGAGCGAGGTCTTGAGCGTCGATGACGCTCCTTCGCTCGTGCCGCCAGCACCGCTGTCGCAGGACGAGGTCCGCACCATCGTCATCAGCCTGATGCTGACGATGTTCCTGGCCGCACTGGACCAGACCATCGTCGCGACCGCGCTGCCGACCATCGGACGCCAGTTCCACGACGTCTCCAATCTCTCCTGGGTCATCACCGCCTATCTGCTCGCCTCGACCGCGGTCGCGCCGGTGTTCGGCACGCTCAGCGACATCTACGGCCGCCGCGTGATGATCATCATCTCGCTGAGCCTGTTCGTCGCCGGCTCGGTGCTGTGCGCGGTCGCGCCGAACATGCCGATGCTGATTCTTGCACGCGGTCTCCAGGGACTGGGTGGCGGCGGCATCATGCCGGTGGTGCAGACCGTGATCTCCGACGTCGTGAGCCCACGCGAGCGCGGCCAATATCAAGCCTATTTCTCCAGCGTCTGGATGGTCGGCGGCATTCTCGGCCCGGTCATCGGCGGCGTGTTCGCCGAGCATCTGCACTGGTCGATGATCTTCTGGATCAATGTGCCGCTCGCGGCCGCGGCGATCGCGCTGCTGTTGCCCAGGATGAAGAAGATCCCGGTGTTCCACCGCAAGCGCAAGGTCGACTGGCTCGGCGGCGTGTTGCTGATGGCCTCTGCCGTCGTCTTCATGCTGGTGCTGACCTGGGGCGGCACGCGTTTCCCGTGGCTCTCGCCGACCGTGCTTGCGATGGTGGGCGGCGCCGTCGCGCTCGCGGTCACCTTCGTGTGGCACGCGCGCCGGGCGGACGAGCCGTTCCTGCCGCTGCCGCTGCTCGGAGGATCGGTTGTGCCGTTCGGGCTGACGGCCGGCGGCTGCGCGCTCGGAGCGATCACGGGCCTCACGGTGCAGCTGCCGCTCTATTACGAGGCGGTCTATCACCTCAGCGCCAGCGAAGCGGGCCTTGCGCTGATTCCGCTCGCGGCGGTCTCGACCGTCGGCGCGGCCGTCGCCGGCCGCACCATGGCCCGCGCCAAGCACTACAAGCGGGTCGCCATCGTCGGAACGTCCTGGGCTGCGCTGTGCGGCCTCGGCCTCACGTTGACGACGCTACCGCTATGGGCCCTGCTGACGCTGATGGCTGCGTTTGCGCTTGGCCTCGGCACCACCTTTCCGGTCTGCGTGGTCTCGGTGCAGAATTCGGTCGCCCGTCCGCAGGTCGGCACCATCACCGGCGCCTTGAACTTCTTCCGCTCGCTGATGTCCTCGTTCACGGTCGCGGCGTTCGCGGCCATCCTGCTCATCGCGCTCGGTGCCGACGTTCCGCTCGCCGGCGAGCATCACGCCGCCGTCAATGCGATCCCCGCCGACGACATGCGGCATGCGTTTCGCTACGTCTTCGGCGCCGCCACGGCGCTGATGACCGGCGCCGCGCTCTGCCTGATCATGATGGAGGAGCGGCCGCTGGCCGGTCCTTCCACGACACAACCCGTCGAGATGGCGGAGTAGGAGCCGCTAGCCGCGGCCTCCGTCCGGAAAGCTGCTGTTTCGCGGCAATAGAATCGTGAACTCGGTGAACGCGCCGGGCTCCGTCGCGACGTCGATCGTGCCGCCGTGCTGCTTCACGACGATGTCGTGGCTCATCGACAATCCGAGGCCGGTGCCTTCGCCGGCCGGCTTGGTGGTGAAGAACGGATCGAACATCTTCTCCTTCACCTCGTGCGGAATGCCAGTGCCGTTGTCGCGGATGCGGATCTCGATGCTGTCGCCCCGGTCGCGCGTTGCGGCGATCACCACCGGCTCGTAATCGGCGGCGCCGTCATCCGACTTGCGCTTGGCGACCGCGTGAAAGCCGTTCGAGATCAGGTTCAGCAGCACCCGGGTGATCTCCTGCGGAAACACTTCCGCGTGCCCGGCCGCCGGATCGAGCTTGCGCTTCAGCGTCACGTCGAATTGCGGCTTCTCGGCGCGGGCGCCGTGATAGGCGAGGTTGAGGCTCTCCTCGACCAGCGCGTTGATGTCGCTCAGCCGATGCTCGCCGCCGCCCTCGCGGGAATGCAGCAGCATGTTCTTGACGATGGAGTCAGCGCGCCTGCCATGCTGCACGATTTTCGTGAGATTGTCCTTGAGAAGTCCGGTCAGCTCGTCGACCTCGCTGCGGACGTCATCCACGAGCGGGACAGGCGCGAGCGCCTCGTTCAGCTCGTCCGTCAGCTCGGCGGAGAGTGATGCAAAATTGTTGACGAAGTTGAGCGGATTCTTGATCTCGTGCGCGATGCCGGCGGTGAGCTGGCCGAGCGAGGCCAGCTTCTCGGTCTGGACCAGCCGGTCCTGGGCAGCGCGCAAATCGTCGAGCGATTTGGCGAGATCTCTGGTGCGGTCCTGCACCTCGTTGAACAGGCGCGTGTTCTCGATGGCGATCACGGCCTGGTCGGCAAAGGTCTTGAGCAGGGCGATCGCCTTGTCCGGGAAAGGACCGGCCTCCGGCCGCGTCACGCCGATGGTGCCGATCGCGACGCCGTCGCGCAGCATCGGGATCACGAGGATGCTGCGATAACCTCTGGTCCGCGCCAGCTCTCTCATAGCGTCCGTGAGGTCGGGCTCGTTCTGCATGTCGCTGCGGAATGCGAACTCTCCGCTCGTCGCCACCCGGCTGTGAATGCCGGATGCCGACAGCGGCGCCGGGAACGAGCTGAGCAGTTCGTCGTTGCCGGCTTCGTTGTCGGTGGTGAAGGCGGCCAGGTGCAGCAGGCCGTCGATGACGCGCGTGACGGTGGAGGAATGTCCGCCGACCAGGGACTTGGCGCTGTCGGAGATCGCCTGGAACACCGGCGTCACATCGGCGGGCGAGGCCGCGATCACCTTGAGGATGTCGGCAGTCGCGGTCTGCCGTTCCAGCGCTTCCCTCGTGGTGTTGAACAGGCTGACATTCTTGATCGCGATCACCGCCTGGTCGGCGAATGTCTGCAGCAGCCCCACATGATGCTCGCCGAACGCGCCGGTCGCTCGCCGCGTGGCGATGATGACGCCGATGGCCTCGCCGTCGCTCATCAAGGGCGCGAACAGCATGCTGCGGTAGCCGCGGGCGCGCGCGATGTCGCGGGCCGCCGGTTCGATCTCGGTGTCGGGCAATTGCGCCGCCGCACCATCGGCCACGAGCTGGTAGGGTGGGAACCGCGCGAATGGCACCGGGAACGAGGACTGCAGTACGCGATCGCCAGTCGGATCTGTCGGCGTGAACGCCGCAAGGTGCGCGGCGCCGCCGATGTAGCGCAGCACCGCGGTGGAGAAGCCGCCGATCAGCCGGTTGGCGTTGGCGGCGATGGCGTCGAACACCGGCTGCACGTCGGACGGTGAAGCGGCCATCACTTTCAGAATGTCGGCGGTGGCGGTCTGGCGCTCCAGCGTCTCGCGCGTCTCGTTGAACAGCCGCGCATTCTCGATCGCGATCACCGCCTGGTCGGCAAAGGTCTGGAGCAACTGCACGAGGTCGGCTGCGAACGCGCCGGGCTCGGCACGCGTGACGCTGATCATGCCGACTGGCGTGCCCCGATTCATCAGCGGCATGAACAGCACGCTGCGGAAGCCGCGCAGCCGCGCAAGGTTCCGGTTCAGCTCCGGGACATCAGCGGCTTCGCTATCCGGAAACTGGATCGTCTCGCCGCCACGCACCAGCGCGAAGGTCGGAAAGTCGGCAATCTTGCGCGGGAATGACGCCTTGAGCCCTTCGTCCGCCTCGGGGCTCGTTGGTGTAAACGCCACGAGGTGGAGCTCGTCCTCGATGAACTGAAGCACGGTGGCGGAGAAGCCGTCGAGCAAACGCCTGGAGCTGGACGCAATCGCCTCGAAGACCGGCCGGGCATCGGACGGAGAGGCCGCGATGGTGCGCAGAATCTCGGCGCTGGCGCTCTGACGATCGCGCGCGATCGCAAGCTCGCTTCGAAACTGCGCGTTCTCGGCTGTGGCGGACTGTAACAGGCGCTCGAGTTCCGCAATGTCGTTGGAAGGGGTGGTCATTCGCAATCCGGCTTGATGCAGCGACATGCGCGGCACCAGGGCGGATTATCACATCTCCCGCGGCCGGAGCCAGCGTCCGCGACAGCGAGTTTAACCCGGCCCGCTTCACGTGCCCGGCCGCGACACCTCGGTCTCCTTGCTGGTGATGAACTCCAGCAGCACGGGAACGCCTTCCTTGGTCTTCTGGATGCCGCGCTGGATGGCGGGGATGATGTCTTCCGGCTTGGTCACCCGCTCGCCATAGCCGCCGAAGGCGCGCGCCATCGCGGCGTAGTCGCCGGAAATGTCGGTCGAGCGATATTTCTCGGTCGAGACCGGCATCACCTTCAATTCGATCGCCATCGAGAAATTGTTCAGCAGGATCGACATGATCGGGATGCGCTCGCGCACCGCCGTCTCGAAATCCATGCCGGTGAAGCCGATCGCGGCGTCGCCCCAGACATTGATGCAGAGCTTGTCGGGCTTTGCGAGTTTTGCACCCATTGCCAGCCCAAGGCCGTAGCCGAGCTGCGTCGTCTTGCCCCAGCCGAGATAGGTGAGGGGTTCGACCGACTTCCAGAACGGCGAGAGCTGGTCGCGCGGGCTGCCGGCATCGTGGGTGATGATGGTGTTGTTGATGTCGACGGTGTGTTGCAAGTCCCACAGCACGCGATAGGGGCTCAAAGGCGCATCATTGCTGGTGAGCTTCGGCATCCATTTCGCCAGCCAGGCCTCGTGCGCGGCCGCGATCTCGGCCGCGACCGCCGATGCGTCGCGATCCGCGGTGACGGTCTTGCCGATCTCCTCCAGCAGCGCGTCGAGCACGAGCCCGGCATCGCCGACGAGGCCGATCCTGGCTTCCACGTCCTTGTTGAGATGGTTCGGATCGAGTGTGGAGTGGATGATGGTCTTGTCTTTCGGCATCGCGATGCCGAAGTTTGTTTCAGTGAAGGAGCAGCCGATGCCGAAAATGACGTCGGCCTCGGCCAGGAACTTCGGCACCGCGCGCGGCACCGCGAGCCCGCCGGAGCCGAGCGAGAGTGGATGCGTTTCCGGGAAGGACGATTTGCCCCCAAGGCTGGTGGTGACGGGAATGGCGAGCCGTTCGGCCAGCCGCTTCAGTTGCGGCCACGCCTGGGCGTAATGCACGCCCTGGCCGGCATAGATCACCGCGTGCTTGGCATTCATGAGGAGGTTGGCGGCCTCCTTCACATGAACAGGGTCGGCGCCGTAGCGCGTGCGCAGCACCGGCGTGTAGTTCAGCGGCTCCGGCACCTCCTCGTTCCACATGTCGGCGGGGATCTCGACGATCACGGGCCCGCCGCGGCCGTTCTTCAGTTTGGTAAAGGCGCGGCGGAAGATGTTGGTGACCTCGGCCGCCAGAATGATCGGCTCGGACGATTTCGAAAACGCCTTCATCGCCTCGCTGGAATTGAAGTTCGGCTCGATATGCGCAAGCCTGCGCTGATAGCCCATCGGCAGCACCAGCACGGGAACGGATTCGCCGTAGCATTGCGCGACACCACCCATCGCATTCTCCGCACCGGGCCCGTGCTGCATGCAGAACGCGCCGATCGAGCGTCCCGATGTCACCCGCGAGATCGCATCCGCCATGTGAATACCGACGCGCTCCTGCCGCACCATCACCGGCCTGATATCGGCCTTAGCCGCATGCTCGATCAGATGGTTGACCGGATAACCGCAGAGGATATCGATCCCCTCGCGCTTCATGATTTCCGCAATCGCGGTGCCGAGCTTCATGGCGTCTCTCTCCCTGGGCAGGCCGGTTGGTCCGGCCGATTAGGGGAGAGAGGATCAGGAAATCGGGGGAGGGTAAAGCACGGCTCCATGCCCGCGCAGGTAGGTCAGCCATGCAGGACGGCTGCGACCCTCTGTCAGGTCGACGCTTGACGCAGGTCAAGCCGGCCGCCGGTCGTCGCATGGCATGATGGCCGTGGTGGTGATGACGATGACACACCGCATCTTTCCATGAATTCCCGGGGAGCCGGATGAGCTTCAAGGATCTGTTGTTTGATCGCTGGCGATGCAGGGCCTGACCGCGTCTGAAGCGTTGGCCCGGCTCAAGGCCGAAGGCTTCAATGAGTTGCCCCGGACGGGCCGGCGCACGATCGTGGGCCTCGTCCTCGACGTTCTGCGCGAGCCCATGCTGCTGTTGCTGCTGGCCGGCGGGGTGATCTATTTTGTCCTGGGCGATCTCGGCGAGGCCTTGCTGCTCCTCGTGCTGGCATCGATCTCGATTGTCATCACCATCGTGCAGGAGGCGCGCACCGAACGGGTGCTCGAATCGTTGCGTGATCTGACCAGCCCCCGCGCGCTTGTGATCCGCGCGGGCGAACGCATCCGTATTCCCGGCCGCGAGGTCGTTCGCGGCGACCTTATCGTGCTCTCCGAAGGAGACCGCGTGGCGGCAGACGCCAGCGTCGTTCAATGCGACGACCTGCTGCTGGATGAATCACTGCTGACGGGGGAGTCCGTTCCGGTCCGAAAGCAGGTAAGTCCCGCTCTCGAAGAGCCGCGCACGCCGCATGCCGGCGGCGACGACCAGCCGTTTCTATTCTCCGGCACGCTGGTGGTGCGGGGCAGCGGCGTGGCCGAAGTCCTGTCGACCGGAGTCCGGAGCGAGATCGGCAAGATCGGACAATCGCTCAGTGCCCTGGTGACGGAAACGCCACGCCTGCAGCAGCAGACCACGCGCCTGGTGACAATGTTTGCCATTGCCAGCGTCATTGTCATCGCGTTGACCGTAGTCCTCTACGGAATCTACCGCGGCGGCTGGCTGGAGGGCGTGCTGGCAGGCATTGCGCTTGGCATGTCGATGCTTCCCGAGGAGTTTCCCGTCGTCCTGACGGTGTTCCTCGCCATGGGCGCCTGGCGCATCTCGCAGGCTCGCGTGTTGACGCGGCGCGCCTCGGCGATCGAATCGCTGGGCGCGGCGACCGTGCTCTGCACGGACAAAACGGGCACGTTGACGGAAAACCGCATGACGGTCGCGCGCCTGGTGCTGCCCGGTGGCACGCAATACACGCCTGACGCCGCGGCGCGGCCTGAGCCCACGTTCGATCCGCTGATCGAAACCGGGGTTCTGGCCTGCGTCCCGGAGCCGTTCGATCCCATGGAGAAAGCGTTGCATTCGCTCGGACCGGGTGCTGCGACCGGCCGACGGCTCGTGCGGAGCTACGGGTTGCGTCACGACCTCCTCGCCATGTCGAACGTATGGCGGGGAAGCGGTGACGAATGCGTCGTCGCAGCAAAGGGGGCACCGGAGGCGATCGGCTCGCTCTGCGGAATGAGCGCGGAAGAGCTCTCTGAATTGCGGGCACGTGTCGACGCGCTCGCTCGGGAAGGGCTTCGCGTGCTCGGCGTGGCTCGGGCGACTTGCGCGGAGACTGATCTTCCCGAGACACAACGCGGCTTTCCTTTCCGCTTCTGCGGTCTGGCCGGTTTTGCGGATCCACTGCGGCCTGAAGTCGAGGGCGCCGTCGCCGAATGCCGTTCTGCGGGCATCCGTGTCGTCATGATCACCGGCGACTATCCGGCAACCGCATCTGCGATCGCAACGCGGGCGGGCCTCGATCCCGAGCGCGTCCTGACCGGGGCGGACGTCGAAGGCATGGCCGATGCCGAACTCGCCCGGGCGGCGCGGGGACAAACCGTCTTTGCTCGAATTGCGCCGGCCCAGAAACTGCGCATCGTCAATGCGCTCAAGGCCGCCGGCGAGATCGTCGCCATGACGGGCGACGGCGTCAACGACGCGCCCTCGCTGAAGGCTGCCCATATCGGCATTGCCATGGGCGGGCGCGGCACGGACGTCGCGCGCGAAGCGTCCTCGATCGTTCTGCTCGACGACGATTTCGGCTCGATCGTGAAGGCGATTCGGCTCGGCCGCCGGATTTATGACAACCTTCGCAAGGCGATGAGCTTTATCCTCGCGGTCCATGTTCCGATTGCGGGGCTTGCGCTGTTGCCACTGCTGACCGGGATGCCGCTGCTGTTCGGGCCGGTCCACATTGCGTTTCTCGAAATGATCATCGATCCCGTCTGCTCACTGGTTTTCGAGGCCGAGACCGAAGAGCGCGACGTGATGCAGCGGCCGCCACGCGCGCCGGACGAGTTGCTGCTGCCAAGGTCCCTGCTGGTCTGGTCGGCGCTGCAGGGCGGGCTGGCGCTGGCCCTGACCGGCGGCGTGATGGCGACGGCGAATGCCTACGGTATGCCGGAGAACGAGGTGCGGGCGTTGACGTTCTTCTCGCTGGTGCTGGTGATCGTGAGCCTGATCTTCGTCAACCGCTCGTTCTCGACATCGCTTGTCGAGGCCTTCACCAGGCCGAACCGGGCACTGGCCGTCATTGTCGTGTTCGTGACCGCCGTGCTCGCCCTGAGCCTTGCGTGGCCGCCCGCCGCGGAGCTGTTTCGCTTCGGTCCGCTGCATGCCGACGATCTCGCGGTCACGGTTGCGGCCGCGCTGGTCTCCCTGGGGGTGCTGGAACTGTCGAAATACCCGTTGCGCCGTCGCTGGCCCGCCCGAGCTCCGTAGCTCGGGGAGGTCTGCCTCGACAGCGGCTGATAAACCTCTATTTGCAGTTCTTGCAGATCGTCAGCTTTCTCTTCAACACATCGTCTTCCTGATCGACCGATGATTGGCTGGCGCTATCCGGATTGGACCTGGAGCCCTTTGCTGCGCGTGACCTCACGGGCGGCATCCCCTGACTTGACGTGTCATTGTCGTCGCTGACGCCTACGCTGAAGCCATCGTAATCGGCGGCCGGATTGGGCGCCGGCGATGCATTGGGCGGAGCAATTGAAACTGGCGGCCTGATCGAAGTCTGTCCTCTCGCGCCGTCGTGCGGCCAGGTGCCGGCAAACATGAGGCCGAGAGCCAAGAGCGCCGCGCTTCTCATCCGCATCCTTCAAACAGCTCCGGTTCATCGATTGGCAGATTGGCTCATCGAGCCACGCGATACTGAAGACTATCAGGACTCGCATGGCCGTCAAAGCGCCGTAGCCCATCCTCGTTGCTTCGTCGCAAGGGCTCATCGCAATGACGAGATTGGGGAGGGGCTTTGTCGCCAAACGTCATTCGATGCCCGGCTATTCGTCCCGGCGTCCCAGCTACCCATTCTCCTGCAGCGCCCGCCGCAGCCTTCGGATGATGATGCCGCGGGCGCGGTCGTCGGCGGCGGCTGCGACGCGGTCGTTGATGTCGAGCATGAGTTCCGACATCTCGTTGTGCCAGTCGAGACGGGTCACGGCTTCCGGCGCCAGCCTGCGCCGATGGTCGACGTCGAGCACGCGCGGCTCGGGGGTCGAGAGTTCATAGATGTCGTCCAGCACCGGCTGATAGATCTTCGCCGCCGGAAGGATGCGCTCGGCGACGCGTTCGGCAAGGCCCGCGATCGCATTCTCTTCGCCATGGACCAGGAACAGCCCGCGCGCGATCGGGCGGCGCGCCGCGATCCAGCGGGCGATACCGGCGCCGTCGGCATGTCCGGAATATTCGTCGATCATCCGGATCCGCGCCGCGACCCGGATCTCCTCGCCCTGGATCCGCACCGCCTTGGCGCCGTTCTGGAGGAAGCGGCCGAGCGTGCCGTTGGCCTGGAAGCCGGTGAGCAGCACGGTCGCATGCGCGTTCCACAGCCAGTGCTTGAGATGATGGCGGATCCGGCCGGCATCGCACATGCCGCTGGCCGCGATGATGATGTGAAAGCCGGAGAGCCGCATGATCGCCTTGCTCTCGGCCACCGTCTCGGTGAACTTGAGATGCGGCGAGTTGAGCAGACGGCTGACATCGACGGTCTGATCGAGGCTCGTCGCGTTCTGCCGGAACACTTCGGTTGCATGGATCGCGAGCGGAGAATCCAGGAAGATCGGCGCCGCAGGAATCTCGCCGCGCTCCATCAGGTCGACGAGGTCGACGATCAGTTCCTGGGTGCGCTCGACCGCGAAGGCAGGGATGAGCAGGGCGCCCTTGGCGGCCGCGGCATCGCGGACCTCGGTCGCAAGATGCTGCCGTCGCTGCTCTGGCGTCGTGACGGCACGCACGCGGTCGCCATAGGTCGACTCGGAAATGACGTAGTCGAGGTCCGACGGCGCCTGCGGATCGGGCTGGAGCAGCTTTGCCTCGGGGCCGACGTCGCCGGAGAGCAGCACGCGCAACGGGCGCGTTGCACCCGCATCGGCGAACTCGAGCTCGATCGAGGCGGACCCGAGCAGATGGCCCGCGTTCCAGTAGCGCGCGCGAACGCAGGGCATCACGTCGATCCAGCGTTCATAGTCGACGGGACGGAACGATTGCAGCGTGGCGATCGCGTCTGCTTGCGTGTAGATCGGCTCGACCTCCTTCCGGCCGCGTGCCGCGTTGCGCCGGTTGAGTTGCGCGACCTCGGACTCCTGGATGTTGCCAGCGTCGGGCAGCATCCAGGAGCAGAGGTCGATCGTGCCCCGCGTCGCCAGGATCGGCCCGCCAAATCCCTCGCGCACGAGCTTTGGCAGCAATCCGCTGTGGTCGATATGGGCGTGCGTGAGAAGCACAGCATCGATATCGGCAGGCCGAAAGGGAAAACCGCCGTAGTTGAGCTCCTTGAGCGTCTTCTGCCCCTGGAATAGGCCGCAATCGACCAGGAAGCGGCCGGAGGCGGTCTGGAAAAGATAGCTCGAGCCAGTCACGGTGCGGGCGGCGCCGCAAAATCGAACGGTGATGCTCATGTTGTCGTCTCCGGCGAAGGTGTCTTGTTTTCGGACCGCAGGGCGACCGCGAGAATCTCGTTGAGCGCGATCGCGTTGGTCGGATGCGGCACGCTGTCGGTCGAGCGGATGGAGCGGATGCCGGCGTCGCTGAACGCCGCGACCATTTCGGGCGGAAACAGGGCATGCGTCACGATTGCATCTGTGCCGGTCGCACCTGCGGCCTTGAGCGCTTTCGCCGCAACCATCAGTGTGGCTCCGGAAGAGACGATGTCGTCGACCAGCAGCGCCGGGCGACCGGAGAGCAGGCCGGGATCGGCAAATTCGATTTGCACGGAACGATCGCCGTGGCGCATCTTTCGGGCAACGGTATGCTGCAATTGGAGCCGCCGGGCGAGATCGCTCACCCATGGCTCGGATTCGGAATCGGGGCCGATCACGACGGTGGTCGGATCTACTCCGGTCTTTGCGAGGGTGTCCGCAATCGCCGGCATGGCGGACAGATTATCCGCCTCGATGCCTGGAAACACGAGCTCGATTTTGGTCGTGCGGTGCAAGTGCGCGTCGACAGTGACGACACGATCGACAATTCCTGCAAGGAGCCGGCCCACGGCGTGCTGGCTGATAGCTTCGCCGGGATGAAACGCTGCGTCCTGCCGCATGTAACACAGATACGGCGCCACCAAGACCAAACGCTTTGCGCCGGCGCGTCGCAGTGCTTCACCGGCCAACAGCAGAGCGATCAGCTTCTCGTTGGGCTGGTCCAGCGCGGCGTAGAGGATAACCGTGTCCGCGACCGGGCCGATCGTGATGCGCAATTCGCCGTCGGGGAAACGGTGAAGATCAATGTCCTCGCAGGCTAGTCCGAGCTTCGTCGCCAGTCGTGTTGCCGCACCCGTGGCTGGAGGCAGGCTCTGGAAGGCGATCGCGCTCACGGCGCGGTCCCGCCCTGGAGGGTGTCCCGATCATTGATGGCGTACCCGGCGTCGGCAGCGGTGGCCGTCGCCGCGAGATCGTACTCCGGCTGGTCGAAAGTGTAGACGCGGTAGAGCGGCTCGCCCTGCTCGACAAGGTCGCCGATCTTCTTGAACAGCCGGATGCCGGCGCCCTTGTCGAGCGGCGCGCCGGCGGTGCGTGCCAGGCGATTGAGCCGCAGGCAGTCGATTTCGGAGACGACGCCGTCACGCGCGGCCTTGACGTCGAACGTGAGATTGCCGAGCTCGGTGCTGCAATTCGAGGGGCCCTGGGCGTCGATGATCTTCTGCATCTGCTTCAGCGCCGCCCCGCTATCGAGCAGCTCACGAGCCCGCGCATAGCCTGCGCCGCCGCGCAGCTTCGGATCGTGTTCCAGGAGATGGGCGGCGAGCCGCAACGATTTCTCGCGCAGATCGCGCGGCGCATCCGGATCGTTGCCGAGCACTGCCATCACGTCGTTGGCCTCGAGCACCGGCCCGATGCCGTTGCCGATCGGCTGGCGGCCATCGGTCGTGATCACTTCGATCGTGCGTGCGAAGCGATCGCCGACGAATTCAAACAGTTTTCGCAGGCGCATCGCCTCGGCGGCACTGGTGACCTTCGCCGTCGGCCCGACCGGAATGTCGATCAACAGGTGTGTCGAGCCGGCCGCGATCTTCTTGGACATGATGGAGGCGACCATCTGCTCGCGGGTATCGAGACTGAGCGGGCGTTCGACCGAGATCAGGACGTCGTCGGCGGGCGACAAATTCACGTGCCCGCCCCAGATCAGGCATCCATTGCAGGTCGAGACGATCGTCTTCATCTCTTCGACCCCGACATTCACCCGCGCCAGCACCTCCATCGTGTCGGCGGTTCCCGCCGGCGAGGTGATGGCGCGCGAGGAAGTCTTGGGGATCGGCAGGCCGTGCGCTGCGACGATGGGTACCACGACCATCGAGGTGCGATTGCCGGGGATGCCGCCGATGCAATGCTTGTCGACGACGATCGGGGCCGGCCACGCCAGTTGCGTGCCGGCCTCGGCCATCGCAGCGGTAAGCGACAGGAGTTCGTCGCTGGTGATGAAGCTCGCCGAGCCGATCAGGAATGCGGCGATTTCCATGTCGGAGTAGCGGTAATGTGCGAGATCATCGATGATCGCGCCGATTTCCGCCCGGCTGAGCGTTCGTCCGTGAATTTTGGCGCGCACCGCCTCCAGGCTCTCCGGAGGGGAGGCGGGCGTGACGGTGACCAGCGTGCCGACGGCTTGCGCGAAACGCCGGAACGCAGGCTCGGAGAGGCCGATCTCGTCGGGGGCGGCCAGCGCGTCATCGTCAGTGATCAGCAGCGTCGCGAGCAGCACCTTGCCGTCGAGGCGAAGCTCGACCCGGCTGAAGCCGCGAAAGATGTCCGCACGCAACGCCTTCGACCGCCTGGAAATGACGACGACGTTCTCACGGCCGGTATCGAGATGGACACGGCGGATCTTCAGCTGGGGACGTGAGGGGTCTGGGTGCATGAACGGGCCGGCAGGAAGGTTGGGCCTCCATGCTTACCTGCCAATGTCTCCATGCATTTGACCCAGATCATGTCCGACGCCCTGGCCCGGCATGGGCACGGCCGCTTTGCGGTGGCGCGCAGCCGGTGGGCTGCAGGCAGCGATCTTGAGCGCGCCGCCGGGAATATGGTTCACAAACAGTAATCGCCGCCGCGCGCGGAGCCAGGCGCGGTGAGGTCAAAGAGGAATTTAACGCTTGCGCCCTAACTTGCGCTCGCCATGAGTGACCAGGTCGTGCACAGCGAGGTTCAACCGTTTTCGGCGCGCGCGGCGCTCCCCTGGCTGGTGAGCCTTGGCGTCTATGTCCTGCTGCTGGTCCTTGGACCGCGGCTGCTCAATGATCCCGACAGCTATTCGCACATCGAGGTCGGGCGCTGGATCATCGCGCACGGCACGCTGCCGGCGAGCGACCCATTTTCGTTTTCGAGGCACGGCGCCCCCTGGATCACCTTCGAATGGCTCTCGGAGATCATCTATGCCGGAGCCTACGCGCTTGCCGGCTGGCAGGGCGTCCTCGTCGTCGCCGCCGCGGCGATAGCGCTCGCCTTTGGCCTGTTCACGTTCTTCCTGCTGCGCGAGCTTTCGCCAATCCACACACTGCTCATGGTGATCGCGGCCGTCATCCTGTTGGCGCCGCATATGCTGGCGCGGCCGCACGTGTTGGTGCTGCCGGTGATGGTGACCTGGGCGGCCGCCCTGGTACGCTGCATGGATCGTGGAGGGCCTCCGCCGTACTGGGCCCTTCCGCTGCTGGTCGTGTGGGCCAATCTGCACGGCAGTGTGGTGCTGGCGCTTGGACTGATTGGCCCCGCGGGGCTCGAGGCGCTGCTGCGCGAGAAGCGCAGTGAATGGCCGCGCGTGTTCCTGCGGTGGTTGCCATTCACGGCGCTCGCAGTCGCCGCGTCCTGCCTGACGCCCTACGGGCCGGAACCGCTGCTGATGCCACTGACGACACTCGGTCTCGGCCCCGCGCTCGGTTGGATCGCGGAATGGCGGCCGCAAGATTTCAGCCACATAGGTTTCTTCGAGTTGCTGCTGCTGGCCGGCATCTTCGCGCTCTCGCGCGGCGTGACGCTGCCGGTCGTGCGGGCCCTGGTCGTGATCGGCCTGCTGCATTTCGCGCTGGCCCAGATCCGCAATGCGGATCTGCTGGCCATGCTGGCGCCGCTCTATCTGGCGGCTCCGCTGGGGCGGAAATTCGGCGGACCGATTGGGGAGGATGCTGCCGGTTCGTCGCGCGGCCTGAACCTGGCCGCACTCGGTGTGTTGATCGCGGTGAGCGGGGCGGCGCTGGCGCGTGACATACGGCCGGCTGCGGTCATTACCCCTCAGGCTGCCATCGCTGAAGCCAAGCTCGCCACGGCGGGGCATGTGCTCAACGATTATTCCTTCGGCGGCTATTTGATCTTTGCCGGCATTCCCAGCTTTATCGATGGCCGCGGTGAACTGTACGGGGGAGCGTTCATCAACCGCTACAATCGTGCCCTGGCGCTGGTCGATCTCGGCGATTTCCTCAAGCTGCTCGACGAATACAACATCGGCGCGACGCTGCTCGCGCCGGAGACGCCGGCGATAGCGATGCTGGACCGGCTGCCCCAGTGGCAGCGCGTCTACAGCGACGACGTGGCGGTCGTGCACAAGCGGCGAGATATGCCGCAAAGATAGATCAAGCGGTCCCGAAGGCGGCGTATTGGCCGCCGAGCGGCACGCCGCTCAGGGTATCTTCGAGGCGCCGCGCCGGCTTGGTGTCCCAGGGCAGCAGCAGGAAATGGCGCGCACCGATCTCGCGCAAGCCGCCGGCAGCCATCAACTTCCGGGTTGTGCCGGCACCGAGCAAGACGGCGTCCCGGTCGAACTCACAGCGCGCGACGGCAAGGCGTGTCAACGGGTTGTACGGATTGTGCTCGATGACGCAGACGAGCCCCCCGGGGCGCGTCACGCGCCGCATCTCGGCGATGAATTGCGCCCATTCGGTCGGCACGACGTGGTGCATCACGCAGACGGCCGTGACCACATCGAAGCTGGCATCGTCGAAAGGAAAGGTGCGGCCGTCAAACTCACGGTAGTCGACCCCGCCGTTGTCGGCGCGGGCCTGCGCCAGGCTGGCCGAAGAAACGTCGATGCCGCTCAAGCGGCCGACCATGCCGTGCAGCAGGGGATGAAGGCTGCCCACGCCGCAGCCGACGTCCAGCATTTCGGGCCTCTTCGTGTCGAGCCGCTGCGCGATCAGATTGCCCAGCAGATCGGCCTTGGCGCGCATGAAGAAGTGATGCGGCAAGCCGGAAAAGTCGATCGAGGATTGGACCACGTCACGGTAGTTGTCGTGATAACCGTCGAAGAGCTCGGTCATGCGCTGGGTTACTCGTTGACGGCGTGGATCGCGGGTGTGGCCGCCGCCTCGTTGCGATCGAAGCCGGCGCGCGTCTGCACCACGTAGAGCGGACGGCGTTTCACCTCGGCATGGATGCGGCCGACGTAAAGCCCGACGATGCCCGTCATCAGCATGTTCATTCCACACAGCAGGGACACGACGACCATCGTCGAGGACCAGCCGGTCACGAGATGACTATCGTTGCTGAGCCACAAGAGGATCACCCAGCCGCCGTAGAGCAGTGCAAGTCCCGAGACCGTCAATCCGCACCAGATTGCGAGCCGCAAGGGCAGATCGGAAAAGCCGAGCGCGGCGTTCATCGCGAGCCGCACCATCTTGAACAGCGGATATTTGGTCTCGCCCGCCGCACGCTCGAGGCGGTGGAAGGCGACCTCGGCCTGCCGGAAGCCGAGCCAGGCGATCATGCCGCGTACGAAGCGGTCCTGCTCCGGCATCTGCCGAAGTGCGTCGAGCACCTTGCGATCGATCAGGCGGAAGTCGCCGACATCGGCGGGGATGCCGACCGAGGACATCCTGCCGAGAAGCCGGTAGAAGAGGTGCGCGGTCGCGCGCTTGAATCGGCTTTCGCCGTCGCGCGACAGGCGGCGGGCGTGGACGATGTCGTTGCCTTCCTGCCATTTTGCGATCAATTGCTCGATCACTTCGGGCGGATCCTGCAAATCGGCATCCATGACGATGATCGCTTCACCTTGCGCGGCGTCCATGCCGGCGGTGATGGCGATCTGATGGCCGAAATTTCGCGACAGGCCGATATAGCGAAAGCGCGGGTCGCGCGTGGCGAGCGCCTGCAGCACGATCGAGCTGGAATCACTGCTGCCGTCGTCGACGAAGATCGCTTCTGCCGGCCCGTCGAGCCGGGACAGCACCAGGTCGAGCCTGCGCAGCAGGACCGGCAGCACGGCTTCCTCGTTGAACACGGGGATGACGAGGCTGTAGCGGATCGACTGGGGATTGGCCGCCATGCGAGAGATTCCAACTCGTTGCAGGAGCGGAAGTCTATGCCGGCGGTGGTTAAGGTGGCCTTGCCACAACCGTTAAGGATATGGGGCGCCGGGGTGGCTTCCAGAAGGCGGTGCGGATGGTGACGCCTGATTAACCACACTAGGCAGCCGCGGCTTCGCCTAGGATCTGCGGCGGATCTTGTAGAGAACAAATCGCTCTGAGGTATCCAGCGCGTCCAGCAGATCCGGCAGCGGGTTTGCGGCCCGCGGCCCGAGGACATAGAGATAGTCGTAATCTTGGTGCCAGGTGCGGACGAACGGCGGAACGCCCGCCGGCGGCCGGCTTTCCGCAATCGCGGTAAGCACGTCTAGCGGCATTGGCCCGCCGTAGGGAATGGCAAGACGGCGCACGTCCTCGCGTGGCCGCACGGGCTGCTTGCCCGCTTCCGTGAATAAATTGGGCACGAACGCGTTAGCATAGTGCACGGCGAGCGTGGGCGCATAATACATCGGATAGGAGGTGAGGTCGGCGAAGGGCGGGTCTCCATTGTCGTCCGTGCTGGCGACCAGGACGCGCGAGCCGCGATCGATCTTGTGGAACGACTCCACGATCGCCGCATAGTCGGTGCGGTAAGGCAACCACACCGCGAGCACGACGGCGAGATTGATCAGTATGACGCCACTGATCGCGGCGAGCGCTGCCATTCTCCATGCCCGGCTGGGCAGCGTCAGCGAGCAGAAGGTGGGCAGGATCAGAGCCGCAGCGGGTATCACGCGAAGGTCCACGAACGAGGTTCCGAACAGCTTCGAGGGAATGACGACGTACAGCAGCGCGAACCCGATCGCGAGCCAGATCCCGGCTGACTCGAGCTTGAGGACGCCGCGTCTTGCGGTGAAAAACAGCGAGATCATCAGCGCCAGCCCGGTCGCTGCCGCTACCGTCAAATTGTAACCGTTCATGATGCGCAACGGCCAGATCGGCTTGAACCCGAGGAACCAGCTCGTCCCTTCGCTTCCGATCGAGCCCGCGCTCATGCGCATGATCCCAAACAGGGCAAGCGCCGGTATGGCCAACGCGCCGAGCCGCGCGGCGGCGACCCCGTACGATATTCGCCCATGGCGGATGCGCGAGAGCTCGTAAAGGCCGAGCGTCGCGCCGTAGATGCCGAGGGAGAAGAAATGCGCCGCAAACAGCGCTGCGACGAAGACCATGTTGACGACGAAACGCAGCGGCCATGGGCGCTCCGCCAGCATCAGATAGACGGCGATGCCCCAGAGAGCGAGGCCCAGTCCGAACTCGAAATTCACGAAGCCCCAGCTGAACGGCAGACAGTAAAGGAAAGCGAGCGCCGCAAAGCCGGCGAGATGGACCCGTCCCTTCCGGGCCCATTCGAGCAAAAGCGCGCCCCCGACGATCAGCAATTGGCTCAGGAGCAGAAACAGCCGTGTGGCGTTCTCGACGCTGACCAGCCGCGCCATCTGCGGGACCAGCAGGTCCATTCCAAGGTTGGGATAGAATGCCCAGGCCACTTCGTAATACGGATTGGCGTTGGGGGTGCCGTTCTGGCTCAGGATATACATCCGGGCGAGGTGATTGGGATAGTCGACCATCGCGGGGATAGGGGTGAGCAGCACCGGAAGAAACGAGACGGCCGTCAGCATTGCCAGAACGGTGATCGCCACCGATCGGTCCGAGCCAAGACGAGCCCGGATTGTCAAGGTCGGCTTGTCGGAGGGAATCATGTCTTCGGGCCGCCGGAGTTTGAGCTTACGCTCTACGATGACGCAGCCGCACGACACAACGCCATAATGCGGACTTCGCGACAATCAAGCTGGGGTCGCCGCCGCATGCTCAAGGAAATTCGCCCTGCGCCCTCTCTTCGATGAGGGCGGAAGAGGACAGCAAAACCCGGGCGAAGCCGTCGCGAGAACACCAAACGCGTGTCCGTATTGGAACGTCGATTGGAAAGAGGAGCCCGTCCTCCGGCGCACTGCACGCGGACTCGCGCTGATCGGATTGTGGCGCGCCGGCTATGGCGGCTACTTCACCGCCGCGCTGATCGAGTTGAATTTGCCGCTCAGGAGTGCGCTGCCCGTGTTGTTCACGGCCGTGATGATCGCGAGCGCGATGCCGGTGGCGATCAGACAATACTCGATGGCGGTGGCACCATTCTCATCGGCAAGAAATGACTTGAGCAAAGTCATCGTCAACTCCTGTTCATCCGTCCAACGTAGGCTGGTGCCGTTTTCGGAATGGTAAATTGATTCACTAATTTTTCGTGGGCGCATCAAAACGCAGGTCGGATGGTCCTCGCCTGTCGTTTCATATCGTGTCATCGATTGACTTAAGGTTTCGTCACCCAATTCGGATGCATTTGGCGATGTCGTCATCCCGTCTCAGGACGAGATCGGGCGTTCCGGCGCGGCCTTGCCCGGGCGTTTCAGCGCCGCCGCGAGGCGTCCGACCAGATAGCTCACCACGCGCGGCTGGGCCCGCGCGGAGCCGCCGGCGAGGCTTTCTTCCTCGGCCGTGTCGTTGACGATGCCGATGTAGTTCTTTCTGGCGTCCTGCGGCTGCACGAGGCTGCAAATCCCGGGTTTAATCGAGGGGCGACCATGCTGTGCGTAGCGGGAACCGACGGTTAATTTTGTCGTCCGTACGATTACGTGTCGCCCCCGCGACAGCAGGCGGGGACGAAAGCGATGGTGCGGCTTAACGGATTGTTGAGCCTGTTCTTGAGCGAGGTGCCGGGCTCACTCGCGCCGACCGTCCGCATTCAGCGCTCGCAACACCGCGATGCGCGCGAACATCATCCAGCCGCCGCCGGTCTCGGCCGCGTTGATCAGGGTTTCGATCGCGGTCTGCCAATGGCTCGCGTGCTGCGTATCCTCGGGCAGTCGCATGATGTGATCGGCAGCTTCTTGCAGCGTCCGCAGCTTGCGCCCGCCACGCAAGGAAATGGGGTCGTCGAACGCGGCCGACCAGGGCATGTCAGGTCGGCCGATCGGCGAGGGAAGACATCACGGCGTAGTCGCCGGTGCGATGCTGCTAGCCGGCCTTCTTCGCGCGCGTCGGCGCGCGCACCGGCTTGTCGGCCTTTTTGGGAGCGGCTTTCGCAGCAGCGTCCATGCCGCCCTTGCCGGCGATCGGCAGCAGCATCTCGCGCTGGCCCTCGACGCGCTTCTTCGGCTTCTTGCCCTTGGTCGCGTCCTTGGCAGTGTCCTTGGCCACCTTCGCTGCGGGGCTCGCGTCCTTCTCGTTCGCGATGCTCTTCTTCAGGGCGTCCATGAGGTTGATGACGTTGCCGCCGGTCTTGGGCGCGGCCTTCGCGGTGATGGGCGCGCCGCTGCGCTTCTTGTTGATGAGGTCGATCAGCGCGGTCTCGTAATGGTCCTCGAACAGCTCGGGCTCGAACGCGCCGGACTTCTTCTCGACGATGTGCTTTGCAAGGTCGAGCATGTCCTTGGTCAGCTTCACGTCCTGGATGTCGTCGAAATAGTCTTTCTCGCCGCGGACCTCGTAGGGGTAGCGCAGCAGCGTCCCCATCAGGCCGCTATCGAGCGGCTCCAGCGCGATGATGTGCTCGCGATTGGTCAGCACCACGCGGCCGATCGCGACCTTGTCCATGCTGCGGATGGTCTCGCGGATCACCGCAAAGGCGTCGTGGCCAACCTTGCCATCGGGCACGAGATAATAGGGGCGGATCAGATAGCGGCTGTCGATGTCGGTCTTCGGCACGAACTCGTCGATCTCGATCGTGTGCGTGGAGTCCAGCGCGATCTCGTCGAGCTCGTCCTTGGTGACCTCGATATAGGTGTCGGTGTCGACCTTGTAGCCCTTGACGATGTCCTCGGAGGTCACCTCGTCACCGGTCTCGGCGTCGACCTTGAGGTACTTGATCCTGTGGCCGGTCTTGCGGTTGATCTGGTTGAACGAGACCTTCTCTGTATCCGAAGTGGCCGGATAGAGCGCGACCGGGCAGGTCACGAGCGACAAACGCAGAAAACCCTTCCAATTGGCGCGGGGGGCCATGGGCTACTCCAAACGCAACGGGGACAGAGGACGAAGATACCATCGGGGAACAACGAATCATAGCAAGGCGCATTGCTGAATCTTGCAACTGCGTTAACCGGCCGCCCGGCGCGCGGTTGCAGCCTGATCCGGCCGCAAATGCCGGAACATCATATCCAATCACGCGTTGCCACGGGACATCATGCCGCGAGGAGCTCGAAGCCATCCGACGCGACAGCCAGAGATTGAGGTCACCATGGCAGCCACGCGAGACCAACGCCAGATCGTCGAAACTGCGACCGAGGCCCGTCAGGGCGAACCCGGGCCGTCGGTGGCCGCGCTGCTCGCCATCTCGACCGGGCTCGCGATCCTGATCCTCGCCGTGATCTGGTTCGTGTTCTTCCGGACCTGATCGGCGCATCGACAGGACGGTTCGCACCTTCCGACTCGCCGCGTAACGCGGCACATTGCGCCCGCCATGCCGCCGGTTCGCCCGCTGGCCTGGCGGGCGTAGCGCGTTGGCCGCGAACCGGTCGTATATGACCAAAAAGTAACGCGGCCGGTTCCCCGCGTTCATATTCAGTTCACGCCGGAATTGCTCATCTGTGCGGGTGTTCATGCGGCCTAATTCTGGAGAGAAGCGTGCGCCTGCTCGTCGTTGAGGACGACCCCGATCTCAATCGCCAGCTCACCAAGGCGCTGACCGACGCCGGCTATGTCGTCGATCGCGCCTTTGACGGAGAGGAGGGGCATTATCTCGGTGACAACGAGCCCTACGACGCCGTGGTGCTCGATATCGGCCTGCCGAAGAAGGACGGCATCTCGGTGCTGGAAGCCTGGCGGCGCAACGGCCGCACCATGCCGGTCCTGATCCTCACCGCACGCGACCGCTGGAGCGACAAGGTCCAGGGCTTCGATGCCGGCGCCGACGACTATGTCGCAAAGCCGTTCCACCTGGAGGAGGTGCTGGCGCGCATCCGCGCGCTGCTGCGCCGCTCCACCGGCCATGCCCAGAGCGAGCTGAGCTGCGGCCCCGTCACGCTCGACACCAGGACCGGACGGGTCAGCGTATCAGGCAATCCCGTCAAGATGACCTCGCACGAATATCGGCTTCTGGCCTACCTGATGCACCATTCGGGGCGCGTCGTGTCCCGCACCGAGCTGGTCGAGCATCTCTATGACCAGGACTTCGACCGCGACTCCAACACCATCGAGGTCTTCGTTGGCCGCATCCGCAAGAAGCTCGATGTCGACATCATCCAGACCGTCCGTGGCCTCGGCTATCTCCTGACCCCGCCGACCCCCGGCGCCTGAAGCGTAGTGTCTCGAACTATCTTGCCTTGACGGGCGGCGCGGCAGAGGCCTTGTTCGGGTCATGAGTTCAGATGCCATGCCACCCCGCGCCTCCGGGATCATTCCGATGCCCGCCAGCTCGCTTGCGAACCGCCTGTTCCTGTCGGCGACCGCGTGGCTCGTGGTGATCCTGGCCATCACCGGCGTGGTGCTGTCGTCGGTCTACAAGAACGCCACCGAGCGCGCCTTCGACCGCCGGCTCAATCTCTATCTCCGCACGCTGATCGCCGAGGTCGCCACCCCCGACGAGCCACCGGACCGCCAGTTCCAGTCGCTCGGCGAGCCTCTGTTCGAGCTGCCGTTGTCCGGCTGGTACTGGCAGATCACGCGGACCGACATCGACAAGCCGGAGGTGCGCTCCTCGCGCTCGCTCTGGGACAAGAAGCTGCCGAAGCTGGAAGAGCAGGGCACCGAGCTCACCGCCGCCGGCATCCGGATCGCTTATGTCGACGGTCCCGAAGGACAGAACCTGCGCATGGTGGAGCGGCCGGTCGATCTCGGCGCGGATGGCAAATTTCTCGTCAGTGTCGCCGGCGACGACACAGAGATTTTCGACGAGACGCGCAGTTTCGATTACTACCTCGGTGGCACCTTCACCGCGCTTGGTATCGTGCTGCTGCTGACCACCGTGTTCCAGGTCCGCTTCGGCCTCGCGCCGCTCAAGCGCATCTCCGAATCCATCGCCGACATCCGGTCCGGGCGGGCGGAGCGGCTCGAGGGCGAATTCCCGGTCGAGATCGCACCACTGGCGCGCGAGACCAACGCGCTGATCGACGCCAATCGCGAGATCGTCGAGCGCGCACGCACCCATGTCGGCAATCTCGCCCACGCCATCAAGACGCCGCTCTCGGTCATCGTGAACGAGGCCGGCGCGCATGCCACCGATCCGTTCGCGGCCAAGGTGATGGAGCAGGCGAACGTGATGCGCGACCAGGTCGCCCATCATCTCGAGCGCGCGCGCATCGCGGCGCGGGTCTCGATCGTCGGAACCGTGACGGAGGTTGCTCCCGCCATCGAGGCACTACGGCGGACCATGGAGAAGATCCACCGCGGCCGTGGCATCGTGGTCGAGGCCGAGGCCGATCCGTCGGCGAAATTCCGCGGCGAGCGGCAGGATCTCGAGGAGATGGTCGGCAATCTCGTCGACAACGCCTGCAAATGGGCGGCCTCGCGGGTCTTCATCGAAGTTCTGGTGGAAGCGCCGCATCAGGCGAGCACCGGTCCGCGGCTGCGCATCATCGTCGACGATGACGGCCGCGGCCTGTCGGAGGCCGAGCGCGCCCAGGTCTCACGGCGCGGCCAGCGGCTCGACGAGTCCAAGCCCGGATCGGGGCTAGGGCTGTCGATCGTGACCGACCTCGCTGCGCTCTACGGCGGCAGCCTCTCACTCGGCGGCGCGCCGACCGGGGGCCTGCGGGCGGAGCTGGTCCTCCCAGGAATATAATCCCTTGTTCCGACGCGACTATTTGGCCTGCGGCACACCGATCCGGACGAAACCAGGGGTATTCGGAGCGACTTCCTAAACGGCTTCTTAAGTGGGCCCCACCTATGATCGAGCAGGACGGATCCCACGTCCGCCATTTTACCGTTCATACCCGGGCGCATGAGCCAGACATCGATCGAGCGGCTGAGGGAATATCTCGCGCAGCTCCCGCCGCAGGCGCAGGCCCTGCTGATGCGGGAGTTCGAGCGTGCGCTCGAGCGCGGCCAGGATACGGCCGTGGCGACCCTCGTGCTCGACCAGCTGCGCAAGATCGTCCGCAAGACGGAAGCCGACGAGGCCGCACCGCCGCGCACGGACGATCTGTCGCGGCTGCTGTTCCAGGTGTTGGAACCATTCCTGGTCGAACCGGGCGCCCCGATCCGGGTCGGGCAAATCCGCCGCTCCTCGCTGGCTCCGATCTGGCAATGGCTCGGCCGCGACGGTGCCCCGGACAAGGTGAATGAATTCGAGGCGGCGCTGGCGCGCACGCCGGCCGACGGTGCAGGGCAGGTCGAAGCGCTGGCGCAGAAGCTCCAGGCGGTCGCCGCGGACGCCATCTTCGAGCTGACCGGGCCGGGCGGCGGTGACAAGTCGCGTGCGCTCGCCCGCGTTGGCCCGCCAAACGTGATCGAGGATCTCTATTCGACCGGGGCGGTGCTCGCGGTCCGCGAGGCAATCGCCACCCTGAACGAGAAGCTGCCGCGCTCCCTGCGCGCCTTCGGCGATGCCCAGATCGCCTCGGTGACCGCGGCGCTCAACATTCCCGTCCTCCAGACGCCGCAGATGCTGCCCTTCGCGCTGTCGATCGTCGTGCAGCGGATGACCGCGCCGTGGCAGATCATCCGCCTCGCCATCAAGATTGCCGCGTCCGACGACGAGATCCGCGTCGCGGCAACGCCCTATGGCGTCGCCGTCACGATCGCGCTGCATGACCTGTCCTGCGTCGCCGCCATCCTGCGCATGGACATCAAGCGCGGCCATTTCGACAACGTCGCCGGCAATCTCAAGACGCTGCATGACGGCGTCCGCGGCCTGCGTACCGAACTCGACCTGCGCAACGATTCCGCCTGGGGCAAGCAGTTGACCTCGATCCGGGCCGACATCTCCAACGCGCTGCAATCCGAGATCGACAGTGTTCCCGGCCGCGTCCGCCGCATCCTGCGCCAGCGCGCCGAGAAGGACATTCCGCCGGGCGCGCGGATCGACAGCACCGAGGTCGAGGAAACCGTGGCGCTGATCGACTTTGTCGCGACCTGCCGCAATTATGCGAGCGAGCTTGCGATCAACGAGGTGACACTGCGCACCTATTCCGACCTCCAGCAATATGTCGAGCGTTCGACCGAGCAGCTGGTGCAGTCGCTGCGCGGCGCCGATCACAAGGTCCGCACCTATCGGCAGCAGCAGGTGCAGGCCGCGATCCGCTTCTGCCAGGTGCTGTTCGGCGATGATTATGCCTCGCTGATGAGCCGCGCCGCGGAGAACGCGGCCACGGGCGAGCGCAAATCGTCGCGCGCGAGCTGATCCAGGCGCATATTTTTGTGATCACAATTTGAGGTTGACGGTGTCGGTGACGAGCCCTACGCTCACCGTGCAAACTTTTATACTTCTATCTGTGGGCGCATGAAACCCGTTATCAGTTCCATCGAAATCGAGAATCGCGTCGTTGTTGCCAAATATCAAAGGCTGATGGTCGGCGCGAAGGTGGTGCTGGTCGAGAAGGCAAGCGGTCGGCAGCTTCCTGAGACCGCCACCAGGGTGGCATCGCCCGTTCCCGTCGGGGCGTTGCGCATCAGATTGCCCGACGCAATCGAGCCGGGAACATACTTCCTGAGGGCCTTCGACGGGCACGGCGAGGACGCCGCTCAAAGCGCGGACTTCGAGATCGGCTAAGCCGTTGGATTTTCATCGTTTCGGGATGGTGCGCGGTCGCGCCGAATTGACAATTGTCAATTGCCGCATCGTCCGGCCGTGGTGTAAAGCCACCTGTGGGCGCGGTTCGCGCGTTGCCGGAAGCTTGCCAGATGACGCTATGGTTCGTGTTCGCGCTGATGACGGTTGCGGCGATCTTCGCCGTGCTTCTGCCGCTCGGCCGTAGCGGACGCGCGCAAAATCAGGGCAGCGAGGTCGCGGTCTACAAGGACCAACTCGCCGAGATCGAGCGTGATCTTGCCGCAGGGCTGATCGCAGCGCCCGAAGCCGAGGCCGCGCGCGTCGAGGTCAGCCGCAGGCTGCTCGCCGCGGCCGGCAGCGAGACCGCAATTGCACCGAAACCCAGCGTCAAATGGCGCCGCGCGGCGGCCGTGCTGGCGCTTGCCGGCCTGCCGCTGGTTGCGATCGGTGTCTATGCGCCGCTCGGCTCGCCCAGGCTTCAGGACTTTCCGCTGGCGCAGCGCGAGCGCGGATCCGGGTCCGGCATGGCGCAGTCGCTCGAGAATCTGGTCGTGCAGGTCCAGCAACATCTGGAAAAGAATCCGACCGACGGGCGCGGCTGGAACGTGATCGCGCCCGTGCTGGAGCGGCTTGGTCGTTTCGACGACGCGGTGCGCGCCTATCGCAACTCGCTCACCTACAATGGCGAGAGTGCGGAGCGCCGGTCCGATCTCGGCGAAGCGATCTCGGCCGCCGCCGGCGGCGTCGTGACCGCCGAAGCCAAGACCGAGTTCGAGCGCGCGCACGCGCTCAGCGCCGACGACCCCAAGGCAAACTATTTTCTCGGTCTCGCCGCCGAGCAGGACGGCCGCAAGGACGACGCCGCCAATATCTGGCGCGCGCTGCTGGCGAAAGCGCCGGCGGACGCGCCGTGGCGCCTTCTCGTGCAGACCTCGCTCGCGCGGGTCGGTGGCGGTGGCGCTACGATGCCGGCGCTGTCGGATGAGACACTCGCGGCTTCCAAGGACATGAACGAGGGCGATCGCAACGCGATGGTTCGCGGCATGGTCGAACGGCTCGCCACGCGCCTCAAGCAGAACGGCGACGACGTCGAGGGTTGGCTGCGCCTGGTGCGCGCCTATCTCGTCATGGGTGATCGCGACAAGGCGGTGGCGGCATCGACCGATGCACGCCAGGCGGTTGCCAACGATGCAGCGCGGCGGCGCCAGCTCGATGAAGGCCTCAAGACACTCGGGCTCGACGGATGATGATGTCAGGACGAGACGAGCAGAGAACGGATACGCCATGACGCGCAAGCAGCGACGTATGACCATCATCGGAGGCTCGCTTGCCGTGCTCGCGCTCGCGGCCGCGCTGGTGCTCAACGCACTGCGCGACTCCATCGTGTTCTTCTCGACGCCGACCATGGTCGCCGAGAAGCACGTTGCGCCCGGCAAGCGGTTTCGCCTCGGCGGCCTGGTCCAGCCCGGCTCGCTCCAGCGAGGCGACAATCTCGCAGTGACCTTCGAGGTCGCCGACGGCGGCGCAAAGCTTCCGGTCGCCTTCAAGGGCATTTTGCCTGATCTGTTCCGCGAAGGGCAGGGCGTCGTCGCCGAAGGCGCGCTCGACGCCGACGGCGTGTTCAAGGCCGATACCGTGCTCGCCAAGCACGACGAAACCTACATGCCCAAGGACGTCGCCGATGCCCTGAAGAAGCAGGGGCACTGGAAGGATGACTACGGTGCCAAAGCTTCCGATAGCGTCAAGCCCGCGGCCACGACCGCGCAGGGCAATCCGCAGGGAGCAGTGCGGTGATCGCGGAATCAGGACATTACGCGCTGGTGCTGGCGCTCGGACTGGCGCTGATCCAGTCCATCGTGCCCCTGATCGGCGCGCGCCTGCGCGATGACGCGCTGATGAATGTGGCGCGCTCCACTGCGCTGGCGCAGCTCCTGTTCGTCGGTGCGTCGTTCATCGCGCTTGTGATGCTGCACGTGAATTCGGACTTCTCCGTCGCCAACGTCTACGAAAATTCCCACTCCATGAAGCCGCTGCTCTACAAGATCACCGGCGTGTGGGGAAACCATGAAGGCTCGATGCTGTTGTGGGTGTCGATCCTCGCGCTGTTCGGCGGATTGGTCGCGGCCTTCGGCAACAATCTGCCGCTGTCGCTGCGCGCGCATGTGCTGGCCGTACAGGCGTGGATCGCCAGCGCCTTCTATCTCTTCATCCTGGTGACCTCCAACCCGTTCCTGCGCATCGCCAACCCGCCGATCGAGGGCCGCGATCTCAATCCGGTGCTTCAGGACATCGGTCTCGCCGTGCATCCGCCAATGCTCTATCTCGGCTATGTCGGCTTCTCGATCTCGTTCTCCTTCGCGATCGCGGCGCTGCTGGAGGGGCGGATCGACGCGGCCTGGGCGCGCTGGGTGCGGCCGTGGACGCTGGTCGCCTGGATCTTCCTGACGCTCGGCATCGCCATGGGCTCGTACTGGGCCTATTACGAACTGGGCTGGGGCGGCTGGTGGTTTTGGGACCCGGTCGAGAACGCCTCGCTGATGCCGTGGCTTGCCGGCACCGCGCTGCTGCATTCGGCTCTGGTGATGGAGAAGCGCAACGCGCTGAAGGTCTGGACCATCCTGTTGTCGATCCTGACCTTCTCGCTATCGCTGCTCGGCACCTTCCTGGTGCGCTCGGGGGTCATCACCTCGGTGCATGCCTTCGCGACCGATCCAACCCGCGGCGTGTTCATTCTCCTGATTCTCTGCCTGTTCATCGGCGGCAGCCTGTCGCTGTTCGCAGGGCGCGCGACTTCGTTGAAGCAGGGCGGCCTGTTTGCGCCGATCTCGCGTGAGGGCGCGCTGGTGCTGAACAATCTGCTGCTCACGGTTGCCTGCGCGGTGGTGCTGTTCGGCACGCTCTATCCGCTGGCGATGGAGATGCTCGCCGATTTCAAGATGTCGGTCGGCGCGCCGTTCTACAACCTCACCTTCGCTCCGCTGTTCACGCTGCTGCTGCTCGCCGTGCCGTTCGGGCCGTTGCTGGCGTGGAAACGCGGTGATCTGCTCGGCGTGACGCAACGCCTGCTCGCGGCCGGCGTTGCCGGCCTCGTCGCCGTCGCCATCGTCTGGGGCTGGGCAAGCGGAGGCAGCACACTGGCGCCGCTCGCGATCGGGCTTGGCATCTTCGTCATCGCCGGTGCCGTCACTGATATCGTGGAGCGGACCGGCCTCGTGCGGCTACCGTTTGCAACGGCGCTGCACCGGGCCCGCGGCTTGCCGCGCTCGGCCTGGGGCTCCGCGTTTGCGCATGCCGGCCTCGGCGTCGCGCTGATCGGGATCGTCTGCGAGACCACCTGGAACAGCGAATATATCGCGACCATGAAACAGAACGACGTTGCCCATATCGCCGGTTACGACGTGAAGCTCGACGGTTTGTTTCAGCGTCAAGGGCCGAACTTCCACGAGATGATCGCCGAATTCAACGTCAGCCGTGACGGCGAGACTCTCAGCATGATGACGCCGTCCAAGCGCAGCTTCACCACTCGCGGCTCGTCGACCACCGAGGCCGCGCTGCTGACGCGCGGCGCAAGCCAGCTCTACGTCTCTCTCGGGGACGCCACTGCCGAGGGCGCCATCGCGGTGCGCATCTATCACAAGCCGCTGGTGCTGCTGATCTGGTGGGGACCGGTGCTGATGGCGTTCGGCGGCGTGCTGTCGCTGTCGGACCGGCGCCTGCGGGTGGGCGCGCCGAAACCGGCGCGGGCCAAGCAGCGCCTGCAGCCGGCGGAGTGATCCGATGCGCCGGATGATGACCGCGTTCGTCGTGCTGATGCTGCTGGCCTTGCCCGCGGCGCATGCCGTGCAGCCCGACGAGATCATGTCGGACCCCGCCAGGGAGTCGCGTGCACGCGACTTGTCGCGCGAGCTGCGCTGCATGGTCTGCCAGAACCAGTCGATCGACGATTCCGATGCGCCGCTCGCGCGTGATTTGCGGCTCCTGGTGCGCGAGCGCATCGCGGCCGGCGACAGCAATTCGCAAGTGCTCGATTTCCTGGTCGCGCGCTACGGCGAGTTCGTGCTGCTCAAGCCGCGCTTCGAGCGCCAGAACATGCTGTTGTGGCTGCTCGCGCCGCTGCTGCTGATTGGCGGCGGTCTGGCGCTGTGGCTGCAAATCCGCCGGCGCTCGCGAAGCGGTGCAAACCTACCGGCCCCGCCGCTCACGCCCGACGAGGAAGCGCGGCTCGCCGCATTGATGGCGGATGAAGCCAAGTCTTAGGCTACTTCAAGCTTGGCTACCTCAAGTCTTGGCTACCTCAACCTTGGCCAATTCAAATCGCCTGGTTACGTATTGATACGTAAGCTGCCTGCCACAGCCTGTTTCATGCTCTGTTGACCTTTGTCTGAAAGCTTGTCGCAAGATTCGATTCCAGACTTTGAGTCCTCAGCTATGTTCGCGAACAGCAATCTGACGATCCGCTTCCTGGTCGGCGCCGTCGTCGCTGCATTATTGTTCCTGCTGGGCATCGGAGGCGGCACCGGCTTCGTCGCGGTGCTCTATCTCAACAACGAGATCACCAGCCTGTCGTCGGACTTCGCCGCGCTGAGTGGTCCCGCGCGCGACCACGCGATGCAGATCTACCAGCAGGCGCAGACTGCGTTCTCCTATTTTCTCGTCGCTTGCGGCGTGATCGCAGTTGTCGCCATCGCGATCTGCCTCGTCACCTGGTTTGCCGTGCGCAACGGCATCCTCAGTCCCCTCACGGCGATCGTTCATGCCATGCGCGAGGTCGCCGACCAGAAGTTCGAGACATCGGTTCCGGGCCTCGGCGGCACCAACGAGATCGGCCTGCTCGCCGGCGCATTGGAGGTGTTCAAGACCAATGGCCTGGAGCGGCTGCGCCTCACCGAGCAGCAGCTCCACGAGGCGCAGCACCAGGCCGAGCGGTCGAATTTCCTGGATGCGCGGATCAAGCGCTTCAACGATCTCGTCGCCAGCGTCGTCGACAGCGTGGCATCGTCGGCCGTGCATCTCCAGAGCAACGCCGAGACGCTGTCGCGGACGGCCAACGACACCAGCACCAAGGCCAATGCCGTGGCGAGCGCGGCGAGCCAGGCCAGCGGCAGCGTGCAGACGGTCGCGGGCTCGGCGGAGGAGATGACGAATTCGATCGGCACCATCAGCCGCCGCGTCACGGACGCGACCCAGCGCGCCGAGGGCGCGGCGACGCAGGCCGAGAAGAGCCGCGACACCATCCACACGCTGTCGGACGCTGCCGACAAGATCGGCGAGGTCGTGCAGCTCGTGCAGGCGATCGCATCGCAGACCAATTTGCTTGCGCTCAACGCCACCATCGAGGCGGCGCGGGCTGGCGAAGCCGGCAAGGGGTTTGCCGTGGTCGCCTCCGAGGTGAAGAATCTGGCGCACCAGACCAGCAAGGCGACGGAGGAGATCACGTCCCACGTCGCCAGCATCCAGGGCATCACCGCACAGACGCGCGGCGCGATCGACGGCATCTCGCAGACGTTGTCGGAGATCTCGTCCATCATGTCCGGCATCGAGATCGACACCGCCCAGCAGCGCACCGCCACGCAGGAGATCACGCGCAGCGCCAAGGACGCCGCGCGCGGCACGCTCGACGTCTCCAATCACATCGTGCAGATCACCTCGACGTCCGCCGAGACCGGCCGAATGGCCGCCGAGGCGCGCGATTCCGCGGTCGACCTGTCGCAGCAGGCCGAGACTTTGAAACGCGAGGTCGACGAGTTCATCGTCAGTGTGAGGGCGAGCTGAGAGCTTTGAAAAAGGCACTTCCGCGCCGTCACAGGAACTCGTTTAAGTTCCTGTAAGACCACGACTTTCGATCTGCGATAAACTGCCGCATCCACATTCCCCGTTCATTACAAAAGTTTAACCCCGCCGCCAGCGCACGGTAAGGCGGCAGCCCCCATCTTCAGGTTCGTAAGGTGCCGCCATCAGGCGCCAAATCGATTTCAAGGCCCTGGAGATCTCTGCATGACCGACCGTCCCGACCTCTCGAACCTTCCGTCCTACCGGCAGCCCCGCCGGTCGATTTTCTCGGCCCGCAAGATCGCGCTGATGGCCTCGGTCGTCGCCGGCCTCAGTGCCGCCGTCTACGGCTTCGGCCCGTCGACCTCGCCGGCCGACCTGTTCTCGAGCCCGGCGCATGCACAGGTCAACAACGAGGTCCGCAAGGTCGAACGCCCGATCGGTTTCGCCGACATCGTCGAGCGCGTGAAGCCGTCGGTGATCTCGGTGAAGGTCAACATCAAGGAAAAGACCGCGAGCAACGATGACGGCGATGACGCGCAGTCGCCGTTCCAGCCTGGCTCGCCGATGGAGCGCTTCTTCCGCCGCTTTGGCGGTCCGGATGGTTTTCCGGGCCAGAAGGGCGGTGGTGGTGGTCGCGGCCGCGTCGTGCAGGGCCAGGGCTCCGGCTTCTTCATCTCGGCTGATGGCTTTGCCGTGACCAACAACCACGTGGTCGACGGCGCCGACAAGGTCGAGGTCACGACCGACGACGGCAAGACCTACACCGCCAAGGTGATCGGTACCGACCAGCGCACCGACCTCGCCTTGATCAAGGTCGAGGGCAGCTCGAACTTCCCGTTCGCGAAGCTTGCCGACGGCAAGCCGCGGATCGGCGACTGGGTGCTCGCGGTCGGCAACCCCTTCGGTCTGGGCGGCACCGTGACCGCGGGCATCGTCTCAGCCAGCGGCCGCGACATCGGCAATGGCCCCTATGATGATTTCATCCAGATCGACGCGCCCGTGAACAAGGGCAATTCCGGCGGTCCCGCCTTCGACACCAACGGCGAAGTGATGGGCGTCAACACCGCGATCTACTCGCCCTCCGGCGGCAGCGTCGGCATCGCGTTCTCGATTCCCGCCAGCACGGTGAAGACCGTGGTGGCGCAGCTCAAGGACAAGGGCTCGGTCAGCCGCGGCTGGATCGGCGTGCAGATCCAGCCGGTGACATCCGACATCGCCGACAGCCTCGGCATGAAGAAGGCCGAAGGCGCGCTGGTGGCGGAGCCGCAGGCGAATGGTCCGGCGGCCAAGGCCGGCATCGAGTCCGGTGATGTGATCACGTCGGTCAACGGCGAAGCCGTCAAGGACGCCCGCGAGCTCGCCCGCACCATTGGCGGCCTGGCGCCCGGCGCGACCGTGAAGCTCAACGTGCTGCACAAGGGCCAGGACAAGGTCGTGAACCTGACGCTCGGCCAGCTGCCGAACACGGTCGAGGCCAAGGCCGACACCGACAAGGACAGCGGCAAGAGTGCGAGCCGCGGCACCGACGTGCCCAAGCTCGGCATGACCGTCGCGCCCGCCGACTCCGTGGCCGGCGCCGGCAAGGAAGGTGTCGTGGTCACCGAAGTCGATCCGAAGAGCGCCGCTGCCGAACGCGGCTTCAAGGAAGGCGACGTGATTCTCGAAGTCGGCGGCAAGAGCGTGAGCACCGCCGGCGACGTCCGCGACGCCATCAACACGGCGCGGACCGACAACAAGAACAGCGTCCTGATGCGCGTGAAGAGCGGCGGCCAGTCGCGCTTCGTCGCAATCCCCCTCGCCAAGGGCTGAGGGGCCAGGAGACGACAAGAGATGAGGGGGGTCGGTGGCATCAGTCGCCCCCGCCGCCGACGCCCTTCGGGGGAGCAGCGTAATGTTCGCTTCCCCAGCCTACCTTCCGGTGGAAATACGCCCCCCTCCGTCGGAAGGCCTAGGGCGGTGAGGTCCCCCCAGCTTCACCGCCCGCCTTTTTTGCCGACCCAGGTACTCGACGAAGTCCCATTTGCTTGGCTTGCATGCGATTGCCGCTCGCGCCATGTTGAGAGAAGGTTGACCCCTTGACCGCCGCCGAACGCACGATGCGCCTCCTCATCATTGAAGACGACCGCGAATCCGCCGACTACCTCGTGAAGGCGTTTCGCGAGGTCGGGCACATTGCCGACCACGCCGCCGACGGCGAGGAAGGCCTCGCCATGGCCGAGAACGGCGATTACGACGTGCTGGTGGTCGACCGCATGCTGCCCAAGCGCGACGGCCTGTCGGTGATCGGCGCGCTCCGGGACAAGGACGATTCGACGCCGGTGCTGATTCTCTCCGCGCTCGGCCAGGTCGACGACCGCATCAAGGGCCTGCGCGCCGGCGGCGACGACTACCTGCCAAAGCCCTATTCCTTCGCCGAGCTGCTGGCCCGCGTCGAGGTGCTGTCGCGCCGCCGCGGCGGTCCGGCCGAGGACACGCTCTATCGTGTCGGCGATCTCGAACTCGACCGGCTCTCCCATCGCGTCGCCCGCGGCAAGGACGAGCTGACGCTCCAGCCGCGCGAATTCCGCCTGCTCGAATATTTGATGAAGCATGCGGGCCAGGTGGTGACCCGCACCATGCTGCTGGAGAACGTCTGGGATTATCATTTCGATCCGCAGACCAACGTGATCGACGTGCACATTTCGCGGCTGCGCTCCAAGATCGACAAGGGTTTCGAGCGGCCGCTGCTGCACACCATTCGCGGCGCCGGGTACATGATCCGTGACGGCATTCGGTAAACTCGTCCGCACCACGGCATTCCGGCTGACGCTGGTCTACCTGTTCCTGTTTGCGATTTTCGCAGCGTCGCTGCTTGGCTATTTCGCCTGGAACACGCGGCGGCTGATCACCGAAGAGATCACGCAGACGGTGAATGCCGAGACCTCGGAGATCAATGAGATCTACGGGCGCGGTGGCCTGGTCCGCCTGGTGCGCGCGATCGAATACCGCGCGCTGCGGCCGGGCGCCAACCTCTACCTCGTGACCACGCCGACCGGGCAGGCGATCGCCGGCAATGTCGGCTCGCTGGCGCCGGGCGTGATGGCGACGTTTGGCTGGACGGAGACCGCCTATCGCCGGATCGAGGACGCGGATGACCGCGACCATCGCGCGCTCGTGCGCGTCACCGAATTGGAAAACGGCTTCCGGCTCCTGATCGGCCGCGACCTCGCCGAGCGGCGGCGCCTCTTCGGCATCGTCGCCAAGGCAGCGCAATGGTCGGTCCTGATCGTCGTGGTGCTTGGCCTCGGCGGCGGCATCTTCGTGGCGCGCCGCGTGCTCACGCGCATCGACGCCATGACCGGCACCGCGCAGCGCATCATGACCGGCGATCTCAGCGGGCGCCTGCCGGTGGGGCGCAGCGGCGACGAGCTCGATCGTCTTGCGGAAAACCTCAACGCCATGCTTGAGCGGATCGAGGCGCTGATGGCGGGGCTGAAGGAGGTCTCCGACAACATCGCCCACGACCTCAAGACGCCGCTGACGCGCCTGCGCAACCGCGCCGAGGAGGCGCTGGCGAAATCGGGCAGCGAAGCCGATTACCGTGCCGCGCTGGAGCGGACCATCGAGGAATCCGACGGCCTGATCCGCACCTTCAACGCGCTGCTGATGATCGCGCGCGCCGAGTCCGGGCAGGCGCGCGGCAACATGGATGATTTCGACGCCGCCGATGTCGCGGGCGGCATTCACGAGCTCTACGAGCCGCTGGCCGAAGACGACGGCATGACCTTGAAGGTCAGGTGCGAGCCGACGCCGGTTCACGCCAACCGCGAATTGATCAGCCAGGCCCTGGCCAATCTTGTCGAGAATGCGATCAAATACGGCAAGCCGGTCGCGCCGTCGGCGGGAACCGTGGTCAGCATGGACAGCAGGCAGATCACGATCGAATCGAGGCGCGAGGGCGATCAGGTGCTGCTCAGCGTCACCGATCGCGGTCCCGGCATCCCCGAAGCCGACCGCAAGCACGTCGTGGAACGATTTGTGCGGCTGGAAGCGAGCCGCACGCTGCCTGGATCCGGTCTCGGCCTCAGTCTCGCCTCGGCGGTCGCGACATTGCATGGCGGTGAGTTGAGGTTGGGTGACGCCCAGCCCGGTCTCGTCGCCACGCTGGTGCTGCCGGCGCGCGCGGGGGCCGGCGACAGGGTTGCTCCGCCAATGCAGGATGTGCCACAGAAGGTGGCATGAACCACTCCGCGCCGGGAAACGCGGACAAGCATGGCGAGAGCCTGGCCGCACGCTTCGCGGAGGCTCCCCATATTGCCGCTTCCGTCACCGACCAAGGACGTTTTGAAAGCTGGCTGGCCGAGCTCGAGCCCGCGCAATCCGCCCGTCTTGAAGCGCTGCTGGCTCATCCCTTCGCGCGGGACATCCTGGCCGGCATCTCGGAATTCTCGCCTTACCTGTTCGAGCTGGTGCGCGCTGATCCCCAGCGCCTGATCCGGCTGCTGGAATGCGATCCGGATGCGCATCTCGCCACGCTTGTCGCGGAGGCGAGCGGCGCGGTGCTCGCGGCATCCGACGAAGCCGAGGTGATGCGGCTGCTCCGACGCATGAAGGCGGAGGCCGCGCTCCTGACCGCGCTGTGCGACATCGGCGGGGTCTGGCCGGTGATGCGGGTGACCGCAGCGCTCACCGATGTCGCGGTGTCCTCGGTGCAGGCGGCGCTTCAGTACCTCCTGCGGCAGGAAGCCGCACGCGGCAAGCTCTCGCCGCCCAATCCCGAGGCGCCGGAGGAGGGCTGCGGGCTGATCGTGCTTGCGATGGGCAAGATGGGCGCAGGCGAGCTCAACTATTCCAGCGACATCGATCTCATCGTGTTCTTCGATCCCGACAACACGACCCTTGCCGCGGATATCGAACCCCAGCCATTCTTCGTGAGGGTGACGCAGGGGATGGCACGCATTCTCCAGCAGCGCACTTACGACGGCTACGTCTTCCGCGTCGATCTGCGCCTGCGTCCCGATCCATCCTCGACGCAGGTGGCGATTTCGCGCGACGCCGCGCTGAACTATTACGAGCGGGAAGGGCGTACCTGGGAGCGCGCCGCGATGATCAAGGCGCGAGCCTGCGCCGGCGATCCCAGGGCGGGCGAGGCGCTGCTCGCGGAGATCGCGCCCTTCGTCTGGCGCAAGCATCTCGACTTCGCCGCGCTTGCCGACGTTCACGACATGAAGCGGCAGATGCAGACCTATCGCGGCCAGAGCGAGGTTGCGGTCGAAGGGCATAACGTGAAGGTCGGGCGCGGGGGAATCCGCGAGATCGAGTTCTTCGCCCAGACCCAGCAATTGATCGCCGGCGGCCGGCATCCCGAGCTGCGCGTGCGGCCGACGCTCGCCGCGCTCGGCGTGCTTGCTTCCAGCAACTGGATCACGGTCGCGGCGCGCGACGAACTGACCACGGCGTACCAATTCCTGCGCCGGGTCGAGCATCGCCTCCAGATGATCGCCGACGAGCAGACCCACACGCTGCCCGAGGATAAGGAGGCGGTCGAGCGTTTCGCCTGGTTCTTCGGCTATCCGGATCGCGAGGCCTTTGCCCGCGACCTCTTGCGCCAGCTCGAGATCGTCCAGGGCCACTACGAAAAACTGTTCGAGGGCGACGATCCGACCGGCACGGCCAAGCTGCCGGCGCTCGACTACAGTGCGGGTCCCGACGATCCGCGGCTGCTTCAGTACCTGGCGACGCTCGGCTTCAAGAAGCCTGCCGCCGTCGCGCAGACCGTGCGTGACTGGATCACCGGCGACTACCGCGTGTTCCGCAATGAGGCGACGCGAAGCGCATTCGTCGAATTCGTGCCGGCCCTGATCGACGGTCTCGCTCATGCCGAGGAGCCGGATCGGGCCGTCGTGGCGTTCGACCATTTCCTGGGGGCGCTTCAGCGCGGCGGCCGGCTGATCACGTTGCTCGGCCAGAACCGTGATCTCGTCGCGCTCGTGGCCCTGGTGCTGGGCGCGGCGCCCCGGCTCGGCGAGATGCTGGCGCGGCAGCCGCAGCTCATGGACGGGCTGATCGATCCGCGCTTCTTCGGTGCGATGCCCGACCGGCAGGAATTGTCGGGGCGGCTTGCAGCCACCGTGCAGGACGCGGGCTCTTACGAAGAGTTCCTCGACCGCCTGCGCCTGTTCGGTCAGGAGAGCCTGTTCCTGATCGGCACGCGCATTCTCTCGGGAACGGTCTCGGCGCAGCAGGCGAGCACCGCCTTTGCCGACGTCGCCGAGGGCATCGTCCATACCGTGCATGGCCTCGTCGCCGACCGCTTCGCCGCCCAGCACGGCCGGATCAAGGGGCAGGAGACCGCGATCATCGCGATGGGCCGGCTCGGCAGCCGCGAGATGACCGCGTCGTCCGATCTCGACCTGATCCTGCTTTACGATTTCGACAGCGACAATCCGGACTCTGACGGTGCGAAGTCACTGCAGGGCGCGCATTACTTCGCCCGCTTCACCCAGCGCCTGATCAGCGCGTTCACGACGCGCACCAATTACGGCGTGCTTTACGAGATCGACATGCGGCTGCGTCCCTCGGGGCGTGCCGGCCCTGTGGCATCGAGCCTCGTCTCGTTCGCGGACTACCAGGCCAACGAGGCCTGGACCTGGGAGCACATGGCGCTGACACGCGCGCGGGTCGTGTCGGCTTCGCCGGAATTCCGGGAACGGATTGAGCGCGTCGTCCGCGATGTCCTGACCCGCCGCCGCGATTCAGCAACCACCGCCAACGATGTTGCCGACATGCGGCGCGCGATCGCCCAGGAGAAGGGCGAGGCCGATTGCTGGGATCTCAAATATGCCGCCGGCGGCATGGTCGACATCGACTTCATCGCGCAATATCTCCAGCTCGTGCATGCTCACGAGAAGCCGGAGATTCTCGATGTCGGCACCACGCAGGTGCTGGAAAATGCATCCAGGCTCGGCGTGCTCGCACAATCGGAGACCGAGACATTGCGTGCCGCGGCGCGGCTGTATCACGACCTGACGCAGATCCTGCGGCTCTGCGTCAACGACCGCTTCAAGCCGGAAACCGCGGGCACCGACCTCCTGCGCGTGATGGCACGCGCCGGCGACGCGCCGGATTTCTCCTCGCTGGAGGCGCGGGTGAAGGAGACGCAGAGCGAGGTGCGCCGCGTCTTCAGGGCGCTGCTGGAGCCAACCAGGCCGTAGCCTCGTGGAGGCGACGCTCGGCAACCGGGACGAACCGCTAGATCGGTCGAGCGCGTCATGTCTGCTTGCGCGCCGGACGCATGAACCTGCATCAGCGCGCGAGGAACTCCAGCGCTCTGCTCACGAAGGCTTCGTGATACTGGAAGATGCCACCGTGCCCGGCGTCCTTGTAGAGGACAAGTTCGGCATTGGGCAGGCGGCGCGCCAAGTCGGTCGAATTGCTGCTGGGCACCATCTTGTCGCAGTCGCCGTTTGCCACCAGGACAGGCTTCCGGATTGCACCAAGATCCTGCTGCGCCTGCGTCCCCCAAGCCTTGATCGCTTTGAGTTGCCTCAGGAACGCAGCGATAGTGATCGGCCTGTCGCGGTCCGCCTTGCGTTCCTTCAGCCGTTCCAGGAAGGCTTTTGCGGCGCGGCGACCATTCGCGGTCGAGGTGAAGAAGAGGTAGAATTTGGGATCGCGGAACGTCAGCATACCCTTGATGATGAGCGGCCAGGACACAGCCCCGACATTCGAGATGCCTTCGCCCCCTGCCGGGCCGGTGCCGGTGAGGATAACCTTGCGAACGAGGTCGGGCGCTCTCAGCACGATCTCCTGAGCCACAAAGCCGCCAAGCGAGAAGCCGAGAAGATCGACTTGCCTGATGCCAAGCGCGCGGATGAAGGCGATCGCGTCCTCTGCCATTTCTGCCACCGTGAGCGGCGCCTTGCCGTCCGATGCGCCGACACCCCGATAGTCGACGGCAATCACCGGCCCCGCGGCGGCGAGACCGTCGACGATGCGTGGATCGAAATTATCCAAGACGGCACCCCAGTGATTCAGCAGGATCACCGGGACACCGGCCGCAGGTCCGAGCTGCCGGTAGACGAACCTTGTCCCTGCAACGTCAACACACCTGGTCGGCGCGTCGATCCAGTTGGTTGTCTTGCCAGTTTGCAGCATGGTCACGCTCCTCGCCTACCGGATCTTGACGACGACCTTGCCTCTGGAGCGACCCGTCTCGACGTAAGCCAAGGCATGAAGGCCTTCATGATGGCTCAGGGTGGCTTGCGGCTGCGATGGTGGGATAGTCGGTATAGCCGGCGGAGCCACCGCCATAGAGCGTCGCCGGGTTGAACTCCGCCAGCGTCGCGCTGGTCTTCAGTCTGTCCACGAGGTCGGGATTGGCTATGAAGGGTCGGCCGAAGGCGAACAGATCTGCCTTACCCTCGGAGAGACGCGAAGCTGCGAGTTCGAGGTTGTAGCCGTTGTTTGCAATATACGTGTTGTTGAACCGTCGACGCAGCGATCCGAAGTCGAACGGTGCGACATCGCGCGATCCGCCCGTGGCGCCTTCGACGACATGGATGTAGACGATGCCCAAGGCGTCGAGTTGATCGACGATGTACTCGAACTGGGTCTGAGGATCACTGCTCGAAACGCCATTGGCGGGCGATACGGGCGAGATCCGGATTCCGGTGCGGCCGGCGCCGATCTCTTCGACGACCGCAGCCGTAACCTCCAGCATCAGCCGGGCGCGGTTCTCGACCGATCCGCCATAGGCATCGGTGCGGACATTGGCGCCGTCCTTGACGAATTGGTCGAGCAAATAGCCATTGGCGCCGTGAATTTCGACGCCATCGAAGCCGGCCGCAATGGCGTTCGCTGCCGCCTGTCGGAAATCGCTCACGATCCCCGGAAGCTCATCGAGCGTCAGCGCACGGGGCTCTGAGACCTCAACAAAGGCGTTGTGGACGAACGTCTTGGTCCGAGCGCGGATCGGCGAGGGGGCCACGGGCGCGGCGCCGTTGTCTTGCAGGTCGACATGCGATACGCGGCCGACATGCCAGAGCTGGAGGAAAATCCGCCCTCCCTTGGCGTGAACGGCGGTCGTGACCTTGCGCCAGCCGTCGATCTGAGCCTGGGAGTATATGCCGGGCGTGTCCTGGTAACCCTGTCCCTGTTGCGAGATCTGCGTGGCCTCGGAAATCAGCAGGCCCGCCGACGCACGCTGGCCGTAATACTCGGCGGCGAGAGCGCCGGGAACGAAGCTCGGCCCAGCGCGATTGCGCGTCAGCGGCGCCATGACGATCCGGTTGGAAAGGGGCAGCGAGCCGAGAAGATAAGGCTCAAACAGCGTTTTGCTCGTCATCGGTCACCTTGGTTTGTCGCCGCCGCGGCGGGGTCATTATCGAAATGGCTTCGCTGGTGCTCAGGCGACCGTGCGGTATCGCTCGGCGGGATGTTCGTTCCGATAGTTCGGAAGCATTGCCTGGCGCGCGGCCTGAAGCGCGTCCCACTGCCCGGCATCGGGAAGCGGCGGGATCGTCACCGCTTCGCGGCGGTCGAAGCCGACCAGCGCCGCATCGACCAGATCGTTCACCTCCATCACGTTGGAAAGCGTGTTGATGTCGGCGCCGACGTGGCCCCAGATCTCCGTTCGCGTCGTGGCGGGAAGCACGGCTTGGACGTACACACCCTTCGGAGCGAGCTCAAGACTCAGCCCCTGCGACAGAAAAAGCACGAAGGCTTTGGTTGCGCCGTAGACCGTCATGCCGAATTCCGGCGCCAAGCCGACCACGGAGCCGATGTTGACGATCGCTCCTTCGCCTGCCTTCGCAAGACGCGGGGCCATGGCGCTGGCAAGCCGCAGAAGTGCGGTCGTGTTGAGCGCAACGAGCCGCGTCACGTCATCCGTGCTCTGCTCGATAAAGCTTCCGCCGATCGCCGTTCCGGCATTGTTGATGAGGATCCCAATGCGGGCGTCGTCGCGCAGCCTCGCCTCGACCGTGGCGAGCTCGGCGGGCTGTGTAAGGTCGGCCTGGATGATGTCGATCGCCACGCCATTTTCCTGACGCAGACGGGCCGCCAGAGCCTCCATTCGTGCCCTGTCACGGGCAACCAGCACGAGGTCGTGTCCGCGGCGCGCGAAGCGCTCGGCATAGGCGGCTCCGATGCCGGTGGAGGCGCCGGTGACGAGAACGGAGGGAACGACAGTCATGGCATTGCTCTTTTCTCAATGAAAATATATTCATGACGATCGTCATGAATAATGTTATATATGATGACCATCATGTAAGTGTCAATGGGGCCGGCGGAGAATTTTGAAATGAAGGTCAGTCGAGAACAGATGTCGGAGAATCGTCGCCGGATTCTGGAGGTTGCCAGCCGACTGTTTCGCGACAAGGGCTTCGAGGCGGTTAGTGTGGCGGAGGTGATGAAAGCCGCCGGGCTCACGCACGGCGGCTTCTATGGCCATTTCGTTTCGAAGGACGACCTCATCGCGCAGACCCTTGCCCACGCCCTCGTCCTCGACGCGGACGGAGGCGGCGATTTTCGCGCTTATGTGGACGCCTATCTTGCGCCCCGTCACCGCGACGACGCCGCCGGCGGTTGCCCGACCGCGGGCCTTGTCGCCGCCATTCGCCATCAGAGTCCGGCTGCACGCGCGGCCATGACGGAAGCCCTTCGATCGCAGATCGATCGTATCGGCGAGGCGCTCTGGAAGGTAGATGCGGCAGACAAACGCCGCGTGGCGATCGGAAGCTGGGCGGCGATGGTGGGCGCGGTGATCCTCGCCCGCGCGATCGACGATCCCGCGCTTTCGGATGAGGTGCTGGAACAGACACGTGCCTGGGTCGATGCCGGGATCGACCGGGCGTCCGCTACATGAATGCTATGGCGCCGAGCGGCCCGTTGCTTCCGATCGCAAGGCGGACCGGCCGTTGTTCACGAGATCTCAGTCTGCCTGGCCGGCTTCAGCGAGGTGAGCGCCTCCCGCACGTTCGGCTCCAGGCCCGCGCCGCCAGCATCGAGATGGGCGAAGATCGCGCGCTTCATCCGCGGATCCCAGAACTTCTTGATGTGGTCGGCGATCCCCGGTACGGCCTTGTCGTGGCCCTGGCTCCGGAAGAACGTGCCGATCTGGTTGGCCATGTAGATCAGGCGGTCAGGCGACATCGGCAACCTCCGTGGCATGACGGGCGACAACCCGGCCGCCATGCGAAAACACTTCGAATCCGTCCTGGCGGGCAATGGCAATCAGCGTGATGCCGGCGGCCTCCGCGGTGCGCACCGCGAGCGCGGTCGGCGCAGAGACGGCGACCATCACCGGCGCGCCGATGGCGGCGGTCTTCTGCACCATCTCGACCGAGACGCGGCTCGTCAGCAGCACGATGCCGCCGCTTGCGGCCGTGCGGCTGCGCGCCAGCGAACCGGCGAGCTTGTCGAGCGCGTTGTGGCGGCCGACATCCTCGCGCAGCGCGACGATACCGCCGGCAGGCGACCAGAACGCGGCGGCGTGAACGGCGCGGGTTTGCAAATTTATCGATTGCAGTGGTGCGATGGTCTGCATCGCCGCCATGACCTGCTCGGGCGTGAACGTCTGTCCCTGCGGCACGACGGCCGCAGGCCGCACCGCTTCGGCAATCGAGTCGATGCCGCAAATGCCGCAGCCGGTCGGGCCGGCGATGTGGCGGCGGCGCTCGCCGATGCGCGCGGCATCTTCCGAGGCCAGCCACATGCGCAGCTCGATGCCATCGTCGAGGCGGACCATTTCGAGCGACTTGATGTCATCGACGGATTTGATGATGCCTTCATCCAGGCTGAAGCCGACCGCGAAGTCCTCGAGGTTCTGCGGCGTTCCCATCATGACGGCGTAGGTGCCGCCATTGTAGGTCAGCGCCAGCGGCGTCTCCTCCGGGATCAGCCGCGTTCCTTCGGACGCGACGCCGTCGCGCCAGATCTCGCGGTCGATGGCCTGGACCGGCAGGTGCATGCCGCTACTCCGCGGCCTCGGCCGGCGCGATGCGGCGGGAATGCCGCGCCTGCGCGTCGTAGGCCTTCTGCCAGTCGGACGGGCCGTTCGACGGTGATATCTGCACCGCCGTGACCTTGTATTCGGGGCAGTTGGTCGCCCAATCCGAATAGTCGGTCGTGATGACGTTGGCCTGCGTGTCCGGATGGTGGAACGTGGTGTAGACGACGCCCGGCGCGACGCGATCGGTGATCTCCGCACGCAGCGTGGTCTCGCCGGCGCGGCTCTTCAGCCGCACCCAGTCACCGTCGCGCACGCCGCGCTGTTCGGCATCGTGCGGATGGATCTCCAGCCGATCCTCGGCATGCCAGACCACGTTCTCGGTGCGCCGGGTCTGCGCGCCGACATTGTACTGGCTGAGGATGCGGCCCGTGGTGAGCAGCAGCGGATAGCGCGGGCCGGTGCGCTCGTCGGTCGCGACATATTCGGTGATGACGAACTTGCCCTTGCCGCGGACGAAACCGTCGATATGCATCACCGGCGTGCCCTCGGGCGCCTTCTCGTTGCAGGGCCACTGCACCGAGCCGAACTCGTCGAGCTTGGAATAGGAGACGCCGGCGAAGGTCGGGGTCAGCGCCGCGATCTCGTCCATGATCTCGGAAGGATGGCTGTAGTTCATCTCGAAGCCCATGGCCCTGGCGAGGCCGATGGTGATCTCCCAGTCGGCGAGGCCGTTCTTCGGCGTCATCACCTTGCGGACGCGCTGGATGCGGCGCTCGGCGTTGGTGAAGGTGCCGTCCTTCTCGAGGAAGCTGGAGCCCGGCAGGAACACATGGGCATAGTTCGCGGTCTCGTTCAGGAAGAGGTCATGGACGATGACGCATTCCATCGCGGAGAGTGCCGCCACCACATGCTTGGTGTTGGGATCGGATTGCAGGATGTCCTCGCCCTGCACGTAGATCCCCATGAACGTGCCTTCGACCGCGGCGTCGAACATGTTGGGAATGCGCAGGCCCGGCTCGGGGTTTAGCTTGACGTTCCACAGCGCCTCGAACTGGTCACGCACGGCATCGCCCGAGATGTGGCGGTAGCCGGGGAGCTCGTGCGGGAACGAGCCCATGTCGCAGGAGCCCTGCACGTTGTTCTGGCCGCGCAGCGGATTTACGCCGACGCCGGGACGACCGATATTGCCCGTGGCCATCGCGAGGTTGGCGATCGCGATCACGGTGGTCGAGCCCTGGCTGTGCTCGGTGACGCCGAGTCCGTAATAGATCGCGCCGTTGCCGCCGGTGGCGTAGACGCGGGCTGCTTCGCGCAGATCCTTCGGATCAACGCCGGTGACGATGGCGGTGGCTTCCGGGCTGTTGCTCGGCTGGGCAACGAAGGCCGCCCATTCCTCGAACTCGCTCCAGTCGCAACGCTCGCGCACGAAGGCCTCGTCGACGAGGCCTTCGGTGACGATCACATGCGCCAGCGCCGTCATCACCGCAACGTTGGTGCCGGGCATCAGCGGCAGGTGCAGCGCCTTCACGTGCGGCGATTCCACCATCTCGGTGCGGCGCGGATCGATCACGATCAGCTTGGCGCCCTGGCGCAGCCGCTTCTTCAGGCGGGAGGCGAACACCGGGTGGGCCGAAGCGGGGTTGGCCCCGATGACAGCGACGACGTCGGTGTCCTCGACCGAGTCGAAATCCTGCGTGCCGGCAGAGGTACCGAACGTGGTCGAGAGGCCATAGCCGGTCGGGGAGTGGCAGACGCGGGCGCAGGTGTCGACATTGTTGTTGCCGAAGCCGGCGCGGATCAGCTTCTGCACCAGATAGGTTTCTTCATTGGTGCAGCGGGACGAGGTGATGCCACCGATGGCGTCGCGGCCGTATTTCTTCTGGATGCCGCGCATCCTGTCGGCGGCAAACGAGAATGCCTCGTCCCACGACACTTCGCGCCAGGGATCCTCGATCCGCTCGCGGATCATCGGATTGAGGATGCGCTCCTTGTGGTTGGTGTAACCCCAGGCGAAGCGGCCCTTGACGCAGGAATGGCCGCGATTGGCCTTGCCGTCCTTGTACGGCACCATGCGGACGACTTCCTCGCCGCGCATCTCGGCCTTGAAGGCGCAGCCGACACCGCAATAGGCGCAGGTGGTGACGACCGAGTGTTCGGGCTGGCCGATCTCGATCACGGATTTCTCGGTCAGCGTCGCGGTCGGGCAGGCCTGCACGCAGGCGCCGCAGGAGACGCATTCGGAGCCGAGGAAGCTCTCGCTCATGCCGGGCGAGACGCGGCTGTCGAAGCCGCGGCCGGAGATCGTCAGCGCGAAGGTGCCTTGCACCTCCTCGCAGGCGCGGACGCAGCGCGAGCAGACGATGCACTTTGAGGGATCGTAGGTGAAATAGGGATTGGACTCGTCCTTCGGCATCCAGGCGGCGTTGATCTCGCCATTGGATTTGCCAGGTGTCTTGGCGAAGACGTGATTCTCGCCTTCATAGCCGTAGCGCACGTCGCGCAGGCCCACGGCGCCCGCCATGTCCTGCAACTCGCAGTCGCCGTTGGCGCCGCAGGTGAGGCAGTCGAGCGGATGGTCGGAGATGTAGAGCTCCATCACGCCCTTGCGCAGCTTCTTCAGCCGCTCGCTCTGGGTGTGCACGACGAGGCCGGACATGACGGGCGTGGTACAGGAGGCCGGCGTGCCGGCGCGGCCTTCGATCTCGACGACGCAAAGGCGGCACGAGCCGAACGCATCGACCATGTCGGTCGCGCAGAGCTTTGGGATCTGGTGGCCGGCGTCCATCGCCGCCCGCATGATCGAGGTGCCCTCGGGCACCGTGACCTGGTTGCCGTCGATGGTCAGCGTCACCATCGTTTCCGATTTCGAGCGCGGCGTGCCGAAGTCGATTTCTTCGATCAGAGACATTGTCGTTCTCCTATTCCGCGGCCTGAAGCGTGGTCGGGGCCAGGACGAAATCCTCCCGGAAGTGCTTCAATGCGCTGAGCACAGGGTAGGGCGTGAAGCCGCCGAGCGCGCAGAGCGAGCCGAATTTCATGGTGTTGCAGAGGTCTTCGACGAGTGCGAGGTTTTCGCTCACGCGCTCGCCGTTGATGATCTTCTCGATGGTCTCGACGCCGCGGGTCGAGCCGATCCGGCACGGCGTGCACTTGCCGCAGGATTCGATGGCGCAGAATTCCATGGCGAAACGCGCCTGCTTGCGCATGTCGACGCTGTCGTCGAACACGACGATACCGCCATGGCCGATCAGGCCGTCGCGCGCGGCGAAAGCCTCGTAGTCGAACGGCGTGTCGAACAGCGCGCGCGGGAAGTAGGCGCCCAAGGGACCGCCGACCTGCACCGCGCGGACCGGGCGGCCCGTGAACGTGCCGCCGCCGATGTCGTCGACGAGTTCGCCGAGCGTCACGCCGAACGCCGTCTCGAACAGGCCGCCTTGGCGAATGTTGCCGGCGAGCTGGATCGGCATCGTACCGCGCGAGCGACCCATGCCGAAATCGGCATAGGCCTTGGCGCCTTCGGCCAGGATGAAGGGGATGGCGGCGAACGACAGCACGTTGTTGATGACGGTCGGCTTGCCGAACAGGCCGTGATGGGCGGGCAGCGGCGGCTTTGCGCGCACGAGGCCACGGCGGCCTTCGAGGCTTTCCAGCAGCGAGGTCTCTTCGCCGCAAACGTAAGCGCCGGCGCCGACCCGCACTTCGAGGTCGAATCCGTGCGTGGAGCCGCCGATGTTCGCGCCGAGATAGCCGTCGCGCTTCGCTGCCACGATGGCCGCGTTCATCGCCTCGACCGCGTGCGGATATTCGCTGCGGATGTAGATGTAGCCCTTGGTCGCGCCGACGGTGATGCCGGCGGTCGTCATGCCCTCGATGACGAGGAACGGATCGCCTTCCATGATCATGCGGTCGGCGAAGGTGCCGCTGTCGCCTTCGTCGGCGTTGCAGACGATGAACTTGCGGTCGGCCTTCGCCTGCGCGACCGTCTTCCACTTGATGCCGGTCGGGAAGCCCGCGCCGCCGCGGCCGCGCAGGCCGGACGCCGTCACTTCATTGAGGATCGCTTCCGAGCCGAGCGACAGCGCGCGTTCGAGGCCCTTGTAGCCGCCATGGGCGCGGTAGTCATCGAGCGAGCGCGGGTCGATCACGCCGCAGCGCGTGAAGGTGAGGCGGGTCTGGCGCTTGAGCCAGGGGATCTCGTCCGCGGCGCCAAGCCGCAGGGGGTGGGATCCATTGCTCGCCATCGAATCGAACACGGAGGCAGCATCCTCCGGGCCGACCGGGCCGTAGGCGACGCGGCCGCCGGGGGTCGCCACCTCGATCATCGGCTCCAGCCAGCAAAGCCCGCGCGAGCCTGTCCTGATGATCTCGATCGGCAGGCCGCGCTGCGCCGCGGCCTGTTCGAGCGCCGTGGCCACGTCATGGGCGCCGACAGCGATTGCAGCGGCATCGCGGGGGACGAATATCCGCATCTTCATCGCTGCGCCTCCGCAACAAGCGCATCGATCCGCTTCTCGTCGAGCCGGCCGATGAGCCGGCCGTCGAGCATCGCGGACGGCGCGGTCGCGCACAGTCCGAGGCAGTAGATCGGCTCCAGCGTGACGCGGTCATCGGCCGTGGTGCTGCCGAGCGACACGCCGAGCTTCGCCTCGGCACGCGCAGCAAGCGCGTCGCCGCCCGCCGCCTGACAGGCCTCCGCGCGGCAGAGTTTCAGCACATGGCGGCCGGCCGGCTTGTGGCGGAAATCATGGTAGAACGTGAACACGCCATGCACTTCGGCGCGCGACAGATTGAGCGCCTGCGCCACCATGGGAATGGCTGCCTCCGGCACGTAGCCGAACGCCTCCTGGAGCGCGTGCAGGATCACCAGCGTCGCGCCTTCCTGCTCGCTGTGTTCGGCGATGATCTCGGCGCCGCGCGTTTCGTCCCAAGGTTCGTAAACCGCTGTCATTCTTCGTTCTCAACCAGAGCGTCCGCTGACCGCAAACTATTTGGAATCGTTCGAAGATCAATAAAGCTGTCTCATGCTGCGATTGCGTTTTCCGATCGATTTGCGATGGCAATTGATTGATTTGAAACTGCAATTGAAACCGTCTGCCGGGCGGTTTTTGCGTGTTGGGAGGGGGCGGGCATGCTAGCTTGTATGCCACCACACAATCCGAGGGGATGATCGGTTGCTCGACAAGCTTGAACTGCTGCTGGCGCTGGCGAAGGAGCGGCATTTCGGCCGGGCCGCCGAGATGTGCGGCGTGACGCAACCGACGATGTCGACCGGGCTCAAGCAGCTCGAGGAGATCCTCGGCGTGATGCTGGTCCAGCGCGGCTCCCGCTTCCAGGGTTTTACACCGGAAGGCGAGCGGGCGCTGGATTGGGCGCGGCGGATCGTGGGTGATGCCCGCGCGATGCGTGACGAGATCAACGGGCTGAAGCATCAGCTCTCCGGCGAGATCCGTATTGCCGCGATCCCGACCGTGCTGGGCATGGTCGCCGCGCTGACGACGCCGTTCCGCGCCAGGCATCCCGAGGTGCGCTTCAGTATCCGGTCCACCACCTCGTCCGAGGTACTGGGGCTGCTCGAGAATCTCGAGGTGGATGCGGGGCTGACCTATATCGAGAACGAGCCGATCGGCAAGGTGCGCACCATTCCGCTCTACAACGAGAGCTATCGCCTGCTCACCGCGCCGGATGGAATGTTCGGCGATCGCGAGACGGTGACGTGGAAGGAGGTCGGGCAGGTGCCGCTGTGCCTGCTCACGCCCGACATGCAGAACCGCCGCATCATCGACCGCGCGTTGCGTTCGGTCGGGGCGGAGGCGACGCCGACCTTGACCTCGAATTCGCTGCTCGTGCTGTTCACGCATGTGAAGACGGGGCGCTGGGCCAGCGTGATGCCGGCCAAGCTCGCCGAGACGCTCGGCCTTTCAGATACGGTGCGCTCGATCCCGATCACCGATCCCGACGTCAATTACAGCATCGGCATGGTGATCCCACAGCGTGATCCGATGACGCCGCTGATCGCGGCGCTGGTCAATGTGGCGCGGGAAGTCGCGCCGTCGCTGCAATCGTAGCGTTCAGGCCGCGGCCGATATCCCGGACGCCGCCTTGATCGCGTCGCGCGGCAGGGTCACGCGCACGACGGTACCGACTTCGAGCTTGGAGCGCAGCCGCATCGAGCCGCCGTGGAGCTGCGCCAGCGATCGGGCGATCGCAAGCCCCAGTCCCGAGCCGTGATAGGTCTTGGTGAGCTGGCTCTCGACCTGCTCGAAGGGGCGGCCCAGCCGCGCCAGCGAATGCGGCGCGATGCCGATGCCGGTGTCGGCGATCATCAGCACGATCCTGTCGTCGAGCTGCCGGCTGCGCACCACGATGCGTCCGCCGTCGGGCGTGAACTTCACCGCGTTGGAGAGCAGGTTGACGATGATCTGCTTGGTGGCGCGGCGGTCGGCGACGACGGAGATAGATTTTGCGATGTCGGCGTCGAGCGTCAGGTGCTTGTCCTGCGCCCGTCCGGTGACGACCCGCAGGGATTCCGCCAGCGTCTGCGCCAGGTCGAGCTCTTCCATGTCGAGCTTCATGCGGCCGGCCTCGATCTTGGACATGTCGAGGATGTCGTTGATGACTTCGAGCAGGTAATGCCCGCTGGTCAGGATGTCGTGGCAGTATTCCTGGTACTTCTCCGAGCCGAGTTCGCCGAACATGCCCGAGCCCATGATCTCGGAGAAGCCGATGATCGCGTTCAGCGGCGTGCGCAGCTCGTGGCTCATATTGGCGAGGAATTTCGACTTGGTCTGGTTTGCTTCCTCGGCGCGGGTCTTCTCGCGCTGGTATTTCTCGGCGAGATCGGCCAGTTCGCCCGCCTGGCGCTCCAGGGCTGCCTGCGAGCGCTTGAGGTCGATGACGGTGGCGCGCAGGCGCAGATCGTTGTCGACCAGCTTCTGCTCGTGCTCCTTGATGCGGGTGATGTCGGTGCCGACCGAGACGTAGCCGCCGTCCTTGGTGCGGCGCTCGCTGATGTGCAACCAGCTGCCGTCGTCGAGCTGCGCCTCGAAGGTGCGCGCGCCGGGGCCCTGGCTCGCGGTCTCGTTGTGCCGGGTGCGGACCTCGGGCATGCGGCCGACTTCGAGCACGGTCTCGTAGGAGGTGCCGGGGATGACGGCGGAGTCGGGCAGCTTGTGCAGGCGCTGGAAGTGCGAATTGCAGAGCACCAGGCGGTCGCTCGCGTCCCACAGAACGAAGGCTTCGGGAATGGTCTCGATCGCGTCGCGCAGGCGCAAATCGGCTTCCACGGTCCGCTCGGCGAGGCTCTTCTGCTCGGTGATGTCGACGGCGATCCCGATCAGGTGAACGCTGGAGTCGGTCGCGCCGCTGGTCTTTTCGCAGCGGACGCGGAGCCAGATCCAGTGGCCGTCGACATGCTGCATGCGGAAGGTCTGGTCGATGTGGTCGATCTTCTCGGAGATGAGCTGGTCGGCGATCTCGAACAGGTCGATGTCGTCGGACTTCACCAGCGCGTTGACCTCGCCGAAGGTGAGGAGCTCGTTGCGGCCGTCGAGGCCGAGCATCGAAAACATCGACTGCGACCAGAAGATGCGGCCGCGCGACAGGTCCCAGTCCCACAGCCCGCAGCGGCCGCGGTTGAGCGCGGTGTCGATCCGGCCGCGCACGGCGTCGTTGATCAGGTCGCCCTCGCGGGCACGGGTGGACTGCCAGTGGAAGGCGAAGCCGAGGATCAGGACGACGAAGCCGGTGGTGGCCGACAGCGTCACCGACAGCGCGGCGTCAGAGCCCCAGATCGGCTCGTTGCGCTCCTGGATCACGGTGACGAAGCCGGGCAGCGACTTGATCTGCCGCGAGGTCGCCATCGCGGCGTTGCCGTTCGGCAGCGTCAGGTCGGAGATGTTGCCGTCGTGCGGCGGCGCCGCCATCAGTTGCGCCGTCGTGATCGCGTCGAGCAGGCGGTCGTTGCCCGCGGGATCGCTGTCGACCGGGATGCGGGCGAGGATGCGTCGGTCGATGCCGGCCGAGGTGACGATGACGTGGCGGCCCGAGGCGGTGCCCCAGGACGGAATGAGATCGGGCAGCAGCGCCTGCAGGCTCTCGATGTTCTTGAGCCGCTCCTGTCGCGCGGAGGTGAGGCGGTCGATGCGCTCGGCCAGCAGGTCGGCGAGCGCCGAGATGTCGTGGCGGATCACCAGTCGCTTCTGGCGCGTCTGGTCGACGACCTGCACGAACGCGCCGAGGCAGATCGTGATCAGGAACGCGATGATGAGCGTCGGCACGGCGCGGCGTAGCGCCGGCTCCGCGATCAGGAGCCGATGATAGGCAGGTTTCGCGATCGATTGCGCCAATCCCTTGATCGAATCGGATTGGACGCACGCGTTCGCGGCGTCTGCACGCGACATGCCTAAAGCCCCCTGGAAACCTGCTTGCAACTTGAGTTCGGAAGCAGCCCCACATCGCTTCCGAATCATGGTCGATTTGAATCCAGTTTTCGCGGGCTGTCGAGAGTCAACGAATCGTTAACGCGAATTTATTCTTATCCAACGCGCAGTTTGCGCGTCGCGCGTCCGCAAACTTACGTGCGCGGCGAGTCCGAAACGAGAACGTGTGACTCCTCGCACATTCTCGATCACGCGCGCGGCGGTTCGGCGTGACTGATCACGCGCTTCACACTCGGGAACGCGCGCCGCAGCGCACGCTCGATCGCGTCGACATGCTCGTGCACTTTGATCACGCTCGTCGTCGGCTCGGCGCGGCAGTGGAAGTTGACGATCTCGCCGCCTTCGGTGTCGCGCACGCGCACGTTATGGATGTCATGGATCTCGCCGCCGGCGGCGTATTCCGTGAGAGCGGCGGCGATGGTTTGCACCCGTTCCGGCGCGGCATCGACCCCGAACGGCAGTTCCGGTTCCAGCGGCTCGATGTGGACGTCGACCTCGACATCCGCGCCGAACTCTTCCTGGATGTTGCGCTCCAGCGTGTTGGCGACGTCATGGGCGGCGTCGAGCTGCATCCCGGCGTCGACCTCGAGGTCGATGCTGACGATCAGCTTGGCGCCGAGGTCGTGCACCGTGACGTGGTGGATGGCGAGGCCCGAATTGTGGGCGATGACCATGATGCGGTCGCGCACGGTCTCGTTGTCGCGCGCGACGGGGACTGCGGTGAAGGTGAGGTCGGTGTCGCCGAAGGCTTTCTCGACGGCCGCTTGCGCGTTGCGCTTGATGTCCTCGACCCGGTCGATGGGGTAAGTCCGCGGCACCTTTGCGATCGTGTCGATAAACGTGGTTGCCCCGACCATGCGCACGCGGAGCCGCTCGACGCCGATCACGCCCGGCACGCTGCGGATCGCGGCCGTGGCCGTCTCATGCGCGCCTTCAGGGGCGCGGTCGATCAGCGTCTGCACGGTCGAGCCGGCCATGCGCAGGCCGAGCAGGGCGATCATCACGGCCACCGCGGCGGCGGCAGCCGCGTCACCCCACCAGAAGCCGAGGGCGGCGAGGATCAGGCCCACGATCACGGCGAACGAGCCCATCACGTCCGAGGCGAAATGCAGCGCATCGGCGGCGAGCGCCTGGCTCCTGGTCTCCCGCGCGGCACGGTGCAGGGCACGGGCGCGCCAGAGATTGACGACGATGTCGATCACCAGCACCACGAACGGCACGGCCGAAATGGTCGGCGGCGCGGTTCCTTCGCGCAGCCGGCTGTAGGACTCGACCAGGATGCCGCCGGCGAGCACGTAGAGCAGGGCGGTGACGCCCAGTGCCGAGATGCTCTCGAGCTTGCCGTGGCCGTAATGGTGCTCGTGGTCAGCCGGTTTGTCGGACACCCGCACCACCGCCCAGGTGATGATGGTGGCGACCAGGTCGACCGAGGAATGCAGCGCCTCGGATATCAGCGCCAGCGAGCCGATCGCGATCCCGACCGCGAACTTGGCCGCCGCCATGCCGCCGCTGGCGAAGATCGAGATCGCCGCGACCGATGTCTTGTTATGCTGGGAGGTCATGGCGGGGATTTAGCAGCCTGTGACTGAACATCAAGCGACGATCCACAGCTGTAGTCGCTAGTGAGTTGCAGAAGCGGATCCCCGTCATGCCCGGGCTTGTCCCGGGCATCCTCGATCTTCTGGGCGCCCGGCAAAGACGTGGATGGCCGCGTCAAACCCGGCCATGACGACGGAGAGAGGAGCGCCCTGTCGCTCTTGCTCCGCAGCGCCCCACGCCTCAAGGCGCCTCACACCGCCACGACGATCTTGCCGAGGTGCTTGTTGGCCTCCATGTGCTCGAACGCCTTGTCGATGTCGTCGAAGGCAAACACCTTGTCGATCGGCAGCTGCAGTTTTCGCGACTCGACCGCGCCCCAGATGTCCTTGCGGACCTCGTCGAAGATCTCGCGGACCTCCGCGATGGTGCGGGTGCGGAAGGTGACGCCGACATAGTCGATGCGGCGCGCCGCGTGCAGGTCGAAGTTGAAATCGGCATGGGTGCCGCCGAGCCGGCCGACATTGACGATACGGCCCTTTACCTTGGTCGCGGCCAGGTTCTGGCTGGCGACCTTGCCGGAGACCTGGTCGACGATGAGGTCGACGCCGTTGCCGTTCGTCGCCTTCAGCACCTCGTCGACCCATGTGGGGTCGGAGGAATCGACCGCGAGGTCGGCGCCATACTCCTTCAGCCGACCGCGGCGGGCGGCATCGGTCGAGGAGCCGATCACGAGCCTGGCGCCTTTGAGTTTTGCAATCTGCATCGCCATCAGGCCGACGCCGGAGCTTGCGCCCTGGATCAGCACGGCCTGCCCGGGCTGTACGCCGCCGATGGTGACGACGGCGTTGTGCATGGTCGCGAGCGCGACGGGCAGGGTGGCGGCTTCCTCGAAATTCATGTTCGAGGGCGCGCGGAACAGCCGGCCGTGATCGGCCAGCGTGTATTCGGCAAACGCCGCGCCGCCCGAGCCCATGATGCGGTCGCCGACCTTGACGCCCTTGGCATCCGGTCCGAGTTCGGCGACCTCGCCGGCCCATTCCATGCCGAGCACGGTCCCGGCGCCGCCGGCCGCGCCATGGGCGTGGCCCTTGCGCATGCCGGTGTCGGCGCGATTGAGGCCACAGGCGCGGACGCGGACCAGCACCTGCGTGCCTTCAGGCTTTGGTTGAGCGACGTCGGAAATTGCAGCGCCACCAGGGCCGTAGACATAAGCCTTCATGAATTGCTCTCGCTTCTTGCAGTGACTATTCCGCAGCTTGCGCTGTCGGATGAACGATCATGCCTTCGAGTCGGTTGCGGATGATGGCCTCCGCTTCGCGCACGATGCGGGAGATCAGTTCGGCGCAGGTCGGGATGTCCTGGATCAGGCCCTGCACCTGGCCCGCCGACCAGATGCCTTCGTCCGAGTTGCCGGTCGCGTAGACCATCTTGCCGCGGGCGCCTGCGACGAGCTCGCGGATGTCCTCGAACTTGGCGCCTTCCTTCTCCATCGCGACGACCTTGGTCGAGATCTCGTTCCTGGCGACGCGGGAGGTGTTGCGCATGGTGCGGAAGATGAGCTCGGTCTCGCGCTCGTCATTGGCGACGATCTTCTCCTTGATGAGCTGATGAATGGGGCTCTCTTTGGTCGCCATGAAGCGCGTGCCCATGTTGATGCCTTCGGCGCCCAGCGCCAGCGCGGCGACGAGGCCGCGGGCGTCGGCAAAGCCGCCGGAGGCGATCATCGGGATCTTGATCTTGTTGGCGGCGGCCGGGATCAGGATCAGGCCAGGGGTGTCGTCCTCGCCCGGGTGGCCGGCGCATTCGAACCCGTCGATCGAGATGGCGTCGACGCCCATGCGCTCGGCCGAGAGCCCGTGGCGGACGCTGGTGCATTTGTGCACGACCTTGACACCGTGCTTCTTGAACTCGTCGACATGCTCCTGCGGCTTGTTGCCGGCGGTTTCGACCACCGTGATGCCGCTCTCGATGATGGCGGCGCGATATTCGGCATAAGGCGGCGGCTTGATCGCGGGCAGGATGGTGAGGTTGACGCCAAACGGCTTGTCGGTGAGGTCGCGGCAGCGCGCGATCTCTTTCCTGAGGTCCTCAGGTGTCGGCTGGGTCAGCGCCGTGATGAAGCCGAGCGCACCGGCATTGGCGACGGCGGCGACCAGCTCAGCGCGACCGACCCATTGCATGCCGCCCTGGACGATCGGGTGCTCGACACCGACGAGTTTCGTGAACCGTGTCTGCAGCATGATCTGTTTCCCCCGCCTGCGTGGCGCTCTGTTATCGTTTGATGGCGGCAGGATGCCGCCCGGGTCGGGAAAAGTCTATTGCGCCGGCGTGGGGTGAGTATGCGAGAGCCGAGGGTGATTCCGTGGGGCGGATAATTTGAGCGCACGATTATTGCTCCGTCATCCTGAGGTGCGACCTGCGCGGTGCGTAGCACCGGGTAGGGAGCCTCGAAGGATGAGCGGCCACGCTGCGAGAGCCGGGCCGTCGCCCTTCGAGGCTCGCCTCGCGGTGCATTCGCACCGCGCTGCCCACACCTCAGGGTGACGGTGATAGATTTACGCTCACGGCCGCACGCAAATTCGCACCTCGTCAACCGCAAAGACACACCTTCGCCTCCTCGCGGCGCATTTCGCCCGAGCTTTGCCTGATCGTATCGCCCTCGTCGTGACAAGGGCGCAGGGAAGGCCGGGCACCGGCTGGCACCCGCAGGTCCGTGCGCCAAAGAATGCACACGGGGTGGACCACAGGTGAGCCGAATGCCCGGCCTTCCCTGCGCAATGGTTTACGGCTTACTTCGTGCTCTCCCCGGGGAGTCGAGCCCTATTGCCCCCGTCGCCTCGTGGATCGCTGGCGCGGCCGTCCGGTCGGGCGGAGAGCGCCACCACGAGACTTGACGCCGGATTCGGGCGTCAGGACCACACGACTTGGCCGTCCGCGCACGTCCTCGCTGGGACTTCGAGAGCTGGCGTGTGCTCACGCCCGAAGCCATGCGAAGATGCTGTCGGCATCGTGTCGTACGCGCGGTGGGACTGCTCACGGCGAAGCCGCCCTGCAATTCCGATCGCGCCCGACGCCGTCGCGTCCATCGCTGCCCTGCCCGCGGTTCGTGACGATCGCGATCCGCCCTTGTCTCGGCCAGGGTGGTCGGTGTGTACGGTAAATCAGAATTTCGGTAAAGCGGAATATTTTCGGCGCGGCGGGTTGACAAGCGAGGTGGAAAATTCGCGCGAGGTGTTTTGCCCGACGGGCACTCCGCCGATCCATCGTGCCCCAATTGCTTCGACGGCGTCGTGTGGTGCGCCCTGGCGGGCTACTCCGCCGACAGCCGCACCATCTGGCGGCCGCCGTTCATGTCCTTGAGGCTGTTGACGAAGTTTTCCGGGCGCTGCCAGCGGTTGGGGACCTTCAATCCCATGTACTCGGCGATGTCGCCGATGAAGCCGGTGCAATTGGTGGTCTCGGCATTCCAGACCGGCGAGCTCGCCTGCAATTTTTTGATATAGGCGAACACGCGCTTGGCGTCGGCTTCGTTCAGATAGACGCGGTAGTTTGCGGTCAGATAGTCCGGGTCGAGATCGCCGTAGCTTGCGCCGGTCTCCGCCGGCACCCAGGTCAGGTGGCCGAGCACATAGGCCCAAGTGTCGCCCGACGGCGTCAGGCCTGCGACCTCGACGGCGCGCTCGCTGGTCTTGCCGTACCAGACGAAGGCGTGGCCCCAGCTCGCGGCCGTGCGGGCGCGGAAGTCGACGTAGTACGGACCTTTCTCCGCGCGCGCGACCGCGCGCCGCGTCGATGGCGGCGCCGGTCGCGAGACGTGGTCGGCCGGGACAAGTGCGTTTGCGTCGGCAACGCGCTTGTTGGCTTCGTGGGCCGAGGCTGAGGGCGTCGTGCATGCGAGCATCGCCGCGAGGGCGAATCCCGCAAGGATGCAGGATCCCGATCGATCAGGTTTGTTCGTCACGCTGTGCCCCTCGACTGTCGGCCACTCACGCAGAGTCGGCGCTTGTTTCTTCTGCGCGTATTTCGCTGCGCGTCAGTAGCGCGCCGCGACGGGGCCGGGCGCCTTGCCGATCGGGGCCTTACCAATCGGGCTCTTGCCAATCGGCATCTTGCCGATCGGCGCCTGCTCCGAATAGACGGGAACGGGCTGGCGACGCGGCAGATCCGCAGCGTTCGCGACCGTCACCAGAGCAAGCGTAGCACCCACGACAAATACAATCTTCTTCACAGTCATACCCCTAGAAGGTTTGGTCCAAACACGGCACCGCCGTGCCCCCAGACACGCCTCACAGAAGGGCGGCCGAATGCGTCCACAGTGCGGCATCCGCGCGACATGTTGGCGGCATCTGCCGGGCGCGCGGAGATGTGATGTGTCTGAATGTTTCGGCGCGCTCTGCCCAGCCTGCGCGGCTCGGCCTCATCCGATCCGGTTCAGGCTGTTCCGGATCGTCGAGAAGATGCCGCCTATGTCTTTTCGCAAGCCGTCGAGCGCGTTGAAATTGTCGAAGATGCGGGCGAGGCGGTCTTCGACCTCGCGCTTGCTCTTGGTCAGCGCGTCGACGCGCGAGGCGAGGGTGACGTCGCCGCTCGCCTCGATCTCGCCGACGGTTTTGGCGAGGAGGTCGCGGGTGGTGCCGACGTCCGCGATCAGGGCCTCGATGCCGAACACCGGGGCCTTCAGCGGGACGAGGTCGGCCTGCGACTTCGACAGCTCCGTCTTGAAGGCGTTCAGCGTCGCCAGCGTCTCCTGCAACGCGCCGAGGCGCTGGCGCGACTGGAGAACAAAATCGTTCAGCGCATTCTGGCGGTCGGCAAGCGTCTTGCCGTCGGCGTCGGTCTCGACACCGGCGAGCGAGCGTTCGAGCTGGGCCTGGCGCTGGCGGAGCTCCTCGAAGTCGAGCCCGATGCCTTTCAGGATGTGGAAGCTGTCGTCGATGCGGGCCAGGCGCTGCTCGATCTCGATCTTGTTCTTCGACAGCGTCTCGACGCGGGTGCCGAGCGGCGCTTCGCCGCCGGTTTCGAGCTCGTCGACGCTTTTGGCGAGGCGCTCATGGCTGAGGTCCAGCTCGCCGATCAGGGCATTGAGGCCGGTGTCCGACGCGCGCAGCGGCACCAGCTCGGCGTGGGACTTGGCCAGATCTTCCTTGTACTGGTTCAGGGTCGCGAAGGTGTCCTGGACCGTGCCCACCCGCGACAGCAGTGTCGACACGTCGCGCGCGATGTCCTTGAGCCGGTCGGCGAGGTTGTTCTTGCGGTCGTCGGTCTCGAGGTCGTGCAGCGAGCGTTCGAGCTGGTTCTGGCGGTCGCGGATCTCAGTGAAGACGGGCTCGACCGCGCGGCGCTGCTCGGCGACCTTGCCGACCATGTCGCGCAGTTCCTGCTGGCGGCGGCGGATTTCGGCGAGCTGGTCGTGCATGTCGGTGGATTCGTTGCGGCCCCGCTGGAGCAGTGCGCGCTGCTCGGTTTCGCCCAGCTTGTCATGGAGGGCGGAGACGGCCTCCCGGGGATCGCTCTCGATCAGGTGCTGGACGGTGGCGTCGAGGTGGTTCTGCAGGGCGTGGGCGACGACGACGTCCTCGCGGGTCTTCTTGAGGCGGTCGCGCAAATTGTCGAGGCGCCGGTCCTGGCGCGAGAGCCGCCAGGCGGAGGCGCCGATCAGTGCCAGCGCCAGGGCCGGGATCGCGCCGGTCGCGATACGCTGCGGGACAGGCAGGCCTCCGAACCAGGCGGGCAGGTGGCCGACATCGTAGCCGAGCGCCTGCTGGGCGAAGATCGCGATGGCGGCGAGCAGAACAAACCAGGCAACCAGGAAAAACAGCCACATCGTGACTTCCTCACGCCGGCACACATTATCGCCATAGTTGCTATTGGAGAGCGGAACCGAGATCAAGGGGCGGGCGGCGTGCCGGACGTGTCAGCTAGCGCGATCCACAGCCGGCCGGGACGAACCGGCCATGACGATGAGGAAGCATCGCACGTGGCCGGTCTATTCGTGCTTTGTCACCAAGCTTTGCCCCAGCCGTAGTGGGGATTGGAGGGGCCAGTGCTCGGGGGGCGTTGCTGGCCGTCACTGCAACGGGGACAGTTGAATGTAGTGCGCGAAGACTGGTGAGGAGTCGCAACCCGGCTGTAGTAGGCTTGGCTCCCGTGGCCGGCCAAAAAGCGGGCTTCGGCCGAACCGGTCGTGGCCAGGATGGTGCCAGCCAGTGAAACGCCAGCCAGAATGCCCGTCATGATCCCCTTGAGCGTCATCGTACTTCCCCATCTGAAGTCCAGCGCAGTAGGCGCCGAACGGTGATAGGACCCTACGACCATGCCGCGAACCCATCTGTGGGTTTGGTCACATTCCGGCGGGCAGATCTCTGCAAGTCGTTCGCTTTGCGACGTTGCCAGGTCTTCCCGGCCAGGTCTTCCCGATTTAGGCGGAGCACAGATCTCGGACGGAGGCGGGAATTCGTACCCGCGTGAGCGTAGCGATATGCGGGTGCCCTGCGGGTATGGTGTCCCGGATATCGCCACGATCCGGGCCGGGGCACCGCGGTTGCGGCTACAGCCGAAACTCGTTCGTCAATTCGCCGATGCCGTCGATCGCGACGGTCACTGTATTGACCGGCTCTTTCATCACGCCGACGCCGACCGAGGTGCCGACGGCGATGAGGTCGCCGGGGAGCAGGGTCATGTCATGGGAGATCCTGCTGACCAGCTCCTGCGCGGTGAAGATCATGTCCGATATCGGATAGTTCTGCCGCTCCGCGCCGTTGAGGATGGTGCGGACCATCAGCTTGGCCGGATCGAGACCGGTGGCGATGACGGGGCCGAACGGGCCGTAATCGTCGATGCCCTTGGCCCGCGCCCATTGCGGGAAGGTGGGATCGCTGGTCAGGATGTCGTTGGCGGTGATGTCGTTGACGCAGGTGTAGCCGAAGATGAAGCTGTCCGCTTCCGCCGGCGACACCCGGGCGCAGATCTTGCCGATGACGATGCCGAGCTCGCCTTCATAGGTGGTCTTGCCGTCGTAATAGGAGGGACGGCGGATCACCGCGCCAGGCGTCGTGATGCTGGTGGTGGCCTTCAGGAGGTAGAGCGGCTCCGGCGGCTCGGGCTGGTTGAGCTTGGCCGCGAGCGCGTGAAAATTGTTCCAGAGCGCGACGATCTTGCTGGGCGCGCAGGGCGCCAGCAGCTCGACCTCCGACAGCGCCAGCGTCTTGCCGGTGGCTGCATGGCGGCCGAACATCTCGCCCTCATGCACGCTGATGCCTGACGAATTCAGCGTGCCGAAGCCGGTCGTACCGCTATTGCGGAAGCGGAGCCATTGCTTGATCTCGCCAGCCATCATGCCACCGCCAGTGCGCGCGGATCTGACGGCGTCGAGATGCCGTCGTAGAGACCGGCGATGCGGGCGCGCTGGGTCACCATCGCCAGCACCGAATCGAGCGCGGGGGTGGCGACGCCGGTCAGGCGGCCCATCTCCTGCACGACGGTGACGAGCGGGTCGATCTCCATCGGGCGGCCGCGCTCGAGATCCTGGAGCATCGAGGTCTTGTGCGCGCCGACCTTGCGGGCACCTTCGATGCGGCGCTCGACGTCGACGCGGAATTTGACGCCGAATGTCTCGGCGATGCCCTGCGTCTCCATCATGATCGCGCGCGACAGCGCGCGGGTGGCCGGATCGGTGCAGATCACGTCGAGCGTCGCATGGGTGAGTGCGCTGATCGGGTTGAAGCAGACATTGCCCCACAGCTTGAGCCAGATCTCGTCGCGGATGCGGTCGAGCACCGGCGCCTTCAACCCGGCCGCGACGAAGAGATCGGCAAGGCGCTGCACGTCGGAGGTGACCTCGCCGGAGGGTTCGCCAAGCGGGAAATTGTTGCCGTAGACGTGGCGGATCACGCCGGGCGTCTCGATCTCGGTGGCGGGATAGACGATGCAGCCGATGGCGCGCTCGGCACCGATCTCGCGCCATTGCCGGCCGCCGGGATCGATGCTCTCCAGCGTCGAGTTCTCGTATTGGCCGCCGTGCTTGTGGAAGTACCAATAGGGGATGCCGTTGACGGCAGTGACGATGCGGGTGTGGGGTCCGAGCAATGGCTGCATCTTCTCGATCACGCCGGTGATCGAGTGCGCTTTCAGCGTGATGATGATGTAGTCCTGCACGCCGAGCTCGGCGGGATCGTCGGTGCAGCGCGGATGCACGGTGTGCTTCTCCTCGCCCGCGAGCAGCGTCAGGCCGCGCTCGCGCATCGCGGCAAGGTGCGCGCCGCGAGCGACCAGGCTGACGTCGGCGCCCGCGCGCGCGAGCTGAACTCCGAGATAGCCGCCGATTGCGCCGGCGCCGTAGATGCAGATCTTCATGGAATCCTCGCGAAGCAGCAGAAGCCGGATTTCGGGACGAAAGATCCGGTCCGGCTCGGAAGGGTCCGAGCCGGGGCCGGTAGTCGCAGGGGAAGTGAGGCGCTTTAAGCTGCTTGCGGCGTGCCGTTGATCGCTTCGTCCACGACGGCAGCGATGTCGCGCATGCTGATGACCGACACGAGGCTGTAATCGTCGATGACAGGCAGGTGCCGGATGTGATTCCGGTTCATCAGATGGCGGACGTGCTCGATCGTGTCGCTCGACGTGCAGGACACGAGCTGCTGCACCGAGACGAGCTGCGAGACCTTGACGTTGACGGCATTGGCGCCGTGCTCGGCGACGGCGCGCACGACGTCGCGCTCCGTGAACATGCCGACCGCGGTGTTACCCTCGGAGCGGACCACGTCCTTCACCACCAGTGCGCTGATATTGTTGGCGCGCATCAGCTTGGCGGCGATACCCACCGTTTCGTTCATTCGCACCGTGACAACGCGCGGTGTCTTCTTGCGCAGAATGTCTCCGACCAGCATTGCAACCTCCCTGGGTGAATGATGAGGCAAGTGTGGTATACATAATGCCAATCGTCAAGCATTCGATCTGGCTGATCCGAAAAATCTTGCGGCAGCAATACTGACGTTTGCCGTGTGCCAAAAAGACGTGCGCCAAAAAGAAAAGGGGCGCATCGCTGCGCCCCTGTCTCACCCGTGCAAGGTGCGTGGCTGTTACGCCGTCTCGGTCTTGGCGTTCCCCGTCGCGGCGTTGGCGCTCTCGGCTTCCTTGCCGAGGATGAAAGAGCGGCGCATCGGCTTGATCACGAACAGCGCCATCAGCGCCGCCGTCGCGTTCAGCGCCACCGCGACCACGAACACGGCTTTCCACCCGTACGTTGCCGAGATCACGCTGGCGAGCGGAACGAGCAGGGACGCGGTGCCCTTCGCGGTGTAGAGCATGCCGTTGTTGGTGGTTGCGAATTTCGAGCCGAAGGTGTCGCCGCAGGTGGCGGGGAACAACGAGTAGATCTCGCCGAACACGCCGAAATAGACCGCGGTCGCGAGCACGAAGACGACAGGCACGTGGCCATAGGCCGACAGCGTCAGCAGCATCAGCGCGGCGGTGCCGAAGGCGATGAACATGGTGTGCTCGCGGCCGATCGTGTCGGAGACGAAGCCGAAGAAGGGACGTCCGAAACCGTCGAAGATGCGGTCGAGCGAGATCGCGAACGTCAATGCCGCCATCTGAAAGCCGGCGAGCGTGACCGGCGTGTCGGCGATCTTGAAGTCGTGCGCGATCGGGGCGATCTGCGCCGCGGTCATCAGGCCGCCGGAGGCGACCATGACGAAAACGAGATACATCACCCAGAAAATAGGGGCGCGCAGCACCTGGGGCGGGGTGAAGTCGAGCTTGGTCTGCGGCAAATTGAGCTGCTTCTTCTTCGGCGGGATCGAGAGCCGCGGCGGCTGGATGAAGAAGGCGAGCACGAAGACGATCACGCCCTGGCCGATGCCGAAGGTGAGGAACGCGTGCTGATAGCCGCTCGTTGCGATCATGGTCGCGATCGGCACGATGGTGAGTGCTGCGCCCGCGCCGAAGCCGGCGGCAGTGGCGCCGGCGGCAAGGCCCCGGCGATCGGGAAACCATTTCAGCGCGTTGCCGACGCAGGTGCCGTACACCGCGCCCGCGCCCATGCCCCCGATGATCGCCGCCGCGTAGAGCAAAGTGAGGCTATCGGCGTAGGAGTTGAGAATCCACGACAGCGTGATCATGACGCCGCCGAACATGATGACGATGCGCGGGCCGTATTTGTCGACGAACCAGGCCTCGATCGGCACCAGCCAGGTTTCGGTGACGACGAAGATGGTGAAAGCGAGCTGGATCGCGGCGCGTCCCCAATGGTGGGCCGCATCGATCGGATCGACGAACAGCGTCCAGCCATATTGCAGGTTGGCGATCATCGCCATGCAGACGATGCCCATGACGAGCTGGAGCCAACGGAAACCTGTGCGAAGAGGCGCGGCCGTGACGGCGCCATCGGTGCTGGAAATCATCAAGAACCTCCCAAGCGCCTGTCTGGTCGACACCGGTTGCAAGATGACCTGATGTCGCAATATTGTGGCTTATCGTCGCAAGCGCGATCGCGACCTTGGTATACCATATTCCAGATTGCAAGCCCTAACTTGGCGTGCCGGTGACAAAATGCGGGGTTCCGTTCGGGCGGCGGGTTTGTGAAAGCATGACGCAAAACGAAAACGCCCGGCCGTGAGGCCGGGCGTTTTGCGCGAGAAAGCGCTTTGGGAGCGCGTCAGACGGTCGATTGCGCGACCACGACCTTGCGCCAGGGCTTGAGCACCGCGATCGCCAGCGCCGAGGCCAGGATGTTGGCGCCGGCCGCGATGATGAACACGTTGTCCCAACTGCCCGACGACTGCTGCATGTAGTTGCCGATCGGGACCAGCAGCGCGGCCGTGCCCTTCGCGGTGTAGAGCAGGCCGGCATTGGTGGTCGCGAACTTGGCGCCGAACGTGTCGGTGCAGGTCGACGGGAACAGCGAGTAGATCTCACCCCAGGCGAAGAACACGAAGCCTGAGAGCAGCACGAACCAGAGCGGATCGTGGCCCCAGAGGTAGAGCATCCAGATGCCGATCCCCTCCATGCCGAAGGCGATGAACATCGTGTTCTCGCGGCCGATCATGTCGGAGATCCAGCCGAAGAACGGACGCGTCAGGCCGTTGAGCACGCGGTCGATCGTGGCCGCGAAGGTCACCGCGGTCATCGTCACCGCCATCAACGTGACCGGCACGTTGTCGATCTTCCAGTCGGCCGCGATCGGCTTCAAATTGGCCGTCACCATCAGGCCGCCGGCGCCGACGATCACGAACATGAAGTACATCAGCCAGAAGATCGGCTGACGCAGCACCTCGGTCGGCTGATAATTGCGGCGGGTCTGTTGCAGATTGGCGTTCACGACCGCGTTCGGCACCTGGCCTGCCTTCGGCGCCAACAAGAAGAAGGCGAGAATGCAGATGATGATGCCTTGTCCGAGGCCAAAATAGAGGAAGGTGGTCTGGAAACCGCTGTCCTTGATCATGGCCTGGATCGGCGCGACGGTCAGCGCAGAACCTGCACCGAAGCCCGCGGCCGTGATGCCCGCGGCCAGACCGCGCTTGTCCGGAAACCACTTCAGCGCGTTGCCGACGCAGGTGCCGTAGACGCCGCCGGCGCCGATGCCCGCGATGATCATGCCGAGATAGTAGCCGTTGAGCGTGGTCGCCTGCGCGTTGATCGCCCAGCCGGCCGCGCAGAGCACGCCGCCGACCAGCACGACGAGGCGCGGGCCGTATTTGTCGACGAACCATCCTTCGATCGGCACGAGCCAGGTCTCGAACAGCACGAACAGCGTAAAGGCCCATTGGATCGACGCACGATCCCAGCCGAACTTCTTCTGGATGTCGGGGACGAAGAACGTCCAGCCGTATTGATAGTTGGCGATCATCACCATCGCCGCGACACCGACCGCCAATTGCGCCCAGCGATACGTGTCGCTAACGCGCGCGGCTGTAGGGGCGGTTGCTTGCACCATGTCCGTCATAAAGCCTCCCGTGGCGCCTCTCATTTTTCTGCGAGCGCTGGAACGGCATTCTTGTATGCATTATGCCAAGCTTCAAGCGCTGGTCCGGTCACCGTGCGCAAATGCCGCAGCACCTTGTTCCGGTTGCGGTCGTGACTCGGGACAGCACAAGTAGAAATGGCCCCGTCATCCGGGGCCATTCATCAAAAGTAGTATGCGAACCGATTTAAAACCGTCCCGCGGCGCGGGACGCTGCCCGGCTTACAGGCCGAAGCGCGGCAGGTCGCCGTTGTGATTCGAGATCTCGGCGCTCGCCATCAGCAGGCGATCGATCGCGGCCATCAGGCGGGCGAACAGCGAGGAGGACGGGGCGAGAGCGACGGCAGCGGTCTTGGACATCGGAAATCCCTTTCTTGAGACGGTCAGTAGTGCTGTCTCATTTCGAAGGGCAATCTATGTATACCAGATGCCAATGTCCATGCATGCCATTGCATAGCAGCATTTAATCCATCGCATTGCAGCATAACGCCGGGTTAACGGGGCCGTTTCGGGCAGGTGTTGGCAGCGCAAGGCCTTGGCAGGGCACGGCAAAGCCGTTAGTGGTCTGCCCCCTTCCAATCATCTGTCAGAGTGGTTCATGTCGAGCGCCTCACCCGCCGTCTCGATCGGCATCGATTTTGGGACCAGCAACACGGTCGTAGCCCTTGCAGCGGACGACCGCCGGGTCGAGGCCATCCGCTTCGATCACGGCGGCCAGCGCCACAGCACCTACGTCTCGGCGCTATGCTTCTGGGAAGACCGGCCGGGAGCCGGCGCCCAGGCCGAAGGAGGGCCGTGGGCGATCGAGACGTTCCTCGAAGGGCGCCATATCTACCGCTTTCTCCAGTCGTTCAAGACCTTCGCCGCGAGTTCCAGCTTCAACACCACGCAAGTGTTCCGGCAGCGCTTCAAGTTCGAGGACATCCTGGCCGCGTTCCTGCGCACGCTGGCGCGCCATGGTGGCGACAAGTTCGGCTTCGAGACGTCAACCATCACGGTCGGTCGCCCCGTCCGCTTCGCCGGCGGCAATCCCGACGAGGCGCTGGCCATGCAGCGGTACCGGGCCGCGTTCGAGCGTCTCGGCGCTGGCCACGCGCGCTATGTCTACGAGCCCGTGGGCGCCGCGTTCTCCTTCGCCCGAAGGCTGGAGCGCGATGCCACCGTGCTGGTCGCGGATTTCGGCGGCGGCACCAGCGACTTCTCGGTGATGCGCTTTTCGCGCGTGGGAGGAGCCTTACGCGCCGAGCCGCTTGGACACGCAGGCATCGGCATCGCCGGCGACACGTTCGATTACCGCATCGTCGACCACGTCGTCTCGCCGCGGCTCGGCAAGGGCTCGAGCTTCCGTTCGTTCGATAAGGTGCTGCCGGTCCCCACCGGCCATTACACCAACCTCGCACGCTGGCATCAGCTCGCGATGATGAAGAGCAACGGCGACCTGCGCGAGCTGCGGGAGCTTGCGCGCACCGCGCTGAAGCCGAAGCTGCTTGAAGATTTCATCACCATCGTCGATCTCGACCTCGGCTTTTCGCTCTACCGCGCGGTGTCCGACGCCAAGGTCGCGCTGTCGGGCCACGACGAGGTGGACTTCCGCTTCAAGGGCGGCGGGGTCGACATCGGCTCGACCATCACACGGAAGAATTTCGAAGCCTGGATTGCCGACGACATCGCGAGGCTCGGGGCCACCGTCGACAAGGTGCTGGGCGAAGCCGGTATCACCGCGCGCGAGATCGAGAAGGTGTTCTTGACCGGCGGCACGTCCTTCGTGCCCGCCGTCCGAAAGCTGTTCGCCGAGCGATTCGGCAACGAACGGCTGATGTCGGGCGACCAGTTCGAGTCGATTGCCTACGGCCTTGCTTTGATCGGACACAGCCCGGACCCCGACCGCTGGACTGCAGGCGGCGGGATTGCGCCGAAGCCAGGCGCGTAGGGCATCTTGCGCGATTGAGTGCGCGCCTCGTCCTCGAGACAACCGCTTCGCGGTTTCTTCAGAATGAGGCGAGGCAGCATTGGCGGCCGCTGAAATTGCTGCCGCGCCCTCTGTCCTCATCCGGAGGAGCCCGCAAAGCGGGCGTCTCGAAGAATGGCCACGAAGAAGGTGCCCGTCAGGCCATTCCCGCTCCGCGGCTACTGATTGATCTCGGGTTCGACGAGCTTCGCCAGATTCCGCAGCGATTCCTGCCAGCCGAGATAACAAGCCTCCGGCGGGATGACGTCGGGGATGCCGGCCTGCGTGATATCCACCTCGGTGCCGACGGATACTTTCTTCAGGATCACGGTCACCTGGATCTCGCCCGGCAGATTGGGGTCGTCGAACTTGTCGGTGTAGCGCAGACGTTCGCCGGGGACGAGCTCGAGATATTCGCCGCCGAAGGCGTGGCTGTTGCCCGTCGTGAAGTTGCGGAACGACATCTTGAACGTGCCCCCGACTTTCGGCTCGAAATGATGCACGGTGCAGGTAAAGCCGTTCGGCGGAAGCCATTTCGCCAGCGCATCCGCCTCCAGGAAGGCGCGATAGACTTTCTCGGGGCTGGTCGAGAGAACGCGGTGCAGGCGGACAGTGCTGGGCATGATCATTCTTCCTCATGAATCGCCGGGCTCGACGTCAGCGTCTTTTGCCCCTTCATGTCTAGATGACGAACGAGATACTTCCGATCCGACGGGGCATCTCGAGTTTTTTGAACGGTGCCCGGCGAGAGTTGCTGGACTGCTGCGACATTCTGCGGCGTCATCGTGAACGTCAGCTCGCAGCAACCGATCGTCGGATTGTTCCGCGCGCCCCAAGCCTTGCCGTCACCAAGCCTTTCCGTCACCAAGCCTTGCCATCACCAGGCCTTGCAACCACCAAGCCTTGCCACCGCCAAGCCTTATCGCCACCAAGCCTTGCAAATGAGGAAGATGTGGTATACAGCTGGAGCTGTTCGTTCAGCCGCTGTGCCTTGTTGAATGCGCCCGCGGGCTCCTTTTCCATAGACATCGACGAATAGAATTTGTTCTGCGTGACGATCACGCGGAACCTGCGCGTATGCGCTTTGGAGAAGAAAATGACGACAGGTACTGTGAAGTGGTTTAACGGCCAGAAGGGCTTTGGATTCATTCAGCCGAACGACGGCGGCAGCGATGTGTTCGTTCACATCAGCGCAGTCGAGCGGGCTGGTCTTGCGGGTCTCGCCGAGGGCCAAAAGGTCAACTTCGAGCTCAAGACCGACAAGATGCGGGGCAAGGTCAGCGCAGAGAATCTCTCGCTCGCCTAAAGCCTTGGTGCCGTTTCACGGATGTACTGAAACGGCCATGCTACCCGCTCGATCCCAGGATTGAGCGGGTTTTGTCCGTTGTAGAGCAGGGTGAACAATGAGCGCCAGGAAATCGGCCGAACCGTCACCTGAAAGCATCGCGCGCTCCAATCGTCAGCGTTTGGCTGCCGAAGAAGGTGTGCGAGCCATGGCGGATGCCGAAAGGCAAGCCGTCGATGTTCGCAAGAACATGGCGCGGCTTCGAGAGCTGCGCAAAGCCAAGGAAGCGGCCGACGCAACCCTTCAAGCATCGTTGCCGGCGCCCGCCCCGACGAAGCGCAAGAAGAAGGTGACGCCATAGCCGCCTTCCATAGCGCCGACGACAATCTGGAGAGGGCCGGTCACATGCCAAAGAGCGCTGGTCGTGCCTAGAGTTAAGTCGGACAGCGGTGGCACCATCACCTTCTTTCTCGCGCTTGGCGCGGGCCGACAGATGTGCCGTCTTGCGACGACATTTCTGACGCAGAAGCAGGCGTTCAGCTATCTTCACAAGAACCGGACCGCATTCGAGCGCATGGCGCGGGCGCAGCTGGCTTCGGGGGCAGTCGAGGACGGGATCGTCGTGCTATCGATGCTATAGATCAGGCGCGGATTCGGCGCCGCGCCTTCAGCGTGATCGGAGTCTGGTACCGACGCTCTTACTCGGAGCTGCTTCCCGGCTTCGCCTCCCGGGCCAATCGCTCCGCTTTCAGCCGCTCACGATTCTCGTTGAAGGAGTTCTGATCCTTCGCATAGTCATTCATCGGCTTCTGCGTTTTCGCAGGCTTGAACGCCTTGTCGGCTTCACGCTTGGCGCGATCAGGGGATTTATCTTTCAACATTTTCGCCCTCAATTTGATCAACGAGCGTGGTCCTGACGAGTGCCGGACGCGACGCCTCCCGTGCCTGAGCTGAAAGGGTCGACTTGCCAGAAGGCGGCCAATTCTTCAGCGTGGGGCAAGTCTTTGCGAGGTGCGCTGCACTCGCTGTGGAGACGGCATGCTCGCATTTCCGGGAGCACGCCGGTCGAGGGAGTAACGGCCGGCCACCGCATCTGTTCCTCGCGAACCAATCTTTAATCCAGCCTTGGCGGCGCGGCAAGCGTGCGATGCAGCCCTTCGCCCGCCAACAAAAAGGCCGCCGAAGCCGGCGGCCTTTCGCGTTGTGAGATAAGTCCGCTTACTCCGCGGCCTGCTTCTGCGGCGGGTCGAGCGCGCCGGACTTGTGGATATCGGCGACCTGGTGGTCGCTGAAGCCGAGCACCGAGCGCAGGATCTCGTCGGTGTGCTCTCCGAGCAGCGGGGACCGCTCCACGTCGCTCGGGGAATCCGACAGCTTGATCGGGTTGCCGACCGAGATGTACTTGCCGCGGGTGGGGTGGTCGACCTCGACCACGGTACCGGTCGCGCGCAGCGACTGGTCCTCGGCGATCTCCTTCATCGACAGGATCGGGCCGCAGGGGATGTCGTCCTTGTTGAGGATTTCCATCGCCTCGAACTTCGTCTTCGTCATCGTCCACTGTTCGATGCGGCCGAAGATCTCGTTGAGACGCGGCAGGCGGACGGCGGGCTTGGCGTAGTTCGGATCGGTCTTCCAGGTCGGCTCGCCGATCACGTCGCAGATCTTCTCCCAGACCGGGGCCTGGGTGATGAAGTAGATGTAGGCGTTGGGATCGGTCTCCCAGCCCTTGCACTTCAGGATGCGGCCGGGTTGGCCGCCCCCGGAATCGTTGCCGGCACGCGGCACGGCATCGCCGAACGGAATGCCTTCGCCGAACTGGCTGTATTCCTTCAGCGGGCCGTGGGCGAGGCGCTGCTGGTCGCGCAGTTTGACGCGCGCGAGGTTGAGCACGCCGTCCTGCATCGCAGCCGTCACCTTCTGGCCCTTGCCGGAATGGGTGCGCTGATAGAGTGCGGTGACGATGCCGAGTGCCAGATGCAGACCGGTGCCGCTGTCGCCGATCTGCGCGCCGGTGACGAGCGGCAGGCCGTCGCGGAAGCCGGTGGTGGAGGCGGCGCCGCCGGTGCACTGCGCGACGTTCTCATAGACCTTGCAGTCTTCGTACGGTCCGGGACCAAAGCCCTTGATCGAGGCCACGATCATCTTCGGGTTGATCGCCTGGATCTTCTCCCAGGGGAAGCCCATGCGGTCGAGCACGCCGGGACCGAAGTTCTCGACCAGCACGTCGCACTTCTTGATCAGCTCGGTGAGGACTTCCTTGCCCTTGGGGTTCTTGGTGTCCAGCGTGATCGAGCGCTTGTTGTGGTTGAGCATGGTGAAATACAGGCTGTCCACGTTCGGGATGTCCTGCAGCTGGCCCCGGGTGATGTCACCCACGCCCGGACGTTCCACCTTGATCACGTCGGCGCCGAACCAGGCCAACAGCTGCGTGCAGGTCGGTCCGGACTGGACGTGGGTGAAGTCGAGAATGCGAACGCCCTCAAGCGCTTTGGTCATCGTGTTGCTCCGTACTCTGTCTGCCCCTGCCAACCGCAGGGAATAAAGGGTTGAAGGGGAGGACTTACTTTTTCTTCTGAAGAACGCTCTGCGGATTGAGGTTGCCGATGCGGCCGCTCTCGGAACCTGCAGCCGGATCGATCACCGCGTTGATGAGCGTCGGCTTGCCCGAGGCCATCGCCTCGTTGACAGCGCGCTTGAGCTCGTCCGGCGAGGTTGCGTTCACGCCGACGCCGCCGAAGGCTTCCATCATCTTGTCGTAGCGTGCGCCCTTGACGAACACCGTCGTTGCCGGATCGGCGTTGACGCTGTTGACGTCGGTGCCGCGATAGATGCCGTCATTGTTGAAGATGACGATGCAGATCGGAAGGTTGTAGCGGCAGATGGTCTCGACCTCCATGCCGGAGAAGCCGAAGGCCGAGTCGCCTTCCACCGCCAGCACCGGATGGCCGGTCTCGAGCGTCGCCGCGATCGCCTGGCCCATGCCGATGCCCATCACGCCCCAGGTGCCGACGTCGAGACGCTTGCGCGGCTTGTACATGTCGATGACGCCGCGGGCGAGGTCGAGCGTGTTGGCGCCCTCGTTGACGAGGATCGCCTCGGGATGATCCTTGATGACGTTCTTCAGCACGCCGAGCGCGCCGTGATAGTCCATCGGCGATTTGTTGTTCATGAGCTTCGGCGCCATCTTGGCGACGTTCTCGTCGCGCTTGGACACGATCGCCTTGGTCCATTCGGCCGGCGGGGCGGTCCAGCCCGCACCGATCGCCTGATTGAAGGCCGAGACGACCGAGCCGATGTCGCCGACGACGGGCGCGACGATCTCGACGTTGGAGTCCATTTCCCTGGGTTCGATGTCGACCTGGATGAACTTCTTGGGCGCTTCGCCCCAGTTCTTGCCCTTGCCGTGCGAGAGCAGCCAGTTCAGCCGGGCGCCGATCAGCAGCACGACGTCGGATTCCTTCAGCACCGTCGAGCGGGCAGCGCCTGCGCACTGCGGATGCGTGTCGGAGAGGAGGCCCTTGGCCATGCTCATCGGCAGGAAGGGGATGCCGCTCTTCTCGACGAAGGTTTTGATCTCCTCGTCGGCCTGCGCGTAGGCCGCGCCCTTGCCGAGGATGATGAGCGGACGTTTTGCGCTCTTCAAAACATCAAGCGCGCGCTTGATCGAAGCGGGCGAGGGGATCTGCGCGGGAGCCGCGTCAATCACCTTGACCAGCGACTTCTGGCCGGCATCGGCGTTCATCACCTGGCCGAACAGTTTTGCCGGCAGGTCGAGATAGACGCCGCCCGGACGGCCGGAGACGGCGGCACGGATGGCGCGGGCCAGACCGATGCCGATGTCCTGGGCGTGCAGCACGCGATAGGCTGCCTTGCACAGCGGCTTGGCGATCGCGAGCTGGTCCATCTCTTCGTAGTCGCCCTGCTGGAGGTCGACGATCTCGCGCTCGGAGGAGCCCGAGATCAGGATCATCGGGTAGCAGTTGGTGGTGGCGTGCGCGAGCGCGGTGAGACCGTTGAGGAAGCCGGGCGCGGAGACGGTGAGGCAGATGCCGGGCTTCTTGGTGAGGTAGCCGGCGATGCCCGCCGCATAACCGGCGTTCTGCTCGTGGCGGAACGAGATCATGCGAATACCGGCCGCCTGTGCCATGCGGCCCAAATCCGTGATCGGGATGCCCGGCACATTATAAATGGTGGTGATGCCGTTCAGTTTGAGCGCGTCGATGACGAGGTGAAAACCATCCGTCAGTTCCTGCTCGGTGCCCGGTGCTTCGGACTTGGTCGCGGTATTCAGCATGGGCCTTATCTCCCTGGTCTCAAGGTGCCGTTTCAGGCTTTGGGGGCGATGCCTCGCCCTTCTGGTGAACGTTGCTAGTTAGAAGAGTTCCTGACCGTGCGCTTCGACGTAAGCGGCAAGGCCAAGCGTGTGGTCGCGGGCGCGCTTCTCGGCGAGTTCGGTGTCGCGCGCTTCCAGTGCTTCAATCATGCCGAGATGCTCGGGTAGCGAAGTCGCGGTGCGGTCCTTACGTCCGATGGTCAGCTGGCGGTAGCCGCGCACGTGCAGCAGGAGGTCGTTGGTGAGATCGACCAGCACCGGCGATTCCGACAGCGAGATCAGCGCCTGATGGAAGGCGATGTTGGCGCGCGAATATTCCTCGACGTGATCCTCGGGCAGGCGGTCCTTGCCAAAATCCTTGAAGTAGTCGCGCAGCGCCGTGATGTCTTTCTTGCGCGCTGTGGTGGTGATGAGGCGGGCCGCCATGCTCTCCAGCGCCGCCCAGGCGCGGATCATGTCGACGATCTCGCTCTTGGTCCTTCGCACCACCATGATGCCGCGGCGCGGAACCGTCTTCACGAAACCGTCCTGCTCGAGCATCGCGATGGCTTCGCGGATCGGCGTGCGGCTCACGCCCAGGCGTTCGGACAGCGCGCGCTCGTCGAGCATCACCGGCTCGGGCGTCGAGTAGATGTCCATCTTGAGGATGGCTTCCTTCAAGGCGTCATACGCCTTGTTCTTGAAGCTGCTCTCCGGGGCAATACGAACGATTGCGATATCTGCCTCGGCCATGTTCGGCAACGCCTTGGTTGGTTTCCGCAGTGACACGACGAATCTCCTCCAGTGGGAGTCGTCTTTTACAGGAATATTAACCGGAAAGTTTTTGGCATACCAAATACCAGTATGTCAAGCTGCCTATTTTTTGCAGCGTTCTAAGCTGCGCTGCAGCTTGACAAGTTGGCTTCTGGCATACCAAATGCCATCGCCAGCCATTTTTGATCCAAGCCGGCGGAGTAATCTCGGCTTTATGCCACTCCGTTGCGCGACATGGAACAGAGCGCGGCGAATGGAAAGCATCACGGGCAGCCGCAACACGCGCGCGCTTTGAGAACGCAAAGAACCAAGGTCAAGGGAGAAGCCACATGTCCAATTCCAAAGATGCCGTCCGCAAGGTGCTTGACCAGGTCAAGGCGGACAACCGCACCAGCCTGACCGCGCCGGAAGGCAAGCTGGTCTGCGACGCCTACGGCATTCCGGTGCCGAAGGAGGGTGTGGCGAAGTCGGCCGGCGAGGCCGGCAAGATGGCCTCCTCGATGGGCTTCCCGGTGGTGATGAAAATCGTCTCGCCGGACATTCTCCACAAGACCGAAGCCGGCGGCGTCATCGTCGGCCTCAAGACGGCCGAAGACGCCGAGAAGGCCTACGAGACGATCCTTTCCAACGCCATGAAGTACAAGTCCGATGCCAAGATCGAGGGCGTCCAGGTGCAGCAGATGCTGGCCGGCGGCACCGAAGTGATCGTCGGCTCGATCACCGACGCCTCGTTCGGCAAGCTGGTTGCCTTCGGCCTCGGCGGCGTGCTGGTCGAAGTCCTGAAGGACATCACCTTCCGCCTCGCGCCCGCGACCAAGCAAGACGCGCTGTCGATGCTCGACGGCATCCAGGCGCATGAGATTTTGAAGGGCGTTCGCGGCGGCGAGCCGGTGAACCGCACGGCGCTTGCGGATGTCATCGTCAAGGTCTCGCAGCTCGTCACCGATTTCCCGGAGATCGTCGAGCTCGACCTCAACCCGGTGTTCGCGACGGCCAAGGACGCGATCGCCGCCGACGTCCGCATCGTCGTCGACTTCGCTTACGTGCCCAAGCCGAAGCCGCGCCCGACCGAAGAGATTGTCGCGGCCATGAGCCGCATCATGCAGCCGAAGGCGGTTGCCGTGGTCGGCGCTTCGGCCGAAGACGGCAAGATCGGCAATTCCGTGATGAAGAACCTCATCAACGGCGGTTACAAGGGCGACATCTACCCGATCCATCCCAAGGCCGCCGAGATCCTCGGCTACAAGGCGTATAAGAGCGTCAAGGACGTGCCCGGCGTGATCGACACCGCGGTGTTCGCAATTCCCGCGAAGTTCGTGGCCGCAGCGCTCACCGAATGCGGCGAGAAGAAAATTCCCGGCGCGGTTCTGATCCCGTCGGGCTTCGCGGAAGCCGGCGCGCCGGAGCTCCAGGCCGAGATCGTCGAAGTCGGCAAGAAGTACGACATCCGCCTGATGGGACCGAACATCTACGGCTTCTATTATACGCCTGCCAATCTCTGCGCGACCTTCTGCACCGCCTATGACGTCAAGGGCCACGCGGCGCTGTCCTCGCAGTCGGGCGGCATCGGCATGGCCATCATCGGCTTCTCCCGTTCGGCCAAGATGGGCGTGTCGGCGATCGTCGGCCTCGGCAACAAGTCCGACATCGACGAGGACGATCTGCTCGCCTTCTTCGAGCAGGACCCGAACACGAACCTGATCGCGCAGCACTGCGAAGACCTCAAGGACGGCCGCGCCTTTGCGGAAGCGGCAAAGCGCGTCTCCAAGAAAAAGCCGGTCATTGTGCTCAAGGCCGGCCGCACCTCGGCCGGTGCGAAGGCGGCCTCGTCGCACACCGGCGCGCTCGCCGGCAACGACAAGATCTACGAGGACGTCCTGGCGCAGTCCGGCGTGATCCGCGCCCGCTCGCTGCGGCAGTTGCTCGAGTTCGCGCGCGGCGTGCCGGTGCTGCCGACGCCGAAGGGCGAGAACGTGCTGATCATCACGGGTGCAGGCGGCTCGGGCGTGCTGCTGTCGGACTCCTGCGTCGACAACGGCCTGTCGCTGATGGCGATGCCGGCGGATCTCGATGCGGCCTTCCGCAAGTTCATCCCGCCGTTTGGCGCGGCCGGAAATCCCGTGGACATCACCGGCGGCGAGCCGCCGATCACCTACGTCAACACGGTGAAGCTCGGCCTGACCGACGAGCGCATCCATTCGCTGATCCTCGGCTACTGGCACACCATCGTGACGCCGCCGATGGTGTTCGCCCGCAACATGGTCGAGGTGAAGAAGGAGATGGAGGCCAAGGGCTTCGTCAAGCCGATCGTCGCCTCGCTCGCCGGCGACGTCGAGGTCGAGGAGGCCGCCGAATATCTCTACCAGAACGGCATCCCGGCCTATGCCTATTCGACCGAGCTGCCGGTCGAGGTCCTGGGCGCCAAGTACAAATGGGCGCGCGGGGCAGGGCTGCTCTGAGCGTTATCATTCTTGTCATCCCGGGGCGATGCGCAGCATCGAACTCCAGTGCGCAATTGCGCACCTGAGGATCTCGAGATTCCGGGTTCGCGCTTACGCGCGCCCCGGAATGACGATAGCCAAAGCGGCAGGTCGCGATGGGCAAGAACGTGATCCGGCGCAAATCGCTCGAGCCCCGATCGTCATCGGAGGCCGACCACGACGCGCGCGACGGCGGCGTGCAGTCCGTCGACCGCGCGCTGTCGATCCTCGAGACGCTGGCCGAAGACGACGAAGGCTATCGCCTCAGCGATCTCGCCGTTCGCACCGGGCTCTCCGCCTCGACCGTGCACCGCCTGCTGGCGACGCTGGAAAGCCGCCGCTTCGTGCAGTTCGACCGCGCCGAATCCAAATGGCATGTCGGCGTGCGCAGCTTCACGGTGGGCGCGAGCTTTGCCCGGCGGCGCAATTTCAGCGCCCAGGCCATTCCTTACCTGCGCAAGCTGCGTGATCTCACCCGCGAGACCGCCAACCTCGCCGTCGTCGACGACGAGTTCATCATCGTGCTGACCCGCATGGAGAGCCGCGAAATCATGCGTTCGCTGACCAAGGTTGGCGGTCGCGTCCCCATGGTGACGTCGGGCGTCGGCAAGGCGGTGCTCGCGACCTATTCCGACGAGGACGTCGGTGCCGTCATCCGCCATCACGGCATGCCACGCCTGACCGAGAAATCCATCGTGCGACCGAGCGATCTGTTCAAGGAGCTCGCGACCATCCGCAAGCAGGGTTTTGCGGTGGATGATGAAGAGGCTGAGATGGGCCTGCGATGCGTCGCGGCCGTGGTCTACAACGCACTGGCGGAGCCGCTCGCCGCGATCTCGGTGTCCGGCTTGACCAGCCGGGTCACCGACGCCCGGCTGCCGGAGATCGGCCGCGTGGTGCGCGAGGTCGCGGCGGAACTGACGGCTGCGCTCGGTGGTGTGACCCCGGTCGTGAAGCCGGCCTGAGCCGGGTTCGCGGTCCGTCGTGGGTCGTTGAAGAAATCAGGTGTGGCGGCAGGCGCCCCGACATCGGTATATCCATGCACCGTTGCCGCGTCCTTTTGAGGGAATGTCATGCCTGCTGAGCTCCGCTCGCCCCGTCTCGCTGTCCTGATCGATGCCGACAATGCTTCGGCAAAGATCGCCGATGGACTGTTCGAGGAGATTGCCAAGATCGGCGAGGCCAGCGTTCGCCGCATCTACGGCGACTTCTCCCATGCCAGGTCGAAGGGCTGGGCCGACATCCTGTCGAAGCACGCCATCATCCCGCAGCAGCAGTTCGCCTACACAACGGGAAAGAACGCCTCGGACATCACCCTGGTCATCGACGCGATGGACCTGCTGCACAGCGGCCGGTTCGATGGCTTTTGCCTGGTGTCGTCGGACAGCGATTTTACCCGTCTGGCCGCCCGGATCCGGGAGCAGGGCATCGATGTCTTTGGGTTCGGCGAACAGAAGACGCCGGAGAGCTTCCGGCAGGCCTGCCGGAGGTTCGTCTATACGGAGAACCTGCTTGCCGCCCCGGCGAACACCCAGGACGCCGCCTCGAGATCGACGTCGCTTCAGCCGCTTGATGCCGCGACCCCCATCATCAAGAAGGTCATCACCCAGATGGAGAGCGAGGACGGCTGGGTGACGCTCGGGGAAGTCGGCCGCCAGCTTGCCAATCTCGCGTCCGATTTCGATCCGAGAACGTTCGGCTTCCGCAAGCTGAGTGACCTCGTGCGAAAGACAAATTCCTTCGAGATCGACGAGTCGAAGGGGAGGTCGATGCGGATTCGGGTCAAGCCCGCTGCCGAACCAGCCCCGAGGCGGCGGAACTCGCGCAGACCCGCGAGGTCAGGGGCGGCAGGCGGTTCGCCGCCTAAGGCGTAAGCAGGGCGTGCCGTTATATTTGCGCTTGCCCGGTCCGGCGCGGGGCGTAACCATCGCCGGGCCATAACGCCACGCGAGGGTCCCGATGACCAGACTTACCCGCTTCGCCGTCGCACCGCTGCATTCGATGACCCGGCGTCTGGCCGATGTGGCCTCGGCCCGTGTCGCGCCGGATCTCGTCGTCACCGGCGCGCGGGTGCTCTCGACCTATTCGGAGCGCATCCATGCGAACCGCGAGGTCTGGATCACCGGCGGCCGCGTTGCTGCGGTGAAGCCGGCCGGTGCCGCGAAGAAAGTCTTCAGCAACGTGCCGGTTTATGACGCGGCCGGCGGCATCGTCGCGCCGGGGCTGGTCGATCCGCACATCCACATCGAATCCTCGATGGTGACGGCCTGCGCCTATGCCGAGGCGGCCCTGCTCAACGGCGCCACCACGATCTTCTGCGACAGCCACGAGATCGGCAACGTGATGGACGTCGCCGGCGTCGAGGCGATGCTGGAGGACGCGCGCGAGGCGCCGCTTTCGATCTTCCTGACGGTGCCTTCCACGGTCCCTGCGACGTCGGCCGCACTTGAGACTGCCGGCGGCGACCTTACGCCGGACAAGATCGCCGGCCTGTTCGACCGCTGGCCGGAAGCCGTCGGGCTCGGCGAGAAGATGGACTTTGTGCCTGTCACCATGGGCGATGAGCGAAGCCACGCCATCCTCGCCGCCGCCTTGAAGCGCGGGCGGCCGGTGTCCGGCCATGTCTACGGCCGCGACTTCGTTGCGGCCTATGCGGCGTCCGGCGTCACCGACACCCATGAGGCGATCGACCGCGACATCGCCGACGATCTGCTCGATGCCGGCGTCTGGGTGTTCCTGCGCGGGGGACCGCCGACCACGCCATGGCACTCGCTGCCGCAGGCGATCCGCACCATCACCGAACTCGGTGCCTCGCACAAGCGGACGGCCGTGTGCACCGACGACCGCGACGCCGATGATCTCCTGCTGTTCGGCCTCGACTGGGTGGTGCGGGAGGCGGTGAAGGCGGGAATGTCGCCCGAGCAGGCCTGGTCGATGGGCTCGCTGCATGGCGCGACGCGCTTTGGCATGGATGGCGACATCGGCGGGCTCGGCGGCGGGCGCCGCGCCGATCTGGTGCTGATGGACGACAATCTGAAGCCGCAATGCACCTGGTATGGCGGCGAGCTCGTGGTCGAGAACCGCAAGATCACGCCGAAGCTCGATCAGGCGCTGTCGCAGCGCTATCAATATCCGAAGGCGGCCTACGTCACCGTCAAGCTGCCGGAAAAGCTCAAGCTGACGCCGGAGCTTCCGTCAAAGGCCTGCACCGTCAACGCGATCAAGACGGCGCTGCCCGGCATCACGCTCATTCACGAGAAGATCGCGATCGAGCCTGCAAAGGATTGGCCCTCGCTGTTCGCCCGCTACGGCCTGTGCTTCGTCACGGTGGTCGAGCGCCATGGCAAATCGGCCGGCAATGTCGCCTATGGCCTGCTGAAGGATTTCGGCCTGAAGCGCGGGGCGGTGGCCTCCAGCGTCGGCCACGACAGCCACAACATCATCGTCGCCGGAACCAACGAGGCCGACATGCAGGTGGCGATCTCGGCCATCAAGGAGCATCAGGGCGCCGTCTGCGTCGTCGCCGACGGCAAGGTGAGGGCGCTGGTGCCGCTGCCGATCGCCGGGCTCTTGTCCGACAAGCGCGTCACGGAGGTGGCCGAAGAGGTCAAGGTGCTGAAGAAGGAATGGGCGGAGGCCGGCTGCACCATCCCCTACATGGGCTTCAATCTGATTCCGCTATCGGTCATTCCGGAAATTCGCATCACCGACAAGGGCCTCGTGCTGGTGCCGCAGATGGAGCTGGCGCCGCTGTTCGGGTGAGCGCTTTCACGCGTGTCTCGATCTAACTGACTGAAGCCGCCACGATTTTTCCGCGGCTGCCGCATCGTGGAAAATAAAATCGATCTCGTTGAGATCGCATCTTGCGCGCCCGATGATCTCGCTCGCTGACGTAAACGAGCGAGGTCCGATATGGCGAAGATGCGAGCTATCGATGCTGCCGTCCGAATTCTGGAGAAGGAGGGCATCTCGACCGCCTTCGGCGTTCCCGGGGCCGCGATCAATCCGCTCTACTCGGCGCTGAAGAAGCGCGGCTCGATCCGCCACATCCTGGCGCGCCATGTCGAGGGCGCCTCGCACATGGCCGAGGGTTACACGCGGGCCAAGGCCGGCAATATCGGCGTCTGCATCGGAACCTCGGGGCCGGCGGGCACCGACATGATCACCGGACTCTATTCGGCGATCGCGGATTCGATTCCCATCCTCTGCATCACAGGCCAGGCGCCGCGGGCGCGGCTCTACAAGGAAGATTTCCAGGCCGTCGACATCGAGTCGATCGCAAAGCCCGTGACCAAATGGGCGGTGACCGTGCGCGAGCCCGCGCTGGTGCCGCGCGTGTTCAGCCAGGCCTTTCACGTCATGCGTTCGGGCCGGCCGGGGCCGGTGCTGATCGACTTGCCGCTCGACGTGCAACTCGCCGAGATCGAGTTCGACGACGAGACCTACGAGCCGCTGCCGGTCTACAAGCCGACCGCAACGCGCAAGCAGGTCGAGAAGGCGCTGGAGATGCTCAATGCGGCCGAACGGCCGCTGATCGTCGCGGGTGGCGGCGTGATCAATGCCGACGCGTCCGACCTTCTGGTCGAGTTTGCCGAGATCGCCAACGTGCCAGTCGTGCCGACGCTGATGGGGTGGGGCGCGATCCCCGACGACCACGTGCTGATGGCCGGCATGGTCGGTCTTCAGACCAGCCATCGTTACGGCAATGCCACCATGCTTGAATCCGATTTCGTGCTCGGCATCGGCAACCGCTGGGCCAACCGCCACACCGGCTCGGTCGAGACCTACACCAAGGGGCGCACCTTCGTGCATGTCGACATCGAGCCGACCCAGATCGGGCGTGTGTTCAATCCCGATCTCGGCATCGTCTCGGACGCGAAGGCCGCGCTCGAACTCTTCGTCACCGTCGCCAGGGAGTGGCGCCGGTCAGGCAGGCTCCGCGAGCGCCAGGCGTGGCCTGCGGCCTGCCGCGACCGGAAGAAGACGATGCTCCGCAAGAGCCATTTCGACAACGTCCCGATCAAGCCGCAGCGCGTCTACGAGGAAATGAACAAGGCGTTCAGCCGTGACACCACCTATGTCACCGTGATCGGCCTGTCGCAGATCGCCGGCGCGCAGTTCCTCGGCGTCTACAGGCCGCGCAACTGGATCAATGCCGGGCAGGCGGGGCCGCTCGGCTGGACCCTACCCGCGGCGCTCGGCGTGCGCGCGGCGTGTCCGGATCGCGATATCGTCGCGCTCTCGGGCGACTACGATTTCCAGTTCCTGATCGAGGAGCTCGCGGTCGGGGCCCAGTTCAATCTGCCCTACATCCACGTCGTCGTGAACAATTCCTATCTCGGCCTGATCCGCCAGGCCCAGCGCGGCTTCGACATGGACTATCACGTCCAGCTCTCCTTCGAGAACATCAACGCGCCCGAGCTCGGCGGCTACGGCGTCGACCACGTCGCGGTCGCCGAAGGCCTCGGCTGCAAGGCGATCCGCGTCACCGATCCCAGGGACGCGCAGGCCGCGTTCGCCAGCGCGCGCGAATTGATGGCGAAACACCGCGTGCCCGTGGTGGTTGAGTTCATTCTCGAACGCGTCACCAACATTGCGATGGGCACGGAGATCGACAACATCGTCGAGTTCGAGGAGGTGCTGGATCTGCCGCTCGACGAGGTCGCGACAGCGCGGCCCGGCGTGCTGCAGCCGGCGGAATAGGGAACAGCATCATGCCGAAATTTGCCGCCAACCTCACCATGCTCTTCAACGAAATGCCGTTCGTTGACCGCTTCGCCGCGGCCAAAGCGGCGGGCTTCGGCGGGGTCGAGTACCTCTTCCCCTATGATTTCGACAAGGCGCAGCTGCGCGAGCAGCTCGACAGCCATGGGCTGACGCAGGTGCTGCACAATCTGCCGGCCGGCAATTGGGCGGCAGGCGAGCGCGGTATCGCGATCCTGCCCGATCGCGTCGCCGAGTTTCGCGACGGTGTGTTCCGCGCCATCGACTATGCCAAGGCGCTCGATTGCGAGCAGCTCAACTGTCTCGTCGGCGTCGCGCCTGTCGATGCCGATCCGCGCGAGCTCAACGAGACGCTGGTCGGGAATTTGCGCTTCGCCGCCTCGACCCTGGCGCGGGAGAACATCAAGCTTCTGGTCGAGCCGATCAACACGCTCGACATTCCCGGCTTCTTCCTCAACGGCACCGAGCAGGCCGTGCAGCTGATCTCGGAGGTGCGCTCGAACAATCTGTTTGTCCAGTACGACATCTATCACATGCAGATCATGGAGGGTGACCTCGCCCGTACCATGCAGGAATATCTCCCGCAGATCGCGCACATCCAGCTCGCCGACAATCCCGGCCGTCACGAGCCGGGCACCGGCGAGATCAACTATCCATTCCTGTTCCGCCATCTCGACGCGATCGGCTATCGCGGCTGGATCGGCTGCGAATACAAGCCGCGCACCACGACGCTGGAAGGCCTGTCCTGGCACGCCGCGCAGACATTCGAGACCTGAGGACATTTGGACATGATCGACATCGGCTTCATCGGACTAGGCACCATGGGACGGCCGATGGCCGGCCATCTTCTGGCCGCAGGCCATCGCGTTCTCCTGCATGACGTCGCGCCGGTCGCACCCGAGCTGATCGCGGCGGGCGGCGTCGCTTGCAAGTCGAGCAAGGAGGTCGCGGAGGAGGCGGATGCGGTCGTCATCATGGTGCCGGATACGCCGCATGTGGAGGCCGTGCTGTTTGGCAAGGATGGTGTCGCGAGCGGCATTTCCAAGGGCAAGATCGTGGTCGACATGAGCTCGATCTCGCCGCTGGCGACCAAGGAGTTCGCCAAGAAGATCGAGGCACTCGGCGCGGATTATCTCGACGCACCGGTTTCGGGCGGGGAGGTCGGTGCCAGGGCGGCAAGCCTCACCATCATGGTGGGTGGTCCCGAGCGCGCTTTCAACACCATGAGACCGATCTTCGACCGGATGGGAAAGAACGTCACCCGGGTCGGCGCCAATGGCGACGGCCAGACGACGAAGGTCGCCAACCAGATCATCGTCGCGTTGACGATCGAGGCGGTGAGCGAAGCGCTGCTGTTCGCGTCGAAAGCCGGCGCCGATCCGGCACTGGTGCGGCAGGCCCTGATGGGCGGCTTTGCGTCGTCGCGGATTCTCGAAGTGCATGGCGAGCGCATGGTGAAGCGCAATTTCGATCCCGGATTCCGCATCGAGCTGCACCAGAAGGATCTCAACCTTGCGCTCGAAGGCGCTCGCGCGCTCGGCCTGTCGTTGCCGAGCACGGCGGTGGCGCAGCAATTGTTCTCTTCCTGCGCCGCCCATGGCGGCAAGGGTTGGGATCACTCGGCGATGGTGCGGGCGCTGGAGCTGATGGCGGGCCACGAGATCGCTGCAGCCTGAACTGTTACGCGGTAACACTCTCCGGATTTGGTACGTCTTTCGCCGCGTGGGAACCGGAACAATGCTCCGGCCCCGCGGTTGAAGGCGCATCAGCAAACTGGAGGGTGTGCATATGAAGACCCGTCTTGCAATTTCGTTGGTTGCCGCGTCGCTGCTCGCGTCGAGTGCAGCCTTTGCCCAGTCGACGACCGAAGAGGGCGCCAGGAACGGCGCGCGTGCGGGCGGCGACATCGGCGGCCCGGTCGGCGCGATGGTCGGCGGCACCGTGGGTGCAGCTGTCGGCGCCGGCCTTGAAATTCCGAATGCTATTCTGGGCGGAATCCCGCGTAGTGATTCCGTCGTCGTCGAGGAGCGCGTCGTGGTCGGCGAGCCGCTGCCCCCGACCGTGGTGCTGCGGCCCGTGCCGAACTACACCGAGTATCGCTATGCGGTCGTGAATGATCGCCGCGTGATCGTCGAGCCGCGCACACGCCGCGTCGTCAAGATCATCGACTGATCGGCGGAGCTAGGCTTTGAAGAAGAGCCAGGCTTTGAAGAATTGGGCCCTGCGGAGTGTCACTGCGCGGGGCCTTGGTTCGTCAGGGCCGAATTTGCGCGCAACCGGGTTATGACCCAATCGGCGACGGCTGCGAGCGCGAACCCGATGCAGGCCGTGCCGGCATCGACCAGGAAATCCTCCAGCCGTGGATGTCGTCCCGGCGCCCAGAATTGCATCAGCTCGAGCAGGCCGATCAGGGCCACCGCGATAGCCGCGACTATCCAGCGACGATTCCGGTAGGCGAGGCCGAAGGCCAGTCCGACCAGGATGAAGGCAAGCGCATGCTCGCTGTCCTGGCTGAGACCGAAATGCGGACGCAGGCGGGGCGGGCCGAGGGTTACGAAAGCCACGACGGTTGCGAGAAGCCAGGCAAGGGAGCGAGCCAGAATGGACATTCGCGCGGCTTAGCACGGTTTGCGCCAGCCTGTCGCCGGAGCGGGATCAGATCGCCGTGTAGTTAATGACGAAACGTTAAAGTGGTTCGCGCACGCCGAGGCCGTGCATGAAGCGTTCCCGGATCTGCACGGGATCGCGTCGGGTGGCGCCGACGCCGGGCTTGTCATCGATGCGGACGGCGATCAGGCTAGGCTCGGAGGCCGACATGGCTTCCTCGACCAGACGCTCAAAATCCTCCTCGTCCGCGGCCCAGGCGCTGTTGGCAAGCCCGGAGCCGGTGGCGATGGCGACGATGTCGGCCACGTTCGCGGCCGGCGTCGGCTGCGCGCCGGTGATCTGGTAGATGCCGTTGTCCATCACGATCATGATGAGGTTCTTCGGCTTCAACGCCGCAATCGTCGAGAGCGCGCCGAGCTGCATCAGTAGCGAGCCGTCGCCTTCAAGCGCGAAGACGCGCCGGTCCGGCTGCGCCAGCGCCACGCCCAGCGCGATCGGAAAGGCGAGCCCCATGCTGCCGAGCATGTAGAAATTCTGCGGACGGTGGCCGGCGGCCCAGAGGTCGAAATTGGTGTTGCCGATGCCGCCGATCACGGCTTCCTCGTGCTTGAGTTTCGCGATCAGGCGCGAGGTGACGTCGAGGCGGTTCATGACCTTGGTGTTGCGCGTGTTCATGTTTGAACTCATTTGGCCGGCCTCACTTGTCGAAGACCTTGCCGCCCGTGAGCAGCGGGTTGAGGATCAGCGCCACCGGCGCCTGCGTCGTCACGGCCTGCTTGATCGAACGGTCGGCAATGAATTCGAGCTCGTCGAGCCGGGTGATGGTGTGATGCTCCAGCGCCAGCGAATCCAGCACCGGACGCATGGTGCGGCAGACCAGTGACTGGCCGTAGTTGAACTCGCCGAGCGTGCCGCGCTCGGACACGAACATGATCAGCGGGATCTGGTAGGGCACCGCGAGCGAGGCCAGCACGTTGGCGAGCGTCGCAAAGCCCGAGGTCTGCATCAGCACTGCAGCCCGCCGTCCGCCCATCCATGCGCCCGAGACGATGCCGACGGCCTCCTCCTCACGGGCGGTGGCAAAGGTGGTGAAGAAGGGATCGGCGTGCAGGTTCTTGATCAGTGGCGTCAGCACGCGGTCGGGCACGTAAGGGACGAGGCTGATCTCGTTCCGCTTCAGGGTTTGCAGGACGATGCCGTGCCAGCTCTTGTCGCTGGAGGTCTGCGCCGCCTCGGACGAGGTATGTTGCTCCGCAATCGCCATTGCGTTCTCCCTTCAGCCGCGCATGCTTCTTGGTCTTTGCCATTGTCTTAGGCGCCGTCTTGGTCTTAGGCGCCTTGGCCGTCGCGGCGGTCGCCCGAACTTGACGCGGCGGGCGGGATTGTCAACATGTCCGGGCTGCACCGTGATCTGCGCCAGGCGGCCTGCCGCGGCCGGCAGCGCCGTGTCATAAGCGGCAATAACAAGAGAACGGAGGAACGCATGGAAGGAGCGCGCGCTGCGCTGGCCCTGCGGATCTCCAGGAGAGAGCCGGAAGGGTCCTGATGTCCGTCAACAGCAAGCGCGTCTTCTACGTCAAATATCTGGCCAATCCGATCTATATCGACATTCTGAAGGCGCGGCCCGACGTCCGGCTCGATCGCATCGAGAACGAGAGCCCCGAAGACTTCTACGCGCCGATCATCGGTGCCGCTCATGTTTACCAGATCGGCGCCGCCCGGGACGAACTCGCCCCGCATTTCCACGTCGATGCCGCCTTCCTGAAGCGCACGCCGAACCTGTTGCTGGTCTCGAGCAATGGTGCAGGCTTCGACCCCGTCGACGTCGAGGCGTGCACAGATGCGGGCGTGCTGGTCGTCAACCAGTCCGGCGGCAATGCCCATTCCGTCGCCGAGCATGCGCTGGCGATGATGCTGACGCTGTCCAAGCGCATCATCCAGTCGGACCGCCGGCTGCGCCGCGAACGCGACGTCAACCGCAACGAGCTCGTCGGCAACGAGGTCGAACACAAGACGGTCGGGATCATCGGCCTCGGCAATGTCGGCCGCCGCATCGCCGCGCTGTGCCAGGGCCTGCTCGGCATGAAGGTGCTGGCCTATGATCCCTACCTCACGGCCGAGGTGATGGCCGAGCGGGGCGGAGAGAAGGTGGAGCTCGACGAGCTGCTGCGCCGCGCCGATTTCGTCTCGATCTCCTGCCCCCTCAACAAGGGCAGCCGCAACATGATCAGCACGCGTGAGTTCGCGCTGATGCAGCCGCACGCTTATTTCGTCACCACGGCCCGGGGCTTCATTCACGACGAGGATGCTCTGCTCCAGGCGTTGCGCGACAAGCGCATTGCGGGCGCCGGTCTCGACGTCTGGTCCAAGGAGCCGCCGCCGCCGGAGCATCCGCTGCTCCAGCTCGACAACGTGCTGGCGAGCCCCCACACCGCAGGCGTCACGATCGAGGCGCGGCAGAACATGGGCCGGATCGCTGCCGAGCAGGTGCTGCAGACGCTCGACGGCAAGCGCCCGCCGCGCATCATCAATCCCGAGGTCTGGCCGCGCTATGCGGAGCGCTTCAAGCAGGCGTTCGGTGTGACGCCGGGGTAGGAGCGCGAAGTCTGATCGCGCTCCGATCGTTGGTTACGAGGCTGAACACAGAACGCGGCGAATTTTACCGATGCGGTGAATGAACGCGTATGACTTGTCCTGTAGATCAGGGGGCATGAGCATACTTTCGATTGCGACGTCGGGACTTTCTGCGGCGAGCCTGCGCGTGAACGTGGCCGCGAGCAATATCGCCAACGTCAACACGACCGGTCCGCTGCCAGCATCAGGCGGATCGAGCACATCGGCCGGTGCGGGCATTGCTCCGACGTTTCCCGCCGCCTATGTGCCGCTGCGAGTCGATCAAGTCTCTCAATCGAGCGGCTCGACGCCGGGCGGCACAGTCGCGACCGTGTCGGCAGTTTCGCCGAGCTTTACCGTACAATCCGATCCAAGCGCTCCCTTCGCAAACCAGGACGGCCTGGTCGCTTCGCCGAATGTCGATCTCGCCAGCGAATTCGTTGAAATGGCGACCGCGAAGTACAGCTTCATTGCCAATGCGAAGGTCATTCAAGCCTACGCCGAGACGACAGAGTCGCTGCTCGATATCACGACGTAATGGATGTCGGCCGGTGCGCTCCGTGTCGCGCGCGGCTTTGGGCAGGGCGGGGCGGCTGACGGATCGAACCGACGCCTGGATCGGCGGCGGGAACCGTTGCCGGCTTTGATCCCGGTCAAAATCTGCCTCCCCGAGACCGGGTAAATGGGATTAGAGTGCCGCCGAAGCAGGCAGGAGGTCCCATGTCAACTTATGTCGTCAGGTTCATGAAGGACGTGCTCGGGCAGTACGGCCGGCAGACCGAGGTGTGCCAGGGTACGCTGGAGATCGACGCCTCCGACGAGGACGAAGCCAGAGAGCGGGCGAAGGCGAGATTCTGCAAGGACCAGGCGTTGCACCATTGGTCGTTGCATGCCGACCGCATCCAGGTCAGACCGGCTGACTTTCCGTCGTAGGGCTTAACGGCCGGGCGCGGTGGCGCGGTGACGCCGGCGCCGAGCGACCGTTGCACCATGACGGTGTCGGACCAGTGGCCGTGGCGATAGGCGACACCGCAGAGCAGGCCGGCGCGCGCGAAGCCGAATTTTTCGTGCAGCGCCAGCGAGGGCGCATTGTCGGCATCGATATAGCCGATCATCTGGCGGAAGCCGGCCGCCGCGCAGGCGTCGATCATGTCCTGGAGCAAAAGCCGTCCCACACCGCGACCGAGATGCGCGTGGTGGACGTAGATCGAATGCTTGGCCGTATAACGATAGGCCGGGCGCTTGCGAAACAGCACAGCGTAGGCATAGCCGACAACTTCGCCGCGATAGGTCGCGACCAGATGCGGCAGGCGGGTCTGCTTCAAATTCTTGCGCCGGTCGCGCAGATCGTCCGGCTCCGGCGCGCCGGTTCCCTCGACATCGCGTGGCACCCCGTTACGGACGTGATGGCGATAGATCGCCAGCATCGCCTCGATATCGTTCTCGCGTGAGGGCCGGACCAGGACCGGCTCGTCATCCGCGCGCAGTGCGCCTGTTTCGTTCATCGGCACCTACTCGGTAACGACGTAGGTATAGAGCCCGATGCGGCCCTGGGCGTCGACCTCCTTGTAGACGCCCTGGATCTCGACGTCGAAGCCGGGGAACGTGTTGAAGCAGGTCTCGAACATCTTGAGGTAGTCGACCATGGGCTTGGCCCGCTCTGTCAGCCGCTCGCCGGGCACGATGGTGGCGATGCCGGGGGGATAGACCACGAAGGGCGTGGTGGCGATGCGGCCCGTGATCGCCTCGATCGGCAGATAGTCGACATCGTTGCGGAACAGGTAGCGCGCGGCATCGCGGGGCGACATCGCGATCTCAGGCATGTGCTCGGGCATGAACTGTCGGGCCTGGAGTGCGCTGACGTCGGCGGCACGGAAGAAGCGGTGCATCTCGCCGCAGAGGTCGCGCAGCCGCACGCCGGCATAGCGCGCCTGCCGCCGCTGGTAGAACTCGGGGATGACGTCGGCCAGAAGTGCATTGTCGTCGTGCAGCCGCTTGAATGCGACGAGGCCGGAGATCAGCGTGCCGGCCTTGCTTGCCTCGACGCCCGGGGTGAGCAGGAAGAGCAGGGAGTTGAGGTCGTTCTTCTCGGGCACGATGCGGTTCTCGCGCAGATATTGCGCGACGACCGGCGCGGGGATGCCGTGCTCGACATAGGCGCCGGTGGTGCGATCGAAGCCGGGCGTGAGCAGCGTCAGCTTGTTCGGATCGGTCATGGCAAAGCCCTCGCTGAGGCCATGGAAGCCATGCCAGGCGCTGTCGGGAGAGAGCTGCCACAGCGCGGGATTGGTGGCGAGCTCGTCGGTCGACAGCGTTTCCCAGGCGACATTGTGCGCGGCACCGGGGCGGCTGACATCGGGAATGGCGACGCGATCGGGGACGAAGGGTTCGAAGAACCAGCGCCGGTCCGGATTCTGCTCCTTCTCCTCGAACTCCCGGCGCATCGCGCGGATCTTCTTGCGCAGCTCGATGCCGAGCCGGATCGTGTCGTCCCACAGCACCTCGCCGGAGCGGCCCTTCATCATCTGCGCGCCGACGTCGAGCGAGGCGAACAGCGGGTAGAATGGCGACGTGGAAGCGTGCTGCATGAAACTTTCGTTGAAGCGGCGGTGCTCGACGCGCCGCTTCTGGCCGCGGATGTGCCGATCCTTGATGTGGATTTGGGAGGCCTGAGAGAAGCTCGCGAGCTGCTTGTGGGTCGACTGCGTCGCGATGATGCCGGGTGCCTCGGGGGAAAGGTTCGCCAGTCCCATGGCGAAGCGGCCGGCATAGAGCGGGTGGAACTTCATAAAGCCGGCCCAGGCCTCGTCGAACAGGATGTACTCGCAGAGATGGCCGATGCGCTTCAGGATCATCTCGGCGCTGTGGATGGTACCGTCATAGGTGCACTGCTCGACCACGGCGACGCGGAACGGCCGCTCCTTGCGCCAGGCGTCCTTGTCCGCGACCAGGGGATGATTGCGGATCGCCTCGCGCAGGGTTTTCTCGTCGAGCATGTCCCAGCGCATCGGGCCGATCAGGCCCCAGGCATTGCGGATGGTCGGCACGTAGACCGGGACGCCGCCATTGATCATCAGCGCGCCATGATGAGCGGCTTTGTGATTGTTGCGGTCGAACAGCACGAGATCGCCGTCGGTAACGAGAGCGCCGAGCGCGACCTTGTTCGAGGTCGAGGTGCCGTTGAGCACGAAATAGGTCTTTTCCGCACCGAAAATCTGCGCGGCTTCCTTCTGCGCCTTCAGCGCCGGGCCCTCATGGGTGAGGAGGTCGCCGAGGTCGAGCACGGAATTGTCGAGGTCGTCGCGGAACACGGACTCGCCGAGATGTTCGACGAAGACCCGTCCGATCGGGCTGCGGTTGTAGAACACGCCGCCATTGTGGCCCGGACAGGTCCAGAGCTGGTTGCCCTCCTCGGCATAGTCGACCAGCGCGCCGAAGAACGGCGTCTTCAGCGTCTCCGCATATTGCTTCAGACGGCTGATCAGGTTCTTGGCGATGAAGGTCGGCGTCTCCTCGGACAGGAAGACATAGCCGTCGATGAAGTCGAGCACCTCGACCGGCAGGTCCTCGAACCGCTTGCGCCGGATCAGGAGGATGATCGGGAAGTCGAGGCCGCGGCGCCGCATCAAATTGATCAGCGCCGAGGTCTTGCCCTCCAGGCCCTTCTTGCCCCAGTCCACCACCATGCAGCCGATCGCGGCATCGGTCTGCACCGCCATCTCCGCGTCCTCCAGCTTGCGGGCGCGAACGACCTCGAAGCCGGAGCGCTGGATCTCCTCGATGATCTGGTTGAAGCGGACGCCTTCGAGGTCGTCGGCGTCGAACACAGGTGCGGCGAACAGGAAGTTGAAGCGCTTGAAATAGTCCATTGTCTGTCCCGAATGTGCAAGGCTCACAGGTCTCTGCACATTCGATGACAATTAGATGACAGCGCTCCGGGCGCGGGCGAACCGTCAACTCGCGCTGGCAATGACCATGCGCTTGCGCCCGAAGTTCGCCACTGCGGCCTCCGGAACCCCGAAATTATTGGCGAGGAGATGCCGCGGCGCCTTAGCCAACCAATCACCCAGACTGCTCTCGTGGTAGGCGCCGCTATCGAGCACACCGACAATTTCGGCATCCTCCTTGCCGATGTTCTGAATGGAGTGTCCGCAGTTGGCGGGGATGTAGGCGCATTCCCCGGCCGAGAGCTCCGCGACGGCGACCCGCTTGTCGAACGCGAACAGGGTTACGCGCGTGCGCCCCTTCAGGACGTAGTGCCACTCGTTGGCGTCGGTGTGCCAATGCGGCTCGTGCATCGCGCCGGGCTTGAGCTTGAGCACGATCCCGGTCATCGCGCTCGAAACCGGAAACTCCTTGGCGGAGGCCACGTAGAGCTGGCCGCCGGCCGTGCTCACACGCGGCTTCTGCGACATCAGCGGGAAGCGATGGGTTCGATCGCGGTCCAGCGCGCGGGCGATTTTCGCCTGCGGACCGTCGAGCGCCAGCACCTCGCCCTGCATGATGTAGGTCTCGGCCTTCGGACTGGCACTGAGGATGTCGGTGGACACGCCCAGCACCTGCGACAGGGTCGGCGCGTCATAGCGGCTCATCCAGTCGCTGATCCCGAACGTGCCGTGCTCGGAATAGAGGCCGTCGTCGAAGGCGAGGATGGCGTGACAGGGGGCGGACCCGAGCGTCTGGATCGCGTGGCTGTGGCCTTTCGGGAAGTACCAGAGATCACCGGGTGCGAGATTGACGATTTCGAGTAGCCCCTCGGGATCAATCACCGTCACCTGGCAATGGCCGTCGACGACGTAGGCCCACTCGGCCGAATTGTGCCAATGCATTTCCCGGGCACCGCCCGCGTTGACGAAGAGATGCGCGCCGGCAATGCCGGTCGCGAGCGGAAGGGTGCGGGCGGTGACTTCGCGGGCCCAGCCTCCGGACGTGGCCTTGATCGGCCCCTTGTCGAGCGACGCAGTGAACGCGACGGGATCGCCGGATTTCCGCGGGATCGTCTTCAGGAACTCCGATGCAGGAGCAACGTCGTAACCCGCGGCATGTCCGTCGGGAGCAGCTATCGCGGATTGGGAGGCGCCGAGTACGCCGGCACCGAAGGCAACTGACTGAATGAAGATACGGCGGTTGGATTTGAACATCGAAGACCCCGAATATCAGCTGGTTGTATGAAGTGGACCGCGAAAACTGGCTATGCCGCGCCACATCCATCTGGGTCTGATCAACGCCCCTGTTGCGCCTCAACCGTTCGGTTGAAGCGGCCCTTCAATTATCTTTGATGGGGAAATGGAAAATTGCCGTTGCACAGTTTGCTCGTGCAGCGAGATCCGGGAAATGCTCGACCCAGTCAGCGCTTTGCCTCGCCGAACACCACATTCGGCACCGCGCGGTTGACGACCTCGCGCAGCGCGAAGCTTGATTGCACCCGGGCCACGCGCGGCAGGCGCGACAGCTCGGTGCGATGGATGCGCTCGAAATCCTGGATGTCGCGGGCCATCACGATCAGGATGTAGTCGTCGTTGCCCGACATCAGGAAGCAGCGCACGACCGAGGGGCACTTCACGACCTCCGCCTCGAACGCCTTCAACGCCTCGTCGCTCTGGCTTTCCAGTGCGATACGGACCAGCACCGTGGTGGTGAGGCCGAATTGCGCGAGGTCGAGCGCGGCCTGATAGGCCTGGATGTAGCCCTCGTCCTCCAGTGCCTTCTGCCGCCGTGCCAGCGCGGTGCTGGACAGGCCGACCTTGTTGGCGAGCTCGGTGTGGCTGGCCCGCGCATTGGTGGTGAGTTCCGCGAGGATGGCGAGATCTTTCCGGTCCAGGGCCAAGGTTTCGTTTCCAGCGTGAAAGGGCGTTTGCGCGCCGGAAACCGGCGCAGGGAGACCGAAGCTAGCGGATATTTGCACGAAACCAAACCGGGCAAGTCGCTACGATCACGGGGTGAATCAGGAGGAGCCCGGGATGCGCGTCGGTGTGCCCAAGGAAATCAAAGTGCAGGAATATCGCGTCGGGCTCACCCCGGGTGCGGTCCGCGAATATGTCGCGGCCGGACACGAGGTGACGGTCGAGACCGGCGCGGGCGGCGGCATCGGCGCGTCCGACGAGATCTATCGGCGGGCAGGGGCCACCATTGCCGAGAGCGCGCGCGATCTCTTCGCGAAGTCCGACATGATTGTGAAGGTGAAGGAGCCCCAGAAAAGCGAGTGGGTCCAGCTCCGCGAAAGCCAGATCCTGTTTACTTATCTCCATCTCGCGCCGGATCCCGAACAGGCCAGGGGTTTGCTCGCCTCCGGCTGTACCGCGATCGCCTATGAAACCGTCACCGACGCGGCCGGTCACCTCCCCCTGCTTGCGCCGATGAGCGAAGTCGCCGGCCGCCTCGCCATCGAGGCCGCCGGCGCCGTGCTCAAGCGGTCGGCCGGCGGCCGCGGGCTGCTGCTGGGCGGTGTTCCCGGCGTGCAGCCGGCGCGGGTCGTCGTGCTCGGCGGCGGCGTGGTGGGAACGCAAGCCGCGCGCATGGCCGCGGGCCTTGGCGCCGAAGTCACCGTGATCGACCGTTCGATTCCTCGGCTGCGGGAGCTTGATGATCTCTTTGCCGGGCGCGTGCGCACCCGCTTCTCCACCATCGAGTCGGTTGAGGAGGAGGTGTTCGCTGCCGACGTCGTGATCGGCGCGGTGCTGGTGCCGGGCGCGAGTGCGCCCAGGCTCGTCACGCGCGCGATGTTGGCATCGATGCGACCGGGCGCGGTGCTGGTCGACGTCGCGATCGATCAGGGCGGCTGCTTCGAGACCTCGCACCCGACCACGCATGCCGATCCGACCTATCTGGTCGACGGCATCGTGCATTATTGCGTCGCCAACATGCCGGGCGCGGTGCCGGTGACGTCGAGCCAGGCGCTGAACAACGCGACGCTGCCGTTCGGCCTGATGCTCGCGAACAAGGGTTTTGCCGCGGTGCTGGAGAATCCGCACCTGCGCAACGGGCTGAACGTGCATCGCGGCCGCATCACCAACAAGGCGGTGGCGGAAAGCCTCGGGCTGGAGTTTGCTCCGGTGGGGAGCGGGTTGGCGGCCTAGAGCATGATCCGGAAAAGTGCGCAGCGGTTTTCCCAAAAGATCATGCTACAAATATGTAGAGCCTACGCCGGCTTGCGATGGCGGCTGCCGAGCGCGGCCTCGATCGTCTCGGGCTTCTCGATACGCGCGATCAGCATGTCGATGCGATCGCCGCCCCAGAACAGCTCGCCGTTGAACACCATGGTCGGCACGCCGAACACGCCGAGCGCTTCGGCATCAATGATGATGCGGTCGTGCTCGGCGCGCGCCGGGCCGTGGACGTAGGCTTCGAATTCACTAGCTGAGCCGCCGCATGACGTGATGATGCTGGTGATCTCGCCGAGATCGTCGATCTCGAGCTCATGGCTCCAGAAGCGACGAAATACCTTGTCGTGATACGGGCGGAAGAAGCCGTGCCGTTGGGCGAAGAGCATGCCGACGCTGGAATAAAACGCGTCATAGATCCGCCGGGGCCCTTTCATGACGAGCCCTTGCGCATTGGCATAGCGCCGCGCGTCCATATAGGCATAGCGGACCTTGCGCCAGAAGTGGGGCGTGCGCTCTTCCACGGTCCCCATGAATTCGGCGACGCGTAGCGTATAGGGCAGCCATTCGAGCTCGACGCCGTGTGTCTGCTCGAGTTCGAACAGGCGCTTGTTGGCCACGAACGCGTAGGGGCTCTTGTAGTCGGTATAGATGCGCACGCGTGGCTTCGGCATGGCGACTCCCTCCTCGAGCTCACACCTTCGTCAGCTTGTACTGGCGCAGATCCGGATCATGCGTCATGCGCCAATAGTCGACAAAGCGCCAGGGCATCGCGGAAAACACGCGGCCGCTCGAATTGCGATAGTAGGTGCTCATGCCGGGATGAGTCCAGATCATCGCCTCGTGCTCGGCGTCGACCTTCTGGACGTAGTCGTCCAGTGCCTCCTTGCGGACATCGATCGCTGCGACGTCGTGCTCGATCATGTCGGCGAGGCAGGCGGAGACGTAGCGGCTCTGACATTCCGACTGGAAGATGACGCTGCCGCCATGCGCGGGGCCGGAGTTGGGGCCGAGCATGCAGAAGAAATTTGGAAAGCCAGGCACGGTGAGGCCGAGGAACGCGGTCGGATTGTCGTTGCCCCAGGCCTCGCGCAAATTCTTGCCGTCGCGGCCGCTGATGTTGAGGCGCGCGGCCATTTCGGTGACCTTGAAGCCGGTCGCGACCACGACGATGTCGGCGGGGCGATGCTTGCCGTCCGCGGTGACGATGCCGTTCTGGTCGAAATGATCGATCGTGTCGGTGACGAGCTCGACGTTCGGGCGCGTCAAGGTCTTGAACCAATTGTTGTCGAGCAGGATGCGCTTGCCATAGGGTGGATAGGTCGGGACGCATTTTTCGATCAGGTCCGGCCGGTCCTTCAATTCCGATCGAATGAAATCGGTCAGCTCCTGGCGATGCCGGTCGTTGCCCTTGTTGACGGCGCGTTCCGGATGCGGCCAGGCCGGGTCCTTGCGCAGGAACGGCAAAAGTCCGTCGCCGTAGCGCCAGAACATGTTGAAGCGATACCATTGCACATAGAAGGGCAGGTGCGCGAGCAGCCAGCGCGCGCCCTCGCTGATGGGGTCGGCATAGCCCTTCACCGGCCGCGCCCATTGCGCGCTGCGCTGATAGATAGTGACCGAGGCGATGCGGTCGGCAATCGCCGGCACGAGCTGCATCGATGTCGCGCCGGTGCCGATCACGGCGACGTGCTTGCCGTCGAGCTTGATGTCATCGGACCACAACGCGGAATGCAGGATCGTTCCCTTGAAGTTGTCCTCGCCCTTGAAGCGGGCGCGAGAGGGATCGTTGAGCTGGCCGATCGCCGAGACCAGCGCGGTGGATTCGAAGATTTCCTCGCCATTCGCGGTCCTGAGCGTCGAGATCCAGCGCCGCTTGCCTTCGTCCCAACGCGACGAGGTCAGCTCGGTGTTGACGCGCAGATGCTTGCGAATGCCGTATTCGTCTGCGACCTTGAGCAGATATCCGTGCAACTCCTCGCGCTGGCAGAAGTAGCGGGTCCATGCATTGCCCGAGCCGAACGAGTAGGAATAGGAGTGGTTCGGCGTATCGACGCCGCAGCCGGGATAGCGGTTGATCCACCAGGTGCCGCCGAGCTCCTCGTTCTTCTCGACGATGGTGTAGGGGATGCCGAGATGGCCGAGCGCGACGCCGAGCGCGATGGCGCAGACGCCGGCACCGACGATCAGCACATGCTGATCCGCGATCTTCTGGTCCGAAGGGCGCTTGGTCCAGCGCGGCTCGCGCGGCACAAAACCCATCTCCTCGCGCATCAGGGGCGCATATTCCGGTGAGACATTCTCGCCGAGGCAGGCGCGCATCATCTTCAGCAACAGCTCTTCGCCGGGATCTGTGATGACAGGCGCAGGCGTGCCCTCAGCAAAGAGTTTGACCACCGCGGCGCGGATCTCATCCTGGATCTCCCGGGGCACGCCGGCCTCGGGATCGGGAATGAGGCGGATGTCGCGCTTGGGCAGATAGGGCGGCTCCAGCCAACGCTCGTCGCCGGTCATGTGCACCAGCACCATCAGCAGGCAGCGGATGTCGCCTTCTGCAATCGCCGAGGTGAGGTCGAGCAGCTTGTGCGGAGATTCGATGTTCATGGCGTGTCCTGATCTCCGGGTGCAGTGAAGAGGCCGCGCGTCATCAGCTTGCGATAGGCGGAGATGACGTGGTCGGGAACGGCGGTGACGCCATCGGCGGAATAGGAGTAGCGCCGGCTGAGATAGCCGCGCGAGCCCATCAGCATGTGGACGACGGCCTCGAACTCCTCGTCGCTGTAATCCTCGATTGCGCCGGAGCGTCGCGCGCGGCGCAAGATACGGACATAGGCAACCGAGATGTTGTCGAGGTGCTTCTGGTAGCCGTGAGGTGCGAAGAACTCGGCCTCGTTGAGGATGCGCAGAAATTCCGGCACTTCGCGGATGAAGTCGAAGAAGGCGGAGAAGCGTTCGATCTCCTGCCGCGCCGCATCCGCCGTGCCGGTGCGTGCGCGGATGAACTCGACCATGTCGAGGCCGATCTTCGGCAACAGCTGGTCGAGCAGCTCCTGACGGTTCTCGAAATGATTGTAGAAGGTGCCTTGCGCGACGCCGGCCTGCTCGGTGATGCGCGCGACGGAGGCCTCGGCATAGCCATGCTTGCCGACGACCTTCGTGGCGGCCTCGAAGATCTTCTGCTTGGTCCAGGCGTTGCGCTCGACGCGGTTGAGTTTTGTGACTTTCTCGGTGGCGGGGCCTTGCGTCATGCCACGGTCTCCAGTTCAGCGCGCAGCACGCGCTTGAGAATCTTTCCGGACGGGTTGCGCGGCAGGCTGCCGCGGATGATGAGCTGTTTCGGCACCTTGAAGCTCGCCAGCCGCGCCCGGCAGTGCTCGGTGAGGGCAGGGAGCTCGAGGCTGGCGCCTTCGGCCAGCACGACGATCGCGACCGGCCGCTCGCCCCAGCGCGGATCGCGCAGGCCGATCACCGCGACCTCGCGCACCTCTGGCAAATCGTAGATGACGCGCTCGACCTCGGAGGATGCGATGTTCTCGCCGCCGGAGATGATCATGTCCTTCTTGCGGTCGGTCAAATACAGGAAGCCCTCATCGTCGAGATAGCCGACGTCGCCGCTGCGGAACCAGTCGCCGAAAAAGGCCGACGCCGTCTTCTCCGGATCCTTCCAATAGCCGCGCATGATCTTCGGCCCACGCAGGCAGATCTCGCCATCGACGTTCGGCGGCAGCTTGTTGCCGTCCTCGTCGTGGATCTCGATCTCGACATGAGCAATGGCGCGCCCCGTCGAGCCGATCTTCTCGATCTCGCGGCCGGCGTCCATGAAGGTGTCGCCGCCGACGGTTTCGGTGAGGCCATAGGCATCGATGTAGCGCGCATTGTGGAAATATTCGGAGAAGGCGCGGATACGCAGCTCAGGCGTCTTCTCGCCGCCGCCGATAGCCCATTTCAGGCTCGACACGGCGTAGCGGTCGCGGGTGGGGCAGGTGAGCATCGCGGTCGTCATCACGGGCGCGAACCAGGCGGCGTTGAGCTTGTCTTCCGCGATTGCCGCAAGCGCGCTCTCCGGTTCGAAAGAGCGTGCGATGTGGATGAGGCCGCCATGCCAGAGCACGGCGATGCCGGGCAAATCGAGCGCGCCGACGTGATAGAGCGGGCCGACGACGAGAAGGCGCGTCTCCGCGCTCAAGCCCAGCGCGATCGTCTGGTCGGCCGATTTCCAGTAGAAATTATCGTAGGTGAGCATCACCCCCTTGGGGCGATCGGTCGTACCCGACGTATACATCAGCCGCATCAGGTCGGATGATTGGCGGACGTGCATCGGCGCGGGCGGCATATCGCCAGCGAGGCGCGTCACGCTCTGTTGTGCGGCCTCGTCGAGCACGACAACTCTCGCGCCCGCGGCATTCGCAGCCAGCTCCTCATCGACGATCAGGAGGCGCGCGCCGGCATCGCCGGCGATGTAGCCGACTTCGTCGTGCGAGAGGCGGAAATTGATCGGCAGGAAGACCGCGCCGAGATGGCTGGTGGCGAAGACCAGCTCAAGGAAGGCCGTGCTGTTCTTCATCAGCACCGCCACGACATCGCCCGCGCCGATGCCTTGCGCAGCGAGCCAGCCTGCCACCTTCCGGATGCGCGCGTCGAAGACCGCATAGGAGATCTCCTCGCCGCGATATTTCAGCGCGGGCCGCTCCGGCGTGCGCCGGGCATGGAAGGCGATGAAGCTCGAAAGGTTGATCATTTTGCGGGTTTTGCGCCGATTGCCGGCACCGTCTCCTCATTGATGAATTCTGACTCATAATTCATCTTTGGCTTGACGTCACCCCCTGCCTCTGAAATCCTCGGGAACACGGAGACGAGACGATCTCCGGCAGGGATCAGGACACGCCGACCCGACAGAGGGAGGGAAAAAATGACGAGAACCCGCACGCCGGGCATCAGCCGCCGTTCAACATTGGCGCTGATGGGCGCCGGTGCGATGAGTGTTGCCGCGCCGTGGGTGGCGCGCGCGCAAGCCAAGACCATCAAGATCGGCATGCCGACGATTTTGTCGGGCCGGGTCGCGCAGCTCGGCACGTCGTCGCGCAACGCCGTGATGCTCGAGGTCGACAAGGTCAACGCAGCCGGCGGGCTCGCCGGCCGGCAGATCGAGATGGTGATCCGCGACTCCAAGGGCCAGCCGCAGGAAGCTGCCCGCGTCGCGCGTGAGCTCGTCAACACGGATGGCTGCGAATGGCTGATCGATGGCGAGGCGTCGTCCGGATCGTTCGCGGTTCACGAGGTGGCGCGCGATCTCGGCGTGCTCTGTGTCCACACCTGCTCGGAAGCGTCCTCGCTGACGGCCGATCCGAAGCAGCACATCCCGAACGCGTTCCGCTGCGTTCGCCAGGGCATCCATGACTCCATCGTCGGCGGCAGCTACGCCGCTTCGATCTCGAAGGCCAAGGGCCTGAAGAAATGGGCGACCTGCTCGCCCGACTATGCCTATGGCCGCGACACCACCGGCGAGTTCACGCTGTACCTGAAGCGCTTCGCGCCTGACGTCGAAATCATCAGCGAGTCCTGGCCAAAACTGTTCCAGCCCGACTACACCGAAGTGGTGACCAAGATTCTGCAGGCCAAGCCGCAGGCGCTTTACTCCTGCCTGTGGGGCGGCGATCTCACCTCCTACATCGACCAGGCCAACATCTACGCGATGTTCGGCCAGATGGAGGTGTTCGCGGTCAACATGGCCGATTACACCGCGCTCACCGTGGTGAAGAACCTGCCCAAGGGCATCCATTCCGGCAACCGCTACATCAAGTCGTTCCCGACCACGCCGGAAAATGCCGCCTGGGGTGATGCCTACAAGGCCAAGTACAACGAATATCCGACCAACTGGTCGTGGCAGAACGCAACCGCCGTGATGTTCCTGGCCGAAGCCGCGAAGAAGGCGAACTCCACCGACGGCAAGAAAATCGCGGAGGTCTTGAAGGGCCTCACCATCAAGTGCCCGTTCGGCACCGACGGCACCGTGACCATGCGCGGCGACGACCACACCCTCGTTGGCTACGCGATCGGCTGGGGCACCACGATCCCGCAGGAGCCCTATGTCCCTGAGGTCAAGGCCGGCGACTGGAAGACCATCTTCGAGTTAGAGGCCGAGTGGAAGAAGAGCAAGGGCTACACCTGATCACGCATACGGCGGAGACGGCCGACCGTCTCCGCCGGTTTCGTTTGGTCTCCGCGCCGTATCAGGCGCGCTGCAATGAAAGTGCTCCCGTGGATCTCGACGCGCTTGCCGGCTGCCTCTCCAGCTCCGCCTGCCTGGTGACACAAACCACCAGCGGCCTCATCATCGGCATGCTGCTGTTCCTGGTCGCGGTCGGACTGACGCTGATTTTCGGTGTGCTCAAGATCGTCAATTTCAGCCACGGCGCCTTCTACATGTTCGGCGCCTATTTCGCGATGACGGCCTATCAGCTCACCGGCAGCTTCGCGCTTGCAATGTTGGCCGGTGCGGCCGGCACCGCCATTCTCGGCCTGATCTTCGAGCGCGTCTTCATGAGCCGCGTCTATGGTGCCGACGTGCTGATGCAGCTGCTCGTCTGCTACGCCTTCGTGCTGATCTTCGATGACGTGGTGCGGCTGATCTGGGGGCCGGAATTCAGGTCGATGGGCATGCCCGCGGCGTTCCAGGTGATGCCGCTGTTCATCGCCGGTGGCGTCGTGCCGCCTTATTATCTGCTGCTGATTGGAGTAGCGCTTCTCGCGGCGATCGTGCTCGGCATTGGGCTCTCGCGCAGCCGCATCGGCAAGGTGATCCGCGCCGCCGCGCACAATCCCGGCATGGTGTCCGCGCTCGGCATCAACACCGGCCTGATCTATGGCGGCGTGTTCGCGCTCGGCGGCATGCTCGCGGGCCTTGCCGGCGCGCTCGCCGCGCCGGTGCGGTCGCTGACCCCGGGCATGGGATTTTCGGTGCTGATCGAATCCTTCATCGTCACCGTGATCGGCGGCATGGGCTCGATTGTGGGCGCGCTGGTCGGCGCACTGCTGCTCGGCCTGATCCGCTCGTTCGGCTCGCTCGGCTTTCCCCTGTTCACGGAAGGCCTGATGTATCTGTTCATGGTGATCGTGCTGGTCTCAAAACCCACCGGCCTGTTCGGCAAGGAGGCGGCATGACCGAGCTGGAGGCCGGGCGCGCCGACAGGCTGGCGCCGGTGCGCAGCGTCGCCGTGCTTCAACGCTATCGTGATGTGCTGATCGCGCTGGTCGCTTTTGCCGTGCTGGCGAGCCTGCCGCTGTTCACTGGCAGCAAGGCGCTGCTCGATTTCGTCATTCGCTGCTCCGCCTACGGCCTGTTCGCGACCTCGCTCAACCTGCTGGTCGGCTACACCGGCCTGACCTCGTTCGGCCACGGCATGTTCTTCGGCCTCGGCGCCTACAGTTTCGGCCTGATCATGCAGAAGCTCGGCTTGCCGATTCCCGTGGCCTTCGTCGCGACGCTGGCGATCACGGCGCTCATCGCGGCCGTCATCGGCGCGATCTGCGTGCGGCTGAAGGAGATCTACTTCGCCTTCGTCACGCTGGCGTTCCAGATGCTGATCCACTCGACCATCCTGTCCTGGGCCTCCTTCACCGGCGGCGACCAGGGTCTGCGCGGCGGCATTCCGCGGCCCGCATTCCTCGGTATCAATCTCGCCAACCACGTCCATCTCTACATCGCGAGCTGTGCGCTTCTCGTCCTCGGCCTGCTGGCAATGCGCCAGATCGCGCAATCGCCGTTCGGCTACACGCTGCGCATGATCCGCGACAACGCCGCGCGCGCGAGCTTCCTCGGCATCGACGTCTGGCGCGTAAAGCTCACCGTCTTCGTGCTGGCGGCGCTGTTCGCGTCGATGGGCGGCATGGTGATGGCGCTGTTCGTCTCCGGTGCCTATCCCGAATTCGCCTATTGGACCATCTCGGGCGAGGGCATCTTCATCAACATGCTCGGCGGCGTCTCGACCTTCCTCGGGCCGATGGTCGGAACCGTGCTGCTGCTGCTGCTCAACGACACCGTGACGCGCTTTACCGAGTACCACGGCATCGTGCTGGGCGTCGTCATCCTGTTTTTCGCGCTGGGCCTGCGTAAAGGCCTGCTCGATTTCGTCGCCGAATGGTTTTCGCACCGGCACGATGCGGGCGAGGGGCGCTAGCCATGCTCGAAATCCGCAACCTCGCAAAATCCTTTGGCGGCGTGAAGGCGACCAACGACGTCACGCTCGACTTCCCCGACGGCTCGCTCACCGCCGTGATCGGGCCGAACGGCGCGGGCAAGAGCACCTTCTTCAACCTGATCACCGGGGCACTGAAGCCGGATTCCGGCCAGGTGCTGCTCGACGGCGTCGATCTCGCCGGTCGCTCGCCGCCGGAGATCGTCCGCCACGGCATCGGCCGCGCGTTTCAGGTCGCCAGCATCTTCAAATCGCTGACGGTGCAGGAGACCATGCTCGCCGCCGTCAGCGCCGACCAGCGCTCGTCCGCGGTGCTGCACAAGCGTTTTCCGTTGCCGGAGACGCGCGACCGCGCCGAGCATGTGATGGAGCTGCTGGGCCTCGCCGGCAAGCGCAACCGCACGGCCGCGACCCTCTCGCATGGCGACCAGAAGCTGCTCGACATTGCGCTGGCGCTGGTGCTCGAACCAAAAGTGCTGCTGCTGGACGAGCCGACCGCCGGCATGGGCCCGGAAGAGCGCTGGCGCATGATCGACAAGGTGCGCGAGCTCTGGGAGACGCAGAAGATCACCGTCGTCTTCATCGAGCACGACATGGACATCGTGTTCAAGATCGCGCCGAAGATCGTGGTGCTCTGCTACGGCCGCATTCTCGCAACCGGCACGCCCGACGAGATCCGCAACGATAGCGCCGTGATCGAGGCCTATCTCGGCACCGAGCATGCGGGAGCCGCTGCATGAGCGCTGCAGTGATCGAAGTCGCCGATCTCGATGTCTACTACGGCACGAGCCAGATCCTGTTCGGCGTCGGGCTCTCGGTGCGGCAGGGCGAGACCATGGCGCTGCTCGGCCGCAATGGCGCGGGCAAATCGACGACCATGAAAGCGATCATGGGTTTGGCGCCGCCGCGACGGGGCATGGTCAGCCTGCGCGGCGCGGTGATCTCCGGCCGGAAGCCGTACCATATCGCGCGCGCCGGCCTCGGCTTCGTGCCGGAGGATCGCCAGATCTTTCCGGAGCACAGCGTCGAGGACAATCTCGTCATCGGTCGCAAGAAGGGACCGGAGGGCCAGGACGAATGGCCGATCAAGCGCATCTATGAAGTCTTCCCGCTGCTGGAGCCGCTGCGCCACCGCATCGCCGGGCGCCTGTCAGGCGGCGAGCAGCAGATGCTCGCGATCGCGCGCACGCTGATGGGCAATCCCGCGCTGCTGCTGCTGGACGAGCCGAGCGAGGGCCTTGCGCCGATCATCGTGCAGCGGATCGGCGAATTGTTGCGGCAACTCCGTAAGCTCGGATCGACCGTGCTGATCGCCGAGCAGAACATGCATTTCTGCCTGGGGCTGGCGAGCCATGCCACCGTCATCGACAAGGGCCAGATCGTCTATGCCGCCGGGATCGACGAGCTGAAGGCCAACGAGGCGATCCGCCGCCGCTATCTGGCGCTATAGCCGGGGGCGCTGGTGCCCAAATAGGCCGGAAGAAGAAAACTATTGCCCCGGGTCCCTCCGGCGGAAGGAGTTTCCCCTCCGGGAGGCAAAAAAGCCAATCGCTTCCATTGCTGTTTAGGGCCGAAACGACGACATTTCCGTCAGAAATTGATGGATTGACTGCTATGGAACGCACCCGGTTTGAACCTTTCGGCGAGCAATTGGTGTCCGCAACGGACACCCAGCCGCGCTCGCGCGGGTCAAAGCTGCTGCTGCGGGTTGGCACCGGCCTGTTCTGGTCGCTGGTCGCCGGCATCGTGCTTGCGCGTGCGGCCTTCTTCGAGCCCGGCGTCTATGACAGCTTCAGCCGCGTCGCCTCGCTGGCCAAGAGCCTTGTCTTCTAAGGCGAGCCTGATTATTCCGGGCTGAGGATAGAACTTCCCTCGGCCCTGATATGTCGAAAACTTATTTCCCAATCGGATGGCGCTGCGTATAAATCCTTCTCCTCTGGGAGAGATTTGTGTCGCAGAATCAAGCATCCAGCCCGGCCGACGCCAAGCCGACCACGGCCACTAGCCGCATCGTCGCGCTGATTCCCGGGATCCTCCTCTGCATCGCCGTGGCCGGCGTTTCGGCTCTGCTCGAACGGGCGGAACTGGGCGTCTTCGAGCATCCCTATGTCGAGGCGCTGGTGATGGCGATCTTGCTCGGCATGGCCGTGCGCAGCTTCTGGAAGCCCGCGCCGCGCTGGCAGTCCGGCATCGCCTTCAGCGCCAAGCAGCTGCTCGAAGTCGCCGTCATGCTGCTGGGGGCCTCGATCAGCTTTGCCGCCATCGCGGCGTCCGGCGTCGCGTTGTTGGCATCGATCGCAGCGGTCGTCGTGATCGCGCTCTGCGTCTCCTTCGGCATCAGCCGCCTGCTTGGTCTCTCGACGCGGCTCTCGATCCTGATCGCCTGCGGCAACTCGATCTGCGGCAATTCGGCGATTGCGGCGGTGGCGCCGATCATCGGCGCCAACAATGACGAGATCGCATCCTCGATCTCCTTCACCGCGATCCTCGGCGTGATGATGGTGCTCGGCCTGCCGCTGCTGATTCCGCTGCTGCAGCTGTCGGCCACGCAATACGGCATCCTCGCGGGCCTTACCGTCTATGCGGTGCCGCAGGTGCTGGCCGCGACGGTGCCGGCGGGGCTCGTCAGCACCCAGATCGGCACGCTCGTGAAACTGATGCGCGTCCTGATGCTCGGGCCGGTCGTCGTCGGCCTCTCGCTGACGGCCTCGCGCTGGCAGAGCGACGCCAAGAAGACCAATGTCGGCTTCTTCCGCCTGGTCCCGTGGTTCATCCTCGGCTTCCTTGCGCTCGCGACCCTGCGCTCCCTGGAGATCGTGCCGGGCACGGTGGTCGGTCCGGTGACGAAGATCACCAGCTTTCTCACGGTGGTGTCGATGGCGGCGCTGGGCCTCGGCGTCGACGTGCGCGTGCTGGCCAATGTCGGAGGGCGGGTGACGGCGGCCGTGACGTTGTCGCTGCTGCTGCTGCTCGGCATCAGCATCGCGCTGGTGCACTGGTTCAAGTGAATAGTCGTCTCGCCGCGATGGCGGTGCACCCTCTCCCCCTGTGGGAGAGGGTGGCTTCGCGACAGCGAAGCCGGGTGAGGGGTTCTATCCGCGAGTGATTCTGTTGCCGTGAGTGCGCGGAGAGAACCCCTCATCCGGCGCTTCGCGCCACCTTCTCCCACAAGGGGAGAAGGGAAGTGAGAGTGGGGCGTCGGAAAAAGCGCTAAATCACATCCGCCAGCGAAGCGCCGTGCAGCTCGATGTTGAGCCCCTGCATGCCGAGATCGCTGATCTCGCCGCCCATCGCCTTGATGCTTTCCTCGCGGATCAGCGACATCAGTCCGCGGCGCAGCGCCAAGAACTCCGACGACATCATCATCGACTGCTGCCGCGGCCGCTCCAGCGGGATCGGAATCTCCGCCTTGATCGAACCCGGTCGCGCGGTCATACAGTAGACGCGGTCGGACAGGAAGATCGCCTCGTCGATGTCGTGGGTGACGAACAGCACCGAGATCTTCAGCCGCTGCCACATGTTGGTGAGGATCTGCTGCATGATGACGCGGGTCTGCGCGTCGAGGGCGCCGAAGGGCTCGTCCAGGAGCAGCACCTTTGGTCCCGTCGCGAGCGCGCGGACGATGCCGACGCGCTGCTTCATGCCACCTGAGAGTTTCTCGGGGTAATGCTTTTCGAAGGCTTCGAGGCCCGCGAGTCCCAGCAGCGTGCGCGCGGCGCGCTCGCGCTGCGAGCGCGCCATGCCGCGCATCTTCAGGCCGAATTCGACGTTCTCCCGCACCGTCTTCCAGGGAAACAGCGAATATTGCTGAAACACCATGCCGCGTTCGGCGCTGGGGCCGTTCACCTTCTCGCCGTCGACGGTGACGATGCCCGTGGTCGGCTTGAGGAAGCCGGCGACCGCGTTGAGCAGCGTCGACTTTCCACAGCCGGAGGGTCCGACGATCGAGACGAACTCGCCAGGCTTCACATGGATCTGCGTCTCGGTGACGGCCTGCACCGGTCCTTCGATGCTGTCGTAGCTGAGGGAGAAATTCCTGACCTCGATATGGCCCTGCGGTGCTTTGGCAACGATCTCGCTCATCTCGATCTCCATGGCATCACCAATTGTCCGGCTCCCCGGATCAACATGCTCGATCCGAGGCCGAGCACGCCGATCGCGATCATGCCGAGCGCGATGTCGGCATATTGGACCAGGGAATAGGCCTCCCAGGTGAAATAGCCGATGCCGTATTGCCCCGAGATCATCTCGGCGGCGATCAGCGACACCCAGGCCACGCCCATGCCGACGGTGAGGCCGGTGAAGATGTGCGGGAGCGAGGCCGGAAAATACACGTCGCGGAAGATCGAGCGCTCCTGCGCGCCGAGACATTGCGCGGCGCGAACCAGCACGGGATCGACCAGCGACATGCCGTGCAGCGTGTTGACCAGGATCGGGAAGAACGAGCCGAGGAACGTGATGTAGACGATGCTCTGCTCGTTGGTCGGCCACAGCATGATCGCCATTGGCACCCAGGCGATCGCCGGGATCGGCCGCAGCACCTCCGCCACGGGAAAGATGATCTCGTGGACGAGCTTGAAGCGGCCCATGATGAGGCCGAGCGGCACGGCGACGATCGCCGCGAGCGAGAAGCCGAAGAAGATGCGCCGGCAGCTCAAGAGGACGTGCAGCAGGAATTTGGGATCGTGGATCGCCTTGGTGAAGCTCGCATAGACCGCGAGCGGCGAGGGCACGTTGGTGAAGCGCACGAAGAACACGACGCGATAGGTCGTCAGCAGATGCCAGGCCAGCAGAAAGGCGAGTAGCGAGATGATGCCGATCGCGGTCGCACGCAGCCCGCCCCGGTTGAGCCGGTACCAGCGCAACGCGAGCGTGCCGAAGGAGGGCGGTGATGCGGGTGGAGTGGAGGCGGGCATGGCGCTTGCCTCCGCGATTGCACTTGCCGGCATGTTGTCCTCGGGATGTCTGAGGAGGGCGGGACTGCTCACGTCTTGCCTCCGCCGACCGCCGCCTTCACAGCGTCGTCGAAGCCGAGCACCTTGCCGCTGATCTTGGCGGCATGGGCTTCGGCGTCCTTCTTCAACAGGAACGGCGCAACCTCGCCATTACCGACCGCGAAGAAAGCCTGGTCGGCGAACAGCTTGATGCCGCGGGTGGTATCGAAGACGTAGGCGACGTTGATCTTCTTGCCCTTGGCCTTGTAGTCGGCATAGGCGCCGAGCGTGCAGCTGGCTGACGAGAAGGGCATGATGCCTGAATCGTCGACCCAGACCTCGCCGGCCTTGCGCGGATCGGTAATCGGCTTCTTGCAGAAGGAATCTTCGCCGGCGATCTCGTAGTTCTTGGTGCTCGCAAGCTGCGCGTCATAGTCGAGTTTCATCTCGGAATAGGCTTTGCGGATGTAGCTGTCGTCGACCCATTTTTTGGGATCGAACTCCTTCATGCGGCCGAGGTTCTGCAGCACCTTGACGTCGGCCGTAGCGGCGTCGATCAGCGCCGGCTTGATCGAGGGATCGGTGGTCATGTTGCCGCTGGGGCCGAGGAAGATGTAGACGACCTCCTTGCTGATGCCGGTCCATTCCTGGATCTTCTCGGCTGCGAGCTTGGGATCGTCGCGCAGCCATTGATTGGCGGCGATCACCGCCTTGAAGTAGGCGACGACGACTTCGGGATATTTCTCGGCGAAATCGGTGCGCACGACGATGCCGTGGAAAGTCGGGAGATTGGTCTCGACGCCGTCAAAGATCTTTCGCGCAAAACCGCGGAACGGCAGCAGCTCGGCGAACGGAACGAAGTCGGCATGCGCGTCGATCTTCTTCTCCTGGAGATTGGTCGAGCCGACCTCCGGGCTCTGGCTGACCAGCTGGAAGAAATCCGACGCGTAGCCGCGGTCCTGCATCGCCTTCAGCACCATGCCGTGCGCGGCCGAGCCGAACGGCACGCTGACGAGCTTGCCCTTGAGATCGGCGAGATCGTAGTAGGGCGAATCCTTGTGAACGACGATGCCGTTGCCGGAGCCCGACAGGCTGTAGGCGGCGATGCCGATCAGCCGGCTCTTGCTCTCCGGATTGCTGTCGAAAGTGAAGCCGTTCACGATCAGCGGATAGTCGCCCATCATGCCGATCTGCAGCTTGTTCGCCATCATCGCGTTGGTGACGGGCGGACCGGAGGTGAAATTCTGCCACTCCAGCTCGAACTTGATGTTGGCGTATTTGCCGTCCTTCGGCAGATATTTCTCGAGGAGATGAAGCTGGCGGATGACGACGCCGGCGGTCACCGTGTTGGTCGTGGTGTCCTGCGTTCCGATGCCGAGCGTGACGGTTTCCGCCGCGGCCGGCTGCGCGAGGAGAAGCGCCAGCGACGTCACCGACATCGCGATCGAGAGCGTGGGAAGATGGCGGACCATTCTCATCCTCATTCGGTTGGATGTGCTGTGGTTGCCATGATTGGGTGAGGGCGTGGGCAGGGCAAATCCGGAATGAGGACCACAGTCGATTAGTTGCCGGGAAAAGTTGATTGCATACTCCTTGGGCAGTCCTGCACTATAAAGCCGCTTGCATGGGCACCGGCCCTAGTCGGACGCCTGCCCGCGCATCTCTTCCAGCACGTCGGGCCGGCAGACCACGATCTGCGAGCGCTTGGTCAGCACGATTCCCTTCTCCTGCATGCGCTTCAGGCTGATCGTGACCCATTGCCGGGTGGCGCCGACCATGTGGGCGATATCGGCATGGGTGAAGGCGGCCGCGATCACGCGACCGTCGGCGTCATCGACGCCATAGAGCTCGACGAGATGCAGCAACAGATGCGCAAGGCGTTGTGTGATCGAACGCGTTCCCAGCATCTGGGCCAGCGCCGAATAGCACTTGCCCTTGAAGGTCAGGCCTTCGATCAGGCCGATGGCCAGATTCGGGATCTCGACGGCAAGGGATCGCAGCTCCTTTCCGGGCAGATGCACCACGCTGCAATTGCTGGATGCAACGCCGGACCATTGATGCACGGTGCCTTCGAACACTTCCGGCCCGCCGACGAAATTGCCGACATGCCAATAGGCCAGCGTGATCTCGCGGCCGAGCGGAGAGGTGTAGAACACCCGGATCCTGCCGCTCTCGATCAGCCAGATACCGTCATGCTTGCCACCCTGGCTGAACAGCGTCTGGCCGCGGTTGAGCACTTTTCGGCGGCCCTGCTTCAGCACCAGCTCCCGCTCGCGCTGGCTGAGCTTGTCCATCAACGGCGGCGGTCCGCCGATCCATTGCTGGTTCTCGGTGAGCAGCAGCGAGGAGCCGCCGGCAGGCCGGACCGTTGCGGGAACCGTCCCGCGAACCACATTGGCCGCCTGCAACATCATCCGCCTCCGGAACGTTCAAATGGTTCTAAAGAGGAGCAATGTCCGTGCCAGATTCACTCCGCGGTCATTGCCCGGCTTGACCGGGCGATCCAGTATTCCAGAGACGTCAATGAGTTATCGAGAAGCCGCGGCGTACTGGATTCCCCGCCTTCGCGGGGAATGACGGCGGAGTTTGGAGGACGACCTGTGGCGTCTACCGCCCCGCCAGGCTCAACAGATACGGCTTCGGGTAAATCCCCCGGTTGTGCCCATCCGAAAACGAGATGGTCAGTCCGTAACCGAGATCGCCGATCTCGGTGATCGCGATGCCCGGAAACCGCTCAGGGAAGCGGCCGTCGAAGCGAGCGCGGGTGCAGTGGGCGCATTTGCAGGAGAGGCGGAGTTGCTCGGCGGGTAGGCTGAGTTCGCCGTCCTGCGTGGTGCGGACGCGGAGCGTCGCGAGGTCGGCGCTTGCTTCGTAATCTGCCACGGTCGGTGCCACCAAGGTCATGACGTGTCTCCGATCCTTCTCTACGTTGCCGCAGCGCTGCTGCGATAGCAACTAATTGCCAGGCGCAGGCGCGGGGCGCTGATCTTGACTGCCTGCTCTTCGATCATCGCCACGAAATGTGAAACTAATCGACCGGGAAGTTCAGTTCGGCGTTGCCCGATTCCTGTCTCTCCGAAACCTTGTGCGCAATCGAGGTCAGGAGAGACAATGAGCGCATTTCAGAAGGAAACGGTTCTGTCGGTCAGGCACTGGACCGAGTCCCTGTTCAGCTTCACCGCGACGCGCGATCCGGGCTTTCGCTTCCAGAACGGCCAGTTCGCGATGATCGGGCTGGAAGTCGAGGGCAAGCCGTTGCTGCGGGCCTACAGCATGGCGAGCGCCAATCATGAGGAGGCGCTCGAGTTCTTCTCGATCAAGGTGCAGGACGGTCCGCTGACCTCGCGCCTTCAGAAGATCAGGGAGGGTGACGTCATCCTCGTCGGCCGCAAGGCCACGGGCACGCTGATCACCGGCAATCTCATTCCCGGCAAGCGCCTGTTGCTGCTCTCGACCGGAACGGGGCTCGCGCCGTTCGCCAGCCTGATCAAGGACCCCGACGTCTACGAGAATTACGAGACCATCGTGCTCGCCCATGGCTGTCGCCAGGTCTCCGAGCTCTCCTATGGCGAGCATCTCGTCGAAGGCCTGCGCAATCACGAGTTCTTCGGGCCGCTGATCCGCGACAAGCTCGTCTACTATCCCACCGTCACCCGCGAGCCGTTCAGGAATCGCGGCCGCATCACCGACCTGATCGCGTCGAACCAGCTCTTCGACGACATCGGTCTATCAGGCCTCGATATCGAGACCGACCGCATCATGCTGTGCGGCAGCCCGGCGATGCTGGAGGAACTTCCCGCGATGCTTTCCGCACGTGGCTTTGTCGAGGGCAATCACAGCCGGCCCGGCCATTTCGTGATCGAAAAGGCCTTTGTCGAGCGCTGACGCGCAAATCGCACCCCGGCGACAACTAATTGCTATCGCCGGGACGTCTGCTGAACAAATCTGATGCAAAGGCGCCGGACCTGCCGGCGAACCAGGAGCAAGCGATGGCACTAGATCAGATCGTCGACGGACTTTCGGAGGTTTCCTGCGACGTGCTCGTCATCGGCGGCGGCACTGCCGGCCCGATGGCGGCGTTGAAGGCGAAGCTGAAGAACCCGAAGGCCAATGTCGTCCTGCTCGAAAAGGCCAACGTCAAGCGCTCCGGAGCGATCTCGATGGGCATGGACGGCTTGAACAACGCCGTCATCCCCGGTTACGCGACGCCCGAGCAGTACACCAAGGAAATCACCATCGCCAATGACGGCATCGTCGATCAGAAGGCGGTCTACAAATACGCGCAAAACTGCTACTCGATCATCGAGGAGCTCGACAGTTTCGGCATCCGCTTCCTGAAGAACGAGAACGGCGACTACGCCGTCAAGAAGGTGCACCACATCGGCACCTACGTGCTGCCGATGCCGAACGGCGAGACCGTGAAGAAGGCGCTGTATCGCCAGCTCCGCCGCGCCCGCATCCTGATCTCCAACCGCTACATGGCGACGCGGCTGCTCAAATCCGCCGACGGCCGCATTGCCGGTGCGATCAGTGTCAACACCCGCACCGCCGAAATCCTGGTGATCAAGGCCAAGTCCGTGATCCTGTGCATGGGCGCTGCCGGCCGACTTGGCCTGCCGACCTCCGGCTACATGTTCGGGACCTACGAGAATGCCGCCAATTCCGGTGACGGCTATTCCATGGCCTATCACGCCGGTGCGGCACTGGCGAACCTCGAATGCTATCAGATCAACCCGCTGATCAAGGACTATAACGGCCCGGCCTGTGCCTACGTCGCGGGTCCATTCGGCGCCTTCACCGCCAACAACGAGGGATCGCGCTTCATCGAATGCGACTACTGGTCCGGCCAGATGATGCTGGAGTTCTACAATGAGCTGCTGTCCGGCAAGGGCCCGGTGTTCCTCCAGCTCAAGCATCTCCATCCCAACACCATCGAGGAAATCGAATCGACCCTGCACAAGGTGGAACGGCCGACGCGCGGCCTGTTCCAGCAGGGGCGCGGCGTCGACTACCGCAACGAGTCGATCGAGATGCATATCTCCGAGATCGGCTTCTGCTCCGGTCACAGTGCGTCGGGCGTGTTCGTCGACGACAACGCGCGCACCACCGTGCCGGGCCTCTATGCCGCCGGCGACATGGCGAGCGTGCCGCACAACTACATGCTCGGCGCCTTCACCAACGGCTCGGTCGCCGGCATCGACGCGATGGAATTCGCGGACAATCACGACTTCGCGGAATTCGACGCGGCCGATGTCGCCAGAGAACGTGACCGCGTGATGGCGCCGACCAAACGCGAGGACGGCATTCCGCCGAACCAGATCGAGTACAAGACCCGGCGTCTCGTCAATGACTATCTCCAGCCGCCGAAAGTCACGCGCAAATACGAGCTCGGCATGCGCCGGCTCGCAGAAGCGAGGGAAGACATGCAGGAGCGCATGATCGCGCGCAATGCGCACGAACTGCTCCGCGCCCTCGAAGTACAGTCGATCATGGACTGCGCCGACATGGCGGTGCATGCCTCGCTCTACCGCGAGGAAAGCCGCTGGGGCCTCTATCACTGGCGGACGGATTTCCCGGAGAAGGACAACGAGAACTGGTTCTGCCACACGCTGCTGAGCAAGCAGGACGGCAAGATGACCAGCGAGAAGCGTGCCGTCGAGCCCTATATCGTGCCGATCGCCGACGACGAGAAGGATCTCTACGACAAGCAGCGCATCCGCGCGACAGCCTGACCCGCCGCACAAGTAACAGGAGACATACGATGCCTCTCGCTTCCTATCAGACATCGGTTCCGGTGGTCGTCGACGACGCCAAATGCATCGCGGACAAGGGCTGCACCGTGTGCGTCGACGTCTGTCCGCTCGACGTGCTGCGTATCAGCGACATGACCAACAAGGCCTACATGGCCTATGACGAATGCTGGTACTGCATGCCCTGCGAGGCGGATTGCCCGACCGGCGCCGTCACCGTCAACATTCCCTATCTGTTGAGGTGATCATGTCGAGCCCGTTCGAATCCTACGACGACCTCGAAGATGCCGACGAGCGGCTCCAGGCCGCCGATCCAGGGGAACGTCGCGTCGCCATCATCGCGCTCGGCCATTCCGGCGATCCCGCAGCGGTCGGCCATCTCGCCAACATGGTCGCCGATCCCGATGCCGGCGTGCGCCAGCAGGTCGCGATGGCGCTCGGCGAGTTCGACGGGCCGGAGGCCGCCAGCGCGCTGGTGAAGCTGCTGGTCGACCCCGAACGAATCGTTGCGGCCGCCGCGGCCGACAGCATGGCCGAGTTCAAGGATCCGGCTTGCGCCGAAATCATCCTGCCGCTGGTCAAGCATGCCCACGCCTTCGTCCGCATGGGCGCGTTGCGTGCGCTCAAGGAGCTGCGCTGCAAGGATACGCTGAAGCCGGCGCTGGAAGCGCTCCAGGATTCCGACGCCGCCGTGCGGGTGCAGGCGATCGGCGTGATCGGGTTCCTCAAGCTGGAGGAATCAATTCCGGCGCTGACCGCGCTGATCAACGATCCCGACGCGCATGTGCGCCGTGCCGCCGTCAGCGCGCTCGCTTTCTCGCAGATGAAGCCCGCGGCCGAGATGATCACGCGCGCGTTGAAGGATTCGGACTGGATGGTGCGGGAGATGGCCGCGGAGACGCTGGGCCTCAACGTCAACGGCTCGATCGCCGCCGACCAGCTCATCGCTTCGCTCAGTGACGAATTCTGGCAGGTGCGCCTGAAGGCAATCCGCAGCCTTGGCCGGATGAAGATCGAGCGCGCGGTTCGCCCGATCGGCAATTGCGTCAACCACGACCAGGCCAATTTGCGGAAAGAGGCGGCTGCTGCGCTTGGCGAGATCGCCCACCACGACGGCGAAGCCTTCCTTGCCGTCATCGCCGACGATCCCGATCCTGAGGTGCGCAAGAACGCGCGCTGGGCGCTTCAGCAGATTGCGGCCCGAAAAGCGCGGGCGGGGGCGTAGAAGCGCGGCGGGCTGTCGCTCTGGACTTCCCGTCCCAGACGTTTATTGGTCTTCGCCAACGTGATCGGCCTCTGCGAGCGCGGCCGATCCGAAAAGAGCGAGGACGCGCCCATGACGATATTGACGGTAAAGGACCTTCTTCCCGAGGACGGCACGCGGGGAACGCTCGTCGGCCGCGTCTGGCTGCCGCAGGCGAATGGCCCGGCCGTGGTCGCCGTGCGCGGCGATGGCGTGTTCGACGTCACCGCAAAATTTCCGACCGTCAGCGCGCTCTGCGAGGAAGACAATCCGGCCAAGGCGCTCGCCGCGGTTAAGGGCGAGCGCATCGGCGATCTCGAAGCCATCGTCGCCAACACGGCACCCGATCGGCGCGATCCGAAAAAGCCGTGGCTGCTCGCGCCGGTCGATCTCCAGACGCTGAAGGCGGCCGGCGTGACCTTCGCCATCTCGATGCTGGAGCGCGTGATCGAGGAACGGGCCAAGGGCAATCCAGCCTCGGCGGAAGCGATCCGTCAAGAAGTGACGCGGCTGATCGGCGACGATCTGTCGAAGCTCAAGCCGGGCTCGGACCAGGCGATGCACCTGAAGCAGGTGCTGATCGACCAGAACGCCTGGAGCCAGTATCTCGAGGTCGGCATTGGCCCCGATGCCGAGGTCTTCACCAAGGCGCCGACCTTGTCGTCGGTCGGCACCGGCATGGATGCGGGGCTGCATCCGAAGTCAACCTGGAACAATCCCGAGCCGGAGCTGGTGCTGTTCGTCTCGAGCGGCGGCAAGATCGTTGGCGGCGCGCTCGGCAACGACGTGAACTTGCGCGACTTCGAGGGCCGTTCGGCGCTGTTGTTGTCGAAGGCCAAGGACAACAACGCGTCGTGCTCGATTGGCCCGCTGCTGCGCCTGTTCGACGACAGCTTTACCCTCGACGATGCCCGCAAGCTCGACATCAGCCTGAACGTGAAGGGGCAGGACGGTTTCGTCCTCGACGGCCATTCCTCGATCAGCATGATCAGCCGCGATCCGACCGATCTGGTCGAGCAGACCATCGGCAAGGTACACCAATATCCTGACGGCTTCGTGCTGTTCCTCGGTACGATGTTCGCGCCCGTGAAGGATCGCGACGCGCCGGGACAGGGGTTCACCCACAAGCGCGACGACATCGTCACGATCTCGGCGCCCCAGCTCGGCAAGCTCGTCAACCGCATGCGGACCAGCGACGAGTGCGAGCCCTGGACGTTCGGCATCGGTGCGCTGATGAAGAATCTGGCGCAGCGGAAGCTGATCTAGCGCCGGCTTTCTTCACCTCGCCCCGCTTGCGGGGAGAGGTCGAATTTGCGCAAAGCGCAATTCGGGTGAGGGGGACTCTCCACGAGTCCGTCTGTCACCGTTTGAGCGGAGAGAGCCCCTCACGCCAACCCTCTCCCCGTAAGAACGGGGCGAGGGAGCGCACCGTCGCTCTCGCAACAGCCCGCATCATTTCGTTCATCTCCCCGTTGCATCCGTGGAACAAAATCGCGCTGGGCGTGTCATAGAACCGTCCATCCTGCCGACGTGTGTTCCCCTCCAAATAGTCAGATAATATGACTAGTCGGAACCAAACTTCCGTGAAATAGTCCCTCCCGCCGCCTCAAAGGTCGGCCTGCGGGTGCGATGCTACCAATCGGCGCCCCGGATAACATTTTGGGAGACACGCCTGATGACCCTCAAAGCCCTCTTTGCGGCCAGTGCCACGGCCGCCTTGCTGCTCGCGTTGCCGGCGAATGCCGCCGAGCTCACCATCGGCTTCTCGCAGATCGGATCGGAATCCGGCTGGCGCGCGGCCGAGACTTCGGTCTCCAAGCAGGAGGCTTCCAAGCGCAAGGTCAATCTCAAGATCGCCGACGCGCAGCAGAAGCAGGAGAACCAGATCAAGGCGATCCGCTCCTTCATCGCGCAGAACGTCGATGCGATCTTCCTCGCGCCCGTCGTCTCGACCGGCTGGGACTCGGTGCTGAAGGAAGCCAAGGAGGCCAAGATTCCGGTCGTGCTGCTCGACCGCGACATCGATCCCTCCGGCAAGGAGCTCTATCTCACCGCCGTGACCTCCGACAGCGTGCACGAAGGCGAGGTCGCGGGCGACTGGCTGGCGAAGACCGTCGGCGGCAAAGCCTGCAACATCGTCGAATTGCAGGGCACGGTCGGCGCCAGCGTCGCCGCCAACCGCAAGAAGGGTTTTGACACCGCCATCGCCAAGCATGCGAACCTGAAGGTGGTGCGCAGCCAGACCGGCGACTTCACCCGCGCCAAGGGCAAGGAAGTGATGGAAAGCTTCATCAAGGCCGAAGGCGGCGGCAAGTCGCTTTGCGCGGTCTATGCGCACAACGACGACATGATGGTCGGCGCGATCCAGGCGATGAAGGAAGCCGGCCTCAAGCCGGGCAAGGACATCCTCACCGTCTCGATCGACGCGGTCCCCGACATCTTCAAGGCGATGGTCGCCGGCGAAGCCAATGCCACGGTCGAGCTGACGCCGAACATGGCAGGCCCGGCGCTCGATGCCATCGCGGCCTTCAAGGACAAGGGCACCGTTCCGCCGAAATGGATCCAGACGGACTCCAAGCTCTTCACCGCCACTGATGACCCGCAGAAGATCTACGACAGCAAGAAGGGCCTCGGTTACTGAGGCAAGAGCGTCGCCGGACGGCCGTGTTTGGGCGGTCCGGCGATCCCCTCGAAACCGCTGCGCAAACGGATAGGCTGGGTGTCCGCATCGTCAGCGGGCGCCGGTGGGAGTGAATTTGTCATGGAGAACAGCCCGGATTCCGCTGCTTCCCTGCTGGAGGTGCGCGGGATCAGCAAGAGTTTTGGTGCTGTGCGTGCGTTGCAGGAGGTCGACTTCACGCTTCGCGCCGGCGAGATCCATGCGCTGCTCGGTGAGAACGGCGCCGGCAAGTCCACGCTGATCAAGGTGATCACCGGCGTGTTCCCGCGCGATGCCGGCATCGTCAGGATCAGTGGCGAAGAGGTCGCGCCGCGCTCGGCCAAGGCGGCGGTTCAGGCCGGCATTGCCACCGTCTACCAGGAAGTCAATCTGCTGCCGAACCTCTCGGTGGCGCAGAACCTGTTCCTCGACCGGCAGCCGATGCGCTTCGGCATCGTGCGCGAAGGCGAGATGCGACGTCGCGCGAAAACGCTGCTCGCGGATTTCGGTCTCGACATCGACGTGGCCGCGCCGCTCGGCAGTTATTCCGTTGCCGTGCAGCACGTCACCGCGATCGCGCGCGCCGTCGATCTCTCGGCACGCGTGCTGATCCTGGACGAGCCGACCGCGAGTCTCGACCGCCATGAGGTCGAGATCCTCTTCGGCATCATGCGCCAGCTCGCCAGGCGCGGCATCGGCATCGTCTTCGTCAGCCATTTCCTCGACCAGGTCTACGAGATCTCCGATCGCATCACCGTTTTGCGAAATGGTCGCCTGGTCGGCGAGCGCGAGACCGCGTCGCTGTCGCGGCTCGAGCTGATCCGGATGATGCTCGGCCGCGAGCTGGCCGAGACCACCAGCGCGCGGGCAGCGGCAGGCGCACGGAAGACGCGTGAAGTCTGTGCGAGCTTCGAGGGTTACGGCAAGGCCGGCTACGTCGCGCCGTTCAATCTCGAGCTGCGGCATGGCGAGGTCGTCGGTCTCGCCGGCCTGCTCGGCTCCGGCCGGACCGAGACGGCGCGGCTGGTGTTCGGCGCCGAGCGCGCCGATCGCGGGCAGGCGAGGGTGGAAGGCGCGCCCGTCCGGCTTCAGTCGCCGCGCGACGGCGTGCGCCACGGCTTTGGCTATTGCCCTGAGGAGCGCAAGACCGACGGCATCGTCGCCGAGCTCACCGTGCGCGAGAACATCGTGCTCGCGCTCCAGGCCAAGCGCGGTCTGCATCGGCCGCTGTCGCGACGCGAGCAGGACGAGATCGCAAGCCGTTACGTCAAGATGCTCGACATCCGCCCGCCCGATCCGGAGCGTCCCGTCGGCCTGTTGTCCGGCGGCAATCAGCAGAAGGTGCTGCTGGCGCGCTGGCTTGCGACCTCGCCGCGGCTCCTCGTGCTGGACGAGCCGACCCGCGGCATCGACGTCGGCGCGCACGCCGAGATCATCCGCCTGATCCGCGAGCTCTGCGACGACGGGCTTGCGCTGCTCGTGATCTCCTCCGAGCTCGACGAGATCGTGACCTATTCCGATCGCGTGGTGGTGCTGCGCGATCGCGCTCATGTCGAGGAGCTCACCGGCGAAGCCATCGACGTCGGCAACATTCTCGCCGCTATTGCCGCCGATAGCGTCGCTGTTGCGCTTGAGGCCCACACATGACAGCGCTGTTGCCGCGCCGCGGCCTTGCCCAGATCCTCGCATTGATCGTCATCCTGGCGGTCGATCGCGTGGTGTCGCCGCAATTCTTCGACCTGCGCCTCCAGGACGGCCGGCTGTTCGGCAGCCTGATCGACGTGCTCAACCGTGGCACGCCGGTGGCGCTGCTCTCGCTCGGCATGGTGCTGGTGATTGCGACGCGGGGCATCGATCTGTCGGTCGGCGCGGTCATGGCGATCTCGGGTGCGATCGCGGCGAGCCTCGCTGACACCCATAGTCTGGCCGTGGTGCTGGCGGCTGCGCTCGGCGCGGGCCTGATCTGCGGATTGTGGAACGGATTTCTGGTCGCGGTGCTCGGCATGCAGCCGATCGTGGCGACCCTGATCCTGATGGTGGCGGGACGCGGCATCGCCCAGCTCATCACCGAGGGGCGCATCGTGACCTTCTCCTCGCCTGATCTGGTCTGGCTCGGCAACGGCTCTATTCTAGGCCTGCCGGTGCCGGTCGCGATTGCGCTTGGCATGTTGATCCTCACCGGCGCGGTGGTGCGCGGCTCGGCACTCGGATTGCTGATCGAGGCAACTGGCGGCAATGCGCGGGCGAGCGAGCTTGCCGGCGTCGGCACGCGCGCGATGATTTTGGCGGTCTATGTCTGGTGCGGCGTTTGCGCTGCGCTTGCCGGCGTCATCGCGGCGGCCGACATCATGGGCGCGGATGCCAACAATGCCGGCCTCTGGCTCGAGCTCGACGCCATCCTCGCGGTGGTGATCGGCGGCACCTCGCTGTTCGGCGGCCGCTTCAGCCTCGTGCTGGCCGTGCTCGGCGCGCTGATCATCCAGACCATGAACACCGGCATTCTGCTGTCGGGCTATCCGCCGGAGTTCAATTTGCTGGTCAAGGCGGTGGTGGTGCTCGCCGTGCTGCTGCTGCAATCACCGAAGCTGTCCGGCTTTGCCGGCGTCGTGACGCGGCTGCGGAGGACCAAGGCATGAAAGGCCTGCCGCCCGTCCTCATCACCGCCGTCGTGCTCGTCGCGGGATTCGCGCTCTGCGCGGTGCAGTTTCCCAACATCGCCTCCACCCGCGTGGTCGGCAATCTCCTCACCGACAACGCCTTCCTCGGCATTGTCGCGACCGGCATGACCTTCGTCATCATCTCCGGCGGCATCGATCTCTCCGTCGGCTCGGTGATCGGCTTCACCACGGTGTTCGTCGCACTGGCGATCGAGCGCTGGGGAATGCCGCCGCTGGTCGCCTTCGTCGCCATTCTCGCGCTCTCGGCAGCCTTCGGCGCCGCAATGGGCGCGATGATCCACGTCTTCGATCTGCCGCCTTTCATCGTGACTCTCGCCGGCATGTTCCTGGCCCGTGGCGCCAGCTTCCTGCTCTCGACGGAATCGGTGCCGATCACAGCACCGGTCTATTCCACCGTGTCGGACTTCGCCCTGCGGCTACCCGGCGGCGGGCGGTTGACGGCGGTCGCGATCATCATGCTGACGATCGTGATCGGCGGCGCATTGCTGCTGCGTCTCACCCGGTTCGGCGCCAACGTCTATGCGCTCGGCGGCAGCCGGCAGGCCGCGAGCCTGATGGGCGTTGCCGTCGGCAGGATGACGGTGAAGATCTACATGCTGTCGAGCCTGCTTGCAGGCATCGCCGGCATCGTCTTCTCCTTCTATACCAGCGCCGGCTACTCGCTCTCCGCCGTCGGCGTCGAGCTCGACACCATCGCGGCCGTCGTGATCGGCGGGACGCTGCTCACGGGCGGGCAGGGCTCGGTGGTCGGCACCTTCCTCGGCGTGCTGATCCAGGGCATGATCCAAACCTACATCAATTTCGACGGGACGCTGTCGAGCTGGTGGACCAAGATCGCGACCGGCGTGCTGCTGTTCGCCTTCATCGCCTTGCAACAGGGATTGGTCGCGCTCGCGCGCCGGCCTGTGGCGAAGCGCGTGGGAGCCGTCTCATGACCACCTCGCGCATCGTCGTCATCCCGACGCGCCGGGCGCACTCCAATCACGCGGAGGTGGCCCGCTCGATCGGCGTCGACATCATCGCCGGCCGTTACGCGGAGGGGACGCGGCTGCCGGGCGATGCCGAGATGATCGCGATGTTCGGCGTGTCGCGGCCGGTGCTGCGGGAGAGCGTGAAGACGCTGGTCGCCAAGGGCCTGCTCACCACCAAGGCGCGCGTCGGCACCATCGTGCGCGAGCGCGTCGCCTGGAACATGTTCGACGCCGACGTGCTGGCCTGGCACCTGGACGCTGGGATCGACAAGCGCTTCCTCAACGACCTCGCCGAGATCCGCCTCGCGGTCGAGCCACGCGCGGCCGCGCTGGCGGCGGCGCAGCGGTCGGAGCAGGACCTCGCCGAGCTGCGGCGCTGCATGGAGCGGATGCGGCTTGAAGCTTCCGATTCCGTCGGCTTTGCCGATGCCGACCTCGCGCTTCATGTCGGCGTGGCGCGGGCGTCCGGTAATCTGTTCATGCGCTCGATCGGGCACGTCATCGAGGCTGCGTTGCGCGCCTCGTTCCTGCTCAGCGCACCGGTCGAACCGGAGGACCGCGACACCGTTCTGCTCTGGCATCAGAAGATCGTCGATGCCATCGCCGCCGGCGATCCCCGGACCGCCTCGGAGGCGATGGTCCACGTCATTCACAACGGCATGCGCCGCCACGAGGGTACGGTGATCGCAACCGCGCCGGCCGAGGCGCTGCCGTCCGCGGACACTGGAGAGAGCTCGTGACTGAACTTCGTATCGCCATCGTCGGCTTCGGCAAGATCGCGCGGGACCAGCATGTCGGCGCCATCGCAGCGGTTCCCGGCGCGACGCTGGCGGCCGTTGCCAGCCGCAATGCATCGCTGCCGGATCTGCCGCACTTCGCGACCATCGAAGAGCTGTTGGAAAAAGGTCCGCCGATCGACGCGGTGTCGCTTTGCACACCGCCTCAAGTGCGCCGCGCCCAGGCCGCCGCAGCGCTCGCTGCCGGCAAGCATGTCATGCTGGAGAAGCCGCCCGGCACCGGCGTTGCCGAGCTCGATCCGCTGATCGCGATGGCGGGGGAGGCAAAGCGGACGCTGTTTGCGACTTGGCATTCGCGCCATGCGCCGGCAGTCGAGCCGGCGCGCGAGTGGCTCGCCGCGCGGCGGATCACCTCCGTGCACGTCAGCTGGAAGGAGGACGTCCGCGTCTGGCATCCCGGGCAGGCCTGGATCTGGGAGCCGGGCGGGCTCGGAGTGTTCGACCCCGGCATCAATGCGCTGTCGATCCTGACCAGGATCCTGCCGAAGCCGCTGTTCGTGACCGCGGCCGAGCTGGCCTTTCCCGCGAATTGCCAGGCGCCGATCGCCGCGAACCTGACGCTGACCGACATCGAGGGCCTGCCCGTCACCGCCGAGTTCGACTTCCGCCAGACGGGGCCGCAGAGCTGGGATATCCTCGTCGAAACGGACAAGGGCCGGTTGACGCTGTCCGGCGGCGGCAGGCGCATGGCGATCGACGGCAACACCGTTGCCGAGGCGCCCGATGAGGAATATCGGGAGCTTTACCGGCGCTTCGTCGCGCTCGCCGTGACAGGCGCGAGCGACGTCGATTTGGCGCCGCTTCGTCTGGTTGCCGATGCCTTCCTGCTCGGAAGGCGGACGATCGTCGAACCGTTTGTGGATTGATCATGGCTGGATCGAAAATAGAAAAAGACGTCTTCGGAACGCTGCCGGACGGCCGCAAGGTGGAGCGCATCGTGCTGCACGGGGAGGGCGGGTTCGAAGCGCGCATCATCACCCATGGCGCAGTGATCCAGGCGCTGATCGCGCCGGACGCCAAAGGCGGCCATGACGACGTCGTGCTCGGCCATGACGCGTTCGCCGGCTATCTCGCCGAACGGAAGTTCTTCGGTGCCACAGTCGGCCGCTACGCCAACCGCATCGCCAACGGACATTTTTCGCTCGACGGCGAGGCGGTGCAGCTTCCCGTCAACAACGGTCCGAATGCGCTGCATGGCGGCCTCGACGGCTTCGACCGCAAGCTTTGGGAGATTGCCGAGATCGACGACGGCGCCGAGCCCGCGGCGACGTTGACCTACACGAGTCCGCACGGCGAAGAGAACTATCCCGGTCGCCTCGACGTGCGTCTGACCTATCGCGTCACCGGCCCGACCGAACTGTCGCTTCATATGGAGGCGCGGACCGACCGCCCGACCATCGTCAACCTGACCAACCACAGCTTCTTCAATCTGGAGGGCGCGACATCAGGCACGCCCATTCTCGATCACAAGCTGACGGTCGCCGCCGGGCATTTCCTCGCGATCGATCCCACGGCCATTCCGTTGCGGGAGCAGCCGCGCAGCGTGGCCGGCACGCCGTTCGACTTCCGCGAGCCGCGGCCGGTCGGCGAGCGCATTCGCGAGAGCGACCAGCAATTGCGCAACGGCAAGGGCTACGACCACACCTACTGTCTCGCGCGTGACGGCAAGCTTGCGCTCGCGGCGCGGCTGGAGGCGCCGCGCTCGGGGCGCATCATGGAGCTGTTCACCGATCAGCCCGGTCTGCAGGTCTATTCGGGTAATTATCTCGACGGCACGATCTCGGGTAAGGGCGGCAAGCTCTACCGGCAGTCGGACGCCATGTGTCTGGAGCCGCATATCTGGCCGGACGCGCCGAACCGGCCGGATTTTCCGAGCCCGCGTCTTGCGCCCGGCGAGGTCTATCGCCATCACACGGTCTATCGCTTTGCGGTGAGGAGGCCATGATGGAACAGGTGCCGACTGCCGTTCTTTCGGACGATCCTTGTCATCTCGGCGAGGGGCCGACCTATGACGTGACCACCGACACGGCCTGGTGGTTTGATATCCGCGAGGGCCGGCTGTTCGAGGCGCAACTCGGCAGCGGCGGCATTCGCGTTCATGCGCTGGGCCGGATGGCGAGCGCACTTGGGCGGATCGATGCCGAGCGGCAGTTGATCGTCGCGGAAGACGGCCTCTATATCCGCAAAATTGCCGACGGCGCGATGACGCTGCTCTGTCCGCTCGAAGCCGACAATCCCGCGACCCGCTCCAACGATGCCCGCGTGCATCCCTCCGGCACGTTCTGGATCGGCACCATGGGCCGCAAGGCGGAAGCAGAGGCAGGCGCGATCTACGCGTTCCATCACGGCAAGATATCGATGCTGTTTCCCCGCATCAGCATTTCCAATTCGATCTGTTTCTCGCCCGATGGCGCCACCGGCTACTTCGCCGACACCGCGCGCGCGTTGCTCTACGCGGTGCCGCTCAATCCCGCGACCGGCCTGCCGCGCGGCGAGCCGGAGGTGCTGCTGCGCCACACCGGCATCGGCGGCCTCGACGGTTCGGTGTGCGACGCCGACGGAAACATCTGGAACGCCTGCTGGGGCGCGAGCCGCATCGACGTCTACTCAGCGCAAGGCGAGCGCCTGCGCTCACTGAGCGTGCCGGCGAAGCAGGCGAGCTGCCCCGCCTTTGTCGGCCCTGATCTGTCGCGCATTCTCGTCACCTCGGCCTGGCAGGACATGGACGCGCCGGCGCGCGCCGCCGATCCGCAAGCAGGCTGGACCTTTCTGTTGGAGGCAGCCGCGCGCGGTCGCGCGGAGCCCGACGTCAAGCTCGCATAGGAGGCTCGAAGCCAGACACGACCAATTTTCTCGACGACACGAAAAAACAGTCTGACATCCAAGGGAGTGAAACATGTTGAAACTGAAGACGACATTCCTGGCGCTGGCGCTGGCCGGCGCTGCGACCATGACCGCGGGCGTCACCGCCTCCGCGCAGGACAAGGCGACGGTCGGCATCGCCATGCCGACCAAATCGTCGGCGCGCTGGATCGACGACGGCAACAACATGGTCAAGGTGCTGAAAGAGCGCGGCTACAACACCGACCTGCAATATGCCGAGGACGACATCCCGAACCAGCTCTCGCAGGTCGAGAACATGGTGACCAAGGGCGCCAAGGCGCTGGTGATCGCCGCGATCGACGGCACCACGCTCTCCGACGTGCTCAAGCAGGCCAAGGCCAAGGGCATCACCATCATCGCCTACGACCGCCTGATCCGCGGCACGCCGAATGTCGACTATTACGCGACCTTCGACAATTTCCAGGTCGGCGTGCTCCAGGCTGACTCGATCGTGCAGGGGCTCGGCCTGAAGGAGGGCAAGGGTCCGTTCAACATCGAGCTGTTCGGCGGCTCGCCCGACGACAACAACGCCTACTTCTTCTACAACGGAGCGATGAGCGTGCTGAAGCCGTACATCGACAGCGGCAAGCTCGTCGCCGCTTCGGGCCAGATGGGCATGGACAAGGTCGCGACCTTGCGCTGGGACGGCGCCACCGCGCAGGCCCGCATGGACAATCTGCTCAGCGCTTACTACGGCAACAAGAAGGTCAACGCGGTGTTGTCGCCGTATGACGGCCTGTCGATCGGCATCATCTCCTCGCTGAAGGGCGTCGGTTATGGCAGTGCCGGGCAGCCGATGCCTGTCATCTCGGGCCAGGATGCCGAGGTGCCCTCGATCAAGGCGATGCTGCGCGGCGATCAGTATTCGACCATCTTCAAGGACACCCGCGATCTCGCCAAGGTGACCGCCGACATGGTCGACGCCGCGCTTGCCGGCAAGCAGGTCACCGTCAACGACACCAAGACCTACGAGAACGGCGCCAAGACCGTGCCGTCCTATCTGCTCAAGCCGGTCGTGGTCTACAAGGACAATTGGGAGAAGATCCTGGTCGACAGCGGCTACTACAAGAAGTCGCAGTTCCAGTAGGACTCTTTCCTCTCCCTCTCCCCGTCTTTACGGGGAGAGGGTCGGGTGAGGGGCTCTCTCCAAACGGGCAGAGGCGAAGTAAAGGGATACGATCCGATGACCGCAATGCTGGAGATGCGCAACGTCAGCAAGAGCTTTTCCGGCGTGCAGGCGCTGCGCGACGTCAACTTCTCGGTGGAAGCCGGGCAGATCCACGCTCTCGTCGGCGAGAACGGTGCCGGCAAGTCCACGCTGATGAAGGTGCTCAGCGGCGTCTACCCGGCCGGCAGCTACGAGGGCACCATTATCTTCGACGGCGAGGAGCGCCGTTTCCGCGACATCAACGATTCCGAGGCACTCGGCATCATCATCATCCACCAGGAGCTGGCGCTGATCCCGCTGATGTCGATCGCGGAAAACATCTTCCTGTCGCATCCGCCGTCCAGGCTCGGCGTGATCGACCGCGACGAGGTGTATCGGCGCACGCGGGAACTGCTGGCGCAGGTCGGCCTCAAGGAATCGCCGGACACGCTGATCACCGATCTCGGCGTCGGCAAGCAGCAGCTCGTGGAGATCGCCAAGGCCCTGTCCAAGCGGGTACGGATGCTGATTCTGGACGAGCCGACCGCCAGCCTCAACGAGGCCGACAGTGCCGCGCTGCTCGAACGTCTCATGGCCTTCCGCGAGCAGGGCATCGGCTCGATCCTGATCTCGCACAAGCTGAACGAGGTCGCCCGCGTCGCCGACCACATCACCGTGCTGCGCGACGGCCGCACTGTTGACGGCATCGACTGCCGCGCCGAGCCGATCCAGGAAGACCGCATCATCCGCAGCATGGTCAACCGCGATCTCGCCCATCGCTTTCCGGAGCGCAGCGCAAAGATCGGCGAGCCCGTCCTCACCGTCGAGAACTGGTCGGTCTACCATCCCATCCATCCCGAGCGGCAGGTGATCAAGAACATCGATTTCAGCGTGAAACGCGGCGAGGTCGTCGGCATTGCCGGATTGATGGGCGCCGGCCGCACCGAATTCGCCATGAGCCTGTTCGGTCGGTCCTGGGGCACCACGATCAGCGGTCGCATCCGGCTTGAGGGCCATGAGATCGTGCTGCCGAACGTCGCGGCCGCGATCGACGCCGGCCTTGCCTATGTCACCGAGGACCGCAAGCAGCTCGGGCTGATCCTCGCCGACGACGTTCGCAAGAACATCACGCTCGCAAGCCTCGACCAGGTCGCTCCTCGCCGCGTGATCGACGACATCGCCGAGCTGAAGGTCGCCAGCGACTACCGCAACCGGATGCGCATCCGCTGCTCCGACGTCTATCAGGAGACCGGCCAGCTCTCCGGCGGCAACCAGCAGAAGGTCGTGCTGTCGAAATGGCTGATGACCGACCCCAAGGTCTTGATCCTGGACGAGCCGACCCGGGGCATCGACGTCGGTGCCAAATACGAGATCTACTGTATCATCAACGAGCTTGCGGAAGCCGGCCGCGGCGTGGTGGTGATCTCCTCGGAGATGCCCGAGCTACTCGGCATCTGCGACCGCATCTGTGTCATGAACGACGGCGCCTTCGTCGGCGAATTCAAAGGCCTTGATGCGACGCAGGAAAAGATCATGCGCGCCATCATGCGCAACGACAGAAATTATGGAAGCAGCGCCCTTGCGGGTGCGGAGATGGGAGGATCGCAGCCATGACCGACAAGACGGTTTCGCTGCCCGAGGCGGGCCGGCACGGCAGCTTCATCAAGAACAATTTGCGCACCTACGGCATGCTGATGTCGCTGATCGCGATCATGCTGTTCTTCCAGGTCATGACCGGCGGCACGCTGCTGCAGCCGCTCAACCTGACCAATCTGGTGCTCCAGAACAGCTACATCGTCATCATGGCGCTCGGCATGCTGCTGGTGATCGTCACCGGCCATATCGACCTCTCGGTCGGCTCGGTCGCGGGCTTCGTTGGCGCGGTGGCCGCCGTGCTGATGGTGACCTACAAGATCGACTACACGCTCGCCTTCATCGCCTGCCTGCTGTTGGGCGCGGCGATCGGCGCCGCGCAGGGCTATTGGGTGGCCTATTTCAAGATCCCGTCCTTCATCGTGACACTGGCCGGCATGCTGGTGTTCAAGGGACTTGCGCTTGCGGTGTTGCAGGGCCAGTCGCTCGGGCCGTTTCCGGCGACCTTCCAGAAACTGTCCTCCGGCTTCATTCCGGAGCTGCTGCCCGAGGCCGGCACGCTGCATCCGACGTCCATGCTGATCGGTGCCGTGCTCGCGCTCGGCCTCGTCTATGCCAGCGCCAAGGGTCGCTCGCGCGAGCAGTTGCACGGCATCGAGGTCGAGCCTTACGCGTTCTTCCTCGGCAAGAGCATTCTGCTGGCCTGCGCCGTGCTCTATTTCACCTATCTGATCGCCTCGCATCGCGGCTTGCCGAACGTGCTGGTCATCATGACCGCGCTGATCGCGCTCTACGGCTTCGTCACCCGCCGCACTGTGATTGGCCGGCAGGTCTACGCTGTTGGCGGCAATGCGAAAGCGGCAAGCCTGTCGGGCATCAAGACGGAACGGTTGACCTTCCTCACCTTCGTCAACATGGGCGTGCTCGCCGCGCTCGCCGGCCTCGTCTTCGCCGCGCGTCTCAACACCGCAACGCCCAAGGCGGGCCTCGGCTTCGAGCTCGACGTCATCGCCGCCTGCTTCATCGGCGGCGCCTCGGCCTATGGCGGTGTCGGCCGCGTCGGCGGCGCCGTGGTCGGCGCCATGATCATGGGTGTGATGAACAACGGCATGTCCATCCTCGGCATCGGCATCGACTATCAGCAGGTCATCAAGGGCCTGGTGCTGCTCGGGGCGGTGTGCATCGACGTGTATAACCAGCGCAGATAGAGACTATCTCTTCGTAGCTATGTAGCCCGAATTGCGCTGCGCTCGATCCGGGCTACCGATCCAAAATCGGCGGTTCTACTGCGTCGTGAACAGCACCGCCGCGATCGCGACGGAAAGGCTCACTGCCGATACGGTTGCCACGGTCGACAGCACGCCCATTCGCCGGAGCGCGATGGCGAAGACGATGATGATGGGCGTCGCGGTCATCAGCCCGATTTGTGCATCGCTCATGTCATCGCTCGCAGCTCCAGGGAATCTTGGAGCGTTTCGTACCGCGACCCGGCCAGCCGGACGTTGCGACGGCGCAAACAGATTGATCGGCATTCCCCAAGTTTGTCCGGCAACAAACTCGGATCGGCACGGCTGAGCTAAAGCTGGCCGGTGTCCTGATCCGGAAGAGCAGATGTCGGCAGCCGATTGCGAACCACAGGGAACCGGCTGGGGAATTCTGGACGATCTTCCCGGCGATCCCATGATCTGGGTGCTGATCTTCAGCGAGCTCGCCGCCTTCGGTCTGTTTCTCGGTGCCTTCACGGTCGCCCGCGCGATCCATCCCGCCGTGTTTGCGGCGGGGCAGGCGGCGCTTGATCCGGGTCTCGCCGGACTGAACACCGTCGTGCTGGTGACGAGCGGTTGGGCCGCGGCCCGGGCTACGAAAGCCGCGCGGGCCAGCGAGAGGCGGGCGACACGATACTGGCTCCTCACAGCCATGGGGCTTGGCGGCCTGTTCGTGGCGATCAAGCTCGGTGAATATGCCGAAGAGATCGGACGCGGCATCGGACTTGAAACCAGTCCGTTCTTCACACTCTACTTCCTCCTGTCCGGCTTCCATCTCCTGCACGTCTGCCTCGGCATCATCATCCTCGCATTGGTCTGCCGCCGCGCCGAGGCGTTCGGCGTCGAGACGGGAACGGCCTTCTGGCACATGGTCGATCTGGTCTGGATCGTGATGTTCCCGATTCTTTATCTGGTGCGGTGACGATGCCGGATCGCCTGAACATGACCTGGATCGCGCTGATCGGCCTCGCACTCGCGACCATCCTGGTGCCATCGCTGGTGCCGCGTCCGCTGCTCGGAAACGCCCTGGTGCTGGCCCTCGCCGCCATCAAGGGCCGCCGGATTGCGCTCGATTTCCTCGATCTTCGCGCGGCGCCTGCGCTCTGGCGCGGCCTCGTCAGCGCCTGGATCCTCGTGGTGGTGCTGTTTGTCTGGCTCACATCCGCCGTCGTCGCCCTGATCTGACTCACTCCTTGCGCCCTGACAAAGAACGGGCGGTGCCAATCGGCAATAAATCGCATCACCACCGATTGTCTCGACAGGACTCAATTGAAAGGATTGGCAATGGCTGAACGCCTGACCAAGTCGGCCGCTCGAAACGTCTTCTACGGCGGCTCGGCCTTTTTCTTCGCCATCTTCATCGGGCTGACGGCGCACAGCCACTACTACATGGCCACGACCTCGACGGACGCGACGACGCTGACGTCGTCGGTCGTCCGCGGCAAGCATGTCTGGGAGAAGAACTCCTGCATCAACTGCCACACTTTGCTCGGCGAAGGCGCCTATTTCGCGCCCGAAGTCGGCAACGTCTGGGATCGATGGGGCGGCAAGGAGGACCCGGCCGGCGCGCGAGAGACGCTGAAGGCCTGGATGCAGTCGCAGCCCTCGGGCGCGGAGGGCCGGCGGCAGATGCCGCAGTTCAACCTCACCGACCAGGAGCTCAACGATCTCGCCGATTTCCTGCAATGGGTGAGCACGATCAAGCGCCAGGATTGGCCGCCGAACAAGGCCGGCTAAGCCCGCCGCTTTCCTCTTTCAAGACAGAGAGAACCGAGATGAAATATCAGACCCAGAAAGTCGCGATGCTGTATTTCTACGGCGCGCTGACCCTCTTCCTGGCCCAGGTCCTGTTCGGCCTCCTCGCCGGGACCATCTACGTCCTGCCCAACACGCTGTCGGTGCTGCTGCCGTTCAACATCGTCAGGATGATCCACACCAACGCGCTGATCGTGTGGTCGTTGCTCGGCTTCATGGGCGCGACCTACTTCCTGCTGCCCGAGGAAACCGAGACCGAGCTGTACAGCCCGCTGCTCGCAAAGATCCAGTTCTGGATGTTCTTCGGCGCAGCCGGCGTGGCGGTGGTCGGCTATCTCTTCCACTACCACGAGGGCCGAGAGTTCCTCGAGCAGCCCTTCATCATCAAGGTCGGCATCGTCGTCGTCTGCCTGATGTTCCTGTTCAACGTGACCATGACCGCGCTCAAGGGGCGCAAGACCACGGTCACCAACATCCTGCTGTTCGGCCTATGGGGCGTTGCGATCTTCTTCCTGTTCGCCTTCTACAATCCGGCGAACCTCGCCGTCGACAAGATGTACTGGTGGTACGTCGTCCATCTCTGGGTCGAGGGCGTCTGGGAGCTGATCATGGCCTCCGTGCTCGCCTATCTCATGATCAAGCTCAATGGCATCGATCGCGAGGTGGTCGAGAAGTGGCTCTACGTCATTATCGGCCTCGCGCTGTTCTCCGGGATTCTCGGTACCGGCCACCATTTCTACTGGATCGGCGCGCCCGGCTACTGGCAGTGGATCGGCTCGCTGTTCTCGACGCTCGAGGTCGCACCGTTCTTCACGATGGTGATCTTCACGGTGCAGATGACCTGGAAGGCCGGCCGCAAGCATCCGAACCGCGCCGCGCTGCTGTGGTCGGTCGGCTGTTCGGTGATGGCGTTCCTGGGGGCCGGCGTCTGGGGTTTCCTGCACACGCTGTCCTCGGTGAACTACTACACCCATGGCACCCAGGTCACTGCTGCGCACGGCCATCTCGCCTTCTTCGGCGCCTATGTGATGCTCAATCTTGCCGTGATGGCTTACGCCATCCCGCAGATCAAGGGACGCGCGCCCTATAACCAGTGGCTCAGCATGACGAGCTTCTGGATCATGTGCACGGCCATGATGACCATGACGTTCGCGCTGACCTTTGCCGGCGTGGTCCAGGTCCATCTGCAGCGCGTGCTCGGCCAGGGCTACATGGACGTGCAGGACCAACTCGCCCTCTTCTACTGGGTGCGGCTCGGCTCCGGTGGGTTCGTCGCGATCTCCGCGCTGATGTTCGTCTGGGCGGTGCTGGTGCCCGGTCGCGAAAAGCTGGCGACCATTCCCGCCGCGCTGCAGCCGGCCGAGTAAGCGTGACGGCGGCCGCGTTTCATCGCGGCCGCCGCTTCAGGAATTTTCGGAGAGAGATCATGAAAGCAGCCCTTCACGCCTTGGCCGCGCCCGCACCCGCGCTGCCGGCCTATGTCGCAAGCGGCAACGAATGCGCCCTGTTCGAGCACGCCTGGCGACACCGGCTTCCGGTCCTGCTGAAGGGGCCGACCGGTTGCGGCAAGACGCGTTTCGTCGCGCATATGGCGGCGCGGCTGGGCTTGCCGCTCCACACCGTCGCCTGCCACGACGATCTCACCGCCGCCGATCTCACCGGCCGCTATCTGCTGAGGGGCGGCGACACCGTGTGGACCGACGGTCCGTTGACGCGCGCGGTCCGCGAGGGCGGCATCTGCTATCTCGACGAGGTGGTGGAAGCACGCAAGGACGTCACCGTCGTGCTGCACCCGCTCACCGACGACCGCCGTATCCTGCCGCTGGAGCGAACCGGCGAGGAGCTCGCTGCTCCCGCGAGCTTCATGCTCGTCGTCTCCTACAATCCCGGTTACCAGACCCTGCTCAAGGCGTTGAAGCCGTCGACGCGGCAGCGCTTCGTCGCCATCGAGTTCGGCTTCCTGCCGGCCGAGCAGGAGATTGCGGTGGTGTCGGCCGAGAGCGGGCTGCCACCGGATCGCGTACGGCCGCTGGTCGCGCTTGCCGGACGTCTGCGGGCGCTGAAGGGGCATGATCTGGAGGAGGGCGTCTCGACCCGGCTCGTGGTGTATTGCGCGACCTTGATTGCGGCGGGAGTCTCGATCGCCGATGCAGTGCTCGCCGGCATGATCGAGCCGCTGACCGACGATCCCGACGTCAAGGCGGCGCTGCTGGATGTCGCGCGCGCCGTGATTGGGTGAGGCAGATTCCATGCTCGACTTCCTCGAACTGGAGGAGACGGTCGGCCGTGCCTGGCACCGGATGGTCGGCGGCACCGCGAGCTATCCGGTCCACGATGATCATGCGGTCGCGCTTGCGGAGGTGAGAGGCCGGCTCGCGGTGATGTTCCGTGCGCTCGGGGGCGAGACGGGCGTTCAGATCTCAAGCGCAGGCGCACGCAGGGCGGGCCATCGGCTCGGCTGGCGGCAGCGTATCGGCCTTGGAGACGAACGTCTCGAACAGCCGGGCCGCGACGCCGCGACCATCTTCCTTCCCGATCGCATCGCGATATTTGCTGACCGCGACCTCAACGCATGCCTCTATCGCTGGCTTGCGGCCTGGTTCGCGGTCGCGCCGATCGAGACGATCACGGAGGATGATCCGCTGCGGCGGGACCTTCTGGCCTTGCGCCGGGCGAGCGAGACGGCGGTCTTTGTGCTCACGCAGTTTCCCGGGCTCGCCGCCGGTTACGCGCAGCTCGCCGCGGCAATGGCCGCGGCCCGGCCGCGACGCCCGTTGCCGCGTCTCGAGCAGGAGATCGAGCGGATCGCTCTCGCCTTGCTCGGGGCCGGAAAGGCGCCCGCAGGCCGGCTGTGGCCGGCGATGATGGGGACAGGTCCGCTGCCGGACAAGGCGCCGCCGGGCTATCGCTCGGTCCTGCCGTGTCCGCTCTGGGGCGATTGCTGGACGCGCGAGCTCTCGCCCGCGCATGCGGGCGACGACGAGTGCGCGCCGGGCGCGGGGGCGGCGGCCGAGGACAATCGCAAGCGCTTTGCCGTGCGCGAGCGCGAGGACAACGCCAATCGCCGCGATCCCTTCGTGCTCAACCGCTTCGAAAAGATTCTCGCGATGGCCGAGATGGTCAATGTCGACCGTCCGGCTGACGACAGCGAGGACGAGGACGCGCAGAAGGCCGCCGACGATCTCGAGGAGATCACGCTCAGTCGTCGCAGCGGCAAGCCGGCGAGCCGGCTCAAATTCGATCTCGACCTGCCGCCGGAAGCCCTCGATGCGTCGCCGCTGAACGCAGACCTCACCTATCCCGAATGGGACTACCGCAGCAGCTCCTACCTGCCCGATCATTGCCGCGTGCTCGCGGGCGCCGCATCCGAGACCGGCGAGACCTGGTCGCCCGACGAGACCATGCGCCGGCACATCCGCCAGGTGCGGAGCCGCTTCGAGGTCCTGCGGCCGCGCCACGAATTGATGCGTGCCCAGGCCGATGGGCACGACCTCGACCTCGACGCGCTCGTGCGCGCGCGGTGCGATCTTCGCGCCGGCAGCGGCAGCGGTCTCGATCGCATCCATGTCGCGATGCGCCCGCAGGGGCACGATCTCGCCGTCACGCTGCTTGTCGACGTCTCGCTCTCGACGGACGCCTGGGTCGACGGCCATCGCGTGCTCGACGTCGAGAAGGAGGCGCTGCTCGTGCTCGCGCACGGCCTGTCGGCCTGCGGCGACCACCACAGCATCCTGACCTTCACCTCGCGCCGGCGGTCCTGGGTGCGGCTCGAGACCGTCAAGGCCTTCGGCGAGCCCATGAGCGGGGCGGTGGAGCGTCGTATCGGCGCGCTGAAACCCGGCTATTACACGCGGATCGGCGCGGCGGTGCGCCACGCCTCGGCCGAGCTCGCCCGTCAGCCGCAGCGCAAGAAGCTGCTGCTCGTCCTCACCGACGGCAAGCCGAACGATGTCGATCATTACGAAGGCCGCTTCGCGGTCGAGGACACCCGCAAATCGGTGCAGGAGGCGCGCCGGCTCGGCATTGCCGCCTTCGGCGTGACGGTGGACGCAACCGCGCAATCCTATTTCCCGACGCTGTTCGGGCGTGGCGGCTACGCCATCGTCGGCAACATCCGCCGACTGCCCGCAGCGCTGCCGGCGATTTACCGGCAGGTGGCGCACTGATGCAGGGAAAAGGTGCGGCGTTCCGTGCTCGGGTGAGCTATTGCCCATGTGATGGGTATATGATCGAATGGCGGGATGGACCTGGGCCGGCCGAAACCCGATCTGATCATCTTCGACTGCGACGGCGTGCTGGTCGACAGTGAGCTGTTGAGCTGTCGGTGCCTGTCCGACGTGCTGGCCGAGTGTGGCATCGCGCTGAGCCAGGAGCAGGCGCTCGAGCTCTTTCTCGGACGCAGCACCAAAGCGGTCGAGCAGCATTATCGGGATCTCGGGCAGGTCGTGCCGGACGGCTTTCTGCCGCGCTTGAAGTCGCATGTGTTGAGCACGTTCGCGGGATCACTCCAGCCGATCGCGGGTGTTGCCGATGTGATCTCCGATTTGCGGGCGCCATTTTGCGTGGCCTCGTCCAGCGACATCGACCGCGTCGCGCTCTCCCTTGACGTTACCGGCCTGCGGGCGCATTTCGGCGACCGGATCTACACCGCGCAGATGGTCAGGCACGGCAAGCCGGCGCCCGATCTCTTTCTCCACGCGGCCGAGCAGATGGGCACGCGACCTGCGCACACGCTGGTGATCGAGGACAGTGCGAGCGGCGTGCAGGCGGGCAAGGCGGCCGGCATGACAGTCTGGGGATTTGTCGGCGGCAGCCATTATCGCAGCCGCGACGGGCAGGCTATATTGTCCGGTGCGGGGGCCGACCGGGTCTTCGCGCGCATGATCGATTTCTGGAAGGACGCCTGAAGCCTGCCATGGCCGCCGAGAACGAAAAGTCCAGGCTCGATGACGCCGCGCGCGCCGGCTGGCTCTATTTCATTGCCGGTCACACCCAGGACGAGATCGCGAAGATGCTCCAGGTGTCGCGCGCGTCGGCGCAGCGGCTGGTGTCGCTGTGCCTCGCCGAACGGCTCATCACCTTCCGGCTCGAGCATCCCATTGCCGCGTGCATGGAATTGGCGGCGCGTCTGAAGGAGCGTTTCGACCTTGCCCATTGCGAGGTGGTGCCGGCCGATCCCGCCGCGCCGCAGGCCACGGCGGGCATTGCCGAGCGCTGCGCCAACCTGCTCGATTCCACCCTGCGTTCGGAGACCCCCGTCATCGTCGCGCTCGGTACCGGCCGGGCCGTGCGCGCCGCGGTCGAGCGCGTCACGCCGATCGACCGGCCCAACCACCAGATCGTCTCGCTGGTCGGCAATATCTCCGCCGACGGTTCGGCGAGCTTCTACGACACCGTCGGCCGGCTCGCCGACCGCACCGGCGCGCGGCACTATCCGATGCCGCTGCCGTTCCTGATGTCGTCGGAGGACGAGCGAAACAAGATGGTCCGGATCGAGCCGATCGCGAAGGTGAAAGCGGTCGCGGCCAAGGCGGATTTGCGCCTCGTCGGCATCGGCCAGATGGACCAGAAGGCGCAGGTCCATGTCGACGGCTTCGTCACCCGCGACGAGTTGTTCGAGATGATGCGGCAGGGGGCGATCGGCGAGATCACCGGCTGGGCCTATGATTCCAAGGGCCGCCTGCTCAAGGCCGGCACCAACAAGCGCCTGACCAGCATCCCGCCGGAGGTCCCGGCAAAGACCACGACGATCGGCGCCGCGGTCGGTGCGGCCAAGGTGCCGGCGATCGCGGCGGCGTTAAATGGACGGTTGATCAACGGGCTGATCACGGACGAGGCGACCGCACGGGCGATTCTGGAGCGCTGAGGCGCGGGATTTCGCTGCTCGCGCGGCTGTCATCGTCCGCGCAGGCGGACGACCCAGTACGCCGCGGCCTCGCTTGAGGCAAACCAACTCACGACACGGCGTACTGGATGCCCCGCTTTCGCGGGGCATGACAGCGTGGGTGAAGCCACATCTCCATTCTCGGCCCATCTCCCGCACCGCAGCACTCATAAGTTGCGCGAACACCTTTGCGCCTGCTTGACAACGGCTCGCCCTCAGTTGAACATACGCCCAACGCGTGGGCATATGCTCAAAAGCGCGATCCTAGGGAGGTCACCGTGAAACACGTCCTTGGCGCCGTCTGCGGCGCGTCTTGCCTGTTGCTGGCCGTCCCCGCGATGGCCGAAACGACCCTGACGATCGCCACCGTGAACAACGGCGACATGATCCGCATGCAGGGGCTGACGGCCGAATTCACCAAGAAGAACCCCGACATATCGGTCAAATGGGTGACGCTCGAGGAGAACGTGCTGCGCCAGCGCGTCACCACCGACATCGCCACCAAGGGCGGCCAATTCGACGTTCTCACCATCGGCACTTACGAGGTGCCGATCTGGGCCAAGAAGGGCTGGCTGGTGCCGCTCGCCAATCTCGGCGCCGACTACGACGTCGCCGACCTCCTGCCCAAGATCAAGGATGCGGTCTCCGTCGACGGCAAGCTCTACGCCGCGCCGTTCTACGGCGAGAGCTCGATGGTGATGTACCGCACCGACCTGTTCGACAAGGCCGGCCTCAAGATGCCGGAAAGCCCGACCTGGGATTTCGTCGTCGACGCCGCCAAGAAGCTCACCGACAAGAGCGCCGGCGTCTACGGCATCTGCCTGCGCGGCAAGGCCGGCTGGGGCGAGAACATGGCGTTCCTCTCCGCCATGGCCAATTCCTACGGCGCACGCTGGTTCGACGAGAAGTGGCAGCCGCAGTTCAACACCCCGGAATGGAAGGCGACGCTCACGACCTATGTCGACCTGATGAAGCAGGCCGGCCCTCCCGGCGCGAGCTCGAACGGCTTCAACGAGAACCTTGCGCTGTTCAACGCCGGCAAATGCGCGATGTGGATCGACGCCACGGTCGCTGCATCCTTCGTCACCAACCCGAAGGACTCCAAGGTCGCCGACAAGGTCGGCTTCGCGATGGCGCCCAACACCGGGCTCGGCAAGAACGCCAACTGGCTGTGGGCCTGGAGTCTCGCAATCCCCGCTGGCTCGAAGAAGTCGGAGGCCGCCGAGAAGTTCATCGGCTGGGCCACCAGCAAGGACTACACCAAGGTCGTGGCTGCGAAGGAGGGCTGGGCCAACGTGCCGCCGGGCACCCGAACCTCGCTCTACCAAAACCCTGATTATCTGAAGGTCGCCCCGTTCGCCAAGCTGACGCTGGCCTCGATCGACGCGGCCGATCCGAACAAGCCGACCGTGAAGCCGGTGCCCTATGTCGGCGTGCAATATGCGGCGATCCCCGAATTCCAGGGCATCGGCACGCAGGTCGGACAGCAGTTCTCGGCCGCGCTCGCGGGATCGATGACGGTCGACGCCGCACTCACCGCGGCGCAATCCGCAACCGAGCGCGAGATGAAGCGCGCCGGCTACATCAAGTGAACCCGAGCTCACCCTCCTGAGCTCAAACTTGCGGCCATCCACCGTTACGGATGGATGGCCGCCTTCTTCCCGCAAGCGGAGAAGCCAAGAATGGCAACCCGGCAGACGCAGCTTCTCGCACGGACGCTCCTGATGCCGGCCGTCGGGCTGCTGTTCATCTGGATGATCGTCCCGCTCGGGCTGACGATCTATTTCTCGACGCTGCATTACAGCCTGCTCGATCCCGGCTCGGGAGCGTTCGTCGGGCTGGAAAATTTCCGCTACTTCCTTACCGATCCCGCGTTCCTCGCGTCGCTCCAGAACACGCTGGTGCTGGTCGGCTCGGTGCTGGCGCTGACCGTCCTGCTCGGAATTCCGCTGGCGCTGCTGCTCGACCAGCCCGTGATCGGCCTCAACATCGTGCGGCTGATGGTGATCGCGCCGTTCTTCGTCATGCCGACGGTGAGCGCGCTGGTCTGGAAGAACCTGCTGATGCATCCGGTATCCGGGCTGTTTGCCTGGATCGCCTCGGTGTTCGGGTTGACGCCGATCGACTGGTTCACCGACGCGCCGCTGCTCGCCGTGATCCTGATCGTGTCCTGGCAATGGCTGCCGTTCGCGACGCTGATTTTGCTCACTGCGATGCAGTCGCTCGACGAGGAGCAGAAGGAAGCCGCCGAAATGGACGGTGCCAGCGCGATCTCAACCTTCATCTACATCACGCTGCCGCACCTCGCGCGCCCGATCACGGTGGTGATCCTGATCGAGACGATCTTCCTGCTCACCGTCTTTGCCGAAATTTACGTCACCACGGGCGGCGGCCCGGGACTGTCGACCACCAACATCGCCTTCCTGATCTATTCGCAGGCACTGATCCAGTACGATGTCGGCACCGCCTCGGCGGGCGGCCTCGTCGCTGTCGTGATCGCCAACGTCGTAGCCTTCTTCCTGGTCCGCATCGTCGGCCGCAACCTGGAGGCATGAGATATGGCGCGGATGGCGACGACACGGCGGGTGGTGGTCTCGACGATCGGGGCGTGGTTGTTCGGCTTCCTGATCTTCTTCCCGATCCTCTGGATGGTATTGGCGAGTTTCAAGACCGAACTTGAGGCCTTCGCGATTCCGCCGTCCTTCCTGTTCTTCCACTGGACCACGGAGAACTACGCGACCGTGCAGGAGCGCAGCGACTATTTCCTCCACGCGACGAACTCGATCATCATCGCCGGCGGCTCGACGCTCATTGCGCTTTTGATCGCGATCCCCGCAGCCTGGTCAATGGCGTTCTCGCCGACCAAGCGCACCAAGGACATCCTGCTCTGGATGCTCTCGACCAAGATGATGCCGCCGGTCGGCGTGCTGGTGCCGATCTACCTGATCTACAAGTCCTTCGGCCTGCTCGATTCCCGCATCGGCCTCGTCTTCATCCTGTGCCTCGGAAATCTGCCGATCGTGATCTGGATGCTCTTCACCTATTTCAAGGAGATCCCGCGCGACATCCTGGAAGCCGCGCGCATGGACGGCGCCACCATCGGCCGCGAGCTGGTTCATGTCCTGACGCCGATGGCGATCCCGGGGCTCGCATCGACCATGCTGCTGAATCTGATCCTGGCCTGGAACGAGGCGTTCTGGACGCTCAATCTGTCGACCTCGAACGCCGCGCCGCTCACCACGTTCATCGCGTCCTATTCGAGTCCGGAAGGGCTGTTCTGGGCAAAGCTGTCGGCGGCGTCGACGCTGGCGATCGCGCCCATTCTCGTCCTCGGTTGGTTCAGCCAGAAGCAGCTCGTGCGCGGGCTCACCTTTGGCGCGGTAAAGTAAGAAGGGCTGCCGGATCATGGGTCAGATCACACTTCAGGACGTGCAAAAATCCTTCGGCCCCGTGCACATCATCAAGGGCGCGGACCTCGAGATCGCCGACGGGTCGTTCGTGGTGTTCGTGGGGCCGTCAGGCTGCGGCAAGACCACGCTGTTGCGGCTGATCGCCGGGCTCGAGGACGTCTCCGGCGGCAAGATTCTGATCGACGGCAAGAACGTGGTCGACACGCCGCCCGCCAAGCGGGGGCTCTCCATGGTGTTCCAATCCTATGCGCTCTATCCGCATATGAGCGTGCGCGGCAATATCGGCTTCGGCTTGAAGATGGCGGGCCTTTCCAAGGACGAGACCAACCGCAAGGTCGAGGCCGCCGCCGCGACGCTGAACCTCACGCCTTATCTCGATCGCAAGCCGCGCGAGCTCTCCGGCGGCCAGCGCCAGCGCGTCGCGATCGGGCGTGCCATCGTCCGCGAGCCCAAGGCGTTTCTGTTCGACGAGCCACTCTCCAACCTCGACGCGGCGCTGCGCGTGCAGATGCGCATCGAGGTGACGCGGCTCCAGAAGCAGCTCGGCACCACCGCGATCTATGTCACCCACGACCAGGTCGAGGCCATGACCATGGCCGACAAGATCGTGGTGCTCAACGGCGGCAAGATCGAGCAATATGGCTCGCCGCTGGATCTCTACGAAAAGCCGGCCAATCTCTTCGTCGCCGGCTTCATCGGCTCGCCCAAGATGAACTTCGTGACCGGCGAGCACGCCTTGCAGAAGGGAGCGGCAACGATCGGCGTAAGGCCGGAGCATCTCAAGATCGAGCGCGACGGTGCCGGCGGCTGGCAGGGAACGATCGCGGTGGCCGAGCATCTCGGCAGCGACACCTTCCTCTATGTCGATGCCGGTCCGCTCGGCATGCTGACGGCGCGCTACATCGGTGAATTGAGCCTGCACGCCGGCGACCATGTATCGCTGGTGCCGGACCCCGCGCGGATTCATCGCTTCGACGCGAGCGGCAACGCCATTCGAGGCTGACAAGAAACGGCAAGAAACGGCAAGAAACGGAAACACCAAAATGTACCTGGAAAAATTCAAGCTGAACGGCAAGACGGCGTTCATCACCGGTGGCGGGCAGGGCATCGGGCTCGCCTGCGCCGAGGCGCTGGCCGAAGCCGGCGCGAAGGTCGTGATCGGCGACCGCGACAGCAAGGTCGCCGACAGCGCCAAGGCCAGCCTGAAGGCAAAGGGTTTTGACATCGAGACGGCGATCATGGACGTCACCGACACCAAGCGCGTGGCGGAGGTCGCGAGCGACCTCGTCGCGCGCCACGGCAAGGTCGACATCCTCGTCAACAATGCCGGCATTGCCCGCAGCGAGACGCCGGCGGAGACCGTGGCCGACGAGCACTGGCTCAATGTGATCGACGTCAATCTCAACGGCACCTTCTGGTGCTGCCGCGAGTTCGGCAAGCACATGCTCAACGCCAGGAGCGGCGCCATCGTCAATGTCGGCTCGATGTCGGGCTTCATCGTCAACAAGCCGCAGGAGCAGTGCTTCTACAATGCCTCCAAGGCCGGGGTTCACCATCTCACAAAATCGCTGGCCGCCGAATGGGGCGCGCGTGGCGTCCGCGTCAACGCGGTGGCGCCGACCTATATCGAGACGCCGCTCAACGCCTTCGTGAAGAGCAATCCGAGAATGTACGATGCCTGGATCGGTGGAACCCCGATGGCGCGGATGGGGCAGGTCGAGGAGATCGCCTCCGTGGTGCTGTTCCTCTCGTCCGAGGCCGCGAGCCTGATGACCGGCAGCATCGTGCTGGTGGATGGCGGCTACACTTGCTGGTAGGCTTACCGTCAAAACTGACGAGAGCTTCCGGGAGCGACAATGCCGCGAGCGTATATCGGCGTCGATGTAGGGACCACGAGCACGCGGGCAGGGGTGTTTGACGAGGCCGGCACCTTGCTGGCGATCGCACGGCATCCGATCAGGATATGGCACGAGGCCGGTGACATCGTCGAACAGTCGTCCCAGGATATCTGGGACGCTTGCACGGCGTCGGTACGTGCCGCGATGGCGGAAGCCGCAATCGCGCCCGACAGCGTCGGCGGCATCGGTTTCGACGCCACCTGTTCCCTCGTGGTGCTCGATCCCAGGGGTGAGCCGCTCACCGTCAGCGCTTCCGGTGACAGGCAGCGCAACGTCATCGTCTGGATGGATCATCGCGCCACGGCCGAGGCGCGGCTGATCAACGAGACTGGTGACGCCGTGCTGCGATATGTCGGCGGCTCGATCTCGCCCGAGATGGAGATGCCGAAACTGCTGTGGCTGAAGCGGCACATGCGCGCGAGCTTCGACGCTGCAGGGCACTTCTTCGATCTGGCGGATTACCTGACCTGGCGCGCAACCGGCTCGCTTCAGCGCTCGACCTGTACCGTCACCTGCAAATGGAACTACCTCGCGCACGATGGCGGTGGCTGGAGCGCGCCATTCTTCCATCGGATTGGTCTCTCGGAATTCGTCGCCGAGAAATATGCCAGGATCGGCACCGAGATCGTCGCTCCCGGTACGCGCCTGGGTGCAGGTCTATCCCGCACTGCCGCGGGCGATCTCGGCCTGTCAGCGGCCACCCCGGTCGGAGCGTCCCTGATCGATGCGCATGCCGGCGGCATCGGCGCAATCGGCGGCCGCGATGAATCGGACGGCGCGACAGATGTCTGCGACCGCCTTGCCTACATCATGGGAACGTCGGCCTGCATCATGGCGACGACCAGGGAGCCATGCTTCGTACCCGGCGTGTGGGGTCCTTATTACTCCGGCATGGTACCAAATTTCTGGCTGAACGAGGGCGGCCAGTCGGCCGCGGGCGCGGCGATCGACCATCTCCTCAAATCACATCCCGGCCATGCCGAAGCGAGCGCGGCGGCGCGCAGCGAGGGCCTCGACCTCATCGAGTTTCTCGAGCGCCGCATCATCGCGCGCGCAGGCGGCGCCAGCCGCGCCGCGCTGCTGGCCCGCGACGTCCATGTGCTTCCTGAGTTCATCGGCAACCGCTCGCCCTACGCCGACCCTGACACGCGCGCGGTGATCGCGGGCCTCGATCTCGACACCGACATCGCCTCGATGGAACGGCTGTTCGCCGCCGGTCTGTGCGGGCTCGCCTATGGGCTTGCCGAGGTGATCGAGGCCTTTGCCGCGCATGGCGTCCATTCCAGCATCATGATCATGGGCGGCGGTGCCAGCCGCAGTCCGCTGGTGCGACAGATCATGGCCGATACGACTGGCCTCACCGTCGCGCTGCCGCAGACCAGGGAGCCGGTGCTGCTCGGCGCCGCGATGCTCGGCGCGGTCGCCGGCGGCGCCTATGCCTCGATCGGCGAGACCATGGCAAAGATGTCGGCGCTGGGACGGAAGAGCGAGCCGACCACGCCCGACATCGCCGCCTTTCACGCCCGCAAGCGTGAGGTCTACAGATTGCTGCGCGAGGTCGATCGCGGCAGCCGCGCCGCGATGCGTGGAATGGCCGGAGGTTGAAACGGATGTTGATTTCCTGCGGCGATGCGCTGATCGATTTCGTGCCGACGCGGAGCGGCGACGGCCGTGAGGCGGTGATGCCGGTCGTCGGCGGCTCCTGCCTCAACGTCGCAATCGGCATGGCGCGGCTGGGCGCGCCGACCGGATTTGTCGGCGGGATCTCGACGGACATGTTCGGGCGCATGATCGCCGACCACGCCGCTGCCTCCGATGTCGAGCTCACCCTCGCCACCCGCAGCGATCACCAGTCTACGCTCGCCTTCGTGCGCATCGTCGCGGGCGAGTCGCATTACGCCTTCTACGATGCCGAGACGGCGACGCGGAACTGGACCTACCGGCGCGGGTCCATTCCGTTCGCGACCGTCGAAGCCCTCCATGTCGGCTCGACCACGCTGGTCAATGATCAGGGCGCGACGGAGACCAGGGCCCTGATCGCGGACGCGCGGGCATCGTCGACCATCTCCTTCGACCCGAACTGCCGGCCCAACCTCGTGAAGGACAAGCCGGCTTATCTCGCGCGCATGACCGAGTTTGCGGCCAGCGCCGATCTCATCAAGATGTCGGACGTCGATTTTGCCTATCTCTTCGGCGACGAGCCGTATCAGCAGCGCGCGAGCACGCTGCTCGCAGGGGGCGCGAGCCTCGTCGTCATCACCCGCGGCAACAGCGGCGCGATCGCATGGCATGCGGGGGCAGGGCAGATCGAGGTCGCCGCACCCAAGGTCGTGGTCGCCGACACCATCGGCGCGGGCGACAGTTTTCAGGCGGCGCTGTTGTTCGCCCTGCACAAGCAGGGGCGTCTCGCGCGGGAGGAATTGACGAGCATCGGCGCAGACGAGCTCCGCCGCGCGCTGTCCTTTGCTGCGAACTGTGCTGGCCTGACCTGCACCCGCCCGGGCGCCGATCCGCCCTGGAGTCACGAGATCAACTGGCCCTTGTAGCCCGTCACAGCCGTGCCACGACCTTCTCGGCGCATTTGAGGAAGGTGCGGATCAGCGGGCTGTGCGAATCCCGCCGCCAGCACACCGCGATGTCGATGGAATCGGTGGCGTCGCGCAGCGGCCTGAACACGACCCCACGCGGCGCCCCGAGCTGCGCGCAGGCCGGCAGGATCGCCAGGCCCTCGCCGGCCAGGACCAGGCTCATCGCCGAATGCACTGTTTCCACCCGGCTGACGATCGGCATCACGACCTGGTGCCGCCGCAGCAAGGCGGCAACCGCGGAGGAGGCGGGATCCTGGTCGGGGTGAGGCAGCGCGATCAGGGGGCGGCCCTGCAATCGGGCCACGGGCACCGCGCCCAGACGGGCGAGCGGTGAGCGGATCGGCATGGCCAGCATGAGGGGCTGGGCACCGATCCGCGCCACCTGAATCTCGGGATGATGGATCGCCGGCATGCACAGCGCGACCGTGACGCTGCGGTCGAGCAGCCGCGCCTCGCGGGTCGAGGCGGTGAGCTCGGCGAAATCGAGATCGACGCCGGGGATGGACCGCCGCAGCTCGGGGATCAGGCGCGGCAGAACGGCATTTGCCAGCACGAACATGTATCCGACCGAAATCCGCCCGCGCCGCCCGGATGCGACCGCGCGCGCGGCTTCGGCGCCGTCGGCCGCCAGCGCCAGCGCTTCGCCGGCGCGCGCGAACAGCGCCTGGCCCGCCTCGGTCAGGTCCATGCCGCGCGTGCCGCGGCGGAATAGCGGCGCGCCGATTTCGGCTTCGAGCTTGCGGATCTGGACCGAGAGCGGCGGCTGCGCCATGCGCAGCCGCTCGGCGGCCTTGCCGACGCTGCGCGCCTCGGCGACGGCGACGAAATAGCGGAGCCGGCGAAGATCCATTGGCATACCGAAAACATATGGGTTGACCATCAAAATGGTATTGGACGCCGAGTTAACAAAACTGTCATTCTCGCTGTCAATGTCCTGTCGATGTCTTGGGGCCAACGGCGGCCCGCTTCGGAGCGTGATGTGACGATGAACGGCGATCCCTGTCTGCTGTCCGCAACCGAACTGCGCGGTCTCGTCGCCGAAAAACGGATCTCCCCCGTCGAACTCGTCAGCGCCGTGCTCGCGCGCGCCGAGGCGCTCCAGCCCCGGTTGAACTGCTTCATCACGCTCTGCGGCGACGAGGCGATGGCGCAGGCGCGCGCGGCCGAGCGCAAGATGATGGCCGGTGAGCCGCTCGGCCTGCTGCACGGCATCCCCGTCACCGTCAAGGACATCGTCAACACCAGGGGCGTGAAGACCACGTTCGGCGCGGTTCCCTACAAGGACAACGTTCCGAACGAGGATGCCGTCGCGGTTGCAAGGTTGCGCGCGGAAGGCGCGATCCTGATCGGCAAGACGACCACGCCCGAATTCGGCAGCAAATGCCTGACCGACTCGCCGCTGTTCGGCCGCACCCGCAACGCCTGGAGCGCCGAGCGCTCGTCGGGCGGCTCCAGCGGCGGCGCGGCGGTGGCGGTGGCGAGCGGCATCGCGCCGCTTGCGATCGCGACCGATGGCGGCGGCTCGACGCGGATTCCCGCCGCCTGCAACGGCGTGGTCGGGCTGAAGCAGAGCAACGGCGTCATCGCGCACAGCCAGGCGCTGGACGTGTTCGGCAACCAGACCTATGTCACGCCGATGACGCGGACCGTCGCCGACACCGCGCTGATGATGCAGGCGATGGCCGGCGAGGATTCCTGCGATCCGTGGTCGATCGGCGTTCCCGTGCCCGACTTCATCGGCACGGCCGCTCCGCGCGGTGATCTGCGCGGGCAGAAAATCCTGTACTGCCTGTCACCGCCCGGACGCCCTGTCTCTGCCGATGTCGCAGCCGGCTTCAAGGCGAGCCTCGATCGGCTCGCGGGCCTGGGGGCCGAGCTCGAGGAGTTTTCGGGCGAGGGGTTCGACATCGAGCCGATCTGGCGCGCCATCAACCACACGGTCTGGCGGACGCGCTTTGCAAAACTCGCGGCCGAGCATGGGGACGTGCTGAGCGAGGCCTTCCGGAAGCAGCTTGCGCTCGCCACCGATGTCAGCGGCGTCGCCTATCAGGAAGCGATGTTCGCGCGCACGGCGTTGTTCCGCCGGGTGCAATCCCTGCTTGCGCGTGGGCATCTCCTGGCGATGCCGACCATCACCCGCACGGCGCTGCCCATCGATCAGGACCTGTTCGGCACCATCGAGATCGACGGCAAGCAGTTTGACAGCGTCCGGCCGCACTGGTTCCCCTGGACCATGCCGTTCAACATGACCGGACACCCCGCGATCAGTCTGCCCTGCGGTTTCGGCCGCGACGGCCTGCCGATCGGATTGCAACTCGTCGGCCGCTTCCGCGCTGATGCGGACTTGCTGCGCGTGAGCGCGCTGTTCGAGGCCTCGCAAGGCCTTCTGTCCCGCTGGCCCGGCTGAGGTGAGGCACATGCCGCAAAGCACTTGTCTGAAAGCACATGCCTGCAAAGCACTTGCCTCCGGAGCCCGGACATGTTGATCGTGCCGCGGATGAGCCCTGAATCCGAGCGCGCATGAGCGTATTTGTCCCAATGCGGCATGACGCCCGCAACCCCATCGGTGTCGTCCTGGCTTTCGCCAGGACGACGTCGGAGCTCGTGAGCGCATGAGCGTATTTGTCCTCCGACGTCTGCTGACCCTGCTGGCGACGCTGGTCGGCGCATCCGTGATCATTTTCCTGGTGCTGGATGCTCTTCCGGGCAACGCCGCGCAGATGCTGATGGGCGCCGACGCCTCGCCGGACGCGGTGCGTGCGCTCACCGTCAAGCTCGGGCTCGACCAGCCGCTGGCGGTTCGCTATCTGCAATGGATCAAGGGGCTGCTGGTCGGCGATCTCGGCAACTCCTATGTCTACGGCACGCCGGTCGGCAGCCTGATCGCGGAGCGGCTGGTGCTGACCATTCCGCTCGCGATCATGTCCATGCTGATCACGGTGACGCTGGCGCTCTCGGCCGGCATCTACACCGCCGCCAACCACAACAAGCTCGGCGATGTCGGCGTGATGTCGCTGACCCAGATCGGCATCGCGCTGCCGAATTTCTGGTTCGCGATTCTGCTGGTGCTGCTGTTCTCGGTGCGGCTGCAATGGCTGTCCGCGGGCGGCTTTCCCGGCTGGGAGGACGGCATCTGGCTCGGCATCAAGTCGCTGCTGCTGCCGGCGGTCTCGCTTGCGGTGGTGCAGGCCGCGATCCTCGCACGCGTCACGCGTTCGGCCGTGCTCGAAGTGCTGCGCGAGGATTTCGTCCGTACGGCGCGCGCCAAAGGGCTCGGCAGGCGCGAGGTGCTGTGGCGCCACGTGCTGCGCAACGCCATGATCCCGGTGATGACGGTGATGGGCCTGCAATTCGCCAATCTGCTCGCCGGCACCATCGTGATCGAGAACGTGTTCTATCTGCCGGGCCTCGGCCGGCTGATCTTCCAGTCGATCGCCAACCGCGACCTCATCGTGGTGCGCAACTGCGTGATGCTGCTTGCGACCATGGTCGTCATCGTCAATTTCGTGGTCGACGTGCTCTATGCCTTCATCGATCCCCGCATCAAGGTCCACGACCTGTGAGCGCGCCTTTGACCTCGCCGATTGACGCAGCGGCAGCGACGCGCCGTCTGCCGGCCAAAACCTTCTGGGGCCGCGCGCTGCGCCATCGCAGCTTCGTGCTCGGCGGCGCGTTGAGCCTGCTGGTTCTCGCCTCGGCGCTGCTCTCGCTGGTGTGGACGCCCTGGTCGTCCTACGAGATCGACATCGCCTCAAAACTCCGGCCGCCCTCGGCCGAGCACTGGCTCGGCACCGATTCCTTCGGCCGCGACATCGTCTCGCTGCTGCTCGCCGGCGCCCGTTCCACCATCATGGTCGGCGTCATCGCGGTCAGCATCGGTCTCACCTTCGGCCTCTGCCTCGGCCTGATCGCCTCGGCCCGGCGCGGCTGGACCGAAGAGATCATCATGCGCTTCTCCGACTTCACCTTCGCCTTTCCGGCCGTGCTCTCCGCGATCATGCTCGCCGCGGTCGTGGGACCCGGTATGGTGACCTCGATCGTCGCGATCGGCATTTTCCAGATCCCGACGCTGACCCGGCTGACGCGCGGCTCGGCCAATGCGATCTGGGCGCGCGAATTCGTGCTGGCCGCGCGTGCCTCGGGCAAGGGCAGGTTTCGCATCACCATCGAGCACGTGCTGCCCAACATCCTGTCGATCCTGATCGTGCAGGTCACCACCCAGTTCGCGCTCGCCATTCTCGCGGAGGCCGCTCTGTCCTATCTCGGGCTCGGCACGCAGCCGCCGCAGCCGTCCTGGGGCCGGATGCTGAACGATGCGCAGACGCTGCTGTTCCAATCGCCGATGCTCGCGGTCTATCCGGGCGCCGCCATCGCGGTCGCCGTGCTCGGCCTCAACCTGCTCGGTGACGGATTGCGCGACCTGCTCGATCCACGACTGGCGCGGGAGCGATGACGATGGCTGAGCGCTCCGACATGCCGCTGATCGAAGTCAGTAATCTCGGCGTCCGCCTCAACACCAGCCGCGGGCCGGCGCAGGCCGTGCGCGGCGTCAGCTTTGCCTTGAAGCGCGGCGAGACGCTCGGGCTCGTCGGTGAATCCGGCTGCGGCAAGTCGGTCACCGCGATGTCGCTGATGGGCCTGTTGCCGGACAGCGCCGTCGTCACCGGCAGCATCAAGCTGGATGGCGGCGAACTCGCTGGTTTGTCGGACGCGGAATATTGTCGCCTGCGCGGCAACCGCATCAGCATGATTTTCCAGGAGCCGATGACCGCGCTCAATCCGATGCACACGATCGGCCATCAGGTCGCCGAGCCGCTGCGGCGTCACAAGAAATACTCGGCGTCGCAGGCACGGAAAGAAGCGATCGCCTTGCTCGACCGCGTGGGGCTGCCCGATCCTGCAAAGCGCGTCGATGCCTATCCGCACCAGTTCTCCGGCGGCCAGCGCCAGCGCGTCACCATCGCTATGGCGCTCGCCTGTGAGCCCGATTTGTTGATCGCGGACGAGCCGACCACCGCGCTCGACGTCACCATCCAGGGCCAGATCCTCGACCTCATCGCCGATCTGGTCGAGGAGCGCGGCATGTCGATGATCCTGATCTCGCACGATCTCGGCGTCATCGCCGAGAACGTGCAGCGCATGATGGTGATGTATGGCGGCACGGTGGTCGAGAGCGGGCCGACCGACGAGGTGTTTCGGCGGATGGGACATCCCTACACGCAGGGCCTGTTCCGCGCCCGGCCGAAGCTCGGCGCGCGCAAGGGGACGCGGCTGACGACGATCTCGGGCACGGTGCCGGAGCTCGCGGATCTTCCGGCCGGCTGCACCTTCTCCGAACGATGTCCGCTTGTGATCGATCAGTGCCGCGCGGCGCTTCCGCCGATGGTCGAAGTCGGCGCCGGCCATGGCGTGCGCTGCGTGCGCACCGATGTCTCGATGGCCGCGAATGTCGGAGCGTTGTCCGCATGAGCACCGCGCCTCTTCTCGACGTCAGGGGTCTCGAGCAGCGCTACACGCTGCCCCGCGAAAGCCTGTTCCGCCCGCCCGGGCAGGTGCGCGCGCTGAACGGCGTCAGTGTGCAGGTCGATGTCGGCAAGAGCCTCGGCATCGTCGGCGAGTCCGGCTCGGGCAAGTCCACTTTTGCGCGGGTGGTGATGGCGCTGGAGCGGCCGACGTCGGGGCAGGTCGCGCTGCTCGGCCGCGACCTCAACGGCATCACCGCCGACGAGCTGCGCCGCGCCCGGCGCGATTTCCAGATGGTGTTCCAGGATCCCTACGGCTCGCTTGATCCGCGCCAGATCATCGCGCGCATCGTGGCCGAGCCGCTCACTGTGCTTGATGGCGCCGACCGCACCACCTTCCGCGACCGCGTCGCCGCGGTGCTGCGCCAGGTCGGCTTGCGCGATGCGGACATGGACAAATATCCGCACGAATTCTCCGGCGGTCAGCGCCAGCGCATCGCCATTGCGCGGGCCTTGATCACCCAGCCGAAGCTGATCGTCGCCGACGAGCCGGTCTCCGCGCTCGACGTCTCCGTGCAGGCCCAGGTGCTCAACCTGATGCAGGACCTCCAGGAGCAGTTCGGCCTGAGTTACGTCCTGATCAGCCACGACCTCGCCGTCGTCGACTATCTCTGCGACGAGGTCGCGGTGATGTATCTCGGCCGCATCGTCGAGCAGGGGCGGCCGGAGGATTTGTTCGAGCACTGCGCCCATCCCTACACGCGGGCGCTGCTGGATGCCGTGCCGCGGGCGCGCGCCGGCGGCGGCCGGCGCCGGCGCGGGGCCCAGGCGATCGCCTCGCAATCGGCGGCCGCCACGGGTTGTCCCTATGTCGCGCGTTGTGCGCTCGCCGACCAGCATTGCCGCGAGGTTCTGCCTGAGCTACGCAAGGTGGGCGAGACGCATCTTGCGGCCTGCCACAAGGCGGAGGCCGTGATGGCGTTGCCGCCGCCTGCCGCGGAGGGTTAGTCTCGGGCGCAGGATTGGCGTAGACTGGGAATTGAGAAGGCAGGGGAGTTACGCATGTTCAGGAAACTATCCATCGTCGCACTCACTGCCGCGCTTGTCGCGGCGCCGCTGCCGGTGCTGGCCCAAAGCAAGAAGGACAGCGTCGTCATGGCGATGGCGCTGGAGCCGCCGGGGCTCGATCCCACCAACGCGGCCGCTGCCGCGATCGCCGAGGTCACGCTCTACAACATCTATGAGACGCTGACCAAGATCAACGAGGACGGCACCACCTCGCCCCTGCTGGCAGAAAGCTGGACTGCTTCGCCCGACCTGAAGACCTACACCTTCAAGCTGCGCAAGGGCATCAAATTCCACAATGGCGAGCCGTTCGATTCCGCCGCGGTGAAGTTCTCGTTCGAGCGCAACGCGGTGCCCACCAGCACCAACAAGGACAAGAGCCTGTTCCAGAGCTTCGAGTCCGTTGCCGCGCCCGACGCCGACACGGTCGTGATCACCCTGAAAAACTCCGAGCCGAACCTGCCGTTCCTGATGGGACAGGCGAGCGCTTCGATCGTCGAGCCGAAGAGCGCTGCCACCAATGTCACGCAGCCGGTCGGCACCGGGCCCTATCAGCTTGGCGCCTGGGCCAAGGGCTCCTCGATGACGCTGACCAAATGGGCCGACTACCGTAACGCCGCCGCGATCAAGCTCTCGAAGGTGACGATCCGTTTCATCTCCGATCCGTCCGCGCAGACGGCGGCGCTGCTCTCGGGCGACGTCGACGCGTTTCCACGCGTCGCGGCGCAGCGCACCATCGCGCAGTTCAAGGCCGATCCGCGCTTCACCGTGCTGGTCGGCGGCTCCCGCGCCAAGACCATCGTTGCGATCAATCACCGCAAGAAGCCGCTCGATGACGTCCGCGTGCGCCGCGCCATCCTCGCCGCGATCGACCGTAAGGCCATGATCGACGGTGCCGTCGACGGCTTCGGCACGCCGATCGGCAGCTTCTACGTGCCGGGCGCGTTCGGTTTCGTCGATACCACCGGCATCAACCCCTACGACCCCGAGAAGGCGAAGAAGCTGCTTGCCGAAGCCGGCGTCACCACGCCGCTCGAGCTGTCGCTGAAGCTGCCGCCGCCGTCCTATGCGCGGCAGGGCGGCGAAATCGTCGCGGCCCAGCTCGCCAAGGTCGGCATCATCGCCAAGATCGAGAACGTCGAATGGGCGCAATGGCTGTCGCAGGTGTTCGCCGGCAACGGCCCGCATAATTTCGACCTCACCATCGTCAGCCATGTCGAGCCGTTCGACCTCGTCAAGATCACCGAGCCGGACTACTATCTCGGCTACAACAACGCGGCGTTCAACGCGCTCTACAAGCAGATCGTGTCGACGCCGGAAGAGGCCGCCCGCGCAAAACTGCTCGGCGACGCCCAGCGCATGCTGGCCACCGACGCGGTCTCTGCCTACATGTACCAGCCGCAGCTGATCACCATCACAGCCAAGAAGCTGAAGGGCGTCTGGAAGGACGTGCCGCAATACGAGAACGATTTCTCGACGTGGGCCTGGGAGTAGGGGGCATCCTCGTCGTTCGTGGCGCGCGCCGCCCGTTGCAGTGCCCTCTCGCCTTGCGGGAGAGGGCAGCGACGCAGGTAAACGCGGACTCACCAGGGTGAGGGGTCTCTATCCGCACACGAATCTGCCGAGTTGAATTCGCGGATAGAGACCCCTCATCCGGCGCTACGCACCACCTTCTTCTGCAAGGGGAGAAGAGGGGCTCGCAGCGATTTCGGAATATTAGCATCATACCCCTGTTTTGCTCGACGAGTCAAACGGCGGGATGCTCGTTGCTGCGCCCTCTCCCCTTGCGGGCGAGGGCAGCGACGCCGGGTGAGGGGGCTGCTTTTGCCTCGTTGGCGGTCCGCGTAAGCTGTTGATTTTGCTATCGCCGGCTACTGTGTATGGGGTTGTTTTCGCAGTTTTTGTTTGACGGGAGGCCGTCATGCCCGGGCTTCCACATTCTTGGCGCCGCACGAAAGATCGTGGATGGCCGGGACAAGCCCGGCCATGACGCTGGGAATGAGTCCGCTACGCCGCCGCGGGCAAATCCGGGTCGGCGATCGCGCCGGCGACGCGGACGCGGACGCGGAGAGCATTGCCGGGCAGATAGGCGATCGGCATGTCCTCGACATCGACGGTCTTGAGGCTGTCGCGCGCTGCTCCAGCCTGGACAGCGCGGTCGGCCGCGATATCGCGCGCGGCTGCGATCGCATCCTCGCGGCTGAGGTCGCGGAACACCTGGTCGGCCTCGCCGGAGACCTGCGCGATCGCGGCACCTACTGCATTGGCGCAGTCGCCATGCGGCATGCGCACGATCTCGGAGATGCCGGGCAGGCGATCCGGCACCAGGAAGGCGCCGCCGCCGACCGCGAGCAGCGGCACGTCGCCGGCTTCGGTTTTCATGCGGTCGATGTCTTCCTCGAGCTTGCGCCAGGCATCGCGCAGCGCCGCCTCGATCAGGCGTTTCGGCAGCATGGCGACGCGCGAGCGGTCGCCGATGTCGATCAGGCCGGCCGCGACTGCAATGTCGGTGGCGGTGAGGCGCGCGCCGCCGAACACCAGCGCGTCCGACGTCAGCCGGTAGCCGACGCTGAGCGGGCCGACGCGGACCGGATCCTCGTCGACATGGCTGCCGCCGCCCAGCCCGATCGACAGCAGGTCGGGCATTCGGAACAGCGTGCGGACGCCGCCGACTTCGACCACGGCATTGGCCTCGCGCGGAAAGCCGTGACGAAGCTGGCCGATGTCGGAGGTGGTGCCGCCGACATCGACGACCATGGCGTCGTCGAGGCCGGAGAGATGGGCGGCGCCGCGCATGGAATTGGTGGCGCCGGACGCAAAGCTCATCACCGGGAAGGCGGTGGCGATCTCGGCCTGCATCACGGTGCCGTCGTTCTGGGTCAGGAACAGCGGCGCATCGATGCCGCTGTCGGCGATCGCCTTGCGGAAGGCCGCGACCGTGGTGATGGCGAGATCGTGCAGGGACGCATTGAGCAGCGCGGCGTTCTCCCGCTCCAGCAGCCCGATGCGGCCGAGATCATGCGACAGCGTCACCGCGACGTCCGGGCAGATATCGGCGAGGATTTCTCGCGCGGTCGTCTCGCAGGAGGGGTCGAGCGGAGAGAAGCTCGAGCACACCGCGACCGAGCGCAGGCCCTTGTCCCTGATTTTTCGCGCGGCGTCCTTGAGGGCGGCGACGTCGAGCGGCATGAAGGGACGACCGTCGTAATCGTGGCCGCCCTCCAGCATGAAGATGTCGCCGTTGACCAGCGCGGCGAGGTCTTCGGGCCAGTCGCAGAACGGCGGCAACGAGGCGCTTGCGGGCATACCGATGCGGATCGCGCCGATCTTCTGCACACGGCGGCGCTGGACTACGGCATTGATGAAATGCGTGGTGCCGATCACGACTGCATCGACCTTCACCGCGGCGGCGGGCTCGGTGCGCAGCGCCTTCAACGCGTCGAGGATGCCCGAGGTCACGTCGGCCGTGGTCGGACGCTTGACGGAATGGACGACTTTCTCGTCGACGATCAGCACGGCATCCGTGTTGGTGCCGCCGACATCGATGCCAATACGTTTCATGAGATCTTAAGCTCCTGCCGCAGCGGGCTCGAAGAGGGAACGGTAATCGAGGTCGTAGCCGAAGGCGCGCGGGCCGACGAATTCGAGACCGCGGGGACTGGTGAGCACCGGCGGGGCCGGCAGCGCCACGACGGTGACGCGCTGGCCATAGCGCACGGTCTCGGTGCCGACGCCGTGGCCGTTGACGCTGTCGAGCACGCAGATCAAATCGGGTGACGTCGCGATCGCCTCTTCACCGCGCCAAGCCACGACCCATTCGTTCTGGAACGAGAGCTTGAGCCGGCTGCCGCGGTCGGCGTCGCTGCCCTCGATCGTGGCCGAGCCGCGCAGGAATCCTTCCGTCGTGCGCCGGGCCACGTCGACGATCTTGCCCGTGAACAGCTTCTTGCCGCCTTCGGTCGAAAGCAGCGCGGCGATCGGATCTTCGTGCCGGCGGTTTGCATCCTGCACGGCGCGGCCGATGCCGATCGCCTTGGTGGTGGTGAAGTGGATACCCCAGTCCTTCACCTCGCGTCCCGTGCGGGGCGCCTTGCTGGTGGAGGCGATCGAGCCCATCTCGACGCAGATCTTGCGGCTCGCCCGCTCCATCCATTTCCAGCTCGGCACCTTGGTGACGACGGCTTCGATGCCGCGCGGATCATAGAGCGTGCAGGGGTAGGGGCGTAAGTCCCCGATCGCGACCGAGGTCATCTGCGCCTCAGGGAAGGCGCGGCCCATGCAGTCGGCATCGACCACGGGAATGCCGAGATGAGCGGCCGCCATCAGCGCCTGTACGCCGTTGCCGCCGCCGATCTCGACCGACATCACGGCGCGGAACTTGATGCCGTTGATCTCCTCCTGCATCCGCACCGCGCGCGCGATGTTGCGGCTGTCGGCGAGGCGTTCCTGTCCGACCAGCGGCGCGCCCATGTTGGAGACGACCGCGACCCAGTCCTCGTCGTCGAGGTCGAGCGGCGACATCAATTGCACGCGGTGGCCCTCGGCGTAGAGCCGGCGCAGGTTGAGCAGGCCGAGATAGGGGCTGCCGCCGCCGCCGGTGCCGAGGATCCAGGCGCCGACCGCGAGCGCTTCGATTTCGTCGAGGGTGATCGTCTTCAATTCCGCCTTGCTCACGAGACCAGCTCCTCGACGATACGGGCCGCGGCGGCAATGCCGAGGATCACAGGACCGGGATAGGCAGTGCGCACGCGCGCCTTGTTGGCGCTGGTGTAGCTGATGCAGTCCATCACCACGAGATCGGGCTCGAGGTCAACCATCGTGCGTGCGGCCTCGTCAACCGCGGCATCGCTCGAACCGGGACGCAGCGTGATGCCGACGACATCGACGCCGTCGCGCTGCCATTTCTTGTCGATCAGTGCGGTCTGCTCGGGGAGCGGCGAGAACACGCCGAGCCGGCCCTTCGGCAGCACGGCCTCGACGAGATTATGCAGGATGGCCGAGGGCAGGATGACGAGGCCATCCGCTGCGAGGTTGGGAAATTTGCCGGTGCAGGCCATCAGCGTCACGCCGACGCCCTCGTGCTTGAAGCGGGTGATCTGCTGGCTCGCGCGGCGCTCGACTTCCTTCTTGCTGATGGTGACGCCATCGCCGTTCGGCAGCAGGGTGAATAGCGTGTCGTAGCCGTCCATCGGCGGGATGGCGTCGATCTCGGCGCGGCTCATGCCGTCAAGCGCTCCGCGCAGCTCGATCTGGATGCCCGGCGACAGCACGGCGGCGATCTCTGAGGCGACGGTGGGACGTGGGCTCTGGCCGATCACGACCACCCCGATGCACTGATGCTTCAATGGCATGTTCATGTCTGGTCTAGTCCTTCAAGACGACGAGATCGGCCGGCGTCCAGTCGAGCGTGACACCGTTACCGGGAACGAACAGGTGGTCCGTGCCTGCATTGGACTGCTGCACGAGGACGCGATGTCCGCCCTCTAGCACGATGCGATAGAGCACCGCGCCGCCGAGAAAATTGGTGTTCTCGACGACACCGTGCGCGGTGACGCCGGGCGCGCCGTCTGCAGCCTCGCCGCGCGGCGATAGCCGGATCCTCTCGGGACGCAACGCCACCGAGAGTACGCCGATGCCTGGCATGTCCGCGGAAGGCGGCAGCGCCAGGATCAGGCCCTTGCCCACGTCGAGGGCCGCCTCACCGGTGCTTGGGGCGATGCGCTCGCCACGGAAAATGTTGGTGTCGCCGATGAAGTCGGCGACGAAGCGGGTCATTGGCTGGTTGTAGATCTCGGCCGGCGTCCCGACCTGCTCGACGCGGCCGCCGTTCATCACGGCGATGCGGTCGGACATCGCCAGCGCCTCTTCCTGGTCGTGGGTGACGAAGACCAGCGTCAGGCCGAGCTTCTTCTGGAGCTGCTTGAGCTCGAACTGCATCTGCTGGCGCAGCTTCTTGTCCAGCGCTCCCAGCGGTTCGTCGCAGAGCAGGACGCGCGGTGCGATCACGATGGCGCGGGCAAGTGCGACGCGCTGCTGTTGGCCGCCGGAGAGCTGGGCGGGGCGGCGCTCTTCCAGGCCAGACAGCTCGACCATGGCCAGCGCCGCCTTCACCTTGGCCGCAATGGTCGCCTTGTCGAGCCCGCGCATGCGCAGGCCGAAGGCGACGTTCTCGGCGACGGTGCGATGCGGGAACAGCGCGTAGTTCTGGAACACCATGCCCATGTCGCGCTTGTGTGCCGGCACATGGGTGATGTCGGCGCCGTCGACTCGGATGGCCCCTGCGCTCGGCGTCTCGAAGCCGGCGATCATGCGCAACGTGGTGGTCTTGCCGCAGCCGGACGGACCGAGCAGGGAGAAGAATTCACCCTGCCGGATGTCCATGGCGACCGTATCCACCGCGCGTACGCCGCCGTCGTAGATCTTGCTGACGCCGGCGATTTCGATCGACGCGCTCATGCGCGGAAGATCCGATTGACGCGCTGGTCGATCTCATCCTTGCGCTCGTTGTACCATTTCCAGTCGACCTGGATCAGCTTCGAGACTTTTTCCGGCGTGGTGAGCAGCTTGGCGTCGTACTTGGCGTCGAGCTTCACCTTCCTGTTGGCCGGCGAGTACCACACGGTTTCCGCAAGGCGCTTCTGCACGTCCGGACGGAGCATGTAGTTCACATAGGCGTTGGCAAGCTCCTTCATCTTGCTGCCGGGCGTGATGGTCAGGACTTGCTCGAGCGACAGGACGCCTTCGCTCGGTGCGACGAAATCGGTCGGCTGGTTCTGGCCGTCATAGCGATAGATGCCGGAATCGTGGATGACGCAGAGGCCGACCTCGCCTGACAGCAGCATCTTCTCCATCGCGCCGGTGAAGTCGACGATCTTGATCGGCTTCAGCTTCTCCAGCGCCGTATAGGCCGCGTCGAGATCGAGCTGGCCCTTGCCGAACAGTGTGCCGCACATCATCAGGAAGGCCTGGCCGAGGCTGTTGACCGGGATGACATAGCCGCCGCGGACGCCGTTGTATTTCGCGTCCCACAATTCCTTCCAGGAGGAGACGCTGCCATAGCCCTTGTCGGTGCGCATGCCGAGGCCGATGGCGCTGGTGAAGATCGAGACGCCGACGATCTTGTCGCTGATGGCGTAGGGATAGACGTCGGCGAGGTTCGGCACCAGCTTGGGATCGATCTTCGGCTCGACGAGGCCCATTTCAGCGGCAGCCCACTGCTCGTTGGAATTGGTGTGCATGACGTCATAGATCGGCGCCGAGCGCGAGCTCGCCTGAAGCTTCGGCAGATAGGGGAAGGCGGAATCAATCTGGAGCTTGCACTTGAACTCGTTCTCGAAGGCGGGGCCGATCTCGGCCTTCATGATCTCCCCCCACTTGCCGCCCCAGCCGGTGATGCGCAGGGTCGGATCGTCGGCGCGCGCGACATAGGGCGCGGCGATCGTGCCGATGCCGAGCGAGGCGCTCGCGGTCAGAAAGCGGCGGCGGCTGAGCCGTGAGGATCCCAGAGCTTTCGTCATGTCTCGATTCCTTCGATACGGTTACAATTTGACGTAGGAGCGCAGGCCGACGGTGCGGTCGAGCCCGACGACGACGAGAAATGCGAGGACGATCGACACCACCGACGCGGCGCCGATGGTGCCGTCCAGATCGAATTTGAGATAATTGAACAGCGTGACCGGCAGCGTCTCGTTGCCCGGGCTGACCAGGAACAACGACACCGGGAACTGGTCGAACGAGACGATGAAGGCGAAGATCGCGCCTGCCAGTACGCCGGGCTTGATCAGCGGCAGCGTCACCTCGAAGAAGGTGCGCAACGGGCTTGCGCCGAGATTTTGCGCGGCTTCCTCCAGGCGCGTGTCGAAATTATGCAGTACGGCAAGCGTCGTGCGCACCACGTAAGGAAGCGTCACCAGCGTGTGGCCGGCAACGAGGCCCCAGGTCGGACGTCCCACGTCGAGCAGCACATAAGTCTGGAACAGCGCCAGTCCCGTCAGGATCGCGGGTAGCATCAGCGGCGAGAGCATGGTCGCTACGATCAGCCGCGTGCCCGGCAAATTGCCGCGGGCGAGCGCCAGGGCGGCGGACGCGCCGAGCATGGTCGCGGACACCGTGGTGAGGAGCGCAATCTCGAGACTGAAGCCGAGCGCATGCATGAAATCGCGCGAGGCGAAGAATTTTTCGAACCAGCGCAAGGACACGCCGACCGGCGGAAACTGGATGAAGGGCGTCGGGTTCAGGGCGAACACGACGACGACGGCGATCGGCGCCAGCAGGAACGTCAGTATGGAGATGTTGACGGCGAGATAGAGGTATCGGCCATAGCACCGTCGGCCCGCGATGGCACGCATTGGCGCCGTCGCGAGGCGAAGCGCGGCCTCTTGATCGGACACCAGCGATGGGCTGTGCGAGGGTCCCATCATCGGCCTCATTGTAGTTCGCGTTGGCCAGAGACGAGGCCAAGCGCGTGGTTATAGGCGATGACGAGCAACAGCGAGATCATCAAAAGGATGATGCCGAGCGCGGCCGCGAAGCCGACGTTGAAGTTCGCGGAGATCTGCTGGTAGATCAGGATCGGCAGCGTCATGATCTGGAAACCGCCGAGCAGAATCGGCGTGACATAGGCGCTGATCGCGAGCGCGAACACCAGCAGCGAGCCGGCCAGGATGCCGGGCAGGCTCAAGGGCAGCGTCACCTCTATGAACGCGCGCAAGGGACTGGCGCCGAGATTTTCCGCGGCTTGCTCCAGCCGCTCGTCGATGCGGCCGATCACGCCGGTGAGCGTCAGCACCATGAAGGGGACGTAGATGTGGACGAGCCCGACCACGATGCCGGTCTCCGTGTACATCAGCTTCAACGGCTGGCTGATGATTCCGAGCGAAATGAGCGTTTGATTGATCACGCCCTTGTCGGAGAGCAGCGTCATCCAGGCGAAGGTGCGCACCACGATGCCGGTCAGCATCGGCGCCAGCACTGCCATCAGCAGCAGCGCGTGCCCGGTGCGACTCCGGATGCGCGCCATCCAGTGCGCCAGCGGATAGCCGATCGCGAGCGCAACCAGCGTGGTCACGAGGCCGATCCTGATCGTGGTCCATATCACCTCGAGATAATAGGGATCATCGAACATGCGGGCGTAATGCCGCGTGGTGAAGGCGACCTTCGGCGCCACCACCGGGTTGCCGGTGAGCACGCTCATCAGCGCCATCAATCCGATCGGCAGCAAGAAGAACAGTGCAAACAGCAGCGCGCTCGGCAGAATGAAGAGCGCAAGGCCGTTAGGGCGTCGGGTGGCGGCGTCGCTCATCGCGTCGCCTGAGCGCGTGTGACAACCTGGTCGAGTTGATCGCCGGTCAGCCGGCGCAGCTTTGCGGCCATCGCCGTCAGCTCGCGCCGGACATTGGCGCGCTCGGCGACCGTGGTCGCCTGCACCGAATAGGACACCGCGATCCCGATCATCTCCCCGGTCTCGCCGCTCTTCAACGCAAAGCCCTGCGAGCCCACGCCCTCGATGGATTCATCGGCCGCCTCGGATACGCCGGTGCGGCGGATTTCGTCCAGGCGCACCATCAACTGCTTTAAATTCTGCGGCGAGTTGCGCGGCAGTTTTGGATAGGTCGCGGGCACTCGCGCACGGATGTCCTGGTCGGAGAGGCGGGCGAGCATGGCGCGGCCGTTCGAGGTAGCAAGCGCCGGCGTACGCTGACCCGGCGGATTGACGACGCGAAGGGGATTGGAGCCTGGCACGATTCTCAGCACGACCTGCTCGTAACCGTCGAGCACGGCGATGTAACCGGTATGCCCGGTGCGTGCGCAGACCTCGCGCAGCTCGCGCTCGGCCATGCTGATGAGGTCGTCATGAGCGCGGTGCAGCCGGCCGAGCTCGAAGGTGAGGAGGCCCGGCCGGTAGCGTCGGGTGTGAGGATCCTGCTCGAGCAGCCCGCAGTCGCGCAACGCGCGCAGCAGCCGCGAGGTCGAGCTTTTCGGCTTGCCCGTCAGCGTCATCACATCCGCGAACGACAAATCCGGCTGCGCGCCGGAAAAGCAGCGCAGGATTTCGATGGCGTTGGTGAGGGCGCTCATGAGCCTTGTCCAAGTCGGTTCCAAAATTCGGAACCATGTCCCAAATTCTAAGCCAGGCATGGAAGCGGGCAAGCGGAAATTTCGCGCAAAGATTGGCGCCGTATTGCGCAGGGTCAGAATGGTCGCGGGACACGCGAAGGGGCGCATCGCGGTGAAGCGGTGCGCCCCTTCGAAATCAGGCGACTTCGGCGGCGACGTTGCCGATCCAGTCGCGGGCGAGCGTCACGTCGGCTTGCGACAATTGATGGCCTGCCGGCAGGACCTTGTGGGTCACGCCTGCGCCAGCTTGCGACAGCAACTCGGCGAGCCCTGCCGAGTTGCTCGCCGGCACGATCGGATCAGCCTGCCCCGACAACAGCAGGATCGGCTTGCCGTCGAGTGCAGCCTTGGGCGGATCCGACAGCGGCACCATCGCGCGGAGCAGGATCGCGCCAGCAAGCGCGTCCGGCTTCAGCACCAACAGCGCGGCTGCGATGTTGGCGCCGTTGGAGAAGCCGACCGCGACCGGTGCGGCGATGCCGTACTGCTTCCGTGCTTCCGCAACGAAGTCGCCGAGCTCAAGCGCACGGCGGCGCACGTCTTCCTCGTCGAACACGCCCTCAGCGAGGCGGCGGAAGAAGCGCGGCATGCCGTGCTCGAGCACGCGTCCGCGCGGCGAGAGCAGGGCCGAGCCGGGCGAGATCATCTTGCCAAGCCCGAGCAGATCGTTCTCGTCGCCACCGGTGCCGTGCAGCAGCAGGAGAGGAGGGGAGCCCGCGTTGGTCGCGGGCTCGTAACGATGGACGAATGAATTCTCAGTCACGACACGCCCTCTTCCAATTTCGGCAAAACACCCTCGATCTGCTTGCGCTGCGCTTCGAGGAAGCTCGGCAGCTTCAGGTCACGTCCCAGCGTCGCGACGGGCTCGTCGACGGCGAAGCCGGGGATATCGGTCGCGATCTCGAACAGCACGCCGCCGGGCTCGCGGAAGTAGATCGAGCGGAAGTAGTTGCGGTCGCGCTGTTCGGTCGGGTGCAGGCCATGATCGCTCACGAGCTTCTGCGCCATCCTTCCCTGTTCGGCGTCGTCCGCCGCGCGGAAGGCGATGTGATGCACGGAGCCGCCACCCTGGTGTCCGCGCAAAAAGCCCGTGGCCTCGTAGATGTCGACGACGCTGCCTTCGACGTCGCCTGATGCCTTGAAGCGGATCACGGAGCCTTCGCGTCCGGTCTCCTTGAAGCCGAACACGTCGGTGAGCACGGCAGCCGTCTTCGCCGCGCTGTCGAGCAGCAAGGTCACGCCGTGGAAGCCGCGGATCGCGTGCTCGGCCGGTACGTCGCCGTTGCTCCAGCCGGGCTCGCTCTCGGCGCCGGGGACACCGACGAGCGCGAGCGCCATTCCATCAGGGTCTGTGAATGGCAGCACGGACTCGCCAAAACGCTTCTCCAGCGCCTCGTAAGCGATGCCCTTCTCGACGAAGCGCTGTGTCCAATAGCCGAGCGAGCGTTGCGGTACGCGGAAGGCGGTCTGGTGCGTCTCGCCGACGCCGCGGCGGCCGGCCGGCACGCCGGCCCAGGGGAAGAAGGTCAGGATGGTGCCGGGGCGGCCGGTCTCGTCGCCATAATAGAAGTGATAGGTGCCGGGATCGTCGAAATTGACCGTCTTCTTGACGAAGCGCAGGCCGAGATCCCGGGTGTAGAAGCCGAAATTCCTGATGGGGTCGCCGGCGATCGCGGTCACATGATGCAGTCCAGACATTGTCGTCCTCCAAAGCTCGGGGAGCGGTCTTGCTCTGACCGGAAATATCGTTCCGCTTTGGATTGGAGACAATCCATGCAAATATGACGTCTATGTCTACGATTTGGAAACAATCGCCCCGGGTTGCCCGTGGATAAGGTCGCCAGCCTCCGGGCCTTCGTAAAGGTCGTCGAAAGCGGCAGTTTTGCCGAGGCGGGCCGGCAGTTGCGGCTGTCACGCTCTGCGATCAGCAAATACATCGCCGACCTCGAGGAGAGCCTCGGCGTCCAGCTCCTGAACCGGACCACGCGCCATGCGAGCCCGACCGAGAACGGCCAGGGCTATTTCGAGCGCGCGGTCGTGATCCTGTCGGAGATCGAGGCCGCCGACCAGGCGGTGGCGCAGGCCCAATCGGCGCCTCGGGGATTGCTGCGCGTCAACGCCCCGATGTCGTTCGGCACGATGCGGCTCGGGCCGGTGCTGGCCGATTTCATGGCGCATTATCCGGAGCTTCAGCTCCAGATCGTACTCAGCGACGACCTGCTCGATCCCGTGCAGGACGGCTTTGACGTGACCTTGCGGATCGCGGAATTGGAATCTTCGAGCTTGATCGCGCGAAAAATCATGCCGGTGGCGCGCATGATCTGCGCTTCGCCGGATTATCTGGCGCGTCACGGTACGCCAAAACATCCGCAGGATCTGCGCGGGCACGCCTCGCTGACCTACGGCTTCCTGCTTACGGGCAATCAGTGGAAGCTCACCGGCACCGACGGCGATCACTGGATCCAGCCGGCATGGTCGCTCTGCGTCAACAATGCCGAAGTGCTGCGCGATGTCGCGATCAAGGGCAGGGGGCTCGCGCTACTTCCAGAGTTCATCGCCGCCGATGCCTTGCGGAAGGGCGAGCTGCGTATGGTGCTCAAAGACTATTTTGCGCCGCCGCTCGCGCTATACGCGGTCTATCCGCCGACCCGGCATCTGTCGGTGAAGGTGCGGCTTTTCATTGATTTTCTGGTTGAGCGTTTTGGCCGCGAGGACGAAGCAGGCACGCGCAAACCCGTCGCGGCTAGTTGACCGAGCGCTGCTCGGCCGGCCGAAGCAGATCGTCCAGCGCGCTCATCGAGGCCTTCCGAAGCGCGGCGATTTCGCGGGCGGCGCTCTGGCATTCGGGCGGGGACATCGTGACTGCCGCCAGCTCGATCTCACGGCAGAATTCGAACAGGCGGACGAGGCCGAGCACACTCGCGCTGCTGCCGAGTTGATGCGCGTAGCGCGCGAGCTGCGCGGGATCGCCAGTCACTGCTGCCTTGGCGATGTCCTCGACCAGCTTTTCGCTGGTCTCTTCCAGCAGGTTGTGGAGTTTTGCGATCTGCGCCGCGCCCAACAGCTCCTTCTGGTCGTCGAGGAAATGCCGGTCGATCAATGCGCCGGCGGCGAGTTGCGGCGCGGCTGGCTGGTTCTGGGCATCGTCCTCGATCGCCTCGCGCAGCGCATTGATCAGGATCGGCTTGCTGACGATCCTGGCAATGCCCGCGCCCGCGAGCCGCTCGCGGGCGCGGGGCGACATGTCGGCGGTCACCGCGATGATGCGCGGCATGGTCGGCAGACCTAACTTTCGAATCCGCGATGCCGCCTCGACCCCGTCCATGTCGGGCATGTGCAGATCCATCAGGATGATGTCGAAGGCTTGATCGCGGGCGAGTGCGACGGCCGACGCGCCGTTCGTGGCGATGGTGGTGGGGTGGCCGAGCCTCTTCAACATCGCTTCGCCGACCTCGCAATTGACGGGGTCGTCGTCGACCAGCAGCACGCGAAGCTGCCGCGAGGGCGGCTGGTCCGCGCCTTGCGCGGTGCCGCTCGCGGCGAGGCCAAGCGAGACCTTAAGCATGAACGAGCTGCCCGTGCCCGGCGTGCTCGCCACCGTCAACTCGCCGCGCATCAGGCGGGTCAGGCGCCGCGCGATCGCCAGTCCAAGGCCGGTGCCGCCGAACCGCCGCGCGATGCTGTCGTCGGCCTGGACGAAATCCTCGAAAATCCGCTCGTGCATGTCGGGCGCGATGCCGATGCCGGTATCGCGAACGGTGATGCGCAGCAGGACATGATCGTCGTGTCGCTCGGCGGCCGCGCTCAAGCCGATTTCGCCGCGCGGGGTGAACTTGATCGCGTTGCCGATCAGATTGAGCAGGATGCGATTGAGCCGCACCGGATCGCCGTGCACGGAGGTGTTGACCGTCGCATCGCAGGCGAGGTCGAAGGTCAGGCCCCTGCCGAAGGCCTGCGGGCGCATCAGATCGGCGGCCGTCTCGATGAGCTGGTCGAGACGGAAATCGCGGGTCTCCAGAGTCTCCGTGCTGGCCTCCAGGCGCGCATATTCGAGGATGCCTTCGACCAGAGCGATCAGCGTTTCGCCCGATGCGGCCGCGGTCGTGAGGTGACGCCGCTGCGCCTCGCCGAGGCTGCCGTCGTCGAGCAGTTGCAGCACGCCCATGACGCCGTTCAGCGGCGTGCGCAGCTCGTGGCTGACGACCGCGAGGAAGCGCGATTTGGTCTCGTTGGCCGCCACCGCCGCGCTGCGCGCGCGCTCGGCGGCATCGTGCTCGGCAAGGGCCTGGTCGCGGGTCTTTTCAAGCTCGGAGGTGCGCTCGATCACCTTGCGCTCGAGCGTCGCATAGGATTCGCGCAAGTGAGCGGCCATCCGGTTGAACTGATCGCCGAGCGCCTCCAGCTCGTCACCGGTCTTGATCGCGAGCCGCAGGCCGAGGTCGCCGCTGCCGATCCGCCGCGCGCCCTGCGTCAGGATCTGGATCGGCACGGTCATGCGCCGGCTGAGAAACAAGGAAACCAGCACCGCACAAGCCAGCAGGATGACCAGGAGAAAAGTCGAGCGTCCGATCGACGCATAGATCGGCGCATAGGCTTCGGTGAGCGGCAGCTCGACGAATACCAGCCAGCCCAGTGAGGGGACCGTCGCATAGGTCGACAGCACGCGTTGACCGGACAGATCCTCTTTGACCAGGCCGCCCGAGGGCGGTCCGACGCCATCGAGCGCGGCGCGGACGTCGGCATGGCCGGAGAGATCGCTGCGGCGCAGCGCCCGCCACAAATCGGGATGCGCGATCAGGATTCCCATGCGGTCGACCACGTAGGCCTTGCCGGTGTTGCCAACCCTGATCCCGGCGACGAGGTCCCAGATGAAGCGAAGATTGACCTCGGCGACAATCACATCCGGCGTGAGGCCAGTTCCTCGCGTGGCAAGCGTCATGAAGGGCTCGGTGTCACCAAGGAAGTAGACCGGTCCGTAATAGGCGCGGCTTTCGTTGGCGCCGCGGAAGGCGGGCGAGGTGGAGAGATCGGTCTTGCTGCCGATCCTGTCCGCGACACGGCGCGATACGCGCACCTGCTCGCGGCCCTGCGCATCGAGCTCGGCGATTTCCGCGATCGCGGGCGAGAGGCGCAGGAGTCGGATGGCGTTCAGGCGCTGGTCCTCGTTCGTGGACAGCTCCGGGGGCAGGCGCGAGAGCCATCTGATCTGGTTTTCGATCTGGCCGATGAACTGGCCGATCTGAATGGCCGCGGACGCTGCCTGCTCGCGCTGGGTCGCCGCCAGAAGCTGCTTCTGCTCGCGATAGGAGAACCAGACGTCGAAGCCGGTGTTGATGGCAAGCGCGGCAAAGGCGAGCGCGACGATCGAGTAGAGGTATTTGCGGAACAGCCGGCCGGGAGGCGTCCGCAAATCTCCCTGGTCGATCGTCTCGTTCACTCGCGAATCTCGTCGGCGCGCGCGAGCAGCGTGAATGGGAGCGTCAAATCCAGCGTGCGGGCGACCGTGCGGTTGATCAGGAGCTCATATTTCCGCGGCGATTGCACCGGCAGATCGCCGGCCTTGGTGCCGCGCAGGATGAGATCGACATAGTCGGCCGAGCGCACTTCGAGTGTCGGCCCGTAGCTCATCAGCCCGCCTGCATCCATGAAATAATGGAACGGGTAAATCGTGGGGACGCGGTATTTGGCCGCCGCCGCCACGGCCGCCTGCCGGTGGATCACGAGGAAGCTGTCGACCAGCGCAATCATCGCCGCCTTGGGCGGTTCGGAAAAACGCCGGATGGCTTCGTCGATGTCCGCAGGTGCGTTGACGGGGGCGGGGACCACGGACACACCGGACACGGCGGCCTCCTGCTCGATGGAGTCGAGGAAGAAGCGCCCGCCGCGAGGTGCGGTCTCCGGGTTGAACAGGACACCGACGCGGGCAAGATCGGGCACGGCTTCCCGGATGAGCTGAAGCCATTTGCCGCCCATTTCCGCGCTGCTGTTGGTGAAGCCGGTCACGTTGCCGCCGGGATGGGCAAGGCTTTCGACAAAGCCGTTGCCGACGGGATCGTTGGCGGTCGCGAACACGATCGGGACGGTTTTGGTCGCTTCCAGAACCGCTGCGGTTTCGACCGTCGAGCCGGTCAGGATCACGTCCGGCTTGAGCGCCAGCAGTTCCTGAACCGCGGTTTTCAGTCTATCCGGAGCGCCGAAGGTCGAGCGGAGCTCGAAGCGGAAATTGACGCCCTCGACCCAACCTCGCTGCCTCAAGCCCACAATGAGGCCACCCAGGCGAGAGGTCGGGCTGTCGATCATGCTCCTTCTGGTCAGTTCGTCGTCGAGCGGCAGTGCCGTCAGGGATGCCACGACCCGCATGCGATCAGATGTTGCGCCGAGCGCCAGCCATCCCGCAGCGGTTGTGCTCGCAAGGCGAATGAACCCACGGCGATCGACCGCGAGAGCGGAAGGCCGTTCGGTCATGACATTCTTTGCATGTGGCTTGCCCCAGGCGGATGCTTAGCGCGAACGGCCCGCATCCACAATTGATGAAAAATTGCGTTTATGAATGTTCATTCGCAGCGTTTGGCAGCCCGATACCGTATTCCTACGCCGCCAAAGAGTCGCTGTTTCGAGCCTTGTCTCTCCGTGACACCTTGTAACGCATTGCGGTGTTGCAACATTTTCCGTCTCGGTTGCGATGACGGTTCGGGGAAGCCGATTTCGTAACTGCCGATTTTTGAAGCGTTGTTTCAAGTTTTTTCCGAAGGTTTCCGATGCGCAAAATCTATCTCGTTCCGGCCCTCGTTGGCCTGCTCACCTCTGTCGCGGCGGGGCCTCTTGCGGCCCAGGGCGCCGTACCGAAGCAGAAAGCCGCGCCGGCACCGAGAGCCGCGGCTGCCGGTGCTGCTCCCGCAGCAGCCGGTACGCCGGTCGCTGCCGGCGCGACGTCGGCAGCCGCCGCCGAGACATCGGCCCCAGACGACAAGTCCAAGGCGATCGACGGCTTCCGCTCTGCCAAGTTCGGGATGAACGAGGCCGACGTGCGCGCGGCAATAGCCAAGGATTTCGGCGCAAAGCCCGACGCCGTGAGGGCGCAGGACAATGCGTCCGAGCTGACGCACAGCCTGCTGTATTCGGCGCCCGAGCTGTTGCCGAACGGCGGCATCGCCGAGCTGTCCTACGTGTTCGGCTACAAGTCCAAGTCCCTGATCCAGATCGGCGCGGTCTGGTCGAAGGGCACCGACGCGGCGATCACGCCGGAGAAACTGTTCTCCAACGCCAACATCCTGCGCGCCCATTTCCTCAGCGAGGGCTTCAAGCCCGACTCCATCGCGGTCAACATGCCCGTCAACGGCGGCATCGTGATGTTCCGCGGCAGCGACGCCAAGGATCGCTCGGTCATCCTGCTTCTCCAGGGCACGTTCGAGAACAAGGACAACAACCAGCGTGTGCTGACGCCGACCAGCCTGCTGCTGTTCTACGTGGCCGACGCCAAGAGCCCCGACATCTTCAAGCTGCCGCCCGGCCAGTTCTGATGCCGGACGCTTCCACGACATTCTCCCACCCGGTTGTGGATCGGCGCCAGTGCCGATGAAGAGGATCTGAAATGCGCCGACCATCTGCAAGGCGAGACAATGACGAGCTGACGCTGCGGGGACTTGCGCGTTTCCGTTCGATGTCACTGCTCTGCGCGATGCAGATGGTCTTCCTGCCGGTGTTCAGCGTCCGCCTGCAGGCGCAGCCGGCGAACGTGATCACGCCGGACGGCCGCACCGGGACCAGCCTTCAGACATCCGGCAGCGTAACCAACGTCACGACGTCGACGGTCTCCGGCAACAATGCCTTCAACTCGTTCTCGCAGTTCAGCGTCGGGCAGGGCAATACCGTCAATCTGCAACTGCCGACCGGCACGCAAAATCTCGTCAACATCGTTCGTGACGCTCCGGTCTACGTCAACGGCACACTGAACTCCTACATGAATGGCGCGATCGGCGGTAACGTCTATTTCGCTGATCCCAAGGGTTTCGTGGTCGGCCGCAGCGGCACGGTCAATGTCGGCAGCCTCAACGTCTCGACGCCGACGCGCGAGTTCACCGACAGCCTGATCGGTGCGGGGGGGCAGATCAACGGTTCGGCCGTCGCCAATCTGATGGCGGGCTCGTTCCCGGTCTCGCCGGACGGCAACATCCGGATCTACGGCCGGGTCAATGCCATCGATGGCGTGCGCCTGACCGGGCAGAACGTCTTTGTCGGCGGTGCCAGCCAGCGCGACATCGCAAATCTCGATCACGCCGCGAAGTTCGCAGCCTCCGTCAATTCCAAGGGGCTGCGGAGCGCGGCCGCGATTACCGTGCGCAACGGCTCGATCCATATCGGTGCAGTCAACAATGCCAGCGTCAACGGACGGCTCACCGCGCGCAGCAAGACCACGACGCCGAGCAACATCACGGTCGCGGCGGGCAATAAAATCGAGCTCGGCAAGAACGCGAGGCTGAGCACGGCGAGCAAGACCGGCGATGCCGGCGGCGTCCTCGTCAAGGCTGGCAACGACGTGACGGTGAAGACCGGCGCGAAGATCAACGCCAGCTCTGCGACGGGCAATGCGGGCCTGGTCGAGCTGAGTGGAAACGGCGTCATCGATGTGGGCAGCGGCGTCACCATCAACCTCGCCGCACCCAACGGCCGGGCCGGCACCCTGCTGATCGACCCGACCGACGTGGTCATCGGCGACACGAGCCAGGGCGACGCCGGCGTGACCCTGTCGAACACCTCGGTCGCCAACGCCATTGCGGCGCTGAGCGCCGGTGCCACCTATCTCGTCCAGGCCGACCATTCGATTACGCTGGCCGCGCATGCGGTGATCGATGCCCGTAACCTCGACTCTGCCACCAAGACTCATTCGGTCGGCAACGCCTTCAATGTCGAGCTCGACGCCCCGACCATCAGCATCGTCAACGGAGCGCAGATTCTCGCCCAGGCGATCAATACGGGCGGAACGACGTACACGAACGGGAATGTGACGTTGGCAGCCACGGCGAGCCAGACCCTGATGTCAGGCCACGCCTATGCGACCACGGGCATCACGGTCGACGGCACAATCACCGGCGGCACGATCAGCATCGGCGCGAGCTCAACGGCGGTCGCGAGCTTCACGAGCTCGCTCGCTTCGACGTTCGCACTGGTCGGCGAGTCCGTTCCCGGCATGATCCTGGGCCTCAACGGAGGCTATGTCGCGGCCAGCGCAACCGCGACCGTGAACATCAACGGCCATGCCAATATTTCCGGCAGCGGCAACGTCTCGATCAGCGCGTACGGGTCGGAGAGGGCCGAGGATCCCGTTATCGCCTCGTCGCTCCTCGGCGTATCGCCGGTTGGCGCTGCGGTCGTGGTTGGTAACATCGCCGGCAACGTCACCACCAATATAGCAAGCAACGCGACGATCAGCGCGGGTGGTACCCTCGGTATCAAGGCCACCAACGACGCCAACATGAATGTCGCCGCGGTGTCGATGACTTCGAGCGCGGTTCTCGTCGCGACGGTGGCCTATTCGACGGCGTCGATCACCACGACTGCGAACGTCGAGACCGGCGCCAGGCTGAGCACCGGGACCGCGAGCGGATCGACGGGCGGACTTTCGGTGCGCGCGTTGAACAACAACAGTTTCTCGACGGCGGCAACCTCGGTCGGGTTGGATAATCCGGCGCTGAACGGCGGCGTCGGTGGCGCGGTCGCGATCAGCAATGTCAACACGTCGGCGACCGCGACGCTGGGGTCATCGCTGGGGTCCAGCACGTCGAACCGGATGAACGGCTCGGTCACGGTCGAGGCGACCTCGAACACCACGTCGAACTCGACGATGTCCTCGACCATCACCGGTACGCCGGCTCTGATTGCCGGACTCCAGGGCGCCCTGGTCGTGGGCACGATGGATCCGGGCCTGTTCTCCCAGCAGTTCAGCACGCTGTTCACCGCCGATCTGAACCTGAAGGCGTCGGCGGCTTTGACGATCGCGCGCAGCACGGAGAGCGCGACGGCAGCGATTGCGCAAAACCCCAGCGGCGGTGCGCCGTCGATCTATACGTCGGGCAACGTCGCCGTCATCAGCAACGTGATCGACGTGGGCGTGCGCAGCATTGCGACGGCCTCGGCGATCAGCTCGAGCCCGGTCGATGGTCAGTCGACGGCGATCGCCGCGGCGGTCGCATGGGGCGATTTCACGCACAATTCGAACGCCTATATCGGCGGTGGGACCCTGATCAATGCGCCGGAGATCGGCGTCTCGGCAAACACCTATATGCCGATCACCAACACCTGGACTCAGTGGGCCTCGCTGACGGACGTGCTGAGGCATCTCAACGGCAATCTCGGCGTCGGCGGCAGCATCCTGACCAGCTATGCCAACTCGACCGCGGACGCCGGCGACACCGTCGGCATCGCTGGCTCGCTCAACAACTTCATGGTCCACAACAACACCACGGCGTGGGTTGCGACCGGCGCGAGCCTCACGGCGACCTGCACGGTTGCGAGTTGTGGCAGTGGCGCTTGGACGGCTGCGCTGGATAGCGGGGCGACGCAGGCCTTCGACGCGACGCTCGCCATCGCGGCGACGGCCTATTCGGCCTCGATCGACGCCGCCGGCAATGTCGGCACGCTCGGCTTCCTTCCTGGCAACACGTCGGGCGGCTCGTCGCTGGGCGGCGCGCTCAACCTTGTGCAGTTCTGGAACAGCACCATCGCCGGCGTGGCGTCCGGGGCTTCGGTCGGCGCGACCGACAACATCTCCATCACGGCATCGACGACCGACCAGTTCTTCGGTGTTGCGCCGACGTCCGGCAAGGCGGCCGGCGCGCTGGCGCTGAACGGCATCACGTCGATCGCGCTCGTGAACAACACGACGCATGCCTCGATCGGGATCGGCGCCACTGTGTCGGCTCCCACGGTGAACGTGCTCGCGCAGCAGGATCTGTCGATGCTGTCGGTCGCCGGCGCAGTGTCAGCCGGCGGCAACTCGGCCGTCGGTCTTGCCGTCGCCTATCTCGGTGCAACGGCCGACACCGCTGCCTATGTCGGTGACAATCACAGCGATATCCGGTCGGGCCCGTTCAGCTCGGACGATCCGTTCTCGGGAACCGGCGGCGGCAACGGGACGGTCACGGCCGACCATCTGGCGATTTCCGCGACGACCGCGGGCCGGATCATCGCGGCGTCGATTGCGGCTGCCATTTCGGAACCTTCGGTTTCGGACTTCGGCACCAAGGCCGGCGCCGTCGGCGCGGCCGCAACCGGCGGAGCGGGCGGGATCTCGACCGCGCTGGCCAAGATTGGCTCGTCGTCGGGCGCCTCAAGCAGCGGCTTCACGATCGATCTCGCCGGCAGCTCGTCCGTCAGCGACGTGAGCCTTGCCACGACCGCCTCGATCACCGGCGTCACGATCAACCGCTACTCGTCGAGCCCAACGGCCACTTTGGTGGTCCAGGCGCTCAACGATACCATCCTCAACAACGGCTCGGGTGGTGCCGCCGCCAATCTCGCAGGCAGCGCCGGCTCGTCGAGCGTGGCCGTCGACGGCACCATCGCCGCGGCGATCTCGAACAATGCGACCCAGGCCTTCATCTCCAACTCCACGGTCAACAATCAGCAATCCGTGACCGTGCAGGCCTTGAACGGCGGATCGGAAATGGTCGTGGCGATCGGCCTTGCCGCGGCAACGCGATCCAACGCCGTCTCGATCGCATTGTCCGTCGGCATCATCACCGACAGCGCGCGTGCCTACATCGAAAATTCGATCATCAACGGCGCAGGTACTGGTGTCTTGCGCGCTCTCGAGGTCGATGCCTACCAGACCAGCAACATCGCGGTCGGCGGCGGTTCGCTCTATGTTTCCGGCGGGCAGGGCGGCTTCGGCGTCGCCATGACGTATGCGTCGATCGGCGATCCCTCCGGCGGCAACGCGACCGACGCGCATATCAAGTCCACGTCGATCAGCAATTACGACACGCTTCTGGTGCTCGCGGACAATGCCAGCATCATCGCGGCCGGAGCCGCGTCGGCCGGGGCAGGGTCCAACGGTTTGTCGGGTTCGATCGTCGTCGACGAAATCACGTCGACGACGACGGCCTATATCGGCAGCAACTCGACGGTTAACATCAACGTCGGGCGCGTGACGGTGCTGGCGGATAGCGGCGCCGTGTCGGACCTCGATACGGCGCTCGGAAATCTCGTCAAGAAGTCGAATAACAATCATCTCGCATCGGACACGTGCACGGCCGCGGGCGGCAATGGCACGCAGAACTGCATCGATTTCAGCGCGGCGGCGCTCAACGACGGCACGGCGAACGGTCCGGGCGCCAGCATCATCTCCGTTGCGGGCATTATCCAAGCCGGCAAGAACAACGTCGGCGCCTCGATGGTGTACGATACCATCGCGACGACGCGCTCGGCCTATATCGCCAACGTGCTGCTGAACTCGGGTGTCAACGGCGATGTCAGGGTGAGTGCGCTCGATACCACGAAGATCCAGTCGGTGACCATCGGATTCGGACTGGCGACCGGTCAGTTTGCCGGCGTGGGCGGCATGACGATCAGCTCGATCGCCAATACCGTTTCGGCGGCAATCGGCAACAACCTGTCCAGCGCGTCGCAATCGGCCATCACGGCCAGAAGTATTTCCGTCACCGCGGCCGACAGTTCCAGCATCACCGGAGCCGCCGCCGTCGCTGGCGGCTCGACGCAAGGCAGCGCCGCGGGCCTGGCGCTCGTCTACAGCAGCATCGCCAACAATGTCAGCGCCGGCGTAACCGGCTCCAAGCTGACTGCCTCGGGCAGCGTCGCCGTCAACGCGAGCTCGAACGCCGGCATCTCGACGGTTGCCGTCGGTATTGCGATTTCTTCGCAGATCGGCCTTGCAGGTTCGGTCGCCACCAATCTGATGGGAACCAACGTCACCGCCAGCATCGCCGGCGGGGCCGACGTTACCGCGAACAACAACGTTGCCGTGATTGCCGGCAATAGCGACAAAGCGGGCGTTTTCGCCGGCGCCGTGTCCATCAGCAAAGGCGCGGCCGGCGGCGCGGGCTCGATGGTAACGAACAAGATCACCGGCACCACCGCGGCCTATATCGGCGGGACGACGACGAAAGTGGATGCGCTCGGAACGAGCACGAGCGACGTGCTTTCGGTCAACAGCGGCACGCTCGCGCACGCGATCGATCTCGGCGGCTTCAGTGCGCCCACCGACACCACGCCCGATCTGAGCGAGACCCAGGATAGTGTGCGCGGCCTCGCCGTCGTCGCCAGCTCGCACCAGGCCGTCGTCACCAACGTCGCCACCCTGTCTGCGGGCTCGGGCATCTCCATCATGATCAATCCGATCACCAATGTGATGAGCGGATCCACCAAGGCCTATATCGACGGTGCGGCGATTGACACGCGGCTGGTGAGTTCGACGCTGGACCCCCAGATCGACGTCGCCGCCAGCAGCTTCTCCTATTCGGGCGCGTTCGGCGCCGGCGTGGTGCCGCCAACCGGGAGCGGGGGCGGCGGCGCGACCATTCTCAGCACGACGATGTCGCGTGACACCGAGGCCTACATCACCAATGCGACCGTTGGCGGCGTGCAGTCGGCGAGCGCAACGGTGGGCGCCGTCACCGTGAAAGCCAATGCCGAGCAGGACGCGTCGTCGATCGCGGTCGGTTTCGGCACCGGCTCGGTCGGGCTGAACGTCTTCGTCGCAACCACCGAGGCCTATGTCGACGGCGGCTCCCTCACGGCGTCGTCGCTCACAGTCAACGCCTACGACGCCACCGGTATCGCGTCGGCGAACGGCTCGGGTGCCTATGGCAGCCAGGCCGCGATCGGCGCGGCGTTCCTGGTCCAGGTCTCGGCGAACCGGACCGAGGCCTATGTCGGAGACGAGTTCCACTACCAGGGCAACGGCGCGGCGCACACGACCGCGGTCAATCTGAGCGGCGCCCTCGACGTCGGGGCAACGACGATAAACCGCTTCCAGGCCTATTCGATCGGCGGCGCGCTCTCGACCGGCACGGCCGCGATCGCCGGGATGGCGAACATCGAGATCGCGAACAACACCACCATTGCCGGCGTCTACGACACTACGCTGCAATCGCCCACGGGTGGCGCAGCTGGCGCGGTCACCATCAACGCGACCGAGGACGTGGCGATCAAGGAGATCGCCGGCGCGCTTTCGATTGCCGCCAGCGGGTCCGGCGTCGGCGTCGGCGCGGCGGCGAACGTCATCGTCTTCAAGAGTCAGACCATTGCGGAAAGCCGCAACAGCAACCTCAATTCGTCCGGCGCGATCAACGTCGGCGCGCTCAGCACCAAGGAAGTGCTGTCCTACGCGGTCACCGCCGGCATCGGCGGCAGCGTCGGCATCGGCGCGACCGTCGGCGTCATCATCATCGGCACCAATACCGCCGATCCGGATACGCAGGGCGAGCAGACCGGCCAGCTCAATCAGGGGAACAACGGCACCATCGCGTCGGTGAACGCTGGCACCAATTCCTCGCACGGCAGCGACGCGGTCGCGAGCGGCACCTCGGGCAATCCGAGCAACGCCAATGCAACCTCGACCTACGACGTCAGCACCGTGCTGACCGGCGGCAATGACGGCGTCACCGCCCAGATCGCGGGCGGCAATGTCACCGCCACGCAGGTCAACGTCGCCGCCACCAGCGCCAACGCGACCAAGATGTTCCTGCTCGGCGCCGGCTTTGCCAAGAATGTCGGTATCGGTGCCGGCATCGGCTACACCAGTGTCAACAGCAGCGTGCTCGCCAATCTGAGCGCGATCGTTGCTGCGCCTTCCGTCACAATCGCGGCGCGGGTCAAGGACGCCGACACCGGACCTTATTCGGGCAAGACCGTCGACAGCGAGGCGATCGCCGGCGGTGCAGCGCTCTACTTCGGCGCGGATGCAGCCGTGGCAGTCGGCAATGTCGCCAATACGGTCACAGCCCAACTCGGCGGCTCCGTGACCGGAACGGGCGGCACCGGCGTCGCCGTGATGGCGATGGACAGCTCGACCCAGAGCGTGACCGCGGGCGGCGGCACCGGTGGCCTTGCGGCCATCGGGGTGTCGATCGCGACCACGGGACGATCGAGCTCGGTCGCGGCGAAGGTGCTGTCGAACGCTACGGTGAACAGCTCGACCCTTGCGGTTGGCGCAGCCGAGGCCGGCGCAATGTCGGCCTCCGCGACCGCGGTCGCGGGCGGCATCGTCGCCGGTGATGGTGCAGTGGCGACGGCAAAGGAAAATTCGACTGTTCTGGCCGAGATCGGCTCCGGCTCGTCGATCACCACGTCCGCGACCGGTGCCGGCACGCTGGTGTCGGCATCGCTGACCCCCAATCTTTCGAGCGAAGCGATCGGCGTCGCAGTCGGCGGCGGCGCCATCGGCGTATCCGTCGCGGAATCGATGGTGACGGCCACCGTCACCGCCGACGTCGGCGACAACACCAGCTTCTCTGGCGGTGCGCTCGCCGTGACCGCGATGGCGCTGGTCCCGACGAGCGGCACGACGACCTATGCCTGGTCGCTCGCGGGCGGCGGCGGCTCGCTGATCGGCGCCCAGGGCAGCTACGCCAGGGCGTCCGAGAATGCGACGGTGAGCGCGTATGGCGGCACCGGGATTACGCTTCCCAACGCCGACGTGGTCATTACGGCCCAGAACGACAGCAGCCAATACGCCCAGGCGACCGGCCTTTCGACCGGCTTCCTGGCAGTGGGTGCGACGGTCGCCCAGACGTCGTCAAGCGCGCACACCTACGCCTATCTGGGCGCGCCTGACGATATGGACGCGACCCATCTGAATCACGCCGACTACACCGGCATCCTCCAGATCACGGCGACCGGCAAGGATATCAACGTCTCCAACGCGACGGTTGGCGCCGGCGGCACTTATGCCGGCGCTGCCGCGGTCGCAACGACCAGCTCGACCGCCGTGACCAATGCGCGGTTCGACGGCGGCACGACGGATGACACGCTCTTCTTCGGCGGCCTCAACATCCAGGCCAAGCACACCACGAACTATGCCGCCAGCGGCGATGCCTACCAGGCGTCCACGGCCGGCGTCTCCGGAGGCAGCGCGCAGAACGACGTCAACGCGACCACCACCGTCGACATTGGACCTCATCTGATCATCAACTCGGCGGGCGGCGACATGGTCGTCATCGCCAACGACATCGTCAACCAGGCCGGCGGCGGCGCGCGGTCGGGCTCCGGTGGCGTGTTCGCGGGTGCTGCGGCACTGAGCAACACGCATGTCACTCAGACCGTCACCACCAACATCGGCGCCGGGACGGTGCTGAGCCTCAACGGCGATCCGCGGACATCGGCGGCGGTGATCAACATCGAGGCCTACAACACGCTGAATACCAGCGACACGGCGAGCCTGGCCACGGCCGCCTTCTTCGCCGGCGGCGGCGCCGAATCCAACATGACGGCGAACGCCACGCTTGCGGTCAACATCAATGCCCGCGAACTCTTCAGCGCCGGCAAGATCTATATCGGCACGGCTGCGAAGATGGCGGCGGCCAACAATGCCAATGCCAGTCTCTACGGCGCGATCGCCGGTGTCGGCGCCAGCACCAACACCTGGGTCCACGCCAACCAGGCCGTCACCGTCGGCAACAACGCCAAGGTCGAGGCCTGGGGCCAGATCAACATCTATGCCGGCATGTCGGGCGACACCATCATCTTCAGCAGCGTGCAGGCGACCGCGACGACCGTCGTCTACAACAACACCGCCATTCCGATCTCCACGCTCTACCGCGGCACGGCCAATGCCGATGACACCACAAGCCTGACGCTCGCCAACACCTCGAGCGTGTTCGGCGTCCAGAACATTTCCCTGGGAGCGACCCAGGGTCAGGTCACGGCCTCCGGCAACGGCAGCAACTACAATCCGTATCTGGACATCTTCAGCGCCAAGAACAGCGATAACCACAGCCACACCAGCGGAACCGGCGACGTCGCGCTCAATGGCCTGGTGGTAGCTGGCATCAACAACGATATCACCATTACGATCGACATAGGTGCGAGCGCGCCGACCGCGAGCACGACGAGTCCTTACTCGTCACTGCTGTCCGGCGGTTCGTCGACACCCACCCTCGAATATGTCGCCGACGTCGATCACTTCAACCCGATGATGAGCTGGAACCACCAGGTGGTCCAGTACACCATCGTCGGCGGCTTCAATCCCTACCAGAGCGTCGTCAACCAGCTCGTCACGCTGACCGGCCTGACCGAGACGCAAATCCGCTCACAGCTCGCGGCGGCGACGCCCGCGGCGCCCGCCACGATGTCGCCGTCCGGCACCGATCCGACCGGCGACTTCCAGCGCCAGATCAACGCGTTGATCCAGCAGGCGCCGTATACCTCCGACGCCGCCGGTAACGCCTTCGCGTTCGGCGATATGCTGGTGTCCGCAGGCAACGTCTCGATCCTGGCGCAGAAGCTGACTGGAAACAGCGGCACGAATCCGATTGCGCCGGCGGTCATCGCGCGCAGCTCGCCGATGATCAAGATCGAGAACAGAGGTCTCGACTTCATGGACCTGGCCAACCTCACGGTCACCAATATCACCGGAGGAAACATCACCTACCGCCAGATCGACCATGTCGACCCGGATTCGCACTCCAACGTGACCTTCACCGCCACGCCGAGCGCGACGCCGATCATCGACATCTCGGCCACCTACAACCGCCTGGATCCCTCCAGCGGGCTCGGCGTCGACCAGAATGGCAACCAGCTGACCCGCACGCCCGACATCTATTTCGACGGCGTCGTCAACAACGAGAACGGCCTGCTCAAGATCACCAACAACCTCGGCAGCATCGTCGCGTCGCAGTCGCTCAATGCCGCGACCGTCCAGATGGTGGCGCCCAACGGCTCGTTCGTCTTCCTCGGCGGCATCGGCAGCTTCTATACCTCCAACCACGACGTTCTCTCGCAATGGGCGGGTGTCGAATTCAAGCCGGGCGACAACGACACGCTGACGGCGGTGATGGCGGCGGCGACCTATCTCGGCGCCTATGGCGATTACGCGAACAGCCCGCATATCGGCGCGGGCGGCGGCCACCCGTATTCCTACTATTGCTGCGTCGACGGCAATACCGGCGTTCAGCAAACGGCGAGCAGCAGCACGATCTTCACCGCGCGCATGCTGGATCTGTATTACGACGGCCTGTCGCTCTATTCGGCGATCTTCCTGCCGATGGGCCAGGGCGCGCCCGGCAACGGTAATCCGAACACCGGCAGCGTGCCTAACGCTGCTACGCTCGCGATCATGGAGGGGCCGACGGTTCAGACCATCTCCACCGCGCCGTGGGAGCGAAATACCTATACCGGCCAGGGCGTCTACAGCAACACGACCTACGACTACACCACGACATCGACAGACGCACAGGGCAACTCCACCACCACCAACCACACGTCCACGTTCTACTCGCCATTCAATTGCGCGGGGTGCTCTGCCTACTTCCAGGTCGTCAATATCCAGCCCGACGTGATCACGCCGAAGACCGCGTCTTCGAACTCGGCCGCGCACTCGAGCACGGGGACCAACCCGCCGGATAACGCGCCCTTCATCTTCGGCAAGGCGATCATCATCTCGGCCGGGGTCATCAACATCAACGGCACCATCCAGAGCGGCACGAGCAGCGATTACTCGGTCGACATCGGCGGCTCCACGTTGACCGCCATCAACGACCTCAAGAGCCGCAATGCGGGCGCGGATTTTGCCCAGGCCCAGGTCAACGCACGGGCCGGCAGCTATTACGACATCACGGCCTCCGCGACGACGGAGGCCGCCGGCGATATCAAGATCGGGGTGAAGTACAACGCTCTCACCGACCAGATCCTCGTGAACGGCGTGGTGCAGGGCTCGGGCGGTTACGTCTATCTGAACGGCAAGATCATCTCGACCTCGACCCAGGACGGTGTCTCCCAAGGCACGATCGCGGTCAAAGGTGGCGCCGGCTCGATCACGGTCAACAACACAACCGGCCTGCAGCTCGTCACCAACACCATCAACACCGGCGTCAGCGCACCGAGCGTGATCGAGATCGTCGATCAGCTCAAGCAGCAGACGACGTGGTACGTCTACAATCCTTCCGCTGCGGGCGGCCAGCAGGTGTCGACGTATCAAACGAGCGGCGTCAATGCGAGCCAGTACACCGACACGATGCTGACCAGCCTCAGCGGCACTGCAGGCATCCAGTACGCGACCAAGGCAAACATGTTCTACCAGTGGGTCGATACGGCTACGCTGGATCGTCCCACGGACTCGACGCAGTTCGACTACGGCTGGCACTATACGCCCAACGCGGCTACCGGGCAGAACTGGACCCGCACCATCAGCCTGGTTTCGGACGTGCAGCAGGCCCAGGGCGGCGGCGGCAGCACCGGCCCACAGACCTCGAACTTCCAGGAAGTCGTCACCGCGACCGGTTCCTATCACACCGGCGGCGGCAACACCCATCCCGAGAAGTGCTGCGGCGCGGACAACCAGTACAACTGGTACCAGGAGATCTACGATCACCTGACCCTGACGCTGACCAATACGGTCAAGGCGTCGAACCCGATCAACATCTCGTTCAGCGGCGGCGGCAACAGCACTGTTCTGGTTACTTCCAACTCGGGCATCGTCGTCAACGGTCCGATCAACAATCTCTCGGGCACGACGACGGTCAGCGCCACCGGGGCGAATTCGGCCATCACCAGCGGCACGAACGCGAACAACCCAATGATATCGGGCCGGAGCGTAATTCTCTCAGCGGATGGCGGCATCGGCACGATCGGCGCGAACGGTGTTCCCGTCCAGGTGCAGGTCTATGGCGGCAGCCTGACGGCCAGCTCGATCGACCACGACATCGCGATCGCGGCCGTCGGCTCGCTTTCGATCAACCAGGTGAAGGTCAACTCGGCAGGCAGCACGCCGCAGGGCAGCGTCTTTATCTCGGCGACCGGCGACATCAACTCGGCCTCGCCCTACGACGTCGCCAACCCCGTCGTGATCGGCAAGAACGTCGAGATCAACTCCACCGCCGGCGCGATCGGCGCGACGAGCAGTGTCGTCAATGGCGCGAGCACGCTGACCAATATCAATCCGCTGGTGATCCAGGCGACGGGCACGACGCAGGCCGGCGGCAGCGTCGACGGCGGGGTTCTCGACAGCGCCTCGGCCACCGGCACCTACATCATCCAGTCCAAGGGCGATCTGCGCCTCGGCACGGTCCAGTCGAGCGGCGGCCCGGTGTTCCTCGAGGCGGCCGGCTCGGACGGCAACCAGGCCAGCATCCTGAATGGACGGGCGGCGATTGGTCTCACCCAGGCGCAGAGCCAGCATCTCCAGGACGTCTGGACCAGCCTCGACCTGCTCAGCGGCAACGCCGCCACCAACGCCGTCAACAGCTACCAGTCGATGGTGACATCGGCCTACAACGACTACTTCCAGCTCAAGAACATCGCCTTCGCGAACGGCAGCACCTACAATCCGACCTCGGTGGGACTGACGGTGCTGCGCGCGCAGGTGGCCGCCAAGCTCGGTATCGATCCCGCGAACGTCTCGACGACGGACATGAAGGTCGAGGCCACGACGCGGTTCCTGAGGGATCAGTTCCTGCTCGGCAAGATCACGACCGACGAGCTCAAGACCTCACTGACGACGTTGCTCGGCACCGCACCGGCAGATCCGCTGGGGACCGTGTTCGGCAGCTCGTTGTCGTCCACCCTGTTCACGAAACTGTTCGACGGCGTGACGACAGCCAATCAGCGCCTGCCGAGCAACACGGCGCTGCAAACGGCACTGAACACTTACAATGCGAACTACGCCTATACGCTCGCGTCGACCGAGCGGGTCTACGGCATCATCACCGCGGGTTCGCAGTGGACGCAGAGCCAGCTCGCCTACACCGTGTCGTCGTCGGCCGTCGGCGCCGCACCACCGCCGATCGACGAGAACGTCGTGGCCAATGTCAGCGCCAACCAGATCATGCTCTACGCGCCGCACGGCTCGGTCGGCAATTCGGCGGCGCCCCAGACCTTCACCTTCACCAGCGTCGATTCCTCGTCGCTGACGCCGGCGCAGAGGGGATTGCTTGCGACGGCCGGTCCGGGTCAGCTCACCGTCGGCGCGGTCACGGATCCGACGACCCATGTCGTGACCTATACGGTCAGCCTGTCGCAGCAGAACCTCGTCGTCGTCGACAACCCGATCGCGATCTCGGCCAAGGCGCAGACGAATGTCTATCTCGGCAGCAAGAACAGCCTCACGCTCGGCGGCATCACTGCGAACTACGGCCCGATCGCTGCGGCGCAAGCCACCGGCATCGAGGTCACCGGCCGCGGCGACGTCAAGCTCGACGCCGTGACCGGCATCACCGCCGCCGCCGGCGTGACCGGTACGCCCGTGATCTCCGGCGATATCGGCAACCTGACCCTGATCGCCGAGCACGGCAATGTCGGCGCCCCCGGGGCTGCCGGAAGCAATCCCGCGGCCAATGCAAACGCGATCCAGATCGCGTTCGCCGACCCGGCCAACGACCAGCTCGACCAGGTCTCGTCGGCGCAGGGCATCTACGTGAAGCAGACCACCGGCGATCTCATCCTCGGCAACATTGCCGCCGGCAATGCAATCCAGCTCGCGGCGACCGGCAGCATCTATGCCGAGTCCGGCTTCACGGACCGTACCGCGATCCATATTCTGGGCACCGACCTCGATCTGCGCGCCGGCGGCAGCATCGGCTTCAACGGCTCGACCTTCCAGCCCGTGCAGGTGAATATCTCCGGCGCCGTGACCGGCTCGGCGGTCGGCGATCTCAGCATCCTCGCGGTCACCGGCGATCTCGTGGTCGGCACGAGCGGCCCCTATGGGACGCTGACATCCGGCGGCGCACTGACGCTGAACGTTTCGCGCGGCGCGCTCACCATCAATGCCGACGTCGCCAGCGGCGGCTTGATGCAGCTCCTCGCCAACCGTGGCATGACCTTCGCGGCCGGCACCAGCGCGGCGCCGGTGGTTGCGACCAGCAGCTCCGACGGGGTGACGCTGGTGGCCGCGACGCTGTCGATGGGAGCTTACTCCGCCATCAACGCGGCCGGCGTGATCTCCGTGACTACGACCGGCGACGCGACCATCGGCCAGCTCAATTCGTCGCTGTCCTATGCGGCGGCCTCGAACGCGCCTTCGGTCATCGTCACCGCCGGCGGCGTCGCCTCGCTCGGAGCAATCATCGACAATGGCGACGGCCAGACCAAATTCGTCGCGTCCGGCTCGGGCGCCGAAGTTTCGCTGAGCGCATCCAACGGCATCGGCAACGCGACCAGCCGGTTCATCCTCAGCGCCGCGCGGCTGTCGGCAAGCACGACTGCCGGCGACATCTATCTGAAGTCTCTGACCGACACCGAGGCGAGCCTGCTCTCGGCGGCCAAGGGCAGCGTGGACATCCTCAGCACCGGTGGCCTGACGCTCGACCAGGTGCTGGCGGGTACGGATGCGGGCGCGAGCGGCACCTTCAGCGCTGTCGCGAACAACGGTAGCATCGTCATCGGCACCGCCGGCAGCAGCGGCTCGCAGACGGTCCACGCCACCCAGAACGTGACGTTCAAGTCGCTCGCGGCCACTGGCAACAGCGGTGACGTCGGCAACATCAATGTCACGGCCGACAACGGCTTCATCCTGGCGCAGACGGTGATTTCGGGCGGCGTGCCGACGCTGGGCTCGGTCTCGGCCAACGGCTCGGCAAGGCTGATCGCGGCGGGCACCAACACCGGTCATAACCTCACGGCCACGACCGGCAACGCGGTCTTGAGCGGCACCATCGTTCATTGGGATAATCTCACGGCCGGCGGCACGCTCGACGTCACCGCGACTGCCGGGGGGATCACCGTTGGCACCGCTATCAGCGGCGGCACACAGACCCTGCATGCCGTCAACGACATCGTCTTCAGCCAGCTCACCACGACGGGCATCCCGGGCGATGCCGGCGACCTCAACGTCAAGTCCGACACCGGCTCGCTCCGCGGCGGATCGATCTCGGCCAGCGGCGATACGCATTTCGATGTGGCCGGATCGGTCTCGCTCGACCGGGTCAGCGGCAACGTCGTCAAGCTGACTTCGACGGGCGACCTGACGATCGGCTGGGTCAGCGTCGTGAGGGAGCTCGACCTCGCCGCCGATACCATCAACGTCAAGGGCGAGCAGGTCCGCTCGAACCCGTCGGTTCCGCTGATCATGAACATCACCGGCCACAACGGTGGCGTCGCGACTTCGGCCAATATCTCGATCGATCCGGACAGCATCATCATCAACCAGTTCAAGGTGGTGGACGCGAACTTCTGGACCGATGCGCACGCGGTCGCGATCCTGAACGGCTATGTGCCGGGCCAGCTGATGCTGACCACGGCAACCCAGCAGGTGCTGCTCAATAACCGTACGCCGGCGCCGTCCAACTGGCCGACGCTGCAGCTCTACCAGCCGGGTGGCGTGTTCACGATGAGCCAGGTCGGGAATGCCAATATCAGCAACGCCTATGTGGTGTTCTACACCGGCAACGTCTCGGCCACCGTTAGCAACTATGGGCCGACCCACACCTGCTGCTACGACTTCACCGGCGCCAGCATGGTGCGCAACATCCCGGTCGACGGCGAGGGCAGCGAGAACATCGAGACCTGGCTCGCGAAGAAGGACGGGGGGACGTTCTACCTGCTCGGTCTCTCCGGCAAGGCGCGGCTCGATGCGCTGCTGACGCCGCGGCCGGTCGAAACCATCGGGGCCGGACCGGCCGTCAACATCGAGGGACTGAGCGACATGCGCAAGCTGCGCCGGCAGGGTCAGCGCGTGGGACGCGCCGGCTGGAAGGATGCGGCGATCGAGGCGGCGAAGCCGGCCATTGGCCGTCTCGCACAGGCATGGTAACGGGACGCGGGATGCGGATCTGGGGGGCAGCGTTTGGGGTTGGGCTTGCAGCTTGCTGCATTGCTTCCGCGCGCGCGCAGGTGCCCTCGATCAATCCCGGCGTGATCCAGAACGATGTCGACCGGCAACGCCGGCAGCTCGAACAGCAGAGCGCGCCGCCCAAGCTCAACGGGCCGGCGGTGATTGGCGGCGAGCGGGAGAAGTCCCAGCTCCTGAAACCGGGCGGGCCCAAATTCCGCCTGCGCAAGGTCGAATTCGACGCCTCCAAGTTCATCACGCCGGCCGAGCTCGACGAGATCGCGAAGAAGTACGTCGGCAAGAACGTCGACATCGCCTCGCTGTTGCAGCTCGTCGCCGACATCAACGCCATCTATACCGAGCGCGGCATCGTCACGGGCATAGCGACACTGCCCGAGCAGGATGCCAAGGGCGGCATCGTCTGCGTCAAGCTGACCGAAGGCCGACTCCAGAAGACGACCATCGAGGGCAACAAGCAGACCCGCACCGAGTACATCCTTCAGCGCGTGAAGGAGCCCGAAGGCGAGGTCCTCGACGTTCCAAAACTCAATCGCGACGTGATCTGGTTCAACCGAACCAACGACGTGCAGATCAAGGCGCTGCTCCAGCCCGGCACGAGCTTCGGCCTGACCGATCTCCAGTTCGCGGTGATCGAGCCGCCGGTCGATACCTTGCAGCTCTTCACCGACAACCAGGGCGCGGAAAACACCGGCCGGTGGGAGGGCGGAGCCTTCTACAAGCGCCACGGCCTGTTCGGCGTCGACGACCGCCTGACCTTCTACGGCGTCCGTTCCGACGGCAATCTAAACGGCAACGTCGCCTACAGCATCCCGGTCAATCCCTGGGGCGGCCGTGCCGGTGTCAGCTATACCGAAGGCAAGATCAAGATCATCCAGGGACCGTTCGTCGCGCTCGACGTCACCGGACGCTCGAGCCAGGCCGCGGTCAATTTCAGCCAGCCGATCTGGGTGACGCAGAACTGGCTGGTGCTGTTCAACGCCGCCGAGACCGAGGGCAAGACGGTCAGCCGCTTCGCCACGGTCGACGTGACCAACGACCATTACGACAAGGCCACGGCCGGGGTCTCGGTGACCAATTCCGGCAACACCTATTCGATCACGGTCTCGCCGGCGGTGAATTACATCACATGGCAAGACCACGTGCTCGGCAATAATCGCACGTTTAACACCTATACCGGCTCGATGTTCGCGACCAGCGCCGCGGGTCCGGCGAACTTCAGCACCAACGTGCTGGCGAGCTGGCAGTACACACAGGAAAAGCTGCTGCCGGGCGACCAGATCTTCTCGATCGGCGGTCCCACCACCGTGCGCGGTTATCCTTCCAACTCGGCGTCCGGCGACAGCGGCTATTATTTCAACGCCGAGCTGCACTACAACTGGTCGCAATGGCTCAGGGGCTTCGACACCTACATCTTCACCGACTGGGGTGCGGTGTATTCGACGTTCCCCGGGATCACCGAGTTGGGCTCGGTCGGCGTCGGCTTCTCCTGGACCTACGCGTCGTTCATGACGTTCGAGGCGAACTACGCGACGCCGCTGAAGATGGCTGTCTCGACCCAGAACCACTACGAGGCCTATGGCCGCGTCATTTTCCGGCCGTTGTTGATGTTCCAGAAACAGGAAAGCCCCGCGCCTGTGGCGGCAGTGGCCGGCAGGAGCAAGTCGTAGCGATTTCGGCGGAGTGTTCGGCAGCACTCGCCGCCCGGGTCGATATTCCGGGGTTGATTAAATCGACGCCTTGCGGTTGCATGGGCCAGTTCCGCTACTGGACGGGCGAACGCAAATGGCCGCCACAGACCCAAATCCCGAGCAGGTCCCGCTGAGCCTGGAGCGTTATCGCCTGCGCCTCGGCTTCTGGCAGGCCATTTGGGGGACGCTGATCAGCGGCGGCGTGGCTGTCGCCATTCCCGCTGCGGTCGACGCCTACAAGGCACAGCTCGATCTGAAAAAGGCCCAGCAGGAAGTCGCTCTCAAGCAAAAGGAGATCGAGAGCAAGGCGCAGGACCTGCACCAGACCTACATTTCGAAATTCATCGACACGGCCCTGAACCAGGACATCGAGCTGCGCCTGCGCTTCTCGGAATATTTCTCCTATGTTTCCGACAAAGAAAGCAGGGACCAATGGAAGCTGTATCACGAAAATCTGGAGAAGCGCCGTGACGCGATAAGGTTGAGTATCAATGACAAGGAGATGCGTGCGGCGCATCTCGGCGCGCTTTCGAAACCCAGTGAAGTCGAGCAGATTGAAGTGTTCAAGCTGAAGCGAGAGCTGGAGTGGCATTATGGCGAAGTGGGATACGCGAGACAGGACAGCAACATTACCGTACCGAGTACGTCGGCCCTCGCCACGCGGCTCGATCCCAAAGCTATGCAGACGGAGAATGAGCAACTCTTTGATCAGGTGATCGTCGATCCCCGACGCGTGCCCGACCTGGACAGGATCGCCGAGCGCATCAAGACGAACAAGGAGCGATATCAGGCAATAGAGACTAAGACAGGCGTGCCGTGGTTCGTCGTAGGATTGCTGCACAATGAATGCTGCAGCGGTGATTTCTCGCGTCACCTCAATGGGGATTCGCTTTCAGCCAGAACCGTGACCGTACCGAGAGGGCGACCGCTGCTAGGCGATCCGCCATTTTCATGGGAGGATAGTGCGGTCGACATCGTAGGCCTCTACCGTTGGCAGAACGCCGATTGGTCCGGTGTTGGAGCGATCCTGTATAGGTTGGAGAGCTTCGACGGTTTTGGTTATCGTACGCACAATGTCAGATCACCCTCCGTTTGGGGGTGCACTAATTTGTATATCTCCGGCAAGTTTGTGAGTGATGGCGTATTTGATCCTAGTGCAAAATCTATTCAGTGCGGGACAGGCGCACTGCTGAAAGTCCTTGTAGAGCGCAAGATTGTTGAACTTGCGAAGTGAATGGTGCGGATCGCTCGTGGGGACGATCAGCGCCGCAGCGTGAATTCTTCCGCTCCGCGCCGGTGCTCCCACTTCGCCTGTTCCAGCTCAGGCCGGTCGCATTCGATTTCCGGATAGCCGATGCAGAGATAGGCGATGAATTTCCAGGTGTCCGGCACGTCGAGAATGGCGTGGATGCGATCCGGATGGAGGATCGATACCCAGCCAAGCCCGATGCCTTCCGCGCGCGCGGCCAGCCACATCGCGGTGATCGCCGCGACCACGGAATATTCCGTCGTCTCCGGCATCGTCGCGCGGCCGAGGCTGTGACCGACGTCGCTGGCCTTGTCCGCGAACACGGCGAGGTGGCCGGGGGCCTGTTCGAGACCCGACAGCTTCAGTGTGGCGTAGCGCGCTGCGCGCTCACCGGCATAGGCATTCAGCGCATCGGCGTTGCACGCTTTGAAATCGTCGATCACGGCGCGACGGCGCGCTTCGTCATCGACGATGACGAAGCGCCAGGGCTGGCTGAGGCCGACTGAGGGTGAGAGACAGGCCGTCTCGATCAGGCGATCGATGGCGCCGTCCGGCAACGGGTCGGTGCGAAAGCGGCGCACGTCGCGGCGCCACACGAACAGCTCGCGCAAATGTTGGCGGAAGGTGTCGTCGAACTCGACCATGACGTCAGCGTCCGATCTGGAAGGCCGCGGCAACCAGCAAGATCAGGATCTCGCCGGTCTGCTCGAACGCGCCGAGGATGTCGCCGGTCTGCCCGCCGATCTGGCGGATGGCAAGTCGCGCCAGCATCAGGCCGGCGAGGGAGAGCAGGATCAGGCTCGCCAGCGCCTTGCCCGGCCCAAGCGCGAGCGCGAGCACGAGGGTTCCAACGGCGAAGGCGATAGCGATGCTGCGGCCCGGCGGTGATCCCGCACTCGCCGACAGGCCGTCAGGTCGCGCAGGGGGGACCAACGACATAAAGGCCGGCACTCCTGCGCGGGCCGCGGCGTGCGCAGCGCACAACGCGAGCGCGACGGCCCACGGATTGGCGATCGCCGCGAGCGCGCTCCAACGCAGGCCGAACGACAGGATCAGCGCGCAGGCGCCATAGGTGCCGATCCGGCTATCGCGCATGATCTCGAGCTTGCGCTCGCGGGTGCGGCCGCCGCCGAGCCCGTCGGCAGTATCGGCGAGGCCGTCCTCGTGCAGCGCGCCGGTGATGAGGGCGGTCGTAGCCAGTGCGAGCAGGGCGGCGAGGTTCGGCGTCAGTCCGAACCGGCTGGCGACCTTGTAGACGAAAGCGCCGGCGAGCCCGACCAGCAATCCGGCGAGGGGAAACGCCCAGGTCGCGCGTGCGACGGCGCCGTCGCCCGCCGGCTTCGACGATGCGACGGGCAGGATCGTCACGAACGATGCCGCCATCCTGAGATCGGCGATGACGTCTTTGAGAAGCTCGGCGCGCGGCATCATTTCAGTTTCATCGGCAGGCCGGCGACGACGAACTCGGCCTCGTCGGCAACGGCCGCGATGGCCTGGTTCATGAACCCGGCGGCGTCGCGGAAGCTCCGCGCCAGCGCATTGTCGGGGACGATGCCGAGGCCGACTTCGTTGGTGACGAAGACGACGGGGCTCTTCTGGGCGCGCAGGAAGACGGCGAGCTTCATGACTTCGTGATCCCAGTCGCGCTGCGCATGCATCATGTTGGAGAGCCACAGGGTCAGGCAGTCCACCAGTCTAGGGCCGCCGCCATCGGTTTCGATCAGCGCCTGCAGAAGATCGAGCGGTACCTCCCGCTCGATCCAATCGGTTGAGCGCCGTCTGCGATGCTTTTCAATGCGTGCTTCCATTTCCGCGTCGAGCGCCTCGGCCGTCGCGATGTAGACGGGTCGGCCCGGAAAGCTGCGTGCGCGTTTTTCCGCATGGGCGCTCTTGCCCGATCGCGCTCCACCCGTGATCAAGATGACGGCCATAAAGGTCTCCTGTGGGCCTGACTAATCACCAAACACGGGCAAAGACAAAGCCGAAATCCGCCAGCTGGGGGCTTGCGCTCGCCCCTCGCTTTGCGCAACAGGGGCGGGACGGGAGGCGTGCGTGGGTTTTGCGGGAGCGATGGCGGTGGCGATGGCGGTGGATGCCCTGTTGGGCTGGCCGTCGTGGTTGTTCGCGCGGATCGGCCATCCCGTCACCTGGCTGGGCTGGCTGATTAGCGCTATCGACAGTGGCTGGAATCGCTCGTCCGATACGCCGGCTTTCCGCCGCGCCGCCGGCATGGCGGGGGCGCTCGTGGTGATCGCGTTCTCCGTCGCGCTCGGCTGGGCGCTTCAGTCCTTGCTTGCCTTGGGTTGGATCCAGATCGTGCTGGTCGGCGTCCTGGCCTGGCCGCTGGTCGCCTTGCGCTCGTTGCACGACCACGTTGCTGCCGTCGCAAATCCCATGCGGGCCGGTGACATCGCCGCCGCACGCGACGCGGTCTCGCGCATCGTTGGCCGCGATCCCCTGGCGCTCGACGAGGCCGGGATCGCGCGCGCGGCGATCGAGAGCCTCGCCGAGAATGCATCCGACGGCATCGTCGCACCCGTGTTCTGGGGCGCGTTGTTCGGCTTGCCCGGCATTTTGGGCTACAAGGCGATCAACACGCTGGACTCCATGATCGGCCATCGCTCCGAACGCCACGAAGCCTTCGGCTGGGCCGCGGCGCGCATCGACGATATCGCCAATTTCATTCCGGCGCGGCTGACCGGATTTCTGTTCGTGCTGCTGGCGCCACGGCGATCAGAGGCGCTGTCGTGCATGACGCGGGATGCGCGCCGTCACCGTTCGCCCAATGCCGGCTGGCCGGAAGCGGCCATGGCGGGTGCGCTTGGTGTGCGGCTCAGCGGTCCGCGGATCTATCACGGCAGCACCACGAACGAGCCATGGCTGAACGAAGGTGCGCGTGATCCGCTTGCTGCCGACATCGATCGGGGATTGACGGTTTACCGCCGCGCCATGCTGCTGCTCGCCGGCATCCTTGCGATCCTGGCCTTCGCGTGAAAGAACAGCGCATGCGCGAGCACGGTGGAAATCTCGATCTGGCCCACCAGCGTTTCGGCGGTCGGGCAGAGGACTGGATCGATCTGTCGACGGGGATCAACCGGCTGCCTTATCCCGTGGGCGAGGTGAGCTCGCGCGCGTGGAGCGCGTTGCCGTCGCGCGCCGAGATCGAGGCGCTGCATCAGGCGGCGCGGCACGCTTACCGCACGAGCGCGGCGGTTGTCGCGCTTGGCGGCGCTCAAGCTGCAATTCAACTGCTGCCGCAACTCGCGCCACCCGGCCGCGTGCGCATCCTCGCGCCGACGTACAATGAATATGCCGGGGTCCTCTCGGTTGCGGGCTGGGAGGTCCAGGAGGTCGGGGAACTCGACGCGCTGGCGGGCGCGGACCTCGCCATTGTCGTCAATCCCAACAATCCTGACGGCCGGTGCCATACGCCAAAGGATTTGCTGGCGCTGCTGCCGCGCGTCGGCCGTCTCGTCATCGACGAGAGCTTTGCCGATGTGGCGCCGCAGCTTTCACTTGCATCTGAGGATCGGCCGGGGCTGCTGATCCTGCGCTCCTTCGGAAAGTTCTATGGCCTTGCCGGCCTGCGGCTCGGCTTCGCGCTCGGCAATTCGCCCGACATCGCCAGGATCGCATCGATGTCGGGGCCCTGGCCGGTCTCGGGAGCGGCGATCGCGATCGGCGGCCGCGCTCTGCGTGACGATGCCTGGGCCGAGGCCACGTCCGCGCGGCTCGCGCGAGACTGCGCTCGCCTCGACGGCATGGTGCAGGCGCAAGGCTGGACGGTCGTTGGCGGGACGCGGCTGTTTCGTCTCTACGGGACGCCTGACGCGCTTGCCTCGCAGGAGAAGCTGGCGCGTAGCCAGATCTGGTCGCGCGTGTTCGCGCGAGAGCCGACATGGCTGCGGCTCGGGCTTCCGGGCAGCGAATCCGAATGGACGCGCCTTGCCGAGGCTCTAGCGCGCTAGCGCGAGCAGGCCTTCAACGTCGAGATGGGCTTCGATGTGATCGGCGAGCGCATCGAGCGCGCTCTCGACCCTGGCGTGATAGGGCTCGTCGCCTGCGGGAACGTCGAGCTTTGCCAAAAACGCCTTGCGGAAATCATCCGACGTGAACAGGCCGTGCAGATAGCTGCCCTGCACGCGTCCGTCGCGCGAGATCGCGCCTTCCGGTTCGCCATTCAGCTTTGCGAATGGCCGCGCGCGATCCGGCCCATCAGTGCGGCCGATGTGGATTTCATAGGCCTCAATCGGCTGATCCGTCGCGACATGCACGGCCGCGACACGCGTCAGCGTCTTCTGCGCACGCATCTCCGTGGTGACATCGAGAAGTCCGAGACCCGGTGTGTCGCCGGCGGGGCCCTCGATCCCATCGGGATCAGTGACGCTGCCTCCGAGCATCTGATAGCCGCCGCAGAGGCCGAGCAGATGGCCGCCTCTGCGGTGATGCGCCAAGAGATCAATGTCCCAGCCCTGGGCGCGCAGGAAGGCGAGATCGCCGCGCGTGGATTTCGAGCCGGGGATGATGACGAGGCGCACGTCCCCGGGAATTGCTTCGCCCGGCCGCACCATCACGAGATCGACGCCAGGCTCGAGCTTGAGCGGATCGAGATCGTCGAAATTGGCGATCCGCGACAGCGCGAGACAGGCGATCTTGCATTGGCCCGGCTTGCGCGCATCGCTCAGGCCCAGCGCATCCTCGGCCGGCAGCTCGCCGGCGCGCGCGAACCAGGGCAGCACGCCGAAGCCGCGCCATGTGGTCATTTCTTCGATCAGCTTGTAGCCGTCGTCGAACAACGAGGGATCGCCGCGGAACTTGTTGATGACAAATCCCTGGACCATCGCGGCATCATCCGGGTCGATCACCGTCTTGATGCCGACGAGTTGCGCGATGACCCCGCCGCGGTCGATGTCGCCGACCAGCACGACCGGCACGTCGGCCTTGCGCGCAAAGCCCATATTGGCGATGTCGGCCTTGCGCAGGTTCACCTCGGCCGGGCTGCCGGCGCCTTCCACCAGCACGAGATCGGCGCGCGCCTTCAGCCGCTCAAAGCTCTCCAGCACGGCGCCCATCAGAGACGGCTTCATCGCCGCATATTCACGCGCACGCGCGGTCGCGATGCGCTTTCCTTGCACGATCACCTGCGCGCCGACATCGGTCTCGGGCTTGAGCAGCACCGGGTTCATGTCGGTGTGCGGCTCGGCGCGGGCGGCGAGCGCCTGGAGCGCCTGGGCGCGGCCGATCTCGCCGCCGTCGACGGTGACGGCCGCATTGTTCGACATGTTCTGCGGCTTGAACGGGAGCACGCGCAAGCCGCGTCGCGTGAAGGCGCGCGAGAGGCCGGCGACGATGAGCGACTTGCCCACGTCCGAGCCGGCCCCCTGGATCATCAATGCGCGCGCCATCGCAAGTTTCTTAGAACTCGACGCCGGCTTGCGCCTTGATGCCGGAGCGGAAGGGATGCTTGACCAGCGTCATCTCGGTGACGAGATCGGCGATCTCGATCAGCTCGTCCTTGGCGTTGCGGCCGGTGAGCACGACATGCGTCATCGGCGGCTTCTGCGTCGTCAGGAAATCGACGACCTCGGCGATGTCGAGATAATCGTAGCGCAGCGCGATGTTGATCTCGTCGAGAACGACCATGCGGAGGTTCTGGTCGAGGATCAGCTCCTTGGCCTTCTCCCAGCCGGCGCGCGCGGCGGCGATGTCGCGGGCGCGGTCCTGCGTCTCCCAGGTAAAACCTTCGCCCATGGCGTGGAATTGGCAGAGGTCGCCGAAATGGCCGGTGAGCATGCGGCGCTCGCCGGTGTCCCAGGCGCCCTTGATGAACTGCACGACCGCGCAGGGGAAGCCATGGGCGACGCAGCGGACGATCATGCCGAAGGCCGAGGAGGACTTTCCCTTGCCGGCGCCGGTGTGGACGATGATGAGGCCCTTTTCACCGCTCTTGGTCGCCATGATCTTGTCGCGGGCTGCCTTCTTCTTCGCCATTTTCGAGGCGTGGCGGCCGTCGGTTTCGTCGGCCGTCTGGGTATCCGGTTCGGGCGTCATCGGACGGGGTCCTTCGGCTTGACAAGAGGCGGTCTGGGGCAAATGGTGGCCCGGCGTTGGTTCCTGTCCTACGACAGGCGAAGAGGGAATGCGATAGGGTCCGAATCGGCAAGATTTGGTTCCAAAATGCAGCCGCCCCCGCGACCGTGACCGGAGAGATGCCCGAAGCCACTGATCCCCTTGGGGATCGGGAAGGCGGGGATCGAAGGGTGCAAACCCTGCTCTGCAAGCCGGGAGACCTGCCAGCGCGGACGATTTTGGACCGGCGGACGGGGTGTTCCGCGACGGGGAAACGGGCCTTCGCAAGAACGGTTCGTGGGCCTCATCGCTTCCCGCTGTTTATTCTGGAAGAAGCGATGACCGTCACACTTCATGTCTGCATCACCTGCCGGGCCGGCGAGACGCTTGGTGAGGGCGAGACGACCCCCGGCAAGCGCCTGCATGGTGCGATCCTCGAGGCCGGCGTGCCCGACGGCGTCAGCGTGGTTCCCGTCGAATGCCTGTCTGCATGCAGCCAGGGTTGCTCGGTCGCGCTCAGCGCGCCGGGCCGCTGGTCCTATGTCTATGGGCGTCTGTCGGATACGAATGCGAGCGACGTGGTCGCGGGCGCCGCGGCCTATGCGGCCGCGCCCGACGGCATCGTGCCTTGGCGCAGCCGCCCGGAGATCTTCCGCAAGCAATCGCTTGCCCGCATTCCCCCCATTTCCCCCTTGGCCGTCGTGCCGGAGGCCGCCGAATGAATTCGCTCGCAAAAATCCCGGTCACGGTCGTCACGGGCTTTCTCGGCTCCGGCAAGACCACGCTGATCCAGCATCTGCTTGCCAACGCCAACGGCAAGAAGCTCGCGGTGCTCGTCAACGAGTTCGGCAGCGAGGGCGTCGATGGCGAGATTCTGAAATCCTGCGCCGATGCGAATTGCCCGGAAGAGAACATCATCGAGCTCGCCAATGGCTGCATCTGCTGCACCGTCGCAGACGATTTCATTCCGACCATGGAGAAGTTGCTGTCGCGGGCGGTCAAGCCCGATCACATCCTGATCGAGACCTCGGGCCTGGCGCTGCCCAAGCCGCTGCTCAAGGCGTTCGACTGGCCGGAGATCCGTTCGCGCATCACGGTCGACGGCGTGATCGCGCTGGCCGACGCCGAAGCTGTTGCCGCCGGTCGTTTCGCACCCGACCTTGACGCCGTCGAGGCGCAGCGCGCGGCGGATGAAAATCTCGATCACGAGACCCCGCTGTCGGAAGTGTTCGAGGACCAGATCGCCTGCGCCGACATCGTGCTGCTGACCAAGGCGGATCTTGCGGGCGCGGCAGGGCTCGAAGCAGCGAAGGCGGCGATCACCGCGGAGATGCCGCGCCGCGTACCGATGCTGGCGATCACCGACGGCGCGATCGACGCGCGCGTCATCCTCGGTCTCGGAGCTGCCGCGGAGAACGATCTCGCCGCGCGTCCCTCGCATCACGACGGCGAGGAGGATCACGAGCACGACGATTTTGCTTCCGTCGTGATCGAGCTTCCCGAGGTCGCGGACATCGATGTGCTGGTTGCATCCGTTCAGCGTCTGGCGCGCGAGCAAAACGTGCTGCGCGTCAAGGGCTACATCGCGGTGGAAGGCAAGCCGATGCGCCTCTTGCTGCAAGCGGTCGGCGAGCGCGTGCGCCACCAGTTCGACAAGCCCTGGGGCGCAGGTGTCAGGCGGTCAAAGCTGGTCGTGATCGGCGAGCATGGCGATATCGACGAGGTCGCGATCAAAGCGGGACTTGGTGTCTGATGCACGTCGTCTTCCGCGAGAGCCGCGGTCTCGAGGAGACCGCGACGCCAAGGGACATCGGCCAGGACCCGGCCGATCTCGTGGTGCTCTCGTATTCGGATTCCGATCTTGCCGCGTTCGCGGCCGGCTGGCGCCGTGGCCGCGACAGCCTGCCGTCGCTGCGGCTCGTCAATCTCGCAGAACTCCGTCATCCGCTCTCGGTCGACACCTATATCGAGCGCACTCTTGCGCAGGCGCGCGGCATCCTCGTGCGTCTGATCGGCGGGGAATCCTATTGGTCGTATGGGCTCGCGGCCCTGCAGCAACTGGCGAAGGACCGCGGTATCGTGCTGGCCGTGCTGCCGGCCGACGGCCGCGACGATACGCGGCTGGATGCGTATTCGACCCTGCCGGTCTCGACACTGCGTCGGCTCAAGGTGCTCTGCGACACCGGTGGCCCCGTCGCATCGCAAGCGGCGATCGCGCAGCTTGCGTTGGCCTCCGGTCTCTATGCCGGCCCCGTGATCGGGGAGATGACCGTCCCCGAGATGGGCTTTTACGACCCCGCGCGCGGCGTCATCGCAAGGCCGCAGGCCTGCGAAGGGAAGCCGCGCGCGCTGGTGATCTTCTATCGCTCCTATCTCACCGCCGCGGACACCGGCCCGGTCGATGCTCTGGTCGCGGCGCTGCGCGAGCGCGAGTTTGACGCGCATGGCGTGTTCGTCGCCTCGCTGAAGGCCCCGGGCGTTGCGAATTGGCTAGGGGACTATCTTGCTCAAAATCCTCCGGCTGCGATCGTCAATGCGACGGCGTTCTCGGCGATGGGCGACGACGGCACGACGCCGTTCGATGCCGCATCCTGCCCGGTGTTCCAGGTCGCGCTCTCCACGGCACGGCGCGAGGACTGGGCGAGCTCGCTCCGCGGCCTGTCGCCCGGCGACCTCGCGATGCACGTGGTGCTGCCCGAGGTCGACGGCCGTCTGTTTGCGGGCGTGGTGAGCTTCAAATCGGCAGCGATGCGCGATCCCGATTTGCAATTTTCGCATCTGGCACACAGGCCCGACGAGGAGCGCGTGAAGGCCATCGTCGCGCGCGTTGCGGCCTGGCAGCGCCTTGCGGAGAAGCCGGCCGCCAAAAAGCGGATGGCGCTCGTGCTCTCCAACTATCCGGGCCGCCCGCATCAGATCGCGCATGCGGTTGGTCTCGATGCGCTGGCCTCAGTCGAGGCTTTGGTGTCCGACCTCGCGGAGGCCGGCTTCGATGTCGCGCCGATCCACGGACTCGGCGAGACGCTGCTCAAGCAGACCTTGAGCTGGAGCGTCGCCGATTACCGCGCGGCGCTCTCGCGCCTTCCGCAAGTGTTGCAGGATGACCTCGCGCAAGCCTGGGGCACGCCGGAGAACGATCCGGGTTGTCGCGACGGCGCGTTCCATTTCGCCGCGATTCAATGCGGCCGGTCGATCATCGCGGTTCAGCCGGAGCGCGGCGATGCGACCGCGCGCGATGCCGACTATCACGATCTCGCCCGCACGCCGCGCCACGCCTATGTCGCGTTCTATCTCTGGCTCCGAGGGCAGGGCTGTGATGCCGTCGTGCACATGGGCGCGCACGGCACGCTGGAATGGCTGCCCGGAAAATCCGTGGCGCTGTCGCAGGCGTGCTGGCCGGAAGCCCTGATCGGCGATTTGCCCGTCATCTATCCCTTCATCGTCAACGATCCCGGCGAGGCCGCGCAGGCCAAGCGGCGCTTGGGTGCCGTCACGATCGGCCATCTGCCGCCGCCGCTGGCAGCATCGTCGGTGCCAGACGGGTTGCGCAGGCTCGAACAGCTCCTCGACGAGTACTCGACGGCCGATGGCCTCGATCCCGCACGCCGCCAGCGCCTGATCGCCGCGATCCGTGACGAGGCACGCGCGGCAAGCCTCGAAGACGATCTTGGCCTCGATGCAGCGGCCGCGCCCGCCGAAGCGATCCCGCGGATCGACCGCTTCGTCTGCGATCTCAAGGAAAGCCAGTTCGGCGACGGCCTGCACGTGTTCGGCCGCGGCGCCTGCGGTGAAGCGGAGCGCGACGCGCTGCGTGCCGCGCTTGCGGGCGGGCGCGTCGCGCCGGGGCCGTCGGGCTCACCCTATCGCGGCCGCCAGGACGTGCTGCCCACGGGACGCAACCTTTTCGCCGTCGATCCGCGCGCGGTGCCGACGCCGTCGGCGCATGCGCAAGGCATCAAGCTCGCCGAAGAGCTGCTGCGCCGCCATTTGCAGGATCATGGCGACTGGCCGAAGGGCCTTGTCGTCGATCTCTGGGGCTCGGCGACGATGCGCACCGCAGGCGAAGAGTTTGCCATGGCGCTGCATCTGGCCGGCCTTGCACCGCGCTGGGATCACGCTTCCGGCCGGGTGACCGGCTACGATATCATCGCGCCTGCCGAGCTTGGCCGGCCTCGCATCGACGTCACGCTGCGTGTCTCGGGCCTGTTTCGCGACGTCTTCTCAGGCCTTGCGCAATTGTTCGAGGCGGCAGCCGAGGCGCTGTCGGCGCGCGAGGACGAGGGCGACGAAAATCCATATCGCCATCGCACATCGCGCGTGTTCGCGCCGCGTCCCGGACAATACGGCGTGGGCCTCTCGGCAATCCCGGATGCCTTCACGCCGGAGACGCGCGAAGCCGCCGGCGAAGCCTGGCTCTCGGCATCGTCATGGGCGTTCTCGGCCGATGGCGAGATCAAGCCTGATCGTGCCGGTATCGAGTCGCGGCTCCTGTCGGCCGATGCTTTTGTCCACGTGCAGGATTTGCCGGAAACCGATCTTCTGCTCGCAGCCGACTATGCCGCGCATGAAGCCGGCATTGCGGCCGCCGCAGTACATCTCGGTGCGGCAGGACCATCGCTCTATCATCTCGACACGACGCGGCCCGAGCAGCCGCATGCGCGTACGCTGACCGAGGAAATCTCCCGTGTCGTCCGGGCGCGCGCGGCCAATCCGGCCTGGATCGCCGGCATGATGCGCCACGGTTTTCGCGGGGCGGCCGAGATCACCGCAACGCTCGAGCACATGGCCGCCTTCGCCCATCTGGCCGGCGCCGTGCCGCCGCATCTGTTCGACCTCTACTACGATGCGACGCTCGGCCATGACGACGTCCGCGCCTTCATGGCCCGCGAAAATCCGGCGGCACTGGCGGCGATGGAGACGTGTTTCACGCGCCTGCATGAGGCCTCGCTCTGGCGAACGCGTCGCAATTCGATTGCGGCTGCGCTGCGGGAGGCGTCATGAGCGCTTCCGTGGTCAAGGGTTGGTGTCCCGGCGCGCTGCGCCCGATGCAATCGGGCGACGGGCTCGTGGTCCGCGTGCGTCCGTTCGGCGGACGGCTCGATGCGGCACAGATCGCCGGACTGGCCCATCTCGCCGAACGCCATGGCAACGGCCTGATCGACGTGACCAGCCGAGCCAATCTCCAGATCAGGGGCGTCAACGAGACCAGCCATAGGCTGCTGCTCGACGGCCTTTCGCAACTGGCGCTGCTCGATCCGGATGCTGAGACCGAATCCCGTCGCAACATCCTTGTGACGCCGTTCTGGCGTGCCGGGGACGAGACCCAATCGCTCGCCGCCGAGCTCGAGGAGGCGCTCGCCGATAGCGAGCTCGAACTTCCAACCAAGTTCGGCTTCGCCATCGATGACGGCACCTCACGCGTGCTGGCGGGCGATTCCGCGGACGTGCGGATCGAGCGTGATCGTTCTGGCGGACTGCTGGTGCGGGCTGATGGCGGCAAATTCGGCCGTTCCGTCGCGCGTGGCGAGGCCGTGAGCACCGTGCTTGCATTCGCCAACTGGTTCGTGATCTCGGGCGGCGCCAGAGGCGGGCGAGGGCGGATGGCGGCGCATCTTGCCGCCGGTGCAATTTTGCCGGCGGCATTGCGCGGCGAGGCCGAGCCGTCACCGATCATGGCCGCGGCGCGGCCCGGCCTCTATTCGCAAGGCGCGATGGTCGGGATCGCCTTCGGACAAATGGCGCATGCGACGCTCAACCAGTTCGCCGGTTGCGGACATGCGCTGCGCATGACGCCATGGCGGATGGTTTTGAGCGAAGGCAAGCGCGTGATGCCGAACGCGACCGGTCTTATCACCGAGGCCTACGACCCTGCGCTGCGCGTCATCGCCTGTAGCGGTGCGCCACGCTGTCGCGAGGCGCATGCCGATACCCGCGGCCTTGCCGCGGCCCTGGCCCCGAACATCGGCGCGGCCGCACGGCTACACGTCTCCGGCTGTGCCAAGGGCTGTGCCCATTCCGGTGCGGCCGCCATCACTCTGGTCGCGACCGGCGCAGGCTTCGATCTCGTGCGCGGTGGGTCGACACGCGATGAGCCCATCCTGCGTGGGCTGAACCGCGACGACATCGTCGGAAATCCCTCCATCCTGATGGGAGGGCACTGATGCCGCATCGCTATGAGACCGATGGCGCGACGATCTACCGGCAGTCCTTTGCGACCATCCGGGCTGAAGCCGATCTTGCGCGCTTCACGCCGGACGAGGAGCAGGTGGTGGTGCGGATGATCCATGCCGCCGGCATGGTCGGCCTGGAGGCACATATCCGCTTCACATCAGGCATGGCGGTCGCTGCGCGCGCGGCCTTGCAGAAGGGCGCACCGATCCTGTGCGACGCGCGCATGGTGTCCGAAGGAATTACGCGCGCGCGGCTTCCTGCCGCCAACGCCGTCATCTGCACGTTGGGCGACGAGACCGTTCCCGCGCTCGCGCAGTCCATGCGCAACACCCGTTCGGCCGCGGCCCTGGAGCTATGGCGGCCGCATCTCGACGGCGCGATCGTGGCGATCGGCAACGCGCCGACCGCGTTGTTTCATCTCCTCAACATGTTGGAGGACCGGGACTGCCCGCGGCCCGCGGCGATCATCGGCTGTCCCGTCGGTTTTGTCGGTGCGGCCGAATCCAAGGCTGCGCTGATGGCCGATCCGCCGGTGCCGGCGCTGACGGTCGAGGGCCGCCTCGGCGGTTCCGCGATCACGGTCGCCGCCGTGAATGCGCTGGCGAGCCGGAGGGAATAGCGATGGGACGCATCATCTGCTGCGGTCTCGGCCCCGGTGATCCCGATCTGATGAGCGTGCGCGCGGACCGGACGGTGCGCGGCGCAAGGCATGTCGCCTATTTCCGCAAGAAGGGCCGGCCCGGCCAGGCGCGCCGCATCGTCGAGGGCATGCTGGCTGCCGACGTCACCGAATATCCGATGGAATATCCGGTCACCACAGAGATCGCCTTCGACACTCCTGAATACGTCCAGCTGCTTGCCGGCTTCTACGACGAATGGGCGGAACGTCTGGCGCGGCTGGCGCGCGCGGTCGACGTCGTCGTGCTCTGCGAGGGCGATCCTTACTTCTACGGCTCCTTCATGCATCTGCACACGCGCCTGCAAGGCCGCGTCGAGATCGAGGTGATCGCCGGCATTCCCGGCATGGTCGGCTGCTGGAACGGCGTGGGGCAGCCGATCGCGCTCGGTGATGACGTGACGACGGTGCTCATGGGCACGCTCGCCGAAGCAGAGCTCGAACGCCGCATGCGCGATTCCGATGCGCTCGTGATCATGAAGACCGGGCGCAATCTCGCAAAGGTGCGCCGCGCGCTCGCGTCCGCCGGACGGCTGGACGACGCATGGCTGGTCGAACGCGGCACCATGCCGGGCGAACGCGTGGTGCGGCTCGCGGAGATCGATGCCGCCGACTGCCCCTATTTCGCGATCGTGCTCGTGCACGGCAAGGGCCGGCATCTGGACGCCGCCAAATGACGGGTATGCTGACCATCGCGGGCCTCGGGCCGGGCAGCGATGCGCTGGTGACGCCCGAAGTCTCCGCCGCTCTTGCCGCCGCGACCGACATTCTGGGCTACGCGCCCTATGTCGCGCGCGTGCCGCCGCGACCGGGACTCAAGCTGCATCCCTCCGACAACCGCGAGGAGCTGCAGCGCGCGAGCGAGGCGCTGCGGCTCGCGGCCGAAGGTGGGCAGGTCGTCATCGTGTCCTCCGGCGATCCCGGCGTCTTCGCGATGGCGTCCGCCGTGTTCGAGGTGCTCGAACAGGCGCCGCAATGGCGCGAGCTGCCGATCCGTGTGCTGCCCGGCGTCACTGCGATGCTGGCGGCGGCCGCGCGCGCCGGCGCGCCGCTCGGCCATGATTTCTGTGCGATCAACCTTTCGGACAATCTCAAGCCGTGGGCGGTGATCGAGAAGCGCCTGCGGCTCGCCGCGGAGGCCGACTTTGCCATCGCGATGTATAATCCGCGCTCGGCGAGCCGGCCGGAAGGATTTGGCCGCGCGCTCGCGGTGCTGAACGAGGCCGGCTGCGGCGAACGCCTCGTGATCTTCGCGCGCGCGATCAGCGCCGCCGATGAAAAGATCGATACCGTCAGGCTGAACGAGGCGACACCCGCCATGGCCGACATGCGCACGCTGGTGATCGTCGGCAACTCGCAGACACGCCGCGTCGGCCGCTGGGTCTATGCGCCGAGGCAGGTCCGATGACCGAGCCACTGCACGATCTCGGCCACGCTCTCGACCCGCAACCGTTCCGGCAGTTGCGGCCGCGAGATCATGATCACGGGCAGGCCGAGTACCCGCGCGGCGTCGACCTTGGCGCGCGCGCCGTCGCCGCCCGAATTGCGGGCGACGATCCGGGTGATGCTGCGTTTGCGCATCATCTCCAGCTCGCCCTCAAGCGTGAACGGCCCACGCGACACAATGACGTCCGCGGCGAAGGGCAGGGGCGCTTCGGGCGGATCGACGAATCTCAGCGTGTAGGCGTGCTGCGGCTTGGTCGCGAACGGCGCGATGTGCTGGCGGCCGATGGCGAGGAACACTTTTGCCGCCGCCTCGGGCAGTGCGGCGACCGCGGCGTTGACATCTGGAATTTCGATCCAGTTATCGCCGGGCGCTTTCCTCCAGGGCGCACGCTCAAGAGCGATCAGCGGCGTTCCGGTTTCCGCGCATGCCGCGACCGCGTTGCGGCTCATCTCGGCGGCAAAGGGATGCGTCGCGTCGATCACATGCGTGATGCCTTCGCGGCGAATGTAGTCGGCAAGTCCGCTGAAACCACCAAAACCGCCGATGCGGGTCGGCAGCGGCTGGTCGGCGGGCGCGCGGGTGCGGCCGCCATAGGAATAGACGGCGTCAATGCCTGCGCGCGCGATTTCCGCCGCAAGCAGGCTCGCATCGGCCGTTCCGCCCAGAATGAGGGCGCGCGTCATGGCTGATCCCTGGCTGACCATCATCGGTATCGGCGAAGATGGCCTTGCCGGGCTATCCGAAGCAAGCCGAAAGGCGCTCGATGATGCCGAAACTGTCTTTGGCGGTGAACGGCATCTTGCGCTTGCGGGCGTAAACGGGCGCGGCCGTCCATGGCCAGTGCCGTTCGATGCAGATGTCGTGCTGAGCTGCCGCGGCGAGCCAACGGTCGTGCTCGCCTCCGGCGATCCGTTCTGGCACGGCGCCGGCGCGAGCCTCGCCGAGAAGCTCAAGACGAGCGAGTGGATTGCACATTCCGCGCCGTCGACCTTCTCGCTCGCCGCCGCGCGACTGGGCTGGCGCCTCGAAGCAATTGCCTGCCTCGGTCTCCACGCCGCGCCATTCGAGCGTCTCGTGCCGCATCTGGCGCGAGGCGCACGCATCATTTGCCTCCTGCGCGACGCGAAGGCGGCAGGCGATCTCGCGACATGGCTGACGGAGCGCGGATGGGGTGCCTCGGCATTCTGGACGCTCACCGCGCTTGGCGGGCCGCGCGAAAGTATCAACGAGCATCGCGCCGATAGCGTCGCAGGCGATCTCGCTGGAAATCCGGTCGCGGTGGCCGTGGAGGCGAGAGGAGCGCAGGGCCTTCCCCGCAGCTCGGGACTATCGGACGAACTTTTCGTCCATGACGGCCAGATCACCAAACGTCCAGTCCGTGCGCTCGCGCTCTCGGCGCTGGCGCCGCGTCCCGGTGAACGGCTATGGGACATCGGCGCGGGCTCGGGTTCGATTTCGGTCGAGTGGGCGCTGTGCGGCGGGACGGCGATCGCCGTCGAGGCACGCGAGGATCGCGCCGGGAACATCCGCAGCAATGTGGTCGCGTTCGGATTGGCGCATCGGATCACCATCGTTACAGGTCAGGCGCCTGAAGCCCTTGCTGCGCTGGACGCACCTGACGCCGTTTTCATCGGCGGCGGTCTCGACATCGCGATGTTCGACGCCGTCTGGTCGCGGCTTGCATCCGGAACGCGACTCGTTGCGCATGCGGTGACGCTGGAGACGGAAGCGCTGCTGGGCGAGCTGCACCAGCGCCACGGCGGCGACTTGATGCGGGCCGAGATTGCACATGCCGCTTCTCTCGGCCGCTACCGCTCCTGGCAGGCGGCGCGGCCGGTGGTGCAATGGAGTGCGGTCCGATGAAGGTCGCCGGGCTCGGATTCAAGCGGGACGTCACGCTGGCCTCGCTGCGCGAGGCTCTTCTGGCAGCTGGTGGTCCCGAAGGCCTCGCAGCGGTGGCAACGGTCAGCGACAAGGCCGACGCGGAGGTGCTGAAGCAGCTTGCGCGCGAATGCGGTGTGCCGATCAAGGCCGTCCCCGGCGAAATGCTGGCCGGCATCGCCACGCCGACGCAGTCAAAGCTCATCACCGAACAGTTCGGGACGGGATCGGTCGCCGAAGCCGTAGCGCTCGCGGCAGCTGGACCTCGCGCGCGATTGATTGCGACGCGGGTGGTCTCACAGGACCGCACCGCGACCGCGGCGATTGCGGAAGGAGACGGCGCATGACGGTGCATTTCATCGGCGCAGGCCCGGGTGCCCCTGACTTGCTGACGTTGCGCGGCCGCGACCTCATCGCCGCTTGTCCAGTTTGCCTCTATGCCGGCTCGCTGGTCCCCGAAGGCGTCTTGGCGCATTGCCCGCCTGGTGCGCGGATCGTCAACACTGCGCCGATGTCGCTCGACGAGATCATCGCGGAGATCGCCGCCGCGCATGCCGGCGGCAAGGACGTTGCGCGGCTGCATTCCGGTGATCTCTCGATCTGGTCGGCGATGGGCGAACAGCTCCGCCGCCTGCGCGCACTCGACATTCCCTACACGGTCACGCCGGGCGTGCCTTCTTTCTCGGCTGCCGCGGCTGCGCTGGAGGCCGAGCTGACGCTGCCCGGCCTTGCCCAATCGGTGGTGCTGACGCGCACGCCGGGCCGAGCCAGCGCGATGCCCGAAGGCGAGAAGCTCGCTGCCTTCGCCGCCACCGGCGCGGTGCTCGCCATCCATCTGTCGATCCATCTGCTCGACAAGGTCGTCGCCGAGCTGACGCCGCATTATGGCGCGGATTGCCCGGTCGCGATCGTCTGGCGTGCGAGCTGGCCCGACCAGCGCATCGTCCGGGCCACGCTGGCGACGCTCGATGCGGCTGTTGGTGCCGAGATGGAGCGCTCCGCGCTGATCCTGGTCGGCAAGACGCTTGGCGCGGCGGATTTTGCCGAGAGCCGTCTCTATGCCGTCGATTACGACCGCCGCTATCGGCCGGTTGGCGCCGAGCCGCGCTTTCCGGAGGTGTCGTGATGGCGGCAGGGCTCGTCATCTCCGCGCCGGCCTCCGGCGTCGGCAAAACGACACTGACGCTGGCGCTAGCACGTGCCTGGCGCAACAGCGGATTGCGGGTGCAGTGCTTCAAGAGCGGCCCCGACTACATCGATCCCGCGTTTCATGCAGCTGCTACGGGACGCGCCTCGGTCAACGTCGACAGCTGGGCGATGGATCGCGCGACGATCTCGCATCTCGTCAGTCGCGGCACTGACGCCGATGTCGTGCTGGCCGAGGGCTCGATGGGCCTGTTCGACGGCGTCGCCGCGCGGGGTGTCTGCGGCACCGGGGCGACCGCCGACATCGCGGAGATGCTGGACTGGCCGGTGCTGCTGGTGATCGATCCCTCGGGACAGGCACAAACGGCGGCAGCGATCGCCGCAGGCCTTCGTGACTACCGTCCCGGCGTGCGCCTTGCGGGCGTCGTGCTCAATCGCGTTGCCAGCCCGCGCCACGAAGCCCTCGTGCGGCGTGCGCTGCTGGATGCCGGCATTGCCGTGTTCGGCGCGCTGCCGCGCCATGCCGAGATCAGCCTGCCGAAGCGGCATCTCGGGCTGGTCCAGGCCGAGGAGCAGGCGGAGATCGGCAAGCTGATCGACGAGGCCGCACGCTTCGTCGCCGAGCGTGTCGATCTCGACGCGGTGCTGCGTTCGGCTGCTACCTGGTCGCCGCAACCTGCCGCGAGCGGCCTGAGCGTGACGCCGCCCGGCCAGCGCATTGCACTTGCCCGTGACGCCGCGTTCTCCTTCGTCTATCCGCATATGCTGGAAGCGTGGCGCGCGGCGGGTGCGGAGATATCGACATTTTCACCACTGGCTGACGAAGGCCCTGATCCGGGCGCCGATGTGTGCTGGCTGCCTGGCGGCTATCCCGAGCTGCAGGCCGGCAAGATCGCGGCCAATGCGCGCTTCCGCAGCGGATTGCGCGCCTTCGCCGAAACGCGCCCGGTGCACGGCGAATGCGGAGGCTATATGGTGCTGGGCACCGCTTTGACCGACGCCGACGGCATCAGCCACGAGATGACGGGCCTGCTCGGCCTGGAGACCAGCTTTGCCAAGCGCCGCATGCATCTGGGCTATCGTCTGGCCGAGCTCGCCACGCCGATGCCGGGACATCAGGCGGGTGCACGCCTGCGTGGCCATGAATTCCACTATTCGACGATCCTCGCGCAGCCCGACACGCCGCTGGCGGTCGTGCACGATGCGACAGGCGCGGTCATCGCCGAGACCGGGTCGCGGCGGGGACAAGCCACCGGCACGTTCTTCCATCTGATCGCGGAGGACCAGTGAGCGGTTTTGTCAGTTTCGTCTCCGCCGGCCCCGGCGATCCCGAGCTCCTCACGCTCAAGGGTGCCGCGCGGCTGCGCGAGGCCGACGTCGTGCTCTATGACGATCTTGCTTCGGGCGCGATCCTCGATCTGGCCCGGCCCGGCGCCAATCTCGTCGCGGTGGGAAAGCGGGCGGGACGGCCCTCCACCAAGCAGCACCACGTCAACCGCCTGCTGGTCGACTATGCCGTAACAGGCGCGCGCGTGGTGCGATTGAAGTCGGGCGATGCCGGCATCTTTGGCCGGCTCGAGGAGGAGCTCGAGACGCTGCGCGAAGCGGGCATCGGCTACGAGATCATCCCCGGCGTGACCTCGGCCTGTGTCGCCGCGGCCCAGGCCGGCATTCCGCTGACCCGGCGTCACACCTCGCGCCGCGTGCAGTTCGTGACCGGGGCGGACGTCACGGGCGAGCTGCCACCAAACCTCAATTGGGCGGCGCTGGCCGATCCGGAGGCGACGACCGTGGTCTATATGGGTCGCCGGACGTTTCCGGCGCTTGTCGTAAAATTGATCGAGCACGGCCTCTCCCCAACCACTCCGGCGTTGTTCGCCGAATCCCTCGGTCGTCCCGATCAGCGGCTGGTCCGCACCACCATTTCGGAGCTGGCTGAGCAGCTTGCGCGGGGCGGGGCGGCCTCGACGGCGGCCGTCATCCTGTTCGGTGCATTGGCGGGAGATTATCCGTCATGACGGCCACCGCCGCCGTTCGGCCCTTGACGCCCGGCTGGCGAACGGGGCACACAGGACGGGCATGGTGCTCGACACGGCGCAAAGCGCCGGAGCATAATCGGGAATGGGGATGGGCGGACCCAGTTGCGGCGCCCAAAACCCCAGCCGCCCCCGCGACTGTAAGCGGTGAGGGGCTCCAATCAGCCACTGGGCCGCAAGGTCCGGGAAGGCGGGAGAACCCCAGCGAACCGCGAGCCAGGAGACCGGCCGTGCGTGTTTTGAGGCCAAGGCCGTCGGGTGTGACGGCAGGAAGGAACTGAACCATGCATATCGAACCCGGACTAGTCTCGGACGCCAAGCTCGTGTTGAGTTACGCAACAGGCATCGCCGTCGGCGGCGTTGCGCTGAAGCTCGCGGTCGAGACCGTGCGCGAGCAGGGCATCACATCGTTCGCGGCGCGCACACTCGCCACTACGGGACTGGTATTCGTTTTCTTCGAGATCCTGCCGCACTTCCCGGTCGGCGTCTCCGAAGTGCACTTCATCCTCGGCTCGACCCTGTTCCTGCTGTTTGGAGCTGCGCCTGCGGCCTTCGGCCTCGCGTTCGGCTTGCTGTTCCAGGGCGTCTTCTTCGAGCCGCCCGATCTGCCGCAATATGGCATGAACGTCACCACGCTGCTGGTGCCGCTGTTCGCGATCCAGGCGATCGCCACGCGGATCATTCCGCGCGCTACCGCCTATGTCGATCTGCAGTACCGCCAGGCGCTGGCGCTTTCGACAACCTATCAGGCGGGCGTCATCGCCTGGGTCGCGTTCTGGGCGCTTTACGGATCGGGCTTCGGTGCGACCAACCTCGCCAACATCGCGACCTTCGCGGCGTCCTACGCGCTGGTCATCGTGATCGAGCCGCTCGCCGATCTCGGCGTGCTGGCGCTGGCGAAGTCGCTGCGCGGCGTCACCGCGTCCGGCCTCGTCACCCCGCGTTTGCACAACGCGGCTTAAGAGACAAGCGAACGGGCGGCCGATGTGCGGCCGCCCTTCGCAGGTAAGATGCTCACGCTCTCCCTGATAGGCATCGGTTGCGGCGATCCCGAGCAGCTCACGCGCGCCGCGATCACTGCCATCAACGCGGCCGATCTCGTCCTGATCCCGCGCAAGGGGACCGCCAAGTCCGATCTCGCCGATCTCAGGCGGACGATTTGCGCGGATGTGCTGACCAGCGACACGACGCGCATTGCCGAGTTCGATCTTCCTGTGCGCGGCGCGGCTGAAGCGGATTACCGCAGGGGCGTGGACGATTGGCACGATGCGGTGGCCGCTGCCTGGTCGCAGAAGATCGCAAGTCATCTCAAGGGTGACGGCAAGGTCGCGCTGCTGATCTGGGGTGATCCCTCGCTTTATGACTCTTCGCTGCGCATTGCGCGGCGGCTCAATCCCTTGCCGAAGATCGAGGTCGTGCCCGGCATCACCTCGATCCAGGCGCTGTGCGCGGCGCATGCGCTGCCGCTCAACGACATCGGCGAGCCTTTTCTGGTCACGACGGGACGCCGCCTGCGCGATGGCGGCTGGCCGCAAGGTATCGATACCGTGGTGGTGATGCTCGACGGCGGCACGGCGTTCCAGTCGCTTGATCCGGCGGGCCTGCACATCTGGTGGGGCGCCTATCTCGGCATGCCCGATCAGATCATCATGTCCGGCGCGCTGGCCGAGATCGGCCCGCGTATCGTCGCCGTGCGGCAAGAGGCGCGCGAACGGCATGGCTGGATCATGGACAGTTACATCCTCAAGCGCAGGCCGTGAGCCAAGCGAGGCAGCATGCTCCCCGAATGGGTCTACCAACAGTGCCCCGACATATCGGCAGTCCATCGCGAGGCGGCGGTGACGCGGCAGGCGCAACTGACGAAACCGACCGGCGCGCTCGGCCGGCTCGAGCAGCTCGCGATCGAGCTTGCGGGCCTGCAAGCAACTGAGCAACCGCGCGCGGCGCGGGTGCCGGTCATCATCTTCGCCGGCGATCACGGCATCGTCGCGCAGGGCGTCTCGGCCTATCCGCAAGAAGTGACCATCGCGATGCTGGCGAATTTTGCCTCCGGCGGCGCCGCGATCTCGGTGCTCGCGCGTGAGCTGGGCTCCAGCCTGGAGGTCGTCGACGCCGGCACGCTGGCGCAGGAGGAGATGGCTGGAATCGTTACCGACAAGCCGCTGAGCGGCACGCGCGATTTCAGCGTCGAAGCTGCGCTCACCTCCACGGAGCTGGCATTTGCGTTCGAAGCCGGCCGACGTGCGATGACGCGCGCGCAGGCCGGGCAGCCCGATCTCCTGATCTTCGGCGAGATGGGCATCGGCAACACCACGACATCGGCGGCGATCGCGGCCGGCTTGCTCGGCGTGAGCGCCGAGGAGATCGCGGGCAGCGGCACCGGCATCGACGCGGCCGGCCGTGCGCACAAGGCGCGGGTGATCGACGCTGCGATCGCACGTCATGGCATTGCGGGCGCTTCGCCCGAAAAGATCCTGTGCGCCGTCGGCGGTCTTGAGATCGCGGCGATTTGTGGTGCGATCATCGCAGCTGCGCAGCGCCGCATCCCCGTGTTGATCGACGGCTTTATCGTGTCGGTCGCGGCGCTGGCGGCGGCGCGGCTCAATCCCTCGTGCCAGCCGTTCCTGCTGGCCTCGCACCAATCCGCGGAGCAGGGGCATCGGCTGGTGCTTCGCGCGCTGAACGTGCAACCGCTGATCAGCCTCGATCTCAGGCTCGGCGAAGGATCGGGCGCGGCCATCGCGCTGCCGCTGGTGCGGTCGGCCTGCGCGCTCCACAACGGGATGGCGACCTTTGCGCAGGCCAATGTGCCTGATCGTCCAGCCTGATCAAATCGTCCGCTGATTGACCGAGACGACGCGCCAGCCGGTCGCGAGCCGGTCAATCCGGGTCAGCGACAGCGGATCGATCGCAAAGCGCAGGGCCGCTTGTGGCGTCAGATCCAGCGCGATGCACAGCGCCGCGCGGATCGTGCCGGAATGCACGACGAGCGTTGCCGATCCGGTGTCGATCCGCGAGAGACCCAGCCGGACGCGCGCGACCTGATCCTCAAAGCTCTCTCCGCCCGGCGGCCGTCCGCGTGCCGGATCGCTCCAGAACCGTGCATAGGCCTCGCCACCGGTCGCGGCGAGTTCGTCATGCCGGCGGCCGGTCCAGTCGCCAAAGTTTTGCTCGCTGAATTCGCCCACCTGCAGCGGCTCGAGCCCTAGCGCGCAGGCCGTTTCGACCGTGCGCCGCGACGGGCTCGCATAGCTCGCGGCGTCCCGCGGCAGGCGCTGCCGCAGCGCCTCCAGCTGCGCGCGACCGCCGAGATCGGCCGGTGCGTCGGCTGCATGGATCGTCCCCGTGACGCCATCGACGGGCGCGTGCCGTATCAGCCAGAGGAAGGTCTCGCCTTCCATGCTCATCTCCAAGGAAATTGGTCGCTGTGGCAATACCGCCGCAACTGACACATTGACTCTGTCTGGATCGTAATCCTAGATGCTCGCGACGGTTTCCCCGAGAGGGGATGAAAAGGGAATGCGGTGCGGGGAATTTGTCCCCAATGCCGTGGCTGCCCCCGCAACTGTAAGCGGCGAATCTTGCGTCACGAGCCACTGGGTATCTCGGTCCCGGGAAGGCGACGCAAGGTACTGACCCGCGAGCCAGGAGACCTGCCGTCAGCCGTGGTCACACGCGAAGATGTCGGTCGGGGAGTACAGACATTCGGCTTCATCGGAAGGCTTATAAGCCGGAAGATGGGACCTTAGTTCGCTGTGACGTGCCACTGACGTCATACCGAGGTCCAAGACCGTGTCTCCTGTTCACATTATACGACCGCGTGCGCTTCTACTTGCATCCGCCGCACTCACATCCTTTGCCGTTCTTGATCCCTCCGCCGCGCTGGCGCAGCAGGCTCGCGAACCTCTGCCGCCGGTCGAGGTAACGCCCGCTCAATCCCGCAAGCAGGCCAAGCCCGCCGCGCGGGAGGCGCAGGGCCCGCGCCGCGCAGCAGCTCGCCGGCCAGCGGCCGCATCCGTAGCGCCCAAGCCAGTCGTGCCAATCGCGGCAGCATCGACGCCGCTCAATACCAATGCCGTGGCTGAAAGCGCCTCGCGCCTTGGCCTGACCGTGCGCGAAACGCCCGCGACCGTGGAAGTGATCTCGGCCGAAACCATGCGCGAGCAGGGCTACCGCACCGTGTCCGACGTCGCCCAGGGAGCGGTCGGCGTCACAGCCGGCGACAATCCGGCCGAGCCTTCGGCCTTCTCGATGCGCGGCTTTACCAACAGCCAGATCAACACCCTCTACAACGGCATCAAGATCGGCCCGCAGAACATGACCTCGCGGATCATGGACACGGCCAATCTCGAGGCTGTCGAATTCCTGAAGGGTCCGGCATCACTGATGTCAGGCGAGGGCGCCGCCGGCGGCGCGATCAACTTCGTCACCAAGCAGCCGCACACCGGTCCGATCCGGAACGAGGCGGATTTCTCCTGGGATTCGCTGAACTCGTTCCGGGCGCATTACGGCTCGGGCGGCAGCACCAATGTGCAGGGGCTGGACTACCGCTTCGACGTCAGCCGTTCCTCGCTCAACGGCTTTGCCGACGACACCAATACCAAGACGCTCGATGTGTCGGGTCAGCTCAACTACCGCATCTCCGACAGCCTCAAGGTCTGGGGCGCGATCGAGTACCGCGAGGATCGCTCGAAGGCCTATTGGGGCGCGCCGCTGGTGTCGGCAGCCTACAGCGGCTCGCATGCGACCACGGGGATCGTCTCCGGCAACTACGTCTCGAACTACAACAAAACGAATCTCGGTGCGGTCACGATCGACGACCGCACCTTCAACACCAACTATAATGTCCTCGACAACCGCAACGTCGCACAGGAGGTGTGGCTGCGCGGCGGTTTCGAGCTGAAGCTCGCGCCCGATCTGACGCTGAAGAGCCAGGCCTATGGCTACGGCGCAGAGCGCACGTGGTTCAATAACGAGGTCGAGGCGTTCAATTCCGGCACGAACATGGTCGACCGTGAGCGCTTCTATGTCGCGCACAGCCAACGCTTGGTCGGCAACATCACCGACCTGATCTGGGATGCGAACATCGCTGGTTTCGACAACCGCTTGGTCACGACGCTCTCGTCGAGCTACCTCGACTTCGTCAGGCCGGGTGCCGCCAACTTTCCCGGCGATAGCGTTCCGCTGGTCGATCCCCCGCGCGGCTACTACGGCACGCTCACGACCCAGCAGCAGACAGCCCGCATCGACAATGAGGCGCTCTCGTTCGAGGACCGGCTGAAGTTGACGCGCACCTTCGCGCTAGTCGGCGGCCTTCGCGTCGAGCATATCGGTCTCGACCGCAATTCGACCGACAAGGCCGGTCTGGAGAAGGCAAACTTCCCGTTCTCGAAGTCCTGGGCTCCGACCACGGGCCGTATCGGCTACACCTGGGAAGCCGTTCCGGGGCTGACCTTTTTCAGCCAGTACGCCACGGGCGCCGATATCGCCGCTAACAACATCTTCCTGCTCAATCCGACCGATCCGCTCAACCTAACCACCGCGCGGACCTACGAGACCGGCGTCAAGCACCTGTTCTGGGACAACCGGGCGGAGTGGTCGTTCTCGGCCTACGACATCCTGCGCAAGAATGTCTATGCCGCGGCCGGCGGCATGCAGCTCAACCTCGCAGGACGGCAGGAGTCGAAGGGCGTGGAGCTTGCCGCCTCGGTCCGCCCGATCGATCCCCTGCGCCTCTGGGGCAACATCGCCTATGTCGATGCGCGCTACGCCGATTACAATTTTGTCGGCGGCTCGTTCTCCGGCAACACGCCGCCGAACGTGCCGCGCGTCGTCGCCAATGCCGGCGCGTCGTACCGGTTCTTCACGCCCTGGGCGGTCGAGCTCGGCATCACCGGCCGCCATGTCGGCGATCGCTACAACACCGATGCCAACACCGTGACGCTGAAGGCCTACACCGTCGCGGACGTCTATGCCTTCGTCGACATCCCGAAGACGATGTTCAACGCGGTCGACCAGGCCCGCCTGACCTTCCGGGTGCGCAACATCGCCGACAAGCGCTACGCGATCTGGGGCGATCCGTTCTATCCCGACCAGATCCTGCTGGGCGCGCCGCGGACCTATGAGATCTCGGCCGCGTTCAAATGGTAGGACGCTGATCGATGATGCGCGCGATCGTCCTGCTGCATCGATGGCTCGGGATCGCATTCTGCCTGCTGTTCGCGATGTGGTTCGCGACGGGAATCGTGATGCACTTCGTTCCGTTTCCGTCCTTGACGGAAGCGGAACGCTTTGCCGGACTCGTGCCGCTGGATCGCGCTGAGACGAGGATTGCGGTCGCCGATGCCGTTGCCGCGAGCGGGATCGCGGATGCGACGCGCGTTCGCCTGATCCAGCGCAGCGACGGACCGGTCTATGTCGTTTCGGGGCCATCGCGCGCAGGCGCAATCCGCGCCTCCGATGGGGGTGACGCGTCGGTCGCGTCTTCCGACGTCGCGCTGGCCATCGCGCGGGATCACGCGCGCAGCCGTGGGCTGGATACCGCGGGGGCCGCGATCGTTGCGCGCTCGGACTATGACCAATGGAGCGTGCCGAACGGCTTTGATCGCCATCGGCCCTTGTTTCGGGTTGCCCTCGGTGACGCCGGCGGAACGGAAGTCTATGTCTCCTCGCTCACCGGCGAGATCGTCCTGGATACGACGCGCAGCGAACGCGGCTGGAATCTCGTCGGCAGTGTGCTGCACTGGATCTATCCAACGGTCCTGCGAAGCAACTGGTCGCTGTGGGATCGCGTGGTCTGGACCTTGTCGCTGCTGGCGCTGATCGCAGCTTTGCTTGGCGCCGTGCTTGGTCTTGCGCGGATCAAGCTTCGAGGAGATCTGATCGGCTCGCCCTATCGTGGCTGGCATGCCCTGCATCATCTCGTCGGCCTCGCGGCGACGGTCTTCGTGCTGACCTGGATTTTCAGTGGCTGGCTCTCCATGGATCACGGGCGGCTGTTCTCGCGGGGGCAATTGACCTCCGCTGAATCCAGCGTGATGAACGCTTCACCGAACTGGACGGCTGTCCCATCGTTCGATTGGCAGCCTGTATCGCCGTCGGCCCGTGAGATCGAATGGTTTGCGTTCAACGGCAATCTCTATCGGCGGGATCGGACGGGCCTTGCCGCTCAGACCTTGATCAAGGCAGGCGATGCGCCCCGCGATGGACCAACGGGATCTCTGGGTGTGCACGAGGTCCAGGGGCTGACCGCGCACCTCGCGGCCAGTTGCGGCGCACCGTCCGTACTCGCCGACAACGACAACTATCCCGCGCAGTCCATCGTCCCGGGTGTCCCGGTCTACCGCTCGTACTGCGGCGACCTCTGGCTCGACATCGACGGCGCCGATGGCAATTTGCTGCAAAGGCTGGATTCGTCGCGGCGAGCTTATCGCTGGTTCTACGGCGCGCTGCACACGCTCGACTTTCCGGTTCTGCTGACGCATCCGCGTCTGCGTGATGCCCTGATTGTCGGACTGTGCGCGTTGGGACTGATGTTCTCCATCACCGGGATAGCGATTGGCTGGCGGCGCCTGCGGTCCTGACCGAGACCCGCGCGCCCTGTCCGCGACCGGCGGTCACATCGGCTCGATGCCGATCTTCTTGATGATTCCGGCCCATTTCGAGGTCTCGGTGGCCATGAAATCCTTCAGGCCTTGTGGGTCCATCACCAAGGGTTCGGCGCCCTGCTCGACGAAGAGGGCGCGCACCTTCGGATCGCTCACGGCTTCGATCATCGCCGCATAGAGCCTGTCGATCACGGCCTTGCTGGTAGCTGCCGGCGCGAGCAGGGCGAGCCAGGCGGCGCTCTCATAATCCTTCAGGCCGGCCTCGGCCGCGGTCGGCACATCAGGCAGGGCCGTCATGCGCTTGTCGCTGGCGACCGCGAGCGGGAGCGCATCGCCGCTCCGGATCAGGCCGATCACGTTCGGCAGGAGCTGGAAGCCGAGCGGGACCTGGCCCGCAATGAAGTCCGGCGTGTAAGCGGCGATGTTGCGGTAGGGAACGTGCGTGATCTCGGTGCCCGTGAGCTGCTCGAAATAGGCGGCCGCCAGGTGCTGCGACGAGCCGACGCCCACCGTCCCGTAGTTCAGCTCCCGAGGGTGCTCCTTGGCGTAGTCGATCAGTTCGTGCAGAGATTTCGGCGGCAGCCTCGAATTGATCACGACGACATTCGGTAGCGTAGCGAACAGGCCGATGGGGGCGAGATCCTTCAGCGGATCGTAGGGGAGCTCCTTGTAGAGCGACTTGTTCGCAGCCAGCGGGCCGGAGGTGCTCATCAGCAACGTATAGCCGTCCGCGGCGGCATGCGCTGCGGCCGCGGTGCCGATATTGCCGCCGGCGCCGGGGCGGTTGTCGACCACGAAAGCCTGTCCGAGTGACATGGACATGCGGTTGAGCAGGATGCGCGTGATGACGTCGCTGGCGCTGCCGCCCGCAAAGGGCACGAGCACCTGGACCGGCCGGGTCGGATAGTCTTGTGCGTTCGCCGCCCGCATTCCGGTGGCGGCGAGCAGGGCGCCACCGCCGAGCGAGAGCAGCGACCTCCGGTCAGGCCGAAATTCCTCGCTCTGCTGCTGAGCGCTGTCCGTGATCTTGCTGCGACCGAACCGTGCCATCTCGGACTGAATCTCCCCGACTGTGTCTTGTTCTGCGAGCCGAGGGATTGTCCGGGACACGAGTCGTCGGGATGAGTCGCCAGGCCGCAATTTTCTGCGCCTGGACCGTAGTTAGCCGATGAATGCGACTGTCATGCCGGCTGGTCTCAAAACTTACCAACCCGTCTCATTTTGGCGGAGGCGCGACATCTTGTCCGAACGCAATTCGGAATTCAGGAGGTCGTCTTCCTCCGCCGCTTTCTGCTGCCGGAGGAGGGCTCCACGAACTCTCTCGCCACGGCCGCAGCCCGCGCGAGATCGTGACTGATGACATCGAGCACGGCCTTGGCCGCGACCGACACTGCGCGCCGCGGGTGATGCACCCAGGCGATCGAACGCACGATCCTTTGTTCGTCGAAGCGATAGGCCCGGATGGTCCCGCTCGCAAGCGACTGCCGGAGCGCGATGGTCGGCAACACCGTCGCGAAATCGGTGGTCGCGATGACGTCGCAGAGCGCGGGCAGGGTGTCGAGCTCGAGCCGCGGCCTCAGGTCGATGCCGACGGCGGCGGCGTGCTCGTCGAGGATCAGCCGCAGGCCGTGCCGCTTCGAGGGCAGCACCAGATCGAACTTCGCGATGTGGTCGAAGCGCAGCTTGGCCGGTGGCCTGTTCGGGCTGTCCTTCCGGCAGGCAAACACCATCTCCTCGTCCATCACGTGATGCGCGGCGAGGGGCGTTTTCCGGCGCGGCACGTTGATCAGCGCGAAATCGAGCTGGCCGGTGTTGACCCAGTCCACCAGCGTCTCGGTGTAGCCCTCGCAGGCGGACAGCGTAATCTCGGGATAACGGCTGGCGACGGTCGCCGACGAACTCGCCATGGTGCTCTGCGCGACCGAGGTGATGAGGCCGACCGAGACGCGGCCCGAAATGCGTCCGCCGAGCTGGGCCATCTCCTGCCGCGCATACTCGGCATCGCGCACGATCGGCGCCGTCAGCCGCACCAGCGCCTCGCCGGCGCTGGTCAGCGTCATGCCCTGGACGCTGCGATCGAACAGTTTTTGGCCAAGCTCGGCCTCGAGCTTGGCGATCTGCATGCTCAGCGCCGGCTGCACGATGTTGAGCTGTCGGGCAGCCCGGGTGACGTTCTTCTCCTCGGCCAGGCAGAGGAAATATTGCATCTGCCTGAGTTCCACGGACCTGTCCTTCGTTCGCCGATCTTGCTCGCGAGCCATCATCTCAAATGATCGATGATATAATCAATCATTATTTGTGCTGATGGATGCCGTTGCCTAGTCTCGCGGCGGACTGCGTGACTTCTCAGGGGGCGCGGGACCCAGGGAGCGAAATCGGAAATATGCAGGACGCAACGCCCAAGCGGATGATCATCGGCATTTCCGGCGCCTCGGGTGTCACCTATGGCGTGCGCCTGCTGCAACTCCTGCGCAATGCCGGCGTCGAGACGCATCTGGTGATGTCCAGGACGGCCGAGCTGACCTTTGCCTATGAGACCGATTTGAAGATCGCGGAGGTGAAGGAGCTCGCCAATGTCTGCCATGCGATCGACGACATGGCTGCGGCGATATCCAGCGGCTCATTCCGCACCGCCGGCATGATCGTGGCGCCATGCTCGATGCGCTCGATGTCCGAGATCGCCTCGGGCGTGACCACGACACTGCTCACGCGCGCCGCCGACGTCGTGCTCAAGGAGCGCCGCCGCCTGGTGCTGATGGTGCGCGAGACCCCGCTGCACACCGGGCATCTCAGGACCATGACGGCGCTGTCCGAGATCGGCGCGATCATCGCGCCGCCGGTGCCGGCCTTCTACGCCAAGCCTGAAAGCCTCGAGGATATGGTCGAGCACACCGTCGGCCGCGTGCTCGACCTGTTCGACATCGATATCGGAATCGTGCGCCGCTGGGGCGAGGACGAAGCGCTCAAGCGCCGCTCGCCGTCGCTGCGCAAGATCGCGCCCTGACCTGCAGACCTGAGGAAAGAGTTAAGTCATATGCGAATGGAATATCCGGCCAGGAAAAGCGCGACCGCGCCGTCCGATCTGCGCGCCTGGCTTGCTGACCTCGCCGGGCGCGGCAAGCTCGCCATTGCCCGCGAAGGCATTGCGCTGACCGACGAACTGGCCGCGGTCGCCAAGCGGCTGGAACGCGATAGCGCGGTGCTGTTTCCGCGCCCCGATGGACACGAGATTCCCGTCGTCGCCAACCTGTTTGCCGGGCGCGACTGGGTCGCCGATTCCATCGGCGTGAGCGAGGATCAGCTGCTGCCGCGATTTCTCGCTGCCGCCAGCAATCCGCTGCCGACCAATGAGGTTCCGAGCGGGCCGGTGCAGGAGGTCGTCCATCGGGATGTCGACCTGCTCCGCCAGCTTCCGGTTCCCAAACACAATGAGCGCGACAGCGGTCCCTACATCACCGCTGGCCTCCTGATCGCGCGCAATCCCAGGACCGGCGTGCAGAACGTCTCGATCCACCGCTGCCAGATCAGCAGCAAGAACCGCATCGGGGTGCTGCTGCTGCCGCGGCACACCTTCTCCTACTATCGCTTCGCGGAGGAGATGGGCCAGCCGCTGGAGATCGCGATCGTGATCGGCGCGCATCCGGCCTTGCTGCTGGCCTCGCAGGCGATCGCCGCGCTGGACGAGGACGAGATGGCGATTGCGGGCGCGCTCTTGGGCACGCCGGTGGATGTCGTCAAATGCCGGACCAATTCGGTCCGCGTTCCCGCCCATGCGGAAATCGTGATCGAGGGACGCATTCTACAGGGCGTGCGCGAGCCTGAGGGGCCGTTCGGTGAATTCCCTCAATATTACGGTCCGCGCGCCAATCGTGAGGTGATCGAGGTCGATGCGATCACGCATCGCAAGGCGCCGATCTTCCACACCATCGTCGGTGGCGGCTTCGAGCATCTCATCCTCGGCGGCGTGCCGCGCGAGGCGACGCTGCTCCAGCATCTGCGTCGTAGTTTCCCCAACGTGCTCGACGTCCGTCTCACGCGCGGCGGCACCTGCCGCTACCATCTCGCGATCAAGATGGACAAGACCAACGACGGCGAGCCGAAGAACGTCATGATGTGCGCTTTCGGCGCCCATTACGACATCAAGCAGGTGGTCGTGGTGGACAAGGACGTTGACATCTCCTCGTCCGAGGAGATCGAATGGGCGGTGGCGACCCGGTTCCAGGCCGACCGCGATCTCATGGTGGTGGCAGGCGCACTCGGCTCGAAACTCGATCCGACCACCGACAACGGCATCAGCGCCAAGATGGGTCTGGATGCGACTGCGCCGGTCAACGCCCCCGAGCTCGCCTTCAAGCGCATTCGGGTGAAGGGCGAGGACGAGGTCAATCTGGCCACCGCCTTGCAGCCCGATCCGGGCGCTGCGGTCGCGCGGCTTCTTGCGGAGGCGCGGACTTGAGTGGGTCACCGCCCAGGAGCGACTTGCGTCCGTTTGCGCCGTTGGAATATGAAGCGGGTGGTGCTTATAGTGCCGCGCCAACAAGACAACCATTTTGCGGCGCAATGCCGGGAGGAAGAAACTGATGTCGACGGCCCTGCGCATCGCTCATGGCGCTTTCGGCAGGGTCGCTCTGCTCGACATGGACCGTTCGCTGGTCCGACACGCCCATCACCATTGCCATGTCCTGCTCAAGGTCGAGGGCGCCGACACCCAGTTCATGGTCGGCGACCAGGTCACGCCGCTCACCGACACCGCCGCCGTGCTTGTCGACGGCTGGAAGCCGCATGCCTATGTTCATGACGCCGATCGTCCGCGTACCCTCATCATGGCGCTCTATATCGAGCCGGAATGGCTGAAGGAGTTCCGGCCGGGATGGGCCGCGAGCGGCGCGCCGGGCTTTTTCGAGCGACCGTCGGGCGAAGTGTCGCCGCGCATCCGTCAGCTCACGCTGCATCTCGCGGCCGAAATGATGGCGAATCCGGACGCGGTGCGGACCCACGAGCAGACGCTGTCGGACCTGATGATCGCGGTGATCGAGCGCTTCACGCCCTGGCGCAGCTTCCCCATTTCGATCCGCGGCATGAGCGCGGTGAGCTGCGACTGGCGGATCCGCCGCGCGATGGATGCGATGCGGATGCACGAGTCCCATGCCAATGTCGACCAGTTCGCGAAGGGCGCGGGCCTGTCGCGCGCGCAGTTCTTCCGCCTGTTCGAGACCTCGCTCGGCGTTTCGCCGAAGCTCTACCTCAATGTCGTCCGCATGGAGCGTGCGCTCGATGCGGTGATGCGCGAGGAGACGCCGCTCGGCGAGCTCAGCGAGCGCTTCGGCTTTCCGGAGCCCGCGCATTTCACGCGCTTCTTCCGCGATCATGCCGGCGTCAGCCCGCGCGAGTTTCGCAACGTCTCGCGTCTTGCCGGCTGATTCTTGCCGGCTGATATTGCGCTGCACGCTTTCGAATGAGACGATTTGGTAAGTCGTGAGAGCGGGCGGTATGGCCCCCGCATGCCCCGTCCTGACATCTGTCACCGTCGCGTCAAAGAACGCGTCGGGAGGTATGCCGGGACATGGTGCAGGCTGCGGTTCAATCCGCAAATTCGGTCGATCAGCGCGGCGACAGACCGTGGATTGGGCGTTCGATCGAGCGCGTCGAGGACGCTGCGCTGCTCAGCGGCCGCGGCCGCTTCATCGACGATCTCGGCGTCCAGCCCGGCACGTTGCACGCGGCGATCCTGCGTTCGCCGCACGCGCATGCCGATATCCTTTCGATCGACATTGAAGCCGCCAGGCGCCTGCCGGGCATTGCGGCGGTCCTGACCGGCGAGCAGGTCAAGGCGGTTACAACAAGTCTCGTCGTCGGCGTGAAGGCGCCGGTCGAGTGCTGGCCGATCGCGATCGAGCGCGTGCGTTATGTCGGCGAGCCCGTGGCAGTGATCGTTGCCACCGACCGCGCCCGCGCCGAGGATGCGGCCGAACTCATCAACGTCGAATATCGCCCGCGTGCCGCGGTCGTTGATCCCCTCGGTACGCTTACGCCCGGTGCGCCCGTTCTGCACGATGGCTTTCCCGGCAATCTCGCCAGCGATCGCACCTTCCGTTACGGCGACCCCGAGAAAGCCTTTGCGGATGCGTCGCATCGCTTCTCCATCGACATCCGCTATCCCCGTAATTCCTGCACGCCAATCGAGACCTACGGCGTCGTTGCCTCGCATGATGCCGGCGAGGACGCCTTCGAGGTCCTCGCCAATTTCCAGGGCCCGTTCAGCATCCACACGGTGATCGCGCGCGCGTTGAAAGTGCCCGGCAACCGGCTGCGGCTGCGCACGCCCCCGGATTCCGGTGGCAGCTTTGGCGTCAAGCAGGGCGTGTTTCCCTATATCGTGCTGATTGCGGCTGCAGCGCGCGTCACGGGACGGCCGGTGAAGTGGATCGAGGACCGGCTCGAGCATCTCACTGCATCGGTGTCGGCGACCAACCGCGCGACGACGCTGTCGGCGGCGGTTGCGGCCGACGGAAAGATCCTCGCACTGGATTGGGACCAGGTCGAGGATTGCGGCGCGCATCTGCGCGCGCCCGAGCCGGCGACGCTCTACCGCATGCATGGCAATATGACCGGCGCCTACGACATCCGCAACGTCAGGATCCGTAACCGTGTCGTCGTCACCAACAAGACGCCGACCGGCCTCAACCGTGGCTTTGGCGGACCGCAGGTCTATTTCGCGCTGGAACGGCTGGTGCAGCGCATCGCGATCGGGCTTGGTCTCGATCCGCTCGATGTCATCAAGCGCAACTTGATCGATGCAGATGCCTTTCCCTACCGTACCGCCACGGGCGCGCTGCTCGATTCCGGCAACCATCAGGAAGCGGTCGCGCGTGCGATCGAGGGCGGCAGGCTCGCCGAGCTGAGGTCGAAGCGTGACGAGGTGCGGGCGCGCGGAGGACTCTACGGCATTGGCTTCACCGCGGTGGTCGAGCCCAGCGTCTCCAACATGGGCTACATCACGACCGTGCTGACGGCGGCCGAGCGCCGCAAGGCCGGGCCGAAGAACGGCGCGCAGGCGACGGCGACCGTCGGCCTCGATCCGGTCGGCAGTGTCACCGTCCATGTCGCCTCAGTGCCGCAAGGGCAGGGCCATCGGACCGTGCTGTCGCAGGTCGTCGCCGACGTCTTCGGCCTTGAGCCAAGGGACATCCGCGTCAACACTGAGATCGACACGGCCAAGGACGCCTGGTCGATCGCATCCGGAAATTACGCCAGCCGCTTTGCTGCGGCGGTGGCCGGCACTGCGAAACTTGCAGCGGAGCGCGTTGCCGGCCGTCTCGCCCGCATCGCCGCGAGCCAGTTGAACGTCGAGGCCGCCGACATCGTGTTTGCGAAGGGCTTCGTCGCCTCAAGACACAATCCCGAGAACCGGATCGCGTTCTCGCGCGTCGCCGCGCTCAGCCACTGGTCGCCGGGCTCGCTGCCTGACGATGCCGGCCAGACCATCCGCGAGACCATGTTCTGGACGCCACCGGAGCTGACGCCGCCCGACGAGGACGACCGCATCAACTCCTCGCTCTGCCACGGCTTCATCTTCGACTTCTGCGGCGTCGAGATCGACCCTGTGACGCTGGAGACGCGGATCGACCGCTACGTCACCATGCACGATTGCGGCACCATCCTGCATCCCGGCATGGTCGACGGCCAGATCCGCGGCGGATTTGCCCAGGCGCTCGGCGCTGCCCTTTACGAAGAATACGCCTACGCCGAGGACGGCAGCTTTCTGACCGGAACGTTCGCCGACTATCTGCTGCCGACCACCACCGAGGTGCCTGAGCCCGAGATCATCCACATGGAGACGCCGTCGCCATTTACGCCACTCGGAGCAAAAGGCGTCGGGGAGGGCAATTGCATGTCGACGCCGGTGTGCCTCGCCAACGCGGTTGCCGATGCGCTCGGCGTTGCCGACGTCACTTTGCCGCTGCTGCCGGCGCGGCTTGCGGAGCTGGTGCGTGGCGCGGAGCCGCCGCCTCCCGCGGGCGGCGCGACCGCCGCGCCCGTGCGGGAGGGTGACCGGCGAATGCGCGGTGAGGGGCAGGCGTCGGTGATGGGCGCGCCCGATCAGGTCTGGGCGATGCTGCTCGATCCCGCGACGCTGCAATCCGTCATTCCGGGCTGCCAGCGCGTCGACAGGATCACCGACACGCATTTCCAAGCCGACGTCACGCTCGGCATCGGCCCCGTCACCGGACGCTATCGCGCCGACGTCGAGCTATTCGATCTCGATCCGCCACATGCGGTCACGTTGCGCGGAGGTGCCACCGGCGCGCTCGGTTTTGGCAGCGCCGAGGGACGCATCATGCTTGCGTCTGACGGTGCCGGCGGAACAAGCCTGACCTACAGCTATGACGCCGCCATCGGCGGCAAGGTCGCGAGCATCGGCGGCCGCCTGCTCGACGGCGCGACTCGCGTGATCATCAGCCAGTTCTTCACTGCGTTGGCCCGCAAGGCCGGTGGGGGTGGCGCATCGGGCGGCGGCTTCTCGTTGTTTGCTGTGCTGGCGAAATTCGCCAGCCTGTTCGGGGGGCACCGATGAAGCCGCCCGCATTCGATTATCTCCGTGCCGAGGCGACTAGCCAGGTTCTCGACGGGCTTGCGCAGGAGGGCGGCGACGCGCGCGTGCTCGCCGGTGGCCAGTCGCTGATGGCGATGCTCAACATGCGGCTCGCCAAGCCGAAGCTGCTTATCGACATCATGCGCCTGAAGGAGCTCCGCCAGATCGAACGGAAGGGCGATGCCGTCGTCATCGGCGCCGGCGTGCGCCAGGCCGACCTGCTGGCCTGGCCGCATCTCGCCGAGGCGCTGCCACTGGTGGCCTTGGCACTGCCTTGGGTCGGGCACGTGCAGACCCGCAGCCGCGGCACCATCTGCGGTTCGCTCGCGCATGCCGATCCCAGCGCCGAAATGCCGCTCACGCTGGTCGCGCTCGGCGGCGAGGTGCATCTGCGCAGTTCGAAACGTCGCCGCAGGGTGCCGGCCAAGGATTTCTTCGCCGGCATGATGCTGACCGCGCGGGCCGACGACGAGCTGATCGAAGGCATCTCGCTGCCGGTCTTCGGGGGATCGCGCTTCGCCTTCCGCGAGGTCGCGCGCCGACATGGCGATTTCGCCATCGTCGCCTGCGCCGCGATGAAGACGCCAACGGGCGTGCGTCTCGCTGTGGGCGGTGTCGCCGACGTTCCGACGGCGCGCGACTGGCCGCGGCTCGATGGGACCGGGCTCGACGATGCCCTTAACGCCTTCGCCTACGAGCTCGGTGCCCGCGACGACGTCCACGCGACCGCGCGCTACCGCCGCGACCTCGTGCGGCTGATCGGCCGCGATTTGATCGGCGAGGTGCTGCAATGAGCCGTCTCAAAGCCGATAGCCGCCACCCCTTCCGTTTCACGCTGAACGGCAAGCCGGTCGAGGGTGAAGCCGAGCCACGTATGCTGCTCTCCGACGTCCTGCGCCATCAGCTGGGCGCGACCGGCACCCATGTCGGCTGCGAGCACGGCGTCTGCGGCGCCTGCACCGTCGTCGTGGACGGCATGCTGACCCGGTCCTGCCTCACGCTCGCGGCGCAGGTCGAGGGCTGCGAGATCAGGACGGTCGAAGGGCTCGCGCCGTCGGCCGATCGGCTCGGCGTGCTGCAACAGGCTTTCCGCCGCAACCACGCACTGCAGTGCGGCTTCTGCACGGCCGGAATTTTGATGTCGCTCAACCACTATCTCAGCCGCAATCCGGTGCCGACCGAAGCGGACATTCGCGATCTCCTCAGCGGGCATCTGTGCCGCTGCACCGGTTACACCCCGATCATCCGGGCGGCGCTGGAAGCCGCTGCTCAGCTATCTTCATCGATAAAAGAGACGTCAGATGCTTGATCTCGCCAGCAGCTTCATTGCCAGCGCCGCGCGCGATCCCCAAGCCGTCGCGCTGGTCGACGGCGATCTCCGTCTGACGTATCGGCAGTGGTACGGCAAGATCTCGGCGCTGGTAGCGTCGCTCGACCGCCTTGGCCTGAAGCCCGGCGATCACGTCGTGACGCTGCTGCAGAACCGCTGGGAAGCTGCGACGCTGCACTGGGCCTGCCAGTTCGCAGGCCTCGTGATCACGCCGATCAACTGGCGGGCCAAGGTCGACGAGCTTGATTTCTGCATCGAGAATGCCGAGGCCCGCGCGGTTTTCTATCAGGACGTTTCCGCCGAGGCGGTGCGGGGCTCCGCGCCTGCCGGCCGGCTGCTGCGCGTGTCCGTCGATCCCGGGGCGGGCGAGGCGACCAGCTTTTCCGACCTGATCAGGAATGGCGCGCCCGACGCCGAGCCGCGCGTCGGCGCCGATGCCTGGTCGATCATGCTCTACACCTCGGGCACGACGTCGCGCCCGAAGGGCGTGCCGCGGCGCCATCGTGCCGAGCGCGCTGCTGCGATCGCCCATGTCGCGCAAAACCTCTACGGCCGCGGCGAGCGCACGCTCGGCGTGATGCCGCTCTATCACACCATGGGCGTTCGCTCGCTGCTGGCGATGTCGCTGATCGGCGGCTGCTTCATCTGCCTGCCGCGCTACGACAGCGGGCAGGCGCTGGCACTGATCGAGAAGGAAGAGATCACCAATCTTTATCTGGTGCCGACGCTCTATCACGACCTCGTTCATCACGAGGCCTTCGCCGAGACCGAAATATCCAGCGTCCGCAAGCTCGGCTTTGCCGGCGCGTCGATGACGGATGGCCTCCTGAAGAAGCTGAACGAGGCGTTCAAGCCGGAGTTGTTCGTCAACCACTACGGCAGCTCCGAGATCTACACCTTTACGATCGACCAGAACGCTGTCGCAAAGCCCGGCTCGGCCGGCAAGGCCGGCCTCAACCAGCATGTCAAGGTCGTGCGCATCGGCGCGCGCTCCGTTGCAGAACTTGCCGCGGTCGGGGAGGAGGGCGAGATCATTGCCACGCTTGCCGGCGACGAAGCTTTCGAAGGGTACTGGCGGCGCCCGGAGGCCGATGCCAAGTCGCTGCGCGAGGGCTGGTACTTCACCGGCGACACCGGCTTCGTCGATCCCGACAATGATCTCTTCGTCACCGGCCGCGTCGACGACATGATCATCACCGGCGGCGAGAACGTCTCTCCGGTCGAGATCGAGAGCTGCCTTTCTCTGCATCCCGCCGTCGACGAGGTCGCCGTGGTCGGCGTTGCCGACGAGAGGTGGGGCAAGGTCGTCGCGGCCTTCGTCAAGCGCAATCGTATCGTCTCCGAGGTGGAGCTGGAGCAGTTCTGCCGCACCTCGGGGCTCGCCAATTTCAAGCGGCCGCGCCGCTACGTCTTCGTCGACGCGATTCCAAAGTCGCCGGTCGGCAAGCTGCTGCGGCGATTGCTCGTCGCCGGAGAATACGAGGCCGAGCGCCTGCCGCCATCGGACGCCGCCTGAGCTCACGCATCAACAGAAGGAAGACAACATGCCGACGCCATACAATTTTGTCGATCCCCGGCTCGCAAAGCTCGACGGCTTTAAGGTCGAGATCGACGAGGCGCATGAGCGCGCCGACATCGTCCTGGGGCGTCCGCCCTACAACGTCGTGGCGATGCCGCAGCGCGACCAGTTGCGTCTCACCTTCGAGACGCTGGACGAGGATCCGCGAGTCCGCATCATCGTGCTGCGCGGAGAGGGCGAGCATTTCTCCAGCGGTGGAAATATCGGCGGCTTCATGGAGGCGAGCCCCGAGCACGTCTCCAAGCTCGCCTGGAACATCGCCGCGCCCGCACGTTGCGCCAAGCCCGTCATCGTCGCCAACCGCGGCTATTGCTTCGGCGTCGGCTTTGAGCTCTCGCTCGCCTGCGATTTCCGCATCGCTTCGGAGACCACCCAGTACGCGTTGCCGGAGCAGAAGCTCGGCCAGATCCCGGGCTCCGGCGGCTCGGCACGGCTGCAGAAGATGGTCGGCATCACCCGCACCAAGGACATCGTGATGCGCTCCAAGCGCATCTCGGCCAGGCAGGCCCTGGAGTGGGGCATTGCGACCGAATGCGTGCCGGATGCCGAGCTGGAGAAGGCGACCGACAAGCTTGTCGACGAGCTCCGCACCTTCTCGCCGCTGGCGCAGCGCACGGCCAAGAAACTCCTCAACGACACCGAGGATTCGACGCTTGCCATCGCCATCGAGCTCGAAGGCCATTGCTACGGCCGTTTGCGCCAGTCGGAGGACTTCAAGGAGGGTGTGGAGGCCTTCAACGCCAAGCGCCCGCCGAAATTCGCCGGCCGCTGATACGCGACAGAACTGCCGCGGTTCGCAACGGCGCGGGCCGCGGCGCTACTCAAACGGGGGAGGTAAAACAAAATGGCTGAGATGGATATGCCGGTCGCAGGTGCGGAAGCATCGGCCGATAATAAGCAAATGGTCAACGCGATCGTCGCGTCGGTGCTCGGATGGGCGCTGGACCTGTTTGATTTGTTCATTCTGCTCTACGTGGCGCCAGTTATCGGCGCGCTGTTCTTTCCGTCGAGCAATGCGGCGCTGTCGCTTGCCGCGGTCTACGGCTCGTTCGCAGTGACGCTCTTGATGCGGCCGCTCGGCTCGGCGGTGTTCGGGCATTACGCCGACGTGCACGGCCGCAAGCAGGCCATGCTGATTGCCATCGTCGGTGTCGGCATCAGCACGGCGGCATTCGGTCTGCTGCCGACTATCGCTCAGGTCGGCATCCTCGCGCCGATCATCTTCTTGGTTCTGCGCCTGGTGCAGGGTGTGTTCGTCGGCGGCGTGGTTGCTTCCACCCACACCATCGGCACCGAGTCGGTGCCGGCGCAATGGCGTGGTGCGATGTCCGGTCTGGTCGGCGGCGGTGGCGCCGGTATCGGCGCGCTGCTGGCGTCCTTCATCTTCCTGATCACGTCCTCGATCTTCCCCGGCGATGCCTTCGCGGTCTGGGGCTGGCGCTTCATGTTCTTCTCGGGGCTGCTCAGCTCGCTGCTCGGCTGGTTCATCTTCCGGAACCTCGAGGAGTCGCCATACTTCAAGGAGCTCAAGCGCCAGCAGGGCAACAAGCAGGCCAAGGTCTCGAAGGCGCCGGTCAGGGACGTGTTTTCGGGCGAGTATCGCGGTGTGCTGCTGGTCAACCTGCTCATCACGTTTGGCGGCGGCGCCGGCTACTATCTGACCTCGGGCTATCTGCCGAGCTTCCTCAAGGTGATCAACGCGGTCCCGAACCAGACGTCGTCGCTGATCCTGATGGGTGCCAGCGTGTCGGCGTTCTTCTCGGCGGTGCTGGTCGGCGCGCTGAGCGATCGCATCGGCCGCAAGAAGACGTTCCTTCTGATTGGCGTCCTGGCGGCGGTGCTGTTGCCGCTCTGCTATCTCAACCTGGCCGCCACCAAGGATACGACGCAGATCACGCTTTATGCGTTCGCCATCGCCTTCATCGGCAATGCCGGCTACGCGCCGGTGCTGATCTTCCTGAACGAGCGTTTCCCGACCGCGCTGCGCGCGAGCGGCACGGGCCTGTCATGGAACATCGGCTTTGCACTGGGCGGCATGATGCCGACCTTCGTCTCGCTGGTGAGCGGCAGCCCGGCGGAGATTCCGATGTCGCTGGCATACTTCGCGGTCGGCGTGTTCGCTATCTACTTGATCGGTGCGGTCGTCATTCCCGAGACCAAGGGCAATTTCCGCTGAGTTTCAGCAACGGCGCGGTCGCATCGCTGAGGCGACCGCCATGCATAGCTCGTAGGCAATCGAATATCCTTTGGCACCGGTGGATCGCCTGCAAATTAGACAGGTGATTTGGATTGCAGTGCAGCGCACGTCACGATTTGCGCCGAAAAGCCGTGGTGCGCTGCACATCTGTTGCGTGGAACAGTCCACGTTGGACTGCACTCTTCGCGGGCATCGCTGCACGAAAACGTGCAGCCGATGTTGCCGCGCACGGTATCAGTTGCGTGCTGGTCCTGTGCGTTGCGACAACTCTGGCCCTATCCCGAGCCCATCGCTCTGTCGCACGCTCGCAAGCGGTGGCATGACAGGGGATGATGATGAGCGCTCTCGGTTTGGGATTGAACTTGGCGATGGACGGGAAGGACCCGGCGTCCGGTTGGAACGTCGTCCGTAGCTGACCCCACACATGAGCACTGACGAAAACCACTGGGAAGTCGGCACCGATATCGGCGGCACCTTCACCGACATCATCGCAATCCGGCGCTCCCCCGCGGAGGCACGGATTGCGAAGGTGCCATCGCGACCTCAGGCTCCGGTTCAGGCGATGCTGGAGGCGATCGAGGCGGTCGGCCTGCGCAAGAGCGAGGTCAAGCGCTTCGTCCACGGCACCACGCGCGTGACCAACGCCATCGTCGAGGGTAGGCTACCGAAAGTGGCGCTGGTCGCGACCGAAGGCTTTGCCGACGTGCTGGAGATCGCGCGCTATCGCCGGCGCGATCTCTACCGTCTCGACATCCCGCCAAAATCGCCGCCGCTGGTGCCGCCGGAACGATGCTTCGGGCTTGCCGAGCGCCTCGATCACGAGGGACAGGTGCTGAAGGCGCTGGATGAAGCGGAAATCGAGCGTCTGGTGGCCTGGCTGAAGGAGACCGGCGTGCAGAGTGTCGCGGTCGCTCTGCTTCACGCCTATGCCAATCCCGTGCACGAGAAAATGCTCGGCGAGCGGCTCAAGGGTGTCGTTGCTCACGTCTCGCTGTCGCACGAGGTCAACCCCGAGGCGCGCGAATACGAGCGAACTTCGGCGACCGTGTTCAACGCGGCCGCCATGCCGATCGCGGTGGAATATCTCAGCGAGCTGGAGCAGCGGCTCCCGATCGGCCCCGGCCTGCAGGTGTTTCATTCGGCCGGCGCCATGATCCCGATTTCGGCCGTGAAGCGGCGGCCGCTGGTGATGGCGATGTCGGGCCCCGCGGCCGGCGTCTCTGCATCCGTCAGCATCGCGCGCCAGCTCGGCACATCGCGCATGCTGACGTTTGACATGGGCGGCACCACGACCGACGTGTGCCTGATCGTCGACGGCCAGGCCGAGATGACAGACGGCCGCATGCTCGGCGACAAGCCGCTGCGCCAGCCGATGCTCGCGGTTCACTCGATCGGGGCGGGCGGCGGATCGATCGTGCGCAACGGCCCCGGAGGCTTGACGGTTGGGCCGGAGAGCGCCGGCTCCGAGCCGGGACCGGCCTGCTACGGCCGCGGTGGTACCGAGCCGACCATCACCGACGCCAACGCCGTGCTGGGCTATCTCAATCCCGAAACCAGGCTCGGCGACCGCATCGGGATCGACATCGAGGCCGCTATTGATGTCATCGCGCCGATCGCGCGCGCCTTGGGGCTGAGCCTGACCGAAACCGCGCTCGGTATCATCAAGGTCGCGAATGCGACAATGGCCCGCGCGCTCCGCCGCGTCACCGTCGAGCGCGGCATCGACGGACGCGACTGCACGCTGCTCGCCTTTGGCGGAGGTGGCCCGATGCACGCCGCGGGTCTGGCCGATCTCTACGGGATTGCCGAGGTCGTCGTTCCCAGCGCATCAAGTGCGTTTTCGGCGCTGGGCTGTCTCACCGCGGATTTCAGCTTCGTCCAGCAGCAAACCCTGCGCGCTGCGCTTGACGGCATCGACCTCGCCCGTGTGTCCGAGCGGATCGGGGTGCTGATTGACGATGCTTCGGCGCCGCTCATCGCCAACGGCGTTGCCACGACCGAGATTGAGGTCGAGCTGGTAGCCTTGATGCGCTACGCAGCGCAGAACGACGCTATTCCGGTGCCGTTTGCGCTTCCGCTCGATGTTGTCAGGCTGAAGAGGGATTTTCTCGCCCGGCACCACGAGCTGTTCGGTTATGCGACGAGCGAGCGCTGCGTCATCGAATCCGTGCGGGTGCAGGCACGCCGTCCGTCGAGCACCGTCGTGAGCCGGCCGGCCACCGCGGTCAGGACGATATCCACCGGCAAGCGCATCTGCTCGTTCGACGGCTTTCACGACATCGCGACAAGCATAATCGACCGCGCCTCGCTGACCGAAATCGTCAGCGGCCCGGCCATCATCGAAGACGCATGGTCGACCGTGGTGGTTCCGCCCGGCTGGCAGGCGAGGCCGGATGTTTCAGGCAACCTGTTCCTGACGCGGGGGGCCGCATGAAGCTCGATCCGTTCGTCGTCGAAGTCATCCGTCACGGGCTCTCGGCCGCGGCCGAGGAGATGAGTCTGGTGATGACGCGCTCGGCGCGCTCGCCGCTGCTGCGTGAGGCCGGCGACCTGTCGTCGGCGATCACGGACGGCCGCGGTGGCCTGGTCGGGCAGGGTCGCGACATCCCGATCCATCTCGGCGCGATGGCCTATACGGTCCCCGAATTGCTGAAGGTGGTGCCGCGCGACAGCCTGAACGACGGCGACGCACTGATCTACAATGTCGGCCCGCTCGGCGGCAATCATCTCAACGACGTCAAAGTCGTGCGCCCCGTCTTCGTCGACGGCGAGATCGTGGCGTTCGCGGTCAGCCTCGCGCACTGGCCCGATATCGGCGGCACATGGCCCGGCAGCTATTTTGCGAAAGCCATCGACACCTTCCAGGAGGCGATGCGTATTCCGCCGGTTCTGATCGCCACAGCGGCCGGCGTCAATACGCCGATCGTGCAGCTACTCAAGGCCAATGTTCGCGATCCCGAATCCTGCGAGGGTGATCTTCTCGCCCAGATCGCCGCAACGAAAGCCGGCGAGCGGCGCATCGTCGAGCTTTGCCGCGAGCACGGCAAGGCGGTCTTCACGGCGGCGCAGTCGCGCCTGCACGATCTCTCCGAAATCGAGATGCGCGAGGCGTTGCGCGATCTGCCGGACGGCGTCTACGAGGGCGAGGATTATTTGGACGACGGCGGCGTCAACGACGCGCCTGCGCGCATTCATGTCAAGATCACCATTGCAGGCGACGAAGCGACCTTCGACCTCTCGGGAAGCTGCGACCGCGTCTCGAATTTCTGCAACACGACGCCGTTCATGGCGCGTTCGGCGGTGGCCTATGCCGCGCGCATCATGAGCGGGCGCGACATGCACCAGAACGCGGGCGCACTGCGGCCGCTGACCATCATCACGCGCCCGGGCTCGATCCTGGAGCCGGGGTGGAATGCCTCGGTCGCGGCCGGTAACCACGAGACGTCGATGCGCATCGTCGATGCGATCTTCCGCGCCATGCAGAACACCATTCCCGAACGTCTGTCGGCTGGCGGGGCGACCACGGCGGGCGTCCTGTTCTTCGCCGAGCCGCGACAGAACGGTTCATGGAAGATGCTCTACGAGGTCCACGGCGGTGGCGAGGGCGCGCGGCATGATAGGGCCGGCATCTCGGCAACCCGTGTGCATCTGTCCAACACCTCGAACACGCCGGTCGAGGTGATCGAGGCGAACTACGCCATCCGCGTCGAGCAGCAAGCCATTCGCTGGAATTCGGGTGGTGCGGGAGAATTTCGCGGTGGAGACGGCGTCATCCGCACCTATCGTATCCTGGCACCGTCGATGCATCTGACCACCTGCATCGAGCGCATGGTGATTGCGCCGTTCGGCCTGCAGGGCGGCGAGCCCGGCAAGGTCTGCCGCATCTCGCTGATCAGGCAGGGCGCGAACGTCGCGATCGACGGCAAGTCGAACCTGGTGCTGCAACAAGGCGATCTCGTCGCGATCGAGACGTGCGGCGGCGGTGGCTACGGCGCCGAGGCCGCGGAATGAAGGGATTGCGATGAGCAGATTGTTGCGAACCGGTCTGAATGCCGGCGACAGCGCGCCCATGGCCGTGGTCGGCGGCGAGGGCGTCTATTTTCATCTTTCGGATGGTCGCAAGCTCATCGACGGCAGCAATACCGGCGGTGGCCTCGGACATCGTCATCCCGCGATGGTGGAGGCGATCCGCCGCGCCGCGGATACGCCCGTGGTGAACGAGGGGTGGACTTGGGTCGGCCGCGAGCAGGCTGCTGACGATTTGATGACCACCGCGTTCAGTGGCGAAGAGGATTGGGTCGGCGCGGTGCGCTTCTGCATCAGCGGCAGCGAGGCCAACGACATGGCGCTGTCGCTGTGCCAGGCGCTGACGCAGCGATCCGCGCTGGCGACGCGCGAACGCGCCTATCACGGCATCACGGGCCTGTCGCGCAGCATGACGGTCCAGCCGCAATGGCATGGCGGCCTCGCGGTGCATGCCGGCGGCTCAAAGCTACCGGCGCCGATGGCGCCGGTGCGGATATTGCCGGCACCGGACGGCGCGATCTATGGGGCGCCGGCCAACAATGTTCCCCCCAGCGAATATCTGGCCGATGCCACGCGCCTGCTTTCGGATACCGCAGCGACGATCATCGACTACACGCAGGGCGGGATCTATTACGACGGCGCCTATCAGGACGAGGTGGCGCGGTGCGCGCGACAGGCTGGTTCATACTGGATCGCCGACGAAGTGGTTACTGGTGCGGGCCGCGCCGGGCGCTGGTTCGCGTTTCAAGGCGCCCAAAGCCGCCCTGATATCGTGACGCTGGGAAAATCGCTCGGCGGCGGCGCGGCCGCGGTTGCCGCGGTCGTGGTGTCGAAAGACATCGTCGAACGGCTCAAGGGTACGAGCTGGCAGAATTACGGCACGCTCCGCGGGCATCCAATCAGCATGGCCGCCGTCAGCGCCTATCTGAAGGTCGTCAACGAAGACAAGATTTTGGAGCACGTGAGGGGCCTCGAAAAGCTGTTCACCCGCCGCCTGCTCGCCATCGCGCAGAAACATCCAAGCGTGCAGCGCGTGGCGGGGCAGGGGCTGCACTGGACCGTGGAGCTGCACGGACCGGACTGGCGCTCCTGGCACGCCGACACCACCGAGGTGCCGATCGCCTCGCGCGTCGCCGCGCGGGCGCTGGACGCCGGCGCCGTGATCGGGACCAGCGGCGAGCAGACCTCGCTGTTCCTCGCACCGCCACTCGTGATCTCCGAGCATGAGGCCGAGCAGCTTCTGGATGCACTCGACCATGGCCTGGATATTGCCGATGCGGAACAGACGTGAGCGTGGATCGTGCAACGCACACTATGCCGATCGGCAGGCGCCGGCTGGAAAGTCCGCGCGATGCTGCGTTATGCTGCGCGCGCCGGCACGTGATTGAAACTGTAGCTTAGCCCAAGACCTTGGCCCAAGACCTTAGTTCAAGATCTTGGCCCAAGACATCACCAGGAAATCGCTGATGCGTATTGTCAATGTTGCCGCCGCCCAGATGGGCCCGATCCAGAAAGCCGACAGCCGCGAGGCCGTGGTCAAGCGCATGATCGCGCTGATGGACGAAGCGAAAGCAAAAGGCGCCGATCTGATCGTCTATCCGGAGTTGGCGCTCACCACGTTCTTCCCGCGCTGGTATGCGGAGGACCGGGGCGAGTTCGACAACTGGTTTGAGCGCGAGATGCCGAGTGCGGCAACGAAACCGCTGTTCGAGCGCGCCGCGCAGCACCAGATGGCGATGAATTTCGGCTATGCCGAGCTGACGCCCGACGGTCATCACTTCAACACCGCGATCCTGACCGACAAGTCCGGCAAGATCGTCGGCAAATATCGCAAGATCCACCTGCCGGGCCACGTGGAGTACGACACCAAGCGTTCGCACCAGCATCTGGAGAAGCGCTATTTCGAGCCGGGCGATCTCGGCTTCAAGGTCTGGCGCGAGCTGGGCGGCATCATCGGCATGGCCATCTGCAATGACCGGCGCTGGCCCGAGACCTATCGCGTGATGGGCTTGCAGGGCGTCGAGATGGTGCTGATCGGCTACAACACGCCGTCCGTGAATGCGGAGAGGAGCGATGAGGGCGTCGAGAAACGCCTGTTTCACAACCGCCTCTCGGTGCAGGCCGGCGCCTATCAGAACGCGACCTGGGTCGTCGCGGTGGCGAAGGCCGGCAATGAGGACGGCCACCCGCTGTTCGGCGGCAGCCTGATCGTCGACCCCAACGGCGAGATCGTCGCAGAGGCCAAGACGGAAGAGGACGAGATTCTGGTCCACCCTTGCGATCTCGACGCCACCGCGTTCGGCAAGACTACGATCTTCAATTTCGCGCAGCACCGTCGCATCGAGCACTATGGCCTGATCACCAGCCAAACCGGCGCGGTGCCGCCGCCGGAGAAGTGACGTCGATGGCCGGCCGGAGCACATCGGGCATATCCTTACGAGAGCTCGATCCGCGCGATCGCTACAAGCTGCTTTGCGGCGTCGTGGTGCCACGGCCGATTGCGCTGGTGACGACGCTCGACGACAACGGGGCGGTCAACGCCGCGCCCTTCAGCTTCTTCAACGTGTTCTCGGAGAGCCCGGCGCTGATCGTGCTCGGACTTCAGCACAAGTCGGATCACAGCCCGAAGGACACCACCCGCAACATCCATCGCGACGGCGAATTCGTGGTTCACATGGTGGACGAGGCGCTGTCGGTGGCGATGAACGACTGCGCGGTCGATTTTCCTTCCGGTGACAGCGAGGTCGTCGCGACCGGGCTTGCGACGCTTGCCTCAATCGACGTGAAGGTGCCGCGCCTGGCCGCGGCCCCATTCGCGCTCGAATGCCGGCGCCATGTCGTGCTGAATTTTTCGCCGGATCGTGAGCTCCTGGTTGGCGAGGTGCTGCGGGTTCACGCGCGCGAGGGCCTGGTCGACGAGGCCAACATGTATGTTGATCTCGACGCCTACCGGCCGATCGGCCGCATGTTCGGCAATCTCTACACGACGCAGCGGGATACGTTCGCGCTTACGCGCGAGAGCCACGCGCAATGGCTCGCGCGGCAGGACGCCAAAGAGCTGAAGGACGCCTAGTGAGCCGAGAACTGCACCGTACCCAGCGCCATGGTGACGGCCGCCTGCGTCGGGTCGATCACGGCAATGCCGAGCGCGTCTTCCAGAGGACGGCGATGGCGTGCCATGCCGGCGCAGCCCATCACGATGGCGCGGGCGCCGTCCTCGTCGCGCAGCGCGCGGCCGATGTCGATCATTTTGGCCAGCGTGCCTTCGCCCGAGGCGGTTTCCGCGACGCTCATGTTGAGCGGCCGCTCGCCGGCGAGGCGGTCGGTCAGTCCCATCTGCCTGAGATAGCGCATGTGACGCGGGATCGAGCGTTGGGCGATCGCGATGACGCCAAAGGTCTCCGCGCGGGCCAGCGCGGTCAGCACGCCGCACTCGGCGATGCCGAACACCGGGCGGTCGGTGCCTTCGCGGCAGACCTGAAGCCCGGGATCGCTGTAACAGGCGATGACAAAGGCGGCCGAGCTGTTGTCGCCTTCGACCAGCCGGCGCAGCGGCATGGCGACCCCATCGACATCGGCCTGGCTTTCAATGCCGAACGGACCCTCGGCCAGCGTCTGGCAGACCAGTTCCGGCCCGCCCTCGAAACCGAGCGGCTTCAGTGCGTCCTCCAGCCCCTGCGTGACCGCAGGGTTGGAATTTGGATTGATGACGAGAATGCGCGGTCGGGACATGCTGGTCTTCCTGCGAATTGGCGGTCACTTGCCCTAAGCCTATCATGGAGTGCCTTATGACTGAACCCGCTTACGACCTGATCATTCGCGGTGGGCGCGTCGCGACGACGACCGACGTCTTCGAAGCCGACGTCGCCATCTCCGGCGAGACCATCGCCGCTATCGGCCGCGGGCTTCCGCCCGCGAAGCGCGAGATCGACGCGCGCGGGAAGCTGGTGCTGCCCGGTGGGGTCGACAGCCACGCCCATATCGAGCAATTGTCCGCTGCCGGCATCATGAATGCCGACACGTTCGAGAGCGCGACCGTTTCGGCCGCTTTTGGCGGCACGACCACGGTGATCCCGTTTGCTGCCCAGCACGTCGGCATGAAGCTGCCGCAGGTGGTGGAGGATTATCACGCGCTGGCCAAGAAGGGCGCCGTGATCGACTACGCCTTTCACATGATCATTGCGGATGCGACCAAGGAGACGGTCGAGGAGCACATTCCGGCGCTGGTGAAGCAGGGCCATGCCTCGATCAAGATCTTCATGACCTACGACCGGCTCAAGGTGGACGACGAGCCGCTGCTGGACATCCTTCTCGCCGCACGTCAATCCGGCGCGATGCTGTGCGCGCACGCCGAAAATCATGGCATCATCGCCTGGATGGTGAAGCGCCTGCTCGCGCGCGGCTACACGATGCCGAAATACCATGCCGTCAGCCACGCTCGCGTGTCGGAGGCGGAAGCCTTCACCCGGCTGATCGGCATGGCGGCGCTGATCGACCAGCCGATCATGATCTTCCACGTCTCCACCGCCGAAGGCGCAAAAGTGATCCGGGACTCGCGCGGGCAGGGGCTGAAGGTCTTTGCCGAGACCTGTCCGCAATATTTGTTCCTGACCGCAGCTGATCTCGACAGGCCCGGGGCCGAAGGCGCCAAGTGGATGTGCAGCCCGCCGCCCCGCACGCATTCGGATCAGGAGGCGCTGTGGCAGGCGCTGTCGCTCGGCGATCTCCAGACCATCTCGTCGGATCATGCGCCGTATCGTTACGACGAGACCGGCAAGCTGCGCGCCGGTCCCAATCCCAACTTCAAGCAGGTCGCCAACGGCCTGCCGGGGCTGGAGCTGCGGCTGCCGCTGCTGTTCGACGCGATGGTGTCGAAGGGTCGGCTGGGCCTGGAAAAGTTCGTCGAGCTGACTGCGACGGCACCAGCAAAGATCTACAATCTGCATCCGCGCAAGGGCTCGATCGCGGTGGGCGCCGATGCCGATATCGCGATCTGGGATCCCAATCGCGAGACGGTGATCGCCGACGAGATGATGCACGACCTCGCCGGCTACACGCCGTTTGCGGGCCGCAAGCTGAAGGGCTGGCCGGTCACCGTGCTCTCGCGCGGGCGCGTCATCGTCGACGGCGACAAGTGTCTCGCGAACCCCGGCAGCGGCAAGTTCCTGGCACGCAGTGGCGGCGAGGCGGCCAAGCCCACCGGCCGGCTCGTGGCCGACATGGATCCGGAACACAATTTTGGAGCGAAGCTGCTGTGATGGTGGATCGCGCGCGATGAAGATCGTCATCTTCGGCGGCACGGGGTTTGTCGGCCTCAATGTTGCGGAGGCGCTGCTCGCGCGCGGGCATCACGTCACGCTGTATGATCGCGCAGAGTTGCCGCCAGCCGCGCGGCGATCTCTTGCCGATTACGGCGCCGGGCTCAAAGCGGTGCAGGGCGATATCACCGACGCAGATGCCATCGATGCTCTCATCGCGGAAGGCGCTGATGCGATCGTGCTCGGAGCTGCGATCACCGCCGGCGATGAGCTGGAGAGAGCATCGACCGCGCGCGTTCTCGAAATCAATGTGATGGCGCAGATCCCGATCCTGCTTGCGGCGATCCGACATGGCGTTCGTCGCGTCGTCAATCTGTCATCGGCATCGGCCTATGGCGCCGCGGGTGCGCGGGTCGAGATTCTCGACGAGGAAACGCCCTGCGATCCCGTCTCGTTCTACGCGATCAGCAAATTCACCTCGGAGCGATCCGTCGCGCGCCATGCCGAGCTCTTTGGCGGCGACTTTCTGAGCGTGCGGCTGAGCGCCTTGTTCGGCCCGTGGGAACGGCCCAGCTCGGTACGCGATACGCCAAGCCTTCAGTATCAGATACTGGCTGCCTTCGCTCGCAGCGAGCCGGCGGTTGTGCCTGAAGCGGGTATGCGGGACTGGATCTACGCTCCGGATGCGGCCGAAGCTGTGGCGCTCGTCATCGAAGCCGAGCGGCCACGCCATCGGCTCTATAACATCTCCCGCGGCGGGCTATGGCCCGCGTTGCAATGGGGAGAGGCCTTTGCGGCGTTAAATCCCGGCCTGCAATGCCGGCTTGCCGCGCCCGGAGAGAAGACTGTCATCAAGCTGCATGGGCCCTATCGCGCGCCGCTGTCGGTGACGCGGATGGCGGATGAGTTCGGCTGGCGCGCGAGGTTCGGCTGCGCCGAGTCTGCCGCCGCGATGAGCGCCTGGCTGACGCAGCACAAGGAGTGGATCTGACATGCGGCTGCAAGGGCGCACAGCCATCATCACCGGAGCGGGCTCCGGCATCGGCCGCGCCAGCGCAAAGCTGTTTGCGGAAGAGGGCGCGCGTCTTGCCCTGGTCGATCGCGATGTCGCGGGCCTCCAGGAGACGTTGAGCCTGGTAGGCGAGGCCACGACCCATGTCGGTGACGTCGGCGATGCTGATTTCGCCGAGTCCGTTGCAAACGACGTCGTGGCGCGGCTCGGCCGGCTCGATATCCTGATGACGGCAGCCGGCTTCTCCTGCGGCGGCACGGTGCTGACGACGGACCCCGCCGATTGGGACGCGGTGTTCCGCACCAATGTCGGCGGCACCTGGCTGTGGTCGCGCGCCGCTGTGCCCCAGATGCAGCGGCAGAAGAGGGGTTCGATCATCACGCTGGCCTCGCAACTCGCAATCGCCGGCGGGAAAGGCAACAGCGCCTATATCGCCGCCAAGGGCGCGATCGTCAGCCTGACCCGGACGATGGCGGTGGATTTCGCGACAGACGGCATTCGCGTCAATGCCATCGCGCCGGGCGCGATCGACACGCCGATGCTTCGCCGCAGCTTTGCCCGTCATGCCAATGCAGACGAGGTCCGCGAAGCCTCCCGCAATCGCCATGCCATGAAGCGGTTCGGCCAGGCCGAGGAGATCGCGCAGACCGCGCTGCATCTCGCAAGCGATGCGTCGTCATTTACGACCGGCACGGTGATGGTGGTCGACGGAGGCTGGCTCGCGGCATGAGTGATGCGCTGACAGAGCTTGAAGCGAACGTTCGCGCCGATCTCGCCAGGATCGCGCATCCTAGCGCTGCGTGGCTCGAACCGAAGGCGGGCCCGGACGGCAAGCCGGCGCTGGATGTGCTCGTCGTCGGCGCCGGCCAATCCGGCGTCGCCATCGGCTTCGGCTTGATGCGCTCCCGCGTCAGCAACATCCTGCTGCTGGACAAGGCCGAGGAGGGGATGGAAGGCCCGTGGCTCACCTATGCCCGCATGCCGACGCTACGCAGCCCGAAGGATTATACCGGCCCGGACCTCGATGTCCCCAGCCTGACCTACCAGTCCTGGCACGAAGCCCGCTTCGGCAAGGAGAGCTGGCAGACGCTGAATCTGATCCTGAGGGAGCATTGGGCCGAGTACCTGCTCTGGCTGCGACGAGCGATCGCATTGCCGGTGCGCAACGGCTGCGAGCTTCTGGAGATCTTGCCGGCGGCAGATGGCCTACTCGCCGCACGGGTGAAACGTGCCGATGGCGTAGAGACGCTCTATGCGCGCAAGATCGTGCTGGCGACGGGGCAGGAGGGGATGGGGGATTGGATGATCCCCGAGCCGCTGAGCCATCTGCCCGTGAGCTCGGTCACGACCGTCGCCGACGATATCGATTTCGAAGGCCTTCGCGGCAAGCGCGTCGCCGTGATTGGCGCTGGGGCTTCCGCCTTCGACAACGCGGCAACCGCGCTGGAAGCGGGCGCGGCGGAAGTGCATCTGCTGTGTCGTCGGCCGCAGATCCAGGTGATCCAGCCCTATCGCTGGCTGACCTTTCGGGGCTTCCTGCGTCATCTCAGCGATCTCGACGATGCCTGGCGCTGGCGCTTCATGCGCACCATCCTCGAAATGCGCGAAGGCTTTCCGCAGCCGACTTTCGATCGCTGTGCGCGTCATGCCAATTTCACATTGCATGAAGGCGCTCCGCTGGAGTCCGCGCGTCAGACGCCTGACGGTGTGGACTTGCAGACGCCGCGCGGCGCCATCACTGCGGATTTCATCATCTGCGGCACCGGCATCGACATGAATTTTGCCGGCCGTGGCGAACTGCGCGCATTTGCCGGCAATATCGCAACCTGGGCCGACCGCTATCAGCCCCCGGAGAGCGAGCACAACGCGCGGCTCGGCCGCTTCCCCTATCTCGCCGACGACTACGCCTTCACCGAACGTGTCGCGGGCGAGACGCCGTGGATCTCGAATATCCATCTCTTCGCCATCGCCTCCACCATGAGTTTTGGTCCGTCGGGATCGTCGATCAACGCGATGACGACCGCGGTGCCGAAGCTGGTGAATGGCCTGACGCGCGGCCTGTTTCGTGCCGATGTCGAACGGCACTGGGCCTCGCTCAGCGCCTACGACGTGCCGCAGGCCGTAGTCACGCGGCCAGCGCGAAAAATGGAGGAATCGCGATGATCATCCATGCGCCGCCGCGACGAAGCCTCCCCATGAGCGCCCCATGAGACTGGCGCGCAACTTGCTTCTTTCTTGACCTGTCCTGCTGGCGTTCTTGTCGAAATTTTGGGGAAAACGAATGCGTTTTGTGTCTTTCAGGCCGGCATCCTGCGTGCTCGCCACCGCTGCGCTTCTGCTTGTGGCCGCCGCGCCTTCGCAAGCGCAAACCAGGGCGGAGACTTTGCGCTATGTCACCGGCGCATCCGTCAACACGCTCGATCCGAACATCCCGGGCTCGACGCGTGAATCCTTCGCGCTGAGCATGAGCACCTACGACCGCCTTGTGGCGTTCGGCCGCAAGCAGCTCAACGGCAAATGGGTGTTCGATCTCGACAAGATCACCGGCGAGCTCGCCGAATCCTACGACGTCAGCCCGGACGGACTGAAGCTGACGTTCCGCCTGCGCAAGGACGCCAAGTTCCAGGACGGCTCGTCTGTGACCGCCGAGGACGTGAAATGGTCGCTCGATCGCTGCGTCACCGCGCCGATCCTCGGCAAGGCACAATTGCTGACGGGATCACTGACGTCCGCCGACCAGTTCAAGGTGATCGATCCCCTCACGATCGAAGTGACGCTGCCAAAACCCGACAAGCTCGCGCTGCCGAATTTGGCCACCGTCTATCCTCTGATCATCAACTCGAAAGTCGCCAAGGAGCACGCGACCGCGGACGATCCCTGGGCCACCGCCTGGCTGAAGGAGCACACCGCCGGCAGCGGCGCCTATGTGATCGAGTCTTTCAAGCCCGGCGAGCAGGTCATCATCAAGCGTAACGAGGACTGGAACCGCGGCTCGCCCGGCAAGCCGGCGTTCTTCAAGCGCGTGATCGTGCAATCCGTGCCCGAGCCCGCGACCCGCGCCAACCTGGTCGAGCGCGGTGACGCCGATCTCGTCGTCGATCTCCAGGCCAGCGACGTACAGTCGCTCGAGGCCAAGGGCAAGCTCAAGGTGATCTCGACGCCGCAGTACAATTCGATCACCTTCGTTTCGATGAACAACCAGATCCCGCCCTTCGACAACGTCAACGTCCGCCGAGCCGTCGCCTTCGCGCTGCCCTATGAGGACATGTTCAAGGCTGCCCTGTTCGGCCGTGGAGCCCCGCTGTTCGGTGCGAATTGGCCGGATGGCAAGCCGCTGAACGGCATCTATCCGTTCCAGGCGCCGGTGAAGACCGATCTCGACAAGGCGAGGGAATATCTGAAGGCCGCTGGACTCCCGGAGGGTTTTTCGACCACCTTCAGCTTCAACGTCGGCCAGGCCTCGACCGCGGAGCCGATGGCGGCTCTCGTGAAGGAATCGCTTGCCAAGATCGGGATCAAGGTCGACATCCAGAAGCTGCCGGATGCGCAGATGTCGACGCAGATCAACGAGAAGAAGCTGCCCTTGTTCACTGAAGGCATCGTCGCCTGGTTGCCCTCGACCGATTACTTCTACCGCAACTTCTACACCGGCAATCAGCGCTGGAATTACAGCTCGATCAACAATCCGGAGCTGGCGACGATCGCGCAGGAAGCGCGCTTCGAGCCCGACAAGGCCAAGTACGAAGAGGATGGCCGCAAGCTCAACGCGATTCATTTCAGCGAGATGCCGCAGATCCCGCTGTGGCAGCCGAACCAGGACGCCGTGATGGCGTCGTCGATCGAGGGCTATACCTACGAGTTCCATCGTCAAGTCGACTATCGAGACGTCAGCCGCAAGTGACATCCGCAAATTGGAGGAGCTCTGAAAGGTGATGACCGGTTTTGGTGCGACGGTGGCGCGGGCGGGGAGGCGGCTTCTATCGTCGCTGCCGGCGTTGTTCGGCGTGCTGGTCTTCACCTTTCTCCTGATGCGGGTCTTGCCCGGAGATCCCGCGGTGTTCTTCGCTTCGGGGCCGAACGCCGGCAAGGAGGAGATCGAGCAGATCCGCAAGCAGATGGGGCTGGACAAGTCGGTGCCGGAGCAACTCGTGTTTTATCTCTCCGACATCGGCCGGGGCAATCTCGGCCGCTCCATGATGACGGGGCAACCGGTCCTGAAGGACCTTCGCGAACGTTTGCCGGCCTCGCTGGAGCTGACCTTCACGGCGCTCCTGATCGCGCTGATCGCGGCGGTGCCGCTCGGCGTGGTCGCGGCCTTGAAGCCGGGATCGCTGGTCGATCACGGCGTGCGGCTGTTCTGTGCGCTCGGCGTCTGCGTGCCGACCTTCGTGTCGGGCCTGCTGCTGATCTATGTCTTCTACTATCTGCTCGGTCTTGCGCCTGATCCGACCGGGCGGATTGACGTGTTTACCTCGTTGCCGCCGCAGCGCACCGGGTTCCTGTCGATCGATTTCCTGCTCGCGGGAGACATCGAGGGTTGGTGGGCGGCCTGCAAGCAGTTGATCCTGCCGGCGGTGAGCATGGCCCTGTTCGTCATCGCGCCGCTGGCGCGGATCACGCGCGCTTCGATGCTGGTTTCGCTCGGCAGTGATTTCGTGCGCACCGCGCGCTCGGTCGGATTGTCCTGGCAGAAGGTCGTCGTCACCTACGCGCTGCGCAACGCGATCCTTCCCGTCATCACCATTGCCGGCATCGTCTTCTCGACCATGCTTGGCGCGAATGTCCTCGTGGAGAAGGTGTTCTCCTGGCCGGGCGTTGCCTCCTACGCGCTCGATGCGCTGCTGTCGTCCGACTATGCGCCGGTGCAGGGTTTTGTGCTGCTGATGGCGAGCCTGTTCGTGATGGTCAATCTGGTCGTCGATATCTGCTACGGCATCGCCGATCCCAGGGTGTCGATCGGATGACGAGCGCAACCCTCCGCCATTCGGTCTGGATTCTGCGCGGCAACCCGCTGACCGGTGTCGCCGCGGCGGGTGTCCTTCTGTTTGTCCTGGTCGCGATCTTCGGACCGTGGCTCGTGCCCTATGATCCCATCGTCTCCAATGTCTCGGAGGCGCTGCTGCCGCCGAGCGCGGCGCACCTCGCCGGCACCGACCAGCTCGGGCGCGACGTGTTCAGCCGCCTCGTCGTTGCGGCCCGCCTCGATCTTGCCATCGCGGTCTCGGCGGTCGGCATCTCCTTCGTGATCGGCGCCGTCGTAGGCTCTTTCTGCGGCTATGCCGGCGGCAGGCTCGATCGCTCGGTCGGCCGCTTCGTCGACGTCATGATGGCCTTTCCGTTGTTCGTGCTGGCGATGGCGATGGTCGCGGCGCTCGGCAACCGGATCGAGAACATCGTGATTGCGACCGCGATCATCAATCTTCCCTTCTACATCCGCTTCGCGCGCGCCGAGGTCAACGTCCGGCGCAATGTCGGCTGGGTGGAGGCCGCACGTGCCTGCGGCGAGAGTCATTTCTCGGTGGTGCTGCGCTTCCTGCTGCCGAATATCCTGCCGGCGATGGCGGTGCAGATCTCGCTCAACCTCGGCTGGGCGATCCTGAATGCCGCCGGCCTGTCATTCATCGGCCTTGGCGTCAAGCCGCCGACGCCGGAATGGGGCATCATGGTCGCGGAGGGCGCCCGCTTCATCTCGACGGGGCGGTGGTGGCTGGTGGCCTTTCCGGGCCTCGCGTTGATGATGGCCGTGCTGTGCTTCAACCTCCTCGGTGACGGGATGCGGGACATTCTCGACCCGCGCATGCGCACATGAGCGAGCAATTGCTCAGGATCGACGATCTCCACGTCGCGTTCTCGACGCGACGAGGGACGGTCGAGGCCGTGCGCGGGGTTACGCTCACGGTCGAAGCGGGCGAGATGCTCGGCCTCGTCGGCGAGAGCGGCTCTGGCAAGTCGGTCACCGGGTTTGCCACGACACGGCTGCTCGATGCGGCCGGGCGCGTCACTGGCGGAAAAATCCTGTTTCGCGGACAGGACGTCACCAAGCTCAGGGGCGATGACCTCCGGCATCTCCAGGGTGCCGCGATGTCGATGATCTTCCAGAACCCGCGGGCGGCGCTCAATCCGATCCGCGCGATCGGTCTGCAGATCGCGGACGCGATCCTCACTCGCAAGCGGATATCGAAGGACGCCGCTCGCGCCGAGGCGCTGGAGCTGTTGCGCGCCGTCCAGATCCGCGACCCTGAAACCCGGATGAATGCCTATCCGCACGAGCTCTCCGGCGGCATGTGCCAGCGCGTCATGATCGCGATCGCGATTTCCTGCAATCCCGCGCTGTTGATCGCCGATGAGCCGACGACCGGGCTCGACGTCACCACGCAGAAGGTGGTGATGGACCTCGTGGCGGAGATTTCCGCCGCGCGCGGCATGGCGACGATCCTGATCACGCACGATCTCGGGTTAGCGGCGCGATATTGCCGCCGCATTGCCGTGATGGAGCGCGGCCGCATCGTCGAAGAAGCAAGCCCCAGGACGCTCTTCAGCTCGCCGCAGCACGCCTATACCAGGCGTCTGGTGGCGGCATCGCCGACCGCGACCTCCCGGATCGAGGACCTCGTGACGGAAGAGGAGAGGGAGCGCCATGCGGCCGTCGTCAGCAGGCCCAGGCAGGAGCTCGCCCACGGTACTCCGCCTTTGCTGGAAGTGCGCAAGCTTGCAAAACGCTTCGACCAGGGCGCTGCGGCGGTGGCGGACTTCTCCATGACGATGACCGGCGGCGAGAGCGTCGGCCTCGTCGGCGAATCCGGGTCCGGCAAGAGCACGACGTCGCGGATGATCTGCCGCCTGATCGATCCGAGCGAAGGCGAGATCGTGTTCGACGGGCAGTCGATCGGCCACGTGGCGTCGCGCGACTTTCACCGCTCGCGCTTCCGCAAAGACATCCAGATGGTCTTCCAGGATCCGAACGAGAGCCTCAACCCGCGCTTCACCGCCTTCGACTGTATCGCCCATCCCCTGATGCGGCTCGATCGTATTCGTGCGGGTAGAGAACTGCGGCAGCGCGTGGAGGAGTGCGCCGAGCGTGTGGGGCTGCCGCTGGATCTCCTGCCGCGCTTTCCGCATCAGCTCTCCGGCGGCCAGAAGGCTCGCGTCGGCATCGCTCGCGCCATCGCCTGCCGGCCGCGGCTCCTGGTGCTGGACGAGCCGACCGCTGCGCTCGACGTCTCCGTGCAGGCGGTGGTGCTGCAACTGCTCGACCGCCTGCGGCGCGAGAACGACATCGCGCTGTTGTTCGTCAGCCATGATCTCAACGTGGTGCGCATGCTCTGCGACCGCACCATCGTGCTGCGCAATGGCGGCATCGTGGAGCAGGGTGAGAGCCGGGCGCTGTTCGACAATCCCAAGACCGACTACACGCGCAAGCTGGTCGAGGCGATCCCGCATATCGAGACCGGGCCGATGCTGGCGGCTGCGCTTTGAGGCTTCGACCGGCCCCAAATGGTGCGGAGATCCCGCTGGCGAAGGTCCGGTTAGTGGCATACCATTTGCACGCCAATGAGCTCTGGTTTCACCTGTTCTTGGCCAACGATGGCCGGCATCACGGCACTATTGGGAGGATTTCATGGATCGCAGGACCGTATTGAAGGGACTGGCCGGCGCGGGCGGTCTGGCATTGAGCGGCCTCTCGGCCCCGGCGATCGCACAAGGCGCCTCTGCGCGCACCCTGCGCTTCGTGCCGCAAGCAAACCTCGCCAATTTCGATCCGATCTGGGGCACGCAATATGTCGTGCGCAATGCCGCCGCGCTGGTCTGGGATACGCTCTATGGCGTCGATTCCTCGCTCCAGCCGCAGCGGCAGATGGTCGAGTCCGAGGAAGTCACCGACGACGGCACCACCTGGACGTTCAAATTGCGGCCGGGCCTCAAATTCCACGACGGCGAGCCGGTGCTGAGCAAGGACGTCGTTGCGAGTCTCAACCGCTGGGCTGCGCGCGATCCCATGGGCCTGATGCTCAAGGCGAACCAGCAGGAGCTCACCGCCGTCGACGACCGCACCTTCAAATGGGTGCTGAAGCAGCCGTTCCCGAAGATGCTCTATGCGCTTGGCAAGAACAATTCGCCTTGCGCTTTCATCATGCCGGAACGCATCGCGCAGGCCGACCCGTTCAAGCAGATCGGTGATTATGTCGGCTCCGGACCGATGAAGTTCGCCAAGGGCGAATGGGTCCCCGGCGCGAAAGCCGTGTTCGAAAAATTCGCCGACTATGTGCCGCGGCAGGAAAAGTCGTCGTGGCTCGCCGGCGGCAAGCAGATGCTGATCGACCGCGTCGAATGGATCGTGATGCCGGATCCGGCGACTGCTGCGGCCGCGTTGCAGAACGGCGAGATCGACTGGTGGGAGAACCCGATCGCGGACCTCGTGCCGGTCCTGAAGAAGAACAAGAACATCAGCGTCGACATCGGCGATCCGCTCGGCAATGTCGGCTCGTTCCGCATGAACTTCCTGTATCCGCCCTTCAATGACGTGCGGGCGCGGCGCGCGGTGCTGATGGCGATGAGCCAGGAAGACTATATGCGTGCGCTCGTGGGCGACGACAATTCGCTGTGGAAGCCGCTGCCCGGCTTCTTCACGCCCGATACGCCGCTCTACACCGAGGCGGGCGGCGAGGTCCTGAAGGGCAAGCGCGATCTTGATGCTGCAAAGAAGCTGCTCGCCGAGAGCGGCTATTCCGGCCAGCCGGTGACGTGCCTGGTGGCGCAGGACCAGCCGATCACCAAGGCGTTCGGAGATGTGACCGCCGATCTCTTGAAGAAGCTCGGCATGAATGTCGACTTCGTCGCGACCGATTGGGGCACGGTCGGCTCCCGCCGCGCGCAGAAGACGCCGCCCGGACAGGGTGGCTGGAACATGTTCCACACTTGGCATGCCGGTTCGGACTGCATCAATCCGGCGCCTTACACCGCCATTCGCGCCAACGGCGACAAGGCCTGGTTCGGCTGGCCCAACAGCCCCGGCACCGAGAAGGAAGTCACGTCCTGGTTCGAGGCCAAGAACCTCGACGAAGAGAAGGCCGCAGTCGCTCGCCTCAACAAGGTCGCGCTCGAAGACGTCGTCTACGCGCCGACCGGCTTCTTCCTCAGCTACACGGCATGGCGCAAGAACGTCTCCGGCATCACGAAAGGGCCGCTGCCGTTCTTCTGGGGCGTGTCGAAATCCGCATGACCCCGCGCTGAAGTCAGATGCTCTCCTACATCCTCCGGCGTATCGCCTCGACCTTGCCTGTGATGGCGATCGTCGCGCTGTTCGTGTTCAGCCTGCTCTACATTGCGCCGGGTGATCCCGCCGTGGTGATCGCAGGCGATCAGGCAAGTCCGGAGGATGTGGAGCGCATCCGTCAGAGCCTCGGCCTCGATCGACCCTTCCTGATCCAGTTCGGCAGCTGGGTCTGGCGCATTCTGCACGGCGATCTCGGTACCTCGATCTTCACCAATCTGCCGGTCTCGACGATGATCGGGCAGCGTCTCGGGCCGACGCTGTCGCTGATGATGGTCACGCTGCTGCTCACGATCGTGGTCGCGGTGCCGCTCGGCGTGCTGGCGGCGTGGAAGGCGGGAAGCCTGATCGACCGGGCCATCATGGCCTTTGCCGTGTTTGGCTTCTCCCTGCCGGTCTTCGTCGTCGGCTATGTCCTCGCCTACGTCTTCGCGCTGGAGTTCGAATGGCTTCCGGTTCAGGGCTATACGCCGCTCGCCCAGGGCTTCTGGCCCTGGCTGCAAAACCTGATCCTGCCGGCGATCGCGCTCGGCTGTGTCTATATCGCGCTGATCGCGCGTATTACGCGCGCCACCATGCTCGAAGTATTGCAGCAGGATTATATCCGGACCGCGCGCGCCAAGGGCCTCGGGCAGGGCGGCATCCTGTTCGTCCATGCGCTGAAGAACGCGGCGGTGCCGATCGTCACAGTGATCGGGATCGGCATCGCGCTCCTGATCGGCGGCGCAGTCGTCACGGAAAGCGTTTTCGCGATTCCCGGCCTCGGCCGGCTCACGATCGACGCGATCCTGCGCCGCGACTATCCCGTCATCCAGGGCATCGTGCTGCTGTTCAGCTTCGTCTACGTCCTCGTCAATCTGATGATTGACGTCACCTATACGCTCGTCGACCCAAGGATCCGCTATTGACCGACACGACCGTCAATCCGCAAGCGCTGCCGGCGGGCTTCGTCCTCGCGCCGCAACTGCCTGAGATCCTCCGGCCTGTTGTGATCCGGCGCGGCTTCATCGGGCTGCTGCGCGGCCATCCCACCGTTGCAATCGGCGGCACGTTGCTGCTGATACTCGTCCTGATCGCGATCTTTGCGCCTTATCTTGGAACGGTGGATCCGACCGCACTTGCTCCGGCCAAGCGTACCCGCGCACCGTCAGCGCTTTACTGGTTTGGCACCGACGTCCTCGGCCGCGACATCTATTCACGCGTCCTCTTCGGCGCGCGCGTCTCGCTCACGGTCGGGCTCTCGGTTGCGATATTCGCCTCCGCAGTCGGTCTCGCCATCGGCATCGTCTCCGGTTTCATCCGCTGGGCCGACGGCATCTTGATGCGCTTCATGGACGGCCTGATGTCGATCCCGCCGATCCTGCTGGCGATCGCGCTGATGGCGCTGACACGCGGCAGCGTCGGAAACGTCATTCTCGCGATCACCGTTGCCGAGATTCCGCGCGTCTCGCGCCTCGTGCGCAGCGTCGTTCTGTCGTTGCGCGAGCAGCCTTACGTCGATGCGGCAGTGGCCTGCGGCACGCGCACGCCGATGATCATCGTGCGCCACATCCTGCCCAACACGCTGGCGCCGATGCTGGTCCAGGCGACTTACATTTGCGCCAGTGCGATGATCACGGAGGCGATCCTGTCCTTCATCGGCGCGGGAACGCCGCCGACCATTCCGTCCTGGGGCAACATCATGGCCGAGGGGCGGGCGCTGTGGCAGGTTAAGCCCTACATCGTGTTCTTTCCGGCGGCCTTCCTGTCCGTCACCGTGCTTGCCGTGAATTTGCTCGGCGACGGCCTTCGCGATGCGCTCGATCCGCGCATGGCCAAGAGCCTCTGATGGTGAGGGGCTGATCGCGATGGCACTGCTCGAAGTCGAGAACCTGCAAACCCACTTCCGCACGCCCAGCGGCATCAACCGCGCGGTGGACGGCGTGTCGTTCCATGTCAACGAGGGCGAGACGCTCGCCATCGTCGGCGAGTCCGGCTGCGGCAAGTCGGTGACGTCGATGTCGCTGATGCGGCTGATCCCCGAGCCCCCGGGCAAAATCGCCGGTGCCATCCGCTTCGCGGGCAGGGACCTGCTTCAGTTGTCGGATCGCGAGATGCGCGCGATCCGCGGCAACGACATCTCGATGATCTTTCAGGAGCCGATGACCAGCCTCAACCCGGTCCTGACCGTCGGCCGCCAGATCCGCGAGACGTTGATGATCCACCAGGGCCTCGACAAGCAGGCCGCAGAGACGCACGCGATCGAGATGCTGACCCTCGTCGGCATTCCCGAGCCGGCACGGCGCGTGCGCGAATATCCGCATCAGCTTTCCGGCGGCATGCGCCAGCGCGTCATGATCGCCATTGCACTCGCCTGCAATCCAAAACTTCTCATTGCCGACGAGCCGACCACCGCGCTCGACGTGACGATCCAGGCGCAGATCCTGAAGCTGATGCTGGATCTCAAGCACCGGGTTGGCGCGGCGATCATCCTGATCACCCACGATCTCGGAGTGGTCGCCGAGATCGCCGAACGCGTCATGGTCATGTATGCCGGGCGCAAGGTCGAGGAGGCGCCGGTGGCGGAACTGTTCCGTTCGCCGCGTCATCCCTATACGCAGGGCCTGCTCGGCGCAGTGCCGCGGCTCGGCTCGTCGCTGACCGGCACCGCGAGACGGCTGGCGGAGATCCCGGGGCAGGTGCCTGATCTGCGCAAGCCCATCGTCGGCTGCGTCTTCGCCGGACGTTGCGCGCTCGCGACCGATCTCTGCCGACAGTACGCACCGGGGCTCGAAGAGAAGGGGCCACGTCACGTCGCGGCCTGCCACTATGCGGCCAAGGGAGCGGTCGCGGCATGAGTCCCCCGCTGCTCCAGGTCAACGACCTCAAGAAGCATTTTCCGGTCAAAAAGGGCCTGTTCGGCCGCAAGTCCGAATGGGTCTATGCGGTGGACGGCGTGTCGTTCGAGATCGCGCGCGGCGAGACGCTGTCGCTGGTCGGCGAATCCGGCTGCGGCAAATCGACGGTCGGCCGTGCCATTTTGCGCCTGTTCGACATCACGGCAGGGCAGGTCATCCTCGACGGCCAGCGTATCGACGACGCACATCCGAGCACGATGCGCCAGATGCGCCGCCGCGTGCAGGTGGTGTTCCAGGATCCGTTCTCGAGCCTCAATCCGCGCATGCGCGTGCGCGACATCCTGGCCGAGCCGATCCGCAATTTCGGCCTCGCCAAATCCGCGATCGATCTCGAAACGCGCGTGACGGCGCTGATGGACACCGTGCGCCTGCCGCGCGAGGCGCTGAACCGCAGGCCGCACGAGTTCTCCGGCGGCCAGCGTCAGCGCATCGGCATCGCGCGGGCGCTCGCCGCCGAGCCCGAGCTGATCGTCTGCGACGAGGCGGTCTCGGCGCTCGACGTCTCGGTCAAGGCACAGATCGTCAATCTGCTGCAGGATCTCCAGCGCGAGTTCGGCCTGGCGCTGCTGTTCATCAGCCACGACCTCGCGATCGTCGAGCACATGACCCATCGCGTCGCGGTGATGTATCTCGGCAAGATCGTCGAGGTGGCCCCCCGCCACGAGATCTTCGCCGCCCCAAGGCATCCTTATACCAAGGCGCTGCTCTCGGCGGTCCCGCTGCCCGAGCCGGGAGCCCAGCGCAATCCGATCATCCTCAAGGGAGACGTGCCGAGCCCGATCAGCCCGCCGAGTGGGTGCCGCTTTCACACCCGTTGCCCATACGTGTTCGATCGCTGCCGGAGCGAGGAGCCGCAACTTCGTTCGGACGGCGGTGAGCAGTGGGTGGCGTGCCATCTCGACGCACTGCCGCAGGGTTAGACAGTCATCGCGAGCGGGTCTGCGCCGCGGGGCTCAGTCATGTTCCGCAACATATCTCAACATCTCCGCCAAATTTTGACCGGATGATCGTGGCTAGGGTCGGTTCCAACCCCACGAATTGGAGCCGCCGCGGTGTCTTTGAAATCATCCCTGAAGCAAGGGAGTGTCGGTCTCGCCTGCCTCGCGCTGGCGGCCCTCAGCTCTTCCTATGCGGAAGCGACGCTCGACAGTCTGGCCGGCTCGTGGTCCGGGATGGGTTCGATGAAGCCCGCCGATGGTCCCCGTGAGAAGGTACGCTGCAAGGTCTCCTACAACGTCGCGAAGCCGGGCCGATCGCTCACCCTGGATTTGCGATGCGCAAGCGATGCCTACAAGATGGTCTTGTCCGCAAACATGGAGCAGAACGGCAAGGAGTTCTCGGGGAATTGGTTCGAGAGCGAATACCGCCAGGGTGGCAAGATCTACGGAACCAGCGCGGAGGAAGGGTTGATCGAGGCAAGAATTGAGGGCAACACCGTCGCGGCGCTGGTGACAATCCGGACCAAGGGCAATCACCAGTCGTTCGTCATGGACGCGCCTGGTGCCTGGGTCTCGCAGGTCGCCATAGAGCTGAACAAGGACTCGAAGTGACGGCTGAGCGAACGCCCTTGCCGGCTGCCAGGTGATGGCGATCAGGGCCGGGGCGCCCTCAGGCCCGTCGCAACTTTCAACCTTGGCGGCGGAGAAAGCCCGTGATCGTGACTTTCTCCCAGATGCCGGCCGCCGCAAACGGATCGGCGCGGTTGAAGGCCTCGACGTCGCCACGGCCCGGTGCCTCGATCAGGAACAGGCTGCCGATCATCCTGTCGCCGTCGTCGGAGACCAGCGGGCCTGACATCACGATCTTGACGCCGAAGCGCGAGGTGTCGCTCAGGAAAGCCTTGTGGGCCTCGTAATTGGCGAGCCGAGTCGGCAGCGCGCCGGCGCGGTCGAGGGCGTGAATGGCGAACAGCATGATGGTCTCCGTTTCTATCTCGTTTTCTTGGGACGGCCGCGGCTGCGGCCGCCCGGGCTTGTCGTGAGGGTGCGCTGACTTACTTGCCGCCGAGCTTGCTGGCTTCCTCGAAAGTCGGGCAGTTCCTTTGCTCCAGCGGCACGTCGAACGGCTGGTAATTGTCCTTGGTGATGACGGTCGGCTTCAGCACGATCTCGGCGACGACGGGCTGGTTGCGCAAGGATCGGATCGCCATCATGGTGCCAAGGCATCCTTGAGCAAATCCGTTGTAGTCACCGCTCGCGAGCAGCTTGCCGGACTTGATCGCGTCGATCGCTTCCTTGGTGCCATTGATGCCGATCACCTGCGCCTTGCGGTTGGCGCCGTCGAGCGCCTCGATCGCGCCGACCGCCATGGCGTCGTTGGCGGCGAGCACGCCGTCGATCTGCGCGTTCGACTGCATCAAGTTCTCCATCACCTGGAGCGCCTGGAGCCGCTGGTAATTGCCGGGCTGCGAGGCCAGAAGTTTTGCACCGGCGTTTTCCTTCAGTGCGTCGTTGAAGCCGCGGACGCGGTCGACATTGGTCAGCGAGCCCTTGACGCCCTCGATGATGACGATGTTGCCCTTGCCGCCCAGCGTCTTCAGCAGGAAGCGCGCGGTCTCGAGCCCGAGGCTGTAGTCGTCGGCGCCGACGAAGGAGAGGAACTTGCCGCCGGCCGAGCGGTCGGTGATGTTGACGACGGGGATCTTGGCTTCGTTGATCTTCTCGACACCCGGCACCATCGCCTTGTAGTCGACCGGCGTGAACACGATGGCGCTCGGCTTCTTCACCACGACGTCCTCGATCTGGCTGAGCTGCTCGGGGATGCTGTCGGGCTTGGTCGGGATGTACTGCAGCGTCTTCGCGTTGAGCGTCTTCGCCATGTTGTCGGCGCCGACCCGCACCGTCTGAAAGAACGGGTTGGTCTGGTTCTTGGTGAAGACGGCGATGGTCTCGCCGTCGGCTCGCGCTTGCGTGGTGAATGCCGCGGCCATCAGCAGCGGCAGCGCCAGGTAGCCCAGTGTCTGTTTCATGTTGCCTCCATCCCTCATTTTGCTTGTTGGAACTCCAGAACTCATTGCGCGCGGCGGCGGGTCTTCATGTCGAGCCAGACCGCGAGAATGACGATGATGCCGGTGACGAGCGGCTGCCAGTTGGCGCTGACCGACAAGAGGTTCATGCCGTTCAGCACCAGCGTCAGGATCAGCGCGCCGATGAAAGTGCCGAACACGGTGCCGACGCCGCCGAACAGCGAGGTCCCGCCGATCAGCACGGCGGCGATCGCGGGCAGCGTCAGGCTTTCGCCGATGTCGGCCTCGGCCGAATTGAGCCGCGACAGGAAGATGATCGAGGCGAGCCCCGCCATGGTGCCGGAGACGGCGTAGACCAGCAGCAGGCGGCGCGCGACCGGAATGCCGGAGAGCCGTGCCGCGACCGGATTGGCGCCGATCGCATAGATCTCCTGGCCCCAGATCGTTCGCTGCGCAAACAGTGTCCCGATCCCGAGGAACACCAGCAGCAGGTAGACCGGGATCGGCAGGCCGAACAGATAGCCGCTGCCGATCTGGCGGAAGCCCGCCGGGAAGCCGTGAAGGGTTTCGCCCGCCATGTACCAATAGGTGAGGCCGTTCAGCACCCAGAGCATGCCGTAGGTGGCGATGAAGGAGGGGATACGCAGCGCGGTGACCATGACCCCATTGAGGAGGCCAACGATGCCGCCGCAGGCAAGCCCGGTGAGGATGCCCAGCGCCGGCGAGCCGGTCTTGTGGATCACGGTCCCGGCGATGCAGGCGGACAGCGCGACATTGGCGCCGACAGAGAGATCGAGGCCCGCGGTCAGCACCACCAGGGTCAGGCCGGAGGCGATGAAGAAGGTCAGGCTCGCCTGCCTGAGCACGTTGAGGATGTTGCCGAGGCTCAGGAAGGAATCGCTGAGCACCGCCAGCACCGCACAGATCAGCAGCGCCGCAAGCAGGCGATAGAACACCTGGATCGCGTCCTGCGACAGGAACGAGCGGGGCGGCACGATGGCCTCTTTGCTGATGTCGGTCATGCGCGGCTCCTGATACCATCGAGGAACAGGGCAACGATGACGAGGACGCCGACGCTTGCGACCTGCACCGAGGAGGGCAGCGAGATCAGGTTCAGCCCGTTGCGCAGCACGCCCACGGAGAGCACGCCGAGCACAGTGCCGAGCAGCCAGCCATTGCCGCGCTCGAACGATGTGCCGCCGACGGCGACGGCCGCGATCGCATCGAATTCAAGGCCGAGGCCCGCTGTTGGATGCCCGGAATTCATCCGCGCTGTCATCAACAGGCCGGCGATGCCGGCCATGGCGCCGCCGATCGCATAGACCGCGATCAGCAGCCGGTTGGGCGAGAGGCCGGCATAGCGCAGCGCCTCCCGGTTGCCGCCGAGCGCGAAGATGTAGGTGCCGAAGCGGGTGTGGTAGAGCAGGCCGTGAAAGGCAGCGTAACTCGCCAGCGCCATCACGATCGGGACGGGCACGCCCAGGAGGGTCGCCGAATAGATGTCGCGCACGCTGTGGGGGATGCCGACCACGCTCTGGCCGTCGCTGACGATCAGCGACAGGCCTTGCGCCATGCCGAGCGTGCCCAACGTCGCAACGAAGGGCGGAATCCCCAGGATTGCGACCAGCCAGCCGTTGACGGTGCCGAAGGCCGCGCCGACGAGGAGCCCGGCGCCGAGGCCCAGCAGCATCGACTTGGTCGCGAGCGATACGATCGCGACGCAGAGCGAGGTCAGCGTCAGCACCGCGCCCATCGACAGGTCGAGCCCCTCGGTCATGATGATCAGCGTCATCGGCAGCGCGAGCATGGTCAGGATCGTCGACTGCACCAGCACGTTGGAGAGGTTGGCAACGGACAGGAACCCGGGTGCGATGGCGCCGAACACCGCGATCAGAAGCACCAGCACGATGGCGACGCCGGGAATGCGTTGCAGCGGATTGGATTGTGAAACGACCGCGGCCTCACGCATGATGCATCCCCAGTCGCACGATGTTCTCCTCTGTCAGCTCGTTGCGCGCGAGGTGCCCGGCGATGCGCCCCTCGCGCATCACATAGGCGCGGTCGCAGACATGGCAGATCTCGACCTGTTCGGATGAGATCATCAACGCCGCCGCGCCTTCCGCGACAAGGCGGTCGATCAGGGCGAAGATTTCGGACTTGGCACCGATGTCGATGCCCCGTGTGGGTTCGTCGAAGATGAAAAGCTTTGAACCGGCGGCGAGCCACTTGCCGATCACGACCTTCTGCTGATTGCCGCCCGAGAGCAGGCCGACGGTCTGGCGCGCGCCTGGCGTCGCAATGCGCAGCTGCCGGATCAGGCCGTCGGACGTGCGCTGTGCACGGCGCTGGTCGAACAGACCGCTCGGGAACAGCTTTCGCAGCGCCGACACCACCAGATTGTCCCCCACCGACCGCAACAGCGCGAGGCCTTCGCTCTTGCGGCTCTCCGGGATCAACGCGATGCCGCGGCGGGCGGCGAGGTCGGGTTCGCCGGAAATGGCCTTGCCGTCGAAGATGATCTCGCCCGAGCTCACGGGATCGGCGCCGAAGATCGCGCGCGCGACCTCGCTGCGTCCCGAGCCGACCAGGCCACACAGGCCGACGATCTCGCCGCGGCGCACCTCGATGTTGATGTCCGAGATCCCGGTGGAGGCGCTCAGGCCCTTGACCTCGAGCAGGACTTCGCCGGGCTTGTCGGCAAAGTTGCGCGGATAGGTCATGTCGACGTTGCGACCGACCATCATGCGGACGAGCTGGTCCGGCGTGACGTCGGCAGGGCGAACGCCGTCGATGCGACGACCGTCGCGCAGCACGGTGATGCGGTCGCCGAGCGCGAACACCTCGGCCATGCGGTGCGAGATGTAGACGATGGAGACGCCGTCGGCCTTCAGCCGCGCGATCAGCGCGAACAGCAGCTCGGTCTCGCGATCGGACAGCGCCGCGGTCGGTTCGTCCATCACCAGGATGCGGGCGTTCTGGCTGATCGCCTTCGCGATCTCGACCATCTGCTGCTGCGCCACGCCTAACTTGTCGACAATGGTGGCGGGATCGATCTCGAACCCGATCGTGCCGAGCACGCGCGCTGCGTCGGCCAAGATCTTGCGGCGGTCGATCGTGCCGGGGATGCGGCCCTTCGGCTCGCGGCCGAGGAAAATGTTCTGGGCGATATCGAGATGGGGGACCAGGGAGAATTCCTGGAAGATCACGGCAATTCCGAGCTTTTGCGCGTCCGCGGCCGAGTTGATCGCGACCTGCTCGCCCTTGTAGTGGAACTCGCCGGCATCGGTGCGGTAGGCGCCGCACAGCACCTTCATTAGGCTCGACTTGCCGGCGCCGTTCTCGCCCAACAGCATGTGGACTTCGCCGGGGAAGACGGCAAAGGACACGTCATCCAGCGCCTTGACGCCGGGAAACTCCTTGCTGATGCCGCGCAGCTCCAGCAGCGGGACAGGGGAGGAGGTCTCGGCAATTATTGCGGCGCTGCTCATGCGCGCACTCCGCTTGCAAAGATCTTTCCGGGATTCATCAGGCCCTTGGGGTCGAGCGCGGTCTTGATCGACCGCATCACATCGACGGCCTCGCCGAGCTCGTCGGTGAGATAGTCGATCTTGCCGAGCCCGATGCCGTGTTCGCCGGTGCAGGTGCCGTCCATGGCAATCGCGCGGGCGACCATGCGGGCCTGGAGCGCCTTGGCACCATCGGCCTCCTCCGGCCTGGCGGGATCGATCAGGATCAGCATGTGGAAATTGCCGTCGCCGACATGGCCGACGATAGGCGCCGTAAAACCGTGCTCGTCCGCGTCGCGCCGGGTCTGCGTGAGGCATTCCGCCAGCCGCGAGATCGGCACGCAGACATCGGTGATCACGGCACGCGCGCCGGGACGCAAGCCGAGGCCCGCATAGAGCGTGTTGTCGCGGGCGTGCCAGAGCCGGCTGCGATCCTCCGACGCCTTCGCCCAGGCAAAGCCATGGCCGCCATGGTCGGCGGCGATTGCCTGCGCGGCCTCGGCCTGCTCGGCGACGGACGTCTCGGAACCATGGAATTCGAAGAACAGGGTCGGGGCTTCGCGATAGCCGAGCTTCGCATAGGCGTTGATGCCGCGCATCATGACGTCGTCGAGCAGCTCGATGCGTGCGACGGGGATCGCGGACTGGATCACAGAGATCGCGGTGTCGACGGCATTGTGCAGGGTGTCGAAGCTGCAAACCGCGGCCGAGATCGCCTGCGGCACGGGATGCACCTTCAGCGTGATCTCGGTGATGAGTCCGAGCGTGCCCTCGGCGCCGACGAACATGCGCGTCAGGTCGTAACCGGCGGCTGACTTGCGCGCGCGCCTGGCGGTCCGGATCACGCGCCCGTCCGCCAGCACCACCTCCAGCGCCATGACGTTGTCCTTCATGGTGCCGTAGCGTACCGCCATGGTGCCGGAGGCGCGCGTGGACGTCATGCCGCCGATCGAGGCGTCGGCGCCGGGATCGATCGGAAAGAAAAGTCCGGTGCCGCGCAGCTCCGCATTGAGCTGCTTTCGCGTGATGCCGGGCTGCACGACGACATCCATGTCGCTCTCGTGCACCGTCAGCACCTTGTTCATGCGCGCGAAGTCGAAGCAGACGCCGCCCGCGACCGCGGCCGCATTGCCTTCGAGCGAGGTCCCGGCGCCGAACGGCACGATGGGCATATTCGAGCCCGCGCACAGCTTGACGATCTCCGCGACCTCCTGCGTGGTTTCAGGAAAGACGACGATGTCGGGCGGCAGGTTGCGATAATGCGACTCGCTCTGCCCGTGCTGGTCGAGCACGCCACGCGCGACGCTCGCGCGCGGGCCGATCATGCCTGTGAGGCGATCGGCCAATATGCCCGTGCTGACCCGCGGTCCCATCCTTGCTCCCTGTCTCGCCCCTGTTGCGGGGCTCTTGTTGGGTCGGCCGTCGCTTGAGCTTAAGCGGCTCTTGCGCTGCTCGCGACCTGCTTTAGGCCGAAATCATAGTTGAGGTGAAAATACTCGCTGTCCACCATGTGACCATCGGGCGCACGGCCGGGCGGGCACCGCACAAATTCGCGGATCAGGCTGTCCTTGACGCCGAACACCACGTCAGAGTCGAGATACTGGTCGCCGGCGACGAACACATGGGTCACGAGCTGCTCGAAGCCGGGCGCCGAGATCATGAAATGCACATGCGCCGGGCGCCAGGGATGGCGGCCCTGCACCTCCAGCATGTCGCCGACCGGGCCGTCATGCGGGATCGGATAGGCGGCGGGCTTGATCGACCAGAAATTGAAGCGGCCATTCTGGTCGGTGTGGAATCGCGCGCGCATCGCAAGATCGCCGATCTTGTCGAGCTGCTGCACGTCGTAATAGCCATCATCGTCGGAATGCCAGACGTCCACGACGGCGCCGGCGAGCGGCCGTCCATCGACGGTCGACACCGAGCCGGTGACGAGCATCGGATCGCCCTCCATGGGACCGGAGATGTCCTCGCCGTTGCTTTTCTCGGGCGACGCCTGCACGAAGAACGGACCGAGCACCGTGGTTTCGGTCGCTCCTTCCGGCACCGGATGGTTGATCGCGTCGACCAGCATGGAGACGCCGAGCGCGTCCGACAGCAGGATGAACTCCTGGCGCTTGTCGTCGCACATGTGGCCGGTGCGGGTCAGGAATTCGATGCCGTATTCCCATTCCTTCTGGGTCGGTCGTACCTCGCGGACGAAGGCATGAAGGTGGCGCACCAGCGCTTCGCTGACCTGCTTGATCCGCGGATCGGTCGCGCCCGCGATCCGCTCCAGCACCGCGTCCGTGATCGTGTTCTCGTTGAAATTGCGCATAGCTGCCTCCGTGAATCAGAGTTTCGGTTCGCCAAGCCCGGATAGCCGTTCCAGATGCTTGACGGTCGCGATGAAGTCGGTGTCGCCATCGCCCTGCGCGACCAGCGCGCCATAGGTCTCGCGCACTTGGGCTGCGAGTTGAAGCGGCACGCCGACGGCGTGGCCGGCGCCGAGGATCAAGTCGAGATCCTTGGCCATCTGCCTGCAGGAGAAGGTGGATTCGAAATCGCGACTGCGCAGCGGCGCGGTCTTGTACTTCACCATCGGTGAGGCCACCGCGCTGTCGTCGAGAACTTTCAGAATGTCCTGCCAGCCGATGCCGCCCTTGCGCGCCAGCGCGAGGCTCTCCGCCATCATGGCGGCCGACACCGCGATCATCAGGTTGACCGCAAGCTTGGCATATCGCGCTTCCTCGCCAGGTCCGAGATAGGTCTGGGCGCGGGTGAAGGCGGCGAACAGCGGCTTTGCGTTTTCGTAAGCGTCCTTGGGGCCCGAGACGAAGCAGCTCAGCGCGCCGGTGTGGACGATGCTGGCATTGCCCGAGACCGGCGCACGCAGGTAGAAGACACCGCGCGCCTGTGCGGCGGCGTCGACCTCTGCGGAAGCCTCGACGCTCACGGTGCTGGTCTCGATCAGGACAGATCCGGCAGCCATCGCGGCGATGAGGCCGGTGGGGCCGAGCAACGCGCCGCGCAGGGCAGCGTCATCGGGCAGGGAAGTGACGATCGCGGCCTTGCCGCCCACGGCCTCGGTCGGTGAAGCGGCAATCGAAATGCCTTGCGCGCGCGCCTCGCTGAGCCGTGCGGCGCTCCGGTCGAACGCGGTCACGGCGTAACCTGCCTTGGCGACGAGCACCGACATCGGCAGGCCCATCTTGCCGATTCCGATGAAAGCGATGTTTTTCGAAGCATCTGTCATCGTTGTTGTCCTTGACGCCCTCAGGCGGCGTGTCCCTGTCGTTCGATGTCGTGCACCAGCCGTCGGCCGGATTGCACGAGCAGTTCCTTGTTCGCCTCCAGATCGTCGGCCAGCAGCCGCCCATTCCGCTTCTTCCACACGCCGCCGATCATCACGGCCTCGATATTGGCAAGGCTCGTCTGCATCACCACGGTGGAAACGGGATCGTGCACCGGGACGAGGTTGAGATGGCTCGCATCGATGATGACGAGGTCGGCGAGCTTGCCCGGCGTCAGCGAGCCGATCTGGTCCTCGCGGCCGAGCATGCGGGCGCCTTCCATCGTGATCCAGCGCAGCGCCTCGCGGACGGGGATTGTGGTCGTCGCCGGAATGGTGCCGCTGGCCTTGCGCGACTCGGCGTTGTCGAGTGCCCGCTGCATCGAGAGCGCAACGCGCGCGGCGGCGAAGAGGTCGCCGGCCAGCACGGATTCCAGATCGATGCCGATGGTCGGCCGCACGCCGCGCTTGAGCAGCCGTCCGGTGATCGGAAAGCCGTGGCCCTGGACCATCTCGTTCTCCGGCGTCACCGAGAAGGAGACGCCGAGGTCGACCATCTGGTCCAGGAGATCATCCGGCAGGTCGTTGCCATGGACGATGTTGACGCCGGTGCCGACGAGGCCCGCCTCGATCAGCTTCTTCCAGCCATCAGGCGTCTTCGCGGGGCCACCGCCCTGATGCATCGATGCGATCAGCTTGAGCTCGCGCGCCAGACGGAAATCGTGCATGGCGACGTCGAGCGTCGAATAGTGCGGGCCGAGGATGGCGAGCCCAAGCGTGACGAGGCCGTCGCGGTCGGCGAGGGGCCCCGCCAGCAGTCGCTCGACCTCGCGGCGTGGATGCGGGATCTCCGAGAAATGCGGCTCGCCCGGTTTCGGCTCGGGCTTGGGCGAGCCGTGGAAGAAGGCCGCGCGGATGCCGCTCTCGATCAGGCCGTGCACGGCGGCGTCGGTATGATCAGGCGTCGGATTGTTGTGGCACCAGTCCACCAGCGTGGTGGTACCTTGATTGATCTGGTTCAGCGCGCCCGCCAGCGTCGCGATATGGATGTCCTCGGGCCGGAAGACCGTTGCGAGCCCGGCATGCATGCGGCGGAAATATTCCAGCAGCGTCCAGTTCGCAGCATAGCCGCGTAAGCCCGTCTGCCAGGTGTGCATATGCGCGTTGATCAGGCCGGGGATGACGATGCGCCCGGTGCCGTCCACGATCTCCGTTTCGGCGCCGCCGCCGCCGAGGTCGATCGATCGACGCACGTCAACGATGCGGCTCCCCTCGATCAGCACGTCGCCGTCAGGTAAATCGCCGATCGCGTCATCCATGCTGATGATGACAGCGGATTTGATGAGCGTGCGCCGCATCGAATCAAGCCACCGCTTTGACGGCGCCGGGCGGCTCACCGGCCCAGGCGCGCGCGATCAGGTCGCGGATGGCGTTGCGTTCGAGCGGGCGCGGGTTCCAGTAGGCGTTGGTGACGGCGAGGTCGGCAGCCTTGTCGATGCCGCCTTCGGGCATGCCGATGTCGCGCAATGCGAGCTTCGCACCCAGCCGCTTCGCAAGCTCGAAAAGCCCTTGCGATGCATCGGCGGCGCCGATTGCGCGTGAGATGCGCGCCATCGCATCGGGCACGGCCGGCGCGTTGTAGGCCAGCGCGTGCGGCAGCACGATGGTGTGGGTCTCGGCGTGCGGCAGGTCGAAGGTGCCGCCGAGCGTGTGGCAGAGCTTGTGATGCAGCGCCATACCGACGGTGCCGAGGCAGACGCCGCACAGCCAGGCGCCATAGAGCGCTTCGGTGCGAGCCTCGCGGTCGTCGCCCTTGGCTGCGATGGCGGGCAGGGCACGTGCCAAGGCGCGAATGCCTTCTTCCGCCATCAGCGAGGTGACGGGATTGGTGTCGCGCGCGTAGAGCGCTTCGACCGCATGCGCGATCGCGTTGATGCCGGAGGTCGCGGCCAGGCTCGCCGGCAGCGTCAAAGTGAGGTCGACATCGTAGATCACGGTCTCCGGCAGGATGGCGGCGTCGCGTACCGTGGTCTTCAGGCCGTTCTCGGTCTGGCCGACGATCGGCGTCATCTCCGAGCCGGCATAGGTGGTGGGAATGCAGAGCTGGTTGATTCCCGTGCGCAAGGCCAGCGCCTTGCCGAGGCCGGTGGTCGAGCCGCCGCCGAGCGAGACGACGCAGTCGGCCTCGCACGCCTTCATCGCCGCGAGCGCCCGCTCCGTGACCTCGACCGGCGTATGCATGGTCGCGCCCGGAAAGATGCCGGCGTAGAGCGGACCGAGCGCCGCGCCTAAGCTCTTGCCTTGCGCCTCCTGCTGCGGCGTCGTCAGCACCAGCGCGCGCTTGCCGCCGAGCCGCTCGACCTCGGTCTTGGCGCTAGCCAACGTTCCGCTGCCGAACACGACGCGGCAGGGCAGGTTTTCAAAGGTGAATGTACCGATCATGCGCCGGTCTCTTTGACTGGATAATCGACCTGGAAGCGCCCGATCCGCAAGTCGCCCAGTGCCTCGCGCACGCGCAGATGTTCCGGATGAGTGGCGTAGGCCGCAAGCGCAGCGTGGTCGGTGAATTCGGAGAACAGAACGACGTCGCAGGCGTAGTCGACATCGCTGACATCGAGACCGACTTCGATATGGGTGAGGCCGTCGATCCGGCCGCGCAGCCCCTCGAACAGGGTCTTGACCTTGACCCGGGCGGCGGAACGCTCCGCTGGCGTCTCCCCGCGCAACCGCCACATCACGATGTGCCTGATCGGGCCCGACATTTCCCTGTTTCCTCGCCTGCTATCTTGCTTGTGTTGGGACCATTTTGACTTGCGGGATGCGGAAATAAAGGTCAATAATCGTAAGTCTCTTTTCCTATTTGCGAAAAAATGGACCGCCTGCTCCAGTTGGAAGTGTTCTCCAAGACGGCCGAGCTCGGCAGCCTGTCCAAAGCTGCAGAAGCCCTGCGCATGTCGAATGCTGCGGCCAGCCGTCATCTCAGCGCGCTCGAGGGGCGCCTTGCGGTCCGGTTGATCGAGCGCAACACCCGTCGGCTGTGGTTGACGGAGGCGGGGCAGGAGCTGCTGGAGCGCTCGAGCCGGGTCTTGAGCGAACTCGCGGAGGCCGAGGACATCGTCAGCGACCGCGCGCTCTCGCCGCAGGGCACGCTGCGGGTCACGAGCTCGCTGTCCTTTGCGGTGATCTATCTGGCGCCGATGCTGCCGGCCTTCCGCGCGCGCTATCCGAAGCTCAACATGCAGATCACGACCGCCAACAGGTACTCCGATTTCATCGAGGCCGGCATCGACGTGGCGATCAGGACGCGCGAGCAGGAGCCGGATTCGAACATCATCGTCCGCCGCATCGGCCAGATGCGGCGTGTGCTCGCTGCTGCGCCCTCATATCTTGCAAGCTGCGGCGAGCCGGAACAGCCCGTCGATCTCGCGCGCCATAACATGCTGGTCTACAATCTCGCCAACGATCCCTATTCGCTGCGCCTGCGCCAAGGCCATGGCGCGCAGACTGTCCGCATCACGCCGACGCTCGACAGCAACGACGGCCAGGTCATCCGCGGCGCCGCGCTGGCGGGGCTCGGCATTCTCATCCAGCCGCTCTACATCGTGCAAAGCGATATCGCGGCGGGCCGTCTCGTCCCGGTCCTGGTGGACTGGGAGCTGCCGCTGCTCACGATGAACATCGCCTATCAGAACCGTGCCGGACTGCCCGCCAAGATCAGGGTTTTCTCCGACTTCCTGGTCACCCACATCCGCGAGCATTCGCAGCCGGGGATCTGGATCGACGCGGCGAAGTGAGCGACATTCTCGAATTCAGGCGGCTTTGTAGAAGGCACATCCATTGAAAGCCAGGACATCCGGCACCGCATGGCGGCATGCCAACATCGGTCGCCTGCTCAACAACGCGGTGCGGCGCTTCGAAGGTCGTGTGCTCGAGCTGATGAGCGAGAAGGGGCACGACGAAACGCGGATCGCGCATGTCGGTCTCACGCGCAATCTCGACGTGGAGGGGACCAGACTGACGGAGCTTGCCCGCCGCGCCTCCATGAGCAAGCAGGCGATGGGCGAGCTGGTCGATCAATGCGCCGAGCTCGGCCTGGTCGATCGCATCGCCGATCCGACCGATCGGCGCGCGCGCATCGTCATGTTCACGCCGGCGGGGCGCAAATGGCTCGATGCGTTCCGCGATGCCGTCGACGTCGCCGAGCAGGAGATGCGCGCCGAGCTCGGCAAGGCCACGATGGATGCGATCCTGAAGGGACTGGCGGTCTATGGCGCGACCTTCGACACGCTCGACGACGTCAATTAGTCAGGCTGCTTGACGATATAGTCAGGCTACCTTACCATGCAGGATAATGCTGGTAGGGAGAAGCATCTTGGAAACATGTCTGACGGCCTCGGTGCTCATCGTGGGCGGGGGGCCCTGCGGCCTGATGCTCGCCAACGAGCTCGGCCGGCGCGGCGTGTCCGCGATCCTGGTCGATGAAAAGCCGGGCACGGCGTTCAATCCGCAAGCCAATGCGACGCAAGCGCGCTCGATGGAGCACTATCGGCGGCTGGGTTTTGCCGACGAGATCCGCCGCGAAGGCCTGCCTGCGGATTATCCGACCGACGTTGCGTATTTCACGCGCTACGCCGGTTACGAGCTGGCCCGATTTCAGTTGCCGTCGTCGTCACGCGCGAGCGAGCTCGTCAAGGGCATGTCGGGCTCCTGGAGCGCGGCCGAGCTGCCGCATCGGGTCTCGCAAAAATATGTCGAGGCGGTGCTGCGCCGCCATGCCGAACGAATCCCCGGAGTAAAGCTCAACTATGGCCACCGGCTGATCGGCTATGTCGAGAGCGACGGCATCGTCGCCGACGTCGAATGTCTCGATGATGGCGGCCGCTTGCAGGTCCGGGCCGACTTCCTGGTCGGGGCGGACGGGCCGCGCTCGATGGTCCGGCAGTCACTCGGGATCGTCTACGGCGGCGAAACCGGAATGCAGCGCGATTTCATGGGCGGCCGCATGCTGGCGGTCTATCTCCGTTCGCCCGGATTCTACGCGAGCATTCCGCACGCCAAGGCGTGGATGTACAATTGCTTCAACGGCGACCGCCGCGCCTTCATGGCATCCGTGAACGGTCGCGACGAATTCGCGTTTCACACGCAGCTTCGACCCGGCGAAGACGAGAGTGCGATCACGATCAACGAGGCCAAGGCCGCGTTCCAGCGCGCCTGCGGCACACCGATCGACTGCGAAGTGCTGTCGTTCCTGACCTGGACCGCCGGTCACGCGCTGGTCGCGAATGGAATGCAGCGCGGCAGGGTGTTCCTCGGCGGCGACGCCGCGCATCTGTTCACGCCGACCGGCGGGCTTGGCTACAACACGGCGATCGAGGATGCGGTCAATCTCGGCTGGAAACTCGCAAGCGTCGTCAAGGGTGTGAGCCCGGCGGGGCTGCTCGACAGCTATGAGATCGAGCGGCGTCCGGTGGCGCTACGCAACACCGATTATGCGCGCCGCTTTGCCGACTCCCTCGGTCTGTTCGCTCCCGCGCCTGACATCGAGGACGCCACGGACGCCGGCGGCGAGGCGCGGCGGACGGCGGGCGTCTATCTCGAACAGCACGCCCGCGCCGAATTCAACATCCCCGGCGTCACCTTCGGCGGGCGCTACGACGGCTCGCCGATCATCGTCTCCGATGGCAGCCAGCCGCCGCCCGACGCCGCGAACGTCTACGTTCCGAGCGCCTGTCCCGGCGGCCGCGCTCCGCATGCGTGGTTGGACGACGGCGTCTCCTTGTACGACCTGTTCGGGTTCGAGTGGACGCTGCTCCAGTTCGGCGAGGTCATGTCCGCTCATGCGTCATTCGCCGAGACCGTCCGCGCGATCGGGGTCGAGGTGAAACTCGTCACGCTGCCGAAATCCCTGCGCGATCTCTACGAGGCGGATCTCGCCCTGATACGCCCCGACCAGATCGTGGCCTGGCGCGGCAGCGCATCACAGGCCGGGATGATCGGACACGTCCTTGCCCGCGCGCTCGCACACAACGCGAGCGACGGCGCGCGCCTGGCAAGCTGATCGACTCTCGCCGTCGCATCCGATCAACGGCTGCGCGGCCAACAATAACAAAACGACAATGACACCGGAGGAGGAAACCGTGACGACAAGAGCGTTGGAGCACTACGACGATCATGCCGCCGCCACTGCCGAGCAGACGGCGAGCAGCCGCCGGCGCATCCTGATCGCCGGCACCATCGGCACCGCGATCGAATGGTACGACTTCTTCATCTACGGCCTGATCGCGCCGCTGGTGTTCGATCAGCTGTTCTTTCCGAAGTTCGACCAGCTTACGGCGACCATTGCGGTGTTCGCGACGTTCTCAGTCGGATTTCTGGCGCGGCCGCTCGGCGGACTTGTGTTCGGTCATTTCGGCGACCGCCTCGGCCGAAAGTCCGTCTTGCTGTGCACGTTGCTCATGATGGGACTTGCGACCATGTCGATCGGACTATTGCCGACCTACGCCAGCGTGGGTGTGGCCGCGACCGTCGCGCTGGTCATGCTGCGCTTCCTCCAGGGTTTTGCGCTCGGCGGCGAGTCGACCGCGGCGATCCTCATGGCGATCGAGACGGCGCCCGGCCACCAGCGGGGCTTCTCGGCCGCGGTGATCCAGGCCGCAGGACCCGTCGGCGTCGTGCTCGCCTCGTTTGCGGCGCTCACGATCTCGCGGCTGCCGGAAGCGGACCTGCTGTCATGGGGCTGGCGCGTTCCGTTCCTGATCAGCGCGGTGCTGGTCGCGCTCGGCGTCTACATGCGCCTGCGCATCGAGGAGAGCGCGACATTCCGCGAGGCGGAGGTGACTGAAGCAGCTCCTGTGGTCGAGGCACTGAGGGAGCATTGGCGGCCGATCCTCATCGTGTTCTTCGCAGAGATGGCGCAGACATCCTATTTCTATCTGACGGCCATCTTCACCATCTCCTTCGCGACCCGTCAACTCGGCGTCCAGAAGGACGTCATCACGCAGGCCGTGCTGTTCGCCAATCTCGTCGGGCTCGTTGCGATGCCCCTCATCGGCGCCTGGTCCGACCGCATCGGACGCAAGCGTCTGTTTCTGGCCGGCGTCGTGCTCGCGGCCATCTCGATGTTTGCATTCTACGGTGCGGTTGCGACCCGTGACACGATGCTGGTGACGGGCGCGGTGATCCTCGCCGCGGGGGTGATCCATCCGCTGATGTTCGGCAGCGAAGGGAGCTATTTCCCGGAACTGTTCCCGACCCGCATTCGCTTCACCGGAGTATCGATCGGAAAGCAGCTCGGGACGGTGCTGGGCGGCGGCATCGCGCCGCTGGTCGCCACCAGCCTGTTTGCGCAGACGGGCTCCACCTACGCGATATCTGGTTACTACCTCGCGCTCGCGCTTGCCGCGATCATCGCACTCGGCTTCGCGCGCGAAACCGGTAAATCGCGCCTGCTCGGCTAGGCCGAGCGCCATCACCCAACATCAGGGAGGTTTTCATGGACGTCAGTCTTCTCATCAACGGGCAGGATCAGGCCGCTTCCGGCGGCAAGGTGTTCGAGCGGCGCAATCCGCTGTCGCAGGAGGTCGCAAGCCGCGCGGCCGCGGCGACCGCTTCCGATGCCGACGCCGCGGTGGCGGCGGCCTCCGCCGCGCTTGCCGCATGGTCGGCGCTCGGCCCGAACGCGAGGCGCGCTCTGTTGCTGAAGGCCGCAGATGCGCTCGAGGCCAAGCGCGACGCCTTCATCCGGATCATGATGGCCGAGATCGGCACGACAGAGATCTGGTCGGCCTTCAACGTCAAGCTCGCGACCGGCATGCTGCGCGAAGCCGCGTCGCTCACCACGCAGATCGCCGGCGAGGTAATCCCGTCAGACAAGCCGGGATGTCTCGCGATGTCCGTTCGTCAGCCGGCCGGCGTGTGCCTCGGCATCGCGCCGTGGAACGCGCCGATCATTCTCGGCGTTCGCGCCGTGGCGACGGCGCTGGCCTGCGGCAATACGGTCGTGCTCAAGGCGTCCGAGATTTGCCCGGGAACGCACCGGCTGATCGGAGATATCTTCAAGGACGCAGGCTTTCCGCCCGGTGTCGTGAATGTCCTGACCAACGCACCGGCCGATGCGCCCGCTCTGGTCGAGCGCCTCATCGCCAGTCCTGCCGTGCGGCGGATCAACTTCACCGGCTCGACCCGCGTCGGCCGCGTCATCGCCGAACTCGCCGGGCGCCACCTCAAGCCGGCGCTGCTCGAGCTTGGGGGCAAGGCGCCTCTGGTCGTGCTCGACGATGCCGACCTCGACGCTGCCGTCGCCGCGGTGGCGTTCGGCGCCTTCATCAATCAGGGCCAGGTCTGCATGTCGACCGAGCGGGTGATCGTCGACGAGGCGGTGGCCGCGTCCTTTGTCGAGAAGCTCGCGAAGAAGACGGCTGCGCTTCCGGCCGGCGATCCGCGCTCCGGTCCGGTGGTCGTCGGCTCGATGATCGACGAAGCGCCGGCCAAGCATGTCGTTGCGCTGATCGACGACGCGATCGGCAAGGGCGCCGTCAAGCTCGCGGGCGGCGACCGTGTTGGCACGGTCGTCCCGGCCACCGTGCTCGACCGCGTGGTGCCCGGCATGCGCATTTACACCGAAGAAAGCTTTGGTCCCGTCGTCTCGGTGATCCGCGCAAATGGCGTGGACGACGCCGTGCGGCTCGCCAATGATACCGAGTACGGCCTCTCGGCCGCCGTGTTCGGCCGCGACGTCGCGCGGGCGCTGACGGTGGCGCAGCGTATCGAGAGCGGCATCTGCCACGTCAACGGCCCGACCGTGCATGACGAGGCGCAGATGCCGTTCGGCGGCGTGAAGGGATCGGGCTACGGCCGCTTCGGCGGCCAGGCCGGGATCGCCGAGTTCACCGATCTGCGCTGGATCACCATTGAGACGCAGCCGCAGCACTATCCCTTCTAACCAAGCAGCAAGCGAAGCCCACCAGGACGTCAGTTCATGAATTCGAAAGTTCTCACGGTTCGGGAAGCGACCCTCGGTGTGCTTCGCTCCTTTGGCGTCGATCGCGTTTTCGGCAATCCCGGCTCGACCGAGCTGGCCTTCCTCGGCGACTGGCCCGATGACATCGACTACGTGCTCGGCTTGCAGGAAGCCTGCGTCGTCGGCATGGCGGACGGCTATGCGCAGGCCACCGGACGACCGGCGTTCGTCAATTTGCACTCGGCGGCCGGACTTGGTCATGCGCTCGGCAATCTCTTCACCGCGTTCCGCAACAAGACGCCGATGGTCGTGACAGCCGGGCAGCAGGCGCGCAGCCTGTTGCGGATGCGACCCTATCTCTTCGCCGAGGACGCGGCACAGTTTCCAAAGCCCTATGTGAAATGGAGCGCGGAACCGGCGCGCGCCGAAGATGTTCCAGCGGCGATTGCGCAGGCCTTCCTCACCGCCATGCAGCATCCGCGCAGTCCGACATTCGTGTCGGTACCGTCGGATGATTGGGCGCGACCCGCAGTCGCCCCGCCGGTCCGCCACATCGCGACCGAGTTTGCGCCGGATCCGGCGGCGATCGTCCGGCTTGGCGCGGCGATCGGTGCCGCCAAACGGCCTGCCTTCGTTGTCGGGCCCGAAATCGATCGCAACGGCTGTGTCGATGCGATGGTCGCTGTGGCCGAACAGGCGAGGGCGGCCGTTTGGGCAAGCCCGATGTCGAGCCGTTCGAGCTTTCCGGAATTGCATCCGCTGTTCGCCGGCTTCCTTCCGGCCGCGCCGGGAGGGCTCGCCCGCGCCCTGCGCGGCGCCGATCTGATCGTCGTGGTCGGCGCGCCGGTGTTTACTTTCCATGTCGAAGGACAATGCGAATTGCTCGACGACGGAACGCCGGTCTGGCAGATCACGGATGATCCGACGGAAGCCGCATCCGCGTCTGTCGGTGACACCATCATCAGCACGCTCCCGAAAGCGCTGGCTGCGCTGCTGTCGGTGCTGCCCGAGATCGCGGAGCGCGAGATACCGGCCGCGCGGACGCGGTCTGCCGCTCCGCCCGCGCAGAATCCGATTCCGCCGGCCTATGCGCTCGCCCGGCTTTCGGCGTTGATGCCGAGCGATGCGATCGTGGTCGAGGAGGCGCCGTCGCATCGTCCCGCCATTCAACAATTCCTGCCGCGGCCGGGCGCGGACAGCTTCTACACGATGGCGAGCGGCGGACTTGGTTACAGCCTGCCGGCCTCTGTCGGCGTGGCGCTGGCGCGGCCCGGCCGCCGCATCGTCGCCCTGATCGGTGACGGATCGGCGATGTACTGCATCCAGGCGATCTGGACCGCGGTGCAACGCCGCTTGCCGATCACGTTCGTGATCATGAACAATTCAGGCTATGGCGCGATGCGTGCCTTCAGCCAGCTCATGCAGGCGCACCGCCTGCCCGGAATCGACTTGCCCGGGCTCGACTTCGTGGCGCTCGCCAGGGGAATGGGTTGTCCGGGGCGGCGCGTGACCGATGCCGGCGACGTCGACCCCATCTTGACCGAAGCGTTGGCATCGAGCGGCCCGGCGCTGGTCGATATCGCCGTCGACGACGCCACGACGGACCTGTTCAGCCATCCGCGCTAGCTGACGGCATAGGGACTGGTTCGCGGCGACAAAACAGCCGATGGCAATTTACTCCCGAAGCCGCGGGTCTTGGGTTGGACACGCGATCCGTCGATCACCTCGAGCTGTCCGCAGCGGTTCAAGGTGTGCAACTTCCTGCCGGGCCATGCCGGTCCGGGCTTCAGAGAGTGGCGGACGATCTGCTTGAACGTCGTCGGAGAGAGTTCGACGATTTCCGCCAGGGCGAGCGCTGCGCCGTATCCGTCGGCACAATCCTGGACCGGTCGCCACAATCGTTCATTGATGGTGACGAAATTCCCCGCCGGCCGCGCACTCGCGCGGTCGATCAGGACCGGGTTGCTGGCATGCGGCAACCAGGGGCCCATGAGGTGCTCGGCGTAATAGATCGCCAGCGAATCCGAATACCCGCCGGTGCCGTCGCGCCAGGCTCCGAACAGATAATTCAGGCCGTTGTGCCGTGTGATCGTGGCATCGGCCAGCTCGAAGCCCGAGAGCAGCGTCGCATGCCGCTCCCATTTGTCCGGAAACCGGACGCATTTATAGATGGCGACGTCCCCGTTGATCGAGCTCTCCGGGATCATCCACAACGCGCCATCGTCCTCGATCAGGAACGGATAGGAGAGGTGCCAGGGCTCCTCCAGCACGGGCACGGCCTCTCCGACCGGGCCTGCGTCGTCAAACTCGATCGCGGAAATGATTCCTTTTCCAACCCGGTGATCGAGATCTTCAAAGAAGACGAATGTTCTTCCCTGCGATGTGATCGGGAAAGGATCGGCGTAGAAGTGGTTTCCGGGATCTGCAAGGACGTTCCAGCGAGGCCCTGAGAGATCTCCGGTCTGCCAGACGCCTGCGCCCTTGTTGATGCGCCATCCGACATGCCAATGCGGGGCATAGCAGCAGAGGCGATAGATCTCCTTGGCGATCGATATGGCCAGGCCGCGCGCGACATAAGCCGCTGGACGCCGGGCGATGCCCTCTCCGGCGGAACGCGTCAGCTGCGGCAGAATTCTCGGTCGTCCCGACAGGATGGCCGCCATCATGGTCAGGGTTCGCGCCATGACCGTTTCGAGCGCGCCGCTCAAGCCGGCTGCGATTTCTCCGGAGGGGTGGCCGCGATCGAGGACTGCACCGTCGACCTCGTTGACGATGTCGATCACCGGCAGATCGCCGGCGAGAATGGCGGCAAGGGCTGCGTTTTCGCCTGCGGCTCCATTGAACAGCGGGCGGAGATATTGCCGGGCGGAGCAGTCCGGATCCCGCGCGGCACCGGTGAAATCGATGATCACGTCGGCCGTGCCGGCGCGAGCCTGGATCCGGTCCGGACTGATCTTCAGCCGGTCGGTGCCGCTGTGTTTGCCCTTGTGCAACACCAAACGTTCGAGCTCGAACAGCAGATCGAGACCGGTCGGCCGCGGCTCTGCCGTTGCCGTCCATGCGATCTGAACCGGGACATCCCGGCCGTCGATCGACAGCGTCTCGCGACCCATCCACCGCCGCGCATGCTCAATTTCACAGCGAAACTCGATGATCATGTCGAGCCAATCCGTTTCAATGCGTCCCGATCAAATGACCTGGCCGAGAATTCGAACGTATTCCTCCACCATGGCATCCACTGAATAGCGCAGCTTCAGGCCCTTGGCGTTTTGTCGCAGTTCGTCGCTCAGTCGTTGGTTCGTCAGGAGCTCGGAGACGGCGGCCGACAGCTTGGTATGATCGGAGGCATCGACGAACAGCGCCGTCGGTTTTCCTTCGAAGGACAACACCTCGCGCAAGACCGGGAGATCGGTGACGACCGAGGGAACGCCGGCGTTTGCGGCCTCCACGGCGGCCAGGCCGAAGGTCTCTGCCTGTGTCGGAAATACGAACACGTCGAGAGCGGCGAGAAACTCCGCCATCTGGCGCGGGGTGATTTCGCCGAGCAGATGCAGCCTGTCCGATACTTTCAGGTCATTTGCCAATTGCCTCAGCCGGGCCTCGTCGGCTCCCTGGCCGGCCAGTGCGAGGTGCCAGGATGGTTGATCCGGCAACAGACGTATCGCCGCATCGAGCCGCTTGTGCGGGTGCAATCTTGCTGCGCAGCCGAGCAGGATGCGATCCGGCAGATTGAATTTCTGTCGCGCGGCTTGCTTCGACAGGGTGAGGGCCTTGTCGTCGAAACCGTGCGGGACATGCACCATGCGCGAGCGGTAGGCCTTCGGGTAGCGCGAATACTCGCGCTGCATGTCCAGCGAGTTGAGCGTGATGCGGTCGAAGAAGCCGAGGCTGCCCATCACGATGTCGGCCGCACGGACCGGCCAGCTCATCGACAGCGCGGATGAAACCTGATTGGCGATGACAGGCGCGCGGCAGACGAGGCGCGCCACGCCGGCGCCGATGACATTGCCGAAGTGCTGAAACGTCAGAACGGCGTCGGGCCTGGTGGCCCTGATATGGCGGCCGAGCGTCCACAGCATTTGCAGCAGCGCCAGCGGATTTCCGGGCCGGCCCGACGCGCAATAGATCGTATCGGGCGGCTCATCGAACGAGTCCGACTTGCGGAAGAAGAACAGATTGGTGACCCGATAGCCGCGGGCGGTCAGCCCGGCGCCTAGCAGGCGCGAGATCTCCTGCGCACCGGCGTTTTCGGCCTGGGTCTGTACGAGAAGCACGTGCAGCTTTCGTCCGCCACCGTTGGGCGGCGGGAGTGCTGTCGCAGTCGTCTCGCCCAACGCCTTGTTTGGCTGGTAATGGAGCACGAATCCCCGACCCGCTGAAGAAACGAAATTATCACCTTCTTAACCCCGTACCTACCATGCGGGCATCGCGTGAACACCGACTAGCAATAAACGGAGTTAATGCGCGCCCGGCCGCAAGGGCATCGTTCGCGAGGGAATTCCGCTGGTTCCCGAACGAAGTGCAGCGAGCGCGTTAACCAATTGGTCATGGTCGCGCCGGGCGCGAGTAACCGCCGATTAACCATAGATATTTACGTTGGAGGAGGCCACTGAACAGTGTTCGCCAGTTGAATCCGAGTAAAATCCATGACGTTCGGTCGCCGCGCAGACCCGACAAGCTCCGGATCGACCGGTGTTGCCGCGTCGTGGCAGACTCAAAATGCGTCGAACGGCGAGTCTCGCGAAACCGCCGCACGCTCTGGCGGTGCGCTCACGGCCGCGGGTGCGCTCTCCTTCATGCGGGACAACGCTCGCCGCATCCTGACGCTCGCGCTCGCGATTTTTGTCCTTGGGGTCGTCGTTCTCCTGGTGATCCCGGTTCGATTTGCAGCGACCGCGCTGGTCGTGGTCGATCCCCGCGAGCAACGCGTGACCTCGGAGCAAGACGTTCTGCCGGGCATAGGGCAGGACAGCGCCGCGCTGCAGGGCCTGGTCGAAGTGGCGAAGTCCGACGGCTTTCTCAAGCCGCTGATCGAGCAGCTCAAGATTCGGGATGACGAAGACATTTCCGGGGGACACACCGACCCCGCGCGCCTGCTCGAGAGGTTCCGCAACCGCCTCGACATTTCCCGTCGCGGGCTGACCTATGTCATCGCCATCCGCTTCACCTCGAGCCGGCCGGAGCGGGCGGCCTACTATGCCAATGCCATCGCCGAGGCGTTCGTCGCCAGCCAGAGCCGCATCCGCACCGATGCGACGGACGAGGCCGCCGACTGGCTCAGTGGCCGGCTCAAGTCATTGAACGAGCGGTTGAAGGCGTCAGAGGACGCCGTGGCCACGTTCAAGCTCGAGCACAGGATCGTCAACGCGGGCAAGGATTCCACCACCCAGCAATTGCGCGTCACCGAACTGTCGCAGCAGGTTGCCGCTGCGCGCGCCCGGACCGAAGAGGCGAAGGCCCGCTACGAGCAGGCACAGCGCGACGTGAAGGCGAATGTCGAGGGCCCCGTCAAGCAGGATCTCCTGAGCGCTCTGCGCGCACAGCGGTCGGCGCTCAATGACCAGATCGCGCAGAAGCGAGCGGTGTTCGGCGATCGCCATCCCGACCTCGTCATGTCGTACAGCCAGTTGACCGATCTCAACAGGCAGATCGAAGTCGAGCGGGCGAAGGGCATCGACACCGCAAAATCGGAATACGAGGCCCAGCGCGAGCAGCAGAAGGCGCTGGAAGGCCAGATGAAGGCGGCGGAATCGCAGCTTCTGGTCGACGGTCAGGCTCTGGTCCGGCTCCAGGAGCTGCAGCGCGACGCCGAGGCCAACAGAAATATCTACGAGCAGTTCCTCTCGCGCTCCAAGACGACGAACGAGCAGCGCCTCTTGCAGAGCTCCCAGACCAAGATTGCGTCGTCCGCCATTCCGCCGCTGCGCTCGACCCTTCCACCGCTGTCCTTGCTGCTCGCAGCTCTCGCGATCGGTTCGCTGCTGACATCGACGGCGGTCGTTGCCGCAACGGGACGCGGATCGGACAAATCCGCTCCTGATATCCGCGAGCCCGAACCGGCTCCGCGCCAGCCCGCGACGTGGTCACGTCCGCCCGTGTGGGCCCGCATTCCCGACCTGACGCCCGGCGAAGTCCCCAGGAACATCTGGCAAGGTCCGGTGTCCGCGACGACCGAGCTCGATCTCAGTCCCCATCTGCGTCCGCTGCTGGAGCGACTGGAGAAGGTGCCGGGACCTCGTGGCAAGGTCGTCCTCGTGATGTCGGTCGGGAAGCGGGCCGGCGGCAACACCGTCGCGCGGTCGCTGAATCGATGGGCGGTGAACACGGGGAAGCTGAGCGTCCTGATCCGGGTCGAGCCGGACCTCGGCGGTGCTGGGGCTGGCCTCGCCAAGGACCAGGCCGACGGCATGACCACCGCGGACTTTCGCAGCGTCGATGAGCTCCTGAGCGCCAGCAAGAGGCCCGAGCCGCTGCCCGCGGACGATATTCGTTCGGAGTTCGATCTGATCGTCGTCCACGCCCCCTCCCTGGCCTTGCAGCCGGAGGCGGCGGCGCTGGCTGCTCACGCCGATCTCGTCATCCTGGTCGCGCGCGAAGACGCTATCGACTCGGCCGCAATGCGCAGGGCAATCGCTGCGCTGTCCCGGTTTGTCGGAGTGCCGACCGGCATCGTCGTCAATCGTGTGCCGGCCGGTCCGTCGGCGTCACGTCGCGGCGAAGTGCTGGGGCTGGCTGGCTGACGCCACCCGGCAACGGAGTGCCGAGCCGTGCAATTGCCTCGGCTGACCGGACGTCTATTCGCCGGAGTCCGCGCCGCGGATCGCGTAGGCGCTACGCTTCGATGCCGAGAAGCGCAAAAGCCCCAGAACCGAAGGATCGACCCCGGTTCGCCGGCGACAGAGGATGTTGAGGGCGATGGTCGCGAGCGCCAGCGACACAGTGGCCGAGATCGCTGCGCCAAGAACGCCGAGCCAGGGAATGAGGACGAGAAATCCGACCAGCCGCAGCGCTACGTTCCCGGCAATCACAGGGACATACTCGCGCTCATAGCCGGTCAGCTGCAATATCGCCGCAGACGGACCGCCCGCCGCCTGGAACGCCGTTCCGATCGCGAGCACGATCAGGACCCAGTGCTGCGCAGCGAAATGCGGCCCGAACAGGTTGAGCAGATGGGGACCTCCAATCCACATCAGGAGAAGTCCGCTGACCACGCACATCGCGGTCACTTCCGCCATAAGCCGCAACGTTCGCTCGAATTCCTGGTGGTTCTTGCTGAAATATAGCGAGGGGAGCCGACGTGCGCCAAAACTGTACAGTGCAGCCGACAGCATGGCGAAGATGTTGGCCAGGCGCGAAGCGGCAAAATAAACTCCGGCGGTTGCCGGGTCCAGCATCCAGTAGACCAGAATGACGTCGAAATACTGGTTCGCGGCTTCGAGGATGGACGCGACCCAGAAATGAAGCGCGCTCGATCTCCAACGCGACGTCTCGGAACGCACCGCCGTACCGCGGAAATCCGGCAGAACTCGCGCGATCGCGATGATCTGCGCGACCAGCCCGACCGACATGGCAATCGTCATCACGGCGATCAATTCGGCAGGATCGAGCTGGCGATGGCCGAACATGATTGCGAGCAGAAACAGCACGACGCTGACGCGCCAGAAGAACTCCCTGTTTCCTTCTCCCATGAGAATGCTGACCAGCGAGCGTGCGATCTGGCTGCCGAGCATCAGTCCCGCATTCACGGCCGTGTAGGCCGACACCGCGAGAACCAGCAGCCACGAGGCGCCTCTGATGTTCGCGCCGATCGCGATTGCGCCGATCGCAATCAGCATCGCGACGGAGGAAATCTTGAGGCTCGATAGCAGCACGCCCTTCGTGAGATCGTGCTGATGTCCCACCCGATACTCGTTCAGAAATCGCACCAGCAGCGATTCCTGGCCCACCAGTCCGACGACCGCCGCCATCTGGGCCACCGAAAGCCAGGTCGCAAAGATGCCGAATCCATCGGGCGACATCGTTCGTGCCGCCAGCGAGAACAACGCAAACGCAAGCGCGCCGCTACCAACCTTGAGGAGGATGGTTCCGGCAACACCGCGCGTCACGTCGCGCCGCATGAATTGGATGATGGATTCGATCATGGAAATTTAAGGGGCAACTCCCCCTGAAGGGACATTTTCCGATAGCGGCGACAGCCTAGCATGTCGGAAAACCGCGAGTGTTAATGGGCGGCTCCATGATCGTGCCGGCCACGACGACGTCGCGGCCATGCCTGTTGCTTCACTATGGAACATCGCTGACCCCATTGTCCCAGATAGAGCAGAGAGCAGCCCGATCGCGTGGCGGCATAGCGCCGCATCGACGGCCAATGAGGCGAGATGAGGCGCTTGAATGCGGACCGGCCGGGCATCCCGAGCAAGGCGTGTGCCGGATATCGTCAAGCCGGGCAGGTCTCCGCTGCATTAACCGAGATATCGAGAAATGATCGCGTTTGGTCCTGCGATGCGACATCAGGCGAGAGAATTGCACGTGCAACCATCGTTGACCGTGGGAGCCTGGACCATGACGGCGGATAGCAACGTGACCGAGCCGATTGCCGCAGCCGGCACTTCGACGATTGTTGCGGACATCGCCATCGTCGGCGGCGGCCTTGCGGGATCGCTCGCGGCGGCGGTGCTTGCGCGGGCAGGGCATCGTGTTGCTCTCGTCGACAAGCGCGCGGTCTATCCGGACGAGTTCCGGGTCGAGAAGATCGGCGGCCATCAGCTGGAGATGTTGTGCAAGCTGGGCTTCCTCAATGCGCTCGACGACGTGGCCTGCCGATATGATCAGGTGCTCAATATCAGGGAAGGCAAGGTGGTCGATGTCAGCGTCGGCCGGGCTTACGGACTTGCCTATGCCGATCTCGTCGCCATGGCGCGCAGCCAACTGCCTGGTCCGTCCAGCCTGATCGTCGACGAGGTCACTGCCGTCACCTGTAGCGACGATGTCCAGCATATCGAGCTCGCGTCCGGACGGCGCGTAACTGCACGCCTCGTCGTTCTGGCCACGGGCATGGCGGGCGTTCTCGGCTACAAGCTCGGCATCAAGCGGCGCGTGCTGGCCGAGCGCCATTCGGTTTCGTTCGGCTTCACGATCGCCCGCTGGGACGATGCGCCGTTCGATTTCGAGGCGCTGACCTGTTACGGCGAGCGCACGGCGGACGGCATCGATTACCTCAGCCTGTTTCCCGTGCGTGCCGGCATGCGGGCGAACCTCTTCATGTTCCGCGACCCGACCGATCCGATCATGCGCGAGCTGCGCCGCGAACCGGAAGCGACAGTTTTGCGCCTGCTGCCGGGATTGCGGCCTTACCTCGGCGATTTCCACGTGACCGACCGGGTGCAGAATTGGGTGATGGACCTGTCCGTCGTGGAAGGACATCTCCAGCCCGGCGTCGTGCTCATCGGCGATGCGTTCCAGACCAATTGTCCGGCCGCCGGCACCGGCGTTGCCCGCCTGCTGGTCGACGTCGAGCGCCTTTGCACCGAATATGCGCCGCGTTGGCTCGTGAGCGAGGGCATGAGCCAGGAGAAGATCTCGGAATTCTATTCCGATCCCGACAAGGTCGCGGCGGACCAGCAGTCACTGAAGATGGCGCGCTTCCGGCAGGCCCTGACGTCCCGCAACGATATCGGCTGGGACGTGCGGCGGCGGCTGCACTTCCTGCGCCGCAGTATCACCCACCGCGTCGATCAAATGCGGCCGGGCTGGCTCGCGCATGTTCGAAGCGCGCTGCGCGCCTGAGAGCCGCACCTGGCCGGCGCCTCGTGCCGGTCAGCGCGTGGGCGTCGAGGTGCGGGTCGGCAGGAGCCTGAACTCCGACATTCGCTTGGCAGCCAGTTTGAGCCAGGGGGCCTGTTTCAGCGCGAACAAGGAAATGGCGCCGGTGGTGCTGCCGGCCTGCGTCACCGCCCACATCGGCGAAGGCTGCGCGCCGAACAGTTTCTTGTAGGGCTCGTCACCGATGGTGAAATCGAGCATCTGATCCCCGCGCTCGATGCAATCCCGCGCCACCTGCTCGAACATCAGCGCGCCGAGGGACTGGCTCTTGTATCCGGCAATGTCGAAGGCGCTCATGATGACGAGGAAGCTGCCTTGATGGCAGAGACCGAGCACGGCGGCGATCACGTCGCCGTCCATCTTCATGGCATAGAGCCGGACAAAGGAGCCAAGACCGCGGTGCGCCACGTCGGAATAGAAGCCGTAATATTCGGGGCGCTGGAGCAGATCTCCGTCGCCTTGCGCCTGAAAGCGCGGACCGCGAAATTTCCGCATCACGTCCAGCGCGTCGAGGACGGAGGCGCTGTCGCTGCAGCATGAAAAACTCAGGTCGCCCTTCTTCTGGAGCTGGCGGGATTTTTTTGCGAGCTCTTTCTGGTAGGAACGGTCCATCGCACTGGCGCGCCATTGCTCGAACGGCGCGACGAGAACGGTCGCGTAGGCATTGGAGTCCATCGCCACGCGGCGCGGCGTAGCCAGGAGGTTCTCGATCGGAAGCCGTCCGTCCGGCAGCTTGGTCACTCGGAGCAGATCGAACGGGCGGACGAGGCACCGAATCTCCGCGCACGCGCTCTCGTCCTTGAGCAGCTCGGAAAATACCTGCGGGCTGCACACCGGCGCCAGATAATCGGAAACGCGGAGGTCGGCGAACTCGACGGTCCGTATCGGACCGCGCCGGAGCCGCAGCAAGGGCAGCACCATCGCAAGGGTGCCCGTCGCGCGGCGGCGGACGACGACGACCAGGGGAGTTGCGCCTGCATGAGACGCGAGCCTGCCGTAGAGGCTATCCAGCCAGAGCGGATGCTGGAACGCGGTGGCGGCCGAGTTGTCGAACAGCTCCGCGTAGTCCGGCGACAGGAAGTCGAATCCCTGCTCGATGGCGATGTCGAACGTGTTGCTAGCTCTGTTCATGCACAACCAGGGAAACCGGATAGCTCGGGACGGTGGATCGAGCCGGACCTGCGCTTTATAGCAGGGTCGTTACGGGCGAGACACCGGCGGCGTGTGATTTGCATTAATGCCTCGAGCAAGGCCCATATCGTTACCAAACCGTTAAATTTCGCGCCCGAGCGGCTCGCGGCGGTAGAGATCGACCTTCGCTAGCAAATTATTAACCGCGCTTAAGGAAGGTCATCTCATGGCCAGTCTGCAGACCGAGGTGGATTCCGGGGCACCCGGGAGCGCGATCTGGACGACGCGCAGCGTTGGCGTTGAGAAGATTGCCAGGGCCGCGATCAGCTGTTCGATCACCATCAACGTGGTCGCTTCGATGGGCATCTTCAACGCCGCGCTACTGCCGGCGGAACTCAGCTTTCTGCAACAGGCCGTCGCGCTTCTGATGTGGGCTGTGCTCATCTACGCAAGTGCATTCGTGCAGCCGCGCCTGCGGTTACAGGTCAATCTCGATCTGGTGGCGCTGATCGCGTTCTACGCCTTCGCAATTGTCTCGGTGTTCTGGTCCAGCCTGAGCGTCGCCGCGATCATGAAGAGTGCGGCGCTTGCGATGACGACGTTCGGCGCATTTTGCCTCGTCACGCGCGTCGACCTGGACGAGATCGTGAGAGCCACGGCCCTTGGGCTCTTCATATTGGTCGCCGCGTCGGCTGTCTGCGCGGTTGCGGTACCCGACATCGGGATCGACCACAGCTGGATGCACAACGGTCAATGGCAGGGCGTCTACGAATCGAAGCAGACGCTCGGCTTCGTCGGCGCGTATCTGATGTTCCTGGCCTGCTATCGAAAGATGACGGGGCAGGGGTGGCTGGCCTTCCTCGTCGTATTCCTGCTGGCGTCGACCTGCGTGCTCGCGTCGGAATCGCGCGGCGCCGGCGCTGTCGCGCTGGCCGCCTGCGCCATGCTCGTGACCTCGATGTGGTCGATCGGCTGCATGAGGCTCTATGCGCTCCTGCCGTTCATCATGTGCATTCTGGCCGGCCTTCTGATCCTGTATTTTTATGCGACGGGATATGACGCCATCCATATCGGCGACGCGAGTATCGATTTCACCGAACGGACCTTCATCTGGCACTACGCCATAAGCCATTTCAACGATGCGCCGCTGCTCGGCTTCGGCATCAACGGCTTCTGGACGATCCCGTCGATCTACGATTATTTCGAGCAGAACCACGGCTGGGTCCTCGACAATTATCACAGCGGCTACATCGCGATCCTGATGGAAACCGGATTTCTGGGGTACACGCTCTTTGCCGCGAGCGTCTTCCTGTTCTCGCACAAGATCCTCCATCTGATTTCCGCTCGCACGATCGACCGGTCGCATTGTGCCCTCATCATCGGATTTGTCGTCCTCAGCTTTCAGACCAATTTTACCGAGACGACATTCCTTCGCTCGACGATGTTCACATCGGTGCTGCTGGTAGGGCTTTTCTTCGCGACGTGCAGACCGGTGCGACCGACGGAATTCCAGTCTTTGCGATTGGAAGCAGCATGACCGCCATGCGCGCTCGTTGGCCGAGACGCTTCAATCTTGCGGCGGCGGCGGTTTTCCTTACATCGCTGTTCTCCCACGCCCGCGCGGCCGAGCAGGCCGCCTCCCGTGACACGCCAAAACTGGGTCACGGTATCAACATTCTCGGCTACGATGGAATCTGGGAAGGCGGCCAGAACGCGCCGTTTCGCCTGGACAATTTGACCACGATCAAGAAGGCAGGGTTCGCGCACGTCAGGATCAATTTCTTCGGCTTCAAGTTCATGGGCCCGGGGAATGTCCTGGACGAGATCGTCCTGCGGCGGCTCGACGCCGTCATCGAGGACGTTCTGGCGAGGAAACTCGTTCCGATCGTCGACGAGCACGATACCCACCTTTGCCAGCGCGACGTTTCCGAATGCGCCGAGAAGCTCAAGGCGTTCTGGCGGCAGATCGCCGAGCGTTATGCCGGCAAATATCCGGCGCTCGTCTTCGAGGTGTTGAACGAGCCTGGTGGAGAAATGACGTCCGCCAGCTGGAATTCGCTGCTCAATGAATGTCTCGGCATCATCCGCCGCACCAATCCCGAACGGCCGGTCATCGCCGCCGTTCTCAACACCGATGAGATCCCTGTCGACGAGCTGGCTCTGCCGGCCGACGACAGGCACCTCATCGTCACGTTTCACTATTACGCGCCGATACGGTTCACCCATCAGGGCGCGCCGTGGTCTCCAACGTTCTCGCGGATCGGGCCCCTGGACTGGGGCAGCCCGGACGACGAAGCGAAGGCTGCCGCCGATTTCAAGAAGATGAGCGCCTGGGCGGAGAAAGAGAAGCGCCCGGTTTATCTCGGCGAGTTCGGAGTGTACGAGCGCGCGCCAACCGACGCTCGCCAGCGATATTTGTCGTTCGTGGCGAGAAGCGCCGACAGACTTGGCTGGGCATGGGCCTACTGGCAGTTCGATCACGACTTCGCAGCCTTCGACAGCGCCCGTCAGGCCTGGAAGCCGGACATCCTGCGCGCCCTGATGCCGACGACGCGTTGACGCCGCGCCCTCGGGCCCGCTCGCGTCGCGGAAGGAGTGTCGGGCCGGGACCCGTCGGGCAAAACACCCGTCATCCCGTCAACCCCTCTCGGCAAAAATATTCCACTTTACCGAAATTCGGAAATGGCGTATGTGTCGCCCATCCCGGCTCACCCAAGAGGGGCGATCATGTGTCGTCACTGTCGCGAGCCGGGCTTGCGGTGGACGCGATAGCGTTCGGGCGCGACAAGTTAAGGGCAGGGCGGATTGCTCTCCGTGAGCCCGAAACTTCGTGCCGACGAGCGGCGCTGTCAGGTTCGTCTCGCCAGCATTCTTCCGGCAACGTCGACAACGCCAGAGGATAATGCTGCGAACAAGCGAGCCGTGCGTACGGCAAAACCGTGTGGTCCTGGCCGTCGTTGCTACGGTCAAGCCTTGGCGGATGCGGCACTTGCGTCAACCGGCGCGATGTCGGCGACTTTCGCTGGGGCGAGGGAGGCCAGAACGAACTCGGCTCCCGGGAGAGCACGGCATAAGCCGTCCAACCACTGCGCAGGGAAGGCCGTGTGTTAGGCTACACCTGTATGCTGCTGTGCGGTTTTCTCTGCGCTACATTCGCGCAGCGGACCGCGGGTGCCAGCCGGCACCCGGCCTTCCCTGCGCCCTCTTGGACAAGAGGGTTGGAGCGACGAAGCAAAACTCGGGCGAACGCGCCGCGAGGATGAAAAGGTGTGTCTGGAAGGCGTAGGATGGGTAGAGCACTTGCGAAACCCATCGGCCATTTACGCGAAGAGAGGTGATGGGTTTCGCTTCGCTCTACCCATCCTACGAGTGCACGTAAGATGCCTGTTGGACAATGACGCTTTGAGAGAGTGTGCGCCACACTTCGCTCTCGTGCCCCGGACGCGGCGCAGCGCCCTTGCGGTGCGCTGCAGAGCCGGGACACGAGAGGCCCCGAGCCCGCGTCATAATGTCTGCAACAACTTGTCGGCGGCTCTGATGTCCGCTGTCTCCGAGCCCTCGGCAAAGCCTTCGTATGCAGATTGAAGCCACCGTTTCGCTTCCTCGCGCCGGCCGCGTTCGGCAAGCAACCCGGCGAGATCGATCGCGGTCCGCAGCTCCCAGGCTTTTGCGCCTTTGCGGCGGCTCAAATCCAGGGATTGCATGAAGCGGGTTTCTGCTTGATCAGCCGCGGGCTGCGGCCTCGCGAGGAGAACCCTGCCCTTCATGCGCAGCAGCTCGGGCATGTACAGATGATCGCCGCCTTGCTCGACGAGGCGGATCGCGTCGTCGATCAGGCACGCACTCCGCTCGATCTGCCCAAGCGCCATCAAGCCCTGAACTAGTGCGATGTTGAACGTCGTGGTGAGCAGCTCGTAGCCGGCCTCGTGGAGCTCACGCAGACACGCCCCGATCGTCTCGACGCCATCGGCGGCATGGCCGCGCCGGATCGCCAGTTCGCCTTTGACGCCGCGGCCGACCGCCAGATAAGGGCCCATGGAGCGCGACTCGGCATGGGCGATGAAGCGGTCGATGTTCTCCTCTGCGCCATCGAGGTCTCCGCTCCAGAGATCGATCGAGACCGCCCAGATCAACGCAATGCAGAGCGTGATCGGATGGTCCATCTGCGCGGCCTCGATCACCGTCTGCCGGGCCAGTTGCAGCGCATCCGCGGGGCGGCCCTGCAACCAAAACTCGCGCGCGAGCGAGATGCCGGCCCGGTTGCGGTGATCGAAGCCGTAGACCGTGCTGATCCGTTCCGTGCCCGGCCCGTGCCATGCGGCCTCCAGCATCGTCAACGCGTCGCGATGCTCGCCGGCAAGATGCAAGGAGACACCGAGGAGCGAATGGGCGAGGGCGAGGGAGGCGGCATCGCCGAGTGTTCCGGCGACCGTGAGGCTCTGCTGCGCATAGCCGAGCGCGGCGTCGAACTGTCCCATCCGCTCGTGGAAGATATGCATGCGGCCGAGCAGCTGGAGCTGGTTCGGCGCGTCGCCGCGCGCCTCGGCGATCGCAAGGCTCCGGCTCAAGGCGGCACGCGCCGCTTCGCTGCCGCCGCGCGTGAACATCAAGGTCAGTCCGAGCGCGGCCTGGAGGTGCATTTCCTCGGCGCCGCCGCGCGAGGACGGATCGATCGCAAGCAGCGCGCGTTCAGACCAGCGCCGGCACTCGACCAGCAGCGACATCGCGAGAAAAATTGGCGCTGCAGCTGCGGCCAGTGCAATGCCGATGTTGGCTTCGCCGTCCGTGCCAAAACACCAGTCCAGTGCGGCGCGCACGTTGTGAAGCGCGGAGAAGTGGATCGCGCGCTCGTCGGCGCTCGGCACCGTGGCCCATGTCGTGCCGGCCTGCTGCAGCCATCGCCGGTAATAGGTCGCGTGGCGGGCGGCGAGCGCCGCGTCGTTGGGCTCGATCTCGAGCAGATAGGCGCGCGTCGTGTCGAGCAGACGGTAGCGCATCATGGCGCCGATCGGCCGCGCCGCGACCATCGACTTGGCCACCAGGCCGTCGATGGCGTCGAACAGGCGGGAGCGGTCGACGCGTTCGTCCGGCACGATCTCGAGTGCGGCGTCGATGGTGAAGTGACCGGCGAAGACCGCGAGCCTGCGCAGCACGAGACGCTCGATGTCGGACAGGAGCCCGTAGCTCCAGGCCAGCGTCGCCTGCAACGTCTTCTGTCGCGGCGGCGCCGTGCGCTGGCCCTGCCAGAGCAAATTGAGGCGCTCGTCGAGCAATGCAGCGGTTTGCTCCAGGCCGTAGGCTTCGACCCGGCCGGCGGCGAGTTCGATCGCCAGTGCCATGCCGTCGAGCTTGCGGCAGATGCCGGCGACGATTGCGGCATTGGCGTCGTCGAGCGCGATCTGTGCGCCGCCGGCCGCCGCACGTTCGAGGAAGAGTTGAAGCGCGGGATAAGTCTGCGCCGCGGCTGCCGTCAGCCCGGGATTGTCGGGCGGAACCGCGAGCGGCGCCAACCGATAGACCTGCTCGCCCTCGACCCGCAGGGCTTCGCGGCTCGTTGCCAGGATATGGACATGCGGTGCGGCGTGGAAGATCTCGGCGGCCAGCGGCGCTGCGGCTGCGATGACGTGTTCGCAATTGTCGAGGATCAGCAGCATCCGCTTGTCCCGGAGATGCGCGAGCAGCGCGGGCAGGGGATCGTCGGTTTGCGCCGGCAAGCCCAGCATCAGCAGGATCGAGGTGATCACGAGATCGGGATCGCTCAGCGCGGCAAGATCGACGAAATGTGCGGCGTCGGAGAATGTCTCGAGCAGGTCGTGAGCGATGGCGACCGCAACGGCGGTCTTGCCGACACCGCCTGGGCCGGCGATCGTGACGAAGCGCGAGCCGATGAGCCTGTCGGAGACGGCGGCGACCGTATCGTCGCGCCCGACCATCCGTTGCAGCCGGTTCGGCAGTTTGACGGGCGGCAATTCCGTTCGCGGCGCGGTGCGCCGCTCTGCCGGGATCTTCACCTGCGAGATCGGCGCCACGAAGCAATAGCCGCGGCCGGAGAGTGTGGTGATGTAGCGGGCGCCGTCCTTGCCGTCGCCCAGGACTTTGCGGAGCGCTGCGACGTGAAAGCGCAGATTGGTGTCTTCGACTGTGACGCCGGGCCACACCAGGGCCATCAGATCAAACTTGCTGACGACCTGGTTCGGCCGCGACATCAGCGCGAGCAGCGTGTCGAAAGCCTTTGCACCGAGCGACAGCGCGACGCCATCGCGCGTCACGAGTCTTTCATTTGGCGTCACGGTGAATGGCCCAAACGAGAGAGTTCCCGTTGCAGTGCCGGCCGGCTCGGTCATGGCGGAATCCTGATCCTTTCGAAAGGACCGGATAGCCAGATGATCGCGATCCGGCAAGGTCGTCCCCTGCGTCGCGATCAGACCGCGGATGCAGGCCTTGTGAGGCGCGCGAGCCGAGACCTCACAACTTCTCACAAGTCCAAACGGGTGTCTCGCGGCAGCCGCTGCTAGTCAGTTGCGAGACGGCAAGGAGACCTTCATGACCGAAGCGGCAAAATTGCTCTACACGGCCCGGACCCGCACCAGCGGCGGGCGACAGGACGGCATATCGCGCAGTTCCGACGGCCGCCTGGATGTCAAGCTGTCGCCGCCGGGCGGCACCGGCATCGGCACCAATCCCGAGCAATTGTTCGCGGCCGGCTGGTCGGCCTGCTTCGAAGGCGCGATGGAGATCGCGGCCCGCAAGCGGAAGATCGAGCTCCCCAGGAAATGCGCGATCGATGCGGAGATCGACCTCGTGCTCGCCGAGGGCGCCTATTCGCTCAGGGCACGCCTCGATGTCAGCCTGCCCGGCCTCGATCGCGAGATCGCGCGCGGCCTCATCGATGAGGCGCACCAGACTTGCCCCTATTCCAAAGCCGTCCGCGGCAACATCGACGTCACGGTCGCGCTGATCTGACGCACCACCTCCAACCATCAACAAGGAAGCAGCACCATGAAACAGATCATCGACCAGCACCGGCGACAGTTTTTCGGCGTCGCCGCGGGAACTGTCGCCGTCGGCCTTGGCGTGATCGGCCTCGCCCGCGCCGAATCGGAAGCGCCGCGCTCCTCGGCGACGAATGCGTCGTTCGGCGCGATCAAGCAGATCGAGGCCGGCGTGCTCAACGTCGGCTACGCGGAGGCGGGTCCCGCGAACGGCCCCGTCGCGATCCTGCTGCACGGCTGGCCCTACGACATTCACGCCTTCGTCGATGTCGCCCCGATCCTGGCAAAGGCCGGCTATCGCGTCATCATCCCTTATCTGCGCGGCTACGGCTCGACCCACTTCCTCTCCGCCGAGACGCCGCGCAACGGCGAGCCGGCGGCAATGGCCGCCGACATCATCGCGCTGATGGACAAGCTCGACATCAAGAAGGCGGTCGTCGCCGGTTTCGATTGGGGCGCGCGCACCGCCGACATCATCGCCGCGCTGTGGCCGGAGCGCTGCCGCGCGCTGGTGTCGGTCAGCGGCTATCTGATCTCCAGCCAGGCCGCGGGCAACGCGCCGCTGCCGCCGTCGGCCGAGTTGCAATGGTGGTACCAGTTCTATTTCGCGACCGAGCGCGGCCGCGTCGGATACGAGAAGTACACGCATGATTTCGCCAAGCTGATTTGGAAGCTCGCTTCGCCGCAGTGGAAGTTCGACGACGCCACCTTCGCCCGCAGCGCGGCGGCGCTGGACAACAAGGATCACGTCGCGATCACGATCCACAATTACCGTTGGCGGCTCGGGCTTGCCCAGGGTGAAGCGAAGTACGAGCATCTCGAAAAGAAGCTCGCCGCGGCTCCGGTCATCGACGTGCCGACGATCACGATGGAAGGCGACGCCAATGGCGCGCCGCATCCCGATCCAAGCGCCTATGCCAAGAAGTTCTCGGGCCGCTACGACTATCGCCTGATCACCGGCGGTATGGGCCACAATCTGCCTCAGGAAGCACCGCAAGCCTTTGCCAAGGCCGTCATCGACGTCGACGGCGGCGCCTGAGGAGTTTGGCAGCACCTCGGTCCGGCCCGGCTGGACCGAGGATCATTCGTTGATCCCAGCCTGATGAAGAATGATGACGCCGACTGAAACTGAAAAGAAAAGATTCTCGTTCTCCATGGTGATCGTGCTTGCCGCGATTCTCCTCGTGGTTCTCCTGACATGCGTGCCGTATCTCGTCACCATCGCATTGGCCGAAGGCCCGACGACAGCGGATGCCTCGCCGATCTTCGGCGTCACTGTCCCGGAGGGCTACAAGCAGTGGGAGCTGATTGCGCCGGCCGAGGAGGCGGCTCCCTTGGACGAGCTGCGTGCCGTGGTCGGCAACAGGACCGCGATCGATGCTTACCAAGGCGGCAAGCTTCCGTTCCCGGACGGGACAATTCTGGTCAAGCGCGCCTGGAAGCGGAAACAGTCGCCTGAATTCTCGTCCGCGACGATTCCCGGTGAGCCCACCACCGTCCAGGTGATGGTCAAGGATTCCAGAAAATATGCCGCCACCGGCGGCTGGGGATTTGGCCGCTTCGTCAACGGCAAGCCGGTCGACGAGGCCCAGCACCGCACCTGCTTCGCCTGCCACGAAGCCCGCGCGAAGAGTCGCGACTACGTGTTTACGAGGCTTGCGCCCTGAGTGCGGAGGTTCACTCCGCCGCCACCAGCTGCTGCGTGCGCCACTGGCCGAGCAGGGCGCGGAGCGAAGCCGGCTTGACCGGCTTGTTGAGCACCGCGACCTTTTCATCCCGGGCAGCCATTTGCACGGCGGGACTGCGGTCGGCGGTGATCAGGATCGCGGGGATGCCGTCACCGAAGCGGCGGCGGATGTCGCGGATCGCGGCGATGCCGTTGCCGCGGTCGAGATGGTAGTCGACCAGCAGGCCGGTCACGCGTCCGCCGGCAGTTTCGATCGCGGCGATCGCGCCCTCGGGGTCGGCGACCGCGATCACCTCGGCGTCCCAGGCCTTCAGCAGCGTGCGCATGCCGTCGAGGATCGCGGCGTCGTTCTCGATGCAGACGATCAGGGCGCCCGAGATCGGCGTGCGCGCGAGCGGCGTCGCGCTGGTCACGGCCGCGGTGTGGGTGATCGCCTTCGCCGTCGGCACCGTCACGGAAAACACCGAGCCGCCGCCGGCATTGCTGTCGATGGCGATGCCATGATTGAGCACGCGGGCGAGACGCTCGACGATCGAGAGGCCGAGGCCGAGGCCACGTGCGATCCGCGCGCCCTGCTCGAGGCGGTGGAATTCCTTGAAGATCTCGCCGCGCTTGACCAGCGGGATGCCGACGCCGGTGTCGTAGACGCAGATCTTGAGCGAAGGGCCCTGGCGGCGGCAACCGACCAGCACGCGCCCGCGCGGGGTATATTTGATCGCGTTGGAGATCAGGTTCTGGAGCAGCCGCCGCAGCAGGAGACGATCCGACTCGACGGGCAGCGAGCACGGCACGAAGACGAGCTCCAGATTCTTGGCGCGTGCGACCGGCGCGAACTCGATCTCCAGCGAGCGCATCAGATCGGCCATCTTGAAGCTCGAGATCGAGGTCGTCATCGCGCCGGCGTCGAGCCTGGAGATGTCGAGCAACGCGCCGAGGATCTCCTCGATCGCCTGGAGCGATTCGTCGATATTCTCGACCAGCCGCGTCTCCTCGCCGCTGTGCTGGCGCTCGACCAGGCTCGTGACGTAGAGCCGCGCCGCGTTCAGCGGCTGGAGAATGTCGTGGCTGGCGGCGGCGAGAAAGCGCGTCTTGGAGATGCTGGCGTCTTCGGCCGCGCTCTTGGCCAGCGCCAGCTCGGAATTCAGCCGGGTCAGCTCCTCGGTGCGGTCGCGCACCCGCTTCTCCAGCGTCGCATTGGCGCGCTCCAGCGCTTCGGCCGCCTCGAACGTGGGCGTGACGTCGGTGAAGGTGATGACGAAGCCACCGCCGGGCATGCGGTTGGTCAAAATCTCGATCACCATGTGGCGGTCGGGCAGGCGCTCGAGATAAGGCTCGCCGTCGGTGGTGTAAGCCGCGAGCCGGCGCTCCAGCATGGCTTCGCGCTCGACCGGGTCGGTCGGCTCGCTCACGCCCATGAATTCCAGGATCTCACGCAACGGCGTGCCGAACTGGATGAAATGGGGGGGAACGTTGAGGAGATCGCCGAACTGCCGGTTGGAGCAGATCAGCTGCAGATCGGCATCGAACACCGCGATGCCCTGGCGCACATGGTTGAGCGCGGTCTGGAGAATCTCGCGGTTGAAATGAAGCGCCGCATGGGAATCGTCGAGCAGCTTGAGCGCGGCCTTCGCCGACACCGTCCGTTTGCGCAGCAGCAGCGACATCACGAGACGCGAGGAGGCGGCACCGATCGAGGAGGCGATCAGGTGCTCGGCGTGCTGCAGCAGCTCGAAATCGGCGGGTGCCCCGGACTCCAGCCGCACATTGCGCCGCGCGGAGAATGCCTCGAACGAATGCCGCGCGCGGTCGGGGCCGAGATATTGCGCCACCGTGGTCTGGATGTCCTGCACCGTGACGGTGGTGCGCCAGCGGCGGAAGCTCGGGGAGATCGGCGCGAGCGTGTTGGGGACGAACAGATCGGCCTGCACCAGCTCGATCGAAGACGGCCGGCGCGCCAGCGACAGCAGCACATAGGTGAGGATGTTGAGCGACAGCGACCAGACGACGCCGTGCATCAGCGGCGGCAGGTCGGCGCCGAACAGCGCCTGCGGCCGCAGGGCCTCGATTCCGAACGGGCCGTGCTGGAGCAGCAGGATGCCCGCCGTCGAGGAATCCATGAAGCTCGGGATGAACAGCGTGTAGAGCCACACCGCGAAGCCGACCAGCATACCGCCGATCGCGCCGCGCGCGGTCGCGCGCCGCCACAGCAGCCCGCCGAAGAAGCTTGGTGCAAGCTGGGCGATGGCGGCAAAAGAGAGCAGGCCGATCGCCGCGAGCTGGGTGTTGCCGAGCGCGCGGTAGTAGAAATAGGCCATCACCATGATGGCGAAGATCGCGAGCCGGCGCGAGCGCAACAGGAAGTCGCTGAAATCGGCGCCGCCGGTGCGCCCCTCGGGCCGCCGTTGCAGCACCAGGGGCACCACGAGATCGTTCGAGACCATGATGGAGAGCGCGACGCATTCGACGATCACCATCGCGGTCGCCGCCGACAGGCCGCCGACGAAGACGGCGACGCTGAGCAGATCCGCACCGCCCTCCATCGGCAGCGCCAGCACGTACATATCCGGATCGGCGGCGCCGAACGGGAAGCTGACGAGGCCGGCGAGCGCGATCGGGATCACGAACAGATTGATGGCGACGAGGTAGAGCGGGAACAGCCAGCGCGCCCGGCCGACCTCGGCGTCCGAGGAATTCTCCACCACGCTGACGTGGAACTGGCGCGGCAGCAGCATGATCGCGCACAGCGACAGCAGCGTCATGGTCAGGAAGTTGCCGATCGAGGGCGAATAGTTGATGACGCGCACTGCCTCCGGTGTCTTCATCGCGCGCTCGATCAGCTCGTGCGGCGAGAACATCCAGAACGTGACGAAGATGCCCGCGGTGAGGAAGGCGACGAGCTTGATGATGGATTCGGTTGCGACCGCCAGCATCAGGCCGTGCTGATGCTCGGTGGCGTCCGTCTGCCGCGTGCCGAACAGCACCGCGAAGGCCGCCATCGCCAGCGTCACCATCAGCGCCATGTCGCCGACGATCGGGATGTGGGAGAAGGCCTGGTCTTCGCTCAGGATGGTTTCGAGCGAGGAGGCGACCGCCTTGAGCTGGAGCGCGATGTAGGGCACCGAGCCGATGATCGCGATCAGCGCGACGGTTGCCGCCACCGCCTGGCTCTTGCCGTAGCGCGCGCCGATGAAGTCGGCGATCGAGGTGATGTTGTGGGCTTTCGCGAGCTGGATCACGCGGCGGAGTACGCCGGCTCCGAGCCCGATCATCAGGATCGGGCCGACATAGATCGCGAGGAAGTCGGTGGAGGTGCGGGTGGCGAAGCCGACCGAGCCGAAGAAGGTCCAGGAGGTGCAGTAGATCGCCAGCGACAGCGGATAGATCAGTCCCGAGGCGCGGCCGCGCCCAGCCGGCGAGCGGCGGTCGCCATGGCTCGCCACCAGGAACAGAAAGCCGATATAGCCGAAGGCGGCGGCGATCACGCCCCAATCGTGCAGCATGGCGAGCGTGCTTCTCCCTGGGCGCGCTGGCAGCGCCCGATCTCATTTTCCCTGTAAATCTAGCGCGTTGGACGGTCGCAGGCGACACCGAAATGCCGTGCGGGTGCGGGAACTGGGGTTGTCGTTAAACGGTGAGACCAACGTCGTCCTGGCGAAAGCCAGGACCCATAACCACAGGACACGGTTATGGGCACCCCAATGGCCCCAGCGGGCCGCAACAATTCACAGTCGGGGTAATGGGTCCTGGCTTTCGCCAGGACGACCCGGAGCTACTCCGCCGCCATCGACTTCTCGCGGAGCGGCAGACCCAGGAGGTCCCACACCTGCAGCAGGGCCTCGGCGAGCTGATCGATCAGGCCGTCGTCGTGATAGGGCGAGGGCGTGATGCGCAGGCGTTCGGAGCCCTTGGCGACCGTCGGATAGTTGATCGGCTGGATGTAGATGCCGTGCTGTTCGAGCAGGAGGTCGGAGGCCTGCTTGCACTTCTCGGCATCGCCGATGAACAGCGGGACGATGTGGGTGTCGCTCGACATCACCGGCAGGCCGGCGGCATTGAGGATCGCCTTGACCCGGGCGGCGCGGTCCTGGTGACGCTCGCGCTCCCAGCTCGACGTCTTCAGATGCTTGATCGCGGCGGTCGCGGCCGAGCAGATCGCCGGCGGCAGCGCGGTGGTGAAGATGAAGCCCGGCGCATAGGAGCGCACGGCGTCGATGATCTGACCGTTGGCGGCGATGTAGCCGCCGAGGCAGCCGAACGCCTTGGCGAGCGTGCCTTCGAGAATGTCGATGCGATGCATCACGCCGTCGCGCTCGGCGATGCCGCCGCCGCGCGGGCCGTACATGCCGACGGCGTGGACCTCGTCGACATAGGTCATCGCGCCGTACTTCTCGGCGAGGTCGCAGATCTTGGCGAGCGGGGCGATGTCGCCGTCCATCGAATAAAGGCTCTCGCAGGCGATCAGCTTGGGCCGGCTCGGGCCCGCAGCCTTCAACAGCGCTTCCAGATCGGCGAGGTCGTTGTGGCGAAACACGACCCGCTCGCAGCCGGACTGGCGGATGCCCTCGATCATCGAATTGTGGTTGAGCTCGTCCGACAGGATCAGGCAGTTCGGAATGAGCTTTGCGATAGTCGCGATACCGGTCTGGTTCGAGACGTAGCCGGACGTGAAGAGCAGCGAGGCTTCCTTGCCGTGGAGATCGGCGAGCTCGGCCTCGAGCTGCACCAGCGGATGATGCGTGCCGGCGATGTTGCGGGTGCCGCCGGCGCCGGTGCCGACCCGCGTCGCAGTCTCGACCATCGCGCCTACCACCTTCGGGTGCTGGCCCATGCCGAGATAATCGTTGGAGCACCAGATCACGACGTCGCGCTTGCCGTTGGGCGAGTGCCAGAGCGCATGCGGGAACCGGCCGGCGATGCGTTCGAGATCGGCGAACACGCGGTAGCGCCGCTCGGTGTGGAGACGATCAAGGGCGGAATTGAAGAACTGGCTGTAATCCATCGTCAAACCTGCAGCGGAACCGACCAAAGACCCGCATATCCTTAGAGCTTTTCCAGCTCCAATGTCTATGCGCTATCCCACATTTGGCCATGAGGGACATCTGGGCAAAATGCCCTATCGTGCGATTTGAAACTTGATCCGGATCAAGTTCGCGCGAGATGCAATGTTGCTCTGCACCATCCGCCAGGGCGAAGTCAGCGCTCAGGTCGTCCTGAACTGGAGCACACCGTCCTTCGTCTCCGCCGTCAGCCGGCCTTCGACGATCATGTAGTTGACGTGGGCGACCAGTTCGCCGGCGGCGAAACCCATCTGGTGTTCGTCCAGCACGTGCTTGTTGAACACCACGGGCACCAATGCGCGCGAGGTCTGCGGCACCTCGCGGCAGGCTTCCGCGATCAGGCGGCAGCGCTCCTCGTGGTGATCGGCGAGCTGCTTGATGCGGGTCTTCAAGCCATAGAACGGCACGCCGTGGCCGGGCAGCACCAGCATGTCATAGGGCAGCGTCGTGGTGAGGCTGGCGAGCGAGGCCAGATATTCGCCGAGCGAGTTCTGGTCGGGTTCGACCGCCCACACGCTGACATTCGGCGAGATCTTGCTCAGCACCTGGTCGGCCGAGAGGAACAGCTTGTCGTCGGCACAATACAGCATCACCTGGTCGAGCGCGTGACCGCCGCCGGTGATCACCTTGAAGCGGCGCGTGCCGATCACGACGTCCTCGCCATGCGAGATGCGGCGGTAGGACGGCGGCAGCACCGAGACGCGCTTGAGATAGTCCTGGCCGCGGCCGAGCAGTTTTTCCGTGAGCGACTCGTCCATGCCATGGCGGCGGAAGAACAGCCGTTGCGCCTCCTGCCGCTCCTCCGTGCCGCGGTTCTGGTGATAGACCGATTGCAGATATTCGACCTGCGACATCACCAGCGGGCAGTTGAATCGCTCGACGATCCACCCGGCCAGACCGACATGATCGGGATGGGAATGGGTCACGATCAGGCGCGTGATGTTGACGCCCTTCAGCGGTCCGTCGAACAGCTTCGTCCAGGCTTCGATCGTCTCCTCGTTGCCGAAGCCGGTGTCCACGATGGCATAGCCGTCGCCGTCGGCGAGCAGGTAGATGTTCACATGGTTGAGGCGGAACGGCAGTTTCAGCCGTGCCCACAACACGCCGGGCCTGACCTCCACGACCTCTTCGGGGCCGGGATGCTGCTCCCAGGGATAGCGCAAGGCGTCGGCGGAGGACTGCACGGTGTCGGTTTTCGTGTTCATGCTACCGGATTAAACCCACTGGCTGCGGCGCGCCAGCCGAAAAAGGACGCTGGCGTGGGCCGCATAGCGGTCATTCCGGGCTACGGAACGGCGGCTTACGCCGCCCGCATGTTGTTGAGGAACGCGTCGATCTCTCCGCGCAGCATGTCGGCTTCGCGGCGGAGCGCGTCGGAGGCGCCGAGCACTTCGTTCGCCGCGGCGCCGGCTTCCGCCGAAGCCGTGGAGACGCCGACGATGTTGCTGGAGACCTCGCTGGTGCCGCCGGCCGCATGCTGGATGTTGCGGGCGATCTCGCGTGTCGCCGCGCCCTGTTCCTCGACCGCGGCGGCGATCGTCGTGGTGACGTCGTTGATCTCGCCGATGATCCGGCCGATGCCCTGGATGGCGCCGACGGCAGAAGTCGTCACCGACTGCATGCTGGCGATCTGGGTGCGGATCTCCTCCGTTGCCTTGGCAGTCTGGCTCGCCAAGCTCTTCACCTCGGAGGCGACCACCGCGAAGCCGCGGCCGGCTTCGCCCGCGCGCGCCGCCTCGATGGTGGCGTTGAGCGCCAGCAGATTGGTCTGCGAGGCAATGGTCTGGATCAGGTCGACCACCACGCTGATGCGGCTCGCGCTGTCGGCGAGGCTCTGCACCGTGGCGTCGGTCGCGCCGGCTTCGTCGACCGCCTTCCTGGCGATCGCGGCCGAGGTGACCACCTGCTTGCTGATCTCCTGGATCGAGGACGACAGCTGCTCGGTGCCTGACGATACGGTCTGCACGTTGACCGAGGTCTCCTCCGCGGCCGATGCCACCGCGTTCACCAGCGCGTTGGACTGGTCGGCGGTGGTCGACATGCTCTGCGCGGTCGTCTGCATCGAATTGGCCGACTGCGCGAGATTGTCGAGTGCGGAGCGGACCGTGCCCTCGAATTCTGCAATCTTCGCCTCCATTTGCGCCGCACGCTCGGCCTTGGCGACGCGATCCCTGTCCTGCTCGCTCGCAAGCGCCCGTGCTTCGATCATGCCGTCGCGGAACACCGTCAGCGTTTCCTTCATCGCGCCGATCTCGTCGTTCTGCCGAGAGCGGACGATCTCGGTGTCGAGGTCGCCGGCCGAGAGCAACTGCATGGCGCGTTGAAGCTCGCGAATGCGGCGCAGGATGTTGCGGCCGACATAGAGCCAGACGAACAGCGCCGAGCCGACCAGCATCAGTGCGCCGAGTGCCAGCATCGCGGTCGTCGCCAGCGAGATCTCCTGGCGCGCCTGGAAGGTCGACGCGTTGGTCTCCTTCTGTACGCCCTCGACGAGCTGCTGCACGCTGATGCCGAGGCCGACATTGAGTTTACGGGTCTCGTCCAGAATGGTCTGGCCGTAGTCGATGGCGTCGAGCTCCTTCTGGCGGATCTTGAACACGCCGGTCTTGCCCTCACCGAAGGCGAACAGTTTTTGCACGGCGTCGCGCACCGCTTGCATCGAGGCCATGTTCGGCAGGTCCTCGAGGTTCGACTTGACGCGGTCGCGCGTCGCCTTGAACTCCTTCTCGATCGCCTCCAACGTATCGCTGTTGTTGGCCGCCAGCGCCGCCATCATGTCGGCGGCCATCAGATTGCCGTTGGCGGAGATGGTCGCGACCTGGGAGACGGTGCGGGCGGCTTCGGTGGCATCATCGGCGGAAACGTCCGCCGCGCCGAGGATTGCGTTCAGGCGCGTTTGCGCATCCAGCATGGCAGGACCGGCCGCACCGACGAAGCTGAGCTGCGCCTTGCGGAGTGCTTCATACTGCTTGTCGTGCAGCGCGCCGGTATCGAGCCGTTCGCGCGCGGCCGACACCAGGCTCTGGGTCGCCTCGTCGATGCTCTTGGCGGTGTCGCGCAACGCGGTTGCGATCTGCTTGTCGGCGCCGAGCTCGATGATCTCGCCAAGCTTGGCCATCGCGAGCTGCTGGATCTCCTGCACCTTCTTGGTGCGTTCGTTCAGCGCCTCGTCGGACGGCGACGCCAGGAGGCCCGGCCCCTGTGCCGCGAGCGTTGCGCTTTGCGATGCGAGTTGAAGGCTCGCGGAGAGGCGCGGGATGTCGCGGCCGCTGAGGTCCATCATGGTGCTGCCGAGATGGTTGAAGACGAAGCCGGCGCCGGCTGCAATCACGAGGCCCATGCCCGCGATCACTGCGAAGGCCGTGAACAGGCTGCCGCGCACGCCCCATGTCGGCATTTTGAAACGAGGCCGGATACGACCAAGCAAACGGCCAAGGCCCAGACGGATCGCCATCGAAATTCCCCCACGCGTGATTTTTATATTTTCGCTGCGGAGTATCCTTGGGTCAGGTTAAAAAATCGCAAGTTGCTCAATCGGTTGCGTGTGTTCCGCACAGCGAAAAAAGAAGGGCCGGCAACGATGCCGGCCCCCCATCACGATAAGGTCTTGGTAACCGTTCAGTAGCGCGCGACCGCCGAGTTGGCCCAGTTGAAGCGGTAGTTGACGCCCGCCTTGATGGTGTGGTCGTCGGTGGTGAAGTTGCCGGTGCCCGCCAGCGGGCCCGCAGTGAAGTGCGCGTCACCGAAATTGTAGTACTGGTACTCGGCCTTGGCCGACCAGTTCGGCGCGAACATGTATTCGAGGCCGGCGCCGACGGTGTAGCCGTTGCGGTGGTCGCCGGTGATGATGAAGCCGGTCGGCACGCCGCCGACGGTCACCTTTTCGTTGTTGTCCGAATAGGCGTAGCCACCCTTCACGTAGAGCAGGCCCGGGCCCCAGGTGTAGCCGACGCGGCCGGTGATCGAGCCGAGACCGCGCTGGTCGTTGGTGTAGGCGATGCCGCCCGGGAACACCGCGCCGACGCTGCCGGAGAGCCAGGAATACTGGCCTTCGACGCCGACAACGAAGTTCGGGTTGAACTGCCAGTCCGCGCCGGCCTGCACGCCGCCGAGGAAACGGCCGTTGCCGTTGTTGCCGGTGGAGAGGCCGCTGAAATTGTTGTCGCTGGAGAACGCGCCGCCGACATGGCCGCCGATGTAGAAGCCGGTCCAGTTGTAGATCGGCGCGGCATAGGCGGGCGCGGGCGCCTTGTAGTAGTTGCGGTTACCGAGATCGGCACCGACCGCCGGCGCAGCAGCGCCCACCACGAGCAGCGCAACGGTCGCAAACAGAATCTTCTTCATAGTCCAAACTCCAACACTTTGGTCCCCGGCAGGCGCGCTTTCCGCGCCGTCGTTGGTTTTGCAGATAGCTCGCTTTTGACGAAAATGCTGTCACATGCATGGCACAACGGCAGCCAACCTAACTTATTGGGCTACAAATGATTTTCGTGCTTAATGTCGGCTTAAGAAGTGGTGAAGGAAGGCTTAACCCGGCGCCGTTCGAGTAACTTGCGCGCGTATCTCATTAACCAAGACGGCGCCGCGCCTCATCGCGCATCTGTTCGCGGAATGCAGCGCGCTTTGCGGGCCGGTCTTCCTCGCGCACGTCATGACGATCGAAGACGTCGAACTTCTCCAGGATCGGATAGCGCTCGCTCGCCATCGCGAGCACGCGCAGCACCCTGGTCGCCGACGGTGTCGGGCCGCTCACTTCCCAGCGCCGGATGGTGTCGGTGCCGCCCTTCTCCGGCAATCCGCAAAGCCGGGCCATGTCGGCCGCGGTGAGCTTGCGCTCGAGGGCGTCTGAGAGGTCGTTGCGGAGCTGCTTCAGTTCGGGACCGGTCATGTCGCCTCAATACGCGAAGTCGATGAGGTGAATGCACTAGATCGGTTCTGATTGAATCAGAACCGAAGCTCTAGATTCTTGTTTTGACGCGTCTTCTTCACGCGAACCGGTATCCACCTCGCTCGAAAACGCTTTAGCGCTGATTCGGGTCCATCCGAAGGCAAGGCACGCGCAGCGATCGATGCGGCGTGCTAGTCTCGCGCTGGCCGGGCTCAGTGAAGGAAGGACAACCGCATGCCCGTGTTCAAGCTGCCCCTGTCGGGGGACGTCGTGCAGTCCATCAACCCGATCACGTCGTTCTTCAGCCCGACCGGCGGCCAGTTCGGTCTCGTCAACATCACGGTTGGTCAATCCTCGGCGCCGGAGGTCGAGAAGGACCTGCTGTCGGATGTCGGCAGTTACGGCAAGCAGATCGGCCAGATCGCGGATGCGCTGCTCGTGGTCATCGAACATCTGGACGCGCTCGGCGACGGCGCACTCGGCGATGACGAGGCGGTCGCGGCCTTCAAGGAACTGATGCACTCGGTCGCGACCGTAAAGGAGCGCCACAATCGCAAGGCCTGCCGGCCGCGGCGACGCTGATCAGGCCGTGCGACCGCGCTCCGGCACCTTCGCGCGCGCACGAAGTTATGAACGTGAGTCCTATGGAAATTTCCCGATGAATGAACAGTTGGCACAATGGGGCCCACGGCGACGAAGGGGTCAGCCATGACAAGCATCAAACTCGCGATTGCCGCACTTATCACCGTCGGGCTGGCTACAGCCCCCTCCGTTGTCGAGGCGAAGAAGTACAGGTCTGCCAGACACTACAGCACGGGTGTTGTGGCCCCGAGCTATGGGGGCGCCGGAGGGCCGGTGGCAACGCAACCCAGCACTTACGGCAGTTCCGGACAGACCGTCGGCACGGTCACCGCACCATCGATTGGAACGTACAGCTGGCCGTCGGTGGGCGTGACCAACGCAGTCCCGACCTGGAGCAACACCACCAGATAGGGCCACATCTGCGAGGCGCGAGCCAATGCCGGTCACCCTGTGCCGGTCGCAAGGCCAGAGAGAAGATAGAGCGCGACCAGCAATGTCGCGACGGACAGCATCGTCGTGACCGAGACCGTGGCCGCGACCAGCTTCTCCTCGACCTTGTGTTCGTGCGCCAGCACATACACGGTCTTCGCCGTCGGCACCGCCGCGCAGATGACGGCGGCGGCCGCGTCGAGGCGGTTGAGGCTCAGGATCGTACAGAGTCCGTAGACGATCAGTGGCATCACCACCAGCTTCACGGTGGCAAGCGCGAACGATGCCTTCAGGTTCGACCGCAGGCCCTCGACGGACAGACCTAGTCCGATGGCAAACAGCGCACAGGGCGTGAGCGCGGCGGCAATCATGTTCAGATAGGCCGCGACCGGCGCCGGAATCGGCAAGCCCGCGATCGCCCACGCGAGACCGATGAGGGTCGACAGGACCATGGGATTGAGCAGGATCTGCTTCACCAGTCCCCCGGAATGCGCAGCCCCGCGCGCATCCCTTTCGAGCAGGATGACCGTGAGCGGAAACATCACGCCGGCCACGAACACCGTCGCCACTGCCGCGGGCAGGACGGCGGGCTGACCGTAGATCGCGTGGAGGATCGGCAGCGCCACGAAACCGGTATTGGTCATCGCCGCGGCCATGCCGTGGATGGTGCTGCTGGCGAGATCGTGCTTGCCGCCGGCGCGGGCCGCCAGGAACACCAGCGCAAAGCAGATCAGCGAGCCGCCGCCGAATGCGAGCAGGAAGCGCCATTCCAGGAGATTGCGTGCCGGCTCCTGCGCGATCGTGACGATCAACAGCGCCGGCATCGCGACGTTGTAGGCGAAATGCACCAGGGCATCGGCAAGCGAGCGGGAGAGGTAGCCGAGCTCTCCGGCGAGCCACCCGGTGACGATGATCGCGAACACGGGAAGAACGAGGCTGGCGACCTCCATCCGGCTTCCCCCTCCGCCAGGCAGTTGGATGCCATCCTAGCTTGGAGATGCGCCGTCGTCACCGTTCAACCGGATCGCGACGTTCCGATCAGGACCCTGCGATCTCAGGCGCCCCTGCGGCCCTGTTGGCCGATCACGCAACGCCATCCGGCGAGGCGCTCGGCCGGATGCTGGTTCATCCATTCGGCGAGTTGCGGGGCGCCCATCAGGCACGATTGCATCGAGACGTCGGCAAAGTCCGACGTGGTGACGATCTGCTCGTGGCAATTGGCCGGGGAGCCGAGGCTGCAGAGCACGGCGATGATCTTGATCACGCGAGATTGCCCCCGTCGCTGCGGCGAACACCGGCTCCGGCGTGCTGCTCGCTCACCGGATCAGCCGGCGGGAAGATGCTGTCGTAGATCGCGCGTGCTTCCTGGATGAGGCGAATGCGCTCGCGCTCGGACTTCGAGACAAACTGAATAACCTGGCCCATGTCGGCTCCAATAGATCTTCAATCCATCATCACATGATGGATATCATTCTATTCGGATGTGGGGTGCCGGCTTCAGCTTTGCAGCCGTGTGGGCGGTCACGAAGGATAAAAACCTTGTGAGTATTCCGTTCCTGAGGTGGAACGGGATACCTTTTAGCGATGCGCCGATCTCACGTCGCATCTGTTCGGCCGGGACCGCTTCGCAGCATCGTGATGAAGTGTTGAGCCCTGCGGCATGATGGCATTGCGGCACATTTTCTCGCGCGAGGAGTTGTACGGTCACTCAGTGCACGAGCGCCCTGACGAACGGCATCGCGATTGAGAGCCCGCGCCCGAAAGGATCAGCCATGACAAGAACGAAACGCTCCATTGCTGCACTTATTGCTCTCGGATTGGCCGCAGCGCCACTCGCTGTAAACGCACAAACGTCGGGGACGGGTACACCAAGCAGCACGAGCGGACGCTCCGGAGCACCGGTACAGCAAGGGACTATCGGAAGTTCCGGGCAGACTGTCGGGACCGTGACAGCGCCGTCGGTCGGAACGTCCAACCAGCCCTCCGTCGGCGTAACAAACTCAGTCCCCACCTGGAACAACACCAATCCACGAACGAAGTAGAAACCGCGATCGGCTGACTCACGCCGCCGGCGCGCGATCCTTCCGTCCCGGCACCGCCGCGAGCAGCTCGCGCGTATAGGCATGCTCGGGCGCTGCGAACAGCTGGGCCGTCGGCTTCAACTCGACGATGGCGCCGCGCTGCATCACGGCGATGCGGTCGCAGATTTGGGCCGCGACGCGTAGATCGTGGGTGATGAACAGCATCGAGAGGCCGAGCCGTGCCTTGAGGTCTTCGAGCAGCCTCAGGACCTGCGCCTGCACGGAGACGTCGAGCGCGGAGACGGCTTCGTCGGCGACGATGATCTCGGGCTCGAGCGCGAGCGCGCGCGCAATGCCGATGCGCTGGCGCTGACCGCCGGAGAATTCATGCGGATAGCGCTCGAGTGCGCCGGCATCGAGGCCGACCATCTTGAGGAGATCGCGGGCGCGGTCGAGCGCCACTTTCGGATCGGTGCCGGCCGCGATCGGGCCGTCGGCGATGATGTGACCGACCTTGCGGCGCGGATTGAGCGAGGCGAACGGATCCTGAAAGATCATCTGGATGCGATGGCGCTCGGCGCGCAGCGCCTTGCCGGTGAGCGAGGTGAGATCGGTCTCGCCGATCCGCACGGTGCCGCGGTCGGCCTCGATCAGCCGCATCACGAGGCGCGCCACCGACGATTTGCCGGAACCGGATTCGCCGACGAGGCCGAGCGTCTCGCCCTTGAGGATGTTGAAATTGACCTCGCGCGCGGCATCGACGCGGCGGTCCTCGCGAAACCAGCCGCCCGAGGTGACGTAGGTCTTGTCCAGTCCGATCACCTCGACCGCCTTGGCCTGGTCGTCGAGGGGGCTGCGGGCGGGCGGATCCATCGACGGCACCGCCGCAAGCAGCGCCTTGGTGTAGTCGTGCTGCGGCGCGTTGAAGACGGCCGAGGCGGCGCCTTCCTCGACCACCTTGCCATGGCGCAACACGACGACCTGGTCGGCGATGTCGGCGACCACGCCGAAATCATGGGTGATGAACATCACCGCCATGTTGCGATTGCGCTGGAGGTTGCGGATCAGCTTCAGGATCTGCGCCTGCGTGGTGACGTCGAGCGCGGTGGTCGGCTCGTCCGCGACCAGCACCGCCGGTTCGAGCGCGAGCGCCATCGCGATCATGGCGCGTTGGCGCTGGCCGCCGGAGAGCTGGTGCGGATAGGCGCGCACGATGCGCTCGGGGTCGGGGAGGCCGACCTCGCGCGCCAGCGACAGCGCCTTTGCGCGCCGCTCCCTCGGCGTCAGCAGGCCGTGCGCCTCGAACATCTCCGCCATCTGGTCGCCGATCCGCATCAACGGATTGAGCGCGGTCATCGGCTCCTGAAAGATCATCGCGAGCCGGCGGCCGCGCAGATCGCGCCAGCCGTCGTCGTCGAGTTTGAGCAGGTCGCGGCCTTCGAACTGGATTTCTCCTGATGTGACCGAGACCGTGTCGGGCAAGAGGCCCAGCAGCGCATGCGCGCACATCGACTTGCCGGAGCCGGATTCGCCGACGACGCAGACGATCTTGCCGGCCCTCAAGTCCAGCGAGATGCCGTCGACGGCGAACGGCCGCTCGGCGCTCTTGGGCAGCGCGATCCGCAGGTTCTTGATGGAGACGGTGGCGGGGGCGGTCATGGTCAACGCCCCTCGCGCGACAGGCGCGGATTGAGCGCGTCGTTGAGGCCTTCGCCGATCAGGTTCAGGCCGAGCACCGAAATCAGGATCGCGACGCCGGGAAACACCGTGATCCACCAGGCCTGGCGGATCACGGTGCGGCCGGCGCCGACCATGTAGCCCCAGGAGATCAGATTGGGATCGCCGAGGCCGAGGAACGCCAGCGAGGATTCCAGCAGGATCGCGGTCGCCACCATCAGCGAGGCCAGCACGATCACCGGCGACAGCGTGTTCGGCAGGATTTCGCGCAGGATGATCCAGGTGTTGCTCTGGCCCGTGACCACGGCGGCCTGGACGTACTCCCGCGTGCGCAGCGACAGGACCTCGCCGCGGACGAGGCGCGCGACCGGCGGCCAGCTTACCACTGCGATCGAGGCGACGATCGAATAGATCGAGGGCTGCAGGATCGCGACCAGCACGATCGCGAGCGCAAAGCTCGGAATGGTCTGGAAGAACTCGGTGAAGCGCATCAGGGCGTCGTCGACCCTGCCGCCGAAATAGCCGGCCATGGCGCCGATCGGCACGCCGACGACCAGCGCCACCAGGGTGGAGACCATGCCGACGAGCAGCGAGACGCGTGCGCCAAAGATCATGCCGGCGAACACGTCGCGGCCGAGCGCGTCGGTGCCGAGCGGCACGGTCGCGAGCGTGAACGGCGGCAGGAACGGCCGCTGCACCATGCGCCAGGGCGAGTTCGGGAACAGCATCGGACCGAACACCGCGACCGAGACCGCAAGGAGCAGGATGATGAGCCCAATGACGCCGCTCGGGCTCCTCAGCATCGATTTCCAGAACTGTTTCATGTGGTGAATTCGATGCGCGGGTCGACCAGGCGATAGACCAGGTCGGTGATGAGGTTGAAGGTCAGGACCATGGCGGAGCAGATCACGAAGACGCCGAGCAGCAGATTGTAGTCGCGCTGGAGCAGGGCGTCGTACATCAGGCGTCCGATGCCGGGCCAGGCGAACACGGTCTCGGTGATGACGGCGCCGCCGATCAGGGTGCCGGAGTGGACGCCGGCGAGCGTCACGACGGGCAGCAGCGCGTTGCGCAGGACGTGGCGGCGCTGGATCACGGCATCGGACAGGCCTTTGGCGCGCGCGGTCTTGACGAAGTCGAGACGCTTCACCTCCAGCATCGAGGCGCGTGTCATGCGGGTGTAGGTCGCCATGAAGAACAGGCCGAGCGTCATCGCCGGCATGATCAGGTGCCTTGCGACGTCGGCCACATGGGCAAGGCCGGTGAGGTTGGCGCCGACTGTCTCGTAGCCGAAGCTCGGCAGCCAATCGACCGTGACCGAGAACAACAGGATGCCCATCAGCGCCACCCAGAAAATCGGCATGGCGTAGAAGATCAGCGCGAAGATCGTGATGGCGGTGTCGAGCCAGGTCCCGGCGAAGCGTGCCGCGAAGGTGCCGAACAGGATGCCGAGCATCAGTGAGATCGCGAACGCCGTCAGCGTGAGCAGAAGCGTCGCCGGCAGCCGTTCCAGGATCAGCTTCGATACTGGCGCCTGCTGGCGGAAGGAGAAGCCGAGGTCGAGCGTCACGACGCCCTTGACGTAGACGAAGAGCTGCTCGGGCAGCGGCTTGTCCAGGCCGAACTTCTCCCTGAGCTGCTGGACGAAGATCTGGTCGCTGGCGCCGGCCTCGCCCGCCATCACGACCGCGGGATCGCCGGGCGCGAGCCGGATCAGGAAGAAATTGAGGACGACGATCGCAAGCAGGACGATCGCGCCCTTCACGACACGCTGAGCGACGAAGGAGATCATCTAGAGAATCATATCTTGTAGCGCGACCTGGAGCCGCGGTGACGGTGAACTTCCTCGCCCGCCCTTGCGGGGAGAGGGTTGGGGTGAGCGCTTCGCGCACATTCGACCTCTCCCCGCAAGCGGGGAGAGGTGAAAAGGGCAGGGCTCACTTGTCCAGCCATGCGTCCTTGAAGCCGTCATTGACACCGATCCCGGTGGTGATCAGGTTCTTGACCTTGCAGCGCATGATGGTCGGGAATTGCAGCTCGAGCATCCAGGCCACCGGCACGTCCTCGACCAGGATCTTCTGCGCTTTCTCGTAGATCTCCTTGCGCTTGGAGTCGGGCGTCGCCACCGCGCCGTCGGCGAACAGCTTGTCGATTTCCGGGTTGGAGTAACCCTCGACGTTGTTGAACACCTGGCCCTTGGCGATGGCGCTGGAGACGTAGTTGCGGCCGACGCCGAGTGCAGGATCGCCGTACTGGTAGAGATAGGTGAAGGCGATGTCGTAGTCCCAGTCGCCGATCTTCTGGTTGCCGCCGGCGACGTCGGTGGCGATGGTCTCGATGTTCATGCCGACGTCCTGGAGGTTCTGCTTCACGGCTTCACCCCAGCGCTGCCAGGTCTCGCCATAGGCGAGCGGCAGAAGGCGGATCTTCTCGCCCTTGTAGCCGGCTTCCTTCAGCAGCGCCTTGGCCTTGGCGGGATCGTAAGGGTATTTCGGCACGTCGTCGGTGTAGTATTTGATGGTCGAGGCGGACGGGCCGGTCGCGACCTTGCCGAGCCCGTTCCAGATCACGTCCTTGGCGAAGTCGCGGTCGATCGCATACATGACCGCCTGCCGCACCCGCTTGTCGGCGAGCGGACCCTGGCGGTTGTTGAGCCACAGCCAGGCCAGCGGCGAGAAGAACTCCCAGCCGGCGCCGGTGACGCAGGTGTCCTTCAGCTTGGAAAGCCGGGGCACGTCGAAATTCTCGACCGAACCGCCGGGCAGCACGTCGACCTTGCCGGTCTCATACGCCACCGAGCGCGCGGCGGCATCGGGAATGATCTGCCAGTAGATCTCGTCGAGATAGGGCTTGCCCTTCTCGTAATAGTTCGGGTTCTTGACCAGGCGGATGAAAGAACCCTTCTGCCACTCCTTGAACATGAAGGGGCCGGTGCCGACAGGGGCGTTGTTGTAGGGATTGGTCTTCCAGTCGGTGCCTTCATAGAGATGCTTCGGCACCATCGGCATCGAGCCGACCTCGAAGATGCCGAGGAACGGACCGAACGGCTGCTTCAGCGTGAACACCACCGTGTAGTCGTCGGGAGCTTCGACCTTGTCGACCTGCGCGAGATTGTTGCGGGCGCGCGCATGCGTCTGCTTCAGCATCTCGAGCGAGAACAGCACGTCGGCGGCGGTGAAGGGCTTGCCGTCATGCCAGGTCACGCCCTTCCTGAGCTTGAACGTGTAGGTTTTTGCGTCCTCGCTGACGCTCCAGCTCTCGGCGAGCTCCGGCTGCGGTTCGAGCTTGGGGCTGTAGCGAAGCAGGCCTTCGAAAATGTTGCCCGACACCATCTGCACCGGGCCGTTCTGGACCATCGCCAGCATCAGGCCGGGCGGCTCGGGCTGAATCACGGCATTGATTGCACCCCCCGTTTTCGGCTCTTGCGCCAGTGCCGGGGCCGTGAGGCCGCAAGCCAGGAGGAGACCAAGCAACACTCGTTTTGGCATGTCGTATCTTTCTCAAGCGAGACCAGCCGCAAACGCTTCGCACGTCGTGGCGCGCAAAGCTACGGCCGGCCCATCCCAGTCCCCATCCGGTATCGAGGCTCACATAGTCTCATTCGGCGCCGCAAGATGAAAGTCTCGACAGTGTTCGCACAAAAAATGTACAGCGCGTCCTGTTTTCACTTGATTCATTACCTTGTCATGGAGACAAGTCGGCCATGGATAACGCCACACGCTCCGAACGATCCCGCAACGCTGCGCTCGAGGCGGCCATCGCGATCATCGCGCGCGACGGGCCCGGCCGGTTGACGCTCGATGCGATCGCGCGCGAGAGCGGGCTGAGCAAGGGCGGCGTGATGCACCAGTTCCGCACCAAGGAAGCGGTGCTGAAGGCTCTGCTCGAGCGGCAGATGGCGCATTTCGAGGAGTTTTCGAACCGTTATATGGCGAAGGTGAGCGCCACGTCCGCGAACCCCGAGCTCGCCACCCAGCTCGCGACTGTGCGCGAAGCGGCGACTGCGCCGAATTCGGCGGCGCTGGCATTGGTCGCAGCCATGGTTGAGAATCCTGGCCTGATGTCGCTGCCGCGCGACAGCGAGATGAAGCGGGTCGCGGTCATCAAGGCCGAGGCCGCCGATCCGGATCTGGCGCTGTTGCGCTGGGCGGCGGCGCGGGGGCTGCTGCTGAGTGGTCTGTTCGGCATGTCTCCACTCAGCAAGGCGGAGCACGATCGCCTGTTTGCGCGTCTGCTCGACGACGCGCAGTGGAACGGTCTCGCACAGCCGGCCAAGGAACAGCCGACCAAGGAACTGCCGGCCAAGGCACGTTCCGTCAAATCCGGTGCGACGCTGCCGGCAAAAGCCGCAACCCCGCGCAAACGCGCCTGATTCATCGTTAACGAATTCCGACGACAGCTGCCCAAAGTCGCGCCTGCGGCCAAATGCGCCAGGCCCTCATTTTGGTACTTTACAAACCAACTGGTCGGTTTTATAAATGGAAACACTGAGACTGCCCGAGGCTTCTGACATGGCCCCGGACGATGCCTTGGGCCGGTGATGGTGAGCGCCGCAGCCGCGTCTTGTCCCAAACGCGGCTGCGGTCCCCATCGCCTTCGACAAAAGGCCTTCCCAAGGATGGCCTTTCCCAAAAGCCGCTAGAGGAGTCTGGAATGGATCGCTCGATCGCCCTGCGCGGTCTGGGAACGCTGGTGCTTTGCGCGGCCGCGGCCGGCTGCGCCTCGGTCGCGCCCGTGCCCTATTCGGAGATGGCGTCCTCGGCCTACATGGCCCCGGACAAGTCGGACGCCTCGGGCCGCGTGCCGTACCGCTATTCCACCCAGGTCGACTGGCGCGCGTATAACAAAGTGATCCTTGATCCCGTCGTGGTCTACCGGGCGAGGGATCACCAGTTCGGCGACATGTCCGACAAGGACCGGGCGACGCTGGCCGCCTACATGCAGAACTGTTTTGCTGAGCGGCTGCGCGGCCGCTTCGCATCGGTGCGCGAGCGCGGGCCCAACACGCTGCGGATCAGGCTGACGCTCACCGGCGCCGTCATCAACACGCCGGTGCTCGGCACGCTCTCGCGCTTCGACGTCGCCGGCGCGGTCTACAACGGCGTGCAGGCCGCGCGCGACGGCGAGGGCACCCTGACCGGCTCGGTCATCTACGGCGTCGAGATCTTCGACGCCCAGACCTCGCGCCTGCTCTCGGCCTACGTCACCAAGCAATACCCTGGCGCCTACGACATCAAGGCCACCGCCGGCTCGCTCGCCGCCGCCACGGCCGGCCTCGACAAGGGCGCCGACGCGCTGATGGCGCAACTGCACTGACGCCGCAATCCACCCCACGAAAGGTGCTGCTGATGAACTTCTTCCTTCGCTTCCTGCTGCGCATCGCGATCACCATCGTGATGATGGCGTTTGGCGGCCAAGCCGGCGCCGCCGCGCCGCCCGATCCGAGCGGGACCTGGCTGGTCGAGGACGGCCGCGCCCGTATCCGGCTCGAGCGCTGCGGGCCGTCGCGCGAGCGCATCTGCGGCTTCATCGTCTGGATGAAGGAACCGGCCGACAAGCGCGGCCAGCCTTATCGCGACAAGGAAAATCCCGATTCAGACAAGCGCGCTCGCACGCTGCTCGGCCATCAGCTCATCATGGGCTTGCAGGCGACGACTGACGGACGGTTTGCCGGCGACATCTACAATGCCGAGGACGGCAAGTTCTACTCGGTCTCGCTGTGGCGCGAATCTTCCGACCGTCTCAAGCTCAAGGGCTGCCTGATCAAGTTCCTGTGCCAGACCCAGACCTGGCAGCAAACGCTCGACGTCCTGCCCGGTCAGCTCGTCGGCCTGACCGGCGATCTCAACGGCCCCCGCGCCGACAAGGAATGGGCGGCGGTGACGGCCCCGAAGCCGATCCAGGCGAAGGGCAAGTAGCGTACGGCTTCAGGCGGGCCGCAGCGCTCGTTGCAACTCGGCAAGCGCATCCGTGAGTTGCTCACGGTGCGCGATGTCGTCCCTGGGGAGGGCCGCGACACTGCCCGCGAGCTCGCGCAGGATACCGGCGAGCAGGCCGAAATTGAGGTGCAGGTGCACCGATTTGCGTTCGTCCGCCGTGCCTGGATGCTGCAGCACCAGCGCAACGCCGCTGCCGTCGAGACGTGCCTCGAACCGCGATGAATGCTCGAAGGTGCCGACATAGAACTTGTCGGGATATTCGAGCGCGATCTCTGCCTTGTCGGGAACCGGCTTGGACATGTGGGCCTCATTGATGGGAGGCTATTCTGGCCGGGAATGAACTCGGCCGCCTTGCGATAGGTCAGAGGTCGGGCTCGCTCCGGATTTGATGCGGATCAAAGCCGGGCCGCCGCTTCTGCGATCTGATGGCAGGACGCGCGAAGCTCCGCGTTCCCGGTCAACTGCGAGTGCATCGGCGATGAACCTCCTTTCCACCCTTTCCGAAGCGGATTCAGACGATTTCGCCATCGCTCTCGCGGACGAGGCGTCGGCACGTTGTGCGCAACTGCTCGGCGATGCTGGCCTCAGGCTGACGCGCCACCGTCTGGCGCTCGGCCAAATGCTGTTCCTCTGCCCTCATCGTCATGTGACAGCGGAGGGGCTTTATGAAGAAGCGACGGCCGCCAATCTGCGGCTGTCGCTTGCGACCGTCTACAACACGCTGAACCAGTTCACTGACGCCGGCCTGTTGCGCCGGATCGCAGCCGACGGCATCAAGTCGTTCTTCGACACCGACACGTCCGTGCATCCGCATTTCTACCTCGAAGGCGAGGATGTGCTGGTCGACGTCACCGACGGCCTGACCTTCACCAGGGTACCCGAGGCGCTTCCGGGCCACGAGATCGCGCGGCTCGACGTCATCGTCCATCTGCGCCGGAAGCGCTGCGTAGACCCGGCATGACGATCGTCTAGCGCAAGCCCGCCCGCCGGAATCCTTCCAGATAGTGCTCGCGATCGGCCTCATTGGCCCACGGCAATTGCGTCGCGATCCAGTGCAGCGAGATGTTGGGCTGGGTGCGGCGGAGCTCGCCCAGCGCCATCTGCGCAAGCATGCCGTCGCCGGTCATGCCGGCAGAAACCGCGAGCACGCGGTAGGCGCCGGTGAGGTCGCCGCGGTGGCGGATCGCCTCGCGCGCGAGCGCGATGGCCTCGCCATAGCGCCGCTCGGTGAAGCGGGCATAGCCGGCGATGCCGTGATAGATCGCCAGGGATGGATCGCGCGGCGAGAGCCGCATCGCCCTCTGCGCTGCCTCGAACGAATCCTTCGGCCGCCCGGCATAGGACAGCGCCAGCGCGTAATAACCTTGCGCCAGCGAGAAGTTCGGATTGAGCGCGAGCGCCTGCTCGAACTCGGACAGTGCGTCCGCAAGCCTTCGCGTCGAGAAGCAGACGCTGCCGAGCGCGGCGTGCGCCCAGGCATCCTCATGGTCGCAGCGCACGGCGGCGAGCGCGGCGGCTTCCGCCACCGGCGCCACCACGGCAAGCTCAGCCCAGCCGAGATGCACGCCGAACATGTGGTTCGCCGCGAGCACCGACAGCGCCTGGCCGTAGTTCGGGTCGATCCCGACCGCGCGTTCCAGCAGCGCCCGCGCGGTCTCGTGATCCCGCCGCGTCACGCGCCAATAATGCGACAGCGCCCGCATCAGGAGATCCCAGGCATCCAGGCTCGCGGGGGGCTTGCGATGGGCGCGAAAACTTTCCGCCGCGTGAATCTGCGGCTCGATCGCCGCGGCGATCGCGTTGGTGATCTCGTCCTGCACGGCGAACACGTCGACCAGTTCGCGGTCGTAGCGCTCGGCCCAGAGATGGCTGCCCGACGTGGCGTCGTTGAGCTGCGCGGTGATGCGCACCCGGTTGTCCGCCTTGCGCACGCTGCCTTCGACGATGTAGCGGACGCCGAGTTCCTCGGCGATCTGCCGGATGTGGACCGCGCGTCCCTTGTAGGTGAAGGACGAGTTGCGGGCGATTACCATGAACCAGCGCTGCTTCGACAGCGCGGTGAGGATGTCCTCGCTGATCCCGTCGCCGAAATAGTCCTGTGCGGGATCGCCGCTCATGTTTTCGAAAGCGAGCACCGCGATCGCCGGACGGTCCGCCAGGGCGCGCGGAAGGGCGCGCGGCAGGGCAGGGACGGGTTCAGCGGGCGCAGTCGCGGCTGCCACTTCTTCCCGGACTTCGCCGACGAAACGAAAGCCCTTGCGCGGAATGGTCTTGATCAGCCGCTGGCTCGCACCGTCGTCGCCGAGCGCCTTGCGCGCGGCGTTGATCCGGCTGTTCAGGGCGGAATCCGAGATGATCCGATCGCTCCAGATCTGGCTGATCAGGTCATCCTTGCTGACCACACGGGTGCGCTGCGCCACCAGATAGAGCAGGAGATCGAACACCTGCGGCTGCAACGGCACGGCGGCTCCGCTGCAGGTGAGTTCCCGCAGGTCGCCGTCGAGCACGTTGTTTTCAAAGCGAAATCGCACGTTTCTGTCGTCTCAAGCAAAAATCAAAGTCGTCTCAGGCGAAAATCAACCGTCCGCGAAAGTCTTGAGGCCTCCGAGTCGGCATGGTGCAGCGACCAATGAAGTGCCGGCGTTTTGGCAAAACGGAGCTGTATATGACCCAAATTGATCATCAGGTTCATCCCATCGGCCCGGAGGTTGCGGGCTCACGCATTTTCAAGTTCGTCGCCTTTCTGTACGGAATTGCGGCGTATCTCGTGTTTTTCGTCACCATTCTCTACGCCATCGGCTTCGTCATGGGGCTGGTGGTGCCGAAGACCATCGACACCGGAACCGACACGCCGGCGGCCGAGGCCGTCATCATCAATCTGCTCCTGATGGCCCTGTTCGCGGTCCAGCACAGCGTGATGGCGCGCCGGCAATTCAAGGCTTGGTGGACGCAGTACGTCCCCAAGCCGGTCGAGCGCAGCACCTATGTGCTGTTCGCGAGCCTCTCATTGCTCCTCCTGTTCTGGCAGTGGCGTCCGCTGCCCACGGTCATATGGGACGTCGCGAACCCGGATCTCGCTGTGACGATCGTCACGCTGTCGCTGGTGGGCTGGGTGCTCGTGTTCACCTCGACCTTCATCATCAATCACTTCGAGCTGTTCGGATTGCATCAGGTGACCAATCATCTCGTCGGCAAGGAGGCATCGCCGCCGCGATTCAAGACGCCGCTGCTCTACAAGTTCGTCCGTCATCCGATCTATCTCGGCTTCATCATCGCGTTCTGGGCGGCGCCGGTCATGACCGCAGGCCATCTGCTGTTCGCCGCCGTGACCACGCTCTACATCTTCGTCGGCATCGCGCTGGAGGAGCACGACCTCATCGATCTCTTCGGCGACGAGTACCGGCAGTACAAACAACGGGTGTCGATGCTTATTCCCTGGCGCAAGTCGGTATAGCTCGCGCGTCTTTCCGTCGCGTCCGCCGAAAGGAGGACGCGCGGCCGCGCCGAGGCGCGTAACGGATCTTGCCGGACCCAACCTTCAACGTTTCTCGGGGTGAATCCCCCTCACCCCGACGCCTCTCCCCGCATCCTTTTTTGCCGAGTTATCGGCCATCAGGAGCGGGGAGAGGAATTCAAACCTTCATCAACGGAGACGACCCAATGAAACATGTCGGAAACTGCTTCTGTGGCGCGGTCACGATCGAGGTCACAGGCGCGCCGGAGGCGATGGGCTATTGCCATTGCCGCTCATGCCGCTCCTGGTCAGGTGGTCCGGTGAACGCCTTCAGCCTGTGGAAGCCCGAAGCCGTGCGCATCACCGAAGGTGCCGAGAACGTCGAGACCTTCATCAAGACGCCGCTCAGCCAGCGCAAATATTGCCGGAAGTGCGGCGGCCATCTCATGACGAACCATCCGCCGCTCAGCCTGGTCGACGTCTTCACCGCCACCATCCCCACGCTCGCGTTCGCGCCCGGCGTCCACGTCAATTACGCCGAGACGGTGCTGCCGATGCGCGACGGCCTGCCCAAGCTCAAGGACTTTCCGGCCGAGTTCGGCGGCAGCGGGGAGATGATGCAGGAATAGCGGCGCCCCTCTCCTCTCCCCGCCAGCGGGAGAGGAGAGATTCGCTACCTCATCCCCGCGCGCCGCAATCCCTCGAGGTAATGCTCGCGATCCTCTTCCCGCAGCATCGGCAGCTCGCGCGTGATCCAGGCGAGCGAGATGCCGGGTTGGGCGCGGCGCAAGCCTTCCAGGGCGGAAGCCGAGAGCGCGAGATCCCCTGACATTCCGGCGGCGGCCGTCAGCACGCGATGCGCGCCGACGAAATCGGCGCGCTGCCGCATCGACTCGCGCGCCATTTGTGCGGCTCCTTCGTAATCGCGGCCGATGAACCGGGCATAGGCCGCAACGCCGCAATAGATCGCCGCGAGCGGGTCACGCGGGCTCAGCCGCAGCGCGCGGCGCGCGGCGACATCGCCGTTCTGCCATCGTCCCGCGTAGCACAGCGTCACGCCGTAGAAGGCGTGCGCCATCGCAAAGTTCGGATTGAGATTCAGCGCCAGCTCGAATTCCGCCAGCGCGTCGTCGAAGCGGCGGCGGAACAGATAAGCATAAGCGAGACCGTGATGAGCCCAGGCATCGTCACGATCGGCCTCCACCGCCGCGAGCGCCGCGCGCTCGGCGACCGGCAGGGTCGCGGCCATGTCGGCCCAGCCCATATGCGCGCCGAAGATGTGGCTGGTCGCGAGCAGGCCGAGTGCCTTGCCATAGGCGGGATCGAGCGCGACGGCCTTCTCGAGCAGTCCTTGCGCGGCGGCATTGTCCTCGCGGGTGATTCGCCAGTAATGCGACAATGCGCGCATCACGAGGTCCCAGGCATCCAGGCTTCCCGGCGGCTTCTGCTGGGCGCGAAAACTCTCGGCGGCATAGAGCTGCGGCTCGATCGCGGCGACGATCGCCTCGGTGATCTCGTCCTGCACGGCGAAGATGTCGGCAAGCTCGCGGTCGTACCGTTCGGCCCAGAGATGGCTGCCGGTCGAGACGTCGTTGAGCTGTGCGGAGATACGCACGCGATCGCCGCTCCTCCGCACGCTGCCTTCGAGCACATAGCGCACGCCGAGCTCTCGCGCGACCTCGTTCATGTGTACCGCGCGGCCCTTGTAGACGAAGGAGGAGTTGCGCGCGACGACGAAGAACCAGCGCAACTTCGACAGCGCGGTGATGATGTCCTCGCTGATCCCGTCGGAGAAATAATCCTGCTCGCGGTCGCCGCTCATGTTGGTGAAGGGCAGCACCGCGATCGCCGGTCGGTCCGGCAGCGGCAGCGAGGCCTGCAGAAGCTTTGCTCCGAAATCGGATTCCGGCGCGGTCGCCCCACGCTTGGTTTCGACGTCGCCGACGAAACGAAAACCCTTGCGCGAAATGGTGCGGATCAGCGCCTGGCTCGCGCCGCTGTCTCCGACCGCCTTGCGTGCCGCATTGATCCGGCTGGTCAGAGTGGATTCGGAGACGCTACGCCCGTGCCAGATCTTGTCGATCAGCTCGTCCTTGCTGACCACCCGGTCGCGGTTCTCCATGAGGTGGACGACGAGATCGAAGACCTGCGGCTCCACGGCAACGGGAACCTGCTCGCGGCTCAGCTCGCGCAAGTCGGTATCGAGCAGGTGATCCCGGAACAGAAACTGCACGTCGAAAACTCAGACCTCACGACGACATCTGGCAATAATGAAATCAAAACCGATTTCGACTGGGGTCTGTAAGTCCGCCGAGGGGCCTGCCCGGTTCACCACGATCGCGTGATGGCAGCCATGCCATTTGCGGGGAGGAATGCAGCCTGAATTAGAATAAGGCGGTTTTGGCCGGATTGTCGCGGGCGACGCGCTGAATCCGATATTGCCGTCAGCGCAATCTATCACCGTCATCCTGAGGCGCCGTAGCGGAGCGGAGGCCTCGAAGGATAGACGGCCCGGCTGCATCCCGGCCATTCATCCTTCGAGGCTCCGCGTGCGCTGCTTCGCGTCGCACGGGGAGCACCTCAGGATGACGGAGGCGACAGTTTGGACGTCTGAATGTCTGACGAGCGGTGAATGTCCATTGCCGAACAGCTCCGTGTGCGTAAGCTGCCCACACAAAACACAAAACACAAACGACGAAGAAACGCTCATGCCCGCTTTTCACGCCTCGACCACCGTGCTCGATTCCATGCTGTTCCGCGATGCCTTCGGCACGCCGCAGATGCGGGAGGTGTTTTCCGACGTCGCGACGGTCGCGCGCTATGCCGAGGTCGAGGTGGCGCTGGCGAAGGCGGAAGCGAAGTGCGGGGTGATCCCGCAGGATGCCGCCGATCAGATCGCGGCGCGGACCGATGTTGCCGCGCTCGATTTCGATCTGCTGCGGGAGGAGACCGATGTCGTCGGCTATCCGATCCTGCCCCTGGTGCATCAGATGGTGAAGCAATGCGGCGATGCCGGCCGTTATGTGCATTGGGGTGCGACCACGCAGGACGTCATGGACACCGCCGTGGTGCTGCAACTGCGCGCCGGGCTCGAGATCGTCGAACAGGACATCGCCGCGCTGCGGAAAATCCTCGCCGACCTCTCGAAGCGCTACCGCGACACGCCGATGGCGGGCCGCACCCATCTCCAGCAGGCGCTGCCGGTCACCTTCGGCTACAAGACCGCGATCTGGCTCGCGATGTTCGACCGCCACGCCGAGCGTCTGGCACAACTGAAGCCGCGCGTCCTGGTCGGCCAGTTCGCCGGCGCCGCCGGCACGCTGGCCTCGCTCGGCGACAAGGGTTTCGAGGTGCAGGAAGCGCTCTGCGCCGAACTGAGGCTCGGCGTTCCCGTCTCGACCTGGCACGTCGCACGCGACGGTTTTGCCGAGGCCGTGAATTTCCTGGCGCTGGTCACCGGCTCGCTCGGCAAGATCGCGCTCGACATCATGATCATGGCCTCGACCGAATTCGCCGAGGTCTACGAGCCCTTCGTCAAGGGGCGCGGCGCCTCCTCGACCATGCCGCAGAAGCGCAACCCGATCTCCTCGGAACTGATGCTCGCGGCGTCCAAGGCGGTGCGCCAGCACGCCGGCCTGATGCTGGATGCCATGGTGCAGGATTTCGAACGCGCCACCGGGCCCTGGCATGCCGAATGGATGGCGATCCCCGAAAGCTTCGTGCTGACCGCCGGCGCCTTGCATCAGGCGAAGTTCGCGCTCGCCGGCCTTATCGTGGACGAAAGCAAGATGAACGAGAATCTCGGCATCAGCCGTGGTCTGATCGTGGCCGAGGCAGTCATGATGGGACTCGCGCCGCAGATCGGGCGGCAGGAGGCGCATGACGTGGTCTATGATGCCTGCCGGCTCGCCAATGAGAAAGGTCTTACACTGGCGGACGCGCTGTCGTCCGATGCCCGCGTCTCTGTCAGAATCGACCGTGCCACGATCGAGGCGCTGACATCACCGAAAAATTACCTCGGCCTTGCTCCCGCCATGGTCGACCGGGTGCTGAAATCGGCAACGCGTTGAAAACCAAAATGCGCGAAACTGCGTATCTTGGGGTGTCGCAAGGCACTCGCGCACTTGTGTCTCCCGATGCTAGACTTAGATTGAGCGAGAGACGTTCGGCAGAGGATCCGGCATGACTGATCAACGCATCACCTCCACTCCCATCGATCCCGTGAAGCTCGACCGGCTGGCCGAGGTGGCGGTGAAGGTGGGCCTGGGCTTGCGGCCGGGCCAGGATCTGCTCTTGACGGCGCCTGCGATCGCGTTGCCGCTGGTGCGGCGGATCGCCGTGCATGCCTACAAGGCCGGCGCCGGCATCGTGACGCCGATACTCTCCGACGAAGAGATGACGCTGGCGCGCTACCGCCACGGCCAGGACAACAGCTTCGATCGCGCCGCCAACTGGCTCTATGAGGGTATGGCCAAGGCATTCTCGGAGAACACCGCGCGGCTCGCCATCGTCGGCGACAATCCAATGCTGTTGTCGGGCGAAAACGCTTCCAAGGTCGCGCGCGCGAGCAAGGCCAATTCCATCGCCTATCAGCCGGCGTTGGAAAAAATCGTCAATTTCGACACCAACTGGAACATCATAGCCTATCCGAGCGCAGCTTGGGCCAAGCTGGTGTTTCCCAACGATCAGGAAGAGGTTGCGATCGGCAAGCTCGCGGATGCGATCTTCGCGGCGTCCCGCGTCGATCGCGAGGACGCGCCGGCCAATTGGGCAAGTCATAATGCGGTGCTGCGCGAGCGCACCAATTGGCTCAATGGCCAGCGTTTCCGCGCGCTGCAATATTCAGGTCCCGGCACCGATCTTACCATTGGTCTCGCCGACGGCCATGAATGGGAAGGCGGCGCCTCGCTCGCCAAGAATGGCATCAGCTGCAACGCCAACATCCCTACGGAAGAAGTGTTCACCACGCCGCATTGCCGGCGGGTCTACGGCCATGTCGTAAGTTCGAAGCCGCTGTCCTACCAGGGCACGCTGATCGACAACATCGCAGTGCGTTTCGAGGACGGCAGGATCGTCGACGCCAAGGCCTCGCGCGGTGCGGAGGTGCTGAACAAGGTGCTGGACACCGACGAGGGCGCGCGGCGTCTCGGCGAAGTGGCGCTGGTGCCGCATTCCTCGCCGATCTCGCAGAGCGGGCTGTTGTTCTACAATACGCTGTTCGACGAGAACGCGGCCTCGCACATCGCGCTCGGCCAGTGCTATTCGAAGTGCTTCGTCAACGGCGCGCAGCTCACGCCGCAGCAGATCGCGGCGCAAGGCGGCAACCAGAGCCTGATCCATATCGACTGGATGATCGGCTCGGCCGAGACCGACATCGACGGCATTCTGGCCGACGGCAGCAAAGTGCCGGTGTTTCGCAAGGGCGAATGGGCGAAGTAACTATGCCGCCGCGTCGCGCAGCATTGGGTTGTTGTCGATGTTGAAGCGGTTGAACAGCGTCGTGAACGGGCTGCCGTCGGTGGCCCGCACGATGGCGTCGGAGGTCGCCACCGCGTCGTAGAGCGTGCCGACCGGATCATTCGCCTCGGGCAGGTCGAGGCCCCTGCGGATTTGCTCGCGGGCCTCGTTGACGTCGTCCTCTCCGTCGAGTGTCGCCTCCAGCGCATCCGCGGCCCGCCGCATCTGATGGAGGTCACCGCCGGCGGAAAATTTGAGGATGTCGAGCCAATAGGGGCGCGCCACGACGAGGTTGACGAAAGCCTCGAAACTCTCCGCGATAATTCCCGCGCGGCCTTCCGATGAGACGTAGAGCACATTCTGAGACGGCAGCAGCACGAACGCCCCGCCGGAGCCGTCACTGCCGATCTGCCGGGGGCTCTCGATGCCGTCGACGGTGAACCAGGGCTCCTCTTCGGTTGCGAAGGAGAGATCGAGGCTGCCGAGCCAGGCGACGATCTCGCCTTGAGCTGCGAGAACCTCCGGGGTGAGCGGCATCGGTGTGGCTCCTTTCAGATAGCTTCGCGCACTTTGTCGCACCCCGGAAAAGAAGGGATCATGTGCACGAAATTGCAGGGAAATTGCGACGTTAACCGCTTTGCGTCTGCAACTTGCGGCTGATTGTCGGGCCCTGCGTAAGAAAGAATTAAAAACCGGCCACTAGCGTTCCCGCCATCTTTCGAAACAATCCGGGCCCAGACCCGGCCGGTCATATTATATCCCCTGGGGAAACAGATGTCGCGAACATTGATTGAAATCAGTAGTTGCAATGTGGATCTCGAGCTGCGGCCGATCGAGCCGTCCTGGATCATCGAAGGCAATCCGGTGTCACGCTCGCACATCCTGTCCACCAGCGCCGACGGCACCGCTTCGACCATCATCTGGGCCTGCACCGAAGGGCGTTTCAACTGGTACTACGATATCGACGAGACGATCATGATCATGGAAGGATCGATCGTGCTCGAAAGCGACGGCATGCCGCCGAAGCGCTACGGCCCGGGCGACGTCATTTTCTTCCGCGACGGCGCGCATGCCAAATGGCATGTCGAAGGCCACGTCAAGAAGATCGCCTTCTGCCGCAAGACCAATCCGGTGATGATCGGCTTCCTGATCCGCGTCGTCAACAGGCTCAAGCGGATGTTCGTCTCCGCCGGCGAGCGCCGCCCGGCCTCGCTGATGGGTGCCGGTTAGAGTTCAAACAGTTTCAAGGACGCTTCCCAGCGGCCACGACGGAAGAGGGGTCGGGATCAACATCCCGGCCCCTTTTCTCGTCACGACGGCAAACTTTTTTCAAGGCAGGTCGAGCCGGTAGAAATTGCTCGCGGTCTGGGAGAACAACGCCGTCTTCTCGGTCTCGCTCAAGGGCGCTGCGATGCGCTTGAAGGCGTTGAAGATCACCTGGTAGCTGCACTGGCCCTTGTCCGGCGGGAAATTGCTCTCGAACATCGCGCGCTGGGGTCCAAACGCCTCGATGCAGGTCTCGACGTAAGGCCGCCACGCCGCGGCGAGCTCCTCGGATGACGGCGGCCGCTCGCGCAAATGGAAGTCGTAGCCGAGCAGGCACATCGCGAGCCCGCCGAGCTTCACCACCACGTTCTCGCATCTGGCGATCTCCTGGATCGAGGCGCGCCATTGCGGAAACACCTCCTCGCGTCGCCCGGCAAAGCGGCCGATTCCGGCCGGGCCGCCGCAATGGTCGAGCACGATCCTGGTGTCGGGAAATGCTCGGGCGAGTTCAGTCAGCTCGCCGATCTGCGGATGGAACAGCCAGGCGTCGAAGCTCAGGTTGAGCCGCGCGAGACAGGCGAAGCCCTGGCGGAAGGTCGGGTCCTGCAACAATCCCTTCGGCCGGCTCGCATACATGCCGGCGACAGCAGAATCCTGGTCCCAGGCCGAGGAATGCCGGATGCCGCGGAAGCGACCGTTGCCCGCCGCGATCTCGGCCTCCAGCACCGGTTTTGCGGCATCGCCGAGCAGCAGATTGACGTGGCTGACGATGCCGGCGCAGATCGCGGCCTTGCCGTAACCGCCGCTGGCGCTCATCGCGGCGACGCCGTTGGCGAACTCGACCTCGCCGACAGGCCGGAACGCTTCGGGCCCGTGCGCACGATACATCGAGCGGCAGTCGACATAGACGGTCGCGGTGATGTTGTGGCCGGAGGCGATATCGGCCGCCATCTCCTCTATCAGATAGCGGTGCCCGCGATTCCAGAGATGGTGATGAGGATCGACGATCGGCCGCAAGGGATCGATGATCTCCTCCTGATGCAGCGCGAGCCAGTCCTCGCGCGGCTCGACGAATAGCCCGCTCGTATTGGCGGGCAGACCGCTTGCAGCCATCGGCGTTCGCTCCCTTTATGCATGCTTCTTGGGCTGGGAGCCTAGCACCTCGTCCTCGGACGCGGCAGCGCGCGTTGCGCAACCGCCCCCGTCATCGCGGGCACAGCGACGGCGTCGTCAACCTAGCGCCGCTTCGCCCTCACATCGACCACCAGCCGCCAATCGGTTGCGGCAACCGGCTTGACCTCGCCGAGCCAGTGGAAGAAATCCTCGGTGATCTCGGTAAAGCTCCAGCGCGTCAGGTCGCCGGCTTCGGTCGTGCCTTCCTGCACGATGTCGGCATCACGTGGACGGCCGACCTGCTGGCGGAATATGCAGCGGCCGGGATCGAACCACGAAATCCGCCAGGCATCGATGGTCGGATCGTAGACCCGCAGCGTCGTGCCGTACCAATTGCCGGCGATCGGCAAGGCCGGGCTGCCAGCCGGGCGCGGAATGATCCAGACGTCTTGCACGGCGCGGCCTTCCAACACCCAACCGAAATGGATCTCGCCGGGCGCGGTGTGTTTCGTTCCGTCGGGTCCATGGGCGGTGATCTCGGCGTCCCAATCGCCGACGAAGCGGCCGTAAAGCTGGAGCGCCGCCGCGTGCTCGGGGTTCGGTTCGTCCGCGTGCAATAGTCTCGCAAAGTCGGTCATGTCGATCTCCTGTTGCGAGGAGATCAGCACGACCGGCCGACACCGACTTGGAGAAAATTGCGTGTCAGACACCGTCGAGGATGATCACCGTCGGCTTCGACGGCAGCGCATCCCGGGACATCCGGAAACTTCGCTCCGTGCGCCGGTCGATCTCGAACTGCTGGCCGATCCGTTGCATGAAATCGTCGAGCGGGGTGGCGAAGCGGTGCATAGGCAGCACCACCGAGGCGCGCAGCCGCTTGGTGATCTCCGAGACACCGTCGAGCGACATGGTGTAGGTGCCGTCGATCGGCACCATCACGATGTCGAGCCGGCCGATCTGGGCAAAGTGGCTGTCGTCGAGCTTGTGGTGGAGATGGCCGAGATGGCCGATGCAGAGGCCCGCGACCTCGAAGATGAAGATCGAATTGCCGTCGCGGATCATGTCGGCGCCGGAATCGTCGCCGAAATAGCGGCGGATGTCGGTGGTGACGTTGCGGATGAAGGTGTCGCCTATGCGCTCCGAGACCAGCGCCGGCTTGCCGTCCTCGCCCCAGCCATGCAGCACACGAGGAATGCGCTTGTCCGGATATAAAGAGTAGTGCGTGCTGTGGGCCCGGTTCATGGTGACCACATCGGGCAGCCGGCCCACCTGGTAGGCGCCGCTATAGTCGGTGGCGATCCGCAAGCCGCCGGGCGTGTCGATGAAATAGGTGGAATGGCCGGCATAAGTGATCTGGACTTCAGCCGAGGCCGCGGCCTGCCGGAACGCGACCGGTGTCAGACGGGGTACCGCATTCGCCATCGCCAGGCATTCGCCGCGCTGGGGCTGCTGGGCGAGGGCAGGTGAGAGGAATGCGCCGAACAGCGCCAGAGCCGCCGAAACCAGTCGCCGCATGAATCCATCCCCGATGACTTCAGGGGAAAGTCTAGCGTGCAATGCAGCGCGTGGCCAACAGCGCACGATCAACAGCGCGTCAGTGTCGCACCCTCACGGCCGCCTTTTATGATTCACGCCTTGGGCTGAACTTCCAGGTGATGGCGACGAGGCTCGCAGTGATCAGGCCGCTGACGAGACCGGCGATAGGCAGCGCGAGCACCAGCGCGGCGCTGGCAGCCCAGCCGATCGAGGAGAACGCCTCGGCGAAGGTCGCAAGCCGCGACGAAGTCTGGCGGCGGCGGAATTGGCTGCGCCGGGCCTGCACCCGGAACCAGAGCTGGATCGCGGTCGCGGAGGCCGCGCTGACGATGACCGCACCTGCGCTGACCGCGGCCTGGAGCGGCGAGACGAAAGCGAGCGCCGCGATCAGCGGGCAGAAGATGACGGCGATCGCGATCAGCACCACCTCGATCTTGGCGCGGGTGACGCTGGACGGCGTCAGCGGCGCGGTCGCAACCAGGTCGGGCGCGTCCTCGCCCGAGATCGTCAGCCAGGCAAGCCCGCCGGCGAGTTGTCCCGCCGCCATGACGATGACGGGCGTGATCAGCGTCAGCGCCGCGGAGCGGTCGGCAAAACTGCGCCAGAGCAGCAGCGCCGGCGGCACCAGATAGAGCAGCTGCATCAGCGTCTGCGAGATCAGCCAGGGATCGCGCCAGAGCAACGAAAATTCCTTGCGCCGCAGGGCCTGCTGCCGCGATCCGCCGCGGAACGGGCGTCGGTTTGCGCGCTTGCTGCCGGATTTGCCATAAGCGGCGGCATCGATCGCCGTGTCTGCAAAGCGGCCCGAGAACGTCGCCATGACGCTGCCAAGCAGAACGAGGCCAAGCGCCAGAAGCAGCAGCAGTGCCTCGCTGTCGCCCATCGCAGCCCGTGCCGGCCACCACCAGATGCTGTCGGCATCGGGCGCGTAAGCGGCCAAGCTACCCGAGGTCAGGATGGTGAAGCGCGACAGCGTGCCGTAGGACATGATCGCCGCGACCTGGAGCGCGATCACGAAGCCGGCGCCGATGATCGCGGCGAGGATCTGGGCGACGAACCGTGTCCGCGCCGGGCCGATCAGGCGGAACAGCAGGATGGTGACGGCGATCGCGATCGCTGCGGCCGACAGGCCCATGGCGACGACGACGCCGAACGCCGCAAGCCAGCGCGCGCCGCCCCCGAACACCAGCACGTCGATGAAGGGCGTCGAGAACAGCAGCGCCATCACCGTGACGGTGAGCGCGATCGCGGCGATGCGCACCGAGAACAGATTGGCCAGCGTCGCGGGCGACGACATGATGAGGTCGAGATCGGCGCGTGCGTAAAACACCCGCGTCACCGATTCGATCGCCTGTGACAGCATCAGCGTCCAGGCGAGAAAAATCGTCGCCGAAATCACGATCAGCGAGGATTTGTCGAGCGGCAATTGCAGCTCGGCAAAGCGGCCGATCACTGCCCAGGCCGGCACGTGCAGCAGCGCCGCGAAGAACAGCAGGCCGATCACCGCGATACGCGTCCGTTTGCGCCGCCCGCCGGTCATCATGGCGAACCATTCGCGCCAGGCGAGCCGGAGCTCGTGGCGGGCGAACCAGGACAGCGCGGTCGCCGAGCTCATGCGGCTTCCTGGAGCGTCACCAGCGCGATGAAGAGATCTTCCAGGCTGGTATCGGCGTGCCCGTTTTGCTGGCGCAGCTCGGTCAGCGTTCCTTCGGCAACCAGGCGCCCGGCTGCGATCACGCCGATGCGGTCGGCCATGCGTTCGGCGACCTCGAGAATATGCGTGGTCATGATGACGGTGCAGCCGGCGCGGACGCGCTCGCTCAGGAGTCCCTTGACATGGCGGGCGGAGACGGCGTCCAGTCCCGTCAGCGGCTCGTCGAGGATGATGAGGCGGGGATCGTGCACCAGTGCGCCGGCGAGAGCGACCTTCTGGCGCATACCCTTGGAAAAACTCTCGCAGCGTTCGTGCCGGTGCGGCTCGAGCCCGAGCGAGTTCAGGAGCCCCGCGGCGATCGGTTCCGAGACCGATGGTGCGATGCCCCACAGACCGGCTACGAATTCGAGATATTCGAGCGGCGTGAGCTTGTCATAGATCATGGGCTCGTCGGAGACCCACGCCATCACCTGCTTGGCGGCGACGGGGTTTTGGAGCGCATCGATGCCGAAGATAGAGACCGCGCCGGCATCGGGGCGCAAAAGGCCTGCAACCATGCGCAAAGTGGTGGTCTTGCCGGCGCCATTGGGGCCGACCAGCGCATAGAATTCGCCGGCATGGATGGTGAGATCGAGGCTATCGACCGCCAGACGGTCAAAACGCTTCGTTAACCCCAGGACTTCGAGCGCCGAGTCGTCCGGCTTCATGGCGGTCACACCTTGCGGTTTTGCATCGCTCGCGACCATGCCCCGAAGATGTTTCGGCACCGTGAATCGCGCTGCCGCAAATTGCGTCATCCGGATTGGACTAATGGCAAGTCACCGTTTGTTGACAGCGCTTGGCGGTTCAGGCTGAATTGGCGAAGGGACGAATGGCGCGAACGCAGCGAAACGACTGCGTAGCGACTGAACACAAGATGCGGCAAGGCGGTCAGGAAGAACCGCCGGTTGTATCGGGAGGATGCGCGGCAATGCTGGATTTCGTTCAGCAGCTGGTCAGCGGTGTTGCGCTCGGCTGCGTCTACGGCCTGATCGCGCTCGGCTTCGTGCTCGTCTACAAGGCCACCGAGGTCGTCAATTTCGCCCAGGGCGATCTGATGATGCTGGGCGGCTTCTTTGCCTTCACCTTCATCGGCATGATGGGCTTGAACTACTGGATCGGCTTTGCCGGCGCGGTGGCGGCGATGGCGCTGTTCGGCATGCTGGCCGAGCGCGTGGTGGTGCGGCCGATCCTCGGCTATCCGCAGTTCTCCATCATCATGGCCACCATCGGGCTCGGCTATTTCCTGCGCTCGGTCTCCGGCATGATCTGGGGCACCGACGATTTCAAGATCGACACGCCGTTCAGCCAGGGCGTGCTGCGCATCGGCTCGCTGGTGCTCGCCTATGACAAGCTCTCGGTGATCGCGGCGACGGTCATCCTCTGCACGCTGCTCTGGCTGTTCTTCAACAAGACCACGCTCGGCACCGCGATGCGCGCCAGTTCCGAGAACATGCTGGCGGCCTATTACATGGGCATCCCGGTCAAGCGCGTGGTGTCGATCGTCTGGGCGATCAGCGCGGCGGTTGCGACCTGCGCCGGCGTGCTGCTGGCCCCGATCACCTTCATCCATTCCAATGTCGGGCTGGTGCTTGGCCTGAAAGCGTTTCCGGCCGCCGTGCTCGGCGGCTTCGGCTCGATCCCCGGCGCCGTCGTCGGCGGCGTCCTGATCGGCGTTATCGAGAGCATGGCCGGCTTCTATCTGGCCGAGGGCTGGAAGGACGTCGCGCCCTACATCGTGCTGCTCGCCGTGCTCTTGCTCAAGCCCGAAGGTCTGTTCGGCCTTCACGTCCGCAAGAAGGTCTGAACGCCATGCGCTTCCTGTTCAAGACCGACTATGAAGACGACATCAGGCTGTTTCCGCATTCGGGCTATTTCGTCTCATACGGTCTTCTGCTGGCCGTGCTGCTGATCGCGCCCTATGTGCTCTCCAGCTATCTGATGAGCCAGCTCGTCTTCGTCTGCATCTATGCGACCGTCGGCGTGGCGCTGCTGATCTTGACGGGCTTCACCGGGCAGGCCTCGCTCGGGCATGCGGCGTTTCTCGCGATCGGTGCGTATACGGCCGCCTATTTGCAGAAATATGGTGTGCCGTTCCCGGTCTACTTTCTCGCGGCCGGGCTCCTGACCGGGCTGATCGGTGCGCTGGTCGGCTTCCCCGCGCTGCGGCTGCAAGGCATCTATCTCGTCATCGCCACCATCTCCTTCGCCTTCATCGTCGAGGAGATTCTGGCGCGCTGGGAGAGCGTCACCAACGGCAACGAGGGCATGCGGATCAAGGCGGTGTCGCTGTTTGGCGTCGCAGTCTCGCGCGACAGCCCGACCTTCTATTTCCTCTGCCTGGCCGTGCTGGTGCTGACCATCGTCGGCACGCTCAATTTGCTGCGCTCGCCGACCGGGCGCGCCTTCGTCGCGATCCGCGACAGCGAGACCGCGGCGCGGAGCATGGGTGTCAATGTCGCGCTGTACAAGGTGAAGTCCTTTGCGATCTCGGCGGCGATCACCGGCTTCGCCGGCGTGTTGTTCGCGCACAAGCTCTCCTTCATCTCGCCGGAGATGTTCACGCTCCAGCTCTCGATCGAGTTCATCATCGTGATCCTGATCGGCGGCACCTTCAGCCTGCACGGCGCAGTGCTGGGGGCGATCTTCATCGTGATGATCGATCCGTTCCTGACCTACCTCAAGGACGACATGCCCGGCATCATCGCCGGCATTGCCGCCACCTTCGGAGCGGGTACGCAAGCTGCGGCCAATGTCCAGTCCAAGGTCGCGGCCTTCGCCTCGCTCAACGGCCTGAAAGGCGCGATCTACGGCATCATCATCGTATTGTTCGTGCTGTTCGAGCCGCTCGGACTTTACGGCCGCTGGCTCAAGATAAAACTCTTCTTCCAGCTGTTCCCGCTCTACAAGCGCGCCACCTTCAAGCGGCAGAAGATCTACGTGAAGTCGGAGCGCAACCGATGAGCTATTTTCGCGCGGAGAGTCTGTCGCTGCATTTCGGCGGGCTGAAGGCCGTCGATGCGGTGTCGTTCGCGGTCGAAAAGGGCGAGATACTCTCGATCATCGGGCCCAACGGTGCCGGCAAGAGCTCGATTTTCAACCTGATTTCGCGAATCTACCGGCCGACCTCGGGTCGCATCTTCTTCGAGAACCAGGACATCACGGAGCAGCCGCCCCATGACATTGCAAGGCTCGGCATCGCCCGCACTTTCCAGAACATCGAGCTGTTCGAGAATGCGACCGTGCTGTCGAACCTGTTGGTCGGCCGCCACCGGCATTCGACCACGCAGCTTTGGCAGGAGCTGTTGTTCCTGCCAAGCGTACGCGCCGACGAGAAGGTGCATCGCCGCAGGGTCGAGCAGGTCATCGAATTCCTCGATCTCGAGCCCTACCGCGACAAGCTGATCTCGGGTCTGCCTTACGGCGTGCGCAAGGTGATCGAGCTGGCGCGCGCGCTGTGCTCGGAGCCGAAGCTGATCCTGCTCGACGAACCGTCCTCCGGCCTCAACGTCGAGGAAACGAGCGACATGTCGTTCTGGATCCGCGACCTCAAGAACGAGCTCGGCGTCACCGTGCTCATGGTCGAGCACGACATGTCCCTGGTCAACCGCGTCTCCGACCGCGTCATCGCGCTGAACTACGGCCGGGTGCTGGCGATGGGCTCGCCCGCCGAAGTGCAGCAGCACCCCGATGTCGTCGCCGCGTATCTGGGAGCCTGACGCGATGGATGCCGCGGTCACGCCGGATATCATCTTGAAACTCTCCAATATCGAGAGCTATTACGGGCCGATCATGGCGATCCGCGGCATCTCGCTCGAAGTGCCGCGCGGTCGCATCGTCACGCTGCTGGGCGCCAACGGCGCCGGCAAGACCACGGTGCTGAAGACGATCTCGGGCATTCTCGATCCGCAGAAGGGCGCCATCGAATTCATGGGCAAGCCGATCCAGCGCATGGAGGCGGACAGGATCGTGCGGCTGGGCCTCAGTCACGTGCCGGAGGGACGCGAGGTGTTCCCGTTCCTCTCGGTGCGCGAGAACCTGATGATGGGCGCCTATCCGCGCAAGGATCGTGACGGCGTCGCGGAAGACCTGGAGCGCGTCTACGGCTATTTCCCGCGGCTGAAGGAGCGCATCAACCAGCCGGCCGGACAGCTTTCCGGCGGCGAGCAGCAGATGCTCGCGATCGGCCGCGCGCTGATGAACCGGCCGACGCTGTTGCTGCTCGACGAGCCCTCGCTCGGGCTGTCGCCGCTGCTGGTGAAGGAGATCTTCACCATCATCCGCCGCGTCAACGAGGAGCAGGGCATGTCGATCCTGCTGGTCGAGCAGAACGCCAAGGTGGCGCTGGAGACGGCGCACTATGGTTATGTGCTGGAGATCGGCCGGATCGTGATGAACGACACCTGCGACCGCTTGATGCATTCCCAGGACATCCAGGAATTCTACCTTGGCGCCAAGGAAGCGGGCGCACGAGGCGAGCGGCGCTGGAAAAAGAAGAAGACTTGGCGTTAGAGAAAGACTTGGCGTTAGAAGATTTGTCGTTAGAGGAAGCCTTAAATACCAGAGCCCATCCGCCAATATAGACCGCCGGCAAGGCAGGCAGCGGAGGGGAACGCGACAAGGAGGAGACGTGCATGGCCCGACCGGCGGTGCTGACGGTCGCTGACACGATCGCGAAAAGCTTTTTGCGCGCCGCGGAGACGCGGGGCGACAGGCCGGCTATACGCGAGAAGAAATTCGGGATCTGGCAGCCGACCAGCTGGCGCGAATGGCTGGAGATCTCGAAGGAGATCGCCTACGCGCTGCACGCCATCGACTTCAGGCCCGGCGACGTCGCTTCCATCATCGCCAACGCCGTGCCGGAATGGGTCCATGCCGACATGGGCATTCTGTGCGCCGGCGGCGTCTCCTCCGGCATCTATCCGACCGATGCCTCATCCCAGGTCGAATATCTCGTCAACGATTCCCGGACCAAAGTGATCTTCGCCGAGGACGAGGAGCAGCTCGACAAGGTCCTGGCCTGCCGCGCACGCTGCCCGTCTCTGCGAAGGATCATCGTGTTCGACATGGAGGGCCTCAGCGGCTTCTCCGACGACATGGTGATGTCGCTCGACGAGTTCCGCGCGCTCGGGCGCAACCACATGGCCGGTCGCGAGCCGCTGTGGCAGGAGATGGTCGACAGTCGCAGCGCGAGCGATCTCGCGGTCCTCGTCTATACATCCGGCACCACGGGTCCGCCCAAGGGCGCCATGCACGCCAACCGCAGCGTCACGCACCAGATGCGGCACGCCAACGATTTCATTCCGGCGCGCGAGAACGAGGACCGGCTGATCTTCCTGCCGCTCTGCCACGTCGCCGAGCGGATCGGCGGCTATTACATCTCGGTCGCGCTCGGCTCGGTGATGAATTTTGCCGAGAGTCCGGAGACCGTGCCGGACAATCTGCGCGAGGTGCAGCCGACCATCTTCCTCGCGGTGCCGCGCATCTGGGAGAAATTCTATTCCGCCATCACCATCGCGCTGAAGGATGCGACGCCGTTCCAGCAATGGGTCTACCGCCGCGCCATCGACATTGGCTATCGCATGGTCGATTGCAGGATCGAAGGGAAGCCGCCGCCGCTGTTGTTGCGCATCGCCAACGGCATCGCTTACCGGCTCGCCTTCCGCAACATCCGCCGCATGATCGGGCTCGACCGTTGCCGCGTCGCCTTCACCGGCGCGGCGCCGATCGCACCGGAGCTGATCCGCTGGTATCTCGCGCTCGGCATCGACATCCACGAGCTCTACGGCCAGACCGAGAATTGCGGGGTCGCCACCATGATGCCGGCGGAGCGGATCAAGCTCGGCTCGGTCGGCAAGGCGGTGTCGTGGGGTGAAGTGGCGCTGTCGCCCGACGGGGAGATCCTGATCCGGGGCGACTTCCTGTTCATGGGCTATCTGAACCAGCCGGAGAGGACAGCCGAGACCATCGACCATCGCGGCTGGCTGCATACCGGCGACGTCGGCACCATCGACAATGAGGGCTTCGTCCGCATCACCGACCGGATGAAGGACATCATCATCACCTCCGGCGGCAAGAACATCACGCCGTCCGAGATCGAGAATCAGCTGAAATTCTCGCCCTACATCTCGGATTCCGTGGTGATCGGCGACAAGCGGCCATACCTCACCTGCCTCGTGATGATCGACCAGGAGAATGTCGAGAAATTCGCGCAGGACCACGACATCCCCTTCACCAATTATGCCAGCCTGTGCCGCGCGACGGAGATCCAGGACCTGATCTGGCGGGAGATCGAAGGGGTCAATGCCAATTTCGCCCGGGTCGAGACCATCAAGAGATTCTATCTGATCGAACGCCAGCTCACGCCGGAGGACGAGGAGCTGACGCCGACCATGAAGCTGAAGCGCGGCTTCGTGAACAAGCGTTATGCCGCCGAAATCGACGCCATGTATCCGGCGCGGGCGGTGGCTTGAACAATCTCGTCTGCAAAACAGCGAAGGAGTGATGGCCCCCACCCTTCGAAATCATACGGGCCCCCAAGGAGAGGAGACGTCAATGTCGAGATCGTCGAGAGCGTTCGGCTTTGCGGTAGGCGCGGTGGTGCTCAGCTGTCTGCCCGCCGTCGCGCAAACCAAGGTCACCAATGAAGGCATTTCGGCCTCCGAGATCGTCATCGGCACCCATCAGGATCTGTCGGGGCCGATCAAGGTCTGGGGCGTGCCGGTCTCCAACGGCATGAAAATGGCGGTCGAGGAAATCAACGCGGCCGGTGGTATCAATGGCCGCAAGATCAGGATGATCCTCGAGGATAACGGCTACGATCCGAAGAAGGGCGTGCTGGCGTCCCAGAAGATGGTCGAGCGCGACAAGATCTTCGTCATGATCGGCTCGATGGGATCGGCGCCGACGCTCGCCGCGCAGGACATCCTGTTCGATGCCGGCGTGCTCCAGCTCTTCCCGCTGACCGCCGCCGAGTTCACCTTCAAGTTCGACCCGGCCAAGCCGCAGGAGCGGCTGAAGTTCAACAACCTCCTGCCCTATGTCGAGAGCACGCGCGCCGCGCTGAAATACATGGTGGAGTGGAAGAATTTCCAGAAGCCCTGCATCATGCACCAGGATGACGAGTACGGAAAGAACGTGCTCGACGGCTTCACCCAGCAATTGACGGCCATGAAGCTGCAGCCGGCGTCGGTGACGAGCTACAAGCGCGGCGCCTCCGATTTCAGCGCGCAGATCGCCAAGATGAAGTCCGACGGCTGCGATCTCGTCGTGCTCGGCACCGTGATCCGCGAGACCATCGGCGCGATGTCCGAGGCGAAGAAGCTCGGCTGGGACGTCACCTTCCTGGGGGCGACGCCGACCAACGTGCTGGAAGTGCCGGGGCTCGGCAAGGACGCCGTCGAGGGCCTCTATGCCGCGAGCGGCTTTGAGATCCCCTACGAGGACACCGCCAAGGGCAAGGTCCACGACTGGCTCATCAACTACAAGAAGATGTTCAACACCGACGCCAACACGCAGGCGATCATCGGCTACAACGCGGTGACGACGTTTGCGTTCTACGCCAACAAGGCGGGCAAGGATCTGACCGGCCAGAAGATGCTCGACGCGCTGGAATCGGGCGACAAGTTCCTCGACATCTTCAACTCGCCGCCGACCAAGTTCTCCAAGACCGACCACCTCGCCAACACCATCACCCAGGTGCAGCAGGTCAAGGGCGGCCGCTGGGTTCTGGTGAAGGACAATCTGATGTTTTGATCGCTTGTTGCCCGCGCGCTGCACCCTCTCCCCTTGTGGGAGAGGGTGGCTTCGCGTGAGCGAAGCCGGGTGAGGGGTTCTCTCCGGGCGTGAAGCTCTCTCGATAGAACTCGCGGAAACAACCCCTCATCCGGCGCCATAGCCGATGCGACGCATCGGCGTCTTCAAGAACGGCGGCTGAAGGCCGCCTATGCCACCTTCTCCCACAAGGGGAGAAGGAAGAAAGCGCGACACACCGAGATAGAATCTACGATCCGCCACCCGCGGTGCCTGAGTTCACCGGGGCCAGCTCGTCTTCCCGGCAGCGCCAGCCATCGGCGGCTTTCACAAACGCAAAAGTGCGCTGGATCCGCAGGCGGCGTGTGACATTGAAGGCGTCTGCGGAGCGCTCCTTGCTGCCGACGCCGGGCTGTGGACGACCCGTTCTGGCGTCCCAGCAGGTGCCCGTGCAGGTGATGGCGATCTTGCTGCAGGTGGCGAAGGGCGCCAGCACGGCCATCTCGATCTCGCCCGTGACCTGCGCCTCCCGCTCGGCCACCTGGCTGTCGAGCGCGTAGACGCGGTTGATGCGGAGGAAGTTGCCGCAGGAATTGGCCGCGTGGATTCGCGCGGCACAGAAGTCGACGGCATCGGTGTCGGGCGAACGGGCTGCGACCTGCCGGCCGAACACCTTCTTCGGATCGCCCTTCGCCGCGCCAATCTCGTCGGCCTTGTGCTTCAGATAGCCGGCGAGACAGTCTTCCGCGGACTCGAGCTCCCCGAGCGGCACGTTCTCCTTGCCGACCAGATTGCATTTGCGATCGCGCTCCCGCGTCCACCGGCCATATTCGGCGAACGCAAAGCGTGCCGCGGTCGGATCGAGCTTGCCGATCAGGCCGAGGACCTGGCTGTTCAACTCGGTCTCCGCAAGTGCCAGCGACGGGTCCGCACAGATCAAGGCGCCCGCGGCGGTGTTGGCCGCGAGACAGTCGAAATCCGGATCGCGCACGATCGCGGCGCGCTCCTCCGTCACCTTGAGAAGGCATGCCTTCACCCGGTCGAAATCGTCGGTGCGGATCGCGGTCTGGCCGACGATGCCGCAACCGAGGTTGCGCTGGCGAATCCAGATCGCGTTCTCCTCGATTCCAGGCAGACGATCGGGCAGGCGAGCAAGCCGCGCCTCGATTCCCGTGCTCAGCTTCTCGGCGGCGGCGGCAAGCTCGGCATCACCGCAGAACAATTGATTGCCGGGATCGCGGATCTGCTGGCAGTTGTTCCCGGCGAACAGCGGCAGCCTGTCGGCGACGGGGCGGTCGGGCGGGCTGGATTGCGCGAAGCCTGGAGCCGCCGGCAAGGCCAGCAGCGCAAGCACAGTCAGCACGATGAACCGCATTCCAGTCGCCCCCGGATAGCCGCGGCCATGCTAGCGTCCCGGATCGCGCGGCGAAATGGCTTTGTGATGGGCGGTTGGGCTGCGAGCCCGGTCCTATCAACGCGCCTCGGCGGCGACCATCGAGAACCGCACGGGTTCGTCGACATATTTCAGCACGGCCGACTGGTAGAGCACGAACAGCGGCTGGTAGCTCCGTGCAGCGTCGTCCCCGACCATTGCCATGCGGCGGTTGTCGAGCATCAGCCAGTGGCCGTCGAGCCGTGCAGCGGCAACCGCATGCTCTTCGCCGGCGCGGGTGTCGCGCACCACGACGATGCGGAGATCTTCGGTGGCAACGCCCGCGAGCCGCAGGGCGGCGAGCTTGGCAATGGCATAGTCCTCGCAATCCCCGGCGCCGCGCGCGAAGGTCGCGAGCGGGGAGCTCCAGACGTCCTCAGGACCGTCATTGGCGGCACGGATAGCGAGGTTGATGGCGCGATTGGTTTCACCCAGCAGAGCGCGGCCGTCACGGCTGCGGGCCAGGTCGACGATGGCGAGCAGTTTCAGGGCCGCGGGCGAAGCGCAATTGTCCCGGTCGCCGTCGCACAGTGCGAGCTGCACCATGTCATCGTCGAGCCTGGACTTCAGCGCGAGCCATTTCTGTTGCAGGCCGCCGGCGGAGATGGCGAAGGCGAACACGCCGAACGGCTCGGCGGATTTGCGCACGAGGATGCCGGCTCCCGGCGACAGCAGCGTGCCAGCGCGAAGCTCGGCGGCCGATCCGAGCAGGATCAATCCGCACAGCACAAGGATTGCGCGCCAAGCGCGCGAGCGAGCAGCGGTCTCCATCTGACGTCCCCTTCCGGCTTCGCCAGGTCCCCCTCGACCTGTACGTGCCGGGCTTTGTTGCTTTCGCGGAGATAGTGCGCGGCGGGCCGTTTTGTTCTGCTTAACGCGCTCGGCTGGGGTCCCAAGATCGCGGAACAGGCTGAAACCGGCCTGCCCAAATTGCGTAAAATTTTACGAATCGGGGACTAGATGGGGCTGCCTGCCGCGAAATGGAACCAATTGCAGGTACTGGTTGTGCCGCCGCCGATTCCGCGCCCTATGGCTAACGACCCGCTATTTCACGGGTTCTGTTAGTTGGGTCACAGATTTGGCCCCGTATTTGCCGCAGGATGCTGCGGGGCACTACGAAGGAAAGATGACACAAGTATTCGATGCCCATTTGTGCGGCCGAATACCTAGGGGTACCGAAAATGGGCTCGGATAAGCAGAAATATACTTATAGATGTTTGCAGAGATACACTGCTTCCTCTAGGGGAGCGGCGCCGGGCAGGGGCGCCGACCGCTTGGTGATGCGAAATCACACAAGCAATAGATGGTTTCGCTAAGGACTTGGTAATGATATGCAAGTTTAGGCGATTGATACTTACCTAAATTTTAACCCTTTTTTTGGTGCCCGGTTGAATTACGCTGGCAAATTTGACGCCGCGATTTCCTTGGACGGCTTGGGTTCCCGCTCGCCCGCCGATGGCCATGTCGATTCCTTTACGGCCAAAGCGCACGGGCACGTACCCGAAGGCGCGTTCGTTGTTCCCGATCCGAACCTGATCTTCAACGGCGAGTACAAGCGCGCAGGCAGCGATCTCGTGCTGTCCCACGACGGCCACGAGTTTGTCGTTCACGATTATTTCAGGGGCGACAAGCGCGCGGCGCTCTCGTCGCCGGATGGCGCGCACCTTACCGGCGACATCGTCAACGCGCTGACGGGGCACGTCCAATATGCACAGGCCGCACCCGGCATTGCCGCCGCGCAGGTCATCGGCCACGTCACCAAGCTCTCCGGCAGCGCGACAGCGGTCCGCAACGGCGTCTCCGTCATCCTGAACAACGGCGACAACGTCGAGAAGGGCGACGTGGTCTCGACCGGTGGCGACTCGACGCTCGGCATCACCTTCATCGACGGCACGGTGTTCGGCCTGTCCTCCAATGCGCGGATGGTGCTGAACGAGATGGTCTACGACCCCAACGGGTCGAACAATTCCTCGCTGCTCAGCCTGGTTGCGGGCACCATCACCTTCGTCGCCGGCGAGACCGCCAAGCATGGCGACATGAAGATCGACACGCCGGTCGCCACCATGGGCATCCGCGGAACGGCGGTGCTGAGCCAGATCCATTTCGTCGTTCCCGCCGGTGGCGGCGATCCGCAGCCGGAGGCGAGCTTCCAGGTGCTGGTCGAGCCGAACGGCACGACCGGTTCCTACATCCTGTTCGACAAGGTGACGCTGCTGCCGATCGCGACGGTCAACCAGGCCGGTCAGATGATCCAGATCAGCGGCGGCAACGTCTCGATCTCCAATGCGCTGATGTCGCCGGACATCCAGAAGCTGATCACGGACGTGTTCACACTGAAGTTCACGGACAACAACAGCAACACCAAGCTGACCACGAACTTCACCGACTCGATCACGCAGACCAGCTACGATATCTTGCTCAAGGCGCCAACCGGCCCCATCGCGATTGCGACCTTCGTGAACCTCAATCCGCAGGGCTCGCAGGGGCCCGGCACACCCACGTCGACCAGCAACCGTATTCCCGGCCCGCCCGACGCGCGCACCCTCGATCTCAACGGCAATGTGACGTCGGAATTCGCGCTGACCGAGCGCGCGGACACGACCGGCGACACGACGCATTCCGACACGATCTCCGGCCTGATCACCTTCTTCGACCAGAACCTGGGTGACCGGCCGACGGTGAGCGTGAGCCTCGGCGATGCGCCCAACTACGTCTACAAGGACGCCGGACTGCACGATGTGACCGGATCGCTCACCGCGCTCCAGAAGCAGGACATCGCGGCGACGCTGATCAACATCGACGTGGTCGCCAAGGGCGGCAACACCAACACTGGCTCGGCGGTCTGGACCTACACGATCCCCGACCACGTCTTCGACTTCCTCGCGGCCGGCGAAACGCTGACGCTGACCTACACGGTCCGCATCAACAACAATTTCACGGTGAGCCCGGAAACCGCCACCAGAACGATCACCATCACGATCACCGGCACCAACGACAAGCCGGTCATCACCACCAGCGTGCCGGTCATCACCTTCGAAGGCGGCACCAGCGTGCCGGGCGGCCCGCTCACCAGTGAAGTGCCGACGACGGGCACGCTGAACTTCGACGACGTCGATCTCACCGACAAGCATACGGTGTCGGTTGCGCTGACCAGCGCGACCCTGCCGGATGGCACCGTTCCGCCCGGCCCGCTCGCGGCGTTCCAGAGCGCGATGTCCGTCGCGATCGCGGCGGGTTCCGACAGCACCGGGGACGGCACCGGCACCATCAACTGGTCGCTGGCCGAGCTGCCGGTCTACCTCGCCGACTTCATTCCGAAGGGCGAGGTGCTGACGCTGGTCTACACCGTGACGCTCAAGGATTCGCAAGGCGCCACCTCGCAGCAGACCATCACCGTGACGATCACCGGCACCGACGCTCCCGCCGTGGTGTGGATCGCGACCGACCATGCCGGCGCACCCTCCGGCGGCTTCTGGAAGGACGCGGCGAACTGGGAAACCGGCACCGTCCCGACCATCAATGACGACGTCATCGTCATCACCGATCAGCTGCATGGCCTGACGCCGTCCTATCCGGTGACGATCGACGTAGCGGCCTACGCCAAGTCGTTGGCTCTGGACGACTACGACACGGCGCCGGGCCACAAGACGCCGGAGGTGATCAACAAGAGCACGTTGACCATCGGGGGCAAGCTCACCCTGAATGCCGACGCGAAGTTCACCAATACGCTCGGAAGCCACGTCATCGTCGGCGGGGCGATCGATGTCGAGACGATCACCCGAACATCCGGCGTGGTCGTCACCAACACCAGCACGATCACGAATGCAGGCACGCTCACCCTGGCTGCAGGCGGCACGATCGATACTCTGACCGCCATTGCCAATTCCGGCACGATCGACCTGTCCGGCGGCACGCTGGTGCTGAAGAGCGATGTTGCCAATACCGGCGGTACGGTCCGGGCCGATGCCGGCGCGACACTGATCGTCGACGGCACGACGATCGACGGCGGCACCGTCGCCATTCTGGGCACGCTGGAACTCGACGGCACCAGCCTGATCGAGAACGGCACGCTGAACAATTCAGGAGCGGTCAACGTCAAGGGCACGGTCGAGCTCGGCCATCAGACCGTCTCCAACGCCTCCAGCGGCACGATCAAGGTGCTGGCGAACGGCTGGCTGACCATCGATCAGGGCTCCGGCGTCACCAACACCGGCAACGTCACGGTCGATGCCACCGGCAAGCTGACGGTGAACGGGGCCACGATCAGCGGTGTCGGCACCGTCACCGACAACGGCGAGATCGACCTGAACGGCAATGCCGTGCTGAGTGGCGGCGTGCTGAAGAACAACGCGATCTTCAAGGTCAGCGGCACCGGCAACGCACTCAGCAACGAAACGATCACCAACGCCAGCACCATCGAGGTGCTCGCGAACGGCGCGCTGACCATCGACCAAGGCTCGACGGTCGACAATTCGAGCGGCAGCATCGTCGTTGACGACGGTGCGGCACTGACGCTTGATGGCGCGACGATCAGCGGTGGCGCCGTCAACAATTACAGCCTGCTGGGCGGCACGATCGATGTCACCGGCGACAGCAGGATCGACGGCAACGCGACGCTGACCAAGGGCGCAGTCACGGTCGAGAGTGACGTTACCCTGACGCTGGACGACGCGACTGTTGCGGGAGCCACGATTACCAATCACGGCACCGTCAAGGTCGATGTCAGCAAAAAGCTCACGTTGAGCGATGCGAACCTGAAGGGCGGCACGCTCACGATTTCCGGCACGCTGGAATCGATCGGCACGAGCGCCATCGACGATGCCGACATCACCAATACCGGCACGATCACCGTTACCAGCGGCACGCTGACGATCGATCCCGCCATTCTCCACACCATTACCAATCACAATCTGATTCAGGCGAACGGTGGCGTGCTCGACGTCTCCGGCGAGGATATCTCCAACACCGCGGCTCTCAAGGCGGTCAACTATGGCACGCTGAAGCTGACGAATCTGACTGTGAGCAACAGCAGCATCGGGTCGATCACCGTCGACGGCACCTCGAAGCTCTATCTGACCGACGTCTCGATCAACGGCGGCAGCCTGAGCAATGCCGGCAATCTCTACAGCGTCGGCTTCGACACGGTTATAGGCGGTGTCACCAATATTGGTACCATCCAAGTCCAGAGCGGCACGCTCAACCTCGCTGGCGGCCTCAGCGGTATCGGCTCGGTGATCATCGACAACGGCGCGACGCTGGAGCTCGCGGGGGCGACGGCGCAGACCGTGACCTTCGCCGGCGGCACCGATACGCTTCAGCTCGACAAGGTCGGCGGCCAGGGCTTTACCGGCACCATCGCGGGCCAGTCGACGAAAGCCGGCACGTTCACGATCAAAGGCACGGCCGACATCACCAGCGCGAGCGGCGATGCGCTCGACTTCACCGCGTCGGGCGGCACGCTGGCCACGCCAGCAGACATTGTCCTCACGCCCATCGGCGTACTGACCGGCGCGGCCAACGGCATCGTCGTCACCCAGAACGGCGCCGGCGATATCTCGCTGACCGCGACCGGTGACATCAAGGGTCTTGCCGGCAACGGTATCACGCTGCGCGACAGCGCGACCGGCTCCGGCGATATCACGGTCAACAACCTCACCGGCAAGGCGACCGGCACCGGTGCTAATTCGGTCGGTGTCCTCGTCGAGAATCTGAACGGCGCCAATAACGGTGATATCTCGATCACCCAGCTCGGCGGCGCCGTGGGCGGCGATTACGGCATCGATGCGCACACCGAGGGCAGTGGCGACATCACCATTGACGCCGGCGGAGCCATCACAGGTAGCTCGATCTACGGAATCCGGTCGCGCAGCTACGGCGTCGGCGACCAGACGGTCACGACCGAGGTCGGCAGCGTCGTCACCTCGGGCAGCTCCGGCATCGTCGCCGTCAACCGGGCGACTTCCCTCGGAGCGCCATCCGACAGCACCATCACCATCAATGCCTACGGCACGATCAATTCCGGCAGCATTCCGAACCTAGGCGGCAACCCGCCAGCAGGCATCGAGGTCGGCTACACCGGCGCCACGAATGGCACCAACGCCAATACCGGCGTCAACGGCGCGGTTGTCGTCAATAACCATGCCAACATCACCGCCGCGGCCGGCTATGGCATTCACGCCTACAATTACGGCAATGGCGACGTCACGGTGAACGACGGCGTCGACACCACTGTCATCGGTGCCGAGATGGGCATCCTCGCCCAGGCACTGAGCGGCGGCACCGGTAACGTCAGCGTCGTGCTGGGTGCCAACGCAACGGTGACGGGCACGTCCAGCTACGGCATTCTCGCCTACAGCATCGACGCGGGCGATATCAGCGTCACCCTGGCGAACTGCGACAGTATCAATTCGGGCAGTTCGGGCATCGTGGCCGTCAACTACGCGACTGCTATCGCAGCCGGCCTGGGCAGCACGATTTCCGTCGAAGCGCACGGCACGATCCATTCGGGCTCGACCCTGAACAGCGATGGTACCACGCCGGGCGCAATCATCGCCGGCTACAAGCCGGGTGGCACCGGCCTCTTCTCGAACGCAGTCGCGGGCGACGTCACTGTCACGAGCGATGCGACGATCCTCGCCGACGCGGGCTACGGCATCGACGCGTTCACCTGGGGTGCCGGCAACCTCACTGTCACGACCGGCGCGGCGTCCTCGATCACCGCGACCGCAGGCACCGCGATCGGCTCCTTTGATCACGGCGGCGGCGACGTCAACGTCACCAACAATGGCTCCGCCTCCGGCACGGTCGGCCTGGCCGCCATCGCCACCGGCGACGGCGACATCACCATCGTCAATCACGGCAATATCACCAGCACGAGCCTGGCCGGCATCAGCGTCACCCAGAACGAAGCGGGTGCGACCGGCTCGACCCATATCACCAATACCGGATCGATCGTGGCTCCGACCGGCCATACCGCGATCTTCATCCAGGAGAACACGACCGGATCGGCGACGATCGACAATTCCGTTACCGGCACGATCGGGCCCGCAGTTGCCTCCACGGTGACGTCCACGACCTACGCCATCGTCGAGACCGGCGGCGCCATCACGATCAACAATGCCGGCCACATCAACGGCAATGTCTCGGTCGCCACCGCGACGTTCAACAACCAGTCGGGCGGCACCTGGACCGTTTCCGGCAGCAGCGTGTTCGGCAATCTGTCCTCGATCGGCAATGCCGGCGAGATCGATCTTCTCAACGGCGCCTCGATCTCCGGCTCCGGCCTGAGCATCGCCAATTCCCACGACATCGAAAGCTGGGGCACGGCGTCGATCTCCGGCACCATCACCAACACCGGCAGCATCGAGGTCCACACCGGGACGCTGACGCTGTTCGGCTCGCTGTCCGGCGCAGGCTCGGTCAAGATCGAGGCCAATGCGACCCTCGAGGTCAACGCCACGGTGTCGCAGACCATCACCTTCGACGGCGGCGGTGCCGAGCTCCAGATCGACACCACGAGTTTTGGCGGGTCGATCGCCGGCTTCGCCGCGACCGACAAGCTCGACCTGTCGACCATCACGTACGATAGCGGGACAACGGCGGCCTACAACGCTTCGACCGGCAATCTCGTCGTGAGCGACACCCATGGGCATACGGTCACGCTGCACCTCCTCGGCAACTACAGCGACGTCCGCTTCGTCACCAGCAGCGACGGCAACGGCGGTACGAACGTCGAGTTGATTCCGACCGATCACTGGACCGACGCGACAGGCGGCACCTGGAATGACGCGACGAACTGGAGCCTGGGCGTGCCCGGGGCCAATTACGACGTCAAGCTCGACGCGCCCGGAACCTATACCGTCGACAGCACGACCAGCGTCACGATCGAAGATCTCACTGTTGCCTCGGGTGTGACGCTGAAGACCGAGCCCGGCACCGTGTTCACGGTGAACGGCGACGTCGTCGACAATGGTCTGATCGAGGCTGGCCCGTTCTCCGGAAACCACGTTTCGAACATCGACATCAAGGGCGACGTCAGCGGCACCGGGGCGATCGAGATTTCCAACAAGGCCGTCGTCGAGATCGAGGGTTCTGTTTCGGGGACGCTGGTCAACGGATCGTTCTCGGGAATCGTCGTCTACTACGATAACGGGCTTGGCACACTGATCCTGGACCACTCCAGCGATTTCCACGGGCTCATCTCGGGTTCGCCGGCCGGGGCTCCGCTCTCGTCCGGCAATGAGATCGACATGAAGGACCTCGCCTGGACGTCCTCGATGTCGGCGCAGGCACAGTACAATCAGACCACCAACATCACGACCGTCGACTTCTACAACGGCGCGACCACCATCACCCTGTCGTTCCTCGGAAGGGACCTGAATTGGCACCTTCAGAGCGACGGCCATGGCGGCACCACCGTCTATGATCCGCTTGCCGATTCACCAATGACGATCGAGACCGGTTCGGTGCTGAACCTCGGCGAGGCTTCCGCACAGAGCGTGACCTTTGCCAACGGGACCGGGACCACCGGCACCTTCGCGATCGACCACGCCGCCGACTTCACCGGCGTCATCAACGGCTTTGCCGGCGACGGTACCGTCGCCAATTCGGATCTCCTCGACCTCAAGGACATCAGCTTCTCGGGTCTGACCGGGGTGACCTACACTGAAAATGCCGACCATCTAGGCGGCGTGCTGACGCTGAGCGACGGGACCGACACCGCGATCCTCAAGTTTGCCGGGAGCTACACCATCGACAGCTTCCAATTCGCCAGCGACGGCAACGGCGGCACGCTGGTCGTCGATCCGCCCACGGGACCAACCCTCGTCGGGACCGACGGGCAGGACCAGTTCACCTTCACGAACTCGACGCTTCCGGTTCAGAGCACGATCCTCGACTTCGAGCTGGGCCAGGATAGGATCGACCTGCAGAAGTTTGCCAGCATCCAGTCCTTCAGCGATCTCGGCATCACGCAACAGGGAGCCGACACGCTGGTCACGCTCGACGATCATCAGTCGATCCGGGTGAAGAATCTCGTGGCGAGCAGCCTGCACGCCAGCGATTTCATCGTCGCGAACCATGCCTGACGGCCATTCCTCCGGTTCGGCTACGGCGCCTCGTCCGCGGCGGATTCCGGTATCAAAGACTTAGCTGATTGCGTATTGTCGCCCGAACATCGGACGAAGGCGGGCTGCGGGAAATTCGGGCGATATGAAACGTCTAAAAATCCTCCGGCGGTGGTTTGCGCGGAAGTTCGGGTTTGCGCGGTTGATGTGCCTGGCGCTGCTGGTGGTGTTTGCCGGCGCGCGGCTGTGGGATCCGCCGCCGATCCAGGAACTGCGGCTGCGCACCTTCGACATGTTCCAGTTGATCGATCCGCGCCACAAGACGGCGCGGCCGGTCACCATCGTTGACATCGACGACAAGAGCCTCGCCAGGCTCGGCCAGTGGCCGTGGCCGCGGACGCGGATCGCCGACCTGATCCAGAACCTCACCAGCAACGGCGCGGTGGCGATCGGCTTCGACGTCGTGTTCTCGGAAGCCGACCGGCTCAATCCGGATCTGGTCGCAAACCAGATGCGCTATCTGGACGACGCCACCCGAGCCAAGCTGCGCGAGCTGCCGAGCAACGACCAGATCCTCTCCGAAGCGATCAAGCGCTCGCGCGTGATATTGGGCGAGACGGGGCAGCGGGCGATTTCGTCCGAGGTCGACAAGACGCTGCCCTTCACCGGCGTCGCGACGGTCGGGGAGGAGGGTGCCGAACGCTTCCTGTTCGAATTCCCTGGCCTCTTGCGCAACGTGCCCGTCATCGAGAAGGTCGCGGCCGGCCGCGGCCTTTTCTCGATCAGGACCGAGCGCGACGGCCTGATCCGGCGCGTACCGATGATCATGCGCGCCCAGGGCATGGTCATGCCCTCGCTCAGCCTCGAGATTTTGCGCGTCGTCACGGGCACGCCGACGCTGCTGGTCCGGACCGACAAGACCGGCGTGCGGGCCGTGCGTCTCAAGGGCGTGGAGATCCCAACCGACAGGAACGGTCAGCTGTGGGTGCACTACGCCCGCCAGGATCCCTCGATCTACGTCTCTGCCGCCGACGTGCTCGATAACATCGTGCCGCCGGACAAGATCGCCGGCAAGCTCGTGCTGGTTGGCACCTCCGCGGTCGGACTGAACGACATCAAGACCACGCCGGTGTCCTCGACCATGCCGGGTGTCGAGATCCATGCGCAGGTGCTGGAGAGCGTGTTGAGCGGAGCCGTGATCTCCCAGCCCAACTATGCGCTCGGCGTCGAGCTGCTCGCCGCGCTCGTCATCGGCTTGCTCGTCATCATCTTCACGCCGAACCTCGGACCGGTTCGCCTCGTGCTTGCCGGCGCGACCTTCGCCGCGATCCTGATCGGTGTGTCCTGGTTCTTCTATGCGCAGCACCGCTATCTCATCGACTTCACTTATCCGCTGCTCTCGACCACGGCGATCTATTTGACGCTGATCTTTGCCAGCTTCGTGCGCGAGCAGCGGCAGCGCGTGCAGATCCGCGGCATGTTCGCGCAATACATGTCGCCGGTTCTGGTCGAGCAGCTCGCGCAGTCGCCGGAAAAGCTCGTCCTCGGCGGCGAGGAGCGCGAGATGACGATCATGTTCTCCGACGTGCGCGGCTTCACCACCATATCGGAAACCTACAAGCACGATCCGCAGGGCCTGATCGCGCTGATGAACCGTTTTCTGACCCCGCTGACCGACGTGATCATCGATCAGAAGGGCTATATCGACAAATATATGGGCGACGCCATCATGGCGTTCTGGAACGCGCCGCTCGACGACGCCGAGCACGAGGTCAACGCCTGCGAGGCCGCGATCCAGATGCTGGAGAGAATCGACGCGGTCAACAAGGAGCGCGAGCAGGAAGCCGCCGATGGCGGCCACGTCTACATCCCGCTCAATGTTGGTATCGGTCTCAACACCGGCATCGGCGTGGTCGGCAACATGGGCTCCGACCTGAAGAAGAACTATTCGGTGCTCGGCGACAGCGTGAACCTGGCCTCGCGCCTCGAAGGCCAGTCGAAGGAATATGGTTTTCCCATCATCGTCGGCTCGAAGACCGCGCTCGCCGCCAAGGACAAGTTCGCGATTCTCGAGCTCGACTTCATCATGGTCAAGGGCAAGACCGAGCCGGAAGTGATCTACGCCATCGCCGGCCGCGCGGACGTGATGCATTCGGGCGCCTTCCAGCGCCTGCGCAACGTCACCATCGAGATGCTCGGCTGCTACCGCGGCCGCGACTGGCAGGGCGCGCTGGACGCGATCGAACGCGGCCGCAGGAGCGAGGATGCCGACACGCTGGAAAAGCTGTTCAAGCTCTATGAAGTGCGCATCAAGGAATTCCAGGTCGATCCGCCGGCCGAGGGCTGGACCGGGGCGTATGCGCTGCTGACGAAGTAGGGGGGCGCGAGCAGCTCTCGCTGCCGCCGCACACTCGCTGTCGTCCTGGCGAATGCCAGGACCCATTACCCCAGAGAGAAGTTGCAGCGCCGAGCCATCAACCACCAGCCTTCGCCAAACGAAAGCCGGTGGTTATGGGTCCTGGCTTTCGCCAGGACGACGGCGGAGAGTTATTCGCCCTCACTCCGCCCCGATCGTCGTGAGGTCCTGGAACCAGTGCTGCGCCTGCACGAACTGCTTGACCTTGGGCGACAGCGCGTGCGGGTTGGTGTCGTGCACCACCCACACCAGCGTGGCGTCGTCGACGATCAGCGCATGCGCCTGCGCCAGCAACTCGTCCTGCTTGGCGCTGTCGAAGGTCTGCTTGGCCTCGTCGATCAGCGCGTCGACCTTCGGGTTCTTGTAGCCGCCCCAGTTGACGCCGACCGGCGCGATCTGGCTCGAATGGAAGAAGCGGACGATGGCGTAGAGCGGGTCCGAGGTGACATAGGCGATGTTGTTGGCGGTGATGCCGGCATTCATCTCGTCGGCCGCACCCTTGCGCCAGTGCGTGTAGAGTGTCTCGAGCTCGACCACCTTGAAGTCGATGTCGATGCCGATCTCCTTGAAACTCTGCTGCAGGAATTCGTTCATCGGCAGCGACAGCATCTGGCCGGTGCCGCCCTGTGCGATGATGAAGGTGGCCTTCAGCGGCTTTGCCTTGGAGTAGCCGGCTTCCTCGACCAGCTTCTTTGCTGCGGCGACATCGTATTTCAGCTCGAAGCTCGGCTTGCCGAACCAGGGGCTCGACGGATCGACCTGGCCCTTGGCGGGTTTTGCGAGGCCGTTCATCAGGCCCACCACGGCTTCACGATCGATCGCGAGGTTGAGCGCCTTGCGCAGGCGGATGTCGGTCCAGGGCGAACCCGGCAGCACGCTCAGGTGATAATTCCAGACATGCGGCGTGACGTTGTCGACGAGCTTCATGCCGGCAGCCTTGAGCTGCGGCACGGCATCCGGCGCCGGCGTCTCGATCAGATCGACTTGCCCGGCGAGCAGCGCATTGGTGCGCGTCAGCGCTTCCGGCATCGGCACCAGCACGAGCTTGTCGACCTTGGGAATCCGCTTCTTGTTCCAATAATCCGGATTCTTCGTGAGCTCGGCGAGCTCGCGCGGCACCAGTTTTGTCAGTTTGAACGGGCCGGTCCCCGAAGGCTGGCTCGCGAACTTGTCCCAATCCTTGCCGAGCTTCTCATATTGCGTGGGGCTCGACACCAGGAACCACAACATCTGATAGGGAAAGAAGGAATCGACCGTCTTAGTGGTGATCTCCACCGTGGAGTCGTCGATCTTTGCGTAACTCGCGACCGACGGCAGGCGGGTCTTGACCTGCGCGCTCTGGCGCTTGTCGAATTGCGGCGCCTTGTCGTTGAGCACCTTGTCCAGATTCCAGATCACGGCGTCGGCGTTGAACTCGCTGCCGTCGTGAAACTTCACGCCCTTGCGCAAGGTGAAGCGCCATTTGGTCTTGTTCTCGTCATCGACTTTCCACTCGGTGGCCAGCCCCGGCACCAGCTTTCCCGGCCGGTCGGCGACGTCCATCTCCCACGCCACGAGCGGATCGTAGATGGTGTAGGCCGTGAACTGATAGGCGCCGGCGCCGCGATCGGGCTGGCCGGTCGTCAGCGGGATGTCCGCCATCGAGATGCCGTAGCGCAGCACCGTTTCGGCGCCCGCCGGAATCGCGGACAACGCCAGTGCAAGCACGGCGAAACAGGTCGATAGTCGGATACGCATGGGCCAAAGCTCCAAGGAAGACTTCAAGGGAAAATCGGAGCCAAACCTGCAATCTTGATGCCAGAATAGGCAGCGAGCTGCCTTCGCCGAGGTGTCATCACAAGGACTTGTCGTCGCAGGGGCAATTTGCAGAAAAAGTTTCCCCATTGGCATAGCCATTGCATACGGTTGCATCAAAATTAGTCATCGAAGCCGGAAAAGGATTGAGGCCAATGCTTATCAAGAAAAACAAGACTCGCGCGGCGCTGATCGCGTTGCTGGCGCTCGGCAGCGCGGCTGCGTGGCCGCGCGTCGCCAGTGCAGAAACCGTGCTGCGCATCGCCATGACCGCTGCCGATATTCCGCGCACGCTGGGCCAGCCCGATCAGGGTTTTGAAGGCAACCGCTTCACCGGCCTCACCATGTACGACGCGCTCACCGGCTGGGATCTGTCCTCGGCCGACAAGGCGAGCGTGGTGATCCCCGGCCTTGCCACCGAGTGGAAGGTCGACGATGCCGACAAGACCAAATGGACTTTCAAGCTGCGGCCGGGCGTCACCTTCCATGACGGCTCGCCGTTCAATGCGGACGCCGTGGTGTGGAACGTCGAGAAGGTGCTGAAGCAGGACGCGCCGCAATTCGACGCCAGCCAGGTCGGCGTCACGGCCTCGCGCATGCCGACGCTGGCGTCCGCGAAGAAGATCGACGACATGACGGTCGAGCTCACCACCAAGGAGCCCGACAGCTTCCTGCCGATCAACCTCACCAATCTTTTCATGGCGAGCCCGGTGAAGTGGCAGGCGTTCTATGACAAGGCCGAGGGCGCCGACGCCAAGGCGAAGTCGCAGGCGGCCTGGACCGCGTTCGCCAAGGAAGCCTCAGGCACCGGCCCGTGGAAGATGGCGGGCTTCACGCCGCGCGAGCGGCTCGAGCTGGTCAAGAACGCGGCGTATTGGGACAAGGCGCGCGTGCCCAAGGTCGACAAGATGGTGCTCCTGCCGATGCCGGAGGCGAACGCGCGCACCGCGGCGCTGCTCTCCGGGCAGGTCGATTGGGTCGAGGCCCCGGCGCCGGACGCGCTACCTGAATTGAAGCAGCGCGGCTTCAAGCTCTACGCCAACGAGCAGCCGCATGTCTGGCCGTGGCAGTTCTCGCGCGTCGAGGGCTCGCCCTGGAACGATATCCGCGTGCGCAAGGCGGCAAACCTCTGCGTCGATCGTGAAGGCCTCAAGGACGGCCTGCTCGCGGGGCTGATGGTGCCCGCGACCGGCACGTTTGAGCCCGGCCATCCCTGGCGCGGAAAGCCGACCTTCGAGATCAAGTACGACAAGGCTGCTGCGCAGAAGCTGATGCAGGAGGCCGGATTCGGCCCGAACAAGAAGTTGACGGTGAAGACCCAGACTTCGGCGTCCGGCTCGGGCCAGATGCAGCCGCTGCCGATGAACGAATATCTCCAGCAGGCCCTCGCCGAATGCTATTTCGACGTGCAGCTCGACGTCATCGAGTGGAACACGCTGTTCACCAATTGGCGCCGCGGTGCCAAGGATCCCAGCGCCAACGGCTCGAACGCGACCAACGTCACCTATGCGGCGATGGACCCGTTCTTCGCACTGGTGCGCTTCCTGCAATCGGGGATGGCGCCGCCGGTCTCGAACAATTGGGGTTTCATCAACAACCCCAAATTCGACGAGCTGGTGAAGAAGGCACGGCAGACCTTCGATCCCGCCGCGCGTGACGCAGCGCTCGCCGAACTGCACGCTGCCTCCGTCGACGACGCAGCCTTCCTCTACGTCGCCCACGACGTCGGCCCCCGCGCCATCAGCCCGAAGGTGACAGGCGTCGTGCAGCCGAAGAGCTGGTTCATCGACTTCTCGCTGGTGTCGATGCAGTAGTGAGGTGAGTACGCTGGTAGGGCTCCCCTCCCCCTTGCGGTGAGGGGTTGGGGAAGGGGGTTCACACGGGCGGTCCCTGTGCGGCCACCCCTCTCCCTAACCCTCCCCCGCAAGGGGGGAGGGAACCCTCGCATCTCGTGTCCATCACTGAAGCCCGCGCACCCGATCGTGCGACATCTCGTCAGGTAAGTTAGTGCTCGCCTATATCGCCAGACGCATCGTCTACGTCGTTCCGATCGTCATCAGCGTCGCGCTGGTGTGTTTTCTGCTCGTGCACATCACGCCGGGCGATCCGTTGGTGGCCGTGTTGCCGGCCGACGCGTCGCAGGAGCTCGCCGCGCAGCTCCGCACCGCCTATGGTTTCGACCGCCCGCTGCCCGTGCAGTTCGGCCTGTGGCTCTTGCGCGCGCTTCATGGCGATCTTGGAAATTCCATCGCCACGGGCCGTCCGGTGCTCGCCGAAGTCATGCGCGCGGTCAGCAATACGGTCACGCTCGCGATTGCGGCGGCCATCATCGGCTTCACCATGGGCATCCTGCTTGGGTTGATCGCCGGCTATTTCCGCGAGACCTGGATCGACAAGCTGGCGACGTCCTTTGCCATCGCCGGCGTTTCGGTGCCGCATTACTGGCTCGGCATGGTGCTCGTCATCATCTTCTCGGTCCAGCTGAACTGGCTGCCCGCCGTCGGTGCCGGGCCCGGCGGCTCGGCCGCCTGGGCCTGGGACTGGGCGCATTTGCAATATCTCGTGCTGCCGGCGATCACGACCTCGGTGATCCCGATGGGCATCGTCACCCGCACGGTGCGCGCGCTGACCGGCGACATCCTCAGCCAGGACTTCGTCGAGGCGCTGCGTGCAAAAGGCCTGCATGAGCGCGGTGTGTTCCGCCACGTCATCAAGAACGCCGCGCCTACCGCGCTCGCGGTGATGGGACTTCAGCTCGGTTACATGCTCGGCGGCTCGATCCTGATCGAGACCGTGTTCTCCTGGCCGGGCTCGGGCTTCCTGCTCAACTCGGCGATCTTCCAGCGCGACCTGCCGCTGCTCCAGGGCACGATCCTGATCCTGGCGCTGTTCTTCGTCTTCCTCAACCTGCTGGTCGACATCGCGCAAGCCGCGATCGATCCGCGCATCAAGCGGGGCTAGCGGGATGAGGTGCCACACATTCAGTGTCGTCCCGGCGAAGGCCGGGACCCATAACCCCAGTCAGCGGTTGTGGGACGAGACGGCAACGACGAGGCCTCGCCAAACGACCTTTCGTGGTTATGGGTCCCGGTCCCTCCGTGCGCAATTGCGCACTAGGCCGGGACGACGTTGGAAATTGCGGCAATGAGCGAGCTTCCGTTGTCCGTCACCGTTGACGCCGCGCTTCAGTCCGCGCCCGCGACCAAGGCGCGCGGCTATTGGGCGACCGTCGGCCGCCGTATCCGGCGCGACAAGGTCAGCATGGTCTGCGCGCTGGTGCTGCTGCTGATCTTCCTGTCAGCGATCGTTGCTCCCTGGCTCGGTCTTGAAGATCCCTACAAGGGCTCGATGATCCGCCGTCTCCGCCACATCGGGACGTCAGGCTACCTGCTCGGCACCGATGAGCTCGGCCGCGACATGCTGGCGCGGCTGATCTATGGCGGGCGGCTGTCGCTCCTCATCGGCATTTTGCCGGTCATCCTCGCCTTCTGCATCGGCACCTCGCTCGGCCTCGTTGCCGGCTATGTCGGCGGCAAGCTCAACACCGCGATCATGCGCACGATCGATGTCTTCTACGCCTTTCCATCCGTGCTGCTGGCGATCGCGATCTCCGGCGCGCTGGGCGCGGGCATCCTCAATTCCATCGTGTCGTTGACCGTCGTGTTCGTGCCGCAGATCACTCGCGTCGCCGAAAGCGTCACCACCGGCGTGCGCAACATGGACTTTGTCGATGCCGCGCGTGCCTCCGGCGCCGGCCCCTTCACCATCATGCGCGTGCATATCCTCGGCAATGTGCTCGGCTCGATCTTCGTCTACGCCACCAGCCTGATCTCGGTCTCGATGATCCTCGCGGCAGGCCTGTCCTTCCTTGGACTCGGTACCAAGCCGCCCGAGCCGGAATGGGGCCTGATGTTGAACACCTTGCGTACCGCGATCTATGTCAATCCCTGGGTCGCCGCACTCCCCGGTGCGATGATCTTCGCGGTCTCGATCTGCTTCAACCTGCTCTCGGACGGCCTGCGTAGCGCCATGGACATCAGGAACTAGCCATGAGCGAAACCAACGCCTCCGTCGCGATGCTGGAACCGGTCGAGGACCGTGGCGGCGTCGCGCAGCCGCTTCTTCAGGTCAACGGCCTGACCAAGCATTTCCCTGTTCGTGGCGGCCTGTTCGCCGCAAAGCGCACCGTGCGTGCGGTTGATCATGTCTCGTTCACTGTCGCCAAGGGCGAGACCGTCGGCATCGTCGGCGAGTCCGGTTGCGGCAAGTCGACCACCGCGCGGCTGCTGATGCATCTGATGCCGCGCGACACCGGAGATATCATTTATGACGGCATGAGCGTCGGCCAGTCGCTCTCCTTGCGCGAGCTGCGCCGCGGCATGCAGATGGTGTTCCAGGATTCCTACGCCTCGCTCAATCCGCGCCTGACGATCGAGGAATCGATCGCCTTCGGCCCGAAGGTGCACGGCATGGCCGACGGCGCCGCGCGGGCGCTGGCGCGCGAGCTGCTGGGCAAGGTGGGCCTGGTTCCTGCAAATTTCGCCAACCGCTACCCCCACGAGATCTCCGGCGGCCAGCGCCAGCGCGTCAACATCGCGCGTGCGCTGGCCCTGTCGCCGCGTCTGGTGATTCTGGACGAAGCGGTCTCCGCGCTCGACAAGTCGGTCGAAGCGCAGGTGCTCAATCTGCTTGCCGACCTCAAGCGCGAGTTCGGCCTGACCTATCTCTTCATCAGCCACGATCTCAACGTCGTGCGCTACATCAGCGATCGCGTGCTGGTGATGTATCTCGGCGAGGTCGTCGAGCTCGGCCCGGTCGACCAGGTCTGGGACCAGCCGGCACATCCCTATACGCGCGCACTTCTTGCCGCGATGCCGTCCTCGGATCCGGACCGTCGCACCGAGACGCCGCCGATCACGGGCGATCCGCCCAATCCGATCGATCCGCCCTCGGGCTGCCGCTTCCACACCCGTTGCCCGTTTGCGGAGCCGCTCTGCGCAAATGCGACACCAAAACTCACCGCGCTCGATAGAATGGGCCACGAGGCCGCGTGCTACATGGCGATCCCGGGTTCAGGCCATAGCCGCGCGCCCAAGGAGGAAACCGTATGACGAGACCGACGACAAAAGAGATCAAAGCGACGGCACAGGTCGCCGGCGTTCCCGTCGACGACGAGATTGCGACGCGCATCTCCAATTCCATCGGACCGGCCTTCGAGGGCTTTGCGGCCGTTGCCGGCACGTTGCCGTTCGATCTCGAGCCCGCGCTCTATCCAATCGCGCAGACTGCGAAGGTCTCGAAATGAGCACCGAGCCCGCGTTGATGACGCTCACCGAGGTCGCGCGCGCGATTGCGATGAAGCAGGTGTCCTCGCATGAGGTGACGCGCGCGCTGCTTCATCGCATCGCGCAGTGGCAGCCGCACCTCAACGCCTTCATGTCGATCGAATCCGAGGCGGCGCTGAAGGCCGCCGATGCCGCCGATGCCGAACTCGCCAAGGGCGCAGTCCGCGGCCCGCTGCACGGCGTGCCGCTCGCGCATAAGGATATGTATTATGACGCAGGCCACGTCGCGACCTGCGGCTCGCTGATCCGCCGCAATTTCGTGCCGACTGTCACCTCCACCGCCTTGCAGCGGCTGAAGGACGCCGGCCAGGTTCGCCTCGGCACGTTGCATCTCGCCGAATTCGCCTATGGCCCGACCGGCCATAACGCCCATTACGGCCCAGTGCGCAATCCCTGGAACGTCGCGCACATCACCGGCGGCTCGTCGTCGGGCTCGGGCTCGGCGGTCGCGGCGCGATTGACCTATGCCGCGCTCGGCTCCGACACAGGCGGCTCGATCCGCATGCCCGCGCATTTCTGCGGCGTCACGGGATTGAAGACCACCGTTGGCCGCGTCAGCCGCGCCGGTGCGATGCCACTGTCGCAGTCGCTCGATACGGTCGGCCCGCTCGCCCGCACCGCTGAGGATTGCGCGCTGCTGCTGGCGCTGATGGCCGGCCCTGATCCCGAGGATGCGACCGCGAGCCACGAGCCGCTGTCTGACTATGTCGGCGCGACCAAGGGCTCGCTGAAGGGCCTCAAGATCGGCGTCCCTTCGTCCTTCTATGTCGACGATCTCGACGGCGAGGTTGCGCGCGTGCTGGACGAGACCATCGCGGTGCTCAAGCGCGAGGGCGCCGACATCGTCACGGTCGAGCTGCCCGACCAGCGGCAATTGTCATCCGCAAGCCAGCTCGTGCTTGCAGCCGAAGCCGCCGCCTTCCACAAGCGCTGGATGATCGAGCGGCCGCAGGATTACGGTCCGCAAGTGCTGATGCGGCTTCAGAACGGCCTCGCGGTCCCCGCCATTACCTATCTCGAGGCGATGCGCTGGCGCGGACCAGCGCTCGCTGCGCACAACGCTGCGACATCAGGTGTCGACGCGATGATCGCGCCGGCGTCCCCGGTGCCGGCCCCGACGATCACGGAGAGCGACGTCGGCGGCGGGCCGAACGCGCCGGCGCTGTTGCAGCGGCTGACGCTGTTCACCCGTCCGGTGAATTACCTCGGCCTGCCGTCGCTCACGGTGCCCTCTGGCTTCACCAAAGGCGGTCTTCCCATCGGCATGCAGTTGATCGGCCGCTCGTTCGACGAGGCGACCTTGCTCACCATCGGCGCCGCATTCCAGCGCGTCACCGACTACCACGATAGACTGCCGAAACTGCCGTCATGACAAAGCTCGTCGAGATCTCAGGCCTCAACATCCGCTTCACCGGCGAGCGCACGGTCTATGCCGTGAACGATCTCAGCCTCTCGCTCGGTGACGGCGAGGTGCTGGGCCTGCTCGGCGAGTCCGGTTCGGGCAAGAGCGTGACCTTGCGTGCACTGATGCGGTTGTTGCCGAAGAAGCGCACGCAGATTTCGGGAACGGTCAATGTGATGGGCCGCGACGTGCTCGCCATGAATGACGAGCAGCTGTCGTCGTTCCGCGGCCAGACCGTGTCGATGATCTTTCAGGAGCCCGCGCTCGCGCTCGATCCGGTCTACACCATCGGCGCGCAGATCGCCGAAAGCGTCGTGCGCCATGAAGGCAAGAGCTTTGCGGAAGGGCGGGCGAGGGCGCTCGAAATGCTCGAGGTCGTGCGCATTCCGTCCGCAAAACGCCGGCTCGATGCCTATCCGCACGAAATGTCCGGCGGCATGCGTCAGCGCGCGATGATCGCGCTGGCGCTCGCCTGCCGGCCGAAAATCCTGCTGGCGGACGAGCCGACCACCGCGCTTGATGCCACCGTGCAGATCCAGATCCTGCTGCTGTTGCGCGAGCTGCAGCGCGAGTTCGGCATGTCCGTCATTTTCGTCACCCACGACATCGGCGTCGCCATCGAGATCTGCGACCGCGTCGCGGTGATGTATGCCGGCCAGATCGTGGAGCAGGGCACGTTGCGAGACATCGTTCGCACGCCGGTGCATCCCTATGCCAAGGGCCTGCTCGCCTCGACCATCCACGGCGCCAAGCGGGGACAGCGGCTCGAGACCATCCCGGGTACCCCGCCGTCGCTTGGCGAAAGGCCGCACAGCTGCTCCTTTGCGCCCCGCTGCGCCGTAGCCCAGCCGCGCTGTCTGGAGCAATTGCCTGCGAATGTGGAGGTCGGGCCGGGCCGGGCAGCACGGTGCGTGCTGGCGGAGCCAGTCACCGCGCTGTCATAATATTTGGACGGCCCGGGAAGCGGGGAACGGCATTCAGACCTCATTCATCCCGGTTCCGCTTCCATGGAACCGTTCACGGAGAGGGACCTCACTTATGTACATTTCCAATGAAGGCCTGCTTGTCATCCTGTTCGTCGGCCTGGTGGCTGGCTGGCTGGCCGGCAAGGTGGTGCGCGGAACCGGGTTCGGCATCATCGGCGACATCGTGGTCGGCATCGCCGGCGCGCTGGTCGCAAGCTTCCTGTTTCCGAAGCTCGGCATTCACATCGGCACCGGGCTGATATCCGAGATCGTCTATTCCGCGATCGGCGCGGTCATCCTGCTGCTGGTGGTGCGGCTGGTACGCGGCGGCGGCCGGTTCTAATGGCGCCCGAGCTCAGTTGATCCAACTTTTGACCTCTCCCCGCCCGGGGAGAGGTGACTTGTCTGCAAGAAAAAGCCGCAAGAACGTGAGATTCCGGACTTGCGTGCAAGGCCGGTCGGGGGTGATGTGGGCCATAGGGGTCCCGGATATTCGACTGCGTTCGGCGATGAGCGCAAACGCGATGTTAATCCGGGTCAATTACTCCTGAATTTGCCTTTGAAATCAGGGGCTTTGGCCCCCACCCGAAAGAGATCAGACTGATGGCAGCCGTTCCCGGCGCCCGCCGTTCAGAGCTCGGTGATGCGCTGCGCGCTTGTCGCACGGCGTTTGTCGGCGTCGGCTTGATGAGCTGCATGATCAACCTGCTCTATCTGACCGGGTCGATCTTCATGCTGGAGGTCTACGACCGGGTGCTGCCGAGCCGCAGCATTCCGACCCTGGTCGGCCTGATCGTCCTCGCCAGTTTCCTCTACATGGCGCAGGGCGTGCTGGACATGATCCGCAACCGGATTTTGGGCCGGGTCGGCACCGCGCTGGACGAAGCCCTGAACAAGCGCGTGTTCGACACCATCGTGCGCCTGCCGCTGCTGGTCGGCAGCCGCAACGAGGGGCTTCAGCCGCTGCGCGATCTCGACAATGTCCGCTCCTTCCTCGGCAGCATGGGCCCGAGCGCGTTCTTCGACCTGCCGTGGCTGCCGCTCTATCTCGCCATCTGCTTCGCCTTCCACGTCATGATCGGCGTCACCGCGCTGGTCGGCGCCGTCATCCTGGTCGGGTTGACGCTGGTCACCGAGTTCATGTCCCGCCAGCCGGCGCGCGAGGCGATGGGGCTTGCCGCCCAGCGCAACGACCTCGCCCAGGCCAGCCGCCGCAACGCCGAGGTGATGGTGTCGATGGGCATGGCCGGCCGGATGAACGCTCGCTGGAGCGAGGCCAACGAAAAATATCTCGACGGCAACCAGCGTGCGAGCGACGTCGCCGGCGGTCTCGGCGCGGTCGCAAAAGTGCTGCGCATGATGCTGCAATCGGCCGTGCTCGCGGTGGGCGCCTATCTCGTCATCCACCAGGAGGCGACCGCCGGCATCATCATCGCCGGCTCGATCCTGTCGGCACGTGCGCTTGCGCCGGTCGACCTCGCGATCGCGCACTGGAAATCCTTCGTCGCGGCACGTCAGAGCTGGCACCGCTTGACCCGCCTTTTGGAGCAGATGCCGGCGCAGACGATGCCGACCCAGTTGCAGGCGCCCACCAGCCGCCTCTCGGTCGAAGGCATCGCCATGGTGCCGCCGGGCGACCAGCGCCTCATCGTGCAGGACATCACCTTTGCGCTCGAAGCCGGCAACGGCCTCGGCGTGATCGGACCGAGCGGCTCCGGCAAGTCGTCGCTGATCCGCGCGCTGGTCGGCGTCTGGCAGCCGGTCCGCGGCAAGGTGCGGCTCGACGGCGCGGCGCTCGACCAGTGGTCGTCGGACATGCTCGGCCGCCACATCGGCTATCTGCCGCAGGACGTCGAATTGTTCGGCGGCACCATCGCGCAGAACATCAGCCGCTTCGATCCCGAGGCCACCTCCGACGGCATCATCGCCGCGGCGAAAGAGGCTGGTGTGCACGAGATGATCATCAAGATGCGCGAGGGCTACAACACCCAGGTCGGCGAGCAGGGCACGGCGCTCTCCGCGGGCCAGGCGCAGCGCGTGGCGCTGGCGCGCGCGCTCTATGGCAATCCGTTCCTGATCGTGCTCGACGAGCCCAATTCCAATCTCGATACCGAAGGCGACGAGGCACTCACCCGCGCCGTCCGTGCGGCGCGCGAGCGCGGTGCCATCGTCGTCGTGGTGGCGCACCGCCCGATCGGCGTGGAAGCGGTCGACCAGATCCTGGTGCTGCGTGACGGCCGCATGCAGGCTTTCGGGCCGAAGGAACAGGTGCTTGCCCAGGTGCTCCAGCCGCGCGTGACGCCGCCGGCCCCGATCAAGATCGTCAGCGAAGGCGGAGTGCCGAAGTCATGAGCACGATGGCGATCGGCGGCGCGAAGCCTGCCGCGAAGAGGACGGTACGGCAGTCGATCCAGTTTCACCTGATGCTCGGGCTTGGGATCGTGCTGGTCCTCCTGGTAGGCCTCGGCGGCTGGGGGTCGACCGTGCAAATCTCGGGCGCGCTGATCGCGCCGGGTCAGATCGTGGTCGAATCCAACGTCAAGAAGGTGCAGCATCCGACCGGCGGCGTCGTCGGCGAGCTGCGCGCTCACGACGGTGACGTGGTCAAGGCCGGCGACGTCGTTGTGCGGCTCGACGACACCGTCACCAAGGCCAATCTCGCCATCGTCACCAAGAATCTGGACGCCGCGCAGGCGCGCACGGCGCGGCTTCAGGCCGAGCAGCGTGGTCTCGACAAGGTCGAATTCCCACAATCGCTTCTCGATCGCGGCAACGAAAACGACATCAAGACTTTGCTCGATGCCGAAACCAAGCTGTTTGACGTGCGCGTCAACGGCCGCGCTGGCCAGAAGGCGCAGCTTCGCGAGCGCATCCAGCAACTCAACGAGGAGATCCAGGGTCTCTCCGCGCAGGAGAGAGCCAAGGACAAGGAAATCTCGCTGGTGCAGCAGGAACTCGTCGGTGTCCGGGATCTCTATGACAAGCACCTGGTGCAGATCTCCCGCCTCACCACGCTCGAACGCGATTCTGCCCGGCTCAATGGCGAGCGCGCGCAATACATCGCCTCGCGGGCGCAGGCCAAGGGCAAGATCACCGAGACCGAGCTCCAGATCATTCAGGTCGACAAGGACATGGTCAGCGAGGTCTCCAAGGATCTGCGTGAGACCAACGACAAGCTGGGCGAAATGATCGAGCGCAAGGTTGCGGCCGAAGACCAGCTTCGCCGCGTCGACATCCGCGCGCCGCAGGACGGCATGGTGCTGCAATCGACCGTGCATACCGTTGGTGGCGTCGTCACCGCCGGCGACGCCCTCATGCTGATCGTGCCGCAGGCCGACGATCTCCAGGTCGAGGCCAAGGTCAATCCGGTCGATATCGACAAGCTTCAGATCGGCCAGAAGACGTTGCTGCGCCTCTCCGCCTTCAACCAGCGCACCACGCCGGAGCTCAACGGCGTCGTCAGCCGCGTCTCGCCCGACGTCACCACCGATCAGCGCACCGGCCAGAGCTACTACACCATCCGCGTCTCGCTGTCCGCGGAAGAGGTCGCCAAGCTCGGTGACTCCAGGCTGATCCCCGGCATGCCGGCGGAAGCTTTCGTCCAGACCGGCGACCGCACCATGCTGTCCTATCTGATGAAGCCGCTGCACGACCAGTTCATGCGAGCGTTCCGGGAGAAGTGACGCGCGCAAGCGCCTCATCCCATTCGTCATTGCGAGCGCAGCGAAGCAATGACGGCGAGGCTTCATTCTTGCTATAGTTCGATTCAGCCCCAGCAACCCGGCGTCGAACAATGCAATCCATCCAATCCCCACCCTCCGTCGCCACCGAACCCTTCTCCGACGCTGGCCTCGCCGTCGCCCGCCTCGAAGAGATCTACGAGCGCAACACGAAGTTCCTGCGCGACCGGTTCGAAGCTTACGTCAACGGCGAGGCAATCACGACGCGGGTGCGGGCCTTCTACCCCTTCGTCCGTGTCACCACCGCGACGCATGCGCGGCTGGATTCGCGTCTCGCCTACGGCTTCGTCGCCCGGCCCGGTGTGCACGAGACCAGCGTCACGCGTCCGGACCTGTTCCGGACCTATCTCACCGAGCAGATCGGACTGTTGATCCAGAACCACGGCGTCCCGGTCGAAATCGGCGAGTCCAGCGAACCGATCCCCGTTCACTTCGCCTATCGCCGCGACATCAACATCGAAGCCGCCATCACCACCAGCGAGAACTCCGCCGTGACGCGATCGCTGCGCGATGCGTTCGACGTGCCTGATCTGGCCACCATGGACGATGCCATCGCCGACGGCACTTTCGAGCTCCAGCCCGGCGCGCCCGAGCCGCTGTCCCTGTTTCGGGCGGCGCGCGTCGACTACTCGCTGCGCCGGCTCTACCACTACACCGGCACGGACCCCGAATATTTCCAGAACTTCGTGATCTTCACCAACTACCAGTTTTATGTCGACGCCTTCGCGCAGCTCTGCCAGCAGCGGCTTCAGGCTGGCGAGGCCGGCCTCGAAGCTTTCGTCGCGCCCGGCAACGTGATCACGCGCAGCGGCGGCGCGGCGACGGGCGTTGCGCCCCCGCGCGCGCCGCAGATGCCGGCCTTCCACCTGGTCGCGCCCGGCTATCGCGGCATCACCCTGATCAACATCGGCACCGGCCCGTCCAACGCGCGCAACGTCACCGACCATGTTGCCGTGCTGCGGCCCCATGCCTGGCTGATGCTCGGCCATTGCGCTGGCCTGCGCAACACGCAGCGGCTCGGCGACTACGTGCTCGCCCATGGCTATGTGCGCGAGGACCATGTGCTCGATCGTGAGTTGCCGCTGTGGGTGCCGATCCCGGCGCTCGCGGAGATGCAGGTGGCGCTCGAGGAGGCGGTCGAGGACGTCACCGGGCTCGAAGGTTTTGAGCTCAAGCGCCTGATGCGCACGGGTACGGTGGCGAGCGTCGACAACCGCAATTGGGAGATCAGCGGGCCCGATGTCATCCGCCGCTTGTCGCAATCGCGCGCGGTTGCACTCGACATGGAATCGGCCGCGATTGCCGCCAACGGCTACCGCTTTCGCGTCCCCTACGGCACGCTGCTGTGCGTCTCCGACAAGCCTCTGCACGGCGAGATCAAGCTCGCAGGCATGGCCAGCGAATTCTACCGCCGCCGCGTCGGCCAGCATCTCGAGATCGGCTTGAAGGCGCTGGAACGGCTCAAGCAGCAGGAATCCGAGCGGCTGCATTCGCGGAAGCTCCGCAGTTTCGCCGAAGTTGCGTTCCAGTAGGACGAAGGTCGCCTTTGCTGCTGACAAGCAGCGGGATTTTCGGCATTTTCGGCGCGGGGGTCGACCGGGACGACTTGATGCCACTCATGCGCGACAGGATCATTGGCCATGATCTCGAACGGCTTGCCTTTCGCTTCACCATGCTGAACGACGGCGAGGTCGTGCAGTGCCAGATCAGCGACGCCGCGATGGACGAGCTTGCGGGCATGCAGGGCACCGAAAGCAGCGCGCGGCAGGCCCAGTTCTTGTCGCTGCGCGAGACCATCGAGCGGCTCGCGTCAGACCTCTACGACGAGGCGCCGCGGGTCAGGGGTCATGTGGTGCGGATCTTTACGCGACATTTGCAGCGGTAGTGTCGCTCCCAGCTGTCAAGCATGATCGCGCTGTGTAGGGTCCTGTCGGCAGTCATGTCGACGATCGTCGGTTCCTCTAAAGCATTCGCTAACCAAACAATCGTTTCGCAGCAATCTTAAGACATGCAAAGCCGGACATTAGACAACCATGAATTGGTTACCCGTAGAGGTTAGGTCACGAACATGGAGCCTCAGAGGCTTGTTTCGACCTTAAAGAAGTCACTATGGGCGCGCGCGAAGCTTGGAGTGCCTCTGTATTTGACGGAGCGCAAAAGAAGACCAACTACGCCCGGGGCTCCGGAATCCAACGGTTTCCTGATTTCATGGCGCCCACCAGTGGTCGCCGATGGGCACGCAAAAATCCCGCACGAGTGATTGCGTGACAAAAGAGATGGTTGGAATCGACGAGATCCGCGGGCCCGGTCATGACGGCAACCCAGACAAGACGCTGCCAAAGAGTTGGCGGCTTGCAATTGCCGTAGCGATCGGATGCGGGCTTGTGGGCCTGGCGCTCCGCTACTTCGCCCGGAAGCACGCGACCGACGACGCGATTCAGCACCTGATCCCCTGGTATGTCTTTGCTCGCGATCACGGAGTCGCTGGGCTGGCCGAAGCCTTTACCAACTATACGCCGTTCTACAGCTACCTCCTGCTGATTGCCGCCCGATTTGATTGGCTAGGCCAGCCACTTTCCCTCGTGAAAGCGATCTCGGCAGTATTCGAGTTGGGCTGCGCGATCGTTGTGGCCCAGATCGTCTGGCGAGCTACAAAGCTGCCATTGCGCGCCTCCCTGGCCTTCTGCGCTATTTGGCTTGCACCGACGGTGATCTTCAACGGCGCAGTGTGGGCGGAGAGTGATTCGATCTGGACCTTCTTCACGCTGGTTTCCGTAGCGCTGTTCATGCGGGACCGAAACGGCGTTGCGTCATTTGCGATGGCCTTTTCGGTGAAGGCTCAGGGCGTGTTCCTGGGACCCTTCGTGCTCGGCATGATTCTACGCCGCAGGATCCACCTGGCATGGCTGGCCACTGTTCCCGGGATCTATGTGATCCTCACCATTCCGGTTCTCGTCGCCGGCAGATCCCTGGTCTCCGTGTTCGCGGTCTATTTGGATCAAGCTCACACCTTCGATCGCCTCACCATGAACGCAGCGAACATCTGGGTGTTGGCCGGGGGAATGCCGTACGCGATCGGGGTTGCCGTCGGCATGGTGCTCGCGGCGGCGAGCGGGCTCGCCTTGTCGCTCTTCATCGCGCGCTCTCAACGGGCAGGGCCGGAGTTTATTCTGCTCGCCGCATGTGTATCGCTGATGCTCATGCCGTATCTGCTCCCGAAGATGCACGAGCGGTACTTCTACGCGTTCGAGCTTGCGTCGATCGCTCTGGCCTGCCTCAACCCGCGCTATTTGCCCTTCGCCGTGATTGCTCAGGTCGACGGCGTGTTATCCTATCTCGCGTTCGAAAGCGGAATCGTCCTGGGCGTGCTGCCGGCGGCACTCTGCAACAGCCTTCTCGTGTACTACCTCGTGCTTGATCTTTGGCGCGGCGAACGTGGATTTCGCTTTCCGAGGCTTGCCTGGCTCGGATTTGGCGTGTCGACCGCGGGATTGTTCTCCTATCTGGTCTTCGAAGGACCCGGTTGGAACATATCCCCCGTGTACCTGCTCACCACGGGTCTCGTCACAGCTGCGACGCTGCTGCTCCTGAAAGAGTCGCATCGCGACTTGGCCGACAGCCCGGACCGGTTGCCTCAACTCCAACGCTAGGGCAATCGGCCTGTCTCCGGCTCCGATTTTTCGGGGTGAATTCCGGAGTCCCGCCTCATCCAGCAATCAGCTGTCGAACATGATCACGCTGCGCAGCGTCTTGCCGGCTTTCATGTTGGCAAAACCTTCGTTGATCTCGGAGAGCTTCAGCTTGGCCGAGATCCAGTCCTCCAGGTGCAGCCGGCCGCGCAGGTAGAAATCCACCAGCCGTGGCATGTCGACCCGAAAATGGTTCGAGCCCATCGAGGAGCCCTGGATCCTGCGCTCGCGCAGGAAGTCGAAGCCATGCAGCTCGATCTTCTGGCCGAACGGAATCATGCCGACGATGGTGGCCGTGCCGCCCGAAGCGAGCATGCCGAAGGCCTGCTCGGCGGTCTCCTTGCGGCCGAGCACCTCGAAGGAATGATGCACGCCGCCATTGGTGAGATCGCGCACCTGCTTCACGACGTCGCCGTCTGCCGGGTTGATGATGTCGGTGGCGCCCAGCTTGGTCGCGAGCTGGAGCTTGGCCGGATTGGTGTCGATGGCAATGATGCGGCCGGCGCCTGCGATCTGCGCGCCGTTGATCGCAGCCATGCCGACACCGCCGCACCCGATCACGGCCACTGTCTCGCCGGCCGTCACCTTCGCCGTGTTCACGACCGCGCCGTAGCCCGTGATGACGCCACAGCCGATCAGCGCCGCAAGATCGAGCGGCATCTCCTTGCGGATTTTGACGATCGCGTTCTCGTGCACCAGCATCTGCTCGGCGAAGGACGAGAGGTTGAGGAACTGATGCAGCTTCTCGGAGCGGGCCCATTGCATCCGATTGGAAACTCCCGGCAGCAGTTTTACCGTGGTGTCGGTGCAGAGCACCGTGCGGCCCGTGGTGCAATTGTCGCAGGTGCCGCAGAACACGGACAGGCAAGTGACGACATGGTCGCCCGGTTTCACATAGGTGACGTCGGAGCCGACCTGTTCGACGATTCCGGCCGATTCGTGCCCAAGCACCGCTGGCAGCGGATGCGGATAAAGGCCTTCCATGAAGTGCAGGTCGGAGTGGCAGAGACCTGCGACCGACGTCCGGATCAGAACCTCGCGCGGGCCGGGCTTCGGCAGGCTGACATCCTCGATGACCAGGGGCTTGTTGACTTCATGGAGGACGGCGGCCTTCATCGAGCACTCCCTATCGCTTTTTTTGCTTTGAACGCGGATGCAGCCTACGCCGCCAAGACCAGTTCGCCAACCTCGCTGATATCCGCTGCGCGATCGCCGAGCAGCAGCGCGGCGATCTTCTGCTGCACGGCATTTTCCGCCAGCCGGAACGGATCGCTCGGCGACACCCGGTGATCGATCACCAGCCGCGACAACAACAGCCTTCGCGCATCACCACGCATGTCGTGAATACGATGTGCCTCCCAGGCGAGCGCGACGGCACTGGCGACATGATAGAGCAGGCTGGTGGCGCGGCGCGCATCGGCCTCGTTGTCGGCCTTTCCCGCGACCTCGCGTGCGAAGCCGACCGCGCGATCGGTGAGAGTGCGCAGCCGGTCGCGCCAGGCCTGCGGCACCGAGAGGCTGTCATCGAGGCGGGCGTGCAGATCGGCCGCGAGCGCGGATTCGGCGCCGTGGCGGCCGACGGCGCGCTTGAGCGCATCGATCGCGACGATGTTGCCGGTGCCTTCCCAAATCGAACCGAGATGCGCGTCGCGCAGCAGGCGGGCGGTCGCGAATTCCTCGATATAGCCGATGCCGCCGCGCATCTCGAGCGCATCGCCACAGACCTTTCGCGCATCACGCGTGGCGCGGAATTTCAAGGTCGGGGTCAAGATACGCAGCAGTGCGGCGGCATCCTGGCTGCCGGCCTCGGCACGGTCGAGCGCGTCGGCGGTGAGAAAGCTCATCGACAGTGCCTGCTCGACCGGCAGCATGATCTTCAGCATCTGGCGCCGTCCGAGCGGCAGGTCGATGATGCGGTTGCCGAACACGACGCGGTTCTTCGCCACCGTCATCGCGTCATGATAGGCGCGGCGCATCAGCGCGGTGGATTTGACGCCATTTGAAAGCCGCGACGAGTTCACCATCTCGGCCATCTGCACGAAGCCGCGGTCGAGCTTGCCGACCGCGTAGGCGATCGCGCCTTCGAGCTTGATCTCACCCGAGGCCATCGAGCGCGTGCCGAGCTTGTCCTTCAGGCGCACGATCCGGTAATGATTCTGCGAACCATCGTCGAGGAAGCGCGGCATCAGGAACAGGCCGACTCCGCGCGTGCCGGGGCCGGCGCCTTCGGGGCGCGCCAGCAGCATCACGACTTTCGCGTCGGCGTTCGAGCAGAACCATTTTTCGCCAGTGAGGCGCCAATGGTCGCCCTCCTGCACGGCCGTCGTGGTCAGCGTGCCGACGTCGGAGCCGCCTTCCTTTTCGGTCATGAACTGGCCGCCTTGCGTCAGCTTGCTCATGTCGGTCTGGGTCAAACCGTCCAGATATTTCGCCTTCAGCGCCTCGCTGCCGAAATTCGCCAGCAGCTTGGCGCAGCCGTCGGTGACGTTGATCGGGCAGCCCATGCCGAATTCGGTCTGGTTGAACAGGAAGGTGAAAGCGTGTTTCGCCACGACTGGATATTTGTCCGGCCAGCCCATGATGCCCTTGCGGATCGAGAGCGCGTGGATGCCGAACTCGCCGAAGGCCGCCTTCTCCAGCTCGCGATAGGCCGGATGGTATTCGATCCACTGCACGTCGCGGCCGAACTTGTCGCGCTGGTGCAGCACCGGCGTGTGCCGGTCGGCGAGCCGCGCGCAGTCGTCGAGCGTGCCACCGGCCAGTTCACCCAGGCGATCGAGATGCGGCTCGATGTGGCGGAATAGCGTCTCCGGCAGATGGATGCGCAGGAGATCGGTGAGCGCCTGATCGGCGCGGTAGAAGTTCATGCCGGTGGTATCGGGCGCCAGCAGTCCGGATTGCTCGGCCGCGACCTGTTTTGGCTGCGCGGGGGCCGGCTGTCGCATGATCGTCCTCTTCGTTTCCGCCTTGCGGGCATTTTGCGCTGATTTGGCGCTTGCCGCTTGGGATGATGTCGATCATGCTCCAGTCACGAAAGCGGATAAAGCCGCAAATTGTCAGGGAGGCATGATCGCCGCGAGGGAGCAATTCGCCCTGCGGAATTGTGATCGTCCCGGGTGGTCGTCCGCGCGGACCGTGCATAGATCAGCGGCTTCCCGTCTTCGAGAGATCACGCCATGGAACACCCCAAATACAAGATCGCGCTCATCGTCGGCGCCGGCGAAGGCCTGAGCGCCTCGCTGGCGCGGCTATTGTCCGCCCAGGGCATCCGCGTCGCACTGGCCGCGCGAAAAATCGAGAAGCTTGGCGCGCTCTGCAGCGAGACCGGCGCCAAGGCCTATGCCTGCAACGCCACCGAGCCCGAGGAGGTCGAGCGCCTGTTTGGCCTCGTCGAACGCGAGATCGGCACGCCTGACGTTGTCGTCTACAACGCCAGCGGCCGAACGCGCGGGCCGTTCGTCGATCTCGTTCCGGCCGACGTGGCGCAGGCGATCGCGGTCAGCGCCTATGGCGGCTTCCTGGTGGCGCAGCAGGCGGCCAAGCGCATGCTGCCGAACAAGCATGGTGCGATCCTGTTCACCGGCGCTTCGGCAAGCGTCAAGGGTTATGCGCAGTCGGCCCCGTTCGCGATGGGCAAGTTCGCACTGCGCGGGCTCGCCCAGAGCATGGCGCGCGAATTGTCGCCGCAAGGCATCCATGTCGCGCATTTCGTGATCGACGGCGGCATCAAGAGCGCAGCGCGCACGGAAGCTCCGGAGAAGCCGGATTCGATGCTCGATCCCGATGCCATCGCGGAGAGCTACTGGAACGTGTTGCAGCAGCGGCGCAGCGCCTGGAGCTGGGAGCTTGAGCTGCGGCCCTGGGTGGAGAAGTTTTGAGGCGATAATTTCAAAGCAACGGCTGCCGTAGGGTGGGCAAAGGCGCGCAGTGCCGTGCCCACCATCAATGACGAAACAAAAAATGGTGGGCACGCTTCGCTTTGCCCACCCTACAAGGGCGGGAATCATGACCACGGAAACCACCATCGACACCGGCACCAATGAACTGCTCTGCGTGATCCGTGATCGTGTCGCATTGATCACGCTGAACCGGCCCGAGGCGCGCAACTCGCTGTCGGACGCGCTGACCCCGGCGCTGCGCACGATGATCCGCTCCTGCGGCGAGAGACCCGATGTCGGCGCGCTGCTGATCACCGGCGCGGGCGAAGCGTTCTGCGCCGGCGGCAACGTCAAGGGCATGGGCGCGCATCGCGACCCGAAGAAGCTGGAGATGTCGCTGGAAGATCGCATCGCCGATCTCCAGGAGCGGCAGCGACTGCTCACCGGCGCGCTGGTGTCGGTGCGCAAGCCGACCATCGCGGCACTGCCGGGGCCGGCGGTCGGCGCGGGTCTCGCCATCGCCATGGCCTGCGACATCCGCATTGCCGCGCAATCGGCCTTCCTGGCCACCGGCTATGCGCGCATTGCGCTCAGCGGCGACTACGGCATCGCGTGGCTGTTGACGCGGCTCGTCGGCACCGCGCGGGCGCGCGAGCTGCTGTTCACCGGCGACCGGGTCGACGCCGTCAGGTGCGAGGCCATCGGCCTCGTCAACCGCGTGGTGCCCGACGACAAATTGCAGGCAGAGGCCTTCGCACTCGCGAAATCCCTCGCCGAAGGTCCGCGCCTCGCGCTGCGCTACATGAAGGACAATCTCGACGAGGCCCTGCTGTTCGATTTCGAGACCGCGCGCGACCACGAGGCCGAACGTCTGGTCCGCCTGACCACGACCGCCGATCACAAGGAAGCGGTGCAGGCCTTCATCGAGAAGCGCAAGGCGGTGTTCACTGGGAAGTAGGCGGGAATCAGTAGCCCGGATGGAGCGAAGCGTAATCCGGGAAAGTCCGCGCGTGCGGAAAGACTCCCGGATTGCGCTTCGCTCCATCCGGGCTACACGACAACGGTTGCATAAGGCAAAAAAATGCCCGGCTCTGGTTTAGCCAGGCCGGGCTCGAGTGGTGTCAGGCCGAGGCTGAGGGGCTATCGGCCTGACGGGAAAGGGCGACGAGACGCCAGCTCGCGCAGGGAATGTCTTTCGGCGCGACGGAGATCTCCTTGTCGAAGCGCACCAGCTTCCAGTCGTCAGGATGGTTGACGAAGGCGAAGCCGGATTTGCGCGCGAGCGAAATCATGGCCGCGTTGGAGCGAAGCGTGTCGCCGAACATGTGGTCGGCGCCAAGCGCGGCCGCGCGGCATTCGAGATTCTTCATGAGCACGGTGGCGATGCCGTGGCCCTGCCAGCGGTCGGCAACCGACAGGCCGAATTCAAGCGTCGCGGTTTCGGCATGCAGCGCGTAGCGCGCTTCGGCGACGAAGGTCTCGAAGCCGTCGACCATCATGGTCGCGACCACGGTAAAACGCTCACGCTCGCCGACCTGAAGGAAGTCGTGGAGCAGGCCCTGCGGCAGTTCGCTGATCGCGCCGAAGAAGCGGTTGTAGCGGGACCGCGTCGAGAGCGAGCGAAAATAGTGCTGGAGCTCCTCGGTGTCGCGCGGTTCGACGAAGCGAACATCAAGCGGCTCGCCGTGCCGAATACGCAGCGTGTCCGAATATTGCTTCAAATCTTTCAGGCGAAGAGTGCTCATGACACACGCCCCCAAGGGGACCTAAAGAGGAAGGGACCGCCGGCGCCCCTGTGATCAGGCGGCGCCGGCCTGGCGGCCAATCAGGCCCGCCAGAAGGGTTTATCGGCCTCATAGGCCACGTCGCTCCAGGACAGCCCGACGTCCTGAAGGTCACGCGCGGACCAGTTGGCGAACTCCCGCCGGGTCCGGTAGCGCTCGTGCCAGACGTGAAGGGTCTCGGCGATCTGATGGATCAGGCCGGGCGCATGATGATTTGTCATCGAATTCTGGGTCAAAGTAGACATATTAAGCTCCTGGAGCTATGTTGGACGCTAATATCTGCTTCTTGGTGCGCTGCGACAAACGACAATTTGTACCCTTTCGTATGAAATAACGTCATGTATCCTGCTGCCAGATGACTGCCAGATTGCCCTCCCTGAACGGATTGCGGGCCTTTGAGGCCGCCGCGCGTCATCTCAGCTTCACGCTGGCGGCGGCGGAGCTGAACGTGACCCAGACCGCGATCAGCCATCAGATCCGCAGGCTCGAGGAGGAGCTCGGGATCCGCTTGTTCGTCCGGCAGAACCGCGCGCTGGCGCTGACGCCGGAGGCGCGCGACTATTTGCCGGGCGTCCGCGCCGCCTTCAACGACCTCCGCCTCGCCACCGACCGGCTGCTGCGCAAGGACGACGACAAGGTGCTGACGGTCTCGACGCTGGCCTCGCTTGCAGCAAAATGGCTGCTGCCGCGGCTGACCGATTTCCAGGAGCACCATCCCGGCATCGACGTCCGCATCACCACCTCGACAAGCCTCGTCGACTTCCAGCGCGACAATGTCGATGCCGCGATCCGCTATGGGCGCGGCCAGTGGCCGGGCTTGCGCGCCGACTGGCTGATGGCGGACGAGCTGTTTCCGGTCTGTAGCCCGTCTCTGCTGCGTGGCGACAAGCCGTTGCGCTGTCCCGAGGACCTCAAGAGCCACATGCTGCTGCACACCTCCAATGCCAACAGCGACGATTGGCGGCTGTGGTTGACGGCGGCGGGTCAGCCGGCCGACATCGCCAGGCAGCCCGGCATCACCTTCGACATGATCTTCATGACCATCCAGGCCGCGATCGACGGCATCGGCGTGGCGATGGGGCGGACCTCCTACGTCCAGGACGACATCGCCAAGGGCCGGCTCGTCGTTCCCTTCAAGATCGCCCTGCCGGCCGATGCCGGCTTCTACCTGGTTGCGCCGGAGGGCCGCCGGGAGGCGCCGAAGCTCACCGCGTTCCGCGACTGGATGATCGCTGCAACGCAGAATAAAGCCTGAAAAATCATCAGCTTCCGCGGTAAAATCGATTGACTCGCCGCGCCCCGCGCGAGAGGGGTAAGACAGATTGTCGCAGCAGCAATCGGTCGCCTTGCCGTGGAAATGAGTTCCGGCGTGGCCGCGTCTTCAGGGGAGTAACGCCATGGCTGGACCAGCAGCATCAACCAATCCGCCCGAGATCAAGTCGCGCATCGGCGCGATCCTGCGCGCAACGAGCGGCAATTTCCTCGAGCAGTTCGACTTCTTCCTGTTCGGCTTCTATGCCGCCGCCATCGGCAAGGCGTTCTTCCCGTCCAGCAACGAGACCGCGTCGTTGCTCAACACCTTCGGCGTGTTCTGGCTCGGCGCGTTGATGCGTCCGGTCGGCGCGATCGTGCTCGGCGCCTATATCGACCGGATTGGCCGCCGCAAGGGCCTGATCGTCACGCTCGGCATCATGGCCGTCGGCACCGTCGTCATCGCGTTTTGCCCGAGCTATGCCACTATCGGCATCGCCGCGCCGGTCATCGTGCTGATCGGCCGCCTGCTGCAGGGCTTCTCCGCCGGCGTCGAGCTCGGCGGCGTGTCGGTCTATTTGTCGGAGATTTCGACGCCCGGCAATCGCGGCTTCTACACCTCGTTCCAGTCCTCGAGCCAGCAGGTCGCGATCTTCGTGGCCTCGATCCTCGGCTACCTCCTCTCCGAGGTGATGCCGGCCGACACGGTGGCCGCATGGGGCTGGCGCATTCCGTTCTTCGTCGGCTGCCTGATCATTCCCCTGATCTTCTTCCTGCGGCGGACGCTCGAGGAGACGCCGGCCTTCCTCGCCATGAAGAAGCATCCGACGGCAAGCGAGGTCTTCGCCTCCGCGCTCGCCAACTGGCGCATCGTCCTCCTCGGCATGATGATCGCGGTCCTGACCACGACGACGTTCTACTTCGTCACGGTGTACACGCCGACGTTCGGCAAGACCGTGCTGAAGCTGTCGAGCCAGGATGCGCTGCTGGTGACGCTGCTGGTCGCCGTGACCAACTTCTTCTGGAATCCGGTCGGCGGTGCATTGTCCGACCGCATCGGCCGCAAGCCGGTGCTGATCGCCATCGCCTGCCTGTCGCTGGTCACGGCCTATCCGGCGCTGCACTGGCTGGTGGCGGCGCCGACCTTCGGCAAGCTGCTCGCCGTCGAGATGATGTTCTCGTTCTATTTCGGCGTCTACAGCGGCACCATGCTCGGCGCATTGGTCGAGATCGTGCCGGCGCATGTCCGCACCACCTGCTTCTCGCTCGCCTTCGCGCTCGCGGCCGCCCTGTTCGGCACCTTCACGCCGTTCGCCTCGACCCTGCTGATCGAGCACACCGGCGACAAGGCCTCGCCCGGCTACTGGCTGATGCTGGCGGCGCTGCTCGGCATCATCGCGGCCTCGGTCGTGTATCGCGGCGGCGGCAAGGCGGTGCCGACGTATGATGCGGTGGTGGAGCCGGTGGCGGGACATTAGGACGGTGTCATTCCGGAGCGCGCTCTTCCTTCCCCTCTCCCCGTAAGAACGGGGCGAGGGAGCGCACTGCCAGTGCAGCTTAAAGCTCCACCACGACGTAGTCGCTCTCGACCTTCACCGTGACAGTCTCGGCGACATACGGCCCCTTCACGACAGCCGTACCCGGCTCGACATGGGCCGGGTAGGCCTTCACGCGGAAGCGGCGGGGGTCGCAGTAGGACTGGCCGGTGCGGATGTCGAACTCCCAGCCATGCCAGGGGCAGCGGATGATCTCGCCGAGTTTGGTATATTCGATCTCACCCGGATCATTCGATTGCGCGAGCCCGATCAGCGGTCCCTCGCACAGCGCCGCGCCCTGATGCGGGCAGCGGTTCATCAGGCCGAAATATTCACCCTTGATGTTGAAGATTGCGATCGGCCGTCCGTCGATCTCCAGAAATTTTCGCGTGCCGGGCGGAAGCTCGTCGACCGCGGCAATCACATGCCGCGCCATCAACTGATCCCGTACAGTGCACGCGCATTGCCGAGATAAAACGCCTCGCGATCGGTCTCGCTGACGCCCGCGGGCAGCACGCGCGAGGGCTCGTCGTAATCCCAATGCGGGTAGTCGGTCGCGAACAGCAGCCGATCCCAGCCGATCCACTTGATGACGTCGATCAGATCCTCGCGTCGCTCCGGATCCTCCATCGGCTGCGTCGTCCACCACACCTGCTCGCGGATATATTCCGACGGCGGCCGTTTGACATGCGGCACCTCGCTCCGCAGCCGCTGCCAGACCTTGTCGAGCCGCCACGCCAGTGACGGCGCCCAGCCGAAGCCGGCCTCGATCATCACCATCTTCAATTTCGGGAAGCGCTCGAACACGCCCTCCAGCACGAGGCTCGCGAGCGCCGATTGCTGGCACTGCGAGTGGCCGACCATCTCCTCGATGTAATAGGACGGCCAGCCCGACGGCGTGATCGGGTTGCCGCCGAAGCCGAAGGCGTGGACGCCGACGGGAAGGCCGGCCTCTTCCGCGGCCTGATAGATCGGCCAGTAGCGGCGCTGGCCGAGCGGCTCGACGTTGCGGCTGAGCAGCAGCACCTGCACGAAATTCTTGTCGCCGGCGCGCTCGCGGATTTCGGCGGCGGCCGACAGCCCATCCTCATTGCCGACGACGATGGACGCCTTCAGCCGCTTGTCCTTGCTGGTCCATTTGTCGATCTGCCAGTCGTTGATCGCCGAGCACAAAGCGGCCGAGAGCTCGTGGTTGCGGATGCCCTGGCCGGTGTTGAGCGGATTGAGCACGCCGAGCTGCACGTTGTTGGGATCGAGCAGCTGCTTCTGCATGAAGGACAGCGATGAGCCCTGCGGCCCGCCTTCCGGCGGATAGGCGTCGCGGCGGGAGGCGTTGGGCTGGGCTTTCGGATAGGGCGGACCTTCCATCATGCCCTGATAGGCATGGACGCCGTAGACTTCGAGATGATGCTGCCAGCGTTTGGCCAGATAGGGATAGAGCTCGGCGCGGGTCGCGCGTGCCGGATGGATGTCGCAGTCCGCGATCGCGGTTTTGACGGTCAGAGGGGAAGCGGCTTCGGAGCTTTCGCGGAACTGAAGATTCATCGCCTTGCCTCCTTTGGCAGCGGGCTTAAGTCAGGCGGGGATAGGTTGCATGCGGATTATCGATCATGATCTTGCGCACGAGATCGGGGGTGAGACCTGCGGGCAGCGCCTCCTGGCCGTCGAACTGCCAGTGCGGATAGTCGGTGGAGAATAGGACCAATTCGTCCGACTGCATATGATCAAACAGGCGAATTAATGTCGCCTCGTCCGGCGGCGCATCGAATGGCTGCAACGAGAAGCGGATGTTGCTGCGCACAATCTCCATCGGCGCGCGGTCGACCCACGGCGTCTCCATCCGCACCCCGCGCCAGAACTTGTGCAGGCGCCAGAGAAAGGGCGAGATCCAGGAGACGCCGGATTCCAGCATCACCATCTTCAGGCGCGGATATTTGGCGAACACGCCCTCGACGATCAGGCTGGTGAGCTGGGTCTGGAACGCCTGGGCCTGACCGGCATAATCCTCGATGTGGTAGGAACCCCAGCCCACGGCGGTCGGCGGATTGTGATAGGCGGAACCGGCATGAATGCCGATCGGCAGTTCCAGCCGTTCTGCCGCCTCGTAGATCGGCCATAGCGCGCGCTTGCCGAGCGGCGTGTCGCCCATCACCAGCATCAGCACCTGCACGAAGCGGCGATCGCTCGCGCAGCGCTCGATCTCGGCGACGGCCTTCTCGATGCTTTGGGTGGGGATCACGATCGAGCCGCGCAGCCGCGGATCGCGATCGAGCCATTCCTTAGCGAGCCACTCGTTCAGCGCGCGACAGAAGGCAGCCTGCAAATCTTCCGAAAACACCATCTGCACGCCGTAGAGCGGGTTGCAGATGGCATGCTTGAGCTCGAAGGGATCGAGCACATGGCGCTGCATGTCCGCCAGGCTTTCGCCCGGCTTGCCGCTTTCGGGGCGCCAGTCGGGCCGCGCCGTGATCGGCGAGTTCTGCGGGTAGGATTGCGAGATGAGATCGACCATGCCGCGCGTCGTCACCTGATCGCGCCAATAGTCGTTCAGGTACGGCAGCAGGCTGGTCAGATGCGGCACGGCCGGATGCACATCGCAATCCACCCCGCCGGCGATCAGGGACGCCATGACGTCTCCTTCACGTTTCCTCGTCACGTCTTCTCGCGGGCGGCGCTTGGCCGCTCCGCTTCTTGACCGCCATTCAAGCAGGCCTGCCCGTTGGGTGCAACTCGGCCAACAGCGCTGTCATATGCTAGAAAGGCCGAGCTCGGTTGCGAAGGTATAAGGGGTCAAGGAATGAAAGAGCTCGTCGGCATTGCGGAACAGGTCGCAGCAAAACTGATCGTCCGCAGACAGACCATTGCCGTGGCGGAATCCTCGACCGGCGGCCTGATCTCGGCCAGCCTGCTCGCGGTGCCCGGCGCGTCCGCCTATTTCCTCGGCGGCGCCGTGGTCTACACCCGCGATGCCAGGCGCGTGCTGATGGATATTTCCGACGAAGGAATGAAGGGCTTTCGTTCCTCGTCGGAGCCCTACGCGCAACTGCTGGCCGAGCAGATGCGCAGCCGCTTCAACTGCGACTGGGGCCTGTCCGAGACCGGCGCCGCCGGTCCCACCGGCAATCGCTACGGCGATGCGGCGGGCCACAGCTGCATGGCGGTCGCCGGGCCCGCAGTTGAGGTGATGACACTGGAGACGGGCAGCAACGACCGCTTCGCCAATATGCAGATGTTTGCGGCGACGGCGCTGAAATTGCTGCTGAAGAATTTGGAGCGGTGACCTCGCGACCTCCGAATATTTGGATGTCCTGGAGAATGCGCGGGTGCGATGCGCCTGCTACCGCGACACGTGCGCCGACACAGCCAGCCACGTCTCGCCTCTCTTCGCCCAGCAATCGGTATAGCGCCCGGTGGCCTGCTGGCCGTCCGCACTGGTGTAGCTCGTCGCCGCGTGGATGATGGCGAAATCGCCCATGATGCGGATGACGACGTCGTGCTCTCGGAGATTCCGGATCGCAATCGGCCGCGCCGTCTGCTTCAGGAAGGCCTCGCGATCGACCAGCGTCTTGTCGGGATTGGAGCAGTAGAACTCCGGCGCCAAAATCTCGTCGAAGCGCTTGACGTCGCAATTCTGCACGGAGGCGACATAGTCGCGGTTGAGCGCGGCGAGCTGTTCGAGGTCGTTGCTCATGAGGTTTCTCTCAGTCATTGAACAAGGGCGGCGGCACGAACCCGCCGAACTCGCGTTCGATCAGCTCGGCGAGCTTCAGCGGCGTGCGGTCCTCGAGGAAGGGCCCGATGATTTGCACGCCGACCGGCAGGCCGGCCTTCGACAGACCGAGCGGAACAGCCGTTGCCGGCAGGCCCGTCAGCGTGGCGATGCCGGGCCAGGCAAGCTGGTCCGGATAGGCAAAGTCCTTGCCGTCGATGTTGATCCGGCGCGCCTCCTGCTGCGGCGAATGATCATGCGGATAGGCCGGCGTGGGCATGATCGGGCAGATCACCGCATCGAATGTCCTGAACAAGTGCCGCCATTGCGCGCGCAGGCCGGCGCGAGCGCCCTCGTCGAACACCCAGGCCTGGTGTGTGCTGGTCATGCCGCGCAGCCGCTCGGCAGACAGGCTCTTGTCCTCTGGCGAGAGCTGCGCCGCGCCGGCACGCGCACCGGCGAGAATGTCCGGCGGAAGGAAGGCGCCGAGAAAGCCCATCAGCATGCGCATGTAGAGGCGAGAGGCATCCGTGAAGTCGGGAAACAGCGGGCTTTCGCGCGATATGCTCGCACCGGCGCGCGACAATTGGTCCGCCAGCTTCTCGATCGCGCAGCGAATGTCGGCATTTGCCGGCAGCAACGGGTGGCTGTCGATCACCAGCACGCGGAAATCCTTCAGCTCGCGGTGTCGCGCCTCCGGCAGCGCAAGCTTGTATCCGATGCCCAGGTCCAACGGATCGGGGCCTGCCATCACGTCCAGGAGCAGGAGCAGATCGGTCGCACTCCGCGCCATCGGACCGATCACCGCCATATCGCGCTCCATCGGGATGGCTGGAAATGGCGGCGGCGTGTGGCCACGCGTTGGGCAGAGATTGTAGGTCGGCTTGTGCGCATAGACCCCGCAATGGAAGGCGGGCACGCGCAGCGAGCCGCCGATGTCGGACCCGAGCGAGAGTGGTCCGTAGCCTGCCGCGAGCGCCGCGGACGAGCCGCCCGACGAGCCACCCGGCGTGCGGCCGAGATCGAATGGATTGTTCGTCGTGCCGTAGATCTCGTTGTAGCTCTGCCAATCCCCGAGCCCAACGGGCACGTTGGTCTTGCCGAGGATGACGCCACCGGCACCCTTCACCCGCGTGATCGACAGCGCGTCCTCCGCCGGCTTGAAATCCTTCTGCGGCGTCCAGCCCCAGGTCGTGGGCAGGCCGGCGACGTTGTAGGATTCCTTCACCGTGACGGGGAGGCCGAGCAGCGGCTTCCGCTCGCCGCGCGCCAATGCGGCGTCCGCCTCGCGCGCGGCGCCAAGCGCGCGATCAAAATCCCGGACGCAGATCGCATTGACCTTGCCGTCGTGACGTTCGATGCGGTCGATCGCATCCTGGGTGAGCTCGACCGCGGAAACCTTCTTCGCGCTCAACGCGGCCGACAGCTCGACCGCGCTCTTGAAGCTCCATTCCGACCTGGCCACGGCATGCTCCTGCTCTTATTGCCCGGAGGATGATGCGCAGTTTGGCGGAATGCCGCAACGGCTGTTTGATCGCGATTGATATGCTGGATGCGGACCGCCTACGCCGCGCCGATCAATATTCCTACGGCGAGTACTATCGCGCCGCCGAGCACGATCTGGAACACGGCCTGGAGGAACGGCGTGTCCATGTAGCGTGAGCGGATAAAGGCGATCGCCCACAACTCGAAGAACACGACAATTCCGGCGATTCCCGTCGCGATCCAGAATGCGTTGGCCCAGCTATCGGGCACGAGATAGGGCAGGGTGTGCCCAAGCCCGCCGAGCGTCGTCATCAAGCCGCAGGTGAGACCGCGCAGCCAGGGCGAACCACGACCGGTCAGCGAGCCGTCGTCGGACAGCGCTTCCGCAAAACCCATGCTGATGCCGGCGCCGATCGAGGCGGCGAGGCCGACCAGAAATGTTTGCCAGTTCTGATGCGTGGCGAAGGCTGCGGCGAACAGCGGCGCCAGCGTCGAGACGGAGCCATCCATCAGGCCGGCGAGACCTGGCTGCACATATTGCAGCACGAACATGCGCCGGTTGGTGCGGTCTTCCTCGGCGCGCACGTCTGAACTCAGGATCTGGTCCGTCAGCTTCGCCGCCACCTCTTCGTGGCCTTTCTCGGCTTCGGCCAGATCGCCGAGCAGGCGGCGCACGCCGACATCCTGCGCCTGTTCGGCGGCCTTCACGTAAAAGCGCTCAGCCTGCAATTCCATTGTCTCGACTTCCCTGCGGATGGTGTCGAGCGGCAGGTTTTTGGTGAGCCAGACCGGACGGCGGCGCAGGAAGCCTTTGACGTCCTCGCGGCGGATCGGGGGCAAATGCGGACCGAAGCGCTGCTCGTACATTTCCAGCAGCATGTGGCGATGGCCGCGCTCTTCCTCGGCCATCTGCTCGAAGATCTTGGCGGAGTCCGGATAGCGCTCCTTCAGGTCTTCGGCGAAGCTCATGTAGATGCGGCTGTCCTCCTCCTCGGAGGAGATCGCGACCGCAAGCACCTCGCGCTCGGTCAGATCGGCAAAATTCTTCACGGCGGCCCTGTCTCATCAGTTTAGAATAATTCTAAACTATATAGGGCGCCGGGGTTCCCGGGTCAAATCACGCCGCGGCTCTTCGCCAGGAAATCGAGCAGCAGGCGGCTTACCTCGGCCGGCTGCTCCTGCTGCACCCAGTGACCGGCGCCGTCGACGAGGTGGCAGCCGAGCAGCTTCGTGCAGGTCCGCGCCTGCATCGCCTCGAACACGCCGGGGCGCTGGTAGGTGCCCCAATCCTGCTTGCCGGAGATGAAGCAGGAGGGGACGTCGATGTTGCGGCCGGCCAACAACTGGAGCTGGCTGTTGAATGCGCCCGACGTGCCACAGCGGTACCATTGCAAGCCGCCCTGGAATCCGGTGCGGCCATATTCGGCGCTGTAATAGGCGAGCTCGCGGTCGGGCAGCCATCGATTGGCAGCGATCGCGGCCGGCGAGGGCATCTCCTTCGCGACCGTCTCGGCCATGGTCTCGTTCAGGTCCATCACATAATAGGTCGGCAGCTTCGCCAGCTCGTTCGCCGACCAGGATTTCAGCGGGTACGGCCTGTTGTCGGTCCAATCCGCGCTCTTGTGATGATAGTAGGCGCGCAGGAAATCGTGCACGCCTTGCGGCGCGCGGTGCAAGTCTGCATTCGCCGGGCGCGTCGCATAGTACCACTGATAATGCTTGCGCGGACGCGGCAAGGCGGCGAGCTCGCGATGCACGGGGTCTTCGGCCGGTGGCTTTGCCGGCGTGTCGATCGTGTTGAACGGCAGCGGCGGCGCTCCGCCGAACGGCGCACTCATCATCGCCACCGAACGAAACACGTCGGGCCGCATCAGAGCGCACCAGGCCGCGACCGGGCTGCCGTAATCATGTCCGACCACATCGACCTGCCTGTAACCGAATGCCGACACCAGCCCGAGTGCATCCCGCACCAGGTTGAAGAGCGAAAACGGCGTGAGATCGCCGTCGTACTCCGCGCTCCATCCCGTCGTCCGGCCATAGCCGCGCTGGTCCGGGGCGATCACGTGATAGCCGGCCGAGCTAAGCGCCGGCATCACCTTGCGCCAGGAGAAGGCGAGCTCGGGAAAGCCGTGCAGCAGCAGGATGCAGGGCCGGCCCTTGGTCTCGAAGCCGGCCTCCAGCACATGCATGCGCAAGCCGTTGATTCCGTCGACATAGCGTGAGCGGATGCCGGCGGGGAGCGGGATGTCGGGGAGCGTGGTCATCGTTTCCTCCACTCGGGTGGAATCGTAGGGTGGGCAAAGGCGCGCGCTTCGCGCGCCGTGCCCACCCTTCTTCAACGCGTCTGGCACGGTGGGCACGCTTCGCTTTGCCCACCCTACAATTGCGGCATCTCGTTAAACCGCCGCGCAAATAAACCCGCTGCCCTTGCGCCGGATCTTGCCCACCGACGGTGACGGGAAATGCGCGGTGCAGCACAGCGTATCGGTGTCGCAATAGCGCTCCAGAAAACTGCGGCGCGTGGTTGCCGCCTTCGCCTGATCGACGTCGAACTTGATCGACAGTTCCGGATAAAGCGTCTGCAACGGCGAATGCATGAGGTCGCCAGAGAACACGGCATCGTCCTTGCCACGGCCCATGGTCACAGCGATATGGCCGGGCGTGTGACCGGGCGTCGGCAGGATGCGGACGTGATCGCCGATCTGGTGGTCGTTGCCGACGAGCTCGTGGCGTTTGGCCTCGACCACCGGCAGCACGCTGTCCACGAAGGGCGGAATCTCCGTCTTCGCATTCTGCTCCGACCAATGGTCGAATTCCTGCTTGGCAAAGACGTAGCGCGCGTTGGGGAAGGTCGGCACCCAGCGGCCGTTCTCCAGCCGCGTATTCCAGCCGACATGGTCGACATGCAGATGCGTGCACATCACGAAGTCGATGTCGTCGACCGTGAACCCGGCGGCGTTGAGGCCGCGCAGGTAGGTGTCGTCGGTCTTCATGTTCCATTTCGGCCGCTGCGGCCGTGGCTTGTCGTTGCCGATGCAGCTGTCGACCAGAATGGTGTGATGCGGCGTCTTGATCACGTAGGACTGGAAGCACAGCATCAATGTGTCGCTGTCATCCAGGGCTTTCGCCTCCCTCATCCACGCCCGGTTCTCGGCCAGCAGCTCCGGTGTCAACCCCGGCAACATCTCCAGTGCCGGCACGAACGAGGTTTCCTGTTCGACGACGCGATGGATGGTGAGGTCGCCGACCGAGTATTTAAGGCTCATGAGGACTCCCCAGATTTAAGCCGCGGGCGGCACCGAGATCTTGACCGAGGGCCGTTCCAGCATCTTCTGGTGGAAGGCGTCGAGCTTCGGATAGGCCTTGCGCCAGCCGCAATCGGCGAAGCGGAAGTCGGCATAACCGAGCACGCAAACGAGGCCGATCTGCGAGATGTCGAACGGGCCGTTCAGCACTTCGGGCATGTTCTCGAACCGCGCCATGCCGGTCCAGGCCCGATTCCAATGGTCGTCCGACCACGCCTGCCATTGCAGGCCCTGCGGCCGCACCATCTTCTCGTAGCGGCACAGCAGCATGGAATCGAGCATGCCGTTGATCAGGGAATGATTGGTCTTGGCCTTCCAGCGCCGCGGACCGTAATCGGGGATCAGGCTGCCGCCGGCCATCTCGTTGAGATATTCGACGATGACGTAAGAGTCCAGGATGACATCGCCGTCATTGGTGATCAGCACCGGCAGCTTCTTCAGCGGCGTGATGCGCGAATAGTCCTCGTTGACCGTGCCGGGCGCGACGGTCGCCGGCGTCAGCTCGATCTTGTCGATCAGCCCGAGCTCGATCGCGGCGATGCGCACCTTGCGGGCGAAGGGCGAGGCGGGGGAGAAGGTGAGCTTCATGGGAAATAACCTCTATCCAGACAGACGGTCCTCATCCTGAGGAGCGCGCCCCTTGGCGCGCGTCTCGAAGGATGGACAACGAGGGATATTCTCTCGTCACCCGGCGCGAACGTCGGGTGACCGTGGTCTTGGCGCACCCTTCGAGACGCGCGCGTTGCGCGCTCCTCAGGATGAGGACCGAGGGGCTTACGCCGCGACGATCTCCTGGCGCTGCTCGCCGAGGCCCTCGATGCCGAGCGTGATGACGTCGCCGACATTGAGGAAGGTCGGCGGCTTCATGCCGAGGCCGACGCCCGGCGGGGTGCCGGTCGTGATGATGTCGCCCGGCAGCAGCGTCATGAACTGCGAGACATAGGAGATGCACTTGGCCATCGAGAAGATCATGGTCTTGGTCGAGCCGGTCTGGCGGCGCTGGCCGTTGACGTCGAGCCACATCGGCAGGTTCTGCACGTCCTTGATCTCGTCCTTGGTGGCGAGCCAGGGGCCGAGCGGTCCGAACGTGTCGTGCGACTTGCCCTTGGTCCACTGACCCAGGCGCTCGATCTGGAAGGCGCGCTCGGAGACGTCGTTGCAGACGCAGTAGCCGGCGACGTGGTTGAGCGCGTCGGCTTCCGAGACGTATTTTGCGCGGGTGCCGATGATCGCGGCGATCTCGACCTCCCAGTCAAGCTTGGTCGAGCCGCGCGGCTTCTCGACGGCGTCGTTCGGGCCGGACAGCGAGGTGTTGGCCTTCATGAAAATGATCGGCTCGCTCGGGATCTCCGCGCCGGTCTCCTTGGCATGGTCGCTGTAGTTGAGGCCGATCGCCACGAATTTCGACATGCCGGTGACGGGGGCGCCGAACCGCGGCTTGCCGGAGACGGCGGGCAGCGAGGCGGGATCGAGCGCCGCCAGCTTCTTCAGGCTGTCGGGCGAATAGGCCTCGCCGGTCAGGTCCTTCACATGCGCCGACAGGTCGCGCAATTGGCCGGATTTGTCGATCAGGCCGGGCTTTTCCGCACCCTTCTCGCCATAACGAACAAGCTTCATTCTCGTTTCTCCCTGGAATGGACCGATCGGTTGAACAGCTTCATGGAACAGGGCGGCGGGAAATTCAACCGCCCAAAGAGAGGCGCATTGCAGCCCTCTCAATTCGGGAGGTGCCTCCGTGTCCCGGACGCGGTGCAGCCTAGGCGATGCGTAGCATCGTCCGGCAACGCTGCTCAGCCGGGGCACGAGACCTAGTCCAGCGCCTCGAACCTGAACGCGTCCCCATCCCGCCTGATATGCCCGGCCGAAAAATGCCCGCCGATCACCAGCGTCGGGGTGTCGGCAAACCGGCCGAACAATTGGCGGCGCGTCGCGGCAGATTGGCTCTGATCGGAATCCGCGGTCGAGGACCAGCCGGGATGCGCCATCTGGCAGGGATGATGGGCGACATCGCCCGTCAGCAGTCCCTGCTCGCCGTCCGACTGGATCAAAATGCTCATATGCCCGGGGCTGTGGCCGGGGGTCGGGATCATGCTGATCTCGTCGCTTAGCCGGTGGTCGCCCGGGATCAACTCGGCCCGGTCGGCATCGACGATCGGCTTCACGGAATCGCCAAATACGGCCTGCTTGTCCGACTCGGTGGAATGGTCGCGCCAATGCTCATACTCGGTCTTGCCGAAGACATAACGCGCGTTGGGGAAGGTTGGCACCCATTTGCCGCCGACCAGCTTCGTGTTCCAGCCGACATGATCGACGTGAAGATGCGTGCACAGCACGGTGTCGATGCTCTCGGGCGGAAAGCCCGCCGCAATCATCGTCTCCAGGAACGGTGTGGTGCGATTGTTCCAGGTCGGGACGTTGCGGCCCTGCTTGTCGTTGCCAAGTCCAGTATCGACCACGATGCGGCGCGAGGGGGTCTCCACCACCAGCGAATGGATCGACATCTTCAGCCGGCCTTCTTCGGTGGCGAAATGTGGGATCAGCCAGGGCAGCTTCCGGATTTCATCGTTGGTCGCTGCCGGCAGGATGAAGCGGGTTGAACCGACCGTCTCCATTTCGACGATTTTCGTGATCCTGACCTTGCCGACTGTCCACTGCATCCGGATCCCCGACGTTCTTGCTTTGGGCGGAACATGCCCACTTTCCGCCATCTGGCGCAATGGATCATCTGACGCGGTGCGGCGTTATCGCGGGAACCCCAGGGAAAGCCAAAGGGCCAGCCATGCCAGAGCCAGACATGCCAGAGCTTGCAATTTCCGCGGAGAAGATCGCCTTCATCATCGAGAAGGCGCGTGAATTCGACGTCAAGCAGGCGGATTCCGATCCGGATTCCGGCTCGAATGCGACTGATGACGATGCAGTCGACGTCCTCGAGGATGACGGCTCCGATCCGGTCGTCAACGAACTCGGAAGTTTCATCGTCGCCATGAACGAGGACGAGCAGATCGATCTCGTCACGCTGACCTGGCTCGGCCGCGGCGACGGCACGATCGACGACTGGAACGATTTGCGCGCACGCGCCGTGGAGGCGCGCGCCGAGTATCGCAGTCCCCGGCGCGAAACGGCGCATTATCTGCTCGGTGAACCGATGCTGGGTGATCTGCTCGCCGACGGGCTCGACGAATTCGGCATCGACTGGACCGACGAGCGGATCACCGCCGATTCCTCCGGTCCCAGCGAGCGGGAGGAGGACGAGATCACGAAGCAGCGATGATCTCGTCAGGGTGATCTCTCCCCGCAGGAACGGGGAGAGAGAGCGAAGCAGCCTTACAGCGTGCCGGGGAAGGCACCGCCGTCGAGCAAAAGGTTCTGTCCGGTGATGAAGCCGGCTCTGCTGCCGCACAGGAAGGCGCAGGCATAGCCGAACTCGTCGGGGTCGCCGAAGCGGCCCGCGGGATTGAGCTTGGCGCGCTCGGCCAGAACCTGGTCCGGCGTGATGCCGCGCTTCTCGGATTCCCCCTTCGCGGTGCTGCGCAGGCGGTCGGTCTCGAACGGGCCCGGCAACAGGCCGTTGATGGTGACGTTGTTGATCACGGTCTTGCGCGACAGGCCGGCGATGAAGCCGGTGAGGCCGGCGCGCGCGCCGTTGGAGAGACCGAGAATGTCGATCGGCGCCTTCACCGCGGCCGAGGTGATGTTGACGATGCGGCCGAACTTGCGCGCCATCATGCCGTCCACGGTCGATTTGATCAGCTCGATCGGGGTCAGCATGTTGGCGTCGATCGCCTTGATCCAGTCGTCGCGGGTCCAGTTGCGGAAATCGCCGGGCGGCGGTCCGCCGGCATTGTTGATCAGGATATCGGGCTCGGGGCAGGCCTTCAGCACGGCCTCGCGGCCCGCCGGCGTCGTGATGTCGCCGACGATCTCGGTGACCGTCACATCAGGATAGGCCTTGCGGATGTCGTCGGCCGTCTTCTTCAGGGCCTCGGCGCCGCGCGCCGTCAGCGTGACGTGAACGCCGGCCTCGGCCAGCGAGATGGCGCAGGCGCGGCCGAGGCCCTTGCTGGATGCGCAGACGATGGCGCGGCGACCTTTGATCCCAAGATCCACTGTTTCACTCCCGTAATGTCAGGCAGGTTTTTAGAGCCGCTACTCTAGCCAACCTTGGCGCCGCTGATAAGGGACGGGCTCGCATCAAAATGCATGCGCGCTCGCGCGGCGATGCAAATGTGCGGGCATGATCCGGACCCGAGGGGCGCGTTAGCGAAAAGTGTGCAGCGGTTTTCCGAAAAGATCATGCCCATACAATGAGCTAGATGTGCCGCTCCTGCTTGAGGCGGTCGATCGCGGCGGCCGCCTCGGGCGGCAGCGACTTGAAGCCCATCTGGCCGACCGTCGAGAACAGCGGCCGCAGATGCGAACCGGCGAGAAACGGCGGCTGGTGGTTGGCCGGCACGATCTGGTCGAACACCAGCACCAGCGTGGTGGCGACGAGGCCGACCCTGATGGCGCCGAGTGCGGCGCCGCCGAGCCGGTCGCCGATGCCGGCCTCGCGGATCGTCTCGCTCAGCGCCAGCCGGCCGATATATCCAAACAGCATGCCGACCACCACGAAGATGCCGAAGAACCAGATCCAGTTCTGCAGCATCGGCGAATTCGGATTGCCCGCGACCTGCGGGACGATCAGCGGCATCAGCGCGACGGCGATGGGGGCGGCGAGGAGATAGGCGAGGATCGTCATGGCGCTGCCGAGCAGGCCGGTCCTGAAACCGAAGCCGATCGCGATTGCGAGCGCCGCATAGACGGTGAGATCGAAACTGTTCATATGCGGGAGCCTGCCATGGAACGAGTGAACGCAGAACCGATCATTCCGGTTTCAGATCGTTAAAATCGTCTGTATTGATGGCTGCAAGCTCAGGGATCGCGCCCAGGGAAAGCGTCAAGGAAATTGTCATGTCAGACCTGTTCGACGTCAGTCAGGAAACCATCCTCGTCACAGGTGCGAGCCAGGGCCTGGGGCGGCAATTTGCCAGGGTGTTGGCGGCGCATGGCGCGGCCGTCGCGCTCGCGGCGCGGCAGACCGACAAGCTGAAGAGCCTGGAAGACGAAATCCGCGGCAAGGGCGGCCGTGCCGCCGCCGTCGCGCTCGACGTCACCGACACCGCATCGATCGCCAGGGCGGTCGATGCCGCGGAAGCCGCGCTCGGCCCGGTCACGGTGCTGATCAACAATGCCGGCATCGCGATCGAAAAGCTCGCGACCGAGCAGACCGAGGCCGATTGGGACGCGGTGATCGGCGCCAATCTCAAGGGCGCCTATTTCCTTGCGACCGAGATCGCGCGCCGCATGATCGCGCGCAAGCAGGAAGGCAATATCGTCAACATCGCGTCCGTGCTCGGCACCGGCGTGCTGAAGGCGGTGTCGCCTTACGCGATCTCCAAGGCCGGCATCATCCAGGCGACCAGGGCGATGGCGCTGGAGCTCGCGGGGCAGAACATCCGCATCAACGCGCTGGCACCCGGCTACATCGACACCGAGATGAACCATGCGTTCTGGTCGACGCCGCCGGGCGAGCGCCTGACCAAGCGCATCCCGCAGCGCCGCATCGGCGCCGAGTCCGATCTCGACGGCGCGATTTTGCTGCTGGCCTCGAAGGCCTCGCGGTACATGACGGGGAGCGTGGTGACCGTGGACGGTGGGTTCTTGTTGAATTGAATCGTGCTGCCGTCCCGGCGAAGGCCGGGACCCATAACCACAGGATCGAGTTTAGCGAAGATTCGTGGTTATCAGTCTCGTGCTACAACTTCTCCATGGGGTTATGGGTCCCGGCCTTCGCCGGGACGACGGCGGAGAATGACGCAGCAACTTCACACTACCGCATCTCCGCCCTGATCATATCCGCCGCCTTCTCTCCGATCATGATGGTCGGCGCATTGGTGTTGCCGCCGATCAGTGTCGGCATGATCGAGGCGTCGACGACGCGCAGACCCTCGACGCCGTGCACCTTCAACGCCGGATCGACCACGGCCATCGCGTCGGTGCCCATCTTGCAGGTGCCGACGGGGTGATAGACGGTGTCGACGCGCGCGCGCAGGATGGCGCGGATGTCATCGTCCGTTCTCACATCGGACGTGAACATGTCCTTCTTCTGCAACGCGCGCATCGCGGGCGTCTCCATCAGCCGTCGCGTGGTCTTGAAGCCCGCGACCATCGTCTCGAGATCCTCCGCCTCACCCAAGAAATTCGGATCAATCATCGGCGCTGCCAGCGGATCGGCGTTTTTCAGCCAGACGCTGCCACGGCTCTTCGGTCGCAACAGGCAGACATGGCATGAGAAGCCCGCCTCCTTGTGCTTCTTGCGGCCATGGTCGTCGAGCATCGCGACGATGAAGTGCAGCTGGATGTCGGGCACATCGAGGTCGGCTCGGGTCTTCAGGAAGCCGCCACACTCGGCGAAATTGGTGGTCATCAGGCCGCGCCGCTCCCGGCGGTATCGCTGGATGGCGCGGAGCAGGGATGGCAGCCGGCCGATCGACGAGTGGACGAAGTGCGGATAGTCGGAGGCGTAGACGAACACGAAATCCGGATGATCCTGCAGATTGCGTCCTACGCCCGGCAGGTGATGCACGACGCCGATACCGTGCGCGGCAAGTGCCTCGCCGTCGCCTATGCCCGACAGCATCAGCAATTGCGGTGACTGGAAGGCGCCGGAGGCGAGGATCACCTCGCGGCGGGCGCGCAGCTGCTTTGTCTGCTTGCCCTGTACATATTCGATGCCGACCGCGCGCCCACCTTCGAAAAGGATGCGCGTGGCATGCGCCCGCGTCTCGACACGCAGATTCGCGCGCTTGTCCATGTAGGGTTGCAGATAGGCGCGTGCTGCGCTCCAGCGCTCGCCATGATGCTGCGTCACCTGGTAGCTGCCGAGCCCTTCGTGGTCGTCTTCATTGAAGTCCTCGCGGATGCGGAACTGCGCCTCGCGGGCGGCCTGATGGAAGACGTCATGGATCGGATTGTCCGAGCGCAGCCTGTTGACATGCAGCGGGCCGCCCTTGCCGTGATACGCGCCGTCGAAGTCGGTGTTGTTCTCCGAGCGCTTGAAATAGGGCAGCACGTCCGCGTACGACCAGCCGGCATTGCCGAGCGAGGCCCAGTGGTCGTAATCCCATTTGTTGCCGCGGATGTAGACCATGGCATTGATCGCCGAGGACCCGCCGAGCCCCTTGCCGCGCGGTTGATAGCCGATACGGCCGTTCAATCCCTTCTGCGGCACGGTATCGAAGGCCCAGTTCGCGGCCTTGTATGGCAAAGCGAGTCCGAACGGCGTGGTGATCCGCCAATTGTCGTTCGGCCCCCCGGCATCGAGCAGCGCCACGGATGTCGCCGCATCCTCCGATAGCCGCCCCGCAACCGCGCAGCCGCCCGAGCCCGCGCCCACGACGACGAAATCGAATGTGTCGGTCACTGGTGTTTCCCCCGTTATCGTCATTCCGGGGTGATGCGGAGCATCGAACCCGGAATCTCGAGGTTCCGGGTTCGCTTCGCGCCCCGGAACGACCACCCCTACGACATGAACCGCATCAACTTCTCCAGCCGCGCGATCTTGCCGCCATAGGGTGGATAAAGATCTGCGAGGCGGTTGAACTTGGAGCGATAAAACACCGGCTTCAGCTTGCTGAACGTGCGAAAACCCCATTCGCCGTGATAGGCGCCGGTGCCGGATGCGCCGACGCCGCCCATCGGCTGGTTGATTTGCGCGAAGTGGAACAGGCAGTCGTTGATGGTGACGCCGCCGGAGACGGTGCGCGCCAGCACCTCGTCGCGCGCGATGCGGTCGTTGCCGAACCAGTACAGCGCCAGCGGCCGGTCGCGGGCGTTGACGAAGGCGATGGCGTCAGCGGGATCGCGATAGCCGAGCACGGGGAGTACCGGCCCAAAAATCTCCTCCTGCATGGCCGCCATGTCCCCGGTCGCGCCCACGATCAGCGTCGGCGGGAATTTGCGGTGCGCTTTCCAGTTGGGATCGTCGGCCTTCGCCGGCTGCAGGATCTTTGCCCCGCGGCTTGCTGCATCCGCGACGAGATTCTCCAGCCGCGCATAATGCCGGTCGGAGATCACGGAGGTGTAGTCCTTGTTCGAGGGGTCGGCGCCGAACATGCGCCGCATCTGCGCGCGCACTTTTTCGGCGAAGGCCTGCAGCGAGCGCTCGGGCACCAGCACATAATCCGGCGCGATGCAGGTCTGCCCGGCATTGAGCAGCTTGCCATAGGCGATGCGCTCGGCGGCCTCCTCGAGGTCGGCGGAGGCGTCGACGATCGCCGGCGACTTGCCGCCGAGCTCGAGCGTGACAGGCGTCAGATTGCGGCCCGCGGCCTCCGCGACCAGCCGCCCGACCCGGGTCGAGCCGGTGAACACGAGATGATCGAACGGCAGCGACGCGAAGGCCTTTGCGATCTCGTCCTCGACGCCGGTGACGAGCAACTCCGCAGCGTCGAACCGCTCGGCGACCGTCTCCTTCAGCAGGCCTGCGAAGTGCGGCACGAGCTCGCTCGGCTTGATGACGACACGGTTGCCGGCGGCGAGCGCGCCGATCGCGGGCGCGAGCGTCAGCTGGAGCGGATAATTCCAGGGCGCGATGATGCCGACGACGCCGAGCGGCTGCGGCATCAGCCGATTGCGCGCGGGCAAGAATTGCAGCGCGGTGGCGACGCGCTGCGGCGCCATCCAGCTCTTGAGGTGCTTCGTGGCATGGCGGATTTCGGAGAACACCATCATGGTCTCGGCGATGGTGGTCTCGACCGCGCAGCGGTGGCCGAAATCGGCCGAGATCGCCTGCCGGAAGCGCTCCTCGTTGTCCGCGACCACGGCGCGCAGCCGCGCCAGCCGGTCGAGCCGCTCGGCGAGGCCAGGCGCCGGCTCGGCCCGCGACCGCGCGACCATGGCATGGAAGGCGTCTTCTAGGGCGTGATGCGGGGCGCTCGTCGGCGATCGGTCCAAGATCTGGACCATGGCGTTCTCCCTCTAAGTGGCGCTGGGCCTTGGTTTTGTTGCCGCAAGCTGGCCCTTTGTGGAACTTCTGGCAAGGGTGAGCCAAACGGGCCGGAATTCGATCCGTCGGCCTGTCATAAAGTCGAAAAAAACGTCCCCGCAGCCCTTTCCAAAGGCAGCCTGGGTTGGTACATACCCCTCGCACCCGACGGGCTTTGCCCGGGGTTGCCTTCCAAGGACGCCTTTGGGACGTAAGAGCAAGCCACGCGAACAGCGCCGGCCCTCATCCATCGTCCCCGGCATTTTGGCGAAGGCAAAGCAACGGTTTAACGCGGGGTGGAGCAGCCCGGTAGCTCGTCAGGCTCATAACCTGAAGGTCATAGGTTCAAATCCTATCCCCGCAACCAAGTTCGGACTTTACCGGTCCCGATCCGAAAATGGCCCGCTTCACGCGGGCCATTTTTGTTTTGGGGGTGGTGATCGCCGACTCACTCAGGTCACAGCGTCATCTGCTCAGACGAGTGCGACCGCCAACTGGCCCGACGAGGCGAAGCTCCAAGTTGAGCGTAATTCCAGGCTTTGAGAGAACCAATTTCTCTAGCTCAAAGGGGGCGATCAAATACCCTCCAAAATTCTTATGTTGATCTGAGGTTGTTTCTTATGTGAACATGCCGCTTTGCGACGTTCAATTTCCTGCCTAATATCGCACGAGATGAATTGCATGCATATTCCATTGGCCCTTCGGAAGTCGCTGATACAATACGTTCGAGAAGAGCAACCCTTCGGCCCCCCCGAGGCGGACAAGATAGTAGAGCCACAATGCGCGGCGGCTCTGTTCGATTGGAACAACTCAGCCTTTGCGCAGCTATTGAACGGATCCCAAGTAATTGTCGGTCGCCGAGGTTCGGGAAAAAGTGCGCTGCTGAGTGCATTTCGAAGCAAAAGATTCTTGAACGACGAACTCGAAAGCGAAGATGGACGAGACTATCGAGGCCGCTACCATCTTACAGCAAAAACGCTGCTTGCGGTGCCTGACATCTATATCGAAGTCGATACGCCTGTAGAAGTCGATAGCTTGGAGGCAGCTTGCGCTAAGCGTGGAACTATTCCCGCGATCGAAATTCTAGCTATGCAGTGGAAGCGGCGTGTTTGGCTGCTGGTCGGAAGACACATTAAGGCAACCAATGCAGAACTCTTTTCTGCGCTTCCAGCTGCGGCTCGGAGCTACATCAATAGCGAGGACATCGGCCAAGAAAACCAGGGCGCAATCACCCCAAACGAATTCATTGGTCTGCTTGAGGCGTTTTTGCGCGAAAGATCACTGACTTGTATGGTTGCGTTTGATAATATCGAACGGCACAAGTTGGAGGACGCTCAAAACGCTGTTCTAGCTGGGTTGTGCGCTGCTACAGGCGACATAATCAACAGCAGGCGTGCGCCTCTTGATATTAAGCTTTGTCTCCCAGCCGAAATTTTCGATCACCTGGATAGCTTCCTTTTTCGACCAGACAAGGACCTGCACAGGAGGCAGTTCTTGCATTGGAATGCAGCAGAACTGATGCATCTGGCTGCCCAACGGCTTAAGCTGTTCCTTGCGCTTCATGATCCTGACGAATACGACCTCGTTCGGGATATGAAAATTGCTGAAAGAAATATTCTAAAAGCTTTTTGGCTGCGTTATCTGCCCGAGACAATTACTAATTCTGTGGGCGGTAAAGAGGACACGTTTAATTACATCCTTCGGCACACACAGCTACTGCCTCGTCAATTGCTTACGATCTTGAATAACATCACTCTTCGTTCCAAGCGAAGAGGGACAGATCTATTTCAAGAGAAGTTTGGAGATCACGAGATCATTAAGGGCATAGAAGACTCTGAGTTCGTCAACACGAGAGCTGTCTTGGTAATGTTTCAATCGCTCTACCCCAATGTGAGGGAAATGTTCGATGTAGTTATGCCTCGTCTTCGACGGAGTTTCCCGATTGGAAGACTGCATGCAGTTTTCAATGAAAGCGGCAAGGCATTTATGGAACATTCAAATGGGAAGCCGATCAAAAATGGTTTTTTGGAGTTTCGGCGCTTAATGTTTTCGGTGGGAGCCATAGGTCTGCATATCGAAGCGGAAAGTACGTCGACCTACTCTGTTGCCCGATTTGAATTCAACTCCAAGTACAAGCTGAATGTCGGAGACAAAGATACCCTTTGCATTCACCCGATGTTCTCAAGGATTTATAATGTGGAGATAGCTGATGAGAAGGTGATCTTGCCTCGGGGGTCCGATTTTCGATTGCACGAGACCTGAAAAGATTGTCGCGAGTCATTATTGCTATGGCAGTCGATGTTGAACGTTATCTTTGGTCATACAAATATATCGTGGCGGTGGTTCTGGCTTCTGGCTTGCTCTTGGCCGTACAGTCAGGAAACCACGAGTGGATCAACCGCTTTGGTGCGCTTCTAGTCGTCTGCTCGCTTGCGCTAACGCTGGCTCAGTTCGTTTATGAGAGCAGAATGCCTGAACTGGTCGCGCAAAAGAAAGCCTCAGTAGAAAAGATCCTGGACGAGAGAGTCATTTTTTCCGACGAGAAGGATGCCGTGGTTGGCAAGTTCTTGAGCGATTTGTCGTTCAATATAGATAGGACCCGATATAAAATTCTGATTCGCTCGCTTGCGGTAGCTGCGTTGGGAGAATTATTGCATGGCTTTGGAGATATTCTATTCGACGAGATGCTGAGCCTAGTTAGGCTAGTTGCTCAAAAATTTTGCTGACTAATTCGCCTACGCCCAATCAGGCTCGACAGCGCCGCCCCAACGAAACCTGATCTTCGTCCCATTCCCCACGAACTCCGCAAATTGCACGTCGTCGCCGACTGTACACCGTTCGGCAGGAAATCGTCGACCGCGTAGCAGGCGTCGAGCTTGCCGCCGGGTCCAACAGCCCTGACGACGTGCTACCGATCGGCAGCCTTTTTTGCGCGGTCTTGGCGAGTGCTGGGAAGGACTTGGGTTCGTCCTCGCGTTGCGGGAAGCCTGTCACCATAGTCTCCGGCCAAAAATAGAATAATCCCTTCACTCCGGATAACTCAAAATCATCTTCAGCAGCTTCGGAAACCGCACGTTGATGTCCTCCTCGCGCAAAACATTGCGGTGCTGGACGCCTTGCTTTGAGGTCCGGATCAGGCCGGCCTCGCGCAGGATGCGAAAATGGTTCGACAGGGTCGACTTGGCCATGTCGGGGCAAGGCGCCGCCTCGGTGCACGACATGCAATCGTTTTGCGCGGCCAGGCTTTTGACGATACGCAGCCGCATGGGATCCGCGAGAGCTGCGAGCACCCCGGCCAGTGTGATCTCGTCCCTCGGTGGGTGAACGAACTGCACCATGCCTAAAATATAGCACCTCCCTTGAACTCATTCAATAGTTCACTAGTATCGAACTATCGAATATCGGCGCCCGCCGAACAACGGAGACATGCGATGACCAAGAGACTTGAAGGAAAAGTTGCGCTCGTGACCGGCGCATCCAAAGGCATCGGTGCCGAAATCGCCGCGCGGCTCGCGGCAGATGGCGCGGCGGTCGCCGTCAACTACAGCTCCAGCAAGCAGGCCGCCGACCGTGTGGTCGCCGCCATCGTCGCCAAGGGTGGCAAAGCCGTCGCCGTCCACGGCAACCTGGCCGATGCCAAGGACGTGAAAAGCGTGGTCGCAGAGACCGTGAAGGCGTTCGGTGCGATCGACATCCTGGTCAACAACGCGGGCATTTACGAATTCGCCCCGCTCGAGGCCATCACGCCTGAGCATTTCCACAAGCATTTCGACCTCAACGTGCTTGGCCTGCTGCTGGTCTCGGGTGAAGCGTCGAAACACTTCAACGCCAATGGCGGAAGCATCATCAATATCAGCTCCGGCGTATCGACCATCGCGCCGGCGAACACCGCCGTCTACACCGCGACCAAAGCGTCGGTGGATGCGATCTCCGCCGTGCTGGCGAAGGAGCTGGCGCCGCGCAAGATCCGCGTCAACGCCGTCAATCCGGGCATGATCGCCACCGAAGGCGTTGTTTCGGCCGGCTTGCAAGAGGGTGACATGCGCAACTGGATCGAATCCGTCACCCCGCTCGGCCGCATCGGCAAGGTCGAGGAGATCGCGGCCGCGGTGGCCTTCTTCGCGTCGGACGACGCGTCCTACGTCACGGGCGAGACGCTGCATGTGACGGGCGGCCTGCGCTGACGCGTGGCGTGTTCCGACAAAGTTGAGTGCTTCGGCGAGGCGTCACGACAGTCGCGACCCTCGCCACCGCTCGATCGGATGGCCGTCACCACGATTTAAGTGCACTCTGGCGGCATCTGATCCGGCTGAACAAAGTCAGCAGCACACCATGCTGGCATTGGGCCATGGCCCCGGCGCAGCGGACCTGCCAAGCCTTGTCAAAGATCAACTCCCTCACGGCGCTCCTGCCGGCGGCAGCACAAGCCCCGACCGCACCAGGTCCTCATACGCCGGGTTCACCATATCGAAGTCGATGTCGCCTCCGACCGGGTCATCGTGGACCGGGTCATCATGGCCGGGCGCCCAGTGTTTCGGATAGTCGCCGTAATACTGCCACGCGATGACGGGGATGTTCGCGTTGGCGTGGCCGTGCGGAATCGGATTGGGGCTGGGCGTGCGGTCGTGGTCATTCCAGGTGAGCGCGCTCGAGGGCGGCGGTGGTGAGGCCTTGTCGTGTGGATTCTGGCGGATATAGCGCGCGGGATACACGCCGACACAAGCGGCGCCGGCGGCACAGGCGTCGTTGATCCTGAGCCATGACGTCTCGCTGTCGCCCTGATTGAGGTAGACCGCTGGACGAAAGCGGATGAGGCCCTGTGGAGTCTGGAGGCCCGCCATGATAGTGGCAGACCAGGTCGCGTAATATTGCTGATCCAGGATGTAAGCCGGGTTTTTGCCCTCCGGCTCCAGGTCGAGATACAGGATCGGCGAGAGGTTTTTGCTCACGAGGTATTGTGCGCCGAACGCATCAACGACGCCCTTCATGTTTCGCCCCGCATGCGCTGCGGCGTGGGTGGGGTCGCCCACGAACTTCATTTGCCGCGCCAGACAGAGCACCGGAATTCCAAGCTGATGAAGAACCGCGTTCTCGGACGTCTCGTATTGATAGGCGGTTGACGAGGTGCCGTTGAAATATCTCCCCCAGAATTTCGGCGGGCCACCGATGAGAGGAGCCGCCTGTGCACTTAAAGCCGGGGTGGCAATACCAGAAGTATCGATGCCGAAGAGGGCCATGAAAGTTCTTCCTCCGAATAAATTGCTTGAGCAAAAAAAGAAATAGTAGATGCAACTAAAGCGTGCATCATTTCACAAAAGATTTGTCGTCGCAAGATTGCGTAGCGTCCAATTTGTGGATGCCCGATGCGGAAAAGGAAGTTTTCTGACCGCAAGTCGCGGCGGATCGTTGTACGACGACCCCGCGACAACAGACCGGGCAGGCGCGACACATTGCGGCTGCGGCGACAGCCTCGACCGACGCAGCGCTGACAGCGGCGATCTCGCTGCAGACCGCCCAAAAGAAAATCGCCTCCCGCGTGCCGAGGCGCGCGAGAGGCGATGACAACAATCCCGATCGAGCCAAAGGCGGCCGAAGCTCAGGATCGGTGCGGGCAGACCATCGTCAGATAGAGCAGCGTCGGCGCCTTGTCCTCGCCCTTCTTGTATTCCCACTCCAGCCGGATCTCGTGCCGGTGCGCGAAAGCGTCGCTTGCTTCGTGGGTGATGATCTTCGTCTTCATCGGGATCGGCGGCTCGGAGTTGAAGCATTTCCGGACGCAGGCATCGAGCAGATCGCATCGTGTCAGGGGGATGACGCCGGGCTCATCCTTGGACAGAGGGATCGTGTTCGGCTGGGTGCTGAGGTCGACGCGGGCTCGGCCCTTCTCCTTGTGCCAGTACTTGGCGCTTCCTTGCGGCCAGTTCGATGCCGGGTTCAAAATCAGGTGGTACTGGCCGTATTCCAGGGTCGGCAGGTCGATGTCGTCGGATGCCTTGAGCTTCGCGACGCTCTTTTTCATATTCGCCAAGGGATAGTAATTGCTGTTCATCAAGTCTCGAAATGCCTTGCCGCTATATACCAGTCCGGCCATCGCCTCTTTCCTCGATATGTCTGTTTGTCAAAATCTCTAGCGGGGCGGCCGAAAATACGCGTTACGCTACGGCCGATCACGCGATTTGTTGTGCGCAGTCGACGCTACCACTCAGGAATGTACTTCGTCCAGAGAGCCTCCATCCCGTAGCGTCGCGTATGTCGCAAGCCCGATTGCCATGCACTTTCCTATAGGTATTGTTGGGTCGAACGCCTCACGGGGGCTGGGGTAAGACTGCCAAGGCAGTTGTTGAAGGCGCTGGAATGCATTGCTTCGCGTGTCAGTCTGCGATTGGTCCGGGCGACAGCTGGTGCTCCAAATGCGGGGTGGCGGTGCGCCAGCGCGTCGATCCCGACAGCGAACGACGGTTTGTGACGATTCTGCGCGCCGACGTCGTCGATTCCACAGGTCTTGTTGCCGAACTGGAGCCGGAGGAAGCGGTGTCGCGCCTTGAGCCCGCTCTTGCTGCGATGAGAGGCGCGGTGCGCCAGTTCGGCGGCATCGTCAGCAAGGAGTTGGGTGACGGGCTGGCCGCTGTATTCGGAGCCCCGATCGCCGACGACAACCATGCGCCGCTGGCCTGCCACGCGGCCATCGAGCTTGTCCGGCGTGTTGGCAGCCTGGGCGATTCGGGACTTCAGGTCCGGGTCGGCCTGCACTCGGGCCACGTGGTGGCCTACATGGTCGCCAGCGAATTTTCCAAGGTCTACGAAATCGGCGGGGCCGCCCAGCATCTGGCCGCGCGGCTGGAAGCCGCGGCCGAGGCGAACCAGATCTATGTTTCCGAAGCCTGCCAGCAGCTCGCTGACGGGCACGTGCGCTTTGATTTCCTCGGCCGCAAGACGCTCCGCGGTTTTGGCGAGCCCATGTCCGTGTACCGGATCATGGGCGCAAGCGATCTCTCGAGCTGGCGGGTCCGACGTGCGCGCAGCGTTTCCCGTTTCGTCGACCGCACGACGGAGCGGGCGTTGCTGTGGCGCGCTGCGGAAAAGGTAGCTGCCAGCCGGCAGACTGTTCTGCTGATGGGGGACGCCGGCATTGGCAAGTCGCGACTTGCACATGAGTTCGCACAGGACCTTCGGGGCAGCGGCTGGCGGCTGATCGATGCCGAGTGCAGCCCGAATCTCCAGGGCGCTCCGTACAGCGCCCTCAAACGCCTGTTGCTGTCGGTCTTTGATGCAGCTGCCAGGGATCAGGCCAGGACGGACGATCCCAGAGACGCGTTGCCGGTGGTGCAGCAACGAGCCATTGACGCGGTCCTGGACCTGCCGATTTTCGATCCGCAATGGGACGAATTGGAGCCTCACGCGCGCGGCCGCGCAATTTCAGATGCAAGCTGCGCGATCGTGGAAACCGTCGCCCGCCGCCAGCGCACGGTCCTCCTGATCGAGGACCTGCACTGGAGCGATCGGGCCAGCGATACGGTTGTGGCCGCGCTCTCCAGGCTGCAATGCCCCGGTTTGCTTGTGCTGCTGACGACGCGGCCCAATGGAATGCCGGTGTGGATCGCGCGCTGTCACGCCGAAATCGTGGCGATGCGGCCTCTCGACGACGATTCGGGCCTGGCGATGCTCGCGGAAATGCTTGGCCCCGCCCACGCCAACGCGGACCTGAAGAATCGGATCATCTCTCATACAGCCAACGTTCCGCTGTTCATCGAGGAGGTCTGCCGCAGTCTGAAGGATAGCGGCATGCTCCTTGGCCAGTGGGGTGATCTTTCCCTTGCGCGTCCTGTCGATGAGCTGGGTATCCCCAGCAGCATTCAGGGTGTGATCGCGGCACGGCTCGATCGCGTGTCACGACAGGAACGGTCGCTCCTCCAGATCGCCGCGGCGCTTGGGCCCCGGGCAGACCAGGCCCTGCTGCGGAAAGTAGCGGCCTTGCCGGAAGACGTCCTGCAGGATTGCCTCACCGCGCTCGACCGGGCCGAACTGCTCGTCAGGATCGATAGCGAGTTGGAGGACTCGCTCGAATTTCGTCACGAGATGGTCAGGCAAGTGACCTACGATTCAATGGTCGAAAAGGTGCGCGAAAGCATCCATGCGAGCATCCTGGCAGCTCTCGAGGACGATGAAGCACGGGCCGATGGTCCGGACGCGCTCTGCTATCACGCGACGCGGGCCAAGGACTGGCAGAAGGCGTTTCACCATGGCCGGAGCGCCGCTCGAAGATGTCTGGCTCATTCGGCCTACGCCGACGCTGTCGACTATTTCGAGATCGCGATGGGATCGCTCGACAAGACCCCATTGATGCCGGCGCGAGAGGCGGACGCGATTGACCTCCGGATGGAGGCGCGTTTGGCCTTCGCCGGATCGGGCCGCGTTGCCGAAGCCCTGGATTTGGGAAGGGAAGCCGAACGGCGAGCCGATGCGATCAACGATGTCGGACGCAAAGTCGCAGCCATGACCGTGAGAGCGGGTGCGCAGAATTTCTATGGAACGCCGGTCGAAGCTGTCGCGATCGGCGAAGACGTCGTGCATCTGGCGGAAAGCTCGGGCAATCCCGCCTGGCGTAATCTCGCGCAATACGGTCTCGGGCAGGCCTATTTTCTTACCGGCCGCTATCATGACGCCGAGAAGATGCTGGCCACCACCCGTGCCTATCTCTCGGGGCCGGCAGCGAGTGCCCCGATCGGCACGACCCCGCGATCCTTGCTCTTGCTTTGCTGCATGATGAACAGCATCACCCACACCGTCATGGGCGAGCTCGATGCCGCCGAGCAGCTCCAGCAACAGGCCGCCGCGATCGCGGAGGAGACCGGCCGGCCCTACGACCGCGTCGCCGCCGCCTATAGCGGCGGGTGGCTGATGCTCGGCCGCAACGAGCCGGCCGCGGCCGCGGCCATTCTCGAAGACGGTTTTGTCCTGGCGCAGAAGCACGGCATCCGGCTGTTCGTGCCGGTGCTCGCCAGCCACCTCGGCATGGCCTATCTGGAGCAGGGGCTGTTCGACCGGGCGCGCGGCATGCTGACGGAAGCGCGCGAGGAGGCGAAGGCGGTCGGCTATACCTCGGCGGTGCTGCGCAGCTCGATCTACCTGGCGCTCGCCACCCACCGTCTCGGCGACGTCCAGGCCGCGCAGAACATGCTGCGCGAGGCGCGCAACACGGCGCGGCAGCAGGGCTTCTCCGGCCTGGAGGCGGAGGCCCTGTTCGGCGAGGCGGTGGTGACGCCGCCGACGGATGCGAAGGCCAGGGCGGCCGTCCTTGCGGCCCTGCGCGCGACCATCGCGATCGCCGCCGAGAGCGGCGCGCTGCCGCTGCAGCACAAGGCCGAGGCGATGCTCAACGAGATGCTGGCGACGGGTGACGAGCTATCCTGACGGGAGCGGCGGCCGGGTCGCCATCGCGGCCGAAATCTGCCCGACGCGTCAAATAAATCCAGCAGGCAGCGCAAGGGGTTAGCTACTGTGCATGGGGTTGTTTTCGCCCTTTTTGTGAAGGGCCCCCATGGTGCAGCGCGGAAGACGGCACGCTTGTGCGGCTCGCTCCGATGACCATGCCCCTTGCGCGCGCAGCAAGGTCGGCTACCGTCGGCCCTGGCCACAAGACCAGTCGACTTTTGATTTCAATTTTTTAGCATCCGATTTTTCGGCGCCGCGACGGCGCGACGCCCACCGAACGAGGCGGGGCCATGATCACACGGGACCAGTCAGCGCTGCTCGCTCCGGTCGAGCGCGACCTGCGGCTCGATCTCTTCCGCGGCATCGGTCTGTGGATGATCTTCCTCGACCACATCCCGCACGACATCGTGGCCTGGCTGACCCTGCGCAATTACGGCTTCAGCGACGCCGCCGAATTCTTCGTCTTCATCTCCGGTTATCTGGTCGGCTGGATCTACGGACCGATCGTCGCGGGCGGCTGGTTTGTCGCCGCGCTGAAGCGGCTGTGGCGGCGCGCGGTCGAGATGTATGTCGCCCACATCATGCTGTTCCTGCTGTTCACGGCGCAGATCGCCCGCACCGCGCGTCGCTTCGACAATCCGATGTACGAGCACGAGTTCAACGTGTTCAATTTCCTGTCGCATCCGGACGAGCTGATCGGGCAGGCGATCCTCCTGAAGTACAAGCCGGTCAATCTCGACGTGCTGCCGCTCTACATCACGCTGGTGTTCGCCTCGCCTTTCATCGTGTGGTGCCTGGTGCGCCGGCCGAACCTGACGCTCGCCGCGTCCGTGGTGCTCTACGTGCTGTCGCGCTGGTTCAACTGGAACATCGCCTCCTATCCGCCCGGCACGACCTGGTACTTCAACCCGTTCTGCTGGCAGCTGATGTTCGTGTTCGCGGCCTGGTGCGGCATCGGCCAGATCGAGAAGATCGCCGGATGGGTGTGGTCGAAGGCGGCGATGGCGCTGGCCGCGGCCTGGCTCGCCTTCGCGCTGCTGATCGTGATGACCTGGCACCTCCCTGCGCTCGAAGCCCTGATCCCGAAATGGATGATCAAGGCGATCTACCCGATCGACAAGACCGACCTCGACATGCTGCGCTTCACGCATTTTTTGGCGCTGGCGATCTGGGTAACTCATCTCGTCACGCGCAAATGGCGGGTGCTGCACGGGGCCTGGCTGCGGCCGGTCATTCTCTGCGGCCAGCATTCGCTGCCGATCTTCTGCCTCGGCGTATTCCTGTCGTTCTCGGCGCACTGGATCCTGACGCAATACACCAAGGGCGTCTGGGAGCAGCTCGCGGTCTCCGCCGTCGGCATCGTCATCATGATCGCAGCCGCCTGGCTGCTCGACCGGGCCGAGCGGGTGCCGGACCTGTTCGTGAAGGTGACGGAGGTCGAGGAGGCCGACACCGTCCTGGAAAGCGCGCCTGCGGACAGGTCTGCCGCGGCGCCCGCGGGTCATTGAGTATCGCCGGTCCGCATTGTCGTGGAGAGGTCCAACGGAGACGTTCATGTCCAGACTTGTGTTGACGATCGCCGGCGCCCTCCTGCTCCTGATCTGTGGTGCATCGGCGCAAGCACCGTCGCCGGAGGCGATGAGCGCTGCGCGCAAGCTCGTGGTCACCTTGAAGATCGCGGATCAATATCGCGCGCTGTTGCCGCAGCTCCTGCTCAAGCTGAGGCCCGTGGTCGCGCAGGACAGGCCGGAGATCGAGCGCGACTATGACGCGGTGACGGCACCCGGCTCCGAGATCTACACCCCGGCCCTCACCTCGATGATCGACCAGGTCGCCGCCCTCTATGCCCAAAGCTTCAGCATCGACGAGCTGCGCCAGATCGAGGCCTTCTATGCCCAGCCGGCCGGGAAGAAGTTTCTGGAGAAGTCGGATGCGCTGGCGCAGGCAAGCGCGCAGATCGGCCAGGACGTCAGCCAGAAGGCTGCCGACGAATTGAAGCAGCGCCTGATCGAGGCGCTGCGCGGGAAGGGGCACAAGCTGTAGGCCGCGTCCTCAGTGGATCGCCGCGTACATGATCCTCTCCTCCGTCGCGTCCAGCGCGGAGAATTCCTCCACGACCTTGCCCTGGCGCGAGACCAGGATGCGGTCGGACAGCGCCATGATCTCGGGCAGATAAGACGAGATGACCACGACCGCCTTGCCCTCGTCTGCAAGCTGGTTGATCAATTCGTGGATCTCGACGATGGCGCCCACGTCGACGCCGCGGGTCGGCTCGTCGAAGATGATCAGGTCCGGCTCCTGCACCAGCGATTTTGCGATCACGACCTTCTGCTGATTGCCGCCGGACAGCTCGACCACCTTGCCGTGGTCGCCGATGGCGCGAACCCTGAGCTTCTCGATCCAGGTCTTGCCGACGCTCTCGATTTCCCGCCGCGACAGCATCATGCGTCCCTTGGGAAACTTCGACAGCAAGCCGAGATAAATGTTGCGCGCAATCGAGGACGTCTCGAAGAAGCCCTCGACCTTGCGATCCTCCGTGACATAGGCGATGCCGGCCTTGACCGCCGGCGCCGGCACCCGGTAGCGCACCGGCTTGTCGTGCAGCAGGATCTCGCCGCCGTGGAAGAAATCGCGCTTGAGCACACCGGAGACGATCTTGAACGTTTCGGTGCGGCCTGCGCCGACCAGGCCGAACACGCCGGTGATCTGCCCTGCGAATACCGACAGTGAGTTGTTCTTCACCATCGGCGCCATCTTCAGGTTCTGCACCGTGAGCACGCGTGCGCCGGCTGGTCGCACGCTGCTCTTCCGCGCGCCGTAGAGCGTATTGGAGAGGTCGCGCCCGACCATGGCCTGGATGATCGCGGCCCGGTCGAAATTGGCGGCGTCGTCGGTCACGACGTGCTTGCCGTCGCGCAGGACCGTGATGCGGTCGGCCAGCAGCAGGGCCTCTTCGAGGGCATGCGAGATGAAGACGATCGAGACGCCGCGCTTCTTGAGATCGCGGACGAGGTCGAAGAAGTATTTCTTCTCCTCCGGCGTCAGCGATGCGGTCGGCTCGTCGAAGATGATGACCTTGGCGCGGTGCAGGACTGCGCGCGCGATCTCCACCATCTGCTTCTTGGCCGCTCCAAGGCCGCCGACGGTGGCGGTCGGCGTGACGTCGAAATTCAGCGATTGCAAAAACTGCTGCGCGGCGATGTAGATGCCGCGCAGGCGGTTATAAAACTTCTCCTGCCCGAGAAACAGGTTCTGCGCGACCGTCATGGTCGGCACCAGGCTGTTCTCCTGGAACACCATGGCGATGCCGAGATTGCGCGCCTCCAGCGGTGTCCTCGGCGCGACGTCCGCGCCATCGACGGTCATCGCGCCTGAAGTCAGCGTCACCACGCCTGCCATGACCTTGGTTAGCGTCGACTTGCCGGCGCCATTTTCGCCGACCAGTGCGTGGATCTCGCCACGGCGCAGGTCGAAGTCGACCCCGTCGATGGCGGGCACGCCGGCGTAGAGTTTCGTGGCCTTGCGCAGCGAGAGCATGATGTCGCTCATGAGCAGAGCTCCTCGGCAAGGCCGGCCAGCGGCACTCGCAGGACACGGCCCGGTCCCTTGGCGATCAGGACGAGATCGTCGCCCATCTCGACGGCCGCAACGACGCCGTGATTGACGCCGTCGACGCGGCTGTGCAGCGAATAAAGCGGCTGGCCATCTGCGTTGAGGCGGATGACGAGGCCGTAGGAGCGCGGCGGCGCCCACGGCTTGATGACACCCATGGTCTTGATGTGCGCACCCTGCATCGGCTCCTTGAACGAGATGCCGGAGCGCAGGCGGGGGGCGACCCAGTATTCCGGGGCGATCTCGGCCATCATGCGGCGCCGGTAGGCCGGCTCGCGCAACACGAACTCGATGAGCTGGGTGCGCGCGGTGAAGGCGGTGAGCCAGTAGCCGCCGCCCGAAGCTTTCGCCAGCCGCGACGGATAGACCGGCAGGTGACCGAGCACGCTCCGCGGCGATGCGCCCGGCGTCACGAGAGCGAGGCGGTGGCGCCAGCTCTCGCTGACCAGCACACCGTTGCCGTACGCGCAGGCGCCGAAGGCATGGCCGAGCCCTTGAGCCAGCGCTGTCACGGTCTTGCTGCCGGGATCCAGCCTGAACACCCGGCCGGTCCGGTTGAGCTCCATCAGGTCGCGCGCCCAGTCGTCGACGCCGCATGTCGCGGAGCCGTCGGTCGCGATGAGCGTGTTGTCGTCTGCCAGCGTCAGCGCGTTGATGGCATTGAAGGCCGCCTCGGCAAATGTCACCCTTGGCTGTTCGGCCGAGGGGTTTGCGTAAAGACGCACCTCGCGTCCCCCGAGCGCGACCGCAATGCCGCCGCCGGGAAGGGCACACAAGGCCGAGACGGGCTGCTCGAAGCTGCGGACCTGCGATGCCGAGCCGGCATTGAAACACAACAGCCGCCGACCGTCTGCGATGAACAGATTGGGGCCGTCGACGGCGAGGTCTTCGGGCGCCTCGCATGTCAGCAAGGTCTCGACGGATTCCAGCTTCTGGTTGGGCTTCAATGCGCCGTCGAAGGACGGCACGGTGATGGTGGCGTCGCCGCGCCCGAGAAAGCGGTTGGCGAACTCCCTGACGGCTGCGATCACGACGGCTTCCCCCACCTCTTGTCGTACTGGACGAAGTTCGGATCGGCGTTGTCGAGCTTGTAGCGGCCGATCCGGTTGTTGAGGATGCCGCCCAGATAGAGATAGCCGCGATGCTCGCGCATCGAGGTAATCATCGGATGGTTTTCGCCGTGCAGATCCCAGAACGATTCGAGGATCTTGCCCTGCTCGTTGAATTTGACCACGCAGCCCGTGTTGATGTTGGGGAATAGCCATTCGTCCACCGGCACGCGCTTGGCCATGCGACGCCGGAAGCCGGGCATCTTCCAGGCGAGGTCGAGCGAGGGGCTGCGCATGCCGACTAGCGCCAGCCAGTAATTGCCGTCGGAGGCAAGATTGATATTGTCGGGGTAGCCCGGCAAATTATCCATCACCACCTCGACCTTGCCCTTCTTCGCCCCCGCGAACCAGTATCGCTTGATCGAGCAGCCGAAGGTCTCGGCGAACAGGATCGACTGGCCGTCGCTGGCAACGGCGATGCCGTTGGGGAATTTGAGACCGCGCAGCTCGGTACGTGTCGCACCGGTCTTGGTGTCGTAAGAGATGATGCGGCCGTTGCCGCGCGCCTCGAGGCCGTCGATAGGCCACTCGTCCATTTCGTAGCGGACGGTCGCCTCGGAAAAGAAGATGAGGCCGTCATCGGTGATGTCGAGGTCATCGGCGAGCCTGAGGCGGCTGTCGTCGTTGACCGAGCGCATGCTGCGGTTGGTCTCGTCGGTGGCCTTCTCCACGGTGCCGTCCGGTGTGATGCGATAGAGTCCCATGCCGCCGATGCAGACGTAGAGATTGTCCTGGCGATCGAAGGCCATGCCGAGCGGTTGGCCGCCGATATGGGCGAACACTTCCATCGTCTGATAGTCGGGCGCGAGAAAGCGCATGATGTCGCCGTGGCGGGAGCCCGCATAGAGATTGTCGTGGCGATCGAGAATGACGTCTTCCGGCGCCTCGATGCGGCCGAGGCCGACCAGCTCGACGTTGCGCAGCTTGTCGTTCTGCTCGAACGGGCCGCCTTGCCCGATCTCGGTCGGCGGAGGCGGCGGAAGCGCGTGATAGGTGGGCGCGACGTAGACCTTGCTGATGATGCGGGTGCGGTTCTTCTGCCAGCGGATATCGACCATTGCGGCGACGAGCAGGATGCCCGCCAGCGCCATCCGGTTGACGCCGCCGCGCGCGTTCATGGTCGTCAGGCCATTGGTGATCAGCAGCACGATCAGCACGCCGACCGCCGATTTGGCGACCGAGCCCTTGCCGCCGCCGAGCGTGATGCCGCCGAGCACGGTCGCGGTCAGCACGATCACCTCGAGTCCGACGCCGATGTCGCCGCCGACGGTGCCGAGCCGGGACGCGAAGAACAGCGCGGCGATGCTGGTCAGCACACCGCTTGCGACGTAGCAGAGCGCGATGGTGCGGCGGACGGGAATGCCGGAATTGTACGCCGAGCGCCGCGAGCCGCCGATTGCGGTGATGTGCCAGCCCGGCCGCAAGCGGGTCAGAAAGATATGGCCGAAGATGGCGATGACGACATAGACCAGCGCCACGGTCGGAATGCCGAAGACGGAGCCGCCGCCAATGAAATCCCAGGACGGGATGTCGGGGAACGCCGACGCGATGGCATTGGAGTAGCGCTGGATCAGGAGATCGTAGGTCGAGCGGTAGATGATCAGCGTGATCAGCGTGGTGATGAAGGCGCGCAGCCGCAGATATCCGATCAGCACACCGTTGACCGCGCCGAGCAGCGCGCCGCAGAGCAGCGTGGCGACGACCACCGCCGGAACCGGCCAGCCCAGCACGTCGAGCAGATAGAGCGCGCAGAAATCCGTCAGCGCGAAGATCGAGCCGACGGAGAGATCGATGCCGCCGACGATGACCACCAGCGCCAGCCCGAGCGCGATGAAGCCGATCTCTCCGGCCTGACGCGCGGTGTCGGCGAGGCTCGCCGGCGACAGGAAGTTGTCGATGGATCGGCTGAGCGCGAGGCCGATGATCAGGAGAAGGATCACCGGGATGGCGGTCTCGGTCCATCGCTTGGACAGGATTTCGCCGAGCAGATGATCGGGCCAGTAGCGGTAACGCAGGCTTGTCAGGGTGTCGCGCATCGGCATTCCAGGACCTTGCAGGTTTCGGGACCTCGTCCCGGACGCGAGATCGTCCGGGACGTTTGGGTCTTGCGGCGCGACGACTATTTCTTGAGGTCGCTGAGATTCCAGCAGGACGTCTGGCTGTCGGCGTTTTCCTTGGTGATCGGAATCAGCGTCGTATATTCAGAGCCCTTGATCGAGCCGGGCTTGACGCCCGACGACAGCAGCCACTTGATCGTGCCGGCCATCTGCGCCGCCTGGGTCGGCACGTCGTAGCTCATGTCGAGATCAAACGCGCCGGACTTCACCAGCTCGCAGGCGCCCTTGCGTTCGCCGCCGCCTGAGGTCGCGACGAATACCTTGCCGGTGAGACCGGCTTCCTTGACGGCAGCTGCCGTTCCGATATCCATCCCGTCCCAGAAGCCGACGATGCCGCAGAGATCGGGATTCTGCTTCAGCACGGTCTGTGTGATCGCCTTGGCCTTGGCGGCGTCCCAATCCGCGGCCTGGCTGGACACCACCTTGATTTCAGGGTGCTTGGCGAGAACGTTCTCGACACCTTTCAGCGTGTAGGCGCTGGCGGCGGCCGAGAGCGCGCCTTGCACGATCGCGATCTTGTTCGACTTGCCCTCGCACGCCTTGACCACGGCTTCGGTCTGGCGTTCGCCGATTTCGACCCAGTTGGCGCCGACGAAGGCCGAGCTCCGATAGGCGGAGCCCATGTTGATCTGGATGACGTAGATGCCTTCGTTCTCGGCGCGCTGCAGCAATTTGGCGTAGGTCTGCACGTCCGGATTGTGAACCACCATCACCGCCGGCTTCTCCGAGATCAGCGAGGTGACGGCCTGCGCGCCGGCATTGGTGTTCCAGTTGGCATCGCGGATCACGAACTTGACGCCGAACGGCTCGAGCTCCTTCTTCAGTCCGGCGTACCAGCCTTCGGTGAGGTCGAAGTTCATGGCGACCGGAACATAGGCCACGGTCTTGCCGGCCAGGGCTTCCTTGAAGGGCTTCTGGAACGGCTCGTCCAGGCCCTGCTGGGCCAGGGCCGGTGCGGTCATTGCCGCGAGAGCCAGTGCGGCCACGATCGCCCTTGTCGGGCTGCCGAAATACTTCATTGCTTCCTCCTTGGTTGTGATTGTCGTTGTTATCGGTGGTTCAGATGTCGCCCTGCTGTGCCGTTTCTTCGTTGCGCGGGTTCAGGAAGGAGTCCGTGATGACGGCGAGCAGCAGCACCACGCCCTTGATCAGATTCTGTCCGGCGTAGGAGATATCCATGATGGTCATGCCGTTGAGCATCGTACCGATCAGGAGTGTGCCGATCACGATGTTCAGGACGCCGCCGCGGCCGCCTGATAGCCCGATGCCGCCGAGCACGACGACCAGGATGACGTCGTAGATCAGCGTCGAGTTGAAGATGCGGGTCGGCATCGAATTGACGGATGCGGCCATCACGAGGCCGGCAAAGCAACCGATCAGGGCGGCGACGACATATTGCAGGACGATGATCGGGCGGGAGGGAATGCCGGTGACACGCGCGGCATAGGGATTGTCGCCGATCGCATAAATATAGGCGCCCCAGCGCGTCTGGCGCAGCAGGAAAGCGACGACGATGCACGCGATCGCGAACATCACGATCGACGTCGGAATGCCCAGAATGGTGCCTTGTCCGAGCCGCTCGAAGCCATCCATGCCGGGGCTCCATTGCACCACGTCGAGCTGGAACAGCGCGGCCTGCCCGAGACCGGCAAGGAGAAGGCCCGTTGCGAGGGTGGCAAAGAGCGAGGGGACCTCGGCATAGGCGATCAGCCAGCCGTTGACGAGGCCGAAGGCGATCGTCAGCAGCACGGCGGTCAGCAGGGAGGCCGGCAGCGAGTGACCGTTCTGCACCATCTGCAACACCAGCCCCGGAGGCACGGCGAGGGCCGCGATCAGCGAGATGTCGATGCCGCGTCCGATCACGACGATCGCCATGGCAAGGCCGAGGATGCCGAGCACGGATACGTTCTGAAGCAGCGTCAGCATGTTGTCTGCCGTCAGAAAACCCCGAAGGAAGATCGAAAAGACAAGGAACAGCAACGCGAAGACGGCGAAGACGATCTCCTGCTGATTGAACCGAAAGCGCTTCATGACCTGGTCTTTCCTGCGGGCGATGGATGCGCCAAATGTCTCGGTCTCGAACGGGCCCCGGCGGCGCAGCGGTTCGTGTGGTTTCCGCTCCGAAACGCAGCAATCACGAGGCGGCGCACAGCATTTGGCGCGCGCGAAGTCGCGGTCCTGCAAGCCGCGGATTGATGCTTATTCCTGAGGTTGAGTGCGCCGATCCGCGGCTTTTGCACGCGGATCGAGGCGCGATGACGTTCCAGCCTGCGCGTGCACAGCGCTTCTGTCGAGACCGCGTTCGTCCAAGGTCGTCGGCGCGCGAGATTCACGCTGCCTCCCCAAATTTCCTCCTGGACCTTTTGGCGTTGTTATTGATCCAGGCGTGGGCTTTGCGCCCTTGTCGTCATTCCTAGCGCAGAGCGTGGCTGCCCGGAAAGGGGGCCGGCCAGTATTTCTGAGAGAGCGCTCGCGCGCCTTTTTCCGTGGGATGCAATGTCTTGGACCCGCCCGCGGAGGGAAGCGGGTCCAAGACGGTCGCAAGTTCACTTCACCAGCGGACAGCCCCCGTCCTTCAGCGGACGGAAGGCCTGGTCGGCAGGGACCTCAGTGAGCAGCTTGTAATAGTCCCACGGGCCCTTGGATTCTTCGGGCTTCTTCACCTGGAACAGATACATGCTGTGCACCATGCGGCCGTCTTCGCGGAGTGTGCCGTTGTCCGTGAATGCGTCCTTCACCGGCAGCTCGCGCATCTTGGCCATCACCGTCTTGGTGTCCTTGGTGCCGGCGGCCTGCACGGCCTTGAGGTAATGTAGCGTCGCGCTGTAGGTCGCGGCCTGGTTCATCGTCGGCATGCGCTTCATGCGCTCCATGAAACGCTTGCCGAAGGCGCGGGTCTTGTCGTTGAGGTCCCAGTAATAGGCCTCGGTGATGATCAGTCCCTGCGCGAGCTTTAAGCCCAGGCTGTGCACGTCGGAGATGAACATCACGATCGCAGCCAGGTTCTGTCCGCCGGCGACGATGCCGAACTCACCGGCCTGCTTGATCGCGTTGATGGTGTCGCCGCCGCCGTTCGCCAGCCCGATGATCTTGGACTTGGAGGCCTGGGCCTGCAGCAGGAACGAGGAGAAGTCCGCGGTGTTGAGCGGATGCTTGACGCTGCCGAGCACCTTTCCGCCGGCCGCCTTCACCACGTCTGAGGTGTCGCGCTCGACCGAATGGCCAAACACGTAGTCCGCCGTGAGGAAGAACCAGCTGTCGCCGCCGTTCTTGACGATGGCGCTGCCGACCGTGTGCGCGTTGGCGTAGGTGTCGTAGGTCCAGTGCGCGGTGTAGGGCGAGCAGGACTTTCCGGTAATGTCGGAGCTTGCCGCATCCGTCACGATCATGATCTTCTCGTATTGCTTCGACAGCTCCATCACCGCGAGCGCAGTGGCCGATGTCGGCAGGTCGATGATCATGTCGACGCCTTCGGTCTCCCACCACTTTCGCGCGATGGTGGAGGCGACGTCGGGCTTGTTCAGCACATCGGCGCTGACCATGTCGATCGGCTTGCCGAACATCTGCCCGCCGAAATCCTCGATCGCCATTTTGGTGGCCTCGACATTGCCTTGGCCGCCGATGTCGGAATAGACCGAAGAGAAGTCGGAGAGCACGCCGATCTTGAGCGGCGTTTGCTGGGCGAGAGACGGGCTGATTACGAACGCAGTCAATCCGGCCGCTAACGCGGCACGCATAATCCGGCACATGGCATTTCCCCCAAATTTTATCGTTGGTGCGCGGGGCCAGATTTGCCTCCCTGAAGCGTCAATTCTTGCGTAACGGCGCCGCGCTCGCCGCTGATTTGACGCGGCCGGCCGCGCCGACTACGCTTTCCGCAAAGACAAGAAGCGCGTGAATGCCATGACCTGACGTGTGCTCAGGGCGGCGCTCACGCCAAGGACAAATTCGGGGGACGGAAATGACCGGCGACATCGCAGCCACCATCTCGAAGGCCCGCGAGCATTCCATCGGCGACCTCCTGCGCCGCGCAGGCAGCCGCGATCCGGGCAAGCTCGCGGTGAGCTGCGGCAATGTGAGCTGGACGTTTGCCGAGATGGACGCGATCTGCAATCGGCTCGGCCGCGGCCTGGTTGGCCTCGGCGTGAAAAAGGGTGACCGTCTCGCCGTGCTCTCGCGCAATTCGCACGCCTTTGCGGCGCTTCGGTTCGCGTTGGCGCGGATCGGCGCGGTGCTGGTGCCGATCAACTTCATGCTCAATCCGGACGAGATCAATTTCATCCTGAAAAGCTCCGGCGCAAAGCTGCTTGCGGCCGGTCCTGATTTCGTCGAGCCGGCGAAGGCCGCTTCGGCCAAGGATTGCGCGGTCGAGAAGATGATCTGGCTGCCGGGTGAGGATCCGACGTCCGCGCCCGGGGGCCTCACCACCTTCGACGATCTGCTCAGCCCCGATGGCTCGTACCTCGAGGCGTCCGTCGACAGCCGCGATCTCGCGCAGATCGTCTACACCAGCGGCACGGAGTCGCTGCCCAAGGGCGCGATGCTGACCCATGAAGCGGTGATGTGGCAGTATGTCAGCTGCATCATCGACGGCGGCATGAGCGTGGATGACAAATTCCTGCACGCGCTGCCGCTCTATCATTGCGCGCAGCTCGACGTGTTCCTGGGGCCGCAAGTCTATCTCGGCGCCTCCGGCGTGATCACGGGCAAGCCGACCGCCGACAACATTCTGTCATTGATCCAGACGCACAAGATCACGTCGTTCTTCGCGCCGCCGACGATCTGGATCGCGATGCTGCGCTCGCCCAATTTCGACAAGACGGATTTGTCGACCTTGCAGAAGGGCTATTACGGCGCCTCGATCATGCCGGTGGAGGTGCTGCTCGAGCTCCAGCGCCGCCTGCCCAGCGTGAAGTTCTGGAATTTCTACGGCCAGACCGAGATCGCGCCGCTCGCGACCGTGCTGGGCCCTGCGGACCAGCTGCGCAAGGCCGGCTCGGCGGGCAAGCCCGTGCTCAATGTCGAGACCCGCGTGGTCAATACTTCGATGGAGGATGTGAAGGTTGGCGAGGTGGGCGAGATCGTGCACCGCTCGCCGCATCTGCTCTCCGGCTATTACAACGATCCCGTCAAGACGGCGGCGGCGTTCTCCGGCGGCTGGTTTCACTCCGGCGATCTCGCCACCGTCGATGAAGAGGGCCACATCACCGTGGTCGATCGCGTCAAGGACATGATCAAGACCGGTGGCGAGAACGTCGCGAGCCGCGAGGTCGAGGAGATGGTCTATCGCATCCCTGCAGTGTCCGAGGTTGCGGTGGTAGGCCTGCCCGATCCGCGCTGGATCGAGGCGGTGACTGCGATCGTCGTGGTCAAAAGCGGCGAGAAGCTCGACGAGGAGTCCGTCATCAAGCATTGCGCCGGCCAGATGGCGCATTTCAAGGTGCCCAAGCGCGTCATCTTCGTCGATGCCCTGCCCAAGAACCCGAGCGGCAAGCTGCTCAAGCGCGAGCTGCGCCAGCGCTTCGTCGGCGGCGAAACACTCGACAAGGCGATCCAGAAGAATTTTGGGACGTGAAGTTCGCGGCTCAATACTTCTTCACGGCCGCGCCGAACGCCAGCCACAGCGCCATCGAGGCGAGCCCGAAGCCGCCGAGCAGCAGGAAGGTCGGGCCGTAGCCGATCCATTGCGCGATCCAGCCGCCAAGCGCGGGACTGAGGCTCGCGCCGATGCCTTGCACGGTGATCACGGCGCCCTGGCCGAGATTGATGCGGCCGCTGCCGTTGAGCGAGCGCGCCACCATGCCGGGGACGGCAACCGTCTGGAGCCCGGTGCCGATGCCGTCGAGCACCTGCATCGGCACGACGCCCCACCATCCCGTGACGAAGAAGGCGAGCACGCCGCGGATGGGCAGGAACATGAAAGAGACGAGGATAACGGGCCAATAGTTGCGCTTGCTCGCCGCCTTCATTGCGATCAGCGACGTGATAATCATCACGCCCTGCGCGATCACGACGGTGGTCGCGACGAAGCTCGGGCCGTTGGCCTGGCCTTCGGCGACCGCCGCCAGGCCATAGAGCGGCACGATGGCGGCATTGCCGAGATGGAATAACGCGAGCGCCAGTGCCAGGACGAGCAGTGCGCGGTGCTTCAGCAGCATCGTGAGCGCATCCGGCGCGCTGTCGAAATCGTCCTCCTTGCTGCCGCGCGCGGCGCGATCGTCGATCGCCTTGGCCGGGATCATCATCACGCAGGCGATCGCAATGGCGCCGAACATTGCCGCCAGCACGAACACGGCGAAATAACCGTATTTGTAGCCGAGATAGCCCGACAGCGCTGCGCCGACCATGTTGCCGGCGTGGTTGAACGCCTGGTTGCGGCCGTTGAGCGCGTTGAAGCCCTTCTGCTTGGCGATGCCGAGCGTGATGCCGGTTACCGCCGGCACGATCGCGGCGCTCGCCAGCGATTGTGCGACCTGCGAGAACGTCACTGCCCAGAAATTCTGCGAGATCAGGATGATCGCGGACGCGAGCACTACGCAGATGCCGGGAATGACGACCCACATGCGCTTGTTGCGGCTGGAATCGATGAAGCCGCCGATCGGCGTCGTGATCAGCATGCCCGCGACATTGCCGATCGTCATCGCGGTGCCGATCAACCCGCTCGCCCAGCCGCGCTCCTGGAGGAAGACGCCGACGAAAGGGCCGATGCCCGACTGCATGTCGGCCATGAAGAAGTTGAGAGCGAACAGGGGCCAGATACGGGACGAGGAGGGGGGCCGCGATGTCATCGATACCAAAACGTGGTCTCAGCCGGAATCCGGCGGGTGGGACATGATCCTTTCGGCCAATCGTTCTGGCGCGGACGAGAATTTAACGAGCGCTGATCGGGTTGGTTCCAGGCGTTGCCCGGGCGGTGGGGCCTTGCGGTCATGGCCAGCCAGTCCTTATTGAAGTTGGATCGTCTCTGTTGGGAGTACGGCATGCCCCCCTGGACCTGCGAAACCTGCGGCGCGCAATTCCCGGATGGCGAAAATCCGCCCGCGTCCTGTCCGATTTGCGAGGACGAGCGCCAATTCGTCGGCTGGAAGGGGCAGACTTTCCTCACGCGCGAGGCGCTCTCGGAACGTCACCGCTTGGTCTGGCGCGACGATCTCGGCCTGACCGGCATCGCGCTCGAACCCAGCTTTGCCATCGGCCAGCGGGCGCTGCTGGTGCCACTCGCGGACGGCTGCCTGATGTGGGACTGCGTACCGCTGGCGACGCCGGAGGCGATCGCGCATGTGCGGTCACTCGGCGGGCTGAAGGCGATTGCGATCTCGCATCCGCATTACTACGGCGCGCTCGCCGACTGGAGCGAGGCGTTCGGCGGGGTACCGGTCTATTTGCACGCCGATGATCGCCAATGGGTGACGCGTCCGCATTCCTCGATCGTGCACTGGACCGGCGAAAGCCATCGCATCTCCGGCGAGTTGCTGCTCCTGCGCACCGGCGGTCATTTCGCCGGCGCCACCATGCTGCATCATGCGCGCGGTGCGGACGGCAGGGGTGCGCTGCTCACCGGCGATATCGCGCAGGTGACGATGGACCGCCGCTTCGTCAGCTTCATGTACTCCTATCCGAACTACACGCCGCTCAATGCCGCCGCGGTGCGACGGATTGCGGCTGCCGTCGAGCCGCTGGCCTTCGACCGCATCTACGGCGCCTGGTGGGGTCGCAACATCGCCGCAGGCGCCAAGGCCGCATTCGCGGCGTCGGTTCAGCGCTACATTGCTGCCATCGGCTGAGCCGGCGCGCGACCGGATTTATCTTGCTGGTCCACAATAAATGGACTATAAGTACAGTTATTAAGCGCGACGCAACGATGCGTCTGCGGGGCCGGCATGATCGATGCATCGCCGTTTCCGCGGCGCGCTTGCCGCGTGAGCGGGAGTTCGGTCCATGACGGCAGGGCGCGACTACGAGATCTTCGAGGCCGGCGACGTCGCGCTCCGGTCCGGGGCCGTCTTCCCTTCGCTCCAGCTCGCCTACAAGACCTACGGCACGCTCAGTCCGGACAGGGACAACGTCATTCTCTATCCGACCTCGTTCAGCGCGCAGCATACCGACACCGAGTGGCTGATCGGCCCTAACGGCGTGCTCGACCCGACACGCTACTTCATCGTCATCCCCAATCTGTTCGGTAACGGCCTGTCGTCTTCGCCGTCGAATACCGCCGCGCCGTTCCCGATCGTGACCTATCACGATGCTATCGCGGTCCAGCATCGGCTGCTCACCGAGCGGTTCGGCATCTCGAAGCTTGCCCTGGTCTATGGCTGGTCGATGGGCGGCATGCAGGCCTATCACTGGGCGGCGCTGCATCCCGATATGGTCGAGCGTGCCGCAGTCGTCTGCGGCAGTGCGCGCTGCGCGCCCTATAATCACGTGTTCCTGGAAAGCGTGAAGGCCGCGCTGACCGCCGATCCCGCCTTCCGCGACGGCCGCTTCGTCGAGAAGCCCGTCGCGGGCTTTCGCGCGATGGGACGCATCTATGCCGGCTGGGCGATGTCGCACGGCTTCTACCGCGACGAGATCTGGCGCGAGGCGGGCTTCACATCGCTGGAGGACTATCTCGTCCGTGCCTGGGACGCGACCTTCGCCCGGCGCGACGCCAACGACCTGTTGGTGCAGATCGGCATCTGGCAGACCGGCGACATCAGCCGCTGCGCCGCATTCGGCGGAGATTTCGATAGCGGGCTCGCCGCGATCAAGGCGCACATGCTGCTGATGCCCGGCGCGACCGACCGCTATTTCGACGTCCGCGACAACGAGGACGAACTCGGCCGGCTGGTCAACGCGCGCTCTGCGGTGCTGCATCCGATCCCGTCGTTGCACGGCCATCGCGCCGGCAACCCCGTCAACAATGCGCGCGATCAGGCCTTCCTCAAGGCCGAGATCGCAGAACTCCTCGGCAAGTAGGGCAGGCATCCGATCATGAGCGACGCAACCGTTTCAGAACCCGGCCACCGCGTGAAGCCGCTGACGCCGGCGATGCTGCGCGAATTGTCGGTGCGCTCCAATCTCAGGGGGGCCGCGAAAAGCCTCAGCCATTACGGCCTGGTCGTGCTGGTCGGCGCGCTGATCTGGAAGGTCTCGTCGGTCTGGGGCGTATTATGGGCGCTGCCGCTGATGGCGGTGCAAGGCTATTTCGTCGCCTTCCTGTTCATGGCGCTGCACGAGACCGCGCACAAAACCGCGTTCAGGAGCCGTGGCCTCAACCTTGCGGTCGGCTATCCCTCGGGCTTCATCATCGGACAACCTTACGAATATTACTGCCTGTTTCACTGGGACCATCACCGCTACACCCAGGATCCGGACAAGGACCCGGAGCTGATTGTCGGCGTGAAGCCGAAATCCGATACGCAGCTTGCGCTCGCCTATAGCGGACTGCTCCAGGTCGCGGGGCGCCTCCGGCTGATGCTCGGCCATGCCGTCACCGGCAAGGTCGTCGTACCCTGGATTCCCGAAAACAAGCGCGGCATCATCGTAACCGAGGCACGCGTCTATCTTGCGCTCTACGTCCTGCTGCTCGGGGTCTCGCTGTGGTTCTCGTCAGCACTGCTGCTCTGGGTCTGGATCGTGCCGCTGATGATCGGGCAATTCTTCCTGCGGCCCTATCTTTATGCCGAGCACATCGGCTGCGAGCGCACCCGTAGCGCCTTCCAAAACACCCGTACGACCTATACCAGTGCGATCGTCAAATGGTTCGCGTGGAACATGCCCTACCACGTCGAGCATCACGCTTATCCCTCGATCCCCTTTCACGCGTTGCCGAAGCTGAACGCGATCGTCGACGATGAGATCGTCTATCGCGGCCGCGGCTACATCAGAACGACGCGCGAGACCTGGGCCTGGTTTCGCCGGCAGCGGCAGGGCAGCTAGCCAGACGCAAAGGCCCCGATCGCGGTGCGATCGGGGCCTTGTCGTGAATGCGAGATATCAGTAGATCCCGTACGCGCAGACGTTCACGACGCGGACGCGCAGGCCGTGGCGGGTCTGGACGACGCGCTCCTGGTAGCAATTGTTGACGCCGCTGTTGACGTAGATGCCGCCAAAGCCCCAGCCGGGACCCCAGTGATGGTGGAAGCCGTGGGCCGACGCGGCGGTCGGCGCGAGAGCGGCAACGCCGAGCGAGCCGGCAGCGATCAGACCAAGTGCAAGCTTACGAAACATCTTCATTCTCCAGTGTGGCGCAAGGGCCGTTGTTGTGTCCCTGCATCTCGGTCGAGCCGAAACGCGAATGCGTTCATGCAGCGAGGGGAGAATCGTGTTTCAGGAGTGTTTCGTCGGTCGCGGCGGGTTGCGCCGCCGTCTTGTTTTCCGCGCCGCGCGATAGCGCACAGCCATCGCCTGGGTCAGCTCCGCCATCTTCTCGCGCAGATCGGCCGGCTCCAGCACTTCGGCCTCGGGCCCGAGCCGCAACAATTCGGCCGCGGCATGCCATGACGTCTTTCCGGTCGGCACTCTGGCAATGCGCCAGCCGTCTGCATCCGCGGTCTCTTCAAGCTGCGTACGCGCCCTGACGTAAGGCTGGCTCAGTGCATCGAGCAGTTTCACGCCGAAGGGCGACAATCGAACGATCGCGACATTGGGATGCATCTCGGCCTCGAGACGCAGCGTTGCATCCCGCCAATAGGCGGCGAGATCGAACCCGGCGGGCCGCTCGCAACGATCGTCGAGCGTGGTGCAGTCGAGCACGCGCGCGACGCGATAGGTCCGCACGCTGCCGTCGACCAGACCTGCGAGATACCAGCTGCCACCTTTCAGCACGAGACCGAGCGGCGCGACGCGGCGCTGCTTCTCGGCGCGCCAGCTCCGGTAGCGGATTTTTATCAGTGTCCCGCGCAGAGCCGCGCCGGCGATGATGCGCAGATGCTTTGGTTCTTCCGCCTCGCCGAACCAGCCCGGCGCGTCGAGGTGAAAACGCTCCTGTATCCGTCCGGCGTCTTCGCGCAGATTGGCGGGCAGCGCGGCCATCAGCTTGTTCTGTGCGGCGATCATCGCCGCATCCAGGCCGAGCGCCGCCGCCGGGCCCGGCAATCCCGTCAGGAACAGCGCTTCCGCCTCGCTCTGCGACAAACCGTTCAGCCGCACGCGATAACCGTCGAGCAGGCGATAGCCGCCCTCAGCACCGCGGTCGGCATAGACAGGGACGCCGGACGCCGCCAGCGCGTCGATGTCGCGATAGATCGTGCGCACCGAGACTTCGCAGGCCTCCGCGAGCTCGGGCGCTGTGACCTGCCCCTTGGCCTGGAGGGTGGTGAGGATCGACAGCATCCGGCTCGCGCGCATGATCCCTTAAACCATACCTGACATGAGATGTCAGGTATGGTCCGCTACAACGCCATCGCCAGCCGGCCAGATGGAGACCCGCCATGACCGATCCGAACCGCATCACGTTGTATTATTCGCCGCAAAGCCGCGCCACCGGCACGCGGGTGTTGCTGGAGGAACTGGCGGCGCCTTATGATCTTCATGTCCTCAACATGAAGGCCGGCGAGCAGCGCCAGCCGGCCTATCTCGCCATCAACCCGCTCGGCAAGGTGCCGGCGATCCGCCACGGCGGGCAGCTCGTCACCGAACAGGTCGCGATCACCATCTATCTCGCCGACCTGTTTCCGCAGGCGGGGCTCACGCCCGCGCTGACCGATCCGCTACGCGGCCCTTATCTGCGCTGGATCGCCTATTATGGTGCCTCGTTCGAGCCGGCCCTGATCGACAAGTTCATGCAGCGCGAGCCGGCACCGATCACGCAATCGCCCTATGCCGACTACGACACCATGCTCGGCGCGCTCGAGGCGCAGCTGTCGAAGGGGCCGTATCTGCTCGGCGAGCGCATGACGGCCGCGGATGTTCTCTGGGGTGTTGCGTTCAGCTGGACGATGATGTTCGGTATCGTGCCGAAGAAGGATGTGTTCGTCCGCTATGCCGAACGCATGACCTCGCGGCCAGCGTTCCAGCGCATCAACACGGCCGACGATGAGATGGCGGCCCAGCATGCTGCGGCTGCCGGGGGAGGGTGAATGATCCAGGGTTGCAGATGACGAAGCCTATGCACACGACCAACTGCTTCGACACCTTCATCCAGGTTGCTGAAGATTGTCCCGCGCGTACTGGCGAAGAGCCGCCACTGCGCGCGGGAAAGCCGACGGTGGCGTGCCTGCAATACGGGATGATCGCCAAAGCGCCTTACAAATACACGTCCGATGACGTGATCTTCGCGACGTCTGCGCCGGGACGCGAGCTCGATGGGAAGGCGACGAAAACGGAGAAGCATGCGGCCCGTGAAGCGTTCTTCTCCCGGGGCCAGGCGTGCATGAGGGCGTCGAGCCTGGGCAAGCGCTTCGGCTGGGGCGTTCATGCCGACAATGAGGGCCGGATCGCGATCTACGCGATCGACAGCAAACGTTACCAGGCGCTCGTCCGCGATCCCAAGCTCACGCAGGTGCGCGCGATGCGGTCGAAGCGGGCGTGATCAGAATTTCGGCGGCCTCTTTTCCGCGAACGCCTTGATGCCTTCCTTGATCTCGTCGCCGCGCATGCTGTCGCGGTGGCGCTGATCGGCGGCTTGCTGGTCGAGTTCGCCGCGGGCAAATTCGTTGATGGCGCGCTTCATGCCGCGCATCGCCTGCGGTGCGTTGCCGGCGAGGATGTTGGCGAGCCTGTCGACCTCCTCGTCCAGAAACTCCACCGCCACCATGTCGGTGAGATAGCCGATCCGCAGCATCTCCGGCGCGCTGATCTTCTGCGCGGTCAGGAACAGCTTCTTCGCATTGTCGACGCCGAGCCGCGTCACATAGCGTTTGATGCCGCTCCTGTAATAGTGGAGCCCGAGCCGGGCCGCGGGCATGAACATCTCCGCGGTGTCGACGCCGATGCGGAAATCGCAGGCGAGCGCGAGGTCGGTCGAGCCGCCATAGACGCCGCCGTTGAGCCGGCAGATCGTCGGTACGCCGAGATCCTCCAGCCGGTTGACGACGGCCTCGAACGCCGATCCCGCGCTCTGCTGCTCGTTCGCGCTGACCGCGCGCTCGGCAACCGAGTTGAGGTCGTAGCCCGCGGAGAAGGCGCGCCCCGTACCGGTCAGCACCAGCACGCGGATATCAGGATCGGCCTCGATCCGGTCGAACAGTTTGACCAGCTCGCCGAGATCCTCGGCCTGGAGCCGGTTGAGATGTTTGGGACGATTGAGGCGGATGGTGGCGCGTGCACCGATGAGTTCAAGCACGGGGCCAGTGGCCGCGTCGGCTGGGTCCGACATTCTTGTCTCCATTTATTTGTTTTCGAGCGTGCGCCGCTTCGCCTCGGCATCGATGGTCTCGGCGAGATCGGGATGCCGCGCCATCAGCACGCGGAAGTCGACGAGGTCGAGCACAAGAAGCCGCGACACCTTGGTGGTCGAGACATTGGCGCCGCGCAGATTGTTGCCGAGCAGGGCCATCTCGCCGAAGAAGGCGCCGTCGCCGAGCTGCACCTTCTTGCCGGGCAGGTCGACCTCGACCTCGCCGGCGGCGATGAAATACATGCAGTCGCCCTGCGCACCCTTGCGGATGATCATGGTGCGCGCCGGCAGCTCCATGGTCCGCAGCATGTGGGTGACGTCGGCGATGGCGGCCGGTCCAAGCGCCGCGAAGAACGGCACCTTGCTGACGGATTCCCAGGTCTTGAGGAAATTGTCGCGCCGGGTCTCCGCGGCAAAGCCGGTCGCCAGGATACCGGTCCAGAGGCCGAACACACCGAGGCCGGAGATCATCACCAGCGCCGCCACCATGCGACCCAGCGGCGTCACCGGCACGACGTCGCCATAGCCCGTCGTCGTCAGAGTTGTGACGGCCCACCACAGCGCGGCCGGCACGCTGCCGAAAGTCTGCGGCTGCACGTCCCGCTCCAGGAAATATTCGGCGACCGAGGCCAGGAAGACCACCATCAGGAAGATCACGAGCACGCTGACCAGCGGCCCCGATTCGAGCACTAGCACGCGGCGGAGCTGCCGCAGGCCGGGAATGCCCGGCACCACCTTCAGCACCCAGAGCACGCTGAGCAGCCACGCCGTCCTGGGCTCGACCCCCAGAATCAGCGCGGCCGGCACGGCCAACGCTCCGACCGCATCGACCAGCCCGGCGGAGGAGGACATGTAGAGTGCAAGGCGCCCCTGTCGCGCCATATGGCGCAGCCGGACCACCCATTCGAACACGAAGTAGACGAGGCAGGTCCAAAGCAGGGCATCGACCCAGCGATGCGCCGTCTCATAGGCAGGATTGACCGTCAGGAGCACCATGCCGAGCACGCCGACGGCGACTGCCACATAAGCCGCCCTAGTCATGTTGCGGCCGGCCGTGGCGGCCGCGAACTGGGCCAGAGCGGAGATCAGCGGCTTGGACATGCGGGAAGGCGGCTCGGTTTTGTCTCTTGCGGTCCCGGCTGGAACCTCGGTGTCAAAGTGCCTGCCCGGGCCGAGGCCGTCAACGACGGGCGCGGCCGCCGGACCGCGAGCCGTTACCTGAAATGCGGCGGCTCGTCGTAGCCGCGACGGCTGCTGAAGAACAGCAGCACCATCAAGCCGACGCCGACGAGAACGGAAAACCCGGCCCCCAGCGCCAGCGCCACATAGCCTTCCGTCGGGATCGGCTCGCCGTCGACCGCCATCGCGGAATAAGCGAAATAGCCAATCGCCGCCAGCATTCCCAGCAGGAAGAGGATGAGGAGTGCACGCATGGCGCGGTCTCCGGTTGTATCCGGAAACAAACGGTTGTGGATGGGGACGGTTCCCGGCCTCGGCCCTGGTCGCGCGCGGAAGTGCCGGCAAGGCGTCGCCGCAGGTCCCTCGATAGGTCAGGCACTCTGAGCTGTCTTCACCACCACGATATTGCTTTCGTCGTGCTGGGGAGGGGCCACATCCTGAGCGGCCTTCTCGGCCTCGCCCGCATGGCGCTTGAGGTAGTCGCGGCGCATGCCGATCTCGTCGCGGACGAATTCGTAGCCGAGTTTGAAGGTGTCGAGCCCGTCGGTACTGATCGTGCCGTCTCTGAGGCCGACCACCGCGCCGCGCAAGATGCCCTCCAGCTCGTCCTGGAGACATTCGAGCTGGTCCAGCGAATTGGCGTGCTCGATGCGCTCGCCGATGTCGAGGATGGCGGTGGAGAGCTCGCTGGCCTTCTCCGGCGCGATCCGGGTGATCTTGGCGTAGATCGCGGCGAAGATCGAGCCGATGACGCTGAGCGCGGCAGCGCCCAGATACATCAGGTCGCTGTACTTATCCATGAACGACTTGGTGTCGTCGTTGATGTAGTCGGCCGCCCCTTGATGCGCCATCACGAAGGCGTCCTTCTCGACGGAGGCGGGCTCGATTCTGCTGGCAAAGCCGCTGTCGAGCCCGAGCGCGGACTTGTTCTCGTAGACGACGCGCGCGAGCTCCCCAGCGATCGTCGGCGACATCCTGGATTGGACGACCAGCAACCATTCGAGCCCGATCGTGTCGAGATCGTCGTCGGGAATTTCCGGCGATGCAGACAGCGTGCCCGCCGTCAGCGTCTCGCTGGAAATGCCGGGGATCTTGCGCGCCAGCGCTTTCGCCTCGTCAATCGCGTTCAGTGTGAAGCCGCCGCGCCTGGCGACCTGCTCATACGCCTTGTCCCGCACCGCCTTCGAGGCGTGGACGATGGCGACGACCGCGCCAAAGCCGCTTGCCGGCGCGAACAGCTTGTCGAGTGTCGCACCCTGCGGCGCCATCTGGATCTTCGCCGCGTCCGCACCGTCGGGAATGTCGAGGATGCCGCGGACGAAGGCGAGCGAGGATTCGTTGTCGGCGAGGACGGCGACCTTCTTCTTCTTCAGCTCGGCGAGCGACTTGATCTTCTTGTTTCCGGGCCCGAGCAGCAGCACGAGATCGTGCTCGAGGATCGCGAGTGTGCGGGCCCGCAGCGGCACCTTGGCGTCGGTGCGCAGCACCGCGAGGTCGGCCTGCTTGCGATCGAACTGGGCGACCGCCTTGGCGTTGTCGGCGTTGTTGACGATCTTGATCCGGAAGCGCGAGGCGTTGTTCTTCAGAACGGCGGCGAGCTTGGCTGCGAACAGCGCCTCGTCGCTGTTCGGGGCGCCGACGGCGAAGGTCAGCGTCTCCGAATTGTGCACCAGCGCGCGGCCGCCCCAGACGGTGGCAAGCGACAACAGCAGGGTCAGCACGACGTAGAGGAAGACCTGCTGCTGGTTGGTCTTGATCACCTTGGGTCGCCGGGGCGGTGGCTCGATCGGCGATGAGGTAGGGCCCTCAGTACTCATGGCAGCACTCTGGCCTTATGCTTCCGGTGACGGGCGTCTCGCGGATGTGATCGCTGCGGTCGCCCTGAAATTCGTAAACGTCTGAAAAAAGAACGATATTCTCTACCGACAATGATAGCGCGCAGGTCGCGGAATGCAAATTTCGAGCCGAAGGTAACCTTACTCAACTCGGCCGCGGCGATTGGTCATCCTATCACCAGTTAGCCACAGTTGGCGATTTTCCGGTTCCCCCCGGCTGCATTCCGCCGCGGGAGATGTCATAAATCGCAGGTCCCGGCGATTTGACCGGTCCAGGAAGAGGTTGCGCCGAACGCTCCAATTCTTCTTGTCACGTCAATGAGGGCGTCAGCCTTGTCGTTTCCACCCCTGTCATCGGCGGTTCCGGTCGAAGCGCTCATTGGTTGGATGTTGCTGCTCACCTTCAAGCACATCATCGCCGATTTCGTCCTGCAGACCGCCTGGATGGCGCACGGCAAGGACCAGAAGCACGGTTGGGCTCTGCCGCTCCTGGTGCACTGCCTGATTCACCTTGCGGTCGCTCTGCCGCTGATCCTGATCGTGGCGCCGAAGTTCTGGTTTGTGGCGTTGATCGACTTCGTGATCCACATCACGATCGACCGCGCCAAGGGCCTCGTCTCGGCCAATTTCGGGGTCGACCTGGCGCATCCCTGGTTCTGGACCCTGATCGGTGTCGACCAGGCCCTGCACCATTTGACCGGCTTCGGCCTCTCCATCTTCATGGCGGCGAACTGACGGACGGTCGTCCCCGATGCGGGGCAATCGCTTGTCCGGCATTCACAAGAGGTCGTCATGCCCGGGCTTGTCCCGGGCATTCACGTCGTTCCGTCTCGTGGCTAGGCGTGGATGGCCGGGACAAGCCCCGCCATGACGCTGTGGAGGCATTTGCGACCCATTGATTCGCGGTCAGGGCGCAAGGACCCCGGGTGACTACCGGGCAGCGTGGTTAACCTTTCATTAGAGAATTGCACTGCATCTTCGCCCACGAGGGAGAACTGCAATGTTTTCAAGCCGCGACGCCTTTGAAAATGATTTCTGCCCGGTCCGCGACGAACTCCTTGGCGAGATGTATCGCGCCAACGAGAGCGGCTTGCCGAGGCTGGTTGAGAGTGTTTCCCCAGCCGCGCGCGCCATGCTGGCGTTGTTCTGCTATCGCCGCAGCCATCTGCATTCGCTGGCAGTCGCGATCGCCGCAAGCTGCAACGAGCGCGACCTGATCGAGAGCGGCGGCCGCGTCGGCTCGACGCTCTATGCGCTGGCGCGCGAAGGCGCGGCGAAATCCTCGCCGTCGCTGTCGGGTGGCCGCAAGCCGATCACGCTGTCGACCAAGCCGCTCTCGGTGCTTGCACCGATTGACGACGAGATCGACGACGAGATCAGCGAAGCCGTCCCCGCCTGAAGCGCGATCTATCGCGCTTTAGCTCTCTATTGGCGCATGATTTCGGCGGAAAACCGCTGCACACTTTTTTCGGATCATAAGCTGGCCGCCTCTATCACCGGCAGCCCGAATTTCCGCCGTGCCATTGCGCATTCGGCATCGCCCGGCATGCATGTGCGGCACACCTCCGGCCGCGCTTCATAAATGCCGCAGGCCGTCTGCTTTCCGATCTCTCCCTGCAACGCCGAACAGCGATCGCCTTCGCAGCGCATGCCGGACTGACGCGCGTTGACGAGCGCCTCCGGGATCGCGGCAAGCTCCTCGTCGCTCTCGATCGAGAAGCGCGGCCAGTTCGCCGAATAGCCGCAGCAGGCGCCGCAACTCTGGCAACAGCTCGACAGGTCGATGGGGGAGTTCTCGTCCATCGTGGTCACGTGTCCTTCACGTATCCTTGGGTGGGCCCCAGACCAGGCTCTGCCGCCATTTCGCGCGCAGCACGTCGCGCCGCTCCGGATATCTCTCGTCGGGATAACTCGCATCCACCACGCGATCGGTGCGGAAGCTGCGGAAGTCGCCGCGCAGCTCGCACCAGGCCGCGAGCAGGCGCACGGCATCGAGATAGCCGACCGAAATCGGCCAGATCATGCGCTCGCTGGCGCGGCCCTGCTCGTCGCGATAGCGCAGCATGATCTTCTTGCCTTCGTGGATCTGGGTGCGCGTGCGCACCATGTCCAGGCGGTCCGGCTCCCTGTTCCAGCTCGGCCGTGCCCGGCTTGCCGGCTCCAGCACGAAGGGGCGCAGGCGCTCAGGGACAGTGTCGGCGATCTTGGCCATCAAATCTTCAGCCGCGCGCGCCAGCGCGGGATCGGCATGGCCGGCGACCCATTGCGCGCCCAGCACCGCCGCCTCGATCTCGTCGGGTGTCAGCATCAAGGGCGGCAGATCAAAACCCTTTTCCAGGATGTAGCCCATGCCGGCTTCACCGCGGATCGGCACGCGCTGGCCGATCAGCGTGGCGATGTCGCGATAGATCGTGCGCTTCGAGGTCTCGAGCTCGGCCGCGATGGCGTCCGCCGTCATCGGCTTACGCGTGCGCCTCAGCACCTGGATGATTTGAAACAGCCGGTCGGCGCGTCTCATGACTGGTCTCTTGTCGGTGGTCTTTTTCAGAAGGCGGCGCGCGGCTGCTGACAGGATGTTGGCAGCAGGGGAGTTCTATACCGGGACAACACGTCGACTGAAGAGGATTTGTCCATGATCATTCCAACTCATTTCGGCCCGGCTGCTGCGCTGTGGCGGACCCAGTCCTTACAGGTCCAGCCCTTGCAAGTCCGAGCCTGGTACGCATGGGCGTTCGGCCGCCTCGTATCCCTTGATCTCATGGTCGTCGACCTCCGCCTTGCGCTCGCGACCGTGGTGGCCCGCTTCCTGGTCCAGGCCGCGGGCGCGCTGGTCCGTCATGTCATGGCCCGCGCCTGGCGAGGGGCCCGTTTCGCAGAAGATATCACGGCTGCTGCCACCATGGTGGCAGCAGCCCGCGGTTAAGTTCCCTCAACTCTTTCGGTCGTTTCAGGAGAGCCTTCATGATCACGCTTTACGGCTTTGGCACCGGCTTCGGCCTGCCGGAAATCAGCCCCTTCGTCACCAAGACGGAGGTGCAGCTCAAGATGGCGGGATTGCCCTACCGGAAGGAGCGGGCGATGCCGCCCGCCTCTCCCAAGGGGCAGCTGCCTTTCATCGACGATGGCGGCGAGGCGGTGGCCGATTCCACCTTCATCCGCGCCCATATCGAGCGCCGCTACGGCTTCGATTTCGACGCCGGCCTGTCGCTTGCCGAGCGCGCGCAGGCCTGGGCATTCGAGCGCATGATCGAGCATCACGTTTATTTCGCGCTGGTCGGGGCGCGCTGGGTCGACCCGGTCAACTTCGCCAAGGGGCCTGCGCATTTCTTCGACGGCGCGCCGGAGCACAATCGCGAGAAGTTGCGAGAGGACGCGCAATTCCGTGTCGCCGAGAACTACCTGCTCTCCGGTCTAGGCCGCCACGCGCCCGATGAAGACGTCGATCTCGCCGTGCGCTCGCTGTTTGCACTCTCGGTGCAGCTCGGCGACAAGTCCTATCTGATGGGCAACAAGCCCTGCGGCGTCGATGCCACCGCCTTCGGTGCACTCGCCGGGATCCTGACGCCGTTCTTCGAATCCGGACTGCGCCGTCGCGCCGAAGGATTTCCGAACCTCACCGCCTATGTCGACCGGATGATGGACAATTACTATCCGGAGTTCGCCTGGACCCCGCTGCGCCAGGCGGCTTAGCGCCATCGACGTTGGCGCGCTGAAGTTTCCACGTCGTCATGGCCGGGACAAGCCCGGGCATGACAACGAGAGAGTCTGGAACTGAAAATAAAAGAGCCGGCCCGTTGGGCCGGCTCTCGTCGTCTCAAAACCCTTCGCCGCCTTTACTTCACCAGCGAGTACTTGCCGTTCTTCACCGTGAGCAGGATGCGCGAGCGCTCGTCGAGGCCGTAGCGGTCCTTTTCGGTGAAATTGTAGACGCCCTGGCTCGCCGCAAGCTCCTTCTCCGACAGCAGCGCCTGGCGGATCGCTTCGCGGAATTCCGGCGTGCCGGGCTTCGCCGTCTTGAGTGCCGCCGGGATGATGCGCTTGAGAATCTCGAAGGCATCGTAGGAATGGCCGGCGAACTGGCTGCGGCTGTTCGGGCCGTACTTTGCTTCATAGGCCGAGTTGAGCGCGAGGCCCGGCTTCTTGGTGGCGGCTTCGTCCGGCTGGTCCTCGGGATCCATGACGGGACCAGAGGCCATCAGCACGCCTTCCGCTGCTTTGCCGGCGATGCGGATGAAGTCCATGCTGGCGGCGCCATGGGTCTGGTAGATCAGGCCCTGATAGCCACGCTCGCGCAGCTCGGTCTGCGGCAGTGCGGCCGCGGTGCCGGAAGCGCCGACCAGAATGGCGTCGGGATTCGCAGCCACGAGCTTCAGCACCTGTCCGGTCACCGACGTATCAGGACGAGCGAAGCGCTCCTCGTCGGCGATGGTCATGCCCATCGGCACGGCCTGCGCCTTCAGGTCGTTGAACCAGAGGTCGCCATAGGAGTCGGAATAGCCGATGTAACCGAGGGTCTTCACGCCCTTGGACTTCATGTGATCGTACAGCACCTTGCCCACGATCGGGATCGGCTGCGGCATCGCCACCGACCACTTCATGCGCTCCGGCGTGATCGGGAACGGCGCCAGGCCGAAATGCGGAATGCCGGCTTCGTTGGCGACGTTGGACACCGCGATGGTCGGCGGCGTCAGCGCCGAGCCCATGATGATGTCGGCCTTGGATTCGGTCACGAAGCGGCGGGCGTTGGTGGTCGCGGTGGTGGGATCGCCGCCGTCGTCGAGCACGATCACCTTCAGCGGCACGCCGCCGATCTCCTTCGGCACGAACTCCAGCGCATTGCGCTCGGGAATGCCCAGCGCTGCACCCGGGCCGGTCGTGGTGGTGGTGATGCCGATGGTGATCTCGGCGGTCTGGGCCAGCGCCGGCAGGGCCGGCAGCGCGAGCGCTGCCGCGGTGACGGCAGCGGTCAGGTAAAAGCGTTTCATCTATTCCTCCCTTTATGTGTTTCTTTGAAAGCAGAAATCGGGGGGTAATTCAGCCCCCTCTTTTGGTGATGTGGCGATTTAGCTCCGGACCTAGCTCCCCGTGAATTTGGCTACCATTTCCGCAGGGAACGGTGCCGATTTCAGTTTGTCGGGGTTAACGGGGTCGCGGCCGACCAGGACACGGGTCTCAAAACCCTCGATCGCCAGCGCCTCGCCCTTGTAGACGTTGTGCTTCACCTCGAAGCTCGAGCGCTTGATGCTCTCGATCTTCGTTTCGATGGTGATCCAGTCGCCATAGGTCGAGGGGATGTAGAACTTGGACCGCGTGTCGACCATGGGAATGCCCACCAGGCCGTATTTCTTGACCAGGTCCTGCTTGGAGAACCCGGCGACTTCGAACAGGGTCGACGTCGAATCGTCGAACATCGCGAAATAGCGCGGATAATAGACGATGTTGGCGGGGTCGCAGTCGCCCCACTGGATCTGGACGTCGCGCCGGTTCACGAACATGTGCCGCGCCCTATTTCGGCGCCATGCGCAGCGAGCCGTCGAGACGCACCACTTCGCCGTTCAGGTATGAATTCTCGACCATGTGCAGCGCCAGTGCCGCGAACTCGTCGGCGTGGCCGAGCCGGCGCGGGAACGGGATCGCGGCGGCGAGCGAGTCCTGGGCTTCCTGCGGCAGGTTGGCGAGCAGCGGGGTAAGGAACAGGCCGGGCGCGATGGTCAGCACGCGGACGCCGAACTGCGCCAGCTCGCGCGCGATCGGCAGCGTCATGCCGACGATGCCGCCCTTCGAGGCCGAATAGGCCGATTGCCCGATCTGGCCGTCATAAGCGGCAACGGAAGCCGTGTTGATGATGACGCCGCGCTCGCCGGTCGCCTGCGGCTCGAGCTTGGACATCTCGGTTGCGGCGAGGCGCAGCATGTTGAAGGTCCCGATCAGATTGACCTTGATGACCTTCTCGAAATCGGCAAGCGCCATCGGGCCGTCGCGGCCGACGACGCGCTTGGCAACGCCGATGCCGGCGCAATTGACCAGCACGCGCGCGGGTCCATGGGCCTTGGTCGCCTGCGCGATCGCAGCTTCCGCGGAGGCGGCATCGGAGACGTCGCAAGTCACGGCCACGCCCTTGATCTCGGCGGCAACACTCTCGGCGAGCTTGGCATTGAGATCGCACACCGCGACCTTGGCGCCCTGCGCGGCCAGCTTTCGCGCGGTCGCCGCGCCCAGTCCCGATGCGCCGCCCGTGACGATGGCTGCCTGATCCTTCAACAACATGGCGTTCTCCTGGTGCGATGATTTCTTAGCCGACCGATATCACACGGTCCGATGGATTGGCAGCGTAGAGCTCCTCGATCAGGAGGCTGCGATGCTCGAGCACCGCGCGCTGGTTGATCGAGCCCTTGTCGGTGACTTCGCCCTTGTCGATCGAGAGTGGCGTGTCCATGAGGATCGCGCGTGTGATCCGCGTCGAGGAGCCCGTGGCCGCGCCGAGAAAGCGGGTCAGCCGTTCGCGAAAAGCCTCGCGCACCAGCCGGTCGCGGGTCGCGACGACGAGGTCGTCGGACGGCAGCGTCGGGTTGATCAGCCGGCAGCCGTCGAGATCGAGCACGACGAGGGCGGAGACCTCGTCGCGGTTGATGCCGGCGATGACGACATCGCGCACCAGCGGCGCGCAGGCCGCAACGAAGCGCGCGCGCAAGGGGCCGACGCTGACCCAGGTGCCGCTGCCGAGCTTGAAATCCTCACCGATGCGGCCGTCGAAATCGAAGCCGGCGTTGAAATCATCGGGATCGACGGGCTTGAGCGCATCGCCCAGCTTGTAGAAGCCTTCTTCGTCGAACGATTTTGCGGTGATGTCGGGCTGGCGCCAGTAGCCGGGCATCACGTTCGGTCCCTTGCAACGAACTTCCAGCTTGCCGTTGTTCGGCACCAGCTTGGCGTCATTGCCCGAGACCGGCAACCCGACATGGCCGGAGCGGCTGGTGCGCGGGTTGACCGACATGAAGAACGGCGCGGTCTCGGTTGCGCCGAGGCCGGTCAGCATCGGCACGCGGTAGCCTTTTTCCTTCACCGCGAGCTCGTCGAGGCTGTTCCAGACGAACGGCGACAGTGCCGCGCCCGAGAAGAACATCGCATGCAGCCGGTCGAAGAATTTTGCGCGGAGGCCCTGGTCGTCGCGCAGATAAGGCAGCAGCGACTCGTAGCCCTTGGGCACGTTGAAATAGACCGTCGGCGATATCTCCTGGAGATTGCGCACGGTCTCCTCGATGCCTCCAGGCACCGGCTTGCCGGCATCGAGATACATCGAGCCGCCATTGTAGAGCGTCAGCCCGATATTGTGGTTGCCGCCAAAGGTGTGATTCCAGGGCAGCCAGTCGATGATGACCGGCGGCTCGTCCTTGAGGAAGGCGAGCGTCTCGCGCAGCATCACCTGGTTGGCGCAGATCATGCGCTGGGTGTTGATGACCGCCTTGGGGTTGCCGGTCGAGCCCGAGGTCAGCAGGAATTTCGCGATCGTATCAGGGCCGATCTTGCCGTGGACTTCGTCCAGATCGCCGCGGACCGGCGTCGCCATGAGGTCGGCGAGCAAGGTGACGTCGCGGCCCGGCACGTGGCCGTAGGACGCGGCGATCTCGGTGCCGAGCGAGACATTGGCGGCGAGCGCGTCGGCGAACTTGTCGGCGTCCTCGGCGAAGACGAGGCCGGGCGTCAGCAGCTTCATCAGGTAGGACAGCTTGCCGTAATCCTTCGACACCAGCGAATACGCCGGCGACACCGGGCAGAACGGAATGCCGGCATAGTACGCGCCGAACGCGAGCAATGCGTGGTCGATCGAATTGCCGGAGAGGATGACGACCGGCCGCTCCGCCGACAGCCCGCGCGCAATGAGGCCTGAGGCGATGTGCCGGCTCGCGGCGAGCAGCTCGGCGTAGCTGATCTTGCGCCAGCCGCGGCTGCCTTCGCGCTCGGCCATGAAGACGCGATCCGGCGTCGTATTCGCCCAATGATGCAGGCGGTCGGTGATGCGGGCCGGATAGTCGCCGAGCGGCTGTTTGGGCCGCAGGTAAATCGTGCCGTCGTCGCGCCGCTCGATATTGACGACGGGATCGCCGAACGAAATGGGCCGCAGCGGGGAAGTGCTCGCGCCGCGCTCCATGCTGGAAGAGGACGGCTGCGCGCTCATGATTTCGGCTTCACCTTTGCGGTCTTGTGTTCGAGGAACTCGCGGATCCTGCGCTTGGCTTCCTTGTCGCTCTGCGCCACCGTCGCCATCAGCGATTCCATCAACAGGCCGGTCTGCGGATTGGCTTCCGCGATCATCGGCAGTGCCTGGAGCACGGCGAAGTTCGTCAGCGGCGCGTTGGAGGCGACCTTGGTCGCAAGCTCCAGCGCCTTGCCGAGGCCGTTGCCGGCTTCCGTGACATATTGCGCAAAGCCGTAGGAGGTGCCTTCGGTCGCGGAATAGACGCGGCCGGTCAGCATCATGTCCATCATCCTGGCGACGCCGATCAGCCGCGGCAGGCGCACCGAGCCGCCGCCGCCGACGAAGATGCCGCGCTGCCCCTCCGGCAACGCGAAATAGGTCGAGGGTTCGGCGACGCGGATATGCGCCGCACAGGCGAGCTCCAGCCCGCCACCGATCACGGCGCCCCGCAGCGCCGCGATCACGGGTACGCGGCTGTACTGGATGCGGTCGAACACCCGGTGCCACATTTGAGAATGCAGCAGGCCTCCGGTCGCGTCATGGTCGGTCAGCTCGGAAAGATCGAGGCCGGAGGAGAAATGATCGCCGATGCCGTGGATGACGACCGCGCCGATATCCTCGGGCAGGGACGCAAAACACTCGCCGATTTCCAGGATGATGCCGTCGTTGAGCGCGTTGCGCTTGGCCGGCCGGTTCAGACCGACGGTCAAAACCCGGTCCGCCCGCTCGATCCTCAAAAGCCCGGAGGCGCCCGCGTCAGCGGTCTCGGCGTTTCCCTGTGTCATTTGCGTCCTTGTCAGAATAGTTATGTTGTATAACGAATTTGCAGGGAGTCAATACGCGGTCGCGGGTGCGTGGCAGGGATCCTCCTCGAACCCGGGAAGACAGCAGGCAGTTGGTCGTCGGATCGGGCGCAATGTGCGGAAGCGAAGCGCCTCAGGCTGCGTCGGTAATGAGCTTCTTTGCGGCCTGAGCGAGCAGGCCTGATCGCGTGTAGCCGTTGGCCTCGGCGTATTTGTCGATTTGCTCCAGGACATCGCCCGGCAAGGTAACGTTGACACGCACGACCTTCGGCTGATCGTCCTTCACCGACACCAGAATGGCGACGCCCGAGCGGTTCTCGGGCTTCGACATGATCTCTTCGAGCGAGGAAGGCTCTGGGATCGCTTCTCCGTCTTCCGCCAGGCCTTCGAGATGAAACGCCAGCGCTTCCTCAGCCATGTCACGCGCTTCGTCGAGCGTAGTCCCTGCGGTGATGAGGCCCGGCAGATCGGGAAACGACACGCCGAAATCGCTGTCGGCGTCCTTATGGATAAGACCAATGTAATGACGCATGGCGCTTACCTCAGCTTCAGGCCGGATTGCTTTTCAATACTCTTCAGCGTTCCGAGAGGGACGTCCCGCTTCGGATGAGGGACCGTGACGCGACCCTGTTTCGCGGGATGCTTGAACTGGACGTGGCCGCCCTTCTGAGCCACTTGGACCCAGCCATCCCTCTGAAGGGCCGAGATAATGTCTCGACTATTCATGGTGTGTATTTATACACACTGAGAAGCGGCAGTCAAGGAGGCTTACGCCACCTGATGCACGTCGATCACCACGCGATCCGCATGCCGTGCTGCTGAACCCACAAAAATGTGCTGCATCAGCCAGCGGTAGTTTTCATGCCCGGTCTCGAACTTCGGCACGGTGCGGAAATAGATCAGCTTTGGATCGACCGGCTCGCCGCGCTTGAGCTTTTGCAAGAGCTCGACCGGGCCGAAGCGCATGCCCTTGTTCTCGACATAGACAATGGCGCCGTCGTCCGTTTCGAAGGCGTATTTGGCTTCGAGATCGATCAGCTCATTCGGGCGGATGGTCTGGAAGTCGGCGCCGAACGGCAGCACCTTGCCGGTGATCGTGCCCGTCACCTCGCCGCCGATGATCGGGATGATGCGGCGAATGCCGATGCCGGTCTCGCCGGCGGTGACGACGTCGCCGATGCGTGCGGTGATGGTGAAGACGTATTTGGTTTCCAGCGCCGGCATGGTCATCGCTTCACCTCGTCAATGCGCCATCATCCGCGTCGGCAGCCATGTCGCCAGCAGCGGGAAGGCGATCAGGATCACCAGGCGCACCAGGTCTGTCGCCACGAACGGGATCACGCCCTTGAAGATCGTGGAGAAGGAGACGTCCTTCACCACGCTCTTGATGACGAAGACGTTCATACCCACCGGCGGATGGATCAGGCCGAGCTCGACCGTCATGACGATGATGACGCCGAACCAGATCGGGTCGAAACCGAGATGCATGATCACGGGGAAGATGATCGGCACGGTGAGGATGATCATCGCCATGGCGTCCATCAGGCAGCCGAGCACGAGATACATCACCATGATCAGCGCCAGCACGCCGTAGGGGCCGAGGCCGAGACCGGTGAGGAATTCCGTCACCTTCTGCGGGGTCTGCGTCACCGTGAGGAAATAGCCGAAGATCAAGGCGCCGATCAGCACGGTGAACACGGCGGCCGCGGTGCGCGTCGCCTGGAGCAGCGAGGCCAGAATCTTCTCGCGGTCGAGCCGGCCGGTCGCCACGCCGATGATGAAGGCGCCGGCAGCGCCGACGCCGCCGGCTTCCGTCGGCGTGAAGCGCGGCAAATAGGGCAGGCCGTAGAGTCCGCCGATCACGAACACGAACAGCAGCACCGGCGCCCAGATGTCCTTCAGGCCGGCGAAGCGCTCGCGCCACGGCAGCACCTTGCCCTTGGGCAGGAAGTCCGGCCGGAAATAGCCGATCAGGAAGATCGTGATCATGTACATGGTCATCGCCAGGATGCCCGGGATGATGCCGGCGATGAACAGCTTGCCGATGTCCTGCTCGGTGATGATGCCGTAGACGGCGAGCACGGTGGAGGGCGGCAGCATTGCGCCCAGCGTGCCGCCGGCCGCGATCACGCCGGTGGCAAACGACTGCGGATAGCCGAAACGGCGCATCTCGGGGTAAGCGACCGCGGAGAAGGTCGCGGCGGTCGCGACCGAGGAGCCGCAGATCGCGGCAAAGCCGCCGCAGGCGCCGACGGTTGCGATGCCGAGCCCGCCGCGCAAATGGCCGACAAAGCCGTTGGCGGCGCGGAACAGCTCGCGGCTCATGCCGGAATTGCTGACGAAGGAGCCCATCAGCAAGAACATCGGAATGACGCCGAAGGTGTAGTCGGTCACCGTGCGCATCGAGGTCTGGCCGACCAGCTTCAGCGCCGGCGTGGCGCCGACGAGATAGGAGAAGCCGGAGACGCCGACGAGCCCCATGGCCATGCCGACGGGCACGCGCAGCAGCATCAGGGCGAACAGGGAAACAAAGCCGATAACGGCGACGGTATCGGTGCTCATGATTATTCCGTCGCCTTCAGCTTGGGGTCGTGCATCTCTTCGGGATGGAAGATCAATCGGTAGGTGCGGATCGCGATCAGCAGCACGGCCGAGACGTCGCCGATCCAGGCGACCGCGAAGAACGGCCAGGTCGGCATGTGCATGTCGAAGGTCTGGACGTTGTCGTTGTAGGTGCCGCGCACCTTGTCGAACAGGGTCCAGGTCTGCACCGTGACGACGAACAGCAGCACCAGGGTTGCGAACACGTCGATCCAGCGCTGATGGCGCGGCCCGACATTGCCCCAGACCAGGTCGACCGTGATGTGGGTGCCGCGATAGGAGGTCGCGGCGATACCCCAGAAGATGAGGATGCCGAGCAGCATGCGGCCGATGTCGAAACTATCGGGGATCGCGTAGTTCAGCGTGTTGCGCAGCAGCACCGACAGGAAGATGTCGAGCGCGACAATGCCGACGAAGCCGGCCGCGATCCATTCGATCGTGTCGATCACGCGATCCATCCAGCCGCGCTTCATGGGTTTGTTCTACCTGATGTCATTGATCGATCCTGATCCCCGCTGCGCACTTCGCCTCTCCCCGCGTGCGGGGAGAGGTCGCATCGCATCGGAGATGCGATGCGGGTGAGGGGGACTCTCCGCGAGTCCATCTGTCAGCAACTTTGCGGAAGCAGCCCCTCGCCTCAACGCTCTCCCCGTAAGAACGGGGAGAGGGGGAAGAAGAGCCCGCCATCGCGTCACTCCGCCAGCGCGTTGTACTTCTTCAGCGAGGCCTTCAGCTCGCTAAGCGCCGCGTCCGGATCCGCGCCGGCCTTCTTCGCGCCGTCACTCCAGGTCTTCACCAACGGCTCGGCGGCCTTCTTCCAGGCGGCGGTCTGCTCGGGGGTCAGCTTGTAGACCTCGTGATCGGTCTCCGCCTTGACCTTGTCGATGCCGGCATCCTCGAACTTGCCCCAATATTCGCCGACCACGCCGGCCATTTCGACCGTGCAATTCTTGTCGATCGCGGCCTTCTGCTTGTCGGACATCGCATTGTACTTGTCCTTGTTCATGACGAACACGAAGGTCGTGGTGTAGAGCGGCGCCTCCATGTCGTATTTGGTCACCTTGTCGATGCCGAACAGCACCAGCGAGCCCCAGGGAAAGGTGACGCCGTCGGCGACGCCGCGCTCGATGATGTCGCGCACTTCGGGCGCGGAGGACTGCACATTGGTGCCGCCGAGCGAGGTGACGAAATTCGCCATGGTGGCGTGGGCGGGGCGGATCTTCAGGCCCTTCACGTCCTCCGGCATCACGATCTTTTTGGTGCGGGAGTGGAAGGAGGAGGGCGAGTGGACGAAGGCGAGGCAGTACTTGACGTCCTTCATCTCCTTCTCGGCGTATTTGCGATACCAGGCGTCCAGCCCCATCGAGCCGCCCTTGGCATCCGAGATCAGGAACGGCAGTTCGCCGGCGCCGATGATCGGGAAACGGCCGGGCTGGTAGCCGGGATTGACGTAGGTGACGTCGGCGATGCCGTCGCGCGCCATGTCGTAATGGTCGAACGCCTTGCCCATCTGCTGGGCCGGAAACACCTTGCCCTTGATGGTGCCGCCGGAATCCTTCTCGACCGCGGCGGCCCAGTCCTCCAGCGATTTCTGCAGCGGATGCGAGGCCGGCACCCAATGCGAGATCTTCAAATCGAAGGTCTTGTCCTGCGCGAACGCAGGGCTCACGCTTGCTGCCAGCAGCAACGCCAGACAGGCTTTCCTCATCACGCGTCTCTCCCTCTTTTGACGGCGGGCTTCGATGGCCCGGTCTCGTTAATTAACATGTTATATAATTGGCCGGCGCGTTCAAGCCGGAACTGGCGTGGCGTGCCGCCGCGCACTCCCCTTTTGCCCAACCGTTATATGATATAATTATCGTGCGCGGACGGCTGCGACAAGCGAGCCGCGACGAAAGCCTACAGGATCGGGAGGAGCAAGTATTGCGGACAAAAGTCGCAATCATCGGGGCAGGGCCGGCCGGATTGTTGCTTGGGCAACTGCTGCACGGTTACGGCATCGATAATGTCATCTTGGAGCGGCAGAGCCCGGACTATGTGCTCGGCCGCATCCGCGCCGGGCTGCTGGAGGAGGGGACCGTCGCGCTGCTCGACCAGATCGGCGCCGGCGCGCGGGCGCATGCCGAAGGCCTGCTGCATGAAGGGATCGAGCTCGCCTTTTCCGGCCGCCGCCACCGCATCGACATGAAGGCTGCGACCGGCAAGACGGTCATGATCTACGGCCAGACCGAGGTCACGCTCGACCTGATGAACGCGCGCAAGGCCGCCGGCCTCACCTCGGTCTACGAGACCAAGGACGTGCAGCCGCGTGATTTCGACGGCGGTCACCCGCGCGTCACCTACGTGAAGGATGGCGTCACCCACACGATCGATTGCGACTTCATCGCCGGCTGCGACGGCTTTCACGGCGTCAGCCGCGCCAGCGTTCCGGCTCCGGCGATCGAGGAGTTCGAGCGCATCTACCCGTTCGGCTGGCTCGGCATCCTCTCCGACACGCCGCCGGTCAGCCACGAGCTGATCTATTCCAACCACGCCCGCGGCTTCGCGCTGTGCACCATGCGTTCGACCAGACGCAGCCGCTACTATGTGCAGTGCGCGCTCGATGACCACGTCGACCAATGGCCGGACGACCGCTTCTGGGACGAGCTCAAGCGCCGGCTCGACCAGGACGCCGCGGACAGCCTGGTTACGGGCCCCTCGATCGAGAAGAGCATTGCGCCGTTGCGCAGCTTCGTCGCCGAGCCGATGCGCTTCGGCAGGATGTTCCTGTGCGGTGACGCCGCCCATATCGTGCCGCCGACCGGGGCCAAGGGCCTGAACCTGGCGGCCAGCGATGCGCATTATCTCTCAAGTGCGCTACGCGAATTCTACGACGAAAAATCCAGCGCCGGGATCGACGCCTATTCCACCAAGGCGCTGGCGCGGGTCTGGAAGGCCGTGCGCTTCTCCTGGTGGATGACCTCGATGCTGCACAAATTCCCCGACACCGGCACAATCGGCGCGCGCATCCAGCTCGCCGAGCTCGACTACGTCACGCAGTCGCAGGCCGCGATGACGTCGCTGTCGGAAAATTACGTGGGGTTGCCGTTCTAGGTCGGTCACTGTCGTGCCCCGCGAAGGCGGGGCATCCAGTACGCCGCGGCCTCTCCGTATCACGTCGCCGTCTCTGCAATACTGGATCACCTGCTTTCGCGGGTGATGACAGTCCTCGTGAGGTAACGGCGGAGGTCGTTTCAAACACCCGCGCAAATTCCGTTTAAAACTTTGTAGGCGGTGAAACTCTCATCCACATCGCGTTCAATGGCCCCAGCCAATGACGCGAGGCACGCATGACCATCACCGACATCCCCGACGGCTTCGAGCCGTTGTCCCGCAAGAGCCCGCTCACCGAACCCTGGGAGCCGATCTACGCAAAGAAAACCGAGAGGGCCGTCATCATCGGCCTTCGTCTGGCAAGGCCGCACACCAATGGCCGCGGCCTGATCCATGGCGGCCTGATCACCGCGCTCGCCGACAATGCGATGGGCTATAGCTGCGCGCAGGCGACGGGCTGGACGACCTCGTTCGTGACGGTCTCGCTGTCGATCGACTTTGTCGGCTCGGCCGAGATCGGCCAATGGTGTTCGATCGAGAGCGACGTGATCAAGACCGGCAAGACGATCTGCTTCGCGCAGAGCTTGATCAAAGCCGACGACGCCGTGATCGCGCGGGCCAGCGGCACCTTTCGCGTCGTGCCGAAGAAGGGGTGAGAGCGTCACCCAAATTTCCACTCTGCCGTCTCCACGACGAGATCGACGAACGCGCGCACCTTGGCGGAGAGCAGGCGCGAGGTCGGGTAAACGATGTGGATGGGCAGCGCCGGCTGCTCGTATTTCGCCAAGACGATTCTGAGCCGGCCGCGCCGCAAGCCCTCGGCGGCCTGATAGGCCAGCACCCGGGTCACGCCGCCGCCGGCCTCGGCATATTGCAGGGCGGCGTCGGCGCTGTTGCTGGCGAAGCGTGGATTCGGCGTCAGCTCGATGTCGCGGCCGTCCTGAACGAAGCGCCAGCTGGCAGATGGACCGAATGCGATGGTCTGGTGCGTGAGCAGTGCCTCCGGCGTCTTCGGCTCGCCATGGCGCTTCAGATAGCCTGGCGTCGCCACCGCGATCCGCCGCATCTCGCCGACCTGGCGCGCGACGAGGGAGGAGTCGGCGAGATGGCCGATCCGCACCGCGAGATCGACGGCATCTTCCACGAGATTGACGAGGTTGTCCGACAGCCGCAATTCGCAAGCGACCTCGGGATAGCGCTTGAGGTAGGCGATCATGACAGGCCCGACATGGAGGCGACCGAAGCCGACCGGCGCCGACACCACCAGCCGCCCGCTCGGCCGGTTGCGCTCCTCCCGTGCCGAGCCGTCGGCCTCCTCGACATCGGCGAGGATGCGACGCGCGCGCTCCAGATAGCGCGTGCCAACGTCGGTCAGCCCCACCTGCCGGGTGGTCCGCTGCAGCAGCCGCGCGCCGAGATGCTCCTCCAGCGCCGCGATCAGCCGCGTCACCGCCGAGGGCGACAGCCGCAGTTTTCGTGCCGCCGGCGCGAAGCCGCGCAGCTCGGCGACGGTGACGAAGACGTGCATGGCTTCAAGGCGGTCCATGACATTATTGCATATACTGCAATGATGAAGTGTCAAGACGTCTGATTGTTTTAGCCGCCGGAAGGTCCATCTTGTACCGCGAAGACGCAGGAATGCGCCGGGATTTCAGGAGATGTTCCGATGACGGCAACTCACACCTACGCCAGCGACGTGGCGTTCACGCCCGCTGTGAAGTCGATCCAGACCCGAAAGGGATCACGCGACGGCTATGCTCATGCCGAGCAGCGCGGCTGGCGCACTGGGGTAGATGAGAACCTCGCGGCGTTCCTGGCCGACGCCAACAGCTTTTATCTTGCCACTGCCTCGGCCGATGGACAGCCCTACATCCAGCATCGCGGCGGCCCGAAGGGCTTTTTGAAGGTGCTGGACAAGCAGACGCTGGCCTTCACGGACTACGCCGGCAATCGGCAATACATCACGCAGGGAAACCTGTCCGAAAATCCCAAGGCCTACATCTTCGTGATGGACTATGCCCATCGCCGCCGGGTGAAGATCTGGGGCGAGGCCCGCGTGGTCGAGGACGACGAGGCGCTGACGACATCGTTGATGCCGAAAGGCTATCGCGCGCGGCCGGAGCAGGTGATCCTGTTCAAGATCGCGGCGTGGGATACGAACTGCCCGCAGCACATCCCGCAGAAGTTCGACGCCGCCGATGTTGCGGCTGCGCTGGCGGCAAGGGATGCGAAAATCGCGGAGCTGGAGGCGGAGGTCGCGGCGCTGAAGGCGGCGAAGCCGAGCTTACCTGCTAACGAAAGCTAGAGCGGCTTGCGTGGTATACCCCCTCCCTTGCGGGAGAGGGTGTCTCGCCGCGGAGCGGCGAGACGGGTGAGGGGTCTCTCTCCACACGCGGCGGTCCCACGTCGTCATTCGCGGAGAGGGCCCCTCATCTGGTGCTTCGCGGCACCTTCTCCCACAAGGGAGAAGAGAAAGGAGTTTGCGGCTGCTACAACCCGCTCGCGCCTTCGTGCTGGAAGCCGAGATAGCTGGCGGCGACGCGCTCGTTCGCCGCGACGTCGCTGGCCTTGCCGCTGAGCACGAACTCGCCGAGCTCCATGACATAGGCCTGATCCGCGATCTTGAGCGCGGCTTGCGCGTTCTGCTCGACCAGCAGCACGGAGACACCGGCGGTCCGCAGTTCGGTGACGATGCGGAAAATGTCGGCGACGATGATCGGGGCGAGGCCGAGGCTCGGCTCGTCCAGCATCAGGAGCTTGGGCGCGCCCATCAGCGCACGGCCCATCGCGAGCATCTGCTGCTCGCCGCCGGAGAGCGTGCCGGCGAGCTGCTTGCGCCGCTCCTTCAACCGCGGAAACAGCGTGTAGACCCGCTCCATCGAGGCTTTCGCCTTGCTTCTCTCGATGCGGAAGGCCCCTAACTCGAGATTGTCCTCGACATTCATGGTCACGAACAATTCGCGGTGCTCGGGAACGAGGCCAAGCCCCATTGCGACGCGGTCCTCGATGTCGAGCCGCGACAGATCCTGGCCTGCGAATGCGACGCGCCCCTTCAGCGGCAAGATGCCCATGATGGCGGAGAGCAGCGTGGTCTTGCCGGCGCCGTTGGCGCCGACGATGGTGACGATCTGGTTCTGGCCGACTTCGAGCGAGACCGAGCGCACGGCCTCGACCTTGCCATAGGCGACATGGGCGTCGGCGACGGACAACAGCGCGCTCATGCCGCCACTCCGAGATAGGCCTTGATCACTTCGGGATTGGTCTTGATCGTGGCCGGCGTTCCTTCCGCGATCTTGGTGCCGAAATCGAGCACCACGATGCGGTCGGCGAGGTTCATGACGAAGCCCATGTCGTGCTCGACAAGCAGCACGCTCATGCCGGCGTCGCGCAGCTCCCGCAGCAGCGTCGCAAGCCGCTGCTTCTCCATGTGGCGCAGGCCGGCGGCCGGCTCGTCGAGCAGCAGCAGCATCGGATCGACGCACAGCGCACGGGCGATCTCGACGATCCGTTGCTGTCCCAGCGAGAGCGAGCCTGCGAGCTGGTGCATCTGCTCGCCAAGTCCGACGCGCTCGATCTGGCGGGCGGCTTCGGCGAGCAGCTTTGCCTCGTCGGCGCGGTCGAGCCGCAGCATCGAGGAGATCGGCCCCGAATGGCCGCGCAGATGGGCGCCGATCGCGACGTTCTCCAGCACGGTCATATCAGGCACCAGCTTGACGTGCTGGAAGGTGCGGGAGATGCCGAGCTTGACGATCTCCTGCGGCGGCGCCCTGTCGACCTTGTTGCCGAGCACGGAGATCGAGCCCGAGGTGGCCGACAGCACGCCGGTGATGAGGTTGAAGGTGGTGCTCTTGCCGGCGCCGTTGGGGCCGATCAGCGCCACGATCTCGCGGGCCTGAACGTCGAAGGAGACGTTGTTCACCGCGACCACGCCGCCAAACTGTTTTCGCGCCTTCTCGACCTGGAGCAGGACGCTGGATTGGCCGGGCGAGCGGGTGCGCTGCTCCAGTTTCAGCGAGGTGTCCGGCTTCTTGCCATTGGTGCGCTCGGGCAGGAACGACATCAGCCAGGGCCAGACGCCGCCGGGGGCGAGCTGGAGCAGCGCCACCAGCATGATGCCGAACACGATGGTTTCGACCTGGCCGGAGCCGGGCAGGATCAGCGGCAAGTAGCTCTGGAGCACTTCCTTCAGGACCACGACGAGCGCCGCGCCCAGCACGCCGCCCCAGACATAGCCGGCGCCGCCGACCACGGCGATGAAGAGATACTCGATGCCGGCCTGCGCGCCGAACGGCGTCGGGTTCACCGCGCGCTGAAGATGGGCGTAGAGCCAGCCGGACAGGCCGGCGAGCACGGCGGCATGGATGAACACCAGCATTTTCGCCCGCGGCGTGTGCACGCCGAATGCTTCGGCCGCGACATGGCCGCGCCGGAGCGCGCGGATGGCGCGGCCGGTGCGGGAGTCCAGCAGGTTCATCGTGAGCAGCGCCGAGAGGATCACGGCAACCCAGATCGCGTAGTAGATCGAGCCGGGCGAGAGCATTTTGAACGAGCCGATCGACAGCGGCGGGATCGCCGAGATGCCGTCGTTTCTTCCCAGGAATTCCAGCTTGCTGAAGAGATAGAACAAGCCGAGTCCCCAGGCGAGCGTGCCGAGCGGCAGGTAGTGGCCGGAGAGACGGACCGTGACGAGGCCGAGCAGCACCGCCAACAATCCGCTGACCACCAGCGACAGCGGCAGCGTCAGCCAGGGCGACACGCCGTAGGCCGTCGACAGCACCGCGGTGGTGTAGGCGCCGAAGCCGACGAAGGCCGCCTGTCCAAACGAGGTCAGGCCGCCGACGCCGGTCAGCAGCACGAGGCCCATCGCGACGAGGGCGGCGAGGCCGATATTGTCGAGCAGCACGATCCAGAACGGGGGCATGCCCGGAACAAACGGGATCGCCGCCATGACAAGCGCGAAGATGAGGATGGGGAGCCGGCTCTGCATCTTGGCGTCAGTCCTTCTCTTCCTCGACCGCAGGCGCGGCGAGCGAGCGCAGCAGCAGCACGGGAATCAAGAGCATGAAAACGATCACCTCCTTGTAGTTGGAGGCATAGAAGGACGAGAACGCCTCGACGATGCCGACGACCAGCGCCGCGACGGCGGTGAGGGGGTAGCTGACAAGTCCGCCGATGATGGCGGCGACAAAGCCCTTCAGGCCGATCAGGAAGCCCGAGTCGTAGTAGAGCGTCGTGATCGGCACGATCATGATGCCGGACAGTGCACCGATGACGGACGCCAGCAGGAAGGCGATCTGCCCGGAGAGCGTGGTGCGGATGCCGACAAGTCGCGCGCCGAGCCGGTTCACGGCGGTCGCGCGCAGCGCCTTGCCGTAGAGCGTCAGCCCGAAGAACAGCCACAGCCCGACGATGAAGGCGATGGTGATACCGTAGACCGTGATGCTCTGGCCGGTGAAGCGCAGCGCGCCGGCGGTGAAAGAGCCGGACAGCACGGCGGGTCCGCGCTGGCCCTCGGCCCCGAAGAACAAAAGGCCCAATCCCTGAAGCGCGAGGTGGACGCCCACCGATGCGATCAGCAGCACCAGCACGGAGGTGTGCGCCAGCGGCTGGAATGCGATGCGGTAGAGAAACAGGCCGATCATCGCCACGATCACCAGCGACAGCGCGATGCAGACCGCAACCGGCGGCTTCTGAGCGGCAAAGTAGACGGTCAGCGCCAGCACGATGGCCGGCAGCACGATATTGGTGACGATGCTGCGCAGGATCAGGCGTCCGTGCAGCGCCTTGCGCGCCGCGAACAGGTCGAAGGCGAAGGCGCCGATGCCCAGGGCGAGCGCGAGTTTCGCCGTACCCGGCATCTGGCCCGCGGCCAGCGAGGCATAGGTCAGCGCACCATAGGTGACGAATTCGCCTTGTGGGATGAGGATCACGCGGGTAACGGCGAACACCAGCACCAGCGCGAGGCCGAGCAGCGCATAGATCGCGCCATTGGTGATGCCGTCCTGCAGCAGGAACAGCATGATGGTGGTATTCAAGACCGGACGCTCCCCCTCAAAGATTAAGGACCGGTCCCCTGATAGTCGTGGACGGTCCGCTCACAGCCATTGAAAAACGCTGACGATATTTGATATGGTCCATAACAATTATCAAATATAACTTCAAGAGTGGCGGGCGACCCTCCCGAACTTAGCGGGATTACGAGCATGAGGCGATGACCGTTTCGAAAACCTCTGAAAAGTCCTCTGAAAAGACCGCCGATACGGCCAAGGTCCGCAAGGACGCGGCCGAGACGCAAGGTCAGGGGCCTGGCGAAGCCCTCCAGCTCGGCGAGCTCTCGGAGCAGCTCGGTTATGTGCTGAAGCGGGCGCAGCTCAAGGTGTTCGAGAACTTCCTGCGCTGCATGGCCTCGCTCCAGCTCACGCCGGCGCAGTTCTCCGTGCTGTTGCTGGTCGAGAAAAACCCGGGCCGTAACCAGACCGAGATCGCCTCCACCCTCGGCATCCTGCGCCCGAATTTCGTCGCCATGCTCGACAATCTCGAGAGCCGCGATCTTTGCGCGCGGATCCGCTCCACCAACGACCGCCGCTCGCACATCCTGGTGCTGACCGACAAGGGCAAGGCGGTGCTGGCCCGCGCCAAGAAGCTCGTCGCCACCAAGCACGAGGCCCGGTTGAACGAGCTGCTCGGGCCGTCCAACCGCGAAGCCCTGCTCGGGATGCTCTCGAAGATCGCCAACGAGTTTTGACGGACTCATTGCTCCGGCGACGCAGCATCGAACCCGGACTCGCGGGCGGGCGGGCGGCGGTTATGCCGCAGCGAACCGGTCGGGCATGGCAGGTGCTTCCGCGGAGAGGAAACGGCGCTCGATTTCTGCGGCGGGCAAGGGACGGCTGAACAGATAGCCCTGCATTTCCGTGCAGCCCTCCGCTGCGATCCGGTCCCGTTGCTCCTCGGTTTCTACGCCCTCCGCCGTCGTCGTCATGCCCATCCCGCGCGCCAACGCCGCCACCGCTCGCACGATGCTGAGGGATCCCGCATCGTTTTCCACGCCGCTGACGAAAGACCGGTCGATCTTGATCTTGTCGAAGGGGAAGCATTGCAGATAGGTCAGTGACGAATAGCCGGTGCCGAAATCGTCCATGGCGACCTTGATGCCCAGCGCGCGGAGCTGGTGCAGCGTCGTCAGCGTCCCATTCCTGTCCTGCAGCAGAACGCTTTCCGTGATCTCGATCTCCAGCCGCCGCGGATCGAGGCCGGAGGCCGCCAGCGCCCCGACGATCACTTCCATCAGGCCCGGCTGGCGGAATTGCACCGCCGAGATGTTGACGGCGACGTGCAGATGGCCCGGCCACCGGCTTGCAGTGGCACAGGCCTGCCGGATCACCCACTCGCCGATCGGCACGATCAGGCCGATCTCTTCCGCAAGCGGGATGAAGCTGTTCGGCGCGACCAGTCCGCGGCGTGGATGTCGCCAGCGGATCAAGGCTTCGAACCCGCTGATCTCGCGGCCGTCGGTCTTCACGACCGGCTGGTAATGCAGTTCGAACTCGCCAGCGACAATGCCGTTGCGCAGGTCCTGCTCCAGCGCACGACGGCTTTGAGCCTCTTCGTCCATGGCCGGTTCGAAGAAGCAGTGCATGCCGCGGCCGTCGCTCTTCGCGCGATACAGAGCCAGGTCGGCATTGTGCAGGAGCTGCTCGGGGGTTGAGCCGTGGCCGGGCGCAACGGCGATCCCGATGCTCGCGCCCGCAATGGTCTGGTGTCCGTCGAGCCCGAACGGAGCACTCAGCGTGCTGACAACTTCGCGCGCCAGCAAGTCCGCTTCGCTCGAATCGGAAATCGGCGTCTGGAGGATCACGAATTCATCGCCGCCCATGCGCGCGATCGTATCGCTGTCGCGCGCGAGCTGCTTGAGGCGGCGGCTGACATCCTGCAGCAGGATGTCGCCAGCCTGGTGGCCCAGGGTGTCGTTGACGGCCTTGAACTTGTCGAGATCGATGTGGTGGACCGCGAACATCCCGCCCTGTTCGAGCGCCTGCTTGAGGCGCTGGCCGAGCAGGGCGCGATTGGCGAGGTCCGTCAGCGCGTCGTGATGCGCCATATGCGCGATCCGCAATTCCGCCTTGCGCTGCTCGGTGATGTCTTCGTGGGTCGCGACCCATCCGAGATCGGGCATCGGACGATGCCTGATCTTGAAGGTTCGCCCGTTCCGCATCTCGACGACGCTGTCCATGGCCTCGGCTGATATGGCGACATCGGTCCGCCATTTGGCGTATTCCTCCCGCGTCATCGCCGGCACGCTGCCGACTTCGTAGCGCAGGTCCAGGATCTCCGAGAGCGGCGTGCCCGGACGAACGCGCTCGGGCGGCAGGCCGTACATCTCGATGAAGTGCGTATTGCAGACCAGCAGCCGATGGCTGGCGTCGAAGAAGCAGAGTCCGTGCGACATGTTGTTGATCGCGATGTCGAACTGAAAATTGCGTTCCTGCAACCGCCGGCTGAGCTCTTCGCGCTCGGTAATGTCCTCGTGGGTGGCCATGCCGCCGCCGTCGGGCAGGGGATGGATGGTGTAGGCGATGATTCGTCCGTCGGCGAACTGCTGGACCGTCTGCTCGCTGACGACCGAGCCCTCCGTGCGGGCGCGGACATAGGCGCCGGCTTCTCCGCGGATGTTCAGGCCCAGTTTGAGGCGATGCTGGATCAGGTCCTTGATCGGCGTGCCCGGGTGCACCTGCTCGGGCGAGAGCGCGTACATCTCGCGGTAGCGCGGATTGCAGAAAAGGACCCTGCGGTCACTACCGAACAGGATGATCCCGAGCCACAGATTATTGGCGGCGCACTTGAGCAGCTCGCCGAGCACGAGCGGATCAATGCTTGCGATCTCCTGATCTCTCTGCGCCATGCGCGTTGCCCCCCGGGACGACGCGATTAGAGCAGGCGATGGTGAATGAGCCCAACGATTCGCCCAATTTCGGGGCAGGTTCCTGAAACTGCGGCGAACGCGAGGTTAAGGGCAGTGATTTCGCCCCCTGGAAGAGGGGACGCCGGCGAGAACTCAGAGATCGTTAACCATGCCGTCCCGCGCAACCGCGCGCGGAGCCGGCGGGATGGCAATGCCGCCTCAGTCGACCAGGATCACCCTTATATCGTTCACATTGGTAAGCGTGGGCCCCGGCAGCAACAGGTCGCCCGTCGCCTCGAAGAACGTCGTCGCGTCGTTGTTGTCGAGATAGGCCTGCGGCTGCAGCCCCTGCGCCGTCATCTTCGCGAACGTCGCCGCGTCGATCAGCGCACCGGCGGGGTCGGTCGGATGGCCGGCGCCGCCATCGGCGCCGTCGGTATCGCCGGCGAGCGCGGAGATGTTCGGCGTGTCCTTCAAGAGGCCGGCGAGCGCCAGCGCGTATTCCTGGTTCGGGCCGCCGCGACCCTGGCCACGCACGGTGACCGTGAGCTCGCCGCCGGAGAGGATCGCGACGCGCTTGCCCTGCGCACGGGCCTGAAACGCCAGCCTGGCATGATCGGCGGCAACGTCGCGGGCCTCGCCTTCGAGGTCGGCGCCGAGATCGATGGTCTCGTAACCGGCCTCGTGCGCGAGTTTCACCGCAGCGTCGAGCGATTGCTTCGGACGTGCGATCAACTCGAAATGCGCGCGCGCGAACGCGGCGTCATCGGTCTTGCAGCTCTCGTTGGCGGGGTCGTCCAGCGCGCGGCGCACGGCATCGTCGATATCGAGCTTGTACCTGGCGACGATGTTGCGCGCATCAGCGAGCGTGGTCGGATCGGGCACGGTCGGACCGGAGGCAATCGCCGAGGGGTCGTCATGCGGCACGTCGGAGATCGCAAGCGTGACGATCTCGGCGGCATTCCTGCCCGCGCGCGCCAGCCGCCCGCCCTTGATCCGCGACAGATGTTTGCGCACGATATTCATCTCGCCGATCGGCGCGCCCGAGCGGAGCAGTGCCTTGTTGACCGCCTGCTTCTGCGCGAAGCTGATGCCGTCCACCGGTGCGATCCAGTTCGCCGAGCCGCCGCCGGTGAGCAGCACCAGAAGCAAATCGTCCGGCCCGGCCTCGGCTGCGAGCGCTAGCGTGTCGGCTGCGCCCTTCAGGCCGGCTTCGTCAGGCACGGGATGACCGGCCTCGACCACGCGGATGCGGCGGGTCGGCACGCCGTAGCCGTGGCGCGTGGTGGCGATGCCGACGAGGCGCTCCGGTGCGAGCCCGAGCGTGTCGAGATAGTGCCGCTCGGTGGCGGCGGCCATCGCGGCCGCGCCCTTGCCGGCGGCGAGGCAGATCACGCGTCCCCTCGGTGCGGGCCGCAGGTGCGGCGCCAGCACCGTGTTGGGATGGGCGGCGGCAACGGCGGCGTCGTAGAGCGCGCGGAGCAGGGGGCGTCGATCGGTCATGACGAAAAGCCTCGAGCGGACAGAAAAGACTGGCGGCAAACGCGCCGCTCACCTGCCTACCGCATCATGCGTCAAAGTGTAAGCGGGCTTTACCTTCATTCGATTGTGCAATCGCGTGATCATAATCGGTGCGCAAGCAAAAACCCCCTGCGCGGCCAGCGCAGGGGGTTTTCGTCGTCGTGTGTGTCAATGCGCGGTTAGCCGCCGACGTCGGCGCTGATCACGTCGCCGAACAGCTCAAACTTCTCGCCTTTGAACTTCTCGAGTTGAAGCTGGCTGATCGGCGCGAAATCGGTCGGCGAGGTGTTGATCTTCACGCCCGGCAACAGGGCCTCGGTGCGGAAGTCCTTCAGACTCGCCGCTTGCTTCATGACGTTCTCGCGCGTGAGATCGTCACCGCACTGCTTCAAGACCTGAACCAGCGTTTGGGCCACGGCATAGCCGACGATCGTGCCCTTATCGAGCTTGTCGCCCTCGGGGAAGTATTTGGTCATGAAGGCGAGAAAGTCCTTCATGCCGGCATCATTGGCCCACTGCGGATCCGACACGTCCTTTAGATAATCGGCCGAGATGATGTCCTGGCCGTTCTCGAAGCCGGCAGGCTTCATCACGCTGCCGACGGAGGCAGAGACGTTGTTGAGGAAGTGCAGCGGCTTCCAGCCGATTTCGGCGTTCTTCTTGATCGCCTGCGCTGCGAATTTCGGCGTCGTGATGTTCATGAAGACGTCGGCGCCAGTCGATTTCAGCTTGACGATGTGGTTGTCGACGCTCGGCTCGGAAGTCTCATAGCTCTCTTCGATGACGATCATCGAAGCCGCCTTGGCGCCGAGGCCGTCCTTCAAGCCCTTGAGATAGTCCTTGCCGTAATCGTCGTTCTGGAACAGCACGGCGATCTTGGCGTCGGGCTTGTTCTTGAGCAGCCACTTCGCGTAGATCTGCGTCTCGCTCTGGTAGTTGGGCTGCCACCCCATCGTCCACGGGAAGTTCTGCGGATCGTTCCACTTGGTGGCGCCGGTCGCGACGAAGAGCTGCGGCACCTTTTTCGAGTTCATGTATTTGTGGATCGCCGAGTTCGGCGGCGTGCCGAGCGAGTTGAAGATGAACAGCACCTCGTCGCTCTCGACCAGCTTGCGCGCCTGCTCCACGGTCTTCGGCGGCGAATAAGCGTCGTCGTAGCTGATGTAGTTGATCTTGCGGCCGTTGATGCCGCCCTCGTCGTTGATCTTCTTGAAATAGGCGGCTTCGGTCCGCCCGATGATGCCGTAGGCGGAGGCCGGTCCGCTGTAGGGCATGATGTTGCCGACCTTGATCTCGGTATCGGTCGCGCCGGTATCGTATTTCTTCTGGGCCGAGGCAGTTGAGGTCGAGGCCGCAATGAGCGCGAGCGCCAGTGACGCGGCCGCAAGTTTGCCGGTGACAGCGGACATTCCTATCTCCCTATTTTCTTGGTGTGTGTGCGTCCCTTTTCTTGTGTTGCTTGTTTTTGGCGACGCGGCCGCAATTCAATACGATTTGGCTGGTGCCTTCAACAGAAAGCCCCTGCGACGGTGCCGCACGGGCTGCTTCTTTAGTAGTCAGGGACGAGCGCGCCCTCGTGTGCGACTGCGAGAAGGCACAGCCGTCTTGAGTTGATTAACCAATCAGGAGCGATTTTGAGTTGCGCGGCTTCAGTGGCCGATCTCGCTCGAGATGATGTCCCCGAACAGCTCCCATTTCCGGCCCTTGAACCGCATCATCTGGAGCTGCTCGATCGGGGCGAAATTATCGGCTGCGGTGTTGATCTTGATGCCGGGCAACAGCGTGTCGGGCTCGAAATCCTTCAGGCTGGCGGCCTGCTTCATGACGTTGTCGCGGGTGAGGTCGTCGCCGCACATCTGCAGCACCTTCACCATGGTCTGTGCCGCGGCATAGCCGAACGCCACGCCGGCATCGAGCTTGTTGGCCTTGGGATCGTACTGCGCGACGAAATTGTAGAACTTCTTCATGCCGTCGTCGGCGTTCCATTGCGGGTCGGAGCCGTCCTTGCTGTAGGTCGCCGACAGGATGCCTTGCGAGATCTCGAGCCCCGCCGGCTCGAGCACGCCGCCGACCGAGGCCGAGACGTTGGAGATGATGTGGACAGGATGCCAGTTGATCTCGGCCGCCTTCTTGATCGCCTGGGCGGCAAATTTCGGCGTGGTGATGCTGATCAAGATGTCGGCGCCGGAGGCCTTCAATTTCACGACGTGCTCGTCGATTGCCGGCTCCGATGTGTCGTAGCCGTCTTCCAGCACGATCATCGAGGCCTTGGGCCCAAGGCCGTCCTTCAGCCCCTTCAGATAGTCCTTGCCGAAATCGTCGTTCTGGTAGAGCACGCCGATCTTGCCGTCCGGCTTCTCCGTCATGACGTATTTGGCGTAGATGCGCGCCTCGCTCGCGTAGCTCGGCTGCCAGCCCATGGTCCAGGGATATTGCTTCGGATCGTTCCACTTCGAAGCGCCGCTCGCCACGAACAATTGCGGCACCTTCTTCTCGTTCATGTATTTGCGGATGGCGCCGTTGGTGGAGGTGCCGAGCGAGCCGAAGATCAGCAGCACCCCATCGCTCTCGACCAGCTTGCGGGCCTGCTCGACCGTCTTCGGCGGCGAATAGCCGTCGTCATAGGAGATGAACTTGATCTTGCGGCCGCCGATGCCGCCCTCGGCATTGATCTTGTTGAAATAGGCTTCCTCGGCCTTGCCGATCGCGGCATAGGCGGAGGCCGGGCCGCTATAGGGCATGATGTTGCCGATCTTGATCTCGGTATCGGAAGCGCCGCTGTCGTATTTCTTCTGCGCCAGTGCCGGGCCGCCCATCGCAGTGCACAACACAAATGCGGCCCAAAGGGCCGCAACCTGAAATCGAACGGCAGTCATTTCGCTCCCACCCCGGCTGGATCGGCGCCGCATTGAACAAAATTGAGGCCTGACGTCAACAAAAAGCCCCCGCGATTGCTCGCGGGGGCTGCTTGGCTGCGACTATGGCGTCGGCGCGCTATTCCGGAGCGACGTCGCCGCTCAGGATCTCGCCGAACGGTTCCCATTTCTCGCCCTTGAAGCGCTGCATCTGGAGCTGGGAAATTGGCGCGAAATCGGTCGCGCTGGTGTTGACCTTGACGCCGGGCAGCAGCGTGTCCGGCGCGAAGTCCTTCAGGCTTGCCGCCTGCTTCATGAGATTGGCGCGGGTGAGATCGTCGCCGCACATCTCCAGTGCCTTGGCCAGCGTCTGCGCTGCGCCATAGCCATAGACCACGCTGGTGTCGGTCTTGTCCGCGCCCGGCATGTACTTGTCGAGGAATTCGGACCACTTCTTCATGCCGGGATCGTCGTTCCAGCGCGGATCGGCGCCATCCTTGGCATAGGCCGCCGACAGCACACCCTGCGAGGCCTCGAAGCCGGCCGGCTTCATCACGCTGCCGACCGAGGCCGACACGTTGGTGATGATCTGGAGCGGCTTCCAGCTCAGCTCGGCGGTCTTCTTGATGGTCTGGGCGCCGAATTTCGGCGTCGTGTAGATCACGAGCACGTCCGGATTGGCGGCCTTGATCTTGACGATGTGGCCGTCGATCGAGGGCTCGGACACCTCGTAGCTCTCCTCCATGATGATCATGGACGAGGCCTTGGCGCCGAGGCCGTCCTTGGTGCCCTTGAGGTAATCTTTGCCGAAATCGTCGTTCTGATAGAGGATCGCGATCTTCGCGTCCGGCTTCTCCTTCAACAGCCATTTCGCATAGATCTGCGCTTCGCTCTGGTAGGAGGGCTGCCAGCCGATGGTCCAGGGGAAGTTTTTCGGATCGTTCCACTTGGTGGCGCCGGTGGCGACGAACAGCTGCGGAATCTTCTTGGCGTTCAAATATTTCTGGATCGCGCTGTTCGACGGCGTGCCGAGCGGATTGAACACGGCAAGCACCTCGTCGCTCTCGACCAGCTTGCGGACCTGCTCGACGGCCTTCGGCGGCGAATAGGCGTCGTCATAGGTGACAAAGTTGATCTTGCGGCCGTTGATACCGCCCTTGTCGTTGATCATCTTGAAATAGGCTTCTTCGGTCTTGCCGATGATGCCGTAAGCCGAGGCCGGACCGCTGTACGGCATGATGTTGCCGATCTTGATCTCGGTGTCGGAAGCGCCGGTGTCGTATTTCTTTTGGGCGAGAGCGGCGCCGGAGGTGAGAGTGATGACCGCCGTTGCCGTGACCAGCGCAGCGGTTCGCAGTGTTCTTTCAAAAAACAATTCGGGTCTCCTTGAGCTTAATCAAACGGGTTGTCAGTTCTTTCTGAGCCGGCCGACGAGTTGCTGGCCCAGGATCGCGATCTGCCTTGCGCCATGCGGCACGAGGTAGATGACGAGGAACAGGAGCACGCCGAACACCGCGCCGGAGAGGCCTTTGGAGATGCCCTCCGCCATGTTCGGCACGAAGATGATGAAGGCAGCGCCGACGATCGAGCCGGGCAGCCAGCCGACGCCGCCGACGACCATGCCGAGGAACAGCGAGATCGCGAGCGTGATGGTGTAGCTGTCGGGCGCGACGAACTGCACCGCGATGGCGCCGAGCGAGCCGGCGATGCCGGTGATGGCGGCGGACACGCCGAAGGCCAGTGTCTTGTACAGTGCGACGTCGACGCCCATGGCGGAAGCCGCGATCTCGTTGTCGCGGATCGCCATGAAGGCGCGGCCCGAACGGGAGCGCAGCAGGTTCACCGAGAAAATGTAGATCGCGAGCACGACGGCGAGCGAGAAGTAGTACAGCCACATGTCCTGCGACATCGGCAGGCCGAACGGCGCATCGGGCTTGGTGACGACGAGGCCCTGCACGCCGCCGGTCCAGTGCTCGAGGAAGTTCAGCTTCAAGAGCTGCGGCATGGCGGTGGCGAGCGCGAAGGTCGCGAGCGCGAGGTAGACGCCGGAGAGCCGCAGCGCCGGCTGCCCGAACAGGAAGCCGAAGCCGAAGCAGACCACGCCTGCGATCGGCAAGGTCAGCGCGTAGTTGACGTTGAAATGCTCCATCAGCACGGCCGTGGTATAGGCGCCGACGGCGTAGAACGCGCTCTGGCCGAGCGAGAACTGGCCGCTTCCGCCGGTCAGGATGTTCAGCGCCAGCACCGCGAGCCCGTAGATCAGGAGCATCGTCATCTGGAAGATGATGAAGTTCTTGACGAAGACAGGCATGATGATCAGTGCGGCAAGCACCACCAGCGAGGTGCCGGTGCCCAGCGTCATGGCCCGCTTCGGAACGGCCTCGACCGCCTGGTGGCCTTCTGCAACGACTTCTTCTGCAGCGCTCATGATCAAACTCGCTTGACGATTTGCCGGCCGAACAGGCCGGCGGGTTTGACGACCAGGACGGAGATGATCAGCGCGAGCGCGATCGGAAGTTTCAGCTCGTTGCCGACGCCGGGGATGTAGGTGCCGGCGAGGTTCTCGAAGACACCGACCAGGAAGCCGCCGACCACGGCGCCGAACGGGCTGGTCAGTCCGCCCAGCACCGCGGCGGCAAAGCCGTAGATCAGCACGCCACCCATCATGTTGGGCTCGAGGAACACGACCGGGGCGATCAGCATTCCGGCGATGGCGCCGATGGCGGAGGCCATGCCCCAGCCGAGCGCGATCATCCAGCTCGTGTTGATGCCGACCAGGCGGGCCGATTCAGGCACCGAGGCGGCCGCCCGCATGGCGAGGCCGATCTTGGTGTACTGGAAGAAGAAATAGAGCCCGATCAGCAGCAGCACGGTGACGCCGATCATGCCGGCCTGGTGGGTCGAGATCAGCTGGCTGCCGAGGAACGGCGAGGAGCCGAACGGGGTCGGATACTGCTTGATGGTGAAGTCCCAGATCAGGCCGGCCGAGGAGTTGATGATCGCATAGAGCGCGATGAAGCCGGCGACATTGGTCAGCACCGGCGCCTTGGCGAGCGGCTTGAACAGGATGCGTTCGATCGCGATGCCGCCGACGAAGGAGAGCGCCAGCGCGATGATGAACGCGCCCCAATAGGGAATGCCCCACTGCATCAGCTGCCAGGAGATGAAGGTCGAGAACATCGCCATCTCGCCCTGCGCGAAGTTGAGATGGTCGATCGCCTGGTAGATCATGACCACGGCGAGCGCCATGCAGGCATAGATCGCGCCCGTGGCGATGCCGGCCAGCACTTGGTTGGTGAACAGCTCCATCGTGCCGGCTCCTCAGTAACCCAGATAGGATTTGCGGATTTCTTCGTTGTTCGCGATGTCCTTGGCGTTGCCCGACATCACGATGCGGCCGGTCTCGATCACATAGGCCTGGTCGGCGAGCTCGAGCGCGAGCTGGGCGTTCTGCTCGACCACCAGGATCGACACCTTGTCCTCGCGATTGATCTTGCCGAGGATGCCGAACAGGTCGCGCACCACCAGCGGCGCCAGGCCGAAGGACGGCTCGTCCAGCAGCATCAGCCGCGGCCGCAGCATCAGCGCACGGGCGACCGCGAGCATCTGCTGCTCGCCGCCGGACAGCGTGCCGGCCTGCTGGGTGTGTCGCTGCTTCAGCACCGGGAAATGCGCATACATGCGCTCGATGTCGGAGACGATGCCGGCATTGTCCTTGCGGGTGATGGCGCCGAGCTGGAGGTTTTCCTCCACCGTCATGGTGGTGAAGGTGCCGCGGCCCTGCGGCACATGCGCGATGCCGAACCGCACGATGCTCTCGGTGGAGCGGTTGTTCAGCGGCTTGCCGTCGAACTCGATTCCGCCGGTGGAGCGCACCATGTTGCAGATCGCGCGCAGTGTCGTGGTCTTGCCGGCGCCGTTGGCCCCCAGCAGCGTGGTCAGCGATCCCTCGCTGAGCGAGAAGGAGAGACCATGGAGCGCCTGGACCTGGCCGTAATAGGCGCGCAGGTCCTTGACGTTGAGCAGCGTCGTCATTGGTCCTTGCTCCCAAGATAGGCCTTGATGACGTCGGGATCCACCTGCACCTGGGCGGGCGTGCCTTCCGCGAGCTTCTTGCCGAAATTCAGCGCGACGACGTGATCGGCGATCGACATCACGAGACCCATGTGGTGCTCGACCAGCAGCACGGTCATGTGGCGCTCGTCACGGATTTTTCGGATGAGGTCGCCGAGCACATAGACTTCCTCGTGGTTGAGGCCGCCGGCGGGCTCGTCGAGCAACAGGATCTTCGGGTCTGCCGCGAGCGCCCGCGCCAGCTCGACGCGCTTCTGCGTGCCGAAGGGCAGGCCGGACACGATGCTATGAGCGACCTCCTCGAGGTCGAGATAGGCGAGGATCTCGTGCACCTTCTTGTTGACGCTGCTTTCGCTGCGGCGAATCCAGGCCAGGCGCAGCGAGTCGCTGATGATGTCGCTGGAGGTGCGCGCGTGCGTGCCGACCCGGACATTGTCCATCACCGAGAGGTTCGGAAACAGCGCCACGTTCTGGAAGGTGCGGCCGATGCCGATCTCCGCGATCCGGTGCGGCGGGCGCGTCAGGATGCTGACGCCGTCCATCAGGATGTCGCCGGACGACGGCTGGTAGAGCCGCGAGAGGCAATTGAAGAGCGTGGTCTTGCCGGCGCCGTTGGGGCCGATCAATCCGAGGATCTGGCCCTTGTGCATGTCAAAGGACACGCCGTTGAGCGCGACAATGCCGCCGAACACGACGCTGACGTCGCGAACCGCGAGCAAGGGCGATGTCCCCTGCGCGAGCTGTGCCTGCGTCATCTCGTCTCGCCCACTCTGTTCAGTGAGCGAAGGGGCGATGTGAACCGCTCCCGATGATGACAAAGGCTATCTGATCCCCTCGGCCACACGCGCAACTTTCCCTCCTGATTTCAGCTTTTTGCTGACGTCTTTTTTGGAATGCGGCATCAGACCCCCAAGTGCCGCTTCGATGTTCCTTACCATCGCAAGCAGACGCGGTCCAATGTCGTTGATCAACCGCTCTTCCGTGAAGCGGAATGCAGGCGCGCCGCAATTGAATGCGTAAGGCCCGGTTCCGTCGTTGAGCCTGAGCGCGACGCCGGCGGCGCCGATGTCGTCGTGCCAGTCGCCGACGGAAATTGCAAAGCCGTGTTTCGCGACGGTCTCGCCGGAACGTTCCAGCCCGTCGCGCATCTTGGGCCAGCGGCTGCCGTAATGTTCGCGCAGGACACGCGACAATTCGGCGCGATCCTCGTCGCCCAGCGCCCAGAAATAGGCGCGGCCCATCGCGCTGGTTGCAATCGGCACGCGGGAGCCGACGTCAAGTTGAACGCCGACCGTCTCGCTGCCGCGACTCTGCCCGAAATAGATCATGCTGTGGCGATCGCGGCCGCCGATCGCAACGGCTCCCCCGGTCGCGCGCATCACGTCCTCGCGGAACGGTTCGGACAAATGCCGAACGCCGAGATTGGATAACGCGGCGTAGCCGAGCGCCATCGCAGCCGGCGCAAGCTGATACTTCTCGAAGCGGGGAACCGGCGTGAGATAGCCGAGCTTCGTCAACGTATAGGTCAGCCGCGAAACGGTCGGCTTGGGCAAATTGGTACGGGCCGCGATTTCCTGATTGCCTAGAAGTCCGTCGTTGGGCTGGAATGCGCGCAATACGTCAAGTCCGCGGGAAAGCGCGACAACGAAATTCCGGTCGGTCGCGGTCTTCTTTCCTGTACGCTTCATCCCTGATCTGCTTCTTGCGCGGAGTCGTTGACAAGCCACGTGCTTCAAAATAACCCTGCCGTCAAGATGCGGAATTAAATTCCGCAGTGCGAAATCGAACAAAAGTTACCCCACCAAGGAGGGACACCGTGAGCGAAGTGGTCAAGCTTGAGCGTCATGACGAAGTCGGGATCGTCACGGTCGACAGCCCTCCGGTCAATGCGCTGAGCGCCGCGGTTCGCGGCGGTATTTTGGAGTGCATCAAGGCCGCGGTCGCCGATCCCGCTATCAAGGGCATCGTGCTGACCTGCGCCGGCCGCACCTTCATTGCGGGGGCCGACATCACCGAATTCGGCAAGCCGCCGAAGTCGCCTGCCCTCAACGACGTGCTTTCCGAGATCGAGAACTCGCCCAAGCCGGTCGTGGCCGCGATCCACGGCACCGCGCTCGGCGGTGGGCTCGAGGTCGCGCTCGCCTGCCATTTTCGCGTTGCTGTGAAAGAAGCCAAGCTCGGCCTGCCCGAGGTGAAGCTCGGCCTGCTGCCGGGCGCCGGCGGCACCCAGCGCCTGCCGCGCGCGGTCGGGCCGGAGCTTGCGGTCAAGATGATCGTCGGCGGTGATCCGATCGGTGCGGCGGAAGCGCTGAAGAACGGCCTGATCGAGGAGATCGTCGAGGGCCCGGCTGTCGGAGGCGAAGCCTTCGTGCGAAAGCTGCTGGCCGAAAAGCGTCCGTTGCGCCGCCTGCGCGACGACGACTCCAAGATCGCGGCGGCCAAGGCCGACCGCTCGATCTTCACCAATGCGGTCGCCGCCATGACCAAGAAGTCACGCGGCCTGGAAGCGCCGTTCGCGGCGGCCGACGCCGTCGGCTACGCCATCGACCTGCCGTTCGACGAGGGCCTCAAGAAGGAGCGCGAGGGCTTCCTGAAGCTCGTCGCCAGCGATCAGTCCAAGGCGCAGCGTTATGCCTTCTTCGCCGAGCGCGAGGCCAGCAAGATCGCCGGCGTCCCGGAAGGCACCAAGCCGCGGCCCGTGAACCGCGTCGCCATCCTCGGCGCCGGCACGATGGGCGGCGGCATAGCGATGTCCTTTGCCAATGCCGGCGTTCCCGTCACCCTGATCGAGACCGGCGAGGAGCAGCTCAAGCGCGGCCTCGGCATCATGCAGAAGAACTGGGAAGCGACCGCGGCGCGCGGCGGCATCCCGGCGGACGCGCCCGCCAAGCGCATGGCGCTGATCAACGGCGTCGTGGGCATCGAGAACGTCGGCGATGCCGACCTCGTCATCGAAGCCGTGTTCGAGACCATGGCGGTGAAGAAGGAAGTGTTCGGCAAGCTCGACCAGTACGTCAAGCCGGGCGCCGTGCTCGCCTCCAACACCTCGTACCTGAACATCGACGAGATCGCGAAGTCGACCAAGCGTCCGCAGGACGTGCTCGGCATGCACTTCTTCTCGCCCGCCAACGTCATGAAGTTGTGCGAGATCGTGCGCGCCGACAAGACCGCGCCGGATGCCCTTGTGACGGCTGTCTCGATCGCGCGCAAAATCGCAAAAGTGCCGGCGGTGGTCGGCGTCTGCGACGGCTTCGTCGGCAACCGCATGCTGGCCCAGCGCGGCAAGCAGTCGGAGAAACTGCTGTTCGAAGGCGCGCTTCCGCAGCAGGTCGACGCCGTCGTGACGAAGTTCGGCATGCCGATGGGGCCGTTCGCGATGGGCGACCTCGCAGGCCTCGACATCGGCTGGCGCTCGCGCAAGGACCGCGGCATCAAGTCGGAGATCGCGGACGCGCTCTGCGAAGCCGGTCGCTTCGGCCAGAAGACCGGCAAGGGCTATTACAAGTACGAAGCCGGCTCCCGTTCGGCGCTGCCGGATCCCGAGGTCGAGAAGCTGATCGACGAGACGCTGCTGCGCCTCGGCCGCAAGAAGCGCGTCGTCAGCGACGACGAGATCCTCGAACGCATGATGTATCCGATGATCAACGAGGGCGCGAAGATCCTGGAAGAAGGCATCGCCGCGCGTCCCTCCGATATCGATGTGGTCTGGCTCTATGGCTATGGCTGGCCGATCTACCGCGGCGGCCCGATGTTCTGGGCCGACACCGTCGGCCTCAAGCACATCGCCGATCGTCTCTCCTTCTATGCCAAGGAGACCAACGACCCCAGCCTCGAGCCCGCGCCGCTGCTGAAGAAGCTCGCGGCCGAAGGCAAGACGTTTGCGTCGCTGGCGGCGGCGTCGAAAGCGGCTTGATCGGATTGGGCGCTGTGGCTGCGATGACTCATTCTGGGCGACGCCCTCTCCGTTCCCTCCCCCCTTGCGGGGGAGGGTCAGGGAGGGGGGTAACCCCGGGCGAGGTCAGCGTTTGTAGCTACCCCCTTCCCCAACCCTTCCCCGCAAGGGGGAAGGGAGCCTGTCGGTCCGTGCCAGCCTTACGTTTGCAAAGTATCGATCTTTAATGACCCATCCCGGCGAACAGTTTTATTCCGAAGGCGTGCGTTGGGACGACACCATCGTCCAGGGTTCGCTACCTGACCTGCTGGCAAAAGCCGCCGCCGAGTACGGCCCGCGCACCGCGCTGGAATTCCGGGAACGTCCGATCACCTACACCGAGCTCGCCGCGATGGCGGAGCGTGCGGCCGCAGCGTTCCTGCGCGCCGGCTGCGGCAAGAACACATCCATCGCGCTGTTCCTCGGCAATACGCCGGATCACCCTGTCAATTTCTTTGGTGCGTTGAAAGCCGGCGCCCGCGTTGCGCATCTGTCCCCGCTCGACGGTGAGATCGCGCTGACGCACAAGGTTTCCGATTCCGGTTCGCGCCTGCTCGTCACCTCCAACCTTGCGGCGCTGCTGCCGACCGCGCTGAAATTCCTGGAAAAGGGCCTGATCGACAGGCTGGTCGTCTGCGAGGACGACAATTGGGGCAAGGTCGGCACGCCGCAGGCCGCGATCCCCAGCGATCCCCGCATCGTTACCTTCAAGACTTTCGTCGCGGACGCGACCGCGCCGGCGCAGTGGCCGTCCGTGACGGCCGACGACGTCGCGCTGCTGCAATATACCGGTGGCACCACCGGGTTGCCCAAAGGCGCGATGCTCACCCACGGCAATCTCACCTCGGCCGTGTCGATCTACGACGTCTGGGGCAAGCCGTCGCGCGCGACGCGTGGCGACGTCGTCGAGCGCGTGATCTGCGTGCTGCCGCTGTTCCACATCTACGCGCTCACCGTCGTGCTGCTGTCCTCGCTCAGGCGCGGCAATCTGATCTCGCTGCATCAGCGTTTTGACGTCGAAGCGGTGATGCGCGACATCGAGATCAAGCGCGCGACTTATTTCCCCGGCGTGCCGACGATGTGGATCGCGATCGCAGCCCTTCCCGATCTCGACAAGCGCGATTTCTCCTCGCTGGCGACGATCGGCTCGGGTGGTGCGCCGCTGCCGGTGGAGATCGCGAATTTCTTCGAGCGCAAGGTCGGCAAGAAGCTCCGCAGCGGTTGGGGCATGACCGAGACCTGCTCGCCTGGCACCGGCCATCCGCCCACAGGTCCCGACAAGCCCGGCTCGATAGGACTGATGCTGCCCGGCATCGAGCTCGATGTCGTCTCGCTGGAAGATCCCACGAAAGTGCTGCCGCCGGGTGAAGTCGGCGAGATCCGCATCAAGGGCCCGAACGTCACCAAAGGCTACTGGAACAAGCCGAAGGAATCCGCGGAGTCCTTTGCCGACGGCCGCTTCCTCACCGGCGACATCGGCTATGTCGACACCGACGGCTATTTCTTCCTGGTCGACCGCAAGAAGGACATGATCATCTCCGGCGGCTTCAACGTCTATCCGCAGATGATCGAGCAGGCGATCTACACCGTTGCCGGCGTGCACGAGGTGATCGTGCTCGGCATTCCCGACCGGTACCGCGGCGAGGCCGCCAAGGCTTTCGTCAAGCTGAAGCCGGATGCAAAGCCGTTCTCGCTCGACGAGCTGCGCGCGCAGCTCGCCGGCAAGCTGGGCAAGCACGAATTGCCGGCGGAGGTCGAATTCGTCGACGATCTGCCGCGCACCCCGGTCGGAAAGCTGTCGCGCCACGAGTTGCGCCAGCAGCAGAAACCATCACAATCCGCCCAACTTGCCACCCAACTTGCATCAGGAGATCGCTCTTGACCGACGCCGTCATCGTTTCCACCGCCCGCACCCCGATCGGCAAGGCCTATCGCGGCGCGCTCAACGCCACCGAGGGCGCAACCCTGCTCGGCCACGCCATCGGCGAAGCCGTCGCGCGCGCCAAGATCGACCCGAAGGAGGTCGAGGACGTGGTGATGGGCGCAGCGCTGCAGCAGGGCGCGACCGGCGGCAACATCGCGCGCAAGGCGCTGCTCCGTGCCGGCCTGCCGGTCACGGTCGGCGGCACCACGATCGACCGGCAATGCGCCTCGGGCCTGCAGGCGATCGCGCTCGCCGCGCGTTCGGTGATTTTCGACGGCGTCGAGATCGCGGTCGGCGGTGGCGGCGAGTCGATCTCGCTGGTGCAGAACGACAAGATGAACGGCTTCCATGCGCAGGACCCGGCACTGCTCGAGATCAAGGGCGAGGTCTACATGCCCATGATCGACACCGCCGAAATCGTGGCCAAGCGCTACGGCATCTCGCGCGAAAAGCAGGACGAATATTCGCTGGAAAGCCAGCGCCGCACGGCTGCGGCGCAGCAGGGCGGCAAGTTCAGGGACGAGCTCGCGCCGATCACCACCAAGATGGCGGTAACCGACAAGGCCACCGGTGCGGTCTCGTTCAAGGACGTCACGCTTTCGCAGGACGAGGGCCCGCGCCCCGAGACCACCGCAGAAGGCCTGGCCGGCCTCAAGGCCGTGCGCGGCGAGGGATTCAGCGTCACCGCCGGCAATGCCAGCCAGCTTTCCGACGGCGCCAGCGCCTCTGTGATCATGAGCGACAAGGAAGCGGCAAAGCGCGGGCTGAACCCGCTCGGCATCTTCCGCGGCTTCGTCTCCGCCGGCTGCGAGCCGGACGAGATGGGCATCGGCCCGGTGTTCGCCGTGCCCCGCCTGCTCAAGCGCCACGGCCTCACCGTTGACGACATCGGCCTCTGGGAGCTGAACGAAGCCTTCGCGGTGCAGGTGCTGTATTGCCGCGACAAGCTCGGCATCGACCCCGACAAGATCAACGTCGACGGCGGCGCGATTGCGGTGGGCCATCCCTACGGCATGTCGGGCGCGCGCCTCACCGGCCACGCCTTGATCGAAGGCCGCCGCCGCAAGGCGAAATACGCGGTCGTCACCATGTGCGTCGGCGGCGGCATGGGCGCGGCGGGGCTTTTTGAGGTGTTGCAGTAGCCGTCGTCCAGTAACCGTCGTCCCGGCGAAAGCCGGGACCCATACTCCGCAGCCGGAGTGTGGGGCACAGACAATAATGGCCTGTGCAAGACAACAAAGAGTTGTGGTTATGGGTCCCGGCCCCCGTGCGCAATTGCGCACTAGGCCGGGACGACAAAGGAAGTTCACAGGAGGATCCGATGGATCTCGCATTCACGAAAGAAGAGCAGGCGTTTCGCGAGGAAGTGCGGGAGTTCTTCCGCGACAACGTGCCACCGGATACCCGGCGCAAGCTGGTCGAGGGCCGCCACCTCTCGAAGGACGAGATGGTGACGTGGTGGCGCATCCTCAACAAGAAGGGCTGGGGCGTCAGCCACTGGCCGAAGCAATATGGCGGCACCGGCTGGACGTCCGTGCAGCACTATATCTTCAACGAGGAGCTGCAGTCCTATCCGGCGCCGCAGCCGCTCGCCTTCGGCGTCAGCATGGTCGGTCCCGTCATCTACACCTTCGGCAACGAGGAGCAGAAGAAGCAGTATCTGCCCCGCATTGCGAATGTCGACGACTGGTGGTGCCAGGGTTTCTCCGAGCCCGGCTCCGGCTCCGATCTCGCCTCGCTGAAGACGAAGGCCGAGCGCAAGGGCGACAAGTGGATCATCAACGGCCAGAAGACCTGGACGACGCTCGCCCAGCACGCCGACATGATCTTCTGCCTCTGCCGCACCGATCCGACCGCCAAGAAGCAGATGGGCATCTCCTTCATCGTGTTCTCGATGAAGTCCAAGGGCGTCACCGTGCGCCCGATCCAGACCATCGACGGCGGCGTCGAGGTCAACGAGGTCTTCTTCGACGACGTCGAGGTTCCCTACGAGAACCTGATCGGCGAGGAGAACAAGGGCTGGGATTACGCGAAATTCCTGCTCGGCAATGAGCGCACCGGCATCGCCCGCGTCGGCGTCTCCAAGGAGCGGCTCCGCCGCATCCGCGATCTCGCCTCCAAGGTCGAATCCGGCGGCAAGCCGATCATCCAGGACGCTGCCTTCCGCGAGAAGCTCGCGGCCTGCGAAATCGAGCTCAAGGCGCTCGAGCTGACGCAGCTCCGCGTCGTCGCCGACGAAGGCAAGCACGGCAAGGGCAAGCCCAATCCGGCTTCCTCCGTGTTGAAGATCAAGGGCTCCGAGATCCAGCAGACCACCACCGAGCTGCTGATGGAAGTGATCGGCCCGTTCGCAGCACCCTATGACGTGCACGGCGACGACGGCTCGAACGAAGCCATGGACTGGACCGGCCAGATCGCGCCGAGCTACTTCAACAACCGCAAGGTCTCGATCTACGGCGGCTCCAACGAGATCCAGCGCAACATCATCGCCAAGGCGGTGCTGGGGCTTTGAGTCAAGAATGACGGTGTCGTCCCCCGCGAAGGCGGGGGACCCAGTACGCCGCGGCGGTCGTGAGTACAAACGGACGGCTGCGTTTACTGGATCCCCGATTTCGCGGGGATGACGTCCGAGAGTGAGGCGACGGCACGGCAAGTCCGGCCGATTTGGAGAGAAACATGGATTTTGATCTGAACGAGGAGCAACGGCTTCTCAAGGAAAGCATCGACGGCCTCTTGACCGATTCCTACGATTTCGAGAGCCGCAAGAAGTACATGAAGGAGAAGGGCGGCTGGAGCCGAACCGTCTGGGGCAAGCTCGCCGAGCAGGGCCTGCTCGGTCTGCCCTTCGCGGAGGCCGATGGCGGCTTCGGCGGCGGCGGCGTCGAGACCATGATCGTGATGGAAGCGCTCGGCAAGGCGCTCGTGCTCGAGCCTTATCTCGCAACCGTCGTGATCGGCGGCGGCTTCCTGCGCCATGCGGGCAGCGATGCGCAGAAGGCCGCTCACGTGCCCGGTATCGTCGACGGCAGCAAGACGCTCGCCTTTGCCCAGCTCGAGAAGAACTCTCGCTACGATCTCTTCGACGTCACCACGACGGCGAAGAAGAAGGGCGATGGTTGGGTCATCGACGGCGAGAAGTTCGTCGTGCTCAACGGCGAGAACGCAGATACCCTCATCGTGACCGCGCGCACCAAGGGCGACCGCCGCGACAAGAGCGGCATCGGCGTGTTCCTGGTGCCGGCCAACGCCAAGGGCGTCACCAGGAAGTCATACCCGACCCAGGACGGCCTGCACGCCGCCGACATCACCTTCACCGGCGTCGAGGTCGGTGCCGATGCGGCGCTCGGCAATCCCGACGACTCGCTCGCGCTGATCGAACGCGTGGTCGACGAAGCCCGCATCGCGCTCTGCGCCGAAGCGGTCGGCCTGATGGACGAATCGCTCAAGTCCACCGTCGAGTACATCAAGACGCGCAAGCAGTTCGGTGTCGCGATCGGCTCGTTCCAGAGCCTCCAGCACCGCGCCTCCGACATGTTCGTCGCCGCCGAGCAGGCAAGATCGATGTCGATGTTCGCGACCATGGCGGGCGATTTCGAGGACGCCAAGGAGCGCAGCAGCGCCGTTGCCGCGGCCAAGGTGCAGATCGGCAAGTCGCTGAAGTTCGTCGGACAGCAGGCGATCCAGCTCCACGGCGGCATCGGAATGACCATGGAGGCGAAGATCGGTCACTACTTCAAGCGCCTGACCATGATCGAGAACTCGTTCGGCGACACCGACTACCACCAGCGCCGCGTCGCGGATGGTGGCGGGTTGATCTAGCCACACGATAACTGTCGTCCCCCGCGAAGGCGGGGGACCCAGTACGCCGCGGCTTCGCGGTTCTAGCCGCGCCGTCTCTGGAATACTGGATCGCCCGGCCAAGCCGGGCGATGACGACTGAACAAGTGGCCTCAGCGGAGCCAACCCAATGAAAAACACCCCGTTCGATCTCACCGGCAAGGTCGCCGTGGTCACCGGCTCCAGTCGCGGCATCGGCCGCTCCTCCGCGGAGTTGCTCGCAAAGCTCGGCGCTAAAGTCGTGGTCTCCTCGCGCAAGGCCGACGCCTGCAAGGAGGTCGCCGACGGCATCAAGGCGGCCGGCGGCGACGCCACCGTCATCCCCTGCAACATCGCGCGCAAGCAAGAGGTCGAGGCGCTGATCGCAGGTGCGACCAAGCATTACGGCAAGATCGACATCCTCGTCTGCAACGCCGCGGTGAATCCGTATTACGGTCCGCTGCTCGACATCACCGACGAAGCCTTCGACAAGATCATGGGCAGCAACGTCAAGAGCAACATCTGGCTCTCTGCGCTCGCGATCCCGCAGATGGCCGAGCGCGGCAACGGCTCCGTCGTCATCATCTCCTCGATCGGCGGTCTGCGCGGCTCGACCGTGATCGGCGCCTACGGCATCTCCAAGGCCGCCGACTTCGCGCTATGTCGTTCGCTCGCCGGCGAATGGGGCCCGAAAGGCGTCCGCGTCAATTGCATCGCGCCAGGCCTCGTGAAAACCGATTTCGCCCGCGCGCTGTGGGAAGACGAAGCCAACCTCAAGCGCCGCACCGCCACCACGCCGCTTCGCCGCATCGGCGAACCCGACGAAATCGCCGGCGCGGTGGCCTACCTCGCTTCCGACGCGTCGAGCTTCATGACCGGGCAGACCATCGTCATCGACGGCGGCGTGACCACGGCGGCGCCGTAGTCGCCGGTCCTCCGCTACGGGCGGTGCGCGCTGTCTCGCTCGGCCAGGGCACGTTCGATGGCGCTTTCGATGGCGCGCACGACGATCAGGGCCGAACGTTCGTCGAGGTGCACGCCGTCGTCCCAACGCAGCTCGCTTCGCGGCGGATCGATCGGGAGCCAAAGCCCGCGATCCGGGAAGGCTTCGTTGACGATCTCGTTGGTCATCCGGACCATGCGGGAGCCTTCGATCTCCGGCGCAAAGGGAACGTGGATCAGAAACGCGCGGGTGCCGCGCCGCTGCAGCGTGTCGATGAGCTGCCGGATGCGGACCACATTCGCGCGAGCCGGCACGGTCGGGTCGGCTTCGTTCATCTGCTCCAGCGCACGGTCGAGATAGACCTTGTTGTCGAATGTGCCCGGCGGCTGGCCGAGCAGGCGATCCCGCTCGGCGCGCGCCCGGGCGGGATCGGGTTCGCCGTGTTTCCACGTTTCATAGCCCGCGATCGCTGTTCGCACCGGGCGCAAGAGCAGCGCTTCCGTGCGTGCGCCGCCGGAGAATTTCTCGATCAGCGCGCTGTCCGACTCGCGCGTCAGGACATTCGTCTCGATCAGCACGATCTTCGGCGGGTTCGGCCGGTTCGCGACGATCTCGAGACCTGTCAACGGCGAGCCGCCCGCCAACGAAAGATTGCGGACGCGCGGAGGCGAGAAATATTCCTCCTTGAGGCGCCAGGCGACCGAGCTGCCGACCACCACGATATCAGGCGTGGGATCCCGCACATAGCGGTTGAGGCTGACGAGGCTGCCGCCGCGGGTCGTGACCGCCGGCTGCTGCAGGGCCGAGCCGAAGCGCGCCGTGGTGAAGGCGCAGGCCAGCAGCAGCGCGGCTGCGGCCACCGCGCACTTGACCAGCCATGAAAGCGTCAAATCCTGCTGCATGTCAGAACTGGAAGTAGATGAAAGTGCTGTCGGGCCCCGCCTCGAGACAGGCGAGCGCCGCGAGCGCGCCGTAGAGATACGGCTCCCATCGCCGCAAGCGACCTTCGACGAGCGCGCCGATGCCGATATGCTGGATGATCACCGGCAAGGCGTAGAGCAAAGCGAGATTGGTGAACAGCTTCGGAGGATTGGGCGCGTCCGTCGCCATGAACATTCCCCTGAGGTAGCTGAGCGCGTGGTCGAAGTTCGGCAGCTTGAAGAAGATCCAGAGCATAGTGACGCAGAAGAACACGATGCCCATCCGGATCACCCGCACCGCAGGGCTGCCATCCCCCAGGAGTTTCAGGAACGGTCGTTCGATGACGAGCAGGAAACCGTGCGCCATGCCCCACAGGGCGTAGCTCAGGCTTGCACCATGCCAGAGCCCGCCAAGCGTCATCACGATCATCAGGTTGAGAGTGGTTCGTGCCGGTCCATGACGGTTGCCGCCGAGCGGAATGTACAAATAGGTCCTGAGCCAGCTCGACAACGATATGTGCCAACGCGTCCAGAACTCCGAGAATGAGGTCGAGATGTAGGGCAGGTTGAAGTTCACGGGCAGGCGGTAGCCGAACAGCAGGCCGAGGCCGAGCGCAATCGCGGAGTAGCCGAAGAAGTCGGCGTAGATCTGATAGCTGTAGAGGAACACCAGCAGCCAGCGATCCTGCGTGCGCAGCGTCTCGTAGAGCGGGAAGTCCATATAGGACGTCATCTCGTTGAGATTGTTCGCCACATACAGCTTGAAGAAATACCCCACCAGAATCCACTTCGCGGCCTCGACGAAGGCAACGTCGCTGATCCGCTTGGGAACGATCTGCGGCATGAACTGGGCCGCACGCGTGATCGGGCCGGACACCAGCTGCGGAAAGAAGATGATGTAGAGGAACACGTCGCGCAACCGAACGGTGCGCTTCTCGCGCGTCAGGTCGACCAGCAGGCTGATGTTGTGGAACACGAAGAACGAAATGCCGATCGGCAGCGGCAGCCGCAGCAGGAAGTCGATCGGCGCGGTGCCGGTGAGATGGGCCGCGGCGGCGTCAACGAACAGGAACTTGTATTTGAAGAACGCCAGCAGGCCGAGATTGAAGACGATGCCGGCCGGCATCCAGACGCTTCGATTCTCGAACGCAAGCACCAGGCAGACATGGGTGCCGAGGACCGCGACGAGCAGCAGCGGCAGCAACTCAGGCTGGCCGAAGCCGTAGAAGAACACGCTCGCGAGCACGAGCAGCGGGACCTGGAAACTGCGCAGTGAAGGCAGGTAATAGACGCCAAACACGATCGCGACGAAGATGCCGAACTGAAAAGAAGTGAAGGTCATGCCGCCCCATCTGCCCGCCCGGCATGTAGCATTTTCGCATTCTCTGTCCTAGCCCCTCCACACGCGGGTCGCTCGCCCCGACGAACGCGGCGGGCTTGACCTTCCGTCTCCAATCCGCTCCTTTTGGCGCGACACAATGATCCCCTCACGGGACAACGCTGAGAAAGCGCCGAGAAAACGCCAAGTCAACGCCAAGTCAACGCCAAGTCAACGCCAAGTAACGCCAAGTCAACGCCAAGGTTCGCCGCCATGTCTTTCGTCCTCGCCATCGACCAGGGCACCACCTCCTCGCGCGCGATCGTGTTTCGCGGCGACATATCCATTGCGGCGAAGGCGCAAGCCGAGTTTCCGCAGCATTTCCCCGCCTCGGGCTGGGTCGAGCACGAGCCCGAGGACATCTGGACCTCGACCGTGACGGTCTGCCGCGACGCGATCAAGCAGGCCGGCATCGGGCCCAAGGACATCGCCGCGATCGGCATCACCAACCAGCGTGAGACCACCGTGGTGTGGGACCGCGCCACGGGGCAGGCCGTGCATCGCGCCATCGTCTGGCAGGACCGCCGCACCGCCGACATCTGCGCCAAGCTGAAAGCCGACGGCCGCGAGCCCGTGATCTCGGAGAAGACCGGCCTGATCATCGATCCCTATTTCTCCGGCACCAAGGTCGCCTGGATTCTCGACCACGTCCCCGGCGCGCGGGCGCGTGCCGCGCGCGGCGAGCTGATGTTCGGCACCGTCGATTGCTACCTGCTGTGGCGCCTCACCGGCGGCAAGGTGCACGCCACCGACGCCACCAACGCCTCGCGCACGCTGCTGTTCAACATCCACACCGGCCAGTGGGACGACGAGCTGCTGGAGATCATCGGCGTGCCGCGCTCGATGCTGCCGGAGGTGAAGGATTCCTCCGCCCGCTTCGGCGAGAGCACGCCGGATTTGTTCGGCGGCGCGATTGCGATCTCCGGCATCGCCGGCGACCAGCAGGCCGCGACCATCGGACAAGCCTGCTTCCGTCCGGGCATGATGAAGTCGACCTACGGCACCGGCTGCTTCGCCCTGCTCAACACCGGCACCACGCCGGTGGTCTCGAAGAACAAGCTGCTCACCACCATCGCCTACCAGCTCGGTGGAAAGCGCACCTATGCGCTCGAAGGCTCGATCTTCGTCGCGGGCAGCGCGGTGCAGTGGCTGCGCGACGGCCTCGGCATCATCAAGCACGCCGCCGAGACCGGACCTCTTGCCGATCAGTCGGACTCCATGCAGAGCGTCTATCTCGTCCCGGCCTTCGTCGGCATGGGCGCGCCCTACTGGAATCCGCGCGTGCGCGGCGCGCTGTTCGGCCTCACCCGCAACACCGGCCCGGCCGAGCTTGCCCACGCCGCGCTCGAAAGCGTCTGCTACCAGACTTTTGATCTTTGGGCCGCGATGCGCGCCGACTGGCCGAGTTCGGAAACGGCCAGCGTCGTGCTGCGCGTCGACGGCGGCATGACCGCGTCCGACTGGACCATGCAGCGCCTCGCCGATCTGCTCGACGCGCCGGTCGATCGCCCCGTGATCCAGGAGACGACGGCGCTGGGCGCCGCCTATCTCGCCGGCCTTCAGGCCGGCGTCTATCCCGAACCGACCAAATTCGCCGACAACTGGCGGCTGGAGCATCGCTTCAAGCCCAACATGAGCCAGGCGACAAGGGAGCGGAAGCTCGCGGGCTGGACGAGGGCGGTGAAGGGCGTGCTGGCGAGCGACGAGGGGGAGGGTTAGGCGCGCCCTCTCCGAGTCGTCCCGGCCTAGTGCGCAATTGCGCACGGGGGCCGGGACCCATACTCCGCAGCCGATGTTGTGAACGTGACTCGTCGTTCCAGCGTCGCAAAGGAAAAGCGCATTCGTGGTTATGGGTCCCGGCCTTCGCCGGGACGACATAGAATGTGTAAGTCGCACTCGGCTCCACAGGAACGCAATGATCCTCCCCGACGGCTATTCCGACGTCCCCGCCGGCAAGATCGCCGCCGTCGTCACCCATCTGGAGATGACCGCGCGTCCCGCCCGCCGCGACGATCCGCCAGGTAGCCGGACCCTGCGCAAGGTCGATGCCCCCGCGCTTCATTGGTACCGCGATCTCCATCGCCGCGTCGGCGAGGAGTGGCTGTGGTTTTCCCGGCCGCGCATGAGCGATGCGGAGCTCGCCGCAATCATCCATGCGCCTGATATCGAGATCTACGCCCTCGTCGTTGATGGCCGCGACGACGGCCTGCTGGAGCTGGATTTTCGCGAGCCCGGCCAGTGCGAGCTGGCCTATTTCGGCGTCACCGCTGGCCTGATCGGAACGGGGGCCGCCCGCTTCCTGATGAACCGCGCGCTGGAGCTCGCATGGTCGCGCGACATCCGCCGTTTCTGGGTGCACACCTGCACGTTCGACCATCCCTCGGCCGTCGCGTTCTACCAGCGCTCCGGCTTCCAGCCGTTCCGCCGCCAGATCGAGATCGCCGACGATCCGCGCCTCGACGGTACGGCACCGCGCGATGCGGCGCGGCACGTGCCCATCATCGAATAGTGTACGGCTGCCGCCACACCGTCATTGCGTCTTCAGAAATTCGACCAGCGCCCGCCGCTCCCCAGGCGTCAAAAGGCGGCCGATCACGCCGTCCTTTCCATTGTTGAACTCGTGCCCGGTGTTGGTGTTGCCCCGGATCCTGGTATCGAGCTCGAATCCGCCTTCCAGCTTGTCGTAGCGATATCCGACATTGACCGGGTCATATTCGCGGTTGCCCAGGTAGAATTTCGTCGGCCGCTCGTTGACCGGCGACAACAGGGCATAAAGGTTGGGCACCGAGCCGTTGTGCAGGTAAGGCGGCGTTGCCCATATCCCGTTGAGCGGACGCGCCTTGTAGGCCAGCGGCGCCTGGATGCCGTTATCCCGGTATCCGTTCAGCTCGTCGCGCTTGTCCGGCGCAACCGGTGGTGTCTGGCCGTCATACCAATGCGCGATGGTCTTTTGGGTGACCGCGCCGAGCGCAAAGCCGAAACCGTCGAAAGGAATATCGAGCTCCCTGGGAACCGTGACCTTGCGGTCGAGCATATCCTGGGCCTGCGCCGGGTCCGTGCCGACCTTCGTGATCGGGATGACCGGGACGCGGAGATAACGCTCGCCTGGATAACGCTCTTCCTTCCGCTTGTCCGGCAACGACCAGCGGTCGGACTTCCAGAACTCGGCACTGCTCACCGGCGGCAGGTGGCATCCCTGGCAATGCTCCTTGTAGAGTGCGCCACCTTGCCCGGCGAGCGTCTTGTCGACAGGAGGCAGCTCGGAAGGCCATTGTGGTGACTTCAATCCGGTAAAGCCTGTGCTTTCATTCGGCTGCTTCCCGGCCAGCGATCTCTCGATCCGGTCCAGGTTCATGAATTCGATACCGGAGTTGAAAAGGCCTCCCTTCACGCTGGTCAGATTGATCATCGCCGAGACGCCCATGGCTTCACCGGCATTACGCACCATGGGCTGTTCGATCGATGCGTTGTACTGGACCCAATCGAACCACGAGGAATCCCAGATGCGCGGGAAATGCACGGGCGCCGACGTGGCGGCATAGTTGGCGGGAATCTTGAGGTCGACCGCAAAGACCTCGTTGCCGATGCGGTTCAACGCGTCGAGCCTGCCGAACCCCTCGACCACGCTCTGCGGGGCAACCACGGTGTCGAGATCGGCGAGCCCCTTGCCCTGCGCCAGGATCTTGTCGAGTTGCGCCTGCAACTGGCTCTTTTCCACCTCGCTCGGGTTGGCTCCGATCACCTTTTCGGCGAACCGGTCGAAGCGGAAGGGCACGAAGCGCGTGAACGCCAGCGAGAGGCCAAGCGCGGTCCGAAACTTGCCGAGATCCGTGAGCGCCGGGCCGCCGTCGACCAGGAGCTCCGTCCCCTGGTAGGTGAGACGTCCGGTGTGGCACGCCGCGCAGGTCAGCCCGACCCGGGTCATGTCATTGTACGGCGCCCGTGGATTTTTCCAGGGGTTTGCGGTCGCGTCGACCATCGCCTTGCCGCGCGCCATGCCGACAGGCAATCCAAGCTTGGGATCGGTCGGATCGGGAATGAATCCGAAACGGTCGAGATAAGCGGGATCGCTCAGAGGTCCGACTGTCGTCAGCGACAAGACCGGCTGTTCAAGCGCCATGAACCATTCGTAGGGGATGTGGAACGTCGCCGTCCCCTGATCGGCGTGGTGAAACCATTCGCGCTTGTCCGTCCAGTTCTGGTCGAGCCAGCGCGTCTTTTGGGTGGTTGGATACTCCGGCAACTTCACCCTGATCCCGTCATAGACCTTGGCGACATAGGGGTAGCCCACCACGCCTGCGATCACGACGACCGCGGCAACGATGACCGAGAAGAGCAGCGCCAGCGAGGCGACGATTGAATTCGGTTTCCACGCCATCTCGTTCTCCCTGGCAGGCTGTCGAAGACCTCAGCCGGCCCTTGCCAAATCAATCATGAGGCCGTGTCCGCCAGCGATCGCAACGCGGCGATGCCCGGCAGGAAGAAATACTCTCCGCCGCGTGTGCTCACGAACGCCGGCAATTCCTTCAATCGACGCCGCGGCGGTGGGACACGCGGAATCGTGAAGAACCCGCTTCCGTCATTGCCGCCGATCATCGGATCCTTGTCGTTCCCGAGGCCGGCGAAGTCACCGTCGTTGATCCAGACCTTCTGAACGAACTCGAATTGACGCGCGATGTCGGCGTTCACCAGCAACATGATGGCGCCGCGTTCGGCGCCGTCATCGGCAGCCGCATCCGCGGGCAGGTGCGACCCATAGGGCAAACCCTGGCGCAGCAGCCGGTGCCGATGGACGGATGCACCATTCGGACCTGTCAGCCCCGAGCGCGGATTGAGGCGCCGCACATGCGCCCCCACCGGGCAGCTCGTTCCCCTGAGGTCGTCGAGATATGTAAAATCATTGTTTCGCGTCGGGTCTGCAGCGAGCGCCGGGTCGTCCTGCGCTGCTGCCAAGGCCAGCGGTGCGCCGCTTCGCCAGCGTCCCATCATCTTCGCCGCGACCAGCGCGGCGTCGGCCTCATCCGTGGCGGAGCGTCGCAGAAAATCCCGGAAGGCCCAGACATGCTGGTGCAGCTTGCGCAACACCACGAAGCTGCCGTTGGCGCCGAGAGTTGCGGGGGTGGGCAAGTCAGGCACTGCACCGGTCTCATCGGGCTGCCCCAGTACGAACTCACCAGCCTTCAAGGCACGCCAACCGCCCGCGTCCGGAATGCCCGCGCCGGGCAGGGCGGGCTCTCCACTGCCTTCGATCGCGGGCTGCGTGATTCCGTCACGATAGCCAAAGTGCTCGATTGGAACGAGCTTACCATCCGGCCCGGGCAGCAATTTCGCATCGATGGTACTTGCCGCAACCAAGCCGTTATCGCGCAAATCAGACAGCAATGCTGTCGAAGCGGCATCGCGATCCGCTGCTGTCATCGCGCTGACCACGACAAGCGCGTGCACACGCTTGTCGAACGGCGCGTCCCACCGCGCCGGAGCGCTGTCACCAACGTCGCCGAGCCGATCGGCGCGCGCAGCCATCCCTTGCTGGAATTCCTGCGGAAAACTCGACAAGCTGGGCTCCGGCGTACCGATCGCCGACAGGCCTTGCCACGAGAGGGCGACGTTGAAAGCCAGTGGAGGCGGCGCGTCCAGATTTGCCACGGTCGTGCATCGCCCGGCAACACCACCGAACCATCGCCGGGCCTTCGCCGCATCGCTCACGTTCAGCAGATGATAGTGCGCAAACGGGAAGCGATACGGCCGCATCGCCATTCCCTGGATGTCGTTCCGATCCAGGTCGCCGGCTGCGGATTGGGCAGCCATTCCCGTCAGCCGATCTGGTCAAGGAATGTGTCGAACTTGCCCTTCCAATCCAGCGCCTTGTTGATGTCAGTGACGGTAGAATTCGGATAGGCGCAATAATAACCGTCGGTTTCGATGGCGCTTCCAAGAATGTAATCACGCAGCTTGGGATAATCGCGCGCTCCCGGATATCCTTCGCAATGGCCCCAGATCGCGTCGATTCCATCGGGCGCCCGCTCGGCGAAATCGCGCATGTAGTCTTCGACGCTGCCGTCAAAATTCGTTGCAAAGAACAAACGCGTATCATCGTCGAAAATGACCCAGCGCACGATATGGATGGTGCCGAGAGAAGAGATTTTACCGCCGTTTGCACCGGTCAGCCCCTGAAGTGTCTTGCGTAACGCTTCGGCATGACCGGGAACGATCTTGGTGATTGCGGTCAGGGCGCTGATCTTACCCGTGGTCAGGACGACGCTCATGGCAATTCCTCCCTGTTATCCGCCAGAACCGTTGCGAACGGCTCAATTGCGGCGTGGCTGCATGTATTCCCTCAATTGCTTCACGCCTGTATCTTAGCACAATTACAACTACAATTTGTGATCTGCTTCACTGGTCTCCCGACAATCCCGGCCGCGGCGGGCTACGCCAGGCGAATGCGGCTGCGCCGCCCGGCTCGGCGACCAGGTGCAGGCGCGACTACGGCGCGGCATATGCCGGTCATGGAATAGTGTGCGGGTTACGCAGCTGTCTCCACATCGTCATTGCGAGCGCAGCGAAGCAATCCAGACTGTCTCCGCGGAAAGATTCTGGATTGCTTCGCTGCGCTCGCAATGACCGAGTGTGGGCGCGCTCGCTCTTCAAATCGGCGCATCAACTCGCGGCGGTGCAGTAGCCCGGATGGAGCGCAGCGTAATCCGGGACAGCGTTCCCGCGCTCGGCTCCATGCGCTACGACCTCAAAACACCTTCTGCTCCGCTCGTGCCAGCGAGAACCCGTGCTGCATGGCGTTGAAACACGTCAGTCCCGTCTGCTCCGACCGGCACGTGAATCCCGCCCGCTGCCACACCTCGCGATAGGCGAGCACGGGCAACGACGGGTCCATGATGGTGTCGCCGGCGCAGATGCGGCCTGCGGCTCCTTTCGCGTTCATCTCGAAGGCGTTGCCCCATTCGAGCTCGCAATCGGCCGGCCGGCGCGGGCGCGTGTCCAAGTTCATGATGTCGCAGCGGAGCGCGCCTTGGCCGTTGTCGGTGAAGAACTGGCAGGCGATGTTTTTCGACGGCGTCAAAAAGCCGATCGGGCGGTCCTGCGCATGAACGAGGCTCGCGGCGGCGAGCAGGGCAAGCACTGTCAATGATCGCAGGTACATTTCAAAAACTCCTTGCTGGTCGCCGAACATTGATTCCGCGTCGTTGCAGGAAGCGCAATGCTCTCCTGCCGAGATTCTTGTTGCGGCCGACGCGCATTGGCGATGAACTGATCGGCCCCGTCGTGTCCAATGCCTGTGAAGAGCGAGAGCCATGTTCCTGATCGGCCAATATGATTCCCCCTTCGTCCGCCGCGTCGCGATCGCGCTGAGGTTTTATGGCCTCGCCTTCGAGCACCGGCCGTGGTCCACCTTCGGCGATGCCGACAAGATCGCGCCCTATAATCCGCTGCGCCGCGTGCCGACCCTGGTGCTCGACGACGGCGAGGCGCTGATCGAGAGCACGGTCATCCTCGATTATCTCGACGAGCTCGCAGGCGAGGCGAAGGCGATGCTGCCGCGCAGCGGCGCCGAGCGGCGGCGTCACCTGCGGATCTGCGCGCTCGCTTCCGGTCTTGGCGACAAGGCGGTCAGTCTGCTCTACGAGCGCGTGCTGCGGAAGGAGCAGCTCACGCTGTGGGTCGAGCGCTGCCAGGCGCAGATTGTTGACGTGCTCGGCGTGCTGGAGGCCGAGCGCGCCAAGGTGACGACGCCATACTGGCTGGGTGACCGCATCGGCCACGCCGACGTTGCAGTGGCCTGCGTCGTGCGTTTCACCCGCGAGGCGCACCCGCTTCTGTTCGATCCCTCGCGCTATCCCGCGCTGTCGGCTCACGCCGACGCTTGCGAGGCGCTGGCGCCGTTCCGGGAGATCGTGCAACCGCTGGCACCGCCGAAGGGGTGAGCCTTTTTCAATCTCTCTCCGCGGGCGGCAGGGCAATTGCCTATGAAGAAACATATGGCTGGAAGCTCGACTGCGGCCATCCTTCGAGACGCCCGCCTGCGGCGGGCCCTCAGGATGAGGGACGAGTATGCGGCAGCATTTGACGCAGATGGATGCAACGGAGCCTCATCCTGAGGAGGCCGCGAAGCGGACGTCTCGAAGGACGAGGCGCTCGCTCAGGCGCCGCTGAGACGTCATATGCGATTGCCCTGCCGCTAGCGAGGAGAGGCGCGGCTACGCAAACCCGACCTTGATCAGGATTGTCAGGAAAAGGCCGCCGACGACCGCGCAGATCGCGGCACCGATCAGCGGCCCCAGCGCGCCGTCGCGGCTTGCAGGCTCCAGCACGGCTTGTCCGGGCTGGTCCGGATCGTAATAGACCTGGACGCTCTGCCCGGGACGATATTTCGCCGCGGCCTCTGCGGCGACCTCGCGCAGCCCGGAGATCATGGTGCCGCCCCAATCGACTTCTGTGCCGATGAAGTCGCGCTTGCCGACCCTGTAGGCGTAGCGCAAGGCGACCTGATAGCGGTGGACAAGCTTTGAAGTCGTCGGTCTGTTGTCGTGGTCGGTCTTCTCCTCGATGATCTCCTCGATCACGTCGCAGCGCGTGACCCTGCCCGACGCGGTCGGCCAGCGCAGGCTGGCGCTCGCCAGCCGGCGCGCCCGGACATACTCGGCGACGCAGAACACGCCGCCCACGAGCACGATGATCGGCAGCGCGAACGCGAACAGCGGGACGCCATTGTCGGCGTAGAGCACGTGGCCCGCGAACGAATGCGCGGTCAGGGTGGCGGCGATGACGCCGAACACCATCGTGAACGCCATCAGCGCCGTGACGTTCTGCGCTGCGGCAGGCTCCAGCAGCGCCTCGGTCGGTTGCCTCGGATCGACATGGACGTCGACGTGGGCGCCGACCGGATAACGTCCGGTCAGTTTTGCGGCCAGGACCCTCGTCGTGATGGTGGGGCCGCCGACAAAGATCTTGTCGCTTTCGAGCTCCTGGCCGCCGGCCTGATAGCGATAGCGGATGATGGGCTTGGCGTCGTTCCGATCGTCCGAGGCGTGTGCCGCCAACTGGTCGACCCGGGAGACCGTGATGATGCCCTCCACCTTGTCCCAGCTCCGCGCCGCCAGCATTCTGCCCCGCATGCGGACCAGGTTGAACAGCGTCAATCCAAACAGCAGCACTGCGATGCCGGCGGCAATCTGTGTCCACATCATTTGTTGGGCGTTCAGCATCCGATTCCCCTGCGCTTCGGCGGCGACCGCCATTGGTCGCGGCGAGCGCGCTTCGCGTTCACGGCCGGGGTGAGGTGCGGCGTCGATCCTACTTCCGCGTACAGGGCTTGATCTCGCCCGTCGCGTTCTTCAGGACGATCGGGTTGGGCGACAGCCTGATGCCGAAGAACAGTTGAGAGCCCGACACCTTGTCGTCCGACCCCTGGTGGGCGTCCAGCTCGAGCTTGGCTGCGATCTCGGAGGTCAGCTTGGCCCGCTCCTCCATCGAAATCTTGTTGTGGTACTTGATCTCGTAGACGACATCGGCCTCCAGCACGGACCGCGTCTGGCACACGACGCCGCCGCTCGAAACGTTCAGGGTCACCGCGTCCTCGCACTCGGCCTTCAGCAAGGCATTGCGGGTCGAGATCAGCGACTCGTCGGAAATCAGCAGGATGTTGGCGTTCTCGAGCTTGAGGTGGATCGAATCGACCTGCTGCATGCCGGCGACGGCGGACAGCTTGTCCCTGACCTGCGCGGACACGTCGAGATTCTTCTCGAGCGACTGCTTCAGGTCGCGGTCCACGGTCGGCGATTTCTGGATCTTGCCCGTCAGGAGCGCGGGATCGACATCGCAGGTCGGATGCAGCTCCAGCCGACCATTGCTGAGATATTCGATCGTGTTGATGGTGCCGGGGCCGCCGAACGTGCTCGGTGGCACCACCTCGAAATATCCGGTCTCGGAGAGGATGGCCGTGATCGTCTGCTTCTTGCGCGGGAAACCGACCCAGGCTGTGACCATCACCAGGGCGATCGCGACAAAAACTCCGCTACCAAGCCAAAGCCATTTGCGGCTTGCTACTTGCCTGGGCAGCACAACTGACTTCGCTCGCCGCATGGCACGTAGCCTTTCGGACAGTCCGCCGAGGCAATCGCTGGCAGCACGACAAGAACGATCGCGGCGACGAACAGTGCAATGAACTGCTTCATATGTTCGATCCCAAGGAGACCACAAGCAAACCGTCGGTTTGAAGGTAGTAGGCCGAGAGAGTAGCGAATCAAGGTTGAGCGGACAAGTGATCGAGTTCACACCGTCAGGTTCCCGCGAGGCGCATCCGCAGCTGTTCGATGCCGTGCGTCGTCCGGTACAGGCTGAGCATTTGCTTCACCAATGTCGCCCTGGCGAAAGCCAGGACCCATTACTCCAGCGAACAATTTGGCGAAGATTGGTCGTTCGGCTTTGCCAGCGATCGTCACCGATGGATCACGCGGTATGGGTCCTCGCTTTCGCCAGGACGACACCGAACGGACGACACCGAACGTGTGGCACGCGCCCGCGATCGTGACGGACTAGGCAGCGAGTATCAAACGGGCGCGGTGGGTGATCGTGCATTCATACAGGTGTTTTGCCCGACGCCGCAAGTCGTTTCGGTAACGCCGAAAAATTATCGAGCTTTTTCAACCCCATGCCTACTGTGCATGGGGTTGATTTCTCGTTTTTTGTTTGGAGGGCGCCTAAACCGCGCCCGCGCGCTTCTTCTGCCAGACCAGGTGCACCGCGCAGGTGCAGCCCGGCGGATGCGAGGCGAGATCCTTCGACGTCTCGTCATTCGCCGGCGTTGCCACGAACGCCGCTTTGTCGCTCGCGCTCTCTCGCGCCGGGATGTAGTTCAGGATCGGCGCGAGCCAGCGCTCGGCCTCGGCGACCGTCATGTCCTTGCGCGCAGCGTAATCCTCGACCTGATCGCGCTCGATCTTGCCGACGCCGAAATAATAGCTCTCGGGACTAGCGAGATAGAGCCCAGACACGGAAGAGCCCGGCCACATCGCAAAGCTCTCGGTCAGCTTCACGCCGGCGGTGTTCTCGGCGTCGAGCAATTCGAACAGCGTGGCCTTCTCGGTGTGATCGGGCTGCGCGGGATAGCCGGGGGCGGGACGGATGCCCTGGTACTTCTCCAGGATCAGATCGTCGGGGGAGAGCGCCTCGTCCGGCGCATAGGCCCAGAACTCGCGGCGTACGCGGGCATGCATGCGCTCGGCGAAGGCCTCCGCAAGGCGGTCGGCCAGTGCCTTGCACAGGATCGAGGAGTAGTCGTCATTGGCCATCTTGAAGCGGTCGGCAACCACATCCTCGCCGATGCCGGCGGTGACGACGAAGCCGCCGACATAGTCGGGCACGTCGGTGCCGGCAGGCGCGACGAAGTCCGACAGCGCCGCGTTGAAACGGCCCTCGCGCTTCTCGAGCTGCTGGCGCAGCGTGTGCAGCGTCGCGATCGTCTTGGTCCGGCTCTCGTCGGCATACAGCACGATGTCGTCGCCCTGCGCATTTGCCGGCCAGAAGCCGACGGTGGCCCGTGCCCGGAACCATTTCTCCTTGACGATCAGGTCGAGCATCTTGCGCGCGTCGTCGTAGAGCGAGCGCGCGACCTCGCCGACCTTGGCGTCGTCGAGAATGGCGGGGAAGCGCCCGGCGAGCTCCCAGGTCTGGAAGAACGGCGTCCAGTCGATATAGGGCACCAGCTCGGCGAGATCGTAGTCGTCGAAGCTCCTGGTGCCGAGGAAGGTCGGCTTCACCGGCTTGTTCGCGGCAAAGTCGACCGGCACGCGGTTGGCACGGGCGGTCGCCAGCTTCAGCCGCTTCTTGTCGGCCTGGGCGCGCATATGCGCGTCCGAGATCTTTGCGTATTCGGCGCGCACTTCGGCGGCATAGGCCTCGCGCCTCTCGGGCGACAGCAGCGCAGAGGCGACGCCGACGGCGCGGCTGGCGTCGTTGACATGCACCACGGGGCCGGCGCGATAGCTCGGGTCGATCTTGACCGCCGTATGCACGCGGCTCGTGGTGGCGCCGCCGATCAGCAGCGGCAGCTTGAGGCCTTCGCGCTGCAATTCGCCGGCGAAGAACGCCATCTCGTCGAGCGAGGGCGTGATCAGGCCGGACAGCCCGACGATGTCGGCCTTCTCCGCCTTCACGGTCTCGACGATCTTGGCCGCAGGCACCATCACCCCGAGGTCGATGACCTCGTAATTGTTGCACTGGAGCACGATGCCGACGATGTTCTTGCCGATGTCGTGGACGTCGCCCTTGACGGTCGCGAGCACGATCTTGCCGGCGGAGGATTTTGCATCGCTGTCGATGCCGCTGGCGCGATTGCGCGCCTTCTCCTCTTCCATGAACGGCATCAGCCAGGCGACAGCCTGCTTCATCACGCGGGCGGATTTCACCACCTGCGGCAGGAACATCTTGCCGTCGCCGAAGAGATCGCCGACCACGTTCATGCCCGCCATCAGCGGTCCCTCGATCACGTCGAGCGGACGCGTGGAGGCCTTGCGGGCCTCTTCGGTATCCTGCTCGATGAACTCGGTGATGCCGTGCACCAGCGCGTGCGACAGCCGCTTCGCCACCGGCCATTCGCGCCAGGCAAGATCGGCTTCCTTGGTCTGGGTCTTGTTGCCGCGGAATCGTTCCGCGAGCGCCAGCAGGCGCTCGGACGCACCGGGGTCGCGGTTGAGGATGACGTCCTCGCACACTTGGCGCAATTCGGCGTCGATGTCGTCATAGACGATCATCTGCCCGGCATTGACGATGCCCATGTCCATGCCGGCCTTGATGGCGTGATACAGGAACACCGAATGCATGGCCTCGCGCACCGGCTCGTTGCCGCGGAACGAGAACGACAGATTGGACACGCCGCCCGAGATGTGCGCGCCCGGCAGATTCTTGCGGATCCAGCGCGTCGCCTCGATGAAGTCGACGCCGTAATTGTTGTGTTCCTCGATGCCGGTTGCGATCGCGAAAATATTGGGATCGAAGATGATGTCTTCCGGCGGGAAGCCGACGCGGTTCACCAGGATGTCGTAGGCGCGCTTGCAGATCTCGGTCTTGCGGGCGAACGTGTCGGCCTGGCCGACCTCGTCGAACGCCATCACCACGACGGCCGCGCCGTGGCGGCGGGCGATCTTGGCCTCGAAGATGAACTTCTCCTCGCCTTCCTTCATCGAGATCGAGTTGACGACCGGCTTGCCCTGCACGCATTTCAGGCCGGCTTCGATCACGGAGAATTTCGAGGAATCGACCATCACGGGGACGCGGGCGATGTCGGGCTCGGCGGCGACGAGGTTGAGGAAGGTCACCATCGCGGCTTCCGAGTCCAGAAGACCCTCGTCCATGTTGACGTCGATGATCTGCGCGCCGTTCTCGACCTGGTCGCGCGCGACCTGCAGCGCGGCGGTGTAGTCGCCGGCGGTGACCAGCTTGCGGAAGCGGGCGGAGCCGGTGACGTTGGTGCGCTCGCCGACGTTCACGAAGGGAATCGCGTCGGTCAGGATGAACGGCTCGAGGCCGGAGAGCCTTAAGCGAGGTTCGATCTCCGGCACGATGCGCGGCTTGTGCGGCGCGACCGCGGCGGCGATCGCCGCGATATGGTCCGGCGTGGTGCCGCAGCAGCCGCCGACGATGTTGACGAGGCCATCACGCGCGAACTCGCCGACCAGGCGGGCCATGTATTCCGGGGTCTCGTCATACTGGCCGAATTCGTTGGGCAGGCCGGCATTGGGATAAGCACAAACAAGCGTGTCGGCGACGCGGCCGATATCGGCGATATGCGCGCGCAGATCTTCCGCGCCGAGCGCGCAGTTGAAGCCGATGGTCACGGGCTTTGCGTGCTGTACCGAATGCCAGAACGCTTCCGGCAACTGGCCGGACAGCAGGCGGCCGGATTTGTCGGTGATGGTGCCCGACACCATCACCGGCATGTCGATGCCGCGCTCCTCGGTGATCTCGGCGATCGCGTAGAGCGCCGCCTTGGCGTTCAGCGTGTCGAAGATGGTCTCGACCAGCAGCAGATCGACGCCGCCGTCGAGCATCCCGTTGATCTGCTCGCCATAGGATTTGCGCAGATCGTCGAACGTGACGGCGCGGTAGCCGGGATTGGAAACGTCGGGCGAGATCGAGGCGGTGCGGTTGGTCGGTCCGATGGCGCCGGCGACGAAGCGCGGCTTGCCGTCCTCGGCCTCGACGCGGCGTGCGGCGTTGCCGGCGAGGCGGGCGCCTTCGCGTGCCATCTCGTAGACGATGTCGGTGAGATCGTAATCGGCCTGCGCGATCGAGGTCGTCGAGAAGGTGTTGGTCGCGACGATGTCGGCGCCGGCACGCAAATAGGCGGCGTGGATGTCTTCGATCGCCTGCGGCTGGGTCAGGATCAGGAGGTCGTTGTTGCCGCGCAAGTCGCGATGGAAGTTCTTGAAGCGCTCGCCGCGGAAGGCGGCCTCGTCGAACTGGAGATTCTGGATCATCGTGCCCATGGCGCCGTCGAGCACGAGAATGCGTTCGCGCGCGGCGTTGAGCAGGGCGGTTCGCTTGGGAGAGGTGGACTTGGGAGAGGTGGATACGGTCATGGTGTCTTAAGCCGCCTTCTGCGCGCTCTTGGCGCGGATGCCGAGCAAATGGCTGATCGCGAACACGAGATCGGCGCGGTTCATGGTGTAGAAATGGAAGGTGTCGACGCCGTTCTTCGCCAGCTTCTGCACCTGGCCGGCCGCGACGGTCGCCGCCACCAGCTTGCGGGTCTCGGCGTCGTCGTCGAGCCCCTCGAACTTCGCGGCGAACCAGTCCGGCACGGAGGTGCCGGCGCGGGTGACGAAATTGCGAGCCTGCTTGAAATTGTGCATGGGCATGATGCCCGGCACGATCGGGATGTTGATCCCACGCGCGCGGACGCGGTCGAGATAGCGGAAATAGAGGTCGTTATCGAAGAACACCTGCGTGATCGCGCGGGTCGCGCCCGCATCGACCTTGGCCTGCAGCGTGTCGATATCATCGTCGAAGTCGCGCGCCTCGGGGTGCTTCTCGGGGTACGCCGAGACCGACACCTCGATATCGCCGTGCCGCTTCTTGATGCCGGCGACGAGGTCGGCGGAGCTCTGGTAGCCATCGGGATGGCTGAAATAGGCCGTGCCGATGCCGCCCGCAGGATCGCCGCGCAGGCCGACGATGTGGCGGACGCCGACCTCGTGATAGCGGTCGACGATCTCGTCGATCTCGCCGCGCGAGGCGCCGACGCAGGTCAGATGCGCGGCCGGCAGCAGCGCGGTCTCCTTGAGGATGCGCGAGATGGTCGAGTGGGTGCGCTCACGGGTCGAGCCGCCGGCGCCATAGGTCACCGAGACGAATTTCGGGTCGAGCGGGGCCAGCCGGTTGATGGTGTCCCAGAGATTGCGCTCCATATCTTCCGTCTTGGGCGGAAAGAACTCGAAGGAGATCGCAGGCCGCTTCATGTGCCCGTCTTGCCCGTCGGTGTGGGCAGGCGTCGTCACGTCAGTCATGGGCACCACTCACTCCAAGGGCTCGCCGGGTCGTTGGCGGCCGGCGTCAGGTCTAGATTGGAAGAGGCTAGGATATGCCAAAGCGGTCGCGCTCGACAGCCCATCGGAGATGGGAAGTAGCCCACTTTGGCTTTGTTGGCATGAAATATTCGATGATTTAGAAGCGAAGTGGGAAGTTCATTTTGTTATAAAAGATTAAATATATCAGTTATATAGAGAGATTTTGCGGATTATCTGACGCGACTTTATCGAGTGGGCAACATGAAAATAATGTTGCCGGAGCGATCGTTGTCCCAACACTGCGGCGCGGTTTGGCGCGCGGGCCCCAGGCCTGCACGTCAGATCTGCGCGCCCTGCCCATTGCCGCTGCGCCGCCCTCCACTACGTTAGCGCGCCATGATCCCGCTCTCAGTCCTCGACCTCTCCGTCGTCACAACCGGCACAAAGCCCGCCGCGGCGCTGCGCAACAGCATCGACCTGGCGCGCCATGTCGACGGGCTCGGCTATGTCCGCTACTGGCTCGCCGAGCATCACAACCTCGCCTCCGTCGCGAGCCCGGCGCCCGACGTGATGATCGGGCAGATCGCCGCGGTGACGACGCACATCCGCGTCGGCTCCGGTGGCGTGATGCTGCCCAATCACGCGCCGCTGGTCGTGGCCGAGCGCTTCAAGATGCTGGAGGCGCTGTTTCCCGGCCGCATCGATCTCGGCCTCGGCCGCGCCCCCGGCACCGACGGTGCCACGGCCTATGCGCTGCGTAGCCGGCTCGACCGTCGTGAAGGCGACGATTTCCTCGAGCGGCTGCACGAATTGATCCTGTGGCAGACCCGGGAATTCCCCTCGGGCCATCCCTACCACAACGTCGTCGCGATGCCCGACGATACGCCGTTGCCGCCGATCTGGCTGCTCGGCTCCAGCGATTATTCGTCGGAGCTCGCCGCGCAGGTCGGCATGGGCTTCGCATTCGCCCATCATTTTGCGTCGCACGATGCGATCGATGCGATGGTGCATTATCGCAATCGTTTTCAGCCCTCGGCCTGGAGCGCGAGCCCGCGCGCGATCCTCGCGGTCGCCGTCATCGCGGCCGACACGGATGAGGAAGCCGAACGGCTCGCCGCGTCTTTCGACCTCAACCGCCTGCGCCGCGACCGCGGCCAGTATCTTCCGTTGCCGAGCGTGGAAGAGGCGCTGGCCTATCCCTATACCGACTCGGAGCGCACTTCGATCCAGCGCAACCGCTCGCGCCTGTTCGTCGGCAGCCCTGCAACCGTGCAGAAGACGCTCCAGCCGCTGATCGACGCCAGCAAGCCGGACGAGTTGATGGTGATCACCGCCGTCTATGATCACGAGGCGCGAAAGAAATCGTATTCACTGCTGGCGAAGGCGTTCGGGCTGAAGGCGGTCGAATAAAGCTCTCGTGCCCCGGACGCAGCGCAGCGCCCCTATGACGGTGCGCTGCAGAGCCGGGGCCTATCGCGCCCTGCGTTTCGTGGCCTCTGGATCCCGGCTCGCGCTCCGCGCGTCCGGGACACGAGGCTACTCCATCGTCGCGCGGAACGGGTGACCCGGATAAACGCCGACGATGCGGAATTCGCGCGAGAAGAATTTCAGCTCCTCGATGGCGAAAGCAAGACCCTTGTCATCGGGATGGCCGTCGACGTCGGCGTAAAACTGCGTGGCGAAGAAATTGCCGTCGACCATGTAGCTCTCGAGCTTGGTCATGTTGACGCCGTTGGTGGCAAAGCCACCGAGCGCCTTGTAGAGCGCGGCCGGCAGATTGCGCACCCGGAATACGAAAGTCGTGACCAGCGGACCGGAGCCCTGTGCGGCCCATTTCGGCTCGCGCGCCAGCACCACGAAGCGCGTGGTGTTGTGGGCCTCGTCCTCGATGTCCTCAGCCAAAATGTCGAGGACGTAGATCTGCGCGGCGAGGCGTGAGGCGATCGCGGCGACGGACTTGTCGTTGCGTTCGGAGATGTCGCGGGCGCTGCCGGCGGTGTCGGCGTGCACGATCGGCTTGATGCCGAGCTTGCGGATGATGCGCCGGCACTGGCCGAGCGCATGCACATGGCTCTCGACGCTCTTGATGTCTTCGATCTTGGTCCCCTTCACCGCCATCAACTGATGGCGGACCGGCAGAAACCATTCGCCGATGATGAAGAGGCCGGAGGCCGGCAGCAGATGATGGATGTCGGCGACGCGGCCCGCGACCGAATTCTCGATCGGGATCATGCCGAGATCGGCCTCGCCCGACGAGATCGCCGACAGTGCGTCCTCGAAGGTGGCGCAGGGCATCGGCTCGGCGTCGGGATAGGCCTCGACGATGGCGATATGGGAATTAGCCCCAGGCTCGCCCTGGAATGCGATTTTCAGCTTGCTCATGCTCGGCCTTGTAACAGCGGCTCAGGATTTGGAAAGGATGCTGCGGGCGGTTTCCAGGTCCGCCGGCGTGTCGACCCCGCGGGGCACGGTATCGACAATGGTGAAGTCGATGCGCATTCCGGCCTCGAGCGCCCGGAGCTGTTCGAGCTTCTCCTGCAATTCCAGCGGCGAAGGTGGCAGCGAGACGTAGCGCTCCAGCGCGGCGCGGCGATAGGCGTAGAGGCCGATATGGTGGTAGCGCGGCCCGTCGCCGGTCGGCGCGGTCGCGCGGGTGAAATAAAGTGCGCGCATGCGTCTGCCGCCGAGCGAGGTTCCGATCGCCTTCACGACGCTCGGCGCGAGGTCCTCCTCCTCGGTGTGGATTTGCGAAGCCAGCGTTGCGATATCCACGGCGGGGTCCTGCAGCGGCGGCAGCACCTCGCGGATGTTGTCGATCGTGATCGTCGGGAAATCGCCCTGGAGATTGACCACGATCTCGGCCTTGCCGTCCGGATCGAGCTTCTGCATGGCCTCGTGGATGCGGTCGGAGCCGGAGGGGTGCTCCGGGCGGGTCATCACGGCCTCGCCGCCATGGGCGGTCACGACGGCGGCGATCTCCGCGGTGTCGGTTGCGACCGCGACCCGGCCTATCCCGGCGGCCTCGGCACGGCGCAGCACATGCACGATCATCGGCTGCCCCGCGATATCGGCGAGCGGCTTGCCGGGCAGGCGGGTGGCGGCCATGCGGGCCGGAATAAGCACCAGGATGCGGGGATCGATCATCGGTTCAAGGGCCTGGAAACGGTGCGTTTTCCGCGCCGAGAAATGGGGTGGGGACGGGCGTGAAGCCCGCTCGCTTATACGGGTTGCCAGACCCCGGGCAAACCGATATCTCAATGGCAAAACTCGGGGAAACAATAAGGAACGTTGATTCTCCGAGGCTCGTCCTGGCGGCCATTTTGGGCCGCTCGATCCTTCTTGCGGTGTGGGGCCTGGCCGGAAATGGACTCTTTCGAACTGAACAAGATTCTCGGTGCCGTGCTCGGCACCTGTCTCATCCTGCTGGTGACGAGCTTCACCGCGAGTGCGCTGTTCTCGCCCAAGATGCCGGAAAAGCCGGGCTTCGAGATCGCCGTGAAGGAAGACGCCGGTCACGGCAAGGAAGGCGGCGCTGCCGCCGCGGCCTCCGAGCCCATCGAAAAGCTGCTCCAGACCGCCTCGGTCGAGAAGGGCGCTTCCGCCGCCAAGAAGTGCGGCGCTTGCCACACCTTCGAGAAGGGCGGGCCGAACCGTGTCGGTCCGAACCTTTATGGCGTCGTCGGCGAGGCAAGGGGTGAGGGCCGTAACGGCTTCAACTTCTCGGCCGCCATGAAGGCCAAGGGCGGCACCTGGACGTTCGACGATCTCAACAAGTTCATCACCAGCCCGAAGGGCTTCATCCCGGGCACCGCGATGGGCTTCGCCGGCATTCCCAAGGATTCCGAGCGCGCCGACGTCATTGCCTATCTGAATTCGCTGTCGGAGCATCCTAAGCCGCTGCCGACGGCCTCGAAATAAGGCGTCAAAAAAACTTCTTGGAATATGCGGCCAGGCTGAAAAGCCTGGCCGTTTGCTTATCCGGGCCTCGCGGTGACGTTATCGGGGCGTTTGGCCGCAGCAATCCGCTCGCGGGGCTTCCAAGATGAGGAAAAAGCAACATATTCCGTCGAAACCTCGCCTATATTGGGAACTTAAAGGAGTAGCCTCCTTCAAGACAGGAATGTTGATTTGGCCATTACCCGACGCGATCTCCTGCTCACTGGCACCGCTGCCGCAGCGCTCCCCGCCCTTGGTTCCGTAGCGGGCCTTCCCGTCGTCGGCGCGGCGCACGCGCAATCCGCCGGCGAGCTCGCCTGGCGGCACGCTCTGTCGCTGTTCGGACAGGTCAAGTACCCCGCGGACTTCAAGCGCTTCGACTACGTCAATCCGGAAGCGCCCAAAGGCGGCGTCGCGCGCCAGATCGCCGTCGGCACATTCGACAATTTCAACATCGTCGTCTCCGGTGTGAAGGGGCAAGTCGCCGGTGCTGTGGCATTCATCTATGAATCGCTCCTGACACCTGCGCTCGACGAAGTCTCGACCGAATACGGCGCACTGGCCGAGGCCGTCAGCCATCCCGACGATTTCTCCTTCGTCACCTATCGTCTGAGGCCGCAGGCTAAATGGCATGACGGCAAGCCAGTCACCGCGGACGACGTGATCTTCTCGCTCGATTCATTCAAGAAGCACCACCCGATGTACTCGGCTTATTACAGCCATGTGGTGAAGGCCGAGAAGGTCGGCGAGCGCGAGGTAAAGTTCGTGTTCGACGCACCGGGCAACCGCGAACTGCCGCAGATCGTCGGGCAGCTCACGGTCCTGCCGAAGCATTGGTGGGAGGGAACGGATGCGCAGGGCCGCAAGCGCGATGTCTCCGCCACCACGCTCGAAGTGCCGCTGGGTTCGGGCCCCTACAGGGTCAAGGAATTCGTTGCCGGACGGTCGATCGCGCTGGAGCGCGTCAAGGATTATTGGGGGCGCGACTTCGCCGCCAATGTGGGCCGTAACAATTTCGACGAGCTGCGCTACGAGTATTTCCGCGATGCCACTGTCGCGATCGAGGCTTTCAAGGCCGATCAAGTCGATTGGCGCACCGAGAACAGCGCGAAGAGCTGGGCAACAGCCTACGACTTCCCGGCCGTCACCGAAAAGCGCGTGATCCTCGAGGAGTTCGCCAATCGCAGCTCGGGCGTCATGCAGGCCTTCGTGCCGAACCTGCGCCGCGCCAAATTCAAGGACCCGCGCGTGCGTCGTGCGCTCAACTACGCGTTCGACTTCGAGGAGATGAACAAGCAGATCTTCTACGGTCAGTACAAGCGCATCAGCAGTTATTTCGACGGCATCGACGAACTGATGGCGACCGGTTTGCCGCAGGGAAAAGAGCTCGAGATCCTCGAGACCGTCCGCGCCGAAGTCCCGCCCGAAGTCTTTACGACAGCCTATAGCAATCCGGTCGGAGGCAGTCCGGAAGCCGTGCGCGACAATCTGCGCGAGGCGCTGCGCCTGTTCAAGGAAGCCGGCTACGAGGTGCGCGACCGCAAGCTGATCGACGTCAAGAGCGGCGCCCAGTTCTCGCTTGAATTGCTGAACTCGGATCCGAGCTTCGAGCGGATCACGCTGTTCTACAAGCCGTCGCTGGAACGGCTCGGCATTGCCGTCAGCGTGCGGACGGTCGATCCGACCCAATACGAGAACAGGACTCGTGAGTGGGATTTCGACATCGTCACCAACTCCTGGGGCGAGTCGCAGTCGCCGGGCAACGAGCAGCGCGAATTCTGGTCGTCGAAGACGGCTGACATCGCCGGTTCACGCAATATTGCCGGCATCAAGAACCCGGCGGTCGACAAGCTGATCGAGCGGGTGATCTACGCCAAGGGTCGCGACGATCTCGTCGCGGCAACCAAGGCACTCGATCGCGTGCTGCTGTGGAATCACTACGTGGTGCCGCAGTGGACCTATTCGAAGGTACGCACCGCGCGCTGGGACCGCTTTGGCCGGCCGTCGGAGTTGCCCAAATACGGTCAGTCCGGCTTCCCGTTCGTCTGGTGGTACGACGCAGACAAGGCGGCGCGGATCGCAAAGAAGTCGTGAAGGACGCTCCCCGCATGACGCAGATGTCACGCCGCCATGTGCTTGCCCTGGGTGCCGGCGGCGCGTTCAGCGCCGCCTGGCTGGGGGGCGCGACAGCGTCCGAAATGCCCGCCGAGGCTCACGGCATGTCGGCCTTCGGCGATCTCAAATATCCGGCCGACTTCCGCCAATTCGACTACGTCAATCTCGATGCGCCGAAAGGGGGAACGTTCTCCCTCATTCCATCGGTGCGCGCGTATAATCAGTCCTACCAGACCTTCAACTCGCTCAACGCCTTCATTCTGAAGGGGGACGGCGCGCAAGGCATGGACATGACGTTTTCGCCGCTGATGGTGCGGGCAAGCGATGAGCCCGACGCGATGTACGGGCTTGCCGCCAAATCCGTGCGGATATCGTCGGACAAGCTGATTTATCGCTTCACCATGCGGCCCGAGGCGAAATTCCACGACGGCACCAGGCTCACCGCGCACGACGCGGCGTTTTCGTTGACGGCGCTGAAGGCCAAGGGCCATCCGCTGATCATCGTGCAGATGCGTGACATGGTCAGCGCGGAAGCGATCGACGATGCGACCCTCGTCGTCACCTTCGCCAAGGGACGCGCGCGCGACGTGCCACTCTATGTCGCGGGACTGCCGATCTTCTCGAAAGCTTACTATGCCTCCCGTCCGTTCGACGAAACGTCTCTGGAGATCCCGCTGGGTTCGGGGCCGTACAAGGTCGGCAAGTTCGAGGCCAACCGCTACATCGAATACGAGCGCGTCAAGGACTGGTGGGCATCCGATCTTCCGGCCTGCCGGGGCAGCTACAATTTCGACGTCGTGCGGTACGAATTCTACCGCGACCGCGATGTGGCCTTCGAAGGTTTCACCGGCAAGAACTATCTCTACCGCGAGGAGTTCACCTCCCGCCTTTGGGCGACGCGTTACGATTTTCCTGCCGTGAAGGACGGTCGCGTCAAGATGGAGGTCGTGCCCGACGACACGCCTTCCGGTGCGCAAGGATGGTTCATCAACACGCGGCGCGACAAGTTCAAGGATCCTCGCGTGCGCGAGGCCCTGATCAATGTCTTCGACTTCGAATGGACCAACAAGACCATCATGTACGGTGCCTACGCGCGCACGGTGTCGCCGTTCCAGAACTCTGATCTCATGGCGAGCGACGGGCCGCCGCCGCCGGAAGAGCTGAAGCTGCTGGAGCCGTTTCGCGGCCAGGTTCTCGACGAAGTCTTCGCCGCGCCCTTTACGCCGCCGGTCTCTGACGGCTCCGGGCAAGACCGCAGCCTGTTGCGCAAGGCGCAGCAACTGCTCAGCGACGCCGGCCTGCCGATCAAGGACGGCAAGCGTACGCTGCCGAACGGAGAGGTGTTCAGAATCGAGTTCCTGTTGGACGAGCCTTCGTTCCAGCCGCACCATGCGCCCTATATCAAGAATCTCGCGACGCTCGGCATCGAAGCGAGCGTGCGCCTCGTCGATGCCGTGCAATACAAGGTGCGTCAGGAAGATTTCGATTTCGACATGACGATCCAGCGCTTCAGCATGTCGGCGACGCCGGGCGATGCCATGCGCTCGTTCTTCTCGTCGCAGGTCGCGGCAACCAAGGGCTCATACAATCTCGCGGGCGTCGCCAACCCGGCGATCGACGCCATGATCGAGAAGATCATGGCGGCCGACAGCCGTGAGGAATTGACTATCGCCTGCCGCGCCTTCGATCGCCTGTTCCGTGCCGGCCGGTATTGGGTGCCGCAATGGTATAACAAGACGCACCGGCTTGCTTATTGGGACCAATTCGGTCATCCGCAGAAGCTGCCGCGTTATGCCAACGGCGTCGGCGCCCCCGACATCTGGTGGCATGATGGCGGCAAGGCCGCCAAGCTCGAGCAGGCGAAATAGCCATGAGCGCCTATATCGCCCGCCGCATCCTGCTGATGATCCCGACCTTGCTCGGGATCCTCTTCGTCTCCTTCATCGTCGTGCAGTTCGCGCCGGGCGGCCCGGTCGAGCGCGTGATCGCGCAGCTCTCGGGCGCCGATACCGGCGGGACCTCGCGCATTTCGGGCGGCAGCGACTTTGCGCAGCGCGCCCCGGGGCAGTTAGGGGCCGGCGGCGATGCCATCAACTCGAAATATCGTGGCGCGCAAGGCCTCGATCCCGATTTCATCAAAAAGCTGGAAGTGCAGTTCGGCTTCGACAAGCCGGCCCCGGAGCGCTTCGCGCTGATGGTGTGGAACTTCGCCCGCTTCGATTTCGGCAAGAGCTATTTTCGCGACGTCAGCGTCCTGCAGCTCGTCAAGGAGAAGTTGCCGGTTTCGATCTCGCTCGGCATCTGGCTGACGCTGCTGACCTACCTGATCTCGATTCCGCTCGGCATCCGCAAGGCGGTCAGGGACGGAACGCGTTTCGACACCTGGACGTCGAGCGTGCTCGTGCTCGGCTACGCCATTCCCGGCTTCCTGTTCGCGATCCTCCTGATCATCCTGTTTGCCGGAGGCTCGTTCTTCAACTGGTTTCCGCTGCGCGGATTGACCTCAGACGGCTGGTCGCAATTCCCCTGGTACTGGAAGATCATCGATTACTTCTGGCATTTGACGCTGCCGCTGATCGCCATGGGGCTCGGTGCGTTCACCACCATGACGTTCCTGACCAAGAACTCGTTTCTGGACGAGATCCGCAAGCAATACGTGATGACCGCGCGCGCGAAAGGCTGCAGCGAGAACCGGGTGCTCTATGGTCACGTCTTCCGCAACGCGATGCTCATCGTCATCGCCGGCTTTCCCAGCACCTTCATTCACGCCTTCTTCTCGGGCTCGCTTCTGATCGAGACCATCTTCTCGCTGGACGGACTGGGGCTGCTCAGTTTCGAAAGCGTTCTCAACCGCGACTACCCCGTTGTGTTCGGCACGCTCTTCATCTTTTCGCTCGTCGGCCTCGTGATCAACCTGATCTCCGACCTGACCTATATGTGGATCGATCCGCGGATTGATTTCGAGGCGCGGGAGGTCTGATGACGCTGGCCGCCCCCACCACCCCGATCGAAACCACTGCGAAGTCGCCGCTCGGCGATGCCGTGCCGATCACGCGCAAACCGTTCGTGCCATCGCCGCTCAACAGGCGGCGCTGGCAGAATTTCAAGGCGAACCGGCGCGGCTATTGGTCGTTCTGGATCTTCATGATCCTGTTCGTGGTGTCGCTGTTCGCCGAGCTGATCGCCAATGATCGGCCGTTCCTGATCAAATATGACGGCCACCTCTATTGGCCGTCCGTTGTCACCTATTCGGAAACCACTTTCGGCGGCGACTTCGAAACGGCGGCCGACTATCGCGATCCCTTTTTGCAGAAGCTGATCAGGGACAAGGGCGGCAGCATCGTCTGGCCGCTGATCCGCTACTCCTACGACACCCACAATCTCGATCTGCCGACGCCGGCGCCGTCGCGGCCGACCTGGATGCTGACGGAAGCGCAGTGCAAGCCTGTGGTCGAGAAGAAAGGCCTCAAGAGCTGCCGCGATCTCGAATACAACTGGCTCGGCACCGACGATCAGGGCCGCGACGTGGTGGCGCGGCTGATCTACGGCTTCCGCATCTCGGTGCTGTTCGGCCTCTGCCTGACCATCGTCTCCTCCATCGTCGGCATCGCGGCCGGCGCGGTGCAGGGCTATTTCGGCGGCTGGATCGACCTGTTGTTCCAGCGTTTCATCGAAATATGGACTGCGATCCCCTCGCTCTATCTGCTGCTGATCCTGTCCTCGGTGCTCGTGCCCGGTTTCTTCGTGCTTCTCGGCATCCTGCTGTTGTTTTCCTGGGTGTCGCTGGTCGGACTCGTGCGCGCGGAATTTCTGCGCGGGCGCAATTTCGAGTACATCCAGGCGGCGCGGGCGCTCGGCGTGTCGAACAAGGTCATCATGTTCCGGCATCTGTTGCCGAACGCGATGGTCGCGACCATGACGTTCCTGCCGTTCATCGTGTCGAGTTCGGTGATGACGCTGACGGCGCTCGACTTCCTGGGGTTCGGACTGCCGCCCGGCTCGCCGTCGCTCGGCGAGCTGCTGTCGCAGGGCAAGTCCAACGTGCAGGCGCCTTGGCTCGGTTTCTCCGGCTTCTTCTCGGTCGCGATCATGCTGTCGCTCTTGATCTTCATCGGCGAGGCCGTGCGCGACGCCTTCGATCCGCGCAAGACGTTCAGGTAAGCCAATGGACGCGATCAACCAGCCCCTGCTCAGCGTGCGCGACCTCTCGGTGGCCTTCCACCAGGGCGGCGCCACCACGCTCGCCGTCGACAAGATCTCGTTCCAGATCAAACGCGGCGAGTGCGTGGCGCTGGTCGGCGAGTCCGGCTCCGGCAAGTCGGTCAGCGCGCTCTCGATCCTCAAGCTCTTGCCCTATCCGAACGCCTCGCATCCCTCGGGCAGCATCCGCTTCAAGGGACAGGAACTGATCGATCGGTCGGAGCAGGAGATGCGCGAGATTCGCGGCAGCGACATCTCGATCATCTTCCAGGAGCCGATGACCTCGCTCAACCCACTGCACACGATCGAGGCGCAGATCGGCGAGATCATCCAGCTGCACAATTCGACCAGCAATGCCGAGGCGCGCAGGCGGACGCTGGAATTGCTGACGCAGGTCGGCATTCCCGAGCCTGAAACGCGGCTGAAGAGCTATCCGCACCAGCTCTCCGGCGGCCAGCGCCAGCGCGTGATGATCGCGATGGCGCTCGCCAACGAGCCGGACCTCCTGATCGCGGACGAGCCGACCACGGCGCTCGACGTCACCGTGCAGGCGCAGATCCTGACGCTGCTCGCAGAGATCCGCGGCCGGCTCGGCATGAGCCTGCTCTTCATCACCCACGATCTCGGCATCGTGCGCCGCATCGCCGACCAGGTCTGTGTCATGAAGGGGGGCGAGATCGTCGAGCAGGGGCCGGTCGAGCAGGTCTTCAAGAGCCCGAAGCATCCCTATACGCGCGACCTGCTCGCCGCGGAACCGAAGCCGGATCCAGCGCCGCCGCAGCCGGATGCACCGGTGGTGATGTCGGCCGACGACCTGAAAGTCTGGTTTCCGATCAAGCGCGGGTTGATGCGCAAGACGGTCGGTCACATCAAGGCGGTCGACGGCGTCAGCATCGCCGTGCGCAAGGGCGAGACGCTCGGCGTTGTCGGCGAGTCCGGCTCGGGCAAGACCACGCTGGGGCTCGCATTGCTGCGGCTGATCTCCTCGAACGGACGCATCGTGTTCCTGGGAAAAGATATCCAGGGTCTGCGCTTCAAGGAGATGCGGCCGTTCCGGCGCGACATGCAGATCGTGTTCCAGGATCCGTTCGGCTCGCTCAGCCCGCGCATGTCGGTCGCCGACATCGTCGCCGAGGGCCTCACCGTGCATCAGCCGAAGCTCTCGCGCGAGGAGCGTGAGGAGCGCGTCGTCAAGGCGCTCGAGGACGTCGGACTGAAGCCGGATACCCGCTACCGTTATCCGCATGAATTCTCCGGCGGCCAGCGCCAGCGCATCAGCATCGCGCGGGCGGTGGTGCTGGAGCCGGATTTCGTCGTGCTGGACGAGCCGACCAGTGCGCTCGACATGCTGATTCAGGCGCAGATGGTCGATCTGCTACGTGAATTGCAGCGCAGGCGCGATCTCACCTACATGTTCATCTCGCACGATCTGCGCGTCGTCGCCTCGCTCGCCAGCCATCTGATCGTGATGCGCGGCGGCAAGGTGGTCGAGGAAGGCCAGGCCGCCGAGCTCTTCAAGAACCCGAAGACGGATTACACGCGCGCGCTGTTTGCGGCGGCGTTCCGGCTGGAGACTGCGGGGAACGGGTCGGCGGCGATGTAGCGTCCGTCAGAGCCGCTTGATCGCGGTGACCTCACTGCCGGCTTGCTTGATCCTTGCGATTGCCGGCTCGACCGGCTCGATCACCGTTGCCATATGATGCGCATTGGCGTGAACCATGGTGCTGCCATCGCGGACGATGGCGACATGCCCCTTCCAGAAAATGAGATCGCCGCGCAGCAAGCTGCTCTGCTCATGCGGCTCCAGCGCGCGGCCGAGCCCGGCCTGCTGCATGTCGCTGTCGCGCGGGCAGCCGATGCCCGCCGATGTCAGCGAGACCTGGACGAGGCCGGAGCAATCGATGCCAAGGCTGCTTTTGCCACCCCAGAGATAGGGCGTGCCGACGAAACGCTCGGCGACTGCGACGAAATCCGGCTCGCGATGACCAAGCGGGGCGAGATGGGCCCTGGGCAGATATTGTCCGTCGCGCGTCACGGCGAAGCTGCCGTCCTCGCGCGCGACCGCGACCTTCGATCCCATCATCAGCGTGTCTACCGGCGGCAGCTTGATCGAGGGACCGGGGAAGACAAAGGTTCGTAGCGCACTGACCATGTGGGTCGGGGCGGCCGAGGGCTTCATGAGCGCTGCATCCGGCAGCCAGCCGACATAGCCGTCACCGGAAAGCTGACCCCATGCCCAGCCTTCGCCGTTGCGGTCGTAGACCGTGACGCGCTCGCCGCGCAACGCTTGTGTCATCAGCATCGCGTTCGACGACGGTTGCTCGCGCACGGGCGCGATCGCCTCGAATATCTCGAACTCCTCGCCCGTGACGAAGCGATCCGCCTGCACCTTGCCTTCGAGATATTTCGCGGCGAGGTCGCCCCGCGCCGGTGTCAGCCGCGGATCTCGTCCAGGATCATGCATAGCGCTCGCTCAGCAATGTGTAGATCGCGCGCGCGGCCTGGCACTCACCGCCCTCGGGGCGGGCGGGCTTCGCCGACGGCGTCCAGCCGTAGATGTCGACATGCAGCCAGCTTTTGGCCTGTTCGACGAAGCGTTGCAGGAATAGCGCGCAAATGATCGAGCCGGCAAAGCCGCCGGACGGTGCGTTGGTGATGGTGGCCGTCTTGGAGTCCAGCCACGCATCGTAAGGCGGCCACAGCGGCATGCGCCACAACGGATCGTTCTCCTTCACCGCGCATCGTGCGACGTCGGCGGCTAGCGTCTCATCATTGGTGTAAAAGGGCGGTAAATCCGGCCCCAGTGCGACGCGTGCCGCTCCCGTCAACGTGCCGAGATCGATCAGCAGGTCCGGCTTTTCCTCGTCCGCCAGCGCCAGCGCGTCGGCGAGCACCAGCCGCCCCTCCGCGTCCGTATTGCCGATCTCGACCGTGATGCCCTTGCGCGAGGTGAAGATGTCGAGCGGGCGGAAGGCATTGCCCGCGACCGCGTTCTCCACGGCCGGAATTAGCACGCGCAGCCGCACCTTGAGCTTCGCATCCATCACCATGCGCGCCAGCGCCAGCACGTTGGCGGCGCCGCCCATGTCCTTCTTCATGATCAGCATGCCGCTCGAAGGCTTCAGGTCGAGCCCGCCGGTGTCGAAGCAGACGCCCTTGCCGACCAGCGTCACCTTGGGATGAGCGGGGTCGCCCCAGCCGATGTCGATCAGCCGCGGCGCGCGGTCCGAGGCCATGCCGACGGCGTGGATCAGCGGGAAATTCGTCTTCAAGTCATCACCGATGGTGCAGGCAAAGCTTGCACCGAATTCGGCGGCGAGATCTTGCGCTGCTACGGCCAGCTCCTCCGGCCCCATGTCGTTGGCCGGCGTGTTGATGAGATCGCGCGCCAGCATCGCAGCGTCCGCCATGCGGGTGATCTCGGCCGCGTCGACGCCGTCGGGCGGCACGAGGCGGACCTCGGGGCGATCCGCCTGGCGGTACCGGGCGAAGCGGTAGCTGCCGAGCGCGAAGGCGAGTGCGGCCAGCCGTGCATCGTGCGGTGCATTGGCGAAGCGATAGATGCCCGGCGGCAGCAGGCCGGGCAGGGCGCCCGGTCGGAACAGGTCGCGCGATCTTGCACCTTCGTCCTCGAGGCCGAACAGCACTTGCGCGATCGCGCCATCGGGCGCGGGCAGTGCGAGATAGCCGCCCGGCTTTGCGGTAAAGGCGCTTGCCGTGGCGAACCGGCGTTGCGCCGCCGGTAGCCACTCGGCGACCTGATCCCAGCTCGACTTGGTGACGAAGGTGATCGGGATGGCGGTGGGCGACGTCTCGAAGACAGAAGGCATTGGCGGGTCCGGATCGTCAGATCGAGCGGGTCATACGAACGGACGAGATTTCGCAGAGTTTCGCCGCCGCTGCAATCAGCTTTGCTGCCATCGTTCAGTGATCCGCTACTCGCAGCAAAGCGGCCATGCTAGGTTCCGGCAACGGCCGTCAGGTGCGGATATCTCCCGCGGCCGACGACAAGGCCGGCCGGGAGGAAATGCAATGGAATTTGTGTGGAGCGTGGTCACATTCATCGGCCAGGCGGTCGAGGCGATTTTTGGCTATGTCGAGCATCATCATTGGATATTCGCGTTCCTTGCCGGCGGTTACGTCTTCTATCTCCACGACCGCTCCGTTCACGCGCGGTTCGATGCACTTGACAAGCGCATTGACGAAATCCGCAAGCGGCTCGCCATCGAATATTGATCGGGTGAGCGAAACCATCATCGGGCAGGCCGCGTATCTCATGCTGAGAACTGCCGTTCACGCGAGCGCGACCGCAGGGCTTTACTAGCGCTGCGGTTGTGGCATTATTGACCAATATTTTAGATTGTGTCGTGCGTTTCTGCACGCAGCGAGCGCAGCAACGGGGCATGCGGTCGATTCTTCCCCTGGCTCATCATGGCTCGGGTTGATACCGGACGGAACCTGATCGTCGAAGGCATTTCTCTCATCGTTTGGGCGGCGCAGCATTCGCAAATAAGCGACGCAAAATGGATAGATCGTTCGTCATCGTACAGATTTCCGACCTGCATCTGGACGGGTCGGGTCGGCTGCTTGCGACGATCGAGACGCTCACTGCCGCAATTCGCGAGAGGATGGCGGACTTCGCGGATATTCCCGATCGCATCCTGCTGATCACGGGCGATCTCGTGGACGACCCGACGCCGCGTGCGCTCGACGAAGCGCTCGCCGTCATTGCGTCCTTCCGGCAGACCGGATTGTTCACCGACATCCAGGCAATTGCCGGCAATCACGACGTCAAGCGTCCGAGCCAGCGTGCAGGCCGTCACGACGTCTATGATTACCTGCATTTGCCGCGGACCTCGAAGAGCGTCTACTACCGTCAGGCCGGCCTCGATCTGGTGCTGCTGGATTCCAACCGCGCGAGCCTCACGACGCTCGCGAGCGGCAACATCGACCAGAGCGCCTATAACGTCATGGTTTCGGATTCCGCGCGGCTGAGCGTCGAGCTCGCGGGCAGCCTTGGGTCGGCCGGCCGCGCCGATTATGCCGAGCCGGCGGAAAACCTGGTGCGCGTGCTGGCGCTGCACCATCATCCACTGCCGCAGGCGACCGGAGAGGGAAAGCGGTTTCTCGGCGTGCCCGACGAACCGCTGATGTATCTCGCCGCGCCCGCGACCTTCCTCGAAGCGGCGACGTCGCTCAACGTCGATCTGGTTCTGCACGGACACCGACATGTCGAAGGGCTGACACGCTATTCGATCCCCGATCCGCGCGCCACGTCGAGCGAGGGCGCTGAAGCATTCTGGCGCACGATCTACGTCTTGTCCTGTCCGTCGTCGACCGGGCAGGCCGGTGACGATGCCGGCTTCAATCTCATCCATTTCGGCCCGATCTCCCATGCCGGCCGCACCGGGTATCGCTTCGCGATCGCCCGCTACTCACGTCCGCGCAACGATGGTGTCTTCAGACCGCTCGATTCCAACCTGCCGCACGGCGTCGTCAGGCTGCCGGCCGGGCGGGATTTTTCCCGTGACCCGGCCGTCCAGTCGGGCATCGAGATCGACGCATGCACGACGTTGAAACGGGATCAGGTCGCAGCATTCGCCAGCCGGCTCCTGCTGCGCCGCGCCTTCTATGCCGACGGCGAGGTGGATTGGGCCAATTTGTTCCACGTCTATCTCGTCACCTCTCACGCCTGGGCCGATCTCGAAAGCAAGTTCTTGAGGTCTGCGCGCAAGCATGACGTCGAGGCGGCGGCCGTGGTGACGTCGCTGCTGCGCCAATTGATAGAGCAATCGGCAAATGTGCTCGGCATCGACGACGTTCAGCTCGACGAGTTCCGCGCGAGGCGCCTGGTCAATCATGACGATCTTCGGCGCGAATTGCCGAGCGTGGCGCGCCCGGGCATCGATGTCGAGATCCAGGCGCGGCAACGACTGCAATTGCTGCGGGAACTGAACGAGCAGGCGAAGGCGCTCGGCCTCGATCCGGGGCTCGGTGGCAAGGTACCGCCGCAGGCGTTGCAGTGATGGGTGCGGGTCGGGGGCGTTAACCGGCCGTTAGGGTTAACAGTCTATTGCTGGCGCGTTCGGCTCGATCAATCGGCTCGAGAGTCAAAGCGTCATGCGTCATCGGTTCAGTCTTGCCCGGCTTCTTGCGTCCACCTCGCTGGTCGCGGCGGTGGCCATGGGCCTCGGCGGCTGCACGGCGATGTCGAAACTCTCCGACGTCACGGGCTCGGTCGGACCGCGGGCGGAAGCCACCCCCACCGATCCCGCACGCGCCGCCGAAGTCTATGGCGAGCGCTATCGTGCCAATCCCAAGGACGCCGACGCGGCGCTCGCCTACGGCCAGGCCTTGCGCGCCAACGGCCAGCGCGCCCAGGCCGCCGCCGTGCTCGAGCAGGCGACCATCGCCAATCCCGGCAACAAGGCGCTGATGGCCCAATACGGCCGCGCGCTCTCCGACAACGGAAATTTCCAGCAAGCCTTCGACGTGCTGTCGAAGTCGCATTCGCCCGACAACCCGGATTGGCGCCTGCTCTCGGTGCAGGGGACCGCGCTCGATCAGATGGGCCGTCACGAGGAAGCGCGCTCCTATTATGCGAGCGCGCTCAAGATAGCGCCAGGCGATCCCGGCGTGCTCTCCAATCTCGGCCTGTCCTACATGTTGTCGAGAGACCTGCCGAAGGCCGAGGACGCGCTGCGGCAGGCCTATGCCTCGCCGCGCGCAAGCGCGCGGGTGCGGCAGAATCTCGGTCTGGTCGTCGGTCTCCAGGGCCGCTTCGCCGAAGCCGAGACCATCGTGAAGGCAGACCTGCCGCCGGACCAGGCTGCGGCCAATGTCGCCTATCTCAAGGAAATGCTGACCCGCAGCGACGTCACGCGGCGTGCGCCGAAGCGGACTCCGGTCGCCTCGCTCGGCCAGCCCGACTGATCAGACGTGATCTTCCAGTCTTGAAGGCGCCCGCGGACCGCGCGCGGTCCGAGTCTCACGTCATTGCATCTCGCTGATCTTGATGCCGGTCGGTCCGAGAATGACGACGAACAGCACCGGCAGAAAGAACAGGATCATCGGCACCGTCAGCTTCGGCGGCAGCGCGGCGGCCTTCTTCTCGGCTTCGTTCATGCGCATATCGCGGTTTTCCTGCGCCATCACTCGCAGGGATTGGCCGAGCGGGGTGCCGTAACGCTCCGCCTGCTGGAGCGCGAGACATACCGACTTGACGCCCTCGAGGCCGGTGCGCCGCGCGAGGTTCTCATAGGCGACCTTGCGATCCTGCAAATAGGACAGTTCGGCCGTGGTCAGGGTGAACTCCTCCGACAGCGCGATCGACTGGCCCACGATTTCGACCGCGACCTTCCGGAACGCCATCTCGACCGACATGCCGGATTCGATGCAGATCAGGAGCAGGTCGAGCGCATCGGGAAAGGCGCGCTTGATCGAGAGTTGGCGCTTGGAGATCGCGTTCCTGAGGAACAGCATCGGCGCCTGAAGTCCGAGATAGGCCGCACCGACGCAGATGCCGATCTTGATCGGCATCGACTGCTCCATATGCGCGATCAGGAACACGTAGACGACCGAGCCGACGAACAGCACGAGCGGGGCCACCAGGCGGGCAAACAGGAAGGTGATGTAGGGCGCGTGGCCTCGATAGCCCGCCATGATGAGCTTGTCCCGCGCAGCTTCCTGCGCGAGCCATTTGGTCAGGTTGAAGTCATCGACGACCTTCGAGACGAGCTGCTTCGGCGTCTGGCGCAGCGAGACTTTTTCGCTCTTGTGGAGGCGCTCGCGCTCGCGCTGCCGGATGCGCTCACGTTCGTTCGCCACCGCCTTCATGCGCTTGGAAAGGCCCTCGCCGGCGAGCAGCGGCATCACCAGCGTATAGACGGTGGCGCTGGCGGCGACGGCCGCCAGCAGCATCGTCATGAAGTGGACGTCGTGAAGTTTCGCAACGAGGAACTCTACCATAAGGCACCATCAGAAGTCGAAGTTGATCATCTTCTTCATCACCATGATGCCGATCGACATCCAGACGACGCAGCCGACCAGCATGAGCTGGCCGGTGGGATGAGTCCAAAGCATCGAGATATAGCCGGGCGTCGTGAGGTAGACGAGGAACATCACGATCGGCGGCAGCGAGCCGATGATGCCGGCCGAGGCCTTGGCTTCCATCGACATCGCCTGGATCTTCTCTTTCATCTTCTTGCGGTCGCGCAGCACCTTGGAGAGGTTGCCGAGCGCTTCGGAGAGGTTGCCGCCCGACTTCTGCTGGATCGAGATGACGATGCCGAAGAAGTTGGCCTCGGGCAGCGGCATGCGATCGTAGAGTCGCGTGCAGGCCTCGCCGAGCGGCATGCCGACCGCCTGCGTCTCGATGATGGACAGAAACTCGGAGCGCAGCGGCTCTGGCGCGTCGGCGGCGACGACCTTGATCGATTCGAACAGCGGCAGGCCCGCCTTGATGCCGCGGACGATCACGTCGACCGCGTCGGGCAGAGCCTTCAGGAATTTGGCTTCGCGGCGCTTCTTCAGAAAGCCCAGCGCCCAGCGTGGCAGACCGAGGCCGCCGGCAAAGGCAAGGCCGGCGGCGCCGAGCAGCCCGCCGCCGACGAACAAGGCTACTGCGAACAGCACGCCCGCCACGACGGCGGACACGATCCAGAATTTCTGCGGCGCCCAGTCGAGGCCGGCCTGCGAGAGGCGGACACTGAGCGGGACGCTCTTCTCCTGCAGGCGCCGCGCCTCGAGATCCTTGAGGGAGGTCTCGACCTGCTCACGGCGGGAGCGCTGCGTCTTCTCGGCCGCGCGGGCCGTGGGCGCCTCCGCGCGCGAGATCGAGGCACGGCGGCTCTCCGCCTTCCGTTCCCCGGACAGCATTGGATAAAGGAAGACCCAAGCGAGGCCGCCGACGGCGGCGGTGGCGAGGAAGCTGAGGGCAAGGACTTGCATGTTCATGGCTGTGCGGACCTGCTCACGTCGGGGGAGCCACTTCCGCGGCATCGAGCGCCGCGGCAAGGCGCTTCTCTTCGCCGTAATAGCGGGCACGTTCCCAGAACTTCGGGCGGCCGATTCCGGTCGACCGGTGCCGGCCGATGATCTTGCCGTTGGCATCCTCGCCGATCATGTCGTAGAGGAAGACGTCCTGGGTGATGATGGTGTCGCCTTCCATGCCCATCACCTCGGTGATGTGGGTGATGCGGCGCGAACCGTCGCGCAGGCGCGCGGCCTGGACGATGACGTCGATCGAGGCGCAGATCATCTCGCGGATTGTTCGCGAAGGAAGCGAAAAGCCGCCCATCGTGATCATGGATTCGCAGCGCGATAGCGCCTCGCGCGGATTGTTGGCGTGCAGCGTGCCCATCGAGCCGTCATGGCCGGTGTTCATGGCCTGGAGCAGGTCGAACGCCTCGGGTCCGCGGACTTCGCCGACGATGATGCGTTCGGGACGCATACGCAGGCAGTTGCGCACCAGCTCGCGCATGGTGACCTGGCCCTCGCCCTCGATGTTGGGCGGGCGGGTTTCCAGTCGCACCACGTGCGGTTGCTGGAGCTGAAGTTCGGCGGCGTCTTCGCAGGTGATGACGCGCTCGTCGTGCTCGATGTAGTTGGTCAGGCAGTTGAGCAACGTGGTCTTGCCCGAGCCGGTACCGCCGGAGATCAGCACGTTGCAGCGGACGCGGCCGATGATCTGGAGAATTTCCGCGCCTTCCGGCGAGATTGCGCCGAACTTGACGAGCTGATCGAGCGTCAGCTTGTCCTTCTTGAATTTTCGGATGGTGAGCGTGGGGCCGTCGATCGACAGCGGGGGCACGATGGCGTTGACGCGGGAGCCGTCGGCCAGGCGCGCGTCGCAGATCGGCGAGGATTCGTCGACGCGCCGGCCGACCTGGCTGACGATGCGCTGGCAGATGTTGAGGAGCTGCTGGTTGTCGCGGAAACGGATGCCGGTGCGCTGAATCTTGCCGGCGACCTCGATGTAGACGGTGTTGGCGCCGTTGACCATGATGTCCGCGATGTCGTCGCGCGACAACAGCGGCTCCAGCGGACCGTAGCCGAGGACGTCATTGCAGATGTCGTCGAGCAGCTCTTCCTGCTCGGCGATCGACATCACGATGTTCTTGATCGCGATGATCTCGTTGACGATGTCGCGGATTTCCTCGCGCGCGGACTCGGAATCGAGCTTGGCTAGCTGGGCGAGGTCGATGGCCTCGATCAGCGCGCCGAAGATGGTCGCCTTGACCTCGTAATAATTGTCCGAGCGGCGGGCTTCCATGGTCGGCGCAGGCTTCGCCGGGGCAAGCGGCGGCGAGGCGACTGCCGGTGGCGGCGGCGCGCGCGACACGGCGGGCGCCGGAGCCTGGGCAGGCTCTGGCGACACGGCGCCGGGCTTCAGGGCCCGTGGGTCGGTGTCTGTTCCGCTACGCTTACCGAACACTTAACAACTCCACGCGGGGACTTATTTTCCCCGCAACTTCTCAATCAGGGGTGAAAGCAAGGACGATTTTTGCTTCTTCGTCTCGCTGCGGCCGGTCAGGCGTTGGGCGATCTGAAGGAACATCTCGATCGACTTATGGTTGGCCGAGATCTCTGCGATCATCTGGCCGTTATTGGCCGCCGAGCCGAAGGTCTGCGGCTCGAACGGGATCGAGACGACCGGCTGGCTCTCGATCGCCTTGGCGAACTCCGCCGCGGCGATTTCGGGCCGTTTCGGCACGCCGACCTGGTTCAGGCAGTAGAGCGGCGGCCGGTCGTTGGGGCGCGCAGCCTTCAGGAGATCGAACAGGTTCTTGGTGTTGCGCAAATTGGCGAGGTCGGGCGACGCCACGATCAGGATGTCGTCCGCTCCGATCAAGGCGCGTTTGGTCCAGCCCAACCATTGGTGCGGAACGTCGAGCACGATACAGGGCATGGTGGAGCGCAGCGTGTCGAACACGGCATCGAAGGCGTCGGTGCCGAAATCATAGACCCGGTCGAGCGTCGCCGGCGCCGCCAGCAGGCTGAGGTGGTCGGTGCATTTCGACAGCAGTCGGTCGATGAAGGCGGTATCGACGCGATCGGGCGAGAACACGGCGTCGGCAATACCCTGCGGCGGATCCTGGTTATAGTCGAGCCCGGCAGTGCCGAAGGCGAGGTCGAGGTCGGCGACGACCGCGTCCATCGCGAGATCGCGGGCGATCGCCCAGGCCACGTTGTGGGCGATGGTTGACGCGCCGACGCCGCCCTTGGCGCCGACCACGGCGATGATGCGGCCGACGGCCTTGGCTTCCGGCGCCGAGAACAGGTTGCAGATCGAGCGCACGACGTCGATCGCGCCGACCGGCGCAAGCACGTAATCGCTGACGCCGCGGCGCACCAGCTCGCGGTAGAGCGTGACGTCGTTGATGCGACCGATCACGACCACGCGGGTGCCGGCGTCGCAGACGGTCGCGAGATGGTCGAGCCCGCCCAGGAGGTCGTTGCGGCCGTCGCTTTCGAGCACGATCACGTTCGGCGTGGGTGCCGAGCGGTATGCTTCGACCGCAGCCGCCATGCCGCCCATCTGGATCTTCAGATGGGCCTTGCCGAGACGGCGATCTTCGCCGGCCGACTGCACGGCGGCCGCCGTTTCCACGGTCTCGCAGAAAGCCTGGACGGAAACGCGCGGCGAAGGCGCAATATGCTCCTCGATCGGCGGGAGAGATGCTTCAGACTGCTCTTCTTGGGGCTGGCGGGCGTAGCTGATCATTTGCCGGTGTCGCTGAGTTTGGCCCTGTCGGCCTCTGGATAGGCGACCGCCGTCGGCATTCCCTTGCGATACTTCTCGAACGCGGCAGTGCGCCGCGCCGTGTAGGACGGCGTTTCGGGCCGCGGCTGCTCGAGATCCGACGGATTGTCGACCATCGCCGCGAGGTTGCGCTGATAGGCGCAGCCGTAATTGTAATAGTCCTTGTTCTCGAACCAGCTCTTGTTCTTGATCGAAGGGCCGATGTCTTCCGGCCACAGGCCGCAGGGACCCGCGACCGCGGCGATCTTGGAATAGGTGAGCCGGATCGGCGGCAGGAAGCGCTTGTCTTCCGGCTGGTAAGAGCGGGCGCTGACGCCGCGCGGCGGAACGCCCGCCGCCGACAGCATCGCCTGGATTTCACGCATGGTGTCCGCGACCGGACGCGCGTTGGGCGTGCCGGACGGTACGTCGATCCGGATCGCGCCGGTGCCTTCGTGCAGCCAGGCCGACGCGACACCCATCACGTCGGCGCGCTGGGCGGCGGTCAAGCCGCCGCGGGCATGGCCGACGAAGACGACGATGGAGCGATTCTGCTCCTCGATCGCGATCGGATGGCGCTGCTTGTAGTCGTCGGGAATGGAGGCCGTGACCGCTTCGTCGTGCTGGCAGCCGCCAAGAGCGAGCGCCATGCCGACGAGTGCGCCACCGAGGTGGATGGCGCGCCTGCGAATCTGGGGTGGGCTAGTGATCTTCATGAAGTCCCCGTTCCGCCTCAGTCGGTGATGAAGCCGTAGGTGCCGCGGTAGTTCTTGGCCGGTTCGGTCCGGCCTGGCACGCCGTAGATGCGGTTGATGTTGCCGAGCAGCTCGGCCTGCGGATCCGCAGGCGCGGAGAAGCCATCATCCGGCCGCGACAGGTCCTTTTGCGCAACTGCGCGAACGATATAGGGCGTCACGATCACGACCAGCTCGGTCGCGTTGTTGACGAAGTCGCGGCTGCGGAACAGCGTGCCGAGGACCGGAAGCTGCATCAGACCCGGCAGTCCGCTGACCGCCTGCTTGGTCTGCTGCTGGATCAGGCCGGCCATCGCCATCGCGCCGCCGGAGGGAATTTCCAGCGAGGTCTCTGCGCGGCGGGTCTTGATCGAGGGCACCGTGAGCGAGTTGACCGAGGTCGAGGTCACGGCCTGGGACAGTGTGATCGCGTTTTCGTTTGAGAGCTCAGAGACCTCGGTCATCACCCGCAGGCTGATCTTGCCCTCGGTGAGAACGACGGGGGTGAAGTTGAGCGAGATGCCGAACTTCTTGAAGCTGATCTGGGTGGTACAGACATGCGTGGTCGGGTCGCACGCATAGCCCGCAGGCACCGGGAATTCACCGCCGGCGATGAACGTTGCCGATTCACCGGAGATCGCGGTCAGGTTCGGTTCGGCCAGGGTCCGGATCACGCCCGCGGTCTCCATCGCACGCAGGGTGGCCTGCACCGACGGGGTCGCGCCGAACTTCGTGGTCAGGTTGTTGCCGTCGACGAGATTGTGGCCGAGAGCCGTGAACGGATTGGAGTTGCTGAAGCTGACGACCGAGGTGCCGTAGTTGAGGTTGGCGGTGAGGTCGATTCCGAGCTGCTTGACGATGCTGCGCTGGACTTCCGCGACGGTCACCTTGAGCATGACCTGGTCGCGGCCGCGGACCACGATCGAGTTCACGACCTTCTCGGGGCCGCCGGCAAGGCGCGCGGCGAGGTCGTTGGCCTGCTGGGCCTCGGCCGGATTCGCGGCCGAACCGGTCAGGATGATACCGTCGCCGAGCCCGTCGATCTGGATGTCTGAATTCGGCAGGACCTGCTTCAGCGCGGCCCGCACGCCGTTGAGGTCGCGCTTGACCGCGATGTCATAGGCCGCAATCTGCTGGCCGGCGGAATCGAAGAACACGATGTTGGTCTGGCCGATCGAGGCGCCGATGATGTAGGCGCGCTGCGCCGAGCGAACGACCGCATTGGCGATCTTCGGATCAGCAACCAGCACGTCCTTGATGTCGCGCGGAAGGTCGATCACGATCGACTTGCCGACGCCGAGCGAGAGGAATCGCGCGTTCATCTGACCATCGGCCGCAGCCTGCGCCACAGGGCGATAGTCGGCGGCGACCGCGGGGGTCAGCACCGGGTTGAGCGCGAGCGCGACGGCAGCCGAAAACGACAGGGCTCGGACCACAGAGGTTCGCATCGTCGCCAAATTCGCCCCGCATTTCATATCGACAGTCCTCATCGTGCCTTCGCCGTCGAGCTTGGGATACCGTAGCGAATGATCGAAATGCCATCGCGCTTCTGCGCGGAGTCATCGAGCGTGATCTCGCTCAGCTTGACGTCGACGATGCTGCGCAGCGCCAGCGACAGCGTGCCGCTCTGGCGCGCGGCGGAGAGCGTCGCGGTCTGCGCGGGGTTGAGTTCGAGGGTGACGGTCTTGCCGACCACCGCGTTCTGGCCGTCCTTCTCCTTGGGCGCCTGGTCGATGGCCAGGACGCGGATATTGGCCAGGATGATCTCGGACGTGACGACGTCAGGGGCGCCGCTGCTCTGGTCCGGGTTCTTGAGACGGCGCGTCAGAAGCACGTCGACGCGGTCGTTGGGCAGGATGAAGCCGCCTGCGCCGGTCTCCGGCGAGATCTCGGTCGAGATCGCCCGCATGCCGGTGGGCAGGATTGCCGCCATGAAGCCGGAGCCTTCGGCCTTGACCAGCTTCTGGTCGCGGATCGGCTCACCCTGGATGAAGGGGGCGCGTGCGATCGAGCCGGTGACCTGGGTTACCCCCTCGGGGCGCTCGGTGCGGCGGATGAAGGTGGCGCTGGCGGTCGCGGTCGGCCAGGTCTGCCATTGCACGTCTTCCGGCTTGACGGTCTGGCCGAGGCCGATGTCGTTCTTGGCGACCAGGACGTCGACGGTCGGAAGCTGCGCGACCGGAGCCGGAGGCGGCGCAGAATTGTCTGAGCCGCTCGCCAGATACGCGGCGACACCGCCGGCGCAGATGGCGACCGTCAGGACGACAATGCGTGCCCTATTCATACGCTTCACTTTCCAACAAACGCCGCGACGCTGACGCCGCCGTAATCGGCAGTTGACCAGCTATTCGTCAAAGCATGGTTAATGAGGCGTATCTAAATCGCGTTAACGCCGGGTTTACCCGATGCGTTCAGCGCAATGCGAGGTGAGCGAGGTCGATCGCCTTCACCCATTCGGTCTCCGGGTAGACCATCAGCGCGCTCAGTGCGAGCGCGATGCCGTAGGGAATGCCGCTCTCCTTGGCGTGCAGCCGCGCAAGCCAGGCCTGGCCCGCCAGCCCGTAAGGCAGCGGCCACTGCCGGAACTGGAGCAGGAGCAGCGTCAGCGCCCCGCCGAACAGCGAGGCGTAGAGCAGGAAGTTCATCAGTTGCGCGAACCCGAACCAGAGCGCGACGGAGGCCGCGACCTTGGCATCGCCGCCGCCGACCCAGCCCATCGCAAAACAGGTGAAGGCCACGACCAGGACAAGCGCGCCGGCGCCGACATGGCTCAGCATCTCATAAGGTGCCATGCCACCGGCGAGAGCGAGCGCGAAAAAGCCGGCGACCAGCGCCAGCGATACGCGGTTCGAGATCGTCATGGTGAAGAGATCGCTCGCGGCGGCAAACGCCATCAGGGCAGGGAAGAGCAGAAGGCGCGCAAGGTCGAGGATCATGGGCTGCGTCTTAAGGCCTGGGTTTGCCGCGGAGCTGGCGTCGCCGGATGCTACCCGGCAGTGCTAAACAAACCGAAAACGGCGGCAGCGGTCTCGCGGAGCGGAACCAGCCGAAAGTGTGCTCACCAGAAGATGGCGATGCGCGCGGCGAGCGCGACCGTCGCAAGCAGCAGCGCAAGGCAGACCCAGTAGGCCGGCGAGCCGTTCTGCGCCGTCTCCGCCTCGTTCGCCGCGACCGCGGCATCGGTTCTGTACTTGCTCAACGCCACTGGAACTCGCCGTCTAAAAAACAAAGGCCCCGGAGGTCCGGGGCTTTTGCCGTCGTTGGTCGGTCGCTTACTTCAGCGAGGTGCTGATCGAGGTGAACTTGGCGTTCAGCGTGGTGCCGAGATTGTTGACGACGGTGATGATGGCCAGCGCGATGCCGGCGGCGATCAGGCCGTATTCGATGGCGGTGGCGCCGGATTCATCCTTCGCGAAACGCGCAATCAGGTTCTTCATGAACAAAACTCCATCTGGGGTGGGATCGCCTCGTTCGGCGTTGTGCATTGACGCGATGACCATGAGATCCGAGCTCTTTCGGTAGAGTTAATTCGATCGGGCAAACCCGATTGCCGCTGGCCAGAGTGAATTTCGCCTTAAGGCGCCAGCTGCAATTCATTCCGGTTCCGGATGTGCAGCAAGCGCAGCACCGGCTTCATCGTCCCTTAAATCTAGGGGAGTACGCGTAGGCGGGACCAGCAATTCGCAAGAGAGGCGACGATGTCGAGCCTGCCCATGGAAGTCGCCCTGATGCTCGGCGAGACCATCGCGAAGGTGATCCCAACGACCTTCGCGCTCGCGGTGGTCTTCACCGTGCTCGAGCACGTGTGGGCCTGCAATCCCGGCGTGCCCTGGTGGCGCAAGCGGGAGATCGTCACGGACATCTGCTACTGGTTTGTCGTTCCGGTGTTCGCACGCGTCACGCGGATCGGACTTCTTATTGTTGGCGCGAGCTTCGTCTTCAACATCCATGATGCCGACGAACTCATCGCCTTCTACGACAACGGTCACGGTCCGCTGTCGCTATTGCCGCTCTGGGTCCAGGCCGCGCTGTTCCTGGTCCTGTCCGATTTCATGCTGTACTGGCTGCACCGGCTGTTCCACGGCGGCGGGTTCTGGAAGTACCACGCGATCCATCACTCCTCGGAGGAGATAAGCTGGATTTCGGCGGCCCGCTTCCATCCCGTCAATCTCGTGCTCGGCACGATCGCGGTCGACGTCGTGCTGCTGATGGCCGGCATTTCGCCGAACGCCATGGTCTGGCTCGCCCCGTTCACGACCTTCCATTCGGCCTTCGTGCACGCCAATCTGAACTGGACCTTCGGGCCGTTCAAATATTTGCTGGCGACACCGGTATTCCACCGCTGGCATCACACCTCGCTCGAAGAGGGCGGCGACACCAATTTTGCCGGCACGTTCCCGATCTGGGACGTGCTGTTCGGCACCTTCCGCATGCCGGAGGGGCAACTGCCGCAGGACTACGGCAAGGACGAAGCCACCATGCCGAAGGAGATCGCAGGGCAGCTTGCCTATCCGTTCCGCCGCTAGGGTCTTTGGGGTTGCAGAAACGCCAGTCCGTTCAAACAATAGTCGGTGAGTTTGCGGAACGTTCACGAATTGAGGGCAGGTTAGCCGGGTCGGGCACCGGCTCGGCTGTTATCTGGATCGCTTCTGCCGGTTTGTGACGTCCCGGGGGTAAGAGTATGCGTAAACAACTGCTGCGCCGTCATGCGCGCGTCTGTCTTCTGGTTGCGGCCGCGGTGCTGGCATCGCCGGCCGCCGGCGTTGCCGAGTCGGCCGATACCATCGCCGTCAATGTCGATCAGGCCAAGCTGGTGCGGCTGCCCGGCAAGGTGGCGACCATCGTGGTCGGCAATCCCATGATCGCGGACGTCACGCTCCAGCCCGGCGGCATGATCATCGTGACCGGAAAGGGCTATGGCGCCACCAATTTCATCGCGCTCGATCGGGGCGGCGAGATCCTGGTCGACCGCCAGATCCAGGTCGAAGGCCCGAGCGACCGGCTCGTCACCGTCTATCGCGGGATCGATCGCGAGTCCTACAGCTGCATGCCGCTTTGCCAGCGCCGCGTGACGCTCGGCGACAGCGACGCCTACTTCAACAACACCATGAGCCAGGCCGGTTCGTTGAGCAACACGGCCAGCGGCAGTGCCGGTGCGGGCGCCAAGACTAACTGAAGACTAACTGAAGACTAACTGAAGACTAACTAACGACGAACCAAAGACGAATGAGCAAGATCGATTGGCGGGTTTGTCCGGATAGGATCATCCCGCCAGGACACACGCGCGTGCGGATGAGTTTCTCTCTCCGTGTCCTCGTCTTCATGCCCTGAGTCGCTCGCGGTTAACGCGCCCTTAACGGCCCGGGCCGCCGGGGGCGGATAGCCTGAAACACTTATACAATCAGTTTCCGCTATTGAACGTGGCAGATGATCGCTGCTGCTGGGGAATTTGATGCCATCGCCTGCACCTACGAGGTTCACGCTCCTCGCCACGCTGCGCCGGTTTCGCGGCAGCCGCCGCGGCTCCGCAGCCGTCGAGTTCGCGCTCGTCGCGCCGATGTTCTTCGCGCTGCTGTTCGCCATCATCGAGTCGGCGCTGATGTTCTTCGCCAGCCAGGTGCTCGAGAGCGTCACGCAGAATTCTGCGCGCGTGTTGCTGACCGGGCAGGCCCAAACCGGTACGCTGACGGCCTGCGCGGTGTCCGGCGTGAGCACGCCCTGCTCGCAAACGACGTTCAAGGCTTACGTCTGCAGCCAGATCCCGGCGCTCTTTGATTGCAGCAAGCTCTATGTCGACGTCGTGAGCACAAGCTCCTTCGGAGCACTAAGCCTCACCAGCTATGGCGATTCCTGCAGCTTCAACCCAACCGGCGTGCAGTACGGTGCCGGGACCGCCGGCCAGGTCGTCGTGGTGCGGCTGTTCTATCAGTGGCCGCTCTTCGTCACCGGCCTCGGCTTCAACATGGGCTGCAGCAACAAGCGGCTGCTGGTGGCGACCGCAGCCTTCAAGAATGAACCTTTCTGAGACAGATGGATCCGAGTGGACCGATGCAGGCGATTGCGAATATCTGGAGGAATGCCCGTAGCTCCGTGCGCGACTTCGTCGCCGACAGGCGCGCGATCGCGGCGACCGAATTCGCGGTCATCGTGCCGCTGATGCTGGTGATGTTCTTCGGCACCGTCGAATTTTCATCGGCCGTGGCAATCGATCGCAAAGTCACAATGATTGCACGGACCCTGTCCGATTTGACGTCGCAGTCAACGACGCTCGCCGATAGCGACATGCAGGACACGTTCACGGCAAGCATATCGATCATCATGCCTTACGACGCTACGCTCGTGAACGGCACGGTTGTTCAGATCTATATCAACTCAAGCAGCGTCGCCAAGATTCAATGGAGCAAGTCCGCCACCATTGCCAACGGCGCGACGCAGGCCACGCTGGCGGCTCCGCCCACGGCTCTGGCAGCTGGTACCACGGTCACCTCGATGATTCCGTCTGCGCTCCTGATCCCGTCGACCTACCTCATCTTCAGCCAGGCGAGTTACCTTTACACGCCTTCCGTCAAATTCGTCCTGAAGTCGGGCATAACGCTGAGCGATGTCTCCTACACGCGGCCGCGCCAGGTCACCTGCGTTCCTTACAACGGTGTACCGTCGTCGTGCTGAAATCTGCGAGCAGGTCCTGGAGCGTTTTCGAGCGCAGTGGATGCCGGTTCGCGTCAAGAGAACGCGTCCAGACAAGAATCTAGGGCTTCGGTTCTGATATAATCAGAACCAGATAATGCTCTGGAATGAAAAAAGGCCGGGCGTCGCGCCCGGCCTTTTCTTTTGACTTGTTCGCTTGAGCCGATCGGGGCCGTAAGCGGTAGGCTCAGCCGGCGGAGCGGAGGTTGTCCGCTGCCGACTTGCCGGAACGGCGGTCGGCCACGATCTCGTAGGAGATCTTCTGACCTTCGCGCAGCGTGCCGAGGCCTGCACGCTCCACAGCGCTGATGTGGACGAACACGTCCTGGCCGCCATCGTCGGGCTGAATGAAGCCGAAGCCTTTGGTCGCGTTAAACCACTTCACGGTTCCCATGCTCATGGGGGTAGTCCCTTCTCAGATAACACAATGTCAGAGCCCGCTTGCGCGGACAGGTTAGATCGAATTTTTGGAAGGGTCGTCAGCGTGTCTGAACCGGCTGTACCGGTGGATGCTAATGTCGTCCGGCCGAAAATCGATTAATTCATTTTATTCGAAACAGAACCCCAAAACAATGCTGACGTGCACGATTTTTTGATCCGCCGTGATGTTCACGGCGGATCAGCATACAGGTCGGAATTTTAGGTCCGCGCTCGCGCGCTGAGCCCCGACTAGCGGCGGCGGAACTGGCCGCCGCGCTGTCCGGGACGCGGAGGTCCACCCATCCCGCTCGGACGTTCGTCCTTGTGGCGGAAAATCAGCCGGCCCTTTTCGAGGTCATAGGGCGACATTTCCACCGTCACGCGGTCGCCCGCCAGAGTCTTGATGCGGTTCTTCTTCATCTTGCCGGCGGTGTAGGCGACGATCTCGTGCCCGGCGTCGAGCTGCACGCGGTAGCGCGCGTCGGGGAGGATTTCGGTGACCAGTCCTTCGAACTGGATCAGCTCTTCCTTAGCCATGAATTTCTCCAGGTCGTGGACGGCTAGTGCGAATGGGGTTTGCGGCTCGGTTGGCCGTTCGGCCGACTCTCGCGGCGCAAAAAGGCAACGCCTTGTATCCCATCAGACGCCCCGGCGCTATGCGCGGAACGCTGTTCAGGACGGCCGTTTGGCGAAGAATGCGCCTTGCCGCCGGAGGGGCCGCGACGAGACGGCTTCGAAGCCTTCGGGCCACTGCCGGGCCGTCCGTCAACATGCCTGGTGTCGCCATGCCGTCCCTCGCCGGGCCTTCCGTCGCCCTGCTTGCCGGCACTGTGGTGACGCCCGTCAGCATGCCTTTCGTCGGCACGCCGCCCGTCGCCATGCCGTGCGCCTTGCGGACGCTGGCCCGGGCGGCCGGGCCGACCCTGGCGTTGCTGGGACGGGGGAGCACCCGCATCGCGGCGGCCGGCGTCTGTGCGATGATCCTCACGCGGCAGCGTCACTTTGATCAGCCGCTCGATGTCGCGGAGATAGCTGAGCTCCTCGCCGCCTGCGACCAGCGAGATCGCGGTGCCCTCGGCGCCCGCACGCGCGGTGCGGCCGATGCGATGCACATAGGTCTCCGGCACGTTGGGCAGGTCGAAATTGATGACGTGGGTGATGCCGTCGACATCGATGCCGCGGGCGGCGATATCGGTGGCGACCAGGGTGCGGATATCGCCGGAGCGGAACAGAGCGAGCGTCCGTTCGCGGTGGTTCTGCGACTTGTTGCCGTGGATGGCGCTGGCGGGGATGCCGGCCTTCTCAAGCGTCTTCACCACCTTGTCCGCGCCGTGCTTGGTGCGGGTGAAAACCAGTGCGCGGTTGACCTGCTCCTGTTTCAACAGCTGGGCGAGGAACGCCGGCTTCGCGGAGAAGTCGACCTGGATGATGCGCTGCTGGATGCGCTCCACGGTCGAGGAGACCGGGGTCACCGCAACGCGGGCGGGGTCGCGCAGCATGGCGTCGGCGAGCTCGGCGATGTCCTTCGGCATGGTGGCCGAGAAGAACAGCGTCTGCCGCTTGATCGGCAGCTTGGCGACGATTTTGCGGATGTCGTTGATGAAGCCCATGTCAAGCATGCGGTCGGCCTCGTCGAGCACGAGGAATTCGACGCTTCCAAGCTTCAGTCCGTTGCTCTGCACGAGGTCGAGCAAACGGCCGGGGGTGGCGACCAGCACCTCGACGCCCTGCATCAGCGAGCGGACCTGACGGCCCATCGGCACGCCGCCGATGGCGAGCGTCGAGGACAGGCGGATGTGGCGGCCATAGGCGTTGAAGCTGTCAAGGATCTGGCCGGACAGCTCGCGGGTCGGCGACAGCACCAGGACGCGGGTCGTCTTCGGCTGCGGCTTGATGCGATTCTCGAGCAGGCGGTGCAGGATCGGCAGCGCGAAGGACGCGGTCTTGCCGGTTCCGGTCTGGGCGATGCCGACGACGTCGCGGCCGGTCAGCGCGGTCGGAATCGTCTGGGCCTGGATGGGGGTGGGGGTGACGTAGTTCTCTTCGGTGAGAGCACGGGCGATGGGTTCGGCGAGGCCGAAATCCTGAAACGAAGTCAAAAGGTGGGTTCTTTCCATGTCAAAAGCGGGCGCCCAGCGCATTCGGCGCGGCGCGCGCAAAAGGGTGTCGAGAGGACACCTGCGTGTTTGGGGTGTCGGATGGCTTGATGGGATGGGGCAAGCCAGACGCCCGTAAGGGCTTAAGAACACGCGGCTCGCAACGGTCTCTTGATTCGCAAGAGGCCTCGGCTCCCATATGGAACATTCCGGGGGCGGTTTCAAGGCACGCCCACCACAAACGGCGATTGCGGTGCAGAAATAGTTATGCCGGAAATTTAGCCAGAGCGCAAACTTTGCTCAGAAAATAACCTGCTTGCCGCTTTCGCATACATTTGAATTGCTCAATGTTTAAGCAGATCGGTCGCGACGATACTTCGTTTTCCGTCGATTTTATAAACAAAACCAAAGGCTTGATAGGTGTCAAATCCATGGCACGGTTCTTGCGAATCCGTTAATCGCAGGCGGCCGTGGGGGCCGTTTCGCAGCGTTTTTCACGTCTGCGTCAGGGAGATGAGACACTCATGCATAGCAAATCCACTCACGATATAGCGGCTCGATTTAGCCGCCGTGGCGTTCTCGCCGCGACCGCCGGACTCATGCTCGGTCTGGCTTCCATTTCCGGTGCGAAGGCCGCGGACGACACCATCAAGGTCGGCGTGCTTCACTCCCTCTCCGGCACCATGGCCATCAGCGAAACCACGCTGAAGGACACCATCCTCTTCCTGATCGACGAGCAGAACAAAAAGGGCGGCGTGCTCGGCAAGAAGCTCGAGGCCGTTGTCGTCGACCCCGCCTCGGACTGGCCGCGGTTCGCCGAAAAGGCCCGCGAGCTGATCACCAAGGACAAGGTCGCGGTCGTGTTCGGCTGCTGGACCTCGGTGTCGCGCAAGTCGGTGCTCCCGGTGTTCAAGGAGCTGAACAACATCCTGTTCTACCCCGTGCAGTACGAGGGCGAAGAGTCCGAGCGTAACGTGTTCTACACGGGTGCTGCGCCGAACCAGCAGGCGATCCCCGCCGTCGACTATCTGATGAAGGACGAGAAGGTGAAGCGCTGGGTGCTCGCGGGCACCGACTACGTCTATCCGCGCACCACCAACAAGATCCTGGAAGCCTATCTGAAGTCGAAGGGTGTCGCCCAGGAAGACATCATGATCAACTACACGCCGTTCGGTCATTCCGACTGGCAGACGATCGTGGCCGACATCAAGAAGTTCGGCTCGGCCGGCAAGAAGACCGCGGTGGTCTCGACCATCAACGGCGACGCCAACGTTCCCTTCTACAAGGAGCTCGGCAACCAGGGCATCAAGGCGAAGGACATCCCGGTCGTCGCGTTCTCGGTGGGTGAGGAAGAACTCGCCGGTATCGACACCAAGCCGCTGCTCGGCCATCTCGCCGCCTGGAACTACTTCCAGTCGATCAAGTCACCGGAGAACGAGAAGTTCATCAAGGCGTGGCAGACCTACACCAAGAATCCGAAGCGCGTGACCAACGATCCCATGGAAGCGCACGTGATCGGCTTCGACATGTGGGTCAAGGCGGTCGAGAAGGTGAAGTCGACCGATCCGGACAAGGTGATCGATGCGCTCCCGGGCATCGAAGCCAAGAACCTGACCGGCGGCACCTCCAAGATGCTTCCGAACCATCACATCACCAAGCCGGTGTTCATTGGCGAAATCAAAGCCAACGGCCAGTTCGACGTGGTGTGGAAGACCCCGGGTCTTGTCGCGGGCGACGCCTGGTCGAAGGAGCTCGACGGCTCCAAGGACCTGATCGGCGACTGGGTCGGCAAGAAGTGCGGCAACTTCAACACCAAGACCAACAAGTGCCTCGGTTCGGGTTCCTGATGCGGATCTGACGGTTCATTGCACGATCGGAGAAGGCGGCGATCCCGCCGCCTTCTCCACCCTTTTCTTCCGGGGTCTTTCACAGTGCCAGCCAATTTGTCCGCTCGTCTCTATTCGCTCCTGCTCTCGTTGTTTCTGATCGCGTTCGCACTGCCGGCCTTTGCCGGTCCGTTCGAGGATGCGGTCGCCAAATTCGCCAACGATGATTATTCCGATACGGAAGAGGCGATCGGCGTGGTCGCCAGCAGCGGCAATCCGCTGGCTTTTCCCATCATCAGCGCGCTCCAGGACGGCCGGCTGATGGCCGATCCGGACAGCAAGAAGGTTTACGTCACCGGCGCCGACGGCAAGTCGATCGATGCCGCGACCGGTCAGCCTGTGGCCAGCGTGCCCGACAGCGCGAGCGCGGTCCGCCTCAACAACCGCCTGCGCCGCAGCGTCGATGCCGCGGTCGGCGGCCTGACGCTGATGTCGCCGGATGTCACGACCCGCATTCAGGCTGCGCAGTCCGTCTTCAAGTCGCATGAGGAGTCGGCGCTCGACGCGGTCAACACAGCGCTGGCGAAGGAAACCAACAAGACTGCCAAGGCAGCGCTCGGCGATGCGCGTGCGGCGATCATTCTGTTCAAGCCCGACGCCACAGAGGTCGAGAAGCTCGAGGCCGTCGCCACCATCAAGGCGCATGGCGACCAGGAAGCGCTGGCAATGCTTACCGGCATGGGTGACCAGCCGGCGTCCGTGACCAAGGCGGCCGCGAGCGCGATCGCCTCGATCCAGAGCTCGCTCGCGCTCTGGTCCACGGTCCAGAATGCCTGGTACGGCCTCTCGCTCGGCTCGGTGCTGCTGCTTGCCGCGATCGGGCTTGCCATCACTTTCGGCGTGATGGGCGTGATCAACATGGCCCATGGCGAGATGGTGATGATCGGGGCCTACACCACCTTCGTGGTGCAGGAGGTGATCCGCACCCGCTATCCCGGCCTGTTCGACTATTCGCTGCTGATCGCGGCACCGCTCGCCTTCCTGGTGGCCGGCGCGCTCGGCGTCGTGATCGAGCGCAGCATCATCCGCTTTCTCTATGGCCGTCCGCTGGAGACGCTGCTGGCGACCTGGGGCCTGTCGCTGGTGCTCCAGCAGGCGGTGCGCACCATGTTCGGTCCGACCAACCGCGAGGTCGGCAACCCCTCCTGGATGAGCGGCGCGTTCGAGCTCGGCCAGATCACCATTACCTATAACCGGCTCTGGATCCTTGTCTTCACGCTCGCTGTGTTCGCGATCCTGCTCGCGATGCTGCGTTACACCGCGCTCGGGCTCGAGATGCGCGCGGTGACGCAGAACCGCCGCATGGCCGCCTCGATGGGCATCGCCACCTCGCGCGTCGACGCGCTGACCTTTGGCCTCGGTTCGGGCATTGCCGGCATCGCCGGTGTGGCGCTGTCGCAGATCGACAATGTCAGCCCCAATCTCGGCCAGAGCTACATTATCGACAGCTTCATGGTCGTGGTGTTCGGCGGCGTCGGCAATCTCTGGGGCACGCTGGTCGGCGCCTTCACGCTCGGCATCGCCAACAAATTCCTGGAGCCCGTCGCCGGCGCCGTGCTTGGCAAGATCGCCATCCTCGTTCTCATCATCCTGTTCATTCAAAAGCGGCCGCGCGGCCTGTTCGCGCTCAAGGGCCGTGCGGTGGAAGCATGACCCCTCACATGCTGACGCGATCGCTGGACCGCGGCGCCACGATCTTTCTTGCCGTCGTCGCGGCCTGCGGCATCCTCATCCCGCTCTCCAACCTGTTGCTGCCCGCGGGCTCGTTCCTGCAAGTGCCGACCTATCTCGTCGCGCTCTGGGGCAAATATGTCTGCTACGCCATCCTGGCGCTCTCGATCGACCTGATCTGGGGCTACTGCGGCATCCTCTCGCTCGGCCACGGCGCCTTCTTCGCGCTCGGCGGCTACGCCATGGGCATGTACCTGATGCGGCAGATCGGCAGCCGCGGCGTCTACGGCAACCCGATCCTGCCGGACTTCATGGTGTTCCTGAACTATTCGAAGCTGCCCTGGTACTGGTACGGCTTCGACATGTTCTGGTTTGCCGCGCTGATGGTACTGATCGTGCCGGGCCTGCTCGCCTTCTGCTTCGGCTGGCTCGCTTTCCGCTCCCGCGTCACGGGCGTGTATCTGTCGATCATCACGCAAGCGATGACCTATGCGTTGCTGCTCGCCTTCTTCCGCAACGATTTCGGCTTCGGCGGCAATAACGGCCTGACCGATTTCAAGGACATCCTCGGCTTCAACGTGCAGGCCGAGGGCACCCGCGCCGCGCTGTTCGCGCTGAGTTGCCTGGCGCTGATCGCCAGCTTCCTGATCTGCCGCGCCGTCGTGTCGTCCAAGCTCGGCAAGGTGTTGATCGCGATCCGCGACGCGGAATCACGCAGCCGGTTCCTCGGCTATCGCGTCGAATCCTACAAGCTGTTCGTGTTCACGCTCTCGGCCTGCATGGCCGGTGTTGCCGGCGCGCTTTACGTGCCGCAGGTCGGCATCATCAATCCATCCGAATTCGCGCCCGGCAATTCGATCGAGGCGGTGATCTGGGTCGCGGTCGGTGGCCGCGGCACGCTGGTGGGCGCGGCACTCGGTGCCGTCGTCGTCAACTACGCAAAAACGTCCTTCACCTCGGGCATGCTCGCGCCGTACTGGCTGTTCATGCTCGGCGCGCTGTTCATCCTGGTGACGCTGCTGCTGCCCAAGGGTATCGTCGGCACCTTCAATGCCTGGTGGGATCAGTCGAAAGAGAAGCGCACCGCTGAGACCGCCGCGAGCGCGGCGGCGGAAGACGGTGTCACCGAACCCAAGATGGCGGAGTAGGCGCAATGAACGTCATGGACACCCGCGCGACCTCCGCGATGCTCTATCTCGACGGCGTGCACGTCTCGTTCGACGGCTTCCACGCCATCAACAACCTCTCGCTCACGCTCGAGCCCGGCGAGATGCGCGCCATCATCGGCCCGAACGGCGCCGGCAAGACCACGATGATGGACATCATCACCGGCAAGACCAAGCCTGACGAGGGCACGGTGCTGTTCGACGGCGTCACCGATCTGACGCGGCTGGACGAGACCCGCATCGCCGAGCTCGGCATCGGCCGCAAATTCCAGAAGCCGACCGTGTTCGAGAGCCAGACCGTGCAGGACAACCTGCTGCTCGCGCTCAATGTCGACCACAGCGTCAAGGGTACGCTGTTCTGGCGCGGCAGCCGGGCGGAGTCCGAGCAGATCGACAAGGTGCTGGAGACGATCCGCCTCACCGATGCACGCAACCGTCTCGCCGGCAGCCTCAGCCACGGCCAGAAGCAGTGGCTGGAGATCGGCATGCTGCTCGCACAGGATCCGAAACTGCTTCTCGTCGACGAGCCCGTCGCCGGCATGACCGACGTCGAGACCCATCTCACCGCCGAGCTGCTCAAGGAAATCAACAAGACCCATACCGTGATGGTGGTCGAGCACGACATGACGTTCGTGCGCGAGCTCGGCGTCAAGGTCACTTGCCTGCACGAGGGTACCGTGCTCGCGGAAGGCACCATCGACCAGGTCTCGTCCAACGAGCGGGTCATCGAAGTCTATCTGGGGCGCTGAGCGATGCTTGAGGTCAAGGACATCAACCTGTTCTACGGCGCGGCGCAGGCGCTACGCGGCGTGTCGATCGCGGCCGAGCCCGGCAAGGTGACCTGCGTGCTCGGGCGCAACGGCGTCGGCAAGACCTCGCTCTTGCGCGCCATGGTCGGGCAGTACCCGATCTCCTCCGGCGCGATCGTGCTCGACGGCAGCGATATCACGGGCCTGAAGCCCTATGAGCGCGCGCGCAAGGGCATCGGCTTCGTGCCGCAGGGCCGCGAGATATTTCCGCTTCTGACGGTCGAGGAGAATCTCAAGACCGGCTTCGGCCCGCTCAGGCGCGAGGACAAGCACATTCCGGACGACGTGTACTCGCTATTCCCGGTGCTGCAATCCATGCTTGGCCGGCGCGGCGGCGATCTCTCCGGCGGCCAGCAGCAACAGCTCGCGATCGGCCGCGCGCTGGTGATGCGGCCAAAGCTGCTGCTGCTCGACGAGCCGACCGAGGGTATCCAGCCCTCGATCATCAAGGACATCGGCCGCGCCATTTCCTATCTGCGCAACCTCGGCAACATCGCCATCGTGCTGGTCGAACAATATCTCGACTTTGCCTGCGAACTCGGCGACAGTTTTGCCGTGATGGATCGCGGCGCGGTGAAATTCACCTGCGACCGCTCCAATCTCGACCCGAGCGAAATCAGCCGCCAGATGGCGCTGTAAGCCAGGAAACCGCAAGCAAGAAATCCTGCCGCGACCGGCCGGGGAGACGGATGCGCAGCGAACTGTCAACCAATTCGCCTGTGTTCGAGGCCAACCGTGCCCGCGGCGCGGTGCGGTTCGATGTGCACGCCCGCGACGGCGTGACGCGGCGTGGCGCCTTGCATGAATCCGGTTCGCTCCGCGTGCGCTTTCCCTCGCCGGAGGACGACGGCCTGTCCGGTGTGTTCGTCAACACGGCCGGCGGCGTCGCCGGTGGCGATCGCTTCGACATCGAGATCTCGGCCTCTGACGCGACGCGGCTGACGCTGACCACGGCGGCCGCGGAAAAGGTCTACCGTGCGCCGGGGCAGGCGGCAGAGCTCAGCATCGCGCTGAAGGTCGCCGCAGGCGCGCATCTCGGCTGGCTGCCTCAGGAGACCATCCTGTTCGACCGGGCCCGCGTGCAGCGCCGCTTCGACATCGATCTCGACGAGGCGGCCTCGCTCCTGCTGTGCGAGATCGTGGTGTTCGGCCGCACCGCTATGGGCGAGCGGATGGAGCAGGGCGAGTTCGTCGACCGTTGGCGGCTGCGTCGTGGCGGCAAGCTGGTCTTCGCCGAGACCGTCAGGCTGGACGGCAATATCGGCGCCAAGCTCGCACGATCCGCGGTCGCCAAGGGTGGGGCTGCGATTGGCACCGCCCTGATCGTGCCCGGCGATGAGGCGCTGGTCGAGCGTCTCCGGGAGGCATCGGAATCATTCTCCGGCGAGGTCGGGATATCCGCCTGGAATGGATTTGCAATGGCGCGGTTCTGTGCCCAAGATGCGGCCCGCTTGCGTGCCGACATGATGGCCCTGCTGGCGCGCACCGGCATGAAGCTGCCGCGGCTGTGGCTGAATTGATGATGTGAACTGAAGAGATTTCGCATGAACCTGTCTCCCCGCGAAAAGGACAAGCTTCTGATCTCGATGGCGGCCATCGTGGCGCGTCGCAGGCTGGACCGTGGCGTCAAACTCAACCATCCCGAGGCGATCGCGATCATCTCCGATTTCATCCTCGAAGGCGCGCGCGACGGACGCACCGTCGCCGAGCTGATGCAATCCGGCGCGCAGGTGCTCACCCGCGACCAGGTGATGCCCGGCATTCCCGAGATGATCCACGACATCCAGGTCGAGGCGACGTTCCCGGACGGGACGAAGCTCGTCACCGTGCACGAGCCGATCAGGTAGGAGCCAGAGCATGATCCCCGGCGAACTCTTCATCAAGGACGGCGAGATCGAGCTCAATGCTGGCCGCAAGACAGTAACGCTCACGGTCGCCAACACCGGTGACCGCCCGATCCAGGTCGGCTCGCACTACCATTTCTTCGAGACCAACCCGGCGCTGAAGTTCGACCGCAAGAAAGCCCGCGGCATGCGCCTCGACATCGCCGCCGGCACCGCCGTCCGCTTCGAACCCGGCCAGACCCGCGACATCCAGCTCGTCGCCGTGGCCGGCAAGAAGACCATCTACGGCTTCCGCGGTGACGTGATGGGGAAGCTGTGAGCGCAAGTTGAGGCGAGTGCGGTGATCCACGGTGAGGTGAGCACAATGGTCGGGCTCCCTCCCCCCTTGCGGGGGAGGGCTGGGGAGAGGGGTATGCCGCACGACGAGGTCGGCGAGATTCAGCGCCATCGCGCCAAACGATTGAGGCGCGAGATGACTCGTGCAGAGACGTTGCTATGGCGCCACCTGAAGGCCGATCGTCTCGCGGGCCTGGCCTTTCGCCGTCAGACCCCCATGGGCAACTACATCGCCGATTTTGTCGCTCATTCCCGCAAGCTTATCGTTGAACTCGATGGCGAGAGCCACGACTTCGAAGAGCGCATCCGCCACGATGAGCGGCGCGACCAATGGTTCGCATCCCGCGGATATAGCGTGCTGCGCTTCACCAACGAAGACGTGATGAAGAACCTGGAGGGTGTTGTTCTTTCGATTCTCGAAGCAGCGGAGCAAGCGGCACCCCTCTCCCTACCCCTCCCCCGCAAGGGGGGAGGGAACCCTGCTGCCAGTGCGTCCCTTACCTCTGATACTGACACACCAGAGGAGCCATGATGCATCGTCAGGTGAGCACAATGGTCGGGCTCCCTCCCCCCTTGCGGGGGAGGGGTGGGGAGAGGGGTGAGCCAGGAACTCCGACCGAAGTAATTTTGCGACGCTGCGTCGATCGTGGATGTTGTCAGCGAGGAGCGCTGTGATCGTCATGCTCTCCGCCGTCCGCCTCATCTCGAAAGCCGCCCATCTGGCCGCACGCCGGCATAACGGCATGGCGCGCAAGGGGCGGGGGAATGAGCCTTACATCAACCATCTCGCCGAGGTCGCGAACCTGCTTGCGGCAGCGACCGATGGTGCCGATGCCGAGTTGGTCGCGGCCGGGTGGCTGCATGATGCGATCGAAGACACCGACACCACGCGCGAGGAGCTCGCGCAAAAATTCTCCGAGCGCGTCGCGTCGCTCGTCGTCGAGTGCACCGACGACATGAGCCTGCCGAAGGCCGAACGACGGCGTCGGCAGGTGATTGATGCGCCGAAGAAGTCGGCTGGCGCCAGGCTGATCAAGATTGCCGACAAGATCAGCAATATCGGCGCGGGCATTCATTCCGGTCCGACCGCCGAGGAGCGTGACGACCTCACCGACTACGTCGACTGGGCCGAGCAGGTGGTCGCGGGCTGCCGCGGCGCTGACGGCTGGCTCGATACGACATTCGACGACATGGTGCTCACAGCGAGGGCCTCGCTATGAGCATGACCAAAACATTCAAACGCAAACGGGGCTTGTGATGTCCGTCAAAATAAAGCGTTCCGTCTATGCCGACATGTTCGGCCCGACCACCGGCGACAAGGTGCGGCTGGCCGACACCGACCTCATCATCGAGGTCGAGAAGGATTTCACCACCTACGGCGAGGAAGTGAAGTTCGGCGGCGGCAAGGTGATCCGCGACGGCATGGGCCAGTCGCAGGTCACCAACAAGCAGGGCGCGGCGGACACCGTCATCACCAATGCGCTGATCGTCGATCACTGGGGCATCGTGAAGGCCGACGTCGCGATCAAGGACGGCATGATCGCCGGCATCGGCAAGGCCGGCAATCCCGACATCCAGCCGGGCGTCACCATCATCATCGGCCCCGGCACCGATGTGATCGCGGGCGAAGGCAAGATCCTCACCGCCGGCGGTTTCGACAGCCACATCCACTTCATCTGCCCGCAGCAGATCGAGCACGCGCTGATGTCGGGCGTCACCTCGATGCTAGGGGGCGGCACCGGCCCATCGCACGGCACGTTCGCCACCACCTGCACGCCGGGCCCGTGGCACATGGGGCGGATGATCCAGTCGTTCGACGCCTTCCCGGTCAATCTCGGCATCTCCGGCAAGGGCAACGCCTCGCGGCCCGCCGCGCTGGTCGAGATGATCAAGGCCGGCGCCTGTGCGCTGAAGCTGCACGAGGACTGGGGCACCACGCCGGCTGCGATCGACACCTGCCTGTCGGTTGCCGACGATTACGACATCCAGGTGATGATCCACACCGACACGCTGAACGAATCCGGCTTCGTCGAGGATACGATCAAGGCGTTCAAGGGCCGCACCATCCACGCCTTCCACACCGAAGGCGCCGGCGGCGGTCACGCCCCTGATATCATCAAGGTCGCCGGCTTGAAGAACGTGCTGCCGTCCTCGACCAACCCGACGCGGCCCTTCACGCGCAACACCATCGACGAGCATCTGGACATGCTGATGGTCTGCCACCACCTCGATCCCTCGATCGCGGAAGATCTGGCGTTCGCCGAGAGCCGTATCCGCAAGGAGACCATCGCGGCCGAGGACATCCTGCATGATCTCGGCGCGCTCTCCATGATCTCGTCGGACTCCCAGGCCATGGGCCGCCTCGGCGAGGTCATCATCCGGACCTGGCAGACCGCCGACAAGATGAAGAAGCAGCGCGGCTCGCTGCCGCAGGACAAGGGCAAGGACAACGACAATTTCCGCGTCAAGCGCTACATCGCCAAATACACGATCAATCCCGCGATCGCCCATGGCGTGTCGAAGCTGATCGGCTCGGTGGAGAAGGGCAAGCTCGCCGATCTCGTGCTGTGGTCGCCGGCCTTCTTCGGCGTCAAGCCGGATTGCGTGGTCAAGGGCGGCATGATCGTCGCCGCCCCCATGGGCGATCCCAACGCCTCGATCCCGACGCCGCAGCCGGTGCACTACCAGCCGATGTTCGGCGCCTTCGGCAAGGCGCGCACGGCGTCGTCCGTGGTGTTCACGTCGAAAGCCGCGATCACCGGCGGTCTCGCTCGAAAGCTCGGCATCGACAAGAAGCTCTACGCGGTCCAGAACACGCGCGGCAAGATCTCCAAGAAGAGCATGATCCACAACGACGCCACGCCCAATATCGAGGTCGATCCGGAGACCTATGAGGTCCGCGCCGACGGCGAGCTGTTGACCTGTGCCCCCGCCGAGGTGCTGCCGATGGCGCAGCGATATTTCATGTACTGAAATAGCGCCTCAACGCATGTCCCGGAGGATCCCCGGGCGGCTTTTGCGGTTTTGCGTTCAATCTCGCATGGTCTAAGGTCCCGCCCGGTATCTTGAGCCCAGAAGAAAAGCCGGGAGGATTTCTCGTGATCTACGTCGTTGCCACCTTGACCATCAAGCCCGAAACGCGCGCCGAATTCATTGCAGCCGCCACCGCCTGCATCAAGGAGACGCGGAAAGAGCCCGGCAATATCGCCTATGATCTGCATGAGAGCGTCACCGATCCCGCCAAGATGGTGTTCGTCGAGCAGTGGGAGAATGCCGAGGCGCTGGTGCCGCATCGTGCCATGGAGCACATGAAGACGTTCGGCCGCGTCGCGGTGAAGTGCTTTACGGCACCGCCGAAGATCGAAGTGATCACGCCCGAGAAGGTCGACGTCCGCTGAGCAAGAAGAGGGAGCATCCCCATGATCTATGTCATCGCCACCACGTCCATGAAGCCGGAAAACAAGGACGATTTCATCAAGGGGCACAAGGCCTGCACCGTCGAGACGCTCAAGGAGAAGGGCTGCCTTTCGTATGACGGCCACGTCAGCGTCAACAACCCCAATCAGTATGTGGTGGTCGAGCGCTGGGAGACCCGTGACGATCTCACGGCGCATGCCAAGGCGCCGCACATGAAGGTGTGGCGCGAATATTCCGCGCAGATGAAGACGGCGCCGACGGTGATCGAGATCATCAGCGACGGCAAGGTCGAGAAGCTCTGAGGTAAAACGCATGATCCGGGCAACGCAGGTCAGGGGACAACACCGCTTCGCGGAAGCGCCGGCGGATACGGTCGTGCTCGATTTCGACGATCGGCACCGCCGCCGCATGGCGATGACGGGGACGCGGGGGCTCGAGTTCCTGCTCGACCTGGAGAATGCCGTCGCGCTGCGCGGCGGCGATGCGCTGGTGTTGGAGGACGGCCGGCTGGTCGAGGTGGTCGCCGCGCCCGAGCCGTTGCTCGAGATCCGCGGCCACGATCCGCACCACCTTATTCGCGTCGGCTGGCATCTCGGCAATCGCCATCTGCCGACGCAGATCATGGCCAAGGGCCTGCGCATCCGCCGCGACCACGTCATCGAAGCCATGGTGAAGGGCCTCGGTGCGCGCGTGATCGAGATCGAGGCGCCGTTCGATCCCGAAGGCGGCGCCTATGCCGATGCCGGTCATGCGCATGGACACGACGACCACGCGCATCACGATCCTGGCCACGATCATCATCATGATCATCACGGTCATGATCACCACCATGATCATGCCGCGCATGACGACGGCCACGATCACCATCACCACGACGACGAGCATTGCGATCACCCCGACCATCACCACGGCCACAAGCATGCTCATGACCACAAATGAGCCGGTCAGCGCCTGCGACCTCGCGGAGCGCGAGGCGGCGGCGCTGTACCGGCTGATGACCTGGCTGTCGCCGGCGTTTCCCGTCGGGGGCTTTTCCTACTCTAGCGGCCTCGAATGGGCGGTCGAGGCCGGCGACATCACCGACGCCGCGACACTGGCGGACTGGCTCGATGCGATGCTCCGCGATGGCTCGGGCTTCTGCGATGCGACGTTTCTGGTCCACGCCCATCGCGCCACTGAAGTGGGCGAGGGCGACACCTTGAGCGATATCGCCGAGCTCGCCGCGGCCTTCGTGCCGTCGCGCGAGCGGCAGTTGGAGACGACATCGCAGGGCCGTGCCTTCATCGACATCGCCCGCGCCGCGTGGGATGCCGATGGGCTGGATGCCATGGTTGCGGCATGCCGCACGCCACTGGTCTATCCCGTTGCCGTGGGCGTGGTCGCCGCGGTGCACGGCGTGCCGCTGGTGCCGACGCTGCACGCCTTCCTGCATGCGCTGGTCTCGAACTGGATTTCCGCGGCCAGCCGGCTCGTTCCGCTCGGCCAGACCGACAGCCAGCGCGTGCTGGTGAGGCTGGAAGCCGCGGTTGCCGCGACTGCGAATCGTGCGTTGAATGCAACGTTGGACGATCTCGGCGGCGCGACGTTTCGCGCCGACCTCGCCAGCCTGCGGCACGAGACGCAATATACGCGGCTGTTCAGATCATGAGTTGTTCGGAATTTATTCGATTGTCGTCCCGGCGAAGGCCGGGACCCATACCCACAAATCTTTGTGGCTATGGGAGGATGTGGCCACAGCGGACCTCGTCAGCTCAGTACGGTGGCTATGGGTCCCGGTCTTCGCCGGGACGACATTAGGAGAGAGCATGTCGAAATCTCACGGCCCCTTGCGTGTCGGCGTCGGCGGTCCGGTCGGATCGGGCAAGACCGCGCTGATGGACCTGCTCTGCAAGACCATGCGCGAGCGCTACGACATCGCCGCGATCACCAACGACATCTACACCAAATGGGATGCGGAATTCCTTGTGCGCTCGGGCTCGCTGACGCCGGACCGCATTGCAGGGGTCGAGACCGGCGGCTGCCCGCACACCGCGATCCGCGAGGACGCCTCGATGAATCTCGCCGCGGTGGCGGACATGCGCGCCAAGTTTCCCGGGCTCGATCTCGTGCTGATCGAATCCGGCGGTGACAACCTCGCTGCCACTTTTTCCCCGGAGCTCGCCGATCTCACCATTTACGTCATCGACGTGGCGGCCGGCGACAAGATCCCGTCCAAGGGCGGCCCCGGCATCACCCGCTCCGACCTCCTTGTCATCAACAAGATCGACCTGGCGCCCCATGTTGGCGCCTCCCTGGAAAAGATGGAGACGGACGCCAGGCGCATGCGCGGCGAGCGGCCGTTCGTCATGACCAACCTGAAGAAGAGCCAGGGGCTCGAGCGCATCATCGGCTTCATCGAGGCCAAAGGCGGCTTGAAACGGGCCAGCTGACCGGCGCGACCACTTAACGCAGTCGTTTCCCTCCGTTAACACTCTGGGCAGAGCCGCATCCGCGGAACAAATTTCGGTCACGGCGATTGATTACCTCCGGTGCCCGGAGCAAATCCCGGCCGGACGACCGGCCGGGCGGATTAAGCTTTTCAGGCGACCCAAGTTGCGTACTGATGCCTCCTCCTCCATTATCCCGGCCATTGGGGTTCACCCTGTTTCGGCACGTGCCCGTTCGAGCGGCATCCATATGCTCCGTGTTTTTTGCCGACCTCCTGCTTTCGCCTGAGTAGTCGCGTGGTCCGGCTGGGTTTCATCATCGGCTTCATTGCTCTTCTCGGGGTCCTGCTCTCCGGGCTTGCGGCTTATCGCGTCCACGACCAGGAACTGGCGCTGGACCGGATCGCGCTGGCGCGCGCGATCGACGTCCATGCAAGCCTGGTCCAGGACCGGCTCACCGAGCGCGAACTGCTCGCGCGGGTTGCCTCCGGCCTGTTCCGGACCCCGTCGGTGCTCAAGCCAAACATGCTCGAGCCGCTGCGCTCGGCCATCTACGCCTTCAAGACCGATTTCGTGGTGGCGGGTTGGGTCGCGCGCCTGAAGCCGAACGAGCTTGCCGCAGCGCAGGCCGCCATCGCGAGCGCCGGCTTCCCCAATCCGCGGATCCGCACCTATGACGACAAGCCGATCGATCCGGCTGATGTCACCCAGCCGGTCGACGTGCTGATGGATCTCGAGCCGCGCAGCAACGAGACCAAGGCGCTGCCCGGCCGCAGTTACGACCAGGATCAGGTGCGCAGCGCCATGCTGGCGCGCGCCAGAGTGGAGAAGAGATCGGTTGCCTCAGAACCGGTTGCTCTCCTGCGCAGCGGCGGGCCGATCGGCATCATTGTGGCCGCTCCGGTCATCCCCGAGGGCGCGACGGAGCCGGCGGGCTTCATCACATTTTCCTACGAGCTCTCCTCCCTGATGCTGACCAACGACGACATGTCGTTGTTCGCGGTCGCACTGAAGGATCCGCGCAGGGAGGGTGGCGAGCTCGTCGCCAACGATCAAGGCGTGGTCTCGGCCCGCACGACGGCGGCTGATGGGCCGGCACCGTCGGCGACGCGCACGGTGAGCTTCGGTGGTCGCGACTGGCAGCTCGGCTATTACGCCAAGACCAACTCGGCGCGTCGCGCCGAGCAGACTGCGATCATCGTGGCGGCGATCGGCTTTGCGATCACCGCGATGGTGTGCGGCCTGTTCGGCTATGTCGCCTACAACAATTTGCGGCTCAGCCGGGAAATCCAGGTCAGAATCGGCTTCGAGCGCCGGCTGACGGCTGTCATCGACGAGCTCAACCACCGGGTCAAGAACATCCTGGCGGTGATCCAGTCGATCGTGACCCGCACGCTGCGCCATGGCTCCGACATCGATGTCGCGCGCGAGCTCCTGATCGGCCGCATCCACGCCATGTCCAACGTGGTCTCGCTGCTCAGCGAGAGCCAGTGGCAGGGCGTCAAGCTGAAGGGCCTGTTCGAGGCGCGCGCCATCCCGCACGCCGACCGCATCGCCGTCACCGGTCCTGATATCGCAGTCAGCGCGCGCGCGGCGCAGAGCCTGTCGCTGCTCTTCTTCGAGCTCGCCTCGCACTCCGACGAGGGCCTGTCGCTGGTCGGCAAGCATCCGCACATCACCGCCAATTGGACGGTGACGAGCGAGGGGAACGGCGAGGTCTTCTATTTCCGCTGGGAGGAGTTCAACACCAGCGAGGCGACGCGCCGCCCGGATTCTGATTTCGGCCTGATCCTGCTCGACCGTGTCGCGCCCGAGGCGCTCGGCGGCACCGCCAAGCGCTATTTCACCGACGTCTCCTATGTCTACGAGCTGACCGCGCCGATGGAGACGGTCGAGGACATGACCGAGCGCGACCGCACTGACAAGCTTTCAGCACCGATCCGGCCGGCGCGGTAATTCGAGGCTAGCTCTTCGGCCGCAGCACGAGGTCAACCAGATTCCGCGCGTAGGCCGGCGTGATCGGGGCGATGCCGAAGACGTAGCGGTAGAACAGGCCGCCATAGATCGCGTCGTAGAGATCCTCGGGCGGAGCTTCCGCCAGAATGCTGCCGTCGTTCTGACCTGCGGCGATCATCTCCACCAGTGCGTCGCGGCGGAATTGCAGATACCGGGCGTAGAACAGCTCGGCGGAGCCGGTCTTGGAAATGCATTCGGAGATGACGGCGAGTTGGACCTTGCCGAACTCGCCCTGGAGCGCTTCGGCATAGGCTGCGGCATGGCGGCGTGCGCGCGCGGCGGGGCTACCCGAGCTTGCAGGCGGCAGCGGCAGCATCTGCGCGGCATGGTGAAGGAAGGCGTCGATCAGCAAGGCTTCGCGGGACGGCCACCATTTGTAGATCGTCATCTTGGAGACGCTGGAGTGGCGTGCGATCGCGTCGATGGTGGTGACGGCAAGGCCGGTGGTGGCCATCAGCGCATAGGCGCTTTGGAGAATGGCGTTGGTGGTCTCGATCGACCTGGGCCGGCCGCGCCGGGGCGCGCTGTCGGCTCCCTCACCCTCGCCATTCGCCATCACCACGCCCGGCCTCCTCGCGCAATCCCGCTCCCGCTCCGCATAGCCCAGCCGTGGTGGCTGGCCTAGCGGAATCGGAAGGTGCCGGGTTAGGCCTGCTGCCGCAAGGCCCCGGGCAGGTCCTGCCGCTTCGACCAGGCGATGTAATATGCGACCGCGGCCATCGCCGCGAAGCCGGCCAGGCTCACGGCGATCTGCATCACCACCAGATTGGCGCCGGTGATCAGGATGAGATGGCCGGCGAAGGACAGGAATACGCCGACGCAGAACACCGCGAGCCATTCCTCGCCGCATCTGATGACCGTCTGGAGCGATCTCCATTGCAGCCCGGGATGATCGGCCGGGACGAGATGTGTCGCGAGGAAGGCGAGCGCGAGGAAGTGGATCACGCGATAGGGTGCGAGGTTTTCCTTGTCGGTCGGCGTGATGTTGTCGAGCACGATATTCGGCAAATAGGCGGCAAGTGCCGGCGAGTGGCGCATCAGCGTGATTGCCATCGCGAATACGAGATAGGCGCCTGCAAGCACGCGCAGCCAGGACAGGCCGTGCAGCGCGCGGCCCGACGCGCCGGTCACGGCGAACCAGCCGCCCAGCACCATCAGCATCTGCCAGCAGAACGGATTGAAGGTCCACTCCTCGTCCGGATAAACCCGGAAATTCCAGTCGAACCAGCGGGCCGCAACGTACAGCGAGACCGATGCCGCAAGTGTCAGGTTCGGCCGCCGCAACAGCCCCCACAGCGCGAACGGAAGGAACGCCATCAGCGGGATCATCAGTTGCAGGAGATCGAGGTTCAACGGCTCTTCCTGAAGCACCAGTCCACGGACCAGGATGCGCAGCGGATGCTCGAGGATGCCCGAGATGTTGTATTCGTGGATGATCTCCGGCGCCATCGATTGCGAGGCAACATAGGCGATGGCGTCGATGTAGATCACGAACAGGACGACATAGGCGGCATAGAGCCGCCAGACGCGCTGAAAGATGCGCGTCGCTGCGACGACGTAACCGCGCTCCAGCGCGATCTTGCCATGAATGATGGCCATGCCATAGCCGGCCACGAACACGAACAGGTCTGCGGCACCGCTGAAGCCGAAGTTTCGCAGCGTCAGCAAATTGACGACGTTGTTCGGGATGTGGTCGACGAATACCGACCAGTTGGCGATGCCAAGCGTCAAATAGAGCCGGGGGTCGTGATTGAATGCGGCGAGGTTCGCCTTGACGGACGGTTTCATCGAAAAAATGGCTTTTGGAATCAGGGGCGCTGCTTTTAGCGGCAACCGCCTGCCTATCCGAGTAGCGTTTGCGTGAGTATGGGCATTCGCGCCGGGCGACGCAAATTTGGCGCGGCGCCCCCGGTACCGAATTTCGAAAGATGCGCTCGCAGGACTTGGGACGAAATTTTCTAACCCGCGCTGACCGCTACTCGGCAGGTTCGGCCGACGCCTCGTCGGGTACGCCGGCGCGGCTCGCCATGATTCCGAGGGCGACGCCGCCGATCGCCAGGATCGGCAACAGCCGCTTGATCCCGATGGCGCGAACGATCTGGAGTCCCGTGGCGAGCAGCATGGGGTCCGCGAGCATGCTCGAGGCCGCCGACTTCGCGGCACGCTCGGCCGCGATATGGGCTTGCTTGCGCAGCTGCCGCTTGTAGACCCAATAGCTCACCGCCGCGGTCAGGGTCAGCAGAAAGAAAACGCCGGCACCGGCGAGGCAGGCCTGCACCGGACCATATTTCTCCAGCACCGAGATGAACGCCGCCGCGCACAGGAAGCACGTGGTGATGAAGAGTGCGAATGCCGCGCCCGCTGCCAGCGAGCTCAGCCGCACAGTGGTGCCGGTGGATGCGCTGATCCCGTCGATGATGCGCTGAAACATGGCCTTGCTCCTCAAGCCCCACAAGCCGGCACCGGCGGCGCCGCTGCGCCACCGTCTCAATACCCCTTCGCTACCTCAGCGGCGCCAGGCGGCGCCGATCAGGAAGCCGATGCCGAGCGCAAGCCCGACGGTCGCGAGCGGCCGCTGCGTGATGGCGTCTTCGAGCGTCTCCTCGATCGATCCGTAGGCATCCTGTGCCGCGCCCATCATCGCACTGCCTCGCTCCGACATGTCGTCGATTGCGGAATCGACGTTCTCGCGCGCCTGGTGGTAGCCGCGGCGGGCCTGCTTGCCGGTGGAGTTGGCAAAGGTATTGAGCGCGTCGGTGATCTGATCGGTGAGGGCGGCGATATCGCTTTTCACGGCTGCTACATCCTTCTCAAGGCGTTCTCTGGTGGCTTTGTCGGTCCAGTCTCTCATCCCGGCTTCGGCATTGGTCGTGGACATCAGGAGCTCCGAGCTGTTGACGGCTGAGATAGCCGGAAAACGTTTCGTCGCGCGGGAAGTTCCGTTCACGGAAACCGGTCAATCCTGGGGGAGCTGCGGCGAATCCGCCGGCAGCAGATGCTCCTTCAGGATCAGCGCGACGATCAGGAGCGGCGACGACAGGAACGCGCCCATGGGGCCCCACAGCCAGGTCCAGAATGCCAGCGCCAGCAGCACGGCGAGCGCATTGAGCTCCAGCCGCCGGCCGATGATGGTCGGCGTGACGAAATGCCCCTCCAGGAAGGTGAGGCCGCCAAAGGCAAGCGCCGCCATCAGACCACCCCCGATGGTCGGGAAAGTGACCAGTCCGACCACGACCAGAACGGCGAACATCGCCACCGGCCCGATGATCGGGATGAAGTTGAGGGTGGCCGCGAGGGCGCCGAGGCCGGCGGGATTGGGCATGCCGGTGAGCGCGCAGACGATGCCCGCGCCAACGCCGACGCCGACATTGATGAGGGTCACGGTCAGAAGATAGTTGCCGAGATGGACCTCGATCTCGTTGAGGATGCGAAGCGTGCGCAGCCGCGCGTCGTGATCGCTGAAGGTCATGATCATCGCGCGGCGCAGGTCGCGCCAGCTCGCGATGAACAGGATGAGGGTGACGAAGAACAGCAGGAATTCGGTGAAGGTTGGCGACAGGAATTCCAGCGTCGGCTGCACCCATTCGAATTTCGGCATCTGGAAGTTCGGCAGCCCTTCCGAGCCGCCGACCATGGTTTGCAGCTCCCGCCACAGCGCCAGTGGTCGGTCGAACACGTGCAGCTTGTCCTTCAGCTGCGCGCCCAGTTCGGGCAGGCGCGAGCTCCATTCCATCACCGGTGAGGCGATCAGCGCGACGACGAAACCGACAACGGCGGTCACCGTGATCACGATCAAGGCCGCTGCGAGCCCGCGCGGCACTTTGCGCTTCTCCAGGAAGGCTGCCGCCGGCGAGAGCATCGTGCCGGTGACGAAGGCCATCACGACAGGCAGGAAGAACGCCTTTCCGAAATAGAGCACGGCGACGACTGCGATGAGGAGCAGTCCGGCGAGCGAGAAGGCGACGAACTCGGTGCGGCGGATCACCGGCGGAAGTTCGCCGTGATGCTCGGGAAGCGGAGTGCCTTCGCCGTTGCCGGGAGTCATACGTTCACTGGGAAGGACGCGCACAATACCTCTCCGGCACGGAGTCTTCGGTCCGCGCGCCCATGACCAGTTGGAGAACGTGCAAGCGCCCCGCGGGTTCCATCGCGGCTTCGTGAAGCGACGCTCGCTTGACTGTGACGTGGCTGCTGCATCCCGCCGCGGAACTTGTATCGGCTCGACCGCGTTGATCGGACCAGCGCATCACCCTGATGCAGGCATCCAACGGGGCAGCACATGACGAAGTTCTCTGCAGTCCGACGCCGCTTTTCGCCGCGCCGCATCACCACGTTCGCGTTCGCAACCGCCTTGCTGGCAGTGCCGTTCGGCGCCGCAAGCGCACAGACGCTGGGCTACACCTATCCGCAGGATCAGACCTACCCGCAGGACCAGGGTTACGCGAGCCAGGGTTACGCGAGCCAGGAGGCGCAGGCCTCCGACGAGGATGCCGCGCTGCCCGAACGCCTGCGCAAGCAGATTGTCAGCTTCGACCGGAGCGAGCCGGCCGGTACCATCGTCATCGATACCAACAACACTTATCTCTACTATGTGCTCGGCCAGGGGCGCGCCATCCGTTATGGCGTCGGCGTCGGCCGCGAGGGCTTCACCTGGTCGGGCGTGCAGAGCGTCAGCCGCAAGGCGGAATGGCCGGACTGGCATCCGCCGGCCGAGATGATCGCGCGCCAACCCTATCTGCCCCGCTTCGTCGCCGGCGGCCCCGGCAATCCGCTCGGCGCGCGTGCGATGTATCTCGGGTCGAGCGAATACCGCATCCATGGCACCAATGATCCCACCACGATCGGCAAGTTCGTTTCGTCCGGCTGCATCCGCATGACCAACGAGGACGTCACCGACCTGTTCGGCCGCGTCAATGTGGGCGCCAGGGTCGTTGTGCTGCCGAAGAACGCGCCGCTGATGGCGAGAGGCGGAGATTCCGTGCGCAAGCGCGCGGCGCCGACGTCGCTGCCTTCCGGCAGGCAGGCGCTGAACATTTCGACGTCGGCCGTAAACTAAGAGTTGAGTGAGGTCACATGAAGAGACCTTCGATCGGCAAACTCGCCGGTGGCGCGGCGGCATTCCTCGCCGCCGCCTCCTTCGGCCTCGCGCTGACGCCATCGGCGCATGCGGAGGACTTTTTCTCGGCGCTGTTCGGCGGCTTCCGCGGGCGTGCTGCTCCGGAAATTCGCATGCCGTTCCAGACCGATGACACGCCGCGCTACGACACGCCGCGCCAGCGGGCCTCCTATGGCGGCGGCACGGCCTATTGCGTGCGCGGCTGCGACGGCCGCTATTTCCCGGCGCAGGGAAACGATGCCGAGAGCAAGGCTCAGTCCTGCAAGAGCTTCTGCCCGACCTCGGAAACCTCGCTGGTCTATGGCAGCAATATCGACAACGCCGCGACGGACAGGGGAAAATCCTATTCCGACCTGCCGAACGCGTTCCGCTATCGCAACGAGGTCGTGGCGGGCTGCACCTGCAATGGCAAGGATCCGGTCGGGCTCGCTCAGGTCAAGGTCGAGGACGATCCCACCTTGCGCAAGGGCGACATCGTCGCGGGTGCCGACGGCCTGGTGGTCGCCAGCCACAATGCCAACGACCGCCGCGGCGTCGCGATGAATTTCTCTCCGCTGCCGGATTCGGTGCGTGCAAGATTCCGCCAGGTGCCGGTGGTGGCGAAGGAGTAGGGTCGCATCGCGTGTGATGCGATGCTGGTGCCTTAATCCTGCCGTCGTCCCGGTGAAGGCCGGGACCCATAGCCACTGGCAGTGGTTTGGCGAAAACTCGGAGTTACCAGCCTCACGCGACAACTACTCCCTGGGGTGATGGGTCCCGGCCTTCGCCGGGACGACCCCGAGGGGGCTATAGCTTTTCTACCTGACCCGCAGCCCTACGCCGCCCGGATCTTGCCCAGGAAGTCGCTGATCTGATCACCGAGCTGGCGGCTCTGCGTCTCCAGCATTTCCGAGGCCTGCTTGACGTTTTCGGCAGCCCCGGCTGCGGTGTCGGCGTCGGCCTTTACGCCGGTGATATTCTCCGAGACGTTCTTGGTGCCTTGCGCGGCGTATTGCGTGCTGCGGGTGATCTCCTGGGTCGCCGCGCCCTGCTCCTGCACGGCGGCGGCGATGGCGGTGGCGACTTCATTGACCTCGCCGATGATGCCGCCAATCGCCTGGATTGCGGTGATGGCATCGCCGGCGACCTTCTGGATGTCGGCGATCTGCTCCGAAATCTCCTCCGTCGCCTTGGCGGTCTGGCTCGCCAATGACTTCACCTCCGATGCCACAACCGCAAACCCGCGCCCCGCTTCGCCGGCGCGCGCGGCCTCGATCGTGGCATTCAGTGCGAGCAAATTGGTCTGTGCCGCGATGGTGTTGATGAGGCCTACGACCTCGCCGATGCGTCCCGCGGATTGCGCCAGCCCCTGAACGGTGCTGTCGGTCTCGCGCGCCTGGTTGACGGCGCGGCTGGCTATGCCTGCGGCGTGCGCGGCCTGCTGGCTGATGTCGTTGATCGAGGCTGAAAGCTCCTCGGCGGCGGCCGCGACGCTGTCGACGCTCATGGAAGCGTCGTTCGACGCCTTGCCGGCGACCTCGACGCGTTCGTTGGTCTGGCGCGATACCGCGGAGAGGTCGCCCGAGGTCTTGCGCATCTCGCCGGACGCCTCGCTCAATTCACCCAGTGATTTGCGTACGACGCCCTCGAACTCGCCGACATAGGTCTCCATTGCGCGCTGGCGCATGGCGGCGCCGGCGTTGCGCTCGCGTTCCTGCTCTTCGATCTTGAGCTTGTCGATCGCCTGCTGCTTGAAAGTATCGAGCGCGCCGGCGAGCGAGCCGATCTCGTCGTGGCGGTCGAGATAGCCGTTGTCGACGGTGAGATCGCCGCCGGCGACCTTGAGCATGGCATCGCGAATCCGGTGCAGCGGCGTGATCACGCGGCGGCTGACCGCCAGCATGGCGGCGCCGGTCAGGACGATCGCGGTGACGAGCAGCGCCATCTGCAAGATCAGCGATTGCACCGCCGTCGCGCGCTGAGCCGCGGAATGATCCTTGGCGGCCTGCAGTGCCGCGTCGGCGAGCTTCACCGCGCTCATCATCCGGGGCACCGAATAGGGGCTCCACTGATTGGCGGTCATCGACGGCTTCTCACCCTTGGCGATCGTCGCGATGATGCCGTCGCGCGTGGCGGCATATTGCGGGTCGAAATAGACCGATTTGGTCTCGGTGATCGCGGCGCTAAGGGCCGGCGGCAACTGCATGCCCGATGCGGCAAGCTCTATCGCGGTCCATGCGGCCTCCGTGCCGCCGATGAATTTGGTGTAGGCGAGCTGCACCTCCGGAGCGATCTTGCCGCTATTCAGCGCATTGCCGACGATCTGCGAGGACTCGCCGGCGGTGTTGCGGAGCAGCCAGGCCATCTGCTTGATGGTCAGGAGCTGGTCGATGGTCGCGTCCTGATGATTGACACTCGCGGCGAGCGCGCCCGAGAGCTTCTCGAGCTGTGCCATCAGCGCGTCCTCGGTCGCGACATATTCCTTGGCGAGGCCTGCGCGGCGCTCGGCCCGGGGCTTGACGACCTCGGTCCAGAATTCGGCCTGTTCTGCCAGCAAGGTCTTGTTCAGCGTGGCGAGACCGGCAAGGAACGCCTCGCGCTGAGCGAAGTCGGTCGTGGGCAGGAGCTCCAGCGTGCGGGCCAGTGCGGGCATCAGGGCGTCGCGGACCTCGCGAATGTATTTCTCGATGTCCTTGTCCATCGCGACGTCGGAAGTGAGCTGGCGGTTGCTGGTCGAGCGATCGGCCCGGATGTTCGCCATTCCCTTGAACACCTCGGCCGACGTGGCCGAGACCGCGACGATCCGATTGGCCTCCTGAAGCCGGGCCCAGGAGCTCCATGCGCTGAACGAGAAGCCGATGACGACAACAAGCGCGGTGGAGAGGATCACCGCCTTCAGCAACGTGGATACGGTCAGGCGATTGAGCATTGGAGATCCCGGTACGCGTTTCGAAGTTCGTGGCCCCGAACGGCAGCCCCCACGAACTTCGAAAGACCAAGGGATGCGCGCAGCAAGAGCGCATGCCTGCGGCAGGCGCCAGAAGCGCATTTGGCCTGAAAAGGGTAAAAACTTAGGCAGTAGCGCTGCCGTAAAATTACGGGGCGCTGAACGGGTGGCCCGCCAAAGCCAGCGCTGTTTGGGCACGCCTCTTCCCAACGTCGTCCCGGCTTTCGCCAGGACGACACCGGCATGTGTGGCTCGTCGTGTCCTATATGTACCTACGCTACGCCGCGCGGATCTTGCCGAGGAAGTCGCTGACCTCATGGCCGAGCTGGCGGCTCTGGCTCTCCAGCACCTCGGAGGCGTGCTTCACGTTGTCGGCGGCGGCGGCGGCAGCGTCCGCATCGGATTTGACGCCGGTGATGCTGTCCGAGACGTTCTTGGTGCCCTGCGCCGCATATTGCGTGCTGCGAGTGATCTCTTGCGTGGCCGCACCCTGTTCCTGCACGGCGGCGGCGATTGCGGTCGCGACCTCGTTCACTTCGCCGATGATGCCGCCGATGGTCTGGATCGCGCTGATGGCGTCGCCCGCGACCTTCTGGATGTCGGCGATCTGCTCGGATATCTCCTCGGTCGCCTTGGCCGTCTGGCTCGCCAGCGACTTCACCTCGGAGGCGACCACGGCAAAGCCGCGCCCGGCTTCGCCGGCGCGGGCCGCCTCGATCGTTGCGTTGAGCGCGAGCAAATTGGTCTGCTGCGCAATGGTGTTGATCAGGCCGACGACCTCGCCGATGCGGCCGGCCGACTTCTGAAGTCCCTGCACCGTGCCGTCGGTCTCGCGCGCCTGGGTCACGGCGCGGCTGGCGATGCCTGCGGCATGCGCGGCCTGCTGGCTGATGTCGTTGATCGAGGCGCTGAGCTCTTCGGCTGCGGCGGCGACGCTGTCGACGCTCATGGAGGCGTCATTGGAGGCCTTGCCGGCGACCTGCACGCGGTCGTTGGTCTGGCGCGACACCGCGGAGAGATCGCCCGAGGTCTTGCGCATTTCGCCGGAGGCTTCGCTCAATTCGCCGAGCGTCTTGCGCACCGCGCCCTCGAACTCGCCGACATAAGCCTCGACCGCGCGCTGGCGCGCGGAGGCGCCCACGTTGCGCTCGCGCTCGTGTGCCTCGATCTTGAGCTTCTCGTTGGCCTGCTGCTTGAAGGTCTCCAGCGCGCCGGCAAGCGCGCCGATCTCATCCTGGCGATCGAGATAGCCGCTGTCGACGGCAAGGTCGCCGCCGGCGACCTTCAGCATGGCATCGCGAATGGTGTTGAGCGGGGTGATGACGCGGCGGCTGACCAGCATGATCGCGCCGGCGGCAAGGCCGATGGCGAGCGCCAGCAGCGTAAGCTGCATGACGAGCGCGCCCTGGGCGGCGCTGCGTTGCTCCTGCGTATGGACCCTGGCGGCCTCGAGGGCCGCTTCCGCCACCGCGACGGCGCTTGCCATGCGGCCGACCGTGAGCGGGCTCCATTGGTTCGCAGTCATCTCGGGCTTCTCGCCCTTGACCAGCACATCCGCAAGACGGTCGCGCAGGGCTAGATATTGCGGCTCGAAATAGGCAGTCTTGGCGGCTGCCAGGGCGGAGGCGAGGCCCGCCGGCAATTGCATGCCCGACGTCGACAAATCCAGCGCCTTCCACATCGCGGCCGTGCCGCCGACATATTGCGTATAGGCGTAGCGGTTCTCCGGCGAGATTTTGCCGGCGTTAAGGCCGGTCGAGACGATGAGCGAGGCTTCGCCTGCGGTGTTGCGCAGCAGCCAGGCGTTCTGCTTGATCGACAGCAGCTGGTCGATCGCGGCGTCCTCGTGGTTGACGGTGGCGGCCAAGGTGTTCGACAGCTTGTCGAGAACGTCGAGCAGGCCCTGTGTCGTCTCCATGTATTCCTTGGGCAGACCGGCGCGACGCTGGTCCTTCGGCTTGGCCACATCTTCCCAGAACTGCTTCTGCTCCTCGGTCAGCAATTTGAACAGACGTGCGAGCTCCGGCACCATGGTGCCCGACTGCGGGAAGTCCATGGTCGGCAGCAGTTCGAGTGCACGGGCCATGGCCGGCATCTGGGAGTCGCGCAGCGCGCGCAGATATTTCTCGATCTCGCCGTCCAACGGTTCGGTCGCGTTCAGCAGGCGATTGGTGGTCGAGCGGTCGGTGCGCAGATTATGCATCGCCTTGAACAGGTCGGCGGAGGCAGCCGCGACCTCCGAGATGCGGTTGGCGGTCCTCAGCCGATCCCACGACTCGTGGGCAGTGAGCGAGAGCGCGATCACCACGCAGACCGACATGATCGCGATCACCGCCTTCAGCAGCGCGGATACGGTCAGACGATTCAGCATCGAAGTCCCCCAAATTCCCATTGCAAAGTTCGTGAAGTCGCCCCGGGCAACATCGGAAAAGAGGGGCACGCAAAAATCGGCAATCGCATGCCGATTGCGGCTCACGGCCTAAACGGTGTCTGCATCTGAAAGGAAAAGGGTAAAGTTTTAGGCAGGCCGGCCGATCGTAGAAGTACGTATTTACTAGAAGTTGCAGAGGGTTGCAGCGATGGAACCAGCGCGGGAGTTGCACGTTAGGAGACTGTCAACAATTTGGCATGAAGGGGGTTCTATCGATGCTGGTCGGCGTTCTCGTCACCTTTCTCGTCGTCATTCTCGTGCTTTACCTCATCAACATGCTGCCGATGGACGGCCGCGCCAAGCAGATCGCGCGCGTTGTCGTCATCATCATCGGTATCGTGTCGCTGCTGAAATATCTCGCAGTGTTCTAGCGGGCGCGGGGCTATCGCAAACAAAAAAGCCCCGGCGCGAGCCGGGGCTTTTGGTGTTTCCAGTCGGGTCGCTATCAGCCAGCCGCCTTGTTAGCCCAAGGCTTTCTAGCCCAAGGCTTTCTAGCCCAAGGCTTTCTAGCCCAAGGCTTTCTAGCCCAAGGCTTTTTAGCCCAAGGCTTTGGCCTCGCGGCGGCGAGCGGTGAGGATGTATTCGGTGTAGCCGTTCGGCTGCTCGCGGCCCTTGAAGACCAGGTCGCAGGCGGCCTTGAAGGCTGTACCGTCGAAGGCGGGCGCCATCGGCTTGTAGATGGCATCGCCCGCGTTCTGCTTGTCGACGACGACGGCCATGCGCTTCAACGACTCCATCACCTGCGCTTCGGTGATGACGCCCTGGTGCAGCCAGTTGGCGAGATGCTGGCTGGAGATGCGCAAGGTGGCGCGGTCTTCCATCAGGCCAACGTCATGGATGTCGGGCACCTTGGAGCAGCCGACGCCCTGGTCGATCCAGCGCACGACATAGCCCAGAATGCCCTGGCAGTTGTTGTCGATCTCCTGCTTGACGTCATCGGGCGCCCAGTTCGACTTCGACACCGGGATGGTGAGGATGTCGGAAAGTTTTGCGCGTGGGCCGCCCTTGGTCAGCTCCTGCTGGCGCGCGGTGACGTTGACCTGGTGGTAGTGCAGCGCATGCAGCGTCGCGGCCGTCGGCGAGGGCACCCAGGCGGTGGTGGCACCGGCCTGCGGATGGGCGAGCTTCTGGGCAAGCATGTCCGCCATCTTGTCCGGCGCGGCCCACATGCCCTTGCCGATCTGGGCATGGCCGGGCAGGCCACAGGTCAGGCCCATATCGACGTTCCAGTCCTCATAGGACTTGATCCAGGCCTGCGCCTTCATCTCGTTCTTGCGGATCATCGGACCCGCCTCCATCGAGGTGTGGATCTCGTCGCCGGTGCGGTCGAGGAAGCCGGTGTTGATGAACATGATCCGCTTGGAGGCGCGCTGGATGCAGGCCTTGAGGTTGACGGTGGTCCGCCGCTCCTCGTCCATGATGCCGACCTTGAGCGTGTTCTCGGGCAGCGACAGCATCTTCTCGACGCGGTCGAAGATCTCGCAGGTCAGCGACACCTCGTCGGGACCATGCATCTTCGGCTTGACGATATAGGCCGAGCCGGTGCGGCTGTTCTTGACCTTGGAGTTGCCTTTCAAGTCATGCACGGCAAGAAGCCCGGAGACGGCGGCGTCGAGCAGGCCCTCCGGAATCTCCTCGCCCTTTTCGTCCAGCACCGCGTCGGTGAACATGTGGTGACCGCAATTGCGCATCAAGAGCAGGCTGCGGCCGTGCAGCTTGATCTCGCCCTTGCCGTCAGGCGTCTTGTAGCTGCGGTCGGCATTGAGCGAGCGCGTCAGCGTCTTGCCGCCCTTCTCGAAATCGGCCGACAGCGTGCCGTTCATCAGGCCGAGCGTGTTGCGATAGACCAGCACCTTGTCCTCGGCATCGACCGCGGCGACCGAGTCTTCCATGTCGAGAATCGTGGAGACCGCGGACTCCATGACCATGTCCGCGACGCCGGCCGGATCGTCCTTGCCGATCGCGCTGGTGCGGTCGATCTTGACTTCGACATGCAGGCCGTTGTTGGCGAGCAGCACCGCGCTCGGTGCGGCCGCATCGCCCTGGAAGCCGGCGAATTGCGCGGCGTTCTTCAGCGCGGTGGCGTTGCCGCTCTTCAGCTTCACCGCGAGCTGGCCCGCGACCACGCTATAGGCGGTGACGTCGGTGTGGCTGCCGGTCGCCAGCGGCACGGCGGCATCGAGGAAGGCCTTTGCTTTTGCGATCACCTTGTCGCCGCGCGCCTTGTTGTAGCCCTTGCCGCTCTCGGACGGATCGTGCGGGATCGCGTCGGTGCCGTAGAAGGCGTCATAGAGCGAGCCCCAGCGCGCATTCGCCGCGTTCAGCGCGTAGCGTGCATTGGTCAGGGGCACGACGAGCTGCGGGCCGCAGATCTTGCCGATCTCCTCGTCCACATTGGCGGTCTCGACCTTCTGCGTCGCCGGCTCCGGGACGAGATAGCCGATCTCCTTCAGGAAGGCGGTATACGCATTGAGGTCGAACGCCTTGCCCTTGTTGGCGCGGTGCCAGTCGTCGATCTTGGCCTGCAGCGTGTCGCGCACCGCCAGCAGCGCGCGGTTCTTCGGCCCCAGCTCCTTGATGATGGCGGCAACCCCGGCCCAGAACGCATCCGGCGCGATCCCGGTTTTCGGGGCCGCTTCCTTGGCGATGAAATCGAACAGGACGGGAGCGATCTTCAATCCGTGGGCGTCGACGCGTTTCATGATGGGCTTTCTCGTTGGAAATGGCTGTTTTTGGCTGCTTTTGACCCGACAGCAGCAAAATGCGCTCCAAGGGAGCGGCTTTCGGGGTCTTATTAGCCCCAAAATCGGGGCCGTGAGAAGGCCCCCAAAAGTTGTCAAAATGTCAAGGCGAGGGGGCGGACGCGGCGTGCCCTTGATGTCCGCTGCTGAAGCAATGGGCGCGATCCCTCCCCGGCGTCGTCCTGGCGAAAGCCAGGACCCATTACCCCAGGGAGGAGTTTGGCGAAGACTCGTCGTCCCGGTACTGCTGCCGTCCCTACAGATAGATCACGCGGTATGGGTCCTGGCTTTCGCCAGGACGACAGCACGGGTCGGAGCAGCAGCCCGGCCTCAGATATTCGCGGCGAGATCCACGACTTCGTCGAACAGCACGCCGGTCGTCTTGAGCATCTGTTCGATCTCGTCCGCCGCCTCGGCAACCGTCCGCGTCGAGGTGTCGATCACGAGCTCGGCGGCCTCAGGCCGCTCGTAGTCGTTGCCGATGCCGGTGAACGACGCGAGCGCGCCGGCGCGGGCCTTCTTGTAGTGGCCCTTGGGGTCGCGCTCCTCGCAGATCTCGGCCGGTGTCGCGACGTGAATCTCGCGGAACGAAGTGTCGGCGATGCGGCGCGCGGTGGCGCGGTCCTCGCGGGCGGGCGAGACGGCGGCGACAATGGCGATGTGGCCGTTGCGGGCGAGATGGGTCGCCACTTCGGCGAGACGGCGGATGTTCTCGCTGCGATCAGCGGTCGAGAAGCCGAGATCGCTGTTGAGCCCGGCGCGCAGCGTATCGCCGTCGAGCAGGATCGGCGAGCCGCCATTGCTGAACAGCCGCCGCTCCAGCGCCTTGGCCAGCGTCGACTTGCCGGAGGCCGGCAGACCGGTGAGCCAGACCACGGCGCCGTTGTGCTGATAGCGCGCAGAGCGTTCGTCGGGCCGCAGCGCGGATTCCACCGGCACGATGTCGACAGGCACGGCGCGCTGGCCGGCATCGACCGACAGCACGAGACCGCCGCCGGCGATGCGCCCGGACACCTCGATCACGAGACGGCCGGTGCGCGGATTTTCCGTGTAGGGATCGGTGGCAATCGGATTCGAAAGAGAAATATCGATCTCACCGACATGGTTGCGGCCGATCGCCTTGTTCTCGACGCTCGACAGCTCACCGGGATCGACGGCTTTTTCGATGGCGACGACGGTGGCGCGGCTTTCCTTCGGCCCGCAGCGAACCAGGAGCTGGTCGCCCTTGGCCAGCGGCTTGTCGTGCAGCCAGAAGATCCGCGCGCGCAGCCGCCGCGTTTCGCGCGGCGCGCTGTTGGCATGCGCGATGATATCGCCGCGCTCGACGAACAGCTCGCGGTCGAGCGTGATGCCGACCGAGCGGCCCGCACCCTGTCGGCCCGCGACCGGCGTCACCGGCCAGCTCTCGACCGTCTTGATCCTGGCGATCTTGCCGGCCGGCATGATCACGATTTCGTCGCCGGCGACCAGGCTGCCGGATTCGATCCGGCCCGCAACGATGCGGCGATCGTCGAATTTGTAGATCGCCTGCACCGGCAGGCGCAGCGCCAGCGCTTCCAGCGGCCGCGCCGGCTCGAGTCCATCAAGCGCTTCGACCACGGTGGGGCCCTTGTACCAGCCGATGCGGTCGGTGCGCTCGGCGACGCCGTCGCCGTCGCGGGCGGAAATCGGGATCACGGCCGTGGGCTTCACGCCGAGGCCCTGCAGATGCGCCGAGATCTCGTCGCTGATCTCCTTGAAGCGCTCAGCCGAGAAGTCGACGCGGTCCATCTTGTTGACGACGATCGCGACCTGCTTCACGCCGAGCAGATGCAGGAGATAGCCGTGCCGCCGGGTCTGGTCGCGCACGCCTTCGAGCGCGTCGATGATCAGCACCGCGCCGTCGGCCTGCGAGGCGCCGGTGATCATGTTGCGCAGGAATTCGGCGTGGCCGGGCGCGTCGATCAGCACGATGTCGCGCGAATTGGTGCGGAAGCGGATCTGCGTGGTGTCGATGGTGATGCCCTGGTCGCGCTCGGTCTGGAGCGCATCGAGCAGGAACGACCATTCGAACGGCATGCCGCGCCGCGCGCTGACGGCCTTGAGCATTTCGAGCTTGCCGTCGGGCAGGCTGCCGGTCTCGTGGAGCAGGCGGCCGACCAGCGTCGACTTGCCGTGGTCGACATGGCCGACGATGACGATGCGGACCTGCGGTCGCGTCGTGCCATTGGGCATCGAATTGGTGCCGTTCGGAGCGGCAGGCGAAACGGGGGTGACGATCATGTTCATACGACGCTCGCGTCCTTGATCAGAGATAGCCGGCGACGCGCAGGCGCTCGAAAGCGTCCTCGGTCTCGTGGTCGAGCGCACGGCCTGCACGTTCCGGCACCTTGGTCTGCTCGAGCTCGACCAGGATCTCGTCGATATTCGACGCCGTCGAAGCGACCGGATTGGTGATGTCCTGATCCCCCAGCGAGCGATAGCGCTTGCCGTTTTGCGACAGATACAGCGGGATGATCGGGATGTTCTCGCGCTTGGTGTAGGCCCAGATATCGGCCTCGGTCCAATGCAGGATCGGATGGATGCGCAAATGCGCGCCTTGCGGCGGCGACGCATTGAAATGATCCCAGAATTCCGGCGGCTGGTCGCGCACGTCCCAATTGCCTTCGAGGCCGCGCGGCGAGAACACGCGCTCCTTCGCGCGCGTCGCCTCCTCGTCGCGGCGGATGCCGGCAATCAGGCCGTCAAAACCGTATTTGCCGAGTGCCATCTTGAGGCCCTCGGTCTTGCGCGCGGCGGAACGGGCGGCGGGCGGCAGCGTTGGGTCGACGGCATCGATCGGCGGGCAGGGCTCGACGCGCAGATCGAGCTCCCACTCCTTGCCGTAGTGATCGCGGAAGCGATACATCTCCGGAAACTTCTTGCCGGTGTCGACATGGAGGGCCGGGAACGGCAGGCGGCCGAAGAAGGCCTTGCGCGCCAGCCAGATCATGACGTTGGAGTCCTTGCCGAGCGACCACAGCAGGGCGATCTTCTTGAGGCGGCCGAAGGCTTCGCGGAAGATATAGATGCTCTGGGCTTCGAGCTGATCGAGATGATCCATGCTCGGGGCAAGGTCGGCGGAAAATTCTTGCCCGGGCGCGCGCTCGGCAAGTGCGGGGCTGCTCAGTCCGTTTGCTGCGGAATCGTCCTTGAGAAGATGCATCTCTGCCACTTTGCGTTTGGAGGCGAAAATTCTATAGTTGCTGCGCGAGAGAGAAGAAAAAATTTTCTCTTTGCGCGTTCGAAACGACACATATATAGAAAATAATTCCAGTCAACCCCGGATGTGGGGGAAGCGAGTATCGTATGCGGTTCTTGCCGGTGTTCCTCGATCTCAAGGCCGGTCCGGTGGTCCTCATCGGTGCGGGTGAGCTTTTGCGCGCCAAGTTGCGCGTGCTTACTGCGGCCGGTGCGCGCATTCGCGTGCATGCGATCGACGGCAATCAGGACCTGGGTCTGCACTCCGAGGACGCGGCGCGTGTCGACATCGCGGTCGCCGATCCGCTGACCGCCGATCTCTCTGGCGTCATCGCCATCGTTTGCGCCGGTGCTGGCGATGTCGGCGTGGCGATGTCGGCCCGCGCCAAGGCGCTCGGCCTGCCCGTCAACGTCATGGACGATCTCGAGCATTCGAGCTTCATCTTCCCGGCGATCGTCGATCGCGGCGATGTCGTGGTCGCCGTCGGCACTGGCGGCACGTCGCCGGTGGTGGCGCGGCGCGTGCGCGAGAAGATCGAGGCGCTGCTGCCGGCGCGCATCGGCGAACTGGCCGAGTTCATCGGCGGCTTCCGCAAATCCATCAACGAACGTATTGCCGAGTTTCCGCTGCGCCGCCGCTTCTGGGAGCGCGTCATCGACGGCCCGATCGGTGCATCCGTGCTCGCTGGCCGCAAGGGCGAAGCCGAAGCGGCGCTGAAGACGATTTCCGATCCGTCCGCGTTTGCGCGCGACGACAAGCCGGAAGGCTCCGTCACCCTGGTCGGCGCCGGCCCCGGCGATCCCGATCTGTTGACCATCAAGGCGCTGCGCGCGCTCCAGGACGCAGATATCGTCTTCCACGATGAGCTGGTTTCGCCCGAAATTCTCGACCGCATCCGCCGTGACACCACGCGCGTTGCGGTCGGCCGCCGCGTCGGCAAGCCCGGCATCGGGCAGGACGCCATCAACAAGCGCATGATCGCGGCCGCCCAATCCGGCCAGCGCGTCGTGCGGCTGAAGGGCGGCGATCCCTTCGTGTTCGGCCGCGGCGGCGAAGAAGTCGAAGCCCTGCGTGCCGCCGGCGTTGCCTATTCGATCATTCCCGGCATCACTGCAGGCCTCGGCTGCGCCGCCGATTTCGAGGTGCCGCTCACCTACCGTCATGAAGCGACCCGCATCACCTTCCTCACTGCGCACAAGGCGCGCGACGCCGAGACGGTGGACTGGTCGACGCTGACCGACGTCAAGATGACCGTCGTGGTCTACATGGGCATGACGGCTGCGCCGGCCATACGCGCCGGCCTGTTTGCCGCCGGCCGTTCGCCGGAGACGCCGGTCGGCGTGTTCGCCCGCGTCACGCGTCCCGATGCGCAAGGCGCGATCGGCACGCTGCGCGATCTTCCGGAACTCGTCAGGCGGACCAACGGCGGCCCTGCCATTCTGATCATCGGCGATGTGGTCCGGCATGCCGGCTCGCTTCGCCGCCAAACCCCAAAGCAAATCATCTCTGACCTATTGGATGCAGCCGAATGACCTCCCCGCTTGAACAGAAGAAGATCAAAATCGCCGGCCCCTCGGTCGTGACCGCCAACCGCACCTGGGACGGCATCGTGGTTTACCGCACCGCCGCCAAGAGCTGGTCCGCGGACCTGTCGGAAGCCGCGATCGTGCGCAACTCCGACGAGGCGAAAACGTTGCTTGCGGAGTCCGTTGCCGATGACGTCGGTGCGATCGGTCCCTATATCGCACCGGTACAGGTCGGCGCGGACGGCAAGATCGAACCCGGCAATCTGCGCGAACAGATCCGCCGCACCGGTGTGACCATCGGACAGCCGGTCCAGGTTTAAGGCATTCTCTCATGTACGCTTACGACGAAATCGACCGCACGCTCGTCAACGAGCGCGTCTCGGAGTTCCGCGACCAGGTGAAGCGCCGCCTCTCCGGCGAGCTCACCGAGGACGAGTTCAAGATCCTGCGGCTTCAGAACGGCGTCTATCTGCAACTGCACGCCTACATGTTCCGCGTCGCGATCCCCTACGGGACGCTGGCGTCGAACCAGTTGCGCGCGCTCGCCCACGTCGCGCGCAAATACGACCGCGGCTACGGCCATTTCACGACCCGGCAGAACATCCAGTTCAACTGGATCAAGCTTGCCGAATTGCCGGATGCGCTGGCCGATCTCGCCGAGGTCGGCATCCATGCGATGCAGACCTCCGGCAACAACATGCGCAACGTCACCTCGGACCAGTGGGCCGGCGTCGCGCCCGGCGAGATCGAGGATCCCCGCATCTGGTCGGAGCTGATCCGCCAGCACACCACGCTGCATCCGGAATTCTCGTTCCTGCCGCGCAAGTTCAAGATCGCGATCACCGCGTCGGACCATGATCGCGCTGCGATCAAGATCCACGATATCGGCCTGCGCCTGATCAAGAACGAGAAGGGCGAGACCGGCTTCGAGGTGCTGGTCGGTGGCGGGCTCGGACGCACGCCGTTCATCGGCAAGACCATCAAGCATTTCGTCCACGGCCGCGACATCCTCAGCTATATCGAGGCGATTCTGCGGGTGTACAACCAGTACGGCCGCCGCGACAACATCTACAAGGCGCGCATCAAGATCCTGGTGCACGAGCTCGGCATCGAGAAATTCTCGCGCGAGGTCGAGGAGGAGTGGCAGCACATCCGCAACTCCTCGCTCCAGATCGACGACGAGGTGGTCGAGGACATCCGCTCGCGCTTCGCCTATCCTTCCTACGAGAAGTTGCCGCACATGCCGGACGAGCTGCGCCAGGCCGCAGCCGATTCCGATTTCGAAGCATGGCGCAAGAACTCGGTGGCCCCGCACAAGGTCCAGGGCTATTCCATCGTCACGATCTCGCTGAAGCCGATCGGCGCGCCTCCGGGCGATGCCACGGCCGAGCAGATGGATGCGCTCGCCGATCTCGCCGACAGATATTCCTTCGGTGAGATCCGCGTCGGCCACGAGCAGAACCTCGCTTTGCCGCATGTCGCCAAGCGCGACCTGCCGGCGCTGTGGAAGGCGCTCGACAAGCTCGGGCTGGCGACGCCGAACGTCAATCTGATCACCGACATCATCGCCTGCCCGGGTCTCGACTATTGCTCGCTGGCCAATGCGCGCTCGATCCCGATCGCGCAGGAATTGACGCGGCGCTTCGCCAATCACGAGCTCGCCAATCTGATCGGCCGGTTGCACATCAACATCTCCGGCTGCATCAACGCCTGCGGCCATCACCATGTCGGTCATATCGGCATTCTCGGCGTCGAGAAGAACGGCGAGGAGGTCTACCAGATCACCATCGGCGGCCGTGCCGACGAGAGTGCCGCACTCGGCAATCTGATCGGCCCCGGCGTCAAGTTCGACGAGGTCGCCGACGTCGTCGAGGACATCGTGGAAGCCTATCTGGCGCTGCGCGAGCGGCCCGAAGAGCTGTTCATGGACACCGTAAAACGCCTCGGCGTCGAACCCTTCAAGGAGCGCGTCTATGCCACTCGTTAACGGCGGAAAGATCGCCGACGACAGCTTCGTCAAGCTCGCCGTCGACACGCCGCTGCCCGAGGGCGGCGACATCCTGGTGCCGGCCGAGCGCTTCGTCGGCGAGGCGGATGCGTTGCTCAAGCGGACCGGCAAGGTCGGCGTGATCTGGCCGAACAATCGCGACATCGCCGAGCTGGTGCCCTATCTAGGCAAGATCGCCGTCGTCGCGCTGGTGTTCCCGACCTTCCGCGACGGACGCGCCTACAGTCAGGCGCGGCTGCTGCGCGAGCGTTACAATTACCGCGGCGAATTGCGCGCGACGGGCCAGATCCTGCGCGACCAGTTCGTGTTCATGCTGCGCGCCGGCTTCGATTCCTTCGACGTCAAGAAGCAGGCCGACGCGGAAGCCTTCATGCAGACCGCGAAGCGCTACTCGGTATTCTACCAGCCCACCGGCGACGGCCGTATCACGGCGCTGCACCGGCGCATGCAGCTGCGTCACTCCGAAGGTGTCGGCACGTGAACGCAATCGCGCCTCCAGTTTCGTCAATCTCCGTCTCTGCGCTGCCCTCGGCGGAGGAGCTCGATCGTGCCTTGCGCGATGCCTCGCCCGCCGAAATCATCGCCGCCGCGCTGAAGACGGTCGGGCGCGACAAGCTTGCGCTGGTGTCGTCCTTCGGCACGGAATCGGCGACGCTGCTGAAGGTCATGGCCGACGTCGATCCGGCGATCCCCGTGATCTTCCTCGACACCGGCTGGCTGTTCGAGGAGACGCTTGCCTATCGCGACACGCTGATCGCGACGCTGGGCCTGAAGGACGTCCGCTCGATCAGGCCCGCCGAGGAGACGCTGTCGCGCGAAGATCCCGACCGCGACCTCTGGTTCTCCGATCCTGACGCCTGCTGCCGTATCCGCAAGGTCGAGCCGTTGGCGCGGGCGCTGAAACCGTTCGACGCGTGGCTCAACGGTCGCAAGCGCTTCCAGGGCAGCTCGCGCGCCGACATCCCGGTGGTCGAGGACGACGGCGCGCGGCTGAAGTTCAATCCCTTCGCCAATGTCTCGCGCGAGGAACTCGAGGCGATTTTCGCCCGCGCTAAATTGCCGCGCCATCCGCTGGTTGCGTCAGGATTCCTGTCGGTTGGGTGTATGCCGTGCACGAGCAGAACGGCCGAAGGCGAGGATGAGCGTGCCGGTCGCTGGCGCGGACGGGCCAAGACGGAATGCGGCATCCACACGATGAAGACTTCGTAGCATGGTCTCGCTGCCCTGCTGCGAACAAGAAAATCCGGTTCCGTTGACTTAAGCGCGTTTCGACCCGAGTTATGCCTGCACGTCTTCGCTGACACCGACGTCATCGAAGTGAATGGAGAGGGACATGATGCGCCGTATCGTTCCGCTCGCTGCAGGAATGCTCGTGACAGGCTTGTTGGCAAGCTCGGCTCTCGCCGCTGACATCAATCTGCTGAACGTATCCTATGATCCGACGCGTGAGCTCTATGTCGAGTTCAACAAGGCGTTCGCGAATGCCTATCAGAAGGAAACCGGCAAGAGCGTCGAGATCAAGCAGTCGCATGGCGGCAGCGGTTCGCAGGCGCGCGCCGTGATCGACGGATTGCAGGCCGACGTGGTGACGCTTGCGCTCGCCTACGACATCGACGCCATCGCGGGCAAAGGCCTCACGACGGCCGACTGGCAGAAGCGGTTGCCGCAAAATTCGTCGCCCTACACCTCGACCATCGTGTTTCTGGTCCGCAAGGGCAATCCGAAGGGCATCAAGGACTGGGACGATCTGGTCAAACCGGGCGTCGCCGTGATCACACCGAACCCGAAGACGTCCGGCGGCGCGCGCTGGAATTATCTGGCGGCCTGGGGCTTTGCGCAGAAGAAATACGGTTCGGTCGACAAAGCCAAGGACTTCATCGGCAAATTGTATCAGCAGGTGCCGGTGCTGGATACCGGCGCGCGCGGGGCTACCGTGACCTTCGTCGAGCGCGGCGTCGGCGACGTGCTGCTCGCCTGGGAGAACGAGGCGTACCTGGCGCTTAAGGAATTCGGTCCGGCGAAATTCGAGATCGTGGCCCCGCCGCTCTCGATCCTGGCGGAACCGCCGGTGACGATCGTCGACAAGGTTGCCGATAAAAAAGGCACCCGCAGCGTCGCCGACGCCTACCTGCAATATTGGTACACCAAGGAAGGTCAGGAAATCGCGGCGCGCAATTTCTATCGTCCGCGCGATGCCGAGATCGCCAAAAAACATGAAAACTCCTTCGCAAAGGTCGAGCTGTTCACGATCGACGAATTTTTCGGCGGCTGGACCAAGGCGCAGAAGGAACATTTTGCCGACGGCGGCGTCTTCGATCAGATCTACAAGAACTGATCGGGCGCTGTTGGAGGGGCTTTAGCAGGGGGCCTGGTGAGCGCAGTCGCAGCACGACGCCGGACATTGCCGGGCTTCGGTCTCACGATGGGGCTGACGCTTTCCTGGCTGTCGATCATCATCCTGATTCCGCTCGCCGGCCTGTTCCTGAAATCGCTCGAGCTGAGCCCCGAGCAGTTCTGGAACATCCTCGCCAGTCGCCGCACCCTGAATGCCTTGCGCGTGTCGTTCGGGCTCGCCTTCGCGGCCGCCTGCGTCAATCTCGTGATGGGCAGCATCATCGTCTGGGCGCTGGTGCGCTATCGCTTCCCCGGTCGGCGGCTGTTCGATGCCATCGTCGACGTGCCCTTTGCGCTGCCGACGGCGGTCGCCGGCGTCGCGCTGACCGCATTGTTCGCCGAGAAGGGCTGGCTCGGAGCGCCGCTCGCGGCGGCCGGCATCAAGGTGGCGTTCACGCCGGTCGGCATCTTCGTCGCGATGATCTTCATCGGCATCCCGTTCGTGGTGCGCACGGTGCAGCCGGTGCTCCAGGATCTCGACCCCGAGATCGAGGAGGCCGCGGGCAGCCTTGGCGCCAGCCGCTGGCAGACCATCATTCGCGTGATCCTGCCCTCGCTCGGGCCGGCGCTGCTCACGGGGCTCGCGCTCGCCTTCGCGCGCGCCGTCGGCGAATACGGTTCGGTGATCTTCATCGCCGGCAATCTGCCGAACGTCTCCGAGATCGCGCCGCTGCTGATCGTGATCCGGCTGTCGGAATTCCGCTACGCCGATGCCACCGCCATCGCGGTGGTCATGCTGGTCGTGTCCTTCGTCATCATCTTCGCCGTCAACCGGCTCCAGCGCTGGGCGCAGAGCCGGATCCCGGCGCGCTGAGGGCGGATCATGACGATGCAGATCGCAGATACCGTCTCGCTCTCGGCCTCTGACGCCAGGGCACGCGCGCATGCGGCGGCCGCGCGGGACAACCTTCGCACCGAACCGCGCGCGGTCCGCATCGTCATCATCGCGCTGGCGATGATCTTCCTCGGCGTCTTCGTCGTGCTGCCGCTGGTCGTGGTGTTCGCGCAGGCCTTCTCGAGGGGAATCCTCGCGTATCTCGCCGCGCTGGCCGACCCGGAGGCGTTGTCCGCGATCAAGCTGACACTGGTGGTGGCGGCGATCTCGGTCGGCCTCAACCTCGTGTTCGGTCTCGTCGCCGCCTGGGCCATCGCCAAGTTCGAATTCCCGGGCAAGACGTTCCTGATCACGCTGATCGATTTGCCGTTCTCGGTCAGCCCGGTGATCTCGGGTCTCGTCTTCGTGCTGCTGTTCGGCGCGCAGGGCTATTTCGGCGGCTGGCTGCGCGATCACGACATCCAGATACTGTTCGCGGTGCCCGGCATCGCGCTTGCGACCACCTTCGTGACCTTCCCCTTCGTGGCGCGTGCGCTGATCCCCTTGATGCAGGAGCAGGGCACGCAGGAGGAGGAGGCCGCGGTCTCGCTCGGCGCCTCGGGCCTGCAGACCTTCTTCCGCGTCACGCTGCCCAACATCAAATGGGGCGTGCTCTACGGCGTCCTGCTCTGCAACGCGCGCGCGATGGGCGAGTTCGGCGCGGTCTCCGTCGTCTCCGGCCATATCCGCGGCGAGACCAACACGATGCCGCTCCTGGTCGAGATTCTCTACAACGAATACCAGTTCGTCGCGGCGTTCGCGATCGCCTCGCTGCTCGCGATGCTGGCGCTGATCACGCTGATCGCGAAAACCGTTCTCGAACGTCACCTCGACGAAGGACAAGACGCAAGTGACCATTGAAGTCAGGAATCTCGTCAAGAAGTTCGGCAGCTTCGCAGCCCTCGACGGCGTCGATCTCAAGGTCAATGACGGCGAGCTGCTGGCGCTGCTCGGGCCGTCCGGCTCGGGCAAAACCACGCTGCTGCGGATCATCGCGGGGCTCGACTGGCCAGATTCCGGCGAGGTCGCCTTCAACGGCGAGGATGCGCTGGCGCAGGGCGCGCGCGAGCGGCACGTCGGCTTCGTGTTCCAGCACTACGCGCTGTTCCGCCACATGACGGTGTTCGAGAACGTCGCCTTCGGCCTGCGCGTGCAGCCGCGCGCGGTCCGCAAGGACGAGGCCACGATCCGTGCGCGCGTCAGGGAGCTGCTCGATCTCGTGCAGCTCGACTGGCTCGCCGACCGCTATCCGAGCCAGCTCTCCGGCGGCCAGCGCCAGCGCATCGCGCTCGCCCGCGCGCTCGCGATCGAGCCGCGCATCCTGCTGCTCGACGAGCCCTTCGGCGCGCTCGACGCCAAGGTGCGCAAGGAGCTGCGCAAATGGCTGCGCTCGCTGCACCACGAGATCAACGTCACCTCGATCTTCGTCACCCATGACCAGGAGGAGGCGCTGGAAGTCGCCAACCGCGTCGTGGTGATGGACAAGGGCAAGATCGAGCAGATCGGCTCGCCCGATGACGTCTATGAGAGCCCGGCGACCGCCTTCGTCCACAGCTTCATCGGCGAATCCATCGAGCTGCCGGTCCAGATCGCCGACGGCGTCATCAGGCTCGGCGACCGGCCGCTTCGGCTCGCGGCAGATGGGCTTGCGCCTGGCGCGTCAAGACTGTTCGTGCGGCGACACGACATGCTGGTCGGCCCGCCCGGCAGCGGTGCCTTCGAGGGCGCCGTGCAGCATGTCCGGAATTTCGGCCCCGTGCAGCGGGCCGAGGTGGCACTCTCCGGCGGCGAGACCATCGAGATCGACGCTCCTCGCAACAGGGAACTGCGCGCCGGCGACACGATCGGCCTGGAGCCCCGCCGCTACCGGATATTTGCGGGCTGAGGCACCGTCATTCCGGGGCGATGCGTAGCATCGAACCCGGAATCTTGGCGTTGTGGCGCGAGATTCCGGGTTCAGCGCTCTGCGCTGCCCCGGAATGACAGGAACGATTTTCCTCAATATTCACCTTTCAGCCACGGTTGGTATGCAACAACGGCCCTTCCTTTGGGGGCTCCGATTCATGCGCGCTGCGGCCGCAATTCTCATCACTTTGCTGCTCGCCGGCTGCGCCGGCAATGAAGCACCGGTCCAGCAGCCCTCCATGTACGCCGATATGGCGGTCCCGGGCGCCAAGCTCGACGCGCCGGCGGCGGCGATCATGATCTCGCAATACCGCCAGAACAACGGGCTCGGCACCGTCGTGGTCGACCCCGATCTGATGCGGCTCGCCGAATCCCAGTCCCAGGCCATGGCGGCGGCCAACAAGATGGACCATGACGTCCGCGCGCCGCTGGCCAAGCGCCTCAGCGCCGGCGGCTATCCGGCGACCGTTGCGGTCGAGAACGTCTCGGCCGGCTATCATACGCTGGCGGAAGCGTTTTCCGGCTGGCGCGACTCGCCTCCGCACCGCGCCAACATGCTCAAGGGCGGTGTCACAAAATTGGGCATAGCGGCGGGCTATGCTCCCGGCACCAAATACAAGGTGTTCTGGACCATGATCCTGGCCTCGACGGATCCCCGATAAGCCAGACTTGATCCCGGGATGCATTGACGCCGCGGCGAAACTGTCGCCACGGTGGCTTGCCTTTTGCTATTGTTCCCGCATGACAGATCACACCAGCACGGAATCCGCCAGCGTCCCCGCGAATGCGCAACGCGTCCTCGTACTCCAGGGCGGCGGCGCGCTCGGTTCCTATCAGTCCGGCGCCTATCAGGCGTTGTGCGGCTACGGCTTCGAGCCCGAATGGGTCGCCGGCATCTCGATCGGCGCGGTCAACGCCGCCATCATCGCCGGCAACGAGGGCCACACCCGCGTCAAGCGGCTCAAGGAATTCTGGGAGATGGTCTCGGCGCCGGTGCCCTGGAAGCCGATCGGCAAGAGCGACCACAGCCGCGAACTGTTCAATTCCAGCAGTGCCGCGCTGATCGCGACCTTCGGCGTTCCCGGCTTCTTCGTGCCTCGCCTCCCTCCCGCGCCGCTCTGGCCCCCCGGTAGCCCGCAGGCGCAGAGTTACTACGACACCGGGCCATTGAAGAAGACGCTGGAGCGGCTGGTCGATTTCGACCGCATCAACGACCTCAAGACGCGGCTATCGGTCGGTGCCGTCGGCGTCACTTCGGGCAATTTCAAGTACTTCGACAATTTCGAGTTCAAGAAGCTCGGCAAGAAAATCGGCCCCGAGCACATCATGGCCTCCGGCGCACTGCCGCCGGGCTTTCCGTCCATCGTCATCGACGGCGAACACTACTGGGACGGCGGCATCGCCTCCAACACGCCGCTCGACTTCGTGCTCGATGCGGAGACCGATCGCGACCTCCTGATCTTCCAGGTCGACCTGTTCAGCGCCCGCGGCGATCTGCCGACCTCGCTGCTCGAGGCGACCGAGCGCGAGAAAGACATCCGCTTCTCCAGCCGCACGCGGATGAACACCGACAAGAACAAGCAGGTGCACAACGCCCGCAGGGCCGTGCGCGACCTGATTTCCAAATTGCCCGATTATCTCAAGAACGACCCTTCCGTGGAATTCCTTGCCAAGGTATCGCGCGAAAGCACCGTTACCGTGGTGCACCTGATCTATCGCAGCAAGAACTACGAATCCTCGTCCAAGGATTACGATTTCTCGCATGTCGCGATGGTCGAGCACTGGGAAGCCGGCGTACAGGACGTTCACCTGTCGATGCGGCACAAGGACTGGCTCGAGCGGCCGCAATCCGGCGAGACCATGGTGACCTACGATCTCACGGGGGACGTCACCGCGCCCCCGCCAAAAAGGAGCGAATAATATGGGTAGTCTGTCAGGCAAGAACGCCGTCGTGACCGGGTCGACCAGCGGCATCGGGCTCGCCTATGCGCGCGCCTTTGCCGCCGCCGGCGCCAATGTCGTCATCAACGGGTTCGGCTCGCCGGAGGACATCGAGAAGGAGCGCGCCAAGATCGAGTCCGATTTCGGCGTGAAGGCGGTCTATTCGCCTGCCGACATGACCAAGCCGGCCGAGATTGCCGGGATGATCGCGCTCGGAGAGAAGAGTTTTGGTTCGGTCGACATCCTCGTCAACAATGCCGGCATCCAGTTCGTTTCGCCGATCGAGGAATTCCCGCCGGAGAAATGGGACCAGATCATCGCGATCAACCTGTCCTCGGCCTTCCATGCCATTCGCGCCGCCGTCCCCGGCATGAAGAAGAAGGGCTGGGGCCGCATCATCAATACGGCGTCAGCGCATTCGCTGGTCGCCTCGCCCTTCAAGTCGGCCTATGTGTCGGCCAAGCACGGCATCGCCGGCCTGACCAAGACCGTGGCGCTGGAGGTCGCGACCCACAAGATCACCTGCAACTGCATCAGCCCAGGCTATGTCTGGACGCCGCTGGTGGAGAAGCAGATCCCCGACACCATGAAGGCCCGCAACCTCACGCGTGAGCAGGTCATCAACGACGTGCTGCTCGACGCGCAGCCGACCAAGGAGTTCGTCACCTCCGAGCAGGTCGCAGCACTCGCGCTGTTCCTGTGCGGCGACGATGCCGCGCAGATCACCGGCACCAACCTGTCGATCGACGGCGGCTGGACCGCGGAGTAACAGCCCTCTTCGTCATGCCCAGGCCTGACCGGGGCATCCAGTACGTCGCGGCGTTTCGGTACAACCACAGCCGTCTCGGCGTACTGGATCGCCCGGTCAAGCCGGGCGATGACAGCGAGAGTGGAGCGGCTGTTTTCCGCTCAGTGCGTCCAGGCCAGGGCCGTCACGAACGCCGAGGACAGGTTCAGCTCCGCGAACATGATCTTGCCGGCGACCACGAACAGCACGCTGGCAAGTGTCAGGCGCAGCACCGTCTCGGGCACGCGCGTCGCGCTGAAGCTGCCGACGATGATGCCGGGCAGCGAGCCCATCAGCAGCACGCCCATCAGCGCCCAATCCACGTCGCCAAGCGCCCAGTGCCCGATTCCGGCGACCAGCGTCAGCGGGACCGCATGGGCGATGTCGGAGCCGACGATGGTCGCCATCGGCAGGCGCGGATAGAGCAGCAGGAGCACGGTGACGCCGACCGCGCCGGCGCCGACCGATGAAATCGAGACCAGCACACCGAGCACGATTCCGGTGACGACCGTCGCGATCGCCGTGGTGCGGTCATCGACCTGCTCCAGGCGCCGACGATAGCGCTCCATGATCGCCTTGCGGAAGATCAGCGAAGTCGCGGTCAGCAGCAGCGCGAAGCACAACACCAGATTGACCAGGCCGCGCTCGGAATCGCTCTTGAGGTCGAGCTTCCACAGCACGAGCAGCGTCAGCGCGCTTGCCGGAAGGCTGCCGCAGGCGAGCCGCAGCACCGCCGGCCAGTGCACGCTGCGCGACCAGCCATGCACCACGCTGCCGCCGGTCTTGGTGGCGGCGGCATAGAGCAGGTCGGTGCCGACCGCGGTCGACGGATGAATGCCGAACAGCAGGATCAGCAGCGGCGTCATCAGCGAGCCGCCGCCGACGCCGGTCATCCCGACCAGCAGGCCGACGCCGAAACCGGAGGCGACGTAGAGTGGATCAATCATGTCCTGGGAATCTTAGGTTTATCTCGTCAGTTGGGCAATATGACGTAGAATAAACTTTCCCTGCGGTGCAACCGCTTGGGAGCAATAAGAAAAATCGTGCTGTCACTCCTGAACAGGCAGGCGTTTGGCCGCGTTCATCAGCATGCCGCGAAACGGTTGTTCCCCAGCGGAAGCGAAAGAGCGGGACGCTGGTACTATTTTCCGAACGCCAGCACGTGCAGGCCGAGCCGCTGTCGCACGATCCAGAACAGCAGCACCGTCTCGAAACTGAGCGAGATCGAGGTCGCGGCCGCAGCGCCGTGGCCGCCGAAGCGCGGTACCAGCGCAATGCAGAGCCCGAGGTTCATCGCAAAGGCCAGCGCATAGGCCAGCGCGCAGATCTTCTGCTGGCCGAGCATGTTGAGCAGTCGTTCGACCGGGCCGATCGCGGCTCGGACCACGAGCCCGATGGCGGCGACGAACATGATGTCGTAGCCGACCACGAATTGCGGCCCGAACAGCCAGAGCAGCGGCTTGCCGAGCGCGAGCAGGACGATGGTCGCCGCCAGCGACGGCCAGAACGTCCAGTTGATGGCATGCGCCACGTAAGCCGACAGCCGCGCCTTGTCGCCAGCGGCGTTGTATTCGGCGAAACGATGCGCGGTCGTCGCCGACATCGCGTAGTGGATGAAGGAGACCAGCGCCAGCGTCTTCACCACCGCGAAATAGACGCCGACCTCGTCGGAGGGGCGGAACTGCTGCAGCACCAGCACGTCGGTGTAGGACAGCAGCAGGTAGAAGCTTTCGACCAGCAGGATCGGCAGCGAGACGGCGAGCCAGCCGCCGATGTCGTAGGCCTTGGGGCCCGGCTCGATGTGATCGGCGAGCTTGCGGTTCAGCACCACCATCTGCCCGGTCATCGCGATCCACACCGCGCCGGCGCTCGCGACCATCGCGGCGACCGCGCCGAGATGATAGCCGAGCAGGAAGGCGCAGGCCGTGATGCCGATGATCAGCGCCTGGCGGATGATGAATTGCGGCATCAGGCCGAGCTGCATCCAGTCATGCGAGCGCGCGATGCCGTCCTGGGTGTTGGCGACGACGAAAGCGGGCAGCGTCATGCAGCCGATATAGAGCGGCAGCACTTCGGCCGGATCGATCCAGGGTGACAGCAATTTGACGACACCGGCGAGGCCGAGCGACACCAGCGCGGAGACCGCAAAGGTCAGCCAGCGGCTGCCCGAGAGAAAGCCGCGCAGCAGCGCATGCGCGTCACGGGCACGGTATTCCGGAATGATCTTTTGCGCGGAGGCCGAGATGCCAAAGTCCATCATGCTGCCGAGCAGCAGCACCCAGGTCCAGACATAGACATAGACGCCGTAGTCCGACGTTCCCATCCAGCGGGCGAGCAGCACTTGCGAGAAGTATGCGAGGCCCGCGCTGATCACGCGGATGACGAAGATGGTGCCGGCCAGCCGCCGCGTCAGCGATGCCTCGCTCGACCCGCCCGTCAATTTTTCGCGCAGCCGCGCGATGAGGCCGGCAGGTCCGGTCGTTGCGGGTTCTGCATCCATCACGGCCAATTCGAACGATCCCCAAGGCGCGCACGCGCATGCCGCGGCAGGCTTGTGCGGTAGCCTCGGGGATTAGCAACCATTCGTTAAGATTCGGTTGGATGGGCCACGTCTCTATTCCACGGTCGTCCCGGCGAAGGCCGGGACCCATAACCCCAGGGAGAGGTTTGGCGAAGACGGGTCGTTCGGGACTGTCACCCGTGCACTGTCGGCAGATCACGCGGTATGGGTCCCGGCCTTCGCCGGGACGACAGTCACTCCAAATTGGTATTGAACTCGTACGACTTCTCCGGTCCGACCAGCGTGAACTTCAGCGCTGCGCCGTCGGGCTTGGCCCCCGGCGGCAGTCCGTCGAGTTCGAAAGAAAATCGCTTCACGCCCGGTGGGCTGGGCTCGACCGGCGTCGGGATCGGCAACGCCCAATCGGGCGTCGGGCCTTCCACGTACAGATTGACGTTGCGCGCATCCGGCGCGACCACGTCGACCACCACATTCTTGGGTCCGTCACGCTTGACGTCGCGGATGGTGAGCGGGTTGGGATCGCCGATCGTGGCAGGCTTGGGCACGGTGTCGAGCGCTGCACGCAGATTGGCGTCCTCGGTCGAGGCGACGCTGTTGAAGCCAAGCTCGGCGCGGGCCTCGACAGGAATGCAGAGCTTTTCGCACACCGCATAATTGATCTCGGCGCGCAGCGTCACCGGCTTGTCGGCCGCCTTGGCGACGATGCGCAAGGGCAGCACGATCTGGTCGTGATAGCCGATCGAATGGCCGCCCGCGCCGTCGTCGAACTTGAGCGGCGCCGGCCACATCACCGTCACCGCTTCGACATTGTCCGACTTCGAGAAATCGAAGCGCGGCGGAACGCCGGAATCGCCTGGCATGCGCCAATAGGTTTTCCAGCCGGGCTGGATCTGGAAGGCGATACCGCCGAGCAGGACGGCGCCGCTGCGCGACCCCGCGAGCAACCGCACCGCGGAATGTCCGTCGCGCTGCCACGGCGATGCGTCGTCGGCATGGGCTGCGAGCGCCAGCGACGACGCGAGCAGGGTTGTCGCGACGCCAATCGCCGCACGCAGGGGAACTCTTGTCAGCATGGTACGTCCTTACAGGGCCACCCCGCGGCAAGCCATTGAATTGCTTGTGATGGATGCACTTGAATCTACTACCTGCAAGCCTTGATTTGACAGCGGGCCGGCCCAACATCAGGATAGGAATTGAAACCGGAGTGCTTCACCGATGGCTCCCACAGGCAAGAGGACAGGCGAGGGCACCCGCAAGTCCGGTCCCGCGCTCCCCAGTTCGGCGGGCTACCTCGACGGCCAGTTGTTGATCGCCATGCCGGTGATGGGCGACGAGCGCTTCGAGCGCTCGGTGATCTATCTCTGCGCCCACTCCGCCGAAGGCGCGATGGGCATCATCGTCAACCACCCGGCCGGCAGCATCGACTTCCCCGAGCTGTTGGAGCAGCTCGGCATCATCAAGAAGGGCGAGCACATCAAGCTGCCGGAGAACGCCGAAAGCATGAAGGTGCTGCGCGGCGGTCCGGTCGATACCGGCCGCGGCTTCGTGCTGCACTCCAGCGATTTCTACATCGAGAATGCGACGCTCCGGATCGACGACGGCGTCTGCCTCACCGCGACTGTCGACATCCTGCGTGCGATCGCCAACGGCTCCGGTCCCAAGCACGCCATCCTCGCGCTCGGCTATGCCGGCTGGGCGCCGGGCCAGCTCGAGACCGAAATCCAGAGCAATGGCTGGCTGCATTGCGATGCGGATTCGGAATTGATCTTCGGCGACGACGTCGACGAAAAATACGGACGCGCGCTGCGCAAGATCGGCATCGATCCCGGCATGCTCTCGAACGAGGCGGGTCACGCGTAGCTGGCGTAGCAGCTGTCGCGGCGGACTGCGGTGTCCTGCGCCGCCCTCGGCTGTCATGCCCCGGCTTGACCAGGGCATCCAGTGCGCCGCAGCGTATCGGCTCTATCACAACCGTCTCGGAGTACTGGATCGCCCGGTCAAGCCGGGCGATGACCGCTTCTGTTGGCTGAAATCTACTCCGCCGCCTGCTGCTGCACTGTCGGCTCCGTGCCCGCCACCGTCGCGCGGCGCATGTCACGGGGCTGCGACTGGTCGTAGCGGCGGACGCGGTGCATGGTCTGGCGGTTGTCCCACATCACGAGGTCATGCAGCTTCCATTTGTGGACGTAGACGAACTCGCTTTGCGTCGCGTGCTCGTTGAGATCGCGCAGCAGCAGCCGGCCCTCGGGGACGCTCATGCTGACGATCTTGCCGGCATGCGATGAGAGATAGAGCGACTTGCGGCGATGGACGGGATGGGTGCGCACGAGCCGTTGCAGCACCGGCTTGAACATCTGCTTCTCGTCGTCGGTGTATTCGGTGAAGCCGAGCGATCCCCGCGAATACATCAGCGAATGCTCGCAGACGAGGTCCTCGATCTCCGCCTTGGTCTCGTCGTCGAGCGCGTCATAGGCCGCGCGCATGTCGGCGAATTCGGTGTTGCCGCCCTTCGGGTTGAGCACGCGGGCCGACAGCAGCGAGAACTTCGCCGGGATAGGGCGGAACGAGCTGTCGGAATGCCACAGGCAATTGCCGAGGTTGAACAGGTGCGCGCGGCTGTCCTTCGCCAGCGGCTTGCCGTCCTTGCCGAGATTGGAGACGTCGTTCAGGCCCGATTGGAGCCGGTAGTCCTTTTCCTTCGTGACAGTGCCGCCGCGGGCGTCCTCGCGCTGGCCGAAATTCAGCGCAAAGGCCATCTGCTGTTCGTCGGTAATGTCCTGGTCGTGGAAGACCAGCACCGCATATGTGTCCATGGCGGCCTCGATCTCGCGCGCCTCGGCCTCGGTGAGAGGCTTTCGCAGGTCGAGGCCGGAAACCTCGCCGACAAAATGCGTTTGAAGCTGCCGGATGGCGATCGTCATGGCGTTTTCTCCCACGAGCTGCGAGCGGTTGGTCCCGCCCTGTCGAGGAAAAAGTTACTCCCGCAACAGGCGATGTCAACGCCGGGCGCGCATGGCAGCCCGTTACCCCATCTACGCTTGGCCGCGAACTCTCACGCGTTGCGCGCCATCAGGCCGCCGTCGACGGGGATGACCGCACCGGTGAGGAAGGATGCTGCCGGCAGGCACAGGCTCAGCGTCATGTGCGCGACCTCATCGGGATCGCCGTAGCGGCCGAGTGCAGTGCGGCGCTTGGCGTAGATGGTTTTGTGTTCCTCGGAGATGCGGTCGGTGATGGCCGTGCGGATCGGCCCCGGGCAGATGCAGTTGACGGTGATGCCTTCGCGGCCGAGCTCCACCGCGAGCGAACGGGTGAGGCTGGCGACGCCGCCCTTCGCCGCCGAATAGGGACTGTGCAATGCGGTGGCGCCGAGTGCCTCGGTCGAGGCGATGTTGACGATGCGCGGGCTCTTCGACTTGCGCAAGTGAGGCAGTGCGGCGCGGATGATGCGCGGATGCGCCGTCAGCATCACCGCGATGCCCCTGGCCCAGGCGTCCTCATAGGCCTCGTCGTCGATCGCGACGCGCACGGAGATGCCGGCATTGTTGACGATGATGTCGAGCCCGCCGAAATGCGTAGCGACGTCGCCGACCACGCGCTTGATCTCATCGCCGTCGGCAACGTCGAGCTTCCAGGCTTTCGCGGCTCCGCCGCTTGCCGCGATCTCCTTCGCGACGGCCAGCGCGCCCTGCCCGTCATAATCGGTGACGGCAACGTTCGCGCCGTCAGTGGCGAACACGCGCGCCGTCGCGCGCCCCATGCCGCTTGCCGCGCCGGTGACGAGAACGGTCAGGCCCTTCACGGACCGGCTGAGCTGTTTGAAATCGGACATGCTGTTTCCTCGCGCCCTGCTTGTTCTTGTTATGATTGACAAGGCTGGCATCGATCCGCAGACAGGTCAAACAAGCAAGACAATCGGGGAGGCCGCGATGACGAACGAGCTCGATTTCTCAGGCAAGCAGGTGCTGGTCGTCGGCGGATCCAGCGGCATCGGCAACGGTATTGCGCAAGCCTTTCGCGTCAGGGGCGCGCAAGTTGCGGTCTGCGGCACGCGGGCTCACGCAACGGAATATTCGCAGGAGGAGGGCTCGGATCTCACCGGTCTCTCCTACGCGCAGCTCGACGTCGGCGATGCCGGGGCGGTCGAAGCGTTCGAGCCGTCGTTCGATCGGCTCGATATCCTGGTACTCGCGCAGGGCGCGGTGCTCTATCGCCGCGGCGAGTTCGAGATGGCCGGCTTTCGCAAGGTCGTCGAGGTCAACCTGATGAGCCTGATGGCATGCGCCACGCGCTTTCATTCCATGTTGCGGGCCTCGCAGGGATCGCTGATCATGGTGTCCTCGACCGCGGCCTATCATTCCACCATGGGCAATCCTGCTTACAACGCGTCGAAGACCGGCGCGGTCGGATTGACACGGACGCTGGGCGAGGCCTGGGCCGAGGACGGTATCCGCGTCAACGGCATCGCGCCCGGTCTCGTCGACACCAAGATGACCAAGGTGACGACCGACAATCCCAAGCGGCTCGAAGGTGCACTTTCACGCATTCCGCTGCGGCGATTGGGCACGCCGGCTGACATGGCGGGCGCGGCGCTGTTCCTGGCATCGCCGCTGTCGTCCTACATCATCGGCCAGACACTGGTCGTCGACGGCGGGCTTATTCTCTAGCGCGAGGAACCGCGCCGCTCCTGATCGGTTACTTGGGCTGACCCCCGAGGAGGAGCATCATGGATAAAGATCGGATTGTCGGATCGGCCAAGGAATTCGCCGGACGCGCGGAAGGCGCTGTCGGTGATCTCGCAGGCGATGCGCAGACACAGGCTTCCGGCAAGGCGCGGGAAGCCGCAGGCACCGTGCAGAATCTCTACGGCCAGGCCAAGGATGCCGTACGTGACGCTGGCGAGACAGCGGCCGGATACGCCAAGGACGCCTACGAGAACAGCGGCGACACGTTCCGCGACGGTTCGCAGGCGATTGCCCAGAAGGTGCAGGACAACCCGCTCGGCGCGCTGCTGGTCGCCGGCGGCATCGGCTTTGCTCTCGCGCTGTTGATGGCACGGCCGTCGCGCCGTCCGCCGCCGCGCTGGCGTTATTAAGGCGGAGTCATAACTCCGTCCAACGTGCCCCGGACGCAATGCGGCGTGAAGCGCCGCATTGCCGAGCCGGGGCTTTTTTTTGTGGGTTAAGAGCGAGGTCCCGGCTCTGCGGCGCATCGCGCCGCGTCCGGGACACGAGACCTCAGCTCAGTAAATTTCGGTTCAGTAAATTACCGGGCCACTTCCGCCGATCGTCCGACGCTGCCCGGGGGACGCGGGATCGCGGGGTTTTGAGCTGGATTGCGCGGACCCGGCGCCGGCGCCAATTGACGCGGCGGTGCTTGCGGAGCGCCGAAGCCGAAGAAGTCGCGCATCGACGGCGCTGCCTGTGCAGGCTGCTGCTGCACCGGTGGCTTCTTCGGCGCGAGCTTTTGCGGCGCGGTCGCTGTGGCGGCGCCGGGTGAACCCGGAGCGACACTGCCGTCGGGCGTCGTCGCGGCCATCGGCGTATCGCCCTTGGCCTGCTCGCGGCCGACTTCGCGGCGCGGCCAGGCATAATCGTCGGCGCGGCCGGCGGGTGCAGCCAGTGGCTCGCCCTTCACCATCGTCTTCGCAGCGAGTGCATCGACGGCGGCAGGACGTGAGCCCGGCCCACCCAGCAATTGATCGGTCGAGATCGAGGCCGCAACCAGCGGCACGATCGGGCCAGCCAGCGGCCGCGGCGCGGGCTTGCCGGGTTCGGCACTGGTGTCGGGGGTCGCCGGTTCGCTCGGCAGCGCGATCGGGCCGGAGCGCCCGGCGAGCAGGCGCGTGATCTCGCGTTCGACATAGTGGGCGAGCTTGCGCGCGCCGGGTTTTGTGAAATAGACGCCGTCATAACTGCGGAGCTGGCGGATCTGGCCTTCGAAGTCCGGGCCCTTCTGGAGGAAGCGGCCGGCCTCGTCGACAAAGCCGTCCCAGACGTCGACATAGGTGATGCCGGCCTTGGCCGCGCCTTCGCGATAGAGCGAATCCAGGAACAGCATGTCCGCGGTGCCCTTGGGACCGCGGATTGCGGGCAGGCCGACCCAGAGCACCGGCACGCCCTTGCTCTTGAGCACGTTGGCCAGCTCCTCGATCTTCTTGCCGTAGAGCTCGACCCAGCGCTCGTCGCGGAATTCGTAGAGGCCGTTCGGGTTGCGCGCGGTCTTCTCCGGAGCGGCGACCTGCGGCGTGTCGGCGTTGTCGGCATCGTCCTGCGGCAGGTCGGCATCGGCCGGCTTGTCGTCCGGCTTCGCGGCGCTGTCGCCGGGCTTGGCGTCACCCGGCTTTCCCTGCGGCTTGGCGCGCGCGCCCTTGTCGTTCTTCTTGTCCTTGTCCGTCGCCTTGTCAGATTTATCGGGTGCTGCCGCCTCGCGGATCGCGATGCGGTCGTTGAGGCCAAGCATCACCACGATCACGTCGGGCTTCTCGGTCTCGAGGATGCCCTTCGCAGCAGCCGCCCAGTCCGAGGGCTCACCCTTTGGCTGATACTTGATCAGGCCGGACGTGGTCTTGTGCTTGCGGATCACGCCCATGTCGGGCTGCTCGGTGTAGGCGTCCTCTAAGCCATAGGCGAGCCAGTCGGCCATGCCGTCGCCGATCACCAGCACGTTCTTGTCAGGCGTGGTGTCACGCTTGGCCGGCGCCGGTGCGCGCGAAAAATCCTGGCGCGGCGCTTGCTGCTGTTGCTGCTGGAACGGCGCGAAGAAGTCGCCGCCGAACCATCCGCCACGGTCACCGCCGCTTCGTGGTGGCGGGGCCGAACGCTGCGGTGGGCCGCCGAAGCCGGGGAAGTTGAAGAATTGCGCCGAGGCGGGTCCCGCAACCGAGACCAGAATCGCAAGTGCCGTCCCCAGCGCGATCAGCGGGCCGGTCTCGGTCAGCACCTTGAACAGGGACTTCTTCGACATGCGATCTCGGGCAGGCGTCATGGGGGTCGGGATAGGCTCGATATAATAACGGAATCAGGCGCCAAACGGGCAGATTCTCTTTTCAGATTCTCTTCAGTTCCTTGAGATCATCCTTGGCCCATACACGGGGAACAGCCGCCCCCGTCAAGGCTGCCTGCCAAAATCCCTGTTCAGGGTTACTTTCGGCGCGATTTTACCGCCCGCGCAGCCGGTCCAGCGCGTCGGAGGAGGCAAATCCGTCCGCGGGGACCCCGATCGAGGCCTGGAAGTTGCGCAGGGCCTCCCGGGTCTGGCCGCCGAACTGGCCGTCGGGGGTGCCCTTGTAGAAGCCGCGCTGGGCCAGCAGCTGCTGGAGTTCCAGCCGCTCGGTGCGGGACAGCTCCCGTTCCTGCCGCGGCCAGGGCTGCACGAAGGGCTGGCTGCCGCGGAGGCGATCGGCGAAATGGCCGATCGCCAGCGCATAAGCCTCGGCCGGGTTGTACTTCATGATGACGCGGAAATTCTGCAGCATCAGGAAGCCCGGCCCCTGCGCGCCGGCCGGCGCCAGCAGATAAGCCTTCTCGGCCGGATGCGGGAACGGCTGGTTGGCCGGGCGCTTGAGCCCGAGCTTCTCCCACTGCGCCATCGTCATCGCCTTGGCGCGGTCGGCCAGCATGTAGTTGAAGCCCTGGGGCACCACGACCTCGTAGCCCCAGGTCTGGCCGGCCTGCCAGCCGTCCTTCTTCAGATTGTTGGCGGTCGAGGCAATCAGGTCGGAGGGATTGTCGACGACGTCACGCCGGCCGTCACCGTCGCCGTCCACGGCAAAGCGCTTGAACGCGGTCGGCATGAACTGGGTCGGGCCGAACGCGCCGGCCCACGAGCCGCGCAACTGTTCGGGCCGCAGGTCGCCGCGGTTGAGGATCTCCAGCGCCGAGAGGAATTCGTCCCTGAAATAGGCCTGGCGGCGGCCGATGCAGGCGAGCGTCGCGGTCGATTGCAGCACGCTGCGGTCGCCCATCTGCGTCGAGTAGTTTGACTCGATGCCCCAGATCGAGGCGATGATATAACGATCGACGCCGGTGGCTTTTTCGGTGGCGTCGAACTGCGCCTTGTATTTGGCCAGGACCTCGCGGCCCTTGGCGAGGCGGTTGTCGTTCACGAGGATGTCGAGATAATCCCAGATCGACTTGGTGAACTCGGGCTGCGAGTCCATGAGGTCCATGATGCGCAGATCGGGCGCGAGCCCTGCCGTGAAGCGCTGGAAATTTTCCTGCGTGATGCTGCGCCGTGCGGCATCCGGCCACATGGCTGCGACGCAATTGTTGAAATTGGAGGCCGCCTCGCGGATCGCGGCGGCCGTCATCAGCGGATGGCCGGAGGCGCCGTCCTCGCCGCTCCAAGGTTGAACTCCCGTTTGAGCGCCGCCGGGACCTTGCGCCGCCTGCGGGGGCGCCGGATTCGGGCCGGAGAAAATACCGCCGAACAGGTTCGACAGGCCGTTCTGCGCCTGCGCGCAAGCCGGCAGCAGCAACGCGGCGGCAATCATCGCTCTGCTGGTCACAAATCCAGCACGTTTCGCCAGCCCTGCCATTGCCAGCCCTGCCATTGATTGCATCATGTCCACCCGTCGGCCTGAAAAATCGCCTTCAGGAGGCCCGGTTACGGTTGCCACTAGCTTAACAAAGGTGAAATTTTGGTGACGGCCTTTTTCTTAACTTCGCGCGGGCGAGGCCCCACATCCGCCTTTGTTAGCGGCTGCAAACAAGCTAGCAAGATGCCATTGCTCCCTTCCTCAGGTATTCGATCGATCCCATGAAAATTCGCAAAGCCGTATTCCCCGTCGCCGGCCTCGGCACCCGCGTCCTGCCCGCCACCAAGGCGATGCCGAAGGAAATGCTGACCATCGTCGACAAGCCGCTGATCCAGTACGTCTATGACGAGGCGCGGGAAGCCGGCATCGAGCATTTCATCTTCGTCACCGGCCGCAACAAGAATGTCATCGAAGATCACTTCGACAAGATGTTCGAGCTCGACGCGACGCTCAGCCAGCGCGGCAAGAAGGCCGAGCAGGAGATTCTGGCGCAGAACCAGCCGGAGGCCGGCGCCGTCAGCTTCACCCGCCAGCAGGCGCCGCTCGGCCTCGGTCATGCGGTCTGGTGCGCGCGCGACATCGTCGGCAACGAGCCGTTCGCGGTCGTGCTGCCGGACGAGCTCGTGCTCAATTCGCCCGGCTGCCTGAAGCAGATGATCGAGACCGCCAGCAAGCTCGGCGAGAAATCCAACGTCATCGCGGTCGAGGCGGTGCCCGACCATCTCACCCATCAATACGGCATCTGCGGCGTCGGAAAACGCACCGGCAAGATGTTCGAGGTCGACGGCATGATTGAGAAGCCGGCCAAGGGCACCGCGCCCTCCAACCTCTCGATCACCGGCCGCTACATCCTGCAGCCGGAGATCTTCAAGATCCTGGAGACCCAGGAGCGCGGCGCCGGCGGCGAGATCCAGCTCACCGACGCCATGATCGGCCTCGCCAAATCGCAAAAGTTCTACGGCGTCGAGTTCGAGGGCGAGCGCCATGATTGCGGCTCCAAGCCGGGCTTCCTCCGCGCCAACATCGCCTACGGCCTGAAGCGCCCCGAGCTGCGCGACGGGCTGATCGCGGAGATGAAGAAGTATCTGGGGCAGTAGTCTCCCGTCGTCCCGGCGAAGGCCGGGACCCATAACCACAGGGAGTGGTTTGGCGAAGACTCGTCGTTCGGTACTGCTACCGTTCGCAACGATGGATCACGCGGAATGGGTCCCGGCCCCCCGTGCGCAATTGCGCACTAGGCCGGGACGACACCGTGGATGTCGCAACTCACGCCACCAGCGACAGCTTCGGCAAGCTCGCGACCACCGACTGGTTGCGGCCGCCGGCTTTGGCGGCGTAGAGCGCCTTGTCGGCGGCGCCGACCAGGAGCGGCCAGTCCATGCCCGTGGTCGGAACGAGGCTCGCGATGCCGCAGGAGACCGTCGTGCTCGTCTGGTCGTCGGACCAGCCCTGCACCTTGGCTCGGATCTTCTCGGCCACCTTGAGGGCGTCGGTGATCGAGGTGCCCGGCAGCAGCACGGCGAATTCCTCGCCGCCATAGCGTGCGGCGCAGTCGCCGGCGCGGCTCACCGAATCGGAAATGCAGATAGCGATGCCGACCAGCACCTGGTCGCCGGCCTGGTGGCCGAACGTGTCGTTGTAGGCCTTGAAGTGATCGGCATCGATCATCAATAGCGCGATCGGCGTCTTCTGGCGCATCGCGCGGCGCCATTCGGCGTCGATCACCTGGTCGAATTTGCGGCGGTTCTTCAGGCCGGTGAGCGCGTCCGTCGTCGCCATCTCCTCGAGCTTGCGCTCGGCCTCGGCGCGCCGGCCGATCTCGCGCGCGAGCACCAGCGTCGATGCCAGCATGAACAGGTTGAGCGCCAGGACCACGGCGCCGATGCGGTAGGCTTCCCTCTGCCAGAGCTCGAACACGGCGCTCAGTGGCTTGCCTGCCACCACGAATAGCGGTCCGGAGCCGGTGCTGCGGACGTAGAGGCGCGGCGTCGCGTCCACCGGGCCCTGGCCGGAATAGGCCCCGCCGGCCTTGAGATTGTCAGCCTTCCAGCTCTGCTGCGTTCCGAGATTCTTGCCGATCACGTCGAGGTCGAACGGCCGCCGCATCATGATGGTACGGTCGCGCTTGAGCACGGTGATGGTGTCGTCGGCATTGAGGTTCAGCCGCTCGAACAATTCGTGGAAATAACTGAAGCGGATCGAGCCGGCGACGACGCCCATGAAGCCGCCGTCGGTGTCGCTGATGCGCCGGCTCAGCACGATCGCGTAGGCGCCGCGGAACAGCATGGGACGGCTGATGAAGAGCCCGGCGCCGGGGTTGTCGCGATGAATCTTGAAGTAATCCTCCTCGCCGCGGTTCTCCGCCGGGGGATCGAGCGTGGAGGCATCGATGGTCAGCCGGCCGTCGGCGTCGAACACCTGGATCGCGCCGAAATGCCTCGCCGTGGTCGCATGGTCGAACAGGATGAGGTGACGGATCGGCTTCGAGACCGTGGCGATTTCCGGCAGCAGCATGTTGCTGGCGACCGCCTTGAGGGCCAGGTCGTAGATCTCGATGTTGCGGCTGACGTCGGACTCGATGGTCGTCGCCAGGTTTTCCAGCGTCTGGCGGGCGAGCGCCTCCTCGCCGCGGCGCATGTCCAGCATGACGTTGACGCAAATGGCGGAAAAGCCGATCACCGTCACCACGGACGAGATGATCAGCAGCTTCGCCGAAAGCCGCCATGGCCGGCGGGCCATGACTTCGCGCCATCCAGACAACATCGGTTGCTCCCGACATGACTGAATGCGCCCGAAAGCTTGAGTAGTGTTTAAGCCGGGACGGCGCTGCCGTAATGAGTTAAAAATTGGTTTCCGCGGCTCACGTTTTTGGGCAGAGCGGGCCTTCGACCAGCGAAGAGGACAGCGGTGAACGACTACGACGCGTTGCGCGATTATCTGATGCGGCAGAAGCAGACGGAATTCGTGCTGACCTATGAACAGATCGAAGAGATCATCGGCGCGGCTCTGCCGCGCGCGGCGAATCGTGCCTCATGGTGGGACAGCCTGCGTAGCCCGGACATCCAGATGCCGCAGCGCGAAGCCTGCCTCGCCGCCGGTTTCAAGGCGATGCGGATGCCGGATGGCCAGAGCGTGCGGTTCACGAAGCAGAAGAAGAACGACCGGCGGCGCTAGCGTGGTTCTTCCCTTCTCCCCTTGTGGGAGAAGGTGGCGCGAAGCGCCCGATGAGGGGTATGTTTCCGCATATCCAATCGCGAGAGTTTCGGGCGCGGAGGCATACCCCTCACCCGTCTCGCCGCTCTGCGGCGAGCCACCCTTTCCCACAAGGGGAGAGGGGTAAAAAGCGTCAGCTCGCCGCTTCCAGCCGCACTTCCGTGAGCAGCCGCATCGCGGCATCGGCGTCCATGGGTTCGCCGAAGGCAAACCCCTGCGCGTATTCGCAGCCCATCTGGTAGAGCTCGACCGCGTCGGAATCGGTCTCGGCGCCTTCGGCGACCACGTCCATGCCGAGGTCGTGCGCCATCGCGATGATGGACTTCAGGATCACCGGGCGGGTGCCGCGGTTGGTGGTGCGCACGAACGACTGGTCGATCTTGATGGTGTCGAACGGGAAGCGCTGCAGATAGGCCAGCGACGAATGGCCGGTGCCGAAATCGTCGAGCGACAGCCCGGTGCCGAGCTCGCGGATCCGCGTCAGCATCTGCGCCGCGTGCTCCGGGTTCTCCATCACCAGCGATTCCGTCAGTTCGAGCTTCAGCGTGCCGCGCGCGACCGAGGAGCGCGACAGCACGGTGCGGATGTCGTGGATCAGATCGTGGCGCAGCAATTGCCGCGAGGAGACGTTGACGGATGCGAAGATCGGCTCGCGCGAGCGCATTGCGCGCTGCCAGATCGAGAGCTGCTTGGCGGTCTGGTCGAGCACGAACATGCCGAGGTCGATGATCAGGCCGGTCTCTTCCGCGATGGTGATGAATTCCGACGGCGCCATGCGTCCGAGCTTGGGATGATCCCAGCGCACCAGCGCCTCGAATCCGGCGACCGAACGGTCTTCGAGCCGCACGATCGGCTGGTACAGGATCGTGAGCTCCTGCCGCTCGATGGCGCGGCGCAGTTCGCTCTCGAGCGTCAGCCGGTCGGTTTTTCGCGCGCGCATCGCGGCCTTGTAGACGTCGATGCGATCGCCGCCGATGCGCTTGGAGTGATACATCGCAAGCTCGGCGTCCTTGATGATCTCGTCCGTGAGCTGAACCTGCGGATCGGACAAGGCGAGGCCGATCGAGGCCGTGAGGAAAATCTCGCGTTCGTTGAAGGCGATCGGCGCGCGGATGGTCTTGCGGATGGTCTCGGCGAAGGCGGTGATGCGGGCGGGGTCCTGCTCCGAGAGCAGGATCAGGCCGAACTGGTCGCCGGCGAGCCGCGCCAGCGTATCCTGCGGCTTCAGGATACGGGTGAGGCGGCGGGCCAGCGTCAGCAGGATGGAATCGCCGACCGCGATGCCGACGGAATCGTTGACCTGCTTGAAGCGGTCGAGGTCGATCACCATCAGCGTCGGCCGCAGCGTCGGCATGGTCTTGGCGAAATGCGCGACGGCGCCGAGCCGGTCCATGAACAGCTTGCGGTTGGGCAGGCCGGTGAGATTGTCATGCACGGAATCGTGCAGCAGGCGCTCCTCGGCGTTGCGGAGCTCAGTGACGTCGGTGAGGGTGCCGACCACGCGGGAAACCTCGCCGTCGGAGCCGACCACCGGGCGTGCCTTCAGCGCGAACCACATGAAGTGTCCGTCCGGGGTGCGCAGGCGAAAATCCTGCACCAGGCGGCCGCGGCGCTGGTCGAGCACGCTGTCGAGCGCGGCGCGGAAACGGTCCTGGTCGAGCGGGTGCAGCACTTCCAGCCAGGAGGCGGCCGGGCCTTCCAGCGTGCCGCGCTTGAGGCCGAGCAGGGCTTCGGTCTCGGGGCTCGTGAAGACCTTGTCGGCGGAAACGTCCCAGTCCCAGATCAAATCGCCGGAACCGGCCAGCGCCAGCGCCCGCCGCTCGATGTCGGAGACGACGCCGGTGGTGGCTCCGCCGCCGGCGAACGCATGTTGCATCACCGTGAAGCCGATCAGCATCACGATCAGCACCAGGCCGCCGAGCAGCGCCGGGCCGACGATGTCGTTGGTGACGGAGCCCGCGACCGTCATGCCGGCCGCGATCACCCAGACCACCAGGAGGAACCAGGTCGGGATCAGCAGCACCGCGCGGTCGAAGCCGTGGGTGGAGAGATAGACGATCAGCGCGAAGCCGGCGAAGGCAATCAGCACCAGCGATATGCGCGCGATGCCGGAGGCGACGGCGGGGTCGAACAGGGCCAGTGCAACGAGCGAGCCCAGGAACGCGAGCCAGCCCACCGTGATGTGGGAATAGCGCACGTGCCATCGACTGAGATTGAGATAGGCGAACAGGAACACCAGCAGCGTCGCCGCCAGGATTGCCTCACCCGCCGCGCGCCAGATGCGCTCGGCGTTGTTCGACATGTCGAGCACCTTGCCCCAGAAGCCGAAATCGACGCCGATATAGACCAGCACCGCCCAGGCCAACGCCGCGGCGGCCGGGAACATGATGCTGCCCTTGACCACGAACAGAATGGTGAGAACGAGCGCCAAAAGGCCGGAGATGCCGATCACGATGCCCTGGTACAGCGTGAACGAGTTGACCTTGTCCTTGTAGGATTCCGGCTCCCACAGATAGAGCTGCGGCAGCTTGTCGGTGCGCAGCTCCGCGACGAAGGTGACGACGGCGCCGGGATCGAGGGTGACGCGGAAGACGTCGGCGGTCGGGCTCTCCTGCCGCTCCGGCCGGTCGCCGGTCGAGGGCGTGATGGTCGCGATGCGCGACAGCCCGAGGTCGGGCCAGAGCAGCCCCGAGGAGACGATGCGGTAATGCGGGGCGACGATCAGGCGGTCGAGCTGGTCGTCGGTGTTGTTGGCGAGCGCGAACACCACCCAGTTCTGGCCGCCTTCGCGGGCGCGCACCTCGATGCGGCGGACGATGCCGTCGGTGCCGGGCGCGGTGGAGACCTGGATGCGGTCGGCGTCGCTGCGCTGATGCTCGAGCACGCCGGTGAGGTCGATCGCGGGCGCGTCACCGCGGACGCTGACAGCGTCCAGCGCGCGCGCCGGGAACGCGCAGACGAGAATCATGAGGCCCAGCGCTATGGGCGCGAGGCACCTGATCAGACGCAAGGTCAGTTCTCCGCGTTCGACGCAAACTCTTCAGTGCAGGGCGTTTTCCGAACGGAACAAGATGGTTCGGTGCGTCGCGATAGATGCCACGAAAGCAAGGAAAATCAAAGGGTTTCCGGCTTGCCCTGCGGGCCGTTGGCCTAGACCTCCAACACAATTTTGCCAATATGTGCCGAGGTTTCCATCCGCCGGTGCGCATCGGATGCCTTTTCCAGCGGGAAAGTGCTGTCCATCAGCGGTTTGACGCGGCCTTCGCGCAAAAGCGGCATCACTTTCGCCTCGATCGCGGCCACCATCGCCGCCTTGTCCGCATTACTACGGGGGCGCAGCGTCGAGCCGGTATGGGTCAGGCGCTTCACCATCACCTTGGCGATGTTGACGTTGACCTTGGGCCCGTTGAGGGTCGCGATCTGCACGATGCGGCCGTCGACGGCGGCGGCGTCATAGTTGCGATCGACATAGTCGCCGGCGACCATGTCGAGGATCAGATTGGCGCCGGCATTGTTCGTCTCCGCCTTGACCACGGCGACGAAGTCCTCGTCCTTGTAGTTGATGGCACGATCCGCGCCGAGCTTGAGGCAGGCATCGATCTTGTCCTGCGATCCCACGGTGACGATCACCTTGGCGCCGAACGCTTTCGCGAGCTGGATCGCCATGGTGCCGATGCCGGAAGAGCCGCCATGGATCAGCAGCGCCTCGCCGGCCTTCAGGCCGCCGCGCTCGAACACATTGTGCCAGACCGTCATCAGCGTTTCCGGCAGCGCACCGGCTTCCTTGATCGACAGCGCCGGCGGCACGCTCATGGCCTGGGCGTCCTGGGCGATGCAGTACTGCGCATAGCCGCCACCGGCGACGAGCGACATCACCTTGTCGCCGATCTTGTGCTTCTTGGCGTTGCTGCCGACGGCCACCACTTCGCCCGCGATCTCGAGACCGGGCAGGTCGCTGGCGCCGGGCGGCGGCGGATAGGCGCCGGAGCGCTGCGCCACGTCGGGCCGGTTGACGCCGGCGGCCTGCACCTTGACCAGGATCTCGTCGGGACCGGGCTGCGGCAGCGCTCGCTGTTCCGGCACCAGCACCTCCGGTCCGCCGGGTTTGGAGATGGCGACCACGGTCATTTGCGCGGGCAGCTTGTCCATGATGTGTCCTTGAGCAAAGGTGCGGGGTGGAACGAGGCCATTGCTTAGCCAGCGCGGTGCGGGCTGGCAACCGCCTCGGCCGCTTGTGGGGCGAACGCAGGAGGAACCACGATGCCGACGGAAGACGACGACCGCCCGCGCAAGAAGATCAGCCATGAAATCGGACAGGATCTCTCACTGTTGTCTGTGGAGGAACTGACCGAGCGCATGACCCTGCTCAAGGACGAGATCGCAAGGTTGGAAGAAGCCGCCGCCAAGAAGCGCGCCTCGCGCGATGCGGCGGATCGTTTTTTCAAGAAATAGGAGGCTCACGACTCTCGTGTCCCGGACGCGGTGCAGCGCGTAGCGCTGCTCCGCAGAGCCGGGATCCATGCCTCTTCAAACTCCTCGACCAAAGAACTGGGCCCCGGCTCCGCAGCGCACCGCTATGCGCTGCGCTGCGTCCGGGGAACGAGCGCCCACTCGGCCACTGACCGACATGGCTAACGAACCCTCAAAATAATCGCTCGTTTACTCCACATTAAGCTTTCGAGTTTATGACTGGGAACTGTCCTCGTTTGGACACCGAGTGGCTCCTGTCCACTCTGTTTGACGCCTCCCTGTTATCAACTTTCAAAGCCGCCGGTTTTCCGGCGGCTCTTTTTTTGCTTTTGGGGGCAGCATGATCCGGAAAAGTGCGAAGCGGTTTTCCGATAAGATCATGCTCAAACAACAACCTAATGCGCGCCGCGCGCGCTTAGCTCCGGTTGAATTCCGAGGGAAGACCCGTGGAAACCATATCCGCGCTTGTCGCTGGACTCGGCGTCCGGCCCGCGCAATGATTTGTTCATCATAAGCCGGCGCCAAGCCGGACAGTCAGACAGTTGCGTAAGGGGCGTTAACCATGGAACGTTTGCAAGCCGAAGGCGCTCTCGTTCAACTCAGCGAGCGGTTCACCAATTCTGCGGCGTTCGGCGTCCTGTTCCGTGAGGGCATGGACCTGGTCGAAGAGACCGCCGCCTATCTCGATGGCGCCGGCCGCACCGAGGCCAAGGCGCTCGATCGCGCCGTCAGCCTCACCTATGCGACCGAGAGCATGCGTCTGACCACCCGCCTGATGCAGCTCGCCTCGTGGCTGCTGCTGCACCGCGCCGTGAAGGAAGGCGAGATGACGCTGGGCCAGGCCAACCGCGAAAAAACCAAGGTCAAGCTCTCCGCCGCCGATCCCGGCTCCACCGACACCATCGAGAAGCTGCCGTCGCAGCTCCAGGACCTGATCCATCGCTCGATGAGCCTGCAGACCCGAGTGCGCCGTCTGGACACCACCATCCACACCCCGCCGGTCGATCATCCCTCGATCGGCAACCCGCTGGTGCCGCATCTCAACGCGCTGAAGGCGGCGTTCGAGCGGTAATTTTCTATCCGCGCATTTGATGTTGAACCGTCACCCTGAGGTGCTCGCCTCTTCGGCGAGCCTCGAAGGGCGACGGCCCGGCTGCATCTCGGCCGTCCATCCTTCGAGGCTCCCGGCACGATGCTTTGCATCGCGCCTCAGGATGACGGGTCTGGTAGCGATGCGACGGCACCCCCCCCCCAAAACAAAAAACGCCCCCGGCTTTCCGGGGGCGTTTTTCGTCTCCAGCCTCGAGGGCCGGATCAATCCTTTTTGAGAAAGCCCGAAAACTTCTTCTGGAAGCGCGAGACGCGGCCGCCGCGATCCATCAGCTGCGCGTTGCCGCCGGTCCAGGCCGGGTGCGACTTGGGGTCGATGTCGAGGTTCAGCGTGTCGCCTTCCTTGCCCCAGGTGGAGCGGGTCAGGTACTCGGTTCCGTCGGTCATCACGACCTTAATCGTATGATAATTCGGGTGAATTTCGGCTTTCATGGCAATTCCTCGGCGCCCCGGCGCCTCACTTGAGTGGCTATCGAATGACGGATTTGGCCGGCTCTATACCCCACGAGGCCCTGTAAAACAAGCCATTGCAGGGTCTTGGGCAAGGTCTTGGCAAGGCCTTGGGAGGCCTTTGAGGGCCGGGCTGTCACCTAAGGGACATCCCGGATTTGCCACTCCCGCTCGCCCGGCCTATTTGGGACGCAGTCCTCTCTTTTGGTCGGATCCCATGAGCGCAGTAGAACGGCTTGAAACCGGGCCCGCGGAAGCCCCGTCGATCGAAGCCGAACTGATCGAGGCGCCGGCGAAGAGCCGTGCGAAGCTGCGGCCGCTGCTGGCGCTTGCGCCCTATGTGGCGCGCTATCGCGGCCGGGCGGCGCTGGCCTTCGTGGCGCTGACGATCGCGGCGCTGACCACTCTGCTGGTGCCGGTCGCGGTGCGCAGGATGATCGATTTCGGCCTGACGGCCGAGGGCATCGAGCTGATCAACAGCTACTTCTCGGTGATGATCGCGGTCGTCGCCGTGCTCGCGCTCGCGAGCGCCGCGCGCTACTACCTCGTGATGACGATCGGCGAGCGCATCGTTGCCGATCTCAGGCGCGACGTCTTCGCCCATCTGCTGTCGCTCTCGCCGGCCTTCTTCGATTCCGCGCGCAGCGGCGAACTGGTGTCGCGCCTGACCGCCGACACCACCCAGATCAAATCTTCCGTCGGCGCCTCCGTCTCGATCGCGCTGCGCAACCTGATGATGTTCTTCGGTGCTGCGGCGATGATGGTGATCACCAGCCCGCGCCTTTCCGGCTTCGTGTTGCTGGCCATTCCCCTGATCGTGCTGCCGCTGGTCGCCTTCGGGCGCTGGGTGCGGCGTCTGTCGCGCAATGCGCAGGACACGCTGGCCGAGGCCTCGGCCTATGCCGGCGAGCTGGTCGGTGCGATCCGCACCGTGCAGGCCTATACCAGCGAAGGGCTCGCCGAGAAGCGCTTTGTCGGCGAGGTCGAGCAGGCCTATGAAGCCGCGCGCACGTCCACGCAGGCGCGTGCCGTGCTCACCGCCATCATCATCTTCATCGTGTTCGCAAGCGTGGTCGCGATCCTCTGGATCGGCTCGCACGACGTGCTGACCGGCACCATCTCGCCGGGCCGGCTCGGCCAGTTCGTGCTCTACGCGGCCTTCGCCGCGGCTGGCCTCGGCCAGCTCAGCGAGGTCTGGGGCGAGATTTCGGCGGCGTCCGGCGCTGCCGAGCGTCTGTTCGAGATCCTGCATGTGCAGCCTGAGATCAGGGCGCCCGCGTCTCCGCGCGCGCTCCCGGTGCCGGCGCGCGGTGAAGTCGGCTTCGACCAGGTCAGCTTCGCCTATCCGGCGCGGCGCGATGTCAAAGTGCTCGACGCCGTGTCGTTCACCGTGCGTCCCGGCGAGAAGGTTGCGATCGTCGGTCCGTCCGGCGCCGGCAAGAGCACGATCTTTCATCTCCTCTTGCGCTTCTACGATCCGCGCGGCGGCGCGATCTCGCTCGACGGCGTGCCGGTCAAATCCGCCGATCCGCGCGACTTCCGCTCCCGCATCGCGCTGGTGCCGCAGGAATCGAACGTGTTCGCTGCAAGCGCCCGCGACAACATCCGCTTCGGCCGGCCCGATGCGACCGACGCCGAGGTCGAGCGCGCCGCCGAGCTTGCGCATGCCGCCGAGTTCATCCGCCGCCTGCCCGAAGGTTTTGACACCCCGCTCGGCGAGCGCGGCGTGACGCTGTCCGGCGGCCAGCGCCAGCGCATCGCGATCGCCCGCGCCATCCTGCGCGATGCGCCGCTGCTGCTGCTGGACGAAGCCACCTCCGCGCTCGATGCCGAAAGCGAGACGCTGGTGCAGACCGCGCTGGAAGAGCTGATGCGCCACCGCACCACGCTCGTCATCGCGCACCGCCTCGCTACCGTCTTGTCCTGCGACCGCATCCTGGTGATGGACCAGGGCCGGATCGTCGAGCAGGGCACGCATGCGGAGCTCGTCGCCGCGAACGGGCTCTATGCCAGGCTGGCGAGGTTGCAGTTCGAGGGGGCGTGAGGCGGAGGCGTTCAGGCTGCCGCCCCAATCACAGTGTCATCGCCCGCGACGGCGGGTAACGCATCTACCTAGAGTCCGATAGCAGTCCTTGTCGGACTCGAAGGGGACGGGTTGCCCGCCTCATCGAGGCCCGCTGCTGGCCCGTATGAGACATCGGAGGCGGCGATGTGGTATCCGAAGACGATGCAAGGAGCCAAGCCTCGTGCCTTGTGTTCTCAGACCGCCGACAGTTGAAGAGCTACCTACGCTCTCGGCCTTGTGCCTTAGGTCGAAAGCTGTATGGGGCTACGGCAACGACTTCATGGAGGCCTGTCGGGGCGAACTCACCATCGAAGCATGCGAACTCCAATCCAGTTCAATTGCGGTGGCGGAAGAGAACGGCAAGATCGTCGGCGTCGCCCAAGTCAGGGTCACTGGAAGCCGGGCTGATTTGTTGAAGTTGTTTGTCGAGCCGACGATGCTTCGCAGTGGCTTGGGAATGAAGCTGTTTCATTGGGCTGCCCGCGAAGCAACAGCGATGGGTGCTCACCGAATGGCGATCGAGGCGGACCCAGATGCCGCGCCTTTCTATCGACACATGGGGGCGAAGGACTCCGGCTTCGCTCCGTCCGGCTCAATACCGGGCAGAATGCTTCCCAAGCTGATTAAGGAGCTGGGATCAATGTGAAATCACTTGGCCCTCGGTGGCCCCCGAACGGTCGATCACAACGTTCGCGCTCAGGGTAGACGGGAACTGGCCGCTCTACCGACAAACGGCGCTCATGACCCTTAGCGGACACCAGCTTCACACGGCGGTAAACTGAAACGACCTTGTGATTGGATCACGTGAATGATTGTTCTGATCGGTCCGGTACTCTTCATCCTCCTCATCTTGTTCGCTATTCGACAGCAAAAGCGCGGCCTTGCGGGGTGGAAGACGGCCCTTCTTGTTGTCGCAGGCACGGGTGTGATCGCTGTGATGAGTTTCGGATTGCTCATCATAGGCTTCCGGAATTTCGGATAGGGCAGTCCGCACCCCTGAGCCGAGTGGACGGAGCTTTGTAGTTTCCTCAGATGTGGCGCACTACCAAGCATCGCCGGCCCAAGGCTTGTCCAAAGGTGTCGGCGCCTGAGAGACCATTCGCGCTCCCGAGAGCGCATCGCGGCGAGTTGACGAATAGCGCCGATCATCTGCACTTCGGCGAGAGCGCCGGCACGTTCGGCCACGGCCAGTTCTTCCAGCTCCCGTCCTCATCGACGCAGGCCGATGGCTCAAGGCCGTTCGTCGGAGCACTCGTCGTCCTGACCGGCGTGGCGAAGCGCTGGTCGACATAGCTCGTCGAGACGTATCCGGCGACGATGACACCCAGCAGGACCGAAGACCCCTTGGCCAGATCGCTCAGTTTCATCGGTCATCTCCATCCGCTTGCCGGCGCAACTTCTGGACACAACGAATAGGTGACGTCTTGGGATCCCGACGTGACGGGCGTCACGTCCGTCGGAATCAGGCCCGCCACATCATCTTCAGCACCGGCCGGCCCGAGGTCGGGTTCACCTCGTCGCCGGCATGGGCAAAGCCGTTGCGCTCGTAGAAGCGGATGGCGCGGCTGTTGTCCTTGTTGACGAGCAGCGTCACGCCCGTCGGTGACAGGCGCTTGGCCTCATCCACCAGCAGCCGCGCCGCGTCCGAGCCCCAATGCGCGGGATCGACCACGAGCTGGTCGAGATAGCCGTCGCCGTCGATGGTGACGAAGCCGGTGAGCGCGCCGTCCTGCTCCGCGACCACGATCGAGGCTTTCGGCACCAGATCCTTGCGCCAGCGCTCGCGCCACCAGTCCAGGCGGGCGGCGAAGTTGATCTGCGGATAGGCCTGCTGCCAGGTGCGATGCCACAGGTCGATCGAGGCGGCCTCGTCCTCGGGACGGTAAGGGCGGAGGTGGAGGGCGCTCACTACCGCTCCGTCAGCTTCAGCTCGATGCGGCGGTTGCGCTTGTAGGCTTCCTCGGTGTTGGCGGTGTCGAGCGGCTGGAATTCGCCGAAGCCGGCGGCGACGAGGCGCTGGGCGGGCACGCCGAGCGAGATCAGATACTGCACCACCGAGATGGAGCGGGCGGCCGAGAGGTCCCAGTTCGACTTGAAGTTCGGCCCGTTGACCGGGCGTACGTCGGTGTGGCCGTCGACGCGCAGCACCCAGGGGATCTCGTTCGGGATCTTCTTGTCGAGCTCGATCAGCGCGGCAGCCAAGGTGTCGAGCTCGGCGCGGCCTTCAGGCAACAGCACCGCCTGTCCGGTGTCGAAGAACACTTCGGACTGGAACACGAAGCGGTCGCCGACGATGCGGATGTCGGGGCGGTTGCCGAGGATGGCGCGCAGGCGGCCGAAGAATTCCGAGCGGTAGCGCGACAATTCCTGCACCCGCTGCGCCAGGGCGACATTCAGGCGAGACCCCAGATCGGCAATTCGGTTTTGCGATTCCTTGTCGCGCTTCTCGGAGACGTCGAGCGCTTCTTCCAGCGCCGCCAATTGCCGCCGCAGCGCGCTGATCTGCTGGTTCAGCACCTCGATCTGGGCCAGCGCCCGCCCCGAAACCGCCTTCTCGGAGTCCAGCGCCTTGCCGAGCTCGGAGGACTTGCCTTGCGCGTCGTTGCCGGCGGCGGCCAGCCCGTCATAGAGACCCTTGATGCGGTCGCGCTCGCTCTCGGCCGAGGCGAGGCCGGCTTTCAGTGACGAGACCTGATCGTCGAGCGTGAGCTTGCCGAGCTTCTCTAGCGACAGCAGCTCGTTGAGCTGCGCGATCTTGGCGTTGAGCTGTTCCAGCGCCTTGTCCTTGCCGGTGACCTCCTGCGACAGGAAGAACTGCACGACCAGGAAGACCGACAGCAGGAACACGATCGACAGCACCAGCGTCGACAGCGCGTCGACGAAGCCGGGCCAGTAGTTGAAGGAGGTGTCGCCGCGGCGGCCGCGCGCCAGAGCCATGTCGCTAACCCTTCTCGGGCTGACGCGCGAGGCGCTCCAGCAGGCGCCGGATCTCGCGGTTCTGCTCGCCCTGGCCGTCGGCCCATTCGCGGATCATCTGCTGCTCGGTCCGCATATGCGAGACCAGCGCCTGGATGGCTTCGGCGAGGCTCGCCATCGCCGCGGTGGTGCCGCGGCTGCCGCTGCCCTCCTCGAGCACCGAGCGCAAGCGCTCGACGACGGCCTGAAGCTCGCCGCTGGCAATGCCGCCGCCACCGCCCCCGGCTGCGACCGCCACCTCGCCGCTGCCATATTCGCGCACGGTGGTGGCAAGCCAGTCTTCGAGGTCGGTGTAGAAACGGTTCTGCGCCTGGCTCGATTGCAGGTCGAGAAAGCCGAGGACCAGCGAGCCGGCGAGGCCGAACAGCGAGCTCGAGAACGAGATGCCCATGCCGCCGAGCGGGGCGGCGAGGCCCTCCTTCAGCGTGTCGAACAGGGCGCCGGAATCACCCCCGACCTTGAGCCCGTCGATCACCTTGCCGACCGAGCCGACCGTCTCGATCAGGCCCCAGAAGGTGCCGAGCAGGCCGAGGAAGACCAGAAGCCCGGTCATGTAGCGGGAGATGTCGCGGGCCTCGTCGAGGCGGGTTGCGATCGAATCGAGCAGGTGCCGCATGGTGGTCTGGGTGATCGACATCCGCCCGGTGCGCTCGCCGCCGAGGATCATCGCCATCGGAGCCAGCAGCTTGGGGTGGCGGGCGGGCGCAAGGCCGGGATCGGCGATGCGGAAATTGTTGACCCAGGAGACTTCGGGGTAGAGCCGGATCACCTGGCGGAAGGCCAGGATGATGCCGATGAACAGCACGCCGCCGATCAGGGCATTGAGCCCGGGATTGGCGAAGAAGGCCTGGATGATCTGCTTGTAGAGCACCACCCCAACCAGGGCGCAGAGCACCAGGAAGACCAGCATCCGCACCAGGAAGACGCTGGGCGAGGAAAGCTTTGTGTATTCGATGTCGATGGGGGAGCGGGGCGAGGCGCCTGACGGCATGGCCGGTATCATCCGTTAACTTGCTTGCGGGGCGCACTATGGCACAGCGCCAGCCCAAAAAAAGCGCCGGATGCGCCGATTTCGGGGAGAGCTGCGGAACCCAAAGCTGAAACCGGGCTTTGGTAGGGACGTAGTTTGCAAATCGTCGGCATTCCACAGGTTCAAGTCGCACTTTTCCCCCTGGCGCCCAATACCTGCCGCCCAAGACGGAGTCGTCGCATGAGCGTCGTGTCCGCGATCATCGGGACTGCCGAGCGGGTGCCGCTGCCTGATGTCGTGATCCGCGCGGCGATCCAGCGCCTGTGCTCGCGCACGGTGACGCGCCTGTCCGCGCTGGGCGAGGCGGACGATGCCGCCTTCGCCGGGCGGCTGATGCTGCGGCCGATCGCCGAGGACGCGGATGCCGGGCATGACGAGGCGCCCGCTTCGTTCTTTGCCAAGGTGCTCGGTCCCAACCGCAAATACTCGTGCTGCTTCTACAAGACCGGTGCGACCACCTTGCGGGAGGCCGAGGAGGAGGCGCTGCGCCAGACCGCCGAGCATGCCGCCCTCGCCGACGGCCAGACCATCCTCGAGCTCGGCTGCGGCTGGGGCTCGCTGTCGCTGTGGATGGCGCGGCAGTTTCCGCACGCGAAGGTGACGGCGGTGTCGAGCTCGCAGGCGCAGCGCGCCCATATCGAGGAAGAGGCGCGGCAGCGCGGTCTCCTCAACCTGCGGGTGGTCACCGCGGACATGAACGTGTTCGCACCCGACGGGCAATTCGACCGCATCGTCTCGGTCGAGATGTTCGAGCACGTGATGAACTGGCGCAAGCTGATGACGCGCCTTCGCGCGTGGCTCGCGCCGGAGGGGCGGTTCTTCATGCAAATCGTCGCCCATCGCTCCGGCTCCCACCTGTTCGACGGGGCCGATCGCGACGACTGGATCGCGCAGCACGTCTTCACGGGCGGGCTGATGCCGAGCCATCACCTCATCAGGCAATTCGACGATATCTTCACGGTCGAGAAGGAATGGTGCTGGAGCGGCACGCATTATCAGCGCACCGCCAACGACTGGCTCGCCAATTTCGACGCGCATCGCGATGCCATCGAGGCGGCCTTGCGCAACATCCATGGCGAGGAGACCGGCCTGCGGATGCGACGCTGGCGCTGGTTGTTTCTCGCGACCTCGGGCCTGTTCGGCTACGCCGATGGAACCGAGTGGGGCGTCAGCCACTACAGGATGAAGGCGGCGCGGTAGAGCGCGGTCTCGCGAAAGAATTTATTAAGCGTCTTTCGTTGCGCAAACGGCACACGCCGCGCGTTTTTCTTGCAGGAACACGTTGCAATTGTTGTCCGATCATTTCCGCTCGCCTATCGTCGTGGTTGTCCTTGGTGGGCGACCGAAATCCGCATCCCCGACGATGCGGACGCAATTGGAATGACGTATGCGCGAATGCATCGGGGCTGCTTCGATCCGACGGCGACACGATGATTCGCTGCAGAGGAGTCCGAAGCGGACGCAGCGATCTCCATCCAGCAACACCCGGACGCGCTTGATTCGCCTGCTGCTGGCAAGTGTCTCAGCGACGGCGCTGATAGCCCTGTCCCCACGGTCTGCTTCGGCCCAAAGCTGGACCGGAGCGACCAGCAACGACTGGACGGTCGGGAGCAACTGGTCGGGTGGCGTGGTCCCAATCGCGGGCAATGTCGTCAACATCAATACGGCCTCGCCAAACCCGACCGTGCTCGGCGCCGCTGGCGCGGCAGTTGGAGCGACCGGAAGCCTCTTCCTTGGCGGATCTTCCAGCAATCTGACGATCCAGAACGGCAGCACGCTGACGAGCAGCGGCGCGTCGATTGCGATTGGCGTCGCAGGCGGAAACAATGGCACCGTGACCGTCAGCGGCGCCGGTTCGCAATGGATTACATCCGGCGATCAGATCGAAATCGGCGCTAGTGGCAATGGCACACTCAACATCCAGAACGGCGCCAGAGTCGTCGCCCAATTAGGGGTTTATCTCGCAAGCTTCGCAGCCGGCACGGGCACGCTCAATATCAATGGTGGCGGCACGCTCGAGACGAACCTCCTGGCGCGCCCCGGGGCAGGGGGAACCGGTCAAGTCAATTTCGATAACGCCATTCTGCGCGCCCGGATAAACAGCGTCGGCTTCATCGCCGGATTTTCGGCGGGAAATCTCAATATCGCCGCGGGCGGCCTGACCGTCGACACCCAGACTTTCACCGTGAGCGGGAACAGCGGGTTTTCCGGCGTCGGCGGATTGACGAAGACCGGCACGGGTACCTTCAATCTCCGCGCATCCAATACCTATGCCGGTGCGACGGTGATCCAGGCCGGCACGCTTGCCCTCGCCAGCATTGGCTCGGTTGCCGCGTCAAGCCGGGTCGTCGCAAACGGAACCTTCAGTATCTCGGGCATCACTGCCGCCGGCACGAGCATTCAAAGCCTTGCAGGAACCGGCGTCGTCGCGCTGGGTGCGAAGAATCTCACGATCACCAACGCGAACGATCTGTTCGCCGGCGCGATCGGTGGCACCGGCGGCCTGACGCTCACCGGCGGCACCCAGACGCTGGCGGGTGCCAATACCTACAACGGTGCGACCAACGTGGACGGCGGCACCCTCCGCGCCAGAGCGGCGAATACCTTCAGCGCGGCCTCGGCCTTCACGGTAGCCTCCGGCGGCACGCTCGACCTCGCCGGCTTCAATCAAACGCTCGCCTCGCTTGGCAATGCCGGCATCGTGACACTCGGCGGGGCACCGGGGACCACGCTGACCGTGGCCGGCAATTATGTCGGCAATGGCGGCACCCTGCAGCTCAACACCCAGCTCGGCGGCGACAGTTCGCCGACCGACCTGCTGCGGGTGCAGGGCAGCACGTCGGGCACCTCCTCGCTACGCGTCACCAATGTCGGCGGCACCGGCGCGCCGACCGTCGAGGGCATCAAGGTGATCGACGTAGCAGGCGCCTCCAACGGCAGCTTTTCGCTTCTGGGCAGCTATGTCTTTCACGGCGAGCAGGCGGTGGTCGGCGGCGCCTATGCCTATACGTTGCAGAAGAACGGCATTGCCAGTCCCGGCGACGGCGATTGGTATCTGCGCTCGAGCCTGATCAACCCGCCGCCCGCGACACCCCTGGGTCCGCTCTACCAGCCGGGCGTTCCGCTGTACGAAAACTATGCGCAGGTGCTGCTCGGCATGAACGATTTGCCGACGCTGCAGCAGCGCGTCGGCAACCGCTATTGGGGCGGCAGCGATGCGATGGCGCGCGCCGGTGGCGCGACGACGGTGCCAGGCGCGGCTTCGCCGGCGCCGACGGCGTTCTGGGGCCGCATCGAAGGCGGGCATTCCGACCTGCAGCCCTCCAACACCACGGGCTCGACCTACAAGGCAGACCATCTGAAAGTGCAGACGGGGCTCGATGGCCTCGTGCTGGAGAACGAGGGGGGCCGGTTGTTCGTCGGCCTCACTGCGCAATACGGCCTGACGACCGCCAATGTCGCGTCGTTCTTCGGCAATGGGCGTATCCGGGTCGAGGGAACGGGCGTCGGCAGCACGCTGACCTGGTATGGCGACAACGGCTTCTATGTCGACGGTCAGGCGCAGTCGATGTTCTACCGCAGCGATCTGTCGTCCGAGCTGGCCGGCAGCCTGATCCACGGCAATGAAGGGCTCGGTTATGCCTTCAGTGCCGAGACCGGCAAGCGGATCGGTCTGGGCAATGGCTGGCTGCTGACGCCGCAGGCGCAGCTTTCCTATGCGAAGGTCGCTTTCGACGGCTTTGCGGATCGGTTCGGCGCGCCGGTCGCGTTGCGCGATGGCGACAGCCTGCTCGGCCGCGCCGGACTTGCACTCAACCATCAGAGGACCTGGAACGACGGCACGGGCATCGTGCGCTCCGACGTCTACGGCATTGCCAATCTGCGTTACGAGTTTCTCAACGGCACCAACGTCGATGTCGCCGGCACCGGTTTTGCCAATGCGCAAGACCGGCTGTGGGGCAGCATCGGCGGTGGCGGCACCTATAGCTGGGCCAACGGGCGCTACGCCGTCTTCGGCGAAGTCTCCTACAATGCGAGCCTCAACAACAGCGCGGACAACCGCAATTACAAGGGTACCGGAGGCTTCCGTCTCACCTGGTGATTCATGCCGCCTGCGGCCTGCGGGAACACCGGTCGTTGCGGTCTTCTGTCGCAGCACGTCGTGATGGAACCCGATTCACAATCCGGTGACACCGAGAAAGCGCCCTGAACTCAGCACCATAGGCCGTGTGACATTGGGCCGCCCGCCGCACGCGTTGCGTCGCAGCAAGTCCCCTCTATTTTGACGGCATCGGCCGCGCGGAAATCGCCCAGAACGGGCCCCGCGGAGCGTGATCAGTTTCAACAATATCGGGGCACCCCACTTCATGTCAGGACTTCGCGCGCGATCGGCATGCGTTGCAATGATGCTCGCGGCCTGTACGCCGCTGTTGGCAGGCTGCGACGAATCCAGTTCCGCCGTCTCAGCCGCCCAACCCAACGACCCTGACGTCAGCATCGTCATCGTCAAGCCGCAGCCGCGTGCCGTGGTGCGCGAACTGCCGGGCCGCATTGCGCCGACGCGCGTCTCCGACGTGCGGCCGCGCGTCTCCGGCATCGTGGTCGAGCGCCTGTTCCGACAGGGCAGCGAGGTGAAGGCGGGCGATCCACTGTACCGCATCGATCCGCGTCCGTTCGAGGTCGAGGTGATGGCCAACGACGCCGCGGTCGCCAAGGCCGAGGCCGCGTTGATGCAGACCCAGCAGCAGGCGCGCCGCATCGCCACGCTCACCAACCAGCGCGCCGCGCCCGAAGCCGAGAACGAGAAGGCGATCGCGGCCGAGCGCCAGGCCCATGCCGAGGTCGAGGGCCGCAAGGCCGATCTCGCGCGCGCCAAGCTCAATCTCGACTACGCCACCGTGCGCGCGCCGATCGACGGCGTCGTCGGTGCTGCCCTGGTCAGCGAGGGCGCGCTCGCGGTGCAGAACGAGACCAATTTGGCCACCATTCAGCAGCTCGACCCGATCTATGCGGACTTCACCCAGTCGGTGAACGAGCTCAACCAGCTCCGCCGCGCCTTCGAGAGCGGCGACCTCGAGCGCATCGCGGCCGATGCCGCCAAGGTGCGCCTGGTGCTCGACGACAACACCATCTATTCGCTCGACGGCAAGCTGCTGTTTTCGGATGCCAAGGTCGATGCCCATACCGGCCAGGTGACTCTGCGCGGTGAATTTCCCAATCCCAAGCGCGAGCTCTTGCCGGGCATGTATGTCCGCGTCCGCATCGACCAGGGTCTCGATAGCGACGCGATCGCGGTGCCGCAGCAGGCGATCCAGCGCAATGGCGGCGGCGGCAGCGAGGTGTTCGTCGTCAAGGACGACAACCACATCGCGGTGCAGCCGGTGCGCACCGGTTCGGTGCAGGACGGACTCTGGTTCGTCACCGACGGCCTGAAGGCCGGCGACAAGGTCGTGGTCGAAGGGTTCCAGAAGTTCGCCGCCGGCGACAGGGTCAAGCCGCAATCCTGGTCGGAGGCGGATGCGACCGCCGACAACCGGCACGCTCAGAAGCTCACGCGGTAACAGGCCATGGCGAGCTTCTTCATCGACAGGCCGATCTTCGCCTGGGTGGTCGCGCTGTTCATCTGTCTGGTCGGCGCAATTTCGATTCCGCTGTTGCCGATCGCGCAGTACCCGATCATCGCGCCGCCTTCGATCTCGATCTCGACCAGCTATCCCGGCGCCTCGCCCGAAAACCTCTACAACAGCGTCACGCGGCTGATCGAGGAGGAGCTCAACGGCGCCTCCGGCATCCTCAATTTCGAATCGACCAGCGACTCGCTCGGCCAGGTCGAGATCATCGCCAATTTCGTGCCGGGCACCGATACCAGCGCCGCCTCGGTCGAGGTGCAGAACCGCATCAAGCGCGTCGAGGCGCGGCTGCCGCGCGCGGTGATCCAGCAGGGCATTCTGATCGAGGAAGCCTCCAGCGCGGTGCTCCAGATCATCACGCTGAACTCGACCGACGGCAGCCTGGACGAGGTCGGCCTCGGCGACTTCATGATCCGTAACGTGCTCGGCGAGATCCGCCGCATCCCCGGCGTCGGCCGCGCCACGCTGTATTCGACCGAGCGCAGCTTGCGCGTCTGGGTCGATCCGGCGAAGCTGGTCGGCTATGGCCTGACCGCCGACGACGTCAACAAGGCCATTGCCGCGCAGAACGCGCAGGTCGCTTCCGGCAGCATCGGCGCCGAGCCGTCGACCGCGACCCAGCGCACCTCCGCGCTGGTGCTGGTCAAGGGTCAGCTTTCGTCCCCGGATGAATTCGGCACCATCATCCTGCGCGCCAACGCCGACGGTTCGACCGTGCGACTGCGCGACGTCGCGCGCATCGAGGTCGGCGGCCTGAGTTACCAGTTCAACACCCGTCTCGACGGCAAGCCGACCGCCGGTCTTTCCGTTCTGATGTCGCCGACCGGCAATGCGCTGGCGACCGCGAGCGCCGTCGAAGAGAAGATGAAGGAGCTGTCTCGCTTCTTCCCGGCCAATATCGGCTACGAGATTCCGTACAACATCACGCCCGTGGTCGAGGCCTCGATCAAGAAGGTGCTGACGACGCTGGTCGAAGCCATCGTGCTGGTGTTCGTGGTGATGTTCGTGTTCCTGCAGAACATCCGCTACACCATCATTCCGACCATCGTGGTGCCGGTGGCGCTGCTGGGCGCCTGTACCACGCTGCTGCTCGCCGGCTACTCCATCAATATGCTCTCGATGTTCGGCATGGTGCTCGCGGTCGGCATCCTCGTCGACGATGCCATCGTCGTGGTCGAGAACGTCGAGCGCATCATGGCCGAGGAGGGGCTTCCGCCGAAGGAAGCGACGCGGAAAGCGATGTCGCAGATCACCGGCGCCATCATCGGCATCACGCTGGTCTTGATGGCCGTGTTCGTGCCGATGGCGTTCTTCCCGGGCTCGGTCGGCATCATCTACCGCCAGTTCTCGGTGACCATGGTTGCGGCGATCGGCTTCTCCGCCTTCCTGGCGCTGTCGCTGACGCCGGCGCTGTGCGCGACCTTGCTCAAGCCCGTTGCCGCCGGTCATGGCCATGCGAAAAAAGGCGTGTTCGGCTGGTTCAACCGCATGCTCGACGGCAGCAAGGAGGGTTATTCCCGCACCGTCGGCTTCTCGCTGAAGCGCACCGGCCGCTTGATGCTGGTCTATGTCGCACTGCTCGCCGGCCTGTCCTGGGCCTTCGTCAATCTGCCCGGCGGCTTCCTGCCGGTCGACGACCAGGGCTTCGTCACCACCGACGTGCAGACGCCGTCGGATTCGTCCTATGGCCGGACCGAGGCGGTGATCGAGAAAGTGGAAAAATACCTGGCGCAGCGCCCGGGCGTCGACAACGTCACCTTCCTCACCGGCTTCAGCTTCTCCGGCCAGGGCATGAACACCGCGCAGGCCTTCATCACCCTGAAGGACTGGTCGGAGCGCGGGCCGAAGGATTCGGCAGCGGCGATCGTCACTGACATCAACCGCGATTTGTCGTCGTCGATCCGCGACGCAAAGATCTCCGCGTTGCAGCCGCCGCCGATCGACAATCTCGGCAACTCCTCGGGCTTCTCGTTCCGCCTCCAGGACCGCGGCCAGAAGGGCTATCCGGCCTTGATGCGCGCCGCCGATCAGTTGATCGCGGAGGCCAATGCGAGCGCTGTGCTTCAGAAGGTCTATGTCGAGGGCCTGCCCGAGGCCGGCGTGGTCAATCTCGTGATCGACCGCGAAAAGGCCGGCGCCTTCGGCGTCACCTTCGAGGACATCAACAACACGATCTCGACCAATCTCGGCTCGAACTACATCAACGACTTCCCGAACCGCGGCCGCATGCAGCGCGTCGTGGTGCAGGCCGATGCCCGCGACCGCATGCGGACCGAGGACATCCTCAACTACAACGTCAAGAACAGCCGCGGCCAGCTCGTGCCGTTCTCGTCCTTTACCACCGTGGAATGGGCGCGCGGACCGACGCAGATCGCCGGCTTCAACTACTATCCGGCGGTGCGTATCTCCGGCGAGGCCAAGCCCGGCTTCACCTCGGGCGATGCCATCGCCGAGATGGAGCGGCTCGCGGGCAAGCTGCCGCGCGGCTTCGGCTATGAATGGACCGGGCAGTCGCTCCAGGAGAAGCTGTCGGGCTCGCAGGCGCCGTTCCTGCTCGGGCTCTCGGTATTCGTGGTGTTCCTGTGCCTGGCCGCACTCTACGAGAGCTGGACCATTCCGCTCGCTGTGCTGCTCACCGTGCCGCTCGGCATCGTCGGCGCGGTGGTCGCAGCGATGTTGCGCGGCCTGCCCAACGACGTCTATTTCACCGTCGGCCTGATCACCATCATTGGCCTTGCGGCAAAGGATGCGATCCTGATCATCGAGTTCGCCAAGGATCTGCGGAAAGAAGGCAAGCCGCTGGTGGATGCCACCATCGAGGCCTGTCGCCTGCGCTTCCGCCCGATCCTGATGACCGGCCTCGCCTTCATCTGCGGCGTGCTGCCGATGGCCATCGCCCACGGCGCCGGCGGCGCCAGCCAGCAGGCGCTCGGCAGCATCGTGATGGGCGGCATGATCGCCGTGGTGATCCTGGCGCTGCTGATGGTGCCGGTGTTCTTCGTGTCGGTGCAACGCGTGCTGGGCGGGGATCGGGAGAAGGCAGAGGAGAAGGGGGCCGAGGCGTATGGGCCGCCGGCGCCGGCCAAGCTGTAAGGTGAGGTGTCATGCCCCGCGCAGGCGGGGCATCCAGTACCCCGCGGCTTTTCCGTATCCAACAGACGTCTCTGGAATACTGGATCATCCGCCTTCGCGGATGATGACAGTCAGGTTTGGAGCTGCCGTCTTCACCCAGACAGCTCAGCACATTCGCCGGCGCTGGTGAGAGTCGACCACTGAACGCCGGATCGGTCGGCTTGATTTCCCGGAGGCCTCAATCCAGACTGCATCCCTGGATTGAAACAACGTATTCGCGCCGCCCCGCGAATGCACAGGCACCCCGCCGATCGAAAGCATGTCATGCGTCCGACCGAAATTGCGATCTCGAACTATCGCTCCATTCGGCGGCTCTCCATACCCATCCATCCCTTGTCCGTGTTCGTTGGCGAAAATGGAGTCGGCAAGTCCAATCTCTACAAGTCCTTGTCGCTGTTGCGCGACGCGGCGACCGGTCAAATCACCCGCACGATCGCCGATGAAGGCGGATTGAATTCGGTCTGCTGGTCCGGCATTCGCAAGCGAGGCGAAGACGGGCGGCTGCGGCTGTCGGCCACATTCGACAGCATGAGGTATTTCATCGAGCTCGGGTTTCCCAGCCCGCTTCAAGCCGCGTTTCCCGGCGAGCCGATGATCAAAGCCGAAACTATCGAAACGACGCGCGGCAAACGAACGGTCAAGCTGATGGAGCGCATCAATTCGCTCATCAGCGTCCGCGGCGAGAGCGGCGCCTGGAGCAGCCACAAGGATGCGGTGCTGCCGTCAGAGACCGCGCTTGCGGCTTTTTCCGATGGCAAGCAATGCCCGGAAATCGACCTGATCAGAAATGCGATGCTGGGCTGGCGATTCTATCATGACTTTCGCACTGATCCGGCGTCTCCGATACGAAAGCCTTGTCTCGCGATCGCAACGCCCTCGCTCAGCGCCGATGGAATCGATTTGGCTGCCACCCTGGCGACCCTCTATGTCATTCGGGAAGACGCCAACGACCTGCAGGACGCAATCCAGGATGCATTCCCGGGCGCCGAACTCCGCGCGTGGGAAGAAAACGGCAGGTGTGAATTCGATCTGCAATTGGAGGATATGCCGCGGCCGTTCAGGGCTCACGAATTGTCCGATGGGACGCTGAAATACATCTGCCTGCTCGCAGTGTTCATGGGTTACCGGCTGCCGCCGTTCATCGCGCTGAACGAGCCCGAGACCAGTCTGCATCCGTCGCTGCTGGCGCCGCTGGCCCGGCTCATCACCAAGGCATCACGCCGCGCCGACATCTGGATTGTCACCCATTCGGAGCAACTGATGGACGCACTGCGAAGCGAGAGTTCGGTCCCGCTTCGCCGGGTGATCAAATCGAAAGGCGCCACGACGATCGAGGGCCTGACCATTGGCGGTGAATATCGCGACGGGGAAGACGACGAGGACGCTTCTTGAACGTCGAGCCGTTGTGCTACTACGCCTACTTCCGCAAAGTCTTCACCAATTCCCCGTGCACGAACTCATTTCCGCACACGACATGCCCGGTGACCAGCGCGTCGCCCGGCGTGTCGATGTCGGTCACCGTCCCACCCGCTTCGCGCACCATGATTATGCCGGCGGCGACGTCCCAGGACTGCAGATTGCGTTCCCAGTAGCCGTCGAGGCGGCCGGCGGCGACGAAGGCGAGGTCGAGGGAGGCGGCGCCGAAGCGGCGCAAGCCCGCGACGCGGTCCTGGATCGCGGTCATCTCGCGGCGGAATTCCTCGTGGTCGCCGCGGCCGATATGGGGCAGGCCGCAGGCCACCACGCATTCGTTGAGCTGGCGGCGGCCGGCCACGCGCAGGCGCTGGTCGTTGAGGAAGGCGCCCTTGCCGCGCTCGGCGATGTAGAGCTCGTCATTGGCGGGGTTGTAGATCACGCCCGCGATGATGGTGCCTTCGCGCGACAGCCCGATCGAGATCGCGAATTGCGGGATGCCGTGCAGGAAGTTGGTGGTGCCGTCGAGCGGATCGACGATCCAGGTGTGACTCTTGTCGCCGCCCTCGCGCGTGCCGCCTTCCTCGCCGATGAAGCCGTAGCCGGGCCGCGCCTTGGCGAGATCCTGGTAGAGAATCTCCTCGGCGCGCTTGTCGGCGAGCGAGACGAAGTTCGCCGGCCCCTTCAGCGAGACTTGCAAATGCTCGATCTCGCCGAGATCGCGCTTGAGGCTGCGGCCGGCGCGGCGCGCGGCCTTGACCATGACGTTGATAGTTGCGGAATACAGCATGAGCTCTGGTCTTGATCGGGGGAAATGGCGCCGAAATCGCGCCTGTTTGAGGGATTGGGTGCCCTGCGAGGGGCCCAACGTCAAGTCATTGCTTCAAGTCATTTGGCTTCAAGTCATTTGGCGTCAAGTCATTTGGTCCCGAGCCATTTCCTGGCGGCGGCCTCGGCCTTGGAGCGGTCGTCGGGGGGGAGGTCGGAGAACTGCTTGTCCAGCTCCGGATCGCCTTTGCCGGCGGTCTTGGCCACCAGATGCCATTTAAAGCCCTCGACCTTGTCCATGGCCGTGCCCATGCCGTTGATCAGCACCCAGGCCAGCCGGTTCTGCGCGATCGCGCTGCCCTGGCGGGACGCCTTGCGGAGCAGGGCTACGGCCGCCGGCTGGTTCTTCGGCGTGCCGGTGCCGTTGAACAGCGCGATGGCGTATTCCACCTCCGCATCGACATTGTCGGTCAGCGTAGCGGCCTGGAGCAGACGCACCGCCCGTTCCGGGTCCTTCGGCACGCCAGTGCCTTCCTTGTAGAAGGTCGCAAGCGCGTATTGCGCCTCGGGCAGGCCGGCGTCAGCCGCCTGGCGCAGCAGCTCGGCGGAGCGCTTGACGTCCTGCGGCAGGGTCTGGCCGTCGAGATAGAGCAGCGCGAGGTTATAGGCCGCCTTGGGCTCGCCGAGCTTGGCGGCGGACGCCATCAGCTTCACGGCTTCGTTTTTGTCGACCGGGCCGCCGCGGCCGGAAATCCTGAGCATGGCGAGCGCGAACATCGCCTCGCGATCGCCGGCGTCGGAAGCGCGCTTGTACCATTGCAGCGCCTTGGCGTAGTCGCGCCGGATGCCCATGGCGTTGGAATAGAGCTCACCCAGCATGGTCATCGCCTTGGCATCGCCGGTCTCGGCACGGGCGGTGGCGAGATCGAAGGCGGTCTTGTACTGGCCGCGCTGATAGGCGCCGAACACCAGATCGACGTTGGGATTGTCGGTCGGCGGCGCCGGGATCACGGTCGCGGCCGGGGCAGGCTTTGGGGAAGCTGAAGGCTTGGGGGAGGCTGAAGGCTTTGGGGAGGTTGAAGGTTTGGGGGACGCTGAAGGTTTGGGTGCCGGCGCGGCCTCCTTCTTCTTGGTGACCGGGGCCGGCTTCGGCTTCTGCTTCTCGGCCGACGGGCTCGGCATTGCAGCCGGCGGCGTGATCTGGAGCTGCGCGACCGCGGGCGCCGTCAGCAGCAGCGTGGCCAGGATCGTGATGCGCGGGAGCTTCATGTCGGGCGCTAGCCGTGCTCGCTGTCCGCGGGATTCTGGTCCACAGACGCAGCCGCAAAGGCCTTCTTGATCGCAGCGTCGGCCTCGATCAATGCAGCCTTCGGCCCGCGCGGATCGGCCCAGATGAACTCGCCGACCAGCACGAAATCGGCGCCGCTGGCCGCGAAGTCGTGGGCCTCTTCCAGCGAGGTCGCAAAGCCGACGCAGGGCGGCTCGAACAGCTCGGCCCACCAGTCAAGCCGCTCGGCGATCGCCTGCGATGACGGCCGCTGTCCCTTCGCATCAGGCTCGCCGAACAGCACATAGTCCGCGCCGATCTCGCCCGCATCCATGGAATGGTGTCGCGTCGTCAGTCCGCCGACGCCGGCGATGCGATCGGGCTTGAGCGATGGCAGGGCTTCTTTCAGCGCGGCGATGCCGGGCAGGTGCGCGCCATCGGCGCCGCCACGTGCGACGAGCTCAGCATGGCCCTCGACGAGCAGCGCGGCGCCTGCTCTCTGCACCGGCGGCGCGAAGGCCTTGATACGCGTGATCATGGTGCGCTGGTCGGTCTCCTTCAGCCGCAGCAGCACGGCCGCGACGTCGGCAGCGGCAAGCAGGCCCGGCAGCTCTGCCAGAAGCGAAGCGGGATCATCGACAACGGGCGTCGCGAGATAGAGACGCGGCGCCGGGCGCGGCGGAGGAGATTTGTTCGACAAGATCTAGGCCGCCTTCTTTTCCAGGCTGCTTTGCCATTCGCCCTTGGAGGCGAGGCCATTCATGCGCGCGCGGTGACTGAATGCGTCTTGTCCGGCCGCGACGTTCTCGGCCTTGCCCGACCAGGCCTTCTGCGGTGCGGCCTGGAGTGCGCGACCGTAGGAGAAGGTCAGGCCCCAGGGCAGCGGGCCGAGCTTGTGCATGGCGTTGAGATGCGCGGTTGCCTCTTCATCCGACTGGCCGCCGGAGAGGAAGGCGATGCCGGGCACCGCCGCGGGCACGCAAGCCTTGAGCAGCCGTATCGTCGTCTCCGCGACCTCCTCGACGGAAGCCTGCTTCGCGCATGTCTTGCCGGAGACTGCCATGTTCGGCTTCAGCACCATGCCCTCGAGCGCGACGCGCTGCACGCGCAATTCCTGAAACGTCTTGTTGAGCACACGGCTCGTCACCTCATAGCAGCGATCGATGTCGTGATCGCCGTCCATCAACACTTCGGGCTCGACGATCGGCACGATCTGCGCGGCCTGGCACAGCGCCGCATAGCGTGCCAGCGCGTGGGCGTTGACGCTGATCGCGGTCATCGAGGGGATACCACTGCCGATGTCGATCACCGCGCGCCATTTGGCGAAGCGCGCGCCGCGCTCGTAGTATCTCTTCAAGCGCTCGGCGAGCTTGTCGAGCCCGACGGTGACGAGCTCGCCCGGACACATCGGCAGGCCTTGCGTGCCCTCGTCGACCTTGATGCCGGGAATGGCGCCGCTGCTCTCGATCAGCTTGACCAGGGGCGTGCCGTCCTTCGCATCCTGCCAGATCGTCTCGTCATAGAGGATGACGCCGGAGATGTACTGGCTCATGGCTTCCTTCGAGCGGAACAGCATCTCGCGATAGGCGCGGCGGCTCTCTTCGGTCGATTCCACGCCGATCGCGTCGAAACGCTTCTTGATGGTACCGGAGGATTCGTCGGCGGCAAGGATGCCCTTGCCGGGCGCGACCAGAGCGGTCGCGATCCTGTTGAGCTCAGTCAGATTCATCGAGATGTCCTCCCAAAACGATTCTGCCCTTGCGGGTGAAAATAGACCGTTCCCGGGCAAATGCCGAGTTAACGTTCGTCGCAGGGTCAAGGGGGGAGGGCTTTGGCGCTGGCACAAGGGCGTCATCCCGGGCTCGCCGCTTTGCGGCGCCCCGGAATGACCGAGAAAGTGGGGGCAGGCTTACGCCACCTTCGGGGCGAGCTCGCCCTTGGCGTAGCGCTTGGCCATCTCGGCCGTCGTCAGCACCTTCTTGATCTTGGAGGCTTGCCCGGCGGTATTGAATTCCTGGAGCCGCTGCTTGCACAGCTTGGTCATCGCTTCCATCGCGGGCTTCAGGTACTTGCGCGGGTCGAACTCTTCCGGATTGTCCTTGAGCACTTTCCGGATCTGGCCGGTCATCGCCATGCGGTTGTCGGTGTCGATGTTGATCTTGCGCACGCCGTTCTTGATGCCGCGCTGGATCTCGGCCACCGGCACGCCCCAGGTCGGCTTCATCTTGCCGCCATAGGTGTTGATGATGTCCTGGAGGTCCTGCGGCACCGACGAGGAGCCGTGCATGACGAGATGCATGTTCGGCAGCTTGCGGTGGATCTCCTCGATCACGTTCATGGCGAGGATGTCGCCGTCGGGCTTGCGGGTGAATTTGTAGGCGCCGTGCGAAGTCCCCATCGCGATCGCGAGCGCGTCGACCTGGGTCTCCTGGACGAACTTCACGGCTTCATCCGGATTGGTCAGGAGCTGGTCGTGGCTGAGCTTGCCCTCGGCGCCGTGGCCGTCTTCCTTGTCGCCCATGCCGGTCTCGAGCGAGCCGAGCACGCCGAGCTCGCCCTCGACCGAGATGCCGCCGAGATGGGCCATGTCGGTCACGGTCTTGGTGACGCCGACATTGTAGCTCCAGTCGCCGGGGGTCTTGCCGTCAGCCTTGAGCGAGCCGTCCATCATGACCGAGGTGAAGCCGGCCTGGATCGCGGTCATGCAGGTCGCCGCTTCATTACCGTGGTCGAGATGCACGCAGACCGGGATGTGCGGGTAGATCTCGGTCACCGCGTCCATCATGTGCTTGAGCATGATGTCGTTGGCGTAGGAGCGCGCACCGCGCGAGGCCTGGATGATGACCGGCGCGTCGACCTGGTTGGCCGCGTCCATGATCGCCAGCGCCTGCTCCATGTTGTTGATGTTGAAGGCCGGTACGCCGTAATCGTTCTCCGCCGCATGGTCGAGCAATTGACGCAACGTGATCCGAGCCATGTGTCTTTTTCTCCCGTTTGGGCCTGCAAGGCCTCTGCTTGACGGCCGCTAACTACTTGCCGACTGATTACTTGGTGCGCAGAACTTCGACGCCGGGCAGGGGTTTGCCTTCCATCCATTCAAGAAATGCGCCACCGGCGGTCGAGACATAGGTGAACTGACCGGCCACATGGGCCTGGTTGAGGGCCGCGACGGTGTCGCCGCCGCCCGCGATCGAGATCAGCTTCTTGGCCTTGGTGCGCTCGGCGGCATGCTTGGCGGCGGACATCGTGCCGCGGTCGAAGGGCTGCATCTCGAAGGCACCGAGCGGTCCGTTCCAGACCAGCGTCGCCGCATCGTCGATGGCGGCATGGACACGCGCGATCGACTGCGGACCGACGTCGAGGATCATGCCGTCGGCCGGGATCGCGTCGAGGCCATAGGCGTGCGAAGGCGCGTTGGCCGCGAAATGATAGGCGACGGTGGCGTCGACCGGCAGGATGATGGCGCAGTTGGCGGCTTCCGCCTTCTCCATGATGCGCAGCGCAGTCGCGGCGAGATCCTTCTCGGCCAGCGACTTGCCGATACCGACGCCCTGGGCGTGCAGGAAGGTGTTGGCCATGCCGCCGCCGATCACCAGCGCGTCGACCTTGGTCACGAGGTTTTCGAGCAGGTCGATCTTGGTCGAGACCTTTGCGCCGCCGATGATCGCGATGACGGGCTTGGTCGGTGAGCCCAGCGCCTTCTCCAGCGCGACCAGCTCGGCCTGCATGGTGCGGCCGGCATAGGCCGGCAGCTTGTGGCCGAGGCCTTCGGTCGAGGCGTGGGCGCGGTGCGCGGCCGAGAACGCGTCGTTGACCCAGATGTCGCCGAGTTTTGCGAGCTCCGCGACAAAGGCCGGATCGTTCTTCTCTTCCTCTTTGTGGAAGCGGGTATTTTCGAGACAGAGAATGTCGCCGTCCTTCAAGCCGGCAACGGCCGTGGCGGCGGGCTCGCCGATGCAGTCGTCGGCGAAGGCGACGGGCTTCTTCAGGACCTTCGCGAGCGCCTCGGCAACCGGCTTGAGCGAGTCCTTGGCATCGCGCCCTTTCGGCCGGCCGAAATGCGCGAGCAGGATGACCTTGCCGCCCTTGTCCGAGATTTCGGTGATGGTCGGCGCGACGCGCTCGAGCCGGGTCGCGTCGCTGACGCGCCCGTTGTCCATGGGCACGTTGAGATCGACGCGCAGCAGCACGCGCTTGCCCTTCACGTCGACGTCGTCGAGGGTGCGGAATGATTTCGTCATTGGAGGCCCTTGTCCCGGGCGCACCGCGGCGCGTAGTGCCGCTGTGCAGAACCGGGACCCACGTTGCGGCGAGTCCCGCGGTTAAATGGGTCCCGGCTCTGCGACGCAGCGTTTCACGCTGCATCGCGTCCGGGACACGAGAGCGTTGTTAGATCACCTTCGCGAACGCAACGGCGGTGTCCGCCATGCGGTTCGAGAAGCCCCACTCGTTGTCGTACCAGGACATCACGCGCACCAGCGTGCCGTTCTGCACCTTGGTCTGGTCCTCGTGGAACGTCGAGGAGTGCGGGTCGTGGTTGAAGTCGATCGAGACGTTCGGCGCGCTGGTGTAGCCGAGGATGCCCTTGAGCTGCTGCTCGGAGGCGCGCTTCATCGCCGCGTTGATTTCCTTGACGTCGGTGGCGCGCTTGGCGACGATCTTGAGGTCGACGACCGAGACGTTCGGGGTCGGCACGCGGATCGCGACGCCGTCGAGCTTGCCCTTCAGTTCCGGCAGCACGAGGCCGATCGCCTTGGCGGCGCCGGTCGAGGTCGGGATCATCGACATCGCAGCCGCACGGCCGCGATACAGATCCTTGTGCATCGTATCGAGTGTCGGCTGGTCGCCGGTGTAGGCGTGGATCGTGGTCATGAAGCCGGTCTCGATGCCGACGAGGTCGTTCAGCACCTTGGCGATCGGCGCGAGACAGTTGGTGGTGCAGGAGCCGTTGGAGACGACCAGATGTTCCCTGGTCAGCGTGTCGTGGTTGACGCCGTAGACGATGGTGGCGTCGGCGCCGTCGGCGGGCGCGGAGACCAGCACGCGCTTGGCGCCGGCGGTGAGATGCGCGGAGGCCTTGTCCTTCGAGGTGAAGATGCCGGTGCATTCCATCGCGATGTCGACGCCGAGATCCTTCCAGGGCAGCTTCGAAGGATCGCGCTCGGCGGTCACCTTGATCTTGCTGCCGCCGAGGCTGATCGAGTCACCATCGACGGTCACGGTGCCGGGGAAACGGCCATGGACGCTGTCGAAGCGAAGCAGATGGGCGTTGGTCTCGACCGGGCCGAGGTCATTGATCCCGACGACCTCGATGTCCTTGCGGCCGGACTCAGCGATAGCCCGCAGGATGTTACGGCCAATGCGGCCAAAACCGTTAATTCCGACGCGGACTGCCATGTTTCGTCTCCTTATGACCGTTCAATGACGGGTGTTCGATAACGCCAATCATCCCGCACAACGCGCTTAGCGCGCCTGCGAGGGTTTTTTTAGGGCGGACGCCCGGTTCAGCCGGGCGGTGCTTGATCATATGAGGAGTTACGTAGTCCTTTTTTTTGGCAAGCTCAACTCTCAGGAAACGCGCTTCAGCACGGCGTTCACCGCAGCCTCGGCGGTAATCCCGAAATGCTGGAATATCTTGTTGAGAGGGGCGCTGGCACCGAACGAGTGCATGCCGATAAATTCGCCATCCTGGCCGATCACGGCGTCCCAGCCCCAGCGCACCGCGGCCTCGATCGCGACCTTGATCGGTGCGTTCCCGATGATCTCGTCGCGGCGCTCCTTTGGTTGCGCTAGCAAGAGCTCGAGCGATGGCACGGAGACCACCCGTGTCGGAATGCCGCGCTCGGCGAGCTGCTTCTGGGCGGCCACGGCCATCTCGACCTCCGAGCCCGAGGCGAAAAGCGTCGCCTTGGCTTCACCCTGCGCGGCCACCAGTTCGTAAGCCCCGTACCGGCAGGGGCTCTCGTTCGGCGCCGTCGTGCGAAGCTGCGGCAGGTTCTGCCGCGTCAGCGCCAGCACGGTCGGGCCGTCGATGCGGTTCAGCGCGAGCTCCCAGCATTCGGCGACCTCAATGGAATCGCAGGGGCGGAACACGCGCATGTTCGGAATGGCGCGAAGCGCGGCGAGATGCTCGACCGGCTGATGGGTCGGGCCGTCTTCGCCGAGGCCGATGGAGTCGTGCGTCATCACGTAGACGACGCCGGCGCCCATCAACGCGGCAAGGCGCATTGCGGGCCGCGCGTAGTCGGTGAACACCAGGAAGGTCGCGCCGTTCGGCGCAAAACCGCCGTGCAGGAAGATGCCGTTCATCGCCGCGCACATGCCGTGCTCGCGGATGCCGTAATGGATGAAGCGGCCCTTCGGCGTCTTGGCGGAGAAGGCGGTTGCCGACTTCGCCTTGTTGTTGTTGGAGCCGGTGAGGTCGGCCGAGCCGGCCAGGAACTCCATCGGCATTGCGCCGGCAATGACTTCGATCACGGCTTCGGAGGATTTGCGGGTGGCCGCGGTCATCGGCTTTTCCAGCAGCTCCTTCTTGTAGGCGCGCACTGCCTTGGCGAGCGCGGCCGGACGCTCATGGCGCAGCCGGCGTTCGAACTCGGCGCGCTTGCGGCTGCCGAGCTCTCCGAGCCTGCCTTCCCATTCCTGCCGGGTTGCCGCGCCGCGGCTGCCTGCCGCGCGCCACGCCTTCAGCACGTCGTCGGGCACCGAGAACGGCTCGAGTGAGATGCCCAGGTTTTCCTTGGCCGCCTTGAGTTCGTCCGCGCCGAGCGCCTCGCCGTGCACCTTGTTCGTGCCGGCCTTATGCGGCGCGCCGTAGCCGATGGTGGTGCGGCAGGCGATCAGCGTCGGCTTGTTCGACTTCTTCGCGCGGGTAAGCGCGGCTGCGATCGCGCCCTGGTCCTGGCCGTCGATCTTCTCGGCGGCCCACCCGCACGCCTTGAAGCGCTTCACCTGGTCGACCGAATCCGAGAGCGAGGTCGGGCCGTCGATCGAGATGCCGTTGTCGTCGTAGAGCACGATCAGCTTGTTGAGCTTCCAGTGCCCGGCCATCGCGATCGCTTCCTGCGAGATGCCTTCCATCAGGTCGCCGTCGGAGGCGATCACATAGGTGTGGTGATCGACGATCTTCTTGCCGAATTCTGCGGCGAGCATCTTTTCAGCGAGCGCCATGCCGACCGCGGTCGAGATGCCCTGGCCGAGCGGGCCCGTGGTGGTCTCGATCCCCTTGGTGTGGCCGTGTTCGGGATGTCCCGGCGTCAGCGATCCCAGCTGGCGGAAGTTCTTGAGCTGGTCGATCGTCATCTCGGGGCTGCCGATCAGATACAGCAGCGAATAGAGCAGCATTGAGCCGTGCCCGGCCGAGAGCACGAAGCGGTCCCGGTCCGGCCAGTCCAGCGCGGTGACGTCGAATTTCAGGAATTGCGTGAACAGCACGGTCGCCATGTCGGCGGCGCCCATCGGCAGGCCCGGATGACCCGATTTCGCCTTCTCGACGCCGTCCATGGCAAGGCCGCGGATCGCATTGGCCATACGGTTGTGATCGACCTGCGTCATGTCTGAAAATCCGTCTGAAATGAGGCGCTTGTGGCTGTATTTAGCCGCGCCGGAAGGAGCCTTTCGGCCGCTGGGGTCGCGGCTGGGATAGCATCTCGGTTCCAGCAGGCCAAGGCAATCAAACGCCGATTTGGCCGTAAAAGTTGCTTAGCAGTGCATAGTTTCGCGGTGGCGTTGCGCTTCCCTAGCTTGCCACGTAAATTTCTGCTTCTAACCGCTTGCCGAACCGAGTCTTTTGCCGGACGGCAAGCTCCAGGAAAAGCCCAAGGAAAAGCCCACGGGCAAGACCACGGGCAAGGCCACAGGTTCCGCCGCTGACTGCATGAACGATCGCCTTTCCAACAGCTCTGCCATGACGGAGTCCTCTGCCGTCGAGATCGAGATCGCGACCCGCAGGCTCATGGCGGCGCTCGACTCGCTCGAAAGCGCGGTGGAGCGGCGACGCGACGCCGATCGCGACGAGAACGAGCTTGCGGCGCGGATCCAGGCGCTGGGCGCGGACCGCTCGCGGCTTGCCGACGAGCTCGATGGCGCACTGGTGAAGGCGCGCAAGCTCGAGCGCTCCAGCCGCGAGATCTCCGATCGGCTGGATTCCGCGATCGTCACGATACGCTCGGTGCTCGATACCGGAGAGGACGGATGAGCCACATCAACGTCACCATCAACGGCCGGCAATACCGCATGGCCTGCGAGGAGGGCCAGGAGGTGCGGCTGCTCAAGCTCGCCGAAAGCCTGGAGACGCGAATCCAGTCGCTGCGCGGAAAATTCGGCGAGATCGGTGATGCCAGGCTCACCGTGATGGCGGCGCTGACCGTCTGCGACGAGCTGGTCGACGCCGGCAACCGCATCCGGACCATGGAGCAGGAGCTGACCGAACTGCGGGATTTCCGCAACGCCGCCGTCGAGCGCGCCCGGTTGACCCAGACCGCAGTGGTGAATGCGCTGAACTCGGCCGCCGAACGCATCGAGAAGTCGACCCAGGTCCTGAACCGGACCGTCGGCAACGGGATCGCTATCGGCTGAAGGACGGTTTCCTTGTGGCCCATCCTTCGAGACGCCCACTTTTGGCGGGCTCCTCAGGATGAGGTCTTGTTTCGCGGTAAAATCTCAAACCCTCATGGTGAGGAGCCCGCCCAGGCGGGCGTCTCGAACCATGCAGGCCCGGAATTTTCGCCACATCCGGGCGGCCGCGTGGGATCGCTATGGCGATTCGTCAGCATCGTTGTTACATTGCCCAAGCGAGGCTGCGACGCGCGTCAGGAGCCATTATCCCCGGGGCCTTATCGATCCTTTAGGGAACTGTCCCTGGCCGGGCCCGTGGGCCCGGACATATGGTGCCCACCTACTTTCGTAGGGAACTCCGGGATCGAGTGCTTCAACGGCGTTCGCGGCTTCGCACTTTTGTCTGCTTGGTTTGTGCCTGTTGAAACGACTGCGGCCAATTCAACAGGTGTCATGCCCCGGCTTGACCGGGGCATCCAGTACGCCGCGGCCTTTGTGTGAATCACCACCGCCTCTGGAATACTGGATCACCCGCCTTCGCGGGTGATGACCGCGGGACCCAGCGCATGACCAACTCCAAAGCCGAACTCCGTGCCAAAGCCCTCGCGGCGCGCGATGCGCTGAGCGAAAAGAAACGCACCGCCGCCGCCGCCAAGCTCGCCAAGCGCGGGCTGCCGTTCCAGCTCCTCCCTGGCAGCATCGTATCAGGCTATTCGCCGATCCGCAGCGAGATCGATCCGATGCCGCTGATGAAGAAGCTCGCCGAGGAGGGCGCCAGGCTCGCGCTGCCTTGCGTCACCGCGCGCGGCCAGTCGCTGATCTTCCGCATCTTCCATCCGAACGACCGGCTAATGATGGGCCCGCTCGGCATTCCCGAGCCGTCTCCTGGGGCCGCTGAAGTCATTCCGGACATCATGCTGACGCCGCTCGCGGCCTTCGATCGTCTCGGCCATCGCATCGGCTATGGCGCGGGGCACTACGACCACACCTTCGCGCATTTGCGAAAAGGCAAGAACATCGTCGGCATCGGGCTCGCTTTTGCAGCGCAGGAGATCAAGGCGGTTCCGGCACTAGCCCACGACGTGGCGCTGGATTATGTGCTAACGGAATCGGACATATTCGATTTCCGGAGTTCTGAAGTTGCGCATTCTATTCGTGGGTGATGTCGTCGGCCGTGCCGGGCGCAACGCCATCGCCGAATATCTGCCCGGCATGGTCAAGGACTGGTCGCTTGATTTCGTCGTCGTCAACGGCGAGAATTCCGCCGGCGGCTTCGGCATCACGGAAGCGATCTATCAGGAGTTTCTCGACGCCGGCGCCGACGCGGTGACGCTGGGCAATCACTCCTGGGACCAGCGCGAAGCACTGGTGTTCATCGAGCGCGCGGAGCGCCTGGTGCGGCCGGCGAACTATCCGCGCGGGACGCCCGGCCGCGGCGCCGCGTTGGTCGAGACCAAGAACGGCAAGCACGCGCTCGTCGTCAACGCGCTCGGCCGCGTCTTCATGACCCCGTTCGACGATCCCTTTGCAGCGCTGGAGCGCGAGCTCGGCGCCTGCCCGCTGGGCATAGCCGCGGACGCCATCGTCGTCGATTTCCATTGCGAGGCGACCAGCGAGAAGCAGGGCATCGGCTTCTTCTGCGACGGCCGCGCCAGCCTCGTCGTCGGCACCCACACCCATGTGCCGACCGCCGACCACCAGATCCTGTCGGGCGGCACCGCCTACATGACCGATGCCGGCATGACCGGCGACTACGACTCCATCATCGGCATGCAGAAGGAAGAACCGCTGCGGAGGTTCACGTCGGGCATTCCATCCGGCCGCTTCGAGCCGGCGGCGGGTGCGGCGACGTTGAGTGGCGTGGCCGTGGAGACCGACGACGCGACGGGCCTCGCGCTGCGGATCGCGCCAGTGCGTGCTGGCGGCAGGCTGGAGCCGACGACGCCGAAGTTCTGGCTGAGCTAGCTCCGCAAACTCAGTGTCGTCCCGGCGAAGGCCGGGACCCATACCGCGTGATCTATCGGTCGCGGACGGTGGCAATCCCGAACGACCAGTCTTCGCCAAACTCCTGCCAGTGGTTATGGGTCCCGGCCTTCGCCGGGACGACGCCGGAGGGTGATGCGCGAACCTTGCATCACTCCGCTGTCTGCTCCCGCAACCCCGCCACATCCTTCGCCGTCAGCTTCGAGCCCTTCGCACCGAACCGTGCGGTGACATAATTCGCCACCGCCGCGATCTCGTCGTCGCTATACGCGTTGCCGAACGCCGGCATCGACAGCGCACCATCCGGCGTATGCCGCTTGGTGCCTGAGATCACGATCTGCGCGACGTTGGTGGCGGCGGGGTCGTTGACGGCCCAGGTGCCGGTCAATGTCGCCATCGGTGAGACCGGGCTCTCGCCGCTCCAGCCGTGGCAGCTGGCGCAGGCACTGGCGAACACCTTCTTGCCGCGTGCATCCGCCGTGACGCCGTCCTTGTGCGAGGCGGGCCCGACGGGCGCCGTGGTCGCGGGCAGGTCGGGCGAGGGCACGGGCGGCACGCTGCGCAAATAAGCAACGATGCTGCTTATGTCTTCGGGCGCGAACTGGCTAAAACTGTGGTCGACGGCTTCGCCCATCGGACCCGAGGCCGAGCCATGGCCCGGCGCATGGCCGAGCGACAGATAGGAGATCAGGTCCTCGTCACGCCAGCTGCCGAGGCCCGTGGCCTTGTCCGACGAGATGTTGAAGGCGCGCCAGCCGGCCGTGATCGCGCCCGCAAATTTCTTGCGGTTGTCGAGCGCAAAACCGAGATTGCGCGGCGTATGGCATTCGCCGCAATGCGCCAGCGCTTCGGCGAGATACGCGCCTCTGTTCCACTCCGGGCTCTTCGAGGTATCGGGCGCAAAGCGCGTGTCCGGATTGAACACGGCGGACCAGAACAGCATCGCCCAGCGCTGGTTGAACGGGAACGACAGCGTGTTGTCCGGCGCCTTCGCGCGCACTGCCGGCAGGCTGAACAGATAGGCCTTCACCGCCAGCACGTCCTCGTCGGTCATGAAGGTGTAGGACGTGTACGGCATCGCCGGATAGAGCCGCGCGCCGTCACGGCGCTTGCCGTGCTGGACCGCGCCCAGGAAATCCTGGTCGCTGTAATTGCCGATGCCGGTGTCCTTGTCCGGCGTGATGTTGGTGGAATAGAGCGTGCCGAACGGCAGCTTGAAGGCGAGCCCGCCGGAATAGTCCTTCTCGCCCGGCTTGGTGTGGCAGACCATGCAGTCGGCCGCCTTCGCGAGGTATTCGCCGCGCTCGACCAGGCTCGCCTTCTCGAGCTTCGCCGGCACGCCCGTGGGTTTGCCGGCCCGATAATCCGCCAGCGCCACCTTGGGGCCGCCGGCGAAGTCGAGCGGGCCGGGCCCGCGGATGATCCAGACGCCTGATACCACCGCGACGATGGCGATCACAATGAGACTTGTGAGGATACGCATCTTGCCGCTCATGCCTTTTTCCCCGCAGCCAGCAGTTTCCGATCGATCGGCAGGCGCCGCAGCGCCACGCCGGTTGCCGCGTAAATCGCGTTGCGCAGTGCCGGCGGTCCGGCCGTCGTGCCGGTCTCACCAATTCCGCCGGGTGCCTCGCCGCTCTTGACGACGTGAACCTCGATCTTCGGCGTCTGGTTGATCCGCAACATCCGGTAGTCATTGAAGTTGGACTGCTGGACGCGCCCCTTGTCGATGGTGATCTCGCCGTAGAGCGCGGCGGTCAGGCCGAAGATCAGCCCGCCCTCGACCTGAGCCACGATCGTATCTGGATTGACGGCGATGCCGGTATCCACCACCGAGGTCGCACGGCGCAGATTGATCTCGCCTTGCTCGTCGACCTCGGCCTCCACGACGGTGGCGATGAAGCTCCCGAAGGACGGCTGCAGGCACACGCCGCGCCCGGCGCGCGCCGGCAACGGCTGACCCCAATTGGCTTTCTCTGCCGCGAGATTGAGGACCGACAGGAAGCGTGGCTGATTGGCCAGCATGCCCCGGCGAAACTCGACCGGATCCTTGCCCGCCTTGCGCGCCAGTTCGTCGATGAAGCATTCGACGGCAAACACGTTGTTGTTGGGGCCGACCCCACGCCAGAACCCGGTCGGTATCCCCGGCGGCTCGGCCCGCACATATTCGACGTGGAAGTTCGGGATCTCGTAGGGCACGTCGGTGGCGCTGTCGACCGCGTCGATATCGACGCCCTTCTGGAACGCCGGCGGCAGCCAGCGCGCGATGATCGCAGCGCCAGCAATCTTGTATTTCCAACTGGCGATCTTGCCGCCCGACAAGGTCGCTGCGATCGTATCGCGATAGACCGGTCGATAGACGTCGTGCTGAATGTCTTCCTCGCGGGTCCACACCACCTTGACCGGCCCGTCGACCTGCTTGGCGATGCGAACGGCCGCGACCACCATGTCCGGCTCGAGCTTGCGGCCGAAGCCGCCGCCGAGCAGGTGCTGGTTGACGGTCACCTTCTCGACCGGGAGCCCGGCGGCCTTGGCCGCCTCCGACTGCACGCGCGCCATGATCTGCGTTCCGGTCCAGATATCGCAGGAGTCGGGCTTGCAATGCACCGTGGCGTTCAACGGCTCCATCGTTGCGTGGGCGAGAAACGGCAGTTCGAACGACGCCTCGAATTTTTCGCCGCTCGCGAGGCCCTTGGTGATGTCACCGGTGGATTTGGCGACCACCCCGTCCTTTGCGCTGGCAGCGCGCAGATCGTCCCAGATCGCTTTCGAATTGAGCTTTGCGTTCGGTCCCTCGTTCCACTCGATGTCGAGCGCATCCAGGCCTTTCTTCGCCGCCCACATGTGGTCGCCGACGACGGCGACGAGATCGTCGAGCACGACGATCTGCCGCACGCCCGGAATCTTCTTCGCGGCACGGTCATCGACCTTGCCGACCTTGCCGCCGAAAACCGGGCACTGCGCCAGCGTCGCGAACTTCATGTCCGGCACGATGGCGTCGATGCCGTAGACTGCCTTGCCGTTGACTTTGTCGGGTGTGTCGAGCCGCTTGAACGGCTGGCCGATATAGACGAAATCCTTGGGGTCCTTGAGAGGGACGTCCTTGGGCGGCGTCTGGCTGCTTGCGGCAGCCGCGAGCGCCCCGTAGGCGAGCGTCCGGCCGCTCGCCTTGTGGGTCACCGCACCCTTCGAGGTCGTGCAACTGCTGGGATCGACGTTCCATTGCGCGGCTGCCGCCTGCACCAGCATGGCGCGCGCGCTGGCGCCGGCTTCGCGCAGCGGTTTCCAGAACGCCCGGACCGACGTGGAGCCTCCGGTCGCCTGAATGATGAAAATGGGATTGCCGTAGAGCTTCTCGTTGGCGGGGGCGTGCAGCAGTTGGACCTTCGACCAGTCCGCGTCGAGCTCTTCCGCCAGGATCATCGAGACCGCGGTGTAGATTCCCTGTCCCATCTCGACCTGCGGCATCACCAGCGTGGTCAGACCTTCAGGATCGATGCGGATGAAGGCATTCGGCGCGAACTTGCCGTCGGTCTTGTCCTCCGGCTGCACCGGCTCGTTGGGGGCGGCGCGCAGCGGCAGATGGAAGGCGAGCAGGAAGCCGCTCGCGAGGCCGCCGGTCAGAAGCGCGCGGCGGGAAACGTTATTCTGTGCATTCATGGCGAACCTCAGGACTGGCCGTTGGCGGCGTGCTTGATCGCCTCGCGGATGCGGACATAGGTGCCGCAGCGGCAGATGTTGCCGGCCATCGCGGCGTCGATGTCGGAATCGTCAGGATTGGGCGTTGCCGCCAGCAGCGCGGCGGCAGCCATGATCTGGCCGGACTGGCAATAGCCGCACTGGACCACTTCCGCATCCAGCCAGGCCTTCTGCACCTTCGCGCCCGCAGGCGTGCTGCCGACATGCTCGATCGTCGTGATCGCGCGGTTCGCGACGGAGCTCACCGGCAGCACGCAGGAGCGCACCGCCTTGCCGTCGACGTGCACGGTGCAGGCGCCGCACTGCGCGATGCCGCAGCCGAACTTGGTGCCGGTCATCCCGAGGATGTCGCGCAGCACCCACAGCAACGGCATGTCCGGTGGCGCGTCGAAGGATTTGGTTTCGCCATTGATGGTGAGAGTTGTTGCCATATGCATCCCCTTGCTCGCCGGATCGCTTACGGCGATCTAGTCAGCGAATTTGCGCGCGACAATAATCATGCCGATGCGAAATGATGAAGCGTCGTAATTTCTGGCAATGCATATTTGCGCAGCGAGCGCGTCACGCCATGACGTTCACGAATTCGTGCGGCGATCGCTGCAGTGATTTCGGGCTAATTGATATGATAATCGTCATTTTCTGACGAATTTTCTTCACATGGGTCATTGATCGCGGCAGATGACCGTGCGAATGCGCAAAATCATGCGATGACGAAAGTCGTGCGATTATGAAAGTTGGTCGACGGCGAGCACGGTGCAGTTCCGGACGCGATCAATCGCAACGGCACATTGTGCCCTCTCCCCTTGTGCGAGAGGGCAGCGACGCCGGTAGACGCAGGCTCCCCCGGGTGAGGGGTCTGTCTCCGCGTACAATCCTCCCACTTTCCGAAGTAGCGTTTTCCGATGGCGCAGGGGCGCCATTGGCGGACGGTCATCGCTAGCGTTTGCGCGCACGGAGGGCCAAGCCGCGCTATCGCGTCGCTACGGATTAATAGGCGCAAATATAGTTCCCGTACGCATCGTAGCAACTGCGGCGGTACGCAGCAGTGCCAAGGGCAGCCGCGCCTACCGCTGCCGCTCCTACACCGTAGCCCCGATAGCCATAGCCGCGATAGCCGCCCCGATAGCCGTAGCCCCGGTAACCTGCGCCGCGCACCGCAACAGCGCCGCCGCCTCGCGGTCCTCGAACTGCGACCGCACTGCCGCGATAACCGCCGCCACCCCGATAGGCACCTCCGCCGCGCCGGGCCTCCGCATCATCGGGGATCAAGCAGGCGATGAGCAAAACGAAAGCGGCAAGAGAAGCGAGAATGAAGCGGAGCATGACAGAAACCCTTCCATGAATTCCTTAAGCCCCGTTCGCGAGATTGCGGCTCTTTCTGCGCAGGAGGTTGATGTAGATCAATCGAACCCGCGCACTGCTGGCGCGCGGCACAGGTTTACCCACGATGGATTAAACCTCCCAGTTTCTTGAGGTTAGGACGGGCAACGGCTCGAACCATCACCGCGTCATTGTCACCACGGCGGCAGGCGACGGGACGGCAGGCACCGCACCGATAGCACAAGGCGCGCGACCGCCGCGAGAGCGGCAGGCATCAGCACGACCGGACGATCCCGTCGAAGCTGAAGTTCAGCATGGCACAAACTGCATATTGCCCAGCGTTGATCTGCAACAAGGCATGCCGAAATTGCATCTTCCCAGTGTCACCCGGTTGGATAACATCCGTGCATGGATGGGGGCACGATTTACCGCGAGAACTACGAGGAATGTCGAGCTGAGGCGGCCAAGGCTAACAGCCCATCCAGCAAGGCACAGTGGCTGTTGTTCGCCGACGAGTGGCTAAGGCTGGCCTTGGCCGCCGAGGCCAAGTCGCAACACGACACGGGCAATCCGGTCGCAGCTAATTAAGGCCGCTTTAGGCAAACCGGTCGGGCAGCGCCGGAGGAGCGCAGGACGCTTCTTTGATTTGCGTCAACGTCAGCATCCTTTGCGCTCACGCTATGTTTGTTCAGCCGCACCTGAGGCGGCTCCCCGTCATCGAGGACCGGCGACCAAGACCGGGCGATCACGGCATGAAACACACTTGGTACGTCACCTTTGAAGTGCCGCAGGATGGCACGTTGTCAAAACGGCGACATCCGCGCTTAACCAAGACTTTTGAGACCGAAGCTGCGGCTAAGGATTTTGCGCGAACCAAATTCAACGACGGACTGATTGTCACTGCGGGGACCATCATCCCTCACGTTCCGAGAGTGGCGATACCGTCAGTGGATATTCCAGCGTGGCTCGGAAGCGCGCGCCAAGTTGATCCAGATCAATAACTCGGCTTGCAACGATAATGACATGCTCCGTGGCAGGAAACCGGAGCAAGGAAATGGATCAAGGTTCAAACGCCAAGCAGGTCTGTCGGCGCAGCGCACTCGCTTTTCTTGGATGCGCGGCTGCATTTGGAGTTGCCGCCTCGTCAGCAATTCTGACGGCGTCTGAGGCGGAAGCCCAAGCCACCACCACGCCTGCCACGCCAACGACGCCGCCCGCAGACGCGGTGAAGTCTGGCACGGAGCGGCGTCAGGAACGGCGAAGCGGACGCATAGAACGACGACAGGAACGCCGCACGGGACGCGCCGAGCGGCGTCAGGAACGGCGCACCGGGCGCGACGAGCGGCGGGATGCTCGCGACGGCACCACCACCGGCGCCGCGACCGAGCAGAAGAAGTAATCGTCCATCGGGGTAACAACAGCATCGGCCCGCGGCAGCGCCGCAGGAAGGCCGTGCATCGCGCCGCCAGCCCAGGGCCACAGAACCGGGCAAAGGCGGGCAGCGCATCAGCCCCCACGCGCCGCGATCTGCCGGGCCAGATCCCACCCGAGACGACGCGCGCGATCAGGAACCGGGCGCAAGGGGCACTATACGGACACCGATATCGGTTTGCTCTTTGTGTCGGTCAGTTACATAGAGCCGCATATTCCCACAAGGGGAGAAGGGAAGGGGAGAGGATGGAAATTTCGGAATAATAGCATCCTACGCCTGTTTTGCCCGACGGCGCAACGGGGCACACGAGGCGCCTAGATCGACGGATTCATCAGGCGCTCATGCCATTGATTCTGCTCGCCCCGGCTACTGTGCATGGGGTTGTTTTTCAGGTTTTTTTTATTCAAGGGCCGCAGGAGTGACCGTCAGCTCTGCCGGAAGCCCATCCGGAAGGCGCCCCAGTGCTTGCCGCGGATCATGATCGGCGAGGACAGGTCCTTCATCAGCACGAACTGCCCGCCGCCCATGTCGCGGCGATAGGTCTGGAGCAGGAACGGCTTGGTGTTGGCCGCGACCTTCTTCACCGCGCGATCGGTGAACAGGCGGCGGTTGCGGCAATTGGCGTTGTTCCAGACCGGGTCCTTGCCCTGCGGCAGGCGGTAGTTCGGGTTGTGCGTCGGCAGATAGCCGCCCTTGGCCCAGGCGACGCAGAACACGATGCGGGAATCGGATTTCTGGATCGGATCCTGGATCGCGGGCAGCACGCGGTCGGTGAATTCGACATAGTTGGTGTTGTACTGCTTGGGATCGGTGCCGGGGATTTCCCGGTAGTTCTCGTCCATGAACTGGTCGAGCGTGATCTCGCCGCGGACGATTGCGGCTTCGAACTCGTCCGAGATCCGTTTTGCGGTCTCGACGACGACGCGGATCAGCGGGGCATCCGATGTCTCGACGCCGCTGTCGGCGATCAGTGCGATCAGGCCTTCGGACGTGTCGAGCAGTTTTGTCACGCGCTGATCGGCGTTCTTGAGATCGCGCGAGGAGAGGTCGACGCCCTTGGCGAGCTCGTTGAGCTCGCTGATGACGGTGTCGCAGTGTCCGAGATTGGAGGTCGCCGCGCGCGTGACGCTGCCGATCTCCGCTTCCACGGAGGCGAAGCCCTGCTGGACCCGCGAGATGATGCCGGATATCTGCTGGGCGCCTTCGCCGGCGGTCTTGGCGCGCTGCGAGGCGTCGCTGCTCTCCCCGATCAGGCCTTCGATCTGACCGTCGAGATCGCGCACGGTGTCGGAGATCTGGTGCGTGGCCTGACGGGTGGCTTCCGCGAGGTTCTTCACCTCGCTTGCGACCACCGCGAAGCCGCGGCCGGCATTGCCGGCGCGTGCCGCCTCGATGGTGGCATTGAGCGCGAGCAGATTGGTCTGCTTCGCGATCGCCTCGATCGAGCCGGAGACCTTCGCCACCTGCGCCAGCGCCGAGCCGACGGCGCTCAAGCGCGCCTCGATCCGCTCCACCGCGGAGACGAGCTCGGCGATGTGGCTGACCGCGGCGTCGACTGCGCCGCGCGACTGCGCGATCTCGCCGACCGCCGCTGACGTGGTCGTTTGCACCGCCTGTGACGCATTGGCGATGTCGTGGTTGGCCGACACCATCGTCTCGGCGGTTTCCTGAAGGTGATGGAACCGATCCGACTGGTTCGCGACGCGGTTTGCGACTTCCTGGACGTTGCCGGCAATGTCGGCGAGTTCCACGCCGAGGCCGCCGATGCGGTCGGCGAGCTGATCGATCAGCCGTTCGGCAAGCGTTCGGTTGGAGCCGGTGTCCAGTACTGCAAGTTGTGCGACGGACATGTCTTGAGAGTCCTCCAGTCAGAGCCGTTCGCCGGCTCTCCGCGGCATTCCCATTCCAATTCCGGTCTTAAGAGGTGATTCGCGCTTTGGTGTCTTGCCTGAGCGCGCACTAGAGCTTGTAGGCCGTCCTGAATCCGCCCCAGTGCCGGCCTTGCACGCGGATCGGAACGTCGATCTCGCGCATCATCACCGTATTTCCGTTGCCCATGTCGCGCGCATAGCTCTGGACCAGATACGAGCGCAGGTTGCGGGCGGCAGCCAACCCCGCCGGATCGTTGAAGATCCGCCGGTTGCGGCTGTTGGCCGTGTTCCAGGCGGCATCGCCCGGCCGCTGCGCATGCGAATAGATCCTGTTGTGCACCGGCAGGAAGCCGTTGCGATCGACCATCGCGCAGAACGCCATGCGCTGGTCCTTCGCCAGAAAGGCTTCCTGGAACGGCGGCAGCGCGCGGTCGGCCCAGTCCAGATATCTGGTGCGGTACTGCTGCGGATCGGTTCCGGCGATTTCGGCATAATCGGTGTCGAAGAGGTCGTTGATCCCGACATCGCCGCGCGCGACCGCCTGCTCGAAGATTCCGGTCAGCGCGTTACCCGCCTCCATGGCGCGGGTGACGAACTCCGTGTTTTCTTCGTGGATCGACCAGAGCCTGTCCTCGATCTTCTCTTTGAGCGCGGCATCGGGATTGACGAATTGCGCGCGGGCGCCGGCCTTGGATTGCTCGACCACGCGCAGGCGGCAGGCCCCGACGTCTTCGAGGGTGGCTTCGATCATTGCTTGCGGTGCAAGGCGGCCCGCGTCCGCGCCGCCGATCAGCACGCCGTCCATCGATATCTCGTAGACCGGCAGCACCCCGCGGGCAGTTTCGAGCTTGAGATGGCAGGGCAGCCGCTCGGTCTTGCGGCGGTCGTCGTGCTCGCTCTGGCGCAGCAGTACGGCGCAGCGCGATTTCAGTTTCTGTGCGAAGGCGGTCACGGCCTTGCCGGCGCTGGCGACGTTCTGGCCGTGGCTCTCGGCCGCCTTGGTCGCAGCATCGATCTCGGCCGCGCTTTCGCCGACCGAGACGATGAACTCCGACGCGCTTGTCGCGTTGCCGGAGACTTCGCTGGTGGTGGCGTTCTGTTCGGCGACCGCGCCGTTGACGGTCTCGAATACCGGGCGGATGGCCTCGATCGCCTGCGAGATGCGGTGCACCGCATCCGCGGAGCCGGCGGCGTCGCGCTGCAGCGCGTCGATCTTTTTGGTGATCTCCTCCGTCGCGCCCTGGGTCTGCACCGCGAGTGCCTTGACCTCGGTGGCGACGACCGCAAAGCCCTTTCCCGCCGCGCCCGCGCGCGCGGCCTCGATGGTCGAGTTGAGCGCGAGCAGCGTCGTCTGCCGCGCGATCTGTGCGATCAGATTGACGACGTTGCCGATCGCGGCCGAGGATTCGCGCAAGCGATCGACATTGGCGCGAGCTTCCTGCGCCGCGGCGCTGGCCTCGTCGGCGAGCTTGCCGGCCTCGCGAACCTGTGCCCCGATGCCCAGCGCCGACTGGGTGAATTTGTCGGCGGCATGGGCGAAGGTCGAGGCGTTCGATTGCGCGGCGTTGGTCCGGCCGGTCAGGGCGTCGGTGCGGTCGCGAATGGCGGCAAGAGTCGTGGCGGTCGCCTCGGCGCCGCCGGCCACCGAATTGGCGGAGCGCTCGAGCTGGCGAATCATGGCGCCTAGTTCGAGTTCCAGCAGTTCCAGGATTTCTTTGGCCGAATCGGCTTCGACGACCGCGGAAGGCTCGGAATTGGCCGCCGGCTGCGCAGCCTGCGGGGCTACCGCAGTTGCGGCCATGGCCGGCAAACGCTTCCGAAATAGTCCGAATGCCATCAGGTCTCTCTTGTCGGGGGACGGTCGGACGCTATTTTCGCAGGCTGGAATGAAATCAGGGTTAACGATGCCTGACATCTAGGCAAGGGCCAGTACGGTGTTACCTTAAAGTCGTAGAGCCTCTTTCTTTCCAGTCGGGTGGCGGCCTATAAGGCCGCGCTTCCCACGCTCACCTTGGCGCACGATTCCCCTAGAGAAGATCACGCATGGCCGGACATTCCCAATTCAAGAACATCATGCACCGCAAGGGGCGGCAGGATGCCCAGAAGTCGAAACTGTTCGGCAAGCTGGCGCGGGAAATCACCGTCGCGGCCAAGCTGGGGACGCCCGACCCCAACATGAACCCGCGCCTGCGCGCGGCCATCATCGCGGCGCGCCAGGAGAACATGCCGAAGGACAATATCGAGCGCGCCGTCAAGAAGGCGCTCGGCAATGAGAGCGAGAACTATGACGAGATCCGCTACGAGGGCTATGGCCCCGGCGGCGTTGCCGTCATCGTCGAGGCGCTGACCGACAATCGCAATCGCGCGGCTTCCGACATCCGCTCCTTCTTCACCAAATCCGGCGGCAATCTCGGCGAAACCGGCTCGGTCTCCTTCATGTTCGACCGCACCGGCATCATCGAATACGACCGCAGCGTCGCCTCCGACGATGCGGTGCTGGATGCCGCGATCGAGGCCGGCGCCGACGACGTGGTCTCGAGCGAAGGCGGCCACGAGATCTATGCCTCGACCGAAGGCTATCGCGACGTTGCCAAGGCGCTGGAAGCCAAGTTCGGCGAGCCGCGCAAGGCCGCGCTGATCTGGAAGCCGCAGAACACGGTCGCGGTCGACGACGAGACCGGCGAGAAGCTCTTGAAGCTGATGGACCTGCTCAACGAGCACGACGACGTCCAGCACGTCTACGCCAATTTCGAGGTGTCGGACGCGTTGCTGGCGAAGATGGGCGGGTGACACCGCTCTCGTGTCCCGGAAGCGCTGCAGCGTGAAACGCTGCTGCGCAGAGCCGGGACCCATCGTTCTCCAAACGCCGGCGGCTAAATGGGCCCCGGTTCTGCGCCGCATCACTTCGTGCTGCGTCGCGCCCGGGGCACGAGACCGCCTTTCCCCTGTTACTTTCGTTCTGTTTCTGTTTCCCCCGCGGCAGCCAGCCGCTATCACTGGCCCATGACGACGCTCCCGATTCGTGGCCCCGTTCGCATCATCGGCATCGACCCTGGCCTGCGCCGCACCGGTTGGGGCGTGATCGAGGCCGAGGGCAACCGCCTGATCTACGTCGCCTGTGGCTCGGTGGAGCCGCCGGACGATTTGCCGCTAGCGAGCCGGCTGCTCGCGATCCATGAGGGGCTCGCCGCCGTCCTGTCCGGTCACAAGCCGATGGAAGCCGCGGTCGAACAGACTTTCGTCAACAAGGACGGCGTCGCAACTCTGAAGCTCGGTCAGGCCCGCGGCGTCGCCATGCTCGCGCCCGCGATGTTCGGCATCAGCGTTGCCGAATACGCGCCGAACCAGGTGAAAAAGACGGTGGTCGGCGCCGGCCACGCCGACAAGCACCAGATCGCGATGATGCTCAAGATTTTGCTGCCCAAGGCCGATCCGCCGTCCGCGGACGCCGCCGACGCGCTCGCCATCGCCATCACCCACGCCCATCATCGCCAGGGCGCGGCGCTGCGGCTGAAGGTGGCGGGGTTATGATTGGCAAGCTCAAGGGCCTGATCGATTCCTACGGTGAGGATTTCGTCATCCTCGACGTCGGCGGTGTCGGTTATCAGGTGCATTGCTCGACGCGCACGCTGCAGCATCTGCCCTCGCCGGGCGAGGCCGCCGTGCTGTCGATCGAGACCTATGTCCGCGAGGATCAGATCAAGCTGTTCGGCTTCCGCAGCGACCAGGAGCGCGAATGGTTTCGCCTGCTCCAGACCGTGCAGGGCGTCGGCGCCAAGGTCGCGCTCGCCGTGCTCGGCACGCTGCAGCCTTCCGACCTCGCCAACGCGATCGCATTGCGCGACAAGGCCGCGGTGGCGCGCACGCCCGGTGTCGGCCCCAAGGTCGCCGAGCGCATCGTCACCGAGTTGAAGGACAAGGCGCCGGCCTTCGCCAATGTCGATCCGGCGGTCGTGCACCTCGCTGGCGCCGTCGACGACCAGCGCGCGCCGCGGCCCGTGGCGGACGCGATCTCCGCGCTGGTCAATCTCGGCTACGGCCAGCCGCAGGCGGCCGCGGCCATCGCATCGGCATCGCGCAGCGCAGGCGAGAGCGCCGAGACCGCGCAGCTCATCCGGTTAGGCCTGAAGGAGCTGTCGAAGTGAGTGCGGCCCGCGCCAATCCCGTCGCCGTTCTTTTTCGTCGCCTTTCGCGCGTAGCCGGTATCGTCGTGATTTTCTCCGTTGTGGGGCCGCTGACGATCGCCGCGCTGATTTCGGTGACGGTGACGGCGCTCGGTGCCGCTGTGCTGCAGATGTTTCTTGCGCTCCTCGAGCTGGAGGCGCTGCGCGCCCTGATTTCGATCGCGATCGTGGTGCTGGCCATCGCCACGGTTCTCGCCTCGTTCCTTCCTGCAGTCGCCGCCGGCTTGATATTCGCGCTGGCCGCGGTCTACGCCGACCTCAACATGATCTGGATGGCGTGGCTCGCCGCGGCCGTGGCCGCCGCCGGCTTCGTCGCAATTGGCATGTTCGTTGTGCCCGCCGAAACCTCCGCGGTGATCTTGCCGAGTGTCGGTTCCGGACCTGAGGCGCTGAAGCTTTCAGCCATGCTCGCCATCGTCGCCGTCGTCCCGGCCAGCCTGTGCTGGTGGCTCGCGAAACCGCTGCACCGTGTTATCCTGCCCGCATGAGTACTCCTCCCCGCATGGTCACGCCCGAGCGCCGCAGCGATGATGTCGGCGACACTGCGCTGCGCCCGCAATCGCTGTCCGACTTCGTCGGCCAGCAGCAGGCGCGCAAGAACCTCTCGATCTTCATCGAGGCGGCGCGCAAGCGCGGCGAGGCGCTGGATCACGTGCTGTTCGTCGGCCCGCCCGGCCTCGGCAAGACCACGCTGGCGCAGATCGTGGCCAAGGAGCTCGGCGTCGGCTTTCGCGCCACATCGGGTCCAGTGATCGCCAAGGCCGGCGATCTCGCCGCGCTGCTCACCAATCTCGAAGAGCGTGACGTGCTGTTCATCGACGAGATCCATCGCCTCAGCCCGGCGGTGGAAGAGGTGCTCTATCCCGCGATGGAGGATTTTCAGCTCGACCTCATCATCGGCGAGGGCCCGGCGGCGCGTTCGGTCAAGATCGAGCTGTCGAAATTCACCCTCGTCGGCGCCACCACGCGCGCCGGCCTGCTCACCAATCCCTTGCGCGACCGCTTCGGCATTCCGATCCGGCTCAACTTCTACACCATCGAGGAGCTGGAAAGCATCGTCACCCGCGGCGCGCGCGTGCTCAATATCGGCATGAGCGCGGACGGCGCCAACGAGATCGCGCGGCGCGCCCGCGGCACGCCACGTATCGCAGGCCGGCTGTTGCGCCGCGTGCGCGATTTCGCCTCGGCGGCCGATGCCGACAAGATCGATCGAGGGATCGCCGACCACGCGCTGAGCGCGCTCGAGGTCGACGCCGCCGGCCTCGACGCGATGGACCGCCGCTACCTCACGACCATCGCGCAGAACTATGGCGGCGGCCCGGTCGGCGTCGAGACGATGGCCGCCGCTCTGTCCGAGCCGCGCGATGCGATCGAAGACATCATCGAGCCCTATCTGATCCAGTGCGGTTATCTGCAGCGCACCCCGCGCGGCCGCCTGCTCACCTCGCACGCCTTCCGCCATCTCGGCATCAGCGAGCCGACGCGCGATGCGGCGGCACAGTTCGGCCTGTTCGGCACCGACGAGAGCGACGACTGATCTGCGCAAGTGCAGAGTGCTCGGGCCGTCATGAATTTCCGGTCATCTCGTGCAGAGGGTCTGCACAAACGCACCCCATTTCCGCTCCAATCGGATCGCATCAGGAAGCTGTATCACGATCGGGCTTCCATGATCACGCGCCGTCATCTCATCCGTTCCATCGGCGGCCTCTCCGCTCTCGCCGTCTCGACCGCCGCCTACGGCGTCGGCGTCGAGCCGGTGCTGCGGCTTCGGGTCACCCGCTATCACCCGACCCCACGGCAATGGCCGGCGGATTTTCCGCTGAAGATCGCCGTGATCGCCGACATCCATGCCTGCGATCCCTGGATGTCGCTGGAGCGGATCGAGGCCATCGTCGATCGCACCAACGCGCTGAATGCGGATATCATCGTGCTGCTCGGCGACTACGTCGCCGGTCTGCACCAGGTCACGCGCATCATTCCGGCGAACGAGTGGGCCAAGGTGCTGGCCGGCCTGAAAGCGCCGCTCGGCGTTCACGCCGTCATGGGCAATCATGACTATTGGGTGGATCGGGCCGTGCAGCAGGCAGGCCACGGACCGACGGTCGCGCATCGCGCGCTGGAGACGGCCGGCATTCCCGTCTACGAGAACGACGTCGTGCGGCTCACCAAGGACGGCCGCGCGTTCTGGCTCGCCGGCCTCGGCGATCAACTCGCCTTTCTGCCGGCGCGACGCTTCCGGAGCACGGGGCGCTTCGGCGCCGACGATCTCAACGCGACGCTTGCCAAGGTCACCGACGACGCGCCGGTGATCCTGCTCGCGCATGAGCCCAACATCGCGCCGCGCGTGCCCGCCCGCGTCGCGCTGCAACTATCCGGCCATACCCATGGCGGCCAGGTCCGCCTGCTCGGCTGGTCGCCGGCGGTTCCGCGGCAGCATGGCCTGCGGCTCGCCTACGGCCATGTCCGGCTGAAATGCGATGTCATCATCTCCGGCGGCCTCGGTTGCAGCCTCATGCCGATCCGCGTCGGCGTGCCGCCTGAGATCGTCGAGGTGACGCTGGGCCGAGGGCCGGCGGTGGCGTAGTCCGGCTTGCGCGGTCGGCCATTTTTGCGCAAAACGGGCCTCTATCTAAAAGAGAAGAGGCTCGCGACGTGACAGCTCATCTCGATGGCGAGATCCGCGATGGCCGCCACCACATGCAGGTCCGCGTCTACTACGAGGACACGGATTTTTCCGGCATCGTCTATCACGCCAATTATCTGCGCTTCATGGAGCGCGGACGGACCAATCATCTGCGGCTGATGGGCGCCGAGCAGCAGGCGCTGTTCGATCAGGCCGAGACGGAAGACGCGAGCTTCGCCTTCGTGGTGCGCTCGATGCATCTGGATTTCCTCAAGCCTGCCCGGATGGACGACGTGCTCGACGTCGTGACCTGGCCGGTCGCGGTGAAGGGCGCCTCCATCATGCTGGCGCAGGAGGTGCGGCGCGGCGAAGACGTGCTGGTGAAAGCCGAGGTGCGCGTCGCCTTCATCAGCGGCGGCCGTGCGCAGCCGATCCCGAAATCGATCCGCGCCATGATGAAGGCTGATCTGATTTCGTGATCGGGCGATAGCGGACGGCCTCTCGACTCCGCCGCATGCGGCGATAGATTGCGCTTCCGTCAACCGATGAGGCCATCATGTCGCGCCCGCCGCTTCCGCCCTTCACCCGTGAGACCGCAGCGCAAAAGGCCCGCATGGCCGAGGACGCCTGGAATTCGCGCGACCCGGTGCGCGTCTCGCTCGCCTATACCGAGGACAGCCGCTGGCGCAATCGCTCCGAGGTTTTTCAGGGTCGCGAAGCCATCGTCGCGTTTCTCACCCGCAAATGGGAGAAGGAGCACGACTACCGCCTGATCAAGGACCTCTGGGCCTTCGACGGCAACCGCATCGCCGTGCGCTTCCAGTACGAATGGCACGATGCGGGCGGCCAGTGGCACCGCTCCTACGGCAACGAACAGTGGGAGTTCGACGAGCACGGCCTGATGCGGCGCCGCGAGGCCTCGATCAACGACATCATGATTGCGGAGAAGGATCGGCGGTTTCACTGGCCGGCGCCGGGGCCAAGGCCGGCCGACGTGCCGGGGCTGGGGACGGACCCTTTCTGAGCCGAGAAACAACTGTCTCCCCTCATGGTGAGGAGCCGCGAAGCGGCGTCTCGAACCATGCAGGCTCCGCTGCTGCATCCGGGCCTCGATCCTTCGGGACGCGCGCAAGCGCGCTCCTTCAGGATGAGGGGATGGGTCTGCGCGCCAGAAACCGCGTGATCGCTCCACCGAGCTTGGCGCTGTCCAGCGGTTGCGCGAGAGAATCCCGCGCTGTCGCGACGACATCCTCCGGCGCCTTGCCGTCGCGCAGCTCGCAGCACACTTGCGCAAACTCCACGTCGAACTCCGGATGCGGCTGCACGGTGAGCGTCGCACCGTTGGCGTAGAGCAGGCCGGCATGCGGCGTGAAGTCGGACGAGAGGATCGTCAGCGCGTCGTTCGGCGCTTCGACCACCTGGTCCTGATGCGAGCAGGCGATGGCGACCGCTTCGCCGTCTACGACGCCGTTGTCCGGCAGCACCTGATAGACGTGCCGGCCGATGCCCCAGCCCTTCTCCGACTTGCGCACGGTGCCGCCGAGCGCCTGCGCGATCAACTGATGACCGAAGCAGATGCCGACCATCGGTGTCCTGTTGGCGTAGGCCGTGCGCACGAAATCTTCCAGCGGCGCAATCCAGTCGAGCCCGTCATACACGCCGGCGGCCGCGCCGGTGATCAGCACGGCCTCCAGCTTGCTCGGATCGGGAAGCGGATCGCCATTCGGGATGCTGACCACGTCGACCGTGGCTGCCGGGTCTTCGGTGCGAACCATGCGCTCGAACATGTCCGGGAACGAACCGTGGCGCTCGCGATATTTTTGTGGGACCTGCCCGGTCTCGATGATGGTGATGCGTGCCATGTGCCCTCTGGTAAAGGTTAAGCTCAGTCGCTTCCTGCCCCATGTTGCTGGTGTGGCGCTGTGCGCTCCAGCAGCGCACTCTCTTTCCGGACCTCGTTGAGAAACGCCTTGGCGAGGCGCGACAGCGGCTCGGCTTCCGACCATAGCATATAGGCGACGGCGTGCGTCGTCGGCGCGAACGGCCGCACCACGAGGCCGGTCCCGCCGTTCTGCCGCGGCGAGAAGGGATCGACCACCGCGGCGCCGACGCCGGCGGCGGCGAGCACGCAGGCCGTGTTGCAGTAGCGCACCTCGACGGTCGGCCGGAACGGCGCGCCGGCGCGGGCAAAACTGTCACGCACGGCCTCACCAAGCCGCGTGCCGCGCTCGAGCCCGATGAAGGGCATGCCGGACAGGTCCGCGGCCGAGATCACCGGCCGGTCGGCGAGCGGGTGCTGCGGCGGCAGCACGCACACCATCTCGCCGGTGTGCACCACCTCATGGGCGATGCCTGGATGATGTGTCAGCCCGAGCGCGAAGCCGAGCTCGGCGACGCGGTTGAGCACGCCTTCGATGATGCCCTCATAGCGCCGCACGTCGAAGAACACCCGCGTCTCCGGACGGCGGCGCAGGAAAGCCGATAGAGCAGAGGGGATGATGCTGTAGGCCAGCGGCGGCGTGGCGACCAACGCGAGATGCCCGGAGCGGTTCTCGCGCAGATCGCGCACGCGATTCTCGAGCTTGGCGTGCAACGCGAAGATCGCATCGCTCTCCTTGTAGAGCGCCATCGCCTCCGTAGTCGGAAACAGCCGGTTGTTGACGCGTTCGAACAGCGCAAACCCCGCCTGCGCCTCCATCGTCTTCAGCGCATTGCTCACTGCAGGCTGCGACAGTGCCAGTTCGTCGGCGGCCGCAACCGTGGTGCGGTGGCGGATGACGGCGCGAAGGATCTCGAGCTGGCGCAGGTTCATATCACTGCCGATTATACTCTGGGCCAAAACATCATAGCAGAATGAATTGATTTTGCAGCCCCGCTTCCGCGTAATGGCAGCGGATTTGCACGCCGCATCAAAGGGTTCATTCGCCCATTGAGGCAGCACTGCGCACAGATTGGAGGCAATCTTGGTTCGTGTCCTTCGCGCCGCCGCCGCACAGATGGGGCCGACGCAAAAAGCCGATACGCGTGAGCATACGCTCTCGCGGATGCTTGCGCTGCTGGAAGAGGCGGCCGGCCGCGGCGCCAGCCTCGTGGTGTTTCCCGAGCTCGCCTTCACGACGTTCTTTCCGCGCTGGCTGCTCGAAGGCGATGCGCTCGACCATTATTTCGAACGCGGCATGCCGAACCCGCACGTCGCCGCCTTGTTCGACCGTGCGCGTGCGCTGCGCGTCGGCTTCTATGTCGGTTATGCCGAGCTGACGCCGGATGGACGCCGCTACAATTGCGCCGTCCTGGTCGATCGCGACGGCGAGCTGCTCGGCCGCTATCGCAAGGTGCACCTGCCGGGCTCGGTCGAGCCGCGTCCCGGTGCACGCTACCAGCAGCTCGAGAAGCGCTATTTCGAGTATGGCGACCTCGGCTTCCCCGCCTTCCGCGCCGGATCGGCTTGGGCGCACGCCATCATGGGCATGATGATCTGCAATGATCGCCGCTGGCCGGAATCCTGGCGCGTGCTCGGCCTGCAGGGCGTCGAGCTCGTTTGCATCGGCTACAATTCGGCGGCCTACGATCCCAATGGCGGCACGACGGAAGACGGGGCGCTCCGCACCTTCCATTCGATCCTGGTGACACAGGCCAACGCCTACATGAACGCGACCTGGGCGATCTCGGTGGCGAAGGCGGGCGAGGAAGACGGCTCCGGGCTGATCGGCGGCTCCTGCATCGTCGATCCCAATGGCCGCATCGTTGCGCAAGCGCAGACGCTGGCTGACGAGGTGATCGTCGCCGACATCGATCTCGACCTCTGCCGCCAGGGCAAGGACAAGATGTTCAATTTTGCCGCGCACCGGCGGCCGGAGCAATACAGGGTGATCACCGAACGTGCCGGCGTGATCGAACCCGCGGTTCTCGATGCAGACTGACAGGACGTTCCAACAACGTTGGCAAAGGAGCTGACATGACACGCCTCTCGCATTTCCTCGGGTTCGCAGCGTTGGCTGCCGTCACGTCCGCGCAGGCGGCGGAGCTTCCGGCGGAGATCAAGCAAGCGGGCGCGTTGAAGCTCACGGTCAACTCCACTTACGCGCCGATGGAATACCGCGATCCCGCGACGAATGAGCTCGTCGGGCTCGATGTCGATCTGGCGAACGAGCTCGCCAAGCGTCTCGGCGTGAAGATCGTCTGGAGCGAGACGCCGTTCGCCGAATTGATCCCGTCGCTCCAGACCAGGCGCGCCGATTTCATCATCTCCGGCATCTCCGATCGCGCCTCGCGGCGCGAGACCGCGGATTTCGTCGATTATCTCGGGACCGGTCCGCAGTTCTTCGTGATGGCGGAGAGCGAAGCCAAGGCTGCGACCGATCTCTGCGGCAAGAAGGTCGGGACCACCCGCAGCACCAGCTTCCCGGTCGAGATCGAGAAGTGGAGCAAGCAGAATTGCGAGCCGGCCGGCAAGACGGCGATCCAGTACGTGCCGGGCGAGAACTCGATCGACGTTCGCAACCAGCTCAAGCAGGGCCGCATCGACGCCGCCGTACAGGGCAGCGAAACCTTGCCTTACGCGCAAACGCAGGAGCCCGGCAAATACCGCGTGATTGGCGAGCCCTTTGCCAAAGGATATCAGGGCATCATGTTCCGCAAGGACGATGTGGCGCTACGTGAGGTGGTGACCGAGAAGCTCACCGCCATGATCGCCGACGGCTCCTACAAGGTCGTCCTCGACAAATGGGGCCTCGGCGCCAACGCGGTCGCCCAGCCCATGCTGAACGCGGCGCCGCAATGAAGTCGGCACCGGCCCTCGCGGAGGGCTTTCCCGATCTGTCGGGGATGCGGATCGCGCGCGAGCCGCACTGGTTTCGCTGGCTCAGCGCAGCGCTGATCGTTCTTGTGCTCGCATTGATCGTGCGCGCCTTTGCGGGCGGTCAGATCGAATGGTCCTATGTCAGCCGCTTCCTGACCGCGAAGGTCATCCTCGAAGGCATCGTCAACACCATGGTGATGGCGGTGCTGGCGATGGCGCTCGGCATTTTCCTCGGCGTGGTCGTCGCGATCATGCGGCTGTCGCCCAACCCGGTGCTGAAGACGGTCGCCGCCGGCTACACCTGGTTGTTCCGCGGCACGCCGCTGATCCTGCAACTGCTGCTGTGGTTCAATCTTGCGCTGGTGTTTCCGACCATCGGCATTCCCGGCCTGTGGAGCGCACGTGCCGTCGACGTCATGACGCCGTTCCTTGCCGCGCTGCTCGGGCTCGGCATCAACCAGGGTGCCTATACGTCGGAAGTGATGCGCGCCGGCATGCTGTCGGTCGATATCGGGCAATATGAGGCGGCGCAGGCGATCGGCATGGGACGCTTGCGTGCGCTGCGCCGGATCGTCCTGCCGCAGGCGATGCGGGTGGTGATCCCGCCGCTCGGCAACGAGTTCATCGGCATGGTGAAGGCGACCTCGCTCGCCAGCGTCATCCAGTATCCGGAACTGTTGCACAACGCCGAAAATATCTACTACGCCAATTCGCGCGTGATCGAGCTCCTGATCGTCGCCGGGCTCTGGTACCTGCTCGTCGTCTCGATCCTGACGCCGCTCCAGATGCTGCTCGAACGTCGTTTTGCGCGCGGCACATTGCAGTTTGCGCGATGACAAAACCCCTCGTTGCCATCCGTTCCGTCGCCAAGAATTTTGGCGAGTTCCAGGCTCTCAAGAGCGTCACGCTCGACGTCTGGCCCGGCGAGGTGATGTGCCTGATCGGAGCCTCCGGCTCCGGCAAGACCACGCTGCTCCGCTGCATCAACCAGCTCGCCGCGATCGACAGTGGCGGCATCTGGCTCGACGGCGAGCTCCTGGGCGTGCGCGAGCAGGGCGGACGGCTGCATCGCCTCACCGAGCGTGAAATCGGGCGGCAGCGGCTGAAGACCGGCATGGTGTTCCAGCGCTTCAACCTGTTTCCGCACAAGACCGCGCTCGAAAACATCACCGAAGGTCCGCTCCAGGTTCAGGGACGAAAATCCGACGAGGTGCGCGCTGAGGCGATCGAGCTGCTGCGGCGCGTCGGATTGTCGGCCAAAGCGGACTCATATCCCGCGCAGCTTTCCGGCGGCCAGCAGCAGCGTGTGGCGATTGCGCGGGCGCTCGCCATGAAGCCGATGCTGATGCTGTTCGACGAGCCGACCAGCGCGCTCGATCCCGAGCTCGTCGGCGAGGTCTTGGCGGTCATGAAGGAGCTGGCACGCAGCGGCATGACCATGATGGTGGTGACGCACGAACTCGGCTTCGCGCGCGAGGTCGCCGATCGCGTCGTCTACATGGACCAGGGCGCGATCATCGAGCAGGGGCGCGCATCCGATGTCCTGGGCGCGCCGCGCGAGGAGCGCACCAGGGCATTTCTTTCGGCAGTAATCTGAATGGGGGCGTATCGATGAAGAGACTTTTGGTTACGGCAGCACTCGTTGGCGCCATGAGCGCTCCGGTCATGGCGATCGAGCTGCCGGCGGAGATCGCCAAGCGCGGCAGCATCAAGGTCGCGCTGGTGCCGAACTATCCGCCGATGGAGTTCCGCGATCCCGCCACCAACGCGTTGTCCGGCTTCGACGTCGATCTCGGCGAGGCCATCGGCCGCAAGCTCGGCGTCAAGATCGAATGGCAGGAGACCAGTTTTGCCGAGTTCATGCCGTCGATCTCGACCGGGCGGGTGGACGCCATCCTGTCCGGCTTCACGGACTATGCCAGCCGGCACGAGATCGCGTCCTTCGTCGATTATCTGCGCAGCGGTCCGCAGTTCTTCGTGCAGCAGTCGCGCAAGGCGGAGTTCAAGGACGCGACATCGCTCTGCGGCAAGAAGGTCGGCGCCAGCCGCCGCACCATGTTCCCGGCGCAGATCGCGGCCTGGAGCGAGAAGAATTGCGGCACCAATCCGATCCAGTTCGTCGGCACCGACGGCTCGGCCGACGCCCGCACCCAGCTCAGGCAGGGCCGCATCGATGCCGCCGCCCAGGGCAACGAGACGCTGCCCTACATCATGGACCTCGAGCCCGGCACCTATGCGGCGGTGGGCGAGCCCCTCGCGCAGCAATTCACCGGCATCGCTCTGCCGGTCAAGGAAAAGGCGCTGCAGCAAGCCATGCTGGAGGCGGTCGATGCGCTCATCGCGGACGGCACGTATCGTACGCTGCTTGCCAAGTGGAAACTGACTGACAACGCACTCGAAAAGGCGACGATCAATGCTGGACAGTAAGGCACTCCAGAGCATTCCACTCGTTCCGGCCAACACGGCGGATCCTGCGCCGGAATACCCCTGGCCGAAACCGTACAACTCGGCGATGTTCCTGTCGTTCGACGTGGACGCGGAGAGCGCCTGGACCAGCAAGGACGCGGTGCACGCGCAGCGGCTCATCACCATGAGCTATGGCGGCTATGAGGCGCGCGTCGGCACGCCGAAACTCCTGGAACTGCTCGACCAGCTCGATCTCAAGGCGACCTTCTTCGTCACGGGATGGTCGGTCGACGCGCATCCGGCGATGGCGGAATCCATCCTCAAGGCCGGTCACGAGATCGGCCATCACGGCTATCACCATCTGCTGCCCGATCCCGGCGATCCCTGGATCGAGGACGAGCTTGAGCGCGGTTTCGAGGCGCTCAGGCGCCGGCTTGGCGTCAAGCCGACCGGCTATCGCGCGCCTTACGGCGAGTTCACCGAGGAACTGCGGGTGGCGTTGGTGCGCCACGGCATCGTCTACACCTCCTCGTTTCGCGACGACGTGCGGCCCTATCGCCATCGTCTCGCAGACGGCAAGCCGGGTACGATCGAGCTGCCGGTGACCGCGAGCTATGACGACTGGATGCACGGCCTGTCCGCGCGCTTCAGTCCGCGCTCGATTTTCCCCAAGGAGCATGTGCTTTCGATCTGGAAGGACGAGCTCGACGAAACCAGAGACTGGGGCGCGATGGTGACGACCGTCCTGCATCCGCAATGCAGCGGCCGACCAATGCGGCTGCGCCTGCTGCGTGAGTTCCTGACCTACGCAAAGTCGTGCCCGGATGTCTGGATCACGACCGGTGAGAAGATCGCGGCCAACTTCCTGCGCCACGAGGCCGGCAAAAGTTGAGCCGTGCTATGACCCGCATCCTCGTCATCAACCCCAACTCCTCCGCATCGGTGACGGCGGCGATCGACGACGCCGTCGCGCCGCTGCGCATCGCCGGCGGACCTGAAATCGAGGTCGTCGGCCTTGCCGAGGGGCCGCCCGGCATCAGCTCGCAGCGCGATGCCGACAGCGTCGTGATGCCGCTCGTCAATCGTGTGTCGCGCGACGATGCGGATGCCTTCGTGCTCGCCTGCTTCAGCGATCCCGGCCTGCATGCGGTGCGCGAGGCGGCCGGTGGGCGCCCGGTGATGGGCATCGCCGAGTGCGGCATATTTCGTGCGTTGATGCTGGGCGAACGCTTTGGCGTCATTGCGCTGTCGCCGTCGAGCATCCGCCGCCAGCAGCGCATGGCGCGGGTGATGGGCGTCGACAGTCGTTATGCCGGAAGCTGGTCGGTCGGTGCGAGCGCGGCGGAGACGGCAGGCGCGGACATCCGGGGCCGGTTGATCGAAGCCGGCCGCGCGCTGGTCACGCAATGCCGCGCCGATGTGGTGGTGATGGGCTGCGCCGGCATGGCCTCGCATCGCGCGGCGATCGCGGATGCCATCGGCGTTCCCGTGGTCGAGCCGGCGCAGCAGGCGGTGGCCGCTGCGATCGGTGCCGTCTTGTTGAATATCTGAAACGCCAATGCTGCAGTTCGATCTCTTCAGGAGCTCCTTGTAATGCCCGTCTCCCGCCGCTCCCTGTTGAAAGCCGCAGCCGCCGTACCGGCGCTGTCATTCCCGGGCATCCTGCGCGCCGAATCCCAGACCACGTTACGCTTCATTCCCGTCATCGACCTCGCCTTCGTCGACCCCATCTATTCCACGGCGCAGGTGTCGCGAAACCACGGCTTCATGGTCTACGACACGCTCTACGGCATGAGCTCCTCCCTGCAAGTCTCGCCGCAGATGCTGTCGGGCCACGTCGTCTCCGGCGACGGGCTGCAATGGGACCTCAGCTTGCGCGACGGCCTGTTCTGGCACGACGGCGAGCGCGTACTCGCCCGCGACTGCGTCGCGAGCATCCGCCGCTGGGCCGCGCGCGACGGCTTTGGCGGCGAGCTGATGGAGGCGACCGACGAGCTGTCGGCCGCTGACGACCGCACCATCCGCTTCCGCCTCAAACGTCCGTTCCCGCTGCTGCCGCAGGCGCTCGGCAAGGCCGCGATCAACGCCTGCTTCATGATGCCGGAGCGGCTGGCGAGCCAGGATCCGTTCAAGCCGCTGACCGAAGTGATCGGCAGCGGCCCGTTCCGCTATCTCGCCGACGAGCGCGTGCAGGGCGCGCGCAATGCCTACGCCAAGTTCGAGCGCTATCAGCCGCGCACCGACGGCAAGCCGGATTGGACCGCGGGTCCGAAGATCGTGCATTACGACCGCGTGGTCTGGACCACCACGCCGGATGCCGGCACCGGCGTCGCCGCGCTGCAGACCGGCGAGCAGGACTGGCAGGAGACCACGCCGCACGACCTGCTGCCGATCATCAAGGCTGCCGGCGACATCGAGACGCGCATCCTCGATCCCCGGGGCTATGCCTGCATGCTGCGCCTCAATCATCTGCAGCCGCCGTTCGACAACCCTGCCGTTCGCCGCGCGCTCCTGGGGGCGATCGATCAATCCGCCTTCATGACCGCGGTGGCCGGTACCGATCCGAACTTCCAGGTATCCCCGATCGGCTATTTCGCGCCGAATACGCCGATGGCGAGCGAGGTCGGCCTCGATGTGTTCCGCGGCCCGCGCGACTACGCCAAGGTGAAAGCCGATCTCAAGGCCGCCGGCTACAATGGCGAGAAGATAGTGGTGCTCGTCCCCACCAACTCACTGGCGCAGAAGCCGCTTGGCGAGATCGCGGTCGACTCACTGCGCAAGGCCGGCATGAACGTCGAATATGCCGGGCTCGATTTTGCCGTCGTGTTGCAGCGTCAGCTCAAGAAGGACCCGATAGGACAGGGCGGCTGGAGCGCCGCGGTCGGCAACTGGCAGGGCATCGACTGGCTCAATCCGGCCGGCAACACCAACATCCGTGGCGAGGGCAAGGTCGCCGGCTGGTATGCGAGCGAGAAGATGGCCGGCCTGCGCAGCCAGTGGCTGGCGGCCTCCGAGCTCGCGGAGCAGCAGCGCATCTGCCGTGAGATCCAGGCGGTGGCTTTCCAGGAAATTCCTTATATTCCGATCGGCCTGTATAAGCAGCCGACCGCCTATCGCAAAGCCATCACCGGCATTCTCGACGGCACCGCCGTCTTCTGGAATGTACGCCCCGCATGAGCACGATCGCAATCTTCGGCAGCTATGTGCTGTCACGCAAGGACGGCGCGCAGGACGTGTTGCGCGACCATTGGGTTCTGGTCGAAGGCAAGACCATCGCCGCGGTGACGCGCGACAAGCCGCGCGCGGATCAAACTTACGACCGTCCCGGCCGCTTCGTGCTGCCGGGCTTGTTGAACCTGCACAATCACTGCTTCTCTGAAGCGGTGGCGCGCAGCCACACCGAGGACGGCAACGGCCGCAAGAACAACCAGAGCATTGTCTACACGGTGCTTCTGCCGCTGACCAAGCGCGGCGCCGATCTGCTGTCGGCGGAAGAGCGCATGGCGGTCGCGCGGCTCGGCATTCTTCAACTCCTGAAGGGCGGCGCCACCACGGTGATGGAGCCGTTCCGGAACTCGATCCCGGAGATGTTCGACGCCGCCGAGGAGATGGGCATCCGTTTCTACGGCGCGCCCTATCTGTTCTCGACGTCGGACGCCAAGGCCGGCCCGGACGGCGTTGTGCACTATTCCGGCGATGACGGCACCGCCGACATGGCGACCTGGGATGCGCTCTACCAGCGCTGGAATAATCGTGGCGACGGTCGCATCGGCGTTGCGATGAGTCCGCATGCCACCGACACCTGCGGCCCCGATCTGTTGAAGGCCTGCGCCGCGCGGGCGCGCGAGCTTGGCGTGCCGATCACGACGCATATGGCGCAGAGCCGCGCCGAGGTCGAAACCATCGGCAAGCGCTATGGCGGCCGCACGCCGGCGCAATATCTCGACTGGCTGGGCCTGCTGGCGCCCGATCTGATGGCGGCGCACTGCATGTTCAGCACCGACGACGATCTCAAGCTGATGGCCGCGCGCGGCATGACGGTTCTCAACTGCCCGCGCGTATTCGCGCGCGCCGGCGTCACTGCCGCGTTCAGCCGGTTTGCGGAGCACGGCGTTCGCACCGTGGTCGGCACCGACGGCTACAACATGGACCTGCTCGGCGAGCTCAATGCCGCCTCGTTGATCTCCAAGATCACCTCAGCACGCGCCGATGTCGCGAATTCGCCCGAGCTGATCGAGGCGAACACGGCGGTTGCCGCCGATGTCATCAAGCGGCCCGACCTCGGCCGCATCGAGCCCGGCGCGACCGCCGACCTCACTGTGGTCGATCTCACTCATCCGCATCTTCAGCCGCTGTTCGACCCGCGCCGTGCGCTGATCGCGCTCGCCAATCGCGCCAATATCGATCAGGTCGTGGTCGACGGCCGCGTGCTGGTCGATGCCGGCCGTTATCTCGGTGCTGACGAGGCAGCGATCACAGCTGCCGGGACCGCTGCGATCGGCAAGATCTGGGATCTGCCGGAGGCGCAGGCTGCGTTCAACGGCTGAGGGCTGGCTCGTCGAATTCGGCGAGCGCCTTGCGCATGGTCTCGACCAGATCCAGCGCCACCGGCGAGGGGCTGCGCTGCGCCGGAAAGACCGCTGAGAATTCGAAGTCGATGCGGGGCAGGAAGCGGCGCACGACGACGCCGCGGGTGGAAAATTCCTGCGCGGTGAAGGGATCGCAGATCGCGACCCCGAGCCCCGACGACACCATGCCGCACATGATCTCCGACAGCGCGGTCTCGACCCGCAGCACGCGGCGGACATCGTGACGATGGAAGATCTGGTCGACGAGGTGACGGCTCGACGAGCCCGCCGACAACGAGATGAAGGTCTCGCCCTCGAAGTCGTGCGGCTCCAAAACTTCCTTTTCCGCGAGGCGATGACCTGTCGGCAGCACGGCGACGCGCGCCGGCGCCGGCAGCTTCTGGCTAGGAAGGCCCGAATGCGCGATCGGCACCTCGGCAAAGCCGACGTCGCACTGGTTGTTCAGCACCCAATCGACCACGATCGGCGAGATCACGCCGAAGAAGGCAAGGTTGAGGTTCGGCCGCTCCTTCAGGAAGTGACCGGTGAGCCGCGGCAGATAGCCGTTCGACAATGCTGGAAGTGCTGCGATCCGGAGCGAGCCGGTGCGGCGGCCGCGAATTTCTTCCGCCGCCGCGCTGATGCGTTCGAGGCCGACGAAGGAACGCTCCACTTCAGTATAGAGCGCCATCGCCGCGGCGGTCGGCACGAGGCCTGTGCCGCGCCGCTCGAACAGCTCCATCTTCAGCAGCGCCTGGAGGTCGCGCAGCAACCGGCTGACTGCCGGCTGCGTCACCTTCATCAGCGCCGCCGCCTCAGTCACGCTGCCCGTCAGCATGGTTGCCCGGAAGGCCTCCACCTGCCGCGAATTGATCCGCGCCATCCCGAATTCCATTCATAACATTTAGGCATGCAGACGGTGCCATTATTCATTGGACGATGGAAGCCAGAGTTTGCGATCTTTTTCATCAGGACTGGAGACAGCCCGCTTTTTCGGCAGATTGGAGGAGTTCAAACCTCCGGATCGCGCCAAAATCCGCCGAGCAGGGGCCGGAGCCCTGGTTGGAGAGGGATTTGCGCGGAAGGAAATGCGGAAGGCTCAGCCAAAGAGACTCGTCGGCACGTCACCTCATCCCGGTATGGAGATCGGACCACATGAAGACTTTTCGCCTTCTGACAGCGGTCGGCATCGCGGCTCTCATTGCCGCCCCGTCGGTCGCCACGGCCCAGCAAAAGACGCTCTATGTCGCCGGCTATGGCGGCTCGTTCGAGAAGACCATCCGCGACGAGGTGATCCCGACCTTCGAGAAGGAGAACGGCGTCAAGGTCGAGTACGTCGCCGGCAACTCCACCGACACGCTGGCAAAGCTCCAGGCGCAAAAGGGCAACCAGCAGATCGACGTCGCCATCGTCGATGACGGCCCGATGTACCAGGCGATCCAGCTCGGCTTCTGCGGCAAGCTCGACAGCCTGCCGACCGATCTCTACGACACCGCCCGCTTCAAGGACGATCGCGCGGTCGCGATCGGCATCGTCGCGACCGGCCTGATGTACAACACCAAAGTGTTTGCGGAGAAGGGCTGGGCGCCGCCGACCTCCTGGAACGATTTGAAGGACACGAAATACGCCAAGCAGCTCGTGATCCCGCCGATCAACAACACCTATGGCCTCGAAGCGCTGGTGATGCTGTCGAAGATGAACGGCGGCGGCGAGTCCAATGTCGATTCCGGCTTCAAGATCTTCAAGGAGCAGATCAATCCGAACGTGCTCGCCTATGAGCCGTCGCCGGGCAAGATGACCGAGCTGTTTCAGTCCGGCCAGGCCGTGATCGCGGTGTGGGGCACCGGCCGCGTGCAGAGCTTTGCCAATACCGGCTTCCCCGTCGACTTCGTCTATCCGAAGGAAGGCGCCGCGACGTTGCTGACGACGGCGTGTCCGATCACCAAGCCGAACGCCTCGCCGCTCGCGTCGAGCTTCATCAAGATGCTGCTCGACCCAAAAATCCAGCTCGTGTTGCTGAAGGACTATGGCTATGGCCCGGTGTTGAAATCGCTGGTGGTCCCGCCGGAGCTCGGCAAGATGGCGCCGATCGGCGAGCGCGCCGCAAAGCTGTATAATCCGGACTGGACCGTCATCAACGAGAAGCGCGAGGAATGGACCAAGCGCTGGAATCGCGAGGTCGAGCGCTGATCGGCCATACCGGAGACAGTGCGATGGCCTATCTCGAACTCGAAGGGGTTGCCAAGCAATTCGGAGCGCAGACTGTCGTCGACGACTTCAGTCTCGCGGTGGGGAAGGGGGAGTTCATTTCCTTCCTCGGCCCTTCCGGTTGCGGCAAGACAACCACCCTGCAAATGATCGCGGGCTTCCTCGATCCCTCCCGCGGCGCGATCCGACTCGAGGGCAAGGACTTGACCGCGATCCATCCGGCCAAACGCGGGCTCGGCATCGTGTTTCAGAGCTACGCGCTGTTTCCGCACATGACCGCGTCCGAGAATGTCGCCTTCGGCCTCGAGATGCGCAACGTGCCGCGCGGCGAACGGACCGAGCGCGTCCGCGCCGCGCTCGCGATGGTCGGGCTTGCCGGCTACGAGGAGCGTCATCCACGCCGCATGTCCGGCGGCCAGCAGCAGCGCGTGGCGCTGGCGCGCGCGCTGGTGATCAAGCCGAGCGTGCTGCTGCTCGACGAGCCGCTATCGAATCTCGACGCCAAGCTGCGCGAGGAGATGCAGATCGAGCTGCGGCAGATCCAGCGCACCATCGGCACCACCACGATCCTCGTCACCCACGACCAGAACGAGGCGATGTCGCTGTCCGACCGTATCGTGGTGATGAGCCAGGGCCGCATCGAGCAGATCGGCACGCCGCAGGAGACTTATGAGAAGCCGGCCTCGGCCTTCGTCTCGCAGTTTTTGGGCAAGACCAACGACTTTGCTGCGACGATCGATCGGACGAGTGCGCCTGCGCGATTGATCGCCGGCTCGTGGAGCGCGCCTGCGCCCGCTGGGCTCAGCGGTCCCGTCACCATCAGCATTCGCCCCGAGCGGATCGACTTTGGCGACGCAGGCCTCAGCGCAAAGATCGTCACGCGCATCTTCCAGGGCAATCACTGGCTGTTCCAGTGCGAGAGCGAATGTGGCCCGGCGACCGTGATCCGCCAGAACGACGGCCGGTCGCAGCCGGTCGAGGGCGAGGCAGTTCACCTCACCTGGCGGCCGGAGGACATGGGCGTGAGGGGCGTCGCATGAGCGCTTCTGCCGAGGAACGAAACGCACGCACGCCCTGGGCGCTGACCGCGCCCGCTTTGACGCTGTTCGTCGGCGTGCTCTTGATCCCGCTGGCAATGACTGTGATGCTGTCGTTCCACGACTGGGGCCAGTACAAGGGCATCGAGCCGGTCTTCATCCTCAAGAACTGGCTCGAGATCGTAACCGATCCCTATTACGCCGAGATGTTCTGGCGGACATTTCGCATTGCGATCCTCACCACACTGCTCACCGCGCTGCTCGGCGCGCCCGAAGCCTACATCCTGAATCGCATGGGCGGACGCTGGAAGAGCGTTTTCCTGCTGGTCATCCTGGGGCCGCTGTTGATTTCCGTGGTGGCGCGGACGCTCGGCTGGGCGTTGCTGTTCGGCGGCAACAACGGGCTCGTCAACAAGCTGCTGATGTCGGCCGGGCTGATCCGCGCGCCTATCCCCTTCATGTTCACCGAAACCGGCATGGTGGTCGCGCTTGCGCACGTGATGATGCCATTCATGGTGCTGTCGGTGTGGGCGGCGCTGCAGCGTCTCGATCCGCAGATCGAGAATGCCGCGATGTCGCTCGGCGCCGGCCCCGTGACCATCATCCGCCGCATCATCATGCCGCAGATCATGCCAGGCGTGCTGTCGGGGGCGATCATCGTGTTCTCGCTCTCGGCCAGCGCGTTTGCGACACCCGCGATCATCGGCGGCCGCCGGCTCAAGGTCGCGGCGACGCTCGCCTATGACGAGTTCCTCAACACGCTGAACTGGCCGCTGGGTGCGGCGGTCGCCACGCTGCTGCTGGCCGCGCTGGTCTTGATCGTCGTCGGCAGCAACGCATTGATCGAGCGCCGTTACGCGGAGGTTTTCCGATGAGTCGAAACGGGCCGCTCGCGCTGATCTTCCACACCATCTTCGTCATCGTCATGGTGGCGCCGATCCTCGTCGTCTGCCTCGTTGCGTTCACGCCTGAAGGCTTCTTGTCGCTGCCGACAAACGGTTTTTCGTTGCGCTGGTTCAGGGCGATCGCCAATTATCCCGAATTCGTCCATGCTTTCTGGGTCAGTCTTGGCCTTGGCGCACTATCCTCCTTCGTGGCACTGCTGTTCGCCGTGCCTGCGGCGCTGGCGATCGCGCGCTATCGGTTCCGCGGTCGCGACGCACTGGCGGCCTTGTTCCTGTCGCCGCTGATGATCCCGCATGTCGTGCTCGGCATCGCGTTCCTGCGCTTCTTCACCTCGGCGGGCCTCGGCGGCAGCTTCGCCGCGCTGATCATCGCGCATGTCATCATCGTGTTTCCGTTCGCATTGCGGCTGACGCTGGCGGCGGCAACCGGCATGGACCTCTCGGTCGAAATGGCGGCGGTCTCGCTCGGCGCCGGCGGCTGGACGCTGTTCCGCCGCGTAACGCTACCGCTGATCATGCCGGGCGTCATCAGCGGCTGGGCGCTCGCCTTCATCCAGTCCTTCGACGATCTCACCATGACCGTCTTCCTCGCTGCACCTGGCACCGAAACACTGCCGGTGCGGATGTTTCTGTACATCCAGGACAACATCGATCCGCTGGTGACGTCGGTCTCGGCCTGCGTGATCGCGATCACCATGACCGCCCTCATTCTGCTCGACCGCTTCTACGGGCTCGACCGCGTGCTCGCCGGCAAGGGCGATACAGGGCGATAGGAGAATTCATGCGAACAGATTACGACGTCGCCGTCGTCGGCGGCGGATTGCTCGGCTCCGCCATTGCCTGGGGCCTCGGCCGACTCGGCAAGAGCGTCGCCGTGCTCGACGAAGGCGACATCACCAAGCGTGCCTCGCGTGCCAACTTTGCGCTGGTCTGGGTGCAGAGCAAGGGGCTCGGCATGCCGGCCTATACCGTCTGGACGGTGCAGGCGTCACAGGCGTGGAGCAGGCTCGCCTCGGAGCTGAAGCAACAGACCGATCTCGACGTCTCTCTTCAGCAGAATGGCGGCTTTCATCTCACGCTCGGCGAGGACGAATTCGGCCAGCGCACCGAACTGGTCAAGCGCATGCACAACCAGACAGGCGCCGCCGACTACAAGATGGAGATGCTGCCGGCGTCCGAGGTGAAGAAGGCGCTGCCGCTGATCGGGCCTGAGGTCTCCGGCGGCAGTTATTGTCCGCTCGACGGTCACGTCAATTCGCTGCGCACGTTTCGTGCGTTCCACACCGGCTTCAAGGCATTCGGCATCGACTATCTTCCGGAGCGTCCGGTCTCGGCGATCAGCAAGAGTGGCGGCGAATTCCGCCTGACGACGCCGCAGGGCGAGCTCCGTGCCGCCAAGATCGTGCTCGCCGCCGGCAATGCCAACCAGACGCTGGCGCCGATGGTCGGTCTCTACGCCCCGATGGGCCCGACCCGTGGCCAGATCGTGGTGACCGAGCGCACCATGCCGTTCCTGCCGCATCCGCTGACCACGATCCGCCAGACCGACGAGGGCACGGTGATGATCGGCGACAGCAAGGAAGACGAGCTCGACGATCGCGCGCTGAAGCACTCGATCAGCGCCGTGATGACCGATCGCGCCCAGCGGATGTTTCCGCATCTGTCGCGGCTCAACGTGGTCAGGAGCTGGGCCGGCATCCGCGTCATGCCGCAGGACGGCTTTCCGATCTACGACCAGTCGGAGACGCATCCCGGCGCCTTCGTCGCCTGCTGCCATTCCGGCGTGACGCTCGCCTCCAACCACGCTTTCGAGATCGCGCGGATGGTCGCGCAGGGCGCGCTCGAGCCGGAGCTGGTCGGCGCGTTCTCGGCCAGCCGTTTTGGCGCCGCCGGTGCTGCGAACAACAGCGGCTACTAGAGATATTGAAGGAGCCAAGATGTTCAAACGATCCGAACAGGACAAACGGCCGTCAGTGCAAATCTTCGTCGATGGCGTTGCCGTCGCGGCGCGGCAGGGCGACACCGTCTCCGCGGCGCTGCTGGCCTCGAGCTGCGATGCGCGCCGTTCGACCGCGGTGAGCGGCGCGCCGCGTCTGCCCTATTGCATGATGGGCGTGTGCTTCGACTGCCTCGTCACCATCGATGGCGTCGGCAACCGCCAGGGCTGCCTCGTGCCCGTCGCCGAGGGCATGCAGATCGAAATCCAGAAGGGCAAGCGGGAGATCGGACGATGACTGTGGCTCCCAAGCGCGAAGATTACGACGTGGTGGTGATTGGCGCTGGCCCCGCCGGCCTCGCCGCCGCCGCGACATCGGCCGAAGCAGGCCTGTCCACGCTGCTGCTCGATGAGAACATCGGCCCGGGCGGCCAGGTGTTTCGCGCCATCTCCTCGACGCCGGTGACCGACCGCAACCAGCTCGGTGCCGATTACTGGGTGGGCGCCGATCTCGTGCAGACGCTGCGCGCGAGCAATGCCGAGGTCATCCACCGTGCCACCGTCTGGAGCCTCGACCGCAACCTCGAGATCGCTGTCTCGATCGGTGGCGCGTCCGCGTTCGTCAAGGCGAAGCGCGTGATCCTCGCGACCGGCGCGCTGGAACGGCCGTTCCCGATTCCCGGCTGGACGCTGCCGGGCGTGATGACCGCGGGCGCCGCGCAGACGATGTTGAAATCATCGGCCCTGGTGCCGGATGGCCGCACAGTGATCGCGGGGCAGGGGCCGTTGCTCTGGCTGCTCGCCGCGCAGATTTTGCGTCTCGGCGGCCGCATCGATCGCATCCTCGACACCACCGAGCGCGGCAATTATTTTGCGGCTCTCCCCCACGCCTTTGCGTTTCTGACCTCGCCCTATTTCGCCAAGGGTTTGTCGATGATGCGCGAGGTGAAGGCGAAGGTGCAGGTCGTCTCCGGCGTCATCGAGCTTTCGGCATCTGGCGACGGCCAGCTCGCGAGCGTGAGCTATGTCGCGGGCGGCAAGCGCGAGACCATTCCCGCGGATCTCCTGCTGCTGCATCAGGGCGTGGTGCCCAACGTCAATCTGGCGATGGCGGCCGGAATCGAGCATCGTTGGGATGATCTGCAATTGTGCTGGTCTCCGGTGCTCGATGCCAGCGGCACTTCGTCGGTCGCCGGAATTGCGATTGCTGGCGACGGCGCCGGCATCGGCGGCGCGAACGCGGCCGTGGTGCGCGGCCGCATCGCGGCGCGCGCGGCAGTGGAGGCGTTGGCGCCTGCGGCTGCCACAAGACTTGCGCCGATGGCGACGCTCCGCGCCGATCTCGCCAAGGCCGAGCGAGGCCGCGTTTTCCTCGATACGCTGTTCCGTCCGGCGCCTCAGTTTCGCATTCCCGCGGGCGACACCATCGTCTGTCGCTGCGAGGAGGTCACCGCAAAGGACATTCTCGACGCCGTCGCGATCGGCGCGACCGGGCCGAACCAGCTCAAGGCCTATCGCCGTACCGGCATGGGTCCGTGCCAGGGCCGGCTCTGCGGCCTCACCGTCACCGAGCTGATGGCGCAGGCGCGGGGCAAGAGCCCACAGGAGATCGGCTATTACCGGCTGCGCGCGCCGGTCAAGCCGATCACGCTCGCCGAGCTTGCCGCGGTTCCGAAGAGCGAAGACGACATCAAGGCGGTGGTGCGCGGATGACGAAAAACGTGGATGCTATCGTCGTCGGCGGCGGCATCCACGGATGCTCGACTGCGCTGCATCTGTGTCTCGCTGGCCTGAAGCCGGTGCTGATCGAGAAGGACTATGCCGGCCGCCATGCCTCCGGCGTCAATGCCGGGGGCGTGCGCCAGCTTGCGCGGCACATCCCGGAAATCCCGCTTTCGATCCGCTCGATGGGAATCTGGGAGAAAATCACCGATCTCCTCGACGATGATTGCAGCTTTGAGAGCTATGGCCAGGTCCTCGTCGCCGAGAACGAGGAGGAACTCGCGGTTTGCCGTGCACGTGTGGCCGAGCTCAACGCGCTCGGCTTCACCCACGAGGAGCTGATCGATGCGGCCGAGCTGCGGCGCCTCGTGCCGGCGGTCGCCGACACCTGTCCCGGCGGCGTGGTCTCGCGCCGCGACGGTGCGGCTAATCCCGCGCAGGCGACGACGGCGTTCCGGCGCAAGGCCGAGCAGCTCGGTGCGACCGTGCGCGAGGGCATTGCCGCCACGAACATCCGGCACACCGACGGCCTCTGGCATGTCGATTTCGGCGCCGAGAGCTTTGCCGCGCCGGTGCTCGTCAATGCCGCCGGCGCCTGGGCCGGGACCATCGCAGCCGCGCTCGGTGAGCCCGTTCCGGTCGAGACCGTCGCGCCGATGCTGATGATCACCTCGCGCGTGCCGCATTTCATCGACCCCGTCGTGATCCTGCGCGGGCGCAAACTGTCCTTCAAGCAATTCAAGAACGGCACCGTGCTGATCGGCGGCGGCCATCTGGCAACGCCGTACCGGGACCGCAACGAGACGGTGCTGGACTGGAAGAGCCTCGCGACCAGCGCCCGCACCGTGTTCGAGCTGTTCCCGGTGATGCGCAGCGCGACGATCGTCCGCGCCTGGGCCGGCATCGAGGCCAAGACCAAGGACGATCTGCCCGTGTTCGGGCCGAGTAGCCGCCACAAGGGCCTCTATCACCAGTTCGGCTTCTCGCTGCATGGTTTCCAGCTCGGCCCCGGCGCGGGCGCCGTCATGGCGGAGCTGATCGTCAACGGCGGCACCCAAACCCGCATCGGCGATCTCGGCATCGACCGTTTCCATCCTTCCACGCTCTAGCAACAAGAGGATATCATGAGCATTACCCGCAGCATCCGCACGCCCATCATGCACCGCGCCGTCGAAGCCAACGGCTTTGTCTTCATTGGCGGCACCATCGCCGACGACACCTCGGTGTCGATGGGCGAGCAGACCCGCAACATCCTCGGCAAGATCGCCGGCTATCTGAAGGAAGCGGGCACCGACAAGAGCCGAATCGTCAGCACCTCCATCTTCGTCACGGATCTCTCCAAGAAGAAGGAGATGGATGCGGTCTGGATCGAGTTCTTCGGCGACAATCTGCCGACCCGCGCCACCGTCGGCGTCGCCGATCTCGGCGGCAGCGCGCTGATCGAGGTCGTGGTCACCGCGCTCAAGGGCTGATCGCGCAGGCCGGCGGGGGACGTCAGCGCTTCCCGCGCGCCGTCGTCCCTGCGAGCCTCGCTTGATCTCGCCCTTCAGTGAGACTAGTTAGAGAGTGTTCAATCAGGATATTCGCAGCCATGGATCTTACCCCGACCGCAATGCCGACCTGCCTTGCTCACGGGGAATTCCATGCCTGCTTCAATCATCCTGTCCAACCTGTCGCTGTCCACGCCTGACGGACGTCCTCTTCTCTCCGACATCGATCTGACGTTCGGCGCCGAGCGGACCGGCCTCGTCGGCCGCAACGGCGTCGGGAAGACGACGCTGCTTGCATCGATTTCGCGCGAGCACATCCCCCAGTCGGGGCGCGTTGCCGTCAACGGAACCGTCGGTCTGCTGCGCCAGGACGTCCAGCCCCTTGCGGGCGCGAAGGTGATCGATCTGTTCGGTGCGCGAGCCGCGCTCGACCTTCTTCGCCGCGCTGAGCGCGGGGATGCCTCGGCCGAGGAGGTTTCCGAGGTCGATTGGACCCTCGAAACACGGCTTGCATCCGCCCTTGCGCTTGTCGGGTTCGACGTCGCTCCGGAGATCGAGCTCGACAGCCTATCGGGCGGGCAGGTCACGCGGGTTCGTCTCGCCGCGCTGATCTTCGCGGAGCCGGACTTCCTGCTGCTGGACGAGCCCACCAACAATCTCGATCGGGAGGGGCGCGAGGCCGTGATCGCTTTCCTTGCGTCCTGGCGCGGTGGGGCGATTGTCGTCAGCCACGATCGGAGCCTGCTCGAAACGATGGATGCGATTGTCGAGCTGACGTCGCTCGGAGCCGCGCGATACGGCGGCAATTGGAGCAGTTATTGCGAGCAGAAAGCCGTCGCGCTCGCGGCCGTCAAGCACGACCTCGCGCATGCCGAGAGGCGCCTGTCCGGAATCGACGGGAAGGCCCAGGAGGCGGCAGAGAGAAAAGCGCGCAGGGACAGCGGCGGGAAGAAGAAGCGCGCCAAGGGCGACATGCCGCGAATCCTGGCCGGCGCCCGCAAGGATCGCAGCGAAGACACCGGCGGCAAGACCGCGCAGATCGCCGAGCGGCGGCGCGCGGATGCGCTTGAGGCCGTCGATACGGCACGCCGGCGCATCGAGATTCTTCAGCCGCTGTCGGTGAAACTAACCTCGACCCGGCTGCCGGCGGGCAGGGAGGTGGCTTGGCTGGATTGCGTCAGCGCCGGCTATCGGCCGGACCGGAAGGTCTTGCACGATCTATCGCTCGCGATCGTCGGTCCGGAGCGCGTGGCCATTGTCGGGCCCAACGGTTCCGGCAAGACGACGCTGCTGAAACTCATCGCCGGCGAGCTGCATCCGCTCTCCGGCACCGTGCGGGTCAGGCCGGACCTTGCGCTGTTCGATCAGAAGGTCAGCCTGCTCGATCCCGCGATCTCCATCCTGGACAATTTTGGGCGCTTCAATCCGAAGGCGGATGCAAATGAATGCCATGCCGCCCTGGCCCGGTTCATGTTTCGAGCCGATGCCGCCCTGCAGATCGTCGGAAGCCTGAGCGGCGGGCAGATCTTTCGCGCAGGCCTTGCCTGCGTGCTGGGCGGAGCCACGCCGCCGTCCCTGCTGATCCTCGACGAGCCGACCAATCATCTGGACATCGAATCCATCGAAGCCGTCGAAGCAGGTCTGAGGGCCTATGACGGCGCGTTGCTCGTCGTCAGTCATGACGAGGCGTTCTTGCGGGCGATAGGGATCACGCGCAGGGTCGAACTGGCGGGCTAAGTCGGCTGCCCCAGCGCATCGTCCTCACAACAAAAACCCGACGCTCTGCCCCCAGCGCGTCGGGTAGAAAAAATGAGTATCAATCCGTGATCCCAACGCCGCTGTTGTGACGCGTCCCGCAGCAATTTGCCACTCCGGGAAACTACCGCGTCGGGACGAGCGTGGTGTTACGCACCTCCGCCCGGTTCCAGCGCTTCGCCCATCTCCAGCGGATGGGCCATGGTCTCGTGCAGTGCATCGCGATCGAGCTCGCCTTCGGAGATGCTGATGACGACGCAGGCGACGCCGTTGCCGATCAGATTGGTCAGGGCGCGGCACTCGCTCATGAACTTGTCGATGCCGACCAGGATCGCGATCGACTGGATCGGGATGTCAGGCACGATCGAGAGCGTCGCCGCGAGCGTGATGAAGCCCGCTCCGGTCACGCCCGAGGCGCCCTTCGAGGTGATCATGGCGATGCCCAAAATGCCGAGCTCCTGCCAGATGGTCAGATGGGTGTTGGTCGCCTGCGCCAGGAACAGCGTTGCCAGCGTCATATAGATGTTGGTGCCGTCGAGGTTGAAGCTGTAACCGGTCGGAATGACGAGGCCGACCACCGAACGCGAGGCGCCGAGATGCTCCATCTTCTGGATCATCTGCGGCAGCACCGTCTCCGACGACGAGGTGCCGAGCACGATCAGGAGCTCGTCCTTGATGTAGGCGATGAAACGCAGGATCGAGAAGCCGGCGAGCCGCGCGATTGCGCCGAGCACGATCACAACGAACAGGATGCTGGTGAGATAGAACGTGCCGATCAGGGCCGCGAGGTTGAGCAGCGAACCGAGGCCGTAGGCGCCGACGGTGAACGCCATCGCGCCGAACGCCCCGATCGGCGCGACGCGCACGATGATGCGGATGATGCCGAAGAACATCTTCGCGGCCTTGTCGATCGCCTCCGCAATGGGCTCGCCGGCCTTGCCGAGAAAGGCGATGGCGAAGCCCGACAGGATCGAGATCAGCAGCACCTGCAAGAGATCGCCGCGTGCGATGGCGCCAACATAGCTGTCGGGGATGATCGCCATCAAATGGGCGACGATGCCTTCCTCCTTGGCCTTGGTGACGTAGGTCGCCACCGACTTCGGGTCGATCGTGGCGGGATCGATGTTGAAGCCGTGTCCGGGCTGGAGCACCTCGCCGACCAGGAGGCCGACCGCGAGCGCGACGGTCGAGACCGCCTCGAAATAGATCAGTGACTTCAGCCCGACCCGGCCGACGCGCTTGAGGTCGCCCATCGAGGAGATGCCGTGCACCACGGTGCAGAAGATCACCGGCGCGATCATCATCTTGATCAGCGCGATGAAGCCGTCGCCGAGCGGCTTCAGGGCCTTGCCGAGATCGGGATAGAAATAGCCGATGAGCACTCCGAGCGCGATCGCGATCAGCACCTGGATGTAGAGGATCTTGTACCAGGGCTGGTGCCGGCGGTGGATGGCTGGCTGGATCGCGATCTGTGTCATAGAATAGGCCCCGGAACGTATTGATCTTGTTTGATTTGCATCATGTGATGGCCGCCGCAGAAGCGACAATCACATTTTTGTCTGTTCGCACGAAGATCGGCCGCTGCACCGCAACTGGGGGGAACATGCCGACTACAACGGGCTCCGAAGCGCGAGCGCAAAGCTATTTCCCGCGTTGGACTCTGAAGTCATCCGGCGTGATCATGCCCGAGGAGCGGCTGCCGCTTGGCCAGACCGTCGTCTCCGGTCTCCAGCATTGCGTCGCAATGTCGGGCTCAACGATCATCGCGCCGCTGCTGATGGGCTTCGATCCCAATGTTGCGGTCCTGTTTTCCGGCATCGGCACGCTGATCTTCTTCGTCATCGTCGCGGGGCGCGTGCCGAGCTATCTCGGCTCGAGCTTCGCGTTCATCGCGGTCGTCATCGCCGCCACCGGCTATGCCGGGCACGGGCCGAACCCGAACCTGTCGGTTGCGCTTGGCGGGATCGTCGGGGCCGGCGTCCTCTACGGCGTGATTGCGCTGATCGTGATGTGGTCGGGGGTTGGCTGGGTCGAGAGGCTGTTGCCGCCGGCCGTCACCGGCGCAGTGGTCGCTGCGATCGGCCTCAACCTCGCGCCCGTGGCGGTCAAGGCAGTGAGCGCCGGCGCATTCGACACAGGAATCGGGCTTGCGACCGTTCTGATCATTGGCGTGGTTGCCGTTGCCGCTCCGGCCTGTGGCGCCGCCTGCCGATCATCCTCGGCGCGATCGGCGGATATCTTTTGTACTTGCTGTTCGCCAACGGCCTCGGCTTCGGCAAGCCGATTGACTTCACTCAGCTTGCGGCTGCGCCGTGGATCGGCCTGCCGAGTTTCACCACGCCGACCTTCCAGGCCGATGCGATCGTCCTGATCGCGCCGGTGGCGATCATCCTCGTCGCCGAGAACCTCGGTCACATCAAGGCCGTTGGCGCCATGACGGGCCGGAGCCTCGATGACTATCTCGGCCGCGCCCTGCTCGCCGACAGCCTCGCGACCATCGTGGCGGCCTGCGGCGGCGGGACCGGCGTCACCACCTATGCCGAAAACATCGGCGTCATGGCGGCCACGAAAGTCTATTCGACGTTGCTGTTTGCCTTCGCGGCCATGGTGTCGATCGTGCTCGGCTTCTCGCCGAAGTTCGGCGCGCTGATCCTGTCGATCCCGGGTCCCGTCATCGGTGGGCTCTCGATCGTGCTGTTCGGATTGATCGCTGCGATGGCCGGCCGGATCTGGGTCGAGAACAAGGTCGACTTCTCAAGTCCAGCAAACCTGATCACCGTCGCGGTCGCGCTCACCGCGGGCGCCGGCGACCTCACGCTCAAATTCGGCGCCTTCACGATCGGCGGGATAGGCACCGCAACCTTTGGCGCCATCATCCTGTACCAGATACTGACTTCGCCATTCGCGCGCCGCGCCGAATGAATCGCAGCGATGCGCTGAGGGATGGAACAAAAAGCCGGTTCCGTCGATGATCAGGCACCCCGGAGATAACCCATGCCGCAAACCGATCGTTCGACCTCGTTCCACTCGCGCCTCGTCGGCCAATACGCGCTGGTGACCGGTGCCTCGCAAGGCATCGGCCGTGCCGTCGCCATCCGGCTTGCCCAGGAAGGTGCGACCGTCGCCATCAACTATTTCGATCATCCCACGATGGCCGAGGAGACGCTCGCGCTCGCACGGACGGCATCGGGCGATCGCGGCCACGGCAGGCTTGATCACGTTATCGTCAAGGCCGATGTCGGCAACGAGCAGGACATCGCCGCGATGTTCGAGACGATCCTGGCGCGCTGGAAGCGCCTCGACTGCCTCGTCAACAATGCCGGCTTCCAGCGGGAATCGCCGAGCGAGGCGCTCGACGTCGAAACCTATCGCCGCATCATCGACGTCAATCTCAACGGCGCCGTCCTCTGCGCCCAGAAGGCGCTGGCCCATTTCGTCGCGCGCGGCGGAGGCGGCAGCATCATCAACTGCTCCAGCGTGCACCAGATCATTCCAAAACCCGGTTATCTCGCTTATTCCATCAGCAAGGGCGGTCTGGCCAATCTGACGCGGACACTGGCGCTGGAATTCGCCGGCCGCGGCATTCGCGTCAATGCGGTGGGTCCCGGTGCGATCGATACGCCGATCAATGCGGCCTGGACCGGCGATCCGGACAAGCGCGGCGAAGTCAGCAGCCACATTCCGCTCGGACGTGTCGGAGCGCCGGAAGAGATCGCCGCCGTGTTCGCCTTCCTCGCGTCGGAGGATGCCAGTTACATCACCGGGCAGACGATCTATGCCTGCGGAGGACTGACGCTGTTCCCCGAGTTCCGGGACAACTGGGCGAGCTAGCAAAGATCACGAGCGTCCTTGCTGTTCTCGAGGTCTGCCCGCGGCGCCGACGCTCATCGTCGAGACTTTTCGCGATGCACCCCAGCAACAGTCGGGAAAAACCGGGCTGTCGGCGCCACACGCACGGGCGAACTCAACCGAACGGTTGATGTCCGGCCCGCCGTCTTAACCCACATTCGCGACCGTATCTGGTCAATGATCAGGACAGACCCGACCTCTGGATCTGAGAGCGCAAATGCTTCGTGCGATCACTAACGCGATGTGTTGTTTGACCAAAGCCTTGGCTGCGGCCGTGGTGCTCGCCATGTTCGTCTTGACGCTTGATCTAGCGCCCGCCGCCGCGCAAGGGGTCTGCGGCGCGGCGGTGACAGGCACTGCGCTCGGTTCTGCGCCTGGCGTCGGCGCCGTCGCTTGTGGTGGCCAAGCGACCGGTAACGGCAGCGTGGCGATCGGCCAAAGCCAGGCAACGGGTAACGCCAGCACGGCAGTCGGTGGGGCCAGCAAGGCGGACGGAACGGGCGGGACCGCAAGCGGGTTCGGCAGCAGGGCGTCCGGAGTCTACAGCACGGCGACCGGCATCGAAAGCGTAGCAGCCGCTGACTACAGCACGGCGACCGGCGGCTACAGCGCCGCGGCGGGCGTCGGCAGCACCGCGATGGGTGGCGGAGACGGAGCCGCAGTCGGCAATGCGGCCACCGCTTCTGGCATTTACAGTATCGCGATCGGAGGCGGTGGTGACGGAACCGCTGGCTTGGGTGCGCAATCGTCCGGTGACAGGGCGATCGCGATCGGTCTTGCCAGCGTCGCGGCGGGGGTATCCGCCACCGCGATCGGGAGCGGAGCCAGCGCCGGCACAACAAATGCCGTCGCCCTGGGCAACGCGGTGACGGCAAGCGGCGGCAATTCCTTCGCGGCCGGCAACAACTCCCACGCCACCGGGGCGAGCGCTGTCGCGATCGGCGATGGCGCAACCGCCGGCACGGGCGCGAACGCGATTGCGATCGGTACCGGCGCCGTCTCGACCGGATCGATCGCAGTTGGCGCAGATTCGGCCGCGGCGTTCGGCAATACAGCCGTCGGCGACAACGCGAAGGCAAGTGCCGCCGCCGGCAGTTCTGCCTTCGGCAATGGCGCGACCGCGTCCGCGCTCAATGCGACCGCGATCGGTGCGGGAGCCTCGGCTGGTTTTACCAACTCCACCGCGGTCGGTTCCGGCGCAACGGCCACCGCCGCCAATCAGGTCGCGATCGGGACCGCAACCAACATCTACCGCATGGCCGGCGTCGCGTCCGCGGCCAGCCTAGCGGCGCAGAGCGGGCCGGTCTCCTTCGTCACCACCGATGCGGCCGGCAATCTGGCGACGTCGAGCTTCAATCCGGCGAGCATCACCTCGTTGCAGTCGCAGGTCACCTCGTTGCAATCGCAAGTGATGGACAACCGGCTCGAGGCACGCAGCGGCACCGCGGTCGCGCTTGCGGCCGGCTCGATGCCGGCGCTGCAAGCGGGCCGCAAGTTCGCGCTCTCGGCCGGTTACGGCAATTTCGAGGGCGCCAACGCGTTTGCGGTCGGTGCCACCGCACTGCTCTATGACGGCAAGAGTTATGCGGTCATCGCCAATGCCGGCGGCGGCATCGGGCTTGAGCGCAACGTTGCAGGCGGGCGTGGTGCTGTCTCGATCCAGTGGTAGGCAATCCGTGGTCGCCGTGATGCTGCGTTGGCTGGGCGCGGGCCTCGGTGTTCTAGTCCTTGGGCTGCTGATCCTGGGGGTGGTTACGACATCAGCACAGCAGACGCCGCCGCAACCGCACTCGGCATCGCCGCCGCAGCAACAGGCCGCCAAGCCCGCCAATATCGACCGCAACGGCGTGCTGATGCTGATCCGCTCGACGCTGCTTGCGCTCGACCATGCCAACAAGACCGGGAACTACACCGTGCTGCGCGACCTCGGCGCGCCCGGCTTCCAGGTCAACACCGCCGCAAAGCTCGCGGAGATCTTTGCCAAGCAGCGTGGCGACAAGCTCGATCTCTCCGGCGTCGCGGTCATCGATCCGCAATTGTCGCTGCTGCCGCAGATCGAGCCGAACGGCCTCCTGCACATGGCAGGATTTTTTCCGTCGGTGCCATCTCAGGTGAATTTCGAACTGATGTTCGCACCGGTCGAAGGACAATGGCGCGTGTTCGGCGTGTCATTGTCGGTGGGCCAATCCGCACCGATGGCGCCCGCCGCGCCCGAAGCTGCGCCTGGCAAGGCCGTCGTCTCACAGAAACAACCCGCGCCGCCGAAGCCGGGCGTGCCTGCGAAACAGCCTCCGGTCTCGACTCAATGAGGGACAAGGCGCGAATGCCGAACCTGTTGTTCGATATGTCGGAGAGCCGGCCGTGATATCTGACGCCGCTTTGCTTTCAGAGCTGATCGGCCTGATTTACGACGCTGCGCTCGATCCCGCCTTGTGGCCGCGGGCCCTCGAACAGGCCTGCCTGTTTGTCGGCGGCTCCTCCGGCGCGCTGTTCTGGCATGACGCGTCCACCGAGCAAACCACGGTGCTGCACCTCTTCAACGAGGAGCCGGGCTACACAAAGCTCTATCTCGAGAAATATCTCGCCTTGAACCCGTGCTTTCCAGCGGCCGCCTTCTGCGAGGCTGGTCTCGTCTATGCATCCACCGACTTCGTCCCCTTCGAGGAGATGGTGGCGACGCGCTTCTATGAAGAGTGGATGAAGCCGCAGGGTATGATCGATGCGCTCGGGTCGAATCTGGAGAAGGGAGCAACCCATTCATCGACCGTCAGTGTCCGGATGCATGAGAAGGACGGTTTTGCCGACGTTGACGCCCGCCGCCGGTTTGCGCTGATCGTGCCGCACTTCCAGCGCGCGGTCTCGATTGGCCGGCTGTTCGATCAGAACAGGGCGACGCAGGCGGTGTTGACCCAGACGCTCGACAGCGTTACGGCCGCCGTCTTTCTGGTTGGTCCCAACGGACGCCTCGCCTTCACAAACGCGCCCGGACGCGTGATGCTGGACGAGGCCGCGCTGCTCACCGAAAGAAACGGAACGTTGTTCGCTGCTGCCCTCGACGCGCAGCGCGCATTGCGCGAAGCGCTTGTCGCCGCGGAGAACGGCAACGCGGCGACCGACAGCGGTGGCCCGATTCCGCTCGCGACCTCGCAAGGCCGCTGGTTCGCCAACGTGCTGCCGCTGACCTCGGGGGATCGGCGGCGTACTGGCGCGCTGCATTCCGCGGTTGCCGCGGTGTTCGTGCGCAAGGCCTCGCCGGCCAGCCCGCCGCCGCTGGAGGCGCTTGCAAAACTCTACAGGCTCACCGCAAGCGAGGTCCGCCTGATCGAGGCCGTGATGAAGGTGAGCGGGGTGAAGGCGCTGGCCGGGCTGCTCGGGCTGACGCAGGCCACCGTCAAGACGCACCTCCATAACGTCTTCCGCAAGACCGGCACGGCGCGGCAGAGCGAGCTCGTGAAGCTGATTGCGGGATTCCACCCGTCCAAACGGCCGTGATCTGGCAAAAGCTGCCTGCGCAGACTACATCTGCGCCATGGCAAATGATCCTCTGGCAAATGACCCGCTGGCAAATCATCCGCTCCGCGATTTCGTCGGCCGGCACGAACGTCTGTTCGTGCTGACCGGTGCCGGCTGCAGCACCAATTCGGGCATTCCCGATTATCGCGACAGCCACGGCAACTGGAAGCGGACCCAGCCGGTGAACTTCCAGGCCTTCATGTCGGATGAGCATACGCGCCGGCGCTATTGGGCGCGCAGCCTGATCGGCTGGCGGCGCTTTGGCCAGGCGAAGCCGAACGATGCGCATCACGCGCTCGCCCGGCTCGAGGCGAGCGGGCGTTGCGGTATGCTGCTAACCCAGAACGTCGACCGGCTGCATCAATCCGCCGGCCATCGCCAGGTGATCGACCTGCACGGCCGGCTCGATCTGGTCCGCTGCATGGGCTGCGGCCAAAAGACGCCGCGGAGCGAATTCCAGGAGACGCTCGGCCACGCCAATGCGGAATGGTTGACGCTCGATGCCGCCGATGCGCCCGACGGCGACGCCGACCTGGAGCATGCGGATTTTTCGTCGTTCAAGGTGCCTGCCTGCGAGGCCTGCGGCGGCATCCTCAAGCCCGATGTCGTGTTCTTCGGCGAGAACGTCCCGCGCGACGTGGTCGCTACCGCGCAGGATCATCTGGCGCAGGCCGACGCCATGCTCATCGTCGGCTCGTCACTGATGGTCTATTCCGGCTTCCGCTTCGTGCAGGCTGCCGCGCACCGGCAAATCCCGATCGCTGCGGTCAATCTCGGACGCACCCGCGCCGATGATCTCCTCACGCTGAAGGTCGAGGAGCGCTGCGAAGCGGCGCTTGCATTCCTGCTCTGATCGCGCGGGCTGCGAACACGCCTTGCCTATTGCATAGGTGCCAAGCAGAATAGCCGGAAGCGGTATGTCCTCGTCGTCCATGGCATGGAAATTGCTCCGCTTTTAGCCTCAGTCTTGACGATCAGCACGGAGAATTTGGAATGCTTGAGGGAGCCGAGGTGCGGCTTGCCGTCGATATCGGTGGCACGTTCACCGATATCGTGCTGGACGTGGGGCAGGATCGCAAGACGCGCAAGCTGCTGACGACGCCGCAGCGGCCCGAACAGGCAGTGCTCGATGGCATGCGGCTCATTCTCGCTGATGCGCGCGCCCATATCAGCGACATCGACGTCTTCATTCACGGCACGACGCTCGCGACCAACGCCATCATCGAGCGTCGCGGCGCCAAGACGGCGCTGATCGCGACCGAGGGCTTTCGCGACGTGCTCGATATCGGCACCGAGAGCCGCTACGACCAGTATGACCTCACCATCGACAAGCCGAAGCCGCTGGCGCCGCGGTCCCTGCGCTTCACGGTCCCCGAGCGCATCGACGCCCACGGTGCCGTCCGCCTCCCGTTGAACGAAACGGCGGTGCGTGCGCTCGCGCCAAGATTGCGCGCGCTGAACGTCGAGAGCGTCGCGATCGCCTTCCTGCACTCCTACGCCAATCCCGAGCACGAGCGCCGCGTGGCCGCGATCATCAGCGAGGAGATGCCCGGCATTTCCGTGACCGTATCGTCCGCGGTATGCCCGGAGATCCGCGAATATGAGCGCACATCGACTGCGGTTGCCAACGCCTATGTGCAACCGCTGATCGACGGTTATCTCGCCCGCATGTCCGATGCCTTGCAGGTCGAGCAGTACCGCGGCGCGATCTATCTCGTCACCTCCGGCGGCGGTGTCACCTCGATCGAGACGGCACGGCGCTTTCCGGTGCGCCTTGTCGAATCCGGTCCTGCCGGCGGCGCCATTTTCGCGGCGCAGATCGCGGCGCGTCTCGGCGAGACCAAGGTGCTGTCCTTCGACATGGGCGGCACCACGGCAAAGATCTGCCTGATCGAAAAATACCAGCCCGAGACCTCGCGCGTGTTCGAGGTCGATCGCGCCGCGCGCTTCCTGAAAGGTTCGGGTCTTCCGGTGCGGATTCCCGTGATCGAGATGGTGGAGATCGGCGCCGGCGGCGGCTCGATCGCTCATGTCGACGCGATGAAGCGCGTCACGGTCGGCCCCGAGAGTGCCTCGTCGGAGCCCGGCCCCGCCTGCTACGGCCGCGGCGGCCTGCGCCCGGCCGTGACGGATGCCGACGTTGCGCTCGGCATGATCGATCCCGACGCCTTTGCGGGTGGAACGATCAAGCTCGACCCTGAACTCTCGAAGCAGGCGCTGCTGCGCAGCGTCGGCGAGCCGCTCGGCTTGTCGGCGGAAACCGCGGCCTATGCCGTGCACGAAGTCGTCTGCGAGAACATGGCGAGTGCGGCGCGCGTGCATGCGGTCGAACGCGGCGAGATTGTCGGTCAGCACACGCTGATCGCCTTCGGCGGCGCGGCACCACTGCATGCGGCGCGCGTCGCCGAGAAGATCGGCGTCTCCCGCGTGATCGTACCTTCCAATGCTGGCGTGGGTTCGGCCGTTGGCTTCCTTGCGGCTCCGATCGCCTATGAGCTGGTGCGCAGCCGTCATGTTCGGCTCGACGATTTCGACACCGAAGGGGTCTCCGACCTGCTCCAGGAGATGGTGACCGAAGCGCGTGCTCTGGTTGAGACGGGTGCTGCCGGGGCGCCGGTCCGCGAGCGCCGCGCGGCCTTCATGCGCTATGTCGGCCAGGGCCACGAGATCTCGATCGAGTTGCCGAACCGGCGGTTGGCGACGACCGATCTGGCCGGCCTGCGCCAGAAGTTCGAAGCGGATTATGCGGCGATGTTCGAGCGGTCGATCCCGGGCGCTGCGATCGAGGTCTTGAGCTGGTCGGTGCTCGCGACCACCGAGGCGCGCAATCCGCCGCGCGTCGCCGATGTAGCACGCATGCCCGCCGGCAAGGCGTCGGGTAGCCGAAAATTCTTCGACGGCCGGGCAGGGGAGGTGATCGAGATTCCGCTGTATCGCCGCGAGGACATGGCGCCGGGCGCGACCATCGCCGGCCCCGCCGTGATCGCGGAGGACGAGACGTCAACTTTCGTCTCGACCAGTTTTGACGCCCATATCGACGGTGCCGGCAGCATCGTCATGGAACGGAAGGCGGCCTGATCATGAGCAAGGCAAGCGGCGCGAGCCTGATCGACCTTCAGATCATGTGGCACCGGCTGATCGCCGTGGTCGAGGAGCAGGCGCAGGTGCTGCTCCGCACTGCGTTCAGCCCGATCGTGCGCGAATGCGGCGATCTCTCGGCCGGCGTGTTCGACCTCAAGGGGCGAATGCTGGCGCAGGCGGTGACCGGCACGCCCGGCCACGTCAATTCGATGGCGGAATCGGTCAAGCACTTCATCGCCCACTTCCCGATCGAGACGATGAAAGAAGGCGACGCCTACATCACCAACGATCCCTGGATGGGCACCGGCCATCTCAACGATTTCGTCGTCACCACGCCCTGCTTCAAGGACGGCAAGCCGGTCGCGCTGTTTTCCTGCACCAGCCATCTCATGGACATCGGCGGCATCGGCTTCGGGCCCGATGCCACCGACGTGTTCATGGAGGGGCTCTACATCCCCATGCTGAAGCTGATCGACCAGGGCGTCGTCAACGAGACGCTGATGGCGATGATCCGCACCAACACGCGGCTGCCGATCGACACCGAGGGCGACACCTATTCGCTCGCCGGCTGCAACGACGTCGGCTGCGAGCGCCTGGTCGAGATGATGACCGAGTTCGGCATCGACACGCTCGACGAACTCGGCGACTACATTTGCGACCGCTCGCGCGAGGCTGTGCTGGCCGAGATCGCAAAGCTGCCGAAGGGCAGCTGGCGCAACACCATGGTTGTCGACGGCTATGACGCGCCGGTCACGCTGGCCGCCACGCTGACGATCTCGGACGAAGGCATCCACGTCGATTTCGAAGGCACCTCGGCCGCGTCCAGGTTCGGCATCAACGTGCCTCTGTCCTACACCATCGCCTACACCGTGTTCGGTCTCGGCTGCGTCGTCGCCTCGCAGATCCCGAACAATGCCGGCTCGCTCTCGCCGCTGACGGTGTCGGCTCCCCCGGGCGCGATCCTCAATGCGCCGAAGCCGGCGCCGGTCGCCTCGCGTCATATTATCGGCCAGATGCTGCCCGACGTCGTGTTCGGCTGCCTGCGCCAGATCATTCCCGAGCGCGTGCCCGCGGAAGGCACCTCGTGCCTGTGGAATCTCAACGTGCGCGGACAGACCCGCTCGGGCGCCGGCGGCAATTACGGATTCTCGATGGCGGTGACCTCCAATGGCGGCACCGGCGCGCGTTTCGCGAAGGACGGGCTGTCGGCGACCGCCTATCCCAGCGGCGTGCGCGGCACGCCGGTCGAGATCGCCGAGACGCAGACGCCGCTGATCTTCTGGCGCAAGGAACTGCGTCCGGATTCCGGCGGGGCAGGGCGCACCCGCGGCGGCCTCGGCCAGATCATCGAGGTCGGCAGCGGCGTCGATGCGCCGTTCGACATCCTGGCGGCATTCGACCGCATCGATCATCCGCCACGCGGCCGCGATGGCGGCAAGAACGGCGAGGCCGGCTATGTCGGCCTCAAGTCCGGCAAGAAGCTGCGTGGAAAAGGCTTTCAGCAGGTGCCGCCGGACGACCGCCTGGTGGTGCTGACACCAGGCGGCGCCGGCATCGGCGATCCCCGGGAGCGCGCGCCGACAGCCGTCAACGACGACATCGAAAGCGGCCTCGTGTCTGCCGACAACGCGGTTGCAGTTTATGGGTATACGCGATGACGCCTCAGGCGTCGTGCGCGTAGCGAACGGAGGGGCTCAATGATCACGCGACGGAATTTTACCACGGGCGCAGCGACGCTGCTCGCAGCCGGCCACATCTCGACCCGCGCGCGGGCGGCGACGGTGAGCTGGGACATGTCGACGGTATGGCCCGACGGCAATTTCCACACCCAGAACGCGTTTGCCTTCGCGGAAGAGGTGAAGAAGCAGAGCGGCGGCTCGGTCGCGATCACCGTGAAGGCCGGTGGCCAGCTCGGCTTCAAGGGCCCCGAGCATCTGCGCGCCGTGCGCGACGGCCTGGTGCCGCTTGCCGACGTCCTCAACATCCAGCAGGTCGGCGACGAGCCCTTCATGGGCGTCGAAAGCATTCCCTTTCTCTGCGGCTCCATGGACGAATTGAAGGTGCTGCACAAATATGTGCGGCCCGAATACGAGAAGGTCGCCGCGCGCAACAACCAGAAAATTCTCTACATCGTGCCGTGGCCGACGCAATATCTGCACCTCAAGGTCAAGGTCGCCGATGTCGACGGATTGAAGAACATCAAGATCCGCGTGCCCGACAAGAACGCCGTCGACATGCTGGCCGTGGTCGGCATGGCGCCGGTGATGATTCCGTGGGGCGAGACCATCCCGGCGTTGGCCTCGGGCGCGGTCTCCGGCGTATCCACCTCGGCGGTGTCGGGCGTCGACGGAAAATTCTGGGAATTCCTGAAATACGTCTACCCGACTAACCACGTCTGGTCGTCGCAGATGCTCACCGTCAACCTCGATTCCTGGAAGGCACTGAGCGCCGATCAGCAGCAGCTTGTCTCCAGCATTGCCGCCAAGATGGAGCCGGCCTTCTGGGAGAACTCGCTCAAGGCCGACGTCGACAGTCTCAACCGCCTGAAGGAAGGCGGCATGGAGGTGGTGCCGGTTTCGGAGGGGATGATCACGGACATCCGAGCCAAGACCGCGCCGCAGCTCGACGCGTTCCTCAAGCGCGTGCCCGCGGCCGACAAGCCGGTGCGGGCTTATCTCGCCGAAATGAAGCGCTGAGAACCAGGCCATGGTCAGCGTTTCGCCCGCGGCTCCGCATAGTCTCAACGCAGCGGCGCCCGCGCCGCTGCGCATCCTGCTTGACGGCATCGACCGTCTTGGCCGGCTGGACGGCTGGATCGGTGGCGGCTGCCTCTTGATGCTGACGCTGCTGATGCTGTGCGAGGTCGCAACGCGCTTCCTCTCGAACTTCCTGCCGTTCTTTCCGCCCACGATCTCGATCGCGTGGGAGTATTCCTCCTATCTGATGGCGGCGTCGTTCACCTTCGGTGCTGCCATGACGCTGCGCGTCGGCGGCCATATCCGTGTCGTGCTGCTGCTCAAGAACGTGCCGGCGCCGGTGCAGCGCGCGATGGAGGTGCTCGCCGCATTGGCAGGTTTCGTCTTCATGGCGTTCCTTTCGTCCTCGATGGCGAAGTTCGCCTGGGGCGCCTTCATCCGCGGCCAGGTGTCGACCTCGAGCGATACCCCGCTGTGGTTTCCGCAGGCCGTCGTCACCTTCGGAATGCTGCTGCTCACGCTGCAGTTCCTGGCGCGTGCAATTCAGGCGGCGCTCGGTCTGCCGCTGGAGGATCACCGCATGAAGGCCTCTCCCGTCGAATGACCGCACCGCTCACTGTCGGACACAAGATCGCATGACCATCGAAGTCGTCAGCCTGTTCGTGATCCTGTTTGCACTATTGGCGGGCGGCCTGTGGATCGGTCTCACGCTCGCGCTCACCGCGACGCTGTTGCTGGCGATGTTCCGCTCGATCCCGCTCGACAAGCTGCTGCCGCAATACGCCTGGAACATTTTGACGACGCAGGAACTGCTGGCGTTGCCGCTGTTCATCCTGATGGGCGAGCTGCTGTTTCGCACCCGCTTGTCACGTTCGCTGTTCCAGGGGTTGGCGCCCTGGGCGGGGCTTCTGCCGGGTCGTCTTCTGCATGTGAACGTGATCGGCTGCACCATCTTCGCGGCGATATCCGGCTCGTCGGCGGCGACCACGCAGGTGATCGGCCGCATGTCGCTGAACGAACTGCTGCGCCGCGGCTATTCCCGCGACATCGCGATCGGCTCGCTCGCCGGCGCTGGCACGCTCGGCTTTCTGATCCCGCCGTCCAACATCATGATCATCTACGGCGTGCTGGGCGACGTTTCGATCTTGAAACTGTTCACGGCGGGCGTGCTGCCCGGCCTGCTGCTGGCCGGCACCTTCATGGGGTGGGTGATGCTGCACACGACCCTCAACCCCAGCATGGTTCCGGAGAGCGAAGCCAAGCTGTCGCAGGTGCCGTGGGGAGAGCGCTTCGCCGCGTTGAAGGACTTGGCACCGGCGCTGTTCCTGATCGCCTGCGTGCTCGGCTCGATGTATGGCGGGCTGGCGACGCCGTCGGAGGCCGCCGCGGTCGGCGTGCTCGGCGCGGCGCTGGTCGCCTGGGCGCAAGGCTCGATGTCGCAGCAGGTGATGCGCGACGTGCTGATCGGCTCGGTCGTGACCTGCTCGATGATCGCGCTGATCGTGCTCGGCGCCTCGATCCTCGGCAACGCCGCGGCCTTCCTCGGCATCCCACAGGCAGTCGCCGCCTTCGTGAAGGGGCTCGGGCTGTCGCCCTTCATGCTGATCGTGGTGCTGATTATCTTCTATCTGATCCTCGGCTGCTTCCTCGACGGCTTCTCGATGATCGTGATGACGCTGCCGATCGTACTGCCTATCGTGAAGGGCGCGGGCTTCGACGAGATCTGGTTCGGCATCTTCCTCGTGCTCGCGGTCGAGATGGCGCAGATCACGCCGCCGGTAGGCTTCAACCTGTTCGTGATCCAGGGCTTGACCGAGGACGGCCTCGGCTACATCGCGCGCGTCACGATGCCGTATCTGCTCATCATGGTGGGCTTCGTGCTGCTGCTGACGCTCTGGCCCGGCATCGTCACGATCCTCCCGAGGGTGCTGTACGGCTAGACTTACGCCGTCCCGGTGGTGCCACCGGGACGGCGTCGCGATTGTTCAGTCCTTACGCCGCGGCCTTCTTCCGCGCCTGCTCGGCCTTGTACAGCTCGAACTCTTCCGCGATCGCCCTGGCGATCGACGGCCGTTGACGCAGGCGTTCGTAATAGGCCTTCACGTTCGGCCATTTGGCGAGCTCGATCGGCGGCGTCGCCATGGTCCAGTTGATGACCGTGACGAGATAGGCGTCGGCGACGCTGAAATGGTCGAGCAGGAAGTCGCGCCCCTTCAGGTAATTGTCGAGATAGTCCAGCCGCGACAGGTTCTTCTCCAGCGCATAGGCTTTCATCTCCTGCGGCGCCTTGCGATCGAGCACCGGGATGAACAGGCCCTTGTGCAACTCGGTGCCGATGAAGCAGAGCCATTGATGCAGCCGCGTGCGATCGATGCCCGCCGCGGCGCCGAGGCCCGATTGCGGGAAGCGGTCGGCGATATATTGCAGGATCGCGGCGTTCTCGGTCAGCACCACGCCCTCGTCGGTACGCAGCGTCGGCACCAGGCCGATCGGGTTCACGGTACGGAAATCGGTGCCGTCGCTCAGCACTTTCTTGGTCGGCGGATCGACTTCGAGATAATTGGCCTCGGCGCCGGCTTCATACAGCGCGACGCGGGTCGCCATCGAGCAGGCGAGCGGCGAGAAATAAAGATCCATCTTGAGCCTCCTTGGGCAATTCTTCGATGTGACTTTTGGAGTGTCGCTCAACCTGGCCAGATTGATTTTTGTACTGTCTTGCATATTATAGGGGCGGTCAAGGATTAAATTGCGACATGGTACAAAAATCGAAGCCGCCAGCTGCTGCCGGTGAACCCAAACGCCGCGGCCGTCCGCGCGCCTATGAACCCGACGTCGCGCTTGGCAAGGCGCTCGACCTGTTCCGCACGCAGGGTTTCGCCGCGACCTCGCTCGACGATCTCAGCGAAGCCACCGGCATGAATCGCCCGAGCCTCTATGGTGCCTTCGGCGACAAGCGCGAGCTCTACATCAAGAGCTACCAGCGCTACCGCGAGGAAGCGCGCGCATCGATGGTGGAGATCTTTCGCCAGGAGATGCCCGTGCGCCGGCGGCTGGAGCGCATCTTCGCCTCTGCGCTGAACATCTATCTCTCCGGCGAGACTGGCCCGCGCGGCTGCTTCACCGTGGTCACGGCGGCCTCCGAAGCGGTCGGCGATCCCGACATCCGCGCCATGGTGCTCGATGGCCTTAACGAGCTCGACAAGGCATTTGCGAGTTGCTTCCGCCGCGCCAAGGAGAAGGGCGAGTTGCCCGAGAGCGCCGATCCCGCCGTGCTGGCGCAGCTCGCATCCGCGACCGTGCACTCGATCGCCATTCGTTCGCGCGCGCGTGTGTCGCGAAAGGAGCTCGAGGCGATCGTGAAGGGGGCGATCGACGTGATGGTGGGCGGAAAGAGCTAGGCGGTTGCGTGGCGCGAGCTATCTCCCAAACGTCGTCCTGGCGAAAGCCAGGACCCATAGCCACCGAATCTGGTTTGGCGAAGATTCGGAGTTGCCGCCGTCGCGCCGCAGCTCCTCCCTGGGGTAATGGGTCCTGGCTTTCGCCAGGACGACACTGAGTTTGTAGCCCGCTACGCCGCGCGAATATGCGCGAGGAAACGATCCACTTCGTCACGCAGCCGCTGCGATTGTTTTGACAGCTCGATCGCCGAGCCCAAGACTTCCTCCGCCGCTGTTCCCGTCGCGGCGATGCCTGCGGTGACGCCCGCGATGTTTTGCGAGACCTCGCCGGTACGGGCGGCTGCCTGCTGGACGTTCTGCGCGATCTCCTGCGTCGCGGTGCCCTGCTGGCCGACGGCGGCGGCAATCGCGGCGGAGATCTCGTCGACCTCCTGGATCGTTGCGCAGATCGACTGGATGCCGTCCACTGCGCCGGTGGTCTCGCCCTGTACCGCCGTCACCTGCGCGCCGATCTCCTCGGTCGCCTTGGCGGTCTGGGTTGCCAACGCCTTCACCTCGGAGGCGACCACCGCAAAGCCGCGGCCGGCTTCGCCCGCGCGCGCCGCCTCGATCGTCGCGTTGAGGGCCAGCAGATTGGTTTGCTCGGCAATGCCGCTGATGAAGGAGACGACGTCGCCGATTTTTTGCGCGGCGTCGGCCAGACTCTGCACGCGCTCATTCGATCGTCGTCCGTCGCTCGCAGCTTTGCCGACCACCGCAGTCGCGTGCGCAAGGCGCCGGCTGATCTCGGTCATCGACGACGACAGCTCTTCCGCGGCGGCGGCAACCGTCTGCACATTCTCCGAGGCGAGCGCCGAGGCCGACGACACCGTGCCGGTCTGCTGCCGTGACCGCTCGACGATATCAGACATCGAGCGCGCCGTGTTCTCCATCTCGACCGCGGCCGAGGAGACCGTGGTGACGACGTCGCGGATGCTGGCTTCGAAATTGTCGGCGAGCGCGGCGAACGCGCGTCGCTTCTCCGCTTCGGACTGCGCCTTGGCCTCGAGCTGATCGGCCTGGAGCTTGTTGAAGCTCATCGCATTGTCGCGAAACACCGCGACCGCCCTCATCATCGCGCCGACTTCGTCGTTTGCCTTGCTGACGGGAACCGCGACATCGAGGTGTCCGTCAGCCAGCTCGCGCATCACGGTGGTGATGGAGATGATCGGACGCGAGATGCTGCGGGCGATGAGATAGCCGACGATTGCGGCGAGCACGAGCCCGAGCGCGGCGATGCCGAATGCCAGCAACCAGGCACGGTCGGCGGAGGCCACGTAGTCGGCATTGTCCATCACAAGCTCGACCGCGCCGAGCGACTTGCCGGAAAAATCTCTGATCGGTCCGAGCAGCGCGGCCACCGGCGTGGTGTCGAGCTTGGCCTGCCGTACCGTGAAGTCGCCGCCGGCGGCGCGGCCGTAATCGGCCGCGTCGAAGAAGCTCTTGCCCTTCAGCGTGCCGCCGAACAGCTTGAAGCCGCCGCCATCGGCGAGATGGAAGGCGATGTCGACATGGCGGTTGGTCTTGAAATCGTCGAGGAAGGACTGGCCGAAGGTCAGGCCAAACTCCACGGAACCGAGATGCTTGCCACCTTGTGCGATCGGCACGACACCGCGGATGCCGAGCCCGGCCAGGCCGCCCTCGAGGCCGACCACGACCTTGCGGTCCTGGTTGGCGATGATCACTGTTTTGCGGAAGCCAGAGAGGTCGTCGCCGAATTTGGCGGGTTGGTGCACGCGCAGGAACGAGGTCGCGGGTGCCAGGTGGAACTGGAACTGTTCGACGCCGTACTCCGACTTGGTGGCGGCAAACACCGGCCCGAACAGGCTGACAAGGGCGTTGCGATCCTGTTTGGCCATCGCGTCCTGCGTCGCCGGCATCGCGGCCACGACGGCGCTCATGGCGGCGGCCCGTTGGGATTCCTCGGCGATGCGCGATTGCAGGGCATCGTAATGGCTGCGCAGTTCGCGCTGGTCGGCGCGGTCGATGATGCCCGCGATGATCCACATCGCCCCGAGCACCGCAAAGAGCGCGGTCGCCGCGGCCGTCACCGCCAGCGCAACCGTGATCCGCATCCTGAGGCCGAGGCTCGCCCGCATGTCCGACTCGTTCTTTGACTGTTGGTTAAGAACGACTATCAACTTCTCGCTAAGAGAGGGTGAACGGGATACCGGCGAGCGATCCGTGATCTTACGGGTTCGGGCGCTACGTGCGGTCTCAGTACCCCCGCGCCCGGTCCACCACGTTCTCCAGCACACCACCCGCCTCGAACCGCGCGATCTGCTCGGCGACATAGGCCGAGATCGCATCGGCGTCGGTGTCGGCGGCGTTGTGTGGCGTCAGCAACACCTTGGGGTGGGTCCAGAACCGGCTGTCCGCCGGCTGCGGTTCCTGCACGAAGACGTCGAGCGAGGCGGCGCCCAGTGTGCCGTCGTCGAGGCAGGCCAGGATGTCGGCTTCGTTTTGAAGGCCGCCGCGGCCGGCGTTGATCAGCACGGGCGCGCCGAGCGGGCTTTTGCGGTTGAGCTTGGTGAAGACGTCGCGGTTGAGGATGCCGTTTGTATCAGGCGTCAGCGGCAACAGGCTGACGAGGATATCGGTCGTGCGCAGGAACGCGTCGATCTGCCCAGCGCCATGGAAGCAATCGACGCCCGCGATGGTGCGCGGGCTGCGGCTCCAGCCGGCGACGCGGAAACCAAGCCGCCGCAGCACATCGGCCGCGTCAGCGCCGAGCGTGCCCAGTCCCATGACACCGACCGTGACGGCGCTCGCCGGCCATTGATATGTCGGCTTCCAGCGCTTGTCGCGTTGCGACTGGCGCAGATAGAGCTCCTGGCGGTGGTGCATCAGCACGTGCTGCACGACGTATTCGGTCATGCGGCCGGTCAGATCGGGCACGGCGACGCGCACCAGCGGCACGCCGGGCAGGCTCTTGTCCGCCATTAGCGCATCGACACCGGCACCCAGATTGAAGATCGCCCGCAGATTGGGGAAAGAGCCGAGGTCGCCCGGCACCGGCTTCCACACTGCGGCATAGTGCACCTCGGCCGGATCGAGCCCGGCATCGGGCAGCAGCACCACGCGGCGGCCGCCGCAGACCGCGTCGAACCGGGCCTTCCAGCGCTCCGGCAGCCAGTTCTGCTGCGTGCTGTTGATCAGGACGGCCAGTATGCCCACGGTCATTCGAAGTGCCTCATAAGGTTCCGCTTTTGGTGCCTCTCCTTGGCACGATCTGTCGGACTTTTCTTGCAATTTTTTTCCGCAGCCATGTCGGGGCGGGGCATAGTGGATCGTCTTCAAAACAAGCGTTCAGAGAAGGTGCTGCCCATGCTTTATGCGATCCTTTGCTATCATGACGAGGACTTCGTCGGCTCCTGGAGCAAGGACCAGGACGAGGCCGTGATGAAGAAGCTCGCCGTGGTGCAGGAAGATCTCGCGAAGCAGGGCAGGCTCGGCCCCGTGGCGCGGCTGCTGCCGACCACTGCGGCAGCGACGCTGCGCAAGGAAGACCCGCCGTTGGTGCTTGACGGCCCCTATGCGGAGACCAAGGAGCAGTTGCTCGGCTTCTATATCGTCGATTGCAAGAACCTCGACGAGGCGCTCGACGTTGCGCGCGACCTCGGATCGGCCAATCCCGGCGGCGCCTATGAGGTGCGCCCCGTGGGCGTGTTCAGGCCCGGAGGGAATCTAACGTGAGCGAGGCCGATACCGCCTGGATCGAGACCGCGCTGACCTCGGCGCGCCCTCAGGCGGTCGGCGCGCTGCTGCGCTATTTCCGCGATCTCGACACCGCCGAGGAAGCCTTTCAGAACGCTTGCCTGCGTGCGCTGAAGACCTGGCCGCAGAACGGACCGCCGCGCGATCCCGCGGCCTGGCTGATCATGGTCGGCCGCAACGTTGCCATCGACGAGGTGCGCCGCACCCGCAAGCAGCAGCCGCTGCCGGAGGACGACCAGGCGATCTCCGATCTTGACGACGCCGAGGGCGCGCTCGCCGAGCGGCTCGACGGCTCGCACTATCGCGACGACATCTTGCGGCTGATGTTCATCTGCTGCCATCCAGGGCTGCCGGCGACGCAGCAGATCGCGCTGGCACTCCGTATCGTCTGCGGCCTGACGGTGAAGCAGATCGCGCGTGCCTTCCTGGTGTCGGAGACTGCGATGGAGCAGCGCATCACCCGCGCCAAGGCGAAGGTCGCCGAGGCCGGGACGCCGTTCGAAACGCCGGGCGCGGTCGAGCGCTCGGAGCGGCTCGCCGGTGTCGCCGCGATGATCTATTTGATCTTCAACGAGGGTTATTCGGCGAGCGGCGACACCGCCGAAATCAGAAAGCCGCTGTGCGAGGAAGCGATCCGGCTGGCGCGGCTGCTGTTGCGGCTGTTCCAGAGCGAGCCGGAGATCATGGGGCTCACGGCGCTCATCTTGTTGCAGCATGCGCGCAGTGCCTCGCGCTTTGCCGCGGATGGCTCGCTGATCCTGCTGGACGACCAGGACCGGTCGCTGTGGAACGGCACCATGATCGCGGAAGGCCTCGCGCTGATCGACAAGGCGATACGCCATCGCCGCAGTGGGCCCTACCAGATCCAGGCCGCCATCGCCGCGCTGCATGCCTGCGCGTCGGCGCCCGAGGAGACCGACTGGGCGCAGATCGACCTGCTCTATGGTGCGCTGGAGGTGGTGCAGCCCTCGCCGGTGGTGACGCTCAACCGCGCGGTCGCGGTGTCCAAGGTGCGCGGACCGCAAGCCGCGCTCGACCTGATCGAGCCGCTGGCGCCGAAGCTTGCCAATTACTTCCATTTCTACGGCGTGCGCGGCGCCTTCCTGATGCAGCTTGGCCGCAATGACGAAGCCCGTGTCGCCTTCGACCGGGCGATCGCCCTTGCCAACACGTCCGCAGAAGCTGCCCACATCCGCATGCATCTCGATCGCCTGATCCGGGACAGCCAGCCGAAGGGCGCCAATGGCGGCGCCAGGCAGGGCGCGAAGGTGAAGTAGCGCAGGATGTCCCCACACCGTCATGCCCGGCCATGACGGCAGCGCCAAAAAATTCATTCCGAATTGTCGGCCCTGACCTCCTCCCTTCGTCCTAGGGCCGTATCCAGGGAGCCCATTCATGCTGAAAGCCATTGCCGTCATCGCCATCCTGTTCGTGGTCGGAATTGTGGGCGTGCTCGTCATCGCCCTGACGAAGCCCGACACATTCCGCGTCGAACGCAGCCTCGCCGTGAAAGCGCCGGCCAATGCGGTCTATCCTTTGGTCGCCGATTTCCATCGCTGGACAGCCTGGTCACCCTACGAGGGCCGCGATCCCGCCATGAAGCGCACCTTCGGCGGAACTGCGGAAGGAAGGGGTGCGACCTATGCCTGGGACGGCAACAACAATGTCGGCGCCGGTCATATGGAGATCCTCGAGGCGAGTGCGTCGTCAAAACTCCGCATCAAGCTCGATTTCGAGCGGCCTTTCGAAGGCCACAACACCGCCGAGTTCACCTTTGTGCCGCAAGGCGATGCCACATTGGTCACGTGGGCGATGTCTGGTCCGGCCCCGTTCCTGTCCAAGGTCATGCAGGTGTTCATCAACATGGACAGCATGATCGGCAAGGATTTCGAGGCCGGCCTCGCCGGCCTGAAGAAGCTCACAGAGAAGTAGCGCCCCCGCTGCCCACGGAAGTGAAGAGGAGTGAAACGATGCTCAATCCCTATCTGTTCTATCAGGACACCTGCGAAGCGGCGTTCAATCATTACGCCAAGGTTCTCGGCGGCAAGATCGACGCCATGATGCGTTCATCGGATGCGCCGCCGGAGATGGCCGCCGCGCCCGGCCGGGAGAAGACGATCATGCATGCGCGGATGTCGCTGCCCGACGGCAGCGTGTTGATGGCCTCCGACGCACCGGGCGAGCATTTTCAAAAGCCCCAGGGCTTTTCGATCTCGTTCACGGTTGCGGACCCCGCAGAGGGCGAGCGCAAGTTCAACGCGCTCGCCGACGGCGGTACCGTTACCATGCCCTTCGCCAAGACATTCTGGGCCAAGGGCTTTGGCATGTGCGTCGACAAGTTCGGCATTCCCTGGATGGTGAACTGCCCGGCCGAGGGAATGTGACAGGCGCGATCGCCTGACGCGCCAAGCAGCGATCCCCTCTCCTCGACGATGCGGGAGAGGGGCCGCGTGCCCTCTCAGCGGATCGATCCGGTCACGTCGTCGCTCGGTGGTTCGGACGACGGAACGCAGCGCAGGCAGATCACGAGCTTCGTGCCGAGCTGCCTGTCATTCTCCGCTTCGATTTCGTCATGGATTGCCCACCACGCCGCGGAGTACGGGCGCAAGGTGCCGAGCACTCTTTCCCGCTCCTGATTCGGATCACTCACTGCTGGAGCTTGGTTCACCACACGACGCTTTATGACGGAGGGGCGGTTCGGATCCTGACCGAGGCCGTCCCATGCGATCGGACGGCGTTCCTGCGCAGGCGCGACCGCGCATCCCATGAGCGTTGCGCAAAAAGTGAGCAAGACAAAGCCGTGTCGCATCATGCCGGACCCTTGGGTGTTGTATGCAACGCGCAAACTCCACATGTGGAAGCTTGCGTCGCACCGCTCAAATGGAACCTAAGGGAAACGCGTGGCCGACATGGCCGAATATGGATTTTGTTGTCGCACCACATTGCGAGAGCAGTGAGGCCGCTTCGTGAAATGATGCGGACCGCATCGCACAACAACTGGCGCAATATTAGGCTGTGAACTCCGTGACAGAATCGATAACTATTCCTTCACAAATTCTACAAACTGGGGCGGGCGGACTTGGAAGGGGAGCGACCGATGGCGGCGGCGCTGCAGATCAACTTTGCACTTTGGGGTATGCTCATCTGCGCGAGCATGGAATTGACCCAGATGATCCAGAGGTTTTATTAGGCCTCACGAAGCGCGTGCCCGGCGCAATTTTGCCGGCGTGCTTGTTTGCTAGCTCACGAGCAACGCGATGAGCGTGAAGCTGACGCTCGCGATCACGATCATCGAGACGATGTAGTTGCGCGGCCCTGCCGTGCGTGCGGACGGTCTCCGCCGTCGCGGCGGCTCGCCTATCTGCCGTTTGGGCTCCGTCGGTGCGCCCGCAGCTTCTGCGCCAGGGCCAACGTACTTCACATAAAGCTCCAGCAGCCGCAGCTCGGACGCAAGGTCCATGAGGCCCTCGCGCTCGCGCCGCGACAGCAATTCGAATTCGACGGTCTCTTCGGAGCTCAGCGGGCCAAGGACGATGCGTCCCCGGTCCGACAGGCGGTAGCGAAAATCGATGGGCTGCACAGCCTGCGACCCGTTTGAAAACGAGCAACCCTGAAAAAGCGTAACCATCCTAATCTGTGACCACTGCTGAGAATATGACGCCGCCGCGGCCTCAGTCTGGCCGGCATCATCATAGACGGTCGGGAAAAGCCGGAAACGGCGTAAATTGGGCAGCCATTGCGAAACGCTTGAGCGGATTTCGTGCCCGGATAGGCGGAATTTTGAAGGATTGCCTAATCGCCGGACAGCGCCGGATTCAACCCGGGCACACCGCTTGCGTCCGCCTGATCATCACCGGCAGCGCGGGTAGATCGCGGCGAGCTCGCGCCCCTTCAGCAACAGCAACCGCGAGGTGAGGCCGCCGTGGCGGCTGATCCAGTCGTGCACCGGGCCGGGATAGGCTTGGAGCACCGCTTCGGATGCTTCCGGCTCGGCTGTGAAGCGCCCACGTCGATCGACCGAGCGCGCCGCATGAAAGCCGAGCACGGCACGCTTGGTGACGCAAATCCGCTCGCCCGGCACGATGCTCAGCAACAACGTGCAGGCGGACAGGCAGGGACCGTCGATCACCACGCGCTCGCCGCTCTCGCGCACCTTCTCGAACAGATCGAGGAACGGCCCGACCCGTCCGCCGGGCGACTGGATGATGCGGAGTTCGGCCAAGGCAGGCGCGGCGGCGAGCAGCGCGGATGCGAGCATCAAGGCTTTGAGGAAGGTGACGCGTCGCATGAAGCCTCCGCGAATTCGGTGCTGTAGGGTGGTTAGCGAAGCGTAACCCACCCTACAAGGTTCTACCCGTTCCGCCGTTCGCCGCGCAGCGTCGGCAGGCCGATGCCCGCCGCATCGAAGCCGCCATCGACGGCCAAAATTTGGCCGGTGATGTAGCTCGATCGTTCCGAGCACAGGAAGTAGATGGCTTCGGCGAGTTCCTCTTCGAGGCCGTAGCGGTTGAGCGGGATGGCGTCGTGATAGTCGGCGCGGATCTCCCTGGTGTGCACCTGCTTCGCCATCGCGGTGTCGACCGGCCCCGGCGCGACCGCGTTGACGCGGATGTTGAGCGACGCGAGCTCGACCGCGAGCTGCTTGGTGAGGTGCGCGAGGCCCGCCTTGCTGGTGCCGTAGGCCGAGCGCAGCGTCGAGGCGCGCACCGCCGAGATCGAGGTGATGTTGACGATGGCGCCGCCATTGCCGTCGCGCATCAGCGGCACCGCCGCCTTGGTGCAGAGGAACGGGCCGGTGAGGTTGACCTCGAGCACGCGCCGCCAATCGGTCTCCGACGTCTCCATCAGCGGCGCGAACACGGCAATGCCGGCATTGTTGACGAGCGCGTCGAGCCGGCCAAACCGCCGCTCGATCGTCGTCATCGCGGCGGCAACCGCGGCTGCGTCCGAGACGTCGCAGGTGAGCGCCAGCGTGGCCTCGTCCCGGCCGATCTCGGCGACGGCGCGGCCGAGCAGCTCGCCCTCGATGTCGAGCAGCGCCACCCGCCAGCCCTCAGCCAAAAACTTCTTCGCGGTCGCAAGGCCGATGCCGCGCGCGGCTCCGGTGACGAGGGCGATTTTCTGCGGGGAGGCGGTCATAGCTTGTCCGTGGTTCGGGAATTGAAGCGGTCTCCCTACCATGAAAGCCGCAAGGAGACGCGACAAACTATCGCGCCTTGAGCTCTTCGAGGCTCTCCTTTTGCAGCCGCGCCAGGCAGCCTAGGCCAGCTCCGCCGTGGCGCGCTGCATGTTGGCCGACATGTCGGCCGTCACGATGCTCTGTTCCTCGACCGCGGCGGCGGTGGAGGCGATGAACTCGTTGACGCCGGCGATCGCGACCTTGATTGCCGTCAGCGAGCTCGCAACGTCGCCGGAGATGGTGTTCAGCGCGTCGATTTCGGAGGTGATGGTGTCGGTCGCCTGCTTGGCCTGGTTGGCGAGACTCTTCACCTCGGAGGCGACCACGGCGAAGCCGCGGCCGGCTTCGCCCGCGCGCGCCGATTCGATCGTGGCGTTGAGCGCGAGCAGGTTGATCTGGCCGGTGATGCCCGAGATCATCTCGACGATGCCGCTCATCGCCTGCGCCGCCGCGTTCAGCCGCTGCGCCTGGCCGTCGGCGGCCTCGACGCGGGTGGTCGCTACCTTCGAGGTCTCGCGCGACTTCGCCATGGTCGCGGAGATCTCGCGGATCGAGGCGCTCATCTCTTCGCTGCCGGCCGCGACCGCCTCGATCAGACCGCGCGCGTTGTCGGCCTTCTTGCGGCCGATCGCCTGCGCGGTGATGTCGGTGGCATATTTCACCACCTTGTAGGGTTTGCCATTGAGGTCGAGGATCGGGTTGTAGGACGCCTGGATCCAGATCTCGCGGCCGCCCTTGGCGATCCGCTTGTATTCGGCGGCCTGGTATTCACCGCGGTTGAGCGTCTCCCAGAACTGGCGGTAGGCCGCCGAATTCTTCTCGTTCGGCTCGACGAACATGGAGTGGTGCTGTCCCTTGATCTCGGCCAGCGAATAGCCCATCGCCTTGAGGAAGTTCTCGTTGGCGGTGCGGATCGTCCCGTCCATGTTGAACTCGATCACCGCCTGCGATTTCTGGATCGCGGCGAGCTGACCGTCGTTGTCGGCCGCCTTCATCTTCTGCGCGGTGACGTCGGTCGCGAACTTCACTACCTTGAACGGCTTGCCGGTCTCGTCGAGGATCGGGTTGTAGGTCGCCAGGATCCAGATCTCCTTGCCCCCCTTGCCGAGCCGCTTGTATTCGGCAGCCTCGAACTGGCCGCGGTTCAGCCGCGCCCAGAAGTCGGCATAGGCCGCGCTGGCGCGATCCTCCGGCGTCACGAACATACTGTGGTGCTTGCCCTGGATCTCGTCGAGCGAGTAGCCCACCGCGCCCAGGAAATTCTCGTTGGCGGTGACGATGGTGCCGTCCATGTTGAATTCGATCACAGCCTGGGCACGGCTGATCGCGGCGATCTTGCCCGCGTCCTCGATGGTCCTCATCTTGGAAGCCGTGATGTCGGTTGCGAACTTGATGAAGCTCACCACCTTGCCGTTCTCGTCGCGCAGCGGCGCGTAGGAGGCATGGACCCAGACTTCCCTGCCGTTCTTGCCGAAGCGCTTGTATTGCGTGGTCTGGAACTCGCCGCGGTTCAGGCTGGCCCAGAAGTCGCGGTAACGGGCGCTCTCGCGTTCAGTCGGGCTGACGAAGATGCTGTGATGCTTGCCCTTGATCTCCGAGAGCGTATAGCCGCTCATCTTGAGGAGATTCTCATTGGCATCGAGAATGGTGCCGTCGAGGCCGAATTCGATCACGGCCTGCGAGCGATCGAGTGCTTCGACTTCTGCGATCGCGTGCCGGGTCTTGCTGCTTTGGAAATTGAACACGTGATGCTCCGAGCAATGTTCTTCGGAGCGAAGCGGCAGGGTCGCCATGCCGTCTCGCCTGCTTAGAAAAATTGCACGAGCTTGTTGAGCAATTGTAAACCCTTGCAGCAATTCGCACTTGTTCCGTAGTTCCCGCATGCGCCGGCCATGTCGCTCTGCTTACAGGCATTCCGGATTCATGTGCACGGCGGAGTTCATAGGCCGGGCCGTATTTGTACGGAGCGCGGATCGCAGTATTTTTCGCGTCGTGGTGCCCGGAACAGTCGTGCGCAATGTCGGCGCGGCCGTGCGTCAATCGTCTTCAAGACGATGCTATCCACGGAACCGTTCGATGACTGACCGCGAGCACCTGATTCGAGACCTCTTCGCAGCCTATCTCGGCAACGACCGGCAACGGGTCGCCGACGCATTGGCCGATGATTTCCGCTTCACCAGCCCGTTCGACGACGACCTCGACAAGGCGGCCTATTTCGAGCGCTGCTGGAGGGACACCGGCTGGATTGCGCGGCACGACATCGAGCGGGTTTTCGTCCGGGGCGCCGAGGCCTTCGTCACCTATCTCTGTCTGGCGACAGACGGCAGGAGCTTTCGTAACACGGAGTTCTTCACCTTCGCGGGAGGCAAGGTCCGCCGCATCGAGGTCTATTTCGGCGCTGCCCGGCAGGACGGTCGTTTCCTGCCGCAGCCGCGCTAGCGCCAGCGCAATAATCTCCAGAATAATTTTCGTCACCTGTCGGTTCCGCCAGAGTTCGTTCGTCTAGGAGGCGAGGGCGACCAAGCAAGCAAGGAACCTCCATGCGATTCATGATGCTGATGATCCCGCTCGGCTATGAGACCGCGCCGCCGGATGTCCAGCTCGATCCCGAGCGTGTCGCCGCGATGATGCGCTACAACGAGGCGCTGAAGGACGCCGGCGTGCTGATCACGCTCGACGGCCTGCATCCGCCGTCGATGGGTGCGCGCGTCTCCTTTGCGACCGGTGAGCCTGTTGTGACCGACGGCCCCTTCGCCGAGGCCAAGGAGGTTTTGGGCGGTTACTGGATGATCGAGGTCGCCTCGCGTGCGGAGGCGATCGCCTGGGCCAAGAGATGCCCGGCCTCCGCGAACGAAATTATCGAGATCCGCCAGGTGCAGGAGATGACCGACTTTCCGCTCGACGTGCAGCACGCCGCCGGCTTCGGCGATCTGAAGAACTAACCACAGCGGTCGCGACAAAATCGCGTCTTCGTCAACCGATCATCAAGGGAGAGAACCGATGAGCACCGACACCTATCTCGCCGTTTTCCTCGGCAGCAAGACCAGCTCCAAATGGGCCGCATGGAATGCGATGCCCGAGGCCGAGCGCAAGGCGAAGGAGCAGGAGGGCATTGCGGGCTGGAAAGGCTGGGTCGAAAAGCACCAGGGCGCGATCCAGGCCATGGGCGGCCCGCTCGGCAGGACCAAGAAGGTTGACGGCAAGGGCATCGCCGACATCGCCAACGAGATGGGCGCCTTCACCGTGGTGCGCGCAGCGTCCCATGAAGCCGCGGCGAAGATGTTCGAGAACCACCCGCACTTCACGATCTTCCCCGGCGAACGCGTCGAGATCATGCCGGTGCTGCCGATCCCCGGCGGCTAGGACTTCGGCCACCGTCCCGGACCGGGAAGAATACGGGCGATCAAATCCGTCGCCGCTAGTGACCTTCACGCCCGGCTCATGTAAAGGTCGTTCACATGAGCTGGCGCAAGGAGACGCGCCGCGCCGAGCGCGGCTATCACCACGGCAATCTGAAGGAAGCCCTGTTGCAGGCCGCCCTCGGGCTGATCGCCGAGAAGGGCGCCGCCGGCTTCACCTTTGCCGATGCCGCGCGCATGGCCGGCGTCAGTGCGGCGGCACCGTACCGGCATTTTCGCGACCGTGACGAACTGCTGTCCTCGATCGCGCAGCGCGGCTTCGAGCAGTTCGAATCGCGCCTGACCGCGGCCTGGGACGACGGACGGCCCGACACCGTCACGGCGTTCGAGCGTGTCGGCAGGGCCTATCTCGCCTTCGCCCGCGAAGAGCCCGCGTTCTACAACGCGATGTTCGAATCGGGCGTGCCGGTGGATGCCAATCCGGCGCTCCAGGCCGCCAGCGAGCGTGCTTTCAACATCATTCGTGCCGCGGCGGAGCGGCTTGCCGCGCTGGCGCCGCCGGGCACGCCGCGGCCGCCGGCGATGATGATGGCGCTGCACATCTGGTCGATGGCGCATGGCGTGGCCTCGCTGTTCTCCCGCGGCGACGCCGCGCGTCGAAAACTGCCGATGTCGCCGGACGAGCTGCTCGAAGCTGAGGTGCTGATCTATCTGCGCGGCCTCGGCTTCCCGACCGATCGCCGTCCTCCGGCGAAAAGCGCCGAGCCGCCGCCGGTACCACCGGAGGCATCCTCCGGTTCCGGCGTGCCGCCCGGTGGTCCCTGGGGCAAGCCGAAATAAAGTTACCCAAATAATTCGCCTGCCCTGTTAGGCGGTCGGCTTGACAAAATCGCGGGATGATCTAGCTATGTAAATGTTATTTACATTCACAACGGCGCTGATGCCGTCATGGAGAGGGAAATGGCCTACACCGCTGATGTCAATCGATGGCGCGGCCCTTCGGACCAACACTATGAGCGCCCCCACATGCTCAATACGCCCTGGCATCCCGGCTGGATCGCCGTGACCATCCTTGGCTTCATCTTCTGGTGGCCGATCGGACTTGCCCTTCTCTTTTTCACACTCGGGAGCAGAAGAATGTCGTGCTGGAGCAACCAGGATCGCTGGCAGAACAAGATGGAGCGGATGCAGTACAAGATGGACCGTATGCGTGGCCGCATGGAGCGCCACGGTTTCGGCTTCGGCTTCGGCCCGCCCTCGAGCGGCAACCGCGCCTTCGACGAGTACCGCACCGAGACACTGCAGCGGCTCGAGGAGGAGCAGGTCGAGTTCAAGAACTTCCTCGACCGTCTGCGTCACGCCAAGGACAAGGCAGAGTTCGACCAGTTCATGGCGCAGCACAAGACGCGCCCGACCCCGCCGCCGACCGACCAGCAGCAAGGTTGATCTCGGGCAAGGTTGATCTTGACCTGACGCCTCTCAAAGCCTTCAGGCGCATGCCCCCAAAGTCCTGATGGCCCCGAGCCGCCCGCCTGCGCAACCCGCAGGCGGGCGGTTTGGTTTTTGGAAGTGCGCGGCTGGCCGCCGCGAGGTCTGGATTTGTCTTGGTCTGGAAAGTCTTGGTCTGGAGCGTCTTGGTCAGCGCGCCGTGGCGAGCTGCGCGCGAACCGACTCCAGGAAGTGTTCATAGGCGTAGTCCACGATCTCGTTGAGTGATCGCGTTCGCGCGAACATCGCCTTGGCCTCGGCGAGAAACTCGTCGCGGGTCGGAATCTTCGGCAAATGCAGATGCGTCAGCGCATCGACGCCTTCATGCGCGCGACTGAGGATGTCGTGCAGCGTTGGCAGTTGCAACTGGGCCAAATCGGCTCCGCGTAGCGCCGATGAGATCGCGTGCGCCAGGGTCTGCGCATCGAACCGTCCGGCAAGCTCCCGGGCCGCCCGATGGATGACCCGCGCGCCGAGCGCCTGTTCGTTGCGCAGCACCTGTTCGGGCGGCGTCTTCATGTTCCAGACGACGCCGAACCAGGACAGCACCTTCAGGATGTAATAGGTCACGTCGATTTCCCACCAGCGAAAACCTTGTCGCACGCTGCTTTGGTAGGCGTGGTGATTGTTGTGCCAGCCCTCACCAAGGGTGAACAGCGCCAGCAGCCAGTTGTTGCGGGAATCATCGCCGGTCACGTATCGCTTGCGTCCATGCACATGGGCGAGGGAGTTGATGCAGAAGGTCGCGTGATAGACCAGCACGGTGCTCCACAGGAAGCCGACGACGAGGCCGGACCATCCGGCAACCAGAAAGCAGAGCGCAGCCAGCGTAACGGCCGGCAGGAGTTCCAGCCGATGCAGCCACATCAGCTCCGGATAGGCGGCGAAATCGCCGACTTTCACGAGGTCGGTGCCATCGTGCTCCCGGTAAAAAATCCAGCCGAGATGACTGTAGAGGAAGCCTCGGTGACGCGGCGAATGCACGTCGTCTTCGGTATCGGAATGCAGATGATGATGTCGATGCTTGGCCGCCCACCACAAAACGCTTTTCTGCGCGGTGCTTTGCGCGATCCAGGCCAGGACGAACTGAAACACCCGACCGGTCGCAAAAGCCCGATGGGAGAAATAGCGGTGATAGCCTGCCCCGATTGCGAACATGCGCACGACGTACAGTGAGGCGCAGATCGCGAGTGCCTGCCAGGTGATGCCTGTCCAGATGGCCGCAACGCAGCCGAGATGGACCAGCAGGAACGGCAGCGCGGAGGGATACATGATGTCGTCGTGTTGGTCGTCGGCGGGGGCGTTGGGCGACATGTATTGGCGTGACCTTGGATGACGGGGATTTCGGGATTCGCTTCGGCAGCATTGAGGGCCGCTGTGTACGAAAAACCCGCGGATGGCTGACCACCGCGGGGGTCTTGAACGAGATGCTTTGCCTGGACAACCTTGGCCCAAGGCGGCCGCACGCGGCAAAGCCAACCTCAGGCCATAGCTTCGCCCGGGAACTCGACCGATAATATATGATCCCGGCTGCCAGGCATGCAAGCTCGTAGCCTCCCGGGGAGCGTGGCGCGCGGGCTGCCGAGGGCCTATATCCGACGGTGAGAAGGAAGCGTCAAAACACCGCAGGCGGCAACGATGGCGGAAGCTGCGATCATGGCGAGCGAGAGCCTCTGGCAGGAGATCCGCGACGAGGCGCAGCGCGCAGCGGCAGCCGACCCCATATTCGGCAAGGCTGTCGTCGGTCTCATCCTCGCCCATGACGATTTCACCGCCGCACTGTCCGACCTGATCGGGCGCCGGCTTGGCGACAGCGCGGCCGAACGCGAGCGCTTCACGACATTTTCCCGCGACGCCTTTAGTGACCAGCCGGATCTGATCGAGGCGGCCGGCCGCGACTTGCGGGCCATCGTGCTCCGCGATCCCGCCATCGCCGGACTGTTGGCGCCGCTGCTGCATTTCAAGGGCTACGTCGCCTTGCAGGCCTGGCGTGTCTCGAACTGGCTCTGGCACCATGACCATCGCGACGCGGCGCTGCTGTTTCAGAACGAGGCGTCGAACGTCCTGCAGGTCAGCATTCATCCGGCAGCGAGCCTTGGATCGTCGGTGTATCTCGACCACGCCACTGGCATCGTGATCGGTGCCAATGTGGTGATCGGCGACGAGGCCACCATCCTTCAGAATGTCAGCATCGGTCGCGGCACTGAACTGCCGGCGCGCTCGCCTCGCATTGGTCGCGGCGTGTTCATCGGCTCCGGCGCGACAATTCTCGGCAACGTCAGGATCGGCGATTTTGCGAAAATCGGTGCCGGCACGGTCGTGACGAGCGACGTGCCAAGGGGCTGCACCGCAATCGGCAATCCGGCGCGGCTGACCAATTGCCCCGAACCTGCCTCGGCGGCCTGACGCCCCTCGAAAAAGCGGCCGGCGTGGCCTATGCGGCGGGCGGTCGGCTCTGCGCGCTCAGTCTGCCGGGGCCGATCACCGCGCGGGCGTTGCGGTGCGTACGGGCCACGGAACCGGACCCGCGACCCATCCCCCTGTGCTACCTTCCTTTCCCGCAGCCAAATTCACCTGCGGTAACCCAGCATTAACCATCGCCGGGCTCTGGTAATTGCGGACAATCGCGCCCAAAGCTCGAAGTCTGAGCCTTGGGCCGGGCCCATAGTTTTGACATCTTGGCAGGGAATGCAGGCGGCCGGCTTTGGACGAGCCCCTGCACCCCAGAAAGACAAGGCTTTGAGCGGGCTTGCCGGCCGCGCCGGTTCTGGCGCGGCTATTGGGGAACCGGCGGCCATTGCCGCCGTGGACATCAGGTAACGATCGCCTTGAGAGGATACTGCTTATGAATCCGGCCGACGTGGCTCAGTCAGCCCTTCCGGTTGCCGCTTCCGCGGACGTGTCGCTGATCGCGCTGTTCTGGCAGGCTCACTGGATCGTGAAAGCGGTGATGCTGGGGCTTCTCGCCTGCTCCGTCTGGGTCTGGGCGATCGCCATCGACAAGATCTTCCTGTTTGCCCGCACCCGCCGCTCGATGGACCGTTTCGAGCAGGCCTTCTGGTCCGGCGAGTCGATCGAAGACCTCTATCGCACGCTCTCGGCCAAGCCGACGCATTCCATGGCGGCCTGCTTCGTCGCGGCGATGCGCGAGTGGAAGCGTTCGTTCGAGAGCCAGGCCCGCTCGGTCGCAGGCCTTCAGATGCGCATCGACAAGGTCATGAATGTCTCGATCGCTCGCGAGGTCGAGCGGCTGGAACGCCGGCTGCTGGTGCTCGCCACCGTCGGCTCCGCAGGCCCCTTCGTCGGCCTGTTCGGCACCGTTTGGGGCATCATGTCGAGCTTCCAGTCGATCGCGGCGTCGAAAAATACCTCTCTGGCGGTGGTGGCCCCCGGCATCGCGGAGGCGCTGTTTGCGACCGCCGTCGGCCTTATCGCCGCCATTCCTGCCACTATTTTCTACAATAAGTTCACCTCCGAGGTGAACCGGCAGGCCCAGCGGCTCGAAGGCTTCGCCGATGAATTTTCAGCCATCCTGTCGCGCCAGATCGACGAGCGGGGCTGACGGACGGCATGTATAGTGTGAAGGGCAATTTGGGCACCAGACCATGGGCATGAACGTCGCGAGTTCGTCCGGAGGCGGTGGGCGCCGTGGCCGGCGCAAGCCGGTCGTGGCCGAGATCAACGTCACGCCGATGGTGGACGTGATGCTGGTGCTGCTCATCATCTTCATGGTGTCGGCGCCGATGTTGACGGTCGGCGTGCCGCTCGACCTGCCGCAGACCCAGGCCAAAAGCCTCGAAAACAACGACCAGAAGCCGATCCAGATGTCGGTCGACATCAAGGGCAAGGTGTTCATCAACGACGCCGAGATCGCGATCAACGAGCTGATCCCGAAGCTGAAGGCGATCACGGACGCGCGCGGCGGGCTCGAGGAACGCATCTATCTGCGCGCCGACAAGAAGGCCGATTACGGCACGGTGGCCAGGGTGATGGGCCTGTTGTCCGGTGCAGGCTTCAAGAAGCTCGCGCTCGTCACGGAAGCGGATCAGGGGTAGACCGTGAAGGTGAAGGTCGACAAAACACTCGTTGCGTCGATTGCCCTCCATGTCCTCGTGCTTGGATGGGGGCTGGTCACCTTTAGCAGCAGGGCTTTCGTGGCGCCCGAAGAGTCGCTGCCGATCGACATCATCTCCACCGACCAGCTCGCGCAGATGACCAACGGGCAGAAGACCGGCGACAAGAAAGAGGCGAAGCCCAAGGTCGAGAAGATCGCCGAGGCCAAGCCCGAGGAAGACGCCGTCGGCAAAGTCACCGAGAAGAAAGAGCTGATCAAGACCAACTCGACGCCCGAACCGCCGCCGAAACCCGTCGAGAAGCCGGTCGAGAAGAAGCCCGAGCCGCCGAAGCCCGTGGCCGAGGCCAAGCCGAAAGAAGAACCGAAGCCGCCGGAAAAGAAGCCTGATCCGGCCAAGGAAGATCCGATCGCCGAGCTCCAGAAAAAGCTGGAGACCAAGAAGCCGCCCAAGCCTCCTGAGCCCAAGGTCGCGGCGGTGCAGCCGCAACAGCAGCCAAAGCCCAAGGAGCGCAGCTTCGATCCTGCGCAGATCCAGCGCGAACTCGACAAGCGCGCTGCGACCCGGCACGAGCTTACCGGAACGACAATGAATGCGTCCGCGCAGCTCGGATCGACGACCGGGACCGCGGTCGCCAACGTCGCCACTTGGCGAGGCGCATTTCAGGGTGCGGTCAAGCGCTGCTTCACGCCGACCTATAATGGGCAGGACGCCGATCAGTACGAAGCCGACATCGACATTCCCATGAAGATCGATGGATCGCTCGCCTCCGAGCCCGTCGTCGTCGCGGTGAGGGGACCGTCGCGGTCAATCGCCCAGGCGGTGGCAGAGAGCGCCAAGCGCGCCATCGTGCAGTGTCAGGTCTATTCGTTCATGCCGAAGCCGCAGTACGAGAGCTGGAAGCTCATCCCGATGACTTTCGGCCTGAAAGATATGTTGTGACATCCGAACAAAAGAATTTTGCGATGAATGACGTCCGATCGATGAACCGCCGCCGCTTCATGACCCTGACCGGATCGACGCTTGCGGTGCTCGGGGGCGGACACGCCTTCGCCCAGGGCCAGCCGCGGCTTCGAATCGATCCCACCGAATTCCAGCCGGTCCCGATCGCGATCACCAATTTCCTGCCGGGCTCGCCGGCCGACGGCGACGTCGGCAATGGCGTCACGCAGGTCATCACCAACAATCTGAAGCGCTCGGGCCTGTTCGCGCCGATCGACCAGGCCGCCTTCATCGAGCGCATCAGCAACATCGACGTCGCGCCGCAATTCCAGAACTGGAAGACCATCAACGCGCAGGCGCTGGTCACCGGCCGCATGACGCGTCAGCCGGACGGAAGGCTCAAGGCAGAATTCCGCCTCTGGGACGTGGTCTCCGGCCAGCAGCTCGCCGGCCAGCAATATTTCACCTCGCCGGAATATTGGCGCCGCATCGCCCACATCATCTCCGACCAGATCTACGAGCGGATGACCGGCGAGAAGGGCTATTTCGACAGCCGCGTGGTGTTCGTGGACGAGACCGGGCCGAAGGAGCGCCGCGTCAAGCGGCTTGCGATGATGGACCAGGACGGCGCCAATGTGCGCTATCTGACCCGCGGCTCCGACCTCGTGCTGACGCCGCGCTTCTCGCCGAACTCGCAAGAGATCACCTACATGGAGTTCGGCCAGGGCGATCCGAAGGTCTACCTGTTCAACATCGAGACCGGCCAGCGCGAGATCGTCGGCAACTTCCCCGGCATGACCTTTGCGCCGCGGTTCTCGCCGGACGGCCAGCGCGTCATCATGAGCCTGCAGCAGGGCGGCAATTCCAACCTGTTCGTGATGGATCTGCGCTCGCGCTCGACCACGCGTCTCACCGACACGCCGGCGATCGACACCTCTCCGTCTTACTCGCCGGACGGCACCCGCATCTGCTTCGAATCCGATCGCGGCGGCAGGTCGCAGATCTATGTGATGGCGGCGGGCGGCGGACAGGCGCAGCGCATCTCCTTTTCCAAGGACGACACCAATGCCACCTATTCGACGCCGGTGTGGTCGCCGCGCGGCGATTACATCGCCTTCACCAGGCAAGGCGGCGGGCAGTTTTCGATCGGCGTCATGAAGCCGGACGGCTCCGGCGAGCGGCTCCTCACCTCCGGCTACCACAATGAGGGCCCGACCTTCTCGCCGAACGGCCGCGTGCTGATGTTCTTCCGCGATCCCGGCGGCAGTGGCGGTCCGTCGCTGTTCTCCGTCGACATCTCGGGGCGCAACGAGCTGAAGGTGCCGACGCCGGGCTTCGCCTCCGACCCGGCATGGTCGCCGCTATTGTCCTCGACATCGGGCTAGCCGCCCCTCGGTGCGCGGTGCTTTGACCGCGCGCCTTTGTCGAAAACTTGGCGAGATGTTTCCCCGCGATAATTGTTCTTTAAGGTTGCACTCGGCAAACTTTTCCCATGGGTTTGTTTCTATTGATATATTTCGACTATTCGCCGCTCAAAACAACTCGACTTTAACGATGTTCCCTCAGAAAGACTTCATACCGGATCGGTAAGACTGCGCTCCAGACAGGACGCGCGTACAGACCAGATGCAGTTTGCAAGTCAGAGCGGAGAGCCGGAACAGCGGCCGCCGAAATCTTCGGCGGCGCAAATCGATTCGCTGTTCGAAGCGCCTGGTCCGCTGCTGGCAGGACTCATTTTCGTGTCGATTGGTGCGGCCCTGACCGCGCTGAGGACGGGCGAGCCGCTGATCTGGGCGTGCGTCGCGCTTCTTGTCCTGGCCGGGACCGCGCGGGCGATCGACCTGCGCCTCTATCAGGCACGTCAGGCGGTCATGACCGTCGAGGCGGCCGCACGCTGGCAGAAGCGCTATCAGATCGGAGCAAAGATCCAGGCGGCTGCGATCGGCATCTGGTGCTCCACGGCCCTGTTGGCCACGGACGACGCCGTGGCCCACATGATAGCCTTGTCGGTCACCACCGGTATCGCGGCGGGCGGCGCGGGCAGGGCATATGGCCGGCCCGCGATCTTCCACCTCCAGGCCGTGCTGATTTTCGGCCCGGCCGTGCTTGCCTTGGCGCTGCGTGGAACGCCCTACTACATCGCGATGGCGGTGGTCAGCGCCGCGTTCCTGATGGCTATCATGCAGCTCTCGGTCAATTTGCACCGAATCTTCATGGGAGCGGTCGTGGCACGGGAGCGTGAAGCCGCGCTCGCCGGCCAGTTCGACACGGCGCTGAACAACATGCCGCACGGCCTCTGCATGTTCCGCGTCGACGGACAGCTGGCGGTCATGAACCACCGCTTCGGCGCAATGATGAATCTGCCGGAAGGCCTCGCGCAGCGCGGCATCAACGCGCGCGACATCGTCGCGGCGTGCGTTCGCGCCGGATCCATCTCGGCTGGGAGCGGCGAGCGGATCGTCGCGGACATCGAGAGCTCGCAAGCCAAGGAGATCATCACCGCCGATCCCGACACGCAGCGAAACCGGTCGTTGTCCTGGACTGTCCAGCCGATGGCTGATGGTGGCGCGGTGGTGCTGCTCGAGGACATTACCGAGCGGCGCAGCGCCGAGGCCAAGATTACGCATCTGGCGCGCTACGACGACCTCACCGCGCTCCCCAACCGCGTTCATTTCCGCGACGAGATCGAAAGGCTGCTGGCGATCTCGCACGACGCCGAGCGCCTCTCCGCGCTGCTGTTCGTCGACCTCGACCAGTTCAAGCAGGTCAACGACACGCTCGGCCATCCCTGCGGCGACCAGCTCCTGTGCGCAGTCGCCAACCGCCTGCGCGAGATGCTGCGCCCCGAAGATTTCGTCGCCCGCTTCGGCGGCGACGAATTCGTCGTGTTCCAGGAGAACATCTCCTCGCCCGAGGACGCCGCTGCGCTGGCGCGCCGGATCGTCGAACGGCTGAGCGAGCGCTACCGCATCGACAATCACCTGGTCGAGATCGGCGCCAGCGTCGGCATCGCGCTGACCTCGCCGGAAGGCGTCAGCGCGGACACGCTGCTCAAGAACGCCGACATGGCGCTGTACCGGGCCAAGGCCGACGGTCGCGGCACCTTCTGCTTCTTCCGCGACGAGATGGCGGCGACCGTCGAGGCGCGCCGCATCCTCGAGCTCGATCTGCGCAAGGCGCTCGCCAACGAGGAGTTCGAGCTGTTCTACCAGCCGCTGGTCAATCTGAAGTCCGGCAAGATCACCACGTGCGAGGCGCTGCTGCGCTGGAATCATCCGGTGCGCGGCACGGTCTCGCCGGTCGACATCATCCCGGTCGCCGAGGACATGGGGCTGATCGTCGATCTCGGCCGCTGGATCCTGCGCCGCGCCTGCATGGAATGCATGAAATGGCCGGAGGGCGTCAGCGTCGCCGTCAACTTCTCGCCGCAGCAATTCCACCAGCGCGACGTCTTGAGCGAAATCCGCTACGCGCTGGAGGTTTCGGGGCTCCCGGCGCATCGGCTGGAGATCGAGATCACCGAATCCTCGCTGTTGCGCAACACCCAGCTCACGCACGACATCCTGTCGCAATTGCACGCGCTCGGCGTGCGCATTTCGCTGGATGATTTCGGCACCGGCTATTCGAGCCTCAGCTACCTGCACAATTTCCCGATGCAGAAGGTGAAGATCGACCGCTCCTTCCTCGAAGGCATCGATGCCGACCGGCCGCTGACGCTGCTGCGCGGCGTGGCGCGGCTGTCGGCCGATCTCGGCATGGCCGTCGTGGTCGAGGGCATCGAGACCAATGATCAGCTCGAGCTGATCAGCGCCGACGGCACCGTGACCGAAGGGCAGGGCTATCTGTTCAGCCGACCGGTTCCCGCAGTCCGGATTCGCCAATTGCTCAATGCCTCGCATGGCCGTCGCGGGGTCGAAGATCAGATCGTCATGGTGTCCTCGCGATCCATCGCCTGATCTTTCTCTGCCGCACTCCTTCAACGCCCTTAGCTCTGTTTGCCCGTGTTTTTGCGGGGCGCAAAGGTTAACCCTAACGTTTCTAAGCCTTTGCAATTCCGTTAACGAACCATTAATCTCGCTCCTACTCGCAGAAGTTGCTTTGGAGTGTAGGGGTATTTGATGACGTCTGGAGCTGAACCGCAAACGGTGCTCCTTCCGCGGGGAGCCGCTCTGTTTGACCGCATCGATTACCGCCTCATCGAAACACCAGAGGACCGAGACAACCTCTATTTGATGCGGTACCGGGCCTATCTGCATGCTGGACTGATCGCGCCGTCGGAGTCGCGGCGCGTGACCGATCGCTTCGACGATGCGCCCAACACCTGGAATTTCGGGGTCTATGTCGATGGAGAGCTCTGCAGCTCCGTTCGCATTCACGTCCTGACGTCGGACTGGCGGATGTCCTACACGACCGAAGTGTTCGGCGACGTCCTGCATCCCCGCCTCGACCGCGGCGAAGTTCTCGTCGATCCATGTCGGTTTGTTGCTGATCCCGAAAAGCACCAGCGTTTTCCGGAGTTGCCCTATCTGACGGTGCGGCTTGCTTTTGTGGCTTGCGATCATTTCAACGCCGACACCGGGCTGGCCATGATCCGGACCGACCATCAGGCGTTTTATCGTCGTATCTTCCTGCACGAGACCATTTCACCGGAGCCGCGTGGGTTTCCGGGCTGGCCCACCAAGAAGGCCGTGCTGATGGCGTCTGATTTCCGGAACCAGCGGGAAAAGGTTCTGACGCGCTTTCCGATCATGCGCTCCAGCGCTTTTGAGCGGCGCATGTTGTTTGAACGCAGCAGCCCGCGCCAAGCGGCCCCGCGGCCGGTGCTGCTGGCCACGCAGCGGACCCCGGACGCAGCGGCCTCGGCAGCCGGTTCTGCCCGCTAGGCCCCCACGCTAGGTCCCAGGGTCTCCACGTGACGAGCCCATAATTCCAGCAAAAGCCCGGGTTTTTGCCGGTCGGTGAGGCTTGCCTTCACCCTCGCGCCACATTTACAACCCATTAACCATGACGTTTGCTTTTCGCTGGTTGGGGGCATTTGATCGGCTGAGGCAAGGTTCCATCAAGGTTGACGGAACGTTCGCTTAACCAACCCCCTGTAGACCGGACAGCAGTGGACGAAACGTGAGCGTGGAGGCTCCGGAATGAAACATCCTATGCGTATCCTCCAGGGATTGAAGCTGGCCGCGGTGCTTGCCGTCGCGTTGTCGATGGGCGCCTGCGCCAACAAGAACTCTGCCACGGATGCGATGGCCAACGCGGCGACGCCAGGCAGCCAGCAGGACTTCGTGGTCAACGTCGGCGACCGCGTGTTCTTCGAAAGCGACCAGACCGATCTGACCCCGCAGGCGATCGTGACCCTGGAGAAGCAGGCGCAGTGGCTCCAGAGCTACCCGCGCTACAGCTTCACCGTCGAAGGTCATGCCGACGAACGCGGCACCCGCGAATACAACATCGCGCTCGGCGCCCGCCGCGCCCAGTCGGTGCGTTCGTTCCTCGCCTCGCGCGGCATCGATCCGAACCGCATGCGCACGATCTCCTACGGCAAGGAGCGGCCGGTGGCCGTCTGTAACGACATCTCCTGCTGGTCGCAGAACCGCCGCGCTGTCACCGTGCTGAACGCGAGCTCCTGACGATCAGTCAGGTGCCGTTCATCTTCAGAAACCGATTATGCCGGCGCCCTCCAGGGCGCCGGTTTCGTTTCAGCGAACTGTGACAGAAACCCGTTTGTTGCAGTCACAGTTTTGGCGTACTCCCCTTCAATGTGTGGCGCGTCGAGTGTTCGGTCGCAGGCCATTTCGCTTTCGTCGTCAGGGCAAGATGTCATCCAGATTTAAGGTCCTCACCGGCACCGTGGCGATCGCCGCGCTGCTCTCTTTGTGCTCGCCCGCCCTCGCACAGTCGGACGATGCCGATCCCGAGATGCGGATCGAGCGGCTGGAGAACCAGCTGCGCCAGCTCACCGGCCAGAACGAAGAGCTGCAATATCGCAACCGCCAGCTCGAAGATCGGCTGCGAGCGCTCGAGGGCGGCGCGCAAGGTGCGCCGGGCCAGGCGGCGGCCATGCCGCCCGCGCCGGCCTATCGCCAGCAGCCGTCGCAGCAGCCGAATTACGAGCAGCCGCAGATCGCCTCTCCCGCGCCGATCGTTCAGGAGCAGCCTGCGCCCGGCGCGCCGGGTACGCGCCGCCGCGGCGATGCCTTCGATCCGAACCAGAGCCCGAATGCGCCGGGTGCGCCGCGCGCGCTCGGGGGCGGTCAGCAGCCGATGTCGGCAGGCGCCCCTGCCGGCGCGCCCGGCGGCCGTGGCGCCGGCGAACCACTTGATCTCGCCAACAACGGCGCCCGCTATCCGCAAGCGGCCGCGCCCCAGGCCGCGCAGCCCGGCTATCCGCCGGGCCAATCCGGCTCTCCCACGCCATCGGGCGGCACGGCCCTTGCGACCCTGCCGCCCTCGGCAACGCCGCGCGACGAATTCGACCTCGGCATCGGCTACATGCAGCGCAAGGACTATGCGCTGGCCGAGCAGACCATGAAGAATTTCTCGCAGAAATATCCGAGCGACCCGCTGCTCGGCGACGCGCAATACTGGCTCGGCGAAAGCTATTTCCAGCGCCAGCAATATCGCGACTCCGCGGAAGCCTTCCTCGCCGTCACGACCAAATACGACAAATCCGCCAAGGCGCCGGATGCCCTGCTGCGGCTCGGCCAGTCGCTGGCCGCGCTGAAGGAGAAGGAGGCCGCCTGCGCCGCCTTCGGCGAGATCGGCCGCAAATATCCGCGCGCTTCGGGCGGCGTCAAAGCCGCCGTGGACCGCGAGCAGAAGCGGGTGAAGTGCTGACCCGCGGCGATTGATCCTGACAAGACGGATGGTGCTGCGCTAAACAGTCGGTCCATCCGCGGACGATTGCAGCGTCATGTCAGAGGACAACTCACCGATCTCGGCGCGTGAGGCCAAGCGCCTGTTCGCAGGCCTGAAAGGCGCGCCGGGACTGTTGCTCGCGGTCTCCGGCGGGCCCGACTCGGTCGCGCTGATGTGGCTTGCGGCGCGCTGGCACCGCAGCCTCGCGCGCGGCCCGCGTCTCACCGTCGTCACCATCGACCACGGCTTGCGGCCGGAGGCGGTGCGCGAGGCGCGCGAGGTCAAGCGTCTGGCGACCGCGCTTGGCTTGCCGCACCGGACCGTGCGCTGGCGCGAGGCAAAGCCGAAAACGGGACTGCCGGCCGCCGCGCGCGAAGCTCGCTACCGCCTGCTTGCGCAAGCTGCGCGTGCCGCCGGCGCGAGCCATGTGCTGACCGCCCACACCCGTGACGACCAGGCCGAGACCCTGTTGATGCGTCTTGTCCGCGGCAGCGGACTTGCCGGGCTGTCGGCGATGGCCCGTCTCACGGAGCGCGACGGCGTCGTCCTTGCGCGTCCGCTGCTCGATGTTCCGAAGTCGCAGCTGATCGCGACCTTGAGGCGGGCGAAGATCGGCTTTGCCGACGATCCCACCAACCACGACGCTGCCTTCACCCGGCCGCGGCTGCGTGCGCTGCTGCCGCAGCTCGCGGCAGAGGGCGGCGATGCCCGCAGCCTGGCTCGGCTCGCGGCAAGGCTGGCACGCGCCAATGCGGCCGTCGAGGTGCTGGTCGATGGCGCCGAGCGCTTCCTCCGTTTGCGGGATCGCGGCGATGCGCCGCAGGCTGGCGTTCGAAGCCTCGAGGCCTCCGCTTTTGCCGCCCTGCCGGAGGAGGTCCGGCTGCGGCTCCTGCTGCGGGCCATCAACGCGTTCGGGCATGAGGGGCCGGCGGAACTCGGCAAGGTCGAATCCCTCTTGGGTGCGCTCGATCAGGCCATAGCTACGGGGCGTATGGCTGCAGGGCGCGCGGCTGCAAATGGCCGGCCGGTGCTGAAGCAGACCCTTGCGGGAGCCTTGATCAGCCTTGCCGGGGGGCGTATCCACATCGCGCCGGCGCCGGCCCGGCGGCGCAAGGGGAGCTAAGCCGCGGACCATGACACCGGCCGTTTCGGCGGCGCGGCGTCAGGTCACCTTAACCAGGCGGGAAAAACCCCTGTCCGGCCGCCATTATTTCAGCGGGAATCGCTCTAAGATGGGATAAATAGTCCCACCTCGTTCCCTTGGCAGCGACCGGGGCGGCACCTAAATTGTATGCGTCTAACCGAGAGGATTCCTTGGGATTTCCTCGTACGGCCCAAAGTAACTGCCCGAGGATCAGGCCGCGATCCGCGCGACCACGAAGGAAGATCGATGAACGCCAATCTGCGCAATTTCGCCCTCTGGGTCATCATTGTCTTGCTGCTGTTGGCGTTGTTCACGCTCTTCCAGAATCCGGGGCAGCGCGCCTCCTCGCAGGACATCGCCTTCTCCCAGCTCTTGAGCGAGGTTGACCGCGGCAATGTGCGCGACGTCGTCATCCAGGGGCCGGACATTCACGGCACCTTCACCAACGGCTCGAGCTTCCAGACCTATGCGCCGAGCGATCCGACGCTTGTGAAGCGCCTCTATGACAGCAAGGTGCAGATCACCGCGAAGCCGCCGGGCGACAACGTGCCGTGGTTCGTCTCGCTGCTGGTCTCCTGGCTGCCCTTCATCGCGCTGATCGGCGTCTGGATCTTCCTGTCGCGGCAGATGCAGGGCGGCGCCGGCAAGGCGATGGGCTTCGGCAAGTCGCGCGCAAAAATGCTGACCGAGGCGCATGGCCGCGTCACCTTCGAGGACGTCGCCGGCGTCGATGAAGCCAAGCAGGACCTGCAGGAGATCGTCGAATTTCTGCGCGACCCCGGCAAATTCCAGCGCCTCGGCGGCCGCATTCCGCGCGGCGTGCTGCTGGTCGGCCCTCCCGGCACCGGCAAGACCCTGATCGCGCGTGCGGTCGCGGGCGAAGCCAACGTGCCGTTCTTCACCATTTCGGGTTCTGACTTCGTCGAGATGTTCGTCGGCGTCGGCGCCAGCCGCGTCCGCGACATGTTCGAACAGGCCAAGAAGAACGCGCCCTGCATCATCTTCATCGACGAAATCGACGCCGTCGGTCGTCACCGTGGTGCCGGCCTCGGCGGCGGCAATGACGAGCGCGAGCAGACGCTGAACCAGTTGCTGGTCGAGATGGACGGCTTCGAGGCCAACGAGGGCGTGATCCTGATCGCCGCGACCAACCGTCCTGACGTGCTCGATCCCGCGCTGCTGCGTCCCGGCCGCTTCGACCGCCAGGTCGTGGTGCCCAATCCCGACGTCGTCGGCCGCGAGCAGATCCTCAAGGTCCACGTCCGCAAGGTGCCGCTGGCGCCCGATATCAACCTCAAGACCATCGCGCGCGGCACCCCGGGCTTTTCCGGCGCCGACCTGATGAACCTCGTCAACGAAGCCGCGCTCACCGCCGCGCGCCGCAACAAGCGCATGGTGACCCAGGCCGAGTTCGAGGAAGCCAAGGACAAGGTGATGATGGGCGCCGAGCGCAAGTCGCTCGTCATGACCGAGGAAGAGAAGCTGCTGACGGCCTATCACGAGGGCGGCCACGCCATCGTCGGCCTCAACGTCGTCGCGACCGACCCGATCCACAAGGCGACCATCATTCCGCGCGGTCGTGCGCTGGGTATGGTCATGCAGCTGCCCGAGCGCGACAAGCTGTCGATGTCGCTGGAGCAGATGACCTCGCGCCTTGCCATCATGATGGGTGGCCGTGTCGCCGAAGAACTGATCTTCGGCCGCGAGAAGGTGACTTCGGGTGCGTCGTCCGATATCGAGCAGGCGACGCGTCTGGCGCGCATGATGGTGACACGCTGGGGCCTGTCCGAGGCGCTCGGCACCGTGTCCTATGGCGAGAACCAGGACGAGGTTTTCCTCGGCATGTCGGTGTCGCGCACCCAGAACGCATCGGAAGCCACGGTTCAGAAGATCGACACCGAGATCCGGCGTTTCGTCGAAGAGGGCTACAACGAAGCGACGCGTATTCTCACCGAGAAGCGCGCCGATCTCGAAGCTCTCGCCAAGGGCCTGCTCGAGTTCGAGACGCTCTCCGGCGACGAGATCATCGACCTGCTCAAGGGCAAGAAGCCGAACCGCGAATCCGTGCTCGAGCCGACCACGCCGCGCGCCTCCGCCGTGCCGCCGGCCGGCAAGTCGCGCCCGCGGCCCGATCCGGATCCCGGCCTGGAGCCGCAGCCGCAGGCGTAACGCCTTTCGCGCCATGGCCGGCTATTCCGGCAAACCGTTAGTGCAAAAGCTCGGCATCAAGCCGGGCTTTTGTATTTTTGTGGACGGTCTCTCAGTCGGTTATGGCGCCATCGTCGGCGACCTGCCCGACGGTGTGCGGATGATGCGCGTGGCCAAGGCGCCGCTCGACCTCGTGCATCTGTTCGCGACCGAGGCCAAAGGCCTCGGCGCCAGGCTGCGCAGCTACCGTAAGGCTATCGCGCCCGACGGAATGATCTGGGTGTCGTGGCCGAAGAAGGCTTCGGGTGTCGCAACGGACGTGACGGAAACCGTGGTGCGCGCGACCGCGCTCACCAATGGCCTCGTCGATATCAAGGTCTGCGCGGTCGACGATGTCTGGTCGGGCCTCAAGCTGGTGATTCCCGTGAAGGAGCGGGGCAAGCTCGCGAAATAACCGCAAGGCCGAACCCTCATAATTGCGGTTGGCGTCCGCCACGGCGCCATGTCATCCTCCCGTCCAGCCGGACAACGGCACGGTCGCGCCCTTTGAAGCGCGCGGCACGACAACAAAGGGAGGAGGGGAAGTCGATGCGCTTTGCGAGGGCATTGGGCGCGCTTGGCGCCGTTTCGTTCCTGACATTTTCGTTCCTGACCGCTCCATCCGCCGCCGCCGAAATGCGCGGCGTCACCGCGACCGAGATCAAAATCGGCCAGACCATGCCCTATAGCGGGCCGGTGTCGGCCTTCGGTGCGCTCGGCAAGGGCGAGGTCGGCTACTTCAAGATGCTGAACGAGAAGGGCGGCATCAACGGCCGCAAGGTCAATCTGATCTCGCTCGACGACAGCTATGCGCCGCCGAAATCGGTCGAGCAGACACGCAGGCTGGTGGAGAGCGACGAAGTCGCGCTGATCTTCTCCTCGATCGGCACCGCCCACAACACGGCGATCGCGAAATACCTCCAGTCCAAGAACGTGCCGCAGCTCTTCATCGGCTCCGGTGCCTCGAAATTCGCCGACGTCGCGCAATATCCGCAGGCGACGATGGGCGTGCAGGCGCCGTTCCGCTACGAGGCGCGGCTCTATGCGCGCTATGCGCTGGCGAAGAATCCGAACGCGAAGTTCGCCGTGATCTCGCAGAACGACGATTACGGCCGCGACTATCTCGCCGGGCTGAAGGACGTGCTCGGCGAAAAATACGATAGCATCGTCACCGGCGCGACCTACGAGATCCAGGACCCAACCATCGATTCCCAGATCGTGAAGCTCAAGGCGTCGGGCGCCGATGTATTCGTGATCGCGGCGACGCCGAAATTCGCGGCACAGGCGATCCGCAAATCCTTCGAGATCGGCTGGCGGCCGATGATTTTCCTGTCCAACGTCGCGGTGTGGGTTTCGACGGTGATGGAGCCCGCGGGGCTGGAAGCCGGCACCGGCATCCTCTCTACCGCCTACGTGAAGGACCCCGACGATCCCGCCTGGAAGGATGATTCCGGCGTGAAGGGCTGGCGCGAGTTCATGACCAAATACGTGCCGGAGGCCGACCAGCACGACACCAATTACGTCAACGCCTACAACAGCGCGATGGCGCTGGAGGCGGTGCTGAAAGCCTGCGGCGACGATCTGTCGACCGAGAACATCCTGAAGCAGGCCTTCGCGATCCGCGATCTCGAATTGCCGATGCTGCTGCCCGGCATCAAGGTCAACACCGGCACGACCGATCACGTCCCGGTCGACCAGATGCAGTTCATGCGCTTCAACGGCAGGAGCTGGGAGCGTTTTGGCGACTTGCAGACGGGGAATTGATGATGTGATGGGGTGAGTTTTAGAAGTAAGGTGGACACTCCGTGCCCCGTCATTGCGAGCGCAGCGAAGCAATCCAGAATCCCTCCGCGGCGACAGTCTGGATTGCTTCGCTGCGCTCGCAATGACGAGTTCGTTGTGGCTTTGCGCTTGCTCGTCGGCATCGCCTCCGCTGCTTGGGCAATCCGTCGCGTTCCCCAAACAAACGACTCTTTCTGGATTTAAACGACCATGTTGCCCTGATAACGAGTCTGGGATCATAACGAGCTTGTCCAGCACACCATGTCGATCCACCTCCTGTCGCACCGGCCGCACGATGCACCGGCCCTTGATGGAGATCGACCATGACTGGATTTAAGACTTTCGCTGCCGCGGCATTGTTGTCGGCCCTGACCGCAACCAACGCCTACGCGCAATCCGGCTTTGCGAGCAGCCATCCTGATGCGTACGAGGCCGAGAATCCCGATCGCAACCCCAATGGCACGCTGACGCCCGCCGGCCGGCTGGGCCTCGAATTGCCGGACGGCGGAGCGGCCGTGCAAGGCGTGAACAATGCGATGGCTCGCGTTTCGCGGTCTTGCTCCGAGCGCTATCGCTCCTTCGATCCGGCGACGGGCACCTATCTCGGCCGGAACGGCGTCCGTTATCTTTGCAGGTAATCAGACTCGCCTAGCGCTGCGACGGAGGTGCGTTCCCTCCCCCCTTGCGGGGGAGGGCCAGGGAGAGGGGTAGCCCAGGAGAAGGTGCCGGTTGTTGATGATGCACCGAGAGCTGCATCCTCACTTCGCCGCCGTCGCTCCGTCCGCATCGTCCCGCACGTGGATCACGGCGATTTTGTCCGCATAGAGCCGCTTCCAGCCCTTGATGTGGTCCAGCACCTGGGCGGCCGGCACGTCCGCAACCATGAGCGTGGCGTCGATCTTGTACTCGTCGAGTAGCCGCGTCAGATTGTCGAGCTTCTTGAGCTCCACGGCCTTGAAGACGTCCATGGCGAAGGTTTCGCCGTAGAGCTCGGCGCGGCCGTCGATGAAGACCGGGATGTCGCGCGAGATCAGATAGCCGCCGAACTGGTAGGCATTGAAGATGCGCTGAGCTTTCCGTTTCTCGAGCAGGTCGACGGCGGCAACCGGTGTCTGGTCCATCGTGAAGGTGAAGCGGTGATGCGACATGTAAAGTGAGGTCGAGGTCCAGCCGGCGGCCACGATCATCAGCGCGCCGGTTGCGGTGACGTAGCGGGCCGCCCAGCTCGCGCTGCCCTGCGTGCCGGGCCCCGGCAGCACAGACCGTTCGCCGAGCGGCTTGGCCAGCACCAGCGGCACCAGGAAGGCAAAGGCCTCGATGCTCCTGACATGGGTGAGCGCCATCCAGGTCAGCAGCAGGATCAGAAGAATGCGCGGCGGCGAGAGCGTCAGGCCGCGATACAGCCCGATCGCGATCAGGCCGAGCAGCGCGCCTTCGAATGCGTTGAAGGATGCGAAGCTCGCAGGCGACCATTCGGAGATGACCGTCAGCAGCTCGCCGAGATTGAGGATGTTGGCCGCGGCGAGCAATGTGCGCCAGCCATAGGGGGTGACGCAGCTCGCAGCGAGGGCCGCAACACCGAACAGGAACCAGCGCGACAGCAGCCTGACTTGCTTGCCGGACTCCATGCCCCAGAGCGCCACAAACGACATCGGGCCGATCAGCACCAGGCCCAGGACGAAGCCGCCATGCAGGTTCGACCACAGTGACATCAGCGGCAGCCAGTACCAGGACGGGGCGCCCTTGCGGTCGGCCGCGGCCATCAACACGCCGACCCACGCGATCATCACGGGCAGCGCCAGCATGTGCGGCCGCGCCAGGATGTGGTGCAGCGACAGCAAGAGCGCGAACATCGCGAACAGGACCGCGCGCGGAATTTCCAGATGGGCCTCGAGCATGTCGACCAGGATCGCCGCCGACAATGCGACCGCAAGCGCGGTGAGGATCACCGGGCCGGCCCAGTCCCATTGCGCATAGGAGAGGGCGAACAGCACCTGCGACAGCCATGAGGTCGAAACCCAGGGCGCCCCCGGCCGGGTGAAGGAATAGAAGTCCGTGTAGGGAAGCGCGTGGTGATCGAGGATCCATTGTCCGATCTTGATCTGCCAGAACGAGTCGGAGTCCTGAAGCAGCGTGTCGCCGACATACACGAAGAAGAGATAGGCGCCCGCACCGACGCACAGCGGCACCAGGGCTCGCGCACGACTCTGCACCACGATGCTGTTGGCAAAGGAAAGGGACATGCCGCCTCGTCGTCCTGTTGTTTTTGTCGGGTTGCCGAGCGGACGGCATTGGACCACGGTGGTCATAACTTCGGGTAAACCGGCATTGCCGGGCCGGTTGGTATCTCGATAATTTAACGGGTTGTTTTAGATTTCGGTTTACCATCGGCGAATACACGCAAACCGTTCTGTGTTTACGCAGTCGAATTAACTGCGGCGAAATTCTTTGCCACTACGTTCGGTTCCATGGTCAAGCGGCGCTGGGAGCCCAAAAAGACCAGATCAGTTGTAGCCTCGTGTACCTTTTTGGAGCTGTCATGAAGAACCTCGTTGCGCGTTTCCTGAACGACGAATCCGGCGCCACCGCTATCGAATACGGTCTGATCGCCGCCGGCATCGCGCTGGCGATCATCACCGTCGTCAATAACCTGGGTGTCACCTTGAACGGCAAGTTCACCTCGATCTCGACCGGCCTCAAGTAAGCCCGTACGAATTGCGAATTTAGAGAGCCCCGTCCTTGGCGGGGCTCTTTTCGTTTGACCGACGATTTCCGGATCTGGGAGGTCGTGAAGCTGCAGCAAGCCTGTAGGGCGGCAAAGCGTCTGCGGCAGCTCCAAGAGCGCAGGCGCAAGCGTTCCCACCGTCGAGAATATTGGACATTGAAAATTGCCGGCGGGCACGGCGCTACGCGCGCACCCTAGGGCAACTTGCCGCCCGTCATTCCGCGAGGCCGGGCTGCCAGAGCGGCGACCGAGCAGGCGCCGCAGACGTTCGCGACGTGCGGCCGTGCCATTCGAGATAGAATTTCGCTGCCGAGATCGACGCTGCGGCGACTGCGATGCCGCCGGCGACGTCGATGACGTAATGCGCGCCGATCACCGGTGTCGCCGCGATCATCAGCAGATTGAGCGCGGCCGCGATGCCGCCGAGGCCGCGCACCGGCCACAGCGCCCACATGTAGAGCACGGCGGATGCGGCGTGGAAGCTCGGAAACGAGACGATGCCGGAGAGGAAGTACAGCCGGAGCTCGTGCAGGCTGCCGTCGCGAAGTGCGAGGATGTCGCGCAATTGCCCGGCATAGACCGCGGTGTTGATTTCGGGAAAATGCGCGGCGGGCAGCTGCAGCGCCCAAAAGGTGCCGATCGCGGGCACGACGGCGGAGATCGCGATGGTGACAGCGAGCGCGATGCTCATCGCGAGCGTGAACAATTGCAGCCGCACATAGCGCGCTGTCAGTGCCAGCACGACAGGGATGCCGAGCAGCGGCAATTTGATCAGCCCGTATCCACGAGCCAGACAGTCCGCGAGCCAGGGATGGTCGTTGACGTATCGCGCGATCGGTTCGGGATCGAGGCCGAGCGCACGGTCGATCGCAAGCAGCGCCTGGTCCTGCAGCGGCCAGTTCAGCTTGCCCGCGACATAGCTGAGCGGTCCCACGATGACGCAGGTGATAATGATCTGCCCGATCGTGCCGAGCGAAAACAGCAGCTTCGGGTCGGCAAGCTCGCCTTTGACGATGCGGTGGCCGTAGGCCAGCGCGAGCAGGACCGCAGCGACCGCCAGCGTCACGCCACAGGCGACCGGCTCGAGGCTCAGGCCGGTGAAGGGGAGGCCGAGCGCCAGCAGGCTGCCCATGGCTGCGATGGGGAGCCAGTTCAGGTGGAAGAGCTGCCAGGCGGTCCGGGCGTCCGTGTCGACCATGCTGCACCGAGGTGGGATCGCAATACCGCAGCACAGTCGCGGATCAGATTTAAGATGGCGGTAACGATCGTGGTTACCCCTTCACCAAACCAGTTCGCGACGTTTTTAGCTGTTTGAGCCCGCGCTTTTTTTTGGCGTGACGCTTCATGCATTTGCACCTTGTCATCCACTCTGAATAGTTGTTCAGTCCTTGCGGGGCGATTTGCGACATCGGTGACGAAGCGTTCGGCCGCAGGGCGTGCGGCTGGCGTGTGGGACAGGAAGCGCGCCATGGTTTATCGGCGGACGCATCAAGTGGTGAAGCGCCTTGCGGCCCGGCGCAGTGCGATACTGGCGGCGGCGCGGGAGGCGGCGGCGGAAGGCGGGATGGCGGCGGTGCAGATTGCGCCGGTCGCGGTTCGCGCCAGCGTCGCTGCGGGTACGGTCTACCGTTACTTCCCCTCCAAGGCCGACTTGATTTCCGAATTGATCGCCGAAGTCTCCCGCGACGAGCTCACGGCGATCCGGCGAGCAGCCGATGCCGCGCCGGGGCCGTCCTCGGCGCTGGCGGCGGCCGTGACCACCGTGGCGGTCCATACCCTGTCGCAACGCAGGCTCGCTTGGGGCATCCTGGCCGAGCCGGTCGATGTCGATGTCAGCGCCTCGCGCCTCGCCAGCCGGCGCGAGATCGCGGGCGAGATGGCCTCGCGGATCGACGCCGCCGTGCGCGCCGGCCACCTGCCGGCGCAGGACACCGCGCTCGCCGCCACCGCGCTGCTCGGCGCGCTGCACGAGGCGCTGGTCGGACCGCTCGCGCCGGACAATCTCGAAGATCCCGCCAGGATGCGCGATGCCGTGCAGACCGTGACGCTGCTGGCGCTCCGCGCTGTCGGCGTCATGGACGCCCGCGCCAGGGGGCTCGTGGTGCAGCAGACGCTGCTGCCGGCGGCGAAAGCGCTGGTCGGGGCCTAAATCGTCCGCCTGATCGACCCGGGGATCTGAACGCGCCCAGGCCATTGCCCGAGTTCGCCTTTTCGAAAAACCTCAGCACATTCGCCGGCCCGGCCGGCTACTGTGCATGGGGTTGTTTTCGACTTTTTTGTTTGCCGCGTGCTGGCGGACCTAGATATTAGCTTCGCCCTCGGGGCCGACCGAGGCGATGCGCACCATGTTGGTGGTACCGGGAATGCCGAGCGGCACGCCGGCGACAATGATCACGCGCTGGCCAGCTCGGACGAAGCCGTCCCGGAACGCGATCTGGCCGGCGCGGCTCACCATGTCGTCCTGGTCGCGCGCATCTTCCGCCACCACGCAATGTACGCCCCAGACGACCGACAGCCGGCGTCCCGCCGCGACGTTCGGCGTGATCGCAACGATCGGCGGCTTCGGCCGCTCGCGCGCCACGCGCACGGCGGTCGATCCCGAGCTGGTCCAGCAGATCAGGGCCGGCAGGTCGAGCGTCTCGGCGATCTGCCGCGCGGCGTCCGCGATGGCATCGCCGGCGGTGGCTTCCGGGGCGGGGCGTTGTGCGGTGATGACGGAGCGATAGATCGGGTCGCGCTCGACCTCCTCGCCGATGCGGTTCATGGTCGCGACGGCCTCGACCGGGAATTTGCCGGCCGCCGATTCCGCGGACAGCATGATCGCGTCGGCGCCTTCGTAGACGGCGGTGGCGACGTCGGAGACTTCGGCGCGGGTCGGCACCGGCGACTGGATCATCGATTCCAGCATCTGGGTCGCGATCACCACCGGCTTGCCGGCACGCCGCGCCATGCGCGTCATCTGCTTCTGCAGGCTGGGTACGCGTTCCAGCGGCAGTTCGACGCCGAGGTCGCCGCGCGCCACCATCAGGGCGTCGGAGGCGTCGATGATGTCGGGGAGGCGATCGATCGCCTGCGGCTTCTCGATCTTGGCCATCACCGCGGCGCGGCCGCGGATCATCTTCTTGGCCTCGAGCACGTCGTCGGCGCGCTGCACGAAGGACAGGGCGATCCAGTCGACGCCGGTGACCAGCGCCGCCTCGAGGTCGGCGCGGTCCTTCGGCGTCATCGCCGAGACCGGCAGATCGGTGTCCGGCAGGCTGACGCCCTTGCGGTCGGACATCCGGCCGCCGACCACGACGCGCGTCACCGCGTGGTCCTTCGAGGTCTCCTCGGCGATCAGCCGCACCTTGCCGTCGTCGAGCAGCAGCGAATGGCCGGGCCGCAGCGCGGCCAGGATCTCCGGATGCGGGAGCTGGACGCGGGTGGCGTCGCCCGGCGCTTTGTCGGAATCCAGCGTAAAGGTCTGGCCGTTCTGGAGCTGGACCGCGCCTTCGGCGAAGGCGCCGAGCCGGAGCTTTGGTCCCTGGAGATCGACCAGAATGCCGATCGGCCGGCCATAGCTGCTCTCGACGTTGCGAATCGTCGCCACCAGCTCCCGCATCTTGTCATGCGGGGTGTGGCTCATGTTGATGCGGAACAGGTCGGCGCCGGCCTCGAACAGACGGCGGATCATCGCGAGGTCCGAAGAGGCGGGTCCCAGGGTCGCGAGTATCTTGATACGGCGAAGACGCCTCATGGCTTATTTCCAGATGGGGGCGAGGGAGCTGGCGGGAGGCCAGGCGCGGCGGGGGGCGTACCACCGGGCGGGCCATTGGGCAAACCCGGAACACCCGGACCGACCGGGCCGGGCATGCCCGGCACGCGCTGCTGCTGTGACGGCTGCTCGTTGGCGTCGGTGAGCTGCACCGTCCAGGCCCGCTGCTCGCCGGTATCGACCTCGAAATAGCCGGTCCGGTCATAGCCGCGCGCGAGGCAATCCTCGGTCCCGCGGATGGTGAATTCCTTGTCGCGCGAGCACATGAAAGCCTGGCCCGACCATTCGCCGCCGCGGTCGTAGTCGATGGCGTAGATGTAATAGAAGCGGGCGACCAGCGTTCCCCGCAGCAGGGTCTCGCAGGAGCGGGACGAGATGTTCCACCAGCCCTCGGTGGTCCAGCCCTCGGCATCCTTGTAGCCGAGCGCGATGCCGACCCGGCTCGATGTGTTGTTGCAGAGCCGGAAATCGGCGGAGGCCGGGCTGGCCCAGAGGCACAGCAGGCCAACCACCAACACCGGGACCAACCGGGCGAGCAGGCGAAGGGGGGAGCGGGGAGATTCGGCGATCATTGTCGCGGAAGCTATATCAGATCATTGACGATTTGGCGTAGGGCCCGGGAACTGCCCGAAAGCCGGCTTTGCCCGTTTGCGCCGCGATATGGCAAAATCTGTGACAGGACCCACCTGATCTCGTAAGGGTGACCCCATCCAGGTCACAGTCAATTTCGTAAGCCGAGGGATCCAGCCATGGCAATCGACGACAAAACCAGAACGGAACTCGAGGCTGCCGCTTTCCGGCGCCTGGTCGATCATTTGAAGACGCGGACAGACGTCCAGAACATCGACCTGATGAATCTCGCAGGCTTCTGCCGCAACTGCCTGTCCAACTGGCTCAAGGACGCCGCCGACGCCCAAGGCGTCGCCTTGAGCAAGGACGAGAGCCGGGAAGCCGTCTACGGCATGCCCTACGAGGCCTGGAAGTCGAAATACCAGGGCGCGGCCACGCCCGAGCAGCTCGATGCCATGAAGAAGGTTCATCCCGGGCACTGAACGGCCTCGCCGGCAGCCTGATGTGCGGTGCCCTTGAGTCGCATCACACAACAGCTTTCTTCGACACGTCGCAGGAAGGTGTGGGCGCGCTGTGGACGAGCGCGATGCTGCCTTGAACGCGAGAGGTACGAACCCTAAGGGTCTAACCAGCACGCGCGGTGAGGATGCCGGCGTCACCTCGTTTTGCCAGTTCCATTGGGAGTACCAAGATGGCCACCTCCGCCGCCGTCCGCGACGACGAGCCCGCGACGAAATTTGCCAAGGACCAGCTCAAATCCATCATCGAGCGCATCGAGCGGCTGGAGGAAGAGAAGAAGGCGATCTCCGACGACATCCGCGACGTATTCGCCGAGGCCAAGGGCAACGGCTACGACGTCAAGGCGCTGCGCACCATCGTGCGTATGCGCAAGCAGGACCCGAACGAGCGCGCCGAGGCCGAGACGATCCTCGAGACCTACATGCAAGCACTGGGGATGATCTGAGGTATCGCGGTCGTCCTGGCGAAAGCCAGGGCCCATAGCCACAGGCGGTGGTTATTGCGACGGCTCTCAGTTGTCCTATCCTCGCGCGGGACTGGCACCGCGCTTCGTCGATAGATTCCGCGGTACGGATCCTGGCTTTTCGCCAGGACGACACCGATGTTGTGGGTCGATCGAAGGAGACCGCCGTGACTGCGCCGCCGCTGCCGCGTGAGGTGAACCGTGCCTTCGGCGCCCTTCCGGCGCCGATCGGCAAGCGGCTGCTTTGGGTGCGCGAGCTGATCTTCGCGACGGCTGCGGCGCATGAGGACGTCGGCTGGCTCACCGAAACGTTGAAGTGGGGCGAGCCTGCTTACCGACGAGACCGGTAGCGGCAGCACGATCCGGCTCGGCCGGATCAAGGACTCCGCGCACGCCGCGATTCTGTTCAACTGCAAGACGACGCTGGTCGATACTTTTCGCGAACGCTTTCCCGATCGGTTCGAATATCGGCAGACGCGGGCGTTGTTGCTGCCCGTGTCGGGCAAGCTGCCGAAGCGGGAGTTATCTGTCTGCCTGTCGCTGGCGCTGACATATCATCTGGATCGGCGGGCCGGGAAGGCGCGGTAGCGGACCTGGGCTATCAGCCCGGGCTATCAGCTTGGGCTATCAGCCTCAGCGCAACGCGGCGGTCCGCACGACGAAGGACGTCGTCTCGAGCTTGGCGGTCGCGGTGCCCGAGAAACTGTCGCAGGACAGGCCCTGCATCGGATCGTCGGCAAAACCCATGGCGATCACGGACTGCGGCTTGACGAAGTAGGCGCGCATTGCGGCCGTGTCGAGCTCGCCCATCAGCGTGACCGACATCGCGCGGCTGGCGCTCGGCGACAGCATCACGATCTTGAGCCAGATGCTTTCGCCCTTGGCGGCGGAGAGCCGGGTCGCGGTTGCGACCATGCCGTCGATGCGCTTGCCGACCACCGTGTTGATCTCGGTCGCGGGCGCAAGGTTGCGCGACGCGGCGGCGGGGCGGGCGGAGCGCGGGATCGGCGCGGAGGCGGCGACGATGTTGGCGCGGTCGACCGGCGAGGCGGACGCCGGCGCGTAGGCCAGCGCCTGATAGGCAGCGCTGGAAACGCTCGCAGTCGGCTGCGGATCGGTGGCGGCGGCAAGCGCCTGCCGTGCCTTCAGTGCGGCAATTTGGGCCGGCGTCGCCTGCTGCGGCGCAGTCGGGGCATCCCAGAAGCCGCGGGCATTGATGATGTCGGCGGGGGTCTCGGGCTTTGCGTCAGCAGACTTGCCGGCGGCCGGCTTGTCAGCCACGGGCGCCGGTTTCGGCTTGGGCAGCGCGACGATCTGCATATCGGCCGCGGCGAGCTGGATCGTCGCCGCGACTGACGGCTTGGCGCGCGGCGTCGGCACCGGATCGGCCGGCTTGGTCGCTGCGGCGACCACGGTCGGCGCGACAGGCTTCGCGGCCGGGGAGGGCGCGCCCTCGTCATCCTCGTCGTTGCTCGTGGCGGCCGGAGCCGACTTGCCCTTGAACAGGGCGGCAAAGAAATTCGACTTGCTGCCGGAATCGTCGCCGCTGCCGCGTCGCTCGATGTCGGCCTTGGCGAGCTCATAGCCCTTCAGCGGCGCGCCATCGGTCGGGACATGGACGGTGCGTCCGTCCGGGAAGACCCGGGCGAGCTGGTCATGCGTCATGCGCGGCCAGTGCCGGATGCTGCCGGTGTCGAGATGCACGAAAGGCGAGCCTGAGGTCGGGTAGAAGCCGACGCCGCCGCGCTGGAGACGCAGGCCGGCGAAGCGAATCTGCTCCAGCGGCACGCCCGGAATGTGGAAATCCATCGCATGCCCCAGCATGTGCTGGCTGAAACGCGCCACGCCGGAGGAGCGGCGGCGGAGCATGGCGTTGGTGGCGGGCGAGCGGTAGGAGGAGATGATCTGGATCGGCTGCTTGGCGTCGACGTCGCGATAGACTTCCCAGAGGATGTCGAAGAGGTGACGGTCCATGACCGTCTCGTCCTGGGTACGCCAGTCGCGCAGGAAGTGGTTGAGCTGCTTCAGCGCCGCTTCGTCGTAGCGTCCGTCGCGCTTGAAGGTGACGGTGAGGTCTTCGCCGGAATGGGTGTGGTGGAAGGAGAGCGTCTTGGTCTCGTTCAGCGCGGCGGCGTTGTGAACTGAACCGGCGGCAGCAAGCAGCAATACGGCAGCGAGGCCGATCCGGGATCCGGCCTTCACTCCCGCATGGGACAACGACAGCACAGCAAATTGGCGTGCGATACCAGTCAGCACGTTAGAGCCCACCCAGTCGACGAGCGTTCAAAATGGACTCTCCCGCAAACCCCGTTAGCGCGCGAAAGAGGATGAACGCTTTGTTAAAGCGAGAAGGTTAATTCGAGGTTGACCTTCCCGCCCCCAAACCAAGTCAGACTACAATCCTAACCGGGTGAGTGTGGCAAAAAAACGCCGCTGCCCGAGGTCAGGTGGAGAATGGTTAACGTTAAGCGACCCCATCCAGAGGATGAGGTCGCTGATTTTATTGTACAATTTCAGGAAATCAGGCGCCGGGGCGGGGCCTGGCTCAGCGGGTGAATACCCGCTGCTGCTGCGGCCGGCGGCCGACCGGAGCCGGCGGCGGGCTCGGGGCTCCGAACAGCCGTTCGAAGAAATTCGGGCCGGACGAGCCGCCATTGTTGGCTGCCAACACGCCGTTCGGCAGTGTCGTTGCCGGGCGTGAATAGCTCGGCTGGGAGTGCGCGACGACGTTTTCGAGATCCTTGCCGCGGCCGTTCTTCAGGATGTTGATCATGGTCGCGTCGCGGCCATAGACGTCCTTGCGGAATTGCAGCTTGCCGCCATCGTCCACGAACGCGGTCTGATAGGTGATGTTAACCGGGATCGGGGTCGGGAATTTCAGGTCGATCTCGCTCTTGCCGTACATGCTGCGCACGCGCTCCGGCGTGTACTTCTCGTTCGGCAGCGCGATGTTGAGCAGGACCGACGCGTACTGATCCGGGTTCTGCACGCGCATGCAGCCATGGCTGAAGGCGCGTTCGTCCCGGGCGAACAGGTTCTTGTCCGGCGTGTCGTGCTGATAGACCAGGAACTTGTTCGGGAAGTTGAAGCGGATGCGGCCGAGCGCGTTGGCTTCACCGGGCGGCTGCGAGATGTGCACCGAACCGTCGCGGTTCTGTTCGAGCTTGAGGCCCATGCGCTGGAGCACCGTCGGGTCCTGCTGAAGCGCCGGCAGGTATTCGTTGTAGACGATCGACGGCGGCACGTTCCAGGTCGGATTGACCGTGATGTACTTCATCGTCTCGGTGAGCAGCGGGGTCGCATGCGTGCCGGGCTTGCCGGTGACGACGCGGGTGGTCCAGACCTGCTGGCCGCGCTGCATCACCTTCAGCGTGTAGTCGGGAATGTTGAGGATGACATAGGCATCGCCCAGTGATGGCACGCCCAGGTCGCGCGGCAGCCAGCGCCAGCGCTCCATGTTCGCCAGCACCACGTCGATCTGCTTGTCGCGCTTCGGGGTGTTGATCGCCTTGACCGTCTTGTCGTCGAGGATGCCGGTCGCCTTGATCTCGGCACCGTTCTGGAATTTGCGCACGGCCTCGGCGACCGCAGCGTCATAACGGGTGTCGCTGGCGTTCTCGGTGATGCCGAGCTTGGTGCGCAGCTGCGGCACCCGCGGATCTTCAACGACGATTTCAGCCTGCTTCTTGCCGGCCGGGGTGTATTTCAGCGCCGGACCATCGGCGATCTCGATGACCGGGCCGTTGCCCTGGCCGCGGAGCTCCGCGAGCTTCGCCTTCAGCTCCTTGTAGAGCTTCTGCGGCGGATTGTAGCTGTCGAGCGCCGCGGAGGCGTCCGCCGCGGTCGTGACCTTGGCGAGCACCTCGGTCGGATCGACCGGATGCTCGGGATAGAGGATGTCGCCGCTGACCTGCGACCAGTGCATGCGGCCGCTCTGGGCCTGGCGCGCATAGTCGAACATGCTGGCGGTGAGCTTGAGCTCGGCATCGGCGAGCGCATCGGGTGTCGTGGCCGCGGCGAAGTCCGGCAGCGGGTAATCGGCGGGATTGAGACCGTCGGACGCCGCATCCTTCAGCCGTGCGATCACGCCCTTGGCTGCCGTGGTCAGGCTGCCGCCCTGGGTCCAGACCGGCGCGAAGTCGCGTGCACCGTAAAACTTCTCGATCGCGGCGCGCTCGTTCTTGCGGTCGAAATAGCGCGAGGTCTTGGCGCCGATGACATCCTTGAGCTTGTCGGCGACCGGCTGGTCGGCGGCGGGAACGTTGCTCGCGGCCTTCACCGGCTCCGAGGCCGGGGTTGCTGCGGCGGCAGGTGCCGCGGGAGCGGCCGGCGTTGCGCTTGCAGTATCGGCCTTGGCGGGTTCCGTCTTCGCAGATTCTGTCTTCGCAGGTTCTGTCTTGGCCGTCTCGCTCTTCGGCGCTTCTGTCGCGGGCGTGGTGGCGACGTCGGAAGGCTTGGTCTCGACCTTATCGGCTGTTGGTGCAGCTTCGGCCTTCACGGCCTCCTTGGCCGGCTCCTTAGCAGGGTCCACCACCGTGGCGGTGGTGTCGAGCTTGATGTCGGATGCGGTCGGGGGTGGGATGTTTGCGGGTTCGGGGCGCGGGATCGCGGCTTCGATCGCGAGTTCGGCAGCGCTGCTGCGCGCCTGATCCTGCGCCAGGGCCGAGCCGGCCGATACCGTGAGGAAGGTCGCCGCGACCGTCATCAAGACACGGTCAAAGCCTGCACGGTGGTTCAAACAGTCACGCATTGTGTCGCACCCCTCGGGTGAACTGTCCCCCGTGGAACAGCTTCGTTATCGCCTATTGAGCTTCGGCTAAACCGCGCCGGCCTCTCGAAAGTTGCACGCCTGCACGCAACGATTCTTACGCAGACGATATACAGGCCCCGATTTCGCGGCCAGCGCTACCCGGGACAACTCACGACAAACTGACTTCAAGGAAGCCTCTTGGCAACGGATTGTGCGCTTCTGCCTCGCGCTTTTCCTTGTGTCTGTCACTTCCAAGTCACGGTTCACACCGCAGTCGAATTCCGTCGTCATGCGAACGGCTTACAGTGGTCTCGCACCGCCCGCATGGACCTCCGTTCGCACGAGGCTCAGTGCGTCTCCTCACCGCTTTTCCCGCCATGGCCGGGAACCCCGGCTTCGTCGAGTTTGCGGTAGAGGGTGGACCGGCCGATTTTGAGGCGGCGGGCGACCTCGGACATCTGCCCGCGGTAATGCGAGATCGCGAATCGGATGATCTCGTTCTCGATATCCTCCAGCGGTCGGACGTCGCCGGTCGCGGTCAGCATGGAGAGGGCACCCGCCAGGGGCATCGGCGCGATCGGTATGTCATTACCTGATACGACGGAGGGGGCCGCGATCGGCTCCAGCATCAGCGGCGCGGTCGGAATGTCTGTTCCCGGATGCGGCTGCGAGGCGATCAGGGGGAAGTCGTCAAGGCCAAGCTGGTCGCCGTCGCTCATCACCACGGCGCGGTAGACCGCGTTTTCGAGCTGGCGGATGTTGCCGGGCCAATCGAGCTGGGCGAGGTGCGCAACGGCCTCACCGCTGATGCCGGTGATGGGGCGGTTCTCCTCGGCGGCAAAGCGCGCCAGGAAATGCCTGAGCAGATGCGGGATGTCCTCGCGCCGGGTGCGCAGCGATGGGATCGTCAGCGGCAGCACGTGCAGGCGATAGAACAAATCTTCCCGGAAGTGGCCCTGCTTGACCCGCTCAAGCAGCCTGCGGTTGGTCGCCGAGATGATGCGGACGTCGACCTTCACGGGTTTGCGGCCGCCGACCGCCTCGACCGCGCCTTCCTGGAGCGCGCGAAGCAGCTTGACCTGCGCGGCCAGCGGCAGCTCGCTGACCTCGTCCAGAAACAGCGTGCCGCCATGGGCTTCGACGAACTTGCCGGCGTGGCGTTCGGTGGCGCCGGTGAAGGCACCCTTCTCGTGACCGAACAGGATGGACTCGACGAGGTTGTCGGGGATCGCGCCGCAATTGACCGCGACGAAGGGTTTTGCCTTGCGCTCGCCGCTGCCATGGATGGCACGCGCGAACATTTCCTTGCCGACGCCGGACTCGCCCTCGATCAGCACGGGGATCGAGGAGTTTGTTGCTTTCTGCGCCGCGCGCATCACGCTCGCCATCGCCTCGGCGCGGGTGATGATGTCGGAGAAGGTCAGCCGGCCCTCGCGGCTGTGACGGATGCGCTGCAGTTCGCCCTTGAGTGCGGACGAATTGAGCGCGTTGCGAAGAGAGACCTGGAGCCGCTCCAGGCCGACCGGCTTGACCACGAAATCGGCCGCGCCCGCGCGCATCGCCGAGATCACATTGTCGATGCCGCCATGGGCGGTCTGCACGATGACGGGGATGCTGAGGCCTGCATCGCGGATTTTCGCCAGCACGCCCATGCCGTCGAGGCCGGGCATCACGAGATCGAGGATGACACCGTCGATGGCGGGCGCGTCAGGGGCGGTGAGGGCGGCGATCGCGGCGTCGCCGGAGTCCACGACGATCGTCTCATAGCCGCATTTCTGCACCATGTTTTCGACCAGCCGGCGGGCTACAGCGTCGTCGTCGGCGATCAAAATACTGGCAGCCATGGTGTTCCCCGCACGCTACTACTATCTGTCTCGAATCGGGGCACTCTGGCCGAAGCCGATTAACGCACTCTTAAACCTTGATGCCCCCGCCCGCCGTCGCGATTGTTGAACACAGGTTTCCCACACAATGAATTCGCGCTCCAAGTCTGCTCTCAAGAAGTCTGCACTCAAAAAGCCTGCTCTCCAAAAGTCTGCTCTCAAAAAGTCCGCCGTTAGCAAGCCCGCTCTCCGCAAGCCGAACACCAAGAAATCCGCAGCCAAGGCAAAACCCTCCAAGCGTTCACCCGCCAAGCCTTCACTCATCAAGCCTTCGCTTGCCAAACCTTCGCTTGCCAAGCCTGCGAGCAAGACCGGCAAGCTTCCGGAGTGGAACCTCGCCGACCTCTATTCCGGGATCGATGCGCCGGAAGTGGCGCGCGATCTCGAAAGGATGGACGCCGATTGCGTCGCGTTCGAGACGGACTACAAGGGCAAGCTCGCAACAGGAACAGCAAAGGAAGATGGCGGAAAATGGCTCGCAGAAGCCGTGCGACGCTATGAGGCGATCGACGACCTCGCCGGACGGCTCGGCTCGTACGCCGGCCTCGTCCATGCCGGCGACAGCGTGGACCCTGCGATTTCAAAGTTTTACGGCGACGTTTCCGAGCGCCTGACGGCTGCATCGACGCATCTGCTGTTCTTCGCGCTCGAGCTCAATCGTGTCGATGACGATATTTTGAACCGCGCGATGCAGGCAGCCGAGCTCGCGCACTACCGTCCCTGGATCGAGGATCTGCGCAAGGAGAAGCCGTACCAGCTCGACGACAAGCTCGAGCAGCTCTTCCTGGAGAAGGCGCAGACCGGCTATTCCGCCTTCAACCGGCTGTTCGACCAGACCATCTCGGGCTTGCGGTTCAATGTCGGGCCCAAGGAGCTCGCGATCGAGCCGACGCTCAATCTTTTGCAGGACCGCGACGGCGCCAAGCGCAAGACCGCGGCAGAGGCGCTCGCAAAGACCTTCAAGGCCAATGAGCGCACCTTTGCGCTGATCACCAACACCCTGGCCAAGGACAAGGACATCTCCGACACCTGGCGCGGCTTCAAGGACGTCGCGGATTCCCGGCATCTGAACAACCGCGTCGAGCGCGAGGTGGTGGATGCGCTGGTCGCCTCGGTGCGGGCGGCCTATCCAAAATTGTCGCATCGCTACTACGCGCTGAAGGCACGCTGGTTCGGCAGGAAGCGCCTGGCCTATTGGGACCGCAACGCGCCGCTGCCTTTTGCGGCGACCGACGTCATCGGCTGGCCTGACGCGCGAAGCATGGTGCTCACCGCCTATCGCGGCTTCTCGCCAAAGATGGCTGATATCGCCGAGCGCTTCTTCACCGACCGCTGGATCGACGCGCCGGTGCGCCCGGGCAAGGCGCCGGGTGCGTTCTCGCATCCGACCACGCCGTCCGCGCACCCCTACGTGCTGATGAACTACCAGGGCAAGCCGCGCGACGTGATGACGCTCGCCCACGAGCTCGGCCACGGCGTGCACCAGGTGCTGGCGGCCAAGAACGGCGCGTTGATGGCGCCGACGCCGCTGACGCTGGCGGAGACCGCGAGCGTGTTCGGCGAGATGCTGACCTTCCGGCGGCTGCTGGCGCAGACCAGGAGCGCAAAGCAGCGCCAGGCGCTGCTCGCCGGCAAGGTCGAGGACATGATCAACACCGTGGTGCGGCAGATCGCGTTCTATTCCTTCGAGCGCGCGGTCCACACCGAACGCAAGAACGGCGAGCTCACTGCGACGCGGCTCGGCGAGATCTGGCTCTCGGTGCAGGGCGAGAGCCTGGGGCCGGCAATCGAGATCAAAGCGGGCTACGAGAACTACTGGATGTATATCCCGCACTTCATCCATTCGCCGTTCTACGTCTACGCCTATGCGTTCGGCGATTGCCTGGTGAACTCGCTCTACGCGGTCTACGAGAACGCGGCCGAAGGCTTTGCCGAGCGCTATCTCGACATGCTCGCCGCCGGCGGCACCAAGCATTATTCCGAGCTGCTGCGGCCGTTCGGGCTCGATGCCAAGGACCCAAAATTCTGGGACGGTGGCCTCTCGGTCATCGCTGGGATGATCGACGAGCTGGAAGCGATGGGCTGAGCCGGGCACGTGCCCGGCTACGACCTCACAGGTGCGGCACTGGATGAGCCAGCCGGCTACGCCAGCGGTCCGTCCGCGGCGGAACCGGTCTTTCAAGCATCTTTTGGCGGCGGCGCCATATTTTCAGCCAGCGCATTTCTCCGCGACGTTCGAGACCGGCCTCGAGATCCTGCTTGGCGGTATTGAACGTTCGGGCCCGAGGCGAGACTAACCCTGTAGATACTTGATGCATTTTTACAATTATTGATTGCAGATCGCCCTCTTGCCGCTCGGGAGGCTCGCATGCCCGATCAGGGACAGGTCCCGCCACCTGGAGCGCGGAACGCCGCAGCCTTCGAAGAGGAAACGCCCTGGTGCGAGAAGCACCAGCAGATCGTCCGTGACGAGATCGAGGCGATCAACACGCGCCGCGAAGAGGCGCGGCAAGTCGATCCGGAGGGCACAGAGGCATGCCAAATGCTCGACGTCGTCGGGCTCGCCCTCTCCGGCGGCGGCATCCGCTCCTCGGCCATGTGTCTCGGCGTGCTCCAGGCGCTGAACCACCACGATTTGATCGGACGGATCGATTATCTTTCCACCGTGTCGGGCGGCGGCTACATCGGCACCTCGCTCAGTGCGACCATGACGGTGACTGGGCGGTTTGTGTTCGGCCAGCGGTCGACCGGGAGAACCGCGACCGCCAGCGAGATCAGCGATACGCCGTCGGTCGGACATATCAGGAATTATTCCAACTATCTGATCCCGGCCGGCTTCCGCGATCTCTTGACCGGGATTGCAATCGTGGCGCGGGGCCTCATCGCCAATATCGGATTGACGCTGCCCGTCGTGCTGCTGCTCGCAGCCGTCACGATCTGGTCGACGCCGCTGCGGAGCTGCCTGACGGTCGCAAATTTCTTCGGCGTCGATATTGCCGAAGGCGCTTTGCCGCAGTGTGAGCTGCATCATTTCGGCTGGATCGCGGACCGCTTCGGATTCGCTGCGATCGGAGCGATCGTCGCGCTGGTGCTGCTTGCCTTCGGGGGGATCGCTTATCTGAGCTCCCGCGCGGAGCGGGGCATCGGTCCGACCATCTTCCTGACCTATGCTGCGGCCATCGCGTTCCTGCTCGGCATCGCATGCGACTTCGCGCGCGTCCTTCAGATCGCACATTTCGCGCTGACGCTGGCAACGGCGATCATCGGCGTCGCCCTGTTCTTCGGCTGGGCGCTCAAGCAGTCATTTGCAAGTCCCGAAAAGCGTCAGGAGTTTCGCTCGCATTGGCCGACCGCCGGCGCGACTTTCCTGGTCCTGCTTGCCGCGATTGCGTTCTTCGAATTCCAGCCCTTCATGCTGTCGCAGATGTTCGATGTCGCCGACAGCAACGCGATCGGCGGGCCGGTCGGCGGTGTCGCGGTCACCTGGATCCAGTCGCTGGCTGCGATTGCCGCGCCGGTCGGTGTGTTCGTTACCGCTTTCAGGCAGCAGTTCGCCGAATTCCTGAAGGGCGACAGCGTATCCTCGCAATGGGGCTCGCTGGTGCTCGCGATCATTGCCAAGGTCGCATTGTGGACCGCCGGATTGGCGCTGCCACTGATCATCTGGGTCGCCTTTCTCTACTTGTCTTATTGGGGCATCGCCAACGATCCGATCGAAAAATGCCAGGCGCCTCTGACCGCCCTTGCGCAGAAGGGTTGCCTTGCTGCCAACAAATCAACCGTGCCCGCGTCGGGCAATCTGTCGGGCAAGATCGAGTTCGACGCGAGCGCCGGCACCTTTTCGGCCGAGATCACGCCAAAGGCGGCCGCAACGACCGCGACCACGGACTGGCTGACGCCGATATCGCACGTTCCGGCCTGGCTCAGATTTGCCGCGAGCAATGTCGCGCGACAATTCCACTGGTCGGATGCAGGCTCCGGCTATGCGCACAGCCTGCCCGTGGTGATCCTGTATACGCTCGTCGGCCTGCTGCTGTTTGCGATCTCGTGGTCGCTGACGCCCAACGCGAACTCGCTCCACCGGCTGTACCGCGACCGGCTGAGCAAGGCTTTCCTGTTCGATCCCGGTCGGTCGGCAGACGGCACTATCGCGCGCGCCGAAGCCAGCCTCGATCAGGGGCGCGATTTCAAGCCGCTCGATCGCATGAGGTTAAGCGAGCTCTATGCGGTCGCGAATGACCAGGTCGCGACGGGGGATCGGCCTGCCGCGCGGAAGCTCGAGGCCCCCTATCATCTCATCAACACGGCGCTCAACATCCAGGGGTCGGACTTCGCCAACCGGCGCGGCCGCAATGCCGACTTCTTCGTGTTCTCGCCGCTCTATGTCGGCAGCGAGGCGACGCGCTACGCCGAGACCCCGGCGGTCGAGCACCTCGAGCAAAGCCTCGACCTCGCCACCGCGATGGCGATCTCGGGGGCGGCGGCGTCGTCGAACATGGGCTCGAACTCGATCAAGGCGCTGACGCCGACGCTTGCGCTGTTGAACGTGCGGCTGGGCTACTGGCTGAGCAATCCGCGCTATGTCGAGGCCACGGCCCGGCCGCAGCGCCACTCCACGCCGCTGTTCCTGTGGTCGGAAATCTCGGGCCGTCTCTACGAGAACAGCGACGGCGTCTACCTCACCGACGGTGGTCACATCGAAAACCTGGGCGTCTACGAGCTGCTGCGCCGGCGCTGCAAGGTGATCGTCGTGGTCGACGCGGAAGCCGACGCGGCGATGAATTTCTCCTCGCTGATGAAGCTCCAGCGCTACGCCCGCATCGATCTCGGCGTCCGGATCGATCTGCCGTGGACGCCGATCCGCGACCGCACGCGCGCCATCATGGCGGAGAACGCCGACAAGAAGTCCGCACAAGCCTCCCCTGATACGCCGGACGAGGCCAGCGAGCACGTTCATGTGGCGATCGGCACCATCGACTATGGTGGCGATGACAGGGGCTATCTCGTCTACATCAAGTCCTCGCTCTCCAGCGACGAGAACGACTACATCCGCGACTATGCGCGGCGGAACGACGCGTTTCCCCACGAGACCACCGGCGACCAGTTCTTCTCGGAGGAGCAGTTCGAGGTCTACCGCGCGCTTGGTTTCCACATGACCCACGGCTTCCTGGCCGGCGACCATGCGGTGGCGGTCGGTCCTGGGACGGCCCCGCGGACGGCCCGGTTCACCGAAGCGGGTGAGCCGGCGTTCGACGCGGTCCGCGAGGCGCTCGGTCTTCCGGTACCTCGGCGAGAGGCCGTGAGCATGACCGGCACGATGATCGATCAGGGCTGAGCGGCTCTCGCGCCGAGCTTTCCTGCCAATTGGAATTCCAAATGACCTGATTTGCCGGAAAACCGCGCCTCCGTGCCGTTGCTCTGCCCGAAAGTTTGCGGTATCCCAGCCATGAAATTCGACTTTCGACTGGGGACAATTCATGGCCGACCATAGCGAAGTGGCGTACAGCACCGCCGACGGCAACGACTACGTTGCCCACGAGCAGACCTACGAGGGCTTCATCAAGCTGGTGAAGTACGGCACGGTCTCGGTCGCACTTATCGTGATCCTGATGGCGATCTTCCTGACCTGATCCATCGCCTGCAGCACCGCCAACGTCGTCGGTGCCCATAAAATTTGCAATCAAGCCGGATTGAAAACCGGTATCCAACGTTGCGGGAGTAACGCTAAGTTCGCGTGCGCGCTTTTTCCCGCGTCGCCGGAGGGCCTATGAAGATCGCCGTTGCCAAGGAAATCGATCCGTCGGAGCCGCGGGTCGCCGCTTCGCCGGATACGGTGAAGAAGTTCAAGGCGTTGGGCGCCGAGATCGCCGTCGAGCCGGGGGCCGGCCTCAAGTCGGGCCTGCCGGACTCCGAATTCACCGCCGTGGGCGCCACCGTCAGCGCCGACGCGCTGAAGGACGCTGACATCATCATCAAGGTGAAGCGCCCTGAAGCCTCCGAGCTCGCGCAGTACAAGCGCGGCGCGCTCGTCATCGCCATCATGGACCCCTACGGCAACGAGGCCGCGCTGAAGACGATAGCCGATGCCGGCGTCTCCGCCTTCGCGATGGAATTGATGCCGCGCATCACGCGCGCGCAGGTGATGGATGTGCTGTCCTCGCAGGCCAACCTTGCCGGCTACCGCGCCGTGATCGAGGGCGCCGAGGCCTTCGGCCGCGCCTTCCCGATGATGATGACCGCGGCCGGCACCGTGCCTGCCGCCAAGGTGTTCGTGATGGGCGTCGGCGTCGCCGGCCTCCAGGCGATCGCGACCGCGCGCCGTCTCGGCGCCATCGTCACCGCGACCGACGTGCGGCCCGCGACCAAGGAGCAGGTCGAATCGCTCGGTGCGAAATTCCTCGCCGTCGAGGACGAGGAGTTCAAGAACGCGCAGACCGCCGGCGGCTACGCCAAGGAAATGTCCAAGGAGTACCAGGCCAAGCAGGCCGCGCTCACCGCCGAGCACATCAAGAAGCAGGACATCGTGATCACCACTGCGCTGATTCCGGGCCGGCCGGCGCCGAAGCTCGTCTCGGCCGACATGGTCAAGTCGATGAAGCCGGGGTCGGTGCTGGTTGATCTCGCCGTCGAGCGCGGCGGCAATGTCGAAGGCGTCAAGGCCGGTGAGGTCGCCGAGGTCGATGGCATCAAGATCGTCGGCTACACCAACGTCGCCGGCCGCGTCGCGGCGTCGGCCTCCAGCCTCTACGCGCGCAATCTGTTCAACTTCATCGAAACGATGGTCGACAAGACCACCAAATCGCTGGCGGTGAACTGGGAGGACGAGCTGGTCAAGGCCACCGCGCTGACCAGGGACGGCGCCGTCATCCATCCGAACTTCCAGCCGAAGGTTTAAGGAGAGCCGTCATGGAGCATATTGCACAAGTCGTCGATCCCTTCGTCTTCCGGCTGTCGATCTTCGTTCTCGCCGTCTTCGTCGGTTATTTCGTGGTGTGGTCGGTGACCCCGGCGCTGCATACGCCGCTGATGAGCGTGACCAATGCGATCTCCTCGGTGATCGTGGTCGGCGCGCTGCTCGCAGTCGGCGTCGGCATGATCTCGAGCGGCTCGGGCTGGGCGCGCGGCTTCGGCTTCATCGCGCTCATTTTCGCCTGCGTGAATATCTTCGGCGGCTTCCTTGTCACCCAGCGCATGCTGGCGATGTACAAGAAGAAGGTGAAGTGAGCGGCGTGCACCTCGGGGTGACGAAGACAAAGGGGACCTGAGATGAACGCCAATCTGGCTGCAGTTCTGTATCTCGTGGCGGGTGTGCTGTTCATCCTGTCACTGCGCGGGCTGTCCAGCCCCGCCACATCGCGGCAGGGCAATTTCTTTGGCATGATCGGTATGGCGATCGCGGTCGCCACCACGTTGGCCAGCCATCCGCCGGCGGACGGCCTCGCCTGGATCCTCGTGATCCTTGGCATCGCGATCGGCGGCAGCGTCGGCGCGGTGATCGCCCGCCGCGTGCCGATGACCTCGATGCCGGAACTGGTCGCTGCTTTCCATTCGCTGGTCGGCATGGCCGCGGTGCTGGTCGCCGCCGGTGCGTTCTACGCGCCGGAGGCCTTCGACATCGGCAGCCCCGGCAACATCCATCCGCAGAGCCTGGTCGAGATGTCGCTCGGCGTCGCCATCGGCGCCCTGACCTTCACCGGCTCGGTGATCGCGTTCCTGAAGCTGTCCGCGCGGATGAGCGGTGCGCCGATCATCCTGCCGTTCCGTCACTTCATCAACATCGCGCTCGCGATTGCGCTCGTCGTCTTCATCGTCGGGCTGGTGATGTCGGGCAGCGCGCTCGACTTCTGGCTGATCGTCATCATCGCGCTGGCGCTCGGCGTGCTCATGATCATCCCGATCGGCGGCGCCGACATGCCGGTCGTGATTTCGATGCTGAACTCGTACTCGGGCTGGGCCGCGGCCGGCATCGGCTTCACCCTCGGCAATTCCGCGCTGATCATCACCGGCGCGCTGGTGGGATCAAGCGGCGCGATCCTGTCCTACATCATGTGCCACGCGATGAACCGCTCCTTCATCTCGGTCATCCTCGGCGGCTTCGGCGGCGAGACCGCGGCGGCCGGAGGTGGCGGCGGTGAGCAGAAACCGGCCAAGCTCGGCTCGGCCGACGATGCGGCCTTCATCATGAAGAACGCGCAGAAGGTCATCATCGTGCCCGGCTACGGCATGGCGGTGGCGCAGGCCCAGCATGCGTTGCGCGAAATGGGCGACATCCTGAAGAAGGAAGGCGTCGAGGTGAAATACGCCATTCACCCGGTCGCCGGCCGCATGCCCGGCCACATGAACGTGCTGCTTGCCGAAGCCAACGTGCCCTATGACGAGGTGTTCGAGCTCGAGGACATCAACTCCGAATTCGCGCAGGCCGACATCGCTTTCGTGATCGGCGCCAACGACGTCACCAACCCGGCGGCCGAAGACGACAAGACCTCGCCGATCTACGGCATGCCGGTGCTTCAGGTCTGGAAGGCCGGCACCGTGATGTTCATCAAGCGCTCACTCGCTTCGGGCTATGCCGGCATCGACAATCCGCTGTTCTATCGCGACAACACCATGATGCTGCTCGGCGACGCCAAGAAGGTCACCGAGAACATCGTCAAGGCGATGTAGCGCGGAAGCGAACGGGCCATTGCCGAAGCGACGCGCGGGCAGCGCGTCGCATGGTACACTGCTCACCAGGCGGCGTGCGGCCGCCGCGACGTTCCGGCGATGTCATGAAATTGCTGCGGAGCCGGTGCAAGCCCTGAACCGGGGCCGGGCCGCGTCATCATGATCATCGTCAAGTGGATCGCCATCCTGCTCGTGACCGTCTATTGCGCCGGTCTCCTCGTGCTGTATGTCAGGCAGCGCGAGATGCTTTTTCCGATCCCACCCGTCGGTCGCATCACGCCGGACGCCGCAGGCCTCCCCGAGGCCGAAGAGCACGTCCTGACCACCTCCGATGGCGAGATGGTCATCGTCTGGCACCTGCCGGCGAGGCACGGTCGTCCCGTGATCCTGTATTTTCCGGGCAATGGCGACTATCTCGCCGGTCGCGTCAGCCGCTTCAAGGCCATGACGGCGGACGGTACCGGCCTCGTCGCGCTGTCCTATCGCGGCTATGCCGGCTCGAGCGGGGCGCCGAGCGAGGAGGGTCTGCTGCGCGATGCCGCGGCTGCCTACGCCTTCACCACTGCGCGCTATGCGGCGGAACGAATTGTCGCCTGGGGCTTTTCGCTCGGGACCGGCGCGGCGGTCGCGATCGCCTCGGAGCGTCGTGTTGGAAAACTCATCCTGGAAGCTCCCTATACATCGGCGGTGGACGTTGCCGCTTCATCGTTCTGGTTCGTTCCGGTGCGCCTGCTGATGCGAGATCCATTTCATTCCGACGAGCGCATCGCGCGCGTCACTGTGCCGCTATTGGTGATGCATGGCACCAATGACCTTGCCATTTCGATCGTGTTCGGAGAGCGTCTGTTCGCTCTCGCGCGTGAACCGAAGCAGTTCGTTGGCTTTGCGGGCGGCGGACACGACAATCTCGATGCTTTCGGTGCGATCGATACGGCGAGGCGCTTCATTGGTTCCTAGACGGCTTGTTGTTCGACGCGGGAGCGGGTTCATCGCCGCGGTCCTCGTCGTGTTGTTGCCACAGCACGCATGGGCGGCGACCGGGCTCGACGGCGCTGCGATGCGCTGGCCCTATGCGCTGCCCTTTGCCGGCCTCCTGCTGTCGATCGCGCTCGGGCCGCTGCTGTTCGCACGATTTTGGCACCATCATTACGGCAAGATCGCCGCGGCCTGGTCGCTGCTGGCACTCGCCTCGCTCGTCATCCTGGCCGGGAGCATGGCGACGCTGGCGGCGCTCGTTCACGCCATGCTCGCCGAATATTTCGGTTTCATCGTGCTGCTGTTCTCGCTCTATGTCGTGGCCGGGGGCGTTCTCGTCACGGGCGACATCAAGGCGACGCCGGCAACGAATGCCGGCATCCTCGCGCTCGGCACGCTGATGGCGAGCGTCGTTGGCACCACGGGGGCGGCCATGATCCTGATCCGCCCTTTGATCCGCGCCAACCGACCGCGGCGCCACAACGCCCATGTCGTCATCTTCTTCATCATCCTGGTCGCGAATGTCGGCGGCGCGCTGAGCCCGCTCGGCGATCCCCCGCTGTTCGTCGGCTTCCTGCATGGCGTCGACTTCTTCTGGACCACGCGGACCATTTGGCTACAGACGGCGATCGTTGCCGGACTGCTGCTCGCGATCTTCGTCGCCATCGACGTCTGGCGCTTTCGCAGCGAACCCTTGCTCGGCGACGCCGGCGCCGCGAAGCCGGTCCGCATCCGCGGCCTCGTCAACCTGGTGCTGATCGCCGCCATCGTCGCGAGCCTGCTGGCCTCGGCGATGTGGAAGCCCGGCATCGCCTTCGACATTCTCGGAACCAGGATGGACCTGGAAGACATCGCCCGCAACGCGGCGCTGCTGGCCATAGCGGCCCTGTCGGTGTGGTTGACACCGGACGAGCACAGGCAGGCCAACGGCTTCACCTGGGAGCCGATTCGCGAAGTCGCAAAACTGTTCGCCGGCATTTTTGTCGCGATCATCCCGGTCATCGCCATGCTCGATGCCGGCCATCACGGCGCCTTCGCCGGGCTGTTGTCGGCCGTGACGGCGCCCGACGGCACGCCGCGCGAGGTTGCCTATTTCTGGTTCACCGGCCTGATGTCGGCGTTCCTCGACAATGCGCCGACCTATCTGTTGTTCTTCGAGCTCGCCGGCGGCGACCCACAGGTGCTGATGCACGAGCTCTCGGGCACGCTCGCCTCCATCTCCATGGGCGCAGTCTACATGGGCGCGCTCACCTATATAGGCAATGCGCCGAACTTCATGGTGAGCAGCATCGCCAGCGAGAACGGCATCGAGATGCCGAGCTTCTTCGGCTATTTCGTGCGCGCCGGCGCGGTGCTGATCCCGCTGTTCCTGCTGCTGACGCTGCTGCCGGTCGCGCCGATCCTGTACCGGCATTGAATCTGCTGGCCGATTTGCTACTGCTCGCCCAGGGTGCGATGAATTTCGTCGCACCTTGGGTTTTTCGTTTGAGCATGGTCCTTTCGGAAAGCCGCGACACACTTTTCCGGATCGTGCGCGAAGCAATTGGAGCCGATGGATGAGCGCGCATAATCCGATGCCCCGGTCGGCCTGGATCTTTCCGGCGCTGGCCGTGCTGTTGTTTGCAGCCGTCAGCGCGACGGGATATGCGTTCACGCTGTCGTTCGGCGGGCTCGTCTTCGCCCTCGTGCTCCTCGTCATCCTGTTCGGCACGGTGTTTGCCGCGGTTCATCATGCCGAAGTGATCGCCGAACGGGTCGGCGAACCCTATGGCACGCTGGTGCTGACGCTCTCGGTGACCATCATCGAGGTGGCGCTGATCACTACGATCATGCTGGGCGACAAGCCTGCCCCGGAACTGGCGCGCGACACCGTGTTCGCCGTGGTCATGATCGTCTGCAATGGCCTCGTCGGGCTCTGCATCTTCATCGGCGGCCTGCGCTATCGCGAGCAGGGCTTTCAGCTCTCCGGCGCCAACGTCTATCTCAGCGTGCTGTTCGCGCTCGCGACCATCACCCTGATCATGCCCAACTACACGACGACCACGCCGGGCCCGGTCTATTCGGCGGTTCAACTCGGTTTCGTCGACGTGGTCACGCTCGCGCTGTATGGGGTGTTTCTCTACACCCAGACCGTGCTGCACAAGGATTACTTCGTTCACGAACGGGCGGATGGCTCGAGCGGCGAGGCGCATCTGTCGGGCCGGACCCTGGTGCTCAGCGTCGCGCTGCTGCTGATTGCGCTGCTGGCGGTCGTGCTGCTGGCCAAGAAATTCTCGCTGGTGGTCGACGCCGTCGCGGCCAGGATCGGTGCGCCGCCCGCCTTTGCCGGACTTCTGGTCGCGCTCCTGATCCTGCTGCCGGAAGGCGTCGCAGCGGTCTCGGCGGCCCGCAAGAACGACCTCCAGAAGAGCATCAACCTCGCGCTCGGCTCGTCGCTGGCCACCATCGGGCTGACCATCCCGGCCGTCGGTGTCGCCACCTATGCGCTCGACAAGGAGCTCAAGCTCGGGCTCAGCGCCCAGGGCAGCGTCCTTTTGCTCCTGACCTTCTTCCTGAGCATGCTGACCTTCGGGACGGGCAGGACCAATGTCCTGTTCGGGCTGGTCCATATGGTGGTATTTGCCGTCTACGTGTTCATGGTTTTCGTGCCCTGAACCGGTTTTCCGGATGATGCCCCAGGAGAGTTCCGATGCTTGCCGCCAAGTCCGAAGTTCAGGTCGACAATGAGCAGGTTCGGGTGACCGAGTGGCGGCTCGCTCCAAACAGCGCCACCGGGCATCACACCCACGGCATGGACTACGTCATTGTTCCCGTGGTCGCGGGGGAAATGACCATCGTGGCACCCAATGGCGAGCGGTCCAAGGCACAGCTTGCGGCCGGAAAATCTTACTTTCGCAAGGCCGGCGTCCAGCACGACGTACTTAACGAAACCTCAACCGAGATCGTGTTCCTTGAGATCGAGCTGAAGCCATAAGGCTGGCGTTACCGTTTGCCATCGATCCGTCGCAGTTGATCCCTTACAATGCCCCAAAGTTCCCGCATCTGATCGCGCGGGGAGTGGCCGAGAAATGCTGAAATACCTCGCTAAAATCTCGATGGATATCTTACCCTCGGTGCTCGCAACGATCATCGGGGCGTACATCGTTAATCATTACATCAACGCCAAGCCGGCGGCGGATGCGCCCGCGGCCGTGATGGCGCCTGCCCAGGCTGGCAAGAACGGCAAGCCCGCCGATGTGGCCAACCTCCCCGCGCCCGGCATCAAGGCCAAGGGCATCTCCGAGAAGAACGTGACGGACAAGCCGGCGGCCGAGAAGGCTGCCGATCAGCCGGGCGCTGAGCCCAAGACCACTGACAAGACCACTGAGAAGTCGACTGCGGACGTGGCGCCGGCCGAGGCCGCTCCGCGCGGCAAACCGTCCGCGCGCGAGAAGGCGGTCGCCAAGTCCACCCCGGCCGTCGCTGCACCCGCTCCCGCCGCCCCAGTGGTGGAGGCCAATTCGGCGCCGGCTGCTGCCGCGCCGGCCGCAACCCCCGACGCCAACGATCTCGTGCGCGCCGCGATCGAGCGCCTGCGCAAGTCGCCTGAGGGCAAAGCTGCTGAGGCCAAGCCTGTGGAGACCAAGTCTTCCGAGACCAAGTCTTCCGAGGCCAAGTCTTCCGACAGCAAGTCGCCCGAGAAGACCCAGGAGCCTGCGGTGCGGGAAGCCCTCCGCACCCCGGAGGCCCCGCGTATCGTCCCCGTGGATCCGTCCATGGTGCGCCCGTTGCCGCCGCCGATCACGGTCTCGACACCCGCACCCGAGGCCTATGGCAATGGCGGCTCGTCGCAGGCGAGCCCGCCCTACACGGCCTCGGTCGGCAACGAGAACCCGAATCGGCTGACGCCCCCGGCTGATATTCCGGTCCCGATGATCGCGCCCCCGCTTGATCTGCGCGCCGATGCCGGCGCGTCCATGCCGCGGCCGAAGACCAATGTCGCCGACGACATGTTGTCGGGCGTCAAGTCCATGTTCCATTCCGTTCTGCCGAAGAGCGTCACCCCGGATTAAGACGGCGCCTGCGCTGCGCCAGAATCGTCAGCCGCCGACGCGGGCGAGGCCGCTGCGGGCGGCGTCGTCGCGTGGACGAAGCGAGACCGCCTTGGTGTAGGACGCCGCCGCCTTGGTCCTGTCGCCCAGCCGTTCATAGGCTTGTCCGCGTATGGTCCAGACTTGGGCATTGTGTGGATCGGCCTCGGAAGCCTCATCCAGATCGGCCGCGGCCTCCTTGATCTTGCCGAGGGCGAGATAGCTGGTGGCGCGGCCGAGCAGCGGCTCGACCTTCTGCGGGTTGAGTCCGCTCGCGGCGCTGAAATCGGCGATCGCGACGTCGTGCTTGTTATTACCCTGGTAGATCAGGGCGCGACCATAGAGCGCCTGCGCATTGTAGGGATCGAGCCCGACCGCGTGGTTGAACTCATCGAGCGCAGCCGCCGTCTCGCCGGACTTTGCCAGGGCCTGGGCCTTTGCTGTATGGGCTTGGGCTTCGCTGACATTGCCGGCGCTGACCACGTTCTCGGCGGTCGTGGCTGCCTTGGGTGCCTCCTGCGGCTTGTCCTTCTCCGGCATCAGCGATCCCAGGTCGAAGGAGCAACCGCACAGCGAAATCCCCATCAAGGCCAGCGCAAACGGCTGCTGCAAGATCTGGCGTAACCGCGCCAAGCCGCGCTTGGGGAAAGGGGAGGCCATCTACGGTTCGCTCGCGCTGGTGCCGCATCGGTAGTGCCCCATCCCAGAAAGGCACCGCTCACAAAACAATAACGCGGGCCAGGGGCCCGCGTCATCGAAAACTGAAGTCTATTCAAGTCCGGTAAATCAGCGCGGTCCGCGCGGACCAGCACTTGCGCCTGCACCAGCACCCGGGCCGCCACGACCGCCACGATCACCACCGGGGCCAGCGCCGAACACCGGCTTCGGCTTCATCGGCAGCAGGCCTTCGCGCTGCAGCTTCTTGCGGGCGAGCTTGCGCGCACGGCGTACGGCTTCGGCCTTTTCGCGGGCCTTCTTCTCGGAGGGCTTTTCGTAGTGACCGCGGAGCTTCATCTCGCGGAAAATACCCTCGCGCTGCATCTTCTTCTTCAGCGCCTTGAGGGCTTGGTCGACATTGTTATCGCGAACGAGAACCTGCACGCGGCATCCTCTTCAGTGGATCGGATTTGAATTCTGGTAAGTCAAAGGGGATGGCGAAACGCACAAGCCCTTAACCTTGAGGGCGCGGATGTATCAGACAAAGCCTGGGATGTCCACCGGCCAAGCGGGTTTTCGGGCCAAGTTCAGCCATTAAATGAGGCAAAATACCTCTGTGCGGCCCTGATTTGGGAGATTTGACGCCAAGGGTGGGGCCGTTTCCGGAGCTTTGTTCCGGAATCTTTGAAAGCAGGGGACGACACACATGGATATGAAGAAATACGCGGCCGAGGCTATCGGCACCTTTTGGCTCACATTCGCAGGTTGCGGAAGTGCGGTGATCGCAGCCGGCTTTCCGCAGGTCGGCATCGGTCTGGTCGGCGTCTCCCTCGCATTCGGGCTGAGCGTGGTCACCATGGCCTATGCGATCGGCCACATCTCAGGCTGCCATCTCAATCCGGCGGTCACCGTCGGTCTTGCTGCCGGCGGACGTTTTCCGGCCGGACAGATCCTGCCTTATGTGATCGCGCAGGTGGCCGGCGCGATCGTGGCCGCGTGGCTTCTCTACGTCATCGCAAGCGGAGCTCCCGGCTTCGACGTCAGCAAAGGCTTCGCGTCCAACGGTTACGACGCCCATTCTCCCGGCCAGTACAGCATGATCGTGTGCTTCCTCACCGAGGTGGTAATGACCATGATGTTCCTGTTCATCATCATGGGCGCCACCCACGGCCGCGCGCCCGCGGGCTTTGCACCGCTGGCGATCGGGCTCGCGCTGGTGATGATCCATCTCGTCAGCATCCCCGTCACCAACACCTCGGTGAACCCGGCGCGCAGCACGGGTCCCGCGCTGTTCGTCGGCGGATGGGCGCTGTCGCAGCTCTGGCTGTTCTGGGTCGCGCCGCTGATCGGCGGCGCGCTCGGCGGGGTGATCTATCGTTGGCTCAGCGAAGAGCCCTCTGGCGTCGTCGCGGGCGCGAAGACGGCCTAGAGCGTTTTCGAGCGGCTCTAGTCGCAAAGCGGGATCGCAGCATTTGCTGCGGTCCCGTCACTTGACCTTCGTCGGCCTGACTTCGGTGACATGGCCCATCTTGCGACCGGGGCGCGGCGTACCCTTGCCGTAGATGTGCACGGTTGCCCCCGGGACGCTCAGCCACTTGTCATACTCATTGATCTCGTCGCCGATCAGATTGGTCATAGTGACGATTTCGCCGTGGCGCACGGGCTTGCCGAGAGGCCAGCCGGCAATGGCGCGGATGTGCTGCTCGAACTGCGAGACGGACGCACCGTCGAGCGTCCAGTGTCCGGAATTGTGCACGCGCGGAGCGATCTCGTTGACCAGCACCTTGGGTCCGGTGCCGTTGGCGAGCACGAACATCTCGACGGCAAGCACGCCGACATAATCGAGCGCGCCAGCGATCTTGCCGGCGATGTTGCGCGCTTCCTCGGCGAGCACGTCCGGGATCCGGGCGGGCGCACGGGAGATCTTCAGGATGTGGTCGCGGTGCTCGTTTTCGGTGACGTCGAAGCACTCGACCTGGCCTGTGGCCGAGCGGGCGGCGATCACGGAAATCTCACGCTCGTACGGCACGAAGGCTTCCAGGATCGCCGATTTGGTGGCGAGACTGGTCCACACCTTCGCAATGTCGTCGCCCTCGCGGATGATGGCCTGGCCCTTGCCGTCATAGCCGAAGCGGCGGGTCTTCAGCACGGCCGGTAGGCCGATCCTGACGTTGGCCTCGCGCAAAGAAGCGACCGAGGTGACGTCGGCGTAAGCGGCCGTGCCGATGCCGAGCTTTGTGACAAAATCCTTCTCGGCGAGCCGGTCCTGGGTGGTCTCGAGGATCTTGCGGTTGGGCAGCACCGGGCGGCGTGCATCCAGCACCATCGCGGCCGCGGACGGCACGTTCTCGAATTCGTAGGTGATGACGTCGACGTCGTTGGCGAACAGCTCGAGCGCTTCGACATCGGCATATTCGGCGCAGGTCGCATTCAGGACGACGTCGAAGGCCGGTGAGTCCGGATCGGGCGAGAACACCTGGCAGCGCAGGCCGAGCCGTGCCGCCGCCATGGCCAGCATCCGCCCCAATTGTCCGCCGCCGAGGATGCCAATGGTGTCGCCGGGCTTCAGCTTCACCTGCTTTGCGTCAGTCACACCTTGTCCTCCGGGCGCTCGGCAACGGTCTCGGTCTGCGCCTTGCGCCAGGCAGCGAGGCGGTCGGACAATGCCGGGTCGGACAAGGCCAGCACGGCGGCCGCCAGCAGCGCCGCATTGATGGCGCCGGCCTTGCCGATGGCGAGGGTGCCGACCGGAATGCCTGCGGGCATCTGGACGATCGAGTAGAGCGAATCGATGCCTTTGAGCGTCCTGGATTCGACGGGGACCCCGAACACGGGCAGTTCCGTCAGCGCCGCCGCCATGCCGGGCAGGTGCGCAGCGCCACCCGCGCCGGCGATGATGACCTTGTAACCGGCCGTCTTGGCACCTTTGGCGAACGTAAACAGCCGGTCGGGGGTGCGGTGTGCCGAAACAATGCGGGTGTCGGCGGCAACGCCGAGCGCTGCAAGCGTGTCGGCGGCATGCCGCATCGTGTCCCAGTCCGACTGGCTTCCCATGATGATGGCGATCGGCGCGGTCATGAGGTCAATTGTGCTCGAAAAACAGAAAGATAGGCCAGATTAACGGTTCCGGCCGGTGGCTCGCAAGGCGGTGGCAAGGAGAAGGGAATGCACTATCCTGTCTTGGTGAATCCCCGCAAGCCTTCATTGAGCAGGATGCCCATGAAGAAACCGAAAAGGGCGAGCGCTGCGAAGGCCAAAAAGGGCCCGAAGACCAGCGCCGGCCGCTCCAAAGCTGCTCTCAAGCGTCCGGCTAAGCGTCCGGCTAAGCGTCCGGCGCGGCGTCCGACCGGATCGTCGCGGCGCGCAGCGTCTGCCGATGACGGCGCCAAGGCGGCCATCAAGCCGGCCATCAAAGCGGCCATCCGCGACCTCCGGAGCAAGCTCAAGGCGGCGCTGCGGCGGGTCGCGGAGCTCGAGGCGGCGGCCGACACCGACTTCCTGCTCGAAATTCCGAACCGACGCGGCTTCGAACGCGAACTCGCACGCGCCGTCGCCTACATGAAGCGCTACCGCGCCAGCGGCGCGCTGATCGTGCTCGACGTCGATCGGCTGAAGCCGATCAACGATTCCTTCGGCCATGCGGCCGGCGACGAGGTGCTGAAGGCGATTGCCACCACGCTGACGCGGCAGATCCGCGCCTCGGACGTGGTCGGCCGGCTCGGCGGCGACGAGTTCGCGCTGCTGCTCTGGAATCTCAGCGAGACCGACGCCAAGGCGAAGGCCGCGGCCTTCGAGCAGGCCATCGACGAATTGTCCTTTGTCTTTCGCGGCCAGCACGTGAGTGCGGGCGCCTCCGCCGGGGTTGCCCTGCTTGGGGTGCAGTCCGACGCCTCGCGCGCCCTGGAGGAGGCCGATGCTGCCATGTATGTGCGCAAGGCGCACCGGCGGCACGAGCCGCGCATCAGGCTCGTCAGCAGCTGATTTTAAAGCGTGCCGAGGTCTTCCGGTACGTTGCCGAAGCTGCGGAGCAGTTTGGCGTCACCGAATTCGCCGGTCATGGGATCGCCGCTGCGGCTGAACGCAACCGCGCCGGTGTGGCCGGTGCCGTGCGACATCATCTCGGCGCGCCGTAACGCGGCCGCCGAGCTCTGGCATTCCTCGGCCGCACCTGCGACCGGCGATCCGTCCTCGTCGGTCAGGAAGGGTAGTGCAACGTAATAGGTGACATCGGACATGGTCGGCTCCGATAGCTGACAGCTCAGGCGGCGCTGCTCTTGCTCCGCATCTTGCTGCGCGAGGTTTCCGGAATGCAGCCGGCGGAAATCGCCGCCTGCAATTCCTCCAGTTCGGCCTCCAGATATTCATTGGCCATGATCAGCGCCTTGATGGTGCTGCGCAGATTGCCGTCGCACATCGCGATCGCCTGATCGCAGGCTTGTTCATAATGGCTGTTGTCGAGAAGGGCGGTTGCCGACATCTGCGTTTTCCTTGGGCGGTTTTCCTGGGGGCGTTGGTGCTCAAATGTTCTTATTTTGTTCCTTTCGAGTCAAGTGGATTCACGGGCGGCGGGCCGCCGTAAAGCTCTCCCCTGTGGATCAGGCGATGATGTCGGGCGTGATCTGGTCTTCGATGAACGCGATACGGTCACGCAACAACAGCTTGCGTTTCTTCAGCCGCTGTAACCGCAACAGGTCGGGGGCGGGCGACTGATGCAGTGCATCGATCGCCGCATCGAGATCTCGGTGTTCCTGGTGCAACCGGGCGAGCTCGGATTCGAGTTCGCGCGCATCTTCATTGGTCATGTCTGCGGTGGCCGAAAAACCGATAGGCGTGAGATTAAGGCTGTGGATGCCCTGTGGAAATTATCGTCCTTGCGCGCCGTGATCGCAAGCGATCTCGGGCCGTCGCGTGCCGATCTCCCGCAACATATTTCTGCGGCTCGTCACGGCGTTGCGCGAGCGTGTTGATATCACGGATTTTTCCCGCGTGGTTCCATTACTCACGCTTCGTTACATATGAATTTCAAAAATGACACTGCGACGACGGATACCCATCGACAGAACGAATCGGTGATGTACACTTCCTCGTCCGGTCGAATCCAAGGTTCACCCCTACCGAGGAGGTTTCGAATGACAATTCAGGCACATCTGGTTGAATTGGAACGGAAGCACAAAACTCTCGAAAACGAATTGCACGAAGCTCTCGTGCACCTTTCAACAGACGACCTGCAAATTGTTGAGTTGAAGCGCCGGAAGTTGATGGTCAAGGACCAGATCGAGCGTCTGAGGCACGGCGACACGCTCCACTAGTAACCCCCGTAACAGCGTAGAGTTGATCGCACCCTTAAGGCAGGGATGAGAGCCTTTGCGCTCATCCCTGCTGCAAGGCGCGCACCGAGCAAGGATTTGCCGTGCAAGGATTTGCGCGGCTCTAGGTTCTTGTCTGGACGCGTTTTCTTTACGCGAACCGGTATCCGCTTCGCTTGAAAACGCTCTAGGTGTTTGCGAGCTCGGCGACGTGATCCGCGATCGCGAGCGATGAAGTCAATCCGGGTGACTCGATGCCGAACAGATTGATCAGGCCTTCGACGCCGTGATCGCGCGGGCCCTGCATCAAGAAATCCTGCGTGGCCACCGCCGGCGGCACAATCTTCGGGCGGATGCCCGAATAGCTCGGCATGAGCGCGCCGTCAGGCAGCGTCGGCCAGTATTTGCGGATCGCCGGGTAGAAGCGCTCGGCGCGTGACGGGTCGACCTCGTAATCGATCGTCTCGATCCACTCGACGTCGGGGCCGAAACGTGCCTGCCCTGCCATGTCCAGCGTCAGATGCACCCCTAGCCCGCCAGGTTCGGGCACCGGATAGATCAGGCGCGAGAACGGCGCCCTGGCGTTGCAGCTGAAGTAGTTTCCCTTAGCGAGGTAAGCCGGCGGAATCCGGTCCAGCGGCATGCCGTCGATGTTGCGCGCCACCGTGGTCGCCGAGAGCCCGGCGGCGTTGACGAGGAGGCTGCATTGCAGCGTCATCGGCGCTTCGCCGCCCGCCTCGATCTCGATGACGCCGGCGGTCGCCTTGGCACGGATCAGCGGGGTGTGAAACGCGAAGGCCGCGCCCGCTTCCTCGGCTTCACCGCGCAGCGAGAGCATGTAGGCGTGGCTGTCGATGATGCCGGTCGACGGCGACAGCAGCGCGGCGTCGCTAGCGAGCGCAGGCTCCAGCGCGCATGCCGCTTCGCCTGTGAGTAGCTGCATGTCGAGCACGCCGTTGGCTTCGGCATGCGCCTTGATCGATTGCAGCTTCTCGGTCTCTTTCGGGGTGGTCGCGACGATCAGCTTGCCGCAATTCCTGTGCGGGATGCCGCGCTCGGAACAGTAACGGTAGAGCGCGTGCTTGCCGTCGACGCACATGCGCGCCATCCAGCTTCCGGCGCGATAGTAGATGCCGGCATGGATCACCTCGCTGTTGCGCGAGGAGGTGATGGTGCCGATGGCCTCGGCTTCCTCCAGCACGATCACCTCGCGCCCGGCTTGCGCCAGCTTTCGAGCCACCGCGAGCCCGACCACGCCGGCTCCGATGACGACGCAGTCGACCCTATCCATGGTTGTGCAGGACGTCCGCTCGAAGCGACGGTGGCCGCAAGCCTGGGAACGGCGGCGCGGGGGTGTTTTCCGTTAAGGAAGCATTTATCATGTCAGGGCAATTGCCGTATTTGACGTCACATTTTTCCGTTGCACGTACAGGCGTTTACCCGATCCAAACCCGCGAGGCCAGACAATCCGACGTTGAAATCGCGGGTGGCTGATGGCTGAGAAGAACTGGCACGTGGGCAGCGCGCTTCCGATTGCGGTGCAGGCCGTCGTGTGCCTGGCTGCAGCGGTCGCGCCTGCGCGCGCCTTTGCCCTCTCCGACAGCTTCGCGCCTCCGAGCTATCTCGGCGAGCTCAATCCTAACGTGATCTGGGAAGCCCTGATCGCAGGCGTCGTCATCTGCTCGTTCCTCGCCGCGATCGCGCTGTGGATCCATTCCTCGCTGCGCCGGACCAGGCGTCTGCAGTTGCGGCGCAATGCCTTCGTCTCCTCCGCGATGAACAATCTCAACCAGGGCGTGGTGATGACGGATGCGCAGCGGCGCGTCATCTTCTGCAACGACCGCTATATCGAGATTTACGGCCTGGCGCGGTCGGATCTCTGGGCCGACATGAACGGCTACGAACTCCTTGAGCTGCGACGCAAGCGCGGGGTGCTCGGCGGCGCCTCCGACGACGAGTTCTACGAGAAGGCGGCAAGCACCAACGGTTTGATAACCGAACTGCCGGACGGGCGGGCCATCCTGGTGAAATATTTCGTGCTGCCCAACGGCGGCTCGGTGGCGACGCATCTGGACGTCAGCGAGCAGCGCAGACTGTCGCGGCAGCTCGCCTCCACTAAGCAGTTCCTGGAAACGGTGCTGGACAACGTGCCGGCCTGCGTGGCCGCGAAGAACATCGAGGATGGCCGCTACATCTTCGCCAACAGCGCCTATGAGCGCTTCTGGGGATTCTCGCGCGACCATGTCGTCGGCAAGAACGCGCGCGAGCTGTTTGCGCCGGTCTCGGCGGCCACCATCGAGGCGACCGACTGCGCGGCACTCAATGCGCCGGACGGCCAGTTTCGCAACGAATTCGAGGTCGACCGCGCCGGTGAGCGACGCATGGTTGCCTCGATCCGGATCGTGGTCCGCGACGAGAGCAACAAGCCCGAATTCCTGATGCTCGTGTTCGAGGACATCACCGACCGCCGCTCGCTGTCGAAGGAGCTGGAGAGCACGAAGAAGTTCCTGGAGCTCGTGGTCGACAATATCCCGGTGGCCCTGATCGTCGAGCAGGTCAAGGACGGCCGCTATCTACTCGCCAACCGCAGCGCGGAGACGATCCTCAACCGCAGGCGCGAGGAAGCCACGGGCCTGACCGCGTCCGATATCTTCAATCCCAAGGAAGCCAAGCTGATCATCGCGCGCGACGAAGCCGCGATCAAGAAGCGTGGGATGATCACCGAAGAGCACCCGATCTCCACCAAGGACGGGCTCCGGCTGTTCCTCACCCGCCGCGCCACCGTGCTGAACGACGCCGGCGAGCCGCAATATCTGATCAAGACCCACGAGGACGTCACCGATCGCCGGCAGACCGAGTCGCGCATGGCGCACATGGCCTATCACGACGGCCTCACCGATTTGCCGAACCGTGCCGCGTTCCTGCAGGCGTTGACCCAGATGATCGAGGCCTGCGAGGGCACCGGCGAGGAGTTCGCGGTTCTGTGCGTCGATCTCGACGGCCTCAAGGAGGTCAACGACGTCTTCGGCCACGCGCTCGGCGACAAGCTTCTGGTCGAGGTGGCCCAGCGGCTCCAGGACTCCGCGCGCGGCGGCGTGGTGGCGCGCCTGTCGGGCGACGAGTTCGGCCTGATAATCGATGGCAAACAGCCTGAGACAGGTCTCGCGCTGGCGCAGCAGATCGGTGATGCCGTCGCCGAGGAATTCCAGATCGACGGCCGCCCGGTCCGCGCCGGTGTCACCACCGGCATGTCGATCTTCCCGCACAACGGCGCCGATGGCGCCTCGCTGCTCGCCAATGCTGGCGCGGCCTTGTTCCGCGCCAAGCAGAAATCGCGCGGCACGATCAGCCTCTTCCAGCCGGAGATGGACCAGCAGATCCGCGATCGCCGCGTGCTGCATCAGGACCTCTCGATGGCGATCAAGAACGGCGAGCTCTCGCTCGCCTTCCAGCCGCAGGGAGCCGCGGGCCACAGCGTTGCCGAGAGCGAAATCATCGGCTTCGAGGCGCTGGCGCGCTGGCAGCATCCCGTGCGCGGCCAGGTCTCCCCGGCCGAATTCATCCCGATCGCGGAGGAAAGCGGCCTGATCGTCGAGATGGGCGAGTGGATCCTGCGCGAGGCCTGCCGCGAGGCGGCGTCCTGGCCGAAGCCGCTTCAGGTCGCGGTCAATCTGTCGCCGGCGCAGTTCATGCACGGCGACGTGGTCGGGCTCGTCCATTCCATCCTGATCGAGACGGGTCTCCCACCAGGCCGACTCGAGCTCGAGATCACCGAGGGCGTGCTGATCGAGGACTTCGATCGCGGTCTTGCGCTGCTGCGCCGGCTCAAGGCGCTCGGCGTGCGCATCTCCATGGACGATTTCGGCAGCGGTTATTCCTCGCTCAGCTATCTCCAGGCATTCCCGTTCGACAAGATCAAGATCGACCGCGCCTTCATCATCAATCTCGGCCGCAACCCGCAATCGGCGGCGATCGTGCGCGCGGTGATCGATCTCGGGCATGGCCTCGAAATGTCGATCGTCGCCGAGGGCGTCGAGACGCTCGAACAACTCGCCTTCCTCGCCGAGGAAGGCTGTGACGGCGTGCAGGGCTATCTGCTCGGCAAGCCCCTGCCGATCGGGAAATATGCCGGCCTCGTCGGCCGCGCCGAAGTCATGGAGCTTGCGCTCAAGACGGGCTAGAGCGTTTTCGAGCGAAGTGGATGCCGGCTCGCGTCAAGAAAACGCGCCAAACTGGAATCTAGAGCCCCGTTCCGATTTCATCGGAACGGAAATGGCTCTAGAGATGGCGAGCGTTTCGCTCCCATTCGACGGCTTCATGGCGGATTACGATCTTGCGATCATCGGCGGCGGCCTGAACGGTGTCAGCCTCGCGCGCGATGCGGCCGGCCGCGGCCTGCGGGTCATCCTGTTGGAGCAGGGCGATCTGGGCGGCGCAGCGTCGTCAGCGACGCCGCGGCTGATCCACGGCGATCTGTCGGTCCTGGAACGGCGTGGCTTCCGACGGGTGCGCCGGGCGCTCGCCGAGCGCCGGACCTGGCTCCGGATCGCGCCGCATCTGGTCCGGCCGATGCGCTTCGTGATCCCGGCGCATTCCGACGAGCGGCCGCCATGGCTGCTGCGCGTTGGCCTGTTCCTCTACGACAGCCTCACCAGCCGGAGTAGCCTGCCGGGAGCGACCACCCTCGACATCACGCATCATCCGGTCGGCAACGCGCTGAAACGACCGTTCGGCACGGCCTTCGAATATTCGGACTGCGTCGTCGACGATTCCCGACTGGTGGTGCTCACGGCACTGGATGCGGCGGAGCGCGGCGCCGTGATTCGGACTGGAGCGCGCTGCGTGCGTGCCGATCGAACCGATACATGGCGGCTCGCGGTGGTCGACCGCGGCGATCGCCGCACGATCACGGCTCGGGCGCTGGCCAACGCCACCGGCGGCTGGACCTCGATGGTCGCGGAGACCGTGCTGCGGCAGCCGCAACCCGCCATGGTGGCGATGCAGATGAGCCAGATCATCGTCCCGCGGCTGTTCTATTCCGATAACGTCTACGTCTTCCAGAACAACGATGGCCGGCTGATCTTCGCGAGCCCCCTCGAGCGAGACTTTACGCTGATCGGCACAGTCACGCACGATTTCACCGGCGATCCCGCGATCGTCGCGATGCGGGGGGCCGACGTCAGCTATCTCTGCGAAGCGGCCAGTCGCTATTTCCGCGAGCGTGTCGCGCCGACCGACGTGGTGCGTGCGGTCTCGGGCGTCAACCTGACGCTGGCGTCCGCGCGCCGACGCGACGGCACGACGCTGTTCCACGCGCGGCGGCGCAAGGCGCCGCTGATCACGATGTTCGGCGGTGACGTCACCACCTCGCGCCTGCGCGCGGAGCGGGCAGTGTCGAAGCTGACGCCGTTCTATCCGATGTCGCCGCCCTGGACCGCAGGCGCGGCGCTACCGGGCGGAGATTTCGCCTGGGATCGTTTCGATACCGAGGTCGATCTTGCGCGGGACCGCTGGCGCTTTCTGTCGGAGCCGCAGGCCCAACGGCTGGTTGCGGCCTATGGTTCGCGGCTGCCGGCGGTGCTCGGCGAGGCGAAAACCCGCGGCGAACTCGGCCCGGCCTTTGGTCCCGAACTGACCGGTGCCGAGGTGCGCTATCTCATGACCCACGAATGGGCGCGTTTTCCCGAGGACATCCTCTGGCGCCGCTCCAAGCTCGGCCTGACGATGCCTGCGGCGGAGCGTGATGCGATGGCGGTGTTCATGGCGAATGGGATGTGAACGAACCGCCTCTAACCGGTTGAGCTAGGGACGATCGGCCGCTAGCGTGCGGCGGGATTGGGGTTGGCAGGGACCATGACTGACGAGTTGCCCAGAACAGACGCTGCTGCGGATGCGGTTGGAGAGACGCAGTCCGCGGCCAGCGAGCCGCTGCTGCGCATCGAGGGCGTCGCCAAGACATTCGGGACGTTCCGGGCCGTGGGCGGCGTCTCGCTAGACATCAAGGCCGGCGAGTTCTTTGCGCTGCTTGGCCCGAGCGGCTGCGGCAAGACCACGCTGCTGCGCATGCTCGCGGGCTTCGAGGCACCGGACGAGGGGCGCATCCTGCTCGGCGGCAAGGATATCGCGCAGGCGCTGCCGCATGAGCGGCCGATCAACATGATGTTCCAGAACTACGCGCTGTTTCCGCATCTGTCGGTGCGCGACAACATCGCCTTCGGCCTGAAGCGCGCCGGCATGGTGCGCGCCGACATCGCCACGCGTGTGGCGGAGATGGTTGCGCTTGTGAAGCTCGAAGGGCTGGAGAAGCGCAAGCCAGACCAGCTCTCCGGCGGCCAGCGCCAGCGCGTTGCGTTGGCGCGCGCATTGGCGCGGCGCCCGCAGCTCCTTCTGCTCGATGAGCCGCTCGCAGCGCTGGACAAGAAGCTGCGCGAAAGCACCCAGGGCGAGCTGATGGAGCTTCAGCGCCGGCTCGGCATGACCTTCATCATCGTCACCCACGATCAGGAAGAGGCGATGACGATGGCGAGCCGGATCGGCGTGATGAGGGACGGCAAGCTCGCGCAGGTCGCGAGCCCCCGCGAGCTCTATGAGGCGCCGCGCTCGCGCTGGATCGCGGAGTTCGTCGGCGACATCAATCTGTTCGACGGCGAGTCCAAATTACGCGACGGTCATCGTCTGGTCATTGGCACGCGTGATGCGGGTGCGCTGGTGGTGGCCGAGCCGCGTGAACCGGTCGGCGCCGGAAAATTCTCGGTCGCGATCCGCCCTGAAAAGGTCAAGCTGTCGCGCCGCGGTCCCGTGAGCGAGGCCGGTCATGAAACTGCGATCAACCGGCTCGACGGCGTGGTCGCGGACATCTGCTATCTCGGCGGCACCACCACCTACAAGGTGAAGCTCGACACAGGCGGGATGATACAGGCGTCCGTCGCCAACAGCGCGCGCCTCGACGTCGACGCCTACAGCCTGGACCAGCATGTCGTCGCCTGGTTCACGCCCGACGATTGCGTGGTGCTGCCGTCATGAGCGCGCGTCGCATCTTCGCGCGACCGGCGCGCTTTGCCGCGATCGCACCCTATGTCTGGATGTTGCTGTTCTTCCTGGTGCCGTTCGGCTTTGTGCTCAAGATCAGCCTGTCGCAGACGGCGATCGCGCAGCCGCCTTACGAGCCGGTGTTCGACCTGACGGCGGGATGGGGGGCGCTGAAGGCCGCCTTTGCCGCGCTGTCAGTCGACAATTTCAGGCTGCTCGTATCCGACGATATCTACGTGTTCGCCTATGTGCGTAGCCTTACCGTCGCCGTCACCGCGACCGCGCTGTTGCTCCTGATCGGCTATCCCGTCGCCTACGGCATGGCGCGGCTGCCGACGCGCTGGCAGGCGGTGGCGATGGTGCTGGTGATCGTGCCGTTCTGGACCTCGTTCCTGATCCGCATCTATGCCTGGATCAACATCCTCCAGCACGACGGCCTGCTCAACCAGATCCTGCTGGCGCTGCATCTGGTCAGTCAGCCGGTGGTGTGGCTCTCCACCGACAGCGCGATGTATATCGGCATCGTCTATTCCTACCTGCCGTTCATGATCCTGCCGCTCTACGCCACGCTCGCGAAAATGGAGCCGGTACTGGAGGAGGCCGCCTCCGATCTCGGCGCGCCGCCCTGGCAGGTGTTCTGGCTCGTCACCTTCCCGCTGTCGCTCCCCGGCGTCGGCGCCGGTGTGCTGCTGTGCTTCATCCCCATCGTCGGCGAATTCGTCATTCCGGACCTCTTGGCCGGCTCCAATTCGCTGATGATCGGCCAGACGCTGTGGCTCGAATTCTTCACCAACAAGGACTGGCCGGTCGCCTCCGCTGCGGCCATCGTGCTGCTGGTGGTGCTGCTGGTGCCGCTGCTGCTGTACGAACGGCTTCAGAAGCGGCAGCTGGAACAGGGGCGGTGAGACGATGCGCAAGGTCTCCCGCCTGTCCCGCTTCAACGTCGCCTCGCTCGCACTGGGGCTGGCGTTCCTCTATCTGCCGATCCTCATCCTCGTCATCTATTCCTTCAACGCCTCGCGGCTGGTGACGGTGTGGGGCGGCTGGTCGCTGCGCTGGTATCACGAGTTCTTTGGCGACCGCGCGATGATCGAGGCGGCCTGGATGAGTCTGCGGGTCGCGGTCTCCTCGGCGACCATTGCGACCCTGCTCGGCACGCTCGCCGCGGTGGCGCTGTCGCGCGGTGAGCAGTTTCACGGCCGCACCCTGTTCTCCGGCATGCTCTATGCGCCGTTGGTGATGCCGGAGGTGATTGCCGGATTGTCGCTACTGCTGTTGTTCGTCGCGCTGAACGCCGAGCGCGGCTTCTGGACCGTGACGATCGCGCACACCACGCTGACGATGTGCTTTGTCGCGGTGGTCGTGCAGTCCCGCCTCGGCTCGCTCGATCGTTCGCTCGAGGAAGCGGCGATGGACCTCGGCTGCAATCCGGTCCGCGCCTTCCTGTCCGTGACGCTGCCGCTGATCGCGCCCGCGATCGTCGCGGGCTGGATGCTGGCCTTCACGCTATCGCTGGACGATCTCGTGATCGCGAGCTTCACCACCGGTCCTGGCTCGGCGACCTTGCCGATCCGGATCTATTCCGAGGTCAGGCTTGGCGTGAAGCCCGAGATCAACGCGATCTGCACGCTGGTGATCGCGTTGATCGCGGTGGTCATCGTCATCGCCTCGCTCGCCTCCAAATTATCGAGCTCGCGGGGCGAGAGCGCGGCGCCGCTGTGAGCGGGAGGCGATCATGACGATGGCCTACCAGATCCTGATCCACACGCCGCCCTGGGTCTTCGCGTTGTTTGCCTATCTGGTGTGGCAAGGCATCAAGGCGATGCAGCCGCACGCGATGCCAATCTGGCGCGCCTTGATCGTTCCGGTCGTGTTCATCGTCTGGGGAATGTCACGGATCGGCTTCGGGCATCAGGACAGCGCATGGCCGCTGGTCGCTTGGACCGCGGCGGCGCTGGTGTTGTTGCCGCTCGGCGTGCTGACGCCGCGTCCGTTCGATGTCGACCACACCACCGGACAAATCATCCGCCCAGGCGGCGGGTTTGCCCTGATCCGCAACCTCGTCGTGTTCTTCCTGCAATATGCGGTCGCCGTGATCTCGGCGATCGACGCCAGCGACCGCGTGCTCGCGATCATCGTCGGCCGCGCCATCTCCGGCGCGACCGCCGGCTATTTCATCGGCTCGGCGATCGCGCTGCTGGTCGCGTATCGACGCAAGCGCGCGGCGGGATGATCAGCGCGACCGGGGGGCCCGTTTCGAGGTTCGTGTCCCTGTCAAACGCGAGCGCGTCGCAGAGGCTGCGGCGGGCCCGGCGTACCGCGCGCGCACTGCGCCCTGGACAGCAGATCCGAGCTGCCGGAGCGCAAGGCTGTCGAGTGGAAACTCCAGCAAGATGTGGATCAGGCTCAGCGCCAGCAGGAAGGTGAAGCCGAACGCGTAGTCGTAGAAGTACAGCGCGGTGGAGACGGCGCTGGCGGCGGCCATCGCCGCCAGCCGGGCCTTCGGCACCGCCGTCCAGCGGATCACATCGGCTTTGATGAACCAGTTGAGGTAGTGGTAAGTGTAGACGAAGGCGAGCAGGCTCGTCAGCCTGGTGTCGAGCACCAGGCCAGGCACACCGAACAACCGGCTCAAGGCCGGGCCGACATTGCCGAAATAATCCTGTCCCACACGGGCAAAGCTCGCGATCCGGATTTCGGCAGTTGGCGGCAGCAGCAAAATCGTGGCGATTGCGACGAGGTAGACGGCGACCAGCGCGGCCTGTATCCGGCTGCCGGACCGGTAGGCACCGAGCACCATGAAGATCAGCGTGAACAGCGAAACGTGGATCAGGGTCGGGATCAGAACGCCGATGACGGCGAGCGACGACCCGCTCGAATACATGATCGCGGACAGGGCTATTGCCACCATGAACAGCAGCATGCTCTCGATCGCCGAAGTGGTCGCCGCCAGCATGGCGCAGACGATCAGCGCGCCCCACATCGCGAAGCCGAACCACGACGCGTTGTCGATCAGGGCCGCGACCACCGCGATGATTGCGAGCGCGGCCGCGATCCCACGGTGAGGCAGATAGTAGCTGCGATCGTGCAGCCATGAGATCTCGGTGAAATAGTGCGCCGGGCCGAGCACGACATAGGCCAGCAGCAACAGCTCGAACGGCACCAGATAGGCGGCTCCGAGCGCGCCGAGCATCAGGCCGAGATGGAGTGCGTCGTTGCTGCGCATGAGCGCCCCGCTGGCTTTGCGGGCCGCAGGTTAGAGCAGGCGCAGACAACTTGCAATTGTCCGCTGGCCTGCTCAAGCGCCGTGCTTGTGGCGTCCCGATCCGTCCTGTTGCGTCAGGACTTCACCGCACCTGCCGTGAGCCCGCCCACCATATAGCGCTTGAAGGCGTAGTAGACCGCGGCCGGCGGCAGCGCGTAGATGAAGCCGGTGGTCATCAACAGCTCCCACGGCGAGTCGTCGGCGGCGAGGAAGTTGCCGAGCGCGACCGGCAGCGTGATGTCGGTGTCCTTGGACAAGAGCAGGAACGCGTAGAGATATTCGTTCCAGGCCAGCAGCACGGCATAGGTACCGATCGCGACCAGCGAGGGCATCATCAGCGGCACATAGACCAGGCGGAACAGCTGCAGCGTGGTCGCGCCGTCCATCACGGCGGCCTCGTCGAGCTCGACCGGCAGCTTGTCGGACGCCTGCTTCAGCACCCAGATCGCGTAAGGCGAGGCGATCGTCACCATGGCCAGGATCAGCGACCAGTGATTGTTGAGCAGGCCGTAATTGCCCATGGTGCGGTACATCGGCACGGCGAGGAACGCCGCCGGGATGAAGTAGGTGAACAGCGCGAGATTCATCACCCAGCGGCCGCCCGGCACCTTAAGCCGCGAGATCGAGAATGCGGCGGCGGTCGCGATGAACAAGGTCAGCGCGCCGGCAGCCAGTGCGATCACAGTCGAGTTCCAGAACTGGATCCAGAAGTCGCGCAGGAAATAGTGCTCCTGGTAGAACACAATGTGGAAGTTGTGCAGCGTCGGATGATCCGGCCACAGCTTGCCCGAGAACGCGTCCTCCTTTGGCGAGATCGCGAACAGGAACATGTGGTAGATCGGAATCATGGTCCAGATGAAGACCGGGATGCCGATCAGCAGGAGCTTGGCTTCGGTGCCAACTTCGCGGAGGGTGGGAAGCTTCATCGCGACAACCGTTTCATCATGAAGTACATTAGCGGCAGCACGAACGGTATCGCGCAGACGATGGAGGCCATCGCAAGCGAGAGCTGGTCGAGCCGGAGATAGCGGATGCCGAGCGTCGACAGCACATGCGTGAGGTCGGCCGGCCCGCCGCCGGTGAGCAGATAGACGCTGTTGAAGTCGCCGAGCGTCCAGATCATCGAGAGCAGCGTGCAGGTGACGTAGAGCATCTGCATCGACGGCCAGGTAATGAAGCGGAATTTCTGCCACGGACTGGCGCCGTCGACCTCGGACGCCTCGTACAGATCCTGCGGGATCGCGAGCCGCCCGGTCAGCAGGATCAGCGTCCAGAACGGCAGCGACTTCCAGATATGCACGGCGATCGCCATGGTCAGCGCGACCGTCGGATCGTTCAGCCAGTTCGGGCCGTCATCGCCGGTGAGGGAGAAGATGAAATGGTTGACCATGCCCCATTCGGGATTGAGCATGAAGCGGACCGACAGGATGGTCGGGATCGACGGCACCGCCCAAGGCAGGATGAAGATCACCGACAGCCATTTGATCCAGGGGCGCTGCTGGGCGAAGAAGCCGGACAGGAACAGAGCGATCAGCATCTTCACGTTGATGCCGATGACCAGGAAGATCAGCGTGTTGACCGCGGCGCGCGCGAAGATCGGGTCGTTGTACAGCGCGACATAGTTCGCCGGATTGCGCGCCAGCCACAGGCCGTAGCCGACGGGATAGACGACGAAGGCCAGGAAGACGAGCAGATAGGGCACAAGCAGCAAGATGCCCCAGACCTGCTGCGTGGTCAGGCGCGCCGACAGGGGAGGGGCCGGAATTGTGTCTGAGCCGGAAAGTGTGATCGCCATATCGCATACCCATCGAAAGCAACCGGTCGCGGAGAGCCGCGACCGGTATTAGCATATACCTTATTGCAGTCCGGGATCAGCCCGCGACCGCCTTGATGCGGGCGATCAGCTCGTCGACCGCCTTGTCCACCGGCACCTTCTCGCTCACCACGCGGTTCATCGCCTTGGCCCAGACGTTCTCGTTGTTCAGGATGGTGAACTTCCAGTTCTTGGTGAAGTCGAACGCGGCGGTGCCGCCCTTGAACTGCGCGTAGACCGCCTTGCGATGCCGGTCGGCCTGCCAGAACGGGCTCTCCTGGCTTTCCTTCGTCACCGGGAACCAGCGGCCGAGCGCACCCTCGATATAGGGGCGGACGTTCTCTTCCTGGAGCAGGAAGGCGATGAACTGCTTGGCCTCGGCCTTGTTCTTGGCCACGGAGAAGACCAGCCCGGTCTTGACGTCCGAGCGGTAGCGGATCGTCGAACCGTCCGGAGCCTTCGGGAAGGACGCGGTGATGATGTCCTCGCCATAGGCCTTCTTGCCGGCTTCGCGCTGCTCGGGCGTGAGCGTCTGGTTCTGGGAGTCCTCGAACCACTTCGCCGCGATCGAGATCGTGAAGTTGTGGGTCATCACGATGGTCTTGTTGTGGAACGCGACGTTGTTGTCGGGATCCTTCCAGGTCGTCGAGGACGGCGGGGTGCAGCCCTTGATGTAGGTGTCGGTGTAGTCCTTCATCGCCTTGATCAGGTTCTCGCGGACCTTGGGATCGTCGACCGTGAGCTTGCCGTCGTCGTCGACCAGCTTGACGTGATAGGCATCCATGAAGGTGTAGAACGACTGGAAGGCGTCGGTGGATTCCACGCCCATCGGCTGGCCCACGGCGTAGATGCGCTGGCCCGTCGCCTTGCGGATCCCCGGCTGCACCTTGTCGCACCAGAACGTCCAATAGCCTTCCCAGTCAGTCGGGATGTCGCTCTGCTTGAAGCCGGCCTTCTCCAGCATGTCGTTCCAGATCTGGACATGCATGCTCTGTTGCTTCAGCGGGAAGCCGTAATAGGCCTTCTTCTTGGTGACGTCGTTGTAGAGGATCGACGCATCCAGCGTGTTCTGCACGAACCGACCCTTGATCGGCTCCATGATGTCGGAGAGGTCCTCGAGCTTGCCTTCGTAGGCCCACTTGCCCTGCACCTGCACGTCGTAGGTGTCGGCATAGGCAACATCGGGCACGGTGCCTGAATCGAGTGCGGCCACCGTCTTCGGAATCATGTCCTGGATCGCGTACTGCGACAATTCGACCTTGATGCCGGTCTTGGCTTCGAACTTCTTGATCGTCTCGAGCAGCGCGTCGTCTTCGGAGCGGTAGAAGCCCTTGCCCCACCAGACCGTAATCGTCTTCTGCTGCGCAAATGCGGGTGCAGCGGCTGCAAACAGCCCGGCCGCAGCGACCGCCAGTGATACTGCGCCAATAACCTTGGATTTCACGTTTTTCTCCCTCAAACGGCCGGTGTTTTTAACCGGTCGTATAAAACACTAGCGCATGGCGGTAGTCCGATCTAGCGGCTTCTTGTCAGACATAGGTCGTGGGGTGTCGGGCGAGAGGAGATGCTTAATGTGCGCATCGATCCAATCGCCGCATCAATTCGCCCTGATCAATTCGCCTCTTGCGTTCTGGGCCTGGCCTCCGCGAATTCGCACACCAGCCCGCCGCCTACGACAGACCAGCGGGCGCATGGATGCAATAGGAGTACCGATGGCAATGCAGCCGGCGGGCCACGCGCGGGCCGCCGGCAGTGCTTCGAGAGCACCCGTCGCTTGAACCGGAGTTCTGGGGACAGCGGTCCAGCACCGCTGCGCGCGCGAGCCTTCAGCGCTTCCCCTTCGGGTCGGTCAAGAGGGTCTTCGAACTTGGTTCAGCGGATCGGGACCGCGGCTTGACTTGCCCGCTCGTCCGCGACGGAGAGTGCCATGCCTCGAGCAGCATCTTGAGAAATTGGCTCGCATGAGGGGATAGCGTTGCTCCGTGCCTGCGCACGATTCCGATCGTCCGCGACACTTCCGGCTCGATCAACCGAACCGTGTGAATGATCGGATGATCGGCGGCGGGAGTTGCCAGCCTCGGCAGCACGGCGATGCCAAGTCCGGCTTCGACGAGGCCGAGCGAACCGGAGAGGTGAGCGACTTCATAGGACCAGTTCAGCTGCAGGCCGTGTCGTGCCAGCGCATTATCGATCAACGCGCGATTGCCGCTGTTGCGACCGACGGTGATGACCCGGTGCGGCGCAATCTCCGACCAACTCACCTGTTTGCGCGACGCCAGTGGATGGTCGTGGCGGCAGGCCAGAACGAAGGGATCCTCGACCAGTTTCTCGAATTCAATCTCGGCATGCGAAGCGCCAATGAAGTTGATGCCGAAATCAACTTCTCCGCGGGCGACCGCTTCCAGGCCCTCGTTGGCGCCGATGTCCAGAATCCGGATGCGAATGCGCGGATAGGCTTCGGCAAACCGGCCGATCGCTCGCGGCAGGAAATAGAACACCGCTGTCGGCACCGCGGCCACCGAAACCAGGCCTGAACTTCGCGCGCCGATGTCTTGGATGGCGAGCACCGAGGTCTCGAACTCGTCGATGAGGCGGCGCACCTTCGGCAGGAAGTCGCGGCCGGTCATGGTGAGATTGACGTGACGCGTCGAGCGTTCGAGCAGCGGCGCACCGAGACTCTCTTCCAGCTTCTGAATGCGTCGACTGAGCGCTGGCTGGGACAGGTTCAGCGCCTTGGCGGTCCGGACAAAGCTTCCGGTCTCGGCCACCGTGATGAACGCCTTGAGGTCGAGCAGTTCCGCGTTCATTGGCACACTCCATTGTACCGAATTACGGAATAATACCTCAGATATTTGCATTTCACAAAAGAGTTGCGAGGGCGGATGCTCGGGTTCGCGCCAAGATGCCGCCGAACGGAAAGAACTCCATGAACGATCAGATTGCCATTCCTTGTGTGGTCATGCGCGGCGGGACCTCGCGCGGGCCGTTTTTCCTGGCCCGCGATCTTCCAGCGGAGCCCAGCCTGCGCGACGCGGTGCTGTTGTCAGTGATGGGAGGCGGGCACGATCTTGGAATCGATGGCATCGGCGGCGGCAATGCGGTCATCAACAAGGTCGCGATTATTGGCCCCGGATCGGTGCCCGGCGCCGACGTTGATTATCTGTTTGCCCAGGTGCGGGTTCGCGACGGGATCGTCGACACCTCGCCGAACTGCGGGAACATGCTGGCCGCAGTGGGGCCGTTCGCAATTGAAGCCGGGCTGGTCGCCGCTACCGTAGATCGCACCCATGTGCGCATCCACAATGTCAACACCGGCAAGCTGATTGATGCGACCGTTGCCACCCCCCGAGGGCAGGTGACTTACGAGGGCGAGGCGCGCATCGACGGCGTGCCGGGAACGGCCGCGCCCATCGAACTGTCATTCCCGGACGCGGCCGGCGCACGCACCGGTCGGCTGCTGCCGACGGGACGCCCGGTCGACCGTATCGAAGGCATCGATGTGACCTGCATCGACGCGGCAATGCCGGTCATGCTGGTCCGCGCTGCGGACCTGGGATGGACCGGCCGCGAGGCTCCTTCGGACTTCACCGACAGCGGCTTCCGCGCGCGACTCGAGAACTTGCGCATCGAGGCGGGACGCCGGATGGGCTTTCCGAATCCTGCGGCAATGGTGATCCCGAAGCCGGTTCTGATTGCGCCGGCCGGCGAGGCGACGTTGAACACCCGATACTTCATGCCACACGATTGCCACAGCGCGCTGGCGGTCACCGGCGCAGTCGCGATCGCAACTGCCTGCGTCACTGCCGGAACGATCGCGGCAGAGATGGTCGGGCCGCTGGCGCCGCCGGTGCCGATCACGCTCGCGCATCCCTCCGGCCAACTGGTGGTTCGGCTGGAGCCCGGCCCGGTTGCGCGGGTGCTGCGGACAGCCCGGCGAATTTTCGAGGGGCATGTGTTCGCCCGTCGATCGCACCTGCCTCATTCAGTCCTCGCGGCCTGAAGCCGGACCGCTTTCAAGCCCTTAAAAAATCAGAGCCATGGGAGAAACGAGAATGCAGAAGCAGGCGCGGGACGGGTCCCCGAACACCGAGGCGCGGAAGCCATTGTATCGGATTCTCTACGTCCAGGTGCTGATCGGCCTCATGCTGGGTGTCCTCACCGGCCATCTCTGGCCCGAATTTGGCGCCGCGCTGAAGCCCTTTGGCGACGGCTTCATCAAGCTGGTCAAGATGATGATCGCGCCGATCGTGTTCTGCACCGTTGTCAGCGGCATCAACAGCATCAGCGATTCCCGGGAGGTCGGCCGGACGCTGGCGAAATCGATGGCGCTGTTCTACCTGCTGACCGTGCTTGCATTGCTTGTCGGGCTCGTCGCCGTATCGCTGATCCAGCCGGGCGTGGGCATGCATGTTTCCGTCAGCACGCTGGATCCGTCTGTGGCTGCGAAATTCACCAAGCAGGCCGGTGCGACCGGATTCGCGGACTTCGTTCTGCACATCATCCCGCACTCGTTCTTTGGGGCGTTTGCGGAGGGCGAAGTGCTGCCGGTGCTCCTGATCTCCATTCTGATCGCCTTTGGTCTCAGCCGTGCCGGCGACAATGGCATCGTGGTGACCAAGGCGGTCGCCTCGTTCTCACACGTCTTGTTTGTGTCCTTCGGCTTCATCATGAAGCTCGCTCCGCTAGGCGCCTTCGGCGCCATGGCATTCACGGTGGGCCGCTATGGCATCCGCTCGATTGGCTCACTCGGACTGCTGATCCTGACCTTCTATATCGCCTGCTCCGTCTTCGTGGTCGTCGTGCTCGGTACCTTGGCGCGGTTAAACGGCTTCAGTCTTTGGAAGACCATCCGCTACTTCAAGGAAGAGCTGTTGATCGTGCTCGGCACGTCATCGTCGGAGCCGGCCCTGCCTGGCGCGCTGCACAAGCTGCAGCAACTCGGATGCCGGAAGGGCGTGTCAGGGCTTGTCTTGCCGATGGGCTACTCGTTCAACCTGGACGGCAGCGCCATTTATCTCACCTTGGCCTCCATCTTCATCGCGCAGGCCTGCGACATTCACCTGTCGTGGGGGCAGATTGCGGCGATGCTCGGCTTGATGCTGCTGACTTCCAAAGGGGCGGCCGGAGTTACCGGCAGCGGCTTCGTCGCGCTTGTTGCGACCCTCTCCGTCATGCCGGATCTGCCCGTGACCGGAGTGGCGCTGCTGGTCGGCATCGACCGTTTCATGTCGGAAGCGCGGGCGCTGACCAGCATGATCAGCAACTGTGTCGCATCCATCACCATTTCGCTGTGGGAGGACGCTTGTGACCGCGAGGTGTTGGCCCGCGAACTGGGACAGAGTGGCACCCCTAACGTCCCAGCCGGATCGAAGATCGGTGGAGCAGCGCAGCAGGACAAGTCCTGGATTTCGACGACGCAATCGGCCGCTTAACTCCACCCTTGGGATGAAATCGGCTGCGGCGTTCAATTTGGCTGGCGCCGGCAAGTCGAACTTGTTGAGCGCTGGCTGCCGAAAACAGAGAGCGCGACGTCGATCAGACTAGTTCGACTTCGCGCCTTCCTTGGCGTTCTCCGCCGTCGGCGATTCGACCGGTGCGGGACGTTTTCCGCTGCCGGTGATGCGCTCGATTGCCGAGCGCACCGCATCGCCCCCCTTGCGCTCCTTCAGCATGTCCAGCAGCGGCGCGGAGGCCGGCGAGCGGCGGATCAGGCTTTCCGGATCGGGGAAGACCAGGGGATCGTCCCAGGGGCCCTGCACCACGAAGGGCAATTCGAAGCCCGACGCGCTGTTGAGGCTGGCCACGCCCTTCATGTCGTATTCGCGCGTCGGCACCGAGGCGGTGCCGGTCATCGTGATCTTCGCCGCAGGTCCCTCGACGCGGATGTCCTCGGCGGTGGCGACGCCGTCGGAGAACTTCACCGCGATGGTGAGATTGTCGTAAGGGGTGGAGCCGTTGCGGAAATTGCCGCCGCCGGAGAGCGGGCGCCGCTCGAGCCGCTTCAGGAGCTGCTCGGCATTGAAGCCCGAGATCGCGCCGTCATGCCCGGTCACGGTGGCGCTGCCGTCGAGCGACTGCACGAGGCCGAACGGGCTCGAGCCGGAAGCGAGGAGCGAGACGTTGATGTTGCCGCGGCCGGACAGCTTGTTGAGGCCGAACAGCTCGGAGGCGCAGGCCTGAAGGTCGACGTCGGTGAACTGGAATTGCGCCTTGATGTCGGCGACGGTGTCGGAGCGCGCGATGCCGAACGAGCCCTTGGCGATACCGCCATAGACCTGGGCCTCGCCGACCGAGAGCGCCAGCGTGCCGTTGCGCAGATTCGCGCCGATCGCGGTGCGACCGAGTTTCGACCCCCCGACCGTCAGCTTGGCTGCCGACAGGCGCATGTCGAGGTCGGTGGTCGACAGGGCGTTGAGATCGAACAGCTGCCTGTTCCAGTCGCGCGCGCCGCTCGCGAGCAGGCGGAAGGTCGAGATATAAGGTGTGAAGTCGAGCGCGTCGGCTGCGAGCGTCGCCTGCAGCGTCTGCCGGCCGTTATTGGCGTAGGTCATCACGCCCTCGGCGGTGTTGCCGTCGAGCTCGACATTGACGTTGGTGAGCGCGATCGAGGCGCCGACGACATTGGCGCGCGCCTTCAACGCGAAGCGCCCGAAGCCGCCGCTGGCGGGCTGCGGCTGGCCGGTCCAGCGCAGCGCGTTGCGCAAGGACGGGCTGTCGATGGTGAGCGTGCCCTCCATCATCGGGCTGGTGCGGTTGGCGACGTTGCCGTCGAAGGCGAGCTTGAGCGGTGCGCTCGCGATCCGCGCCTTCAACCCCGAGCGCTCGCCGGAGAGCGCGGCGACGAAATCGGAAAAGCTGATCGATCCGTCGACCCGTTCGCCGCGCCAGTCGAACTGTCCGGTCGCAGCAAAGGAGCGCGAGATCGAGGGCCAGGCCAGCGACAGGTCGATGTCCTCGAACTTCTCGGTGCCGTGCGTGGCAGCGTCCTCGTAATTGAGCACGCCGTCCTGGATCCGGATCTCGGAGAACGACACCTGATTCTCGGCGCCGGGCTTCATGGTGCGCGCGATGGTCTGGATGAACGGCGTCCAGTTGCTCTCGCCGTCCGGCTTCAGGCTGACATGGATGCGCGGCCGCAGCAGCGTCAGGTCGGCGATCTCGAACCGTTGCAGCAGCAGCGGCAGCAGCCGCAGGTTCGCGGTCAGCACGTCGACATGGAGCGCGGGATCGCTGGTGCCGCCGCCCTTCAGACCGACGTCATGGAAGGAGATGTAGCTTGCCGGCAGCACGGAAATGTCGATCGCGCCTGCGACACTGAGCTCGAGCCCGGTGACGTCGCGGATCTGCGTTTCCACCGCCTTGCGCAGCGCGTCGCGGTTGATGAGCCATGAGGTCGCGATCAGGGCGATCAGCGCCACGCCGAGCAGCGCCGCGATCGGCGTCCCGAGGCGCTTCATTCCTTGGGCCATGGTCAATGGCATGTCCTGATCGAGTTGGTCGCTGGAGCCAGAAGGCGGGCCGGGAAACCTGCGCGCCCCACGCCCAAGACTATTGTGTTAAGTGCCGCAACTTGATGGGTTTTCTTGTCGCTTTCAAGGCCGCGGGAACGGTTGCGCCCACGGCTTGGGCAGCTTCTATCACCCGGGGGCGGAGCGGAGAACCCCGTATCATTGACGGCCTCGGACGATTTCGCCTAATAATTGCCGCCAATAAGGCGCGACGCCTGCAAGCCGAAGGTTCACTCGAAGGTTATTTGCATGAACAAGGTCTATCCCGACGCCAAGTCGGCTCTCGAGGGCGTTCTGAAAGACAACATGATGATCATGTCGGGCGGCTTCGGCCTCTGCGGCATCGCCGAGGAGCTGTCGGACGCGATCCGCGAGTCCGGCGTCAAGGGCCTGACGGTGATCTCAAACAATGCCGGCGTCGACGGAATTGGCCTCAGCCGCCTGCTGGAAACCCGCCAGATCAAGAAGATGATCTCGTCCTATGTCGGCGAAAACAAGCTGTTCGCCCAGCAATTCCTCGCCGGCGAGCTGGAACTCGAATTCAATCCGCAGGGCACGCTGGCCGAGCGCATCCGCGCGGGCGGCGCCGGCATTCCGGCCTTCTACACCAAGACCGGCGTCGGCACGCTGATCGCCGAGGGCAAGGAAGTGAAGGAATTCGACGGACAGAAGTACTTGATGGAGCGCGGCCTGTTCGCTGACCTCGCCATCGTCCACGCCTGGAAGGGCGACACTGCCGGCAACCTCATCTACCGCAAGACCGCGCGCAATTTTAACCCGATGATGGCGACCGCCGCCAAGGTCACGGTGGCCGAGGTCGAGCATCTGGTTCCGGCCGGCGAGCTCGATCCCGATCACATCCACACGCCCGGACTTTTCGTAAAGCGCATCGTCGAGGTCGGAACGGCCAAGAAGCGCATCGAATTCCGCAACACCCGCCCGCGCACGGCAGCTTGAGATCAGGAGACCGATATGGCCTGGACCCGTGAACAGATGGCTGCGCGCGCCGCGAAGGAACTGCGTGACGGCTATTACGTCAATCTCGGCATCGGCATCCCGACGCTGGTCTCGAACTACATCCCGGACGGCATGGACGTCAGCCTCCAGAGCGAGAACGGCATGCTCGGCATGGGCCCGTTCCCCTATGAGGGTGAAGAGGACGCCGATCTCATCAACGCCGGCAAGCAGACCGTGAGCGAGCTGCCGTCGACCTCGTATTTCTCGAGCGCGGATTCCTTCGGCATGATCCGCGGCGGCCACATGGATCTGTCGATCCTCGGCGCCATGCAGGTGGCCCAGAACGGCGATCTCGCCAACTGGATGATCCCCGGCAAGATGGTCAAGGGCATGGGCGGCGCGATGGATCTCGTCGCCGGCGTCAAGCGCGTCGTCGTGGTGATGGAGCATTCGGCCAAGGACGGTGCCAAGCTTCTGAAGCAGTGCAATTTGCCGCTGACCGGCGAGCGCGTGGTCGACATGGTCGTGACTGACCTGGCTGTCTTCACCATCGACAAGCACGGCGGCGGCGGCATGGCGCTGATCGAGCTCGCCGACGGCGTTTCGCTCGACGAGGTCAAGGCCAAGACCGAAGCCGAATTCCGCGTCGCGCTGAAGAACACCTGATACAGCAGTCGCGAATGATCGTGAATGGCCGGGCATCGTCCCGGCCATTTCCGTTTCAGCTTTGGCGCCGCTGTGACCACATCTTCGGTGTCGTCCTGGCGAAGGCCAGGACCCATACCGCGAGGTCTATCGAGCGCAGTCGGTGGGCGTCCCAAGGGCTGTCAACGCGAGACTTCGCCAAACTTTGCCTGGTGGTTATGGGGCCTGGCTTTCGCCAGGACGACATTGTGGAGGCAGCGCGCACGTTGCCTCCACAATCGCATCATGACTTGACCAACCATGCCCGACCCCATCGCGCCGACACGCTCGCGACCCAGGAGGTTTCCTCTCGAACCAGGCGGAAGCCGAGATTGGCGGGCGGCACGCCTTGCGCGCAACCGCCGGCGCGGGCGTCGCGGATGAAATCGGTGACATAGGCGCGGTGCGCACCCTCGGCGATACGCACGCCGCAGTTCACGGTGGGGCGGCCGGCATTGCCGGCCTCGTCGATCCGCGAGCGCACGAAGCAGGTCGAGGTCCACTCCCAGACATTGCCGGCGAGATCTTCGATGCCGTGCTCGTTCGAACCGAACCTGCCGAACGGATAGGCCGTCGTGTCGAAGAGGTCGCGTTCGGATTCACGCTCGTAGCGGCCGATCCAGCGTTTCGATGGATCTGCTGCGTCCACCGGAAGGCCGTCATCCTTAAATCTGGAGCCGGCCGCAAAGGCCCATTCCGCGTCGCTCGGCAGGCGGTAGTTGTGACCGGTCTTGCGCGATAGCCAACCCGCATAAGCCTCGGCATCGTGCCAGCTCACCTGCACCGCAGGCCGATCGGAGGCGATTGCCACGCCGCGATCAAGCGCGCGACAAGAGCCCTCCTGCACGCAAATCTGATAGTCGGATGACGAGACTTGATGCCGCATGATGTGCAGCGGCCTCTCGAAGCGCATCGCGCGCAGCGGCGCTTCCGCCTGCTGCCCGGCACGCGTGAAATCGCCGGCCTCGCGATAGGAGAGGCTACCTGGCGCGACCCTGACGATGGCAGGCTCCGCAGCGGTGCCGTGGGTCCCGATGTCCGACACCAGCGGCGCCACCGCGATCGGCCCTGCAAGCCCGGCGGCGCAGGCGAGTAGCAGTTTCAGCTTGAATGCTATCAGCATGGTCGTTCCCCAAGGAAAAGGGGCCGGTCATCACCGGCCCCTCGTCACGTCTAGTTGGTGTTGGGGGCCGGGATATCCGCAGGGGCCTTCACCTGCGTCATCAGATCGTCGTTCCACTTGCCTTCGACCTTGAAGTGCGCGGTGGCGCCGAGGTCGGCGGCCTCGATCAGATTGTGCGTGACATAGGCGTAGATGCCGGGCTGCATGAATTTGTACAGCGCAGCTCCCGCCGAGCCGCCGCGGATGAACCAGGTCTCGAGCCCGGTCTCCGGCGCGTTGGAGAACTTGCCGGTCTCCCAGACATAGTCGCCATGGCCGCCGATCAGATGCGGACGGCTGTCGCGATTGGCCTGCGAATGCACGATCAGCACGTTCTCGCCGACATTGGCGGTGAGCGCATTCTTGCCGGTGAGCGCGCCGACCTTGCCGTTGAACACGACATGGGAGGGGATCAGCTTCTTCATCACCTCTTCGGTGTCGGTGAAGGCTTCGCCCGGCGAGTCATAGGACTTGAAATTGCCCTTGTCGTCGCGCGGGACGTACATGTCCTGCTCGCCGACATAGTAGACCTTGTCGTATTTCAGTGCGTGGCCCTTGCCGTCGTTGAGGCCGTCGCGCGGCAGCACCATCACGGCGCCGTTCATGCCGGAGACGACGTGCCAGGGGATCATCGGACCGCCCGGTGCGCAATGGTAGACGAACACGCCGGTCTTGGTCGCCTTCCAGCGCAATACGACCTGCTCGCCGGGATTGACCAGCGTGAGAGCACCGCCGCCGAGCGCGCCGGTCGCGGAATGGAAGTCGATGTTGTGCGGCATGGAGTTGGTTGCGGGATTGACCAGCGTCGTTTCGACGTAGTCGCCCTCGTGCACGACCATCATCGGGCCCGGCATCGAGCCGTTGAAGGTCATTGCCTGGAAGGTGGTGCCCTTCTCGTCGATGACGACCTTCTTCTCCTCGATCGTGAGCTTGAACTCCACGATCTTGGGACCCTGCTTGGTCGCTTGCTCGTGCGCATGCACGAAGGGCGGAGCGACCAGCTCGATCTTCTGGCGCGGCAGTTTGAGATCATCGGCGGCCAAGGCGGGTGTCGCCAGCATCAAGGCAGTCGCGGCGGCGCTGATCAATGCGGCTCGGCGGGTGAACATCGGAAGCATCCTTCATCTGTGATGACGGAATGCAGTGTGCGCCGATCGCGGCAAGTGTGTTTGCGCTGCGACAAGCTTTTGCCGGATTCGCCTCCGGTAAAATCCTTAAGGAGTTTGTCGAACATCGCGTCGGCGATACGAAAGACGCGACAGCGCGCGACGTCAGCCGCGTCGGTCGCAAATCGTTCGCATGTTCAATTGCGTTTATTGCGAATGGATTGTTGTCGCGGATCGTTGTCGACTAGAGCAACTGGATCGCAATCCAGACCGTACCCCAGACGGCGAGCGACAGCGCGACGAAGACGGCGGCCGTGATGACCATCACGCGTACGAGGTGGCCGGCGCCGGCGGCGGGCGCGGAGGGGACGGGACGAAAATCGTCGAAGCGCGGGATATGGTCGCGAACGCCGGTGAGCCACAGAACGAGATCGAGCGCGAACGACGCCATAGCCTATCTCCAGAGGGCAATAGTCAAATATCACCATGGCTCCGATCAGGCGCTCGGACTTTGAGCGAACGCAAGGTAGCGCGCCCGAAAATGGGTAATCTAGTGCCATCCGGGATGCGCCGCCCCACTGCGCAGCATTGATTTACGAATGGGTAAGATATGAGGGCCGATCTTGCGGCGAGCTACGGCGAAGAACGACTGCCGCGCTACACGAGCTACCCGACCGCACCGCACTTCTCGCCGGCGATCGACGAGGGCGCCTACGCCCGGTGGCTGGCGGAGCTCCCGACGGGGGCCAGCGCGTCGCTTTATCTGCACGTGCCGTTCTGCCGCGAGATGTGCTGGTATTGCGGCTGCCATACCCAGATCGTCCGTCGAGACGGGCTCATCGCGGCCTATCTGCGCACGCTGCGCAGCGAGATCGCGCAGGTGTCCGAGACCATCGGCCGGCGCATCAAGGTCGAGCACATCCATTTCGGCGGCGGCACGCCGACGATCATGGCGCCGGAGGCTTTTGCCGAGTTGATGGCGGCCATGCGCCATTCGTTTTTCGTGCTGCCGTCGGCCGAGATTGCCGTCGAGATCGATCCCCGCACGCTGACTGCCGACATGGTCGAGGCCATGCGGCTCTCCGGCGTCAATCGCGCGAGCCTGGGGGTGCAGAGCTTCGACCCTGTCGTGCAGCGCGCGATCAACCGCGTGCAGAGCTATGAGCAGACGGCTTCCGTCGTCGACATGCTCCAGCGCGCCGGGATCAACGGGATCAACTTCGATCTGATCTACGGGCTGCCGCACCAGACCGTTGCCTCGTGCCTGGATACCGTTCGACGTTCGCTCGAGCTTGGGCCCGACCGCTTCTCGGTGTTCGGCTACGCGCATGTACCTGATTTCAAGAAGCACCAGCGCATGATCAACGAGGCCGCGCTGCCTGACGGCCTTGCACGCCACGACCAGGCCTGTGCGATCGCCAATGCGTTGAAGGAGGCCGGTTACGTGCAGATCGGGCTTGATCATTTCGCGCGGCCCGACGATTCCATGGCTGTGGCCTTCGAGGAACGCACGCTGCGGCGCAATTTTCAGGGCTACACCACCGACAAGGGCGAAGTTCTGCTCGGCTTCGGCGCCAGCGCGATCGGACATTTGCCGCAGGGCTATGTCCAGAACGAGGTGCAGATCGGCGCCTATGCGCAGAGCATCGCCGCGGGCCATCTGGCCACCGCGAAAGGCTATGGGCTCACCGACGACGACCGGCTGCGCGCCGACATCATCGAACGCATCATGTGCGAGTTCAGCGTCGATCTTGGCGACATCTGCGCGCGTCATGGCGCAGAGGCCGGGGCAATGCTGAAATCGGCGTCGCGTCTGAAGCCGCTGATTTCCGACGGCGTCGTGAGACTGGACGGCGACCGCATCGCAGTCGCCAAGGACTCGCGCTTTCTCGTGCGCAGCGTCGCAGCCGCGTTCGACGCACATCTGGATCCGGCGAAGCAGTTGCACAGCCGGGCGGTGTGAAATCACTTTGCCGTCATTCCGGAATGACGGGCCAGCTTGCGCTTCGACAAAGAGACTCCCGCCCGCTCCGCTATCGTCGTTTCGGAACGGAGTTGTCCATGCCTTTTGGATCCGACGATCTGGTCGATGACATCATGCGCACGGCGCCGCACACGATCCGCGTGTTTCTCGCCTTCAGGATGGCTTGCGTCGGCTGTCCGATCGCAACCTTCCACACGGTCGATGACGCCTGCCGCGAGCATGGCATCGATCGCGACAAATTCCTCGCCGCGCTGTGCGACTGCGTGCCGGCGTGAAGCGGTCTGGAATTCGCGCGGGCCGCGCGCGGATTCCCCGGTGAGGGGCGCTTTCGCCGTAAGCGGACGCACCCTCACCCCTATTTTCGGAAACGCGTCTTTAGGGAGACGTTCTGGCGCGGCTTTCACGCCACGCCGCTGTCGGGGCTCCGCTCCGCCAGCACGACGATCCCATGTGGATCGCGCAGGATGATGCGCTGACGTCCGCTCTCGACCAGGCCCTGCTGTTCCCAGCCGCTCAGGATGCGGCTCACGGTGTGCAGCGTGGTGCCGGTCATCTGCGCGATGTCCTGGCGGCTGATCGGGAAGTCGATCTCGATGCCGCGGTCGAGCTTCTTGCCGGATTGTTTGGCGAGGCGCAGCAGCGCATGCGCGACGCGCTGCTCGACCTGCTGGGTCGACATTTCCAGGATCCGGGTGTGGCTCTCCTGGAGCCGCGTGCCGACAGTCTGGAGCGTGTTGGCGGCAAGCGAAGGAAATCGCTCGACCAGCCGCGGCCAGGCCGAGGTCGGCCAGATCAGGGCGACGCTGTCGTCGACCGCGATCGCCGTGGCCGGATAGCGCGTGGCTCCGATCGCCATCGCGAGACCGAACGTTTCGCCCGGCGCGACATAGCGGACCACGATCTGCTCGCCGGTCGGTGTGGTCTTGGCCGCGCGAACATGGCCGTGCAGCAGCAGGAAGAAGGATTGTGCGTCCGCGCCCTGCTCGAAAATGGCACTGTTCTTGGGGTAGCGCGCCGAGCGGGCCTCGCGCAGGATCTCCTCAAGGTCCTCGGGTTTGACACCCGCAAACAGCGGCAAATGCGCAACCAGCGATGTGTCGACCTTGGCCATTCTGCCTCCTTGGCGCCGGGAAGTGTGATGGCACCTGCAATCGTCAGGGTGTTTGCGATAGCTCAAAACGGGCAGGCCGAACGGCAGTATTTTTCCAGGCGACGATTTGAATCGACTGGAGTTGACCCATGGCTGGCGCCCGATCCCGTAAATTTAAGGGCTGGCCGCTGTTTGCGAACAGCTTTCGGCCCTTTTTCCTGCTCGCCGCGATCCAGGCAGGGCTTTCGATCCTGGCCTGGCTGCCGATGTTCTACGGCGAATTGTCGGTGAGCTCCGCTTTCGCGCCGCGCGACTGGCACGTCCATGAGATGCTCTACGGCTTCCTGCCTGCGGTGATCACGGGATTCCTGTTCACGGCGATTCCGAACTGGACCGGGCGGCTGCCGATCCAGGGGACGTCCTTGGGTGCGCTGCTGGCGGTCTGGCTCGCCGGCCGTGTCGCGGTGACGCTGTCCGCCGATATCGGCTGGGCGTTTGCGCTTGCCGTCGATGCCGCCTTCCTGACGTTGGTCGTCGCCGCTGCAACGCGCGAGATCATTGCCGGCGGCAACTGGCGCAACCTTCCTGTGGTGGTGCTGGTGCTGGTGCTGCTCGCCGGCAACATCGCCTTCCATCTCGAAGCGCATTACGCGGGTGCGGCCGATGTCGGCATCCGCGTCGGCGTCGGCGTGGTCGTGCTGTTGATCACGCTGATCGGCGGCCGCATCATCCCGAGCTTCACCCGAAACTGGTTGGTCAAGTCCAACCCTGGCCGCCTCCCGGTGCCATTCGGACGCTTCGACGGCGTGGTGATCGGATGCAGCGCAATTGCGATCATCGCGTGGATCGTGGCGCCGTTGAGCACCTTCACCGGCGTGGTGATGGCCTTGGTCGGTGTGTTGCACCTGGTGCGGCTTGCACGCTGGGCCGGTGACCGCACCTCGCGCGAGCGGTTGCTCCTGATTCTCCATGTCGGCTACGCCTTCGTGCCGCTTGGTTTCCTCCTGCATGCTCTGGCGAGCTCGGGCGCACTGCCGCCAAGCGCTGGCATCCACGCCTGGATGGCGGGCGCGGCCGGAACCATGACGCTCGCGGTGATGACCCGTGCGAGTCTCGGCCATACCGGACAGGCGCTGACGGCTTCGCCGGCGACACAAGGCATCTATGCCGCGATCATCGTCGCGGCGCTGGCGCGGGTCACGGCGGTGGTTTTGCCTGCGCACAGCGACGCGTTGCTGCACATTGCGGCCTGCGGCTGGATCGTCGCTTTCCTCGGCTTTGCCGTCGCGTTCGGCCCGCTGCTCGCCGGCAGCCGCCGCCGCGCGCTCGCCATCATGGGCGTGCCCGTCCCGGCACGCTGAATTCAGGCCGCGGTCGCCGCGGGCACCGCGGTCGATGATGCCGGTGGCCGGACGCCTTTGCGCCATGCGGTGATGGTGCAGCCGAAGCGGCCGCGGAACCAGCGCGCCATGGCGCTCTGCGCGGAGAATCCGAGCTGCACGGCGATGTCGGCCAGCGGCCGGCCGGGGTCGTCGATCAGCTGGACCACGAGATCGGCGCGCTGCGCGTCGAGAATGGCCGAGAAGCTGGTGCCAGCTTCGGCAAGGTGCCGGTGGATGGTGCGGCGGGTGCAGGCGAGGTGCTCGGCGACGCGCTCGACCGTGCAGTCGCCGCTGGCGAGCAGGAGACGCACGACCTCGTCGACCTTCTCCTCCCAGCTTGCCGGCCGCGTCTCGATCGCCTCGATCCGCTTGCGCAGATAGGTCGCGATCAGCGGATGCGCGCTCGGGATCCGGCGCTCCATGTCGTGCGCCGACAACAGGATCGAATCGTCCTCTGCGTTGAAGGTCACACGGCAGCCGTAGAATTCGCGGTAGCGCTTGCGGTCGTGCGGCGGCGGATAATGCAGGTGCACTTCCTGCGGCCGCCAATCGCTGCCGAACAGCGACTGGATGATGCGGTGGACGCTGCCGAGCGCCATGTCGATCGACTGGCGCGGCGCGGTCGGCTGTCGGCCGCGCAGGTGCAGCGTGACGGTCACGGACTGCTTGTCGCGGGTGACGTCCAGCTTCATGCCGTCGTGATGGATCGGGATGAAGCGCGAGAAGGCTTCGATCGCCTCGCCGACCGTCGCCTGTTCGCGCACGATCAGGCCGACGGCGCCGAAATTGGTCAGACCGCCGCGCTCGGCAAGCCGCAAGCCGAAATCTTCGGCTCCGGACGCCTCTGCCGACAATTCAAGCAGGCGGCGGAGACCGGTGACGGCAATGGGGGTGTCGGGCTTGTCGAGGCAGGCCAGCGGCAACCTGACCTTGCGCAACATTTGCTTGGGGTCGAGCCCGACCGACCGGGCGACCTCCGGATAATAGCTCAAGCCTGCGCTGCGAATGAGGTCGGTCATGCGCCCCGTTCCTGCCAGCCATCCCGCAGATGTCCCGAAATGTAAAGTTTCTGTCCCGATCCGTCAAATCCGGGAACATGGTGGAACATACATATGTGAAACCGAAGCACGGGCGTGAATGCCGTGCATATGACGGCGCGGCGCGACGGGGCCCGCTGCCGGCTCGGGCCATTTGACCAAGATATTGCTGGATCGGAATTATGCCGGGGAACGTGCTTTCCAAGGGTGAGGTATTCGTCATCGACACCGACGCCGCCTCCCGCGAACAATTGTCCACCGCGCTCCAACAGAGCGCCTACAACGTGATCTGCTTCGCCGACGGTGCGTCTCTGCTCTCGGAAGCCAAGGCGCGGATGCCGGCCTGCGTGCTGCTGGAGATGCCGCCTGATCGCTCCGGTCTCGACGTGCTCAAGCGCCTGCGCGAGGACAACTGCATGGCGCCGGTGCTGGTGACCGCGACAAACGGCAGCATCGCCATGGCGGTCGATGCCATCAAGAGCGGTGCGGCCGACTTCATCGAGAAGCCATTCCGCACCCGCGACATCGTCGATCGGATCGATGCCGCCATCGACGAGTTCGCGCAGCCCGGCTCCAACCGGCAGCGCTGGTTGCCCGGCTGCGAACCCCTGACCGCGCGAGAAGGCGACGTGCTCGAGCATCTTGCCGCCGGCCTGACCAACAAGGAGATCGCCCGGCGCATGCATCTGAGCGCGCGCACGGTCGAGGGTTATCGCGCCGGTATCCTGAAGAAGGCGGGCGCTAGGAATGTGACAGACTTGCTTCGCCGCATCTTCGGGCAGGGTTCGCCTCCCCAAATCTGAGAACCAAGATTAACGGCTTTGCTGCGGGACGATGACACGTTCCGCGGCCATGGTGCCGCCGCCGCGGCGCCCCACGGAAACCCCAATCGAACCAGTTCCTTTCCTGCCGCGTCCAACCTTGTTGGCGAGGCATTTGATCGCGCGCGTCCGGCTGGCGGTGCGGCGATATTGCAGGAGGGATTTCATGCGCATCACCGCAAGATGTTTGGCGACGACGAGCCTGGTTCTAGTGACCATGGCGACGGCGTTGCCGTCATGGGCCGCCGATGTGGACGCCACATCGACCATCGACACCGTCACCGTCTATCCGGATGGCGCCACCGTCACCCGCATCATCACAGTCGATCTGCCGTCCGGCGACTCGACGCTGATCGCCAGGGACTTCCCGCTCGCCCTCGATACGTCCTCCCTCCGGGTCGAGGGTGAAGGAGGCGCAAAACTCACCATCGGGACGATCGATGCGCGAACGCCGCGCGCAGCACCGGTCAACCTGCCCGAGCTTGAAAAGCGTATCGAGGCCCTGAACGACCAGCGCGCCGACCTGCAAGGCGCGATCGACTCGGCCAATGCGCGCCGCAAGTTCGCGGAGCACTTTGCAGAAGCTTCCCCCGTAGGCATCGGCGACAAGGGCGAGGCGCGTCCGATCGCCGAATGGCGCGCGGCCTTTGCTGCGGTCGGCGAGGAAGTTGCAAGTGCCGACGGCGCCGTCCGTGACGCCACGCGCAAGCTGCGCGAGATCGATCGTCAGATCGCCCAGCTCGAGGCCGAGCGCAAGGCCAAGCCGCCGAGCAAGCTCGAGGTTCGCATGGACCTCGCCGCGGCCGCCACAACGAAGGCGACGTTGCGGGTCACTTATAATGTGCGCAACGCGCGCTGGATGCCGCTCTATGATGCCCGGCTGGACACCGGTGCCAAGGATCGCAAGCCGCAAGTCGAGCTGGTCCGCCGCGCCGAGGTCACGCAATCGACCGGCGAGGACTGGTCGAACGTCGCGCTCGGCGTTTCCACGGTTCGCATCGGTCGGGGCGGCAGCGCGCCGGAGCTGAATTCGCTGGTTGCACAATATCCGCAAGTCCCGAAGCCGCGCGCGCTGGGTTCAGTCTCCGATACGGCAATGCCTGCGGCGGCACCGATGCAGCGAAAGATGGAAGCCCCCGCCTACGTCAGCAGATCCAGGGAAGATCTTGCGGAACGCGCCGAAGAACAGCAGGCGGTTGCCGAAATAGGCGATTTCCAGGCCACCTTCCGGATTCCCGGCCGCGTTAGCCTCGGCGCCGCCGAGGGCGCCAAGAGCCTGCGCATCACTTCGATGAACGTGCCCGTCGATCTCATGGTGCGCGCGGCACCGGTGATGGACCCGACCGCCTTCCTCGAAGCCAGCTTCAAGCAGACCGATGACGCGACACTGCTGCCGGGCAAGGTCGCGATCTATCGCGACGGCGTCTTCGTCGGCCGCGGCAAGCTCTCGGCCTCGGCCAAGGATGACATCGTGCGGCTCGGCTTCGGCGCCGACGACAAGATCAAGGTCGAGCGCGCCGTGCTCAAGCGCAACGAAGGTTCGGCCGGCCTCCTGGTGACAACGTCGAAGACCGACGAGCGCGCATTCAAGACCACCGTCCGCAATGGTCACGACTTCCCGATCAAGGTCGCGATCGAGGATCAGTTGCCGGTCAGCGAGAACGAGGACATCCTCGTCGAGATGTTGCCTGCGACCACGCCGCCGACCGCAAGCAACATCCGCGACCGGCGCGGCGTCCTGGAATGGTCGTTCGACGCCAAACCCGGTGAGGTCAAGGACATCAACTTCGCCTGGCGCATCCGCTGGCCGAAGGACAAGAGCATGGTGATCGTGCCGGCTGGCTAAATTCCCGCCACAGGCGGCGCCGCGCGCATCGATTGCGGCAGCACGTAAGGTACGCCGTCGTCAGCCTGATGGACGACGGCGTCGATCTCGAAGATGTCGCGGATGGCCTCGCGTGTGACGACATCGGCGCGCGGGCCGTCGGCGGCGAGCCGGCCGCGGTTCAGCACGACCAGCCGGTCGGCGAAGCGGATCGCGAGGTTGAGGTCGTGCAGGATCGCGATGACGGCGGTGCCGTCCGCCGCGCGGCGGCGCGCGGCTTCGACGAGGTCGATCTGGTGACGCAGATCGAGGCTCGATGTCGGCTCGTCCAAAAGCAAGAGTCCGGGGCCAAGCTCGGCCTCGCCGCAGGCGAGCTGGACCAGCACGCGGGCGAAATGGGTGCGCTGCTGCTCGCCGCCTGACAGCGTCGGCAATTGTCGTTCGCGGAAATGTTCGAGGCCCACCTCATGTAACGCGGCGTCGACAAGCCGTCCCGCATCGCCCGGGCTGCGGTCGCCCGCGCCCATCTGCACGATCTCCTCGACGGTGAAGGGGAAGGTGACGTTGATATGCTGGGACAGCATCGCGCGGCGCGCGGCGAGCTCGCGCGGCGTAAAACTGCGGATGTCGCGCTGCTTCAGCCGCACCTCGCCCTCGCTCGGGCGGAGATCGCCGGAGAGCAGCCGCAGCAGCGTCGACTTGCCGGCGCCGTTCGGGCCGACGATCGCGATCATCTCGCCGGCCCCCACGCTCAGGCCGACGCCATCGAGCAGCGTCGCGCGGCCGGCGCGCTTGCTTAAAGCTCGGGCTTCGATCACGGCGCTCATAGCGAGGCGAGCCCGCGTTGCCGCAGCAGGATGGCGAGGAAGACCGGGGCGCCGACTGCGGCGGTCAAAATGCCGATCGGCATCTCCGCCGGCGCCACGATGGTGCGCGCCAGCGTGTCGGCGCCGACCATCAGGATCGCGCCGAGCAGCACCGAGGCCGGTAGCAGCAGGCGGTGCGCCGGGCCGATGACGAGGCGCAACAAATGCGGCACGACGATGCCGACGAAGCCGATGACGCCGCTGATCGACACCGCGACGCCGGTCATGGCGGAGACCATGACGATCGAGATCCGCTTCAGACGCTCGACGTCGACGCCGCCGTGGAAGGCGTCGGCCTCGCCGAGCACCAGGAGATCGAGGCCGCGAGCAATGTAGGTGCAGGCCGCGAGCCCGGCGACCAGGATGGGCGCGAGCACGGCGGCCTTGGTCCAGGTCGCGCCGCTCATCGAGCCCAGCAGCCAGAACGTGATGTCGCGGAGTTGGCGGTCGTCGGCGACGAACACCAGCAGACCGATGCCGGCATTGGTGATCGCGGTGATGGCGACGCCGGCGAGCAGGAAGATCGCGATCGAGGTCCGCCCGGCGCGGCTGGAGATGCCGTAGAGGATCGCGGTCGTGACCAGCGATCCCGCGAAAGCAGCAAGTGGCAACAGCTCGGTCTGGAGGAAACGCAGCGTCTCGCCGAAGCGCGAATCGGTGAAGACGATGGCACTTGCGGCCGCGAGCGCGCCGCCGCTGGAGACGCCGACCAGCGCAGGATCGGCGAGCGGATTGCGAAACAGGCCCTGCATGATCGCGCCGGCCGCGGCGAGCAGGCCGCCGACCATCGCGGTCGCCGCGATCCGTGGGATGCGGATCGACCACAGCACGAGCTGGTCACGGGCGGTCATGGCATCGGCGGCTGCGTTGCCGGCAAAGCCGAGCGCGGCAGGCAGCCGCGAGAGGGGAATGCCGGCCGCGCCGACGGTCAGCGCAACGATCGCGGCGACTGCGAGCGCTGCGAGCAGCAGGGGAAGCGCAACCGACGCGAACCTGCGTCCCCTGCTGGTGCGTTGCCCGGTGCTATGCGCCCCGGTTCTGACCGCGACACTCATTGCCGGCAGTTCGCCGCCGACAGGGCCGAGGTGAACGTGCCGCCCCGGTCGCCCAATGCCGGATAGAGCCGGACGGAGAGATCACGCGCCGCCGCCGCGGTGCGCGGCCCGAAGCCGAGCAGATAGAGCCCGTCCATCGTGATAAAACTCTTGTTGGCCGCGACCGGCGTCAACGCGAAGCCCGGATGGGCATAGATCGCGTCGGCCTGGAGTGAGTCCTTGCCTCGTTCGATCGACAGCACGACATCGGGTTTCGCCGCGACGATCGCTTCGTCGCCGATGATCTTGTAGCCGTCGTAGTCGTCGACGGCGTTGGCGGCGCCCGCGAGCTGGATGATCTCGTCGGCAGCGGTGTTGTGACCGGCGACCATGGCGCGTCCGTTCTGGAGCGACATCACGAACATCACGCGGACCGGCTTCGTCACCCTGGCGCGCAGTGCGCGCAGCTGCGCGAGATCGGCGCCGACCGCGGCGCTCAGGCATTCGGCGCGCGCGTCGACGCCCATGGCATGGCCGACCAGTCTTATTTTCTCGATCAGGCCGTCCTCGGTGAAGGTCTCCGGCACCAGCACCAGCGGCACCTTCGCCGTCTCCAGCAGGTCCATGGTCTCGCGCGGGCCCGACCCCTGGATCGCCAGGATCAGCGTCGGGTTGAGGCCGAGCACGCCCTCGGCTGAAATCTGGCGCATGTAGCCGACATTGGGTTTGTCGTGCAGCGCCGCTGCTGGATAAAGGCTCGTGGTATCGACGCCGACCAGCCGGCTCTCGAGCCCGAGCGCATAGAGAATCTCGGTGATGGCGCCGCCGATCGAGATCGTCCGCGCGAAGTCGGCGACAGCGACATCGCGGTTGCGCGCGTCATGCACCGTGATGCCGGCGGCGTGCGCGCTGGACCCGAGCGTGATCGTGCCGGAGAGCAGGAGATTCGTGAGGGTGCGACAAAATGCCATTGCAGGTTACTTCGTCAGGATCAGCTTGTTCTGCGAGGTCAAACGGAGACGATAATTGTCCTCGCCATGCGCGATGATGATCTCGCGCTCGGCCGCAAACAGCTCGCGGCTGTCGATCCGGCTCCCTCGCATGGTGAGGGTTCTCGTTGTTGCAGAAGGGCTTTGAGTCGGCCCTGCCGCATCGCCGCCGCTGTCTCCGGACGTTGCTGACATGGTAAGTGTGATGCGCTTTCGAAATTTCAGATGCGTCTTGCTTGTATAGGCGGCGTGATGCGCATTCCAACGGCGACAATTTACAATCGATATAAACTGCAACCTGATGTCATTGACCGTCGAAGTGTTGCCACGTAACCAATTATGGCAGCGGACAGCTTGTCCGCGCCTTGAGAAAATCAGCCAGCCAGTCGTTCCCTTTGCGAACGCGCGCCAGCCAAACGACACCAAAAAAGTAAAGTGCAGGCTGGGGCTGATATGGCTGACGGGGCTAGGTATTCGCGCGCCCTCATTTTGGGCGCGTCGGTGGTTTCAATTGCGGCAGTGACGACGGGGAGCAGTCTCGCGCAGACGGCCCAGCCGCAGGTCGAAAGTGCGTCATCGGAACGGCCGAAGCAGGCCAAGCGCAAGCCCGCCAAGCCGCAAGTCGCGCAGCAGGCGGCGCCTGATGTCATGAACGCCCGCGCCCAGGCCGGCGGCACTGCACCGGTGCAGACGCTCGACACCATCACGGTCGCCGCAACCAAGACCCCGGAGCGCGCGATCGATGCGCTCGCACCGGTCAGCTCCGTTTCGCTCGACAAGATCCAGGGTCTGCAGCCAAACCGGCTGTCGGATGTCTTCTATGCGGTGCCCGGGGTGTCGTTCCAGGAGCGCGGCGACGATCCCGCGACCGTCATCAACGTCCGTGGCCTGCAGGATTTCGGGCGCGTCGCCGTGGTCGTCGACGGGGCGCGGCAGAACTATCAGCGCACCGGTCACAACGCGAACGGCTCGTTCTTCCTTGACCCTGAATTGATCGGCGGCCTCGACGTCGTCCGCGGCCCGACCGCCAATATCTACGGCTCCGGTGCAATCGGCGGCCTCGTCTCGTTCCGCACCAAGGACATCAACGACGTGCTGCGCCCCGGTGAGCGCTGGGGCGTCGATCTCTCCGGCTCGTACGGCTCCAACAACAACCGCGGCCTCGGTTCGGTATTCGGCGGCGTACGCGCCACGCCGGACGTCGATATCTTTGGCGGCGCGGTCTACCGCACGCAGGGAAACTACAAGGACGGCAACGGCACCGAGATCGGCAACACCGGCAACCAGGTCGAGAGCGGCCTGATGAAGCTCACCGTGCGGCCGGCCCTTGGCCACGAGGTCAAGTTCGGCGCCGTGTTCCAGGACTATCAGTACGATATCGGCCAGTTCAACCGGGGCCCTACTTCAACCCCCGCGTTGGTCGCTTTGAACCGAGGTTCGTCCGTCTACGCGTCCGATGCCAAAACCTACACCGGCACGATCACCTGGAACTATGCACTGCCAAGCGATAATCTGTTCGACTGGCACATGTCGGTCTACGGCAATCGCACTGACAACGACCAGACCAAGACCTATCACTACGGCACGACCGCGTCCGCCTATTGCAATGGCGGCTTCGGCAACAACGTCTCGGGCTGTGTCGGCGACAAGCGCGGCTATGTCCTCAATACGTACGGCGTCGATGCCAACAACACCACGCGCTTCAACGTCGGCGACTGGCGCAATGCGCTGACCTACGGCGTTGACGCGTTCCAGGACGACGTCGTCACGACCGACAGCCGCGGCAACTCCAACATCACCACGCCGAGCGGCATCCGCACCGTGTCGGGCGGCTTCCTGCAACTGAAGCAGAACTACGGCACCTGGTTCGAGGCGGTGAGCGCAATCCGTTACGACCGCTACAATCTGCAGTCGGGCAATACCAGCACCGGCGGCGACCGCTTTTCGCCGAAGATCACCCTCGGCGTCACGCCGGTGGCCGGCTTCCAGCCCTATGTCAGCTATGCCGAAGGCTACCGCGCACCCTCGATCACCGAGACCGTGATCTCGGGCGCGCATGCGACCGGCGGCGGACCGGCTTTCTTTCCCTGCCCTGATGGGACCAGCGGCCTGTTCTGCTTCCTGCCCAACCCGAACCTTCGTCCTGAAGTCGGCAAGAACAAGGAAGTGGGCGTCAATCTGAAATATGACGGCATCTTCGCCGCGTCCGACTCGTTCCGCGGTAAGATCAACCTGTTCCGCAATGACGTCAGCGACTACATCGACCTCGTTCCTTCGACGCCGGTTGCGACGCCGTTCGGTTTGCTCAGCCAGTACTACCAGTATCAGAACATCGCGCAGGCCCGCATCCAGGGTTTCGAGGCCGAGACCATGTACGATGCCGGCGGCTGGTTCGTCGGCGTCGCCGGACACTACATCCAGGGCAAGAACGTCGCGACCAATGTCGGGCTCGCGACCATCACCCCGCGCAAGGTCGTCACGACCGGCGGTGTCCGCCTGCTCGATCGTACCCTGATCCTGACGGCGCAGTGGGCTTCGTTCGGCCCCAACAACGACGTCCCCGCCGGTTATCTGCCTGCGACCGGATACGAACTGGTCAACCTGTACCTGACCTACAACGCGACCAGGGACATCGTGTTCTCGGCCTCGATCGACAACCTCTTGAACCAGTACTACCGGCCCTACGCCATTCCCGGCAGCTCGACCGACGGCACCACGCAGAATGACGTGCTGTGGTCGAGCCCGGGGCCGGGCAGGGTCTACAAGGCGGGCCTGAAGATTCACTTTGGAGGCGCCTAGCCGCAGGCATCGCAACACCATCAATCTCCGCCGGGCCGCGTTGATGCTCCAGCGCGGTTTCGGCGCGTTTTCGTCTTGATAAGAAGGAGAGACTTTATGTTCATCGCTATGAACCGCTTCCAGGTGAAGAAGGGCGCGGAGACCGCATTCGAAACCGTCTGGGCTACCCGCGAATCCTATCTCGGCAGCATGCCGGGCTTCGTCGAGTTTCATCTCTTGAAGGGCCCCGAGGCCGAGGACCACACGCTCTATTCCTCCCACACCACCTGGATCGACAAGGCGGCGTTCGAGGCCTGGACGCGCTCGGACCAATTTCGCCGTGCCCATGCCCGCGCGGACAATCCGACCGGCGAGAGCCTCTATCTCGGTCATCCCAAGTTCGAGGGCTTCGAGGTGATCCAGAGCGAGCGCAAGGCGGCGGCTGCCTGAGGCGGACGAACACGAAAGGAGCCGGACATGCTGAGCACCGATCTCGCCGATCTCAAGGCGTATATGGCCGACAATCCCGGCGCGGTGATCGAGGACGTCGCGCGCGAGCGCAAGGTCACGCCGCGCGCAGTGATCGAGGCGCTGCCGTCGTCGATGGTTCGGGTGGGTGGCGGCGAGCATTTCGCCGCCGCCATGCAGGACATCGCCGGGTGGGGTGAGGTGACGCTGATCGTCCACACGGATGACGCGATCTTCGAATTCACGGGCGCAATTCCCGCGGGCGAGATCGGCCGCGGCTATTTCAACCTGATGCAGCCGAAAGGATTGCACGGTCATCTCCGCCACGAGCGCTGTGCGGCCGTTGCTTTCGTCGAGCGTCCGTTCATGGGCAAGACGTCCGCCTTCGTCGCGTTCGTCAACGCGGACGGCGGCATCATGTTCAAGGTCTTCGTCGGCCGCGACGAGAACCGGGCACTGCGCGCGGACCAGCTTGTGCGGTTCCGGCAGCTTGCGGATCGGATCGCGGCGCAGCCCGCGACATAGCTTCCTTTTGTCTGTCGGGAGATCAGGATGCAGGGCAATTCCAGGCTGCGGCACGCGATCGTGACCATCGTGCTGGCGCTCGCGCCGGCGCCCGCCTTTGCTATCGACGAGGTGCTGTTGCCGCGCAATTTGTCGCCCTGGGGGATGTTCCTCGGCGCTGACATCATCGTGAAGGCGGTGATGGCGGGGCTCGCCATCGCCTCGCTGGCGACGTGGACGGTCTGGCTCGCCAAGACCATCGAGCTACGGCGCAAGGGGGCGCTCGCCTTGCAGCGGACGCGCGCGCTCGAAGGCAACGTCACGATGGCCGACGCAGCCGCACGGGCCGGCGACGCCCATGACGCCGTCGCCCAGCTGATCCAGTCCTGCGCCAAGGAAGCAGAGCTCTCCGGCGGCATCCTCGACGATGGCCTTCAGGAGCGCGTGGCGTTGCGGCTGGAGCGGGTCGAAGCCGCGATGTCGCGGCAGATTGCGCGCGGCACCGGCGTGCTCGCGACCATCGGCGCCACGGCGCCGTTCGTCGGCCTGTTCGGCACCGTCTGGGGCATCATGAACGCCTTCATCGGCATCTCCGAGAGCCACACCACGAGCCTCGCAGTGGTCGCGCCCGGCATCGCCGAAGCACTGCTCGCCACCGCGCTCGGCCTCGTCGCCGCTATCCCGGCGGTCGTGATCTACAACCATCTGGTCCGCGGCATCGCCAATTACCGCGCGCTGCTGGGCGATGCCTCGGCGCAGCTCATGTTGCTGGTGAGCCGGCAGCGCGACCACAGAGAGTTCCGCATGGCGCGGGCGGCGGAGTAGGCCATGGCCGCGAAGCTCGGCGCACGGTCGGGATCGCCGCTCAAGCGCGGCGACCCTGACGATCTCGATGTCACCCATGAGATCAACGTCACGCCGTTCATCGACGTGATGCTGGTGCTCCTGATCATCTTCATGGTGGCCGCCCCACTCGCCACCGTCGATATCGGCGTTGAGCTGCCGGCGACCGCGGCCGAGCCGGCCCCGCGGCCGGACAAGCCGGTCTTCCTCACCGTGAAGCCGGATCTCTCGATCGCTGTCGGAGAGGACGTCGTCGCCCGTGATGCGCTTGGTGCCTCGCTCGAGGCCGCCACCAAGGGCCGCAAGGACGAGCGCATTTATCTGCGCGCCGACAAGGCCGTCCCCTATGGCGACCTGATGGAGGTGATGAACAGCTTGCGCAATGCCGGCTATCTGAAGGTCGCGCTGGTCGGCCTCGACGGGCGCAGTTGATGGCCGCGAACGCCTTTGCCCTGCACGAGCCGCTTGGCGAGCGCGAGGGCGCACGATGGAGCCTATCGGCAGCGGTGATCGTGGCGTTGCACGTCGCGGCCGCGCTTCTTGCGATGAGCTGGCTCAGGTCACAGCCCGAGCAGGGCGTCAGCCTGCCGGCGATCATGATCGACATGGCGCCGGTGACGTCGGCACCGCAGTCGGTGCAGGACGACGCTGTGCCGGGACCGGTGATGCAGCAGGCGGACGCCTCGCCGCCGGAGCCGGTGCAGCAGCAGGCCGTCGAGGAGACCATCGCGCCGACGCCGTCGCAGGAGAAGCCGGACGTCGCGCCGCCGGAGCGGAAGCTCGAGCCGACACCGGCGAGGCCCGAGCCGGCGAAGATCGTGCCGGTCGAAAAGCCTGCGCCGGCGAAGCCGAAGCCGGTCCGTCGCGAGGCCAGGAAGCCGTCGGAGGCGATGCCCGCACCGCGCACCAGCGCTCCGCCGCGCGCCGAGCGTGAGGCGCCGATGGCATCGGCCATGAGCGCCGGCGCGGTGGCCTCCGCGATCGCTTCCTATAATCAGCGCGTCCGCGCGCATCTGATGCGCTTCCACCAGTATCCGGCCGGCGGCGGCGGTCAGCGCGGCGTTGCGAGGCTCAGCTTCACGGTCAGCCGGAGCGGGCAGGTCACGTCGAGCCGGCTCAGCGGCTCGTCCGGTGTTGCCGCGTTCGACGCCCAGGCCATGTCGATGGTCCGCCAAGCCTCGCCGTTTCCGCCGATCCCGGACGAGATCAAGAACGGCGCGATGAGCTTTACGATTCCGGTGGAGTTTACGGTGAGGTAGGCCCTCCGCTGTCATGCCCCGCGAAGGCGGGGCATCCAGTACTCCGCGGCCTTTCGGTATCAAAGAGGGGCCGCGGCGTACTGGATCGCCCGGTCAAGCCGGGCGATGACCGTGTTGAGAGTCCGGCGTCACTTCGCCTTCAGGAAGTCCGCGACATCGAGCAGCATGAACTCGTCGTCGTCGGCCTTGTTGGGATCGCGGCTGGACGAGAACGGCAGATTGTTGTCGTTGCCGACGATGATGTGGGTTTCGTCGACCCGGTCGACGTTCTCGATGGTGAAGAACGGGAAGGTGTAGACGCCGTCGTTGAGCGGCTTCCTCGCCTTCTTGTCGGGGTCCTGGATCTTCAGGAGGTCGATATAGCCGATCTTGCGCACGGGCTTGCCGACATTGGCGTCGGTGAGCTCGATCTTGTAGACGCGCTTGAACTTGGCCACGTCAGGGAAGCAGTTCTCGCCGCGGGTGCCTTGCGGGCAGGCCTTGTCGGGCGTGCCTTCGCCATTGTCGCGCTCGATGATGAGGCCGCTCGCCGGGTCGATCATGTTGAAGTCGCCGATGGCATTGCCGTTCTGCTCGAACACATATTGCCAGTAGCGGCCGGTGAACTTCTCCGCGGCGACGTCGAATTCGAGGATGCGCGAGGCTTCCTTGCCGTCGACCTTCTCCCAGTCCTTCTTGTCGGCATCCCACAGCGGGCCCTCGAGCAGGCCGTAGAGGAACTTGCCGTCCTTGGACGACGCGAAGCCCTCATAACCCTTGGAGCGTCGGAGGTTGACGTTGGTGTAGGTCGCGCCCGGGGCGCCCGGCGTCGCCACGGCCCAATGGTCCGGCGAGCGCACCGGCTTGCCGTCGGCGATCGTCTCGAATACGCCCAGGATCTTGCCGGTCTTGTCGGCCTTCAGGATGTAGGGGCCGAACTCGTCGCCGATCCAGAAGGTGTCGCCGATGATCTGAAAACCTTCGGTGTCGAAGTCGGAGCCGGTGAGGTAGCGCTTTTGCGTGTCCTCATGGACGATGCGGAAGGGGACCTTCTTGTCGGGATCGTGCAGGAAGATGGTTTCCTGACGCTCGATCTTGCCGTTCGCCCAATCCATCTTGTAACGGTTCAGGTACAGCATCGAATCCGGCGAGTTGGCACGCGCGCCCATGCCGTTGTCGGTGATCACCCAGTAGCTGCCGTCGGGCATATGCTTGATGCCGGAGTGGCCCTGCAGCGGCTGGCCCTTGAACGGCAGCGACACGCCGGTCGGACGCTCATAGGACTTGCCCATCACCGTGCCGAGTGCGTCGACGCGCTTGCCGGTGGTGTATTTGCCGGATGTCTTGAGATCGGCGGGGGCGTCGGCCGGCGCGTCGATGAACGTGGCAGCTGGCATCACCACGTGGCCGGCGAGCTTGGCGGGGAATTCGCCTTCGCTCTGCGCGAGCGCGGAGCCCGCAGTGAGAATGATCATTGCGACGGTGCTGAGAAAAGTCGCGCGCATGTGCGTCTCCTGTTAACGGAGGCCGTCTTATGCGGACCGCGTGTTGCAGTTTTGTGAAACCGGGCCAAACGCCGCGGCCGCGGGCTATTTCGTTACCGGCGCAGGTGACGGCGCCGGGTTTTGGTGCAGCGGAATCTCGAAGCTGACCGTCCTGCTGTCGATCACGCGGTGCGTCGGATCGGCCAGCTCGAACAGTATCTTGTGCGGGCCCGGCTTCAGCCCGACCACGATCACGGTCTCGCCACTGGCATCGACAAAATGCCACGGCGCATCGTCGACCGTGATATGGACGTGGCCGATACGCGGCGACACGTCGAGCGCGCCCTTGCCGAACACCGGCACGACGCGGAGATTTTCAGTCGTGTACTGGATGAAGACGAGGCCCTGCGCCAATTGTTTGGCAAGCGGCGGATCGACGATCAGCCGGGCGGGCGCCTCGTTTTCGATCGCGACCAGCGGTGACGGGCCGCGCACATCTCTGGCGGTTTGGGCGACGGCGGCCGCTGCAAACAATGTGGAGGCCGCCAGAACGGCCATGCAGTCGAGGGCGGCATACATGTCCATTCCTTCCGAATGATCAAGCGATCTTGCGGGAGAGGAAGTCGCGGATCAGCGGGACCATTTCGTCGAACTTGTCCTCGAGCGCGAAATGGCCGGTATTGACGAGGTGAAACTCCACCTGCGGCAGGTCGCGCTTGTAGGGATGGGCGCCGTCGGCGGGGAAGATGAAATCGTTCTTCCCCAGACGATCAGTGTCGGCGGCTGGTGCTTGCGGAAATAGGCCTGCACCGCGGGATACAGCGGCAGATTGGTCCGGTAATCGTAGAACATATCCATCTGGATCTCGCTGTTGCTGGGACGGTCGAGCAGCGCCTGATCCTGAACCCAGTTGTCGGGTGAAATCCGGCTCACGTCGGACATGCCGTCGGTGTACTGGAATTTCGTTATCTCGGGCGTGACCAGCTTCATCAACGCCTGGCGGCTCGCATCGGACCCGTCGTTCCAGTATTTCTTGATCGGGTCCCAGAATTCCTTCAATCCCTCGTCATAGGCGTTGCCGTTCTGCACGATCAGGCCGCTGATGCGCTCTGGATTCTTGAGCGCCAGGCGCCAGCCCACGGGAGCGCCGTAATCCATGACATACATCGCATAGCGGGTGACGCCGAGCTGGTCGAGCAGGCCGCCAACAAGCTCGCCGAAGCGATCGAATGTGTATTTGAATGTCGCGCGCGGCGGCATGTCGCTCTGGCCGTAACCGGGATAGTCCGGAGCGATCACGTGGTAGCGGTCCGCGAGCGCGGGGATCAGGTTACGGAACATGTGCGAGGAAGTTGGAAAGCCGTGCAACAGCAGCACCACCGGTGCATCCTTCGGCCCGGCTTCACGGTAGAAGATCTTGATGCCATCTACGGTCGCGGTTCGATGATAGGTGACCGGATAGGCGCTGGCGGCGGCGTGTTCGTCGCGCTCCGGCTTCGCGGATGCTGCCGTCGAAGCAACTGCGACAGCTGCTCCGGACAACCCCATAACGAGACGGCGGCGATCGAGGAGCGCGGGCTTGCGGGAGGTCTCTGCGGTTTCCATGTCAATGTCCTTTCAAAACGATGAGTTCGCCGACGGCAGCGAGGGATTTTTTAAACGCCCTGGTAGACCAGCCGGGTGAAGAAGCCGGGATCGATCACGAACTGACCCCATATCGCGTCGAACGCTGCGGTCGGCTTCGCCGCGACGGTTTCGTCGCGCGTTCGTCCTTGCTTCTTGAGCCGGGCGACGTTGTCGCGGATTCCGCCGAGCATGTCGCGAAAGGCCTGGAACTCGGCTTTGTTGCTGACCGGCTTGCCATGCCCTGCGATGACAATCGTGTCCTTGTCCATCGCCGCGAGATTGGCGTCGCATGCAGCGATCATCCCGTCGATGCTGCCGCCGGTCGAATAGTCGATGAACGGATAGATGCCGTTCCAGAACATATCGGCGACGTGAACGACGTTGGCGTCTGTGAAGGTGACGGAGATGTCGCTGTCGGTGTGCGCAGGTCCGTAATATTTCAGATCGATCGAGGTTCCGTTGAGCTTGAGCGCGTGGCTGCCGGCAAAGACTTCACTGGGGATTCCGCCCGCACCGAGCGGAAGAAAATTATAATCCCAGTCCTCGACGCGCTCGACTTGGAGGAGATGCTTTCGGGTGTTTTCGTGCGCAATGATCCTGGCACCGGCTGCATGCAGCCATTCGTTGCCGTCGGCGTGATCGAAATGCCAGTGGGTGTTGACGAGGTGGGTGACGGGATCGGCGCCGAGATCGGTCAGCGCTTTGGTAAGCTGGGGTCGTGAGACACGGATGCCCGCATCGATCAGCACCTTGCCGTCGGGGCCGGTCAGGACGGCAATGTTGCCGCCGGAGCCTTCCAGCACGGTGATGTTGTTTCGGAGCTTGTGCGTGACGATCGGCGATACCGCAGCACTGTCCTTGATCAGGCTGACGATGCCTCGCGCTTCGGCGTAGGCTTGCCGGGGGGTAAGCCATCCCGCGGTGGCGGCGAACGTCGCGCCGCCGACGCAACACAGGCAAAACCCGCGTCGAGATAACGAGGCGACTTTTGGCGAACTCATGCAATTCCCGCTTTCTGAAGCGACAATCGACGGCGCCAATAATCGCCCCCGCTGTCAGCATGCAGAGTGGGACGAATGAAGTAGGCGGTCTATCACGATTGCACGATCGACCGTACTCGCGCGCGTGGTGCGTTACTCCTTCACCGCGCCGGTCAGCGACGACACGTAATAATCCACGAACAGCGAGTAGAAGATCGCAACCGGCAGCGAGCCGAGCAGCGATCCCGCCATCAGCGCGCCCCACTGGTAGACGTCGCCGGTGACGAGCTCGGTCAGTATCGCGACCGGCACCGTCTTGTTGGCGCCGCTCTGGATGAAGGCGAGCGCGTAGATGAACTCGTTCCATGACAGCGTGAAGGAGAAGATGCCGGCAGAGATCAGGCCGGGCACCGCCAGTGGCAGCGTGATCCGGCGCAGGATCTGGAGCCTTGTGGCGCCGTCCACCAGTGCGCATTCCTCGAGCTCGTAGGGGATCGACTTGAAATAGCCGATCAGGAGCCAGGTGCAGAACGGCACCAGGAAGGTCGGATAGACCAGGATCAGGGCAAGCGGGCTGTCGAACAGGCCGAACTGCACGACCACGGTTGCCAGGGGAATGAACAGGATCGACGGCGGCACGAGATAGGCGAGATAAATGCCGAGGCCGACATAGGGGCTGCCGCGGAAGCGCAGGCGTTCGATCGCATAGGCGGCAAGCGTGCTCGCGATCAACGACAGCGTGGTCGAACCGATCGCGACCAGCATCGTCGTCCACAGCCAGCGTGGATAGGCGGTGTTGAACAAGAGATGCTTGATGTGAGCAAGCGTCGGCGAGGAGATCCAGAACGGATTGTGCTCCTTGTAGTTCATCAGCTCCGCGTTCGGCTTGAACGACGTGATCGCCATCCAGTAGAACGGAAACAAGAGGATCAGCACGAAGCAGCCGAGCGGCAGGTAGATCATCATCAGCCGCCGCAGCCCGGAATCCCAGGCCATGGTGTCGGGCGGTGTGGTGGCGACGGCGGCCGGCTGCGCGGCGGTGTCAGTCATTGCTCTCTCCCTGCTGCCATTTGCGGCGCGCCAGGCCGAAATAAGAGAACAGCGTCGCGAACACCAGGAACGGGATCATCGACACCGCGATCGCCGCACCTTCGCCGAGTTCGCCACCGGCGATGCCGCGCTGGAAGGCCAGCGTCGCCAGCAGGTGAGTCGAGTTCACCGGACCGCCTCGGGTGATGGCATAGACGAGCTGGAAGTCGGTGAAGGTGAAGATGATCGAGAAGGTCATGACGATGGCGAGGATCGGCATCATCATCGGGAAGGTGATGTAGCGGAAGCGTTGCCAGGCGCTGGCGCCATCGAGCATTGCGGCCTCGTAGAGTGAGGGCGAGATGGTCTGCAAGCCGGCGAGCAGCGAGATCGCGACGAAGGGGATGCCGCGCCAGATATTGGCGGCGATCAGCGAGAAACGCGCCGGCCAGGGCGAGCCGAGGAAGTCGACATTGGTCGTGCGCCAATGCAGCACGTCAACCAGCAGGTAGGAGATGATCGAGAATTGCGGATCGTAGATCCACCAGAACGCCAGCGCCGAGAGCACCGTCGGCACGATCCAGGGCATCAGGATGATCGCCCGCAGCAGGCTCTTGAACGGAAAATGGTTGTTGAGCAACAGCGCAAGCCAGAAGCCGAGCGCGAACTTCCCGAAGGTCGCGATTGCGGTGTAGACCACGCTGTAGAAGACGGCGTTCCACCACAGGGGATCGGTGAGCAGATACTGAAAATTCTCGAAGCCCACGAAGACGCCGCGCCGGCCGATCGTGGTGTCGGTGAATGCGAGCCAGATGCCGAGACCCAGCGGATAGGTCAGGAACACCGCGAGTAGCCCGATCGCCGGCGCGAGGCACATTACAATCAGGAACGGCTTGTAGTCGAACAAGCGCACCAGCCAGGAGGGCTGCCGTCGTGCGAGGGCGAGAGTGGGAAGTGTGGTCACGGACATCGGGTCGTTGTCCTGTCGTTGAATTCCGCCACACCGTCATTTGCGAGCGAAGCGAAGCAATCCAGTCTGTTTCCGCGGTTGCAGTCTGGATTGCTTCGCCGCTACGCTCATCGCAACGACGGCCGTCTTGTCCTCTGGCGTTACTTCTGCCGCCGGAAGTACCGCTTGCAGCGCTGCTCGGCTTCTGCAGCCGCGGCTTCCGGCGTCGCTGCACCGGTCGCGACCGAGGCGAACATCTGCACCGTCACATAGTCCGCGCGGACGGCGCCGGTGGCGGTCGAGATCGGGCCTTTGTAACCGGCGTAATATTTGCTGTTCATTGTGTCCTTGAAGATCGCGACCTTCGGGTCGCCCTTCCACACCGCCGCGTCGGCATAGGCCGCCAGCGGTTGCGACCAGTAGCCGCTGTTGGCGTTGAGCCATGGCTCGTACTGCTCCTTCTCCAGCATGAACAGCAGGAAGGCTTTCGCCGCATTGGGATACTGGCTGTGCTTGAACACCATGGCGTTCAGCGTCAGTCCGGACATCGGCGAGGCCGGCGCAAGGAACTTCGGTAACAGCTGATGCTCGGAATCTTCTGCAATCGCCGCCAGTGCTGGATCGTTCTTCAGCGAAAAATACAGCGAGACGCCGTTGGCGGTCAGGCCGATTTCTTGTGACGAGTAGGCGCGATTGTTGCTGACGTCATTCCAGGACGGCGTGCCGGCGATGAAGGTCGGATAGAGCTCCTTCACATAGTTCAGCGCCGCGATCGTTTCCTTGCTGTTGATGGTGACATTGCCTTCCTCGTCCAGCAGCGAGGAGTTGTGCGACCACATCATCCAGTCCGCGAAGCCGTTGCCGTCGCCCACGGCATTGCCCAGCGCGAAGCCGGCGGGCTTGCCAGCCTTCTGCAGCTTCTTGCAGAGATCGAGGAACCCGCCCAGGTCTTCCGGCGCCTTGTCGAACCCGACGGATTTGAGAATCGACTTGCGATAGATCAGGGGACCGGCGGTGGCCCCGAACGGGAGCCCGATCCAGGTATCGCTCTTGGCCTTCTTGCCGTAGGCCTTCGCAAGGTTCTGCCAGCCGCCGTAGCGTTTGCCTAGATAGTCTGCGACGTCGGTCAGCTCGACCAGCTTGTCGACATAGATGTGCGGTGCGTCGGAGAAGCCGATGATGATGTCGGGACCCGCGCCGGAATTCGATGTCACCGCGGTCTGCTGGTTGATGTCTTCCCAGCCGACGAAGTCGACCTTGATCTCGACGCCGGTCTCCTTGGTGAATTTTGCCGCATTGGCGCGGAACACATCCTCGTCGGCCTGGACGAAGCGGACCGGTCGCAGCATGCGCAGGGATGCGCCTTTCTCGATCGGCAGTTTCGGTGTGGGGACGTCCGCGGCCTTGATCGCGGATTGGGCGTTCGCCGGAGCACCGGTTGCTGCGATTGCAGCAGCGGACAGGCCCAGCGCCAAGGCATCACGACGTGTGATGTCGTTCCTCATCGGTTCCTCCCTATATGTTTCCCTTCCCGGCGTTGATCGCCGGTGAAGGGTCTTTCCGGTTTCCGGCGCGCCTTCGCGGCCGGCCGCCTAGCTGTTCGGGCCGCGGTCCATGCTGACAGGCTGCCAGCGGCGGAGCGCGGTGTCTTGCAGCACCGACGGATTGACGCAGCTTACCGGCCACATGCCCTGAAGCACCAGTGACAATTCGTAGCCCACCCGGCGCTTGCGCGCCTCGTCAAACCGTGCCGAGGCGGAGGCGACATGGGCGGTCAGGGTCACATTTTCCATGCTGAAGATAGGGTTGTTGTGCGAGGGCGGTTCCTTCTCCAGCACGTCGAGGGCGGCATGGGCGATCCAGCCCTCCTGGAGCGCCTTGATCAGGCTTTCCTCGTCCACGGTGGCGCCGCGGCCCGTGTTGATGAAGACCGAGCCCTTCTTCATCTGCCGGAAGTGCTTCTCGGTGAGCATGTGATGCACCTCGGGCCGGGCGGGGGCGTGCATCGAGACGAAGTCGGATTGCGACAACACCTCGTTCAGCGTCGCCGGAATCACGCCGTGGTCGGACATCAGCGTTTCCTGGATGAAGGGATCGTAGGCCATCATGCGCAGGCCGAACGGCGCCGCGCGCTTCGCAACTGCACGCGCCACGCGGCCGAACGAGATGAAGCCGAGCGTCTGACCCATCAACCGCGGAATCTTCGACAACGCCGGCCGGCCCTCGGCCCAGCGGCCGCTGCGCACCATCCGGTCCTGCTCGACCAGCCGGCGGAAGCCCGCGAGCAGCAGCATCATGGCATGGTCGGCGACCTCTTCGATGAACGTGTCGGGGATGTTGGTGACGGGAATGCCGCGCGCGGTCGCGGCCTTGATGTCGACGCTGTCGACGCCGACCGAGCCGAGCGTGATGACCTTGCAGGTCTCCAGCGCGTCTATGATGGTCTTGGTGATCGGGATGCCCTTGGCGTAGATGGCGTCGGCGGTCTTCGCGGCGGCGATGAACCCGGCCTCGTCGGCCGGCGCCTCGACGATCTCGGCGTCGATCGGATCGAGCGCCTCGCGCTCGTAGGAATAATCGCTGCTCGCGACGGTGAAGCTCGCGCCCTTCGGCGTCACCACCCGGTATTTCGGCATGTCCTGCTCCCGATTTGGTTTCTTGTTGCGACCCGGCCTTCGTGCGGGCCTTTGCGTCTTTTACGCGAAATCGGGTTGCCTGCGTACAATCGCCGGTTGCCGTTGCGTCGATTTGTGCGACTCCTCCCAGGTTTTCTCAGGGCTTCTACGGGCGTCCCGTAACAGGTTGCTAAGGGGTCCCCACTAAAAGTTGATTCAATTGCGATCGATTCACTCGCGCGTCCTTATCCCTTTGTTGCCGGAGCCATCCCGTGAAATTGAGCAATCTGAAGATCGCCCCCAAGCTCGGCATTCTCGTCGGCGTCACCTTGTTCGGTCTCTGCATTTCCGGGGTCCTCGCCGGATACCTGATGAAGCAGGAGATGGTGAACGCCCGCATCGATCAGGCCAAGGCGATCGTGGAGATGGGGCGCAACTACGCCGCCGCCCTCAAGAAGCGGGTCGACGCCGGCGAGCTGACGAAGGACGCGGCCATGGCCGAACTTCGCCGCTACGGCAATGCGATGACCTACGACAACGGCTCGGGCTATTTGTTCGGCACGTCCTATGAGGGCATCACGCAGCTCGCGCCCGATCCGAAGCAGATCGGCAGCAACCGCATGGATGTCGTGACCAACGGCCGCAAGCTGTCTGTCGAGTTGATGGACGGCGTCAAGGCCAACGGTTCGATCCTGCTGTACTATGAATATGTGAAGCCCGGCCAGGAGAAGCCGATCCGCAAGCTCGGCTACGCCGTCGCGGTCCCCGGCCTCGACATGTATCTCGGCACCGGTGCCTATCTCGATGACATCGACGCCAAGATGGGTCCGGTCTACTGGCTGCTCGGCTTCGCCATGCTCGGCATCGTCATCGTCGCCGGCAGCGTTGCCTGGCTGATCGGTCGCAGCATCAGCCGCCCGCTCGCCCTGCTCGGAGCCCGCATGAAGGATCTGGCCGACGGCAAGCTCGACGGCGACATTCCCGGCGTCGGCCGGGGCGACGAGGTCGGCGCGATGGCGTCGACCGTCCAGATCTTCAAGGACAACGCACTGCGCATTCGCGAGATCGAGAAGAGCGAAGCCGATGCCAAGGATCGCGCCGTGGCGGAACGTCGCAGCGCGATGGAGGGCATCGCCAGCGACTTCGAACGCAGCGTCAACGGCATCGTCCGCTCGGTCTCCTCGGCCGCGACGGGCATGCAAGCCACGGCGCAATCGATGACCGCGACCGCCAGCGACGCCTCTTCGCGTGCGGCGACCGTCGGCGCGGCCTCGCAGAGAGCGTCGGGCAATGTTGGCACGGTTGCCGCGGCTGCCGAAGAGCTGTCGAGCTCGGTCGCGGAAATCTCCCGTCAGGTCACCCGCTCGACCGAAGTGGCGAGCCGCGCCGTCAACGACGCCGAGCGCACCAATGCCACGGTGCAGGAACTCTCCACCGGCGCCGAGAAGATCGGCGAAGTGGTCAAGCTGATCCACTCGATCGCGGCACAGACCAATCTGCTCGCCCTCAACGCCACCATCGAGGCGGCGCGTGCCGGTGAGTCCGGCCGCGGATTTGCCGTCGTCGCTTCCGAAGTCAAGGCCCTCGCCAACCAGACCGCCAAGGCGACCGAGGAAATCTCCGCCCAGGTCGCGGCGATGCAGACCTCGACCAGCGATGCGGTCGCCGCCATCGGCGGCATCACCCAGACTATCGCCGAGATGAGCGAGATCACCGCGGGCATTTCCGCGTCGATCGAGCAGCAGGGCGAGGCGACCCGCGAGATCGCCCGCAACATTCAGTCGGTCGCGGCCGGATCGAACGAGATCAACGCCAATATCGGCAGCGTCACCTCGGCCGCGGAAGCGACCGGCACGGCGGCAACCGACGTGCTCACCAACGCCCGCGAGCTGGACAGCCAGTCCGGCGCGCTGCGCAGCGCAGTCGACGGCTTCCTCGCCAAGGTGCGTGCGGCGTAAGGCTTGCTGTCTCCGGAATACTGGATCGTCCGCCCCAGTGCGCAATTGCGCACAAGGCGGACGATGACAGCTTCCTGGTGGCGCCCCCTACTGCTTCTCGATCCCCGCCTCCCGGATCAGCCTCTCCCACAACACGAGCTGCTCGTTCACGAACGTGCCGAGCTGCTCCGGCGTGCCCGAAAACGCGTCCATGCCGAGGGTGGCCAGCTGGGCCTTGATCTCCGGCTTCTCGACGATCTTCCGGATCTCGGCGTTGAGCCGCGTCACGATCTCCTTGGGCATGCCGGCGGGGCCGAAATAGCCCTGCCACGACGAGATGTCGAAGTCCGGCACGCCGGCCTCCTGCATCGAGGGCAGGGTCGGCACCAGCGATGAGCGGTCCTTCGTCGTGACGGCGAGCGCGCGTAGCGCGTTGCCCTGGACATGCGGCAGGCCGGTCAGGATGTCCACGAACATCATCGAGACGCGGCCACCCATGACGTCGTTGAGCGCCGGCGGCGAGCTCTTGTAGGGCACGTGCAGGAGGTCGAGCCCGGCATTGTGCGCAAAGGTCGCACCCGACACGATCGCCGAGGACGAGCCCGAGGCGTAGCTCAGCTTGCCCGGATTGGCCTTGCCGTAGGCGACGAGCTCGCCGACGGTCTTGGCCGGCACCTCCGGGTGGATCACCAGCATGAAGGGCAGGTCGCCGGTGCGCGCGATCGGGGTGAAGTCCTTGACCGGATCGTAGGTCAGGTTCTTGAGCAGATAGGGATTGGCCGAATGCGTGGTGTTGGTGGTCACCAGCAGCGTGTAGCCGTCGGGCGCGGCGCGCGCGACATAGGTCGCGGCGATCATGCCGTTGGCGCCCGCCTTGTTCTCGATGACGATGCCGACGCCCAGTGCCTGCGACAAATGCTGCGAGATCAGCCGCGTCGTGGTGTCGGTGCCGCTGCCGGCCGCGAACGGCAGCACCAGCGTGATGTTGCGGCTCGGATAGGTGTCGGCCTGCGCAGCGGATGCGGCGGCGAGACAAAGGGCGGCCGCGCCGGCGGTGCGCAGGGCTCGGATCAGTGATGACAGCATGCGTGGTCGTTCCCTCTTTTTCGTTGGCGGGGAACCTAGCCGGTCCACATCAAAACCGGAAGACGCGAGTTAACCTGGTCCCGTGCCCCGGACGCAGCGCAGCGCTTCTTCAGCGGTGCGCTGCAGAGCCGGGGCCCATGCCGCGGCAAACTGGGTCCCGGTTCAGCAGCGCATCACTGCGTGCTGCGCTGCTGAACCGGGACACGAGACTTGTCGTGCGCCCGCGTCGCGGAATTACTTCACCGCAGAACCCTGGCGCGAGGCGAACACGACGCCTGCGAGCACCAGCAGGTAGCCGATCAGGTGGAATGGCTGGAGTTTTTCACCGAGCAGCAGGATCGCCATCGCCGAGCCGAACACCGGCACCAGATGAAAGAACGGTGCGGCGCGGTTCGGGCCGATCAGCGCCACGCCCCGGTTGAAGAAGAGATAGGCCAGCGTCGAGGGAAAGATCAGGATGTAACCCAGCGTCGCCAGCGTCACCCCGTCGAGTTGCAGGACGCGGCCGCTCCAGGCCTCCCAGATCGCGGTCGGCAGCAGCATCGTCGCACCGCAGCAGGTGGTGAAGGAGAGAAAGGAGAGCTGGTGGATCTTCGGTCGCCGCGGGATGAAGGTGGAGTAGATCCCGAAAGCCACCAGCGAGGAAGCGAACATGATGTCGCCCCTGTTGAAGCTGATGCTCGCGAGCGTGCCGAGATCGCCGCGCAGGATGATGATCAGCACGCCGAGAAGCGAGATCGCGATGCCGGCGAGCTGCGCACCGGTCAGCCGCACGCCGAACAGCACCAGCGACCACAGCGCCACGAACAGCGGGCCGGCCGACTGGATCAGCAGCGCGTTCAGCGCCTCCGTGTATTGCATCGCCCAGTACGAGATCGCGTTGTTGAAGGCGAAGCCCACCAGCGACAGGAACAGCATCAGCGGCAGGTTCTTGCGCAAGTTCGGCCAGTCGCGCTTCAGATGCGGCCAGGCGAACGGCAGCAGGATCAGGAACACGCCGAACCAGCGGATCGTGGTCACCGTCAGCGGCGGCACATGCGCGCCGACGTGGCGCGCGAGCACGATGTTGCCGGCCCAGAACAGCGAGCTCAGGCTGAGCAGCAGATAAGGCTGGTTGTTGAGCCAACTGGCCGGATTGGAGGCCGGTGGCGCAGGCGAAGCGATCGTCATTGGCGTTGGATACAAGCTTGCGCCGGGTTTGCGTCGTGACACAAGTCACGCGACCGCAATGCTACAATGCAGGCATGACCAGAGGAGGCGGCATTGGCGGTTAATATGTTGAACATCGACGGCCTGGAGCGGCTGGATCAGCATGCACCGGTGGTGATGCTGAACCTGATGCGCTTCCACGCGTGCTCGGGCGACGGCGACGGTTCCGGCTGGGACGCCTATTTGCGCTACAGTGCGGTCACAGTGCCGATGATCAAGGCGCGCGGCGGCACGCTGCTCTGGACCGGGAAGGCCAAGTCGGTTGCGCTCGGCCCGCACGATGGCAACGACAGGGATTTCGTGGCGCTGGTCTACTATCCGAGCATCGCGGCCTTCCTCGACATGATGAAGTCGGAGGCCTACGAGCGTGACGCCGATCCGCACCGGCGCAACGCCTGCGCCGAGCATGTGATCGTTGCGACGGAGCAAGCGTACAGTAAATTCAGCGCCGGCTGATCCTGCCGGACTCACGAACCAAGTGTGCGTGTTTGGATATTTTTTGCAACCTTTGGGCGCGACTTCGACGCAGTTGCGCGCCAAATGTGAACTATTCGGTTGCCTGAGGGTGCCAAAGATGGTGCCTTTGGCCGGTGAGCGCGGATGACCGGCATTGCAGGCTAGGCATAACGCGTTGCGGTGCTGCTTCCTCCTGGTCGACTATTGCTTCGTTGGGGATCAGATGCTCTGTGAGCGTTGTGGCGGGGACAATCCGGCGACCAATCGCTTCTGTCACGGCTGCGGTTCGGCTCTGCCGATGGCCTGCTCCGTCTGCAATCATCTCAGCCCGCCCGGCTCGGGCTTTTGTGGGGCCTGCGGCGCGGCCTTGAACGCCGCGGGCAGGCCAATCCCGGCAGCGGCGGGGCATTCTACGAGGCCGCTTCGGGGCGAGCTGAAGCAGGTGACGGTGCTGTTTGCCGATCTCGTTAGCTCGACCGAGATCGTTGCCGGCCTAACCGCCGAAGATGCCATGCAGCGTCTCAAGCCCGCGCTCGATTCCATGTGCGACGGCGTGGAGCGGTTCGAGGGCACGGTGGTCCGAACTCTCGGCGACGGCATCCTCGCCTTCTTCGGCGCACCTCGCGCGCAGGAGGGCCACGCCCTGCTGGCGTGCGAGGCGGCGCTGGCGATCCGCGACACGTTTCGTGCGCGAGACGATGCCATGTCGGTCCGCATCGGCCTGCATTCCGGCGAGATCGTCGCGGATGCTCCGCTCGTCGACACGGTCACCGAGCACGGCGCTTACGGGCTCACCATTCATCTGGCGAGCCGGCTGCCGGCCAAGGCGGAACCGGGTGAGATTTGCCTGACCGACGAGACCTACCGTCTGGTGCGCTCGTTCTGCGACGTCGGCCCGCTCGGCCGTCACCGCCTGCGCGGCGTGCCGGAGCCGATCGAGCTGTATCTTCTCAAGAACCTCAAGCCGGCGGTCGCTAGCCAGCAATTCCGCGGTGTCGCCTTGGCGACGTTCCGCGGGCGCGAACGGGAGATGGCTCTGCTGCAGCGGACTTTGGCGGCGGTGGAGACCGGCAGCTCGCGCGTCACCGGCATCGTCGGCCCGCCTGGGACCGGCAAGAGCCGGCTGTGCTACGAGTTCGCTGAATATTGCCGCGCGCGTCACATCCCGGTGTTCGAGGCCCGCGCGCAGCCCTATGGCACGGCAACGCCGCTGCAGCCGGTGCTGGAGTTCTTGCGTTCGACCTATTTCAACGTCTCACCGGACGACGAGCCTGATCTGGCGGTGAAGCAGATCGCCACGCGCCTCGCCGAGCTCGGCTCTACATTCGAGGCGGACCTCTGGCTGGTCTGCGATTTCCTCGGCATCAGGCACGGCCAGGGCCCACCCTCCTGGCTTGGTCCGCGCGCACGCAACGTTCGTCTGCTGGATATCGTCCGACACATGGTTCGCCAGCGCGGCGCGTCGGCGTCGGTGATCATCATCGAGGACCTGCATTGGCTCGATCAGGCGAGCGAGGAATTCGTCGCAACGCTCGTTGACGCGGTGATCTCCACCAAGACCGTCCTGATCGTGAATTTCCGGCCGGCCTATTTCGCGCCTTGGATGCGCGAGCCGCTGTACCAGCAGATCGAGCTCGCCGAGCTCTCGCCGACGGATACGGACGATCTCGTCAACGAGCTGCTCGGGCCGGGGGACGAGCTGTCCGAGGTACGGCGGCGCGTCGCCGAGCGCAGCGGCGGCAACCCGTTCTTCGCTGAGGAGCTGATCCGTTCCCTGGTCGAGCATCTGGCCATCGTTGGCGAGCAGGGCGGTTATCGGCGCGGCATTTCCGGTGTCTCCGACGTGCTGCCACCGACCGTGCAGGCCGTGATCGGAGCGCGGATTGATCGGCTGGCGGCCGGCGATCGCGACCTCCTGCACACGGCCGCGATCATCGGCAAGGAGTTTCAGCTCGCGGTGCTGCAGAGCGTCGCCAGCGTGCCCGCTGCCGAGCTCGAGGCGACGCTGGCCCGGCTCTGTTCCGGCGAGATGCTCCAGGCGCGCAGCGGCGAGGACGGCCAAGGCTATAGCTTTCGCCATCCCCTGATTCAGGAGATCGCCTACTCGACCCAGCTCCGCGCGCGGCGCAGCCTTCTGCACGCGCGGGTGGCGCGCGCGATCGAGCAATTTTATCCGGAGCGGCTCGAGGAGTTTTCAGCGCTCCTGTCGCACCATTTCGAGCAGGCCGGTGAGATCGACGCCGCCGCCGAATACGCCGCGCGCGCCGCGCGCTGGATCGGCTCGACCAGTCCGGCAGAAGCGATTCGGCACTGGCACAAGGTGCGCGCGCTGAAGGGGGGACAGAAGCGTAGTCTGGCGGGCGATGTGCTCAGGATCGCGGCCAGCAGCCAGATCGCTTGGCTAGGCTGGCGCGAGGGCATGACGTCGGAGGACGCAAAACCCTTCATTCAGGAAGCGTTGGAATGGGCGCAGGAGATCGACGATTCCATGATCCCGCTCCTGCTGTTTGTCGAAGGACGGATCGCGGGTGCGAGCGGCGGGCAAGCCGATGCCTACGTCAACGCCGTCAGGGAAGCCTTGGCGCTGACGGAATCGCGACAGCTTACCAGCCGCGCCGCGACGCTCAATGCCTCGCTCAGCCAAGCCTACGGCTGGGCCGGCCTTTTGCGCGAAGCCCTGGCGGCGAGTGATGCGGCGCTCGCCGGCGTTCCTGGCATCAGCGACTTCGAGCACCAGTTCCTTGGCTACAATGTGGAGCACTGGATCCTCGGCCTCCGTGGCCGAATCCTCGTTCGTCTCGCCCGTTTCGACGAGGCGCGGCGGTGCTTCGATCGAATTCTCGCCATCGATCCGACGCTGATCGATCCGACGGTGCAGTTCATCGCCCATCTTGGGTATGTCGATCTGGCCTGGTGCTTTGACGATTCCGCGATGGCCTCCACCCATGCCTGGCGCGTGATCGAACTGGCGACGCGCCAGGCCAGTCCCTATTTGCGCGCCTATTCGCTCGCCTGCATCGGCACGGCGCAGGGCATCGCGCAGAACTATCAGGCCGCAATCCTGTCGTTGACGGAGGGCGTCGAGTTCGTGCGCGCGGCGCGCGTGGCCATGGAAATCGAACCAGAGATGCTTGCGAGCATCGCCGACTATCAGCTTCGTTCCGGCGCCCACGCCGCGGCCATCGATAAGGCGCGGGAAGCGATCGCGGTGGCGCAGGAACGGCACGCCCGGCTGCCGGAATGCCGCGCCACCATCGCGCTCGCCGCCGCGCTGGCGGCGAGCAACAACCCGGATCACCTCGGCGAGGTGGCCCTCCTCGTCGATCGAGCCGAGGCCCTGATCGAGCTGACGGGGGCGGGCATTTACCGAAGGCTGCTGGAGGAGACTCGACGACGGCTGTCGGTCGGCGCGTGAAGGCTAGAGTTTCCGCACGATGAGCGTGAACTCCATCAATCCATAGCCGTCGCGCACCTCTGCAATGGCATTGAACCGGCTGGCGCAGTAGCGCGCCCAGGATACGGTGTCGGTGGTGTAGAGGCCTCGGCGGGCAGGCGCGCTTTCTGACCGCTTCATGAAATTGACTGCGAAGCCGCGCCTGGTGGTGCGATGAAGATCATCGAGGCTCGCCGCGATGAACTGCTCCCAGTCGTGCTGCGGCTGATCCTGCGCAACGTTGAAGATGCCGCTGGCGACCGCGTAGTCGGCGGTCCGGGGGCTGCTATGGCCGATGGCGAACGCGGTGTCGCCGCGGTTCCGCCAAAGCCGCAGCGCCCGCCGAACCATCGGCTCCGAGACGTCGATACCGAGATAGTCCACCGCGCAGCCGTCATGCCGGCGGCCGAGATAGGCGATCAGCGCGCCATAGCCGCAACCGAGATCGTTCAGCGAGAAGGGCGATGCGAAGTCGCACAATTTCAGGAGCTGGACGAAGCGCATCTCCTGCGTGGCCTGGCAGGTCCAGTCGACGCCGTTCGGCGTCGCGCCGAAGCGTGCGACCTTCGCCGAATAATAGGCGGCGATGCCGCTGTAAATCCGACTCAGGTCTCCGGCGCCCGGAGAGGCAAGCTCGCTCGCGACAACGGCGGCGCGCATCAGCCCGCCTATTTCTTCGACTTCTTCTTGCCCTTGCCTGCGGGCGGGACCTTGGGCGCCATCGGCACCGAAATCGTGAGATATGTTCGGTCGATGTAGAAGATCGGGGTGTCCTCGCGTACGACGACCTTGAGGCCATAGCCGCCGCTATTGCGAGAATCATGGGCCTTCATGAAGCAAGGCAGCGGCGACTTGCGCGCAAAATTCTTGATCAATGCGTTCACGATGCGCTGGTCGCCCGTTTCGCCGTCCTGGTCCGACGGGACCTTGGCCAGCCAGGCCAGCACACTGTACCACCGGTTCTTTGCACGGTTGTTGTTCAGGCCGCCCAATCCGAGGAGCTTTGCGCTCTCGACGAACGGCCGTCCTTCCTGGAAGATTTCGAATTCGTCCTGCAGGGCCTTGATTTCGGACACGCCCCCGGCAGTCAGTTCGATATCTTTCTGCTCGGGGCCAAATCTCAAATTGAACAGATCGAACAGCGGGCCGATATAGATATCGTCCTCGGCCATCAATGCGCCCATATCACTCTCCCTGCAATTAGTGGGGTTATTGGATCGGGAAGCCAGCAATCGGGACATTGAACCTTGGTCCCGGACAAATTGCAAGGAAAGCGGGACGCTCGTGGGCCTACTTCTTCCGCTCAGTGCGCTTTCTGCCCCTCCAGTATCAACCCATCAACAGCGGCTCGACACGCGGCCCGCATCAAGCGGCAGACCTCCTCGGGCGACCGCCGCGCGCGCAGCGCCGCAAACGTCTTGAGGTGGCGACGATCGCGGTCCTGACCGGAGCCTATCTCGGCCATCTCGCCCACGCCGGCAGCTTCGGCAAGACCGAGCAGGTCCTCGCGATCGGCGTTCAGGCCGCAATCGGCCCCGCGCGGTTCTCGCCTTGCGCCGCGGCTCGGGCGATTCAGCGGCCATGCATTCACGCATTGCGACTGCACAGCGCGTGGGCGCGGCGCTGCTCGGCACGACGACGCTCTGCATGGGTGCGGCGCGATACATTTGAAGACGAACTACGCCGCCTGCTGCTTCCGCGACGCCACGAACACGCCGGCCAGCACCAGCGCGAAGCCGATGAAGTGGAAGGCCTGCGGGTGCTCGCCTAAAAACGCCATCGCCATGATCGAGCCGAACACCGGCACGACATGGAAGAACGGCGCGGCGCGGTTGGCGCCGATCAGCCGGACACCGCGATTGAAGCAGAGATAGGCGAGCGTCGAGGGGAACACCGCGACATAGAACAGGGTCAGGAGGTTCGGCCCGTCGAGCTTCATCACGGGACGCGCGGACAGCTCCCAGATCTCCAGCGGAATGAGACAGGCAGCACCGCAGCCGAAAGTGAAGGCGAGGAACGACAGGCCGTGCATCGGCGGACGCTTCAAGGTCAGGACCGAATACAGCGCGAAGATGATCAGCGCGACGACGAAGATGAGGTCGCCCTTGTTGAAATCGATGTTCGACAGCGTGGTGAAATCGCCATGCAGCAGGATGATCAGCACGCCGCACATCGACAGCAGCACGCCGAAGGCCTGAGCCGCGGTGAGCCGGACGCCGAGGATGGCCAGCGACCACAGCGCCACGACCAGCGGTGCGGCCGACTGGAGCAGCAGCGTGTTGAGCGCCTGCGTATGTTCGAGCGCCCAATATTGCAGCGTGTTGAAGGCGCCGATGCCGGTGATCGAGAGCGTGACCATTAGGCCGAGCTTGCCGCGGATCGCGGGCCAGTCCTGGGCAAGGTGTTTCCAGGCGAACGGCAGCACCAGCAGGAAGGCGAAGAACCAGCGCAGGAACGACAGCGTCACCGGCGGGATATGACCGGCGGCGAGCCGCCCGACGATGGCGTTGCCGGCCCAGCACAGCGCGGTGATGCTGAGCAGCAGATAAGGCTGGTTGGCGATCCAGTTGTGGCCGGACGTGGCGGCGCCGGTGGTCTCGTCGGTGGCGGACATTGTGATTGTTGTGGCCCCGCGTCATGCGCCAAGCCTCCAGCCCGGCGGCACCCGGGCCGGTTCAGACCCGGCCCGTTCAAAGACACGGAAATCCGGCCGATATCAATGGGTGCGAGGCGCATCGCGTCCATGCGCGGGAGCGGCGGCCGGAACCTCGCTCAACCCTTCAGCCCGGCACGGATCGCAAACGGCTTCAACAGTTCGGCACAGGCGAGATAGACGACGACCAGGAGCGCGATGCCGGCCATCATGATCGGTGGCGGAGTGACAAAGCCGAACCAGGCACCGACCGGCGTGAAAGGCACCACCATCGCGACCAGCAAGGCGACCAGCGAGGAGGCGGACAGCACCGGATCGGGCCAGTTGCGCCACGGTCGGCCATTGTTGCGAATGATGAAGATCACGAGGATCTGCGTCGCCATGGATTCGATGAACCAGGCGGTGCGGAATTCCTCCGGCGACGCCTGGAACAGCATGATGAGGGCGCCGAAGGTCAGGAAGTCGAATACCGAGGACAGCGGCCCCATGATCGCCGCGAAACGCACCAGCCGCGTCATGCTCCAGACCTGCGGCTGCGCGGTGGCCGCGCGCGAGACCTGGTCGAAGGGAATGCCGAGCTCGGAGAGATCGTAGAGCAGGTTGTTGAGCAGTATCTGCGTCGGCAGCATCGGCAAGAACGGCAGCGCCATCGAGGCGATCGCCATCGACAGCATGTTGCCGAAATTCGAGCTCGCGCCCATCCGGACATATTTCATGATGTTGGCAAAGGTGCGTCGGCCCTCTTCGACGCCGTCGGCGACGACTTCGAGATCCGGGGCGAGCAGGATGATGTCGGCGGCGGCCTGCGCCACGCCGGTCGCGCCTTCGACCGACAGGCCGATATCGGCGGCCTTCAGCGCCGGAGCGTCGTTGATGCCGTCGCCGAGGAAGCCGACCACCGCGCCGCCGGCCTGAAGCGCCTTCACGATGCGCGACTTCTGGTCGGGCGCAAGCCGGCCGTAGGCGTCGGTCGATTGAACCTGGACCGCCAGCGCTTCGTCGCTGAGCTCGGCGATGTCGGCCCCCGATAGTACGCGGTCGGCGTTCAGCCCGACCAGGCCGGCGAGCCGCTTCACCACCACCGGATCGTCACCCGATAGGATCTTCAGTGTGATGCCGGTCGCCGCGAGTCGTGCGATCGCGGCCGCGGCCGTCGGCTTCGGCGGGTCGGCGAAGGCGCAAAAACCTTCGAAGACGAGATCGGTCTCGTCGGCGGTCTCGACCTCGCGCGTTGCGCCGGTCCACGGGCGCGAGGCGACCGCAATGCTGCGTAGCCCTTCGCTCGCGAGCTCGTGCACGCGAGCGATCGCGCGGGTCCGGGCGCCGTCGTCCATCGCGCAGAGCTCGAGCACCGCCTCCGGCGCGCCCTTGACGATGAGCAGCGCGCCTTCGGGACCGGTCGCGAGCACGGATCCCAGCCGCCGCGAAAAGTCGAACGCCTGCCTGCCGGCCAGCGTCCAGCCCTGCGCGGCATTCGACTGGCCGGCAACCAGCGCCGCGTCGAGCGAGCCGCGATCGCCGCCGAGTTTCGCGGCGATGGCGCCGAGCCGCGCGGCGCGGGCATCGTCCTTGCCGGCGGCATCGAGGCTCCTGGCCAGCGTGATCTCGGCCGAGGTCAGCGTGCCCGTCTTGTCCGTGCACAAGACGGTCATGGCGCCGAGATCGTGGATCGCCGCGAGGCGCTTGACGATCACCTTGCGGCCGGCCATGCGCAGCGCGCCGCGCGACAGCGTCACCGTCGTGATCATCGGCAGCAGTTCCGGCGTCAGCCCGACCGCGAGCGCGACGGCAAACAGCAGCGAGTCCATCACGGGGCGGCCGAACACCACGCGGACGGTGAGCACGACCAGCACCAACGCGAGCGTGGCGCGCGCGACCACGAGGCCGAATTCGCGCAAGTCGCGCTCGAACGGTGAAGGCGTCTGGGCCTCGGCAAGCGCGGAGGCCGCCGCTCCGAACACTGTATCGCGTCCGGTGTACACGACGAGCGCAATCGCCTCGCCGGTTTGCGCCACCGCGCCGCGAAACAGCGCATTCGACGTGTCGTCGGGACCGGCGCATTGTCCGGCGCGCTTCTGCACCGGGTAGGGCTCGCCGGTCAGCGCCGCTTCGCCGGCGGTGAACGCCGTACTCTGAAGGATCAGCGCATCCGCCGGGATGATGTCGCCGGCGCGAACGCGCAGGATATCGCCGGGGACGACCTGCTCGACGTCGACCTGGCCGAACGCGCCATCGCGCTTGACCTCGGCCTTCAGCGCCACCGAGCGTCGGAGGACGTCCGCGGCGCGGATCGCGTGACCTTCCTGGATGGTATCGAGCCCGATCGAGAGCGTCAGGATCAGCACGATGATGAGCCCGCCGATCTCATCGCCGGTGAGCATCGAGACGATGCCGGCAACCAAAAGGATCAGCGACAGGGGCTCCAGCAGGCGGCGGAGCACCGCGTGCATCGCGCCCTCGGTGCGGGGCGCGGCGTCGCTGTTCGGCCCGCAGCGTGCGAGGCGCCCGGAGGCGTCCGCCGCAGCCAAACCTGTGAGGCCGCAACCCAGTCGTTTGCAGAGCTGATCGGGTGAAAGACGCCAGAAGTGGTTGTCGGCGTGCGCTGGACTGTCCGACAAGCGAGGCCCCCGATTCAAAGTATCTCGTCAGGCAAATGCCTCGAAATTCGGCGTAACCCGTTGACCTACCGCAATCTGAAATGCCGAGGGTGCCCTGGCTTCGTCGGCGTCTGCCGACTGAAACGAGGTGCCGCAGGGCATTGACCTCGAACTCGAGCACGGCTGCGACCGCATCATCGAAGTGGTCGACGGCCGCATCCGGGCCTAACGTCGTAGAGCCCGTCCGACGAAGCGGATTTTTAGGGGATATCAAGGGCTTGGATAGCGCATTGGGCCCCGAAAAAGCCCCGTTCTTGCTTGCTTACAGAGGCTGCATCCTTTATCCGGTTGGCTGCCTCGCGTTCGAGCGGCCCCGGCCGTGATTGGGCTGGGCGCATCTAACAGATTGCATAGGGATTACCCGCGAATGGCCAATGTTGTCGTCGTCGGCGCCCAGTGGGGCGACGAAGGAAAGGGCAAGATCGTCGACTGGTTGTCGGAGCAGGCGGACATCGTCGTCCGTTTCCAGGGCGGCCATAACGCCGGCCATACGCTGGTGATCAACGGCAAGACCTACAAGCTCGCGCTGCTGCCCTCCGGCGTGCTGCGCGAACACAAGCTGTCGGTGATCGGCAACGGCGTGGTGTTCGATCCCGCCGCCTTCCTCGATGAGGTCACCAAGCTGCGTGCACAGGGCGTCGCCATCAGCCCGGAAAACTTGCGCGTCGCCGAGAACGTCACCTTGATCCTGCCGCTGCACCGTGAGCTCGACGCGCTGCGTGAATCTTCCAATGCCGCGACCGCGATCGGCACCACCCGCCGCGGCATCGGCCCGGCCTATGAGGACAAGGTCGGCCGCCGCGCCATCCGCCTGATGGACCTCGCCGATCTCGATACGCTCCCGCACAAGATCGACCGCCTGCTGGCGCATCACAACGCGCTACGCCGCGGCCTCAATCTGCCGGAATTCGACCGCAAGGAAATCCTGAAGGAATTGAGCGCGTTCGCGCCGCAGCTGCTGCCCTATGCCGAGACGGTGTGGCGGTTGCTCGACATCAAGCGCCGCGAAGGCAAGCGCATGCTGTTCGAAGGCGCGCAAGGCGCGCTGCTCGACGTCGACCACGGGACCTATCCCTACGTCACCTCGTCCAACACGGTGGCGGCGCAGGCCGCGACCGGCTCGGGCCTCGGACCCGGCGCGGTCGGCTATGTGCTCGGCCTCTGCAAGGCCTACACGACCCGCGTCGGTCAGGGCCCGTTCCCGACCGAGCAGGACAACGAGACCGGCCGCAAGATCGGCGAGCGCGGCCGCGAGTTCGGCACCAATACCGGACGGCCCCGCCGCTGCGGCTGGTTCGATGCAGTTCTGGTTCGCCAGGCGGTCCGGACCTGCGGCATCAACGGTCTGGCGCTGACCAAGCTCGACATCCTCGACGGCTTCGATTCGATCGAGGTCTGTACCGGCTACAGGCTGGACGGCAAGGAGATCGACCATTTCCCGGCGGGCGAGGGCGCCCAGGCCCGGGTCGAGCCGATCTACGAGACCATCGAGGGCTGGAAGGAGCCGACCGCCAATGCGCGCTCCTGGGCCGACCTGCCGGCCCAGGCCATCAAATATGTCCGGCGGATCGAGGAATTGGTTGGCTGCCCGGTGGCGCTGCTTTCCACCAGCCCCGAACGCGAGGATACTATCCTGGTGCAAAATCCGTTTGAGGCTTAACGATATCTTACCGGGACGCGCGTATAATTGAGTAGAAATGGCTGATTACTATCCGCTGATCGCCCGCGCTATTGCCGCCCTGGACCCCAACGCTCCCGGCGAGAGCCGTCGCGCGCTCTACGAGCGGGCGCGCACGGCGCTGATCGCGCAGCTCCGCAGCGTGCAGCCGCCGCTCTCCGAATCCGAGATCACCCGCGAGCGGCTCTCCCTGGAAGAGGCCGTCCGCAAGGTCGAATCGGAGGCTGCCCAGCGTGCCCGCGAGGCCTCGCGCCCCGGTGGCGGCGCTCGCAGCAGCGGCAGTGGCGATGCCTTCCGCCGCGCCAGCACCCGCGCCACCGAGGGTAACTCGCCCGCGCCCCAAACCGCTGCCCCGCCGCGCACCCGTCCGGCACCGCCGCCGCCGCGCGCCGACCGGCCCTCCTTCAACGTCGATGACCAGGGTGACGCCCCGCGTGCGCCGCGGGCTCCGCGTTTCGACGCGCCGCGCCAGCCGGGTCCGTCGGCACCGCCGGCGATGCCGGAGCCTCCGCCGGCCGGACGCGATCGCGCCAGTGGGCGCCGTCCGCCGGACATGGGACCTCCGCCGCCGCTGCCGCCGGCACCGGGCGTGCGCGGCTTCCGCGACATCACGGCCGACGCCAACGATCTCGGCGGCGCCGCCGCGCAGGCCAACCGTGCCGCGCGCCGCACCTACGCCAACGTGCCCTCGCCCTCGCCGGAATTCGACCGGCTCGAGCCGAGCCTGGAGAATCGCGCCGCCGGGGCGGACGCGCCCTACTCCTACGACGAATCGATCGAGGAAGCCGAGCGCTACGCGCCCCAGTCGCAGCCGCCGTCGCCGCGTCCGCACATCCCCGTTCTCGACCGCGACACCAGGAAGAAGCGCGCCCGCACCGGCTCCGTCTTTCCGTTCAAGAGCGCAATCGCCGTCGGCATCGTGCTGATCCTGGTCGGTGCCGGCATCCTCTGGGGCAAGCAACTGGTCCAGACCGCGAGCAACCTGTTCAAGTCTTCGCCGACGCAGGTGGTGGAGGCGCCGAAGGATCCGTCTCAACCGCAGAGCAAGCCCAAGATTCCGGATCGCGTCGGCCAGCCCTCGGCCAGCGACCAACCGGTCGCGCCGGTGGCGCAGAAGGTCGTGCTCTATGACGAGGATCCGTCCGATCCGAAGGGCAAGCAATATGTCGGCTCGGTGGTGTGGCGGCTCGAGCCGATCAAGGCGTCCGGCAACCAGAAGGCCGACGTCGCCGTGCGCGCCGACATCGAGATCCCCGACCGCAAGTTCAAGATGACGATGTCGTTCCGTCGCAACACCGACTCGTCGCTGCCGGCGAGCCACACCGCGGAATTGACCTTCATCCTGCCGCAGGATTTCCCGGGCGGCAGCGTTTCCAACGTGCCCGGCATTTTGATGAAGTCGAACGAGCAGGCCCGCGGCACGCCGCTCGCAGGGCTCGCGGTCAAGGTCACCGACGGCTTCTTCCTGGTCGGCCTCTCCAACGTCGATGCCGACCGCAGCCGCAACGTCCAGCTCCTGAAGGAGCGCTCCTGGTTCGACGTGCCCCTGGTCTACGCCAACCAGCGCCGCGCCATCATCGCCATCGAGAAGGGCGCTCCCGGCGAGCGCGCCTTCAACGACGCGTTCGCGCAGTGGGGCGATTAGGGTAGCTCATGTTCACCTCTCTTCCGGGGAGGTGAGCTGCCCTCTCGACGATCCAACCGAAATTGAACCGTGCCTATTGCGCGGCAGCTTCCCGCTTGCGCGATCCTGTCGCGGCTGCGGCCTCGCGGTCCATCACGGCGCGACAGCCGGGGCTGACCTGAGCCTTTTTCTGCACCATGCAGGCCCTGATCCTGGGGATGTCGGGGATCTCGCTCGAGCACAGCCGCATGGCATCGCCGGAGCACATCTGCTGCGCTTCGGACGAGAAGGCGAGGCCGGGCGATGTCTGGAATGCGACGGCTGCGGTTGTGACGGCGAAGAGAGTTGCGATCGTCTGGTAGCGTGTCATGCGGAATGCGTCCCCGAGTTCCGTGGGCTTGAGCCACTTGGTTTTGGGGCGCCGCACGCGGCTTGATCTGCCGCATGTCACAGCCTTCACGCCGGGATCTCAATCCCGCATGTGGTCGCTCGATCTCTCGTGATGTTCGAATCGAAAAGTGCTGCGCCGCCCGAGCCAAGTATGCGCCATTGTCGCGCGGCCGCAATGGCAAGCAGAAATCAATTCGCAATTGTTGCGCGCACGTCACGCACAATGCGGGCGCGCCCGATCAGATCAACCGATCGGAGGATACGCACGCTGGTTACGCGTCGCCCGCGCCGAGCGCTGCGTGTTCCTCGACAGCCGTAACGCCCTTTGCCGTGAGCTCGAACAGATCGCCGTCCTTCATCACGTATCCGTCGGCGATCAGTTGTCCCACCTTGCCTTGCCGATCATCGGCGAAGGCGAACGATTGGCTGATGTCCCTGAGGATCGAGAGCTGTTCGTCGCGCAACATGGCTTCACTCTCCGTTCGCCGGGGATGGTTCCGGTCCTCACATGCCGTGGCTCTCAAACACCTTGCTGCAAGACCGCGACAGTTTTGCCCGGTTGGCTTGCAGGCAACCCTGCACCGCACCGTCATTGCCGAGGTCCTTGCGACACAGCCGCGAGGCATCGCGCGAGCAGGCTTGCTGTTCCTGCGAGCTGCCCATGTGGCCCTGCGCGCGAGCAGGCAGGCTCGACAGGCCGGTCAGGGCCGTCAGCGCGATCGTCGCCAGGAAGAACAATTTGCGGGACATCGGCGGCTCCAAATCTGACAGGTGAGTTTCAAGTCCTGTCTGAACTCGTCGATGTGCCGCTTGTTCCCTAAAGGCCGAGCCGCACCCGCCGCTATTCAAGGTTCCCGTGACGCTGCTATAACGGGGCGAAGGATGAGGGTGCCTGATGAAACGCTATCTCGTGTTTGCGCTGGTTGGCCCGTTCGTGGGCGGGTTCCTGCTGCTGCTGACGACGACTTATCAGTCCGGCTATTGGACCCAGACCAGTCTTGGCGAGGTCGGCAAGCTGTTCGCAGTGTTCTTCAAATCCCTGCAATACAGCTATCTGTTCGGCTTCCTGCCCTCGCTGATGATCGGTGCGGTCGACGACATCCTGGTCCACATCCGCCGGATCGGCCCGGTGCTGCGGATGCTGCTGGTCGGCGTGTTCGCCTTCATCCTGGCCTCGCTGACCTACAGCTCGCGCGGGCCGGACTCGGGCGCGGTGCAGTTCATCCTGTACGGCCTCGTCGGCTTCGTGCCGGCGGTGATTTCATCCTGGCTCGTGCATCGATATGTCGAGGAGCCGCTGCCGGCGGCAGCACCGACGTGAGGGCGCGTCGTTCGGGCGCGGCGCAGCAACCTCCGCCGCGCTGGCGCGTTCTCCAGGGGCCATGACCATGTCCGATGACGATATTATTGCCCCGCGCCGATCCCGTCCGGGAAACCGCTCGGGTGCGGCCTCTTCGGGCACCGAGGCGCGCGGGCCGATCATCGATCAGGACGGTCGCGAGATCCGGCCCGAAACGCTGGAGCAGGGCTTTCGCGAGTTTCGCTTCGAGTTCGGGAAGGACAGTCCCTTCGCTGGCAACCCGTTCGGCAATCTGACGCGCGAGCAGCGGATCGCGCGGATCGAGGCGATCGCAAAGCTGCTCGACATCGCCTTCGTCCTGCCCGGAACCAATATCCGCTATGGCATCGACGGGTTGATCGGACTGATCCCCATCGTCGGCGACATCATCACCACCGCGATTTCGCTCTGGCTGGTGCGAGAGGCGAGGGCGCTCGGGGCGCCCTGGTACATCACCGCGCGCATGCTCGGCAATGTCGCCGTCGACGGCGTGATCGGCATGGTGCCGTTGGCGGGCGACGCCTTCGACGTCATGTTCCGTGCCAACATGCGCAACGTGCGCCTGCTACGCCGCTGGCTCGACAAGCAGCCGCGCATCTGACACGCCCCAAAATGACTCCCCAAAACGCAAAAAGCGCGACGGCCTTTCGGCCATCGCGCCTTCGGCGCACATCGCAGCGCTTTACGAAAACTTATGCCGCGTCGGCGGCGTCGGTGCTGGTCTCCACCGGCTTGCGGTGACGGGGCAGCGGGAAGGCCTCGCTCTCGTAGAGCGAGCGGATGCCGTTCTGGTCGAAGCGCGCTTCCTCGACCTGGAGATAGGCGCCGTTCAGCGAGTCCGTCGGCAACTGCTCCATCGCGAACTGGACGGCCTCGGCCGCGGTGCCGAACCGCCGATAGGTGAAGCCCGCGCGCTTCTTCTTGCGGATCGCGGCGGGGAAGAGTTCGGCGGAGGTGTTGAAGTTGAACGGACGCAGTGGACGCATGGTCAAAGACCTCGTGATCTCTCTGGGGCTTTAAGCGCGTGGGGTTTGGACGGGCGAGGGCCACCATCAGGCGGGCCCGCCGCACATGTCATTTTCGTCCTCTAATATAGTCCGTTTTGACAAAATTGCGACCCCTGCGATGCGAGATGATGAATCCACGCATGGCAGCTCCGCAACTCGGAAAGTTGCAATAATATCAATAGCTTGAATGGTTTACAGCTTACCAAGGAGCAGCAGCACGAGCAGCACCACAAGGACGAGGCCGCCGATCCCCATGCCGGAATGGCCCATTCCGTAGCCGTAGCCACCGAAGCGGCCCGACAGGCCGCCGAGGAGATAAATGATCACCAGGATGATCAGGATGGTCCCAAGCGTCATGGCATCCTCCCTGGCGGCCGCCGCAACGTCATGGTCGGCCGCACCACTAGGGAAGAAAAGCACATCGCGCCGCCCGGTTCCATGTCGGAACCAGGCGACTCGCAAGGTTTATTTGGGTTCGAGCTTCAGCGCTGCGGAATTGATGCAGTAGCGCAAGCCCGTCGGCCCCGGGCCGTCGGGAAAGACATGGCCGAGATGGCCGCTGCACTTGGCGCACAGCACCTCGGTGCGGATCATGCCGTGGCTGACGTCCCGCTCCTCCTCGATATGGCCCTCGACGGCAGGCTGGGTGAAGCTCGGCCAGCCGCAGCCGGAATCGAACTTCGCGTCGGACTCGAACAGCTCGTTGCCGCAGCCGGCGCAGGTATAGGTGCCGGCGCGGTGGTCGTGTTCATATTCGCCGGAGAAGGGACGCTCGGTCGCCTTCTCGCGCAGCACCGCGTATTGCACCGGCGACAACTCGCTGCGCCATTGCTCTTCGCTCTTGATGACCTTGTCGTCCGTGGTTTTCGTCTTGGTGTCGGGCATGGGTCTCCCGTTTTTTCGATGATCTCGCGATCAGTTGGTAGCCTTGCTGGCGCTCACCAGCGTCGGCTTCTCGATATAGTTATCCGCGAACAGCTTTTTCAGGTTCTCGACCTTCGGGAGGTCGTTGTAGGCGATATAGGGCTGGTTCGGGTGCAGCGTCAGATAATCCTGGTGATAGGCCTCCGCCGGATAGAACGCCTCCAGCGCGCCGACCTTGGTCGCGATCGGCTTGCTGAAGACCTTGGCGCCGTTGAGCTGGGCAATATAGGCCTCGGCCACCTTCTTCTGCTCGTCGGAGGTGGTGAAGATCGCCGAGCGATATTGCGTGCCGGTGTCGGGACCCTGCCGGTTGAGCTGGGTCGGGTCGTGCGCGACCGAGAAGTAGATCTGGAGGATCTTGCCGTAGGAGATCTTCTTCGGGTCGTATTTGATCTCGACCGATTCCGCGTGGCCGGTCCGGCCGCTCGAGACGGTCTGGTAGTCGGCCGTCGCCTTGGTGCCGCCGGCGTAGCCGGAGACCGCGTTGACGACGCCTGCGGTGTGCTGGAACACGCCCTGCACGCCCCAGAAGCAGCCGCCGGCGATCACGGCGGTCTGCATCCCGCTTGCGGGCGCCGCATCAACGGCGGGGGCGGGGATCACGACCGCATCCTCTGCGGCCCGGGTCGGCGCGGCAAAAGCCAGCGTCAGGGCGGTGGTTGCGGCGAGCAGGGACAGGACGGCAGGTCGGCGCATGGCGATCCTCTTTCGGAAGGTCTCACAGTCTACGGCTGTTGGAGCCGGGCGAACAGCCTGCCCGGCATTTTCGGACATTCGAGATACGGGCCGGCCGGGCGATTGTTACGGCCGGACGGACACGAGTCTGTGAAACGCGCCGCTTGGACCGGCCCGGCTTGGCGAGGACCGGAACTCCGCGCTAGATGAACCGGCGCGATCGGTGATCGACTTAAAGGAATCGTTGCTGGAGCTGACCTGACAACATGCTGCGCGTCGTATCCCAGACCCTCGTCGCCGTGCTCGCCATCCTGGCCGCCTGGAGCTCGATCGCGGCGGCCGAACCGCAACCCGGCGACAACCTCGCCATTTGCCGCGACCGCCAGGCGGACGCGCAGGCGAGGGCGCAGGCCTGCGACAATTTGCTCAACGCCGACCGTGTCACCGGCAAGGACAAGGCCATCGCGCTCTCCGTGCGCGGCAATACGCTGATCAACAAGCGCGACTACGTCCACGCGATCGAGACCCTGTCCATGGCCGTCGACCTCGATCCCGACAACGTCGCCACGCTCAACCTGCGCGGCCTCGCCTATGAGCGGACGGGCCAGGACGACCATGCGATGGCGGACTACAACCTCGCGCTCCAGAAGCGCCCGACCTACGGTGTGCCCTACAACAACCGCGGCATCATCCAGTTGCGCCGGGGGGCGCTGCAAAGCGCGCTCGACGATTTCAACCTGTCGATCAAATACGCGCCAAAGCTCCTGCTCGGCTACACCAACCGCGCCCGCGTGCGCACGCTGATGAAGGATTTTGACGGCGCGGTTGCCGATTTCACCGAAGCTGGCAAGATCGATCCGAACGCACAGCAGATCGCCGGCCATCGCTGCATCACCTACGGCATGATGGGCAAGTACGACCAGGCCTTGGCGGATTGCGACGGCCTGATCGAGAAGCAGCCGAAAAACGTGTTCGCGATCAACAACCGCGCCGACGTCAACATGATGAAGGGCGACCTCGACGCCGCGCTGAAGGACTACAATACGGCGATCCAGATCAACCCGAACAATGTGCGGGCACATTCGGGTCGCGGCCAGATCTACGAGCGCAGGAAAGACCTCGCCCAGGCCCGTGCCGACTATCGTGCGGCGGCCTATTCGCTGACGAAGTTCGACGAGCTCGATGTCGCGCGCGCCCGCGCGATCGCGCAGGAGCGATTAGCCGCGCTGACCCCGCAGGCGCCGGCCGGATCCACGGGGCGCCGTGTGGCGCTTGTGATCGGGAACGGCGCCTACAAGAACGTCCACGCCTTGCCCAATCCGCCACACGACTCGAAGATGATCGCAGGCGTGCTGCGCGATGTCGGCTTCCAGACCGTGATTTCCGTCAGCGACCTGACCCGCGACAAGTTCTTCGAAGCGTTGCAGGCGTTTGCTGCCGAGGCGGAGAAGGCGGATTGGGCGGTGGTCTATTACGCCGGCCACGGTTTCGAGATCGGCGGCGTGAATTATCTCGTTCCCGTTGATGCCAAGCTTGCCGCCGACAGGGACGCGGAGACCCAGGCGGTTGCGCTGGAGCAGGTGATTGCCGCCGTCGGCGCCGCGCGCAAGGTGCGTCTGGTGATGCTGGATGCCTGCCGCGACAATCCGTTCGCGCCGACCATGCAGCGTACGCTGTCGCTCAAGCTGGTGGACAAGGGCTTTTCCAACATCGAGCCCGGCGCCGGCTTCATGGTGGTCTACGCCGCCAAGCACGGCGAGACCGCAATGGACGGCGACGGCGGCGCCGACAGTCCGTTCGCCACCGCGCTCGCCCGCGAAATCAAGGTGCCGCGCGTCGAGATCCGGAAGCTGTTCGACATCGTTCGCGACGACGTCTGGGTTGTGACCAAGCACGAGCAGCAGCCGTTTTCGTACGGCTCGCCGCCGGGGCGCGAGGATTTTTATTTCGTCGCGGGGAAGTGAATGCTGCTTGTGGGGCGCACCTTCGTCCCCTCACACTAGGTGTCGTCCCGGCGGAGGCCGGGACCCATAGCCAACGGGCGTGGTTTGACGAAGACTGACAGTGATCGAACCTTCTGACGCGGTATGGGTCCCGGCCCCCGTGCGCAAGTGCGCACTAGGCCGGGACGACGGCTACACCACGATGCTCAGCCGCTTCGCCGCCCGCGTAATTCCCGTGTACAGCCACCTCGCGCGACTCTCCTGAAACGCAAAACTCTCGTCGAACAGCACGACGTCGTCCCATTGCGAGCCCTGCGACTTGTGCACGGTCAGCACGTAGCCGTAGTCGAACTCGTCATAGGGCTTGCGCTGCTCCCAGGAGATCGCCTCGACGCCGCCCTCGAAGCAATCGGCGCGCACCGAAACCTTCGTCACCTTGTGGCCGAGATCCTCGTCCGGCGACAGCCGCATGCTGAGAATGCGCGATTTCGAACGCGAGGTGTTGCGCGACTTCACGCGCCACAGCCCGCCGTTGAACAGGCCCTTCTTGCGATTGTTGCGCAGGCAGACCAGCTTGTCGCCGGCGACCGGGAAAGTGTCCTCGATGTTCTGGCGCTGGCGCACCCGCATGTTGTACGCGCGCCGCGTGTTGTTGCGGCCGACCAGGACCTGGTCGGCGCCCATGACGCGATCGGGATCGAGATCCTTGCGCGACACCACCTCGCTCTCGCCGTAGCGGCCGATGTCGAGCTCGCGTCCCTCGCGGACGTCCATCGACATCCGCACAATCGGGTCGTCCTGGGCCTGGCGGTGCACCTCGGTCAGCATCGCGTCCGGCTCGGTATTGGTGAAGAAGCCGCCGCCCTGGATCGGGGGCAACTGCGCGGGATCGCCCAGCACCAGCAGCGGGCAGTCGAACGACATCAGGTCGCGGCCCAATTCGGCATCGACCATCGAGCATTCGTCGATCACGATCAGCTTGGCTTTGGAGGCCGGGGCGTCGTCCCACAGCTCGAAGCTGGGCTGCTCCTCACCGGATTCGCGGGTGCGGTAGATCAGCGAATGGATGGTGGAGGCTTCGTCGCAACCCTTGTTGCGCATGACCAGCGCCGCCTTACCGGTGAAGGCGGCGAATTTCACCTCGCCGTCGACGCCGTCGGCGATGTGCCGCGCCAGCGTGGTCTTGCCGGTGCCGGCAAAGCCGAACAGCCGGAAAACCGGCGGCGTGCCGTTGCGGCCGGGTTTGGCCTTGAGCCAGTCGCCAACGGCTTTGAGCGCGGCGTCCTGATGCGGGGTGAATGTGGCCATGTCTGTCTTGAGGAGGGGGCGAAACGGAGCGATTCGCCAGCCCCAAAACTAACCATTCGCACCGCCGGTTCAAGCGCAGGGCAATCGCATTTCAAGGCTGTTTCTCCGCGGCCCATCCTTCGAGACGCCCGCCTTTGGCGGGCCCTCAGGACGAGGGTGGAGTGCGCGGCAGCAATGTCGACGGGCAAAGATGCCGCTCAGCCTCGCACCTCAGAGCCTGACCGAAAAAAGGTGAGCGGCATTGGCGGGCCTGTGATTCCTTCGGATTTGCAAAGATTCGAGGGAGGAC
>NZ_JAFCKJ010000010.1 GCF_018130465.1 Bradyrhizobium canariense
AGGGCGCCTGAAACTACGACTAGTCCGATATGGAAAGCGATGGTCCTAATTCTAATAGAGCCAACCGGAGGAAACATGACTGCTCTTTTAGATCTGGTGCTTGAGTCTCACGGAACTCTTGAACGATGGCGAAAATTCAACGCGATCACGGCGTCGGCGACCGGCTTCTGGTGCGGCTTCGCTCCATTCCTTGCAGTGCATCACTCAGACCGCGGTTACGGCGTCGGACACCTTCCCGGCCCGCTCGATCGCGATCTCTCGAAGCTTGTGTTTGAGTATCTTGCCGGTGGAGGCTGCGGGCAGCGCGTCGAGCACGATCAATTCAGTCGGACGCTTGTAAGACGTGAGCTGTTGGGCCGTAAACGCCTTGAGGTCTTCGGCGCTAACGCTGGCGCCGGGGAGAAGCTGCACGAACGCGACGACCTCCTCGTTGCCATCAACTGGTCGTCCTACCACAGCTGATTGGACGACTTGGTCGTGTGCGTTCAGCACCGCCTCCACCTCGGCGGGATAAACGTTGAAGCCGGAGCGAATGATGAGTTCTTTGGTCCGGCCAGCAATGTAGAGATGCCCCTCGCTGTTCACCCGGGCGAGGTCCCCTGTGTTGAACCATCCCTGTTTATCGATCGCCGCGGCCGTCTGCCCGGGTGAATGATAGTAGCCAAGCATCACGTTGGGACCTCGGACGTGCAGTTCGCCCACTTCGCCGGTCGCCACCTTCTTGCCCTGCCTGTCCACAATCCGATGCTCAATACCGGGAAGAAAGGGGCCGACCGAATCGTCCGAGATTGGGTGTTCGGAACGGACACCCGATAGGCCGGGCGAACATTCGGTTATGCCGTAATTGTTCAATAGCGGGATTCCGAATTCGTCCTCGATCCGCTTCTTCAAGTCGAGGTCGAGCGGCGCGCCGGCAACGGCTATGGTCCGCAGCTTGCCTCGCTCGAGCCGCTGGATACCCTTGACCGCCTTGTGTTCGAGCAGACGCTGATATGTGGCGGGAACACCGAACAGGCTCGTAATCCCCTCCTCGGCGATGGCATGGGCCAGGGCGGCGGGATCGGCCTTTGCGACAACATACAATGTGCCGCCGTGCATCAGCGTGGCGATCAGCAGGATCGTATACCCGACGATGTGGGACATCGGCAGCACGCCGTAGATGCGGTCGGCCGGGCCGCTTTGACGAAGAATTCCTGAAGTCCTTGCGGTAAAGAGCAGATTGCGGTGGCTCAGCATGACCCCCTTCGGTGCACCGGTCGTGCCCGAGGTGTACAAGAGGCCCGCGACCTGGAGGGCGCCGTCCTTCTCAACGGGCTCCGCTTGCGCATCCGCATTGAGAGGACCAATGCCGATTCCACCGAACGGTCCCACGGCGTCTATCTTGGCGCCGACGCGGCCAGCGTGATCCGCAGCTTCCTTCGAAAGCGCTGAGTTGAACAGCACGCGCCTGGCGCCGCTGTGCGTTCCGATCAGATCGATCTCCCTGGCGGAGAGGCGGGGATTAACCGCAATGCCCCAAGCATCGAGCTTGCTCGCCGCGAAGAGCATCGCCCCCAAGGCCACGCTGTTCTCGCTCGCAATCATCACGCGATCGCCGGGCCCGATCCCCAAATCGGAAAGGTCCTTCGCCACGGCGTCGACAGCTTCCGAGAACTGCCGGTAGCTCCACGAACGCCCCCCTTGAACGAAGGCCGGATGATCCGGCATGTCCCGCACGAACGGCGCGTAGACCTCATGTACCCTGGACGGCAAGCCGTCCAGCAGCTCGGCCGCCGTGATATCGTCCACGCTCCTCATGCCATCCTCCTCGCGCCTTGTTTTCGGGAGTGCTGCGCGGCCCCCTTCAAATCGGTAGGTTCGCTCCTTCACTTCCATCGGCCGGGCGAGTAAATAGTTCTAAAATAGAACTGTCAAGTCTGACAGACGTTCGCTTGTGTTAGGCACACAGATGTCCAAGCGCAGAAAATTAATTCCTATTTGGCATTTAATGTTCTAGAGCAAATCGTTCGGAGAAATCAGTGGGATAAGACGCACTTCAGAAAGCGCGCCCTGCTCGTTGAAACGCACAGTCGCGGCAATCAGCGCGCGTTAGAATCTGTTGATGCTGCGTGAATGCTTGCTTTGCGTGCGCAGGTTCTAGAGGCCCCTGTTGAGGCTTGGCGTACATTCGGCCGCAGCGTTCAGGCAAACCGCGAACGGCACAGGGGCAGTTCGTTAGCGGCTCGCAACAAGCGCGTAGCCGCTATATCAGTGCGGCATTAATCGCCACGGATACTGCTAGAGCTGGCAGTCACCATTTCTCGAGCCACGGTCGGAGCACGACTTCGAACGCCCAGGTCGACCGATGCTGGCGATGCAGCTGAAGATAGGTTTTCGCGATATGGATGGGGTCGGCCATGTTGTCGTCGACGGTCGTTCCCGCCAGCCGGTGCGCGCGGGTCCCGTCCTCCTGGGTCCAGCCGATCGCGGCGTCGATCGGCACATTCGCAACGTGGATCCCCTGCGGCATCAGCTCTCTTGCCATGCTTTGCGCCAGTCCTGACTTGGCCTGACATGCCATTGCAAAGGCGCCACTTGATGGGAAGCCTTTGAGCGCCGCGCTGGCGTTCGTGAAGATGATCGTTCCTCTCGCGCCGTTGGCGTCGGGTTCGTTTCCCAGCATGAGCCGAGCTGCCTGTTGACCGACCAGAAACGCGCTGAAGGCCGAGTTTCGAAGTGTTTCGAGCGCCAAGACTGGGTCGGCCTCGATAACGCTCTTGCGAAAAATGCCGGGAACGCGGCCATCGATGTTGTGCACGACGAGCCTCGGCGTTCCGACGTCTCGAACAACATTTCCGAACAGCTGCGCCACGGCTGCCGGTTCGCTGGCATCGCAGGCATATCGGCGCACGTCATGCGTCTTCTCGAGCGTCTCAAGGGCCGCCTTGTCGGGATTCCTGGCAGCGACGCAGACCCGCATGCCGTTTTCCGCAAACAGCCGGGCGCAACTCGAGCTGATGCCCGGACCGCCGCCGACAACGAGCGCGACGTCCTGTAAAGATTGGGTATCGCGATTGGATTGAGTCATGTTGCTTGCTCGCGTGCGTTTGGTGGCCGGCAATCTAGTTCTTCAGTGACTCGATCAGCCTCACCTGAAATTAGGAGCGCGTTTCTCGATGAAGGCCCGCACCGCCTCGGTATGCTGCGCGGTGCTCGCTGCGAGGACCATCTTCTCGGCCTCATGGTCCAATGACGTCAGGAAGTCAGCCGAAAAAGCAAGGTCGAGATTATCCTTGATGGAGGCAAACGCACTCGCCGGACCGTGCGCCAACGTTCTCGCGATCCCAAATGCTTCGCGCTGCAGGTCGACATCAGGCACCACGCGATTTACCAACCCCAGTGCTTCGCAACGGCGCGCATCGATCCGTTCGGACAGGAACATAAGTTCGCGGGCACGCGCCGTCCCGGCGAGCCGGGTCAACAGCCACGAAATGCCGTAATCGCCGGTGAGCGCAATTCTGGCATAACCAGTCGTCATGATGGTGGATTCAGCCGCGATGCGAATATCGCAGGCGAGAGCGATCGCAAGCCCGGCGCCAGCCGCCGGTCCCGGCAAGGCCGCGATGGTGGGTTTGCGGGCCGAGACAAGCACGCCGGTCAGCGTTCGCTGACGCTCCTTCAGTCGCGCAACCTTGTCGCTGAGTGACATAGCCGGTGCGGCCGAACTGCCGCCCATCCCCTTAACGTCGCCTCCGGAACAGAAAGCGCTGCCTGCACCGGTAATCAACAGCGCGCCGACATCCGGATCGTCACCGCTCTGCTTGATCATCCGACGCAGCGCCGGCGTGAGATGATCGGACAGCGAATTTCGTGCCTCGGGCCGATTTAAGGTGATCACGGCAACGCGATCCCGGATCACGCACAGCAGTTCGTCCGTCCCTGTATCAACCGAGATCGACTCATCCGTCATGGTTTGACCTTTCAGGTTCAGCATCTGCGGCGCTCTAAAATGATAAGCGCGTAATCCAACCGCAACCGCGTTTCTCATCGGCCAGGTGTCACCAGTTTTCGCGGAATGGTCGCAGTTCCGTTAGAAATGACCACGCCGATCGGTCCTGGCCGTAGAGATGGTACAATTCGTCGGCGATGGCAGCAGGCTTGATGAAGAATTCATCCGGTTTGTCGCTCATGCGTGCGCGCATCCGGGGCGTGTCGATCACAGCGTCGATGAGAAGATAGGCCACATGCACGCCGAGAGGCCCCATTTCCCGTGCGATCGACTCGGCCAATATGCGCTGAGCGGCCTTTGTCGGAGCGAAGCCGGCGAAATTGGCCTTGCCCCGGATCGACGACGTGTTTCCGGTCACCAGGATGGCACCCCGACCGCGAGCAATCATGTCAGGAGCCACTTCGCGCGACAGATATAACAGGCCCATGACGTTGACCTCGAAGTTGTTCTTCAGCATCTTCGGATCGATCTCGCGAAAGCTCCCCCATCCCCCGCCGACCGCGTTGTGGATGAGAACCTCGGCCGCGCCAAAACGGCGCTTTGCGTCAGCGACCACCGTCCGCACCTGACTCTCGTCTGAGACGTCGCAGGTCACCGCATGCACGTCGGGAAGCTCTTGCGCAAGACGATTGATGAGATCGGTTGACCGAGCAAGCGCTATGATACGAAACCCGCCGGCAGAGAAGCGCTTGACGATGGCAGCTCCAGTGCCCGGCCCTACCCCGGTCACGATCGCGATCGGTTTCCCTGTCACTTGACGCTCCCTTCGAGCAATTGTCCCGCCGCTCTCATATGAATTCGCTCGGACTGCAACTGGTGGGAGGCAGCCTCATGCGCAGATACCAGGGCCAGACGAACCGCGACATTCTTGTGGTAAGTTGTTCCCGCAATAGGTTGCAGGCTGTCTTGGCCATTTTCCGGCCATCATGGTGACCTCCCTTACGTTTATGATTTTTCGCAGTGCGTCGCCCTCGTTGTTCTTCGTTGCGGCTTTCGAGTGCGGCCGCCTACGGTCTTGCGTCCGGCATCGAGGATGCGGTCGGAAAGTTTTCCCGCGCCGACGGCACGCGACAGCACGATCGATCCCACCAGGGTTGCGATAGCCCCTGTCGCGATCTGGCGGGCCTGTCCAGCTGGCTCACCGGGAAGCAACTCGACAAGGGCATCGATCATCTTCTCCAGTTTAGAAGCCAGGGCCTGCTGCTCGCTCGGGCTCGACCGCGCGACATCGACGGCTAGGGTTGGAAGCGCGCAACCGTGTTTAGGATTGTCGCGATGCCTGAGACTAAGATAATCGGCGATCAAGGCCTCGAAGCGTTCCCTGTTGGTTTTCCCGGTCGCCAGTTTTTTCCATCGCTCAGTCGTTTGGTCCATGGCAAAGGCGATCGCCTCGCTGACAAGCGCGGCACGCGAATCGAAATGATTATAGAAACCGCCGTGCGTGAGACCCGCGAGCTTCATTAAGTCGACAACACTGAGCCCCTCCGCGCCCCTTTGGCGCAAACCGTAGGAGGCATTTTCAACGATTCGATCGCGAGTTTGACGCCTGTGGTCTTCTACGTATCGCATCGCCACTCCGTGCAAGGTCCTAAGGTGATCGGCTGCACAACCCGTCCCCATCCCCAAAGCAATTCTGGAACGCGCTTCCTTGAAGTTCGCGGCAACATTTCATTGCAATGCTGGCTATCTTATATGACTATCGTCATATAACAACGCCTATCAACAGGAGAGATCGCCATGGCCACCGCTTCCGACCCCGTCGTCATCCTTTCCGCCGCTCGGACGCCACTCGGCCGCTTCATGGGCGAGTTGTCGCCTCTCAGCGCCCACAAGCTCGGCTCCCACGTGATCGGCGCGGCGCTGGAACGGGCCGAGCTGGCGCCCGAGCGGATCGATGAGGTCTTCATGGGCAACGTCTTGCCGGCCGGACAAGGCCAGGCGCCGGCGCGCCAAGCCGCCCGCGGCGCCAAACTGCCTGATGCCACCGGCGCCACAACCGTCAACAAGGTCTGCGGTTCCGGCATGAAGGCGACCATGCTGGCCCACGACATCATCAATGCGGGCTCAGCCTCGATCGTACTGTCGGGTGGCATGGAGAGCATGAGCAATGCGCCCTATCTGCTGGCTAAGGCACGCGGCGGTTACCGCGCCGGCCATGACCGGATCATCGATCACATGATGATGGACGGGCTGGAGGACGCCTATGAGACCGGCCGCTCGATGGGCGATTTCGGTGAGGCCACCGCGGAAGCCTATCAGTTCACCCGGAAAGATCAGGATGCCTACGCGATGGAGACTTTGACCCGCGCCCGCAAGGCCGTGGAGGGGGGCGCATTCAAGGCCGAGATCGCGCCGATCACGCTGACCGAGAAAGCTGGACCGCGGATCATCGCCAATGACGAGCACCCGCTCAAGGTCGATCCCGCCAAGATCCCCGGGCTGAAAGCCGCGTTCCGCGCCAACGGCACCATCACGCCGGCCGCCTCCTCCGCCAATGCCGATGGCGCTGCGGCGCTCATTCTTGCAAAGCGCTCGCTCGCGGATCGCGACGGTCTCCCCGTACTGGCCGAGATCAAAGGGCACGCCACCCATAGCCAGGAACCGCAATGGTTCACCACCGCGCCGATCCCGGCCATTCGCAAGCTGTTGGACAAGGTCGGCTGGAGCGTCGGCGATGTCGATCTGTTCGAGATCAACGAAGCCTTTGCCGTAGTGGCAATGGCCGCACAAAAGGATCTCGGCATCCCCAGGGAGAAGCTGAACGTCAATGGCGGCGCCTGCGCGCTCGGTCATCCAATCGGTGCCACCGGCGCGCGCCTGATGGTGACGCTGCTGCATGCGCTGGAGGCGCAAAACCTCAAACGCGGCGTTGCAGCCCTTTGCATCGGTGGCGGTGAAGCCACCGCCATCGCGATCGAGCGCGTCGTCCGCAGATAGCACAGCCGATCCGACCAGAAGGGCTCGGCGAGCGGCGCGAACCGCGTCACTCGCCTCCTTGTGACCTGCCTATCCTATCAGCGCGAAAGCTCCCATGGCTGGCCAGCGCCAAACGACCAAAAGCGTGCCGAGGGACGTTCCCGTCTCCAGTGGCCTGGCGATCGCAGTTCTTTCCGTCCTGGCCGCCATGGGTACGCTCGCGACCAACATCTTGCTGCCGTCGCTGCCACAGATTGCGATCTCATTGAATGTCACCAGCGCGGCGGTCACATCCGCCATCACCGTCTTTCTTGCTGTGTTCGGCATAGGCCAACTCCTGGTCGGACCGATTTCGGATCGTTACGGGAGGCGCTGGCCAGTCTTGACTGGATTTGCCGTGTTCATCGGCGGCAGCGTCTGGTGCGGTTTGGCAAACGACCTGCCTAACCTTTTGGCCGGCCGCGTCGTGCAGGCTGCTGGCGCGTGCGCGACGTCCGTGCTGTCTCGCGCCATCGCCCGCGACATGTTCAGTGGGCCGGCGCTGGCACGCGCGATGGCTATCATCATGATCGCAATGTCAGCAGCCCCCGGATTCTCGCCGCTGCTGGGCGGCGCACTCGATCACAGTTTTGGCTGGCGCTCCGAATTCGCTTTTGTCGCGGCGTTTGCCGGAGCTGGCGCCATTGGCTACGGCATCGTCCTCGGCGAAACCCACAACTCCACCCGCACTCCGCTCTATCCGGTCGCCATCGCCAGGACCTATATTGACCTGATTGGCGATCGTCGCTTCGCTATTCCCGCTGCGACGGCGAGCCTGATCATAGGCGGCTTGTTCTCGATGTTTTCGGCTGCACCGCGCTTATTCATCGAAGCGTTGCACTTCACGCCGATCCAGCTCGGCCTCTTCTTCGCCGGTACCGTCTTTATCGTATTCACCGCGGGCATGCTGGCGACGAAATTGGCACCACGCTACGGCCTCGATCGCCCGATCCGGGCAGGACTGTGGGCAACGGCCGCCAGCAGCGTTGCGGTACTGCTCATCTCAATGATCAGCCCGACTTTTCTGCCGTTTCTGGGCGCGATGTGCGTATTTCTCCTCGGCATGGGCGTCGTTAGTCCACTGGCCACCGCGCGGGCGCTCTCTCCATTTGGGGAGAAGGCCGGCGCAGCCTCGGCGCTGCTGGGTTTCTGGCAGATGATGAACGCCGCAATCGGCGTATGGCTTGCGGCCACGGTGTCGCATGAAGCAATGTTCGCGCTCGGCATCGTTTTGAGCGCGTTTTCACTGCTCGCACTTGTCCTGTACGCGTGGGGCCTGAGGTCACCTGTTCCACATTAGCTGCCATGGAACTCCGGTTTGCTACTGCCTGGCGGGCGCGGCATCTCGAACATGTTCTCCGTCTTGACCTCGAGGTAATCACCACCACGGCCGGCGCGCAGTATGGGACGCGCAAGTGCCGTGTTGTAGACGCCGTCCTCGATCAAAGACTTGTCGATGTATACTGCGACGACCTCGCCGAGTACGAACCATCCTTCGACCTTCTCACCGCGCGCATTCGCCAACTGAGAGACCTCGACGACCTTGCATTCCATAGCGGCCCTGCTCTCGCCTACCCGCGGCACCGCTACGTGGCGCCCGGGGATTGGCGTCAGCCCTGCCGTTTCGAACTCGCTTACACCGTGATCGAGGGGCGCGGCCGTCTTGTTCATGCGCTCGCCCAGATCCATCGTAACCAGATTCCAAACAAATTCGCGGGTCTCGCTGACGTTCTTGACGGTGTCCTTCCAGGAAATTGAGGAAAATCCGATTATCGGAGGGTCGTATAGGAACGCGTTGAAGAAGCTGTATGGAGCGAGGTTCAGTTGACCAGCCGCATTGCGTGACGAAATCCAACCAATCGGACGCGGCGCGACAATCGCATTGAATGGATTATGTCGGAGCCCGTGGCCCTTTGAAGGCTCGTAGTAGTGGAAGTCGGCCAGATCCATAAACTCCCCTCCCCCGAGACTGCCGAAGGCCATCCATTGCTGGTCAATCGAGCTTCGCCATAACAATCATCCCACGCACAAACGTGCGTGGGCATCGCCTCGTTAGAACACCTGGCTACGCGATCGCCCGGGCGGCAGCTGGCCTTTGCTCGGCGCCCTCAAGGAAACCAGTCAGGCGTTGACGGATGATTCGCTCGGCATCCGCCATGATACGTTCGATCAATTCCCTCACCGTCGGAATGTCGTTGATGAGTCCAACGACCATGCCGCAGCTCCAGGCGCCTGCATCCATATCGCCATCGACCATCACCCTGGGGTAGACACCCGCCACCTGTTCGTGGATATCCTCGATCTTGAGGCTCGCCCCCTTCTCGCGCTCGACTTCGAGCAGATGGGTCACGCCCTTGTTCTTCAGAACGCGCTCGGTGTTGCGTAGCGCGCGCATCACCAGCACGGTGTCGAGTTCGGTCGCCTTGACCAGCGCCTGCTTTACGTTGTCGTGGACCGGCGCTTCCTTGGTGGCGACGAAGCGGGTGCCCATGTTCATGCCGGCCGCGCCCATCGACAGAGCGGCGACTAGACTCCGCGCGTCCGCCATTCCGCCCGATGCAACGAAGGGGATCTTTAGCTCATCTGCGGCACGCGGCAGCAGGATCATATTCGGGATGTCGTCTTCTCCGGGATGTCCGCCGCATTCAAAGCCATCAACGCTGACGGCGTCGCAGCCGATCTTCTCCGCTTTGAGTGAGTGCCGCACCGACGTGCACTTGTGGATCACTTTGATGCCGGCCGCCTTCAACGCCGACATGTACTGCTCGGGGCTGCGGCCAGCGGTTTCCACCGCCTTTACGCCGCCTTCCTTAATCGCGGCGATGTATTCCGGGTAAGGCGGTGCGGTAAAGCTCGGAAGGAAAGTCAAGTTCACGCCGAACGGCTTGTCCGTCATGTCGCGGCAGCGTGCGATTTCCTTGGCCAACAGTTCCGGCGTCCTTTGCGTCAGGCCGGTGATGATCCCGAGTCCCCCGGCGTTGGATACCGCGGCGGCGAGCTCGGCGAAGCCGACATAATGCATGCCGCCCTGGATGATTGGATGCTTAATGCCGAACAGTTCAGTAATCGCTGTCTTCACGAGATTCTCCTGCGTTTCCAATCAATGGACGATTTCAAACAGACCAGCCGCGCCCATGCCGCCGCCGATGCACATTGTCACCACGCCGTATTTCGCTTTGCGCCGCCGGCCCTCAATCAGGAGGTGGCCCGTGAGCCGCGCCCCGGTCATGCCGTAGGGATGACCGATCGCGATCGAACCGCCATTGACGTTGAGCTTGGTCGGATCAATGCCGAGCTTGTCGCGGCAATAGATCACCTGCACCGCGTAGGCTTCATTGAGCTCCCAGAGATCAATGTCGTCGATCCTCAGGTTATGGCGCTTGAGGAGCCGCGGGATCGCTGCGATCGGGCCCACGCCCATTTCGTCCGGCTCGACGCCGGCGGCAACGAACCCGCGGAAGATGCCAAGCGGCTTGAGGCCCTTCTTTGCCGCGATCTTGTCGCTCATGATTACGCAGGCCGAGGCGCCGTCGGAGAGCTGGCTGGCATTGCCCGCACTGATGGTTTTTCCCTCGAAGACGGGCTTGATCTTTGCAAGGCCGTCGGCGGTGGTGTCCGGCCTCGGACCCTCGTCCTTCGACAGCGTCACCTGCTGATAGCTGACCTGCTTGGTATCCTTGTCAACCACCGCCATTTTGGTCGTGATCGGCACGATCTCGTCATTGAAACGGCCGCCCTGCAGCGCTGCACCCACGCGGCGCTGGCACTCGAGGCTATATTCATCCTGCTTGTCGCGACCGATCTTGTAACGTTCGGCAACGACCTCGGCTGTTTCCAGCATCGACATGTACATTTCGGGCTTCATCGCCATCAACTCTTCGTCGACGACATGAAACTTGTTTATGTGGTCATTCTGTACGAGGCTGATCGATTCGATGCCGCCGCCGATTGCGATCTCGACGCCGTCTGATATGACCGAGCGTGCGGCAACCGCGATCGCCTGCAGGCCGGAGGCACATTGCCGGTCAATCGTGGTGCCGGCAACAGTCACCGGCAGGCCAGCGCGGATGGCGCCCTTGCGCGCCACGTTCATCACCATGGTGCCCTGCTGCATCGCGCAGCCCATCACCACATCCTCGACCTCGCCGGGCGCGATGCCGGCCCGCTTCACCGCTTCGGCCATCACGTGGCCGGCCAGGGTTGGGCCTTCGGTGTTGTTGAGCGCGCCGCGATAGGCCTTACCGACGCCGGTACGGGCGGTGGAAACGATTACTGCTTCAGTCGTCATGCTTGCCTCTTTGGTCAGGCGGCCGCGTCGAGCTGCGCGTAACGCAGCACGTGATACGCGGGATCGCCGAATTGGATGTTGATGGAGGAGATTCTCTTGAAATAGTGTCCCACATTGAGCTCGTCGGTCATGCCCATGCCGCCGTGAAGCTGCACAGCCTGGTCGGCCACGAACCTTGCCGCATAGCCGACCTTCGATTTTGCGCCGGACGCGAGCCTGGAAAGGCCGGGCTCATTCGCTGTCAGGCTCAGGGTGAGATGCTGCATCAACGAGAGGGCCTCCTGATGCGCAATGAACATGTCGACCATGCGATGCTGCAGCACCTGGAAGCTGCCGAGCGTCATGCCAAACTGTTTTCGGGTCTTGCTGTACTCCAGTGTCGCTGTGTTCAGCTCCCCGATGGCGCCGACTGTTTCGGCGCACAACGCGGCAATAGCGCGATCGCGGGAAGCCTCGAGTGCGGCGACACCCGCACCCTCTCCGCCGAGCAAGCGGCCCCTCACGCCATCCAGGCCGATCTCGCTCGCGCGGCGGCCGTCAATTGTCTTGAAGGTTCGCAGATGCAGATTCGCCGCCCGGCGATCCACGATGAAAAGACTGACGCCCTCGCGGTCGTTCCGGTTCCCCGAGGTGCGTGCGGAAACAATCAGATAGTCCGCCCACGGCGCGGCGATCACCGCGGCCTTCTCGCCAACCAGTATGTAATCGTCGCCCTCGCGTCGTGCCGTCGTCGCGACATTGGCTGGATCGAAACGTGACGCTTTCTCGGTCCAGGCAAGCGCCCAGATCGACTTTCCTGCGATGATGTCGGGAATAAACTCACTCTTCTGAGTCGGAGACCCCTGACTTTCGAGCAAGCCACCGGCAAGCACGATGGTCTCGACGAAAGGTTCGACCACGAGATGGCGGCCGAACTCATGCATCACGATCATCGTAGAGAGCGGACCACCGCCGAGGCCGCCGGCCTCTTCCGAGAATGGCGCGGCGAGCAAACCGAGCTCAGCAAAGGATGACCACTGCTTCCGGCTCCAGCCTTCCTCGCAAGCAACAATCCGGCGGCGAGCATCGAAATCGTACTGGTCACGGAGCAGACGCTGCACGCTAGACCGCAACAACTCCTGCTCTTCAGTGAACTGGATATCCATTAGAGGTCCCGCTTTGCTGAGTTCAAAGGCCAAGTACCGCCTTGGCAATGATGTTGCGCTGGATTTCGTTTGATCCGCCGTAAATGCTGAGCTTGCGCGCGTTCAGGTATTTCTCCGAGGCGGTATGGCCATAGTCCGGCCCGGGCATGAAGCGGTTGGCGCTCACCGGCTGCTCGCGCAGCGCAAGCCCGTAATTGCCGATCGCACGGTGGGTCAACTCCGTGATGCTCTGGAAGATTTCGGTGCCCCGTATCTTGAACAGGGATGCCGCGGGTCCGGGATCAATACCCCGCGCCATCTGCGCCACCACCCGCAGTTCGGTCGCCTCCAGCGCCAAGACGTCGAGCTCGATGCGGGCGATATCCCGCCGGAATTCCAGATGCGCCGGATCATCGGCCGGAATTTCGGCCTTCACGATCTTCTTCAGCCGGTCCAAATAGCGCGTGGAACGGCCTATTCCGGCCATGCTGGTGCGCTCATTGCCGAGGAGGAATTTTGCGTAGGTCCAGCCCTTGTTTTCCTCACCGATTAGATTCTCGACGGGCACCCGCACGTCTTCGAGGAAGACGTCGTTGACCTCGTGGGATCCGTCGATGGTGATGATGGGCCGCACGGTAATGCCCGGCGATTTCATGTCGATCAGCAGGAAGGAGATGCCGGCCTGGGGCTTCGCCGCGGGGGCGGTCCGCACCAGGCAGAAGATCCAGTCGGCATGCTGGGCCAGCGTGGTCCAGGTCTTGTGACCGCTGACGATGTAGTGATCACCGTCGCGCACCGCCCTGGTGCGCACAGAGGCAAGATCGGAGCCGGAGCCAGGTTCCGAATAGCCCTGGCACCACCAATCTTCGCCCGAAAGGATCCGCGGCAGAAACTTCTTTTTCTGCGCGTCATTGCCGAAGGTGTAAATGACCGGACCGACCATGGTGACGCTGAACGCAAGCGGCGGCAGCGCTCCGGCCCGAGACGTCTCCTGTTCGAAGACGAAGCGTTGCGTGACCGACCAGCCTGGGCCGCCGTACTCCTTCGGCCAGAGCGGAGCAATCCACCCCTTCTTGTGCAAGATCCGGTGCCAGAGCAGCGACTGCTCCTTCGTCAAATCGGTCTCGGGATTTGGGACGCGCATTTCCGGCGGATAGTTTTCAGCGATGAAAGCGCGAACCTCATCACGAAAGGCCGCGTCTTCGGAAGACAGTGCGAGTTCCATCGTGCGCGTCCTACCACTTCTCACCGAAGGGGCGTATCTCCATCTCAAAGGTCCAGGCGCTCTTCGGCTGCTGATAGAGCTGCCAATAGGACGTCGCCACCGAGGCCGGTGGCATCAGCGCATCGGGATCGTCAAGCGCATTGGGCCCGAGCGCTTCCAGGCGCCGCTGGCGGACCCACTCAGTGTCCACACCCGAATCGATGATGAGGTGGGCGACATGAATATTCTTTGGGCCGAGTTCGCGCGCCATCGCTTGCGCTACGGCGCGCAGCCCGAATTTGGCGCTGGCGAACGCGGCATAGCCGCTGCCGCCGCGCAAGGACGCTGTCGCACCGGTGAAGAAGATGTTGCCCTGGCCGCGCGGCAGCATCAGCCGGGCTGCCTCACGGCCGGCGAGGAAACCGGAGTAGCAGGCCATCTCCCAGACCTTGCGGAACACGCGCTCGGTCGTGTCGAGGATCGGGAAGTTGACGTTGGCACCAATGTTGAAGATGCAGACATCCAAAGGCGCGTGTTTGTCAGCGTCACTCAGGAAGGAGATAATCTCCTCCTCTTTGCGCGCATCGAGCGAACGAGCATGGATCTCGCCGCCCGCAGCCTCGACCTCCTTGACCAACGGCGCCAGCTTGTCGCCGTTGCGGCGGCCAGCGAAGACAGTAAAGCCCTCGGAGGCAAACTTCTTGGCGATTTCGCCGCCGATGAAATCGCCGGCTCCGATCACGGCGGCAGTTGCATTTCTTTTTTTCAAGGGTGTTCTCCCGGTCAGGTCAGATACATTGTCTGCGTAGATTCGGCCGTCAGCGCTGGATGAACTTGGCTACCTTCGCCTTGCAGAGACTCCGCGAGCTTGTGCTTGAGTATCTTGCCCGTTGAGGTGGCCGGCAAGGCATCAAGGATGATGATCTTGGACGGCCGCTTATATGAGGTGAGCTGAAATCTGATGAAACTCATGAGATCCTCCGGCGTCACCGGTGATCCCGGCAGCAGCTGCACAAAAGCGACAATCTCTTCATTGCCGTCAGTTACACGGCCGACCACGGCGCATTGCACGACGTCCTTGTGTGAACTGAGGACCGCTTCGACCTCGGCGGGATAGACGTTGAAGCCCGAGCGGATAATCATCTCCTTGGTGCGCCCGACAATGTACAGGCAATCGCCGTCGAAACGCGCTATATCGCCGGTATTGAACCAGCCCATACTGTCTATCACCTCGGCGGTAAGCTCGGGGGCACGATAGTAACCGAGCATCACGTTGCGGCCACGGACATGCAACTCCCCGACTTCTTCTCTTGTCGTAGGAAAACCGTCGAGTGTTCTGACCCGCGCCTCTACTCCCGGCAGCAGCGTACCAACCGCCTGGTCCGACCGGGGGGCATCGAAGCGCACCCCCGATATTCCCGGCGAACATTCGGTGATGCCGTAGCCATTTAGCAGCGGAAGGCCGAACTCCTTTTCCACGCGCGACTTCAGGTTCAAATCGAGGGGCGCGCCGGCGACGGTCATCAAGCGTAACGCGCCCCGGGAGAGCCGCTTCACGCCTGACACCCTCTTGTATTCCAGGAGGCGTTGATAAGTAGCAGGCACGCCGTTGAGGATGGTAATACCCTCCTCTCCGATCGCCCTGGCGGTCGCCGCAGGATCGAACTTGCTGACCATCCGCACCGTGCCCCCGACCATCAATGTCATGATTAGGAGCGAGATGCCGACGATATGGGAGATTGGCAATACGAGATAGATCTTGTCATTGTGATCCATCTTGCGGACGTGGGCGGTCGCCTTTGCGCTGATCAGCAGGCTTTCGTGCGACAGCATCACGCCTTTCGGCGTCCCCGTCGTTCCCGAAGTGTAGATCAGCACCGCCACTTGCTTTGCCGGCTCGGCCTCCACCGGCTCGATGGTAGCGCTTTCGCTTAGCGGGCCAACACCAATCTCCAGCAGCGCTCCTATTTGTCGGTTCTCCGCGCCGTAGCGTAATGCGTGCGCCGCAGCCTCTCTCGAAACACCAGAAGCGAAGAACATCCGACGGGCACCGCTATGGTCGCGGATCTCATCCAGTTCGCGTGCGGACAATCGAGGGTTGGCAACGATCGCCCAGGCGTCGAGCCGGCTCGTCGCGAATAGCAACACGGCAAGCGCAATACAGTTTTCGCTGACAATGACCATTCGGTCGCCCGCTCGGATTCCCAGTGACGACAGGACGGCGGCGATCTCACTGACGCGCTGATCCAGATCGCGGTAGCTCCAGGATGCCCCGTCTTCGACCAGCGCGATCCGGCCCGGGGATTTGGCAACCTGCCTTGCCGTGACGTCATGGATGCGGCGCGGCAAGCCGACAGCAATCTCGTCGAGATTGATCGCCTCTGAAAGCTCCGCCACGACCCCTCCCGTCTAAACCATGCTCACATTGCAGCGCGACACGTTCGCCGCCTACCTAACGTTCTTTTTTAGAACTCGTCAATCATTAATTCAACCGATCCCCTTCCCATGGGGGTAAAGAGGCAACGTTCCTGCCGTATTATTGGCGCGGAACTGAGCGAAGCACCTGATTTACAATGTATCGAACTGTCGGTACGATAACAGTATCAAATCAGAACTAACAGGGGACATGAAATGGCAGAGGGCCGCGGCGTGGCGATACTTGTGGGTGCAGGCGATGCCATCGGAGCAGCTGTCGCCCGGCGTTTTGCGAAGGGCGGCTACACGGTTTGCATCTGCAGGCGCGATGCATCCAAGTCGCAGGGGCTCGTGGGCGAGCTGAGGGCTGGGGGACATAACATTCACGCCTTCAGTGTCGATGCCCGCCAGGAAGCAGAGGTCCAAGGCATATTCGCGCGAATCGAAAAGGAGTTCGGGCCCATCGAGGTCTGCCTCTTCAACGCTGGATCGAACGTCAACAAGCCACTGCTGGAGACAACCGAGAAGCTGTTCTTCAAGGCTTGGGAATTGGCCTGCTACGGCGGCTTCCTGGTCGGACGTGAGGCTGCGCGCTTCATGCTGCCGCGCGGACGCGGCACCATCTTCTTTACGGGTGCGACCGCTAGTGTACGTGGCGGCCAGGGGTTTGCGGCATTTTCTTCAGCGAAGTTCGGACTTCGAGCGGTAGCCCAGGCGATGGCGCGCGAGCTCGGACCGAAGAACATCCATGTCGTGCATCTGCTGATTGACGCCGGCGTCGACAGCGAGGCGATTCACCAGCGCATGAAAGCAGCAAAAGGGATCGAGGCAAGCGAAATTCCCCCAGATAGCCTGACCAAGACGTCTTCCATTGCTGACGCCTATTGGTTCACCCACCAGCAAAGCAGAGATGGCTGGACTCACGAGCTCGATCTGCGTCCGTCCGTGGAGAAGTGGTAACATGAACGTGACGCCAAACCTTACCCTGTGGGGCGTTGGCACAAGCCGCACCATTCGCCCACACTGGGCCATGCACGAACTGGGCTTGGCATACACGACAAAACCGATCGGACCGCGAACGGGGGAGACCAAGACCGCGGAATACACCAAGCTCAATCCGCGCCAGAAGATTCCGCTGCTTCAGGACGGCGACTTCAGCATCGGCGAGAGCGCCGCAATCGTTGCCTACCTGTCGCGAATGTACTCCACGACGGAACGCTCGCTGATTCCTGAAACCACCCGTGAGTATGCCGCGTGGCTGGAATGGTGCTTCTTTATCGTCGCGGAACTGGATTCAACCAGCCTTTACGTAATGCGCCGCCATCGCGCCGACGCGCTCGGTCCGATCTACGGCATAGCCCCCGAGGTCGTTGCCCAGGCCGGCGAGTATTTCCGTCAGCAGTTGCGCCATGTCGAAGTCGCGCTCGCAGACGGCCGGAAATTCCTGATGGGCGACCGGTTTACCAGCGCCGACATCCTGCTCACGACCTGCCTTGAGTGGGCTGTCGCCTATGGCGTCAGCATTTGCGACAACGCGCAGCCCTATCTCAAACGCATCAAGAAACGGGAGGCCTTCCAGCGAGCCGTCGCGGCAAATGCCCCGTTAGTACCGATCACGCCGGTGCCGGCCAAGGTTTAGAAACCGACCACCATTCGCGCAGGGGTTCGACGTTAGATCGCCACGCGTACGCTACGCTCGGCGACCATCTTGTCGATGGCGCTATCGTCGTAACCCAGCTCCTGCAACACGTCGCGCGAGTGCTCGCCGACCCGGGGAGCAGGCCCGCCGATCGCGGCCTCATTGATCTCAAAGCGGGCTGCCGGCTTCGGCTGCCGCACCCGACCGACCTTCGGCTGCTCGAACTCTGCGATGATGCCGCGCGCGATTACCTGTTCATTGTGAATGATCTCGCCTCGCCGCAGAATCGGAGCGCAAGGGACGTCGGCCGCGTCCAGGCGCTCCAGCCATTCGGCAGTGGTGTGCTGTCCGATGTACTCCGCCATCTTGTTGATACGTGCCGTGGCGTTTACCGAACGCGCGGATGGCGTCGCAAATCGAGAATCCTTGGCAAGCTCGGGATCGCCGGCGGCCCGGCAGAACCCCTGCCATTCGGAATCCGAGATGGTACCGGCCGTGATGTAGCCGTCGCTGGTCTTGAATACGAGATCCGGTCGATCGTTAGGATCGGCAGCGGTGGTCTCGGCTCCCACTACCGTGTACTGCATCATGCCTTCCGGCCACAGGTACGAAATCATCGCATCTAGCATTGCGACCTGAATATGATCGCCCTGCCCGGTCTTCTCGCGGGCGTAGAGCGCCGCTGCCACTGCCTGCGCGGTGAACACGGCGGTCGTCTTGTCGCATACGATGGTGCGGATCATCTGCGGACGGTTTGTGACCGGCTGCGACTGGATATCGGCAAAGCCCGACAGCGCTTGAATGATCGGATCATAGACGCGCTTCTTCACATACGGGCCGGTCTCGCCGACGCCGCTGATCGAGACATAAATCAAGCGCGGATGGCGTTGGCGCAACTCATCGACGCCAAGGCCGATGCGCTCCATGGTACCGGGCCGAAAATTCTGCACCAGGACGTCCGCCCGCGCGACCAGCTTGGCGAGGACCTCTCGGCCGGCCGCGCTCTTGACGTCGATCGATAGTGAGCGCTTCCCGCGGTTCGAAGAGATAAAGAGCGCGGAAAACTCTCCGTCTTTGTCAATGGTAGCGCGGCTGCGCCGCGTAATATCGCCACCAACCGGCTCAATCTTCAGAACGTCAGCACCCTGATCCGCCAGAAACATGGTCGCGTAGGGACCGGACACCACGCCTGTCAAATCCAGGACTCGAACACCGCTAAGAGGGCCAGGCATGGGCATTTTCCCTGAGGTTACTTTGTTGCTGGGCTGACTGAGGTTTCCTCATGCAAGCCCGGAACATCGGCCTGGCTCTGCAGGCCTCAATTCTCAACCTTAGGCCGTTTTCGAAACCAGCTGACTGGTCTGTTCGACGATCGACTCCTCGACGTCACGGAGCTGGTCCTTGCCGAAGAACATTTCCTTTCCAACGAAGAAAGTCGGTGAGCCGAATGCTCCACGGCTAACCGCGTCGGTGGTCCGATCGATCAACCCCTTCTTGACGTCATCCTGCTGCGCACGTGCAATCAACCTATCGATATCGATGCCTGAGGAGATGAATGCGTTCCGGAAAATTTCGAGATCATCCATCTTCTTCGGCTCTTCCCACATATGATGATAAGCGGCGCGGAAATAAGGCTCGAACATGCCTTCGAACTGAGCCGCGACGGCACCGCGCATCAACATCAGCGTGTTGACCGGAAAGAACGGATTCGGACGGAATTTCGTGATTCCGTGGCGACGGATAAACCGTTGAGTCTCGAGCGCCTGGTATTCCGGCTTGTTCTTGATTCCGCGAAGCGAATCGAAGGGAGACATGTTGCCTGTCGCCTTGTAGATGCCGCCAAGCAGAACCGGGACGTACTCGAATTTTACGCCGGTACGCCGCTCGATGCCCGGAATGGCTACTTCCGCCAGATATGCGTTCGGGCTGCCGAAATCGAACTGGAATTCAACTTTCAGGGGCATGTCAGCTTCTCCCGCGAGCGCATTGGATGTTCAGGCCTGGTATTCAGCAGCCGAAATACGACCATGACTGTCTTTATAGTTCTAAAAACGAACTGTCAATTATTTACGCTATTCTGCTGATTTTGCCATCTCCTTAGGGGATTGTTTGGAGCTGAGTACCTATCTAGAATGGGAGGTGAGCTGAAGTTACCTTGGACGATTCGAGCGAATACAGCGTGCCGGATGGATTGGAGAGCAGGAAATGCGATGGGATGCCCTTGAAGAAGAGCCGTGTTCGATGGCCCGCACGATTGGCGTGATCGGCGACCGTTGGACCCTACTTATCCTGCGCGAATGCTTTCTGCGCACGCGCCGCTTCGAAGGATTTCAGTCCGCGCTTGGGATCACTCGTCATTTGCTCGCGGAGCGGCTGAAGAAACTGGTGCGGCAAGGCGTGCTGCGCCGCATTCCCTATCAGGAGGCGCCCAAACGGCATGAATACATCCTCACCCAAAAAGGGCTCGATCTTTATCCAATCATGATGGCAATCGTGCACTGGGGTGACACGCACATGGTCGACACCCGCGGGCGGCCGTTGCTGCATGAGCACCGCAAATGTGGCAAGAACTTCGATCCGGTTATGGTGTGCTCCGAATGCGGTGAGCCGCTTTCGGCCAAGGAGGTTCATACTCACCCTGGCCCCGGCGCGCGAAGCACCCCGGCAATACAGGCACCGGAGAAACCCAAAGCAAGGGCGCGCCGCAGCGCTGCTTAAGGTGGCCGCTCACGCTGGTATGCATCGAAGTTCTCGCTAAGCTTCAGCGCAAGCACCCCCGCCGCCACCAAATGGCGACACCAAGACGTCCGACTCTCCACGAAAAAGCGGAATGCCACCTCAGACCCAAGTCACATCATGATTTGGGTCCTTCCAGTAGAGACGTTCTACTTGATCAGAGCGGTTCTTCAGCACAGCACGTTGATTGACATAGGCCTTGTCGGTGATTTCTCCTGCGGCCAATGATGGCGGATCTTTCAGCAGGGAGAACGAGTAGATCCTTTCGCTGCTCCCCGCGGTTTCATTGTATTCCTTGAAACGATCCTTCAGAAATTGAGTCACGAGGGGGTCACAGGTCAAATCTGATGCTGATGTCTTCGAAATCCGTACCGCCTCGGTAGGATTTAACCAGCAGAGTAGCGCGCACGATTCGCGGTTTTCTCCCGCAATGACGATGTCCAGCAATACGCCGCGAGTTGCCGCCAAAATCGCCGCGCGCATATTCCCAATCGAGATCCATGTGCCGTTCGCGAGTTTAAAGTTCTCGGAAATTCTGCCCGTAAAGCGCAGCCCAAGCTCCGGCTTCTGAGGATCCAGGAACGAGACGGTATCGCCGATGCGATAGAACCCCTCCTCATCGAAGGCCTTTTCCGTCAAATCCGGCCTTCCGAGATAACCGGGCGTAACGTTGGGTCCCTTGACCCTAACCTCGAAAGTATCTGAAACAGGAATCAGCTTCAGTTGCAGCCCCGGCGCGGGAAGACCAATCTCGCCCGGCTGCTCGGTTGCCCAATGGGTCGTACTTATTGTCGGGGCCGTTTCGGTAGTGCCGTAGCCCGACATCACCGGAATGCGCCGGCCGGTGATCGACGATATCAACCGATAGAGTTTTTCAAGCGTGGTTTCCGAAATTGCAGCCCCGGCGTAGCTCAATCTGTCCAACCGCTTGAACACGGCGGCGCCAAGGTCGCGATCGTTCTCGATCGCGTCACACAGGAGATTATAGCCGGCAGGCACGTTGAACATCGCGGTCGGCGAAATCTCCTTAAGATTCGCGATTGTCTTGTGGAAGAGCTGAGGCAGCGGCCGGCCGTCGTCGATGTAAAGCGTCCCGCCATTCTTGAGAATCCCGTGAAGGATCACATTGCTGCCCATGGTATGATGCCAGGGCAACCACTCAACCTGCACCGGTGCGTCCGGAGGAGATACCAGCAGACTTCCCATTTGCAAGGAGCTCGCCATCATGCGATGGGTGTTGAGCACGCCTTTGGGGAAACCGGTCGAACCGGATGTGAAGAGAATCTTTGCAACGGCGTCGCAAGAAATTGCCCGTGAAGCATCCGCAAATCCTTCGTTCCCGGTTCGGGATGTCAGTGCGCCGAAAGGCACGGTATCCGGCCCACCATCGACGCTGATCCAGGTCGCGGCTGCCAGTTCGGAAATGGTGCGCCCGGCGAAAAAGCCGCTCGCGCTCTGGACGAAAACGAAATTCGGGCGCAACGTTTCCGCGATATCCTTGAGACGAGCCAGACCGCCGGGCATCAGCGTGTAGTTTGGCGATATCGGCGCCAGGATCACCCCCATCGACATCGCGGCAAACGAGATCAACGCGTTCTCGATGGAGTTTCCTGAAAGTATCGCTAGCTTGTCAGCCGGCTTTGCGCCCATATCGATCAGGCTTTGGCCTACCGCCTGAACCTGCGACCATGCTTCGCTATAGGTGATCTCGTCCCACCCCCCATTCGCATTGCGTTGCGCGAGAAAAATTCTGTCCGGAACCGAACCTGCCCAGCTCGGAAGAAAATCGGTGATGCGCCAGTCACATTTCCCCAATTCGAGGGGCGAGCACAACACGAGCGTTCCATCGGTTCGACGATCGATGGAAAGCTCCCTCGCCGCAAACGTCAGTGCCTTCGTCGACATCGAAAACAACCTCCTGAATTGCTGTGATGGTCGATGAGCGCGCGAGACGAGGTTCAACCGGATGCCCATCACCGCGGTGCCCGGCTGGACCGGTCGGCACTTCGGCCCGCGCTAACTACCGCGCCCGTCGCTCGTTAATGCGAAGTCACTCGGACTTGGCGTCCAGCACTTCTCCGAAGCCTTCCCAGCTTGTGCCCGTCCATCGCTGCAACCGCATCTGGGTCCAGATCATGTTCTCGGTGTCGCTTGTATTGACCTTGATGCCGGGCAGCGCCGTCGGAATGACGAAATCCTTCAGGTTCTTGGCCTGCGTCAGAATATTTTTGCGAGACAGGTCGTTGCCACACTGCTTCAGAATCTGCTCGAACAGGATGCCTTGCTGATAGCCGGTCAGATAGCTGCCATTGGTGACATCGACACCCGGCAAATACTTGTCCAGAAATGACCGGTAGGCCTGCATGGCAGGGTCGTCTTTCCAGGTCGGATCCACAATGTCCTTGTTGGTCGTGCCGACAATTACGCCGACCGATTTGTCAAGGCCCGCAGGCGTAAGCGTGCCTCCGACCGAGCCGGAAGGAAAATTGATGATCACGGTCGCCTTCCAGCCGATCACCGAGGCTTGCCGGATGGCTTGCGCCGCGAACTTCGGCGTGCCGGCGATCAAAAGAGCGTCGGCACCGGAACTCCTCAGGTTGACGACCTGTGAATCAACCGTCGGTTCGGTGACCTCATAGGAAGCAGTCACGACCTTTCGGTCGAAATCCTTTCCGAGAAACGCCTTGAAGGCACTGACGTAGTCTTTACCGAGGTCGTCGTTCTGATAGAGGATTGCATACTTGCCGTTTGGCAAGGCCTTCGTCAGATACTTTGCATAGATTTTGCCTTCGGTGTCGTAGCTGACAAGACCTGTCGTGGTCATCGGGTAATTGGCGACATCCGTAAACTTGGATGACCCGCTAATAATTGCGATGCTAGGCACTCCTTTCGACCGCAGGTATTTTGCCGTGGCCGAGATGCCCGGCGTGCCGAGCTGGCCGAACATGAACGACACTTCGTCGCTTTCGACGAGCTTGCGAACGTGCTCCACCGCCTTGGGAGGACTATATCCGTCGTCATAGGCGATGTAGTTGATCTTGCGTCCGTTGACGCCACCGCGGTCATTCAGGGCCTGAATGTAGGCCATGAGTCCTTTGCCCACGAGGCCGATTGATGACGCCGGTCCGCTGAAAGGAAAAACTCCGCCGACCTTGATCTCGGTAGCAGAGATTCCCGGCTCTTCGGCAGCGAACGCCGGCCCGCTCAAAAACAGAGCCAGAGCCGCAACGATCTTCGATCTCAACAACATTGCTCGTCCTCCCAAACGTTGCCCCTTTTCGGGTACTGGCTTTGTTTTGTCGCGCCGGCGGCTGCTCGTCGACAGTCGTTGCGATGACGCATCGCGCTGCCCGGGTCGAGCCTCAATCGGCACGTCGCGGCCGCTACACGGGCCATCTTGCTGCCTCCAAACTACAGTTCTTTTTTTGAACTAGTCAAGCGATAAGACGGCCACGCATCTCCCCGGCAGGCTGCCATCTCAATAGGCCTCACTAAAGAAAGGCGATCCGGACCGCATTTCTTTCGTTGTGGTCTCTTATATTGACGCTATTGTTAATTTCATTTTTGAACTGACTGGGAGACAGCAATGCGCAAGGCAGGGATACACAATTTTCCGGCAATCGATCGTGTCGTTTACGGTAAGGCTGCTGCTGACGCTTTGAACGATGAAGCGGTGCGACTGGATGCCAGGCGCGTCTTCCTGACCGTCAGTCGAACCTTGAACACCAGGACCGACGAGATCGAGACGATCCGGCGTGCGCTCGGCGGCAGGCACGTCGCGACCTTCGACGGAATTGCAGAGCACACTACGCGCAAGCAAGCTGCCGAGGTTGCCCGTCAAGCCAAGGACGCAGGAGCCGATCTGGTCGTCGCCGTGGGCGGGGGGTCGGCGATCGATCTCGCCAAGATCGTCATCATGGCGATGGAACATGACATCCGCGATGAAGCGGGCTTTGATCCCTTCCCCATGGGACCGGGCGTCACCGTCTCTCCGTTCCGGGCGCCCAAGGTCCGACAGATCGCCGTGCCATCCACGCTGAATGGCGGCGAATACAATGCAGCAGCGCTTGTCACGGACGAACGCAACAGGCTGAAGCAGATCTTCTTCCATCCCCAGATGATGCCGGTCTCGATCATTCTCGACCCTGCTCTCACCGTTCACACGCCTTCCAAGCTTTGGATGGGATCGGGAACGCGCTCGATGGACCACGGCATTGAAGCATTGTGCTCGCCCGCAGGCACGCCACTCGCCGACGAGGTCGTCCTGGCAGGCATCCGCACCCTGCGCGAGGGGATGCTCCGGACCTTGCAGCAACCTGATGATCTGGAGGCGCGTCGACTGTCTCAATACGGCGCGTGGCTCGCCGCTTTCGGCCTCCAGGCGCGGGTCCCGATGGGAGCCAGTCACGGCATCGGCCATGTGCTTGGCGGGACCTTCGGCGTTCCGCACTACTATTGCACACCGGTCATCATGCCGAGCCTGCTTCGCTACAACAAGTCGTTCACCGAGGATGCGCAGAAGCGTTTGGCGACGGCTCTTGGCGCCCCGGGAGGCGACGCCGCAGACGCCTTTGCAGCATTCACGAAATCGCTTGGACTACCTGTCCGACTCGCTGATGTCGGCATAGGCGAAGACAAATTCGATCTGATTAGCAAGATTGCAATCAATCATCGCTTCGTACAGGCCAATCCGAGGCCCTTCAAAAACGAAGCCGAGATCATCGATCTGCTGCGAATGGCAGCTTAGCTGCCATCAGCGGCGATGAATCAAGATTGGAAGGTAACCTCGTCGTTACAGGGACAAGTATCACCGCTGGGTTGCGGCAGTGAGTTGGCATGGTCACGCCTGCGGGAGGCCCGTTCAGTGCTTGCTGCCCCTTCCCGCGGGCCGCTGGAATCGTGCCGACAAAGGCCGACGATCCGGATGGCGGCTTCGATCCCGATCTGGTCGTTGCTCCCAAAGGACCAGCGGAGGATGGATCGTTTCATCCCGTTCGCACTGGTCGCCGCGGCCGAGGCCATTGCACAAGCCACATGGGCTCCTTCCGACGCAGACTCGCTTCAACAGGCGGCGACCGTGATCGCATCGGGCATCGGAGGCTTTCCGGCAATCGTTCTCGCAAATCTCGCGGCCGGTCATATTTCCATCCGCTAGGGCTTCAGGGGTTCCATCGGTACGCCCGTTACAGCTTGCGCCGCGAGCGCGCAGGTGATCGGCGATACCGCGCGCCTCATTCGAGGAAGGGAAGCGGATGTTGCGATTTGCGTGCGCCCGCCGCGGCGCCCAACCGATCGCGGAAATCGCCGGCTATGGCACGACGGCTGACGCCTACCACATCACCTCAGGACCGGAGGACGGAGACGGCGCGCGTCGCGCGATGGACGGCGCCTTGAGGCAGGCTAAACGCCGAACAACACGCCCATGCTGATGAAAGCAATGGCCGATCGATCGCGCGGACATGGGGCGCTACGATCATGCGCAAGAAATCGTACAAAATCGTTGGTAGTCGTACAACATCGGCCCGTGGTGGCGGGAGAAGGACTCGTACCGGCGGCGCGCTCCGAAAAGGTGACCGCTCTAATCGCGCAGATGTCCGATTTGCTCGCGCCAATCAGCCAGCGACGACGATCAGGCGGAGACGGCCTGCCATCTTTCCGGGCGTGTACCGGATGCTCGGCTGCTTTGGGCCCCTGTTCGCGCCGTCTATCCTTCGAGCAGACGCTTGTCGCCGAACGTGCGCGTTTATCGATGCGCTGCTTGACGCTTGGCGGCCCGAGCCGTCTTAGGACCGGACACAAAGCTTCGAGCCAGCTGGCTGTTGATTTTTACTGGGGCGCGAAGTCGATAGCCCCCGACCTCGTGATCGCTTCGATCGCCTACCTTCAAACAACAACAATATGCACTTTGGTTGACCGTTCACGCGCAGTGCCGGCACGGCGCGGTTGCGGATCCTGATGCAGGACATGTGGCTGAAGGCGCTGCGACGGGTCTATTGATAGCGCACAACATGTCGGAAGCAACTTTTCTGGCCGACAGGACAGTCGTGCTCGGCGGCAAGCCTGTTCACACGATTGCGACGATCGCGGTAGATCTGCCGCGGCCGCGCGGTCCGTCACGGCATTATGGGCCTGCTTTCGCACTAGCTTCTCAAAGGGACGGCGCCTTCGCGCAGCCCGCGGAGCAGTTCTGGCGGGATCTGTGCCTGCCGCAATGCTGCCTCGGGAGCTTTCCCATACCTCTTTTGAGCTAAAACCACAGCCCTGACCAAGGCGATCGGCGCCGCAGTGACATCACCCCTCTATTTTGGCACGATTTGTGACCATATTGGCGACAAAGAAGCTTCGTCGCGCTGTAGCGCTGCCGCCTCTGGCGAAAAAGCCGGAGGGAGAAAGAAATGGCTCAAACCGAGGCTAACTCGTATGTCCGTGGTACAGCGGATGCGCCGCTCAGCAATCTCACGATCGCGGCGTTGCTCGCTGAGACCGTCGCTCGATTCCCCAACGGTCTCGCCGTTGTATTCCGCGAGCAGGGCGTCCGCTGGAGCTGGAAAGAGTTTGCGAACGAGATCGAGGCGTTTGCCGCCGGGCTGCAGGAGCTCGGCCTTCGTAAGGGTGATCGCGTCGGGATCTGGTCACCCAACCGCGTCGAATGGCTGGTGACGCAATTCGCGACGGCACGGCTCGGCCTCGTCCTCGTCAATATCAATCCTGCCTATCGTCTTTCCGAGCTGGGTTACGCGCTTGGCGTATCGGGATGCCGGGCTGTCGTCTCCGCCCAGGAGATGAAGACTTCGAAGTACCTGGAGATGCTCCAGACGGTTCGTCCCCAATTGCCCGGGGTGGAATGGATTATTCGAATGGGCGAAGGCCGCACGCCGAACATGTTGAACTATACCGACGTTCTGGCGAAAGGGCGCAGCACCACAATTCTCGAGGAATCTCTCGACTGCCACGACCCGATCAATATCCAGTTCACAAGCGGAACCACCGGCAGCCCGAAGGGCGCCACGCTCACGCATCATAATGTGGTGAACAATGCGCGTTTTATCGCGCAAGCGCTGAATTTCAGCGAAGCCGATCGGCTCTGCATCCCGGTGCCGCTCTATCATTGCTTTGGAATGGTTCTGGCGGTTCTCGCATGCGTCAGCACGGGCGCGACCATGGTCTTTCCGGGCGAAGCGTTCGATCCAGCCGCGGTTCTGGCCGCGGTCGCGGAGGAGCGCTGCACGGCGCTCCATGGGGTGCCAACGATGTTCATCGCCGAACTTGCGCATCCCGATTTCAAGACCTTCGACCTTTCTTCGCTGCGGACGGGAATCATGGCTGGCTCTCCATGCCCGATCGAAACCATGCGGCAGGTGGTCTCCGAGATGAACATGAGCGAGGTGACCATCGCTTATGGCATGACGGAGACGTCGCCGGTATCATTCCAGAGCTCGACAACCGACCCGCTGGAAAGGCGGGTGGCAACGGTCGGGCGCATTCAGCGGTGTCTCGAAGCGAAGGTGATCGACAAGAACGGCCAGATTGTCCCGCGCGGAGAGACAGGTGAGTTGTGCGTGCGCGGTTATTCCGTCATGCGCGGCTATTGGGACGACCCTGAGCGGACCGGGGAAGTCATCAAGGATGGATGGATGCACTCCGGCGACCTCGCGATCATCGACGACGAGGGTTATTGCAACATCGTAGGGCGCGCCAAGGACATGCTGATCCGCGGCGGCGAGAACGTGTATCCGCGCGAGATCGAAGAATTCCTGTTTCGGCATCCCAAGGTGCAGTCGGCGCAGGTCTTTGGCGTTCCGGATCAAAAATACGGCGAAGAAATATGCGCCTGGATCGTGATCAAGCCGGGCCACGATTGCACTGAAGACGAGATCCGCGAGTTCTGTCGCGGTCAAATCGCCCACTACAAGGTGCCCAGATACATTCGTTTTGTCGAGGAAATGCCGATGACGGTGACGGGCAAGGCCCAGAAATTCCTGATGCGTGATTCGATGATCAAGGAACTTGGTTTGAGCGAAAGCCAGACTGCCTAAACGGTGTGTCCGACTTCACCCCACCCGATTGCAGAAACGGCACCGGATTGGCTGCGCGGTAGAAGAAGTTGATCATCGTGTTGATGTCAAAGACAGGCAGTCCCGATACGTTCGCAACGTCCTTGGCGAAGGGACACATATTAGTGCATTCGAACAGGATGGCGCCTGGATTCTTGCAAGATGCAATGAAGGCTTGCTTCATTTCGACCATCTCGGCTCGCAGCACATCGGTATCAAGCTCTTCCCGACCGAGAATGTAGGCCGCCGGAAACTGCGCATCAGGCTTCATGCCCTGGATCTGAACGGGGATATCGTCCCGCGACCAGCCGACGCCACGAAAGTGACCGTCATTCATGTGATCCGCGCTCCGTAAAGACGCCGATGATCTTGCCCGGCGGCAGCATGGCGTGGATCAGCGGCGCCTGGATCAAGCTGGAGGTGAACACAGGAATGTTCACTGCCGCAGCGAGCTGCTTCTGGAACGGAGCGAGGAAACCGCAGCTGGTCGTGATCGCCTTGACGCCTTCGGCCTCCAGCTCTTGCGCGGCCACCACGAACGGCTCCAGCAGGCTCGCATCCGGATGATCGCCCATAATTTTCGTCGCGTGAGCACCGCGCACGATCTTGTAGCGCACGGGAAAATCATAGGAGAGTGCATTTCCGATGTCGCCGCGCGGGCGCGGAAACTTGGTGTCCAGCATCAGGATGCCGATCGTCTCTCCATAGTTGGTGTAGCCACCTCGCAGTTTCATGGTCGTCTCCAGGGATCAATGGCGAAAACGTGACGCGCCAAATAGCGCGATATCGATGCCGGCAGTCCTGCCGGCAATGAGATCGGCGACGATAGAGCCCGTGATCGGGCCCGACGCTAGGCCAACATGGCCGTGTCCGAACGCGTGGATGATGTCCGCCGATGCCGATGCCACACCGATGACGGGACGCCCGTCCGGCGTCGACGGCCGGAGCCCCATCCAGCGATCGATCGTCAGGCTGGCGCGCGACCCGAGGCCAGGATACGTCCGCAGGGCATGCGCGACGAGAATCTCGACGCGCGCCCAGTCCGGCTCGGCGTCAACTCGCGCGAGCTCGACCTGCCCCGAAAGGCGCAAGCCCGCCGGAGTCGGCGTGTTGGCCATTCGTCCATCGCTCGGCATGATCGGAAGCCTTGGCCCTGCCGCAGGCGAAGCGATGACGCCGTGATAGCCGCGTTCGCTCGCCATCGGCACGCGATCGCCCGTAGCCTCCGCAAGAGCCTTTGACCAGATGCCGGCGCAGATGATGGCGCGATCGCACTCGATCGCGCCCTGATCGGTGACGACCGATGCGAGACGGCCATCGGTCACAACAAAGCCGGTCGCGCGCGCCCTGACCAGACGTGCGCCGCGTGCGCGCGCGGCATCAACGATGGCCCCTACATAGGCCCCCGGATCGGTGCAGTAGGCTCCTTCGTGGACAAGGGCGCCGAACTGATAGGTGGCGCTCAAATCCGGCTCTCGGCGGCGCAGCTCGCCCGCATCGAGCTCGATCCAATGGAGCCCATTGTCCCTGCGAAGCCGCCAGGCAAGCGCCTCGCCCTCAAAGGCATTGCGATCGGGATAGGCGTAGAGCAGACCAGTCTGGCGTATGTAATCCGGCTTCCCGATCTCCCTTGCGAGCACAGCGTGCCGCGCCGGACTGTCGCGCAAGATCGAGGCAAGCAGGTGGGCGGTACGTTCGACCTTCGCCACGGTCCATCCGGCCGCGAGGAAACGGAGCAGCCAGGGCGCCAGCGCAGGCAGCACCGTCCAGCGCAGCACCAGAGGCCCGTTCGGATCGAAGAGATAACCCGGCAGCTTGCGCCACAGGCCGGGCATGGACATCGGGATGATCGAGGCAGGGCTGATCCAGGCACCGTTGCCATAGCTAGCCGCCTGGGGCCCCCCCGGTTCTCCCGGCTCGATCAGCGTAACGTCATGTCCGTCCTTGATCAGCTCCCATGCCGTCGCCGCACCGACGATACCTGCGCCGATCACAGCGATGCGCAATGGCGTCCTCTGCCGCGTCATCACTCAACTCGATTGCAGATCGTCACGTCAGCCGTTCGCCGCAACTGTCGGCAAGCCGCTGCTGTGGAAGTGGCTCAGGAAGGCCCGTGTTGCAGTCTGGCTTGGCGTGTCGATCACCTGCCGGGCCGGCCCCTCCTCCACGACGATGCCGTCGCGCATGAAGACGACGCTATCGGCGACCTCGCGCGCAAACGCCATCTCATGGGTCACGAGCACCATGGTCATTCCTTCGGCCGCAAGCTGGCGGACCACCGCGAGGACCTCTCCGACCAGCTCGGGATCGAGCGCAGACGTTGCCTCGTCGAACAGCATCACTTGCGGCTTCATCGCAAGGGCGCGCGCGATTGCCACGCGCTGCTTCTGGCCGCCGGACAGCTTGTCGGGCGCGACGTCGGCCTTGTCCTTCAACCCCACCTTCTCCAACAACCCAAGCGCCGTCTCGCGCGCCGCCTCCGGCTGGATCTTCAGAACCGTGACGGGTCCTTCCATCACGTTCTGAAGGGTAGACATGTGGGGGAAGAGATTGAAGTTCTGGAACACCATGCCGGTCCGCGCGCGGAACGCCGCCAGTTCCTTGTCACGGGGCAGCTTGTGCCCGTTGGTGAAATCCATGGTGCTTTCGCCAACCCGGATGGCGCCGCTGTCCGGGATGGTCAAGAGATTGAGGCATCGCAGCAGCGTCGACTTACCTGATCCGCTGGGCCCGATCAGCGCGAGCACACCGCCGCGGGGGACTCGCAGCGATATGTCCTTCAGCACGCTGACGGCCCCGAAAGACTTCTTGACGTGAACCAGTTCGATCATCGCGTTGTCAGACACGGCGCCATTCCCTTCTTTGATCAACCCTACCGCGCCAGTCGCGCTTCGAGCACGCTCGCAGCGCGCGTCATCGGGAACAGGATAAGGAAGTAGATGACCGCGATCATGGTGTATGTCTCCAATGGCCGGTAGGTCGCAGATGTGATGAGCTGCCCCTGGTAAAGCAGATCCGGGACCGCTAGGACCGAGAGCAGCGAGGTGTTCTTCAGTTGCAGCACGGCCTGGTTGACGAGCGGAGGAATCATCCGCTTGAGGGCCTGCGGCATGACGACGCGCTTCATCAGATCGAAGCGGCGCATGCCCAGCGCGCGGCCAGCGTCCCATTGCCCCATATCGATCGAGACAATGCCTCCACGGATGATTTCCGAATAGAACGCGCCGCCGTAAAAGCTCAGCGCGATGAACGCTGCCACGGCGGGAGAGAGCTCGACGCCAATCAGCACTGGAAGCGCGTAGTAGATCCACACCAGTTGAACCAGCACAGGCGTACAGCGGAACACCTCGACGAGCATCACGAGGGGCGTCGAGACGAAACGCACCTTGGAGAGGCTCGCGATTGAGACCACGCATCCGATCACGAACCCGCTCGCCGCGGTTAGGATGGTAAAACCGATCGTGTAGGCCGTACCGATGGTGATCAGCCTGCTGTATTGCAGAAGGAAGCCAAAACTCCAGTCATAATGCATCGCAGCTACCCCATACTCAGCGATTGCGAATAGGCACTCTGGATCAGCCCCGAGTAGAACCAGCGCCCAAGCGTGATGATGTCGTAGACCGGCAATCCGAACTCGCGCGACACCTCCTCCGAGAATGGCGGAAGGTTGGTGCATTCGAAAACGATCGCGCCAATGCCCGGATTGTCCGAAAGCAGCGTGCTGACGGCCTCCTGCACGTCACGGCGCAGTCCATCGCGATCATAGGAGCAGCCATGCTCAATATGCGCGCGCAAGCTACCGTCCGGCGGAAGGCCGACGCGAGGCGTCTCTGGATCGGCGCCGGCTCCAGCAAAATGCCTATCCGTCAACGCCTCCGCGTCGTAAGTGACAACGCCTGCGCGGCGGCCGGACGGAAGGCAGCGCTCCACCATGGGCAGTTGCAAAAGACTCGAGGTTGCGAGCGGAAGATTCATCCGCGCGGAGAGCTCGCCCTGACGCGATGCCAGAAAGCCGCACGACGTGGTCAGGCCGATCGCGCCCTCGGCACGAAGCTCATCGCCTGCGGCGACGAATGCATCCATTAGGTCGGCGTCATCGCCGCTCACGATCTTCCGCGCGGTGGCGCCCGGGACGGTCCTGAAGACGACGTCGAAGGGCCAGCTGGCGCAATGCCCCACATCTCCCGGCGGGCGCTCGATCGCGATGTCAAGCATGATGATGCCCAGCGGAGGATGTCGCCCATGTCGCATCGATCAGATGTTCCCTGTCTCGTCGGACGCCAATTGCGTCCGAACTCAACGACGCTGCAGAAAGGAAACTGCCCGCGTCATCTGAAGACGCGGGCAGTCCGAGATCAAAACTGAAGTCCGGGAGGAATGTCCTGCTCCCCGATATTGACCAGAGTCAGGCTCGAGAGAATCCACTCGCGGAGAGCGCCCAACGAACGGCTGTATTCGAGCCAGTTATCGACATAGGTGCGGAAGCGGGTATCGACGTCCACACGCACGCCGCAGCAGGTCGGTTGCGAGGCAACTGGAGTCGGGATGATGACCTTGCCCACCTTCGCGTTCTTCTTGACCGTGACCAGCGAAAGCATCGCGACCTGGATCAGGCAATCCGCCCGCCCGGCCTGCACCGCCAGCACGGCGTCATCAGGTGTCTTCAGTGCGACCAGCGTTGCCTTGGGCAGCGTTCGGCGCGCGTAGAGATCGTGGGTGGAGCCGATATCGACGGCAACCCGCACCTCCGGCTTGTTGAGGTCTTCCCATGTCTTCGGTTCAAAGCCGGGCTTGGCGATGACCGTGAAGGTGTTGTTCATGATCGGACGCGTGAATTCAACGATCAGGGCGCGTGACGGCGTCGGGCTGAGCCCGAACATGATGTCGATCTTGTTGCTCTGAAGATCGAGAACCGAGTTGCCCCAGGTCGATTCGATGATCTCGACTTCGGCTTCGAGCGCCTTGGCGAGATCATTCGCCATGCTCACGCAAAAGCCCGACCACTGCCCCGTGGCGATGTCCTTGTGATAATAGGGCTCCGTCCCAACGATGCCGGCGATGCGAAGCTTTTTCGTCTTGCGAATTTGAGCAAACGTACTCTCGGCCGGCTGCGTCTGAGCGACAGCCTGGGACACGGCTGAGCCGGCTGCCATTGCCGCCGCGGCGGCGCCTAGCCCAACGAGTGATCCGATTTCACGACGATTGACCATATCAAGCTTCCCCTCTTCGGTTGAATTCCTCATGACGCAAGATCCGGTCCGGCGGTCTCTGCGCCCCCTAAGCTGCTCTCTTGTTGGAGAACCGTCCCGCAAAATCGCTCGTCTCGGAGCTGCGCGCCTCTCTCGCCAGCCGGCCGCCCTCGCGTGTCGCGAGAAAATCGGCAAGGCTCGCATCCTCCTGCCGTACAAATCCCCTCGTGGGAAGCTTGCCCGACAGAAACAGCTCGACCATCGCGACGCAGCCGGCGGCCGTGGTGAGCTGGATCGCGCCGAGCTCCGGCTGCCCGTCGTAACGCAGCACGATGCTGTCCTCCTCCATGCGTCCGTTGCGCTCGCCGATGCCGGTCACGAAGATCACGACGACGTCCTTTCGCGTGAACGGCGCGGCGCGGTTGAGGATGCGACGCATGGTCTCGCGATCGTCAGCGAGCCCCAGGCCCTGCAGCAGGAGCTTCATGATCTCGGCGTGGCCGGGGTAGCGCAGCGTCTTGTAGCTCATGTCGCGGACCTTCCCGGCCAGCGTCTCCGTCAACGTGCCGAGGCCGCCCGAGGTATTGAACGCCTCATAGGCGACGCCGTCGATCATCACGCTCTCGACGCCTTCGAGCGCGGGCACCGATATCGGTTTGCCATCGAAGACGATCTCGCAGGGATTGCAATATTCGTTGATCAGGCCGTCGATGGACCAGGTGACGTTGTAGCGCAAGGCATTGGTCGGATAGAGCGGCAGCGCACCGACCCGCATCTTGATGGCCTTCACCGTCTCGAAACGAGCCGCCATGTCGGCTCCAAGCACGCAGATGAACCCCGGCGCAAGCCCGCACTGCGGCGCCAGGATCACGTCGGCGGTTGCTGCGATCTCCTTGATGTAGGCCGTTGTCGCCACGTCCTCGGTCAGATCGAAATAGTGCGTTCCGGTCTCCACAGCTATCCGCGCGATCCCCTGATTGAGAAAATACGGACAGGCGCTGACGACGATATCCTGATCCTTCAGAAAACCGCGCACCGCATGGAGATCTCCAGCGTCCACGATCTTGGTAGCGAAGGTTTGCCCGGCGCTCAAGCCGAGTTGCGCCTCTGAAGCGTCAGCCAGGGTAACTTTGTGTCCCTGGTCCGCCAGCATCCCGGCGATCACGGCGCCGATCTGCCCGGCCCCCAAAACTGCGATGCGTTGCGATGAATGAGCCATTTCGAACCTCCCTAGAGAGCAGCCTGGACGCCAATCGCCGCCGGGTCGGCGCCCACCTTCTTCAGCCACGAGAACACCGGCGGCAGGCGGTCGGCGATGGATTCGACCGCGACGTCGACGAAAACCGGCTCGCTCAGCGCGAAAGCCCCACGCAAGGCCGTCTCCAGTTGCACCGGCGTCTCGACGCGGAAGCTTCGGATCCCGTAGACGGCGGCGAGCTTGCTCATGTCGTAGCTGCCGAAATCAACGCTGAATGTCGGGTCGTTGACCGGTGTCGGCTGTGCGGCTCCGGAGGCCTTGTTGGCATGGTCACGGTCGACAACCCGCTGGAGCGCCTTGATCCAGCCAAAGCATGCGTTGTTGAAATGAACCAGCACCGCCGGGATCTGCAGCCGCGACAGCGTCTCCAGTTCACCGGCCGACATGCCAAGCGAACCGTCGCCGAACAAGCCAACAGGCCTCAGATGCGGCGCTGCGAAATAGGCCCCGATAACCGCCGGGATGGCATAGCCGAGCCCGCCGTAGAAACGGGGAATCACGAGCCTGGACTGCGGATCGCGCAGGCGCAGGAAGCGTGTCGCGTAGGGTGTCGGCGTGCCGGCATCCGACACCACGTTACTGGGCACAGGCATGCAACGGTTGAGCGTCTCGATGACCCGCTCGGGACGCAGGGGAATCGCGTCGCTCTCGAGATGCGGCGCCATGACGTCCCAGAACTCGGCACGGCGGCGGTTGATGTCACCGACCCATTCCGCCGTGTTGGACGCATGATCCACGGGTGTTTTGCCAAGCAGGGCATCGATCACGGCACGCGCATCGCCCACGAGCGGATGGTCGATGGCGTAGGTATTGCCGATGACTTCCGGTTCGAGATCGATCTGGACGATGCGCGTCTCGCCATTCGGCACCGGCCATTGCCAGTTCATGGTGGCGACCGAACCCATGCGGCAGCCGACATAGATCACGAGATCGGCACGTCCGAGCGCCCACACCGCATGCGGATGGAAGCCATTGTCGCCGATGATGCCAATGCCGAGCTTGTGGTCGTCGCGGATGACGCCCTGCCCTGTGATCGTGGTGACCACGGGGATGCCGAGCCGTTCGCCAAACGCCGTGATGGCGGCCGCCGCGCCGGACCGATTGGCGCCACCACCCGCGACAATCAGGGGACGCTCGGCGGCGAGAATGGCCTTGATGGCCGCATCGAGATCGGAATCCGGCGGCCGGCTTCGGTATGACGGCGCCTGTCGGCATTGCGACTCGACATGCAGCGACACGGAGGCATCCGGAAGCTCTTGATAGAGGACATCCTCGGGCAGAGCGAGGACGACAGCGCCGGGACGGCCGCCGGTCGCCTCGCGGAAGGCGCGGCGCACGAGCTCGGGCAATTTTCCGACGTGTCCTAGTGTCTCTGCGCGCTTGCTGACTGGTTTGAACAGCTCCTCGACGGGCAGCTCGGTCAGTGTGCCACGGCCGACGCCGGGCTGGGGAATATCGTTCACAAGCAAGATCAGCGGCACCGAAGACTTGTTCGCTTCAGCCACGCCCGGCAGACCGTAAAGCGCGCCGGCGCCACTCGGCACCTCCGCCACACCGGGCTTTCCGGACAGGCGCGCATAGCAGTCCGCCATGAACACCGCGGAGCGCTCGTCGCGGCACAGGATATGACGCGGCGCATCCGCCGTCGTTCTCAGCGCCTCGTAGAAGGCGACGTTCGTATCGCCGGGGACGCCAAAAATGACTTCGACGCCATATCCGGACAGCATGCTCACGAGAGCGGACGCACCATTCATTTTCAAATGCTCCTTGTCCCTGCTGTTATTCAGGAGCATAGGCGCGACATAAATATCCAAAGCGCCGGCTATAGGAATAATATAGTTACAATCCGTTGGGCTAAGTTCTATTTCGATGGGAAATGAGCAATTTTGCCAGGAAAGGGAGCAGCGACAACCGCTTTGAGGCAGTGTTTTGCCTATGCCTTATTCACCTTTCGAATTTTCTGGCGAGAAGAATCGAGGACGTGGTGCGGCGAACACCTTCCATCTCGGCGATCCAGTCGATGATCTCGTCGAGATGCGTCGACGTCACGCAATTGATCTTCACGAACAGATCGAACGGGCCGCTCAGCGTGTAGCAGTGTACGACCTCGACCTTTTTTCGCAAGGCCGCAATGACGTTGCCCTGCTGCTTGACCTCCAGCTCGATCAGGATGATCGCCGAGATCGCGGTGACATGATCCTGCTTGCCCAGAATCGCCGTGTAGCCGGCGATCGTTCCCTCCTTTTCCAGCCTTGCCATTCGCCCCTGCGCAGTCGCGCGGGACACGCCCAGCGCCTTGGCGATATCGGAAATCGACGTCCGCGCATTTGCGATCAGGATGTTGAGAAGATCCTGGTCTTTCCTGGCATCCGCCGGACGCGCCATTTACAGCCCTCCAAAGTGACAGTTTCTGAACAAAACGAAGGGAAATTATTGCGCTCTGCCGGAGAAAGTCCAGCTCATCATGATGAACGGTCCGGCGCAGTCTCCGCGACCAGCCACTCCCGGAAAGCCGCGAGTGGCGGGTACTTAGCCCGTTCGGAAGGCCAAACCAGATAATAGCGCTCGGGACTTTCCATGGGCAGGTTGATGGCGCGAACCAGCTTGCGGCTCGCGAGTTCATCCTGGATGAGGAAGGTCGGCAGAAGCGCCACGCCGAGGCCGGCGATCGCCGCTTGGGCTGCGGTCGCGAACTGGTCGAACACCATACCCTGAGCCGTCGTGGCTGGCACATCGTGAACGGAAAACCACCGGTCCCACGCGTGAAAGCGGGTTGAGATGCTCAGCAGCGGGGCCTTCCGGAGATCGCCTGCAACTCGGAAGCCATATTGTCTCTTCAACCCAGGACTGCACGCAGGGATGACTTGTTCGGATCGCAGCAGCGCCATCTCGGCACCGGGCCACTCCGGTTGACCGAAGTGAATCGCCGCGTCCAGGGATTCGGACCGGAAATCGAAATAGGACAAGCGGGTCGTGAGATTGATCGTGATCCCGGAATTGGCAGCCAGAAACCTGGGCAGGCGCGGCGCGAGCCAGCGGGTGCCGAATGTCGGCAGGATAGCGAGATTGAGAGTCCCTCCGCTCGGGTTTGCATGGAGATTGAAGGAGGCGGTGCTGATCTTGTGGAGCGCATCACGAATTTCGCGCGCGTAGGACTCGCCGACAGAGGTCAGTCGAACGGTCTGACGCTCGCGGATGAAGAGTTCGACCTCGAGCTGTTCTTCCAGGATCTTGATCTGTCTGCTAACGGCGCTTTGGGTCAGTCGAAGCTCGCGCGCAGCGAGCGTCATGCTGCCAGTCCGCGCAGTGGCTTCGAACGCCGCCAGGACGGCGGTGGAGGGAAGAAAGCGACGAGGTGTTTGCGAGTTCATCTCCATTCATTCCAATTTAGAATGATCTTCTGAGCAAACATCGTTTGAATTGGCCATCGAGGCAAGGTTTAATCGCAAGGATCATAACAAATTTGCATGATCCTTGGATCAGGCCAACTATGATGGCTGAGCCGCCGTCGACGGAGATTTTGATGCCAGCGCTGCGCGCGGACGCGGACCAGATCCGCACTCTGTTTTCCCGCGCCATGTCGGACATGTACCGGGCTGAAGTGCCGCAATACGGCACCCTGATAGAGCTCGTCGACGACACCAATCGCGAGACGTTGCGGCAGCACGCCCAGCTTCGTGCGAGCCTCGAGCGAAGCGATGAGCTCGAGCGATTGAACGTCGAGCGTCACGGCGCGATTCGCCTGGGGCGCGCGGACGAATTGCGCAACATGCGTCGCGTCTTCGCAGTGATGGGGATGCACCCGGTCGGCTATTATGACCTGTCGGTGGCCGGCGTGCCCGTCCATGCCACGGCCTTTCGGCCGATCGACGATGCCGCGCTCCGGCGTAATCCGTTCCGGGTATTCACCTCGCTGCTGCGCCTCGACCTGATCGATGATGAGACCCTTCGTGCCCAGGCTGAGCAAATCCTTGCCGAGCGCCACATTTTTACGCCACGCACGCTCGAGCTTGTGAGCATTTTCGAGACGGAGGGTCACTTGACCGTCGCGCAGGCGGAAGAGTTTGTGCGCGAAGCGCTCGACACCTTCCGTTGGCATAGCGAGGCGACGGTCAGCCTCGAGGTCTACAAGAGACTGCATGACGCCCATCGGTTGATTGCCGACGTGGTGAGTTTCAGAGGCCCTCACATCAACCATCTGACGCCGCGCGCGCTGGACATCGATGCCGTCCAGGCCGGGATGCCACAACGCGGCATTACTCCGAAGGCTGTCATCGAAGGGCCGCCGCGCCGCGACTGCCCGATCCTGCTGCGCCAGACCAGCTTCAAGGCACTCGAAGAGCTGATCCTGTTCAGGCAGGCGAATGCCGCAAAGGTAGCCGGAACGCATACAGCCCGCTTCGGCGAGATCGAGCAGCGCGGTGTTGCCCTCACGCCCAAGGGCCGCGAGCTTTACGACCGACTGCTCGCCTCCGCGCGCCAGGCAGACCCGACCGCCTGCGACTACGACACCGAACTGACCGAGCGATTTAAAGTGTTCCCGGACGATTGGTCGGAGCTTCGCTCGGAAGGGCTCGCCTTCTTCCGCTATTCGGCGACGTCCGCAGGCATTGAGGCCTGCAAGAGGCATGTTCCGCCATCCAGCCTCGATGATTTGATGGCTGCGGGCTTTCTGCGCTACGATCCAATCGTCTACGAGGATTTCCTCCCTGTCAGCGCGGCAGGTATCTTCCAGTCGAATCTCGGTACCGGCCAGCAGCAGAACTATGCCGCGCGTTCCAACCGGACCGCGTTCGAAACCGCTCTCGGTGCCGAGGTTCACGATGAAATGAAGCTGTACGCGCAGGCGGAAAGGAATTCCCTGGAGCACGCCCTGGTCCACCTCAGTTCACCGCAGCTCGCACGACGGGCCATGGCCTGATCGAATCGCCTGTCAACCATTCAAGAGAAAACCGCCATGACGATCACAACCCAGTCTTCCGCACGCGCGATCAAATCACTCGCGGGCGAGGCGGACGCGCTCCTGATCTCACTCGGAGTCAAGCGCAGCCGGTACACCGGCGGCAAGCTAATCGCGCGATCGCCGATCACCGGCGAGATCACGGGCCATGTCAACGAGATCGGTACCACCGACGCACAGGCAGCCATTGACAAGGCGCATGCGGCCTTCCTTGAATGGCGACTGGTGCCTGCGCCGAAGCGCGGCGAGCTCGTCCGCCTTCTCGGCGAGGAGTTGCGCGCCAACAAGCAAGCGCTCGGCAAGCTCGTATCGATCGAGGCCGGCAAGATCGCGTCCGAGGGCCTCGGCGAGGTCCAGGAGATGATCGATATCTGCGACTTCGCGGTGGGCCTGTCGCGCCAGCTCTATGGCTTGACCATCGCAACCGAGCGCAGCGAGCACCGGATGATGGAAAGCTGGCATCCCCTCGGCGTCACCGGGATCATCTCGGCGTTCAACTTCCCCGTCGCCGTATGGTCCTGGAACGCCGCGTTGGCGCTGATTTGCGGCAACAGCATCGTCTGGAAACCGTCCGAGAAGACGCCGCTGACGGCGCTTGCGACTGAAGCGTTGTTCGATCGCGCGTTGGAGCGATTCAAAGCGGAGGGCGGCAAGGCGCCGGACGCACTGTCGGTCGTTCTGTTCGGTGGTCGCGAGATCGGTGAAATCCTCGTCGATCACGCCAAGGTCCCACTCGTGTCAGCGACCGGCTCGACGGCAATGGGCCGCATCGTCGGACCGCGCCTGGCAAAACGCTTTGCGCGCGCGATCCTCGAGCTCGGCGGCAACAACGCCGCAATTGTCGCGCCGACGGCGGACCTCGACCTGACATTGCGCGGTGTCGCGTTTGCCGCCATGGGGACGGCCGGCCAGCGTTGCACGACGCTGCGGCGCCTCTTCGTTCACGAAAGCGTCTATGACACGTTTTTGCCGCGACTGAAGCGCGCCTATGAGTCCGTGACCATCGGCGACCCGCTCAAGGACGGCACCCTGGTCGGTCCGCTGATCGACGCGGCAGCCTTCGCTTCCATGCAGAGAGCGCTGAGCGAGGCACGCGACGTGGACGGCAAGGTGTTCGGCGGCGAGCGCGTTCTCTCCAACGGCGCTGATGAGGCGTATTATGTCCGCCCAGCGCTGGTCGAGATCGCTGACCAGACAGGCCCGGTCGTGCACGAGACCTTCGCGCCGATTCTGTACGTGATCAAATATCGCGATTTCGATGCGGTGCTCGATCTGCACAACGCCGTCCTGCAGGGACTCTCCTCCTCGATCTTCACCAACGATCTGCGCGAAGCCGAGGTCTTCCTGTCGGTGCGGGGCTCGGATTGCGGCATCGCCAACGTCAATATCGGCCCATCCGGCGCCGAGATCGGCGGCGCCTTCGGAGGTGAGAAGGAAACCGGCGGCGGACGCGAGTCAGGCTCGGACGCCTGGAAGGCTTACATGCGCCGCGCCACCAATACGGTCAATTTTGGCCGGACATTGCCGCTCGCCCAGGGCGTCAAGTTCGACGTGGCCTAGAGAGCCGATTGATGAACGCTCCCTTCCCCGGTTCGACGTCATTCAGCCCCTCCCATCGCCTCTCTTCGATTGGCGTGTCGGAGATCCTAAAGATCAGCGGGCTCGCTGCGGAGATGAAGCGCCAGGGCCGGGACGTCATCATCCTCGGCGCGGGCGAGCCTGACTTCGACACGCCTGATACAATCAAGGATGCAGCCGAGCGCGCGATACGCGCCGGCGCGACCAAGTACACCGCATTGGACGGCGCGCCGGAGCTCAAGGCTGCCATACGCGCCAAGTTCGAGCGCGATAATGCGCTCGAATTCGCGCAGGACGAGATCACCGTGTCGGCCGGCGCCAAGCAGGTGCTCTTCAACGCCATGATGGCCACCATCAACCCTGGCGACGAGGTGATCATCCCGACGCCGTTCTGGGTGACGTACGCCGACATCGTCGCGATCGCCGGCGGAACGCCGGTGCTGGTGCCATGTTCCGAGGCCAATGGCTTTCGGCTTTCGCCTGAGGATCTCGAGCGCGCCATCACGCCTCGCACACGATGGGTCATGCTGAACTCGCCGTCGAATCCATCCGGCGCAGCCTATTCGAAAAAAGACTACCGACCGATCCTCGACGTACTCCTCCAGCATCCGCACGTCTGGCTGATGGTGGACGATATCTACGAGCACATCGTCTATGACGGCTTCCAATTCGCCACGCCGGCGGCCATCGAGCCGGGTCTGCGCAACCGGACGCTAACCGTCAATGGCGTTTCGAAGGCCTACGCGATGACCGGCTGGCGCATCGGCTATGGTGCCGGACCAAGCGCCCTGATCCGGGCCATGGCCGTCGTCCAGAGCCAATCGACATCCTGTCCTTCGTCGGTCAGTCAGGCTGCAGCCATCGAGGCGCTGAATGGCCCGCAGGATTTTGTCCGCGATTGCTGTTGGTCGTTTCAAAAGCGGCGCGATCTCGTCGTCAGCGCATTGAACGGGATCAAAGGCATCACCTGCCGCGTACCCGAGGGCGCCTTCTACACGTTCGCGAGTTGCGCCGGCCTGATCGGCAAAATCACGCCGGAGGAACGAACGCTGAAGAGCGACAAGGACTTTGCCGAGCATCTGCTGCACGCGGCAGGCGTCGCAGTCGTTCCGGGGTCGGCGTTCGGCCTCTCACCCTATTTCAGGATTTCCTACGCAACATCCGCTGTCGAACTCGAAGATGCGTGCCAGCGCATCGCACGCGCAGCTGCGCAACTCTCGTGAACCGGCAATTACCGGCCGCGATCGCGACCAGCGACGATCGGCTCGCGTGGGCTCGCCATCCGCGACAGCGCCTCGATGAAGACCGGCTCCCATGCCCGGATGTGACGCCTGAGAAGATTGGTCAGGGCTTCCTCCTTGCCGGCCATCGCAAGCTCGATGATCTGATAGTGCTCGGCTGCGGATTCATTCTGGCGGGCAAGACCCGCGCGCGATTTGATACCATAAAGCCGCATCTGATCGCGCAAACCCATCACCATTTCGGTGAGACGCGGATTGTCCGCCGCCTCGGTCAGCAATTGGTGAAAGCTTCGATCGGCCTCGAGGTAGAGCCTGATGTCCTCCGCCTTGACCGCGCGCGCAACCTCATCGGCATACGGAACGAGCTTCTTGAGATTCTTCTTTGGCTTGCGCGCAACGATCGACACGGCGTGAAGCTCCAGCACCTCGCGGAGGTCGAACAGATTGCGTAGCTCGGTCAAGGTCGGCTCGACCACTTTGAAGCCGCGGTTGCGCATAGGCTCGATCAGCCCACTGCGAGCCAATTCGAGCAGCGCTTCCCTGACCGGGGTCGTCGACACACCAAGGCTGGCTGCGAGTGTCGGCACCGAATACATCGATCCTGGCATGCTCTGCCCGGAAATGATCTCCGCGCGCACCTGCTGCAGCACCTGCTCCCTTAGATTCTGGTCCATCCCGCTCCCGCTTCGCCAACTCCGGAATCACCCGGTTCGTCCGCGGCACAATAGTCAGGTTTGGTCGCGGCACAATAAATAGGCTTGACGAAGAATACGCCACATATGAGGATATGTAACGCTTTACTGTAACGCACTACTTCTGAACCTTCGGACGGTCTGACACCTCATATGGCGCAGCGCGTACCCGGCTATTGCACGCTCTGCCGATCCCGATGCGGGTCGGCCATGGTCGTCGAGAATGGCCGGCTGATCGCTGTCGAGGCGCTGCCCGGACATCCGACCGGCGGAGCGCTATGTGCGAAGGGTCGGGCCGCGCCCGAAATGGTGCACAGTCCGCGCCGCCTTACCAAACCGCTTCGCCGGACCGCGCCCAGAGACGCGGCGGATCCTGGCTGGATCGAAATTTCCTGGGATGAAGCGCTGGACGACATCGCCGGGAAGCTCGGCGACATCAGCAAGACATCCGGAGCCGAAGCGGTGGCCTTTGCCGTGACCACGCCGAGCGGCACGCCGATGGTCGACAGCTTCGAATGGGTCGAGCGCTTCATTCGCTGCTTCGGCAGCCCTAACCTGATCTACGCGGTCGAGATCTGCGGCTGGCACAAGGACTATGCCCATGCCCTGACTTTCGGACGCGGCATCGGCGCTCCCGACTATGAACAGGCCGACGCCATCGTGCTGTGGGGACATAATCCGGCCCGCACCTGGCTCGCCCAGGCCACACGCGTCGCCGACGCTCGGCGTCGCGGCGCGCGGGTCGCGGTGGTCGATCCCAAGCCGAACGGCTCCGGGCAGCAGGCCGACATCTGGTTGCGTATCCGTCCCGGTGCGGATGGCGCGCTGGCGATGGGCGCAATCCGGCATCTCATCACCACGAGCTCTTACGACGCAGACTTCGTGACGCGCTGGACCAACGGACCGCTGCTGATCGACACCGGCACTGGCCGCTTCGTTCGGGCGAGTGAACTCTGGGCGCATCAATCCGACAGCAACTTCGTCGTGCTGGACCAGTCCGGAGCGGCACGCGCCTTCGACCCACGCCTTGCAATGCTCGCCCCCATCTCCTGCGAGCTGGAAGGTGGTGCAACACTCCGTGCGCTGGATGGACGCGCGATTACGGCCGCGACAGCCTTCCGTTTGCTGACAGCCACGGCCGCTCCCTACACGCTCGCCCGCGTGGCCGAATTGACCTGGCTCGACGAGAGCAAGATCGCGGACTTCTACCGACTGTTCGAAAACAGTCCGCGGCTCGCTTATCATTCCTGGACCGGCGTCGGCCAACATACCAATGCGACGATGATCGAGCGGGCGGTTGCGACGCTCTACGCACTCACCGGCGCTTGCGACCGGCCCGGCGGCAATGTCTGGCTGGCGCCGCCGCCGACACGCACGGTCAACGACTATTCCTTGCTGCCGCCGGAGCAAAGAGCGAAGGCGCTCGGCCTCGGCGAATTGCCGCTTGGGCCGCCGAGCCGGGGATGGATCACGGCACGGGACTTCAGCCGCGCAGTCCTGACCGGCGAACCCTACCAGGTGCGGGCGCTGATGAGCTTCGGGACCAATTTCATCGTCTCGCAGGGTCATTCGTCGCGCAACCTCGAGGCTCTGCGCGCGCTCGACTTCCACGTTCACGTCGACATGTTCATGAATCCGACGGCCGAGAATGCCGATATCGTGCTGCCGGCCAATATGCCCTGGGAACGGGATGCCCTGAAGATCGGCTTCGAGATTACGCAGGAAGCCGTCGAGACGATCCAGTTCCGCTCGCAGATGCTGCCGCAGCTCGGCGCCTGCAAGGCGGACTATGAAATCGCCATTGAACTTGCGGTCAGGCTGGGCCTGACCGATCAATTCTTCGGCGGCGACATCCATGCCGGCTGGAATTATCAGCTTGCACCGCTCGGCGTGACGGTCGACGCGTTGCGCCGGCATCCCGAGGGCATGCGCTTCCCGCAGCTGCTCCATCGCGAGAAATATGCGCTCGCGCAACAGGACGGCACAGTCGTCGGCTTTGCCACGCCCACCCGCCGTGTCGAGATCTATTCGGAATTGATGCTCGAACATGGCTATGCGCCGTTGCCCGGCCACATCGAGCCTGCCGAAAGTCCTCTCGCTGACCACGCCGACAGCCGATTTCCGCTCGTGCTCACCACGGCCAAGAGCGGCTGGTTCGTCCACTCGTCGCATCGTCACGTCGCCTCGCTTCGCAAGAAGACGCCCGATCCGGCGATCGAGATCAACCCGACGCTCGCAGCCGCGCGTGACCTCAGGGACGGCGACTGGGCGATCGTCAAAACCTCCACCAGCGAAGTCCGGCTGCGCGTGCGGCTGAATGAGGCGCTCGACGACCGCGTCGCCGTCGCCGAGTTCGGCTGGTGGGAGGACTGTCCGCCGCTCGGACGTGGCGCGATCCAGCCTGCGGGATCACCGACGTCGAACATGAACGATGCGCTCAGCGATGCGGCTCGCGATCCCGTGAGCGGCTCGGTACCGTTGCGCGCCACGAGTTGCGACATCCGTAAGGATGAGACCGCGAGCCGCGGCCACTGGTCCGGCAAACGCGACTTCGCGGTCTCAGCCATTCATCGCGAGACCGACGACATCGTCGCACTGGAGCTCTTGCCGCAGGACGGTGGCGCGCTTCCCGCGTTCCGCCCGGGACAGCACATCATGCTGAGCGTCCCGGGACTCGATGTTGCCCGCGCCTATTCGCTGACTGGGCATGACGGCCGCGATGTTCTGTCGATCGCGGTCAGGAGACGCCGGTCCGGTGTTTCCGGGACCGCCGACGAACCCGTTCACCTGTCCGATCACGTTCATCGTCTGGCGGTCGGCGATCCCGTTCGGATCGAGTCGCCCCGGGGCATTTTCACGCCGCCTCTGCACGGAAACCGGCCGCTGATTTTCCTCGCCGCCGGAATCGGCATCACGCCGTTTATCGGTTACCTCGAAGCGTTGGTGAGACTGAACCCGGCCGAACGCGTCGCCCGGGTGCTGCTGCTCTATGGTTGCCGCAACGGCGGCGAACATGCATTTGCTGGTCGGTTGCGAGAACTCGCAGGCCTGCTGCCGGAGCTAGATCTCGTCACGGCGTATTCGGCGCCGCGAGCCCAGGATCGTCGTCCCGCGGACTACGACTATGCTGGACGGCTGGACCTGCTGGCGATCGATCCACTGCTGCCACTGCGGCCGCTCGCCTATCTCTGCGGTTCACCGGACTTCACGGCATCGATGACGGCCCGACTGATCGAGCGTGGCATTCCGGGCTTCGACATATTCACGGAAGCCTTTGCGTCTCCGCCGATCGTGCCGCGGACGCTGAGGGCGCAAACCGTCCACATCGCCGACAGCGACGATAGCTTCACCTGGACGCCGGAGCTTGGCACCCTTCTCGATGCGGCCCAGGCGGCCGGCGTCGCATTGCCGAGCGGCTGTCGCGTCGGCCAATGCGAGAGCTGCCTCATGCGCGTCGTCGACGGCAAATTCGCACAGCTTGGAGGCGACGACGGCGCGACCGACCAGTGCCTGACCTGCCAATCCGTTCCGCTCTCGGAGCTCACGCTCGCACTCTGATCGGGACATGATGAACTCAACACCAACGCGACTATGGGGGCCGCAATGACCGATACGACGGATAAAGCCATCTTCCTCGACGAAGCAGCGACACAAACCAACCCGCTTGCGAGATTCTCGCAGTACATGGTCCGCTTCGCCGAGCGCTGGTTCCCCGACGCCTACGTCTTCGTTTTGATCGCCGTGGTCGTGATCGCGCTCGGTACCATCGTGCATGGCGGCTCACCACTCGCCGTCAGCCGTGCCTTCGGCGACGGCTTCTGGAATCTCATTCCGTTCACGATGCAATTGGCGCTAGCCGCAGTCGGCGGCTATGTAGTCGCAATGTCGCCGCCGGTCGCGGCGTCGATGCGACGGCTGGCCGGCGTGCCCTCCACTGCGCGCGGCGCCGTGGTGTTCGTCGGCGTGCTCAGTATCCTGCTGTCATTGCTGAACTGGAGCCTGAGCCTGATCTTCTCCGGCCTCTTGGTGCGCGAAATCGCGCGACGCAAGGACATCAAGCTCGACTATCGCGCCGCCGGTGCGGCCGGCTATCTCGGCCTTGGCTGCGGCTTCACGCTCGGCATCACCTCATCGGTCGCCCAGCTTCAGGCCAACGCGGCCAGCATTCCGAGTTCGCTGATGCCGATCACCGGTGTCATCAGCTTCTCCGAGACGATCCTGACCTGGCAAAATCTGGTGACCATTATCGTCGTGACCACGCTGTCAGCGGCGATTTGTTATTTGACGGCGCCCAATGAGGCGCTGACCAGAACCGCAGAGGATCTCGGCGTATCTCTCGACGAAGACCGGATCGAGCCAAAAAAGCCGACCCGGCCGGGTGACCTTCTCGAGTTCAGCCCCGTTCTGACCATTCTGATCGTCGCACTGGCGTCGGGCTGGCTCTGGCAGACTTTTCAATCCGGCAATCCGCTGATCACCCTGTCGGGCCTGAACACCTATAATTTCGTGTTTTTGGTGCTTGGCATTCTCCTGCACTGGCGCCCCCGCAGCCTCCTCGATGCCTTTTCGAAGGGAACGCCGAGCATCTCGGGCCTGCTGTTGCAGTTTCCTTTCTACGCCGGGATCGCCCACATGTTGACCAAGGTACCAAACAGCAGCGGTCTGACACTTTCCGATACCGTCGCTCACTGGTTCACAAACGTCTCGGCCAACTCGACCGTTTTCTCGTTCCTGATCGGGTGCTATTCTGCGGCGCTGGGCTTCTTTATCCCGTCAGCCGGTGGCAAATGGTTCATTGAGGCGCCCTACATCATGAAGGCGGCCAACGAAATCGGAGCTCATCTGGGCTGGACCACCATGGTCTACAACATCGCCGAGACGCTGCCGAACTTCATCAATCCGTTCTGGATGCTGCCTCTGCTGGGCGTGCTCGGACTGAAGTCGAAAGACCTCATCGGCTACACATCCGTGCAATTCTTCGTACACTTCCCGATCGTCATGATCCTTGCTGCAATCTTGATGACGACCTTCACCTACCATCCACCAATTCTGCCTTGATCGAACGTCGGACCTGATCATGCGGGATGCCGGGACCTCACCGCCCGGCATCCCGAGGTACGACATCAGATCGAATCGCCGCATCGGGGTAACTGATTTCCGGGACGTCTCCCAGAGTAGGGTTACCAAAGAACTATGCTTGTTTTCTCTGATTGCCAAACTTCAACGTTGTTCGCAGCAACCGTTCGAATTGCTGGGTTGCGTGCGTCAGAACCCGGCCGTCCGCTGCAAGCAACTCCAACCTTCCATCGCTGAGCATGGCGTCGCTTATCGGTAGCATCCGGAGCACGCCGGCGTTGCGGTCGTTCTCTCCTGACAATTGCGCAAGCACCGCAATTCCATCCGTTCGAAGCGCGACCGCAAGGCGCAATGCGACGGAATCGCTCTCGAGCAGGATCCGCTCGATCTGTGTGTTTGACCGCCGCGCGGCTTCCTCGATGAGAAGCCGGGTTGGTGAGCCACCAGGTGGAAGGATGAGTGGCCAGGCGGCAACGTCTTTCAGCTTGAGCGTGCTGGCTGACGCCAATTTATGCTGTGGATTCACCATGGCCACCAGCGGTTGTCGCGTTGATGCGCGTAGCGCGATACCTGCTTCTCGCGGAGCATTGTACGCGATTCCTAATTCACTGATGCCTTCTTTCACCAGCGTTGTGACCTGGCGGGTATTTCCGACGCGCACGTCGAAAACAATACCCGGATAAGTGCCCCGGAAACGCGCGATGCAGTCGGGCAGCACGCTGCTGGCGAAGGGTTCGATCACAGCGAGTCCAATTTTTCCTGTGCGCAACCCTTTCAAGGCGGTGAGCTCATCGCGCGCTCCGCGAATCTGATCCAGCGTAAGGCGGATGTGTCGCAAAACAATCTGGCCGGCCGTCGTTGGCGCCACGCCTCGTGGCAAGCGCTCGAGCAAGGGTGCCCCGAAATCTCGTTCCAACCTCAGAATTTGACGGCTCAGGGCTGATTGCGCGATCTGCAAATTGTCCGCCGCCTCGCGTATCGAACCGGTCTCGACGATGGCGATAAAGTTGCGCAGGGCGTTCAAGTTCACGCTTATTTTCCTCGTTTTCGCCGGTAATGCCAGCCTGCTACCCGCAGGGATTGTGGCCCCTCACGCCTTCATTCCGACTGATGCCTATATGGCATCGCAAGCTATTCATCAATGTCATTGTTCGTTCCCTCGGATACTGCTTTCCTGGCTAAGGAGCCAACGCAAGCTCTGCGATGGCAAGAAAACGGTGACGGAATGTTGATCGGTGTGGATGTTGGCGGGACGTTTACCGACCTCGTGCTTGCAGATGCTGGCGGCGCTCTGCATTTCACGAAGGCCCCCTCCACGCCGGACGATCCCTCACGCGGCGTTGTCAACGCCCTGGAGCTGATGGCAGTTCAGCGCGGCGAGGATCTCCAGACGCTCCTACGGCAAGTTTCCGTGTTCATCCATGGCACGACGGTTGCCACCAATATTCTGGTGCAGCGTAACGGCGCTCGTCTTGGACTCATCACGACACGCGGCTTTCGCGATTTGATCGAATTGCGAGAGGGATCGCGGCCCAACCGATACACACTTCGCACGCCGGCCCCGGAGGCCATCGTTGCACGGCCGCTGCGTCTGGAAGTCACGGAGCGCGTAGGGGCGAATGGAAGCGTAATCACGCCGCTGGATGAAGCCGAGCTCGCAGCCGCCATTGCCCAATTTCGGGCCGCCGATGTCGGGGGCGTAGTTGTGTGCTTTTTGCATGCGCACAAGCGACCGGAACACGAGTTGGCGGTTCGTACCGCGATCGAACGTTCGGGATGGCGGCCTTTCGTGTCACTAAGCCACGAGATGCTGTCACGCGAGGGCGAGTACGATCGGCTCTCCACGGCGCTCGTCAATGCTTATGTCGGACCTGGGCTTCAGGCCTACCTGCGGCATCTGTTCGGCCAACTGAACGCGCGTGGCATTCAGGTTCCAGTCTTTGTGATGCAATCGACTGGCGGTGTCCTGCCAATCGAGGCGGCAGCCCGTCGGGCTGTCGGCGCGGTAACCAGCGGGCCGGCTGGTGGCGCCATGTCGGGCGTACTCTTCGCTAAGGCGCTCGGAATTGCCAATCTCGTCACCTACGATACCGGCGGGACGAGTACCGATGTTTGTTTGATCCAAGACGGTGCGCCTGTCGAGAAAAGCCGCACCGATCTCGCGGACCTGCGCATCGCCGCACCCGCCATCGAGGTAAATCCAATTGGGATTGGAGGCGGTAGCGTAGCGGTGGTGGACAGTAGTGGCATCCTCGCGGTTGGTCCGCGTAGCGCGGGCGCGGTTCCTGGGCCAGCCTGTTTTCAAAAGGGCGGCACGCAGGCGACCCTAACCGATGCCAATCTCGTGCTCGGTCTGATCTCGCCAACAACGTTTCTCGGCGGCCGCATGCCGCTCGACGTGAACGGCGCACGCGCGGCAATCGAAAACGACATTGCCATTCCGCTTGGTATGAGCATTGAGGATGCAGCCTGGAGCGTGCACGTGCTGGCTACCTCAGGTATCACGGAAGGCATCCGTCTCGCCACGGTGCGCCGGGGGCAGGATCCGCGCGACTTCGTGCTGATGTCGTTCGGTGGCGCTGGCGGTCTTCACGCCAATGGGGTTGCCCGCGAACTGCAGATTCCAAAAGTCGTAATCCCACGCATGGCATCGGTGCTGTCAGCGCTCGGTTTTCTTGCAGCGGACATTCGCCAGGATCTTCAGCGAACGCTTGATCGTCCCATTCTTGCGACCAGCCATGCCGAGCTCGCCACCATATTCGCGGAGCTCGAAGCCGAGGGGCGCATTTTGCTGAAGGAAACCGGCGTTGTCGCTGATCATATCCACGTACAACGCAGCATGGAATGTCGCTATGCGCGCCAGAACCATGGAATTCCCGTCCCCCTCGGTGATAACCTTTACCCCGTCGATATCGAGCGGCGCTTTACGGAGGCGTATCGAAGCCTTTACCAGCATGCTCATGAAGGCGAGCCGGGCATTATCGACGCCTGTCGAATCTCGGTATTTGGCGCATTGCCCAAGATTGATCTGCCTGTTCAAGAGAATGGACAGCCAGACCCGGAACCCGCCTTCCGGGGCAGGCGGGACATCTATATTGGGCGCCCTATCGAGGCTGACATCTATTGGTTTGACGATCTTCGTCGCGGTATGCGTGTTAGTGGCCCTGCCATTATTGAATCTGCCTCCACAACCGTTCTTGTCGAGCCCGGCAGTATTGCCATGATGGATCGGGTTGGTAGCCTCCTCCTCGTTGCAGGTGAATCATGAAACTTAGTACAGGTCAGAAGGCCAGCGCGCTGACCCTTGCCGTCGTTCGCCACAAGCTGAAGGCTGTGACGGAAGAAATGGTCGAGACCATGACTCATACATGCTTCTCGCCCATCTTAAATCAGAACCAGGATTTTTCGGCAGTCGTGCTGGACGCCAATTTCCTCACAGTCTCGCAGGCCGAGCGCGTGCCGATACACATGGGTGCTATGCCGCTGGCGGTCCGCATGATGGCCGAAGCCTTCGCGGCCGATCTGCACGAGGGTGACGTCTTGATGGCCAACGATCCCTATTGGGGCGGCAGCCATCTGCCTGACGTTACCCTTGCCATGCCGTTCTTTGCGGATGGGCAGGTTCACCTTTGGGTGGCGCTCCGTGCACATCAAGGCGATATCGGAGGCATGTCGGCCGGCGGCTACAGCGCCGCTGCAAGCGAGATCTGGCAAGAGGGATTACGCATACCGCCGCTCAAGCTCGTCGCGGAAGGCCGATTGCGCGAGGACATACTGCGGCTTGTCGCGGAAAACTCCCGCAAGCCTGGCGATTTGCGGGGCGATCTGATGGCGCAGCTCGCAGCGGTCCGCATCGGCATCTGCCGTTTACATCATCTGTTCGTGCGTTACGGCAGCGCTGAGATCGGAGGGTGTGTTAATGGCATCCTCGATGGCGGTGAGGCAGTAACACGCAGGATGCTCGCGGAGTGTTGCGATGGCACTCACGAGGGACTTAGCTACATGGAATTTTCTGGAGCGCCAAATGGTCTGTTGCCGATCCCAGTCACCGTGGAGATCAAGGATGGACATGCGATCGTCGACCTCACCCAATGCCCGGACCAGGTGAAAGCGTTCATCAACAGCCCCCAGGCCAACACCCGCGCTGCTGTCATGGTGGCTTTCCTATATTTCAGCGGCGACGAAGATGGATTGAACGACGGAAGCGCTCGCGCAATCGAACTCCGCACGCGCTCCGGCAGCCTGCTCGATCCCGTTTCTCCCGCGCCCGTTGGCGCATGCACGTCATCAACCGCCTGTGCTGTGATCGAGGCCGTGCTGCAGGCGCTGGAAGGGGCTGATCCCAGCCGCGCGATCGGCGGCTTCGCGCGTCGCTTCCGCTTTGCGCTGGCCGGTAAGGATCGCGCGGGCACGCCTTTCATCTGGCACTACTTTTTCAACAAGGGCGGCACTGGTGGTAATCGCGGTCATGATGGCTGGCCGAACATCGGCGGCTTGCACAATCCCGGCGGCACACCCTCCCCCAGTATCGAACGTACAGAAAATTCCTATCCCTTGCTGGTAGAGGAATATGCGCTTGAGGCCGACACTGGTGGGGTTGGGTGCTGGCGCGGCGGCCTCGGCGGCAAGCTCGTGCTACGTTATCAGGGTGATGCGCCGGCAATTCTTAATGCTGCGGGCGAAGGAGTTTCCGTCCGTCCATTTGGTACGCAGGATGGAGCGGCTGGACCTGGCCATGACTATTACCTCGCGGACGAAGTCGGCAGCCGTAAGATCGGCATTCACGACAGCGGAGTCGCGGTGATGCCGGGTGCGCGCATCATCTGCATTTCGGCGGGTGGTGGCGGCTATGGCGATCCGAGCCAGCGCGACCGAGCATCGCTCGAGCGGGACATCGCCTATGGTTATGTGAGCCTGCAGGCCGCGCGCTTGTCCTATGCAATGGAAGTGAAGATGTGATCTCCTCCCTGTCATTCGGCCGGATGCGTTCTCTTCCACCGTGAACCTGTGCATCCGTAATCGGCGTGAAGTTGATTTGCGACAGTTTGCTTCCAACTATGTGGATGAGCTTAATCTAGTTACCGGGCGGAAGCCCCATTACTCAAGGTAGCGTAGCCATGACGATCGATTCCGATGTCGAACCGAAGGGAGGCCGCCCCGCATTCCGCCGGGCTAAAGAACGCTCATTCTGTTTCTTATACGTCGCATCGGTCGCGGTCGGTCTTTTGATCTGGCAGGCCGTGGCGCAAAATTATTCCAGCTTTGTGTTGGCTACGCCCTTGGGGGTGCTCTCGCGGCTCTATGAGCTGATCGCGAGCGGCGAACTGCCGGTAGCACTAGCCGGGTCGCTGCGACACATGGCGCTCGGCTATGTTATCTCCTGCGCGATCGCAGTTCCCGTCGGTATGCTGATGGGGCGTGTGCGCTTCGTCCACGATCTGATCGATCCGATTGTGAATCTTATCTACGCAGTGCCGAGTGTCGCGTGGGCGCCTTTTATCATGATCTGGTTCGGGCTTTATTTCGAAGCGCGCGTCGCGCTCGTCGTCATGATGTGTGTTTTCGATATGATCATCGTTATCGGCACAGGGGCCCGCAATGCCGACCGCAAGCTGCTCGACGTCGGGCGCTCCTTCGGTGCCACTGCATGGCAACGTATGCGTCTTGTGCTGTTACCGGAAAGCTTGCCCTTCCTGTTCACTGCGCTTCGTATCGGAGTCGTGCGCGCCGTCAATGCAATGATCACGGCGGAGCTGTTTTTGGCTGCGGTCAATCTCGGCTCGATCATGAAGCAGTCTGCGGTTCGCCTTGACAGCGCGGCCGTACTCGGCGTGCTGGTCCTTTTGTGCATGTTGGGGCTCGCGTTCCAGGAGATTTTGCTGCTCGTCGAGCGGCGCCTTTGTGTATGGCGCCCAAAGGCTTCGTCATGAAATCCCATCCGCGCCTCCTGAATCTTCTCGGTATCCTTCTGGTCCTGGTCCTCTGGCAGATGGCCGGGCAGCGCTTAGGGGACGCCCTGCTTGCCACGCCGGTGCAGGTGGGGCGCGCACTGGTTGAGACGCTTTCCGATGGGCTCGTTTGGGCCGGGCTATGGCGAATGATGTGGCAGATGATGATTGGCTACCTGCTCGCACTCGGTATCGGCGTGCCGCTCGGCATTGCAATGGGGCGCATTCCCTCGGTCGATGCGGTCGTGAAGCCATGGGCCTCGATGTTCATTGTCGTCTCGGCGGCAGCGATCGTTCCGTTGTTCATTATCCTTATGGGGCGAGGCCTGTTGCTCAGTACGTCCATCGTCTTCGTGGTGACGGTCTGGTATGTTGTGATTGCTATCACCGAAGCGGCCCGATCGGTCTCGCCTCGCTTGCTCAACGTTGCGCATTCGTTTGCCGCCGACGATTTCAAACGCTTCCGCTATGTTATCCTGCCGGCGCTGCACCCTTACCTGATGATCGCGGCGCGCGTGGGCTTTGTGCACGCGCTGCGCGCCATCGTCACCGCCGAAATGTTTATCGGTGCAGACTATGGTGGCTTGCTCAACAATGCCGGCCTTGACCTGTCGACCGCTCCGCTCTTCGCGTTAATTGTCATTCTCATGATGGTTAGCATCTCAGCGACGAAACTGATGCGATGGATAGCCGACTATGCTGCGCCCTGGTACGCCAGTCGGACCCGCGATCGATGAAGTTCATTCTCAGACAGCAACAGGAGATTGACTGATGACGATGTTCGAGGTCATGAATCGGCGCAGCATCCTGCGTGCCGGTGTCGCTGCCGGCGCAGGTGGCTTGAGCATCATAACGCTTGGTCCGGTCTCTTCGTCCTTCGCACAAGCCGGGCGCGTGCTTAAAGTCAATACGCTGGCGTCGGCCGCCGCAGTGAACGTGCCGATGCAGGCAGGCTTGAAGAGTGAGCTTGCTAAGATACCGGGTTTCGCCTCGCCTGAAGTCCGGCCGACTCAGAAAATTCCTCAGATCGTGCAGGAAGTTATTGCGGGCGGCGCTGATCTCGGCGATGCCGACGTTGCCTCGACGCTGGCTGCGGCAGAGGCGGGAGCCGATCTCAAGATCATTGGCCTTTCCTATAGCAACACATCGCAGGTCGTGGTCGTCAACGCCGACAAGACCAAGAGCCTTGAAGAAGTGGCCGCCAAGGGCGGCACCATTGCCATCAACAGCATTGGCGATTTCATGTACGTCATGCTATTCGGCGCGCTCATCAAGCGAGGTATCGATCCGAAGAAGGTCAATTTCATCGAGATAGGCAGCTCGGGCGACCGCGCCCGTGCGCTCATTGGCGGTCGGGTCGACGCAGTACCTATGCATATCGAGCAAGCAGCCGAGCTAACGAGGCGCGGCAACTATCAGATTCTCGAGCGTCCCTGGCAGGAATATGGCAATTGGTTCAGCGCTGTCGTCATAACAAGCGGCAAATGGCTGGAGCGGGATGAGAACAAGGCTGCAGCCGTTGCCACCCTGAAAGCGATCCTCACTTCGTTTCGCAAGACGAATAAGGACTACGGATGGTACAAGGACCAACTCGGCAAATACGCCTCGTCGAAGGAATTGCGAGCCGCCGATGACGCATTCCTGAAGCCGGTATGGGAAACGCTGACGACCGAGATCGCGGCCTTTCCCGATCACATGCAGACCATGACGCCGGACGAGTTCGCCAAGATCATCCCGGCTTATAAGGAGGCGGGCGCGCTGAAGGGCACGATCGATCTAAATAAGCTCATCGACCGCACCTACCTCGAGCAAGCCAACAAAGAGCTTACCTGACATGGCTCATCTCAATGTATCGAGCATTTGTAAATCGTTCGAAAATACCCCGGTCCTGCTCGATCAGTCTCTGGAAGTACAGGAAGGTGAGTTCGTCGCTCTCCTTGGTCCGTCCGGCTGCGGCAAATCCACTTTGCTACAGATCATCAACGGTTTGGTCCCGGCAGATCGTGGCACGGTCGTGCTCGACGGTAAGGACATCACGGGCAAGACGGGCGCCGGTCGTGGCATGGTGTTTCAGGGAGCCGATCTGTTTCCCTGGCGTACAGCTTTGGAGAACGTGGCCTTCGGGCTCGAGGTGATGGGCGTCGGCAAGTCTGAGCGGCTGAAACAGGCTTCCCATTATCTAAACCTCGTCGGCCTGCGCGGCTTCGAAAATGCCTGGCCGCATCAGCTATCCGGCGGTATGCAGCAGCGCGTCGGCATCGCCCGCGCTTTTTGTATTCGTCCGAGTCTGTTGCTGATGGATGAACCGTTCGGCGCACTCGACGTTCAGACCCGCGACGTCCTGCAGGACGAATTGGTGCGCATCTGGGAGGCGGAGCGCAAGATGGTGCTGTTCGTCACCCATGGCATCGAAGAGGCGCTCTATCTGGCCGATCGCATCCTGGTGTTCAGCAAGCGCCCTGCCCACGTGCTGCGTGAACTGGTCGTGCCGTACGAGCGGCCGCGCCACGAAAGCATGAAACTCGATCCTCTATTCCTCCAATTACGGCGCGAGATATCCGATCTCCTGCGGCATGACATGAATGCGTAGGCTCCGATGAACGATCATACTGCCGTAGCACCGAGCATTGGGCGCAACATTGCTGCTATTCTTGCCGGTTTGTCGTATGACGATTTGCGTGACGACGTCGTGCGCACCACCAAGCTCTTCACGCTCGACACGCTGGGCGTCATCGCTGGCGCCGCCAAGGCGCCGGGCATGGCCGAATTGGTGTCCGCGCTGACGGCGTGGGAAAGCAGCGGCAAGGCCACGCTCCTGCTCAACTCAAGCACCGTCAATCCGGTTACCGCGGCTCTCGCCAACGGCGCCGCCGCCCACAGCCTCGATTTTGACGATCAGCATGATCCCGCGCGCGTTCACGTGTTCTGCGTCGTGCTCCCAGCAGTGCTGGCGGCAATTGAGGCCCAAGACGAGCCGACGACGGGCCGGCAATTTATCACCGCTGTCACGCTAGGCGTCGAGTTGTTCTGTCGTCTTGGCCTTGCCTGTTACAATTCGCTGGGCAAGGGCTGGCATCCGACCACCGCGTTGGGATCGATTGCCGCTGCGGCGGCTGCCGCCAAGGTGTTCGGGCTGGATGCCGAACGCACCTTGCATGCGATGGGGCTTGCCTTCGTCCAGCTGAGCGGCACGACCCAGTTCATCGCCGATGGTGCGCTCGCCAAGCGTATCGGGCCGGGCTTTGCTTCGCGCTCCGGCTTGCTGGCTGCGCATCTGGCGGCCAATGGCATCACCGGCCCCTGGCGGTTCCTCGAAGGCGAAGCGGGATTGTTCCAGCTGTACGAGCGCGGTGAAGTGAGATCCGAGATATTGACAAATGGACTCGGCACAGACTGGCGCATGCGCGATCTTAGCATGAAGCCTTATCCGTGCTGCCGCTGTGTTCACACCACGATCCAGCTTGCTCTCGATGTACGCGCGCAAGGGATCAACGGCGACGATATCACCAGCGGCACCATCGAATTAAGCGAGGTGAACACCAAGATCGTCGGCGCGAATTTCGATCGCGGGCATCCGAATCCGGTAGTGCACGCTCAGTTCAATGCCGCCTATGCCTTTGCTGCGGCTTTGACGGATGGCAAAGTCGAGATTGCGACTTTCGCACCGAATCGCATCCGCGCTGCGGATGTCGCATTTGCCACGCTAGTGCAGACGGTCGCCGCCGCAGATATAGAGTCCACCGCTATCGCTCCGGCTCGCGTGCGGCTGCACCTTCGGGATGGACGCATCATTGCGGAGGAGCGCCGGGCCATGAAAGGCTCACCGGACGAGCCGATGAGCGAGGCGGAAGTATTCGCCAAGTTCAGATCCTGCGTGCAATGGGGCTTCGATGCGGATGACAGCAGGATCGCCGCGCTCCAGCAGGCGCTGATGCAACTCGACGGGCTTGGCGATGCGCGTGAGATTGTGCATTTGTTTCTGCGGTGCCGACCCGGAGCCCTAGCCGCATGACCGACGTGACCGACCTGATCGGGACTTCCCTCGACGCACTTGACACGCCGTCGCTGATTGTCGATCTCGACGTCATGGAGCGCAACGTCGCGCGGATCGTCGATGCGTGCGCTGCCGGTGGCGTTAGCTGGCGTCCACACTGCAAGAGCCACAAATCCCCTGACGTCGCTCGTCTGCAAATCGCCGCGGGCGCGATGGGGATCACCTGCGCCAAACTTTCCGAAGCCGAGATGCTGGTTGATGCCGGCATCCCCGACATCCTGATTGCCAACCAAATCGTTGGCCCGATCAAGCTCAACCGCCTGATGAGACTGCGCAGCCGGGCCGACATCGCAGTGGCGGTCGACAGCATAGAAAATGTCACGCAGTTGGCCCGCGCGGCGAATGCGTCCGGTGTACGGCTGCGGGTCCTTATTGAGGTCGACACGGGCACGGCGCGCGCGGGCGTGCTGCCGGGCGAACCAGTGCTGGCCCTCGCACGCGTCATTGGGGGATTCGGTTCACTTGATCTTGCGGGGCTGATGACATGGGAAGGCCACACTACCCGGATTGTCGATCCGGGAGAGAAGCGTCGGGCCATCGAGCAGGCGGTAGGCGCGGTAGTCGCGAGCGCTCAACTCTGTCGCGACGCTGGTATTTCAACTAAGATAGTGAGCTGCGGCGGTACCGGCACCTTTGAGACGTCAACGATGATTTCGGGTATCACGGAGATTCAGGCGGGAGGCGGCATCTTCGGCGATGTGCGCTATCGTACAATCTATAACGTGCCGGTGGAATATGCACTGACGGTGCTCTCTACCGTGACCAGTCGGCCGACGCCGACGCGCATAATCGCCGATGCCGGCAAGAAGGCCATGAGCACGGATGCGGGCATGCCGCTCCCGCTAGATGTGCCAGATGTCAAACGTGTCGGTTTCTCGGCCGAGCATGCCAGGATCGAGCTCAACGCACCGCACGCCGCGCCGCTTATCGGCGAGCACATTCGTTTCGTTGTTGGCTATGCCGACACGACGATGCATCTCCACAGCGAGATTTTCGCCGTTCGCGGAAGACGGATCGAACACGTCTGGCCCATCCCTGCCGCGGCGCGCTTGCGCTGAAACGTGCTGCCCCAAACGTCGTTCGCAAACGGCGGTCGGTTTTCGGCGAGCAACGCGGCCAGACCTGGAAGCGTTGTTCAAGGGTAGATCTTGCCCGGATTCATGATCCCGTTGGGGTCGAGCGCCTGCTTGATCGCCTTCATTAACGCGACGCCCTCGCCGTGCTCGGTCTCCATGTGAACGATCTTATGAACCCCGACGCCGTGCTCGCCGGAGCAGGTACCGCCCATGCCGATCGCCCGCCGCGCGGTGCGGAAGGCAAGCGCTTCGGCACGCGCGGTCTCGTCCGCATCCTTGGGATCGAACAGGATGCCGAGATGGAAATTGCCGTCACCGACATGGCCGACGATCGGTGCGGTCAGCCCGGAGGCAACGATATCGGCCTTGGTCTCAAGCAGGCAGGCCGGTAAAGCCGAGATCGGCACGCAGGCGTCCGTGCCCATGTTGTTCTTGCCTGGGCTAAGCGCCATTACCGACTGGTAAGAATTGTGGCGCGCCTTCCAGAGGCGATTGCGGTCTTCGGGGCGCTCGGCGAACTGGAATTCACCGCCGCCTTGATCCGCGGTGATCGCCTGCATCAGCTCGACCTCCTCCTGCACGCCGGCCGGCGTGCCGTGGAATTCGAGGAACAGCGTCGGCGTCTCGACATAGTCGAGCTTGGAGTAGCGGATCGCGGCGCGCATCTGCACCTCGTCGAGCAGCTCAACGCGCGCCATCTTCAGATTGGACTGGAGCGCCGCCACGACAGCGGCGACCGCGCCCTCAAGCGAACGGAACTGGCAGACCGCGGCCACGATGGTCTCCGGCAGACCATAGAGCTTGAGCTGGATTTCGGTGATGACGCCGAGCGTGCCTTCGCTGCCGACATAAAGGTGCGTGAGATCGAGACCGGCGGAGGATTTTCGCGCGCGGCTGCCGGTGCGCACGATGCGGCCGTCGGGCGTGACCACGGTGAGGCCGAGAATGTTCTCGCGCATGGTGCCGTAGCGCACCGCATTGGTGCCGGAGGCGCGCGTCGAGGCCATGCCGCCAATCGAGGCATTGGCGCCGGGATCAACCGGGAAGAACAATCCAGTGTCGCGAATCTCCGCGTTCAGGGCCTCCCGCGTCACACCGGCCTGTACGCGGCAATCGAGGGCATCGGGCGAGACATCCAAAATCTTGTCGAAGCGGCTCATATCCAGCGAAACGCCGCCGGCGAGCGCGGCGAGTTGGCCCTCGAGCGAGGACCCCGCGCCGAACGGCGTCACCGGCACAAGGCGCTGGTTGCACAGCGCGAGGATGAAGGCGACCTCTTCGTTGGTCTCGGGGAAAGCGACAAGATCGGGGACGCCGACGGCTGGCAGGCCCTCGCCATGGCTGTGCTGCTCAAGCACCGCCTGCACCGCCGTGACGCGCGCATCGAGGCGCTCGACGAGCCCCGTCTTGACCTCGGCGATGGTCCCGGGCGCCGGGCGCGACAGGGCATGGGCGTTCATATCGGCCTCCTTTTTCTCCCTGCCTCCATCTGCACGACGGTGGCGTGCCTTTCAAGCTGCGACGGCATTTAGCAGGTGCGAAAAGGCGAGCATGCCGGGATCGTCGAGCCCGATGGTGCGCTCGCCGAACATGCGGGCGCGGCCGAGCTTGTTCGGCCGCTCGCGGTACATCGCGAGCGTTTCACGGGCGGCGTTCTGCGCGGCTTCAGAAGCCTCGTCCCGCGTCCGGCACGCATCGAGCGCAACTGCGACCGCATCGATCATGTCGACGACGGTCTTGTCGCCGAGCCTCGCGCCACCGCGCGCCATCATCTGATCGCGGACCGAGGCCAGCAGCGGCGCTAGCTCGTCCCAGCCGATCTCGCTGCGCCCCTTGGTCGCCTTGGCAAGCGTCATCATCGCGACCGTCACCAGCGTTCCCAGACTGGAACCGGTGCCGCTGGCGCATGCCTTGGCGCAGGCCTGAAACACGTTGCCAATGTCCGTTTCCTGATCGGGAATGGCGTTGGCAACGCTCTCGAACAGGCGACGCAGCATGACACCGGTGTCGCCGTCGCCGATCTTTCCGTCGGCAGCATTGAGATCGCCCTGCGCAAGCGCAGCTGCCTCCTTTGCCCGGTCCGCGGCGTGGCGTAAATGATTTGCCGTGATCGCCACGTCACACCCTCCAGAACGGGCAGGCGCAGGGCGCGGCCAACAGCTCTTCGCGCTCGGCATCGAGGTGGATCATGCTGATCGACAGCCCCGCCATCTCCATCGAGGTCACGTAATGCCCGACCAGCGGACGCATGATGGTCAGACCCTCCTTCTTCAGAAGCGCGACGACGCGGCGATAGACGATGAACAGCTCCTCCAGCGGCGTCGCACCGAGGCTGTTGACCAGCACAGAGACGCGCTCCGATTTGTGAGCGACGGGGTCCGCGAGCAAGCGCCGCACCATCTCGTCGGCGATCTCGTCGGCCGGACGCAGCTTATCGCGCCAGATGCCGGGCTCGCCATGGATGCCCATGCCCATCTCGATCTCGTCGGCGCCCAATTCAAAAGTCGGCTTCGCTGCGCTGGGAATCTGGCAGGGCGACAGCGCAACGCCAATCGTGCGGCAGGCATCGACGGCGGCTTGCGCCGCGGCGGTGACTTCAGCGAGACCCGCGCCGGTATCGGCCTTGCGCCCGCGATCTTATAGGCATAAATGATACCCGCGACGCCGCGACGCTTGGCGCTGTCCTCCGGCGCGGCCGAAGCGATGTCGTCGGTGCCGCGCACGGTCGTGGTCTCGATGCCGTCCATCTCGACCATCTCGCCGGCGAGGTCGAAATTCATGCGGTCGCCGCCGTAATTGCCGTAGAGCCGCAGCACACCAGAGCCGCCATCGGCGCCGCGGATCGCCTGAATGCAGGAATCGACGGAAGGACCCGCGAACACGTCGCCGATGGCGCAGGTATCGAGCAGGCCATCGCCGACATAGCCGGTGAACAGCGGCAAATGGCCAGAGCCGCCCCCGGAGACGATGCCGACCTTGCCCCTCTTCGTCCCGCTCGCGCGGCGGATGACGCGCCCCTCCTGCACCAGTGAGGGATGGGCGGCGACGAGGCCCGCAAGCATCTCGTCGACGAAGACATCGGGTGAATTCATCAGTTTCTTCATTGCACAGCTCCAGCGACTACCATTCGCACGCCGATGCCGTGCCTGCCCGCGACGTCGCTTGCGATCGTGAGCACTGATTTCGACTTGGTTATTCCGCGGCTTCACCGTGACCGAGATAGGCGCCCATCAGGCGGGGATCGCGCGCGACCTCGGCGGCGGTGCCCTCGGCGACGATGCGGCCCGAGCTCAGTACGTAGCCGCGATGGGCGACCGACAGCGCCATACGCGCGTTCTGCTCCACCAGCAGGATGGCCGTCCCTTGCCGATTGACCTCGACGAGCTTGCTGAAGACCTGCTCGACCAGCAGCGGAGCAAGGCCAAGCGACGGCTCGTCGAGCAGCAGCAGGCGCGGCCGGCTCATCAAGGCGCGCGCGATCGCGAGCATCTGCTGCTCGCCGCCGGAGAGCGAGAAAGCGAGCGATGCGGACAGACGCCTAAGGTTGGGAAACAGCTCGAGCATTTCCTCGATCAGCCGGGCGAGCTCCGTATGCGGCCGGCCATAGGCGCCGATCTTGAGATTCTCAATCACGGTCAGCCCGCCGAACAGGCGGCGGCGTTCGGGCACCAGCGCGAGGCCTCTGCCGACCAAGCGCTCGGTCGGCTCCTTCGTCAATTCCTGGCCGGCGAAGCGTACCGATCCGGACGCCTGCGCTAGACGCGCGATCGCCTTCAACGTCGAGGATTTGCCGGCGCCGTTATTGCCGAGCAGCGCCACGAACTCGCCGGTGCCGACATTGAGCGACACTTTTCGCACGGCCTCGATATCGCCGTAGCGGACGGTGAGGTCAGCGACTTCGAGCAGCGGCGCGCCGGTGCCTTCGGCGGCACGGCCGATTTGCGTATGAAGCTCCGCCTCGCGGTCGGCCCGGCCGAGATAGGCCTCGATGACGGCCTCGTTGCTCTGGATCTCCGCGGGAGATCCTTCAGCGAGGACCTTGCCGAAATTGAGCACGGTGATGCGATCGGCGAGCGTCATCACCACTTCCATCTCGTGCTCGATCAGCAGGATCGTCATGCCGCGCGCATGAATCTGGCGGATCACCTCGATCAGCCGCGCGGTCTCGGCGTGGTTGAGGCCGCCATGCGGCTCGTCGAGCAGCACGAGGCGCGGCTCCAGCGCCAGCGCCTTGGCGATTTCGAGCAAACGCCGCTGACCCTGCGGCAACGAGGCCGCGCTGGTGTCGGCGACGTCAGCGAGCCCCACGAACTGGATGATCTCCTCGACCCGGCGCGCGTTCTCCTGGTCGAAGCGCCATGGATGCGCCCGCCCGTGCCGCGCGGCGAGCACGTTCTGGCGCACGGTCATCGAGGCAAACAAGCGGGTGTTCTGGAACGTGCGCGCCAGCCCCATCGCCGCGAGCTGGTGCAGCGGCTTCGACGTCACCACGGCGCCGGCAAAGCGAACCTCGCCTTCGGTCGGGATGTAGATGCCGCTGATGATGTTGAACAGCGTGGTCTTGCCGGAGCCGTTCGGCCCGATCACGGCGTGGATCGTCCCCTGCGCGACCGAGAGCGAGGCGCCCTCGAGCGCGGTCAGGCCACCGAAGCGTTTGGTAACGCCGGTGAGTTCAAGCAGCGCGTTCATGATGCGTCACATCCGATCGTGCAAAGGATTTTCCAGGTCGGCGCAGGCTGCGAAGGACGGAGAGGACCATCCCCGAGAGGCCCGCGGGAAAGAAGGTGATGACGAGGATCACCATCACGCCGAACACGGCGAAGTAATATTCCTGCATGAAGCGCAGCAGCTCCGGCACGAAGGTGTAGAGGATCGCGCCCAACACCGCGCCAAGGGGGCTGCCGAGGCCACCGACCACGGCCATGGCGAGATAGGAGAAGGTCGACTGCCAGGAGAAGACGTCGGGGCTGATATAGCCGCGCAGCAGCACGTAGCAGATGCCGGCGAGCCCGCCATAGGCCGCCGAGATCACGAACAGCATGATCTTCAGCCGCGAGACGTCGACGCCGATAGCTTGCGCCGCGAGCGAATCGTCGCGCAGCGCGCGGATGCGCAAGCCGAGCGGACCGTTGGCGATCCAGGCCTGCAGCAGATAGGCGCTGGCGACGACCGCGAGCAGCACCCAAAGCATCTTGTCGTTCTCGCCGGCAAGCCCGATGCCGGGGATTGCAGTGATGCCGTTGGCGCCGTTGGTGAGACCTTCCCAGTTCACCAATAGCCGCTCGACGATCAGCGCGAAGGCCAGTGTGCAAAGCGCGAGATAGTGGCCCTTGAGGCGCAGGGTCGGCCAGCCGAGCGCCATTCCGACCGCGGCCGAGAGCGCGATTGCGCCGACCGCAGCCACCGGCACCGGCATGCCGGCAGCCTGAAGCAGCGTGAAGGCGTAGGCCCCGATGCCGAAAAACGCGCATTGCGCCAGCGACATCTGGCCGCCGAAGCCGAGAATGAAATTGAGCCCGAGTACAAGCAGGATGTTGATCAGGGTGACGTCGGCGACCTGGAGATAATAGACCGACAGGAACCGCGGCAGCAGAAGACCGCAGAGGATGGCGACCGCGATCACCAGGATGACGAGCGTGCGCATCGTCAATGAATTCGCCTCGGTGGACATCAGGGACGCTCCAGTTCGAGTTCGCCAAAGATGCCCTGCGGGCGGAACATCAAAACCGCGATCAGCACGCCGAACGCGATGACGTCGATATATTCCGACGAGATGTAGAAGGACCCAGCCGACTCGATCACGCCGAAGGCGAGCCCGCCGACGAGCGCGCCGGGGATCGAGCCGAAACCGCCGAGAATGGTCGCGGCGAAGGCGCGCAGCGACAGGTTGACGCCCATGTCCGACGAGACATAGGAGAGCGGCGCGATCAGCCAGCCTGCGAGGGCGGCGAGCATCGTCGCATAGGCGAAGATGAATGCGATGATGCGCGCGGTGGGAATGCCCATCAGCCGCGCGGCTTCGGCGTCCTGCGCGGTGGCGCGCATGGCGCGGCCGAGTGCGGTGTACTGGAACAGCACGTGCTGGATCGCCATCATCGCCGCGAGCGCGGCCAGGATGACGAGGTACTGCGCATAGATCGTCGAGCCGAACAAATGCACCGAGGTCGTGCCCAGGGGACCGGCGAAATTGAGCGGCTGCGGTCCCCAGATGATCACGGCGATGTTTTGCAACGCCATGGACAGACCAAGCGTCGCCACGATCGCCGACAATTGCGGCGCGTTGCGCAAGGGGTGATAGATCCCCCAGGCGAGCCCGGCGCCGAACAGGCCGAGGATCACCAGCATGGTGATGAGGTTCAACCATAGCGGCATGCCGAGCCGATTGGCGAGCCAGCCGACCGAGACGAAGGCACCTAACATTACGAGGTCGCCTTGCGCGAAATTGACCAGGGAGACCGCGTTCCAGATCAGCGTGTAGCCGAGCGCCACCAGCGCATAGGCCGCGCCGACCGCCAATCCCACCAGTACGATTTGAATGAACGTCTGCAGCATCGCTTGCCCCCATCGCTGGCGTCGGCAGCCGGCACTATCCGGCAGCCACGCGCGTCAGCTCGTGATGACCTTGACGATCTCCGGCTTGCCGCCGGCGACCCTGGTGATGATGCCGGAATGGGTCATGTCGCCATTGTCGGTCCAGCCGTAGCGGGTAACGATGCCCTGGAAGTCGCGCACTCCGGTGAGCGCCTGCTGGATCGCTTCGCCTGAGATGGTCTCGGCTCGCTCCATCGCTGCGATGATCAGCTTGGCAGCGTCGTGATAGACGGTGGCATAGAGCTCCGGCTCGTCGCCGGGATAGGCGGCGGCATAGAGCTTCTTCCAGGCCTGCACGCGCTCGTCGGGATTGTCCTTGACGAACTCGCCGATCGCCATGCAGCCGTCGGCGCCTTCGCCGGCGAGGCCGAGGAAGATCGGCTGCGAGAACGCGGTATTGCCGGCAATGCCGAATTTCGCGCCGAGCGTCTTGCTCTGCTTGGCAATCAGCCCGGCCGGCTGATCATCAGTCCAGACGATGACGCCGTCGACGCTCGCTTGCTGGAAGGCGAGTATCTGCGACGTAAAATCCTTGGTCGCATCGGTATGGGCCTGCACCAGCACCGGCTCGACATTGCGCTTGGCTAGGGACGCCTTGACCACGGCAATGCCGGACTGGCCGAACGCAGTGTTGACGTAGCCGAGCCCTATCTTCTTCCACTGCAGATCTTCGGTGACGTATTTAACCAGGAGGTCGGCGCCGATCGCGTCGTTGAGGCGCACCCGAAACACCCAGGGGCTGCCCTGCTGGGTGACGACCGGACCGGTCGCGCCGGTCAAGGCCGGGATCTTGTATTTCCCGAGCAGCGGCACGTTCGGCAAAATGCCTGGCGTGTAATGCGGCCCGACCAGCGCCACCACCTCATCCTGCGTCGCGAGCTTGGTGACGGCGTTGGCCGCCGCAGTCGGGTTCGGGCCGAGGTCGTCGGCGATCCGCACCTCGATCATGCGGCCCTTGATGCCACCCTTGTCGTTGGCCTGCTTCACCGCGATGGCAACACCGTTCTTCATCCATTGGCCGTTCTGGGCAAACTGGCCCGTCATCGGCCCGGAGATGCCGATCCGGATCGGATCGGCTGCGTAGGCGCGGCCGATGATGGCCGGCGTGACGAGCGGCGCGAGCGCGATTGCCTTGATCAGACTGCGTCGAGAGACGTGCAAAGGAGACACCATGGAATTCCTCCGATATTTTCGCTGGCCCCCGCCTCGATCGGACGGGTATTTTCGAAAGGTGGACGCGCGGCTCAGCCGCCCGCACGAAGCGGGCGGAGACCGAAGGTGCAGGCGGCCGAGAACAACGCCATCGCGGCCATGTAAACGGCGACCCAGAAGGGCGAGCCGTATGCGGCAAGCAGCGCCGTCGCGATCAGCGGCGACAGACCGCCGCCCAAGATCGGCCCGAGCTGCTGCACCAGCGACAGGCCGCTGTAGCGGATGCGCGCCGGAAAAAGCTCCGAGAAATAGGCGCCCTGCGCGCCATAGACCGAACCATGGCCGAGCGCGAGACCGAGCGCGATCGCCAGCCAGATCATGCCGGTGTGCCCGGTGTTCAGCATCTGGAAGAACACGAGCGCGAGTGCGACCTGGAACAGCATGCCGCCGACATAGACGGCGCGCCGTCCGATCCGGTCCGACAGCGCGCCGAAGAAGGGCAACGTCAGGCATTCCAGCGCGCAGCCGACGAGAACGCCGTTGAGGATGGTCAGGCTGGGCAGGCCGAGCTTGGTCTTGCAATAGGTGATCGCGAACACGGCGTAGATGTTGAACAGCCCGCTCTCGGCGATTTTGGCGCCGATGCCGAACAGGATGTTGCCCGTATGATCGCGCACAGCCTCGACTACCGGCACGCTGGCCGCACCCTCCTCGTTCAGCACACGTTGAAACGCGGGCGTCTCAGAGATGCGGAAGCGGATGAAGATGCCGATGCCGACGAGAACGATCGAGAACAGGAACGGAATCCGCCAGCCCCAGGCCAGGAAATCGCCCTCGCTCATCGAGGTCGACAGCAGTCCGAGCAGCGCGATCGGAAGCAGGAAGCCGGCGGGCACGCCGACATGGACGAGCGAGGAGAAGAAGCCGCGGCGGTCTGTCGGCGCGTGCTCGACCGTCATCGTCATGCCGCCACCGTACTCGCCGCCGATGCCGATGCCCTGAAGCAGACGCAGTCCGATCAGGCAGATCGGCGCGAGCACGCCGACCTGCTCATAGGTCGGCATGAATCCGATCAGGAACGTGCCCAAACCCATGATCAAAATGGTGAGGAGCAGCGCGGTCTTGCGGCCGACGCGATCGCCGAAATGGCCGAACAGCACGCCGCCGAGCGGCCGTGCGCAATAACCGACGAAGAAAGTGGCAAACGCAAGCAGCGAGCCGACCAGCGGATCGGTGCTCGGGAAAAAGATCTTGTTGAACACGAGCGCGGTCGCGGTCGCGTAGAGCGTGAAGTCGTAATACTCGATCATGTTGCCGATGGCGCTCGCCACCGCAACCTTGCGGATGTCGCTCGACTCTCGCGCCGTGATCGCGGCGGAGGATTGCTGATCCGCAACCCTGCCGGACCCAATCGACCCAACCATTTCGCTCATGACGTTACCTTCCCGGGCTCGGCAGGGAAACGCCCCTGCTCGGACTTTTGTCCGTATTGCGGACATCATGAGCAATGACTCATCCCACATGTCAAGAGGATTTTTCGGCCGAGGTTGCCATCTCGTTTAATTCTAAGAGCTAAAATTCCACCGCATAGCTGCCCATGCTTGACGCCTTGCGATCATTTGTCGTATTCATTTGTCCGCATTGTGAACAATAAAATGGAGGAAATCGTGCCAGCAAAGATCACCGGAATCATTCCGCCGCTCACCACACCGTTCGACCCGAACGGCGACATCGACGAAAAGGCATTTCGCCACCAGGTGAAGTTCCTGCTCGAGCAGGGCGTGCACGGCGTCTGCGTCGGCGGCAGCACCGGCGAGGGCCACACGCTCACCGCCGACGAATTCCGCCAACTGATCGAGGCCTGCGCGGAGGAGCTGAACGGCAAGGTGCCGCTCGTGGCCGGCATCATCGCCAACTCGACGCGTGAAGCCATTGCGCGTGCCCGCGCCATCGAGCACGTCAACGTCGCCGCACTCCAGATCACGCCGGTGCATTATCTGTTCAAGCCGGACGAGGATGCCACCGTCGGCCACTTCAAGACACTGTCGGAAGGGGTCAAGCAACCGGTCATCATCTATAACGTCGTGCCCTGGAACTATCTGAGCCCCGCACTGCTCCTGCGCATCATGAACGAGCTGCCGGGCGTGATCGGCGTCAAGCAGAGCGCCGGCGACCTCAAGCTGATGGCCGATTTGCTGCTCGACGTGCCCGCCGGCAAGGTGGTGCTGACCGCGGTCGACGCACTGCTCTATCCGTCCTTCGCGCTCGGCGCGCATGGCACGATCGCGGCCAATCCGGCCGCCGTGCCCGGTGCCTGCGTCGCACTGTGGAACGCGGTTCAGCGTGGCGACCACACCACCGCGCTCGAGATCCACAAGCGCCTGCTGCGGTTCTGGAACACGATCGTCGGCGACAATCTGCCGGCCTGCGTGAAGCACGCCCTCACCCTCCAGGGTTCACCGGGCGGCCTGCCGCGGCAGCCGATGCCGGCGCCGACCAGCCGGCAGAAGGAGGCGATCGCAGCAGCCCTCAAGCCGCTGATGGAGCTCGACGGCGGCGTGAGGCTCGCCGCAGCCGAGTGAGCATTCGACAACGGGCGCGGCCGCATTGCCGCCGCGCCCGATTCCGTCTAAGCCGGGGCTGGATCGCGGCATGCGCTTCGCAAGGCCGCGCCGCCCGGAAGGTCCCGACATGACGAGCGCCGACGGCAGTCGACAAAGCGTGAAGTCGCTCTTCAAGATGCTCGAGGTGCTCGAGGCCTTCTCCTCGAGCGACCCCGAGCTCAGCGTCGTCGAGATCGCGCGGCGCACCAGCCTGCCCCGCACCACCGTCCATCGCATCGTCGACAGCCTGCGCAGCGTCGGCTTCCTTGAGCAGGATGCCAGCCGCGACCGTTACCGGCTCGGGCTGAAACTGTTCGAGCTCGGCGGCAACGCGCTGACGAACCTGCCGCTCTATCGCGAGGCGCCCCCCTTCGTCGACACGCTCGCCAAGCTCACCGGCGAGGACGTGCATCTGTGCATCTTCGACGGCGCGCAGATGGTCTTCGTCAACCGCCGCAACCAGGTGGCGCGGCCGCACAACACCGTAATCACGATGGAGGCTTCGCCCTGCCACTCGACCGGCGTCGGCAAGGCGGCGCTCGCCTTCCAGAGCGAGGCGGTGATCGAGCGCGTCATCCGCGCCGGCCTTGCCCACTTCACGCCCAACACCATTGTAGAGCCGAAACGGCTGAGGGCCGAGCTCGCCGCGATCAGAGCGCGCGGCTATTCGATCGACGATTGCGAGCATGAGCCGGAGCTGCGCTGCGTCGGCGCGCCGATCCGCAACAGTGCCGGCAGAGTCTTCGCTGCAATCAGCGCCAGCGGGCCAAGCCGGCGCGTCACGCCCGAACGCGTGCCCGAGCTGGCGCGGGCCGTGATGACGCATGCAGAGCTTCTCTCGATACGTCTTGGCTACGAGCCAAGTTCGCAAAAGCCGGAGGCAGGTTTTTCAGGCAAACACGCCGGCTCAGATGATGAGGCGAGGCACCCGAGCTCAGCAACAAAGACGCCTACCGAATAGACTATCAAGTCATAACTGGGTGTCTTACTTCCGTGGCGAGCCTGTGAGATTCCCCGCCACGAGATGAGCCAGCCGGGCGACACCGCCGGCCTGGTGGAAACCGCACTCATGCTGTCGAACGATGCGTCGGTCTCCGAAATGCTCGTGCATTGCCAGCACGAGCCGATGCTGCTAGGCCCGACCGAAAGTGATACTTTACGGCAGAGACTTGCACTGACGGCGACCAAAAACTGCGACAAGCTGCGCTGCACCTTCGTTCGACTTTCCACCATCTAAACGCAGCGGATGCGCGGAGCTGTCGGGCGCCACCTCGCCCAGCCCCACGTAGTTGAAGCTTGCTCGTATGTTCGCAGATCGGATGCAGCCCCACTTCCGAGACCTGCCTGGATTGGCCGAGGCAGGATTTTTCTTGATCTCCCGGTGCACACGTCGTGCACACGCCGCCTTCTAACTAACTGATAAACTTGAACTCTCGCTCCAATCCATCATGGGGGCAACGGAAAAGCGATAGTCTTGATATTTCAACTAGTTATCCTATCCTTACAATGGACTAGAGTAGGAACAAGTGCACACGTGTGCACTCCAAACTAGCCAAAATTGCACACGTTTGTACCGCATTTGATCTCTCGGTGCACACGTAGCGCACACGAAATCGGAGTGGAGTGCACACGCAATGCCGAACCTTTACAAAGCTCAAGTCGGGGAGCTGGCGCGTTCAGGTCAGGAGAAAGAACCAGTACGTTGCGAACACGTTTGTCCGGCGGCGTGACGCCGAAGAGTGGGCCATTGACGCAGAACGCTCAATCGATCGGGGCGCTCCCATCCGGCGCTCTCGGCCATATGAGTAGCCGCGTATCTTTGCCGACCTGATCGCGTTGCATCTCGACGATCTTGCTGAGGTCGGCAAGCCTGTTCGACGGTCGAAGTCCATGGTCCTTAAAGCGCTCAAGACATCCCTCGGGCGCGTGAAGCTCAAAGACATCACCCGCGAGAAATTGATCGAGTTTGGACGGAAGCGGGCCGCACAAGGCGCCGGGCCGGCAACCCTTGCGATTGATTTCTCGTTCATTCGAGCCATCCTGCTGCACGCTGCGGCAGTCCACGGCATCGAGGTCTCCGTCGAGGGCGTTCAGCTAGCCCGAGCTGCGCTTAAACATCTCGATCTGGTAGGCAAGTCAAACGAACGCGATCGTCGCCCTACTCAGGACGAACTAGCCCAATTGATCGCTCATGCTGGGTCTAACCCTCAACAGTTCATTCCGCTTGGAAGGATCATTCGTTTCGCCGTTGCGACTGCAATGCGCCAAGCCGAGATTTGCCGAATAGAGGTCCGACCTCGATATGTCAAAGCGAACACTCACTATACGCGACCGCAAAGATCCGCGACGAAAAGACGGAAACCATCAGGTAGTCGCCCTTCTCAATTCCACAGGCTATGACGCGTGGCAGCTCGTTCTCGAGCAACGTATCGTCACGCGCGGCATAGGGCGTGTGTTTCCTCACCACTCGAAATCTGTTGGAGCTGCTTTTCATCGGTCGTGCAACGCTATCGAAATCGACGATCTGTGTTTTCACGACTTGCGCCATGAAGGGACCAGTCGCTTGTTCGAAGCCGGCTTTTCAACCCAGCAAGTCGCTATGGTGACCGGCCATAAAGATTGGCGCATGCTGCGGCGTTACACGAACCTAAAACCTGAGGACCTGCACAAAATGCAGAAGGCTTCACAACCCTTGATGGAACAATTCGTAGCAACGCTGATTGCGAGTTAGGCGCCTAAATGTCCAAAGCTTACGCCTAGATCGAACCTGCGACCGAAACTATCCGGTGCATGAAGGGCACGCGCCCTCAGCACGCCACGAGCTTGCCTACGAGCCGGGATACGGCAACATTCTCGATAAGAGATCGATAGAATGGTTCGGGCGATTCCAATTCATACAACCGACCGTTCTCGATGAGCAAAATCGCGTACCAACGTTTTCACAAAATGCACGATCGTGCGAAGACAATATCGCGGCTGCCCCGCGCGAGCTCAGCTCCATTTCGAGCTGCTCTTGGCCCTCAATGTCCAGATGATTTGTTGGCTCGTCCATGAGGTATAGGTTCGGCTCCGTCATTCGGAGCGCCAACCGCCCCAAGCGGGATTTCTGTCCCGGACACAGCGTCGATATGGTCCTTGACTGCTGATCGAACGTGAAGCCGGCTGCCGCGAGAGACGAGTTTGTCCTCTGATTTTCCAGGGAAAATGACGATAGCGAAGCATCGAACGTCATAGCGCAGGCCGAAAGTGCTATTAAGCATTCTGGAATGCGGATGGGGAGCATTGCGCTTGGGCCTGAACGTGCTCGAGCAATGCTGGCCAGCGACTACGACTTTGTCATTTCTGGCAGTGACACATCGATCATGAAGGCCATCTCAGCGGCTACATTCCGTAGGCGCTTCGTCAGGAAGTGTGTCGCACCCATACGGGTTTTGATCGTGCCGAAGGGATGCTCGACCGCGTCGCGCCGCGTCCGCATGGTGCCAGGATTTGAATCGAGCCGCCTCTGGATCTCCTCGACTACATGCTCATGCTCCCAGCACGTTATGCGGCGCTCCCTTGACGGCGTGCATTGGCTCTTGATCGCGCAGCCTTGGCAGGCTGCCGTCGACCAGTAACGGCGCAGCGTCATTCCGTACTGGTGTAGTGGTAGGGCCGCAGCTGGCCGGATGGGCAGCGGTAGGCCGTCGAGCTGAAATAGGGATAGTGCGGTGAAGAAGTCCGCATCTGGTCAGCGGCGCGGTTCCCACAGTCGCCGCCCTCTAACGATCTGTCCCGAGCAGCAGACGTACGGGGCTCATGGCAGAGTCACCGACAGGGCGGTCTCCAGACATTGGACCAGAGCCGGCGTGGAAAACGGCTTCGCGAGAAAGCAGATGGCGCCAGCCTTCAGGGCGCGCTCGCGCACGGCATCGTCGGGAAAGGCCGTCATGAAGATGAAAGGCGTGCTGTGACCGAGGCCGCGCATATGCATCAACAGATCAACACCGCTCATGGCCGACATCTGAACGTCCGCGATTACGCAGGACGTCGTGTTCAGTTCGGCCGATTGGAGAAATTCGTGAGCGGAGCCAAAGATGTAGACCGTGTATCCCCGCGACGTCAGAAGATTGTTCGTCGCGAGCCGGACGGAGGGATCATCGTCAATGACGGAAATGACCGAAGGGACAGACAAGATGATCGCTCCTGATCGCGGAGCCGCCGGCCGCGGCGCAACCACCCATCGGAAAGTGGGCTCCCGGAGCGAGATTGAAAAGCATACTTAGGTTTGTACCTTTCCCCTTGGACGCGCGATTCCGAGCGTCTCGGTCATCCTGACGAGATCGGCCAATGACTTCGCGCCCATCTTCCGCATGATCTGCCCACGATAGATCTTGACGGTGATCTCGGCCAATCCAAGCTCGGCGGCGACTTGCTTGTTCATCAGGCCGGACGCGACCAGGGCCAGGATGTCGCGCTGACGGCTTGTCAGGCCTTCGAAGCGGGACCGCACGCCCGAGAGCGACTTCTCGGCATCGCGCCGCTTGCGATCCCGTTCGATCGCAGCCTGGACCGCGTCGAGCATGTCCTGGTCGCGCACCGGCTTGGTCAGAAAATCGATGGCGCCGCTCTTCATGGCCCTGACGGTCATGGGAATATCGCCATGACCGGTGATGAAGATAATGGGCGTGTGAATGTTGGCCTTCGCGAGCTCCGCCTGGAGGTCGAAGCCGCTCGAGCCCGGCAGGCGAATGTCGAGCACAAGGCAACTGGGGACCACCGGCGGTTTGGCTTCCATGATCTCCGCTGCCGAGCCGAAGGCCTCGACCTTGAGGCCAACGGATTGAAAAAGATTGGTGAGCGCGCGGCGCATGGATGGATCGTCGTCCACGATCAGGACGACCGGATTATCGGCGCCTGCTTCCGCCTGGGTCTGCTTGGCGTCGTTGGTCACGACGTATCCTCGTGCGGCAAGGGCAGGGCAATCTGAAATGTTGTACCGTGCCCTTCATTGGGAAAGGCCGAGAGCCGGCCCGCGTGTGCCTCGATAATCGATCGGCAGATCGACAGTCCCATCCCAAGGCCGCCCGACTTTGTCGTGAAGAAGGGTGTGAAGATGCGTTCGGCCGCGTCCTTACAAAGGCCCACACCACGGTCCTTCACGGTGACGACGAGACGGCGGTCGCTGTCCTCACCCACGTCACTGGAGCGGATCGCTAACTCGCGCGGCCGGCCGACAGTGGTCTCCATGGCTTCGATGCCGTTCATGACAAGGTTGATGAGCACCTGCTGAAGCTGGATTCGATCGCCGCAAATCATGGGCAGATCGGATGCCAACTCCATTCGCACCGACACAGCGTGGGTCGCCAGCTCGCGGTGAACGAGAGCCATGACTTCCCTGACGACCTGGTTGATGTCGAGTGGAACCATCTCGACCTCAGCTTTCTTCGCAAGCGCCCTGATCCGGCGGATCACCTCAGCGGCCCGATTGGCGTCCTCGACGATCCATTCCACGGAACGGCGCGCGGCTTTCAGATCGGCGGGTTCGCGCTCCAGCCAGCCGATGCAGGCGTCTGCATTGGCGATCACGGCGGCAAGAGGCTGGTTGATTTCATGGGCAATCGAGGCGGTGAGTTCGCCCAGCATCGTGACGCGCGTGACATGGGCAAGCTCGGCTTGCGCGTTGCGCAGCGCTTCTTCGGCCTCCTCGGCCCGGATCGCCGCGGTTACATCGCTACTGACGCCACGATAGCCGAGAAAATGACCGTGCGCATCGTGGAAGGGCTTGCCGCTGGTGCGCACGTAAATGGGAGATCCGTTGCGATCCCTGCTGCGGTAAACCAGATCGCGGAACGGAAGTTGGGCATCGAGCGCCGCGCGATGCTGCTCCCACTTGTCCGGCTGGAACTCGGCATCGGGCGGAATGTCCCAACGGGACAGCCCGATCAAGCCCGTCGGCACGGCAGTGGCCGTATCAGCATGTTCCGATATCCGCGTGATGCGGTGATCCGGTCCGGTCTCCCAAAACCAGTCCGATGCAGTTTCGGCGTAGTCGCGGAATCGCTGCTCGGATTGCTTAAGCTCGTCAAAGGCCTTATGCAGCGCATTTTTTGCGGTGAACTGATCGGTAACGTCGACGTGCGTGCCGATGATTTCCGTCACTTCGCCATCGGTGCCTATGATGGGTTGCCCCTCCGTATGGACACGTCTTACCGAACCATCCGCACGCACGATCCGGAAGTCGAGATCGAAGGGCTCCCTTTGCTGGATTGCGCGACGTTCCACCTCGACAATCCGTTCAAAGTCGTCGGAGGGGATTCGTTGCTGGAAAGCCCGTGCTGCCAGTCCGACCTGGTCCGGCTCAAATCCAAACAAGCGATAGAGTTCAGCCGATCGGTAGGCGAACTCCTGACGGCGCACATCCCAGGCCCAGCTGCTCGTGTGGCTGAGGCGCTGGGCTTCGGCCAGATAAGCCTCACTGCGACGCAGCCTTTGTTCCGCTTCCTTTGCAATTGTGACATCGGTGACTGCCCCGACAAACTCGATGCGTCCGGGTGCTTGTCTCATCGCGCGCGCCACGGAATGGAGATATTTGACCGATCCATCCGGCATCAGCAGGCGATATTGATGGTCGAAATCCTCCGCTGCGCGGGAGGCACGATCGAGGGTCATACTGACCGCATCGCGATCCTCCGGATGGATGCGCTGAAAAACGAACTCCAAGGTCGGCTTCACGGCGAGATCGCATTGGAAGATCCGAAAGGTTTCCCTTGACCAGATGATCTCGCCGGTCGCGACGCTCAAGCCGAAGCTGCCGGTGCGGCTCAATTCCTGCGCCCGGGCGAGATAGGCCTCGCTCTGCCGCAACGCATCCTCCGCCTCTTTGCGCTCGGTGATATTTTCGCAGGCGACCAGCACGACCGGCGTGGCGTCGCCGCGCAGCATGGCCTTCGCGTTTTCACGAACCCAGAGGACCGAGCCGTCCTTTCGAATCTTGCGGATTTCCCAGGTCCGCGGCTGGTCCAGGGTCTCGAGGCACAACGCCACGCATCGACGAACAGAGTCGCGGTCTTCTTCGAAGAATACGTCCAGCACGGACTGACCGATCAGTTCCGCCGCCGTATAGCCCAGCTGTGCGGCGCCAAATGTATTGACGTTGAGCACCGTTCCGGCCGCGTCGACCATGAAGTACATGACCGGATTGTGCTCGAACACCTCCCGCCATTGCTTCACGGCTTCGCGGAGATCGATGTTGTCCTGCCGGCAGTCGTCTCCGAGCGCAGGCCTGGCCTTCTCCCCGGTGCCGAAAGATCGAAGCGCCGCAAGGCCGCCGAGCAGGAACTGTGCAGCCGAATTCCCGAGTTTCGCGATCTGGCTAGGCATCATCCCAGGCGTCCCGGCTCGCTAGGGTCGAGGCAAGTAGAGCATTTTGCGGCGGGAGGGGCAATTGGCTGCTACCAAAATAGGGCTCGGCGTTCGCGGGCTCCGTGCAACTTGCCAATCTTGCGCCGTCTCGTTGCGCCGGCCCGGCGAAGTTCTGGAGAACTACGAGACAAACCTACGTATAGCTCGCGCATGCTTAGTCGTGGCGCGCATTTACCTCCGTACAATTGAGCGGGTCGTCGCGAGCCGAGTAGTCTTACGGCCAGTCAAGTGGGGTCGGTGCGGAGCACAACCGCCGAGTAGCCGGTGTGCTCCACCTAAGGGAAAACCCTGTCCGCGCCTCACCAACCTGCCGCATGACTTGGCGTGTCCAAGACTGCGAAGCCGCATTTCATCGACGAACGTGGCGACCGTACATTCGCCCGCGGGAAAGCCAGGCCCGATCAGAGGCCAAGAGGAGAGGATCATGTGCGATAAGCCCGAACACTCCGAGCGCCGTCCTGGCGCAAATGACTGCGCAGTCTGTGGCGGGAAGTTTGGTTTGATTCGATATTACTCCTGGCGGACACCGCTGTGTTCCAGGAAATGTCTCGAGCGCTTCAGGATGCGCCGCGAACGCGACCACCGATGGGTCTTTCGATTTCAGGCGGCGTGAGGATCAGCAGCCGCTCTGCTCGGCAATTCGGAATCAGGAGAACTGCGTCTTGAACCGCGCTTGGAAGCTCCTCTTGGCATTCGTGCTGCCGCTGATGACGGGAGTGGCAGCTGAGCAGGTTGGACAGAATAGTGCCCATCGTCTTCGTCCTCCCAAGGATCATTCCTCCACGGGAGATTCTATTTGAGCTGATCCGACCGCCGCAACCATCTTTGTGCGACGCAGCCCTCCGCCTCTCTGGTTGACACGGTCTTTTGCTTCCCGCTGGGAGGTGCCACGTGAGATTCATACTGGTGAACGGCAGAACCCCTTTCCGCAAGACGTTCTGTCTGTGGTGTTGCGAGGAAATCAGCACCGGCTATCTGCGCGATGCCAGGACGCAAATTCGTTACTGCGGTTACGAGTGCTATGCGATTCATCACGAAGCGGCGTCGTCAATCGAGGGACGTATCCAACCGGCGGCTTGAGAGGCGAGACGATCGGCGGATGGGCCTGCCGGGAAGGACACGATGATGAGATTCATGCTCGGCAGTCACGAAAGGCCTAGCCAGGGGCGACGCGACGCCTATGCCCGGCCGCTCGGCTTTAATTACGTCGACCATGTGTCAACGCAACGACGGTATTACGAGTATGACTGCTGCCGGTCCTATGAGCAGACGACCATGGAAATGCTTTGGCCCTACCGCAGTTCTCTCGTGGCCCTTTCGAACTGTAGCTGGATGATACAGATGAGCGCGCGCTCGCGCGCTCGCTGAGTTCTTCGCGCGCGACCTCTGACGAGGAAGGAGGCGACGATTAGTCGAACATGCTGGCCGCGCGGATGGGGCGGCCGCAGTCACTGCATCCAGCTTGGTACCGCGTCCAGCCCCGGCGGTGCGAAGCTAGGGCGCGGGGCTGCGGCCGATGCCGCCGTGTGCGGACCTGATAGCGCAACTTATCTCTAAAGCGCGGTAGAGGCCGCGTCAGTTCGTGGCCTCTACCGAAGGTGCCGCGACTTCACCGCTGGCGGCCTCCTCGGAGGTATCCGAAGACTGCCAGCGTCGAAATGGCTCATCATACTGCACTTCGGGGACTGCATTTCACTAAGTGGTCCGCCGGCCGGACCGCCTTACTCCCTATCCGGAGCCGCCCCGCCAGCTGTTCGGCTCGCAAGAAGATTAACGCCCCCTCTGCTTACGCTTGGCGGCAAGGGCACCGAGTTCGGCGCCATCCTCCACCACACAATCGAGAATGGCGGACACGAGCTGCACGAAAGGCGACTTGCTGAGGCCTGGACCCTGATCTCTAGACCATCAGAAGGATGGTCAGCCAGGTCGCGAGCGACACGCAGACGCCAATTCCCAGGTACGGCAATGCAATGCGCATCGGCTTTCCTCCGAGACGCTTCCAATGCTGTGACCATCGCATATTCGCGACTCCGCGCCTAGCGCTCAGTTCAGCCTTCTCCCTTCGAACGCTCACCCTCCCCCAGCACCGGCGATAAGGCGCATCCTAATTTGCCGCTTGGTGTGCTCAAGCGGCCCCGATGTGTGCGATGGCGTTGGGTCAGCGAATTCTCGAGCCGCTTCCGCACGTTCCCCGACACGAACAAGAGAACGAGGTCATTCAACAGAGGTGCCTCTTTTGAACAACTACTCCTCCGGGATTTGGGCGTAGGCTCCCGTGCTAACCTAGCCTGGATTGCCACCGCTGTTGCCGCAGCAACCACGCTAAGCTTCATGGAACCGCGCGCCGGGCTTGATGCTTTCGCAGTTGTCGACAAATGGCGTCACCAATGACTTGGGCGCACTATTCCCAGGCGTATCAACAGATGAACAGGTCCTCCTCGTTCAAAGGCGAATTTGCGATCGGATCTCGCATAGAGGTAAAGCCAGCAGCGGGGCCGCGCCTGAGTGGCAAGAGCGGAACGGTAATTGGTATTGGTTATCATCCGGAAAGTCTCCGGATCGTCTTGGACGGATCAAAATCGCCCATAACCCTACACTTCACGTATCTAGAGGTCGTGAAGAAGTGACCCAACTTCACCGAACTTTCGATACTCCACGCGCTCAAAGCGTAACGATTGTCCGGGCCGTTCGGATCCGGCGAAGCCAGTTGAACACAGGTTGGCTCGGCATCAGCACCGGTTGGTGCCTGCCTGTGTAGGAAGTACCTACCCATCGCAGTTGTTCCGGCGGCCTCAGGTTTCAAGATCAAGATGGTGGCCAGCCAGGAAGGCGCTACTCGGAGGCCAATTGTTTGACCAGTCGCACGCAGACGATTGAATGGGATGGAAAAGTGCTGAGCGGCTGGGTAATCCTCGACGGAATTCCAACGAAAGTCGCAGCAGACCGTGAAACGATCCACGCGTATGCGCCAGGCTTCAGCGACGCGCTCACTCGGGAGATCGACCGCAATCGCGATGAGATTTTCAGGAAGTTGTTGCCATTCTTCCAGCAGCAAAGGCGAGACTTTCCTAACGACCAAAGCGAGATCTGAATCAAGAAGCAGACTTCTGCAATGTCAGATACGATCATATCGTCCTCTGAACGCGAGGTGAGCGTGAACCGGATCCTAAGGCGACCTGTGTGGAGGTCTCTTCCCTTGGCTCAATAGCGTCGACATACCTTGACTCCAGGGTCCACAGTTCATTCCAGCGACCGCTCCCAAATGATCAAGCATCGTGTGCAGGCCCTCTCCGCCTCCGCGAAATTTACGAACGCCGAGCTGCCAATCTTGACTGCGCCGTCACCCGATAGAGCGGCCGCCAAGACGCGCCATCTAGCCACCGTATCATGAGAGTCGCGACCAGCGGGGATCTCATAGTTTTCACAAGGGAATACCTTCGCAGGTCGCGCTCCGGATTTTCAACTCTTCAACCGCACGACGAAACAGAAGGGTCATCAAGATGCGTCCGCGCACTCGCTTCAGCTCAACCACAGGGCTTCAGTCCTGTTGGCAGATTGGGGAAGCGGCCCTGACCGCTGGGGGCAGGGCAGGAAGCGCCAGGGCCGCCGCTCCAGATGTACCGATATCCAGTCGGCACATGTCTGCAATGGCATCTGGAGCCGAATCTGTTGCCCGCGACTTCGTTTTACCTGACAACGGACAAGCCTGTTCGTCCCAGACCCTGCAGATGGCGAATAATGGCACGTCTCTCCGGCTGCCTTAGCAGCGATACCGGACGAGCCGCCGGTTCTGACGGACTACCCCATGTAGATTCTCGCGCATTGATCTAACCAATCAAGCGGCGCTTGAAATTAGTCTCTTAGTCTCCAGGCAAGAAGCTGGCCGTCTGACCTGATCCGCGTCCCGTTGGTGGGTATTGACGCGCAGACCCACTTGGACGCCGCCCCGGCGATGCTGCTCCGGCGTTACGAGTCCCCGCGGTATGCAAAATCACACGCCTAGCGGCAGGTTGCCCAGATCGTGCCGGCGTCCCGCGTCTCGGCTGAGTTGTGCCTTGGCCCGGGAGCCGGGGCGCGAAGATCTTCTCAGGGCTTGTCACCTGTCGGACTCAATCCGGGATGCGGAGTCTTGTCGTGCGAGGCGGTCTCGCGATCAAGTTGCGAGATGGCGAGAGCCGCCAGCACCGTCCGATTGCTAATCTCAAGCTTTTGAAAAATGTGGTGAAGGTGCACTTTGATGGTGCCGTCGGCAATGCTCAACCGCCGCCCGATTTCCTTGTTCGACAATCCTTCTGAGACCAGACGCATGATCTGACGCTCGCGGTCCGTTAGAGCGTTCAGCACGCTCTCCGAATTGGTCCCCTGCTCCTGCGACGGGCTTGACTCGGATGACGCCGGCGGCAACACGTTGTGACCATTGGCGATGTGCCGCAGCGACTGCACCAACGCCTGGGGATCAGTCTCTCTGAGGATGATACTGCAGGTAACGGGCATCGCCGCAGGTACCAGCTCGCAATCTTCACTCGCGGCGAAAAAGACCAATTCAGTCGAACGTTTTTCTGAATAAATGGTTGGCAGGAGTTTCTGGGCAGTAAGGTCGGGCAACGCGGGATCGATAATCGCGATATCGGGCGCCAAGTCCAAAATAGCTTCGATGCAGCCTTCGGCGTCGCTACAAGACGCAACGATATTGAAATCGGCTACCGCGCTGAGAACGTTGATCAGCCCTTGCAGGACGACCGGATGCCGGTCAGCAATGACTATCCTTATACTGAAGCCTCGCATTGGCGCTCCTCAGCCCGCACCCCCGAATATAAACTCGGCTCACCTCGTCCAGTTCACCGCCAAAATCGGAGTTGCTGCGGCGATTGTTGCTGGACAACAGCGCAATCCTCTACGGAATGCTTTCAAATCTACTTCTAATATTTCTCCCGCCACTAACACGCCCTGAGACTGTATCTTTCGCGCAAAAAAGCATCGCCACGGGCAGTGCTGCTATAACCAATGGTATATATGGATATCCCAAATTCTCAATTAACAATCATAAAAGGGTAAACAAAGACAAACGCTTCCGAAATCCACAACTAGACGACGTAAAGAGGAGGATCACGCTCGAGGTACCCCATTTTTTCTGAAAACCATTAGTCTCGGGGGAACGACCAAATAGTTAACAGGTTCGTTCGTCTCTTGAGAAACCAAGAAATTGAGCAGCAATCCCAACCATCGCCATTGTGTCGTTGCGTAGTATCTGGAGGGTAGAATGAGGAGGCGGCAGTCATACGAGACCGTTCTCATTGGAAAGAACGTTTTAATTAGAGAAGGAATTGCTAGAATCCTGCACGCGGCAAATTTTTACATTCCGGTCTCGGCCTCGAGCCTCGACGAATTGCCGAGCTCACTTCATTCAGAGAAACTGATGTTCCTCATCGTCCACACGGGCGACGGCTTCAATCTAGCGATAGCACAAATCAGCACCTTGAAAGATCGTTATCCGGAGGCGCGCATCGCGATCGTATCTGACAATTATCGACCAGTCGACCTCGCCTCGGCATTTCGTGCAGGCGCCAACGGCTACTTTGTCAACGTCAATTCGTGCGACGCTTTTGTCAAGTCGGTTGAACTCGTGACATTAGGCGAGACCGTCTTTCCGCCTGCGTTCCTATCGTTCGTCCTTGATGCCAGTAGCCATCATGAACGCGAAATCGCAGAGCCCAGCGGCTGTGAACCAGTCGATCTGGCGGCTGCAGAGGAAGCGATCTTGCCGCAACTTTCCCCGCGAGAGAAAGCAATTCTAGCCTGCCTTATCGAAGGCCATTCCAACAAGTGCATCGCCAGAAAGATCAAAATCGCCGAGGCCACCGTGAAGGTTCACGTCAAGGCGATCCTGCGCAAGATCCGGGTCCAGAACCGGACACAAGCGGCCATCTGGGGAATGAACCATGCGTCGCTGGTACGGGTCGCACCCAGCCGCGAGCCCTCGGCATTTGATGCAGAGGGAGATCGCGAAGATCTGCGCAACGTTGCAGTCCTCGACTCCATTGGTCCCTCCTCAAGTCACGTGGCCGTCCCCTCGATCGAGGGCCTGCTCCTTAAGAGCGTAGTTCAAGGAGTTGGCTCGGCCGTACGACTCTACAAATAGATGCGGGAAATGGGACGTCCGAGGTGCGATGTTTCCACCGCGGAGTGAGGCTGCATCTTCGCGACTTCCCGCCGTCCGGGCCCGGGCCTGGCTGACGAGCTTGTCTGCCGCTTGCATATGCATTTGCATCGGCCGACGTGCGCGTGGCAGGTCGTCGTCGTTCAGCTCACTGCTGCTCCGTCGCCCGCGCCGGTCTGAAGGTGAGTGTGCCGGTACTCGCCCCGCCGGCATCGGTACCCCGTTACGAAGGCGCGCAAGCCTGGCTCAATTCCTAATGCACCGCGCGGACGCGACGCCGAGGCTTGGACCGGGGCGGCGCCTCCAACTTGAGCTCGGCTACCAGACGCCAAAGCTGAACCTCGTGGCCGCTTGCTAACCGCCCGGCCCGCTCGGTTGCGGACGCGTCGTCTGGGCAGTGAAGGTTGACCGCTCCCCCTAACTCACCATGTTCATCCAGAAAGTATGCACGATAGTGTGGCATCCTACCAAATCCCCGCGCGCGACAGCATCCTAACCTACGACCCAGCCCTGCGACGCGGTGGTTTTGCGTCATTGCGAGCTACCTCTGGTGGGCGACTTGTTGCCGCTTGCCGCCCTCCCATTCGAACCGCTCCGCGCTCCTTCAAGCACTCGCATTGGACCGTAACGCCGGAAATGCCCGGACCGCTTCTGTCTCATCATAGTTACCCTCATAGCCGTTGGGGTTCTGCAATTGCCAACGCCAATGGTCGGCACACATTTGTGCCAAAGACCGCGTCGATCTCCAGCCCAACGTTTCTTTTGCGTGCGTCGGGTCGGCATAACAGACGGCGACGTCGCCCGCCCGACGTTCCGCAAACTCATAGGCGACCGGCTTGCCGCTCACCGCCTCAAAAGTCCGAACGACTTCCAAGACACTGTTGCCGCGCCCCGTCCCAAGATTGACCGTGAGCACCCCAGGCCGCTCCACGTAGCGCAAGACGCTTAGATGACCGGCTGCAAGATCGACGACATGAATGAAGTCGCGGATTCCGGTGCCGTCAGGGGTTTCATAGTCTTTCCCCCAGATCCGAAGCTTCTCGCGCTTCCCAATCGCCACTTGCGCCAAAAACGGCACCAAGTTGCCTGGAACGCCCAGCGGATCTTCCCCGATCAGTCCGCTCTCGTGCGCGCCAGCAGGATTGAAATAGCGCAGAATACCGATTCGCCAATCACCGTCCGACCGATAAAGATCGTTGAGCATCTCTTCTATGAAGAGCTTTGTGCGGCCGTACGGATTGGTCGGTCGAAGAAGATGGTCTTCATCGAGCGGCAGGTATGTTGGTATACCGTAAACAGTGGCGGACGAGCTAAAGACCAGTGTCTTGACCTTGGCGCTTTTCATGGCCGACACGAGGCTCATGGTACCGAAGACGTTATTCTCATAATAAGTCATCGGGCGAACGTTGGACTCGCCGACGGCCTTCAGGCCCGCAAGGTGGATAACCGCAGTCACTTCGTAGGTTCTAAGTATCTCGCAGATGGCGTGTTCATCCCGGATGTCGACCTGCCGAAAGTAGAACGAGCGCCCACAGATCGATCGAACCCGCCTAAGAGACGTTTCTTTGCTGTTGGCGAGATTGTCAACGACGACGACGTCGAGCCCGGCGTTTAGCAACGCCACGCAGACGTGGGACCCGATATAGCCAGCGCCTCCAGTCACCATGATCATCAGCAACGCCTTCCCTATTGGCTCGACCGGATTCGCGCGATGCCTGCGAGCGCAATTTACGCACTCCTGAGATCGTCATTCGTCCACATGACTCTCGCTTGCGGTCCCGTGCAACAACTCCGAAAGAGTACCCCCAGGGAGCCTTGAGGAGTTTTCGATGAGGCACGCGACAAAGGCGCTCGAGAGCGAGGACGCTGGAAATACTGCCTCGGCCGAAAGCTGCGGCCGCTCTCGTCATCTCCTGCCGGCGAGCAACGGGTTGTCCCCGCCAGCCTCGGCCCGGCCTGTGCCCGACCCTGCTAGAGGGTTATTTGAACTGCTTAGCTTTCGGGGAGGCGCGTCAGGACCGTCCTGGTATCGCAGCGCGACCTCGACGGCATCACCCGGCTGCAACTCAGTATCTTCGCTCGCGACAATCCGTTCCGGACCTTTCTCGCCTTTTCTAATGATGTCAATTTCCGGCGCACTGCCGGCTCCACGTACGAGTTGCGACCGAACCATGGAGGTATACTGAAGTTTCTCACCGACGCTCTGCAGCTTTTCGCGGATCTGATTAAGCCTCAAGCTCGTGTCTTGCAGCTCACGAAGCAGGTCCAGCCTCAACTGATCGTCGAGTTTTGCTAGCTTTCTGGCAAACTCGTCCTGTTGCTTCTTGACCTGCTGGAGTTGCGCGGAGGTCTGCAGCTTCCGGGTTGACGACAGCAGCACCGCACGACGCGCATCCGTCACGCGAGGGCTGGTCAAGGAGCCCTTGCCGAACAGGTCGGTCGCTTTTTGCAGGTCTTCGACGTCTGACTGAAATCCCTCTTCTTCCTTCTTCTGTTGCTCAGACAGCACGCGAACCTCTTCGTCCCCCTGTCGAACGCCGCGCTGAAGGAAAGCTTTTTCCTGCTGATAGTCGCGCTGCTTCGTCTTCAGGTATTCCGTTTCAGCATTGACGATTTCCGAAATCGCCGATCGCGCTACCGGGGCATCGGTCGGGGCGACCGCACTGATCTCGGCCCCTTCTCCGAGCTCGGTCTTGATGCGCCACATACGCGACTGTTCTTTGGCAAGCTCCGTCCAAAGCGACGCATACTCGCTTCTCAGGTCTGCCGACTCGAGGTAGGGGTTGTTCATTCTGACATGCATGATGTCGTAGCCGCCCGCCATGGCGACGAGTTGGCGTGCGGTGGAGGCTGGACGATAGGGGTACTCGCCAGGTTTCGATACGTCTCCATTGACGTAAACGGGCCTGTACTCCGCCACGATCGCGGTGACCTGATCTGCGTCTATTACGACCACGACCTCTCGGCCGTCTACCGTCCTCTGCCTAAAGACTTTGCTCGCAAGTGCAGCCCCGATCCTGGCTCGGATCTCCAGCAAGGGCTGGCCAGCGACCGAGAGCATTCCAACCAGCGGCAACGAAATATTGCCGTCCACTTGGACTGGAGCACGCTGCCGGAGTTCCGGCACGCCGGCCACCACCACCTCCAGGACATCTCCAACATTCACCCGATACTCGGCTTTCGCTTGAACGGGAATCATCAGGCCAAGGACCAGCAAGCCCCATCGAATGCGGCGACCGAGAACCTTGCCGTATCGATCAACGTGACAATAACTGCGCAGTTTGAAGTTCGGCATGGCGTGATGGACCTGTTCGCAGGAGAGATCGATAATTTAGTCCCGCGGCATCCCAGCTCAATCGACCATCGTAGTTACCCCACTCTACCCATTTATTGTCAATTCCGTCGCGTGACCCGGATGCTACTGTTTTTGCTGCGGGACGGAGTGGCTGGCTGGGAGTGACCGGTGAGTAGTTTTGCGTCCTATACCAATTCGCCGGTCTCCACCGGTCGGCCGGTGCATCCGGCGCCACCGATTGCAATCAACCGATTGGTCGCCGCGCTCGTATTCGCCGCCGGCGCCGAATTCGTACTCGTAGCGGTTGCCGCTTATGGCGCAGCTGTCCTTTACCACGGGCTCGTCCTGCTCGACTCTCCAGACGCGCCAAAGTACATTCAAGAGTCGATTTTGATCTCAACACTACAGCTGTTCGTTTCCTTAGGGCTCCGGCAATATTCTCGGATCCAGACGCAACCCCGGCACGTGTTTTTGTGGAGCGGCGCCGTCTCCGTCTTCTTCGTATTCTCCTTCTTTATCTCGACGATCTTCCTTCTCAAGATCTCGGACGGCTACTCTCGTGCTACCGTCATAGCCCAGGCTGTGACCGCTCTTCTTACGGTGCTGTGCACACGGGCGATCTGGTTCTCATTGCTGCAGCCTGCGATCGCATCCGGCTTGATAGAGGCCAGGCGGGTCATCCTCATTGGAGACTCGAGTCACTGTGCCGGCTTTTCCGCACGGGCAATGGCCGCCGGGATTCGGACCATTCGCTCGTTCGACTTTCCGACCTTGCGAGCCAACTCTTTGCCGCCGGCGCGCTGCGATGGGGTCCAAGGATTACCTCACACCCGCCAACTCATCGCGGATTGCCGTCTCCTCCGAGCGGACGACATCGTCATCCTAAGCTCAGAGTCGGGCGTTTCGGCTTCGCTGGCACTTGCCAGCGCCCTGTCAGAGCTCCCGGTTGACGTTCACGTCGTACCTGCTGGAGCAGTCGATTTGTTAGCCGTGTCGCGAATCACCCAGTTCGGCAACATGGTGACGATGCGGATCTTCCAATCTCCTCTCACGCCACTCAACCGGGTGATAAAACGAGCATTTGACATTGTCGCTGCAATCATCGGACTGATTTTGGCCAGCCCATTGTTCATCATCATTCCACTTGCAATAAAGCTGGATTCCCCCGGACCGGTGCTGTTTCGGCAGACGCGGCACGGCTTCAACAACGACTTCATTCGCGTGCTGAAATTCAGATCGATGAGCGTGATGGAGGACGGCGACAATTTCAAGCAGGCCACCAGACACGATCCGCGTGTGACCCGTGTAGGACGTTTTATACGCCACACCAATATGGACGAGATTCCGCAGCTTCTCAATGTCCTCGTCGGCGACATGTCGCTCGTCGGGCCACGTCCGCACGCGACGTCGCAGAACGAGGCCTTCGCTCAACTGATTTCGTCATTTTCTCGTCGACACAACGTCAAGCCCGGCATCACCGGCTGGGCTCAAGTCAACGGCCACCGCGGCGAGACCGACACCCTCGATAAGATGCAGCGTCGTATCGAGCATGACCTGTACTACATCGATAACTGGTCACTACCTCTCGATCTCAAAATTGTCGTGATGACCTTCTTTTCCCGAAAGGTTTATTGGAATGCTTTCTAAGATGTCGATACCGCCTGCCTCTTTTTGTCTGTTTGGCAGATTTCCAGCCCATTGGAGTTGATCCCCCTTTCGCGGACCGGTCGTTGGTAAAGTCAGGAACAGGCAGGTACAAGACAATGCTGGACAGACTCGATAACTCGCCAAATCAGGACGCGATAAGGCCTGAACTTCGGTCGCCTGCCGAAATCCTGTCGGAAGGTCTCGCCTTTGTGCGGCGACGCTTCACGATCATCTTATTGACATGTTCGCTCACGCTCGGCGTGGCTGTGCTCTATCTTGTCGTTACGGTCCCGACATTTACGGCCACCGCGCAACTCATCGTAGACGCGAAATCGGCGTCCGGAGACGCAGCGTCCGTGTCGACGGCCGTGGAAAGTCAGATCGCAATCCTGAAGTCGGAGGGCGTCGCTCGCGCCGTGATAGTAAAGCGCGGCCTGGTAACGGATCCGGAATTTTCCGGGGGCATGGCGCGACGCATAAACAGCTCGCTGTCCCACCTGCTCGGCTGGAGCAAGCCAGAAGTCAACTCGGGTGTGACACGCTATGCCATTGAAGCGTTCGAACGCAAGCTCTCGGTAAGACGCTCCGGCCTTACGTACATCGTCGATCTTGCCTTTGACTCTTCCGACCCTGGGCGAGCCTCGCAAATCTTGAGCACCGTCGTGGAAACTTACGTCACGGCGCAAATGGACGCCAAATACAAATGGAGTCTGCAAAACGACAACTGGGTGAAAGATCGAGTCAACGAATTGCGCGGCCAGGCGTCGGCAGCAAAACAGGCTGTGGCGGATTACAACACGAATAAGATCGCGAACTCCGGGGCGACTGCCGAGCCAGGCGCGCCCTCGTTTCAAACGACCACGATCACGGATGGCGGCCTGCGCGAACTGGAAGCCGCGGCGGACGCGGCCGCAAGGACGTATGACAGCTTCCTGCGTATGCTTCGTTACACGGACGCGATGCAACAACAATCCGCACCGGTGCTCGAGGCGCGTCTCCTCACCGAGGTATCGCGTCCCTACACGGCCAGCTCACCGAAAGCACGAATGGTGCTCGTAATAGCTCTTTTCGGAGGAGTTTTTCTTGGTATCGCACTTGGAATGTTGCGCGATCTGTTGAATCGAGGACGAGCACCGGCACCCTGGCCCGGAGCGATTGAATCCGGAACCAGAATTGTCGGGGGGGCCACGGCTGACAGATCCTATTCCGATGGCTCGTTCAGGGCCGAAAAGCGTCTGCGGGAGGCCCGTCCCGAATAGCGGAACAGCCACGCGAAAGTCTTTTCGAACAACGTCCGAGGGCCCTTGGCTTCACATCGCACTCGCTCTTGATCCCTCCTCACCCGACGTGATGTCGTCGCCAATCGACGGCTCATCAAAAACGTCTTCATTGCGATGCAGGTCAAACAACCGCAATACTCGAACCATTCTGTCACGATACCGGAATGGGTACTCCTGAAGGGCCGAAGCTCCCTGCAATCCCAAGGCTATATTCGATCCAGTTGAATTCAATCGGACCGTAGGATGTACCAATGTACCGATGCGGCAAATCGCCTTCGTTGCGCGAGATCCGACCGCGAGGCGGGTAAGACCGGGAATTCCGGGCAAGAGCTCGATCCCAATCACAGGACGTCCTACAGCGTCCGGCAACATTAGCGTGAGCAATGACGGCTTTTATTCAAGCGACCAGCGTACCGGGGACTATCTTAACTAACATCTTCCGGCAGTCGTGGCTGGCCTTAGTGTATCGCTGCTCGGGGGCGGCGGTCACTTTCCTCTTCGGCGTGAGTTTTGCGCGGATCATGAGCATAGAAGAGTACGGTGCGCTCATGTCGCTCATGACTTTCGCGCTTATCGCCTCTGCCTGCGGCCTCGCTGGCCAGCAGCTTTGTGTGCTGCGGGAAGTACCCAGCCTCGCCGCCCAAAAACGCTATCCGGATATCGGTTCGCTGGTCGCCAAGCGGGTTCGCGTGGCATGTTTGGGCAGCATCGCAATAACCTTGATCTCTCTCCTCCTGTTCGTCGCCGCTCACGGGCGAAGCGGAATTTTTGGAAGCTGGGGCTATTCCACCAGCTTGCTTTTAATTCTCCCATTGGCATTGATTGAAATGCAGAGCTCGGTAGGTCGCGCGCTTGGCTCAGTCAACCTCGCGCTCGTGCCTAAGGACGTGTTGTGGCGCTTGCTCATCATATTGCTCGGTTGCGCGCTCTTCATAACGTATGGCCACCCCCTGACGGCGGCAGATGTCCTGGTGATTGCTACTGGCGTCCTGGTCTTGCTGATCGCTGTTCAGAACGTCTATCTGCGACAACTCGCGGGTGGCCATCGGCTATTCACCATGGCAGGAGGGCCTTCGAATGCCATCGGCAACGTCTTATCTACTTCAGCACCCTTCTGGGTAACCAGCATCGCCAGTATTCTGTATGGCACGATTGACGTCGTCGTCGTCTCGGTCATGACTGGTCCTGAAGCTGGCGCATACTATTACGCCGCCAGTCGAGTCGCCCTCCTTCTCGACTTCTTTCTAGTAACCTTCTGCATCCCTGCGGCCCCTCTCATCGCCCGTCTTTTCGACGAGGACCGCCGCAGCGAGATCACGCGTGTCGCGTCGAGTGCAGCATCGGCTGCCTTCATCGCGGTCCTTGGATGCGTCGTCGCATTGGCGCTGTGTGGCGACTTCGTGTTGATGGCATTCGGAACGACGTTCATCCGCGCGCACGATGTACTGATCGTGCTGGCGATCGGCCTGTTGGTGTCGACATATTGCGGTATCGGCGCGATCGCACTCAACATGACCGGACATCAGCGGGCCGCGATGCACATCGTAGTCATCACCTGGGCGTCTGGGACCATCGCAATGGTCGGCGCGACCTGGATGTTTGGGATTTTGGGAACAGCGATCGCAGCCGCCAGCACAGGTGCCGCGAGCAGGGCGTGGTCGGCTGCCTACCTCTACGCCACGGAAGGGATCGATCTCACCGCCACGACGATGCTGTGCGAGTTCGCAAGGCGCATAATAGGGAAAGGCGCCTGGAAATGGCCCCGCTAATAGCCACCGGTGCCGCGCACCGACGCCGCAAGGACGGAAGGCAGCTCGGGAGACGATACTTGAAGCACGATTGGGGTGCATTCGACTACGAGGTGTCCGGAAGCCGGCTTTCCATGGGGCTGGTGAGAGTTCTGCACACCGCTGTTGCAAAGCTTACCGGGCGGGGAATCGGACTCGCCATGCAAGCGGTCAAGCCGCTGCTGAGTTCCAAGCTGCCTTGCGTCCATTTCGCGGACGGCAGCCGCTTGTTCTTCCGGCTGGACGATGTCTACTGGAATTCATTCATCCGTCAGCCCGACATCGCGTACGAACCGGAGATGGGTAAGCTCCTTCTGAGATTGAAGGATGTCGACTACACCTTCTTTGATTGTGGCGCCAACATCGGATACTGGTCCGTTCTCGTCACGTCGGAAATGCTGGGTGGGAAGCGCGCGCTGGCCGTCGAGGCCTCCCAGGAGACCATCGCGATTCTTGAGCAGAATTGCAACGCAAACGGCCGCCGCTTCGAGATTTGCCGCAAGGCTTTGTTCGAGACCGACGGACAAGTGTTGTCTTTCTCCGACGACGGCCCCCATGCCGCGCGGCACATCGTGGCGTCGCCGGGCCCCGCCCCAAAACACACCGAGCCGGTTATATCGATAACGGTTGATTCGCTGGCACAGCAGCTACGGATGACCGATCGCGATCGGCTCGTAATCAAGTTCGATGTCGAGGGCGCGGAGATCTCGGCCTTCAAGGGCTCACGTGAAGTACTGAAGCGGGACACGCTGATCATCTACGAAGATCACGGCAACGATAGGAGCCACACGACTACGAGGTATGTGCTCGACGCGCTTGGATTTCCTGTCTTTTCAATTGCCCCGGATGGGGCGATTACAAAGATCGAGGACCTCAGCGCCTTAGATGGGCTAAAGGCGGACCGGAGATTAGGCTACAATTTCGTGACTTGTCCTCCAGGCTGCGGCTTCCACCGGTGGATAGAGGGAATTGCCGGTTGAGCATGCTGGAGATGATCGTGGCGCGGAAGACGAACGTTAGCTCGGCAGACCCGCCACTTCGTCTTTACTGAGACGCGCGCTCCGCGCTCGAGCCTCCCTTCGAACCACAAGAGCACTCCAGCCAACGCCGCATGTCACCTTTCGGAACCGCGCTCTAGCCACGGCCCATCAGCATCTGCACCGCCGATTGAATGCCGCTCATTCGAGCCTCAAAGGCCACTCTCGTATCGAATTTACCGCCAACACCGATGCGGGGCAGTGCAAACTGATTTAGCTTGCAATCCGAGACCTGACCATGCCGCGTTGTCACCGCGGACGAAAAGCCTATCTCCCGCGCAAGCTGCTCCTCCCGAAGGCCACAGGCACCGACGGTCCCGTACGGATAAGCCACGTGCAGAACGGGACGCTGAAGGAGATTCTCCAGATAGCTGCGGTTGCTCGCCATTTCGGATCGCGCAGAAACGGCATCCAGGCATGCCAGTGCGGGATGCGATTCCGTGTGCCCACCAATCGAAGCGAGACGATGCTGCGACAGGTTCTGAAGCTCGCGCTCATTCAGAAAATAGGTGTCATTCAGAGCCGATAACACTATGCCGGCCTTGCGGAACGTTGGCTCGAGCATTTCAGCACGGTTGTAGTCTTCGTGTATCCACTCGGTTATCCGGTTCATGGCCGATACCTTGCTGTCGAGGTCAGGACAGAAGAAGCAGATGCCCATCGCGTCGATCGTAATGGCGTCTCTCGAGCGAAGTAGCTCCCGCAAGCCAAGCCACCACGACTGGAGCGTTCGCGTCGGGGCGCCGGTTGGCACGTACACCATGAAAGGCGCATCGTTTCGCTCGAGGATCGGAAGCGCCGTCGAGACGTTATCACGGTACCCATCATCGAAGGTCAGCACCGCATAGCGGCGCGGTCTGGGATCTTTTGCCAGTCCCTCGAGACATGCTTCAAGACTGACAATCTCCCATCCGCTCCGTCGTAGCCACTTGAGGGAATATTCAAACAAGTCAGCTGACGTTCCAGTCATTAGCTCCGAGCGGCAATCATTCTGAACCTCATGAAACATCAAGATAGCCGCCCTGCCGGCGAACACCTTGCGAAGTGCCGGCGTTAGTCCAGACCAACGAGCCACATGGAAAATCGTGGTCTTAAGAATTTGCTTCACGACCCGCCTCCATCAGGCTGGGTCGCCCGCCCGAGAGTTGATTGCATAATCCAGAGACCGGTTGATTCCAAAAGCTGCAGCTATCGATGCGCATCCCTAAGAGATCCGTCGCGAGCGCAGCCGGGGGCGCTACTATAAGACGATCCTCCATTTATCGACGAACCACGTCATCTACGCAACCGCGGAGCCGGTACTTACTAGTGGGTACCTCTCAATTCGCCGCCTTCACTCTGAATGCGCCGACCCGGCTGGGCACCTTTGAAGGTAGCTTTTCCTATCGAACACAAAACGCTCCCGTCGCAGATGTTGCGGCCTTTGTGTTTGTACGTCGAGGACCGCTTCTTAATGAAGGTACTGCTCGCCAATAAATTTCTATACGAGAGAGGCGGTGCAGAGACCGTTCTCTTTCAGGAAAGAACCTTCCTGACGGACACCGGAACGGAAGTCATCGACTTCGCGATGCAGCATGAGCGGAATGTTCATTCGCCGCACGCTGCACATTTTGTATCCCGCCAGGATTACCGGACCGGCGGCTATCTCTCCAAGATAAAGGGCGCTCTTGCGTTGATCCACTCGCGCGAGGCCGTGCGCAAACTCGCATCGCTGGTCGATGAAACGCGGCCGGACTTGATGCACTGTCACAACATCTACCATCAGCTCACTCCATCGATCGTCGGCGTCGCGAAGTCGCGTGGAATTCCAGTTGTACTGACCCTGCATGATACCAAGCCGGTGTGTCCGGTGCACACTCGCGCTTTGGGAAACAACTTGTGTTCGTTATGCATTGGGGGCGATTTCCATCATGTGCTGAAGCACCGTTGCTCCGACGGCTCGATAGCACAAAGCGCTGCCCTCTACTTGGAAGCCGTCACGCAACGCTGGCTTGGAAGTTACGAGAAAGTCGATCGGTTTATCGCACCAAGCCAATTCATGCGCGACTCGGTGCTACGGCGATTTTCGGCGGACCGCGTCGCACTGCTCCACAACGGTGTGGACGTTGCGACGATCTCGCCGAGCGGCCTAGACAAGGGTTATTTGCTTTATTGCGGCCGCCTTGCGCCGGGAAAAGGTGCAGAGACCTTGCTGCGCGCCCATCAGGCTGCGGGGAGTCGGTGGCCACTCGTCATCGCCGGTACCGGTCCGCTGACAGATGAGCTGAAATCGCAATTCACCGAGAACGTGCAGTTCGCGGGGCACCTGTCCGGTCCGGAGCTGAGCACGATGCTCGCTGAATCATCCGTCGTAGTTGTGCCGTCGGAGTGGTGCGAGAACTGCCCGATGTCCGTGTTGGAGGCCATGGCACATGGCAAGCCGGTCATTGCGAGCCGCATTGGCGGCATTCCGGAGCTCGTGAACGATCTGGCCACCGGATTTCTGTTTGAGCCCAACAATACCGACGAACTTCGAGACCGCCTCGAGCGCCTTATGAGCGACCCCGGACTCCGCGCGCGCATGGGCGCCGCCGGAAGGCTCCGTGTGGAACGTGAATTCTCTCTCGAGAAGCACAACGCCGAGCTGATGGCCGTCTACCAGTCACTGGTAAGTGGGAGTGGCTCGGCCAAAGCCGAATATTGCTCGAGGAGTTCGTCAATATCGAGCCTGTAGTGGGAGGGTGTAGTGAGCGCGGACCATCTGGTGTTGCGGGTGATCATGCTTGGCTTGCGTGGATTCCCAAATGTCCAGGGAGGAGTAGAAACTCACGCGGAGCAATTGTGCCCTCTCCTCAAGGAACTCGGCTGCGATGTCGAAGTGATTGTCCGTTCCGCATATATGCCACATGACCGCGGTGATGAGTGGCACGGGGTACGTTACCTGCGGGTATGGTGTCCGAAGATTTCAGGACTTGAGACGATTGTTCACTCCCTATTCGGAGTTCTGGTGGCCGCATGGCAGCGGCCTGACGTATTGCACATCCAGGCCATCGGACCGGCCTTGGTTGCGCCGCTCGCGCGGCTTCTGGGGCTGCATGTTGTGGTGACGCACCATGGCCCGGATTACGACAGGGAGAAGTGGGGCCGCTTCGCCAAAATTGTTCTGCATGCCGGCGAGGCCTGCGGCATGCGGTTTTCCAATGAGCGCATCGTCATCTCCCAGACCATTCGGAAGCTGGTGTGGGACAAGTACGGGCTTAGTTCCAGTCTCATTCCGAACGGCGTCACTTTGCCTGAAGTGCCGAAGAGCACTTCGACGCTGGAGCGATTGGGGCTCGCGCCGGGGCGATACGTGTTGATGGTGGGACGGCTGGTGCCGGAGAAACGGCACATGGATCTGATCCAGGCCTTTGCCAATGCCAGGCTCGACGGATGGAAGCTCGTGTTCGTCGGAGCTAGCGAGCATCCGAACGCCTATACTGAGGCACTGGCAGCACTCGCCGAAACGACAACCGGGGTTATCATGGCTGGCTTCCAGTGCGGTGTCGCACTTCAGGAATTATACGCCCATGCAGGGCTTTTCGTCTTGCCGTCTTCGCACGAAGGGTTGCCCATCGCGCTGCTGGAAGCCCTGAGCTTTGGTCTGCCGGCGGTGGTGAGTGACATTCCCGCTCATTTGGAGATCGGACTGGATGATGCACACTATTTCCACGTGGGAGATGTATCGGCTCTCACCGATCGCCTGTCGCGGTTTGCGCGCGATCCGTGGCCGTCAGAGCGCCGCGAGCGAACTCGCACCTGGGTGGCCGAACGAGAAGACTGGCATTCGGTCGCCGAGCGAACCATCGGTTGTTATCGAAATGCCATCGAGCCACGCCGAGGAGGTCCTCATGCACAGCCTAGCACAGCGCCATCCCGCATCGTCTAGCGGACGGCTCGCGTCGCGGGATGGCATGGCAGTCTTGGTCGCGTTGCTTCGTGAGCGCACGCAGCAACGCCGACGTCGCCCTAGACATTGGGCTGCGTTCCGTCCTCTGGCAGAATGAGGGCACCGCTCCAGATGAACGCGCTCTTGGTATTTTTTCTTGCCTTTACCTTGTTGAGATCGCTCTCCAACGGTATCGATCGCCTGTACAACATCAACTTTTCATCGACTCTCTCGGTCACCGCCATTTTGGTGGGCCTTGTGGCGACCTGGCACATGCGACATGTCAGGATACACAGGAGCCTTTTCACCACATTGATATGCTTGTCGATCTTTATCGTGACTTGCGGGCTCTCGTCTTTTGTCAACGCCTTCGAAGCCAGGAACATCATCGACCGGTATGCTGCCTCGTACGAAATCTTGCGATACGCCTATCTGTTCATGTTTGTGATGTTGGTTGCTTCCCTTTATCGATCCCCAGCTTTTTGTCCAAACGTCCATCGTGTTTTTCTGTTTCTGCTGTTTCTAATGTCGGTGATGGGACTGGCGCAACACCTGACCGGTTATACGGAGCTCGTCTCCGCCTACGACAAGCATCGACGGGTGGCGGGTCTTTCTTCCCACCCAGTATCCTTCAGCTTGGAATTGGTGCTGGTCTTCTGCGTTTGCGAGCTATCACGCCGTAAATTGCGCCTTCCCATTGGACGCTCCCACATTGTTGTATATCTGTTCTTTCTCGTCGCACTGGGCCTCGCTGCCTCCAGAACCGGCGTCGTGCTGCTGGGAGTGACCTTCGGAATATTTCTCTTTGCTCAGAGACCCGCCCTCCTACCAGCCTTCGCTACGGCATTCGCCGCGATCATATGGATATCTCCACTCGGCGAATCTTTCTCGGAGCTGAGCTCGGTCCCTGAATATATTCTGAGCGGAGACTTTATGTCGTGGGATTGGCGCACGGCGCCGACCTCATTTCATTGGCGCATTCACCACTGGTACTATCTATCCACGCTTGCATTGGAACGACCGTGGATCGGTAGTGGTCCCGGTCAAGTAACACTATACAGCCCGTTTTCCTTGTTAGCGCACAGTCAGTTCGTTGAAATATTCTTCGAGACGGGCGTCATCGGCCTGATCTCCTTTACCGGGTTCTGGTTCAGTCTGTCGCTGGCTGCAACGTCGGCCCCACAGCGACGTGTCGGCCCGTCTGGGAAACAGTCAGCAAAAGCTGAAATTCTGCACTTCTGGATTGCCATGTTTGCCGGTGTGACGCTGGTTGCATTGTTCGATGCTAGCTTCAACAAGGAAACGGTAGCGTTATCGTACTTGATAATTGGCATGTTCGTGGTCATGACCGAAGTCGAATCCGTCACTGAACGTGAGCGAGGATCGCGTTACTCGCAAAGCCGACTGAAGCCTTGGGCAGCCGAGGGGTTATCTGAACCGCAACCTAGCCGCTGATGGCTCTGCTATGAGGATGCCTTTTCATGAACGAGTATCTTGCCATTTCATCCGGGGCCCTCATCTTCCTCCAAGCCCTTGTCCCGTCGGCTGGTGTCTGCGAGGAGCGTGTAGCGGGTCATCGCGCCTGCACGTCCCTGTCTATCGATTGCGTCGTTTCGCAGAATTCGGGGTATGACACCGGGTTGTATCCAGACGGCGTCCAGATCTATTTCTCGTGGTATCCAGGAGGCCCTGCAGCCACGGGGAAAACCGCCCCTCCAGCCGATTTTTCCTCACTGACAGGTTGGGGACAGATCTACCCGCAAGTCGGGGCTTCGAATTCTGCCGCCAGCATTTATTTGAAAGATTATCGCGTCTATGTGCACTTGACGGACGGCGGCTGGCAGCTCCTGCAGGATCAGGCTGCTAATTCTGTCGGCGGCGGGCATTACGCGGCAACTTTTGCCAACAACTCCTCTTCGGCAATGAGCCTCGTCGTCCAATCCGACGGGAGCGTCAAAATGAACTCGCCTGCATCCGGCTACAATGACCATTTCTGGATTGAGCCGCGGGGGTCGTATGCTCCCGGCACAGTCAACGGGGTGTTCTCGATCGCACAATTGCGCACCGATGGCGCAAGTGCGAATCTGATCGCAAACTTTGGCGGGGACTGGTGGAGAAATGGCTCGGCTCCCTACCTCTACCGAAACGGAGTGTTCGTAAATAATCCCGGCATCGGTATGGGCGCCTGGGTCAAGCTGACAACGAGTTACCAGTACTTCTTCTTCACGACCATGACTAAACCGCAGCTGCAAGCCGACCCGCCTCCACCTTTGAGATGAGCTGTTGGTGGCGCGCGGCGAGACTAATCCGCACTTAAACTGGGCTGGCGCTCATTCCACAGGTGCGATGCCTGTTCACCACCCCCGATTGCTGAGCCGCTCGGATGTCCCCCTTCCGCGAAAGCGGCATTCATACTTCGACCAACACATGGGTAAACTCCTCGTTTTGGGACGCCACAACTGATCGACGGCTGTGAGCTGTCGGCTCCTGCGCAATGGTTGTTCGCGGAGGAATTTTCGTCCGGGCTCGCCACCCGGCTGTCGGACCGGACCCAGTCACGGGAAGTCAGCCGACGTTCTGAGTTAGGAGAACGGGCTTGGGCTTGTCGGCCAAGCGCTTGCGACAGGCCTCGATGAGCGGGCGTTCGACCAGCAGATGCAGCAGGCCGCCGCATGCGACCGTGCTGACGAAGACTACGGTATAAATCAGTTCCGGCTGCAACGGCACGTGACCCGAGAGCCAGATCATGGACTTCGCGAGCAGGCCGAGAAAGGCCAGATGGGTCAGGTAGATCGAATAAGATGCATCGCCGATGAGGTTGAGAAGCCGTGCATTGGAGGGCCATTGCCCAGCCGACTCCAGCGCCGCAGCTCCGGCGATGATCAATCCAAAGGCAACGGCGTAGGCAATCTGCAGCAGGTTGTATGGCATGCCACCGCGTTCGAGCACGTAGACGGTGCCCAGCAGTGCCAACCCCGCCGCGAAGGCGCATTTGACGATGACCGGCCTACCATGCGTCCAAGCGCAGAAGGCCAGCATGCCAACAAGAAAATTGAGATTGAGCGGCGAGAAATAGGTGGCCCATGGCGATCCGTTCGGCTCGTTGGGATATTCAAAAACCATCAGACAGGCCAGCATCCAGAGCGCGAAGGCTGCCACGCCGACGCGCCCGCCGACGATGAAAAGCGCGAAAGCGAGATAGAAGGCCAATTCGTGGACGAGGGTCCACGCCGGCGCAATCGGAAATGCGAAATTGTCGAGACGGATGAGGAATGCGGTCGAAATCCACTGGCTGGCTGTGTGCGGCAGCTCGACAGCCGTTCCAAAGCCCAATGCCACCAGTGAGCAGAAGATGCCGACACACATCCAGTAGAACGGGAACAAGCGCGCGAAACGGCGCACCAGATAATTGCGTAGACGGTCCGCGCGACCCACATCGCGACCATGGGCGAAGGCGATGATGAATCCAGAGAGCACGAAAAAGAAATCGACGCCCAGATTCCCGCGTCGCGTGAAGTCGACAAATAGTTCCTGACCGAGATATCGCGGCAGGGACAGGGTGATCGAAAGGTGATAGGCGACGACGGCCATCGCCGCCAGGCCCCTGCCCTGCTGCAGCGCATGCAACTGCACGGGTCCACGCACCCCCACTAAATCGGCTCCCGGAATAATGCCGCCTTTTGGGACCACGCCTCGAGTTGTCGGTAAGACCCGTCCACTCTGCGGTTCTCTTTCTCCTGCAGAAGGATCGGCGGCGGCTGCACCAAGTTGTTATTGGCCGTGTCGTGCTCTTCCGCGATCAGTGCCTGCAAGATGCACATACTCCGAAGAAACGGCAGACAGGGCGACTCCCATTATGAGGTAAGCCAATGGACTGGCCTTAGTTCTTGCCTCACTATCAGAGGCGTGCATTCGGACCCAGCAAGCGGCGATTCAGCTTGCCTCGACCGATCCCTAGTTCGCCGGGCACCATCGCCGCGATTACCGCTCGAGCTCAAGGTTGTTACTTGGTAGCGACTGCGGTGATACCCATCAGGAAGCGGGCCAGGTAAGTGTGCCGCAAACGACCGGGAAGCCGAGGCAAGGCCTGCTCGATGCCCCGCATCAACTGATAAGGGGGTGTGGCGATCCGATGTCCGGATGCCACCAAGGGGAATTCGACCGAGTGGAAACCGGCCTTGAGCATCAGGGCACGCAGGGAACTATAGTCGTACTCCCGCATGTGCATGCCCCGCGCCACCTCGTCAAAGAACACCGAGATATCGTGCGGTCCGGTGACGCTGCTCGGAGTCTTGCAGACATAGCGTCCGCCGGGCCTGAGCACCCGGTAGATCTCCCGGAGCTGGGTCTCCGCGTCCTCAACGTGCAGATGCTCCATGAGCTGGTCCGAGTGCGCCAGATCGACCGAGTTGTCGGCGAGCGGAATATCGACGCCGTCCGTCGACAGGAAGCGAAAGTTGCTCGGAGCGGCGGCAAAATCCACGAGCACGTCCGTGACATCGAGGCCGAGCACCTCACCGGCGGACCCGGACAGCGCGAAGGGCAGCAAGGCATCGCCGCAGCCGATCTCCAAATACACGTCACTCGGCCGGATCCAAGTCTTGAGAAGCCTGACTTGCTTCGCGATCCTCTCCACACGGGAGTCCGTAGCAGTTTTTTGCGGATGGTCCGGCAGGCTGTCGAACAGCTCCGAATAGACTTCGGTGTAGAGCCGGGAGCGCTCGCCGCGGCCGGCGAATCGCAGCCGATCCGAAAGCCTGCGTTCGAGCTCGTAGTGCGCGACAAGGCGCTCGGGCGGCCGCGTGTCCTTGCGGCGCCGCTTGATCGCCAAATAGTCGGGTCGTAGCTTCGTCAACTCAAAAGCCGTCATTGAAGAGACCCATTCGCGTCCGCGACCCAATGTGTCCCGGATGTCGCGAGTCTCGCAATAACCCTTAGGAGCTACCCCGCGCAGAGAATGCGATCGGCCCGAAAATGCTGTCGCCCTTCATTGCGCGACAACGCGCGCTAGAAGAATGATCGGCGCGCCATGCCGCAATCGTCGAGTTCGGCTGAGGCAACTCGGTCCGCTGGACGGCACCTCGCTTCGGCTGACACTCCGGTAATGGAGAACCTCTGCTGTGCGCCCCAAATCGACATTCGGCGCGCACATCGCTGAAAAATGCGTGCGTTTAGGAAAATAATACGTGTGTATAGAACCAGAGCTTTGACTGTTCTAATCACAGTTTGAAACTTTTTTCGCCATTTTTGGCTCTTAACGAACCGCCTTAGCAGTCGGGGGGCCAGCATTCCCAAAATCCCACTGCTTTGAAAGATCCTCGCGGTTCGAGGCTGCAATACCTGGAAATCTGTTCGCAGCTTGAGACTGCGGGCATGCGGTATGTCGCGCGTTCCCCATGCGCGGCAGTGGAATTCCTCGTCTTCAACTTAGTCTGCAATGGAGAATCTGCGTGACTGCTCTGACCGATGCAATCTATCAAAATACAGCCGGAAATAGCGAAGGATTCCCGTTGGGCGTACCATCGTACTACTCTTGGTATTCCGGCAAGACCGGCTCTTCGAGCAGCCCTCCTTCGGACTTCTCGGCTGTTACCGGATGGGGCCAGATCTATCCCATGGCCGGCCAGCCGATCGATTCTAATCCGGCCAATGTTCAGATCGCGAATTTTGAGACCTGGGTGCATCTCACAAGCGGCAGCTGGGTCAAGGTGCAGGATCAGGCGACGGGCTCCATCGGCGGGGCCCAGTATGTCGCTGACTTTTCCGGAAACTCAAACGTTCCATGGCAAGAGACAAAGCTAGCGGACGGCACCGTAAGCGTCGTTGCGCCACTAAGCGGATACAACGACCATTTTTGGCCTGGAGGAGGACGCGGAACGTACACGCCCGGGACGATCGATGGTGTTTACGTTCAGGCGAGCATGAAGACCGACGATCCGAACGAGCATCTGGTGGCCAATCTTGGCGCTGACTGGTGGAGAAGCGCCACAGCGACGTATCTCTACGAAAATGGAGTGTTCGTGAATAATCCCGGGGTCGGGATGAGCGATTGGGTCGAACTGACCACCGAATGGAAGCCCCTTTATTTCACCTCGATGAGCACAGCGCAGTTGCAGGCCGATCCACCGCCTCCCCTGCAGAGCACCTCCGGGACCACGACACCCACGCAGCCGACCACGCCTACGACACCGATCACACCGAATGTCGCGCCATCGGTGACACAGGTCTTCGCTTCGCCAGGAACCGGAGTCGAGCATGTCGGCGATTCCGTTAAATTGACGCTTAGCTTCAGCGAGGCCGTGACGGTCTCCGGTACGCCTACGCTGTCGCTCAATGATGGCGCCAAGGCTACCTATGTTGGCGGGTCCGGGACGAGTTCTCTCACCTTCAGCACGACCGTCGCGTCGACGAATACCAATACTCTGGCGCTCGCCATCACCGGGGCCAATCTCCCGAACGGTGCAAGCATCAAGGACTCCGGCGGTCTCGCAGCAAACCTCTCGGGCGCGGTAACGACGTTCTCCGGTCTCCAGATCTCGACTACATCGGCCACGCCAACGCCCCCATCGACTCCGTCCGTGACCAAACCGATCCTCTCCGTCGCGGATAGCTCACTGTGGGTGGCCGGGAGAGGAGGCAAGGTCGACCTGGGGGTGGATGTTACAACGACAGACTCCAACGATCGTGTCACCCTCAACATCCAAGGGCTCCCGAAATACGAGACGATCACCACCAGCGATGGCAGCAAGTTCAGCGGCAGCGACTTCACCTTGACCGCCGCGCAGGTCGACGGCGGACTGACGCTGACGTCTTGGTACAGGGGCGGCGGCCATCCGGTCGCGGACCTCACGCTGACCGCAAGCGCCAAGGACCCGGTCACCGGCGCTGTCACATCCGCGGCGCCGCAGACCATTACCGTGACGGATCCCAGGCCAGCTACATGGTCCCCGCACACGACGAGCGTCACGACCGCTCAGGCTGCTGCGCCTGCCGCAAGCACAGGGGACTTGGCAAATCAGGGCTTTGCCCAGTTGCAGCAGCGTATGAACAGCTTCACCAGGACTCTTGCAACCTCCGCGACGGACGCGGTCGCTTCGCCGGATCACGGCACCACCACGGCATCCCAGGCAAGCCAGAGTTTTGCGCTGCTGAACCAATATTTGGCAGGCCACGCCGGTCGGATCGACGCAGGTCAAATCGTGGCAGCTGTGTCGAACGGCACCACCTGGACACAGGGTTCGTTCCTGACCAGACCTCAAGGTTGATCCGCTACCGCACCGGGGCGCTCAGCGCCTCGGTGCGGCATTACCAAGACTTGGAAGTCCGGAGAAGGAACATCAAACGCGGCCAGGTTGCCGTGAAGGGTTAAAGTCCAAAATGGCTATCCAGAACGGAAATGCCCACACCTCAGAACTGGGGCTCCGAGCGCTAGCTCTGTTCTTGCGCCTTCATGGCGTGACCATTGAGCCCGACCAGCTCCGAGATCGCTGCGGGGATAGTGGCATCGGCATCCGCGCAATGCTTCGCTGCGCGCGCGATCTCGGGGTCAAAGTTCGTTCGAGAACGATGAATTGGCAACGGCTTGCGAGCATCCAACTGCCTGGAATCGCGTCCTTGCATGACGGCGGATTTCTCCTTCTGGGAAAGATCGATGGGCAGGCCGCGCTTGTGCTGCACCCAACTTCGTCGCATCCGGCGTTGATGGCCCGTGAGGATTTCGAAGCGATCTGGGACGGCGGCTTGATCTCGGTCGGATCACGGAGCCTCCTGGCCGGATCACGGAGCCTCGCCCATCGCGCGCTACAAACATTTGGCGGCATGAACGCCCGCGGAATTGACATGGTGCGTCGCTGCAGCGGCGCCCTGATGCGTGTCCGCGATAGCCTGCTGAAGGCCGGCGATGCCATCTTGGCGAAGACCCGCAACACCTTGATCGGCGGGCGTTTCGTCGCTCGAGACGATACAGCTTCCCGCCCCCCGGAAAACGAATCCCCTGCAGCGGACTCCGAAGCCGAGAATGCCGATGAATCCGGGCTCATTGCAGCGGCGATATTGCTGCGTTGCCATGGAATCGCGGCCGACCCTGACCAAATCCGCCATCAGTTGGGGAGGGCACGCGTGGGCGTCACCGAAATCCTGCGCTGTGCGAAGGATTTTGGACTCAAGGCACGGGTTCAAAGGACGAGTTGGAATCGGCTTGTGGTCACCCCGCTGCCGGCGATCGCGGTGTTGCGTGACGGCGGCTTCCTGATCCTAGGCAAGGTCATCGACGACAATCTCCTCGTTCAGCGCCCGCTGTCTCCCCGACCCGAGGCCATCACGCAAACCGAACTCGAGGCGATTTGGGACGGCGACATCATTTTGATGGCCCGGCGCGCGAGCCTGACCGATCTGGCGCGGCGTTTCGATATCGGTTGGTTCGTCGGCGCGATGCAGAAGTATCGCCGCCTTCTTGGGGAGGTGCTGGTCGCATCGTTTTTTCTTCAAATCTTTGCCGTCGTCTCACCGCTGTTCTTCCAGGTGGTCATAGACAAGGTACTCGTGCATCGAAGCATGAGCACGCTCGACGTATTGGTCATGGGCCTGGTCGCGCTCACCGTGTTCGAAACAGTTCTCGAGACGCTGCGTGTCTATCTTTTTGCGCACACGACAAACCGCATCGACGTCGAGCTCGGTGCCCGGCTGTTTCGTCACCTGATGGCCCTGCCGATCGCATATTTTCAGACCCGCCGCGTCGGCGATTCGGTTGCTCGCGTCCGCGAGCTTGAGAACATTCGCCAGTTCCTGACGAGCTCCGCTCTCACACTGGTCATCGATCTCTTGTTCACCTTCGTCTTCCTTGCGGTGATGTTCTATTACTCGACGACCTTGACGTGGATTGTCCTGGCGTCCTTTCCGTTCTACATCGGTATTTCCGCGGGAGCAGCGCCGCTGTTCCGCCGGCGCCTCGATGAGAAGTTCAATCGCGGCGCCGAGAACCAGGCATTCCTGGTCGAGAGCGTCACAGGCGTCGAGACGCTGAAGGCCATGGCGGTCGAGCCGCAGATGCAACGCCGCTGGGAGGAACAGCTCGCCGGCTATGTGGCCGCAAGCTTCCGAGTGCTCAGCCTGAACAACACCGCGAGCCAGGCAGTCCAGATGATCAACAAGCTGGTCATCGCCGCTACCCTTTACTTTGGCGCCCGCCTCGTGATCGGCGGCGACCTGACCGTCGGCGAGCTCGTCGCGTTCAACATGCTGGCGGCGCGCGTCAGCACGCCGGTGCTGCGGCTGGCGCAGATCTGGCAAGATTTCCATCAAGCGCGACTGTCGATCAATCGTCTCGGCGACATCCTCAACACCATTCCCGAGCCGAGCTTCACTCCGGCCCGCGCGGCTCTGCCGCCGATTCGCGGCAAGGTTGCGTTCGAGCACGCGACCTTCCGCTACCGCATCGACGGCCCCGAGGTGCTTCACGACGTGTCCTTCAGCGTTGAGCCGGGCGAGGTTATCGGCATCGTGGGTTCCTCTGGTTCTGGAAAGAGCACGATCACAAAGCTGATCCAGCGTCTGTACGTTCCGGAAAGCGGCCGCGTTCTGGTCGACGGCGTAGATCTCGCGATGATCGATCTGAGCTGGTTGCGGCGCCAGATAGGTGTCGTACTGCAGGAAAACGTGCTCTTCAATTGCTCCATCCGCGACAACATCGCGCTGGCCGATCCGACCATGACGATGGAGCGCGTGATCGAGGCAGCAATGCTTGCCGGCGCTCACGACTTCATCCTCGAACTGCCCGAAGGTTATGACACCATCGTGGGCGAGCGGGGCAGCAGCCTGTCGGGCGGGCAACGCCAACGCATCGCAATCGCGCGCGCACTCATCACCGATCCACGCATCCTGATCCTCGACGAGGCAACCAGCGCCCTAGATTACGAAAGCGAACGCGCGATCCAGCAGAACATGAAGCGGATTTCCGCCGGACGGACCGTGTTCATCATCGCTCACCGGCTCTCGACCGTGCGCAATGCGAACCGAATCATCACACTCGAGCATGGTCGCATCGTCGAGGACGGCAGCCATGACGAATTGATCCGCACAAACGGGCGTTACGCAAATCTCCACTACCTGCAGGCCGGCATCCATGACATCCGCTAGTCGCAACATCGTTCCGTTTCCGCGACGAGAACCTCGCCGCCGCGAGCATGAAATTGCGTTCCTGCCGGCGGCGCTCGAGATCACTGAATCGCCGCCGTCGCCAATCGGGCGTTCGATCGGGGCAACGATCATCGCGGTGTTCTGCAGCGCGCTGGTGTGGGCGACGCTCGGCAGCGTCGATATTGTGGCCAGCGCGACGGGCAAGATCGTGCCAGGTGGGCGCACCAAGCTGATCCAGCCGTTCGAGACGGGCGTTGTCCGCGCCATCAAGGTTCGCGATGGACAAAGCGTCAGGGCTGGCGACGTCCTGATCGAGCTTGACCCGACGATGACAGAAGCCGATCAGGAACGCCAGAGAAGCGATCTGGTTGCGGCCGAACTCGACGTCGCTCGACTGCGTGCTGCGCTCACTGACGATCCGCTTGCCGCCTTCCGATCACCGCAGGGCGCAAGCGCCGCGGAGATCGAGATGCATCGCCAGTTTCTGAGCAGCCAGCGTGCCGAGCAAAATGCCAAGCTCGCCGAGATCGAGCGCCAGCAGGGTCAGAAGGAAGCGGAGCGGGCGACCACCTCGGCCAGCGTGGCGAAGCTCCAGGCGACGATACCGGTGCTCCAGGAACGGGTCGACATTCGTAAGACTCTCGTCGACAAAGCCTTGGCTTCGAAGGTCGTCTATCTCTCCGAATATCAGGAGTTGGTCGGCCTTCAGCAGGATCTGGTCCTGCAGCAGAGCCGGCTTCGCGAAGCCGACGCCGCCACTGCCTTGCTGAAGGAAACGAAGGAAAGGACCGCTGCGGAGTATCGGCGTGCCACCTATGACGCGCTTGCGAAAGCCGAGCAGAAAGCTGCGAGCGCCGCGCAGGAAGCGGTCAAGGCAGAGCGGCGCACGAGGCTTCAGCATTTGACTGCCCCGGTCGACGGCGTCGTGCAACAGCTCGCCGTTCACACGGTGGGAGGCGTGGTGACGCCTGCTCAGGCGCTGGCCGTGGTGGTCCCGAGCGAGAGCCAGCTTGAGATCGAGGCGATGCTCTCCAACCGCGACATCGGGTTCGTTCATCCGGGACAGAAAGCGGAGATTAAGGTCGATACGTTCAACTTCACGCGCTACGGGCTCCTTCATGGAGACGTGCTCAGCGTGTCGACGGATGCCATCACGCGCGATAGGCCGCAGGCCGGCTCGAATGACCGCAATTCGAGTGCAGCACAGAGCAGCAGTGAGCCGAAAGGTCAGGAGCTGGAATATGCCGCGCGCGTCTCGGTCGATCGTACGCACATGCAGGTGGAGGACAAGCTCGTCAAGCTAGGTCCTGGTATGGCGGTAACGGTCGAAATCAAGACCGGCGAACGCAGGATCATCAGCTATCTGCTCTCGCCGCTGGCACGGTACAGGCAGGAGTCCCTGCGAGAGCGCTAGCCCAAGCGGGAGCCCCATCGGTAGGCACTGCTGGCAGCCAAATCGCTGCCCGCTCTGCAACGAGGAAGGTCATTGGGGATGCTGGGCGTGGAGATGATAGCGCATTAGCGTCGTAGCGACTCTAGCCGCGCTTTCGCCTCTTCGACTCCTGCGGCATCCGCCTTGGCATAGAGGTCTTGAGCCTTTCTGGTATCGCCCCGCGTGCCGAAAGTTCCCCATTTCGCAAGGGTCAACGGATCGTAAGTTTCTGCCAGCGCGAAGCTTGCCTGGGCGCTCCCCATCTCGACAGCCCGCTCGAGGATCAGTCGAGCCGCGCCGATATCGCCCTGCCGGAGCAGCGCGCTCGCGCGCGCGCCCAACAGTGTCGCCTCGTCGGCCCGCTCCGCGTTGAGCTGACTATTCGCGCGGGCTGGCGTCTCTGCTGTCCGCTCCGTAGCAGCCATCTCGGCGGACCTATCACGCGTCGCCGAGCCAGTCGTCACGACATTGGCCACAGCGCCCGGCACAAGCGCGAGATCCCGCTCCAGACGGCGGTCGCGCGTCTCCTGCGCGGTTTCGCCAGCGGACGGCGCGCCATTTGCGGCGATCTGTCTGAGCTCCGCCGCTTGATCTTCGGCTTTGCGAACCTGAGCCTCATACGCATAGATCGCGCTCCGCGACAAGGAGAGGCTTTGGGCCTGCGCATCTAGCGTTGGAAGCGACTGGCTCAGCTCGGCCGTACCGGCTTCGGCTGCCTGCTTGTGCCGCAACACTTCCTCCGTTGCCTTTGCCGCTAGCGCGGTTTGGGTCTCGACAGCGCGCCGCGCGGCGGCGAGTTCCTGTTCCAGCCGTGCGGATCGTTCGCGCTCCTGTTGCAGCTCTGTCGCACCGCTCCTCTCCGCCGCTTTCAGTCGGAATGCCACCTCGCCTGCTTTCGTAGCCAGCGAGGTATGGGTCTCGACATCACGCCAAGCCGCTGCCAAATCCTGCTCCAATCGCGCCGATCGCTCACGCTCCTGTTGCAAGGACTTCTGCAACTTCGCCGCATCGTCCTCTCCCCCTTGTTTCAGTCGGGCAGCTTCCTCCGCCGTCTTTGCAGCAAGTGCCGCCTGGGCGGCAACATCAAGCCGCGCTGCCGCAAGTTCTTGCTCCAGCCGCGCCGACCGCTCGCGCTCCTGTTGCAAGGACTTCTGCACTTTCTGCGCGTCGCCCTCTCCTACCTGTTTCAGCCGGGCGGCTTCCTGCCCAGCCTTTGCAGCAAGTGCAGTCTGGGCCGCAACATCAAGTCGCGCTGCCGCAAGGTCCTGCTCCAGCTGCGCCGACCGCTCGCGCTCCTTTTGCAGCGACGTCTGTCGCTCCGTACCGCCAGTCCCTTCCGCTCCTGTCGGCCGGGAAGCTTCGTCTGCCTTTGCCGCCAAGGCAATTTTGGTCTCGACATCGCGCCGCGTCGTCGCGAGATCCTGCTCAAGCCGCTCCGCCCTTTCGCGCTCCTGCTGCAGGGACCTCTGCAGCTCTGCCGCACCACTCTGCAACGTCTGTTTCAACCGAGCAGCTTCTTCGACCGCCTCGGCCTTCAGCGCAGTCTGGATGTCGACATCGCGCCGCGCAGCGGCAAGACCCTTCCCCAGCCATTCGGCCCGATCGCGTTCCAGCTCGAGACGTTGCAGTAACTGAATATCGCTCCTTGCATTGGTAAGTTCGCAGGACATCGCCTCCGCCCAGTGGCGTTCCGGTCTCAGAGACTGTCCCATATCACTCGGCGTCGCTTGCACAACGCGCAACAAGGCATCGCTACCGCCGCGGCGTGGCGGCAAGGCTTGGACATCGCCATCACCTGAAAGACGATTGCGGACAGCCCTCGCGTGCTGCGCATCCGCCAAGGGTCGCGTCAAATCGGGAGAAGCCTGGGAGTCCGACGTCCATGTCGTCGCGAGCATGGCAGCGACGATCAACCGGAGCGCGGATCTTCCGGCGGCGGGCAAGCGCCTTATTGTCGTCACCGCAAGCGGCGTCTGGTCTGACTCCTCGCGCGACGAGCCCGCGATAGCGCAGGCCGTACTCACCTCGTCACTGAGTATAATCGCGCGATCCATTTGCAATCACCCGTCACAGCGCAATACGGACTGTTCAGGTGCGCCATTATGCGGTGAACCTTTCGCGAATCCTATACTCCGCATGGAGGACCCGGCCGCCCTTTCGGGTTAGGCTCCGGAGTACCCGCGCCTGCTGGTGAGACATACGTCGGTTAGCTCCGCCGGAGAACTAGATCCAGCGAAGCGCAGCCAATCGCCATCGTCGGGCACTGAGATCGATGTCAGGATCGGGCGCCTCGCTCACGGCTTTACATAGGACCAGCCCCGCTCCTGCAACTCCATCACGCGCACGACGCCTGACTTCACCACCTCTGCCTGACGAATAATTGGGATATCCTTGCTCTCGGCTTTATGCATTCTTTCTTGAGTATTGCCGCAGGCCTTGAACGATACCTCCGGTGCACTCAACGCCATCTCTTCGATACGGGCCTTAACCGGCGAGGTGTCTTCCCGCAGCATGTGGAGGCCGGGCCCGAACGTGACCACCTCGATTTTTACCTTTTCGCCGAGATCCTTATAGTATTGCGCAACGTTCGTGGCGTTGTTGAGCGCCAGATTCATGGCGGCGACATCGTTCGTGTTCACCTGCAAAATCAAATGATGCATCTGTGTGGTGGCTTTATGCCGGGCGACAGGCTTTGCTGCAACGCGCGGTCGATCCGTAGCGGAATTCACCGTTCCCGGCTCCCAATACCGTCCGCCCTGCTCCGCCACAGCGAATGACGCGCCAAACAGGGCCATTGCGGCTCCTATGGTGGTTGCCTTGGCAAAATGTTGAAACATGCTCATAGCGCTTCTCCCATTGAACACATGTCATTGACTCCTCACCCGTTGGGTTTTGCTGCCGGATGTGGCCACCTGCACACCGGGGCCAACTTCGCGCGCACCACTTCCAATCCACTCAGCAAGAACACCGCATCCAGCGCTGGGCCGGTCCGGGGTGCGAGGTGAATAGAGAGGCTTCCATTGTCGGGAAGAGACCGCAGCAGGCCTACAACGTCGCCTCCGAACGCAATGCCGGCTCCAAAGGCCGGAACGGCAGCCGGGCTCTGTAGCGTTTGGTCCTCGTTGACGCGGTAGTGAATCGCATAATCGTCACCGCGACCGGGAACGCTGGGTCCCGTGACTACCAGTTCGTTCCGTCCTGCGCGGCAACGAATTGAAAGCTTCATTCCCGACTCGGAAGTACCATCGCGTGACGATGTCGTGGCAGTAGCAACTGGTGAATAGTCGACCGGCGAGGTCGTCAGGCTGATGATCCAGTTGTTCTTGCTAGCCTGACCGTGCGCGGCGGTCCGCGGCGCCTTCTCGGGGCATTCCAGGCCTTGGGCGCGCTCCGTCGCGGAACATTCGCGAAGCTGGGCCGGCGGATGCTCTCCTTCTTGCGCCAAAGCGATGCTGCTTGCCAGCGTGATCCCAGCCACGAAGTGGACGGGCACGCGTCTCATTGCGATGGACGCGTGGCGCGCGGCTCACGATCCAGCCATGCCTGCGCCGCAAGGAAGCGGCCGAGGCCCGGAACGGTCGAGCCGAGATTGATCGATCTCCACTTCTGGTCGAAGCCTGGCTGCTGCAGCCGCTCAATCCGCGAGAACAGATAGTCCACGAAACGCGCCACGCGCTCAAACCGGTTCGATTTAGCCGGGAAGTTGAAAGCGACGAGAGCAGTCGGCACTGCAATCGTCGTCACTCGTTCGCCTTGCTTGATCAGATTGGGATATTCTGTGGCATCGAGCGCTGCGGGAAGATAGTAGTCCTCGAATCTGCTATCGTAGGGGACCGGCAAGAACTTGAAACCCGGTTCCCACCGGCCGCGCACGAAAGCATCCACAGGCTTCGACGTTATGAAGACAACTGCGGCTACTTCGCCTTGGCGCATCTGCTCGAGCGCGATCTGATGAGGGATGAATGTCTTCTGCACGTCGAGGCCAAGACGACTGAAAATCAAGGGTCCCGAGTAGGCTGCGGCAGTGCCCATGGTATTGAAGTTCACCCTCTTGCCTACGAGGTCGCCCAGGCTCCGAATTTCGGGACGAACGAAGATATGCAGCTCGGACGGGAAAAGGTTCAGAACGTAGGCCAGCCTTTGTTGGATATCGGGCACTTGGCTTTTGTACTCGTCAAGCGAGTCGGAATTGACGATGGCGACATCGACGCCACGCAAATAGAGCAGTGAATTCACGTTCTCCGTCGGCCCACGCGTGACGATTGGCAACACGTGCAGCTTCTCGCCATCGTCCACGACGCGGGCGATTTCAGCCGCTAGACGGATTGGCGCGCCTTCAAGCAGACCTCCGGCGAGGCCAATCGTCCAGGCATTCATCGTCACCTGCGGTTTTTGTGGCGGTGCCTCACGTCGCAATTGACGCGGAGCCGGCTGCGTTTGCGCCTCCACGCGGGCGGGCTGAACCGCCACGAGCAGCAAGCCCAAGGCCGGCAGCAAAAGCAGCGGGAACAAGCCAGACCTTGCGTTCCACGCCCCTTGTAGCCTCAGCTGTCTCATGATGGCATCGTCCTCTTCCCGGCCCATTACGCAGCTTCGTACACTTCGCCTGGGCATACTATTCCTCGCATGGAGGAGCGGCGCCTACCCCTTCCGGGTGATGCCGTGCGCGCAACACGCGAAGGCCCCTGTTCCCACGAGGGCCGATGCTACCGGGTTACCAGCTCGACCTGTAGCAAGAGATCGCGCGTTCCCGCAGGACATCGGACCGTTGCGATGACCAAGCCTTCGTAGCCATCTTCGTGGTCGAACCCACACGCGATGAGACCAATTCAAAGATTAGATCGGTAACTCGAAAGGTAAGCACACGTCCGGGTTTGAAGACCATCATCACGCTGCGAGCGCGGCTGCGTGCGCGAAATCCCAATACAGCTTCCGCGCACGCGTGTAGAATGGCCCCGGCGTGAGAGGTCGATCATCGATTCGGATCACCGGCAAAACCTTGGCAAAATTGCCGCTTGAGAAGATCTCGTCTGCGGCAAGGAAGTCGGCATAGCGCAGCGTGGCTTCCACTACGGTGGTGCCACTATCGCGCAAGAGCCCGATCACCCTCTGCCTGGTAATTCCGTTTAGGAAGGTACCGTTTGCCGCCGGCGTGTAGACCGCCCCATCCTTCGCCATGAATACATTGGCATTGCCAAGTTCCGCAACGTTGCCAAGCATGTCCAGCATCAAGCAATTCTGAAAGCCGCGTGACGCGGCCTCGCTCAGCGCGCGCGAACAGTTCGGGTAAAGACAGGCGGCCTTGGCATCGACCGGCGCGCTTTCGGAACTTGGTCGGCGGAACGGCGACAGCGTGATTGCGTTGCCGACAGGCTTGGGCAACGGCGCGTCGTAAACGCAAAGGCACCAATCCATTGTTTCCGGATCGAACAGCACGCCACCGCCCACACCATTCTGGGGCCAATACATCGGGCGGATATAGAGCTCGGCATTGGGTGGAAAGCGCTTGATGCCTTCGCGAGCCAGACCCAGCCAGGTTTCGAGGCCAACGATTGGCTTGAGCCCGAAGTTGATCGCGGATTGATTGACGCGAGCGCTATGGAGCTCAAGATCGGGGGTGACGCCCTCGAAGGCGCGCGCGCCATCGAATACGGTAGAACCGAGCCACAGCCCATGGGTGCGCGGGCCCATGATCGGAATATTGCCCTCGTGCCACTGGCCTTGGAAGAACGTCCATGTGCGCGAATAGCTAACGGATCTGCTGGCGGCAGTCATGACGCTCCTCCTGAGTTACGGTCCGTAGATCACCAGCTCGCTGTCCGATAGATCTGCAAGCCGGGGACGGTGCGGGCCCTTGAAGTATTTACGGCCGCGATGTCCCCGATAGAAGCCCACCAGATCATTCATGCTGCCGTTGGCATCGAGAGCGATCATGATCCGGCCACGCCAGAGCAGGAAGCGTCCGATCGCGTTGGCGCAAGCGACATAATCAGCTACGTCGTGGCAGTAAATCAGGCGCATCGCCGGTACGCGGACCCCGCGTATGCGCATCGGCAGCAGGACGAACGGATAAACGCGCCCGTCGCCCGCGCGGCACACCACGCTGAGGCAGCCGCAAGAAGCGTGGCGCGCAAGCAGCACGACGTCGGCTTCAGACAAACCGTCGATCGCCTTCACGTCCTGCGGAACGATCTCGACACGCATGCTCTTCGCCAACGAAGACAGCGCCGGAAAGGAGAAGAACACTCCGCCGCAATAGGCATGGAATCCCTGCGCTTCGATTGTCCGCCAGGTCCAGTGCGCCGGGCTGATGTTGATATAAGTCACCTGCTTGTGGCGCTGCGCAACGCTGGTCAGCATCGACGCGTAGTTGCGGTAGGCCGGATCCACATACCAGCTTGAGAGATTGCAACGGATCGAGGTTCCGCAACCATCTTCCCGCGCGGTGTAGATCAACAGCAGAACGCCGACGGGCATCCCCGCATAGTCCAGCATGTAGCCGAAGCGCGGAAAGCCCTGGGGCACGTCACGCACGGACATGCGCCGGAGCCCATTCATCCAGTAGTAGCGCGGGCGACGCGCAAAACCGTGCGCCAAGAGATTGGCTACGGCATCAAGATCAGTTGGTTCAATTTCGCGGCACCGGATCATGATCTGAACTCCTTCCCAAGATCCGGTCCCGCTTCTTCGTTGCCGGATCGACAGGCACGAACCCGACTAGCGGATCGCGAGTGTAGTCTGGCTCGGCGAGTATCCAATCGGGTGCCGACGAGCTTGTGGACGTGATGGTGGGCCGAAATTTTGGTGGTGGAAGGGCCATCTTCTCGCGCCTCTTCTGGCTCGCCAAGGTGCGTGAGCGCGTGGTTTACGCTGTTGCCCAACCCGCCTTTTTTCGAGAGCTTTCATTGAGGGCCAACGGCCTTGAGCGAGCGGCTCGCCGAGATGCCATGTACAGCAGCCAGTTGCGATAGACGCGCCTGGCTGACGGATGCCAGACGTTTCTCAGGCCTTTCGTCAATTGATCGGCCGGGAAACAGGAGAAAAGCTCCGGACACCTGTTCGAAACGGCCTTTCGCCGGTAGTCCACCAGCGTCGCTTCCGCCGCTGCATCAAAATAGCTTTTTGGTATCGTCGGGCAGACCTCACTTTCCCCTCGGAGAAAGCGACCTATGTCCCTTCTGAATTCGCCTAACAGACTCTGCGTGTCATATTCCGGATGGCCCTGGAAATGGACGAAGAGACTCTTCTTCTGCTGCTTGACGAAGCAGTCGACGCCGGCCTCCACAGATTTGGTGAGAACGGAATATCCGCAGTCCGCTAGAGACCTTTCCTTCACCTCGTTCCATCGGGCGTGCGGTGTTCTGAATGTCGCTGGAACATCGTGCATCAAGGGGTGATCGCTCACCTTCGTTTGAGCAAAAACACCAATGCACTTCGCGGCAAGCTTATGGCGTTCCACGCCATCAATGTGCATCACAGCCCCATGGACCGCGAGACAGGAATACACCGAAGAGGTCGTATTCTCCGCGGCCCAGTCCATCACTTGAACAATGCTCGTCCAGTATGGCTCTTCCGTCAGGTGGGGAGCCTTTGGCTCGGCACCCGTCACGATGATACCGTCGAGGCTCCCCATCAGGAGGTCGTCCGTGCTGCGATAGTAGCGACGCACGTAGTCGCGCCCCCAATCGGAGCGCGGTGTGGTCTGCATCGTGTAGAAATGCATCCTGACCACCAGCTTTCCAGCCGCCGCCTCGAGCAGATCGAACAGCTGGCGTTCCGTTGCCATCAATGCGGCATCGGGCATGTTGTTGACCAGCCCGATATCGAGGCACTCGATCCGAGTTCCCATTGACGCCTTTGCGGCCGCGCCTCTGCCGAGCGCTCTCGAGAACAGGTGGTGCTCGTAGGCGTCTATATCGACCAAAATGGGCATAGGAATGCTTTCAACGCTTACATGGACTCATTCTGCAGCCTGGAGCGCCTGATCGAGGTCGGCGACGATGTCCTCCACGTGTTCGATCCCGACGCTCAGCCTGATCATCTCAGGAGTTACCCCCGCCTTCTGCTGCTCTGCCGGCGACATTTGCCGGTGGGTGGTCGATGCAGGGTGGCAGGCGAGTGACTTCGCGTCGCCGATGTTGACCAGCCGCTTGACCAGGCCCAGCGCGTCATAGAATCGCTTGCCAGCTTCAAACCCCCCGGCCACGCCGAAGGTCAGCAAAGAACACGCGCGCCCGCCCAGATATTTCTGCGTCTGCGCGTGGTAAGGACTGTCGGTGAAGCCCGCATAGTTCACCCATTCGACGCGACGGTCGTCGCGCAAAAACCGCGCCACCTTCTCGGCGTTCTGGACATGTCGATCAATCCTCACCGCAACAGTTTCGATGCCCTGGAGCAGCAGAAAGGCATTCAACGGCGCCAGAATCGAACCGGTGGTTCTCTGAGAGACGGCGCGGCAGCGCGCGATGTAGGCAGCGGCCCCGTAGCGCTGGGCAAAGACCAGCCCGTGGTACGATTCCTCGGGCTCGTTCATCATCGGAAAGCGCCGGGGATGGTCCTTCCATGGGAACCTGCCCCCATCGACGATGATGCCACCAAGCGTGGTGCCGTGCCCACCCATGAACTTCGTCAGCGACGCCACCACGATGTCCGCGCCGTACTCGATCGGTCTGAGCAGAATCGGGGTAGGCACCGTGTTGTCTACGATAAGCGGCACGCCGTGAGTGTGGGCGACCTCGGCGATTGCTTCGATGTCACAGACGTTTCCCGCCGGATTTCCGACGCTCTCGCAGAACACCGCACGCGTGTTGTCGTCGATCAGTCTCTCAATGCTCGCCGGCTGGTCGTCCTCCGCGAACCGAACCGTGATGCCCTGCCTGGGCAGGATGTGCGCAAAAAGCGTATGCGTCGTGCCGTATAGCTGCGGGACCGAAACGATGTTGCTGCCCATCTCCGCAATGTTGACCATCGCATAATTCATCGCGGCCTGACCACACGCCACGCTGAGCGCCTCGATCCCTCCTTCCATGGCGGCGACGCGCCTCTCCAACACCGCGTTAGTCGGATTGCCGATCCGGGTGTAGCGGAAGCCATCCACTTCGAGGTTGAAGAGCGCGGCTCCGTGGTCTGCGCTGTCGAAGGCGTACGAGGCGGTCTGGTAGATCGGAACTGCGACCGACTTCGTGGTTGGCTCGATGTCATAGCCACCGTGGATGGCAAGAGTCTCTCTTTTCATGGAGGCTGGCCCTCCGGCTCTTCGGTCCCGGCCGACCTCTGGGTTTCCAAGGCGCATCAAAGTACCTCGAATGCAGACGTCGTCGCCTTTTCGGTCCGCGAGAAGCGGAGCAGCTCCCGCACCGCCGCCGGCCACCTGGTAACGTCCTCGCCGTGGGTGTGGAACATAGCGACGGCGAGACGATCCATTCCAAAGGCCACGCAGGCGGTATGGGCCGGCTCGCCAGATGCATCGGCGATGCCCCAAGTGGTGCCGAAGTGATCACGATGGTAGTTGAAGCTCATGCAAGCAGTCGGCTGCTCCTGGGAGCGTAGAGGCACCAATAGCTCGAATTTCAGCGATTGCTGCTTCTGGCTCACCGCCATCATCTGGCCGACCCGGCCGAAGAACGGGTCGCTGGCGTAGTCAACCTTGAAGCTCAGCCCGAGATCGCGGGCAATTTCCTGGGCACGCAAAATCCAGCGCTCCCGGAACGCAGAAACCTGCTTGGAGCTGCCAATGCAGACATATTCGCGCATCCTAAAGGACTGCAGCCGATCAAGATGGCGCGAGGGCTCGCGACGGAAACAATCGGCAGCCACATCGAAGCACCAGCCGCCGGCTGGCACGGGACCGCGGCTTGCGGCGATCGGGTAGACCGGATAGCAGGCGGCCGGCGACAGCACGAGGTCGCCCGGCGAAAGCGATAGGGTCCAGTCTCCGGAATGCCGGCTGACCGCCGCGTCAATTTCGGCTTCCGTACCATGCAAGCCGCAGACACAGCCAAGGAGATTCGGAAAGCTCTTCAGATAACCCGACCGCTCGAGCTGCGCGCGGCTCATGACTGGAGGGAAGCGCATGACCTCGGTGCCCGGCTCACGATGCAGCGAGATCAGCGCAGCGAGCCTCTCCACGACGTCTTCATACAGCGCAGTGCGGCCATACACTCCTGGCGAACCCATCTCATGGAACAGCACGCTGGCCAAATGATCCAGCGGATCGGGCAGAAGCGGAGTGGATTCAGCCGGTGCGGCAAACATGGCGACGTTCACATCTAGCCCCTTTGTTCGAGAAATCACAAATCAATCGTGAAGCGAGAGCGGGACTGCGCTCATCAGCGTGGCGGCACCCATACTGCCGAGGATGCGGTCGTTGTTGATCATGATCGGAGCCGAAAGGACATCGCGGAGGTGACGACCGACGCTGACATTGGTATCGTTGCGATAGCCGGAGAGGCCGCAGGCGCGCATCGCGTGCATGACGGCCGAGACCGCGAGCTCGGAAGCCTCCACCTTGAGAAGGTTGATCGAGGACTGAAAGTCGAGAGACGAGAGCTCGCGCTCATCGAGTTCGCGCGCCGCATAGGAGTCGAGGTTCGCCGCGATCAGGGCGCGCAGTTTCGTCAGCGTCATTCTGGCCGAGGTGAAATGCGCTGCGCCGGGAGGCATGTTACCTCCGGCCGCGCGGGCGGCGTTGCGGATGAAGAGTTGCGAACGGTCGACCGCTGCGGCCGCGATTCCGGCCCAAACCGACGACCAGCACAAATGAGCGACGGGCGTCATCGTCTGCGCATGTACCTTGTCGTACGCAACCGGGAATATCTGCTCCGAAGAGCCCTTGAAGTTCAGCTTGAAGCCCGCGCTGCAGGTCCCACGCATGCCGAGCGTTTCCCATGCGAGCGTGGGCTCCAACGTGTAGTCCTCCCGGGTAATCGCCAGCAGCACTTGGTCGGATCCGGCTGCGTCGTCTGAGCGGCGGGCGATGGTGACGATGCCGTCAGCCTCCGCGCCGTAGGAAATAACAGTCGCGTCCCGCACCAGCGAGATCTCGGCGCCTTCGCGCTCCACCGCGGCCGAACTGAAGCGAATGTTTCCACCGTTCTGTCCCTCCGTCGTGGACGACGCCAGCAACAGCTGTTCGGCCGCTACGCGGCGCATAAGGCTTTCGTGCCAGCGGCTGCCTACTCCGTGGCGAACCAGACACGCGATCTTGGTCTGGTGCATCGCGAAGATCATTCCGGTGGAGCTGCAGGCGCGGCCGAGCGCGTAGCACATGTCAGCCACCTCGGAGATCGAAGCGCCGTCGCCGCCGAACTCGATCGGAATCTGGGCGCCCAGAAGTCTCTCCTTCCGTGCTGCTTCGATGGCCTTTCGTGGGAAACGCGCCTCACGGTCGACCTCTTCTGCCTCCATCGCCGCAGCCTCCACGACGATGGCCGCTCGCTGGGGGAACGAAGTGCTGTCGCGAGATGATACGGCTCGGCTGCGTTCCGCAGCCAAGCTGCGGAACCGGACTTCCTGCACATTCATGCCCGCCTCCAGTTTGGTGGTCGGCCAACCCCGGACCACATCAATTCGGCGAAGGCAATCTAATCGACGTCAGTTGAGGCATGGGCGGAGCAAAGGTGGATGTGACCGAGGACGTGCTCTCAGGCGGAGTACCCCCGAAGTAGAGCTACTGACCCGCACTTCACTCAGTTAGCCTCACATCGATCATGATCCGCCACGTCGCGTGATGGAGTTGAAATGCAACAGTTTACCGGCACAGTTCAGGACCGTGTTCTTTCGGTCGTCAAACGCGTCCTTAAGGAGAACGCGATCATCGCGGCCGTCTATCCGGAGTCGCGGTTGGTGGATATTGGACTCGGCTCGATGGACATGGTCACCCTAATGCTCAAGGTCGAGGCCGAATTCGATCTTACCCTTCCTCAGCCCGAAATCACGCCCGAAAACTTCCAATCGGTCAAGACGCTGGAAATATTGATTCTCAATCAACTCGGCGCCAGGCCGCGATAGGAATTGAAGCATTGAATTGACGCATTGAGCCGCAGCTTGTCCGGCTACGATCGTCGGCAGAAACTCGAATGAAATCATTTGCAAGGTCAGATATGAAAGCAGGCGTGATTGAGCGGGCCGCCGCAAGCTGCGGGCCGCGGCACGGCCCCTCTGTCGCCAAGGCCTGGCTGAAGGCCATTGAACTCACCTCGCGGATTGAGGCCGAGCCACTACGACTGTTCGCCGATGTTGTGGAAGAATGGGCGAGCCAGCAGCCCGACCGCCCTGCATTGCTCTCGGATCGCGAATCCTACACCTACAAGGAGCTCAGCTCACGAATCAACCGATATGCGTGTTGGGCACGAGATCTCGGCGTCGGTTCTGGTCGCACCGTCTGCCTACTTATGCCGAACCGACCTGACTATCTGGCCTGCTGGCTCGGCATCAGCAGCGTTGGCGGCACCGTGGCGCTAATCAACACAAGGCTGGTTGGCCAGTCGCTCGCTTTTTGCATCAACCTTGCACGTGCCGACCACATCATTCTTGCAGCCGATTGTGTGGATAGGTTTGAAGCCGCTCGTCCGCACTTGGATCGCATACCGCAAATCTGGAGACTGGGTCATGGAGGCGCTGGCGCCGATCTTGGCGCGGCGCTCGCTGACGCAGATCCGCGCCCGCTGTCTTCCGTCGAGCGAGGTGACGTCACGATCGATGGCCGCGCTCTGCTCATCTACACGTCAGGAACAACGGGGTTGCCGAAGGCCGCGAACGTCAGTCACCGCCGGATCCTCAGCTGGGGCGGATGGTTTGCCGGGCTGATGGACGCTTCCGTCGACGACCGCCTTTACGACTGCTTGCCCCTTCATCATTCCGTGGGCGGTGTCGTTGCGCCTTGCAGCATGCTTCGCGCCGGTGGCTCGGTCGTGATCGCGGAGAAATTCTCCGCAGAAGACTTCTGGGACGACATCATGTATTTCGACTGCACCATCGTCCAATATATCGGCGAACTGTGCCGCTACCTTCTAAACGCGCCGGTGTCCGGGCTAGAGGCCGTACACCGGCTGCGACTGGCCGTTGGCAACGGATTGCGCAGCGACATCTGGGAGGCGTTCACGAGGCGGTTCGCAATTCCGCAGATTCTCGAGTTCTATGCCGCCACTGAAGGCAACTTCTCGCTGTTCAACGTCGAAGGGAAACCCGGCGCGATCGGCCGAATTCCGCCGCTGCTAGCGCATCGCTTTCCCGCCGCAATCATGAAAGTCGATCCGGAGCACGGCGGCCCGGTCCGCGGCGACGGCGGACTCTGCATCGCTTGCAACCATGGTGAGGCTGGCGAGGCGATCGGGCGCATCGGCACCGCAGACCGGGGCGGCGGACATTTCGAAGGCTATACAGATCCGACTGAGACCGCGAAGAAGATCCTGCGCGACGTCTTTGCGAAAGGCGACGTCTGGTTTCGGACCGGAGATCTGATGCTTCGCGACGTGCAGGGCTACTTTCATTTCGTCGACCGGGTCGGCGACACCTTCCGTTGGAAGGGCGAGAACGTCGCGACCAGTGAGGTCAACGACGCGATCAGGGAATGCCCCGGCGTTGTTGACTCCTCGACATACGGGGTCACCGTACCCGGTGCCGATGGTCGCGCGGGCATGGCGGCTTTAGTGGTAGATCCAGATTTTGACATCGCGACGTTCGCGGAACATTTGGCTCGCCAGCTCCCCGTCTATGCCATTCCCGTTTTCGTCAGATATTGCGAGGCGCTTGACGCTACCGACACTTTCAAGCAGCAGAAGCAGCGGCTGATCCGCGAGGGCTTCGATCCTGCCGTTGTGGGGGATCGGCTGTTTTTACGCGATGCAGCGAGCGGAAATTATCACGAGATCGACCAGACCCTCCACGCGCGCCTCGTAGGGAATGAAACCAGGATCTAATCGGCTCAAGAAGCCATTTTTTGAAAAGGAGAGTGTGCATGTCGGCAAGGTCCAGAATTTTCAAGGCGATGCAGCAGATCGCAAATGAACAGAACGTCACGCTTCCGCCGCTCCACGACGATCTCGCTCTGCACGACACCGGGTTCGATTCGCTCGCGTTCGCTATCCTGGTTGCGCGACTGGAGGACGATCTCGGCAGCGACCCGTTCACCGTCGCGGAGGACGCTGCCTTCCCATCGACCGTCGGCGAATTCGTCCGGGCTTATGAGAATGTCCCAGCCTGAGGTCTTGGCACTGCGCGACTATCTCGGCCCGGAGCTGAAGGGCCGCACGATCTCCGATGCTCGGCACGTCGTCTCGCTCACCGACATTCTCGGGCACAGCTCTCTCACCGGTGAATCTCGCGACTTGTCCGGCTGCTCGGTGCTGCTTGCGACGTCGAGCCAGCTGTTGTCCGCGCTCGTGATGATCCAGCTCGACGGCGTCGTCCGCCGCATGCTTCTGTGCCCGCCCGACTTGCATTCAGATCATATCCAGGCGTTGCTTGCGCAAGCCGAGGTCGACACCATCGTCACCGATCGACCCCTGCCCGGATGCGATGCTGGCACGTACGTGGTCATCGGCGCCTGCCTACCCGAACGGCCGGGCACGGTCTGGAAGACTGAACGCGCAACCGAATGGCTGATGCTGACCTCTGGCACGTCCGGGCTGCCGAAGATCGTCGCCCATACGCTCGACGGGCTGGCCGGTGCCGTTGTCGCCGATGGGCCCGCGCGGCACCGGAACGTGACCTGGGCGACGTTCTATGACATCCGTCGCTACGGCGGCTTGCAGATCTTCCTGCGCGCCGTGATCGGCGGTGGATCATTGGTGCTGTCGGAGCCCGGAGAAGCCATCGCGGATCACGTGGCTCGGCTGCGCGCGGGGAGCGTCACCCACATTTCAGGAACACCGTCGCACTGGCGTAAGCTCCTGATGAGCGGTGCTGCCGCAGACTTTTCACCGCATTATATTCGCCTGTCCGGGGAAATCAGCGACCAGGCCGTGCTTGACGGCCTCGCCCGGTCCTTTCCGGGAGCATCGGTGGGCCATGCCTATGCTTCGACTGAGGCCGGCGTCGGCTTCTCGGTCGATGATGGGCATGAAGGTTTTCCCGCCGCCCTGATCGGCCGAAACTGCGACGGCGTCGAGATGAAGATCATCGAGGGATCGCTTCGTATACGCTCCCACCGCACCGCGAACGCCTATATCGGTGCCGGCGCGCCTTCGCTTCTGGATGCCGAGGGCTTCGTCGACACCGGTGACATGGTGGAATTGCGCGACGGACGCTATCACTTCGTCGGCCGGCGCGGCGGCATCATCAACATCGGCGGACTGAAGGTCCATCCAGAGGAGGTCGAGGCCGTTATCAATCAACATGGCTCCGTCCGGATGTCGCGCGCGCGACCGCGCAAGAGCCCGATAACTGGCGCCATCGTCATCGCCGACGTCGTCCTCGCCGATGGCACCGATGCGGCCTGCCGCGAAACGATCCGCCTGGAGATTCTCAGCCGGTGCAAGCACTCGCTGCCTGCACACAAGGTGCCTGCCGTGGTCTGCTTCGTCGAGCGGCTGGACGTCACTGCAGCCGGCAAGCTGGCGCGCACCGATGCGTAACGTCCTCGTCACCGGCGGCAGTCGCGGCATCGGCCTTGCAGTGGCTAACAGGCTGGCCTCATCCGGCGACTACAACGTGGTCGCGATCGCCCGCAGCGAGAGCAACGGCCTTGCGCGAGTCATCAGCGATGCTGGGCCGGACCGCCTGCACTTCAGAGCGTTCGATCTTGCCCAAATCGACCGGATTCCCGCGTTCGTGAAAGAGCTGCGCGACGCCTTCGGCGCGATCTATGGCCTCATCAACAATGCCGGGATCGGCACCGAAGGCCTGCTGTCCAACATGCACAATTCCGAGATCGAGGCGTTGATCCGTCTGAATGTCCTGTCGCCGATCGTTCTGACCAAATACGTGGCTCGTCATATGATGGCTGAGGGAGCGGGGCGTATAGTCAACATTTCATCCATCATCGCCTCAACCGGTTACCACGGCCTGTCGGTCTATGCCGCCTCAAAGGCGGCCGCCGCCGGTTTCACCCGCTCGCTGGCTCGCGAAGTTGGCAAGCTCGGGATTACCGTGAATGCGATCGCACCCGGCTTTGTCGACACCGAACTGACCAGATCGTTGGACGATGAGGGTCGCCGGCGCATCGCGGGACGCAGCGCGTTGCGCCGCCTGCCCGAGGTCGACGACGTCGCGTCGATGGTCGAGTATCTCCTAGGCGAAGGCGGTCGGAACATCACCGGCACCCTCCTGACTGTAGACGCCGGCAACACCGCCTGATGGCTTGGACAATGAACGCACTCACAAGCATCCAGTGGCGCAGATCAATACGATTTGCCAATACTTCGAGGCAGCTGGCACCTCGTTCATCACGGTCTGTACAAGTCAAGGCCATCTCGTCGGTCGGGTTTCTTGCGAGCTCATCCAAATTAGGATGAGGCTGCTGGGAGGAATTGGCCATGGTGGTGTCGCTTGCGTCAAAATGGTCTCTTTATATTCTTTGCAGAACGTCGGATTATGTTGGACCTTAAGATAATTTGCGGCCACCACGGCGCATGAAGCATGCGCCATTACACTTTTCGAGGTGACCAATGCGGTTTGCCCTTATTGAAACCGGCCATTGCAACGTGGATCTCAAGCCATCGCCGATCGAGCCATCCTGGATTATCGATGGCAATCCTGAAGCCCGATCGCACGTGCTGGCGACCAGCGCGGATGGCACTGCGACAACCGTCATCTGGTCTTGCACCGATGGCAAGTTCAACTGGTATTACGATGTCGACGAGACCATCGTGATCCAGGAAGGATCGATCGTGCTCGAGAGTGAGGGTATGCCGCCGAAGCGTTACGGCGTCGGCGACGTTATCTTTTTTCGAAATGGTGCGCAGGCCAAATGGCATGTCGAGGGCCACGTGAAGAAAGTGGCCTTCTTTCGCCAGACAAACCCGTTGGGGCTAGGTTTGGTCGTTCGTGCCGTCAACAAGCTAAAGCGCATGTTCTTCCCATCCCACGGGCGTGCCCGCATCACCGCTGTTGGCTCACGACTTTCATAGCGAGCCCTGATTGGAATTAAAGATCGCATGCCGAAGATTTGGTTTGCCGGGGTCTAGCTAGGGTCTGGCGGCACGGAGAACAAGCCTTGCGCTGCCTTGCTGTACCCAATGAACTACTCCGAAATTTCCATCTAGCGCTCTGCACAGGGACGGCCGAACAGAGTAACGACGTCAGCTGCCCTCGTTAGAGCGAGCGGATGATAACCCATGACCCCTTGCGTGGACTGTGAGCCGTCCGTGCGCATCGTGCCCGCCGGAACCCCTGAAGGATGAAGCCGCAATGTCCATCAAGCACTGTTGAGCTCAAACGGCGCAGTAGGGCGACATCCTGCCTGTCTGCGGAACTTGGAATCGGCCGGCAGCTAAGCCGGCCGTGCATTCCTCCGATTCAGCATGGTGATGAAGATGATCGACGAGCATTTTGTGCGCTTGAGAGCACACCGCAACAATATTCATCGTTATCGCGGATTGCTCAGGGGCAACCTGACCCACTATGAGCGGCAGTTCGTCGAAAGGCGCTTAGCGGAAGAAAGCTTAGCGATGCAAAACATAACGGCGAGCGCCGTGCCGCTCGAGAGCATGTCGTCTTCGAAAAGTGCCGTACCGCAACCGCCTCCGGTACCGTAGCGGACCAGATGGTCGGAACCTTCTTTGTCACGTGGCCGCCGATGAGCGCAATCGAAACGGCCACCTCCTCGGCGGGGGCGTGTGTATACACTCCTCAACAATCGAGCCTATATCGGTGAGGCCGTCCACAAGGTGAGCCTAAGAACTAAAGCAGGTGACGCGCGCGCTCAGGCCCCGCGCTTATGGACCGCCTCATGTTTGGTACGGACGGCGCCGCCATGTCTCGTACCCAAACCCGGAAGTCAGGACGGCTTTATCGCTACTAATTAGTCAGAGCGCGATCAGCGTGGTCAATCGGAAGTCCTATCAGGCTCGCACCGGCTGCCGAACTCGAGCTGATTGTCATGGATCAGCTTCGCGTGCTTCCCGAACGGCATCCTTCAGACCTGGCGCCCGCCGCAAGAAACGCAAGGACATCAGCGAGACCGACGTTCGCGACGCCCTCCTTTGTCGACGAGTTCTGGAATGTGCTTTTCCCTGCAAACAGGGCCTGACCTCCCCATCCGCAGAACTCGGCCCGGGATTAAACCGCCGCCTCGCACCGAGGGCATTCTGACAGGCTTCCAGCCGGCGGGGCTTGATCTCTCAGTTGACGGATTCGATCCCCATTGGGTGGGACAAGCAGGAAGGCCTTCTTGGCAAATAGGTGCGCGCACATTCTTGCGCTCCGCGAGCGAGTGGCGAACCCAAACCGCTATCCAGCTGCGCAGGAGCTTATCTGGTGAGTATGCACTTAGATCACATGCGGATTCACGACCGGATATCCTCTCAATAAATAGGCATGGAATCGTGAGGCGCGCCCGTCGGAATTGGCGTCAATGCTATCCACATGTCGCCGCCGACGTGCTGTTCAAAAGAAAGACATGGCCGCGTCGGGCAGCGACCATTCCAGGTGCCAGTGACGCGCGGGGAAAGCGGAGCCAATTTGCCGCAAGGTTCAGATCCGTATTATCCGACCGAACACCCGGAGCGCCGCGCCACAGCCGTGACGGGCAACCGGCCGGGCGACACCACCACACGCCGCTCGGGTTCACTCGCGCTCGCAAATGAAGTGAAAAAGACCAATTTCAGCATGCAGGGCCCCTACGCGTGGTCCTGCCCCGGCCGCAGAGGCTACAAACAGTTTCGCTATATGGCGGCTCCATAATGGCTCACGTCTCCCCGCGGCCCATCCGCTTAACTCAAGTGTAGTTCAAGGAAAGCGCACAGGGCGACGCGCCTCGCCCTAGCAATTGCGAATCGAATGTTAGAATTTCGCCGACTGATGAGCTTTACAACGAAGCCTATCAATAGCGTGGTAGTTCGTTATAAAGCTGCGAAAGACTTCGACCTCGATCCCGGTGAGGGCATGGAATAGACGCTGTGGCCGAGACCGCGCTTGAGCTCCGCACCCTCATGAAAGGTAAAGGCTTAAACACCTGCCCAAGCTGACCGGAGGCATAGCGCCGCTGGAAAAGCCGCTCCAGAGCAACTGGAGGCCCCGGCTGGGCCAACTTTTTCGCCTCCATGAAGGCGACCGAGAATGGCTTGTGCAAATGCCCACAGCGGCAGGGTTAGGGGAAATCCCATCGACGAGTGAGACGTGTCCCCCGTCTTCGTCTAGCTGAATTCGTCGCCGCGTCCAAACTGATGGACCGGATAGATTGTCCGGAGAACCTGCCGAAAGAGGCGGCGAAGCAGCACGGCGGCTCGCGGGCGGTCCGGACAAGCCCGTTACAACCTAATCCTTTTTAGCCGTGGCATTTTCGACCGGTTAGGGTCAGGTTCAGTCCTGAAGGGAACTCTAGCCAAGAGCGTTCTCATGGTTCACTCGCCATCGGTCGTGCCGCAGAGTGCGGCTGACCACGACGTCTACATTGTGCTCGAGGACTTCGGCGGCCGTCTCGGGCGAGCCTGGTCCGAAACGGCAGAAGAGGGTAGCAATCGTGCGACTCTGCTGCGGCACCTCATCGAAGGCCATTACATTCGTCCAGCTCGCATTGTCGCCTTCAACACGAGCGAGGGATGGTCGCGCGATGTGACCGGGGATATCGCGGATGAGCTGCGCCGTCGCTTCGTCGAATTCGACGACGTGGCGCCTTCTATGCTGGAATTCCTTGAGAGAGCGGCCAGGCACTAAGGGACAGATTGGAGCGCAGCTGAACTGTAGGTTTGGGCTGCCCGGTTTGACCCCACCCTCGCCCGCCAGGAAGCCGGACCGCCGGGGAATCATGATCGCGAGGTGTTCCGTCGGCTGCTTCGAGGCGGCATGCGGCCCCAACAAGAAGCTAGGCCAGATGCACTCTGCACGAGTGTGTGACCTGCTTGTTTTCTGTAACCGGTGCAGCCACAACGTGACGCTCTCGGCAGAATTTGTCGATCGCTGGCCCGATGACCTCCCGCCCTCTAAGCTCGGCCCCCGGTTCATCTGCCAGATCGGTAATCACGAAGGATGGTGAGACGGAACGTAGTGGGCCTCTTCCATCCTTGACCTGTATTACTACGGCCGTCCGCACCCCTTCCCATCAGGCAGCGCCGCGTCTCCGATGCTTTGCGACTTCGGCGAGCGCAGCATCCAGATTGTCATCTCCACACCCACATTTTGGACGGTTAGCTTTCGTGCAGACCAGCATACTTCAAGCCGGCGCCGAACTCCTTGCCACTGCCCTCTACGATGTTTCCCATACACACTGGTGCCGCCAAGCTTAACGCCGGGGCTCGAAAAGCTCACCTTTGACCGGCCGCGCTTGACGGCTGGCCGCGTTCGGATCCTGCTTGTTCGTCTCGCGACGTCAGAGAGAATTTCCGGAAGCTCAGAGGCTCAGCTGTTTCGGCACCATCGCTTTGTGGAACGATTCATAAAAAGTGAGTTCGTCCTCAAAGAAATCCAAAAATAACAGAAGAGGGTACGACCATGCCCCGATCCGTGGACGAGTTGAGGCGCGAGTCCTAGCGTGGTACGAGAAATCGACGCAAAGAGCGCATTCCCTAAGCGGCCAATCTTGTTGATGAATTTGGTAGCGGGAGAGCGCTACATGGCTAAACCCACGACTGCGGAGGCGCTGTTCTTTTACCGGAGGGCAGCTTAACTCCGACCTTGTGCCTTGATAGCCCGCCGGAGGCCGCCGTTCTTACGCGGTCCACGCACGCCCGTGCGCCGACGTAAAATTCACGATTCCGAGGGAGCCGCTGATTAAGCGGCGTATGATTTGCTGGGAACGTCAATGTCCATTCCGACAATCGAGTCGCGAGAGCTGATGCCGATCGGTGGCCGCATGAGCGAGTGGCATGTCTCTTCCTCGCAAGCCCTCACGCCTACGGCGTCGAGATCAATCCACGAGCTGTTGCAACTATCCAGCGGTCGCCCCAACGCACGATAGAGTCTATTCGGCCAATGCCGCGGACCACGTCGCCCTGTGCTGCCATCCGAATCCCATCGGGCCCTTCGAGCACCGCCGTTCCGCCGCGAACGTCAAGGACTGCCCAACCCTCAATAGTCGTTGGTCTTGTCTCGGGGACCGACAGGAACCGCCTCGCAGGCTCAACCGAGCCGGTCACAGACATGTCCGCCTCGACAGCCGAAGAAGCTGGGTTCGAAGCTTCCGCCGATTGCGTCCCACTGGACGCTTTGGCCAGCGGCTTCGGAGCAAAGCTCCCGCTGACTGTGGAGAGTTGACCTGAAGCAGCCGGTGTTCGTGCTATCTTTCGAGCGCTTTCGGCCTTACCGCCTGACTTTGTGTCAGGCATGCGGCGCGAGGCCGTTTCTATCTGAGCAATTGGGTTGAGAGCCGAGATAGTTGCAGGACCATACCAAGCGCCCGCCCATCCCAATCCAGTGCCCCCACCCAATGCGACCATGAGGAGCAAAATAGTACGTTTTGAATGACCGTTTGGCGCCAGCCGCGCCAGGACCTCATTTCGATTGGAGGCCGAGAAATCCAGTTGGTCGAGAGTGACGGGCCACGTCGCGACCTCCCCACTGCCGTGATCCGCGACCGTCTCGATCCTTTCCAAGGTATTCGCATGGTGCAATTGCATGCTCGGGTCCCTTGTGATCCCCAATGATCATACCGGGAACTAAACCAACCCTTAACAGCCGATGCACCTCAGCACGAATAAGACAGCAGTGGATCACCTAGCAGACAAAGGTCGATGTCTGGCGGCCGCATGGGCGCGACCGGTTGACGGCGGGGATTATGTTTCACAAGCGTGAACTGCGCGACCAGCTTGCATCCGCGCCCGGATCTATCGTCAGGAGCACAATGGACCACCGTGCCTCCAGATTTGAGCCGCATGGCGTCCCATCTCGGCGCGAAGGGTCATGGGGGGCGGGGGCGCAACACCGGGAGTTTTCGATGTCCGATTATTTGCGATTTTGCTTCGCTGGTTTGGTACTCAAAACTCTTTCGACGGCGCCTGCGTCCTCTGGCATACCCTGACGCGCCGCCGCGCGATCAACGAACTCCTGGCGCTGCTATAGCCGAATTGCCACACGAACAAAGGTTCCGCGCGCCTGCCCTCAGTTTAGCACCGCGTTAGACGGACATTCGACTACGATGACAGTCCCCTCTAAGCTCCTCCACAATCGTCCGCAGACGTTCACTGGCACAGGTACAAGCCAGGCGATTACTGGACATTACCTGCCCCTGAATGACCCGGACTCGGGAGTCGACGGAAATGGTCGGTGCGAAGCTCAGTGAGCTGGAGCTGAAGCCGCCAAATGCTCCCAGTACTCTGCTTCTGCGAGCAGCTTCCAGCTCCGCTCGGGACAACGCGCGGCGGTCTGCCGGCAGAGCGACGCCATTGCGCGAAAACGGCGGACAGCTTCCATCTCCAACCTCCCGTGTTTTCTTTCCCCAAGCATATTTTTTTATTTTGCGGTGGAGCAACATGATTATGCGCCATAATCAAATTTGTGGTTTTGGCGGCACCCGTTCGGTTCCGACGATGCATCCGAGCGGAACTATTTCGCATCAGATTTCACATCCATTTCGAATGTATTGGTTTGAACGTCATTGCGCAGCTCCGCACGACCGGCGCACTCCGCGGAGGTATCGGGCAGCAACACCATGCGCGACGCTCGCCAGCAGGCATTCAATGTCAGAATCCGAACCGACTGGCCACGAAGAATCTTCTTTAGTCGGTCCGTTGCTGAGAACCGAACCATATTGGCGATCAGCCCGGCGCAAATGCTGGGCTTATTCGTCACGCTCATCCCCGCGGACCGAGCTCGACGAACGAGCAAGTGCGCTGGCAACCGAGCCTTAGCAATTTCTGGATTGCAACCAGCAGCCTCGCAGAGGATCAGCTCTCGAGAACGCTGTCGTTTCCCTTCGGTCCCGCGACGGTCTGATGCTCGGGGATCTGGCGCGGGCGATAGCGCAACTCACGCTCGCGTGGAGCTGGGCGTTCGGACGGATTGCGACCGATCTTAGCTTGGAGTTCGGTAAGGTCGGTGAACACGTCGGCTTGGCGGCGCAGCTCGTCGGCGATCATCGGCGGCTGGCTCGCAATCGTGGAAATAACGTTGACCCGCACGCCGCGCCGCTGCACCGCCTCGACCAAGGACCTGAAGTCGCCGTCACCGGAGAACAGCACCATCTCGTCGATATGCTCGGCGAGCTCCATCGCATTGACGGCGAGCTCGATGTCCATGTTGCCCTTGACCTTGCGCCGGCCGCCGGCGTCGATGAACTCCTTGGTCGGCTTGGTGACGACCGTGTAGCCGTTATAATCAAGCCAGTCGATGAGCGGACGTATCGAGGAATACTCCTGGTCCTCGATTGTGGCAGTGTAGTAGAATGCGCGCAGAAGCGTACCGCGACTCTGAAATTCGCCCAGCAGGCGCTTATAATCGATGTCGAAGCCGAGCGTCTTGGCTGTGGCATAGAGATTGGCTCCGTCGATGAAGAGCGCAATCTTGCTGGGAGACGACATGTTGTGATCTCGGAAGCACGAAGTGCCATGCTGCGGGAATATGAACCCGCCAATGAGGCGGCACTTCCAAAGCTTTCATCAAAGCGGACTTTCACATGCTATACTGCGGTCCTTTAGCCTTCAAACAGTTTTGCTTTGGCCAAAATTAAATTCGCAACACCCCAGGGCTACGAAAATTCCGCCCGGCCCGCGTAAAAGGGTATGTCCGTCCCAGGTGGATAGGATCAGCCGCTTCGGCTATGCTCGACTTGTCCGCAATTTTGTGCAACGCAATGCCTGACCGACTCGAAATCTTTGACATCGCCTTAGAACGGCGAGGCCGAGCATGGACCTGGCGCGTGTGCACCCGGGAACGGACGACCGTGATGTCCGGACGGGAGGACAGCCGCGCCGCTGCCAGATACAGAGCAGCCAGGGCACTTTTCCTGATCCTGCTCTCGGCCCCCTATCGAGCTGCGAGATCGAGAGCGTCCAACAGAGGTCCAACTCAACAGGTAGGACACTCGCCAGATCCGTCACAGCGAAAGATGGCTTCATAGCTCCGTGCGCCGGTGGCGAGCGCATACAGGCGAACCTTGAAGCCGAGATGCTTCAGCGAGGCATGTTCTTCGAAATCTACTTCTTCAACAGCATTCCCAAAGTACGCGCCATTCGCCTCACTGATCCGGTGTGGCGGCCCAGTTCGGCTGCTATCTTCGATACGCCAGCTCCTGCCCTGGCTAGCTTGGACAATTGCTGGACCTCGTGATCCTTCCATTGCTTTGGCTTTGGTGTTTTCATGATGCGGCACTCAACTTGGCGCCACTCAACCAGCGCGGCTGGTTGCCGACACTTGGGAAATTTACGGGTTGCCGGAGTTCGCGTCATCGCCGCAGGCCGTACACTGTCCCATCAGGACATCGGCTGGCCCGCCTGCTCCCAGTCGAATGCAGGGCCCCGCAGCGATCGGGCGGTCTCCGGGCCGTCTCAATGTCCACCTAAGTTGCCGGCTTAGCCGCCGCATCAAGCGAAGCACTCTCGGAGACCAGGCATGTTCACTTCCGTTATGGCAAAAGCACGATCATTGCTAGATCGGATACGCCCTGGTCCTTCGCAAGACATCTCCGATGCCGGATCCGAACGCCGGGGCCGGGAAGCGACGGGCGCCATCCTTGCGCTGATCAGCCTGATCGTGATCGTCGCATGCGTCGGCGCGGCGATCGCCCTCACCCAGGTCAGGTCTTTGAAATCGGAGGTCGTCGCGCTTCATCGCGAGCTTGCACCGCTCAAGGAGCGGGTCGCGCAACTGGATCAAGCCGAGAAGGCAAGGCGTCAGGCTGAACAGCAGCAGGATGCAAAGGACAAGGCTGCGATCGAGAGAAGCAATCGTCTTGGCGAAACGCAGGCCGCATTGACTCTCTCGTCCGAGGAGATTCAACAGATCAAGGTGTATATCAAGCCGGCTCCCTCGATAGGCGCTCCGGCAGACGCGATCAAGGTCGGCGATTTCGTGGATGGTGCGATGATCCCGCTGCCATCACCGCTCACGGAGAAAATTCCAAAACTGCTCGGCGCCAGATTTACAATTCGAAACGGGGTGATCATCATCGTCAGAAATGGCAGTCGGCGGGTAGACGCCGTGCTGGGTTCGAACTAGCCGAGACCAAAATTTCAATAAAAATCAAACTGCGGCCAGTTGTTCCGCCTAGGGTTGATTGTTCGGCGGCCTTTCGATGAACCGACGGCTGCCATTGAGGAGCTCAAGGTTATTGGCGATCACCGGATTGGTCGGATCGAGCGCATAAGCCTTCTCAAATTTTCGACGCGCGCCGTTCAAATTGCCCCGCAACATCAATGAATAGCCCTGATCGTTGAGGATCTGGACTGTCTCGCCGCCAAGTCTGATCGCTTGGGCGTAAGCCTGGTCCGCAAGATCGAACCGACGCAACCGATCGTAGCTTGCTGCCAGGCCAACCCAGGCTGTCACGTCCTTCGGCGATTTCTCGACGGCGTCCTTGAAGTAGCGCTGGGAAATTCCGTAACTGCCACGATTGAAATGCTCCAGCCCCAGCCGCACGGGCTCGTCCGAAGGATAATATTTGACGTCGGTCGGTTCCTGCACGGGGTCGCCGCCCGGCGGCTCCACGGGAGCGACGATAGCCGCGTCTCTCAGCGTGGTCTCACACGCCGCAAGGCCGGTCGCCAACCAGCAACAGGTCAGCATCAAGATGATGCGCCGCATAAATCTTGTCCCCGCCCGGCTCATCGGACTCATTGAAATATCATTGTTGAGTGATCCAACGCCAAGGCCCCCTGGCTTCTTACCTACCCGGTGCTCCGCCGCCGACTGGCACCGATACTCCAGCCGCCGATCCAGGCGGCAAACCTTCTATGTTGACATTCTGGGTGACGGGAGGCCGCTGGCCCATCGCTTCCGTCGGCTGTCCCATATCGGGAAGCTGATCTACGGGGCGTTTCGTCTCGCCATAACGTGTGACGGCGGGACCAACGCGCCGAGCGTCGTACGCGATCCTGCGGTCGCCGACGTATCGCGGCCATGGATGGATCGTATGGGTGACGGCGTTGACCTGCTTGGCATCGCCGGCGGTCATCGTGATGGTATCGGAACGCTGGAAGTAGCGGTCCACCTCGTCATGACCGGCGAGACCGTAACATCCCCCGAGCAAGAAGGGCGCGAACAGAACCAGATACCTTATGGTCATCTCTCTCGCTCCTAGTTGAGGGTCTTTACGACCGGTTGGTCGGCAGCGGCCGGTGGCGGAACGGGCGTCCTGAGCTCAGGAGCGATGATATGGCCGTAAGGGCCCTTCACGTCGCCACCGGAATTGACGTAGTCATTGTAGCGCTTGCGGACTTCCATCTGGCCGTTGAGGAAGAAGTCGACATCGTTGGCCGGAAGGCGGGAGTCCAGCGGCGACGCCAGTTGCTGGCCGGGCGCCGCCGGCGCGACCAGGCGCGGCGTCACGATGATGACGAGGTCCGTTTCCTGCTGCTGGTACGACTTGCTGCTGAACAAGGTTCCGATCACCGGCACCGAGCCGATCCAGGGCAATTGCGAAACGTCCTGGCGGTTGCGAGTCTGGAGCAGGCCGGCGATCGCAAAGCTCTGGCCGTCGCGCAGCTCGACCGTGGTCCGCGCGTCGCGGCGGGTCAACGCCGGAATGATCGTCCCCGCAATCTGAACCGCATTGGAGAAATCAAGCTCGCTGACCGAAGGTTCGACCCGAAGGTTGATCACGCCGCGCGAGAGAACGGTGGGCACGAAAGCCAGCTCAACGCCGAACTTCTTGAATTCGATCGTCACTGTTGGCACGAGACCAGCGGTACCGGCCGTGGACGCTACAGGCACTGGAAATTCACCGCCGGCCAGGAAGCGAGCGGCATCGCCGGAAAGCGTGGTCAAGTTCGGCTCGGCTAACCGGCGAGCCAATCCCTTGGTTTCCAACGCCGAGATCAACAAGTCCACCGAGCCGCCGTTGGACGTCCGAACGATGCTGGTCAACAAGCTTCCGAACGGGACCGGAGCTATACCGCCCGCAGTGCCAACAAGCGTACCCAATGTTCCGAGGACCGGGAGGCTTCCTGCCCCCGGAGGCGAACCGATTGGCTGTCGACCTGCCGTCGCCGCTCCGAGCCCCGTATTCCCAACGTTGGTGCCGTTGGCATTCGCCGCATAGAGATTGACGCCGAGGTTTCGGCCCGCGTCCCGGTTGACCTCGAGAAAGCGCACTTCCAGCATCACCTGCTGCGGCGCCGCGACGCTCATCGCGTTGACGACAGTGCCTCCTTTCGCGACAGTGCTGGTGGCGATTGCCATGGCCCGCTCGGCCGCAACTGCGTCGACAGCCGTTCCGCTCAGCACCACCTGCCCCTCGGAGGCCGAGACGCGAACCCCCTGCATGCCGGTTCCGGTCCGGATGTTCTGCTGCAGATTGCTGGTATCGATCACGACCTCGACGTCGAGGATCCCGATCTGCTTCATCGAGCTGTCGAACAAAATGACGTTGGTGGTGCCGGTCTGCTTGCCCTGGACGTAGATCAGGTGATCGCTCAGCGACTTCACGTCGACGATGTCAGGTGAGCCCGCAACAATCGTCGCAAACGCGGTGTCGACCTTGAAGGTGCGTGACTTGTTGACGACTACCTTGACCCGCTGGACGTCGTTCATTTCGCTGACGAAGACGCCGCCGCCGGAGGAGCCCCGCCGGTCTGCGGCCGCGGCACTATCAACGGAATTGAACAGGGCAAGCGTGGCGCCAAGAGCCATCACTCCCAAGGCGGGAAGCCCCGCTCCCTCCTTCCCAGAAACGCGACCCCAACTCATTCCGAGTCCCCTTCGCCGCCAGCCGCGGCTGTCCCCGTAAATCTACGTCCTCGGCGTCCTAACGACTCTCCCTCGCGCACGACGTCGTAGAGTTTACAATCTGTCCCACTACAATTCGTTACTGCGTATTTCTGAGATCATCATCCTTCATGCTGCCTCGTTGCAAGAAGAGAGGCTTACCGCACTGCGGCAAAGAGCAGAGAAAACCTTCCGATGTTGCCATCGAGCACCACTTTCTCTGCTGCTCGGAACTATCGTGCTGCGGAGACCGCGGGCGAGTTCCCGCGGCTATTACCGCTAGAACGGAATTGTGGTGGACGCGCTCGGCGCGTTCAATGCTCTGCCCCAGATCGGCATCACCATGGCGAAGCCAGCCTGAGAGGCCGTCACCGTCAGTGCAGAGGCTCCCGAAGTCGTGCTGACTGTCGGGGCGGAACTGCCATTCCTATACAAGAAGGGGGCAGCAGCCTGCTTCTGCGTGGTCGACAGGTAGTCGCCGGTGCAGCTCGAGGGAGATGTACTCTGCGTCAGACCGGTCACGGCGGGCGCGTAGCACTGAATCATCATTGCCCGCGCGCTAGCGCTCGAGAGCGTGCGCAATGACTGCACGGTGATCGCATAGCGTGCCAGATCGAAGATGGCGAACATCAATGTTAAAAGCGGTATGAAGACGAGGATCAATTCGAACGCCGCCATGCCGCGCTGATCGAGCTTTCTCATCACTGCACCAAAGCGACCACTTGGGTGTAAGCGATGGTCGACGGAAGACATGCATCCGTGCTCAGGTAGGCGCTGCCTGTCATGTTGAGTGACTTGGCAATCATTTGCGAACAGGTCGAATTGGTGGGTTGAGCCGTCCCGCCGAACGACACGTCTGCCTTGGGAAAGTACATCGCTCCCGCAAGCCGAACTGCGCCGTTGCCGTTGATGTTGACGGCCCCGGTCGATTGATCGTCAATCAGAACGCCGTTCAGAGAAGACGAGAAATTGTTCGTCGTAGGGGCGGAAAGGTTAATCGTACCGCCATTGATGGTGAATTTTGAATTCCCGAGCAACACGAGCGTCACGTTCGTGCCAGTGACTGTCCCGCCAAGACTTATGTCCCCATTAGAGAAGTACGTTCCTGCGGCAAGAGTTAGGGTCCCGCCGTTAACAGTTATGCCGGCCTTAAAGTAGGCTGTCACAGGCGATCCTGGATTACACGCGAAGGCCCCGCCGCCGTTAACGGTTATGCTTCCGCTAAAGTAGTATCTTGCTGTGGTTGTTGAGGAACAATAGTAATAGTCTCCGTTCGACACGTTTATGCTTTTGTATGCCGTACTAGCGCTGTTGGCACTTATCGGAAAACATTTGGTCGTGCCCGCAGGCGCCGAAGCGGGGCACGTTGATTGTGCGAGGTTAACATTGCCCGTGATATTCGTACTGATGAAGGTATTGTTGAACGACGCAGTTTGCAGTCCCTGCAGTGGATCCATCGCAGGAGGCATGAAGTAGTTGTGTGTTACTCCGGGGCTAGCGCAGTTGCTGGCTGGACTGCAGCCCGTTGCACCATAGACACCCCACCCCGAACCAGTGAAAGATGGAGTGCTGGCAAACTGGACACTCGCATCCGACATCAGCGGGCAGCCCGTTCCGTTGTTGGTGACGTTACCGCCAATTTTCAGCGCGCCGCCACCGTTCGGATCAGGTCCAAGCGCCAAGCCGCACACTTTGCTCGGCTTCTGAACCTCAGCAATGGCTTGGGCGGGGATGGGGACAGTGGTCGCACCCAGCACCGCCGCCAAGTAGGCCGGCTGTTGCTGGCTCACCCTGACGCGAACGGCGTTCCCGGTGCCCGCAGCCGGCGTTGTGAACGAGCCCGCACTGTAGTTGCCGATATCGACCTGCACAGTCCGGGAGACCCGGCTCGGAAGGCTGGTCGCGCAGCCTGAATAGGCGTCGCCGGAGTTGCAGAACGCGTTCTGCGCCGCGAATACCCTGCTCTGATAATCCACTGATGTACCGCAGTTCGCCGCACCAGCAATATCGCACGAAAGCCGCAAGGCCCCCGCGTAGGCCGCTGCATCGGCGGCGTTCTGCCCTTGCTGCCTGGTGACGTACCACGACCCGGCCTCGGCCCCGAGCGCAACCGCTCCGATGAGCGGCACGAGGGCGATGACTGTTGCGAATGCGGCCGAGCCGCGTTGGGAACGGAGCAGATTACGCATGGGAACACCTACTGGAAGCGCTCTGAGTAAGATAGCGTGTACGTACAAGAGTTTGGACACAGCACCGGTCTCCACACGATCGGAGCCAAAGTGACGGTCGTCGAAAACGTGAAGTATTTGGGGATCAGAGTAAGGTTGCCTGAGGAGCACACACTGCTTCCGCACCAAACCTGAATGTTGCTGATGGTGTATCCTGCGATGTTCTTCTGCAGCCCTGAACTCCACGTCCCCGGGTTAGCCGGATCGGGCGGATTCTTGTACTGGATGTATTGCCCGAAGGAACGCAACGCCGCCCACCCGGAGATGAACCGGAAGCCTGCGGCGGCGACGTCGGCGAGCGGCATCAGCAGAAACGCCACCATCAAAGCATAGACGAACATTGTCTCAAACGCGACGGCGCCGCGCTGATCCGCGATGAGAGATTTTGTATGGCCCGCGCACCCGCCTCGACTGGCAGCTACCACGTCCCGACGCCAGCTCCGATCGCGAGCGATTTGAACGACATCCATGACAATTCGACCACGCATAGCCGCTCACCAAACATAAGGGACCAATCTCCAACGCGATGCTTCGTAACTGGAATACTCCGGGCAGGTGCGCCGAAGCAGATCTTCTTCGTAGAGAATCCGGCATATTTGAACGCCGATATGCAGGACCAGCACGAGCGCCGTAATCGGCGTCAGATACTGCAGCACCACGCCCACAATCACGATCTCTTCCGCGAAGTAGAGCGGATGCTTGATCCATCGATAGGGGCCGGTTTGCACGACCGAACGCGCCTGTGGCACCAAGCTGAACGACCGCCCCAAATGTCGGATGGTGACAAGCATCATGATCATGCCGACAAGCACACAAGCGGTGGACAGCAAGTTTGGCAACGCCTGCTCGGTTTTGCCGAAGAACGAGATCGTCCACGGTAAATAGGAGCCGACGAACGCAGCTGCCCTAGGCAACACCCCATCCGCATGCGCCTTTGCCGGCGACCTCGTCATGATCAAGACCGCCAGGAGCATGTAGAAGACGGCAAGGCAAAAACTCGACAGAAGCGATGGCCAGGGATCGATAAATGACCCAATTCTGATGGCGACGCAAAGTGCCAGCAACGTGAACCACATGCTGCCGAGCAGCTGCATCACCCACTCGTAAGACGGATTCTTCGACAGCGTCATGGTACTCATGGCTACTTCACACCGATGCTGGAGAATGTACGGACGAGGTGCAGAAACGGACTCCCACCTAGAATGACGAACATGGCTGGAAGCAGGAACAACACCATCGGAATAGTCAGCTTGGCACCCAACTTGTGCGCCCTTTCCTCGAGGTCGGTAATCCGCTCTCGCCGGAGGTCCATAGCGATACTGCGCAGAGCCTGGCTCAGTGGCGTTCCGTATTGCAGGCTTTGGCTGACCATGGTGCCGAACCGGCGAAGCCCCTCCGACGTAGATGCCAGTTTCTCGAATGCCTCGCTGCGATTTGGCAATATCCGGAGATCATCAAGAAGGCCGTACAAAACCCGGGCCATGGGGGGATTGGTCTGTTTCATTTCTTCCGCTACGCGTTCCAGCGCGCTTTCAAGACCCATTCCCGCTTCGCTGCAGACAACCAGCAAGTCGATCATATCCGGCGTGCCCAGCCGAATGCCGGCATTAAACCGGCGTCTTAGAACCAACAGGATCAACCGCGGCCCCATAATCCCGATCACCACGCCAATGAGACTGAAGACCAGCACGTCCGTGAGTGGCTTCCCAAGAATCTGCGCAACCAACAAGGCAATGACCGGGAACAAGAACATGCTGATGGTTTTGACACCGATCCAGATCGACAAGGCTCGATGAGGATTCAAACCTGACGATTGAACGATGGTTCGGAGCTGGTCCAGATTTTCCGCAGAGTAGAAGCGTCGATACCGCATGCCGAGCGACGAAAGCCAACCGGTCATGTCCTGGAGGGGCGCTGACCGGCCAGGAACACCCAGCACCGCATTTGACACCCGCTGGTTCAAGGCACGAATGTGTAGTTCGTGGATCATCAGCACGAGGGTCGCAGTCGCAAGTGCTATGGCCAGGGCCGCCAAACCGAGACCAAAAGTCATAGTTCTGTTTCCCTTCTGACCATCCAACGTATCACAAGGGACCCGACAATCACCGAGGCTGCCGCGTAAGCCAGCAGCCTGTTTCCCGTCGGATCATAGATCAGCAGATCGACCGTTACCGGATTGATCGTGTACAGCAGCCCACCGACAATTATGGGCGACAACGAAAGCGCACGTGAGGAAAAGATCACCTCTCCTGCCAGAGCCTTTGCGCGAGCAGCGAGCGCAACCCGCTGTCTCACAGTATCTCCCAGTGTCTGCAGGGTTTCGGTCAAACTGCCACCTGCCTTGAGCTGGACTGCAAGTGTGACCGCAAAGATCCCATACTCGGCCACTTGCGTTCGCCGATAGACAGCTTCTACAGCCTCCTCCGGAGGTCTCCCCATACTCACTTCGCTGCATACGATGGCAAACTGACCAGCTGTCGGTTGCGGCATCTCGCGAGCGATGGTGCGAAATGCTTCGGTCACGGGCAGTCCAGATCGAACAGTACTTGTTACCAGCTGGATCGTGTCGGGCAGTTGTCGAAAGAGTTGACTGGCGAGACGATCTCGCTGCCATCCAAATAGACCTCGCACCACCACGATCGCTACAATTGCAGCCGCCGGATACGCGTAGAAGTCGGAAAATTTGAGCACGCTATTGGCATAAAGGATTGCAGCCGCTGCGACCACACCGGCAAATAGCACATACGCGGGGTGCCAAGCGTAAGCGATCCCGGCGTCGTAACTGACGATGCGGAAGACAAACTGCCAGCGGGACCCGGTCTCTAACCGACGAATGGATGGTAGGTCCGCCAAGTCTGAAACTGGCAGAGCTATCGTCAGTTGACGATCGAAGCGTCGCTGTCGTGCGTCGAGCCACAACGTGGTGGCTGCTGCGCATATCAGGAGCATCAGGTCAATCGTGGTCAAGAACTCCGGCATTATAGCTGCCTCATGGCCTCAGCCCAGGCTCGATCAAGCCCATAATAGGTAAGACGGCTCTTGAATTTCGGGGCAGCGTTGGTGGATCTGTAGGTGCCCGATATCCGTCCGTGAATATCCTCTTGTTCGTACTCGAACGCCGCGATGTCGTTGGTGGTGATCACCTCGCCTTCCAGCCCGATCACCTCGCTGATCTGGATAACGCGACGCTGTCCGTCCCGCATGCGTTCTACTTGCACGACGATATCCAGCGCAGCCACGATCTGAGATCGAATCGCCCGCAGCGGCAGATTCGGCTGTCCCATCTGCACCATGTTTTCGATGCGGGTCAGCGCGTCGCGGGCGGAGTTGGCATGCACTGTGGAGATCGAACCATCGTGGCCGGTGTTCATCGCTTGCAGCATGTCAAACGCTTCGGCGCCGCGCACCTCGCCGACGACGATCCGGTCGGGACGCATGCGCAGGGCATTCCACACCAGATCGCGTTGTGTCACCTGGCCTGTGCCTTCGAGGCTAGGAGGCCGGGTCTCCAGGCTGATCACGTGCGGCTGTTGAAGCTGCAACTCCGCAGCATCCTCAATGGTGACAATACGTTCGCTGTGATCAATGAATTGGCTCATGGCGTTCAACAGCGTCGTCTTGCCGGAACCGGTCCCGCCAGAAACCAGAATATTGAGCCGGGACCGGCCGGCAATCTCCAACAATTGTCCCATGGCCGCGGTCATTGATCCGTTCTGGATCATCCCGGCCATGTCCAGACGGCGGCTTGGGAATTTTCGGATGGAGATGCAGGGGCTGTGGATCGCCAGCGGCGGGAAGATGATGTTGACCCGGCTGCCGTCCGGCAGGCGGCAATCCACCATCGGACTGGATTCGTCGACGCGCCGGCCGACCTGCGCGGCAATCTTCTGTGCTACGGATGCGATGTGATCATTGTCGCGGAATCGCACCGCGATCCGTTCCAGTTTGCCGTGTCGCTCGACGTAAACGTTACTCGGTCCGTTGACCATGATATCGTTGATCGATTGATCCAGCAGAAGCGGACGGAGCGGCCCGTAGCCGGTCATGTCGTCCGCAATCTCGTCCGCTAGCTGAAACTGCTCGCGACCTGACAGTTCGAGCCGTTCCTCGTTGGCGATTCCATGGATGATTTCCTCAATCTGACGCCGAAGAACGTCACGCGAGACCGTTGCGGCCACCGACGGCTCAATCTGCTCTATGACCCGTTCACGCAGCAAGGCCGGCATCACCGGCCGCTGGGTAGAAGGTTCGTCGTGCCTTGGCGTAGCTGCTGGCGAGGTTGGCACAGGCAGATCCGGCGCCAATGCAGGCAAGCTAAGCGGCAATGCAGGCAAACGAGCTGGCGTGTCGTCTTCGCGCCTACCAAATTTTTTCGTCACCCGAGCAGCCTCCTCAACCATCCCTTCCGTTCGGCACCGACGCCTGCGATCTCCCGGACAATTGGGGCGAGGTGACGTCGCAATCCTCGTACGTGCTTTAGGGCTGGAATTCCGAGATTGACCGCCTGGGTCATCCCCTTCCCGAGATCGGGAATCACCATGTCGGGTTCTGCGCCCAAGGCCTTGACGATCGTCGCCCTGGGAAGGCCGCCGGGACGATCGGCACGATTGAGCAAAGTAAACACGCGATCCTTACCGGCGATGTTGGTGACGGCGGTGCGGAGTGCATGGGCATTGCGAAGTCCGGTCACCTCCGCTTCCAGCAGCACCAGCACGTGCCGGGAAAGAGTGATCACCGGATGGATCGATGGCGGAAACGGGACCGGTATATCGACAACGATGTAATTGAACCGTTGACGGAGCAGACCCAGGACATGTCTCACGCCCGCTTCAGTGATGTCGAGCTGCGCGTCCAACTCCTCATCGGCGGAGATCAGGCAAACTCGCTCGTTGATATCGATTGCCGCGCGTTCGAGGAACAACGTGTCCGCCCGCATCGGGTTTTCCAGAGCGATGCGAAGCCCTGGCCCGGGCCGAACACCCAGCATCACGGCTGTTTCACCGTTTTGTAGATGAAGGTCGAGCAGTGCGACCTTGGCCTTTGTGGTCTCGGCCAGTTGCAGCGCGAGATTGATAGCGATACTCGTTGCGCCGGCGCCGCCCTGCGCGCCGCAGATCGAGATCACATGCCCGCCGCGATCGGCAGCACCGGGCGCCACGTCGCCAAGCAGTTTCGGACGTAGCTGGTGCAGCACCAGATCGCGCGTGAGCGGCCTCGGAAGGTACTCGCTCAAACCGATTTCCATGAGCTCGCGGTAGAAGGTGATCTCCCTGCTCTCGCCGATCAGAGCCACCCGGACATCGGGGGGGCAGACGGCGGCCAACCTTTCCAGTTCGGAAAATGGATCATCGATTCCGCTGATGTCCGCCACCAACGCAGATAGCTCGGTGTCGGTTTCGAGCATCCGTATGGCATGACGGATCGTGCCGCGCCTGATCGATAAATTGCTACCCTCGAGGCCCTTGCGCAGAGCCGCAGCGCTAAGCTCGTCGTTGACGAAACAGACGATTTGGTTGCGCGTTACAACCGATGCTGATTCTTGAGGCGGACTGACTGCTGCAATGTTAACGTTCACCACTGCCTCCCCTTACCGACGTGACGAAACGGCCGAAGCGACCGGCGTTGACGGGCCAATTGCCGGCAACACGTCACCGCTCAACAGCGTGCGCGTGTTGCCTGCATCGTCCCTTCTGACTGAGTATTTCGTGCCGCTGTTGCGTGCATAAACCACCACCGTCGCGGCCGTGTCGCCGATGTCCTGTCGATCGACCGCTGACCGTACGGCCAAGGAGAGCTTTCCGAGCACTGCTGCAACTGTGACTTTCTTGACCTGCTCTGGCGCGAGCTGCAACGATACAGTGTGCGCGACTTTACCGGCTGCGGCATTGCTGGCCGAGCCACTTTGCACAATATCCTGGTCAATCGCGACAACTCGAACATTGTGAACAACGGATTCGCTCAGCGTGCCATGCTGGTAGTCTGGATTTGGCTTCTCGGCCAGCGTCGTCGACTCCAGGGTCAACACGACATCCACATAGTCACCCGGCCAGATCAGGCCCGAGACGCCAGACGCGGCGTCAACGTTGATGCTGATGGCACGGCTGTCCGGTGCGAGGACGCTAGCGAGAAAACCCCGTTCGCGCGGGCGCAATATGTCCTTGGATGTGACGGGACTGCCAGTGTCGAGGAAGTTGCGAACCAGAGATCCGCGAAGTCCGATCTTGGCGTCGGGCGTATCACGGATCGCCTCTGTCGGAACACTACCTGGCGGCGACGAGCGCACCTCGAAATCCTCGTCGCGCGCCAGTGTCCCTCTCGGCAGCGGGTGTGCCGCGACAAAGTACCCGACAGTGGGAGGCGCCGGAATACTCTCCGTGACCTGTGCGACCGGGACCTCCGCTTTCGGCACGTTCATGCTGTAGGCGATGAGCCCGAGCGCGACGGCCGCGAACAGGAACACCATGATGATCGAGAGACGCAAAGCGGATGACATGTCAAAGTCCTTTGCTGAAAACGGTCCAGATACCACCGCACGCTATGGCAACCCCGTAAGGTAGCGGTGCGTGTCGCAAATGGCGCCAACGCTCGACCGCATAGACTCGGCGCACGAGCGACGATCCGGCGGGCGCCAGCCTGGGACATGGAAGGAGGCGCATCATCAGATGCACCAAAGCAAGAATGCCGCCGGCCAGAGCGGTGACGGTCAACAACTGAATCACGCCTGTCAGCGGGAGACCAATCGCCAAGGCAACCAGCAACTTGACATCGCCGCCGCCGATTTTGCCGAGTTGGTAGATGCCGAACAGGAGCAGGAACACGATCGCAGCCACGATCACCGACTGGGTAAGGTCCATTGGGTTCGCCAATTGACCCGCGATCCCGAGGAGCGCCAGAGCTAGACAAATCTCATTTCGGATCAATCGCGTCGCGATGTCGGTCGTCGCGACATAGAGCAACAACAGGATTTCGAGAAACGAGATTATGGAAACGATCCAACTCATCAAATTCACGCCTTAGACAATGTAGTGAAGACAATGTAGTGACAGATCTCCCGTGCCTTCATGGCCCAGACGGCTGTGCTAGCTTCCGACGGCGCCACTGATTGCGGCGCTGATCATGTTGACGCCGCTCGTCAGCACCGTCGCGACAGCTCCGTCAGTGCCTGTACCGAAAGCAGCACTGACTGAGCCGACGAGACAAGCCGCCAGCATCACGTACTCGAACGACACCACGCCGTCCTGGTCAGTTCGCAGACGCTTCAACGCGTCCGTGGACTTAACGCGATACCGCAGCATTGGGAGAGGATTCCTTCTTGGGCCCGAAGGCAGGACTTTCAGAAATGAGGCTGTGGCAGCAATCCAATTCATGAATGCATGCCTCAGAAAGCGGGGGGCAGATTCCCATGCCCCCTTCTGGGGCGGCATGCCTGTATTACACGGCCGCAGTGAAGGCGTTGGTGATCGAGGTGATCCCGCCGCTCAGCGCCGTCGCGATTGCACCGCCGGCACCAGTACCGAACGCAGCAGTCACTGCGCCGATGATGCAAGCCGCGACAATGATGTACTCGAACGACACCACGCCGTCCTGGTCCGTGCGCAGATGCTTCATGGCGTCCTTCGCGATGATGTAATAACGCAGCATAGGAAATATCCTTTTGTTGAGGTGACAAACATCGGAACGTTCGTTGGCGAAAAGACCCTGCAGCCAACCAGCCTTCTTTGTAATGTCTGATCCGAACGTTTCGCGTGCTCCGTAGAGTGGTGCTGTGGATCAAAGGGGGTACTCCTCCTTCCCGTTAACCATTCGCTGATCAGCCGGAGTTCGATCGACCGCGACAGCGTGCTGGCGTTTCCAGGAGCGCTCAGCCCTAGCCGGCTTGGCCCCCCGCGACGCGTTGGCGCTTGCGTCGGTGTCAGACAGTCAGCGCAACTGACGTATCCATCGGATCATGCCGCGGAACAGTTCCTGTACCGGCAAGAACCCGACTCCAGTTCAGATTCCTGTCTGGATGAAGATCGATAACCCACTTCAGGCAACCAGTTGACGAGCGACGCGATCAGCAAAGGCATCGATCATCTTCTGAACGGGTGCACACTCTGCTGCCGGTGCGCGAGGGATGCCCGATGCCTTCAGAGCATGGAGGCGCCTCGTCACCTGACGTGGTCCGGGGTGTCCTGAAGTTGCTGCAAGGAGGCGAGGACCAGGAAGGAGCTCGGCAGGCGACGCGTGTTCCGGCAGCCGCTATTGTATCGACGCATGTTCGGAATCCTTGAGCCCTCGGCTGATGTTGACGCTTGCGCGATCGGGCAAGCGCAGAAGTGAGGGACAATCGGGTAAGCGCAAACGTCGCCCGCGGATTCAACGGAATGGCGCGCACGATCCGGATCTTTAGTCATCGACGTAATCATCAATTTTCAGCCATCGCTCGGTTCGGCCCGGCTGGCCCCAGTCGATCAGCCAGAGATCGAGCCCTTTTGAGAGCAGGCTGCGCACCAGCGAACGGTCGGGCTGTAAATCAGCCATGGTATACCGCCCGATCAGGCCGTAGGCCAAAAGGACGGGCGTCTTCGCACTCGCTTGCGCCATCGGCTCGTAATGGAACAGCTCGACCTTGTCGCGGCGCATGACGAGATGCTTCGGCGTCGTGCCGATGGCGACGTCTTCATCCCGCGTATTGGCGATCAGCTGTGTCGCCTTGAACATTTTCTCGGGGTTGGCCGCCATGTCGCGGGCGAAGCGCGAGGTCTGATTCTCAAGGTCGCTCATCGTGCGCCTCCGCTCTTCTGGTCACGCATCTGGCGGGTGAGCGTGCGGACTTCACGGCGGAGTTCGGTCAATTGCCGCGTCACGTCGTCGAAATCCTTGCGAGTCGGCAGGCCCAACATGGCTGACGCCGCTTCAGCCACGTCATCCTGCCGGCTCCGCAATTTCAATCCAGCCTGCAGGAGCTCCTTTTGGGCTTGCAAGAAGCCGTCGGAGCGCTGGTTGCGGATCAGTTCCTCGTTGGAGATTTCGCTCCATTTGGCGAACGCCTCGCGCCACTTCGGATGCGGGGAGCCACCGCTACCGGTTGCGGACATCGTCTCGTAAAAACGCTTCGACGCTTCAGGCCACGGAGCGGCAGCGACCGCATTGTAGCTTGCAAGCCGCTGGTGCATCTCGATCCAGGCGCCAAAAGCCAGTGCCATTTTCCGGTCGATGTCCCAGACGTCGGCAAGCCGCGGCCCCTGCGCCATCCGCTCGATCGCCGCCGACAATTCGTTGCCGTCGCCAAAACCACCCGGCTTTTCCGACAGACGTGCCAGCATGAAGGGCGCCATCGACCCCGACCACGCCTCGACCATGCGGTTCGAGGATTCGGCCATCGTCTGCCACAGCTTCGCCCATTCAAGGCCGGGATCGGACTCAGCGGAAGCCGATTTGTCGTTCTCGCTCATGCTGCTCACTCTTTGTACCGCTCAGGCCGCCGCGCGATTGCCGAACGCCTCGGTGTAGATCGCCAGCGCATCGTCGAAGCTCAATTCCCGCGGATTGTTGACGAGAAGCCGCGTCTGCTTCATCGCGTCCTCGGCGAGCTTGTTCAGGTCGCCTCTCGCGATGCCGACATCGGCCAGCGAGGCCGGCACGTTACAATCCCGGCAGATCGCCGCGATCGCATCGACGAACAGCCGTGCCCGCTGGCTGACGCTCATTCCTTCCGATTTGGGATCGACGATCGGCGCCAGTTCCGCGTAGAGGCCTTCTGCCTCCGGCAAATTGAACCGCAGCACCTGGGTCAGCACCAAGGCATTAGACAGGCCGTGCGGCACGTGGAACAGCGCGCCGATCGGATAGGCCAGCGCGTGCACGGCGGCGACCGGGGAGTTGGCGAAGGCCATGCCGGCCAGCATCGACCCCAGCAGCATTTGCGACCTCGCCTCGAGATTGGATCCGTCCGCACAGACCGTCCGGACATTTGCCGACAGCAGGGCGAGAGCCTGCCGCGCAATGGCCACACCGGGAAAGACGGTTTTTTACGCCAGCTGGCAATCGGCAAGCCAACAGGTCGCGATCATCGTCTCGGCCTTGCTGGATTTTGCTCGATGTGTGCACCGGGAGATCTGCGAAGGCCGAAGCGGTTGTTAGGAGCGCGAGAAAGGTCTCGTGCCAAGGGTGGCGCGGCTCGCCATAAGCGACTGCTGCAAATTCTGTTCGTATCAGGGAAGCAACAATAACGCTTGTCCAGACCTGGTCCGCTTCAAAGCCACATCAGTGGTCAGATGACCTTTTGCTGCGCAAGCCGTTCGAACTCGGGCTCTGAAAGCCCGAGCCAGCCCTGGTAGATTTCGCGGTTGTCCTCGCCGATGTCGCCGGCGGACTTGCTCAACTGCGCACGATCAACCGTGAACCTGGGCACAATGTTGGCCATTGCCACCGAGCCGAAATCCCGGTCCGGAACACGGGTGATCATCTCGCGCGCTTTGCATTGAGGATCGGAGGCAATTTGGTCGATCGAGTAAATGGGCGCCACCGTTCCCTCCTCGGCGGCAAAGGCCGCAAGGACATCAGCGAGCGGGTGGCCTCGACACCAGTCCGAAAAGATCGCGTTCAGCTCCTTCGAATGGTCGACACGCCGCGAGTTGTTGGAGAAGCGGGGATCATCGATCAAGTCCGGCCGTCCGATCGCCCGGCAATTGGAGGCAAACAGCGCATCGGTCGATCCCGCCAGCGTGACCCAGCGATCATCGTTGGTTCGATAGACCGCCGCCGGCGCGGAATAGGCATTGCCGTTTCCAATGCGGCCGCGCACCTCCCCCAGTTGGTCGAATTCGATGGGCAGGACATCGAGCAGACGGAAAACCGCTTCCGTCAGCGCCAGATCGATCTCCTCGCCCGGCGCGTCCGGATTCTTCGCTCGCTTCCACAGCGCAGCAAGCGCGCCGACCGCGCCGAACAATCCGCCAATCGCATCGCCGATCGGGTAGCCGGGATGCATCGGCTGACCGTCGGCTTCGCCGGTGATGTAGGTGAGCCCGCCCATCGCCTCGAAGATGCGCGCAAACCCGGGCCGGTCGCGATAAGGTCCGTCCTGGCCGAAAGCGGTCGCGCGCAGGATGACGAGGCGCGGCTGCACCTGCCACAGCACCTCTTTTGAAAGTCCCCAGCGGTCGAGCGTGCCGGGACGAAAATTCTCGATCAGCACGTCGAAATGCGGTAGCATCCGCTTGAACAGCTCGACGCCTTCCTGCTTGCGAAGGTCGAGGGTGGCGAATTTCTTGTTGCGGTTGACCGCCTTCCACCACAACGGCTTGCCGTCCTTGAAGGGCGGAAAGGCTCGTACCCCGTCACCCTGCCCAGGCATCTCGATCTTGAGTACATCTGCGCCGTAGTCGGCGAGCAGCGTTGCCGCAAAAGGTGCCGCCACGATCGTCGCGATGTCGAGGACCTTCAGGCCTTCGAGCGGTCCACTCATTGTACTTCCTCGATCATGTTGACATGGTAGGCGGGCTCACGCCGCATCGCGAAGCAGCAGGCGTGCGATGTTGAGCTGGTGAATCTGGCTGGTCCCCTCGTAGAGGCGAAACAGCCGGACGTCCCTGTACCAGCGCTCGATCGGGGAGTGATCCGCTATGTAGCCGGCACCGCCGAACATCTGCACGCAGCGATCGGCCACCCGACCGCACATCTCGGTCGCGAAATATTTGCACATCGACGCTTCGAGCGCGACGTCTTCGCCGCGGTCGCGCTTGCGCGCGGTCTCGAGGATCATCGATTGCGCCGCAAAGATCTCCGTCCGGCAATCGGCGATCATCGCCTGGACGAGCTGATAGTTCGCGACCGGCTCGCCGAACTGGACACGGCTGCTGGTATGGCGGATGGCCATGTCGAGCATGCGGATCGCGGGCCCGGTCGACAGCGCGGCCAGATGAATGCGTTGCTTGTTCAGTACCTTCATGATGGTCTTGAAGCCTATGCCTTCGCGGCCGCCGATCAAATTGGCCGCGGGAACCCGGCACTGGTTGAAATAGACCGCGCTCACGGGCGAACCCGCCTGCCCCATCTTGCGATAGGGCGCTCCAGTCGCAAGGCCGGGGCTGCTGCGCTCGACGATGAAAGCCGAGACACCGGCTGCGCCCTTCGAACGCAGATCCGTTCGCGCCGTAACGGTGAAGATTTCAGCGAGCGGCGCGTTGGTGATGAAGGACTTCTCGCCGTCGAGAACGTAGTGATCGCCGTCGCGGCGGGCGGTGGTCCGCACGTTCGAGGCTTCCGAGCCGGCCTCGGGCTCGGTCACGGCGAGGCAGCCGGTCCATTCGCCGCGGGCAAGGCGAGGCAGATAGGCCTGCTTCTGCTGCGCGGTGCCATCGGCGACGATCCCCTCCGAACCGATGCCGGTGTTGGTCCCGACGCGGGCGCGAAAGGCTACCGAACATTGCGACAGCTCGAACGCGGCCAGAACGAGCTCCTCGGTGGTGAGGCCGGCTCCGCCATAAGCCTCGGGAATGCTCCAGCCGAAGAACCCTTCGGCCTGCATGGTCGCGACGATGTCCGCCGGGACTTCGTCGCAGCTTTCGACACGCGCTTCGGCGGGAATGGCAATATCGCGGACGAAGCGGCGAACACGCGCCAGCATGGCGTCGAACGCAGCAGCTTCGCGTATCATGGCAATGGCCTTCCGATGCATCTCATTCCTGGAGCGCCTCCTCTCGCCGCGCGCGGATCGTGGGCAGCATGATCAGGAGGATCGCGATGGCGGCCGCGGCCAGGAGGCTCGCCGAAAGCGGCGAGGTGAACAGCGCGGTGACGTCGCCGCGCGACAGCACCATGGCCCGGCGGAAGTTCTCCTCGATGGCCGGCCCCAGGACCAGGCCCAACAACAGCGGCGCCGCCGGCAGGTGCAGCTTGATCAGAACGTAGCCGAACACGCAGAACACGGCAGCTTCGTAGACCTCGAACGTTCCGCTGTTGATGGAATAGACGCCGATCGAGCAGAACACCATGATCGCCGGAAACAGATATCGGTAGGGAATGGTGAGCAGCTTCACCCACAGCCCGACCAGCGGAAGGTTGAGGATCAGCAGCATCAGATTGCCGACCCACATCGACACGATCAGGCCCCAGAACAGGGTCGGGTTCTTCGTCATCACCTCCGGACCGGGATGGATGTTGTGGATGTTCATGGCGCCGACCATCAGGGCCATGACGACGTTGGACGGCACCCCGAGCGTCAGCAGTGGAATGAACGAGGTCTGGGCGCCGGCATTGTTCGCCGATTCCGGGCCCGCAACGCCCTCGATGGCGCCCTTGCCGAACTGCTCGGGATACCGCGACAGCTTCTTCTCAAGCGTATAAGAGGCAAAGGACGACAGCACCGCGCCGCCGCCGGGCAAGACTCCGAGCAACGTGCCCAACGCCGTGCCGCGCAGGATCGCCGGCACCATGCGACGGAAGTCCTCGCGGGTCGGAAACAGATTGGTGATCTTCTGGGTGACCAGCGACAGCTTGTCGTCCTGCTCGAGATTCTTGACGATCTCGGCAAAGCCGAAGATGCCCATCGCCAGCGGCACGAAATCGAGACCGTCGAACAGCTGGGGAACACCGAAGGCGAAACGCTGGCTGCCGCTGCTCAGGTCGGTGCCGACGAGACTCAACAGCATGCCGAGCACGACCATACCGATGCCCTCGATGAACGGACCGCTCGACAGCACCGAGGCAAGGATCAAGCCGAGGATCATGAGCGCGAAGAATTCCTTGGGGCCGAACAGAAGGGCCGTCGCCGTCAGCGGGCCCGCAAGGGCCGCCAGCGCGAGCGTGGCGACGCATCCGGCGAAGAACGAGCCGATCGCGGCGGTGGCAAGCGCGACGCCGGCGCGGCCCTGCTTCGCCATCTGATAGCCGTCGATCGTGGTCACGACGGACGAGGATTCGCCGGGCAGATTGACCACGATGGCTGTGGTCGAGCCGCCATATTGCGCGCCATAGTAAATTCCGGCGAGCATGATCAGCGCGGAGTCCGGTGGCAGCGCATAGGTGATCGGCAGCAACATCGCGATGGTCGCGAGCGGACCGAGACCCGGAAGCACGCCGATCAAGGTACCGAGCAGGCAGCCGAAGAAGGCGTAGAGCAGATTGGCGGGCTGGGCTGCGGTGGCAAAGCCTATCGCCAGATTATGAAAGAGATCCATATGCCGGCTCGTTCAGTTGAGGAAGGATGGCCAGACCGGCAGTTGCAGCCCGAGGCCGTAGACGAAGACGGCCAGACACAGCACGATGAGGACGGCCGCATTCGCCAGCGCACCGGTCCAGGTGAACTCGGGACTGGCCCGGCTCGACACCATGATCAGGACGAACAGTGCGCCAATCAGGCCGAGCGGAAACAGCAGTGCACCGAACAGGACCACGGAGCCGGTCACCCAGGCGAGGCCTTTGAAATCCCATTTGCGCAGCACCTCCCGTTCGGCGGTCGGGCTCAATGCACCGAAGATCACGACGAGGCCGATGGTGGCGAGCACCATTGCGAGCAGGCGCGGGAAATAACCCGGCCCCATCTTCGCGGCTGTGCCGGCGGGATACGTCAGCGCCTCGACGAAGAAAAAGATTGCAAAGGCGAGGAACAGGGCGCCTGACGCGAAAGCCCTCTGATTGCGGATCGCCAATCCCTTCATTCCCGTCCTCCTCCTTCGCCCGGTTCCTGGCTCTGCGCACCTGCACCGGCCTTCGCGGCACGCATATCGAGCGCCTCCATCAGAACCGGCACGCCGATGGCGCAGGCATGGACGCCGAGATGGGCGGTCATCTGGAGAACCTGAAGGATCTCCCGCTGGTCAATGCCGAGCCGCAAGGCCCGCTTGATCTGCACACGCAGCCCGAGCGGATTGAGCGCCGTGAAGCAGGCATTCAGTGCGATCGAAATCAGACATTGCGATCGAGGGTCGAGACCGTCCCCGGCCTGCCCGCCTGCGAGAAGACCCAGCAAGACCGCGAAATAGCCGGGATCGCGCTGCAGCCACTGCTCGCAGAAGTCAGGCCAATCCCCGAACTGCGCCACATAGGCATCCCGCAGCGCGCTCTGCTCTCTCGTCAGTCCGCGATGATCGACTTCGAGCCCGGCACTCGCCAACTCCTCCGCAAGGATACCGATGCCGACATTGCAGCCGTCGAGCCCTTGGGCCGTCGCGAGGCGGAACACGTCAATGATTTCCCGTGCCGAGGCCCCTTCCTGAAGCACGAGATCGAGATGCAGCGCGAGGCCGGAGCGGAACAGATGCGTCGCCGACCCGTCGAGCGCGACATAGATCAACTCCCGCATCTTGGCGGAGAGCGGTCCCGTCTCCGCCGAATAGCCTGCATATTTGCCGTAGGCTTCGAGAAACTCGGGATCGAGCCGCAACAGGCCCTCCGTCCAGGGCCGCCAATAGCCACGCGCCCTGACGTAGCCCTCCTTCAGCACCTGCTGTTCCGCAGTCAGACGGGACATCGCGACCGCCTCCTCAAGCAATGTTCGTCACGGCGATCCCGCCATCGACGGTGAGCACCTGCGCCGAGATGAATCCGCTCTCGTCGCCGGCGAGAAAGCAGATTGCCTTGGCGATGTCATCGACCGTGCCGAGCCGTCCAAGCGGCGTCCGTGCGATCCGGCGTGCGTCAAGCTCGGCGTTGCGGTTACGCATGGTTCCTTCGGTCGGGATCGCCGAGGGGGCCACCGCGTTCACCCGGATGTTGCGCGCCCCGAGCTCCGCCGCCGCAGCGCGCGTGATGCCCATGATACCGGCCTTGATGCCGCTGTAGACGATGCTGTTCTTGGCCGAGATCAGGCCGGCGACCGAGGCGACGTTGACGATGGCACCGCCGCGTTCCGCATCCATGACCTCCGCGGCGGCCTGGATGCCCCACATCACCGCCTTGAAGCCGATGTTGAGCATACGCTCGACCGTCTCCGGTGCGATGTCGGCAACCGACTGATAGCGGACCCAGGCCGCGTTGTTGACCAGGATATCGAAGCGACCTTGTCGCTCCGCCACTCCAAGCACCGCCTGCCGCATGCCATCGCGACTGGACACGTCCTGCGTGAGCGAAACCGCATTGCCGCCGGCTGCTTTGATCGCATCCACCGTGCCATCAACGAACTCCGGCTTCAGATCGTTGACGCCGACGATCGCACCACGCGCGGCGAGCCTGAGCGCGGTCGCACGGCCGATGCCGTTTCCGGCGCCGGTGACGAGTGCGACCCGGCCTGCGAGCGTCTGATCCCTGGTCTCGGTCATGGCAATCTCCTTCATGCTTCCGCTTCAGCGAACGGAGCAACTTCCGATATGTAACGACGGCCGAACGCGCCGATCAGACCGCTGGCATCGCCCTGTGCCTGCAGCGTGCGGATCCGACGCAAATGACGGTGCACCGGAACGTCCCAGGTGAAACCCATGCCACCATGGATCTGCAAGGCGCCCTCGCTGATCGAGCTGCCATAGGTCGCCGCGGCCAGGAATGCCGCATCGCGCTGGACCAGACCGCCACCCTCGGACAGGCTGCGCGTGATCGCATGACGGATGCTCTCGAGCCCGAGCTTCTGCCGCGCCAAGGCATGGCGGATGGCTTGGTTGTAGGACAGGGCGTGGCCGAACTGGCGACGCGTCGACGCATGCTCCTGCGCGAGCGCGAGGCAGGCTTCCGCAGATCCCAGGATCGCCGCGGCCCGAAGCACGTTCGCGTCCGAGCTGAGCACATCCCATGTGTTCACGGGCAGGATGGAGCCTGCCGGAATCTCGACCTTCTGGAGCCGCATCACGTGCTCCGGCACGGTCAGGTCGAGGCCGGCCGCCTCCTCCGCCACGACACCTTCGGCATCGGTCGGAATCAATGCCGCGGCGCCCGCCATCATCCGCACCAGGACGTAATCGACCTTCGCCGCGCATGGCGCGCGCGCCACCGTGCCACTCAGCACCATCGCTCCGCCCAGCTGCTCGGCGACGGCTTCGCCCTGCCAGGCGATCGTCACCAATTTCTCACCCGACACGACCGCAGCGGCAAGCCGCGGCAGCGACGACTGCAGCAGGCGACCGACGAGAACGGTCTCCAGCAGCGGGAATTCGAGCAATCCCGAGTGAGCAGCCGCGATCACCGGCACCGCGAAGCCGAGCGGCAGGGCAAGCCCCCCGACCTCCTCGTTTGCGACGATCCCGAGCAGCCCGTCGTTAGCGAGATTTTGCGCCTGCGCCCGCACGTCCAAACCCGTACATGCGGTCACCGCGCGTGCCGCGGTTGCCGCGAACTCGTCGGGCTGAAGTCCTTCACCGGCCATGGTCATCATTGTCCTCTTCGAAACCTGCGCGACTACATTGCTCACTAGGCGAGATACCCGCTGTCGACAGGCAGGATGACGCCGTTGACATAGGACGCCATCGCCGAGGCGAGAAAGATCACCGGCGCTGCGATCTCTTCGGGCTGTCCCACGCGCTTCAACGGCGTGCGCGCCATCAGGCCGGTCAGCCGCGCCTGATTATCCCGGGTGCTCTCGCTCATCTCGGTTGCGATGATGCCGGGCGCGACGGCGTTGACCCGAATGCCGTCCGGCGCCAGATCGCGGGCAAGCGCCTGCGTGAACAGCCTCACCGCCCCTTTGGACGGAGAATAGCCAAGCGTACCACCCATGCCGCCAAAGGCCGCGACCGAAGCAACGTTGATGATGGTTCCCCGCGTTTTTCGCAGCGCAGGAACGAACGCGTGAACCACGTTGAAGGTGCCGTTGACGTTGACGTCGAACACCTGGCGCCAATTCTCGTGAGCACGCGGGCTGTCGATCGGCTCGCGGATGATGATCCCGGCATCGTTGACGACGACGTCGGCGAGACCAAGCTCCTCGTCGACCCGCTTCGCCACCTCACCGCAGGCCATAGCATCAGTCACGTCGAGCGAACAGGTAATTGCCCGCCTGCCTCCGTCCCGTATCTCGCGCCCAACGGAGTCCGCCCGGTCTTGCTGCAGATCGGTCACGACGACCCTCGCTCCGGCAGCGGCCGCGCCCAACGCTATTGCGCGTCCGATCCCTTGGCCCGCTCCCGTCACCACGACGAGACGGTCCTCCAGCAGGCCCGCTTGACTTCGGCCATCGGACATCACCGGCTTCCTGCCGTTCGCGGCGGGCCAATGCGCGGGGAAACCATCATTTGCCTCGTGACAGCTGGAGGATACGATCGGCGATGATGCCGAGCTGGATCTCGGTCGTGCCGGCGTAGATGGTCTCGGCGCGCGCCTGGAGATAGATCGCCTCGAAGCGCCGCCGCGCCACCCTGATCGCCGGATTCTGCGGCAACGATGCCTGCGAGAGCAGCTCGATCGCAAGCGCCGCAAAGCGCTGATGCGATTCGCTCCAGTACAGTTTCGCCAGACTGCCGCGAGCGCCGATCTTGTCACCGCTCGCGAGCGCCTCGACGGCGGTCTCGACATGCGCCTTCAGCACCTCGATCTCGACCGCGACCTCGCCGAGCCTGACGGCGTAGTGCCGGTCCCCGACCATCTCCGTCAGCACCGGGTCCGTCTTGCTCGCCGAAATCAGATGGCGCAGCTCGTTCTCGAATCGCCAGGCGCGATACATGCGGTTGGTCGCACGCTCGATCTCCAGCACGCGGATCGCCGCGGCCCAGCCCTCGTCCGGCGCGCCGATCGCGTCGGCCTGTGCGACCTCGACGTCGTCGAAGAAGACCTCGCAAAAGCTCTCGCGTCCATCAATCGATCTGATGGTGCGCACGCGCACGCCGCCCGCGTCGAGCGGCACCGCGAACATGGCAAGGCCGCGGTGGCGGTCCTCCAGCGGCCCGGTGCGGGCGAGCACCAGGCAGCGCTGCGCCCGATAGGCGCCGCTGGTCCAGATCTTCTGGCCGTTGATCCGCCAGCCGTCACCGTTCCGCGTGGCGCGCGTCCGAAGCCCGGCGAGATCGGAGCCGGCCTCCGGCTCGGAGAAGCCCTGGCACCAGATGTTGCGCATATCGAGGATCGCGGGCAGGAAACGGCGTTTCTGCTCTTCGGTGCCGACCGCGAGAATAATCGGGCCGGCAAGCTCCTTGCCGATCGAGTTGACGCTTTCCGGCATCGCCAGCGCGCCGATTTCCTGGTTGGCGATGAGATGTTCACGCAGGGAGCGGCCATGCCCGCCATAGGCCTGAGGCCAGGTGATGCCCGTCAGCCCTGCGCGGTACATGGACGCCTCCCAAGCGACGGACTGCTGGAGCGGAGGCGGCGCGAAGGCGGCGCTGTCGCTGCGGAAACCGACGGGAAGACTGGCATGCAGCCAGCGGCGCACAACGTCGCGATAGGCCTCGCCCGTCAGGTTCTCAACCGCGCCGGCTTGCGTCGATACCGCTTCAGCTACACTCATCGCCCGCTTCCTGCTTTCGCCATACCTGCCGACATGTCCTGCCCGGCTGTCCGTTCTTCACTGCGACTTGAGAAGGTCGCAAGCGCTCTCCGATGCCGGCCGCCACGCATCTTCGGGCGCGATCGTGCCGGTGATCTCGTAATAGTCGTAGGTGTACTTGGATTCCGCCGGAGCCTTGATCCGCGCGACATAGAGCGGGCGCATCACCTGGCCGTCGGCGCGAATGGCAACACTCTTCATCTCGAAATCATCGATCGGGGTGTTCTTCATCTGCCGCATCACGACATCGCCATCGTCGGAACCTGCGGCGGCAACCGCCTTCAGATAGTGCGTGATGGCGCTGTAGGTGGCCGCCTTGCCCTCGTTGAGCAACTGACCGTTCGTCGCCTCGGCATAGCGCTTGGCAAACGCCCGGCTCTCCGGCGTCATGTCCCAATAGAAGGGCGTCGTCAGCCGCACGTGCTGGAGGTCCTTGAGGCCAATGCCATGCGTCTGGCTGATCATGAGGCCGAGGGGGACGAGCAATTGCGTCTTGGTCAGCCCGAACTCCTGGGCCTGTTTGATCGCAGTGGCGAAGTCCGCGCCCGAATTGGCGAGCGCGATGGCCTTGGCGCCGCTGGCCTGAGCCGTCAGCAGGAAGGAGGAGAGATCCGACGAATTGAGCGGATGCAGCACCGAGCCGACCACCTTGCCGCCGCCGGCCTTGATGAAGTTGGTTGCATCCGCCTGCCACGCCTTGCCGAAGGCGTAGTCGACCGTCAGGAAGAACCAGCTATCGATTCCCTGTGAGAGCAGCGCTTTCACCGTAGCCTTCGGCTGGGCGTAGGTATCGACCATCCACTGCGTGGTCATCGGCGAGCACTTGTCATTGGTGAAGAACGAGCCCGCCGTGCCGGCAAGAAGATAAGGCTTCTTGCGATTCTTCATGATCTCCTGCACGGCAAGCGCGATCGACGAAGCCGAGCAGCCGACGATGGCATCGACAGCTTCATTGTCGACCCACCGCAATGCGATGGCGACCCCGACATCAGGCTTGTTCTGGTCGTCGGCGATGACGAGCTCGATCTTCTTGCCGTTGACCGCTCCGCCGAAATCGCCGACGGCGAGCTTGGCGGCCGCGACCGAACCAAGGCCGCAATTGTCGGCATAGGGACCGTTCTGGTCGTTCATGATGCCGATCTTGACCACGTCGCCGGAGATGCCCTGCGCGGACAGGGGTGCATTCGTGAGCAGCAAGCCAATCATGCCGAGCGCAGTAATCGTCGATGTCCTCATGCTTTCCTCCTGCTCCTGCGTTTCCTCTGGGCCGGCTTCTGCGGCCTCTTGTCGTTTGGATTCAGTGATGCTCGTGCGTTGAACTCTTGCCGTGCGGGATCAGCAGCGCGTCGAGAGCCACGGCTCCCTCGCCCTCACTGCGCAATAGCAGCGGGTTGACGTCGATCTCTGCGATCGTGTCGGCATGCGCGGCGGCAAAGCGTGACAACGCGGCAACGGCCCGGGCCGCGGCTTCGAGGTCGGCGCGCGGCCGGCCGCGCGCACCGTCGAGCACCGCGAACGCCTTGAGCGATTTCAGCATCGCCATTGCCTCCGCCTCGCTGACCGGCGCCATCTGCACGGCGGAGTCCTGGAGTATTTCCGCAAAGATGCCGCCGAGGCCGACCATCACCACCGGCCCGAAGACAGGGTCGATGCGGCTGCCGAGGATGAGCTCGGCGACGCCCTTGGCCATCGGCGCAACGATCACGCCGTCGATTGTCGCGTTGGGTGCCTTGGTCGCGACGCGATCGAGCATCTGGGCATAGGCACGCCACACGTCGGCTTCCGAGCCAACGCCCACGATTACGCCACCGGCTTCCGTCTTGTGGGGCAGATCGGGCGAGGCGACTTTCAGCACCACGGGATAACCGATCTCGGTAGCAGCACGCGCCGCCGCATCCGCATCCTGCACGAGACGTTCGGCCAGCACCGGGACACCGGCGCCGGCAAGCGCCCGCTTGGCGCCGAGTTCATGGCGGAACGCACCCTCTGCAAGCGGCTGCGCCCGTGCGACTGCCGCGGGCGCGTCCTGTGGCCGCTTCGATACAGCTTGTAATCGCACCAGGGCAGCAACGGTTGCGCAACAACCATCGAAACTTTCTACTGTCGGAAATCCCAGCGCATGCAACTCGGTCAGCGCGTCCTCCGGGCCGTCGACGCAGAGGATGACTGGACGGTGGGGAAATTGCGCGCGGATGTTGCGCAGCGTGTCCATATAGATGGAGCGCAGGCGCGGCAGATGCAGCGAGAACGGCAGCGGCAGGATCACCGTATCGGCGCGCTCGTCCGCCACCACGGCAGACATGATCTTTCCCAGGAGATCGGGTCGGCTCGACATCTGCGCCGTGGCATCGACCGGGTTGCGGGCCGATGCAAAGGGTACCAGCTCCAGAATTTGGCGCTGCGTCTCCGATCCGAGTTCCGGCAATGTCAGCCCGACCGACTGCGCCGCATCCGCGAGCAGCACACCGAAGCCGCCGGACGCCGTGAGGATCGCTACGCCCGGGCCTTTCGGCAGCCGGTCCGGCAGCAGGATCGATGCAGCGTGGCCGAGATCGATGAGCTCGTCGATGCTGCGGACGCGCACCGCGCCGTACCGGACAAACAGCGCGTCGAACACGGCGTCAGATCCTGCCATTGCTCCGGTGTGCGAGGCCGCTGCGGCCTGACCGGCAGCGGACGTCCCGATCTTCATGGCGATGACGGGCTTGCCGGCATCACGCGCCTCCTTGAGCGCCGATATCAGGCGGCCGGCATCACGGCAGGCCTCGAGACAACACAGGATTACCTTGGTGGCGGGATCGCGCGCCAGCCAGGCAATCCCGTCGGCGATGTCGATGTCGCACTCGTTGCCTGTCGTGATGAAGCGACTGACGCCGACGCCGCGCTCGCTGGCGAGCCGCATCGTGTAGCTGCCAAGATTGCCGCTCTGCGACACGATGCCGAGCGAACCGGCGGCAGGCATACCGTGCTCGAGCACGATCGAGAACGTCGCGATGCTCTTCTCGGCAATGCTGACCGCGCCGAGACAGTTCGGGCCAAGCACGCGCATGCCCGTCCGGCGCGCGGCCAGCCGCAGCCGCTCCTGCATCGCGCGCCCTTGCTCGCCGAGCTCGGCAAAGCCCGAGGAGAACACGACGACGCTGCGGACGCCGCGGGCGGCACACTGCTCGACGGCCTCGCTCGCGCGCTCCGCATCGACCGCGACGATGGCAAGATCCGGCGCCTCGGGTAGATCGGCGACAGAGGCGTAGGCCTTGAGGCCCTGCACCGTCGCGGCCTTCGGGTTGACCGGATAGATGCGGCCTGCATAGCCGTGGCGGCGCAGGAGATCGACCGGCCGACCGCCGATCTTGGTCGCCTCCTGCGAGGCGCCGATGATCGCGATCGACCGCGGCGACATCAGCGCGTCGAGACCTTCTCCGGGCCGCATCTCAGCGCCCCTTGAACACCGGCGCGCGCTTCTCCAGGAAGGCCTGCCGCGCCTCCTTGGCGTCTTCCGTCTTGGATAGCGCCATCGTGATGTTCTGCTCGAAGCGATAGGCGTCGCGCGGCGGCATCAGCTCGACCATGTTCGCCGCGTTCTTGGCATACTCCATCGCGATCGGGCTCTTGGAGGCGATCTCCCGGGCAATCTTCATCGCTTCCGGGATCAGGTTCTCTTTGGTCGTGCAGGCCTCGATGATGCCGAGACGGTAGAGCTCGGCGGCCGGCACGCGGTAGCCGGTGAAGAACATGCGACGCATCAGGGAGCGGCCGAACAAGGTGTTCAACATTGCCGCACCGCCGGCGAGCCCGACGTTGATCTCGGGCATGCCGAACACCGCCTCCTCGCAGGCGTAGAAGATATCGCAGGAGGCCATCAGCCCGACTCCCGCCCCGAGCGCAACGCCGTTGATCGCCGCGATGACCGGCTTCGAACATTCGCGGATGCAGTTGCCGGTTTCGCGCGTGATCCGGTTATGGCTGTGAAACGCGCCGATCTTTGCCGGATCCGGGCGATCCTTCAGATCCGCGCCGCTGCAAAACACCTTTCCGGCGCCGGTCAGGATCGCGACCCTGACGTCGCTGCGCTCGGAGATCTCGTCGAACACGGCGACGATGCGGTCGCGCATCGCGCGATCGAGCGCATTCACGGGAGGGCGGTTCAGCGTCACCAGCGCGATGTGATCGGACACTTCGAGCGTGACGATATCTCCTGACATGCATTCCTCCTGGGCTTTTGGTTCGTCTTGCTTGTTACGCCTGACCGATCGGTCAGCTTTCTGTACTGATATCACCAACGAGAACGACTTGCAATATCCTGCTATACCCCTATTGACCGACCGATCGGTCAGCCGATAAATTCAAATCCAATCAAGGAACGACCGTGAGGAGGACGCGCATGCCCAGGATCAGCCGACGCCAGGCGACAACTCTGCTCGCCGGCGCCCTCGTCGCCCCGCTTGGCGCGCCTGCGATCGTAAGGGCGCGCGCGCAGACGATCTTCATCATCGTTCCCTACGCACCCGGCGGCTCGATCGACAGCTTGATACGCTCGATCGCGAAAGCGATGGCGGAAACACTGGACCAGCCGGTCCTGGTCGACAACAAGCCAGGCGCCAACGGCATCGTCGGATCACAATATGTGGCGCGAGCGCCCAAGGACGGATCGGTGCTGCTGGCCGGCGGCACCGGCCCGATCTCGCTGAACGTGCTGCTGCGGAAGAACCTGCCCTACAAGCTCGAGGACTTCGCCTCGGTTGCCATGCTCTGCAACGGGCCACTGTCGCTGACGGTGAACGCGCGGACACCCGCCGCCGACGTGAAGAGCTTCGTCGCCTTTGCCAAGGGACGCGACAAGCCGCTGTTCTACGCCACGCTCGGCCCGGGCAGCGTCACGCACCTGTTCGGGATCATGATGGGCAAGTCGATGGGGTTTGCCGTCACCGAGGTTGCCTATCGTAACAATCCGGCCTCCATCATGGAGACGCTGTCAGGAGAATGCGATCTCAACTTCGCGACGCCCGCCGCCGTGATCGAGCATGCGCGCGGCGGCCAGCTTCGCATCCTCGCGGTCTCCTCGGACAAGCGCATGGCGAGCTTTCCCGAGATACCGACGCTGGCCGAATCCGGCTATCCGGACCTCACGGCATCGTTCTGGACCGCGCTGCACGCGCCGGCGGGCACGCCGCGCGATGTCATCGCGCGGCTGAACGCGGCAGCGAACGCAGCGATGCAGAAGCCCGAGATCGCAAAGCAGCTCGAGACCGATGGCCTCATGGTCGATACCGGCGCACCGGAACGGCTCGATGCCCAATTGACCAAGGACGCCGCGCTGTGGGGACCGGTGATCAAGGCGCAAAACATCTCGCTGGAGTAAGGCGCGACGTTCGACTCGGCCGGCCGGTCAGCGTGATTTTCGCCGGCCGGCGCGTGGCGGCTTCGCCCCGGGAAACTCGATCAATTCGCCACTGCGCAAGCCGTTGAACAGCATGTCGAAGAAGATCTCGGCGATCTGCTCGGGCGTTGCGGACTTGTTGGGGTTGTACCAGCGATGCATCCAATTGAGCGAGGACAGGATCAGCCGCCCGGTCATGGGAACATCGACCTTTCGGATTTCCCCGGCATCGATGGCTTCTTGGATCAGGCCGCGCAGGAAGTTCTCGAATCGATCGCGGCGCGTCAGCCGTTCCTTGTGCCGCTGCCGGTCGGGATCGTTCCAGAACGCGGTCGTGGAGGCGATCCAGGCCCAGCGGTAGCGGCGGAAGTATTCCGCCGTGGCGACCATGAACGCGCGGATCTTCTGCGACGGCGGTCCGTCGGGAATGCGATCGCGCACGAACAGATACAGTTCGAGCGTCGAGCCGACCGCCACGCGTGCGTAGATCTCGTCCTTGTTGGAGAAGTGATGGTAGAGAAGAGACTTGGAGATGCCGCATGCGAGCGCGATGTCGCGCATCGACGTTCCCTCGAATCCCTTGCTGGCAAACAGCCGCCCGGCCTCGGCGAGGATCTGAAGCACGCGATCCGAGGCCTCGGCCTGGTTCGCAACGCCATCCTTCATCGTTGACAGTTCAGTCATGAAATCCGCAATCCATCCGCCAGCTCCATGCCAAAACAGGCCTTACGGCACGAAACTAGGTTTTCACCGACCGATCGGTCAAGCCCGGCGAATCCCGCGCGAGGAACCATGAGCGAAATCCGGATCAGCCGTATCGGCACGACGAGGGACCAGCTCGGCGAGAGCCCGGTGTGGGACGAGGCCCGCATGCGCCTCTATTGGATCGACGCGCTGGCCGGACTGATCCACTCGCTCGATCCCGCTACCGGCGACGTCACGCAGTTCAGCGCGCCCGCGCCGATCGGTTCGATGGTTCTGCGACAGGACGGCGGCGCCGTGCTGGCGCTGCGCCACGGATTTGCGCAGTATGATTTCGGCATGCGCGTACTGACGGAAGGTCCGTCCATCGGGCTCGACGACCCGAAGGTGCGGCTGAACGACGGAAAGGCCGATCGCCACGGGCGTTTCGTGGCAGGCACAATGCACGCCGACCGCGCCCCGGATAAGGCGCCGTACGGCGGTCTCTATCGCCTGGACGCAGCAGGCGCGCTGGAATTGCTGGAGACCGACCTCGCCGTGAGCAACGGGCCGTGCTTCAGCCCCGACGGAAGGACATTCTATCTCGCGGACAGCGCCAGACGGATCATCTGGGCCTATGACTACGGTTCGGACGGCCCCCTCGCGAACAAGCGCGTGTTCGTCAACACGGAGGCGCAGCAGTCCGGTTGCGACGGCGCGACGGTCGATTCCGAAGGGTTCCTTTGGTCCGTCCTCGTGCGCATCGGCAAGATCGCGCGGTTTGCACCGAACGGGACGATCGCGCGAACGATCGACATGCCGGTCCGTCATCCGACCAGCGTGACGTTTGGGGGGCCCGATCTGGATGTCCTGTACGTGACGTCGATCTCGCGCAGCCACGCCCTCGTGGACGACCACCCGGATGCCGGCGGCTTGTTCGCCGTCGAAGGCCTCGGCGTTCGCGGTCTGCCGGCACACAGGTTCCGCTCGGACTGATGATCGGCTCCCTCGGTTACTGCGACGATCTCTTGATCTGCTGCGGCACGTTCGCCGCCATGTAGTCCACGAAGACCCTGATCTTCTCCGGCAAATAGCTGCTCTGGAGAAACGCCGCATAGATCCCTTCGTCGAAGGTAGAGTTCGTCACCCGGAAGCCCGGCAGCAGACGCATCAGGCGCCCGCTCTTCAGCTCCTCCGCCACGGTGTAGTCGTCGAGCAAAGCGATGCCGTGGCCCGCGACGGCGAGATCGCACAACACCACGCCGTTGTTGCTGCCGAAGGACGAAGGCACGACGATCTCCTGGAGCCTGTTCCTCCGCATGAACTTCCAGACCACGTCGTCCGGGCCCATCCAATACGTCAGGCAGTTGTGGCGGGTAATCTCCTCCGGCGCCCGCAATTTCGGCATCCGCCCGACATAGTCCGGCGAAGCCACGAGAATCCGCTCGCTCCGCAGCAGCCTTCGCTGCATCAGGCCGGGATCCTTCGGCGCAGCGATCTGGAAATCGACGTCGAATTCGTCTTCGCGGAGCAGGGTGCGCCGCTCGGACAGGCGCAGCTCCACCTTCAGCTCCGGATACAGCTTCTGAAAGCCCGGTATCAGGGGCGAGAGCACCTTGATGCCGAACAGCGTCCGCGAGTGCACCCGCAGCGTTCCGCGCGGCGCGGTCTGAAGAGCAAGCGCCGCGGCTTCGGCGTCTTCGATACCGTGCAGCACCTGCTCGGTGCGCTGGAAGAAGATCTTGCCGGCGTCGGTCAATCCGAGATGGCGCGTGCTGCGGTTCAGGAGCTGCACGCCGAGCTGCGCCTCGAGCTCGCCGATGTAGCGCGACACGGACGCCGGCGAGAGTCCGACCCGACGCCCGGCCGCGGAGAAGCTGCCCTCGCGGACGGCGCCGACGAACAATTCCATGGCCTGAAGTCGGTTCATTCGATCTTTTCATATTTTGCAAAGGACATGCTCAGATTATGCCAATTGTTCGAAAAAGCTCAAGGCCATAGCTTGCTGATAACGCGTCGCAAGAGCGACCGATTAATGGAGGACGCAACCGATGGAATTCGGCGTATTCATTCTGGCGCAGCAGCGCGGCTATCATCAGAGCTCGCAGCAGGTCATCAACAACGCGGTCGAACAGACGGTTGCCGCCGAGCACGCCGGCTTCGATACCGCATGGTACGCTGAGCACCATTTCAACAATTACAGCCTGTGCCCCTCGCCGCTGATGATGGTCGCGCATTGCGCCGGCCTGACCAAGCGGATCCGCCTCGGCTCGGCCGTCTGCGTGCTGCCGTTGTACAATCCGGCACGACTGCTCGGCGAAATCGGCTTTGCCGACACGGTCTCGAACGGCCGCCTCGATCTCGGCATCGGCTCGGGTTACCAGAAGTTCGAATTCGACCGCTTCGGCGTCGATCTCGACCATTCGCACGCATTGTTCGCCGAATTCTACGACGTGCTTCAGGCCGGCCTGCGCGACCGCATCTTCTCCTATTCGGGCGAGCACCTGAACATGCCGCCGACCGCGATCGCCGTGCGCACGGTCCAGAAGCCGATGCCGCCGATCTGGGTGACGTCCGGCCATGGCGAGACGCTCGGCCGCGCCATTCGCGACAACCACAATCTGTTCGTCACCGCGCTGCTGAACGGCCTCGACGCAATCAAGGCGCTGCGCGACCGGCTCGAGGGGATCGCAGCCAAGGAAGGACGCTCCATCGACGACACCCATTTCGGCTTCCTGCGCTGCGCCTATGCCAGCGACAACGACAGCGAGATCCAGTCGTATCTGGACAACGCGCGCTTTCAGCGCCGGCTCTCCGAAAGCCTGAAGTTCCGGCGCGCCCAGAGCGACGACGGCTATCTGATCAAGGAAGAGGCCGGCCCGAACGACATGAGCCTGGAGACGATGCGGAACAACCTGCCTGTCGGCAGCGTCAACCAGGTGATCGACCGCATGCTGGAAGAGATCAGTATTCTCAAGCCCACCCACATCGCGCTTCAGACCCAGCTCGGCGACTTCGATCAGAGCACGATGCTGCGCCAGATCGAACTGTGGGGCAGCAAGATTATTCCGGCGATCCGGCGCGAGCTGAAGTCCAGCCAAACCGGACGCGGCACGATCGCGGGCGAAGCGGTTTCGGCATAGCCCAGCGCCGGCGTGGTGCTCGGAGGTACATCATGGGATGTCAGATCGCTCAAATCACCAATTTCCGTTCTGTCGAAGCGGCCGAATTCCGGTTGGCGATGCGAAATTTGGCGAGCGGGGTCGCTATCGTAGCGACGGGAACAGAGACGACACGGCGCGGGCTGACGGTCAGCTCCGTCACCTCGCTCTGCTTGGATCCACCCTGCGTGCTCGTCGGCGTCAATTCGAGCTCCGAAACGCATGCCGCCATCCTCGCCAACGGCCGCTTCGGCGTCAGTCTCCTCGGCCGGGGCCAGGAGGACCTGGCGCTGCGGTTTGCCGGCGGCGCCAAGGGAGTCGAGCGCTTCGCAACGGCGCCATGGGAGCAAGGCATGCTCGACGTGCCGTTGCTCGAACCAGCGATCGGCGTGCTGGAATGTGTGCTGCATCATCACCAGCCGGTCGGCACGCACGGTCTCTTCATCGGAAGGATCGTGGCCACGCGCGGGGGAAACGGCGATCCTCTCGTCAATTTCCACGGCGCGCTTCGAACGTTAGCTCAAGCTTAGTTGGACCTCCGCTGGCGACCGAATCCGACACCGGACGGATCGCGGCAAACTCACAAGAAGGCCGGCATCATGATCATCGAATGCTTCCGCGATGGCGCTGTCCGATTGGACGAGCCGCTCGACTTCCGCAAGTTCAAGCTGATGCTGCATGCCGACCCGTTGCCCGGAACGCAGAGCTGGAAGGGGATTAGCCTGCTCGATGATTGTAATGCACTTGTTTCGATCGATCTGGTCCCAACGCTGACGGGCCGCCCTGACGATGCAAGTTGGGATAAGGATTACGCAGAGATGGTCGCCAAAGCCCGTGTGCACGGCTGGATTGATGCTGAGCGAAACGCGATTCGGGCTCACATCGAACAAGTGCCTTAGGACCAGCGCTCTGAAATCGCCAGCCAAACTCAACGTCGGTCTTGTGTCAGCATCACCAATGCTGGATGTCTGCCCCGACCGTTTGCCGACTTCGCCGCTCTTGCGCGGCCAATACAGTGCGCGCCGGTCGTAGCGACATCAGCGATCTGGCAGTCGAAGGCAACCGCGCAGCCGGAGAGAACGGGTGCACCCGTTTCGAACGTCGACCATACCGCCGCGGCGAACCGTTCTGCGATGGGAACCTTGCCGCCCAAGAGCCGTGACAGTGGCTCTTGCTGAGCTGACAGCTTGCTAGCCACGCTTGCATACGCCGAGGATGCGCGGTTCATGCACACCAGAAGCGTCGGCGGATCGTCGGTGACACGACACATGACGGACGCAGTGAACCCGCGCGACCTGCTGGACCATCGGTCGTGATGATGCTGACCGCGGCGCCGATACATGCCATCGCATCGCGATAGTGGTCCGGGGCAATTTCCGTCATCCCCCCACCTCACCTCCCGCAGCGAAAGACCGGGTGGTGAACGCAAGCTCTCGCAGCACCTGCGCAAGGACGCACGCGCCGGCCGCGACATCGGCCGGCTCAGTCCACTCGTGCTCCACATGGCTCGCACCGTCCCGACACGGGATGAAGATCATCGCCGCCGGACAGATCTTTGCCAGATGGCGCGCGTCGTGGCCGGCAGCCGACAGAATGTCCATGGCCGGAAACTCCTGGTCACCTGCCGCTTGCGCAATCAGCTCGCGCAAGCGCGGATCGAACGCGTTCGAGGGTGCGTCGACCAGCGTCGTCACCGTAACCAGGCACGGCGGAGCGTGCCGACCGCAGAGCGCTGTGATGCGCGCGCCCGCCGCGTCAAGCACGGAATTGTCCGGATGGCGCAGATCGATGCTGAAACTGACGCGCGACGGCACCACCGAAGGCGCGTTGGGCTCGACGAAGAGGCGTCCAATCGTGAACTTGATGTCGGCATCGAGGGTGCCGATCTCGGCATGCAGCCCGGTCGCCATTCGGGCAAAGGCAGCGAGCGCATCCCGCCTCTCCGACTGCGCCAGTGTACCGGCGTGTCCCTCAGCGCCCTCGACAACCACCTGAAATGTCTTCTTGCCTTGAATGCCGGTGACGACACCGATGGTGCACGCAGCTGCTTCCAGCAATGGCCCCTGCTCGATATGCAATTCGAGATAGGCTCCAGCGGAAGAGCCGAGCGGCCTGTGCGGCATGTCAGGGAAGGCCTGGTGGAGGCGATCGAGCGCTTCGCCGACGCTGACGCCGTCGGCATCGCGCGCGGCGCGGATCGCATCCATGTCACGCTCACCGGTGAACGCCTCCGAGCCCATCATGCCCGGGGCGAAGCGCGAGCCCTCCTCGTTCATCCAGGCAACGACGATAACGTCACGCGCGGGCTTCTCATCTTGCTCGGCGACTGAAACGACCGCTTCGAGTGCGGCCATGACGCCGGCCGCACCATCGAATTTGCCACCGGTCGGCTGGCTATCGAGATGGCTCCCAAGCAGAAGCGGCGCCATGGCGCGATCGCGGCCGGCTAGCGTCAAGAACAGATTTCCTGCGGCATCGGTCGACGGTGTCAATCCCGCCTCGCGCGCCCAGCCGATGACGCGGCGCCAGGCGGCGATCTCGCCGTCGCTCAATGCCTGACGGTTGACCCCGCCGGCGGGGGTCACGCCGATCTCGGCGAGCGACATCAGCCGCGCCCAAAGCCGATCGGCGTTGATCAGGGGCTTGCTCGTCATCGACTACTTCGTACGCATGATCTGCCCCGGCAGCGCGCGCGGATCGCGTGGCAGCCAGTGTCCGGCCTCGACCTGAGCGATGAATTCGGCGAGCAGAGCGTTAAACGCCGCCGGCTCTTCGAGGTTGAGGGTGTGGCCGGTCTTGGGGAAGACCGAGAGCCCGCAAGCCGGAATGGTCTTCTTCAGGAAGATGCCTGGCTGGAGACAGTGATCATCTTCGTCACCGACAACCACCAGCGTCGGCACCATCATTGTCTTCAGGCCGTCTTCGAGGTCGTAGAACGACGGTCGCCGCGCCTGGACGCCGCGCATGGTGTTGGCGGCGCCGCGATCCGAATGGATGGCGAGGCGATCGGCGAATTCCTGCCAGCCGCGCGGATCCTTGTTCTGGAACTGTACCCGGCTCGCGCCGAGCGCGTAGACCTTGGAAAACTCCTTGGCACCCTGCTTCTCGAAATTATCCGCGACTTCGAGCGAGACGCCTCGAAAATACTCCTCGAACTCCTTCTCGCAGCCATAGCCGGCGCCGGCCACGGTGAGCGACAAAGCCCGTTCCGGCGTGCGCAGGCCGAAATGCACGGTGCAGAAGCCACCCATGGAGAGACCGACGATGTGCGCCTTGTCGATTCCGAGTGCGTCGAGTACGGCGACCGCATCATCCGCGGCGATCGCCTGCGAATAGGCTTCCATGCTGTCAGGCACATCCGAGGGCGGATAGCCACGCGCGGCGTAGCTGATGCAGCGATGGCGGCGGCTGAAATAGCGCAACTGCGGCTCCCAGCTTTCGTGATTGCCGCCGAATTCATGGATGAAGAGGATCGGCGTGCCCTCACCCGTTTCTTCCACGTAGAGTTTCACGCCGTCCTTCGTTGTGATCATCGTCATCGAAATCGTCCCTAGAATTGCGGCGGCAGGTCGTTGAGCGTGCGCGCCTGCGCGACCACCTCCGGCAGCAGCGTGCAAAACTTCTCGGCCCAGGCCTGCGGCACCGAGGTGCTGATCTTGACGAAACGGTCGCCGAAGCGCTGGGTGTGGTAGGTGCCCTGCCGGATCATGATGCCCTGCCGGCGGTAGCACTCGACCAGCGCCTCAGGACGGATGCCTGCCGCGATGGTCTCCAGCACCAGAAAGTTTCCGTGCGAGGGCATGATCGGCAGCGCCAATCCCTCGATCGCGGCAGCCGCCTCCTGGATCATCGTCTTGTTGGCCCGGTCGGTGCTGCGGACCTTCTTCATCCATTCGGTCTTGACCGACAGCCCCGCCTGCGCCGCGCGCTGGGCGATGACGCTCGCGCCGAGCACGCTCGTGGAGGTCTGCGCGAACTCCTCGAACAGATCAGGTGCGGCAACGAGAGCGCCGATCCGCAGACCTGCGAGCCCAAGCCATTTCGAAAAGCTGGTCGAGACCACCGAGCCCTTGGGGGCCACGTGAAGCGCCGGCGTGTGACCATCGGCGAAATCGCGATAGGTGCAGTCGTGCACCAGCAGCGCGCCGCAATCGCGCGCGATCGCCGCGAAGCTCTCGATCTCCTCGCGCGTGTAGCGGATGCCGAGCGGATTGTTGGGATCGACGAGATAGATGATCGCGGTGCGCTCGTCGACATTCGCCTTCAGCGCCTCCGGCGTCAGGCGATAATTGCAGGCGGGATCGTAGATCGGAATCTCGATCACCGCGGCGCCCTGCTGACGCGCGAACAGGCACGGCCATTTCCAGGTCGGATCGGTCGTCACCAGCGTTGTGCCCGGCTTGCAGCGCGCGCGGCAGATCATGGCGAGCGCATTGACGCCGCCCTCGGTCACCAGCGCTTCTGCGCCGGGCACACCGAGATCGGCGACGATCGCGGCGCGCAGCGCCTCGAAGCCGAGCGGCGGGGCATAGGCGTTGAACTCGCCGGCCTCGATCGAGCGCAGCATCGCCTCGCGCACGGCGGGATGGCTCTCGATATGGTTGGTGTTCTGACCGAGCCAGAAGAGTCCCGGCGTCGCCGAGAGCTCGTCGAAATAGCGGTTGCGGACCAGCGCCGCGGATTGAGGCTTCGACATCGATGCCTCAGATCACCGAGCCGCGCGCGGCAATGCCGCCATCGATCGTCACCACCGTGCCAGTGATGTAGCCCGACCTCGGCGAAGACAGGAAGGCGACGAGATCGGCGACCTCTTCCGACGTCGCCGGCCGCTTGCCCGGGTATTTGTCGAACAGCTCCTCCCAGCGGCTTTCGTCGCCGAGCATGTCGATCGCCTTGCGCTTCATGATCTTGAGCATGCGATCGGTGGCAACCGGGCCTGGATTGACCGCGACCACGCGTACGCCGTGATCGAGGCTGCGACCGCCGAGCGCCTTGGTGAAGGACATCAGCGCCGCGTTGCCGGTCGAACCCGCGATGTAGCTCGCGTCCCAGTTCTCACCGGAATTGCCGATGATGTTGATGATGACGCCGTCCTTGCCCTTCATGCGCGGATAATAGAGACGCGACAGCGTGATGTAGCCGAACACCTTGAGATCGAAGCCGCGCCGCCAGGCCGCGTCATCGAGGATTTCCAGCGAACCGGCCGGGATGTCGCCGGCATTGTTGATGAGGATGTCGATATCGCCGACTTCGGCAGCGAGCTTTTCCATCGCAGCCGTGCTCGACAGGTCGAGCGCGTGGATCGTGATCTTCACGCCATGGCGCGCTTCGAGCTGCTTCTTGGCCTCGAGCATCGCCTCGCCGTTGCGGGCGGCCAGATGCAGATGGCACCCCTCCACGGCGAAGAGCTCGGCCACCGCAAGTCCAATTCCTTTCGACGCGCCGGTGATCAGGGCGGTCTTGTTCGTCAGCTTCAGGTCCACTCCGGGTCTCCAGGATGCAAGCTAGATATACAAGGTCTAGCAATTTGCATACCAAGCGACACCGAGAGTCATTCGAAGGCGGCGAGGAAGTCCAGGAGGTTGTCACCGAGCAGGTTGACGTGGTCCCGCATGGTGCTGTGGGCCCGCTCCGGATCGTGGGCCAGGATCGCCTGCATGATCGCTTCATGCTCGCGGACAGTATCTGCGATCCGGTTCGGCATGCGCGTCACCCGGCGGCGATAGGCGGCCACCTGGTTGCGCAGCTTGCGGGTCTGGTCGGCGAGGAAAGTGTTGCGCGAGGCCTCGTAGATCGCCTCGTGGAATTCCTGGTTGATGTCGTAGAAAACGTCGATGTCACCGGTTTCGCCTGCCGCCACAAGCCGCTGGTGAATCTCGCCAATTTCAGCCCCCCAGGCCTGGGAGACACGCCGGGCGGCGAGCCTTGCACAAAGCCCCTCTAGCTCCGCCATGACCTGGAACATCTCGATCAGCGCCTGGGCCTTGATGCTGCGGACGGTCGCGCCCTGCCGGCCGCGCAGCTCGACCAGATTGTTGGCGGCCATCAGGCGGAACGCCTCCCGCACCGGCGTGCGCGAGACGCCGAAGCGCTGGGCGATCTCCTGCTCGTCGAGCCGGCTGCCCGGCTCCAGATGGCCCGCCGCGATCGCGCCCTCAAGCTTTTGGCGCAACCTCTCAGCGAGCGTCATGCCGGGACTTGGCGCCAGGGACTCTTGCCCGTTTTTCACGCGCATGCCTCCGACATGTGCACCAATATCCGCCATCATGTTTCTCCCATACCAATATAAGTATACAAAATGGCGTCCATCTTCCAGCTGAAAGGCTGATTTTCTCGCGAAGACGCGCGCGACTCCAACCTATTCGCTATCGACCTCGCAAGTCTTATGCCTGATTTGCCCGGAAATCGCACTGGCACACGAGTTGCTAAGAGATTTCGATGCGGCCCGCTTTCGTATGCGAATGGTCGCCGCCATTATACAAGGACATCCCGGTGCAGGCTGCCCGCCTCCCCAATCCAGGACCGGCCACCGAAGCCCCGCAGGCTCACCCAAAGCCTGAGCCGCTGCTCGAACTGCGCGCGATCAACAAGACCTTCGGCTCCATCACGGCGCTGTCGGGACTTGAGGCGAGCGTCGCCCCCGGCGAGTTCGTTACCGTCGTCGGCCCCAGCGGCTGCGGCAAGAGCACCCTCTTCAATATCGTCGCTGGCCTCGAAGAGCCTGATGCCGGCGGCATCCTGCGCTTCGAGGGCAAGAGCTGCCATGCCGCCGACCTGCTCGGCCGCGTCTCCTTCATGCCGCAGCGCGATTTGCTGTTTCCCTGGCGCAATGTGGTGGACAACGCCATCCTCGCGCTCGAGGTCGAGGGCATGCCGCGCGACCAGGCGCGCGCCAAGGCGCTGAAGATGCTGCCCGAGTTCGGGCTCGCCGGCTTCGAGAAGCAATATCCCAATCAGTTGTCGGGCGGCATGCGCCAGCGCGTCGCTCTGATGCGCACCTTCCTGTTCGAGCGCGGCCTGATGCTACTCGACGAGCCGTTCGGCGCGCTCGACGCGCTGACGCGGGCGATGATGCAGCGCTGGCTGCTCGACGTCTGGCAGAAATACCGTCGCACCATCCTCTTCATCACCCATGATGTCGACGAGGCGATCTTCCTCGGCGACCGCGTGCTGGTGATGACGGCGCGTCCCGGCTCGGTGAAGCTCGAACAAATCGTCGATCTCCCGCGCCCGCGTAAGCCGGAGATCGTCACTTCCCCAGAATTTGTGCGGCTCAAGCGCGCGCTGCTGGATGCGATCGAGGAGGAAAGCATGAAATCGTTCCAATCCTCCATCGCGCAGGAGAAGACACAGTGAACGCGATATCAGCAAGGGAGTCCGCGCCGCACGGGATCGAACCGGCGGAGTGGGATACCCGCATTAAGCTTGCAGCCTGCTATCGCATGGTCGCCAGGCTCGGTATGGACGACTTGATCTACAATCACATTTCTTTGCGCGTTCCCGGCCATGAGGATCAGTTCCTCATTAATCCCTACGGGTTGCTGTTCGACGAGATCACGGCGTCGAGCCTGGTGAAGATCGACACCAATGGCAACAAGCTCGATGACACGCCGCAAGCCGTGAATGTCGCGGCCTTCGTCATCCATGCGGCGATCCACACCTCGAACCACGACGCGGCCTGCGTGCTGCATACCCATTCCGATGCCAGCGTCGCGGTGTCCGGACAGGAGAAGGGCCTGCTGCCGCTCAGCCAGTTTGCGATGCGCTTCTACGACCGTCAGGCGTTCCACGATTACGAAGGCGTTGCCATCGACCTCGACGAGCAGGTCCGCCTGGTGCGTGATCTCGGCCCGCAAAAGGTGATGCTGATGCGCAACCACGGCATCCTCACCGTCGGCCGGACGCCGGGCGAGGCCTTCATGCTGCTCTATTATTTCGAGCGCGCCGCACGGATCCAGCTCCAGATGCAGGCGGCGGCCGCGGCCGGTGCCAAGCTGGTGATGCCGCCGCACGAGGTCTGCGAAAAGGCTGCCCGCCAGTTCTGGGAATTGCAGGGCGACATCCTCGTGCCCGGCGAACGCGAATGGCCGGCGTTGATGCGCCAGCTCGACCGCACCGATCCATCCTATCGCAATTGATTTTCACCGTCTGGAGTATGACCATGTTGAGCCGTCGCCACGCCTTCTCCGTCCTCTCCGCCATCGCACTGGCGACCGGCTCGCTCGTCACGGCCGCACCCGCCGCCGAGTTGCAGAAGGCGAGCCTGCGTCTGAAATGGCTGCCGCAGGCCCAGTTCGCCGGCTTCTACGTCGCGGCCGCCAAGGGCTACTACAAGGCCGAGGGCATCGACCTCACCATCAATCCCGGCGGGCCCAACCTGCTCACCGAAAACCTGGTCGCGACCGGCGCCGACACGTTCGGCTTGTCCGGCGGCACCGACAGCGTATTCGCGGCGCGCGACAAGGGACTTCCGATCGTCTGCATCGGCGTGTCACACCAGATCACGCCGTTCATCTTCGTCACCCGCAAGGACGGGCCGGTGAAGACGATCCAGGACTTCAAGGGCAAGACTGTCACCACCTGGTTCACCGGCGCCAATCATGTGCTGAACGGCATGCTGGCCAAGGAAGGCATCAAGCCGGATGAACTCAAGATCCAGCCGCAGCAGGTCTCGGTGACGCCCTTCGTCGACGGCAACGTCGACGTCATCACGGCGACCTATTACAATGAGTTCTACACCATCCAGTCGCGCATGCCGAAGGACAGCCTGAAGACCTTCGTCGCCGAGGACTATGGCATCACCTTCCCGCGCGACACGCTGATCGTGGCCGAGGCGACCGCCAAGGACAAGCCGGAGCTCGTCAAGGCCTTCCTGCGCGCGTCGCTCAAGGGCTGGAAGGACGCGTTCTCCGATCCCAAGGGCGCCGTCGACACCGTGATGGCCGCAGCCCCGACGCTCGACCGCGCGCAGCAGGAGTTCATGCTCACCGAGGTGAAGCGGCTGATGACGGCCGGCGCAGCAGCGAAGAACGGCATGTTCTGGATCGATGCTGATGCGGTGAAGACCGCTCACGATTTCTTCCTGAAATATGGCGTCATCTCCAAGCCGGTCGATCTCGCTGCGGCCTATGACGCGAGCTTCATCCAGAGCATCCCGGCGGCGGACCGGCTGCCGTGAGCAGCCCTGCGGCGACATCGCTTGGTGACGGCCGCGCGGCTGCGCGGTCGATCACGATGCCGGATTCGCTCCGCAAGCTGATCCGGCTGCTGCTCGGCCTCGCCATCGCGGCGGTGGTCTGGGAGGGCACGGTGCTGCTGTTCGGCATCCGGCCTTATTACCTGCCTCGCCTCAGCACGATCCTGATGGCGATGGCGGCGACGCCGCGCGCCTATGTCGACGGCTTCCTGCGTACGCTTGCGGAAACGCTGATTGGCTTCGCTTCCGGCGGCGCGTTCGGCGTGCTCATGGGCGTCGTGTTCTTCCGCGTCCGCGCGCTGCGCGAAATGATCTTTCCGATCTTCGTGGTGTCGCAGACCATTCCGGTCATCGCCTTCGGCGCGCTGGTGGTGCTGTGGTTCGGCAATACGCTGCTCGCCAAGGCGATCATCGCGTTTTATCTGACCTTCTTCCCGGTGACGGTGAACACACTGCTCGGCCTGGAAACCCTCGATCCCAAGCAGGTCGACCTGATGCGCAGCTTCGGTGCCTCCAACCGCCAGCTCCTGCTGCGCTTGCAGCTTCCGACCGCGCTGCCGCAGATCTTCGTGGCGCTGCGCCTTGCGGCATCGCTGAGCCTCGTCGGCGCAATCGTCGGCGAATGGTTCGGCGACACCACCGGGCTCGGGGTGCTGCTGCTCCAGGCCATGTTCACCGAGAACGTCGTCGCGATATGGGCCGCCCTGCTCGCCGCCGCCCTGCTCGGCACCGGCTTCTATGCGGTGGTCGCCGCGGTCGAGCGCAGGCTCGTGTTCTGGAACGCCGAGCAATGAGCCGCGCGCTAGCCTCCCCCTCGCTCGCCGTCCAGCGCTGTATTCTGGGCGCTGTCCTCCTGATCGCGTGCTGGGAAGGTGCGGCGCGCGGTCTCCATCTGCCGGCCTATGTTCTTCCAGCCGTCAGCGACATCCTCGTCGGCCTCTGGTCCAAGCGTGCAATCCTCATTGATGCTGCCGGCTACACCCTGCTCGAAGCAGTGGTCGGCTACGGGCTTGGCTGCCTAATCGGGATCGGCCTTGCCGTCGCCATCGCCCTGGTGCCGGCGTTGCGCAGCGCGATCCTGCCGCTTGCGACCGCGATCAATTCAGTCCCCGTGGTCGGCTATTCACCGCTGATCCTGCTCTGGTTCGGCATCGGCGTCAGCTCGAAGATCGTGATGGTGGCAATGGCGGTGAGCTTCACTGTCCTGCTGTCGATGCTGGCGGGGCTTGACCGTGTCGATCGCCGGGCCGTCGATCTCATGAAGAGTTTTGGCGCAAGCCGCTTCGGCGTGCTGTGGCGCCTGCGCCTGCCGACCGCCCTGCCGCTGCTGCTCGCCGGCATGCGCGTCTCCACGGTGCGCAGCGTGATCGTGGCGATCGTCACCGAAATGCTCGGCGCCCAGGGCGGTCTCGGCTGGGTGATCTACCAGGCCGTGCTTCAGATCGACTTCGTCCAGGTGTGGTCGGCGATCTTTGTCGCGTCCGCGGCGAGCCTCGCCTTCTTCGGCCTGATCGGTTTCCTCGAACGCAAAATCCTGTTCTGGACGTGACGCCAGGAAAAACACCATGAAACGACAGATGCATCTCGGCCTGTTCATCCTCGGGACCGGCAGCCACGTCGCGGGCTGGCGCTATCCCGGCGCGGTCGACAGCTTTCAGGACTTTGCCGCGATCCAGGAGATCGGCCGCACCGCCGAGCGCGGCAAGTTCGACTTGATCTTCATGGGCGACAATCTCTACGCCGATGCCGCCGCCCATCCCTCCTACACGCTGCGGCTCGAGCCGCTGACCATGCTGGCCGCGCTCGCGACCTCGACTAGCCATATCGGCCTCGGCGCCACCGTCTCCACCACGTACAGCGACCCGTTCTCGGTCGCGCGCGTCTTTGCCTCGCTCGATCACATCTCCAAGGGCCGAGCTGCGTGGAATGCGGTGACGACGGCCAATCCGGCGACGGCGGCGAATTTCGGCACCACCCATCCCGACCACGCCCACCGCTACGAGATGGCCGGCGAGTTCCTGGACGTGGTCAAAGGCCTGTGGGATGGCTGGGCGGACGATGCCATCGTCGCCGACCGCACTGGCGGTCTCTACATCGATCCGGCGAAGCTGCGCGCGATCGACCATGACGGCGCGTTCTTCAAGGTGAAGGGCCCGCTCAATATCGGCCGCAGCCCGCAAGGCCGCCCCGTCGTGCTGCAAGCCGGCGGCTCCGAAGCCGGGCAAGCGCTCGCCGCGCGCACGTCCGATATTGTGTTCTCCGTGGTGCAGGACATCGACGAGGCCAAGGCCGGCTATGCTTCGCTGAAAACACGGCTGCCGGCATTTGGCCGCAAGGCCGAGGACGTTACAGTGTTGCCGGGCGTGATGCCCGTGGTCGGTCGCACCGACAAGGAGGCGTTCGAGAAGCTCAACGTCCTCCAGAGTTTTGTCAGCGGCAGCAATGCGCTGGCGATCCTGTCAGACCGCTTCGGCCGGGACATGTCGGCCTACGATCTCGACGGGCCGATCCCGGACATCGCACCATCAGACAGCTATCACAGCTTCGCCAGCGTCATGCTCGCCAAGGGCCGCCGCGAGAACATGACGCTGCGCGATCTCTACAATCTCACTGCCGCCGCCCGCGGCCATTGGGTGCTGTGCGGCTCGGCCGAGCGTATCGCCGACACGCTCCAGCTCTGGTTCGAAGAGCACGCCGCCGACGGCTTCAACGTCATGCCGCCGTATTTCCACGAAGGCTTTGAGGATTTCGTCGAGCTCGTCGTGCCGATCTTGCAGGAGCGCGGCCTGTTCCGCGCGGATTATGAGGGAACGACGTTGCGCGATCATCTCGGCCTCGCGCGACCGGCCAATCCGTTCTTCGACACTTAGAGTGCGCCGGCGATCAGCAGCGCCTGTTCGAGCGCCTGCAACTCGCCCCGCGTCGCCGGCGGTTGCGGAGGCCGTACCGCGTCGCATGAGAGACGCCCGAGCAATTTCAGACAGGCCTTGAGCCGCACCGTCGCCCGTCCTCCGGGCGCATCGCGATAGATCGCGACCGCCAGCGGATAAAGCTTCTCGTGCGCCGCGCGCGCCCGCGCCCAATCGCCGGCGTCGGCCGCAGTCCAGAGGCTGACGACGAGTTCCGGCACCACGCAGGCAAGGCTGACTTGGCTGCCGGCCGAGCCGACGATATAGCTCGTCAGCAGATGTTCGTCGCCGGAGCCGAGCATGACGAACTCCGGACGCAGCCTGTGAATCAGCCGCAGATTCTGCTCGTACGTCGCAACCTCCCAGCTGCCCTCCTTGATCGCGACGAAGCGAGGATCGGCGACGAGACGCTCCAGCAGCGGCGGCGCATAGGCCATGGCGCCCGCACCGACGGGCGCGGCGTAGAGCATCAACGGCGCAGTCGTGGCATCTCGGACATGGCGATGATGTGCGATGACACAGTCGTCGGCGTGGCCGAGCGCCCAGCTGTTGGGAGGGAACACCAGGAGCCCGTCCGCACCGGCCTGCTCAAGCGCGGCCGCCTCGCGCGCAGCTTCCAGGCTGGATTCGTGATTGACGCCGGAGACGATCAGGCAGTCCTTCGGCGCGTGCTCACGCGCGAGCTCCACCACGCGCCGCTTCTCGGCCAGCGACAGCACGAAGTTTTCGCCGGCATGGCCGTTGACCAATAGCCCGTTGATGCCGGGCGCGGACGTGACCGAAGCGAGATGCGCCGCGAGCTTCGCCTCGTCGATCGCAAAGTCAGGCGTCATCGGCACGATCGTGGCGGCATGAATGCCGCGCAGGCGGTCGCTGAATGTCCGCATCCCGGCTGACATCACCTAGTGAATGATCTGGTCGAGAAACGTCCTGGCACGCTCGGACTTCGGATTCTTGAAGAACTCCTCCGGCGCAGCCTGCTCGACCGCCTTCCCCTCGTTCATGAACACGATGCGGTCGGCGACCTCGCGGGCAAAGCCCATCTCGTGCGTCACGCACAGCATGGTCATGCCCTCTTCCGCGAGCTTCTTCATGGTCTCCAGCACTTCCTTGACCATTTCGGGGTCGAGCGCCGAGGTCGGCTCGTCGAACAGCATGATCTTCGGCCGCATGCAGAGCGCGCGGGCGATGGCCACACGCTGCTGCTGGCCGCCGGAGAGCTGCCCAGGGAATTTTTCGGCCTGGTCCGGAATCCGGACCTTGGTGAGGAAATGCATAGCGAGGTCCTTTGCCTCCGCCCGCGACATGCTGCTCACGGTCATTGGCGCCAGGACACAGTTCTCGAGCACCGTCATGTGCGGAAACAGATTAAAACTCTGGAACACCATGCCGGTGTCGCGCCTGACCGCATCGATGTTCTTGCGCTGGTGGTCGAGCTCGATGCCGTTGACGTAGATCAGGCCTTCGTCGTGCTTCTCGATATGGTTGATGCAGCGGATGAGCGTCGACTTTCCCGAGCCGGAGGGACCGCAGACCACGATCTTCTCGCCCTTGGCAACCTTGAGATCGACCTCGTTCAACGCGGTGAAGTCGCCATAGTGCTTGTAGACGGCTTCCATGCGAACCGCAGGCACCTCGCGCAATTGCGGCTGCGCCATTGTGCCTTCGGCAGCACTAGCCGTATTCATCGATATCTCGCTCATGCGCGGGCCTCCACGTTCGCTTGCGCAACTGGCGCCCTTGCCGCGACCCGCCTGGATTTCGCGGCGCTCGACCGACCAAAATGCTTCTCCAGCCGGCGCTGAACCGCATCCCAGACCGAGGTGAGGATCAGGTAATATGCCGTTGCGGCCGCATAAACTTCGAGAATCTGGAAGTGTTCCTGCATCAGCATATCGCTGCGCCGCATCAGCTCCTCGACCGAGATCACCGACGCGAGCGAGGTTGCCTTCAGCAGTGAATTGATGGAGTTGCCGAGCGGCGGAATCATCAGCCGGAACGCCTGCGGCAAGGTCACACGGTGGAACGTGACCCAGGGCGACAGGCTGAGCGCCCAGGCGGCTTCGCGCTGCCCCGCCGATACGGCCATGAAGCCGCTGCGCACGATCTCGGCGAGATAGGCCGCCTCGTTGAGGATCAGGCCGACCAGCGCGCAAGTGATCACCGAGAACTTGATCCCCAACTGCGGCAATCCGCTATAGATCACCACGAGCTGGATGAGCAGCGGCGTGCCACGGAAGAACCAGACGTAGAGCCGCGAGAATCCTGACAGCACCGGGTTGGACGACATGCGCATCAACGCGATGCCCATGCCGAGAATCAATCCGCCTACGACGGCCGCCACTGTCAGTCCGATGGTGACGAGCACCCCCTTCATCAGGAAGTAATTGAAGAAGTAGTTGACGGCGGCCGTCGGACTGAAATGGCTCATCGGCTCGTCTCCTTATCTCAGGCCGGACCGGGGCCGGCGATCGCAAGCGGCTGATCAGCCGGCATGCCGGTCAGGCCGAACTTGTCGAACAGCGCCTGGTAGCTGCCATCAGCACGCATCGCGTTCAGCGCCTTGACGATGGCATCCACCACCGTCTTGTTGCGGAAGCCGAGCGTGGTACGCGCCGTGCCAAGACCGCTCAGCACTTCCTTGACGCGACCGCGGCCAACAAGATCGCGCGCCACGCTGTCGACGAGGAGCGCATTGTCGACTTGCCCCGCGAGCAGCGCGCTCACGACGTTGGTCGCTGTCGGGAACGTGCGCATCTCGACGGCAGGACCGCCCTTCGCTACATTCGCATCGCTGAGCTTCTTGAGCCAATTCATCTGGTAGGTGCTGACCTCGACAGCGGACGTTTTTCCGATCAAGTCATTTTCGGTAGCAATTTTTATGCCGCTATCGGGCGCAACCACGACCGAAATGGCCTGAATGGCATACGGCACCATGTACATGAGCTTCGATCGTTCCTCGGTCCAGAACATGCCGGTGTCGATGCCATCGATGCGGCCCGCGTTCATGGCCGGGATCATCGCAGGAAAATCCATCCGGACGAGTTCGACCGGAAGACACAACCGTTTGCCGAGCTCGGCGGCGAGTTCCACGTTGAGGCCCTGCAACTGGCCGTCCTTGTCGACGAACTGCTGCGGCGGATTGGTCGGGTTGATGGAGAGCTGCAACTTGCCGGGCGCAATCAGATTGTCGTCGGTGATCGCGGGCGCGCAGGCGGCATGCGCTGCCGCGGATGCGAGAACGAGTGCCGCAGCGGCACCCAAGCGAAGCAGTGTCGAGAGCATGTGATACCTCCAATAAGACGCCAATAACCAGTCCCTCGTCCGGGATTCCTCTCTATGTTCTTGGATACGGCCGGCCGGATCTCACGACACGACAGGCAGCATCGTCTTCATCCCTCAGGCCGGTCCCGACATCGGCTTGAGCTGGATGCGCATGAAATTCCTCACCAGGGATTCGAACGGACCGAAGCCCTTCACCTTCAGGAATTGCGGCGTTTCGAACGCCCATCGTCCCGCGACCTCGTACATGGCCGCGTATTTCGGGCCGTCGCCGATCGAGACGAAGCGCTTTGCGGAGAGCCAGCCGGGACAGGCGAGCAGATCGGGAAAATGCCTCTGCTCGTACCAGGCGTTGAACGCAGCTTCGTGCTCGGGATCGATATCGATCCGCACGATGTGGACGAAGGCTTCGTCAGTCATGGGTTCGCCCCTCACGCAAGACGAATATCGCCCGCCGCGCGCGCCGCGCCGACGGTCGTTGCAATGGCGTCGCACAGCGCAGGCAGGACCGGCAGCAGCGGCGGCCGCGGATCCGCGTTACGGATCAGGCCGAGAGCCTTGAGCCCGACCTTCATGCGCGTATGCATGTCCATGATCGGCGCGGGTCCATAGACCGCCCGGACGACCGGATAGAGCCGTTCGTTGACGGCGCGCATCGCCTTGAGATCGTCGGCGAGCGAGGCCTGCCACAGCGCGACGAATAGATCCGGCGCGAGACTGACGAGACCCGAAAGAATGCCGTCGCCGCCAACGGCCAGCTGCGGCAGGAACCAGTTGAAGTTAGACGGCAGGATCGCGACGGAGGGATCGGCCTGCTTCACCGCCCGACGGTTCTCGTCGTAGGCCAGCATGGTGTCGCTACCTTCCTTGATCGCGATGACACTATCGAGGGCCGCAATCTTCGCCAGCGTCTCCGGTGAAAAGCCAAATCCGGACGCCAGCGGATACTGGAAGATCGACACGGGAATCCCGATGGCAGAGCTGACCGCCTGCACGAAGGCCACTGGCGCGTGCGAGGTCGCAGATGCGCCGCCGCCGAGCGGCGCGGGCGGGAACAACACCGCGCAATCAGCGCCGGCTGCTTCCGCGAGCTGCGCCTGATGGATCGCTTCCGCGGTGGAATGCGCGATGATGCCTGAAAGCAGCGGTTTGCCGCCGATTTGCCCACGCGTCCGCTCGATCACCGCCTGCCGTTCGTCGTCCGAGAGCGATCCGCCCTCGCCAGCATGTCCGTTGACGAACACCGCCGCGATCCCGCCCGGACAGGCGCAATAGTCGAGCACGCGGGCATAACCGTCCCAATCGATCGAGCTGTCATCCCTGAAGGGTAGTACGGTCGCGACCGTGACGCCGCGCAAGTCGGGTGTCTTCATCGGCTTGCTCATGACGGTTTCCGCCGCGGAAATTTCAGGCTCGCCCGCGCCTTCAGCACCTCAAGGCCGCCCTCGTTGCGGGCGCTTGCCTCCCAGATGATGGTGCGGGTCTCGTCGTGCTGCTCGGCGATCCAGACGTCGAAGGTAAGCGTGTCGCCATAGAAGACCGGGCCGGTGAACCAGAACCGATCCTCCACCGACACGCCGATCGTGCCGACCAGCTCGCTGGTGAGGACGCTGGTGCAGAGACCCGCGACCATGATGCCCGGCGCGAGCCTGCGGCCGAAGCGCGTCGCGCCCGCATAGACCTCGTCGACGTGGACGGGGCCGAAATCGCCGGTCGCGGCGATGTAGAGCGCGCCATCCGCCTCGGTGATGGTCTTGCTAAGGCTGACCCTGTCGTTCACCTTGAGATCGTCGAAGGACTTTGGCTCGTACATCGCTCAGCCCTTCGCGAAGGGAACCAGCGTCGCGGTGCCGTCCACCGCGGTGACGCCTGATGGAGACAGTGTGCAGGTGACCCGGCAGACCGCGTCATCGCCGGCAACCGAGACGATCTCGGCCCTGGCCTCGACGGAATCCCCGACGATCACCGGCGCCGCAAAATTCAGCGCGATGCTGCCGATCCGCCGCGTCGGCCCGCCGAGCTGGCTGAGGCAGGTGGTGGCAAGGCCGCCGACCGCGAGCTCGAAGGCGACCATGTTGGAGGCGCCGGCCTTTTTGGCACGGACGGCATCGACATAGAGACCGCCGAGATTGCCGCTGATGCCGGTGAACATCGCCTGCTCGGCGACCGTCATGGTCTTGCGGAAGGCGAAGGCCGCGCCGGGCTTGAGAGGTGCGTGAGACATGAAGCGTTCCTAGAGCTGCAAGCCGTTCTTTATGGTGCTGCGCGCAACCAGCATGCGGTGGATTTCGGAGGTGCCGTCATAGATGCGGGTGACGCGGGCGTCGCGATACATGCGCTCCAGCGGCAGGTCCTTGCTGAAACCCATGCCGCCGAACACCTGGATGGCGCGATCGACGACGCGGCCCTGCATCTCGGAGGCCGCGACCTTGATCATCGAGACCTTGTCGCGCGCATCCCTGCCCTGGTCGATGTCCCAGGCGGCGTTCATCACCATCATCTTGACGCCGAAGATTTCGGTGGCGGAATCGGCAATCAGCTTCTGCACCATCTGGAAGTCACCGATCAGCTGGCCGAACTGGCGCCGCTCTCCGGCGTGCTTGCGCATCATCTCGAGCGCACGCTGCGCCATGCCGACGGCCCGGGCACCGATATGGGCGAGGCGGATCTGGAGCACGCTCTGCATGATCAGCTTGAAGCCGCCGCCGACCTCGCCGAGCACGGCCGCCTTCGGAATGCGGCAATGCTCGAAGCTCAGCTCGGCATGGCCATAGCCACGATGGCCCATCATCGGCTGGGTGCGCGCGACCTTGAAGCCGGGCGTGCCGCGATCGACCAGGAACAGCGTGATGCCGCCGCGCGCGCGCTTCTCCTTGTCGGTCAGCGCCATCAGGATCACGTAGTCGGCGATGTCGCCGTCGCTGATGAAATGCTTGGTGCCGTTGAGCACCCAATTGTCGCCATCGAGATGAGCCGTGGTGCTGATCGATGCGGCGTCGGAACCGGCGCCCGGCTCGGTGATCGCCATGGCGCAGATCTTGTCGCCTTTCACCGTGGGCAGCAGATAGCGATCGGCCTGCTCGCCCTTGCAGGCCATCAGCATCGGATAGACCTGGCCGAACACGCGCCGGATCAGCGCATCGGAGGTCTTGCCGAACTCTTCCTCGACGAGGCAATGCTCGATGCAGGACAGCCCGCCGCCGCCAACGTCGGCCGGCATGTTCATCGCATAGAGGCCGAGCTTCTGCGCCTTGGCCTTGGTGACCGCCAGCGCGTCGGCCGGCACCGTGGCCGTCCGCTCGACCTCGTCTTCCAGCGGTTGCACCTCCGTTTCGACGAAGCGGCGGACGGTGTCGACCAGGAGGCGCGTCTCCTCAGGGATTGAGAAGTCGATCATTGCGCGACTCCCACAGCCTTGCCGGCAACCATGGCGTCAATGTCGGCAGCGCCGTAGCCGATCTCGCCGAGCACCTCGCGGGTCTGCGCACCCAACCGCTGCGGCACCAGCCGCACTTCCGGTGTCTGGCCGTCATAGCGGGCGGGATGCGCGACCATCCGGATTTGCACGCCCCCGGCGCTCTCGGCGCTCTTGAACACGCCGAGATGTTTCAACTGGGGATCGGCTTCTAGGTCGCGATAGTCCTGCACCGGCGCGTGCCAGATCCGCGCCGCTTCGAGCGAGGGCAACCATTCCGCCGTCGACTTCTGCCTCAGACGCGCTGCGACGATCCGCGTGATTTCCTCACGCTTCGAAAAACTGTCGGCCTCGCCAAAGCCCTTCAACTCTTCACAGTCGAGCCCTGCCGCGAGCGCTTTGGGCGCTGCCATGGAGATCGCCAAATGGCCGTCCGCCGTGGCGTGAATGCCGTAGGGCCCGGGGCTGAACCAGGCGGCGATGCCAGCCGGACCGCGCGGCGTCGGCGACGGAGCGCCGTTCAGCCATGCCGTCAGCGGCTCAACCTGGAGATCGAGGGCGGCCTGGTAGAGATTGACCTCGACGAGCTGCCCCTTCCCGGTCTTCGTCCGCGCGAGCAGAGCGGCGAGAATGCTCATGGCATAGAGCGAAGCCGCATGCTGATCGACGATGACAGCACCGACAGCGGTCGGCTCGCCATCGGCGCGCCCGGTCCGCATCGCAAGGCCCGACAGCGCCTGGAGCAGGAGATCCTGTCCCGGACGATCCTTATACGGCCCATCCGATCCAAAGCCGGTTGCCACCGCATAGATCAGACCTGGATTGATCGCCTTGAGCACGTCGTAGCCGAGGCCGAGCTTGGCCATGGTGCCCGGGCGGAAATTCTCCATCACCACATCCGCGGTCGCGACCAGCTTCTTCACCGCCGCGATGCCGTCGGGATGCTTGAGATCGACGGCGAGGCTACGCTTGTTGCGCCCGGTCGCCAGATGATTGACGCTGTCACCGGCGACGAAATGATTGGCCACCGCCCAGTTGCGCTGAAACGCGCCCTCGATCGGCTCGACTGCGATGACGTCGGCGCCGAGATCGGCGAGCGTCTGCGCAGCCAGCGGGCCCGCGAGGTAGTGATTGAAGCTGAGGATCTTGACGCCGTCGAGCAGGTTCATCCGTTCTCACCCAGTTTGAGCGGCCGCAACTGGCGCGCCGCGCCACGCTAGATCGAACGTCTTGACCAGGGCGTACGCGGCCGCATCCTGCGCAGCCGGCAGCGGCAGCCGCGGCGGACGCGGACCGCCGACCGAAAAACCCATATGGCCGAGCAATGCCTTGCTGCCGGCGACATAGGCCTGGCCGCCGACGAATTCGATCACCGGCAGATATCTGAGATACAGCTCGCGCGCCTCCTTGATCGCCCCCTCATCGGCGACGAGGGTGAAGATGCGAACCATCTCCGACGGCACGACGTTGGAGGCGACAGCGACCCAGCCCTGCGCTCCTTCGACAAAGGATTCGAATCCGAGAATGCCGCCGAACACGGTCATCCTGTCGCCGCAGAGCCGGATGATGTCGCGCACCCGCGTCACCTCCAGCGTCGACTCCTTGATGTAGAGACAGTTGTCGATGTCGGCGATGCGCGCCACCAGCGGCGGCTTGAGATCGACGTTGGCGGTCGCCGGGTTGTTGTAGACCATGATCGGCAGCGAGATCGCGTCCGCCACCGTCTTGTAGTGATGGACGAGTTCGTCGTCGGTCGGTGTCGAGTAGAACGGCGGAATGATCATGACGCCGTCCGCGCCCAGTTTTTCGGCGCGGCGGCTGAGGCGAACCACCTCGCGCGTGTCCTCCGCGCCGGTGCCGATCAGCACGGGCACGCGCCCGGCAGCCTCAGTGATGACGACCTCGGCCACCAGCGCTTTCTCGTCATCGTCCAGCGAGAGGAACTCGCCGGTTGAGCCGAGCGGGATCAGCCCGTGAATGCCTTCCGCGATCTGCCAGTCCACGAACGCGCGCAGCGCCGCGACATCGACCTCGCCGGACGGCGTGAACGGGGTGATCATGACGGTGTAGGTGCCGCGAAACGACTTCATCAGGGAACTGCCGGGCGATCGGGTGAACTCAGGGACTGGCGGCCAACTGCGGAATATCCGCAGTGTTTATGCAAACGATTGCGTAACTGGCTCTGCATTGGGCAACACCATCCATTTTTTGAGCTTGATCCGCGCGAAATTAGCTCATAGCTTTTTGCAATCGTTTGCAGTCTATCGGCAGGTTGGATGAGCGTCACGCTCAAAGATGTGGCACACGCGGCCCGCGTTTCGATCAGCACCGCTTCTCGTGCGCTGACCGGAACGGGCCTGACCAGCGAGCGCACGCAGCAGCGCCTGACGCGCATCGCGCGTGAGCTCGGCTATCGGCCGAACCCGATCGCGCGCGGACTGAAGACCGGACAATCGCGGCTTGTCGCGCTTCTCGTGCACAACCTCACCAACGCCTCGTTTCAGGTGATGGCCGAAGTGGTGCAGGCGCGGCTGAAGGCGCTGGGGTACCAGATGCTTCTGTGCATCGGCGGCGACGACCCCAAGCAGGAGAGCGACACCCTCACCACACTGGTCGATCATCGTATCGACGGGTTGATCGTGGTGCCCACCGGCAAGAACGGCCCGCAGCTCAAGGCGCTGGCGAAGGACGTCCCGATCGTCTGCCTGGTGCGTCGCGATGACGCAACCGATCTTGAGACCGTGCTCGCCGACGATCCGCAAGGCGCATATCTCGGCACGCGCCACTTGATCGAGCTCGGGCACAGGCGCATCGGGCTGATCGTCGGCCGCCAGGACACCACGTCCGGCCGCGAGCGCCTGTCCGGTTATGTCCGCGCGTTGCGCGAGGCAGACATCGCCAAGGACGACACATTGATTCATGCCGGCCATTTCGAACCCGAGACCGGCGCAACCGGCGCGCGCAAGCTGCTCGACCTCTCCCGCCCGCCCAGCGCGATCTTCGTCGCCAACCACGAAGCAACGCTCGGCGTGCTGCGCGTCACCTCTGAGAGGAACATCGCTATTCCCGACGATCTCTCGCTGCTCTGCTACGAGGACATGCCCTGGTTCGAATGGCATCGTCCGGCCATCAGCATCGTGGACAATGGCGCACGCGATCTCGCCAATCTCGCCGTCGACCGGCTGCTGCAGCGCATGGATGCCAAGGGGAATGGCAATGACGGCGTTCGCGAATATCGCGTCGGCGCCCGGCTGATCAAGCGCGACTCATGCCGCCAGATCGACCCTGCGAGCAAGCCCAAGCCGTCCATCCCCAAATCCAAATCGTCTGCGGCCAAATCGTCCGCCGTGAAGCCCGCGAAGGTCTGATCGATGCCCTATGTCGAAGTGCTCGCCCCGCCAGTTCCGTCCCAGCGCAGGGCCGCGCTGGCGAGGTCCGTGACCGACGGCCTGATGTCGGCGTTCGGCGTGACGGCTGACACGGTCACGCTCTATTTCCTTCCCATTGCGCCCGGCGACTACGCGCATGCCGGCACATTCGGCGCGCAGGACACCGGCCAGCGCATCCTGCTCAAGGTGCACGCGTTCCGGCGCAGCGAGGCCGAGCGCCGCGCCGCCGCCATAGCCCTGACCCGCGGCGTGTGCAGCGCCTATGGCGTACCCGGCGACGACGTCGCGGTCTATTTCCTCGACCGCGAGCGAAGCGAGGTCTCCCACGATTCCAAGCTCGCCAGCGATTGACGGGAGCTCGCCATGGACCGCTTTTACACCCAAGACCAGAAAGCCCTGCGTGAGACGGCCCGCCGTTTCGCGGAAGCGGAGATTCTGCCACGCGCCGCTGTTATCGACCGCGAGGACCGGTTCGACCGCGCGCTCTACAAGGGCATGGCCGATCTCGGCCTGTTCGGCATCTGCCTGCGCGAAGGCGCTGGCGGCGCGGGGCTCGATGCAGTGGCCGCCTGCATCGCAATGGAGGAACTGGCGCGCTGCTCCGGCGCGGTTGCCAATGCCTTCGCGATTCCGGTCGAAGCCGTGCTGTTCTTCGACCATCATGGCACCGATGCGCACAAGGCACTGATCCCAAAACTCCTGAGCGGCGACATCATCCCGGCCACCGCCGTCTCCGAGCCCGACCACGGCTCCGATGTCGCGGGCATCCGCACCAACGCGGTGCGCGAGGGCAACGGCTGGCGGCTCAACGGCACCAAGGCCTGGGTGACGCTCGGCGGCGTCGCCGACCGCATCATGGTGTTCGCACGCACCGGCGCGGATGCAGGCCACCGCTCTATCTCCTGCCTCCTCGTCGATGGCAGCCTGCCCGGCATCGCCCGCGGCAAGAACGAAGAGCTGCTCGGCATGCACGGCCTCGACGACTGCCAGATCACCTTCTCGGACGTGCAGCTGCCGGCCGACAGCGTGATGGGACCGGAGAACCAGGCCTTCAAGATGGCCATGAGCAATTTCAACTTCAGCCGGCTGATGATGGCCTCGATGGCGCTCGGCATGGCGCAGGCAGCCTTCGAGGACGCCACCGCCTATGCAAAGGACCGCAAGCAGTTCGGCCAGGCCATCATCGGGTTCCAGGCGGTGCAGTTCATGCTGGCGGACATGTCCACCGACATCGCGGCTGCGCGCCTGTTGATCCACCACGCCGCACGCCTGCACGATGCCGGTGAGCCGATCGCCAAGGAGGCGGCGCAGGCAAAACTGTTCACGACCGACATGGCGATGAAACACGTCTCCAACGCGCTCCAGATCCATGGCGGCAACGGCTATTCGCGCGAGTATCGCATCGAGCGGCTGTTCCGCGACGTGCGCCTCGCCCAGATCTACGAAGGCACCAACCAGATCCAGCGGCTCATCATCGCCCGCCAGGTCGAGAAGGAGGCCGCATGATGCGGAGCGCGCGCGCATGCTGAGCATCATCACCGCGGCAGAGGCCGCAGGCCTGATCCGCGACACTGATACGCTGATCGTCGGTGGCAATGGCGGCACCGGCGCTGCCGAGGCCATCCTCGTCGCGCTGGAGCAGCTCTTCATCAGTGGCCTGGGCCCGCACAATCTGACGCTGATCAACATCACCGGCGTCGGCGCGGTGACCGAGAAGGGCCTCTGCCACCTCGCCCATGAAGGCCTGATCGCGCGCGTGATCGGCGGCAATTTCGGGCTTCAAGTGCCGTTCATGCGCCTCGTCCGCGACGAGCTGATCGACGCCTACAACTTCCCGCAAGGGGTGATGAGCCAGCTCTGCCGCGCCATGGCGGCGAAACATCCCGGCGTGCTAACCCATGTCGGCCTCAACACCTACATGGACCCGCGCCAGGACGGCGGCCGCATGAACAAGCGCACCACCGCGCCGCTGGTCGATTTGCTCGAGCTGCACGGCCAGTCGTGGCTGCTCTACCGCGTCCCCGCCCCGCCCGATGTCGCCATCATCCGCGGCACCTCCGCCGATGAAGACGGTTACATCAGCATGGAGCACGAAGGCACCACGCGCGAAGATCTGTCGATCGCGCAAGCCGTGCACAATGCCGGCGGCACCGTGATCTGCCAGGTGAAGCGGATCGTCAAGCGTGGCTCGATCCATCCGCAGATGGTAAAGATCCCGGGCTTCCTGATCGATCACGTCGTGCTCGAACCCGACCAGATGCAGACCTACGGCACCGTCTACGACCCGGCGCGGTGCGGCGAAACGCGTGTGCCCGAGGCGATGATCACGCCAGACCCGTTGACCGAGCGACGGGTAATCGCCCGTCGCGCCGCCTTCGAGCTGCGCCCGCGCGACATCGTCAATCTCGGCGTCGGCATCTCCGCGATGATCCCGAATGTCGCGGCCGAGGAAGGCATCTCCGACCTGATCACGCTGACGGTGGAATCCGGCGTGGTCGGCGGCGTGCCCGGCCATGCCCGTGAGTTCGGCACCGCGATCAATCCGCGCGTCATTCTCGACCAGGCCTATCAGTTCGACTTCTATGACGGCGGCGGGCTATCCTGCGCCTTCCTCTCCTTCGCGGAGGTGGACGAAGCCGGCAACGTCAACGTCACCCGCTTCGGCGACCGCCGCGACGGCTCCGGCGGCTTCATCGACATTACACAGAATGCCAAGCGGCTGATCTTCAGCGGCACCATGACCGGCGGCAAGTTCGACATCGGCGTCGAGAACGGCCGCCTCGCGATCCGGCGCGACGGTGCGTTCCGCAAGTTCGTGCCGCAAGTTGGCCAGATCAGCTTCAGCGCCTCGCTCGCCGCGCAACGCGGCCAGCATGTCAGCTACATCACCGAGCGCGCCGTGTTCGAGCTGGAGAACGGCAGCGTGACGCTGACCGAAATCGCGCCGGGTGTTCGGCTCGAGGAGGACATTCTCGCCCATATGGGCTTCAGGCCTAGCATCAGCCCGCAACTGAAGGACATGGATGCGCGCATCTTCCGGTCCGGCCCGATGGGGATCGCGCAGAGCTTCAAGGCGTTGCCGGCGCGGCCGCGCAAGGTCGCCTGAGGGATACGCATGGACACGAGCGCTCCCATCAATCTCCGTTACGAGGACATCGCGCTCGGCGCGGAGTTCGAGACCGCCGTGCACACGGTGACGGAGGCCGATATCGCAACCTTTGCCGACGTCACGCGGGACCATCATCCGCTTCATCTCGATGGTGCCTACGCGCGTTCCCGCGGCTTTCCCGCCGTGATCGGCCACGGCCTGTTCGGCCTGTCGCTGATGGAAGGGCTAAAATCGGAGCTGAAGTTGTACGAGGAGACCTCAGTCGCCTCGCTCGGCTGGGACGAGGTGCGGTTCAAGGGACCCATCGTCGCCGGCGACGCCTTGCGCGTGCGCTTTCGTTTCGTCGAGAAGCGGCCGACCAAGAATCCCGGGCGCGGCATCGTCATCGAGACCCTCGACCTTCTCAACCAACGCGACGAGGTGGTGACGGCTGCCCGTCACATCTCGCTGATCCTGACCCGGCAAGCCGACGCGACGGCGGCCACGTGACAACGACGAAGACGTCGGACCGGAGAACGGCTCCTCTGCCACCCACGATTTGATTGGAGTATTCAGATGCGACTTCCCAAGACCTTCTCCGCCCTCGCTTTGCTGGTCGGCCTTACGCAAGCGGCCGACGCCCAGACCTGTACGCCGAAAGTGCCGGCATCGAGCCTGATCGAGGCGCAGAAATGGCAAATGTCGATCAACCCGACGCTGCCGCCACAGCAATTCGTCGACGACAAGGGCGAGTTGCAGGGGCTCAATGTCGAGCTCGCCCGCGAGATCGCCAAACGCATCTGTGTCGAGCCGGTGTTCCTGCGCATGGACTTCCCGCCGATGATCCCGGCACTGCGCTCCGGCCGCTTCGACACCATCAACACCGGCCTGTTCTGGACCGAGGAGCGTTCGAAGATGCTCTACCTCGTGCCTTACGCGCAGCAGGCGATCAGCATCTACACCGATCCAACCTCGAGCCTGAAGCTGGAGAAGTTCGAGGATCTCGCCGGCCGCGTCGTGGGCCTCGAATCGGCGACCTACACCGAGCGCAAGGCGCGCGAGTTCAACACCGAGATGGTCGCCAAGGGCCTCAAGCCGATCGAGCTCCGCACCTTCACCACCGTCACCGCGACCTCGGCGGCGCTGCGCGCCGGCCAGCTCGAGGCCGCGCTCAACATCAACGAGACCGCCAACGCGCTCGAACAGAAGGGCATCGCCAAGATCTGGGTCCGCGACATCGCCGGCACCGACATCACCTTCGCCTTCCGCGACAAGCTGCTCGCACAAGCCTTCGCCGACGCGCTGACCGCAGCCCGCGCCGACGGTACCTATGACAAGCTGTTCGACAAGTTCGGCATGACCAAGCTGAAGGCCACGACGTTCGCTATTCGCGGCGACGGGCCGACGAACTGAGGAACGGGCGCGCCTGCCACATTCACCGCCGTCATCCCCGCGCAACCGCGAAGCGGTTGTCGCTGGAGGTGCGAGCCTTGCGATGCAACAGCATCGCAAGGTGAAGCCTCGAAGGATGAGCTACGGGCGCTCGCAGCCCATCCTTCGAGGCGCGCAAGAGCGCGCACCTCAGGATGACGATTGAGCTCGTGGCATCACACCAGGCTCGACTTGCCGCGGCTCAGCACCTCGCCCGCGCCCTTGTCGCCGACGATCTTGCCTTGCTCGTACACCACCCGGCCCCGCGCGATGGTGGTGACGGGCCAGCCGGTGACGTCAAAGCCCTCCCACGGCGTATAGTCCGCGCCGTGATGCAGGTCGGCCTGTTGAATTGGCTTCTTCAGCTTCGGGTCCCACAGCACGATATCCGCATCGAAGCCGACACCGATCGAGCCCTTACGCGGATAGAGGCCGTAAATGCGGGCATGGTTGGTCGCCGTCAGCTCGACGAATTTTTGCAAGCTGATCCGTCCCTTCGACACGCCCTCGGAGAACAGGATCGGCAGCCGCGTCTCGACACCGGGGATGCCGTTCGGCACCCAGCGGAACGAGGTGCGTGCATTCGGCGTCAACTTGCCCTTGGGATCATCGTAGCGGAACGGGCAGTGATCGGACGAGAAGGTCTGGAACACGCCAGTCGTGATGCCCTCCCAGATCGCCTGCTGGCTCTCGGCATCGCGCGGCGGCGGCGAACAGACATATTTCGCGCCCGTGATGTCCATGTTCAGACCCTTCATGTCGTCGGCCGTGAGCGTGATGTATTGCGGGCAGGTCTCCGCGTGAACAGGCAATCCGCGCTGCTGGGCCCAACGCACCTGCTCCATTGCCTCGCGCCCGGAGACGTGCACGATCATGATGGGCACACCGATCACCTCGGCATGGCTGATGGCGCGATGCGTCGCCTCGCGCTCGACCGCCTGCGGCCGTGAGGTGCCGTGATAATAGGGCGCGATGTGGCCTTCGCGTTCCAGCTTCGTGGTGAGGAACCGGATGGCGTCGTAGCCCTCGCAATGGACCATCACCAGAGCTTCCTCGCGGCGCGCGACCTCGAACACCTCGAGCAGCTGCTTGTCGCTCAGCACGAGGTCGTCATAAGTCATGAACACCTTGAACGAGGTATAGCCGTCCCTGACCAGTGCCGGCAGCTCCTGCCCCAGCACGACCGCGGTGGGATCGGAAATGATCAAATGAAAGGCGGTGTCGATGTAGCATTCGCCTTCGGCGAGTTTGCGGTAGTCCTCGACGCAGGCCCGCAGCGATGTGCCTTTCTCCTGAAGCGCGAACGGGAGGACCATGGTGTTGCCGCCGGCCGCAGCCGCGCGCGTTGCGGACGCAAAATCGTCGGCCATCACCACGTCGGGGCCAGACGGTTGCGAGATGTGGACATGGCTGTCGATGCCGCCCGGCAGTGCAAGCAGCCCCGTCGCGTCGATCTCGCGCGCGGCGCCCTGGATGCTGTCGGCAATGCTCACGATGCGGCCGTCCCGAATGCCGATATCGGCGCGAAACTCGTCGCTGGCCGTCACGATGGTGCCGCCGCGAACGGCGAGATCGAACTGCGTCACATCCGTCTCCGTCACTTGATGACCGCCGATGTCTGGAAGATCCGGCCCCAACTGGAGAGAGCCCCGATGTCGCCGCCGGCAAGACTAAGGGCCCGCCACAGCGTGACCGCGACCGAGTCGAGCACCGCGATATCCAACTCCCGTTCGAGCGAGGCCGCAAGCGCGGCTCCGTCGAGATTGGTGCAGAGGATGACGACCGCGTCGGCGCCCTCTGCCGCCACCGCGCGGATCATGTCTGCGATGGTTGCAGGCGTGACCTCGCCGAAGGAAAAGTTGTCGCGCAGCCCCAGATGCCGCTCGGCATGCGGGCCAACGCCCTCCTCGGCCCAGACATCGCCGATCCGCCGCTGCACGTCATCCGTATAGGGCGAGACGAGACCGATACGTTTGGCGCCGAGCGCGCTGGCAGCATCGATGCAGGCGAGCGTGGACGTCGTCGCGGGCACACCCGTGCGTGCCGTGATCGCCTCGCACAAGCTTCGGTCGCGGCCAACGCCGAGCCAGCTTGCGGACGTGCCGTTCCAAGCGATGGCATCGACCTTGGCATCGGCCAGCAGATCCGCCGCCGGCAACATCACCGAAGCGTCGAACTGGTTCAGTGCGGCGGCGTCGAGCGCGATCTCGGTGACGCGGAAGCGAGAGAAATGCGCAGTGACATCCGTCACGCCGGCCAGCATGGCGCTGGTGACGGGCTCCAACACCGAGTTGGAGGATGGCGTGATCATGCCGAGGCGCTTGCGCATGGTCATACTCTACGACGCCTGCGCAAGGCGCGTCGACTCCTCCCGGATCAAGGCCAGGATGTGGCGCTTGGCGTCATTGAATTCGGGGCTGGTGATGTCGCGCGGGCGCGGCAGGTCGAAATTGACGGCTTCGCGAATGCGGCCCGGCCGCTTCGTCATCACCACGATCTTGTTACCAAGCACCAGCGCCTCGTCGACGCTGTGGGTCACGAACACGATGGTGCAGCGGCGCTTCTGCCAGATCGCAACCAGCTCCTCCTGCATTTCGAGCTTGGTCTGCGCGTCCAGCGCCGCAAACGGCTCGTCCATCAGGATGACGCTCGGATTCATCAAGAGTGCACGCGCGATGCCGACCCGCTGGTTCATGCCGCCGGACATCTCGGAGGGATGATGATGCTCGAAACCGCGCAAGCCCACGAGATCGATGAACTCCATGGCGCGATCGTACCGCTCGGCCTTGCCGACACCCTTGAGCTTGAGGTGGAAGGCGATGTTGTCGATCGCGGTCAGCCACGGCATCAGGGTCGGCTGCTGGAACACCACGCCGCGGTCCGAGCCGGGCCGCTCCACCTGCTTGCCGTCGACCAGCGTCCGCCCGGAGGTCGCCTGCTCGAAACCGGCGATGATGTTGAGCAGGGTGGACTTGCCGCAGCCGGACGGGCCGAGCAGGCAGACGAAATCATTGGCCTCGATGTCGAGATTGATGTTGTCCAGCGTCAACAGGTCGCGGCCGCGCCGCTTGTCGGAAAACACCTTGACGATGTTGCGAAGCTCGATGGCCGCCATCAGCCTGCCCTGCCCTGCACGGTGGTTGTCTGCTGCCAGCGCAGCGTGTGCGCCATGATCGCCTTGAGGCCGAGATCGGAGAGATAGCCGAGCAGGCCGATCGAGATCATTGCCGCGAGCACGATGTCGTAGCGAAGGAAGTAGTAAGAATCCCACAAGACGTAGCCGAGGCCGCTCTTCACCGCCACCATCTCGGCGGTGACCGTCAGCATCCAGGCCGAGCCGACCGCGATGCGCAGGCCGGCGAAGATCGAGGGCAGCGCCGCCGGCAACACAATATCGGTCAGCATCTGCCGTTGGCTTGCGCCCATCATCGCACCGGCTCGCACGAGATTATGGTCCACGGTCTTCACACCATGAATACTGTTCATCAGCACGGGAAAGAAGGCACCGAGGAAGACCAGGAAGATCGCCGGCTTGTCGGCAATGCCGAACCAGATGATCGCTAGGGGAATCCAGGACACCGGCGGGATCGGCCGCAGCATCTGCAGCGTCGGCTCCAGCGTCTTCTCGAACAGACGCGACCAGCCGATGGCGACGCCGGCGAGGATGCCGAGCAGGCTTGCAAGTACAAAACCGCCGAACACACGCAAGGCGCTGGCGAGCGCATCGCGCAGCCAATGGCCGGAATAGGTCTGCGTTGTCTCGTCGAAGCCGAACACCCAGTCGCCGAGCGCATGCAGCACCGCGCTCGGCGCCGGCAGCAACGCGGGCGGCAGCATGCCGCTGCGGGCAAAAGCCTCCCAGCCCGCGATCAGCAGTGCCGGCACGACGACGCGCTCGAGCCCCTGGAAAACCCGCGTCAGTCGAAACGCGCGCCTTGCCGGCGAAACGTCAGTAACCGAGGTCATTCTTGGCTTTTCCCGTGGCCTGCTCCAGGAACGAATAGTCCATGTTCTTCTCCGCTTCCGCGGAGACATCCTTCGAGATGTATTTGAGGTCGCGCATCATCCCGGCGATCGCGAGCGTCTGCGCACGATGGATCGCGGGATCCGGCGAAGCATTTTTCAGCGCCTCGGTCGCCACCGTCTTGTCGAGGCCGGTGAGCTTGTTGATGACGTCGATCCACAGCGTCTTGTCGGCGATCAGCTTGTTGTCGAGCTCGACCACCGCGCTGACGACGCCCTGGACGCCGGCGCGCTGGCTGGCGATCACGTCCGAACGCGTGACAATCAGGTTGGTCAGATTGCCGGCGGCTTGATCGTAAGGCAGCACAAAATGCTTGCCGGCCCCGGCAAGCCGGATCTGCGAGGCGAACGGCTCGACCGAGCAAATCATGTCGACCTCGCCGCGCTGGAGCGCCGCGAGATGATCGGACGGATTGGGAATGTTGATGAACTGGATGTCCTTGTTGGGATCGACGCCCTGCTTGAGGAACGCGCCGCGCATGTGGATGTCCTGCGCGTTGCCGCGGGACGCCGCGACCTTCAGCGGCTGTCCGTCGCTCTTCCCCTTGGCGACGATCGCCTTGAACGCGGTCCAGTCATCAGGCGGAAGGTTCAGCTTCGTAGACGAGAGACATTCCGAGCCGCCGTTGATCTGGCCGGACACGGCGACGACGTCAAAGCCTTTGTCCAGCGCGGTGATGTAGTGGAGGTAGGTGACCTGCGCGACGTCGATGCTCTTCGATATCAGCGCAGTCAGCACGTCATTGCCCGAGTTGAAGCCGGTGGCCTCGACCTCGACGCCTTTCGCCATGCCTGAAATCAACGACATCGGCAGGCAGTGCGCGCATTTGGCGTAGCCGAGCTTGATCTTCGCGGTCTGCGCGATGGCCAGATCGCCTCCGCCGAACATCGCCGCCATCACCACGAGGCCCAGTCGCAAACTCGTCCGCATCGCTTACTCCGTTTCGAAAGCGCGAGATCTCGCGCGTCGCGCAGGATCATCCGTCGCTCTTCGCCGCAGCGCAATCCGGTTTTTGCATGCTGCATACAATTTACGCGCTATGCCATTGTTTTCAGCGAGATACGTCGCTATTTTGGGCAGGCAAAAGGGCCAGAAACGGCTAAGATCAACGTGAGAAATGAGGCACGCGTGCAGCCAAAATCGGAAGCGCCGAAGGGACGAAAGTCGCCCAAACTCAAGAGGATGGGCCTGCATGAACGCGCCGCCGCGAGGATGCGGACGATGATCATTCGTGGCGAACTGCCGCCGGGTTCGCAGACCCAGGAGACCAAACTGTCGAAGGAGTTGGGCGTGTCGCGCACACCCTTGCGTGAGGCGATGAAGGTGCTCGCCGCCGAAGGGTTGATCGAGCTCCGCCCCAACCGCAGCCCGCGCATCGCGGGCCTCGCGGTCGACGGCATCTCGGAATTGTTCGAGGCGCTGGCCGGCATCGAGCGGCTGGCCGCAGAGCTTGCCGCGGAGCGTGCGACCGAGCGCGATCTCGCCCGCCTGCGCACGCTTCAGACCCGCATGGAGGGTCATCATCGCAACGGTAAGCTCGACGATTACTTCGCCATCAACGGCGATATCCATAACACCATCGTCCGCATGGCGCGTAACACGCCTCTGCGCGAGGCGCACGAGACGCTGATCTCCCGCGCCGAACGCGCGCGCTACCTCGCGCTCGGCGCCGACCGGCGCTGGAGCAATTCGGTCGACGAGCATGCGGACATTCTGGCGGCGCTCGAGGCGCGCGACAGCGAAGCGGCCGGCCGCCTGCTTGGCGCGCACGTCGCGCGTACCGGCACCGCCCTGCTCGAAGTGATCGCCACCTCTCAAGCCAAGCAGACAGCGGCGTGACAATGAAGCTGCTCCTGCTCAACCCCAACACCAGCACCGAGGTCACGCACCTGATGATGGGGGTCGGGCAGCGCGCGGCGTCGCCCGGGACCGAGCTGATCCCCTGCACCGCGACCCGCGGCGTGCCCTATATCGCGACGCGGACCGAGGCACAGATCGGCGGCGCCATCGCGCTGGAGATGCTTGCCGAGCAGCACACGAAGGTCGATGCCGCGATCATCGCCGCCTTCGGAGATCCCGGCCTGTTCGCCGCGCGCGAAACCTTCGACATTCCCGTCGTCGGCATGGCGGAGGCGGCGATGCTGACCGCCTGCATGGCCGGCCGCCGCTTCGCCATCGTCACCTTCGCGCAGGCATTGGGCCCCTGGTACGAGGAATGCGTCCGCGCCCACGGACTGTGGGAACGCTGTGCGGGCATCCGCATGCTCGATACGCCGTTTCTGGCAATCTCCAAGGTCGGTACCGAGAAGGAGGACGTGCTCGTCGATCTCGCCCAGCGCGCCATCGTAGAGGATGACGCCGACGTGCTGATCTTCGCCGGCGCGCCGCTTTCGGGCCTCGCCGAACGCGTCGCCGACCGGATCCCCGTCCCCGTCGTCGATCAAGTCGTCGCCTCCGTGAAGCAGGCCGAAGCGCTTCATGCGCTGCGCTTGCGCAAGGCAACGGCAGGCACGTTCCGCCGGCCCGCCGCCAAACCCACCATCGGTCTTGCCGAGGCGCTCGCCGCCCGGCTCGAGCATCGCGACAGCTGATCAGAGAGGCGGCCAGCGATGCGAAAAACCCAGTTCGTTTTCGATGACACGGCCGAAGGCAAACAGGCGGGATTCGCATCCCGGCGGCGCGATGATCTGGATGCCAAAGGGCAGCTCGTTTGTCCCCCGCCGCGCCGGCAAGGTCAGGACCGGGAAGCCGACCAGCGACACGATGAAGGTGACGGCGAGATAGTCGATCGGCGTCTCCAGCGCCGTGCCGTCGATCGCGGTGACGTCACTGACCTCGTTCGGCCAGGGGAAGACGGACGCGGCCGGCGCAACCAGGAAATCGGCACGCGCAAACAGCCCGCGAAAGCTGCGATAGATCGCCGTGCGGCGGCGCTCGGCGTTGAGATAATCCTCGGCGGAGAGTTTTGCGCCAGCCTCGATGTTCCAGATCACGGTGGGCGTCAGTTCGGCGCGGCGCGTCTTCAAGAGATCGTCGTAGCTATTGGCGATATGTGCGGCGCGCAGCGTGCGGAAGGCTTCGATCGCGCCGCCGCAATCGGGCGACGAGGGCACGAGATCGGCAACGCGCGCGAGTGCCTCACAGGCGTTGGCAAAGCGGGCTCGGACGTCGCACGCAACCGGTGCAACGCCGAAATCGGGCGTGACGGCGATCCGGTGACGCCCTGCGATCGCTCGATCGTCACCGACAAAGCCGACCGAGAGCGGATCGTGCGCGTCGCTTCCCCCGCATACCGACAGCGCCCGTTCGAGATCATCGACGCCGCGGGCGAGGAAGCCGTGGGTGGCCAGCATGTCCCAGCCGAGCGGACGGCGCGGCGACGGAATGCGGCCGGGCGTCGGCCGGATCGAGGCGACGTCGCAAAAACTTGCGGGCGTGCGTACGGAACCGCCGAAATCGGCGCCGTGCGCGAGCGGCACCATGCCGGCCGCGACCGCAACGGCAGAGCCACCGGACGATCCACCGGAGGTCAGCGCGGGATCGAAGGGATTGCGCGTCGGCCCGCGCAACCGGTTGCTGCAGACCGCACCGAAGCCGAATTCCGGCGTGTTGGTCTTTCCCAGAATGATCGCACCGGCGCGCCGCAGCCGCGCGACCACGAGATCGTCCTCGGCCGGGACATGATCGCGGAACAGAGCCGATCCGTACGTGGTGGTCAGCCCGCCGGTTTCGGTGAGGTCCTTGATCCCCATGGGCACGCCATGCAGCGGCCCCATCGGCGTGGGCGCGGCATCGCAGATGTCCGCCGCGCGGCGGGCGCCTTCCGCATCGACCGTGACGAACGCCGCCAATTGGGGATCGAGGTTCGCAATCCGCGCGAGGTGCGCCTCGACGGCGTCACGCGAGGACAGTTCGCCCCCGGCGATGGCGCGCGCAAGCTCCGTGGCGGTGAGATCGCAGATCGATGGCTTGGGTATCATCGGACCACCATGCCAAAACTCGCGTTGAAAAGCGACCGGCGCGGGCACGAGACTTGCTTTCTTCCTCGGGAGAATGGGAGGCAACACCATGGCTGAAGCGCAAGGCGGCCGTTCGCTCGTCGTCGACGCCGTCACCCACCGCTATCCGAGCGGCGCGCTTGCGGTCGAGAACATCAATCTCGACATCAAGGGCGGCGAGATCATCGCCCTGCTCGGCCCCTCCGGCTGCGGCAAGACCACCCTACTGCGCATCATCGCCGGCTTCATCGCTCAGAGCCAGGGGCGGATCATCATCGGCGACGACATCGTCGATGCGCTGCCGCCCAACCGCCGCGCGGTCGGCATCGTGTTTCAGAACTATGCGCTGTTTCCGCATCTCTCGATCAGCGAGAACGTCGCCTACGGGCTCGCCGCGCGCGGCATCGACAAAGCGACGCGCCAGCGCGAGGCGCAGCGCCTGCTCGAGCTTGTGCAACTGCCGTCGATGGCGGAGCGGCTGCCGCGGCAGCTCTCCGGCGGCCAGCAACAGCGCGTCGCGCTCGCCCGCGCGCTCGCGATCAAGCCTTCGATCCTGCTGCTCGACGAGCCCTTTGCCGCGCTCGACAAGAATCTGCGGCTCGACATGCAGATCGAAGTCAAGCGACTGCAACGCGTCTCCGGGATCACCACGCTGATCGTCACGCATGACCAGGAAGAAGCGCTCTCGATGGCCGACCGCGTTGCCGTGCTGAGCCACGGCAAGCTCGAACAGTTCGGATCGCCATCGGATGTCTACGACCGGCCGGAGACCTTGTTCGTGAACACTTTTGTCGGGTCCAGCAACCGCATGCCCGGCATCGTGATATCGGCGGACCGCACGGCCGCGAAGGTGCGCCTCGATGCAGGCGCGGAGATCATCGCACGGCCCGCGGGTGGCACCCTCACCGAGGGCGGCCGCGTCACAGTCTGTATACGCCCCGAACATCTGCAATTCGTCGGCGATGAGACCGGCTTTGCCGGCGTGGTCGGCATGTCGCTGCCGCTAGGCGCCACCGTCGTCCACGAGATCAAGACCGCCGACGGCTCCGGCGTCAAAGTCTCCCAGGCGCGCATTGGCGAGACGCGCGCGCTGGAGAACGGCGCCGCGGTGCGCCTCGCTCCGCTCGCGGCGTCACTCGCCAACGCCTTTCCCGCAATAATTTAAACCCATTCATTGTCCACAGGGAGTTCGACATGATCCTCAACCGCCGAAGCCTGATGACGACCGCGCTCACACTGGGCGCCATGAAGGCGTTTCCCGGACTGAGTTTTGCTCAGGCCCGCCCGCTGGTGTTTGCGACTTTCACCGGAAGCTGGGAGGAAGCGCACAAGGCTGTGCTGGTGCCGGCCTTCCGCAAGGCGAACGCCGATGCCGCAATCGTGCTAGACCCCATGCTCTCGGTCGACCAGATCGCGAAGGTGAATGCCGCCAAGGCCAATCCGCCGATCGACGTCATGCTGCACGATCCCGGCCCCGCCCTCGTCGCCATCGGCCAGGATCTCGTCGAGCCGTATCCAGTCGAGACGAGCGCCTATTACAAGGATCTGATCAGCGAAGCGCAGGAGCCGATGGGTCCCGCTCCGTTCTTCCAGGTCGTCGGCCTCACCTACAATCCGGAAGCCGTCAAGACGCCGCCCACCTCGTGGGCCGATCTCTGGAAGCCGGAATTCAAGGGCCGCGTCGGCATCACCAATCTCAACTCGACGCTCGGCACCGGATGGCTGGTCGAGATCGCCAAAATGCGCGGCGGCTCGGAAGCCAATGTCGATCCCGGCTTCAAGGCGATCGAGGAGCTGAAGCCCAATCTCGCTGCGGTCGCCGCCAATCCCGGTGCGCTCGCAACCTTGTTCCAGCAGGGCCAGATCGACATCTCGCCCGGCAATTTCAACGCCATCCAGATCCTCAAAGCCCGCGGCGTGCCGGTCGAGTTCGTTGCACCCAAGGAAGGCGCCATCGCCTTCAAGACCACGATCCACATCGTCAAGAACTCGCCGAACCGCGAGCTTGCCTTCAAGCTGATCGAGGGGGCGCTGACAGCGGAGGTGCAGACCACGCTGATGAACCCGCCCTATCTGATCGTGCCGACCAATTCCAAGGTAACGATGGGCGGCGAGATCGCACGCGTGCTCGCCAAGGACACCGCCGAGCTGAAGCAGAAATTCGTGTTCCAGGACTGGAAGAAGATCAACGAGCAGCGCTCGGCCTGGATCGAGCGCTTCAACCGTGAGATCAAGATCTAGGGCCTTCCCAGGATATTGACATGGGCGCAGCACCGGCACCACGGGACGTCACCTCTTACGGGATGGGATTGGCAGCGCCGCTGGCGCTGTTCTTCCTGGTCTTCTTCGTGGCGCCGCTGCTGCAATTGCTATGGCTCTCGCTGCACAACGACACGGCCGCGCTCCATTGGGGGCTCGGCCAATACCTGCACTTCCTCACCGATCCCTTCAGCCTGAGCGTGCTCGGCTCGACGCTGCTGCTGGGGGCCGAGGTGACGGCCGTCTGCCTCGTGCTCGGCTTTCCCATCGCCTGGCTCTATCAGCGGGTCGGACCAAAGCTTCAGACCATCATTATCCTGATCGTGCTGCTGCCGCTTCTCACCAGCGTCGTGGTCCGCACCTTCGCCTGGATCGTCATCCTGGGACGCCAAGGCATCATCAACGCGACGCTGCAATCGCTCGGTGTCATCGATACGCCCCTAAAACTTCTCTACACCCAGTTCGGCGTGGTGATCGCGCTGGCGCAGGTGCAGATGCCGCTGATGACGTTACCCCTGATCACCGCGCTTGGCCGCATCGACTCCAATCTCGACGATGCCTCCTGCTCGCTCGGCGCCGGAAGCTGGCGAACCTTCTTCAGGATCGTGCTGCCGCTGTCGCTGCCCGGCGTGATCGCCGGCTGCACGCTGACCTATGCCGCCGCCATCACGGCCTTCATCACCCAGTCGCTGATCGGCGGTGGGCAGATGCTGTTCATGCCGATGTATCTCTATCAGCAGGCCTCGACGCTGCAGAACTGGCCGTTTGCATCGGCGATCTCGATCATCTTCCTGCTCGCCGTGCTCGCGGTCGTCTCCGTCTTCACCACGCTCGGGCGCCTGTCGCGCGGCTATGGAGGCGCATGATGAGCGGGCGCAAGCGGACCTTGGAAGCCATCAGCTTCGAGTTGGTCATGACCGTGATCGCGATCATCGCGCTGATCGTGATCATCGCGCCGTCGCTGGTGGTGCTGATCGTCTCCTTCACCAGCGGCTTCTCGCTGAAATTCCCGCCTCCCGGCTATTCGCTGCGCTGGTACGCCGAGCTCTGGGATGCCTGGCAGCTGCACTTCGCCGCCAAGAACAGCCTCATCGTCGCGCTGTGGGCGACCGGTCTGTCCGTCGTGCTCGGCGTCGCGGCCGCGCTGGCGATCTCGCGCTCGCCGAAGCTGTCGGCGCGGCTGCTCGATTCCCTTTTCATGTCACCACTGGTGCTCCCGGCACTGGCTTTTGGTCTGGCCGCCTTGATGCTGTTCTCGCTGGTCGGCCTGCCGGTGTCGCCGCTGACGCTGGTGATCGGCCACACCGTGGTCTGCGTGCCCTATGTCGTGCGCAACACGGTTGCGGCGCTGGCCCAGCTCGAACCGACCCTGCTCGAGAGCTCGGCGGTGCTGGGCGCGAGTCGCCTCTACACCTTCCGCCGCATCGTACTGCCGCTGATCCGGCCAGGCATCATCGCGGGCGCCTTCATCGCCTTCATGTCGTCCTTCGACAACGTGCCGGTGTCGCTATTCCTGCGCGATGCCGCGACCGACATGCTACCGATCCGGATGTGGCAGGACCTCGAGGGCAAGCTCGACGTCACCATCGCCGCACTGTCGAGCGTGCTGATCATCGCGACCGTTGTGATGGTCGCGATCATGGAGCGCGTCACGGGACTGTCGCGGCGGCTGACGAACTGATCAGGCGCCGCGGAACAGCGAATAGCCCCAGCGCGTGAATTTCAGCGGCAGATGAAAATGCTCGTTGACATCCTTGATGCGAAAGCGGAACGGCGTCACCGTGAGAAAACCGTCGCGCTCGCCAAAGAACTCGCCGAGATGAAACAGGACTTCGTACTCTCCCGCCGTCACACCAGCGCCCTGGGCAATAGGATGATCGAGCACGCCATTTGCGCCGAGCCGCCCGTCGGCGATGCGCGAGGAGTCCGGATCGATCCGCCATATCTCGACGCGCAGCCCCTGCGCCGGACGCCCGCTCGCCACGTCGACCGCGTGAATGGAAATACCGCCTGCCACAATGTCCCTCCCGTAAGCGCGCCGCTATGTTAGACGGAAACACGCCCATTCGGCCAGCGCCCGCGCTGCTCCCCGCCCTGACGGCGATGACCTCGCTTCAGGCCATCGTCGCCCTCGCTTTGTTCGCGCCCGGCGTGGTGGCGCCGCGTGCCCATATCGAGGTCTGGCAACTCTCGATGTTCTCATGCGCTGTGTTCGCGGTCGGCATCCCCGCATCGTTCTGGGGCGGCGGCTTCATCGCCCGGCTCGGCTCGCTGCGGATCGCAAGCCTTTGCGCCACGGCCATCGTCGTCGGCATGGCGCTGGCCTCGCTTGGATCGACCGCCGCGCTGCTGGCCGCAGGGCTGTGTCTCGGTCTTGCCATGGGTCCGGAGACGCCGGCCAGCGCGGCGCTGCTGGCGCGGCTCGTGACCGCCGAACGGCGCGCCTTTGTGTTCTCGGTGCGCCAGACCGGCAACCAGATCGGCGCCGTCTGCGGCTCGCTGGCGTTGCCCGCCATCGCCATCGCGTTCGGGCCGGCCTGGTGCTATGCGGCCGTCGGTGCCTGCGCGCTGCTGGCGATCGTTTTTTTCGAGTGGCTGCGGCCGGCCTATGCCGGCAAGATCGTGCCGCCGCCGAAGCTCGATCTGCGCGCGCGGCTGGCACTGGTGACCGCGGACCGGCAGATCGCGATGCTGGCGCTGGCCTCGATGCCGTTCAGCGCCATGCAGGTCTCGCTCAACACGGTCTTCGTCACGCTCGGCACGCGCGAACTGGGGCTTAGCCACATCGAGGCCGGCCTGGCGCTCGCCTGCGCGCAAGCTGGCGGCCTCGTCGGCCGGCTCGGCTGGGGCTATGTCGCGATGCGCTTCGAAGCCTCGCGCATGGTGCTCGTCGTCATCGGCCTCGGCATGGCCTTCTGCGCCGCGCTGCTGGGCCTCGACGGCGCATCGCTCGGTCGCACCGGTCAATTTACGATCGCAGCCCTGTTCGGCCTGACGGCATCGGGCTGGAACGGTGTCTTCATCGCCGAGATCGCCCGCCTCGCCCCGCAGGACCGGATCGGCGAAACCACCGGCGCGGTGCTGACGGCGTCCTATATGGGCCTGCTGGCCGCTCCGGCGCTGGTGTCGATCGTCGATGGCGCAGCCAATCTCGGCGTGGCTTTCTTCACCTTGGCGTGCCTTGCCCTGTGCGGCACATTGGCGCTGATCTGGGGAGGCCATGACAGAGCGAGAAAATAGCGCACGCGAGATAGCGGCCGACGTCACGGCGAGACGGACGAGCGCAGTCGAGACCGCCAAGGCCGCGCTCGGCCGCATCGAGGCAGCCAAGGCGTTGAACGCGGTGGTGACGATCGATCCCGCGCGCACGCTTGCCGATGCCACGGCGGTCGATGATCGCCTGCGCGCAGGCGAGACAATGCCGCTCGCCGGTGTCCCCGTCGTCGTCAAGGACAACATCTGGGTCGGCGGCTGGCGTATCACGCAAGGCTCGCGCCTGTTCGCCGATTTCATAGCGCCACGGGATGCCGTTGCGATCGAGCGGCTGCGCAACGCCGGCGCCGTGGTCGTCGGCATCGGCGCAACATCCGAGTTCGCCTGCAAGGGCCTCACCACCTCGCCGCTGTTCGGCCCCACGCGGCATCCGCTCGATCCCGCGCTGACGCCGGGCGGCTCATCGGGCGGGCCGGCAGCGGCGGTCGCGGCCGGACTTGTGCCGCTCGCAATCGGCACCGACGCGGGCGGCTCCAGCCGCAGGCCGCCGGCCCACGTCGGTGTCGCCGGCTTCAAGCCGTCCTACGGTGCGATCCCCTATGGGCCTGGCTTTGCCGAGCCGTTTTTCGGACTGTCCGTCATTGCACCGATCGCCGCCACCGTCGCCGATGTCACGCTTGCGTTCGAAGCCATGGCCGGTGTCGATCCGCGCGACCCGGATTCCGCGGGTATCGCACAAGAGGCGGATGACCCGGCCAGCCTGCGCATCGCGTTCTCGCCGCGCCTGGGATTGGACGTCGCGGTCGACGACGTCGTCGCCGACGGACTTGCTGCTGCCGCGGAGTGCCTTTCCACCGCCGGCCTGCGCATCGTGCGGCGTGATCCCGTCTGGCCGGCGGGCGCGACGGAAGAGGCCATCATGCCGCTTCAGCACGCGGGCCTCGCCGCGCTCCATGGCGACGCCTTCCGCAGGGATCCGAGCGTGTTCGATCCCGATATCGCGAAGCAGATCGAACGCGGGCTGTCCTGGTCGGGCCCGGACGTTGCCGGCGCGCTGGTTGCGAGCACCGCGATCGCCAGCGCGTTCGCGGCCTTCTTCACCGACATCGACCTGCTGCTGGCGCCGACCGTCCCCTGCGTCCCCTGGCCGTTGACCCAGCTTGGACCTGACACGATCGGCGGCCGCCCGGCGAGCCCGCGCGCGCATGCCGTATTCACGCCCTTCGTCAATCACGCCCGGGTTCCCGCTATCTCCATTCCCTGCGGGACTGACGCAGCTGGACTTCCCTACGGTCTGCAGCTGATCGCCCGGCGCGGCCAGGATCGAACTCTGCTGCGGGCCGCGCTGTACGTCGAGACGCTTCTTCGGGACGACGCCTAAAACTGCACACCACGTGTCAGGGCGCCGTCGACGACGAGATTTGTCCCCGTGATGAAGCTTGCTGCGCGACTGGCGAGAAACACGGCGGCGTTGGCCATCTCTTGCGGCGTCCCCATCCGCCCCGTCGGATTGAGGGCTAGCGCGGTCTTGTAGAGCTCGGGATTGTTGTCCTTGATCATGTTCCAGACCCCGCCCTCGAAATAGGTATTGCCCGGCGAGACCGAGTTGGCGCGGATGCCTTTGCCGGCGAGCTGGCTGGCGAGGCCCTGGGTGTAGTGGATGATCGCCGCCTTGAAGGTACCGTAGGGACCTGCCGCGAAATCGACCTCGCGCCCGGAAACGCTGGAGATCGTGACGATCGCGCCGGCCTTGCTCTTCTCAAGATAGGGCATGGCCGCATTCACCAGCCGGACCGTGCCCATCATGTCGGTCGAAAATTCCTTCTCCCAGCTTTCGTCGTCCTGCCCGATCGCGAGCGCGCTGACATTGGCGACGACGACGTCGATGCCGCCGAGTTTGGCCGCCATATCGCCGACCCAGGCTTTTAGCGCGGCACCGTCGGAGACGTCGACCGCGCCACCAAAAGCCGCGACGCCCTTGGCCTTCAGCGCGGCGACCGTGCTCTCAACCTCGGCCTGATTGCGGGAGCAGACACCAACGTCGGCGCCTTCTGCTGCAAACGTTTCAGCGATCGCCCGGCCGATGCCCTTGGTGCTGCCGGTGATGAGAACTTTGGCGCCCTTGAGTCCGAGATCCATGGTCGGTTTCCTCTTCTTTGTTTAGCTCCGTAGATCGCATTCGCCACCAGGTCAGTAGTTGCTCGCAGCCGCCTTGACCAGGCCGCGATAGCTGTGCGGCATGCGCATCGAGACCAGGTCCTTTCGCCGCACCACGTTGGTCGGATAGACGCTGTCGAGATTGCCGGTGTCGACCAGCGCCGTGGCAAGGCCTGTGCCGTTGGCAACGATCGCTTCCCGGCGCGGAAATTCGAATGTGTCCGGCCCGAACACGCCGCTCAGACCGGGATAGCCGCGCTCGGGATCGATAACGTTGGCGAAGGCAAGGAAGACGTTGTTCTCGCCGGCGCGCACCCGGAAGTGATGCCAGTGGTGCGGATCGGCTCCCGTCGGAATAGAGCCTGGCTGGATTACCTCCGTGCCCGCGTGCGACGAGCTGAAGCGCCCCTTGATCGCCGCGGGGCAGACGATGAGATCGCAGCCGCGAAGTGCGAGCACTCGCCCCGCTTCCGGGAACGATGCGTCGTGGCCGATCAACATCCCGATGCGACCGATCGGCGTGTCGACAACGCTCCATCCGGCACCGGCGGTTGCCCAGCTTCTCTCGTCAGCCGCGAGGTGCGTCTTGCGATAAATCGATATCTTTCCGTCAGGCGCGACGAGGCATGCGCTGTTGTGGAGCACATCTCCGTCACGCTCGGCCAGTCCGCAGACAAGGTAGACACCGAACTCGCCTGCGATACTGCGCAGGCGGTCTGTCGCGGGTCCCGGTATCGACTGCGCCGATTTCGCGGGATCGGCAAGGCCCGTCACCGCCAACTCCGGGAAGACGACAAGTTCGGCGCCTTCCGCCTTGGCCGCCCGCGCCTGCGCTTCGATCTGCCGTAGATTTTGAACGACGTCGTCGACAGGGGCGAATTGCGCAACGCTGACTCGCGAGGTCTTTCCGGGCGGCCAGGGCTCGTGCTCGTAGAGACCGAAAAAATCGTGTGGGTTCCAGCTGAAGGTATCGGTAAGCAGCTCCGGATAGAGCTCCGGCCGCCGCTGCGCGAACACGGTCTCGCCGAGGACGCGGCGCGCGCGCGCGGCATCGAGATCGATCTCCGACAGCAGGACTCCGTCACCCTTGTCGAGCACGGCGCTCACCTGCCCGTCTGGCGCTATCACGCAGCTGCCGCCGCTGAACTGCACGGTGCGCTCCAGCCCCCATCGATTGCTTTCAACGACGTAGCAGCCGTTCTCGAAGGCGCGGCTGATCCAGTACGGTGCTGGCGTGCGCTCGGCCAGCCAGTTCGAGATGTGACAGATGACGTCGGCGCCCCCGAGCGCCATCAGCCGCGCGGTTTCCACGAAGTGGATGTCCATGCAGATCAGCAGTGCAACGCGCCCAATCGGCGTTTCGAACACCTGATTGTGCAGATCGCCCGCCGCCGCCCATTTCGGCTCGGAAATATATGGATGCGTCTTGCGATGGCGGCCAACCACGCCATCAGGCCCGATCAGCACCGCCGTGTTGAAGTAGATACCGTCCTCGTCGACCTCCGGCATGCCGATGACGATATGGCAATCATGCTTGCGCGCCAGCGCCGCAAAGCGATTGGTCGTCGGCCCCGGGACCTTCTCGACGAACGGCCCGACCTCGGCACGGTCGAACCAGCAATAGCCCGTGGTTCCCATTTCCGGCGTGACGATGAGCCTGGCGCCGGCCGTCGCCGCCTGCTCGCAGAGCTCGAGCAGGCGTGCAATGTTCTGCTCCTTCTCGAACATGGTCGGCTCGAACTGAACGGCGGCGACTTTGTGGATGGTGGACATGATCCGGCCGGCTTCAAACGAGAAAGGATTTCTTGATGGAGGCGCCGAGCGTGTATTTCGGATCGACCATGTTGCCGAGCCGGACACGACCTGCCTGGGTCAGGAGCATGTAGGCGTCGATCTCGTCGAAACCGTAGTCGGTCGCCATCCAGCGGCAGAGCTCGCGATAAGCAATGCGGGCCGCATCCTCCATTGGCCGCGCGGAGCCGATGGTCATGATGAAATCCCTGGTCTCGAGCCGCGGCCAGGCGATGGTCCAGTTCTTGATCAGGTCGATCTGCACCGTGGTCACGGTCGGATGCTCGATGGCGACGCCGCAGAGCTCGCCATCGCCCTGCGCTGCGTGACAATCGCCGAGATAGAGCAGCGCGCCCTTGGTGTTGACCGGCAGATAGATAACGGCGCCGACGCCGACATCCGGCAGGTCCATATTGCCGCCGTAATAGTCCGGAACCAGCGACGAGATCGCCTCGATTTCGGGGGACGTGCCGATCGTGCCGATGAACGGCTCATAAGGCAGCGTGATCTTGTCGTTCCACTTGGTTCCGGTCTTCGCGTCGATCACGAGCTTCTTCACCCGCTCCGGCAGCGCCGGGTTGAGCAGCGCGGTCTGCCCGGTCGAGACAAGGCCGCCGAAGTCCGGCATGACTACGGTGGTGCCGCACGGCTGCGGCCCGCGCGGCACGATATTTTCAATATAGACAGCGAGCACGTCGCCTTTCTCGGCGCCGTTGACGTGGATCGGTCCGTTCTGCGGATTGAGGAATGGAAAATTGAGGATCTTCGACGGGCTGTCGGTTTCGTGCTTGATCGCACCCTCGAAGGCGTCATGGGTCTCGGCGGCGACCACGGCACCGGGATCGACCGTCAGCACCGGCTTCACATAGGGGCCGTAGACATAATGATACTTGCCCTGCTCGCTCTCCGTGATGGTGTACTGCTTGCCGCGTTCGCCCTTGGCGACGCCTTTGCGTGCCATGATGGAAGTGTCTTGCCAGGCCATTGCTGTTCTCCTTGGTTGGGCGTCTTTTTTTCAAACCGCCAGATGGCGGCGCATCTCCGCCTCGTCGTCGAGCGCGCTGCGGTCGAGGCTTGCGACGATGCGTCCCTTGTCCATGACGTAGCAGCGCTGCGCCATGGCGCGGATCATGTCGAGATTCTGCTCGACCAGGATGATGGTAACGCCGGTCCTGCGATTGAGCTCGACCATGTTGCGTGCGATGTCCTGGACGATGTTGGGCTGGATGCCTTCGGACGGTTCGTCCAGCAAGATGAGATTCGGATCTGCAATCAGCACCCGTCCGATCGCGAGCTGTTGCTGCTGGCCGCCGGACAAGGTGCCGGCGCGCTGGGTCCAGCGCTCGCCGAGGATTGGAAACGCCTCGAGGATCTTGCGTCGGCCCGCTTCGGGAATGCCGCCGCCCCTGATCGCGGCACCGACGGCGACGTTCTCGCCAACGGTCAACCGGGGAAACACATCGCGCCCCTGCGGCACGTAGCCCATGCCGAGGCGTGCCCGCTTGTGCGCGGGCAACGAATCCACCGCCTCGCCGCGATAGACGATCGAGCCGCTCATCGCCGGCACCAGCCCGATCAGACTCTTCATCAGCGTTGATTTCCCGACGCCGTTGCGTCCGATGACGGCAACGATCTCGCCTTCCCGTACCTCGATCTCGAGGCCCTGGAGCACCGGCTTGCCGCCATAACCGGCGCGCAGGCCCAGCGTCGAGAGGATCACCTCCTTGCGCGGCATATCAAGCATGGGCCTGCCCCAGATAGATCGCCGCCACGCGCTCGTCGGCCACGATCTCGGAGATCGTGCCCTGCGCAAAGACCTGGCCGAGATGCAGCACGGTGACGCGCTGGGCGACCTGGCGCACGAATGCCATATCGTGCTCGATCGCCAGCACCGTCATGCCGTCGGCATTGAGCCGCTGCACCATCGTGCCGGTCGCGCGCGTCTCTTCCGGCGACATGCCGGCAGTCGGCTCGTCCAGCAGTAGAAGACGCGGCTTCAGGCTGATCGCCATGCCGATCTCCAGCCATTGCTTCTGGCCGTGGCTGAGATTGCCGGCGGTCTGGACCTGCTCGCTCTCCAGTCCGAGGAAGGCAAGCAGCCGGTCGATCTCCGCTGCGAGCTCGGCGCCGCGATGACGGCTCTGCAAGGCGATCTCGAGGTTCTGACGGACCGACAGCCCCTTGAAGACGCCGGGCACCTGGAACTTGACGGAAAGGCCGCGGTGAATACGCGCAAACGACTTCAGCGCCGTGATGTTCTCTCCTGCAAAGAGAATCTCGCCGCTGCCGGGATGATGCTCGCCGAGGATCAGGCGGAACAACGTGCTCTTGCCGGCACCGTTCGGACCGATCAGGCAGTGAATCTCGCCGGCTTCGAGTGTGAGATCCACGGCGTTCGTGACGTGGAGGCCGCCAAAATGCTTGTTCAGATTGCGAAGCTCGAGCAGGGACATCAGCCTGCCCTCTGCGTGAGGCGGCCGGCGAGCCGCCCGAGCCAATTCATCAGGCCGAGCACCAGGCCATTCGGGGCGATCAGGACGGTGAGCACCAGCAGCACGCCCATGAAGATGAGGGCATACTGGCTGCCATAGATCGTGAGCGCCTGGAACGCAGCAAGCACCACCAGCGTGCCGATCACGGTCGACGTCAAATCGCTGCGACCGCCGACCGCGACCCAGATCAGCGGCAGCGCCGCCGCCGTCATGCCCATGCTCGAGGGCGTGATGTACTGCCCCCACACCGTGTAGAGCACGCCGGATATCCCTGCGAGCGCGGCGCCGATCACGAAGGTGACGAGCTGGTACTTGCGCACGTCGTAACCCAGCATCTCCGCCCGCTCGGGATTCTCGCGGATCGCAACGATGACGTTTCCGAATGATGAGTTCATCAGGATGCGCAGGCCGAGATAGACGAAGACGAGGAGGCCGAGCACGAAGTAGTAAAGCCCGACATCGGCAAACAGCACGATCGGCTCGCCCGGCCAGGGAATGGTCAGGGGCGGCATCGCGCTCATGCCGTTGAAGCCGTTCAGCCGCGCGCTGCCGATATGCCATTCCGGTCCCGCGGTCTGGGCCATGAAGCGCTCCAGCATCAAGGTCACGGCGAGCGTGACGATGCCGAGGAAGACGCCGGCGATGCGGCCGAAGAACATGAAATAGCCGAGCAGGACGGCGAACAGCGCGGCAATTGCGACCGCTGCCACCATCGCGACCAGCGTAAAGCCATAGGCCGAGCCGAAATTGATGGTCAGGACGCCGTAGCCGTAGCCGGCGATTCCGAAGAACGCTGTCTGGCCGAACGAGAGCGAACCGCCATAACCCCAGATCAGGCACAGGCTGAGCGCGATGAACACCCAGACGAAGAAGTAGACGGTGTTGCCGACGGTGTAGCCGTCGCTGAACAGCGGATAGGCCAGCGCGACCAGCAGCATGATGGCAAACACAGCCCAGAAGGCTCGGCCGCGACCGACGGTCTGCGGGCCTTCGAGACGTTGAAACAAGGACAGTAAACCGCTCACGACGCCATCACTCCGTCAGGTGCGCTCACGCAGCACGAAGCCGGAGATGCCTTTCGGCAGGACCCGGACGACAATGATCACGGCGACCAACAGACCGATCTGGCCGAACAACTGCCCCTGCCACGACGTCATCACCGATTTCACCACCGCAAGCACGCCGCCCGCCGGCGCCGTGCCGAGGAAAACGTCCGCCCCGCCGATCACCACGGTGACGAACGCTTCCATGATGAAGGTCGCGCCCATGGTCGGTACCAGCGTCATGGTCGGCGCATACAGGCCTCCGGCAAGACCGGCGAGCCCTGCCCCGCAGGCGAAGGTAAGGCTGTAGATCAGCCGCGTGTCGACGCCGAGGGCCGCCGCCATATGCGGCACCTGAATGGTGGCGCGCGCCAGCACCCCGAAGCGCGTCCAGTTGAACAGGGCGTAGAGACCCGCCAGCACGCCGAGTGCCGAGCAGAACAGCACGATGCGATAGATCGAATAGGAGTAGTCGCCGACCTGGAAACTGCCGAACGGCGTGCCGACGCCCGCCATCGTGGAGCCGACCATGATCAACGTGCCTTGGGTGGCGATCAGGCTCAGACCCCAAGTCGCGACAATGGTATCGAGAGGCCGATCGTACAGATGGCGGATCACGGCGAGCTCCACCAGCACGCCGACCAGCGCAGACACGATCGTGCCCGCCAGTATCCCCAGCGGCAATGGCAGGCCGGCATGCACGGCCGCCGCCGTCACGTAGGCACCGCACATGATGAACTCACCATGGGCGAGATTGATCACGCCCATCATGCCGAAGATCACCGCGAGCCCGCAGGCCGACAGCACCAGGAACGCGAAGGCGTCGCCGAATTGATAGAGAGCCGAGAATGCAAGGGTCGCGATGTCCATGGACCTGCCAGACTGGTGTGAGAAGCGGCGTCGCCGCCGCGGATATGCGTGGTCGCCCCGGCGTGCCGAGAACGCCGGGGCGACCGAGCCCGTCAGGGTTTCGGCGGCGGGTTCGACGGCGTGTACTGGGCCATCGGATCTTTCTTGGTGAGATCGCAGCCGGCATCACCGAGCCAATAGGGCTTGATGTCCTCCCAGACCTTGGGGAAGGAGATCGCGTGATTGGCGTCGACCTTCGCCAGATAGATCGTATGCGACATGTGCTGGCTCTTCGGGTCGATGCAAACCTTGCCTTCCGGCGCATCCATGCAGACATCGCCCATCGCGATCACTTTGCGGATGTCCTCGCGCTTGGTCGACTTCGCCCGCTCCACCATCTGCTTGTAGAGATAGACGGCGAGATAGGAATTCTCGGCCTCCTGGTTCACGTAGGGCTCGCTGGGGAATTTCGCCTTGAACTTGGCGTAGAATTCTTTGCTCTTGGGCGAATCGATCTCCTCGATGTAGTTGGTGGTGACGTACATGTCCTTCAGGCTCGGCGGCTTGAAGCGCTTGTGCTCGTAACCTTGGCCGACGTTGACGGAGGACGCCATCGGCAGGTTGACGTTGGCGGAAGCGGCCTGCTCGTAATATGAGGCCTGCGCGGTGCCGACCAGCAGTGTGACCACGAAGTCCGGCTTGGCCTTCTGGATGTTCTGGACGCTCTGCGAGAACTGCGACACGCCGAGCGGGATGAACTCCTCGCCGGCCATCTTGCCGCCGTTCTCCTTGACAATCTTGCGCACCCATTCGGCCGAAATCTGGCCGAAATTATAGTCGGCGGCGAGCGTGTAGACGTTCTTGCCGTACTTCTCCATCATGTAGGGAATCAGCGTCGAGAACTGCTGCTCCGGCACCGCGCCTGTCACGATCATGTGGCCGTCGCAGACGCCGCCTTCGTATTGGTTGTTGTAGAAGGCGAAGCCGTTGAACTGGTCGACGATCGGACGATACGCCTCGCGTGAGGCCGAGGAGAAGCCCGCGAACACCACGTCGACCTTGTCGCGCTGGAGCACGCGCCGCATGAACTCCTGGTAGCGCGTGTTGTCGGATTGCGTGTCGTAGGGAACGAGCTCCAGCGGCCGCCCCATGATGCCGCCGGACTTGTTGATCTCGTCGGCGGCGAGCTGGATGGCGTGGACCTTGCCGATGGTAGCGGCGGCGAAATCGCCCGACTGATCTTCCAGCACGCCGAGCTTGATCGGGTTTTCTGCCGCGAGCGCCTGATGTGAGCCGAAGACAAGCGTCCCCGTGAGGGCTGCGGCGCGCAGCCCCCGCAATACAGACTTGGTCATATTTGCTTCTCCTAGATGGCCTGCTTGTTGCCGCCTTGCAGCGAGATGCCGGTTGTGCGGCCGGACGTATCGGGCGGCTTCGCCCGCTTGCTCAGAAACTCTTCGCAATAGAGTTCCATGTTCTGCCGCGCGCGCATGCTGTCGCGGCGGAGCTGGGAATAGGCACCCTCCTCGTCGAGGCCGTCCTGCTGCATCAGCAGGATGACCGCCCGGATCACCGCGCGGCGCCCGCGGCGGCGCTCCTCGAGGCCCTGCAGGCGCTCGTACATCTCGCTGCGCAACAGGAATTGGTTGATGCCCATGAACAGTGACGTGTAGACCGCGCCGCCATGCACCGGCTTGCGCAGGAACGAGGTCGCTCCGAGATTGACGAGCGCCTTGAGCCGGCTCGGCGCCTCGACGCCGACGAGGCCGATCACTGGTACCGGCGGCAGCCGCGAGGCCGGATTGACCTCGATCGCAACCGCACCTTCGAGATCCCCGTCGACGAACAGGATGTCGCGATCAGGCTGAAGACCGGCGATGTCGATCTGCGCGCGGCCCTCGACGATCTCCGGATATTCGGTCGAGACACCGAGCTTGGCCAGCGTAGTTTCGAGCGTGCTCTCCCACCCGCCTCGTCGGGTGACGACAATGGCCCGGCCACCTTTGAAATTCTGCAGCAATCGTGAGCTCATGATTGCACCACCTTCAACAGCGGAGAGCGCATTGCGCTCGCAAAGCGCGGCGACGACTGGACGAGATAGGGATCGGGCGCGATCGGCTCGCGGGACTCCAACAGCACCTCGAACTGCCCGTTCGCGGACGAGCGGCCGATGCGCGGCGTGAGCCAGGCATGAAAGGTCTGCCGGTCGATGCGGACCTCGCCTTGCGGAGCGCGCAGCCGCTGATCAGCCACGGCGGCACGCACCGTGCGGGCGTCGTCGGTGCCGGCCTGTGCCAATGCCGCCGCGAGCAGTTTGACGGCGATGTAGGACGATTCAGCATCTGCCGAAGAGACCGGTCCGTCCGGGAAGGATTGCGCATAGGCGCCGATAAAGGCCGCATTCTCCGGCGAATTCAGGGACGAGAAGTAGACGCTCGAGGACAAATGTCCGTCGACCGCGTCCGGGCCGATCTCCGGCAATTCCGGTTCCGACAGCGTGCAGCTCGCGACTGGAATTTCCGCGGCCTGGTCGATGCCGCGCGCCCGGCAGGCGGCCCGAAATGCGCGGAAGAAGGCATAGGCACTGGTGCCGATCAAATTATTGAAGACGAAGTCGGGGCGCTGGTCGATGATCGCCGCGATCACCTGGTCGACCTCGGTATCGCCGACCGGGAGATAGCGCTCGGCGAGCACGGTGCCGCCTCGCGCGATCAGCGCCTCGCGGAAGATGCGGTTGTTCTCCCAGGCCCAGATGTAGTTGGAGCCGACGCAGAAGGCGCGTGAGCCGACCCGGGACGCCAGATAGTCGACCAGCGGAAGCACGTGCTGGTTCGGCGCGGCGCCGGTGTAGATGACGTTGTCGGAGCTTTCGAAGCCCTCATAGTGCGACGGATACCACAACAGGCCGTCGAACTTCTCGAAGCACGGTATCACCTCCTTGCGGCTCGACGAAGTGTAGCAGCCGACCACGTGCCGGACGCCGGAGCCGAGGAGATCGAGGCTGAGCGAACGATAGCGCGCGAGGTCGCCGGACGGGTTGACCACCACCGGCTCCAGCGCGATGTCGTCCCGGCTCGCATTGACTTCCCTTAACGCGAGCAATGCGCCGTTGAGGATCGAACGTGCGACGACGCTGTAGGAGCCCGTCGTCGAGAACATCACGCCGATCCGATATAGTTTTCGCGTCATCACTCGATCCAAAAACAAAAAAAGCGCCCACCGGCTGTGAAGCCGAGGGCGCCCTCGCCGCCAACCGAACACGCGACGAACGCGTGGTGTTGGAAATGGTTGAACTTACCGCGTTGACGGGCCATTTTGCCCTACGCTCGCCCAATACGGTCGTTGAGAACGGATATTATGTCAAGCGCGTTGTTGCAGCGAAAATTGCCGCACTTCGTGTCGACGTGTAGCAAAACTGTGCAGGGCGGCTCGTGGTCGCCGTATGGGCCGGCTGGCGGCGCGCAAACCTAAATTGCCGTGCCGCCCAACCATCCCGTGCAGACGAGCATCGGTCGGTGCACGCATGGCGGTCTATGGCGTCCAGCGCCCTCGAACATTGCGGCGCTCTCCTGAAGGAGGAAATCGACGCTATCGTCGGTCAGTAGGAAGGATAAGGGGCGCTTGGCACCGGCGCGAAACAGGCTAGCGGATCTCGTTCACGTAGTGATGATGCGCAGTCGTGGCGCGGTGCTCGCTCAGGAGTGCAAGCGTACCGGCTTGATCGTACGCCTCCTCGCGGATCACCAGAACGGCGTTCGGCGAAGCTAGCGCAAGTAGACGCCGATCCTCCTTGTCGGCGAGCTCTGCCAGGAGCTTCTCGCGTATCGCTGCAATGCGAATGCCGTAGGCGTCGAGCAGATGGAGGTAGAGCAGCGCAGGCACCTTCTCCGCCTTGTGCGGGAAATCAGGCACGCGGCGCGCAATGAGCCGTATTCGCGAATGCATCACCGGCACGCGTCCAACACGTCGGATGCGATGAAGACAGAGCAGCGGCTCACCAACGGCTTCCGTGAAGAGCACCGCCTCCTCCGCATCTGCCGGCCGCAACACCACGGACAAGACTTCGGGCGCGGAGCGCTGGAGGCTGCCGTCTTCGCCATGAAGTCGGAAATACTGGAAGAAAAAGCGCAGACTGTGTTGCGGCGCGCGGCCGGTCACGACCGTCCCGGTCTTGCGCCGGCGCACCAGCATGCCGTCGGCCGTCAGGTCCGCGAGCGCCCGGCGGATGGTGCCAACCGCAACTCCATATCGCGCGGCAAGCGCAACTTCACCGGGAAGAACCGTGCCCGGAGATAGTTCGCCCACCAGGATCGCCTCGGCGATCTGCCGCTTGACGTGCTCATACAAAGGAACCGGAAGGCTAGATGAGCCGCTCGCCGCTGCTTTTGCCTCTTTACCGGTCACGCCTGCCTCATTCTTCGGAATTGACAGCAATCGGCTTTGCCTATTTCTTTATAGAATATAGAAATGAGCCGCCGCAAATGATTTCTCCATCGCCAGGCCCTGGACGGGCCAGCCCGACGCTGGCCGACGGTTTCGCCCAGATCGAGCGCACGGTAGAACGTGCGATCGACGATCTTGCGCGGATGGTGGCGATCGACACGACTTTCCCGCCCGGCGCAGGATACGAAGCGTTTGCCGGATTGATGGAGAGCACGGTTGCAACGCTCGACCTGGACTGCCAACGCGTCGACGTCCCCGAACATTTGTGGCGAGTGGCGGGCGGCCCGGCGCAAGGGCGCAGAACCAATCTCATCGCGCGCCGCCACTCGGACAAACCGGTGCTCGGGCTGTATTTTCATGTCGACACCGTACCGGCAGCGCCCGGGTGGACCACCAATCCGTTCCAGTTGACGCGCGACGACGATCGCCTGATCGGCCTCGGCGCCGCCGACATGAAAGGCACCATCGCGGCGGTGCTGCTCGCGCTGCGCGCCGCCGACGCGATCGGTCTTCCACTCGGCTACGACCCGATGCTCCTGCTTTGCACCGACGAAGAAGCCGGACTCTATCCCGGCGTGCGTTATCTGGCGGAGCAGGGTCTGCTCGAAGGCCACATACTGAACTTCAACGGTGCCGCAGCGCCGCGCATCTGGGCCGGCTGCTTTGGTCTCTTCACGCTACTGGTGCGCGTGCGCGGCAGGACGGTTCACGCAAGCGAAGCCAGAACCGCCGGCTTGAATGCCAACGCGATCGAGGCCGCACTGCCGATCCTCAATGCGCTCGCAGCATTGAAACCAGAAATCGCCGCGCGGACGTCCGCCCTGCCTGCGCCGCCGCATGCGACGCATCCGCTCGCAGCCCAGCTTGATATTTCCGCAGCCCATGGCGGCCAATGCGGCGGCCAGACTCCATCGCTCTTTGAAGTTCTCGTCTGTCGGCGTTATGCGCCGGAAGAAGACTTTCAGGCCGCGCGTGCCACAATCGAGAACGCAATCTTTACGGCGGCCCCCGGGGCCGACGTCGACGTCGTTCTCACCGGCCACCTCATGCCGACATCCGATCCGACAGGCCCGCACTGGCCGCGCTGGCAGGAGGCGCTGTCGGCCGGATTCGGATACGCACCGGACGATTTCGCCAAATGGGGTGCGACGGGCTGTTCCGATTTCGGTTGGGTCCAACGGACCGGAATGCAGGAGATCCTGCTGACCGGCCTCGGCCGGCCGGAAAGCCGCATTCACGCGCCCGGCGAATTTACCACGCGCGCCGACATCGTCGCGCTGGCGAAATCGGTCCTTGCCTATCTGTCGGCCGAATTCCGTTCCGATCTGTCTCCCGAAACACCTGCCGCCCGTTAGCTCAAGGAGCACGCATCCATGCTGTCCGTCACGCGCCGTCTTTTCCTTGCGGGAACCGCGATCAGCCTCGCCGGCCTGCCCAAGACCGCCCTCGCCGAAGCCCCGAAGCGCGGCGGCGTGCTCCGAATGTCGGTCGACCAGGCAGCATCGGTCATCCATCCGATGCTGGCGCGCGTGAACCCGGAATATCTCGTCACCGAATTGCTCTACTCCAATCTCACCCGGCTGAAGCCGGACATGACCGTCGAGCCGGACCTCGCGATCTCGTGGGAGCCGAACGCGACACTGACAGAATGGACCTTCAAGCTGCGCCCGGGCGTGACGTTTCATGACGGTTCGCCACTGACCGCAGACGATGTCGTCGCCACCATCAATGCCATCCTCGATCCGAAGACCGCTTCGCCCGGCCGCACCAATGTCGGTCCGATCAAGGAGGTCGCCGCGGTGGATCCGCTGACCGTCAGGTTTACGCTCACTGGCGCCTATGCCGACCTGCCGGTGGCACTCACCTATCTCAATGCGCGTATCGTTCCGGCCAAGGTCATCGCCGGCGACCTCGCGAGCCTTTCGACCACCGCAAACGGCACCGGCCCATTCAAGCTGGCGTCGTACGAGCCCGACCGCCGGATCGTCGTCGAACGTAACCCCGCTTATTATGATCCGGCACGGCCCTACCTCGACCGGATCGAGCTGCTGGTCTATCCGGACCGCACCGCCGAAGCGTCCGCAATGATCTCCGGTGAGATTGATTTGCTGCTCACGACCACTTCTGGCGACTATGAGCGTCTCGCCAAGGCCGATGGCGTCAAGGCGCTACGCACCCCATCCGGCCAGTTCCTGAATATCAACCTCGGATGTGACCAGAAACCGTTCAACGACGTGCGCGTCCGCCAGGCCTTGGCGTTGGCGGTGGATCGCGAGGCAACCGTGGGCTTCGTCGCGGGCGGCTACGGCACGCCAGGCAACGACACGCCGTTGAGCTCCGCCTACCACTTCTACAAGAATATTCCGCTGAAGAAGCCCGACATCGCCAAGGCGAAGAAGCTGTTGGCCGACGCGGGCTATCCCAATGGCATCGATTTGACGCTGGTCGCGTCCGACAGGCCGTCAACCCGCACGCAGCTCGGCGTCGCGGTCCGCGAGATGGCGGCCGCAGCCGGCTTCCGCATCAACGTGCAGACCATGCCGCATGCCACCTATCTCGACCAGGTCTGGAAGAAAGGCAATTTCTACGTCGGCTTCTACAACATGCAGCCAACCGCCGACGCCGTCTTCAAGCTGCTCTACACCTCCGACGCCGCCTGGAACGAGACCCACTGGAACAATGCGGACTTCGACGCCGTCGTCAATGCTGCCCGCGTCGAGACCGATGAAGCAAAGCGCACGGCACTCTACGCCAAGGCTCAGGACATGATGAACGCCGAGGTCCCCTCCGTGATTTCGGCATTCTTCGACCTGCTCGCGGCACAGCGCTCCTACGTCGAGGGTTACGTGCTGCACCCACGCGGATCGGTATTCCGCCTCGACATGGTCTCGCTCGGCGCTGCCGCGCCGAAGCGCGCCTGAGGTCGGAGGCGCTCGGTGACACTGGCCTGGTTTGCGCGCCGTTTGATGCTGATGATCTACACCGTCATCGTGGTCTCGATGCTGGTGTTCGCCATCACGCAGATCCTGCCGGCGGACGCCGCCCAGTCGCTGCTAGGGGAAAACGCGACGCCCGAAATGCTGGCCGCGCTCAGGGCAAAGCTCGGGCTCGGCGATCCGGCCTGGCAGCAATATGTGCGCTGGGCCCGCCACGTCTTCACCGGCGATTTCGGTATCTCGATGCGCACGAGCCTGCCGGTCGGCCCGGAAATGCTGGCGGCGCTGTCGCGCTCGCTGCTGCTTGCCGTGTCGGCCATCCTGGTCACGCTGGCTATTGCCGTGCCCCTCGGCGTGGTAGCGGCGCTGCGGCAAGGCAGGCTCACCGACACGGGTGTCAGCCTCATTGCCTATCTCGGGGTCTCGCTGCCGGAATTCGTCACCGCGACACTGCTTGCCCTTCTGCTGGCAGATACATGGCATTGGCTGCCGGCGACCGGCTACGTCTCCCCATTGGAGGATTTCGGCGGCGGCATCCGTCACCTGGTGCTGCCGGTGCTCACCGTCTCGATGATCCTCGTCGCACATGTCATGCGCATGATGCGCTCCGAGACGCTCGACGTGCTGAAATCGGACTATATCCGCGCCGCGCGCCTGAAGGGCCTGCCGGAACGCACGGTGCTGTTTCGCCACGCCCTGCGCAACGCGCTGTTGCCGGTCGTCACCATCATCGCGCTCGACGTCGGCTATTTGCTCGGCGGCATCATCGTGATCGAGGAGATCTTCGCCATTCCCGGCATCGGGCGCGCGCTGATGGTTGCCATCACCACGCGCGACCTGCCCTCGATCCAGGCGGGTGCGTTGATCATGGCCGCGACCTATGCCGTCACCAACACCTTGGCCGACATGGCCTATGCGTTTCTCGACCCGCGGATCCGCTATGACTGAGCTGTTCATCCGCCTGATGCGGAAGCCGCAGGGTTTCGTCGGACTCGTGCTGCTGGCATTGATCGCAGCCGCCTGCCTGTTCGGGCCCGCATTGGCGCCCTATGCGCCGGAGAAGATCGATTTTCTCGGCCGGTTTCGCGCACCCGGCTGGCAGAACTGGCTTGGCGCCGATCAATTCGGCCGCGACATCCTGAGCCGCCTGATGGTCGGCGCGCGTTCGACCGTGCCGCTCGCTTTCATCGCGACCTTCGTCGGCAGCGCAGCCGGAGCGATCATCGGCGTTGGCTCGGCCTATCTCGGCGGACGAACCGACGAAGCCATCATGCGCACGATCGACGCAGTGATGGCGATCCCGGGCCTGCTGATGGCCCTGTTGCTGGTCTCAACGCTCGGCAACGGCGCCGGCAATGCCGTCATTGCCATCGCGGTGGCCTTTGCGCCGGGCATGGCGCGGGTGACCCGCTCGGCCGCGCTCAACATACGCAATCAGGACTACGTCAAGGCCGCCATCGCGCGTGGCGAGGCAGCGCCCTGGATCATCTTCCGCGAGATGTTGCCGAACGTCATGGCGCCGATCGTGATCGAATCCACCATCCGCGTGTCCTTCGCCGTCATGCTGTTCGCGACGCTGAGCTTTCTCGGCGTCGGCGCCCAACCGCCCGCATCCGAATGGGGTCTCATGGTGGCGGACGCGCGCCAATACATGCATCAGGCGCCGTGGGGGTTGATCGCGCCCTCGGCCGCGATTGCACTCACAGCCATTGCCTTCAACCTGGTCGGCGATGGTCTTCGCGACGCCCTCAATCCGAAGGACGAGCGGTGACCTCCGTACTTTCGATCCAGAATTATACACTCGACTACATCTCGTCCGTTGGCCCGGTACGTGTGCTGCACGACATTTCGCTGCAGATCGAACCAGGCGAGGTGCTGGGCCTTGTCGGAGAATCCGGCTCCGGAAAGAGCTCGCTCGCCTGGGCGCTGATGCGCCATTTGCCGGGCAATGCCCGCGAAGTCGCCGGCTCGTTGCGTCTCGGTGACATCGACCTGCAACGATTGAGCCCACGCGAGCTCACCAGGATACGCGGACGCCGGCTCGGCATGGTGTTTCAGGATCCGTCGACCTCACTCAACCCGACGCTCACCATCGGTCGTCAAATCACGGAAGCCCTGATCCAGCACCGCGGCCTCAAGCCGCGCGACGCTGACGCGCTCGCCATCGATCTGCTTGGCCACGTCGATCTCAACAATCCTGCCGCGATCATGCGGCGCTACCCTCACGAGATCTCCGGCGGGGAAAAACAGCGCGTCATCATTGCCACTGCCTTCGGCTGCCGGCCCGACGTCATCCTGTTCGACGAGCCGACCACGGCACTCGACGTCATCACAGGCGCGCGCATCCTCGAACTGTTCGCGCGACTGCGCCGGGAGACGGGCGTTGCCGCGCTCTATATTTCCCACGATCTTGCGCTCGTGACGCGCGTCGCCGACCGGGTCGCGATCCTGGAGCGCGGTCGCTTGGTCGAGCAGGCGCCGGCGGCCGACATCTTCCGTGCGCCGCGCCATGCCAACACGCGCGCACTTGTGGACGCCGTACCTAGACCGGAACGTCGTCTTGTCCATGACAAGCCGCGCGACCAGGTCCTCCTCGCGGCCTCCGAGATCGAAGTCCGATATGGCAGCGGCGGGCTGTTCCGCGACGCACCGCCCCCGGCCACAAAAAAAATCGGGCTTGAGGTTCGTGGCGGCGAGATCCTCGGTCTCGTCGGCGAGTCCGGCTCTGGCAAGTCTTCAATGGCGCGGGCCCTGACCGGGCTTGCGCGCTTCTCAGGCAAGATCACCTTCGACGAGCACGAGATCCACGGTATGCGCGACATGGACGCCGCTTACCGCCGCGACGTGCAGATCATTTTCCAGCATCCGGATTCGTCGCTCAATCCGCGTCACAGGATCGACGAGATCCTGTCGCGTCCTCTCAAGCTCTACGGCGGTCATCTTGCGGATATTCCCCGCCTGCTCGACCAGGTGCGCCTGCCCCAATCCTACGCCAACCGCTGGCCGCATCAGCTTTCAGGTGGCGAGAAGCAGCGCATCGCCATCGCGCGTGCCTTCGCTGCGCGGCCGAAGCTCGTGATCTGCGACGAAATCACCGCCCCGCTGGATGTCTCCGTGCAAGCACAGATCATCGAATTGCTGCTGGCGTTGCGCGCCGCGACCGGAACCGCTTTTCTCTTCATCACCCACGATCTCAACCTCATCCGTCAAATCGCCCACCGCATCGCCGTGATGCGCCGGGGCGAGATGGTCGACCTGTTGCCGGTCGAGGATTTCGACGCAGACCACGTTCATCCCTATACCCGCGAACTGATGGCCGCCTCGCCCATACCGGTCGGGTGACGACAAGGACTCCCCCCATGGATCACGACACGCTTCTCGCCCGGATCGATGTGCCCGCCGCCCTCGATCTCCTGTCGCGCATGGTGCAGCAAAAGAGCTACTCCAAATCGGACGGCGAGAAGCAGCTCGCAGCCTTCATGGCTGGCCGCATGCGCGAGATCGGCCTCGATACCGAGCTCGCCGCCTTCGGCAGTGAGGGGCGCGTCAACGCCGTCGGCCGCTGGAAGGGTGCGGGCGGCGGCAAGAGCCTGATGTTCAACGGCCATCTCGACACCAACCCGGTGACCGAGGGCTGGACCGTCGATCCCTGGGCAGGCAAGGTCGACGACACCTTCATCTACGGCATCGGCGTTTCCAACATGAAGGCCGGCGATGCCGCCTATTTCTGCGCGGTCAAGACGCTGATCGACGCCGGCGTCAAACTCAGGGGCGACGTCGTGCTCACCTACGTGGTGGGCGAGCTGCAAGGCGGCGTCGGCACCTACTCGTTGGTTGAGCAGGGACTTCGGGCCGACTATTTCATCAACTCCGAGCCGACCGATCTGAAGGCCATGACGATGCATGCCGCGGCCTTCATGTTCATCATCGAGTTGACCGGAAATACCCGTCATCTGTCCAAGCGCGAAGAGGCGGTCGATGCCATCACTGCGGCGTGCGATCTCATTCCGCGCCTCAATGCGATGAAATTCTCGGGCGCGCTCTCGCCGGAACATGAGCGGATCAATCGCGTCCATGTCGGCGTTGTCCACGGCGCGCTCGGGCGCGAGCTGCATGAATGGCGCACGCCCCAGGTCGCGGATTTCGTGCGGATCAAGGGCTCGGGCCGCTATGCACCGGGCCAGACCGAGGCCGGCGCGCTGGCCGACATGCGTCGCGAGCTCGACACGCTCGAAGCACGGTTTCCTGGCCTCAAGGCCGAGATCATGTCGGAGGACCGCTCCGGTGTCCCAACCATGCCACCATTCGAAGTGGCACGCACGAGCCCGATCGTCGCGGCCATCAACCGCGCTTATCGCGTAGTACGCGGGGAAGAGCAGCCGACGGGCGCCGTTGCCCCGAGCTGCTTCTACGGCACCGACGCCGGTCATCTGCACCATTTCGGCGGGATGGAAGGCATCGTCTGCGGCCCCGGTGGCCGCTACAACACCATGCCCGATGAACGCGTCGACATCGTCGACTTCGTCGACATGATCCGCATCTACATGCTGGCCATTCTGGAGATTTGTCGATAGCGGTCGCTCGAGTGTCTGACGCGCTCGCCGCGGCAAGTGCTTCAGGTCTGAGCACGCGCGACCCAGAGACGTGCACGTCCCGACCTGGGGCGCCTCGAACCCACTTCAGAAGGCCTTCTCACATTGGCTGCGATGAGATGCAGATCCCGTTGGATCCTAGCTCCTCAGCGCCGGAATGTTTTCGCGAAAAATGATCTCGCTGCGCGGCGCCTCGATGCCGTGCATGGCGCTGCGGCCGGCGCGCAGATTGTCGAAGATGCCGACGCAGGTCATCATCGTGTTGAGCTGATTTTGGGTGATGACGGCGTCCATCGTTCCATCGAGCAGGAAGCTGCGGGTATCCGAAGTCAGTCCGTGACCAACGAAGACCACGTCGCGTGCTCGGTTCATGTCCTTCAGCGCCCGGGCGACACCGTCGGCGGCGCCGCCGATGTTGTAGATGCCGGCAAGATCCGGATGTTGGCCGAGCAGCATGCGGGTCTGACGATAGTTGCGGTCGGCATCATCGTGGCCTTCGCGTAGGCCCACGACCTTGATGGCTGGGAACAACTCTTCGAATACGTGCAGAAAGCCCATTTCGCGCTCTTCATGCGCGCGGTAGCTGAGGCTGCCCGCGATCATAGCGACCTTGGCCGGACGCTCGCCCAGAAAGCGCGCGATCAGATAGCCGGCGGTGCGCCCGATGGAGCGATTGTCCAGTCCGATATAGGCCGCGCGGCGCGCGTTCAGAATATCCGAGATCAGCGTCACCGTCGGCACTCCCCGCTCCGCGAGCCTGTCGACGGCTTCCCTCACGACGGGATGCTCGAGCGCCATGAAAGCGATGCCGTCGGCCTTGTCACGGGACTGCCAGAGCCGACGTGCCAGGAGCTCTGGATTGAAGCTCTTGATGGTGTCGACCTGACAACGGACATTGAAAGGGGCGAGCCGGCCGTCGGAATGCGCGATCAACTGCCCAAGCGTCGACAGGAAGCGGTTCGTGCCCGCCGGCAGGAGGAACAGGAGCCGCATCGGCTCCGGCCGCATCGCCGCCAGGAGATCCTCGGCCGGCATGTAGTCGAGCTCGGACGCGGCGGCGAGCACGCGCTGCTGTGTAATCGCCCGCACACCGGGCCTGCGATTGAGCACGCGGTCGACCGTCGCCGTGGACACGCCTGCCCGGCGCGCCACGTCGACGATGCGGCTCAGCGACGGTGCTACCGACTTGTCCATCTCAGGGTTGAGGCCTCGTCTACATCAAAAACCATCATCTTTATCGTTTGACACGCTAGCGGGAAGTCGCAATTTTCGCATCAAGATTGTCGCAGAGACATCAAATAACATCAAACTCGTTATTGGAGGAGAAGCCATGTCCCTAACCCGCCGGCGCGCCTTGCAAGCCCTGTCCGCCCTTCCCGCGGCCGGCCTCATCAGCGCTTTCCCCCGCCCGGCCCATGCGGCGGAGTTCTCGCTGAAATACGGCAACAACCTGCCGCTGACGCATCCGCTCAACATCCGCGCCCAGGAAGCCGCCGACCGCATTGCCAGGGAGAGCAACGGCCGGGTCGAGATGGTCATCTTCCCGAACAACCAGCTCGGCGGTGACACCGACATGCTCGCCCAGGTGCGCAGCGGCGCACTGACCTTCTTCACGCCCTCCGCTCTCGTGGTCGCGACGCTGGTGCCGCTCGCTGCGATCAATGCCGTGGGCTTTGCCTTTGCCGACTACGACCAGGTCTGGAAAACAATGGACGGCGCGCTCGGCGCGCATATCCGTGCCGCCATGGCGAAGGTCGGCCTCCATACCTTCGAGAAGATGTGGGACAACGGATTCCGCCAGATCACGAGCGGCGCCAAGCCGATCGAGAGCGCCAAGGACATGGACGGACTGAAGATCCGCGTGCCGGTAAGCCCGCTCAGCATCTCCATGTTCAAGGCGCTCTCGTCATCGCCGACAAGCCTGCAATTCAGCGAAGTCTACTCTTCGCTCCAGACCCGCATTGTCGACGCGCAGGAAAATCCGCTGCCGATCATCCAGGTAGCGAAGCTCTACGAGGTGCAGAAGTACTGCGCCATCAGCAACCACATCTGGGACGGCTTCTGGTTCATCGCCAACGCGCGCGCCTTCAACGCCCTTCCCGCCGACCTCAGGACCATCGTCAGCAACGCCATCAACGATTCCGGGTTGAAGCAGCGCGAGGACATCAAAGCGTTCAATGTGACTGTACAGGCCGATCTCCAGAGCAAGGGCATGAATTTCACCAATCCTTCGCCGGACTCGTTCCGCGCAAAGCTGCGCGACTCCGGCTTCTACGGCGAATGGAAGGGCCGTTTCGGCGACGAGGCCTGGGCGCTGCTCGAGGGCACCGTCGGCAAGCTGGCCTGAGCGCAATGACGATCGCAGAGCATCAGATGACGGACTATTTGGAAGCAGCCGCTCATCCTGCTTCCGATGCGGGCACACGCAGGTTCGCGAGCGTCTTCGGCACCGTCGACCGCTGGCTCGGTGCGGTGGTCGAAACCATCGCTGCCGGCCTCGTGCTGGCCGAGATCGGCATCATGCTCGCTGGCGTCATCATGCGCTATGTCTTCCACAACCCGCTGATCTGGTCGGACGAGCTGGCCTCGATCCTGTTTCTGTGGCTGTCGATGCTGGGCGCGGTGATCGCGCTGCGCCGGGGCGAGCACATGCGCATGACGGGGCTCGTCAGCCATGTCGGCCCCGGCGCGCGTGCTTTTCTCGACACGATCGCGGCGGTGGCGCCGCTGGCCTTGCTGGCGCTGATCCTGCACCCCGCCTTCGACTATGCGAGCGAGGAGCAGATCATCGTCACCCCGGCGCTGGAGATCAGCAACGCCTGGCGCGCAGCCGCAATTCCCGTCGGGATGACCCTGATGGCCGTCGTCGCCGCGATCCGGCTCGCGACGCATCACCGCCCCGCGCTAATCGCCGCGGCCTTCGTCACCACCGCCATCCTGATCGCCGCATTCTGGCTTGCCGGGCCGCTGCTAGCCCCGCTCGGACGGTACAACCTCATCATCTTCTTCGTCGGCGTGGTCGCGGCCAACGTGTTCGCCGGCGTGCCGATCGCCTTCTCCTTTGCGCTCGCGACCTTCGGCTATCTGGCGCTGACGACGAGCGTTCCGATGATGGTGATGGTCGGCCGCCTCGACGAAGGCATGTCACATTTGATCCTGCTCGCGGTGCCGCTGTTCATTTTTCTCGGCGCGCTGATCGAAATGACCGGCATGGCGCGGGCGATGATCCAGTTTCTGGCGAGCCTACTCGGCCATGTCCGCGGCGGACTGTCTTATGTGCTGATCGGCGCCATGTACCTCGTCTCCGGCATCTCCGGATCGAAGATCGCCGACATGGCCGCGATCGCGCCGGTGCTGCTGCCGGAAATGCAGCGGCGCGGCGCCAAGCCCGGCGATCTCGTGGCGCTGCTGTCCGCCACCGGCGCACAAACCGAGACCATTCCCCCGAGCATCGTGCTGATCACCATCGGCTCGGTGACCGGTGTCTCGATCGCGGCGCTGTTCACCGGCGGGCTATTGCCGGCCCTGGTCGTCGGCACGGCGCTCTGTGTGGTGGTCTGGCGGCGCTACCGGAATGGAGATCTGAGCCATGTGCGGCGTGCCTCCAAGCGCGAGATCGCAAAACTCTCGATGGTCGCCCTGCCCGCGATCTTGCTGCCTTTCGTGATCCGCACGGCCGTGGTCGAAGGTGTCGCCACCGCCACGGAGGTCTCGACGATCGGCATCGCCTACGCCGTGCTGATGGGTCTTCTGGTCTATCGCCAGTTTCCCTGGCGGCGGCTGAAACCCATGCTGGTCGAGACGGCTTCGCTGACCGGCGCGATCATCTTCATCATCGGCTGCGCCACGGCGATGGCCTGGGGGCTGACGCAATCCGGCTTCTCGCAACAATTGGCGAAGGCGATGGCAGCGATCCCGGGCGGCGCCTACGGCTTCCTCGCGATCTCGATCCTTGCCTTCGTCGTGCTCGGGAGCGTGCTCGAAGGCATTCCGGCCATCGTGCTGTTCGGCCCGTTGCTGTTTCCGATCGCCAAGCAGGCCGGCGTGCACGAAGTGCACTATGCGATGGTCGTGATCCTCGCGATGGGCATCGGCCTGTTCGCCCCGCCGTTCGGCGTCGGCTATTACGGCGCCTGCGCGATCAGCAAGATATCGCCGGACGAAGGCCTCAAGCATATCTGGGGCTATGTCGCCGCGCTCTTCATCGGCCTCGCCGTCGTCGCAGCCGTGCCGTGGCTGTCCATCGGCTTCCTCAAGTTCTGAAGATCATGGGAATCACGCAATGAGCCGTTTTTTTGGTGAGATCCGGCAAGCCGGCTACGTCGTTGACGACATCGAGAAGGCCATGGACCATTGGAGCCGCGAGCTCGGCATCGGGCCGTGGTTCTACAATCCGCGTGTGCCGATCGTGAACTACCATTATCGCGGCAAGGCCTATGAGCCGCACAATTCGGTGGCGCTTGCGAATTCGGGGCCATTGCAGATGGAGCTGATCCAGATCCGCAACGACGCGCCGTCGATGTATGCCGATTTCCTGAAAGCCGGGCATAAGGGTCTGCAGCACGTCGCCTACTGGACTGAAGACTACGACGCGGATCTGACGCGCCTCGAGGCCGAGGGCTTCAAGCCGGTCATGAGCGGCGAAGTCGGCGCGCGCGGACGCTTCGTCTATTTCGACACGGAATACCATCCGGGAACGGTGATCGAACTGTCTGAAGTCGCAGGACCCAAGGGCAAGATGTTCGACCTCATCCGCGAAGCCGCCAAGGACTGGGACGGTCGCGACCCCGTGCGGCCATTTCCCGATCTCACCAAGCTCTAGACTGTCTGTGATCCCGTGACGCCAAATCCTGTTCGCATCGAAGCCGACTATCTGATCGAAACGCCCAGCGATCCGCGGCTTGCCGCGGAGACCATGGCGGGCGAGCAGTCGAGCGGAACGTTCGTCGCGGTGCCCGGCGAAACGCCGGAGCTGAAAGCGCGTGCAGCTGCTCGGGTCGAGAGCCTCGACCTGCTGGATACAGTCGGCGCACCATCGCTCCCGGTCGCCCGGCCAATCAACGCCGATGGCCCCTGGCGACGCGCGCGCGTCACCTTGTCATGGCCGCTCGACAATATCGGCGCCTCGCTGCCCAATCTCGTCACGGCGATCGCCGGCAATCTCTGGGAATTGCGCCAGCTGACCGGCCTGCGGCTGCTCGACCTGCGGTTGCCGGTCGCTTTCGCCTCCGCCTATCCCGGGCCGAAGTTCGGCGTCGCCGGCACACGCGAGCTCACCGGCGTCAGCGGCCGTCCGCTGATCGGCACCATCATCAAGCCGAGCATCGGGCTGAGCCCGGCCGAGACGGCTAATCTCGTCACCACGCTGTGCGAGGCCGGCATCGACTTCATCAAGGACGATGAGCTGCAATCGGACGGCGTTTATTGTCCGTTCGACGAACGGGTGCGCGCCGTGATGCGCGTCGTCAACGACCACGCCGGCCGGACCGGCAAGAAGGTCATGGTTGCCTTCAACCTCACCGGCGAGATCGACCAGATGCGCCGCCGCCACGATCTGGTGCTGGCCGAGGGCGGCACCTGCGTGATGGCAAGCATCAACTCGGTCGGGCTCGCCGGCATGATCGAGCTCGGCCGCCACACGCAACTCCCCGTTCATGCGCATCGCAACGGCTGGGGCGCGCTGAACCGTCATCCCGCGCTCGGCTGGGATTATACCGCGTGGCACAAAATATGGCGGCTCGCCGGCGCCGACCACATGCATGTCAACGGCATCGGCAACAAATTCAGCGAGACCGATGACAGCGTGGTCAAATCCGCGCAGGCCGCGCTGACGCCGATGTTCGCGCACAAGCCGTGCATCGCGATGCCTGTGTTTTCGTCGGGCCAATCGCCGGCGCAGGCCGTGCCGACCTGGCGCGCGCTCGGCTCGACCGATCTGATCTTCGCAGCCGGTGGCGGCATTCTTGCACACCCCGATGGACCCGCCGCAGGCGTCGCCGATCTGCGTGCGGCGTGGGACGCGGGGATCGCAGGCAAACCATGAGCGACACGTCCGCCCTGCCCGACGGTCCGCTCGTCGCCTTCTACGGCGACGATTACACCGGCTCGTCCGCGGCGATGGAGGCGCTCACCTTCGCGGGTCTGCCGACAATCCTGTTCCTGGAGCCGCCGACGCCCGAGCATCTCGCGGCCTCCAGGCAGTATCGCGGCATCGGCATCGCCGGCACGGCGCGGGCAAAGGACCCGGCCTGGATGGAGCAAAACCTTCCGCCGGCCTTCGACGTGCTCGCCGGCATCGGCGCCCCAATCGCACATTACAAGGTGTGCTCGACCTTCGATTCCGCGCCGCATATCGGCTCGATCGGGCGCGCGATTGATCTCGCCGTGCCGCGACTCGGTGGCCGCTGGCATCCGCTCCTCGTCGGCTCCCCGGCGATGGGCCGCTACCAGATGTTCGGCCATTTGTTCGCGGCTGTGAACGGCGTCGGCCATCGCCTCGACCGGCATCCGACCATGTCGCGTCATCCGGTGACGCCGATGGACGAGTCCGATCTCGGCCGGCATCTTGCAAAGCAGACGACGCGATCGATCGGACTAATCGACTTCGTCACCATGGCCAATGGCGGCGCGGATCTGGCGCTGATGCGCGCGAGGGGCGCGGGCACCGAGATCATCTCGCTCGACGTGCTCGACCACGCATCGCTGATCGAAGCCGGCCGCCTGATCTGGGAATATCGCGGCGAGCGGCTCTTTGTCGCCGGCTCGCAAGGGGTCGAGCAGGCCCTGGTTGCCTATTGGCGGTCGGCGGGCCTGATTCCCGACAGCAAGCCCGATCTTCGCCTTACCGGCGTCGAGCGTATCGCCTGCGTGTCCGGCTCATGCTCACCCGTCACTGCCGCGCAGATCGCTCATGCCGGAAGCAATGGTTTCAACGTCGAGCGGCTCGATGCAGCGCGCGCCGTCGATACGGCTGAATGGGCCAAGGAGATCGGCCGCGCTGTCGAGCGCGCGCTCGCCGCGCTCTCGTCGGGGCGCGATGCGCTCCTGATCACCGCAAGCGGCCCCGACGATCCGGCGGTCGGCGCTCTCAACGCGGCGATCAGGGCGAGCGGCGGAACGGCGGCCGCGGTGAACGACCGCATCGGCGTCGGGCTGGGCCAGGCGCTGGATTCTATTCTAGAAACCGCGCGGCTCCAACGCGCCGTGGTCGCCGGCGGGGACACATCCGGCCACGTGCTACAGGCCATGGGTATCTACGCGCTAACTGCGATCGCCCCGCTCGCAGAGGGAGCCCCGCTCTGCCGCGCGTCGTCGGATCGCGCGCATGCCAGAATCGAGATCGCGCTGAAGGGCGGGCAGGTTGGCGAAGTCGATCTGTTCTGCCGCGCGAGACACGGGTTCGGAATGTCGGGCCCGCGACACTGACACCGCCAGCAGCCCGCAAGGTGCGCATCACCTACGAGCTCGAAGTTACGGCAGATTGTCCCGCAGAAAAATGTCGATGCGGATGCGCGCCTGGTCAGAACCGATGGGTAGGAAAGATTTCCAGCATAAGCATTCTGAGGCCATCCTTTTCTCTGTCTTCATCGCAACGCGAATGACACATCAGAAACAACCGGTCTGGAGCTAACCACGTCGGAAGACGCAAGTCTGCTGTTGCGATCATGGTGCGTTAGCGGCCGGCCGATAGCGAAATTTCGCTGATGGTCATCCCTTCGGCCGCGCACTCTGTCGTGATGTGCGCCATGGACCGGGGCGCGCTTGCTCACCCGAGGGGCCCAATTCATAAAGTCTGCTCACGTTGGCTGTGGTGACACTTCTCTTGACCTCGCGGTGCACATATCGTGTGCGCGTCACCTTCTAACGATTGAAAAACCTAAACTCTCGCTCGAGTCCATCACGGACCAATTTGAGCCATGTTTGGTCAAGGAGGCCGAGGTCAATCAAGAGTGATCCACCGTGGTCAGAAGCTGACAGGTCTCCAGCAAGCCTAGATACTGCGATAGCACTCGATACATGAAAGATCAGGTACTATTCCGAGCCCCGGGTCTTCGTTCAATTCAACCGTGCCTTCCCTCAGATTGAGGATCGGACCACAAAACAGATCCCGCAACGGGTTGTCATTGGCATCGACCTCCAGCCAGCCGTCACCACCGATACCGGCGAGAAGATGCGCGGACGCAAGCAGGCCAATGCCTCCGCCGAGATAGTGCGGGCAAAACGTCTTGCCCGCTTTCAGAATGTTGCGAGCCAGTCCAGCGCAGGCGCTGAGCCCGCCCCATTTTGCGATATCGGGTTGAACCACGCCGAGCACATCTTCGGCCAGGACCTCCTCGAAGCCTTCGGCGCTCGAAATATTTTCACCGGCGGCAATCGGCATCTTCGCGTGGGCGCGCAGCTTGCGCCATTCCTCGCGCGGCCGATCGGCGCGGATCGGCTCTTCCAGCCAGCGCAGGTCGAACTCGGCCAGCCGCGGCAGCATCTCCAGCGCCTGCGCGACCGACCAGCCCTGATTGGCATCCACGGCGAGCATGCCGGCGCCGACGGTCGCGCGTAGCGCAGCGAGGTTGGCGAGATCCATCTCCGCGCCGAAGCCAACCTTCAGCTTCAGTGCACGATGGCCACGCTTGAGCGCGGCTTCAGCCGTCTGAGCGGCGCCGCCGGGATTGATGCCGCTGGCATAGGCCTTGATCGTGCTCGACTGCCCGCCGATGAGCCGCCACAGCGGCACGCGTTGGCGTCGCGCGGAGAGGTCCCACAGCGCGAGATCGATACCCGAGATGGCCTGCGCGAACGGCCCGGGCTCGCCGCATTGAAGCGCCAGCACCTCGGTGCCCTTGGTCAGGGTCTCGAAGGCCTGAACAGGATTGTCAAACCTGCGTCCGACAAGGCCGGGCGCGAGCACCTCGTCGACCAGCCGGGCACGGTGCTCCGCGCCGGGTGCGGGAAAGTTGGACCAGGTCTCACCCCATCCCTCGACGCCATCTTGGTCGACGACGCGAACGAAGACGGCGGGACGGTTCAGCATTTTGCCGAACGACGTCACCACTGGCGTTGCCAGCGGATAACGATAGCAGAACGCCCCGACCGAACGGATGGTGAAGCTGTCAGTCATGCGACGGGTCCTTGCGACCGAGTTGAGACCACGCGGAGCCGCCACCATGTCAGTAGGCGCGCGCGAAGTCACCTTCCTGCTTGATGTCAGTGAACACCGGAAAGCGCGCCTTCCATGGCGTTCCCTTGGCCGTGGTCAGCTCGTTGAGCCGTTCGAGCACGCCGAGGCCATCCTTGCGCAGACTTGCCGAGACCGCCGCGCGGTCCGGAAAGTTCCTCAGAACTGCATCGAGCCAAATGGTGCGGCCGGCGAGGAAGCCGCCTGCCCCGGCTGCGTAGGCGAAGTCCAGCACACGCTCGAACTTCTCCGGCGCGGCGCCACCCGACAGCAGCACCCAGGGGATGCTCCGTTCGCGGCAGATGTCCCCGATCGCGTCGAATTCCTTCTGCGCGGCGCTCTCCTCGGCGCTGCCGTCACGGGCCGGAAGGCCGTTGGCCGCAAGCGGGCTCTCCAGCTTCAAGAGATCGACGCCGTATTCAGGCTTGGCGAATTCGCGCACGCTGTCGATGACGAGGCCGGGAAGTTTCCCGGGCGACTCCACGTAGTCGGCGGTGTGATTGGCACTGCCGAGGAACGGATAGACCAAGAGCTCCAGGACATAAGGGATGTCATGACGGGCGCAGTCCTCGCCGATCTCGCGGACGAAGCGCTTCTGATGCTCGTTCACCGCGGCATCGGCATCCGGCCGGTACCAGGCCAATACCTTCACTGCGTCGCCGCCCATGGCGCGGATCTTCTCCACGCTCCAATCGGTGATCGCCCGGGACTTGCGTCCGCCCGAGGTTTCCTCGACGCGGTGTTCCTCGAGCGTCATGATGAGACCACAGCGCGGCGGCAGCAGGTCGATCGCGGCCGGCACCGCGAAATTCGGGTCGAACAGCATCGAGCTACAATGCGGCGCGAGGTTCTCCACGAGCAGGCGCTTCGCCGCCGTGACATCGGAATATTCGACCTGGTCCCGCGTGATGCCTTTTGCCTTTGCAATGGCATCGAACAATGGCGGCCGCTGATCCAGCGCGACCATACGAAAGTGGCCGCCCGCGTCAGCAAGGCGTGCCAGCCCGCGGTTCTTTCCAATCGTTCTCATGGCTTCGTCCTCATGAATGCAAGACACTCGTTGATCGTAGGAATACCGTTGCGGCCGCCGGCGTGGCCGCATTTCATCGCAGCCGTCGCTGCCGAAAACGCCATGGCGTCGCGCACATCGAGGCCGACGCCGATCGCAAGCGCATAGGCGCCGTGGAAGACGTCGCCCGCGCCGGTGGTGTCGATGACATCGACCGCAAAGGCGGCCTGGCGGTGCAACTGGCCATTCTCGTACCAGCTCACGCCGTTCTCGCCGCGCGTGACGGCGACGACTCGGCAACCGAAGCGCGCGAGTGCGGCGAGGGATTCATCCCCACCCGACCCAGCAAAGGACGTGAGCGCAGGCTCTGAGAAGATGGCGTGGTCGGTCAAGGGCAGCAGTCGCTCGAACACCTCGGGGTCGGCCATATCGCCGTCGAGCACCGTGGGGATGCTTCGCGAGCGCGCCTCGCGGAACAGAGTCGCGGCCCCTTCAACCCAGCGAGGATCAGCTAGCACGGAAGATGCGCGGGCGACCGCTTCCAGAGGAAGCCAATCAGCAGCCTCGGGAAAATGACCGCGGAAATTGACGATCTGCCGCTCGCCGGAACTGTCGACGACGATGCCGGAGACCGACGACCGGCCCTCGGGAAACAGCCGGAAGTTCTCGACATCGACACCTTCAGCGGCAAAGGCCGACCGCATCTCGTGCCCGGCGGCATCGTCCCCCGCCCGCCCCCAGAACGCGACGGAAGCGCCGAGCCGCGCAACCGCGACCGCGGCATTGGCAGCCATGCCGCCGCCAAAAGTGCCGTAGCCGACGGCCTTGATCTTCTCGCTCCGACCCGCGAAGAGCCGATCGACCCGCCAGACCTGGTCGAGCGCAGAAAGCCCGAGGCAAATGACGTGCGCATGCCGGGCCCTCGACGCGACGTCCGCCAACGCCGACATATTTCCGATGTCTGCCGCCGCACTCACCGCAAGACCTGCCCGTTCGCCGCATCGAACAAATGCGTCTTGCCTGGCTGCGGACGAAGGCCGAGGCGATCACCGACCTTCGGCCGCAACGACGGATCGACCCGCGCGATGGCCGATACGCCGGCGAGATCGAAATGAATCAACGTATCCGAGCCGAGCGGCTCGACGAGCTTGACGTTGATGGCAATGCCATCGGCAGTAGCAGCGGCCACGGCAAAATGCTCGGGACGAATGCCGATGACGGCGCTGCCGGCCTGCCGCAGGTGGCTCGCGGTCTCGCCGTCCACGGGTACAACCGCTCCGCCCTGCGACAGGGTCGCCCGCTCCTCCCGCCACGCGACCGGGAAGAAATTCATGGCGGGCGAGCCGATGAAACCGGCGACGAACTGGTTGGCTGGCCGCTCGTAGACCGTCTCGGGCGTGTCGTATTGCTGGATCGTGCCGCTCTGGAGCACCACGATCCGGTCGGCCATGGTCATGGCCTCGATCTGGTCGTGGGTCACGAAGACCATGGTGGTCATGAGCTGCTGCGACAGCGCCTTGATCTCGGCGCGGACCTGCCCGCGCAGTTTCGCGTCGAGGTTGGACAGCGGTTCGTCGAACAGGAACGCCTTGGGATTGCGCACGATCGCACGGCCCATGGCGACGCGCTGGCGCTGGCCGCCGGAGAGCTCCTTCGGCTTGCGGTCGAGATAAGGCTCGATGTGCAGGAGCGCAGCGGCGCGCTTCACCCGCGCGTCGATCTCCGCTTTCGGCGTTCCCCGCAGCTCAAGGGCGAACGACATGTTGTCGTAGACTCGCATGTGCGGATAGAGCGCATAGTCCTGAAACACCATCGCGATGTCGCGCTGCGCGGCCTGCACGCCATTGACGCGCTTGTCGCCGATGTAGATGTCGCCGGACGTGATCGGCTCGAGGCCTGCAATGATCCGGAGCAAGGTCGACTTGCCGCAACCGGACGGCCCGACGAACACGACGAACTCATGGTCCGCGATCTCCAGATTGAGATCCGGGATCACGGTGAAATTGCCGTAGCGCTTGACGAGGTTGCGGATCGAGATCGAGGCCATGATCGGTTAATCCAGCGCCAAGACGGGCTTGATCAGCTCGCCCTTGGCGAAGCGGGCGAAATTCTCAGGCAAAGTCGAGAGGCCGAACTCGCCATCGACGAGGACACGGTATTCGCCCTTGTACTTTCGCAGCAGCTCGACATTCGGCTCGAAATCGGACACCGGGAAGTAGAACGTCCTGATCATGTAGAAATCCTTGCGGCGGAACACCTTGCCCTCCTCGATGGTCCAGGGGGCGGCGTTCTCGCCGACCAGCACCAGCGCACCGCGCGGCAGGACGAGCTCGATGCCGAGGTTGCGGGCCGCATGCGCGCCGGAGCATTCCATGATGAGAGAGAAGCGCTTCGAGGTATCTCCGACCGGATGCGCCTTCGCGCCAAACGATTGCGCGATCTCGAGCCGCGCCGCATTCGGATCGGCCACGTAGATGTCGTCGTAGCCGAGCGCGCGCAGCGCCAGCACGACACCAAGACCGACGGGTCCAGCGCCCATCACAAGGACCGATCCCGCTTCGCCCGGAGGCACGACACGACTGACGAACCGGACGGCGTGGCCGGACGTGCCGATGGTGTCGAGCAGCAGCGGCGCGAGGCTGTCCTCGATGTCGTCGGGGACCGGCAGCAGGCAGTTTTCCGGCACTGGCACATACTCGGCATAGCCACCCGGCCTGTTCCAGCCGATCAGGCTGGAAACCTCCAGGCACATCTGGGTGTCGCCGCGCTTGCAGGCAGCGCAGTGATCGCAGTGCAACGGAATGTACACGGCGCAGCGGCTGCCATGCAGCCGATGACCGGGCTGTTCGACCACGCCAAAGATCTCGTGCCCGGCGGTGAATTCGGCGCCCTTATGCCAGAGCTTGAAGTCCGAGCCGCACAGCGCGGTGCGGGAGACGCGCACCAGCACCTCGCCCGTCCCGACGTCGGGCAGCATCACACGTTCGATGGTGATGCGGTCGTTGCCGTGAAAGACCGCTGCTTGCATGATCGACTTCGGACGGGGCGATATGTTCATCAGATACCTAGCCTTTCACCGCGCCGAGCGTCAGTCCCGACACCAGCCAGCGCTGAACCAGAGCCGCCAGCACCAGCGGCGGCAATGCGATCAGCGTCGCCGCAGCCATGAGTGCGCCCCATTGCGTGGAGCCTTCGCCAATGAAATTGAAGGCCGCCGCGATCAGCGTCTTGGTGTCGCCATTGGAGAGCACCAGCGCAAACAGGAAGTAGTTCCACGAAAATACGAAGGCGAGGATCGCCGACACCGCGACGCCGGACGCCACCAGCGGCAGCGCGATGCGCCAGAGGATGCGCGTAACGCCACATCCATCCACTTGCGCGGCCTCGAAGACGCTACGCGGGATGCCATCGAAGGACGGCAGCAGAACCCAGATCACGATCGGCAGCGTGATCACCGCATGGCTGAGGATCAGCGCAGTGTAGGAGCCGATCATGCCGACCTGCCGGAACATGACGTACCACGGCAGGAGGAACAGAGTGCCCGGCGCCATGCGTGCCGCCAGCGTCAGGATCGCCGGCCACGAAATCCGCGTCCAGGACACGGCGAAGGCGGCGGGAATTCCGAACAGCAATCCGAGCGCGGTCGAGCCGACGGTCACGATCAGGCTGTTGACGGCGTAGCTCATGAACGGTGTGGTCTTGGTCAGTTCGACGTAATTATCCAGCGTCGGTGTGAAGATCAGCGTCGGCGGATAAGCCGTCACCTCGAACGACGGCTTGAACGAGGACAGAACCATCCAGACTGTAGGGGCCATGATGATGACACCGGCCAGCACGAGCTGCACCAAATTTAGCCATCGTATCCAGCGATCGGTATTGGCTGCGTCCGTCATGACCACGCCACCGCGCCGCGTAGGCGGTTGAAGGCCAGTACGGCGCCGAACACGATCGCCGTCAGCGTCAGCATCAAGGCGCTGGCATAGCCGATGTTGAAGAATTCGAAGCCGACCCGGAAGCCGTAGATGTTGAGCGTGTTCGACGCGTTGCCGGGACCGCCCTGGGTCGTGATGTAGATGATGTCAAAAAAGCGGAGCAGGTCGACGCTGCGCAGGATCGCCGCCGTGACGATCGTCGGGAGCAACAAAGGCAGTGTAATGCGCTGAAAGGTCTTGAATGGCGACGCGCCATCGATCTGAGCAGCCTCGTAGACACTGGGAGGCAAGGATTGCAGGCCGCCCAGCACGATCAAGGCGACATATGGCGTCCACTGCCAGCTGTCGATCAGCGCGACGGTCGGAATGACCCAGGTCGGCGAAGCCAGCCAGTCCGACGGTGGCAGGCCGAAGGATTGCAGGATATAGTTGGCGGCGCCCAGCGAGGGATCGAGGATCACCAGCCACATCATGCCGGCCACCACCGGCGGCATCATGAAGGGCGAGATGAACAGTGAACGCACGATTCCCGGCAGGCGCTTGGCGTGAAACAGCACCAGCGCGAGCCAGACACCGAAGACGAGCTGGAGCACCAGCGAGAGCACAAAGAGCGCAACCGTGACCCACAGCCCATGCCAGAACTCGTAGTCGGAGATCAGCTTCGAGTAATTGGCAAGGCCCGCGAAGGACTGCTTGCCGGTCGAGGAAAACGTCTGGAAGCCGAGCCAGATCGTGTAGACGACCGGAAACGCGATCATCGCGACCGTGAAGATCACGGCCGGCGCCGATAGCGCAGACATCTCCAGCTTCTGCCGGTCCTGCGTGAGTGTCGCAGCCGCATCAGACATGCGTCCGTTTCCTTGATCGAGTGAGATGCCGGCCGGCGCGAAGCCGCCGGCACCGGGCGATTACTTCTGCGCGATCAGCGCATCGAGCGCCTTGTCGGCATCCGCACAAGCCTGGTCGATCGGCTTCTGCTTCAGGATCAGATCCTGTACCGCCTGCCCGATGAACTCGCGCGATTCCGGATTGGCGACGATGGGATAACCAACCTCGGAGGAACCCTTGGTCGCGAGCACGTCGAGCGCGGCTTGCCATTCCTTGCGCACCGGCTCCTCGTCGATCCACTTCCGGTACTCGGGATCCTTGGCGACGGACGGACGCGGCGGCGCGATGCCCTGGAGCGCCATCTTCTTCTGCACCTCCGGGCTGGTCGCCCATTGCACGAAGTACCAGGCCGCGTCCGGCTGCTTGCTGTGCGAGGACACCGCCATGCCCCAACCGATCGTGGTCGGCACCTGGCCGGCTTCACCCGCCGGGAACGGCAACAGGCCGGTGTCCTTGAGGCGCGCACCACCTTCCGTCACCGTGCGCAATTCATTCGACGATTCGAACGCCATCGCTGCGCGGCCGCTGCGGTACAGTGCCGAAATCTGCTGGAAGCTGTAATTGACGACGCCGGGCGGTCCGAAATCGCGCAGCAGGCGGCTATAGGTGTCGAGCGCCTCCTTGGCCTTGGCCGAGCAGAGATTCGACTTGCCGTTGGCGATGTAGCTTCCGCCGATATTGTGCAACATATTGCTGAAGGTGTAGGCGACCGCGGGCTTCAGGCCGCGCGAAACGAACGGCGTGACTGCGCTGTCGCAGGCCTTGATCTTCTCGGCGGCTGCTTCTACGTCCTTGATGGTTTTCGGCGCCTCGAGGCCGCACTTCTTGAAGATGTCGGTGCGGTAATAAAAGATCGGCCCTTCCAGATTCATCGGCATGCTGGTCAGCTTGCCGCCGAAGGTCGCGGCCTTCAGCAAGGCCTGGCTCAACCCGGCCGGTTCGTAGTCCTTGGCAACCTCGCTCTTGGCCATCGCCGTGAGATCGGCGTACCAGCCGGCGGCGGCGAATTGCTCGCCCTCGCGCGATGGCAGCGTCATGAACACGTCGACCTCGTCGCTGTTCGCATTCATGACCGTGACCAGACGCTGGCGCATCTGCTGTTCCTGATAGCCGTCAACCTTCAAGGTCATGCCGGTCAGCTTTTCGAAATCGGCCTTGAAGGTCAGGAGCGCCTGCGACACCGGGTTGTTATTGGCGAGAAAAGTGACGGTCTTGCCCTTGAACTTCATCCAGTCGAAGTCGGCCGCATGCGCCTGCGCACTGACCGCGGCAATTGCGAGAACCGGCAACGCGACATGCGTCGCGAGCATCCTGGCCTTCATCGAACTCTCCTCCCGGCCGGCCGCCTTATGCTGGCGGCCTTTTCTGAACACTACTTGAAAACGGTTACATCCTAAGCATCGTCGCAGCGCTGTCAAGCGATGGACAAGCCGGGTAATCTGCGGCAAATTCACAATATTGCCGCTACTGATCAGCCCCTAGCTGGATGTACCGATACATTCATGAGACTGACGAACGCCAAATCTGTGAAGCAGGGCATCCGTGCGGTGGCGGCGCGCGCCGGCGTGTCGACGGCGTCCGTCTCGCGCGCACTCAACAATCCCGGCGCGGTGAGCCCTTCCTTGCGCGCGCGCATCGAACAGGCCATCGACGCGCTCGGCTACATCCCGCACGCACCGGCGCGCATCCTGTCGTCGCGGCGCTCACGCACGCTCGGCGCGATCGTGCCGACGATCGACAACACGATGTTCGCGCGCGGTATCGCCTCCCTGCAGCAATATCTGTCGTCAGTCGGATACATGCTGTTTCTCACCACCAGCGGATATGATCTTGACGTCGAGCTCGAGCAGGCGCGCAACCTGGTCAGCCGCGGCGTCGACGGCCTGGTGCTGCGCGGCGATTGTCATCATGACGGATTGCGCAAGCTGCTCGCGGACAATGCGGTGCCCTTCATCAATGTCGGCATCTATCAGCCCGACCGTCCTTACCCTTGCGTCGGAACCGACAACGAAGCTGCTGCTCACCGCGCAGCTGCACATGTCATCGAGCTCGGCCACCGCCGCATCGGAATCGTCTCGGCGCTTCAGCGCAACAACGACCGCGCCAGCGCGCGCGTCGCCGGTTTTCGCCGCGCGCTCGTCGAGAACGGCCTCGAGCTGCCCCCGCAATGGCACGTCGAGGTGCCCTATACGCTCGACGATGCGCGCGAGGCGGCCCGCTATCTCCTCAGTCTCGACGACCGCCCGACCGCCGTAGTGTGCGGCAACGACGTCATCGCCTATGGCGTGCTGCTCGAGGCGGAGCGCAGCGGCTATTCCGTGCCGCGCGACTTGTCAGTCATCGGCTTCGACGACCTCGACTGGAGCCGCCATCTGCGACCGAGCCTGACCACGATCCACGTCCCGACCGGGGAAACCTGGCAGCGCGCCGGGGAATATCTGGTGCGAAACCTCGCCGGCGAGCAGACCATCATCCACCGCGAAATCGACTTTTCGCTGGTGGTCCGCGAATCGACGGCTCCGCCGCTCAAATCCTGACGTGAGACCCTCCCGATGAATTCCAATTTTTCCCTCGCCCCCGACTTTCATGCCGTCGTGATCGGCGGCGCCGGCGACATTGGCGCTGCGATCAGCAACCAGTTCTGCGATCTTGGCGCGACGGTGACCGCAACCGGAGCCAACGAGGCGGATCTCGCGCGCACCCTGCTCAAGCCGCGTGCGAACCTGACGCTCGCGGCACTGGATGTGACGAACGACGACGCCGTGACGTCATTCGCGCGAGAGCAAAGGCGCGTCGACGCGCTCGTTAACTGCGCCGGTATTCTCGCGCGCGACAAGGAATTCGAGGTCGAGACCTTCATGAAGGTGCTCGACGTCAATCTCACCGGCACGTTCCGGACCTGCATGGCTTTCCGCCCGATGCTGGCGGAGCAGGAGGGCTCGATCGTCAACATCGCCTCGATGAATGCGACGCTGGCCCTGCCGCGGATTCCAGCCTATTGCGCCAGCAAGGGCGGCGTCGTGATGCTGACCAAGGCGCTTGCCTTGGCGTGGGCAGAAGACGGCATCCGCGTCAAAGCGGTCGCTCCCGGCTACATCGAAACGGCGATTAACGCTGCTGGCAGAACCGATCGCGCGCACTATCAGCGCATCGCCGACCGCACCGCGTTCAAGCGCTGGGGACAACCGGAGGACATCGCCGGCGCAGTCGCCTTCCTCTGCATGCCCGCCTCGCAATATGCGACCGGCACCGTCGTTGCTGTGGATGGCGGGTTTCTCGCGGGGTAGTAGCTCGTACGAGACGACTTCGTCCGCCCTGCGCCAAGAGCTGAGCGTGCCACTCCAGGACATCACCCGCGAAGAGCGGATCGAATTCGGAAGGAAACGGGCTACGCTAGGCGCTGGGCCGGCAACGCTTGCGATTGATTTCTCTTTCATTCGAAGCGATCCTATTGCACGCGGCGGCAGTCCACGGCAGTCGCGACCGCCATGCGGCAGGCGCGTGAAAATTCGGCGAGCCTGACGCCTATTGCACCGCGATGTTGATCGCGACGCAACATTCAAAATGAGACTGCCCGTTAAGCCACGCACGGCTCCGGCACGTGCACTGCATCCGAGTTCGGTTAGCCTCCATTTCAAGAACCGTTGGCCTTGCCCGAACGCCGCACCGCGCGGCGGACGTGCCAGGGCGAGGTGAAAACCAGCGACAAGAACGCCCAGGGAGGAGAGCAATGTTGAAAGGCAGTCTAGGACTGATCGCGTTGAGCAGCCTGTTACTTTCGGGCACCGCCTTCGCACAGGAGAAGATCAAGGTCGGCGTCACCGCGACGCTCGAAGGCACCTACACCGTGCTCGGCGAGGACGGCATCCGCGGCTTCCAGACGGCTCTCAACGTGCTCGGCAAGAAGGTCGGCGACAAGGAACTCGAGTTTGTCATCGCCTCGACCGACGCGACGCCGGACTCCGCTGTGCGAGCAGTGCGCAAGCTGATCGAGCAGGACAAGGTGCAGATCCTGCTGTCGCCGCTGTCCGGAGACGAAGGCATCGCGGTCAAGAATTTTGCGAAGACCCATCCCGAACTGACCTTCATCAACGCCGCCTCCGGTGCGCAGGAAACGACCTATGTCGATCCGGCTCCGAACTTTTTCCGCTACAACATGGACGGCGCGCAGTGGCAGGTGGGCCTCGGCAAATACGCTTACGAGGAAAAGAAGTATCGCAAGATCGCGACCGTCGGCGAAGACTATTCCTTCATCTATACCCAGGTGTTCGGGCTCGTGCTCGAATTCTGCGGTGCCGGCGGACAGGTCACCAACCGGCAATGGGTGCCGCTCGGCACCAAGGACTTTGCCTCGGTTATCGCCGCGCTGCCCGATGATGTCGATGCGATCTATCTCGGCCTCGGCGGCGCTGACGCTGTCAACTTCCTGAACCAGTACCAGCAGGCCGGCGGCAAGGCGCATCTGATGGGCGGCTCGATCATGATCGACCAAACCATTCTGTCGTCCAAGGGCAACGCCAAGAACGCGCTGGTCGGCACGCTGGCCGCCAGCGGTCAGGCCGACACCTGGGAGAACCCGAGTTGGCAGAAGTTCGTGAAGGACTATCAGGACGCCTTCCCACCCAACAAGCGCTTCCCGAGCCCCTCGCTGCTCGCCACCAACTATTACGACTCGACCATGGCGCTGATCCTGGCGTTGCGTCAGGTCAACGGCGATCTCTCCAACAACCAGGCCAAGTACAAGGAAGCCCTTGCCAAGATCGAGCTCGACGCACCCAACGGCAAGATCAAGCTGGACTCCAACCGCCAGGCGATCGGCACCAACTTCGTCACCGAGGTCGTCGACGACGGCAAGGGCGCGCTTTTTTCAAAGGTCGTCAAGGTGATCCCGAACGTCAACCAAACGCTGGGCTACGATCCCGCGGTGTTTTCCAAGATCGGCTTGCCAAGCCGCACAGTACCGGAATGTAAGAAATACTGACGTAATCTCGTTCGCGAGCCATGGTTGACCGGGGAGAGATTTGCAAGGCGCGGACATCGTGCGCCCTTGCATTCTCTCCCCGGTTGTTGAACGCTACCAAAAAATAGCAAGAGCTTTTGGGAGGAAAGGCATGAGCCGGGCGCTCGCCGTCTTCCACGGCCGCTTTGGTCGGGCGACGGTCTATCAGTTGAACCGCCCTTTCAACATCCACGCGCATCGCGAAGGTCATTTGATCTTCCATGTCGGCGGGCGTTCCGCATGCATCGATGTCAGCGACGGACGTTACGAGCTCACCGAAGGTTCCGTCGTCGCGGTCAATCCGTGGGAGCCGCATAATTTCCTGCCGTCCGATCTCGAAGGCGGCGCCGTTTTCTTCGTGCTCTACGTCAATGCGGAGTGGTTCGCGCCCGATGCGCCCGGCGCCGACCGCCTCCGCTTCGGCCGTACCCAGTTCACGCGGTCGGTTGCGCTGGACAGGCATATCAGGCACGCAGCCGCCCTCGTGTGCGGCGCACCCTCGCTCAACAGCCTCGATGGCGAGCTGAGAGGTCTGATCGATATCTGTTACGACGAAAGCTGGCAGCAGGCTGCGACCGCGCGTGATCCGCGCACAAACGGTTCCGTCACGGATTTTCGCGTGCGCAAGTGCATCAAGATGATGTCGGAGAGTCCCGGCGCCGAGATCGAGCTCGATACCATCGCGCGCGAATCCGGCCTGTCGCGGCCGCACTTCTACCGGCTATTCCGCACCCAGACCGGCGTTACGCCACACCTCTATCTCAACACGCTGATGATGGAGCAGGCGCTGGAGGCGCTGGTGGCGAGCGAAGCGCCGATCGCCGACATCGGCTTCGATCTCGGCTTCTCGTCGCAGAGCGGATTCACCCGCTTCTTCGCCGCCAATGTCGGCATGGCGCCGACCGATTATCGCCGCGCGGCCAAGGTTTTGCGCGCCTGACGGCACGCGAAAAGATACTCACGATCAAGCGCCTCCCTTACAGCCGCATTAGGATGCGCCAAACGCGATCCCGAAAAGAGGATCGCGCTCGATAGGGAGCGGACGTTCATGGCAGGGCTTGCGGCCGGCAACGGTTTGCGTGCCCCCTCGCCCCACTTGCGGGGCGAGAGTTGGGGCGACGTGAAGACGGAGCGGCTATCATGACCCGCTTTGTCGAACGTCATCCCGCCTGGGCACTGATTGTCATCATCGTGATCGCGGTGGCGCTTTGGCTGATTTTCGCAGTATGGCCGCAGGGCCTTGAAGATGCGATCGGCCGCAAGCGGGTCTTCCTCAACGCTCTCTTCAACGGCATCACGCTTGGCGGTCTTTATTTCCTCGTCGCCAGCGGCTTTACGCTGATCTTCGGCCTGATGCGCAACGTCAACCTCGCGCACGGCTCGCTCTATTTGTTCGGCGGCTATGTCGGCTACGCCATCAGCGCCTCGACCGGCTCATGGGTCCTCAGCTTCATCGTCGCTTTCATCCTGACGGCGCTGGTCGGCGTCCTGCTCCAGGTTCTCGTCTTCCGCCGCATGGAAGGCCAGGACCTGCGCCAGACCATGGTGACGATCGGTCTCTCGATCGTGTTCGCCGATTTGATGCTGTGGGCCTGCGGCGGCGATTTCTATCAGATCCAGACCCCGAACTGGCTGATCGGACCTGTGGAGCTGCCGCTGGTCACCGCGGTTAAATCCTCAGGCGAGCCGGTCTATCTCCGCTATCCGCTGGTCCGACTCGTGATCTTCGCCGCTTCCGTCGTGATCGGCGTAGCGATGTGGCTGGCGCTCAACCGCACGCGCATCGGCATGATCATCCGTGCCGGCGTCGACGATCGCGACATCCTGGCTGCGACCGGGGTGCGGATCCAGCTCGTCTTCGTGGGGGTGTTTGCGCTCGGCGCCGGCCTCGCCGGCATCGCCGGCGTCGTCGGCGGAACGTTCCAGTCGCTCTCACCCGGCGAAGATATCCGCTTCCTGCTCGCCTCCCTCGTCGTCGTGATCGTCGGTGGCATGGGCTCGATCCCGGGGGCTGCGCTGGGCGCGCTCATCATCGGCCTCGCCGAGCAGCTCGGCTCGGTCTACATCCCGACCTACGCCATCGTCGTGACCTTCCTGATCATGGTTCTGGTGCTGGCAATTCGGCCGCAGGGCCTGTTGGCGAGGCGCTGACATGTCCCTCGCTCACGACGCCCGGGTCACGGTTCGTCCCACCGCTGCGGTGCAGCGCTCCAAATTGCGCGGATGGCCCGAGATCGACAATCCGGCAGCCTGGACCGTCGCGGCCATTCTCCTGATCATGCCGCTGATCGCCAACGGCTTCTTCCTGATCGAGATCTTTGCGACCACGCTGATCCTCGGAATCATGGCGCTGAGCCTGATGTTTCTTGCTGGCTATGGCGGCATGGTCAGCCTGATGCAGCTCACCATCGCGGGTTTCTCCGCCTATATGGTCGCGGTGTTTGGCGTCAGCGGCAACGCCAATATCAGCCTGGGCTGGCCGTGGTGGCTTGCGGTCCCGATGGCGCTCGCGCTCGCGACCATCTTCGGCACGCTCGGCGGCGCGCTGGCGGTGCGCACCGAGGGCATCTACACCATCATGATCACGCTCGCGATCGGCGCGGCGTTCTATTATTTCACCAACCAGAACTGGGCGATCTTCAACGGTCATACCGGCATCAATACCGTTGCCACGCCGCATTTCTGGGGCGTCAACTGGCGCGCCGACATTCCCTTTTACTATATCGTGCTCGCGGTAGCCGCACTCTGCTACTTCGCCGTCGACTACATCTCCCGCGCGCCGTTCGGCCTCGCGCTGCAAGGCGTACGCGACAATCCCCGCCGGATGGCGGCACTCGGCTTCAACGTCAATGCGCATCGCGTCGCGGCCTACGCCTTCGCGTCCTTCGTTGCGGCACTGGCAGGGGTGCTCCAGGTCTGGAATTACCGGCAGATTTCGCCGGGATCCGTGAGCGTTGGAGCCTGCATCGATATCCTCATCATCGCAGTCGTCGGCGGCATCACGCGCCCTGTCGGCCCCTTTATCGGCGCCCTGATCTTCGTGCTGCTGCGCACTTTCGCACTCGACTTCCTGGTCAAGCTGGGGCTCGACGGCAACCGATTTCGGCTCCTGATCGGCCTCGGCTTCCTCGCCATCGTGTTCTGGTCCTCGGACGGCGTCATCGGGCTCTGGCAGAGCTGGCGACACCGCCAACGCTTCGGGGCGGCGAGTTCAAGCGGACGACGTGGCCAAGAATCTGGCCGAGAATCTGCCCAAGGATCCAGCCATGGATAGCGTCGCGCAACGCCTCTCTGTCGTGGGCGCCGGCGCGGCGCTGGAACTGCGCGGCGTGACGCGTCTGTTCGGCGCGCTCGCGGCACTCACCGACGTCACCATTACCGTCCGCCCCGGCGAACGACGCGCCGTGCTTGGCTCCAACGGCGCCGGCAAGACCACGCTGTTCAACTGCATCACCGGCGACTTCCCACCTTCTTCCGGCACCATCCGCTTCTTCGGCGAGGACGTTACGCACTTCCCGCCCTATGAGCGCATCCGCCGCGGCCTGCGCCGGACTTATCAGATCTCCGCGCTGTTTCCCGGCCTCACCGTCCAGGACAATGTCTACCTCGCCTGCCGTGGCGTCTCACGGGGGCGCTTCTCGTTTCTCCGCCCCGGTCAGAACGACGCGTTGATGCACGCGGCCGAAAATCTCGTGCAGGCCGTCCATCTCACCGGCGTGAAGGATCGGCACGTTGCCGAGCTCGCGCATGGCCAGCAGCGCCAGCTCGAGATCGCACTTGCGCTTGCCGGCGCGCCGCGATTCGTCCTGTTCGACGAACCGGCCGCGGGACTGTCGCCAACCGAGCGTGCCGAGCTGATCGAGATATTGACCTCGCTGCCGGCGCATATCGGCTACATCATCATCGAGCACGACATGGACGTGGCCCTGCGCGTCGTCGAGAGCGTCACGATGATGCACAACGGGCGCATCTTCAAGGAAGGCCGTCCGCAGGAGATCCAGTCCGATCCCGAAGTGCAGGAGCTTTACCTCGGAGGCGGCCATGAATGAGGTCCGCCGTTCCGCCGCCGCGCTCGAAGTCCGCGGCCTGGACGTCTACTACGGCCATTCGCATGCGCTGCAAGGCGTGGACCTGACGCTCGAAGCCGGCGTGTTCTCGGTCGTCGGCCGCAACGGCATGGGCAAGACCACGCTGTGCAAGGCCATCATGGGGCTGACCCCGGTCAGCGGCGGCTCGATCCGCCTCCGCGGCGATGACATCACCCGGCAGTCGCCCGCCCATATAGCCCGACTCGGCGTCGGCTACGTCCCTCAGGGACGGCGGCTGTGGCGTTCACTCAGCGTCGACGAGCATCTGCAACTCGCCGCCGGCTTGCGCCGCGGCGCCTGGACGGTCGAGCGCATCTACAAGACGTTTCCGCGGTTGGCCGAGCGCAAGGATCACGGCGGCGGCCAGCTCTCCGGCGGCGAGCAACAGATGCTTGCGATCTCCCGCGCGTTGCTCACCAACCCGCGGCTCCTGATCATGGACGAGCCCACCGAGGGGCTTGCGCCTGTCATCGTCGCCCAGGTCGAGGAGATGCTGCTGCGGCTTGGCGAGGACGGCGACATGTCCGTACTTGTGATCGAGCAGAATATCGGCGTGGCCACGGCCGTGTCGCGCAACGTCGCAATCATGGTCAACGGTCGCGTCAACCGCATCATCGATTCGGCCCGGCTTGCCGCCGATCGCGAACTGCAGCAGCGCCTGCTCGGTGTCGGGTTGCACGCCGAGCTCGAGCTCGACCTCGATGTGCCGGCGGCGGGGACGGAGGCGAAGCCCGTCCCGCAGCAAACGCGTCCAAGCGGCGCGATCCGCATCTACGTGTCTAACCCGACGCCGCCGACGCGCTGGTCGCCGCCGGTGCCGATCGCCCGCATCGAGGCCGCAGCCCGCACGCTCTCGACACAGGTGATGTCTCTCGACGAGACGGCACGGCGCCGGCGCGAACCGGTCGCGGCGCAAACGCAGGGGTCTCCGGTCGTGCTCGTCGTCGGTACGCTCGACACCAAGGGCACGGAGCTCCGCTTCATCCGCGACATCATCGCCGGGACCGGCCTGCGAACGCGATTGGTCGATGTCTCCACCAGCGGCAGGCACGCGGCCAGCGACGTCTCCGCTCAGGAGATCGCCTTGAATCATGGTCGCGGCGGATCGGCGGTGTTCGGACCCGACCGCGGCGCCGCCGTCACCGCGATGGGCGAGGCCTTCGCCAGCTGGCTGCGGCGCCAGAGCAATGTTGCCGGCGTGATTTCGGCGGGCGGCTCGGGCGCGGCGTCACTGGTCGCCCCGGGTATGCGGACCCTTCCTGTCGGGGTGCCGAAGCTCATCATCTCGTCCGTCGCCTCCGGCGACGTCGGGCCCTACGTCGGCCCCTCGGACATCACCATGATGCATTCGGTCGCCGACGTGCAGGGCCTCAACTCGATCTCGCGCGCCGTGCTGGCCAACGGCGCCAATGCGGTGGCCGGCATGGTCAAGGCGCGCCTCGATCAGCATGCACGGAAGGATCGCGGCGACAGCGGATTGCCATCGGTCGGCATCACCATGTTCGGTGTCACCACGCCGGCGGTGCAGAAGATCGCGGCCGACTTGCGCGAGGATTTCGAGTGCCTCGTCTTCCACGCCACCGGCGTCGGCGGGCGCTCAATGGAGAAGCTAGTCGATTCCGGACAGCTCGCAGGCGTCATCGACCTCACGACCACGGAGGTCGGTGATCTCCTGATGGGCGGCGTGTTCCCGGCCACCGACGACCGCTTCGGCGCCATCATCCGCAGCCGGGTGCCTTACGTCGGCTCGGTGGGCGCGCTGGACATGGTGAATTTCGGCGCCCCCGAGACCATCCCGGAGCGCTACCGCGGCAGGAAATTCCACGTCCACAACCCGCAGGTCACGCTGATGCGGACCACGGCGGAAGAGAACGAGCGCATGGGGCACTGGATCGCCGATCGGCTCAACCGGATGGACGGTCCGGTGCGCTTCTTCCTGCCCGAGGGCGGCGTTTCCGCGCTCGACGCACGAGGACAGCCATTCTGGGATACGGACGCCGATGCGGCGCTGTTCCGAACGCTGGAACGGAACGTGCGGCAGACCGCCAACCGTCAGCTCATCCGCGTCTCCAAGAACGTCAACGATCCCGAGTTCGCCTCCACCATTGTCAGCGCGTTCCGAACATTGTTCGGCCGCACCGGGGCGCGCCGGAGACTAGCGAGGTGACCGATGGTCCGGTTTGAACGCGCTGCACTGTTGAAACGGTTCCGCGACATGGCAAGGCGCGGCGAGCCCATCGTCGGCGGCGGCGCTGGCACCGGCCTTTCGGCCAAATGCGAGGAGGCCGGCGGTGTCGACCTCATCGTCATCTACAATTCCGGTCGCTACCGCATGGCCGGCCGCGGCTCGCTCGCGGGATTGATGGCCTACGGCGACGCCAACGCCATCGTGCTCGAGATGGCCGGCGAAGTGCTGCCCGTCGTGACCAGGACGCCAGTGCTCGCCGGCGTCAATGGCACGGATCCGTTCCGCGACATGGATCTTTTCCTGGACCAGTTGAAGGCGCTCGGATTCGCCGGCGTACAGAACTTTCCGACCGTCGGCCTTATCGACGGTGTGTTCCGCGCCAATCTCGAAGAGACCGGAATGTCCTATGCGCTCGAGATCGACATGATCGCAAAGGCGCGCGAAAAAGACCTGCTGACGACGCCCTACGTCTTTAGCGAGAAGGAAGCCGCCGCGATGGCGATCGCGGGCGCGGATATCATCGTCTGTCATCTAGGCCTGACGACCGGGGGCACCATCGGCGCGCAGACCGCACTCAAGCTGAAGGATTGCCCGGCCCATATCGACACCTGGGCCTCCGCCGCGCTCAGCGTCAATCCGGACATTCTGGTGCTCGCTCACGGCGGACCGATTTCCGATCCGGACGATGCCGATTTCATCATGAGGAACACACGCAATTGCCACGGCTTCTACGGCGCCTCCTCGATGGAACGGCTGCCGGTCGAGCGGGCGCTGACGGATCAAGTGCGCAAATTCAAGGCGATCGGCGCGCGATAACGCCGAAAGCTCGAGGGAGGGAAACATGTCAGGGACTCTGGTCGGTGAATTGATCCTCTGGCTCATCGTCGCCGTCGTGGTGATCGTGGTCGGCGTCTATATCCTGAACTGGCTCTATCACCGCTCGTCCAAGGAGACCTCATTCGTTCGGACCGGCCTGCTCGGCGAGCGCGTTGTGATCAACGGCGGTGCCTTCGTGCTGCCGTTCATCCACGACTACACGCCGGTCAACATGAACGTGCAGCCGATGGGCATCGTTCGCTCCCGGCAGGACGCCGTGATCACCCGCGACCGCATGCGCGTCGACATCGAGGCCGATTTCTATGTCCGGGTCCAGGCGACCCGCGAAGCCGTGTCTATCGCGGCCGCTACGCTCGGCCGCCGCACCATGGAGCCCGAACAGCTTCACGCCCTCCTCGCCGGCAAATTCATCTCGGCCATTCGTTCCGTTGCCTCGGAGATGACCCTCGAGCAGATGCACGAGCAGCGCGGCGAGTACGTCGCCCGCCTCAAGGCGAACGCGGCAGAAGCGCTCGCCCAGAACGGACTCGAGCTGGAATCGGTCGCGATCACCGATCTCGACCAGACCGATCTCGAATTCTTCAACCCCTCGAACCGCTTCGACGCCGAAGGTCTGACCCGCCTGATGGAGGACATCGAGGCCAAGCGCAAGCTGCGCAACGACATCGAGCAGGATTCGATGATCAAGATCCGCTCCCGCAATTTGGAGGCCGAGCGGCAGGCCCTTGAGATCGAGCGCGAAAGCGAGACGGCACGCCTCGAACAGGAGCGTGACATCGAGATGCGCCGCGCCCTGCAGCGCACCGAGGTCGCGCGTGAGCGGGCCCTGCGCGAGACCGAAGCCGAGCAGGCGCAGATTTCCGCCCGTGAAACCATCGAGAAGGCGCGCATCGCCAACGACCAGGCGATCGCCGAAGCCCGCATCGCCTCGGAGCGTGAGACCCGCCAGCGGGAGATCGAGCGTACTCGCACTATCGAGGAGAAGGAGCTGCTCGCACGGGAGGAGATCGAGAAGACCCGGATCGCCAACCAGCGCTCGATCGACACCAGCCGCATCGCCTCCGAGCGCGAGGTACGCCAGCGCGAAATCGAGCGGATGCAGACCATCGAGGAAGCCGAGATCACCGCCCGCGAGGCGATCGAGAAAGCGCGTATCCAGCAAGACCGCGTCGTGACCGACGCCCGCATCGCCAACGAAGAGGAGACCCGGCGCCGCGAGATCGAGCGGACCCGCGCTGTGGACGAAGCCGAGATCGCAGCCCGCGAGACGACCGAAAAGGCCCGCATCGCCCAGACCATGATTGTCAATGTCGAGCGCATCGCATCCGATGAGCGCACCCGCGCGCTGGAGATCCAGCAGGTGCGTAACATCCAGGAAGCCGAGATCGAGGCGCAGCGCGCGGTCGAGGCGGCGCGCATCGCCCGCGAGCACAGGCTCGCCGTCGAGCGCATCGCGGTCGAGCAGAATACCCGGCAGTTGGAGATCGAACGCAATCAGACGCTGGAAGTCGCAGAGGTCACGGCGCGCGAAGCCACGGAAGCTGCCCGCATCACCCAGCAAGAACGCGTTCGGTCCCTGGAAATCGCCCGCAACCGCGCCGTCGAGGAAGCCGACATTGCCTCACGCGAAGCCATCGAGGCCGCCCGGATCGCGCAGGAAAAGTCCGTTGCAGCCGAGCGTATCCAGGCCGAGCGTGACACACGCGCGCTCGAGATCGAGCGTACAGGCGTGCTCGAGGCCGCCGAGTTGAAGCGGCGCGACGCCATCGAGCGCCAGCGCATTGGCGTCGATCTCGCGCTCGAAGCAGAGCGCATCACCTCCTCCAGGAAGCGCGAAGTGCTCAATATCGAGCACAAGAAGGCGATCGAGATCGCGGATGAGGACCGCGTCATCGCGCTCTCGGCCAAGAAGTCCGAGCGCATCGACGCCGACCGCCAGGTCAGGCAGGCCGAGATCGTCGCGCGCAAGGAGGTCGAGACCACGGACGTCTCGCGCGAGCAAGCGCTGGAGGCGGCGCGGATCGAACGCCGACGTTCGATCGAACAACTCGAAGTCGCCCGTGTCCAGTCGCTCCAGGAAGCAGAGATTGCCGCGCGCGAAGAGGTCGATCGCGCCCGCATTGCCTCCGATCGCGGCCTTGACGAGGCGCGCATCGGCCGCGAGCGCGAGCTGCGCAAGCTTGAAATCAATCGCGAGAAGGAGGTCGAGACCGTTCTGATGGAGAAGGCGATTGCGATCCACCTGAAGTCGTTGGAGGAATCCGCGGCCAAAGCCTCGGCCGAGGAGGCACGGGTGCATGCCACCGAAGCCACCGAGCGCGTCATTACCGCGCGCGAGAGCGAGATCGCGAAGCGCCGGAAGACCGTGGAGATACTGATCGCCGAGAAGCAGGCCGAGGAGACGCGAATTGCCGCGGAAGCCGAACGGGTCCGCGCCGCGGTCGAGGCCGAGGCGCAGCGCATGCTCAACGAAGCCGAGAACGTGCTGACCGACCAGGCGCGCTACTCGCTGTTCCGTAGAAAGCTGCTCGACCGCATCGAGGGCATCGTCCGTGAGAGCGTCAAGCCGATGGAGAAGATCGAGGGCATCCGCATCCTTCAGGTCGATGGCCTCAACGGCAGCGGCCATGGCGGCAATGGCGGCCGCAGCGCCACCGACGAGGTGATCGACTCGGCGCTGCGTTACCGCGTCCAGGCGCCGCTGATCGACTCACTTCTGGCGGACATCGGCGTCGAAGGCGGCAGCCTCGCCAAGATGCCGGGCCTGATCCGGGAAGCGCGCGACATGCAGGGCATCAAGGACTCCGCACGCAAGGGTGGCGGCGGCGGCGAGAAGCCGGCCGCTGCGCCCTCGCCTTCAGCCGACGGCGAGCCGCCCGCCGAGCGCAGCCCGCGGAAGAAGGGCTGAGGTCGCACCATGGCCCGCGTCTATGTCTCAACCGTCGTCAACGCGCGCAACGATCGCGTCTGGGCGCGGGTACGCGACTTCAACGGTCTGCCGAACTGGCATCCCGCGATTGCGGAAAGCCGCATCGAGGGCGGCGAGCCCTCCGACAAGATCGGCTGCGTCAGGGATTTTCGCCTGCGCAACGGCGATCGCATCCGGGAAAAGCTGCTCGGCCTGTCCGATTACGACATGTTCTGCACCTACTCGATCCTCGAATCCCCGATGGGGGTCGAGGACTACGTCGCGACGCTTCGGCTGACGCCGGTCACGGATGGCGACCAGACCTTCATGGAGTGGACCGCCGAGTTCGACTGCGCACCCGAGCGGGAGGCGGAGCTCGTCGCAAGTATCGGCGGCGGCGTGTTCCAGGGTGGCTTCGACGCCCTCAAACGCCAGTTCGGAGGCTGAGCGCCGTGCCGCATATCGTCAAGAGCACGATCCTGGATGCGCCGACCGGCTCCGTGTGGGCCGTTCTGCGCGACTTCAACGGGCACGATCGCTGGCATCCGGCGGTCGCGACCTCCACGATCGAGCGCGCGCAGGCCTCCGACAAGATCGGCTGTGTCAGGCGCTTCAAGCTGCAGGACGGCTCGGAGCTGCGCGAGCAATTGCTGACGCTGTCGGATCTGGAGCAGACCTTCAGCTATTGCCTGCTCGATACGCCGGTCCCGATGTTCAACTATGTGGCCCATGTCCGGCTGCTGCCCGTCACGGACGGCGACCGCACCTTCTGGCACTGGGAATCCCGCTTCTCGACGCGGCCGGAGGACAAGGACCGCATCACGCACATGGTCGCGGAAGACATCTACCAGGCGGGATTCGAAGCGATCCGCCGGCACCTCAAGGAGGCTGTGTCAACATGACTGTGACGGTGAAGACCTTCACGAGCTCGAGCGAGGCCGCCGCCGCGCTGTCGTCCGATCGCAACGCGCGCTATCTCGGCGGCGGCACGCTGGTGATGCGCGCACTGAACGAAGGCGACGTCTCGATCTCGACCGTCGTGCGCGCCAATGACCATGCCTTGATGCGCATCGATCCATCCGGCCCGCGGATCACCCTGGGGGCTGGCGTAACCTTCGCAAGGATTCTGGGCGAGCGCGACCTCGCTTTCCTGCACGCTCCTGCCCGCTCGATCGGTGGCCCGGCGGTCCGCAACATGGGTACGGTCGGTGGCAATCTGTTCGCGCCCAATCCCTATGGCGATTTCACCGTCGCCCTGCTTGCGCTCGATGCCACGGTGGCCCTGCAAGGCGGCTTTGGATCGCGCGACATTCCAATCGAGGAGTTTTTGCAGTCGCGTGAAAGGCAGGCGGGCTCGCTCGTGCTGTCGGTGTCCTGCACGCGACCGACCAGCGCGGAGGCTTTCCGCTACCGCAAGATCGCACGGATCAAGCCCAAGGGCGGCTCGGTCATCACGCTCGCCGCACATCTGCCTATCAGTGGCGGACGGATCGCCGGGGCGCGAATTGCATTGGGATCGATGGCGCCGACGCAAATACGTGCGCGGGCGGCCGAACGCGCTCTGGAAGGCCGCTCGCTCGATGCCGCGACCGTCGCGGCCGCAGCCTCTGCAGCCGCGGAAGGAACATCGCCGTCCGACAACGCGCTCGGCAGCGCCTGGTACCGCCGCGAGATCGTCGGCGTACACCTGCGTCGTCTTCTCTTGGGTCAGGAATAGATCGTATGGCCAAGACTGCCCTGCAATTTCGTCACAACAGCAGCGATGTCGCCATTTTCGTTGATGGCGGCACCAACCTGCTCGTCGCGCTTCGCGAATTGATCGGCGACATGACGCCGAAGTTCGGCTGCGGACAGGGGGGCTGCGGCACGTGCAGCGTCCTGATCGACGGCGAACTCCATCTCTCCTGTCTGACGCTGGCCGAGACCGTCGCCGGTCGCTCCGTCGAGACGCTGGATAGCCTGAAGCAGGGACCCAACCTCCATCCGCTGCAACGCGCCTTCGCCGATAATTTTGCCGCCCAGTGCGGCTATTGCACGCCGGGCATGCTGATGGCTGCCAAGGCGCTGCTCGATCGCAATCCCTCCCCGAGCCGCGCCGAAGTCGTCGAGGCGATCTCCGGCAACATCTGCCGGTGCACCGGCTACGAGCCGATCATCAACGCCATCCTCGCCGCCTCCGGCGGCCGGGCGAGCGCCTGAAGGACCAGATCATGCTGGAACTGCGCAAGGACATTTTCGCCGACGAGCGCGACGACAATCTCAAGGAGATCGGCAAGGGCACACAGCGCCAGGACATGCTCGGCCATGTCACGGGGACATCGAGCTATTTCAACGACCACAAGCTCCAGGGCATGCTGCACCTGAAAGTCGTCCGTTCGACCCATTCGCATGCAAGGATCCGGCGGATCGACACAGCCGACGCGGAGCGCTCAGCCGGCGTGCGCCGGATCATCCGCGGCTCCGACGTGCCCCGCAATCTTAACACGCTCCTGAGCCTGATCAATTTCGGCAAGGACGACGAGCCGTCGCTGGCCGTCGACAAGGTCCGCTACAAGGGGGAACCGATCCTGGCCATCGTCGCCGACAGCGAGCGCGAGGCCTTCGAGGCGATCGCGAAGGTGCGGATCGACTATGAACCGCTGCCGGCCGTGTTCGACGTAGAAGATGCTCTGAAGGCCGGTGCACCAGTCGTCAATGACACTTATCCGAAGAATGCCTTCATTTATCACGACGTATATGACCACCAAAAACTCCGCTTCGGCGACGCCGATGCCGCACTCGCGACCGCCGATCACGTGCTCGAACAGCGCTACCAGATGTCGCCTATCGAGCACGCGCCGACCGAAACCAACGGGTCGATCGCGGCGCCCGACACCAACGGGCGCTATGTCGTCTATACGTCGACGCAGGCATTGTTCTTCTCGGTCGACACCTGCGCCAAGATCCTCGACGTCCCCTCCAACACCTTCCATTTCATTGGCGGCACTGTCGGCGGCGGCTTTGGCGGCAAGGTGGACACGCTGACCGAGCCCTTATGCATCCTCGGCGCGATGCTGACGGGACGTCCCGTGCGCTACGTGTTCGGACGCGAAGAAGAGATGCAATACGGCCCGCCGCGCGGCGCCGAGCGCATCTACATCAAGGACGGCGTGATGCGCGACGGCCGTGTCGTCGCGCGAAAGGTCCGCGCATATTTCGACAGCGGCGCATATACGCGGCTCTCGAGCTATGCCGCGGTGAAATGCGCAGCCCATCTGCCAGGGCCCTACACCATCCCGAATGTCTATGGCGACGTCTACTGCGTCTTCACCAACCGTACGCCGGCAACCGCGATGCGCGGCTTCGGCGTCACTGCAATGGATTTTGCGATCGAGTGCCAGATGGACAAGCTCGCGAACCTCGTCGGCATGGATCCGATGGAGTTCCGCATCCTCAATGCCTATCGCGACGGCGACATGAAGGCGCACCGGCGCGAGGCCAAGAACACGGCGCTGATCGAATGCGTCCAGGTCGCCGCCGAGAAAGCCAAATGGCCGATCCGCGACGAGTTCAAGCGCGCCTCCTCCCGCAAGGACGGCGGCGGCAGCCGCGCCGCCATCCCGCGGACGCCTACCGACACCCACACACGGACGACCGCGCCGGCGCAGCAGCGCACGACTTATGATCGCCTGCCGACGGCCGCGTTGCGCGAACCACCGCGCGAGCCGCCACCGCCCCCGCCGCCGTCACCGCGACCGGCGGCGCCCTCGCATGGGGCGGGCCGCTTCTCATCCGTGTTCGGCACCAGGAGACGTTGAGATGACCAGACATCGCGGACGCGGCATCGCATCGGTCAATTATCCCATCGGCATGAACCTCGGCGGCGATCCCAGCCAGGCCCTGGTTCATTCCAATCCAAGCGGCAAATTTACCGTGGCGCTATCCTCGATCGATCTCGGCCAGGGCATGAAGTCGGTAACACGGCAGATCTGCGCAGAGACGCTCGGCGTACCCGTCGAGGACGTCTATGTCGACACCGCCGATTCCGACACCGGCCCGCATTGCATGGGCTCTTTCGCCTCGCGCGGCACCCATCGCGTCGGCAATGCCGTGATGGCGGCGGCGCGCGAGGCGCGCGGCGTGATGATGGAGGCCGCCGCAGAGGAGCTCGAGGTCAACGCCGCCGATCTCGAAACCGACGGGCGCGGCAACATCCACGTCAAGGGCGCGCCGCACCGCTCGATCTCCACCAAGGACGTCGCCATCGCCGCGCAGTTCAAACAGGGCAAGACCATCGCGGGCCGTGGCATCTTCCTGGTTCCTCTCTCCAACGTCGATCCGGAAACCGGCGAGATGTCGCCGGCGACCTGCTACGCCCATGCCTGTCTTGTCGCCGAGGTCGAGGTCGACGACGAGACCGGCGAAGTCACGATGATCCGCATGGACTCTGCCTATGAGCTCGGCCGTGCGCTCAACCCGCGCCTGGTCGAGCAACAGCTCGTCGGCGGCGCGTGGATGGGCGTCAGCCACGCGCTCTACGAGACGCCTGAACCCTATTATCCCGACCCTATCCACGGCCCTCGCGACTTCGTCGAATATGTCATGCCTGGTCCCGGCGACATCTGCCCGCACGACATCGCCGTGTTGGAACGCCCTGCTCCCGATGGGCCCTTCGGCGCCAAGGGCCCCGGCGAAATGTGCGCGAATCCCGTATTGCCGGCCGTTGCGAACGCCATCTTCAACGCCGTCGGCGTCCGCATCGACGACCTGCCGATTACCCCCGAGAAAGTGCTGCGCGCGATCAAGGCCGAGGGCGGCGCGCGCCCTCAGGCGCGGCGCTGAGGTCGCGATGGCTGTCCGCAGCAACATCGTCGGCATCGACAGCCCCGAGGCACTGGAGAAGGCGCTTCGGGCGGCCTATTACCTCGCCGACGAGGGGCTGGCGACTGCAGCCTATCTCGGGCTGGCACTCGGCAAGCCATTGCTGCTCGAAGGTGCGCCTGGCGTCGGCAAGACCGAGGCCGCCAAAGCCATCGCCGCCGTACTCGGCCGCCGCCTGATCCGCCTGCAATGCTACGAAGGCATCGACGCGTCCGCCGCACTCTACGAATGGAACTATCCGCGCCAGATGCTCGCAATCCGCCAGGCCGGCGATGAGAGCATCGACATCTACGGCGAGGCGTTTCTGATCGAGCGACCGATGCTGGCGACGCTGCGCGCGCCCGACTCAACTGTGCTGCTGATCGACGAAATCGATCGCGCCGACCAGGAGTTCGAAGCCTTCCTGCTCGAGTTCCTGTCCGACTTCCAGATCTCGATCCCAGAACGCGGTACGGTGCGCGCCTCGGAGCGCCCGGTCGTCGTACTGACCTCAAATCGCACGCGGGATCTTCATGAAGCCTTGCGGAGGCGGTGCGTCTATCACTGGATCGACTATCCCTCCGCCGAGCGCGAGGCACGCATCGTGATGATGCGGGCCTCCAGCGTCGCCGAGGGGACCGCGCGGGCCGTCGTCGCGGCCGTCGAGAAGCTGCGACGCGAGCCGCTAAGCAAGGCGCCCGGGATCGCCGAGGCCGTCGACTGGGCTGAGGCCGCCACGCTGCTGCACCAGGGCGGCGCGCGCTGGCCCGATGCCTTCAGGCGCTCGATCGGCGTTGCCCTGAAGGACGAGGAGGATTTGCACTTCATTTCGCCGCGCCTCGACGCCCTGCTGGCGGAGGCCTCTGCATGAGCGCCGAACCCGAACTGCCGCGCGCTGCGCGTGTCTTCATCTCCTTCGTCGGGCTGTTGCGAACGAACAGGTTTGCCGCCGCACCGGAACAGACGACCTCGTTCCTGGCCGCGATCCAGTTGCTCGGCCCCCGCAGCCTGGAAGACATTCGGCAGGCAGCCCTCGCAACACTGGCCCCTCCACCGGAGCGTCGTGCAACGTTCGATCGGCTGTTCGATCTGCACTTTCGCGGAAACGAGGCAATCGAGCGCGTCGATGACGGTGAGGACGACGAGACAGTTCGGCTACAGGAGGAGGCCCGCGGAAACGACGAGCCGTTGTTGTCGGACGAGGCCAACGAGTCCGGTCTCGCAGCTGCGCGTGCCGAAGCCTTGGTCGAGCGCCGCTTTGCGCAGCTCTCCACCACCGATGCGCTGCGCCGGCTGTCCCGTGAGGCCCCCAGGCGCCTGCCGAAGCGGCGCGGCCATCGCCGCATGCGGGCTCGCAGCGGGCCCTACGCCGATTTGCGTCGCACCCTGCGCGACTCCGTTCGCAGCGACGGCGAAATCCTTCGGCTGGGACGTTTGAAGCGGCGACAGCGTCCACGCAAGGTGTTGCTCCTGATTGACGTCTCCGGCTCGATGAAGACCCGCACCGAAGAGAATATGAAGCTCGCACACACACTGGTGCAGGCAGCGCCCAATGTCGAGGTCTTCACCTTCGGCACCCGGCTGACCCGCATCACTCGCCCGATGCGTCTCAAGCGCCGAGAACAGGCGCTCAACGCCGCGGCCCATGTCGTCAGCGACTGGGACGGCGGCACCCGGATCGGAGATGCGCTTCAGGCCTTTCTCGCCGTGCCCCGCTTCGGCGGATACGCGCGGGGAGCCGCCGTGATCATCATTTCCGACGGCCTGGAGCGGGGCGAACCCAATGCGCTACGCGATGCGGTAGCGAAACTATCGCGCCGTGCGTGGCGCGTGAGCTGGCTGACCCCGCTCGCGGCTGGTCCCGGCTTTCGCCCGCAGACCGAAGCGCTGGTCGCGATCGAACGCTTCGTCGACGACCTCGTCGATGGTGGATCGAGCGCGTCGATCGTCGCGCATGTGCTGGCGCTGGGACAAAGGAGAGTTGCGTGACCGACATCGTCGATGGGCACCATCATATCTGGCGCCAGGCCGACCTGCCCTGGCTGGTGGGTCCGATGCAGCCGCGCATCTTCGGGCCGTACGAGCCGATCCGGCGCGATTACCCGATCGAGGAATATCTCGGCGACCTCAAAGGCAGCGGCGTCACTCGCTCGGTCTATGTCCAGACCAACTGGGCCAATGACCGCTTCGAGGACGAGGCCGCTTGGGTGCAGCAGACCGCCGAGGGGCACGGCTGGCCGCATGCCATCGTGGCTTACGCCGATTTCTCAGTGGGCGACGTGCGTCCGCAGCTCGACCGCCTGAAGCGCTATTCCCTCGTACGCGGCCTCCGCATGCAACTGCATTGGCACGAGAACCCGCTTTATCGCTTTGCCGCGCGGCGGGATCTCTGCACCGATCCCGTGATCCAGCGCAACGTCGCCCGCCTTGCGGACTATGGCTGGAGTTTTGACCTCCAGGTGTTCACGCCGCAGATGCCCGACGCCGCGCACCTTGTGGAAGCCTGCCCCAAGGTGACCTTTATCCTCCAGCACGCCGGCATGCTGGAGGACCTTTCACCCTCAGGCCGCGCGGCGTGGCGCGCCGGGATGGCCCGCCTCGCCGCCTGCCCGAACGTCGTGTCGAAACTGTCGGGGCTCGGAACCTTCATCCACCGCAACGACCCCGCGCATATCGCATCCGTCCTGACCGACACGATTGCGATTTTCGGCGCCGAACGCTGCCTGTTCGGTTCGAATTTCCCCATCGAGAAATTGTGGACCAGTTACCGCGAGCTGATCGATGCGTTCCGTGCAGCCGCAGCGCCGCTGAGCGATGACCAGCGCGAAGCCATTTTCAAGACCACCGCCATGCGCGTCTATCGGCTTTGAGCGCTGGGGAAACGAACGAGAACGGACATAAGGAGGGATGGAATGCCGCTGGAGATCAAGATCCTGGACTATGGCGATATCGAGCTGGAATCGAGCTTTCTGGTTCTCGGCCACGACTGCGGCCGCACCCGCCGCGTCCTCACCCTCGGCTTCCTGATCCTCGGCGGCAAGTATCCGGTTGTGGTTGATACGGGTTACCGCTCCAACCAGATCATGGAAACGCTGGGCATGCGCGGCCTGCAGTATCACGAGCACATGATCGAGAACCAGCTCGCCCGCCACGGCGTGCGCATGGGCGACGTGCGCTTCGTCTGCCACACCCATCTGCACATCGACCACGCCGGCAAGGACGATCTGTTCCCGATGAACACGACCGTGGTCCTCAACCGCAAGGAGCTCGAATATTCCGTCTCCGGCTTGATGCACCCGCAATATCCGGCACCCGACATCAAGCATTTGATCGACCGCCTGCACACCAAGAGCGCGCTGCGCTTCCTTGACCTCGAGATCACCGGCCCGATCGAGCTGATGCCCGGCGTCTATTGCGATGCCGCCAATGCCCACACCGAGGGCTCGATGAACGTCATCGTCGAGACCGCCGACGGCATCGCGACCATCTGCGGCGACGTCATCTATGATTTCAACGACCAGATCGTGACGCCCTTCAACGAGATCCACGACTGGGAGCCGCGCACTACGGGCAACCACGGCACCACCAAGCGGGCCGAGAAGGCTGCCATCAAAAAGCTGCTGAGCAATTCGCGCTACCTGCTGCCGGTCCACGACCGTCCCGCCAAGATCGAAGGCGGCAACGTCGTCGGCCGGCTGCACGATCAGGTCCCCGGACCGATCGTGCAGTCCCTGCCTCAGCGCAACTGGTTTCCAGCCTAGCACGCCGGAGGATGGACGATGACGCATGTCACCCTGCGGGGCGAATTCGAAACCCTGATCGACCCCTACGCGCCGGTCGGCCAGGTCGGTACGGGTTTCGACTTCACGGAGGGACCGATCTGGCATCCGGTCGATCATTATCTGCTGTTCTCGGACATGCCGGGCGACGTTCGGCGGCGCTGGGATGCGCGGCGCGGCGTCGCCGAGGTCAAACGCCCGTCGAACAAATGCAATGGCATGACCTACGATGCCGAGCTCAATCTGATCGTCTGTGAACACGCGACATCGTCGTTGATCCGCGAGCGGCCGGACGGGCGGCGCGAGGTGCTGGCCTCGCACTTCCAGGGCCAGGAGCTCAACAGCCCCAACGACGTCTGCGTGCACTCCTCTGGCGCGATCTATTTCTCGGACCCGTGGTATGGCCGCATGCCGGTCTATGGCGTCGAGCGGCCAAGGCAGCTCGGTTTCCAGGGCGTCTATCGCGTCGTGCCCGGCGCCGAGCCGAAGCTCGTCGTGGACCGCGATCTGTTCGACCAGCCGAACGGGCTGTGCTTCTCGCCGGACGAGAGCCTGCTCTATGTCAACGACACCGTACAGGCATTGATCCGCGTGTTCGATGTCAATCCCGACGGTTCTCTGTCGACCGCGCGGGTGTTCGCAAGCGGCATCCGCTCCGAGCTCGAGCCCGGTTTGCCCGACGGCATGAAGTGCGACCAGCACGGCAATGTCTGGGTCACGGCACCCGGCGGGGTCTGGGTCTATTCGCCGCGGAGCGAGCTGCTCGGCAAGCTCCGCCTCCCCGAGCTCGTCGCCAACCTTGCCTGGGGCGGGCCGGATTTCCGCACGTTGTATCTGACATCGACGCATTCGGTCTATGCCATTCCCACCAAGGTCGGACCGCGCCACGAGCCCTATATGAGTGGCAAGCGAGGCAGCGGGACTGCAGCCGCCGGCTCTTCTTCCGCTGCACCAGTCCTCGCCGACGGCGAAATGCAGCTCGATCCCCAGCGCTGCGCCATGATCATCCAGGACCTCCAGAACGACGTCATCATGGACGGCGGTGCGTTTGCCGATTCTGGTGCGCCGGGGCATGCGCGCCAGCAGCACGTCGTCGAGAATGTCCGCCGTCTCGCGGAAACCGCGCGGGCGCGCGGCGTCGCCATCATCCATGTCTGGTTCGTTGTCGAGCCCGGCGCGCCCGGCGTGACGCTGAATGCGCCGCTGTTCGAGGGGCTCGTCGACAGCAAGGCGATGGTGCGCGGAAGCTGGGGCGCGGCACCGGTGTCAGGTCTCGAGCCACGGCCCGGCGATTTCGTGGTCGAGAAGGTACGAATGAGCGCCTGGGAGGGCACGAGGCTCGAAACGATCCTGAAAGCCACCGGCCGCGACATGATCATCAACACCGGCGCCTGGACCAACATGTCGGTCGAGCATACGGCGCGAACCGGCGCCGACAAAGGCTACTTCATGATCGTTCCTGAGGATTGCTGCTCGACCATGAATGCCGATTGGCACACTGCGTCGATCAACTTCGCCATGCAGAACGTCGCCGTCGTGACCAAGGCCGATGCGGTCATCAAAGCGCTGGGATGAGCGGTGGCAAAGCTCCTGCACCTGTCCTGCTCGCCCCGCGGCGACTCCGAGTCGAGTGCCGGCGCACGCGTCTTCCTTGACGGCTTTCGCCGCGCCCGGCCTGATTGGGACGTGGATGTCATGGATCTCTGGCGCGAGCGCCTGCCGGAGTTTTCAGGCCCTATCGTCGAGGCCAAATATGCACGGATGAAGGCGCAAGCCTTCAACGACGCGCAACGGAACAGCTTCGCGGAGGCCGAGCGTGTGGCGCTCCGCCTGGCGCTCGCCGATCGGGTGCTGATCTCGACGCCGATGTGGAACTTCAGCATTCCCTATAAGCTGAAGCAATGGTTCGACGTCATCGTCCAGCCCGGGCTCACCTTTCGGTTCGACCCGGCCCTGGGATATGTCCCGTTGCTGAAGGACCGGCCGACCATGGTCATCATCGCCAGTGGCAGCGATTTCGCCACCGGAATGAACCGCGGGCGCATCGACATGGCAACGCCTTACCTGCGCGAAATCTTGCGTTTTGTCGGCATCAACAATGTCCGCTTCATTCCGATCGGGCCAACCACCGGACCGCAACAGCCCATCGATGCGGCCCGCGAAAGAGCCCACCAACGTCTGGCCGCAATGGCCGCGAGATTCTGATGATCCCGCAAGCGCCTCGAGGTTACGGCAGATTGTCCCGCAGAAAAATGTCGATGCGGATGCGCTCCTGGTCGGGACTGATCGGCTCACCCGAACAATGCGCGAGAAGAACTCGCGCCGCAGACCGTGCCTCGTGGCCGGGATCCTGGTTGATGATGGCATCGAGCGTGCCGCGGACCAGGAAACGCCGCGTGTATTGGGTCAGCTCATGGGCAATCCAGACCACCTCGCGCGCGCGTCCCGAGGCTTCGAGCGCGTCGGCGATGCCACGGTTCCCGGCGCCGCAGCAGTATATGCCGCGCAGATCGGCCTGGCGCGCCAGCAGCGCGGCAGTCAGCTCCCGCGTGCGTTCGCTGTCGTCGCGGCCCTCGATCACGGGTAGCGCGAGCAGCTTCGGATACTCGCTGGACAGAATCTGGTGGAAGCCGAATTGCCGCTCGGTGTGATCGCGCAGCGACAACGATCCCGCGATCACGGCAACCGTCCCCTCGCGACCAGAGAGAAACCGTCCCATCAGCGTCGCGGCCGTGCGGCCTGCGGCCGGATTGTCGATGCCGACATAATGCAGGCGGCGCGAGCTCGGCGCGTCCGACACCAGGGTCACCACCGCGACCCCGCGCGCGGCGAGCTCGTCGATCGCGGCGCGCACCCTGGGATGATCGAGCGCGATGACGGCGACGCCCTGGTAGGCGGGCGACAGGTTTTCCAGCGCCGCGGCGAGTACATCCGGATCGAACACGTCGACATGGAGGATATCAATGAAGCCGCGCTGGCCGGCGAGCCAGTCCGCGGTGCGCTGGACTTGCTCGGTCAGGTTGGTCATGAAGCTGTTGCTGCCGGTCGGCAGCACGAAGGCAAAGCGGAACGTCTGCCCGCGGGCGAGCCGAGCGGCCGCGACGTCGGCACGATAGCCGAGCTTTGCCACCGCGGCCTCGACCCGCGCGACGGTCTTGGCGCGCACGCCCTCGCGCCGGTTGACGACGCGGTCGACGGTGGCGAGCGAAACACCCGCCGTGCGCGCGACGTCCTCAAGCGTGGCGCGAATCACCGACTGGGTCGCGACAGCAGTCATTCGCGCGCCGCCCACAGCATGCCGCGGACCATCAACGTTCGGATCTCTGGTACGTCGAGCTCGTAAGCGCGGTGGCCGAGCGAGGAATAGAACACCCTGCCCGCGCCGTAGCGCTTCTTCCAGACCACGGGCATCACCACGCCCTCGATCCAGGGCGCGTGCTCGCCGGTAAAGGTCGTCGTCGCCAACACCTCGTTGGCGGGGTCGACATGCATGTAATACTGCTCGGAACGATGCTCGAAACTCTTCAGCCCCTTCATGATGGGATCATCCGGCTTCGTCAAGTCGACCTTGTAGTCGATGATGTTGCCGGGATGTGCAACCCACTGCCCGCCGCACAGGAACTGGTAGTCGACGGAATCGCGGAACGCATCGCACATGCCGCCATGATGGCCGGCAAGCCCGACGCCGCTACGGACCGCTGCGCAGAGATTGAGCGCCTCCGCCTTCTCGATCTTCGACATGGTATAGATCGGGATGATCAGCGACAGGTCGTGAATCGCGGGATCGGCGAACGCGGCGGTGGTGGTTTCGGTCCGCACCTCGAAACCTTCCGCCTTCAGCCAGCCCCGGACCATCGAAGCACAGAGATCGGGATCGTGCCCCGGCCAACCGCCCCATACAATCATTGCCTTGCGCATGTTTTTGTCCTTAGTCGATCTGTCCGGTTTCACGCCCGGCCGGCAGCATCGCCGGCCGCTCGACGCAGCTCTCGATCTTGACGCGTCGCCCTTCGTCGGCAGAGGTCTGGAACGCCTCCATCACTTCCAGCACGTGGAAAGCGAGTGCGCCGCTGGCACGATGCGGCCGGTTGTTGAGTATCGCGGAGGCCATGTCGGCGACGCCAATTGAACGGAACTCGCCATCGACATGACCGTGAGTCAGCGGCACCGGCTCCCATTCGCCGCCGGTCTTGGCGACCTGCACCTCGCCGCCGAAGCGGTTCGGGTCCGGCACCAGCATGCTGCCCTTGTCGCCATAGATCTCGATTGGCGCGTGCCGGTGCTTTGGCACATCGAAGCTCATCGCGATCGAGACGACCGCCCCGCTCTCGAATTCGAGCGTGCCGGCGACATGGGTCGAAACTTCGACCGGGATCAGCGTTCCGTTCATCGGTTGGCTGGTGACCAGCCGCTCGGATTTCGGGCGCGCGGTCGAGCCCATCACGCTCGCGACCGGGCCGAGCAGCTGCACGAGATCGGTGATGTAGTACGGGCCCATGTCAAGCATAGGCCCGCCACCACGCAAATAGTAGAAACCCGGCGCCGGATGCCAACGCTCGTGGCCGGGGCAACCGAAGAACGCGCTGCCGGCCACGGGCGTGCCTATCGCGCCGTCGTCGATCAGCTTGCGCGCGGTCTGGTGCCCACCGCCAAGGAACGTATCGGGTGCGCAGCCGACGCGGAGACTCTTCTGCGCGGCAAGATCCATTACCTTGCGGGCTTCGGTGACGTTGATGCCGAGCGGTTTCTCGGAATGAACGTGCTTGCCGGCGTTCAGCACCGCGAGGCTGACGTCGGTGTGGGCGAGTGGCACGGTGAGATTGATGACGATCTCGACGTCGTCCCGCTTGAGCAGTTGATCAACCCGCATCGCCGGCAGCCCGAAGGCGGCGCCTTGCCGCTCCGCGATATCGCTGCGCATATCGGCGAGCGCCCTGATCTCCATGACCGGAAAGCGCTGGGCTGCCTTCAGATAGGCGGTGCTGATATTACCGCAACCGATGATTCCGATGCCGACTTTTCTCATTTCGATCTCCGTGAGGTACCGTTCATCCCTTGACCGCGCCCGCGGTGAGTCCTGCGACGATGTGTTTCTGCGCCAGAAGAAAGAGAATGATCGTCGGCAGGATGGTAAGCGTGATGAAGGCCAGGATCAGATGCCACTCGGACGAATACTCGCCCTGATAAATCATGATCCCGAGCGGCCAGGGATAGAGCGCGTCGGTGTTGAGCATCACCAGCGGCAACAGATAGGCATTCCAGCTGTTGACGAAGGTGATGGTACCGACGGTCGCCAGGATCGGCCGCGATAACGGCAACGTCACATAGCGGAAGAATTTGATATAGCTGCAGCCGTCGACCAGCGCGGCCTCTAGCAATTCGTACGGGATATCCTTGAAGAAACGCCGCAGCAGCAGCACGCTCATCGCAAGACTGAAGGCCGCCTGCGGCAGGGCAACGCCAAAATATGTATCGAGCAACCCGAGATCCCGCACTTTGATGAAGAGCGGCAGCACCGCTGTCGCGGCCGGAAACAGCAGGCCGAGCGTCAGGTAGCTCAGCAGCATCGAACTGCCGTAGAACTTGATATGGGCGAAGGTGAACGCCGCCATCGAGGCGACGATCAGGGTCAGGACGACCGTGAGGGTCGAGATGATCAGCGAGTTGCGCAAGAGCTGCCAGTAGCGTGCGGAGAACAGAATATCAGCATAGTTCTGCCACTCCCAGTGACGTGGCAGGCCGAACGGATTGACGCGCAGTTCGCCCAGCGATTTGAAGCCGCCGAACAAGGTCGCGAGCAGCGGAACCACTACGATGATGGCGACGACGGCGAGGAACACCATCTTGAACAGCATTGAGGGATCGAACGGCGCGCGGATGGTCTTGGTGTCACTCATCGCGCATGAACCATCGCTTGTACGTGAAGGCAAAGGTCACGCAGATCGCGAACAGAATGACACCGATGGCGCTGCCGTAGCCGACGCGCATGCGCGAGATGCCGTTGTTGTAGAGAAAGCTTACCATCGTGTTCGAGGCGTCCGCAGGCCCGCCGCGCGTCAACGGCATGACGAGGTCGAACAGCTGCAGCGAGCCGACGATGGCGAAGAACACGGAGAGCCTTATCGTCGGATAGAGCAAGGGAATGACCACATGCCGCAAGGCTTGCGATCGGGTCGCGCCGTCGATGCGCGCCGCCTCGATCAGGCTCTTGTCGAGGCTCTGGAGCGCTGCGATGAACAGCATCATGTGAAAGCCGAAATACTTCCAGACGATCACGATCAGCACCGCCGGCATGGCCGTATTCGTCGAGGCAAGCAGATGCGGGGGCTCGGCGCCGAAGGTGCGCCAGATCGAAGCCACAAGGCCGTAGTCGCCGTCATAGACGAAGCTGAAGATCAGCCCGGTCGCGATCTCGGCCAGGATATAGGGCATGAAGAACAGCATGCGCAGCGCCACCGCCCCACGAAAGCGTTCGGCGAGCATCAGGGCCAGCGCGAGCGCAAGCGGCAGCTGAATGGCGAGCGAAACAGCGATGATCAGCCCGTTGTTGCGCAGCGCGAGCCAGAAGGCGCGTGTCTCCAATACAAAGCGGTAATTGTCCAAGCCAATCCAGTTGGTCGGCCTGCCGAACCCGTTCCAATTGAAGGCCGAATACCAAGCTGCTTCGCCGATCGGCAGCACAACGAACAGCGTGAACAATAGCAGCGCCGGCGGCAGGAACAGGATAAGCACCGTCAGCCTGCCGTCCCAACTCGGGCCACGGACCGCGACCTGCGGTACCATCTCGCCGCCAGCAGCGCCGATCGCCGACACGCTCGCGGTCCGCCGCGCCATCGTCAGTTACCCTGCTTCCACGCCGCCTCGATCGCCTTGGCGGCGTCTTGCGGGCTCATGCTGCCGCCGGCGATCTCGGCGGTGACGTCGTTGACGACGCGGCCGACCGATGGACCCAGGCTCTGGTCATAGAAGTTCTGGTGGTAGTTCGACTTCGCCAGATTGGCCGCGATCAGCTTCATGAACGTGTTGTTGAGGCCGACGTCCGCGCCCTGCACTACCGGGATGATGAAGTTGCCGGCGGCAAGCCGCGTCTGCACCTCCTTGGAGACGAAGTATTTCAGGAAATCGACAGCCTCCTTGGGCGAGCCTTTCGTAATCAGCCAACCGGTGATGCCGCCGAGCGTATCGGTCGCCGCGCCCTTGCCGCCCGTCACGACCGGGAAGTCGAACCAGCACAGCTTGTCTTCGTTCAATCCGACCTTGTCGGCGGCGAGAGCGCGCTGCAGATGATAGACCGTGCTGATCGCGAGCGTCATCGCCGCCTTGCCGTCGCCGAAATAGCCGACAGCCTGCGGATTTTTGAAACCAAGGAAGCCATTCTGGAACGGCTGGAGATCGACGAGTTGCTTGAACAGCTCGCCGGATTTCTGGAAGGTTTCCCCGGCGAAGCCGCCGCCCTCGCCGCGCAGCGCCGCATCGAACGCCGCCTTGCCGCCGATGCGCACGGCAAGATGCGTCCAGTAGAAGTGCAGCGGCCATTTGTCGGCGCCGCCGACCACGATGGGGGTTACGCCGGCAGATTTCAACGCCTTCACGGCAGCAAGCAGATCGTCCCAGCTCTTGATCCCGGCAGGATCGACCTTCGCCTTGGCCATCAGCTCCTTGTTGCAGAGGAAGCCAACCTGCGAGAGCGCTGTGGGCAGACCATAAACGCGGCCGTTGCTGGTGAAGGCGGCGAGCGCCGCCGGTGTGAGACTGTCGCTGTAACCCTTCACCTGATCGGTAATGTCGTCGAGCACGCCGGCCTCGATCTGCGTCTTCAGGACACCGCCGGCCCAGCTGTAGATGATGTTGGGTCGGTCCTTGGATTGCAGGATGGTCGGCAGCTTGGCCTTGTAGGCCTCGTTCTCGAGGAACTGCATCTCGACCTTGACGCCCGGGTGCGATCCCTCATAGGCGCGCGCGACCTCCTCCCAGATTTTTACCTGGGCCGGATTGGCCTCGATGTGCAGCCACTTAACCGTCGTTTCGGCCGCAGCGAGTTTCGCTCCAATCAGGCATGCGACAACGGCGAGTCCCAGTTTCCCGAGCAGTCTCATCACATTCCTCCCAACGGCTTTTATTCTTTGGCTGCAATCCTGCCTTCGATTTTTGAGGTGCGCAACTAAAATTCTGATCTATGCACCTCACGAGGGAGATCGCTAAGGTTGGCGGGGAGAGTCGGGCGGCGCGCCGCACTGGCCGTAACGCAAATCGAGGGTACCCATGGCTGCCGTTTATTCCGACCTCGCCGGCAAGGTCGTTCTCGTCACCGGGGGCGCATCTGGAATTGGCGCTGCGATCGTGCGGCGCTTTGCACAGCAGAAATCCAATGTCGTGTTCTTCGACATCAAAGTTGACGAGGGCCAATCCCTGGCACGCGAGCTGTCGGATCAAGGTCTGAGCGCGCATTTCATGCGTGTCGACTTGACCGATATCGCCGCGTTACGTGCCGGTGTCGCGGAGGCGCGCAACGTGCACGGCGCGATCAACATCCTCGTCAACAATGCCGCACATGACGAGCGGCACAACACTGAGGAGATGACACCGGAGTATTGGGACGACCGCATCGCGGTCAATCTGAAGCACCAGTTCTTTGCTGCGCAGGCCGTATTGCCGGACATGAAGGCGGCGAACGCCGGCGCCATCATCAATTTCGGCTCGGTGTCGTGGATCGCCGGACAAGGCGGCATGGCCGCCTACACCGCCAGCAAATCAGGCGTGATCGGTCTCACACGCTCTCTGGCGCGCGATTACGGCTCCTACAATATCCGCGTGAACGCGATAGCGCCGGGATGGATCATGACTGAGCGCCAGCTCGACAAATGGATGACGCCACAGGGGGAGGTCGAGCTGATGCAACGACAATGCCTGAAACGCAAGCTCATGCCGGACGAGGTCGCGAAGTTCACCGTCTTCCTCGCTTCCGACGAAGCCTCCGCCTGCACAGCTCAGCACTACATCGTCGATGGCGGCTGGGTCTGAGATCCGCGGCGGCACGAAACGCCTGTGTGCAGTGCTTCCGCAGTCCGCGTTATCGGACGGTCCCAGCTTCTGCGCGATGAACGCATCGCTGGGGACGCCGACTGGCGCGCCGCTATTTTGCCAGGCGGAACTTCCCGCCTTCGACCTTGATCAGAAAGGCCGAGCGCTCATCGTAGCCGTTATGATCGGCCTTGCTCATGTTCGACAGCCCATTGTTGAGATAGATGTTCTGCCCACGCTCGAGCGCGTCGCGCAGCGCCGCGCGAAATTCGGTTGTGCCAGGCTTTGCCGTCTTCAGCGCATCAGGTGCAGCTTTTCCGATCAGCGCAACGACATCCCAGAGGTGAGCAGCGAACATGTTGGGCTTTTGCCCGTTCGCCGCTTCATACGCGGTCACGAACTCCTCCGTCGAGCGACGGAACGGATCTCCTGTGGGGAGATCGGCGGCAATGGTAAAGGCCTCGCCTGCGAATATGGCACCTTCGACGTTGGCGCCACCGAGCTTGATGAACTCCTCACTAGCCACGCCGTGTGTTTGAAAGATCTTCCCGGCGTATCCGCGCTCGCGGAGCGCCTGCTGCGGCAAGACCGCCGGAGTTCCTGCGGAAGCAATGAAGACGGCATCGGGATAGGTCGACATCACCTTCAGCGCCTGACCGGTGACGCTCGTGTCGGCTCGCGCATAGACCTCATGTGTGGTTACGGTCAGCCCCAGCGCGGGCGCGAGGCGGCTCACCTCCTTGTAGTAGCCCTCGCCGTACCCATCCGAAACGCCGATATAGCCGAGCGTCTTCACGCCTGATTTCGCGATATGCTTGAGGATGGCGGCCGCCATGAGGTCATCATTGGGAACGACCTTGAAAGCCCAGGCGCGCTTCTCATCCATCGGTTGAACTATGGCGGTAGCGGCAGCGAGCGACAACAGCGGCGTTTTCGATTCGAGCGCGACATCCAGCATCGGCATGGTCACCGGGGTCAGAGAGGAGCCGACCAGCACGTCGACCTTGTCCTGGATCACGAGCCGGCGTGCGTTCTGGACCCCTTTGGTCGAATCCGACTCATCGTCCAGGGTGATATAGGTCACCTTCTCTCCTCCGATCTCTTTCGGAAGAGCTGCAACCGTCTTGAGCTGCGGCTGCCCCAGCGCAGATCCTGGCCCGCTTGCCGAAATCACAATTCCAATTTTGATTTCCGCGTTAGCAGTATTTCCGTAAAGGACGCATGCCACGAGAATCGAAACTCGCGCGAAACCGATCTTCATGTCCTGTTCCTCCTTGTCCGCACCCTAAGCGGACCGCAGGGACACGTCTGTCCCTAGCGTTAGGGACAAGACATCCGGCGCCCGGGCGTCGGTGCCTGATCGCGACATGGTCACGATCGAAGATATCGCGTGACGATGCTCAACAACCGTGGTGAGACCCTCGCGGCCATGCACACGCAGGCGAAGTCCCCGGGGGCAGAACCGCTTCCCGCGCTTGCTGGCGATAGATTGTCCTTGATCTCTCGGCGCACACGTCGTGCACACATCGCCTTCCAAGCAAAACTCTCGGCCCAATCCATCCTGGCCGCGACGGAGATTGGATAGCACTGCGATTTCAGTAGATTAGAGATGAAGGCACCATAATATACGAACGCTTGCGCCCGCACTGGATGCGCGTCGCCTTGCCGCAGGCAGGCGGCACGTTGACGAGATTGGGGCAAATGATACGATTTCGAGGCGCCTGGCCTAAACCAATCGAACCAGGCGCCGGAATGAAGGCGGGAGGGGCCCGCCCCATCGTCTCAATCGTCGCACTTGCGTCCTGCCCTTCGTGCGTCCCGCACGCGGAAACAGAGAATCGGTAACGGCGCGCGCCTTGCCGCATCAGGGCAGCTCTAAGGAGGACGAACCGGAGTACCGGACGAGCCCGCTCGGCTCGGACCTGGGCTCGACCGCGACATGGTCTACCGACATGAACCTTTCATCGTTTATGGGCGCTGGCTGGACCCACGGTCCGCAGGTACTCTGCGACGAGGAAGGCGTCCTCCTGTGCCGAACCTCCCGCGAACGCATCGACGGAGAGCGACAGGTTGTGCTGGCCGTCGTCCCGGCGGCGGAGCATCCAACCCCGCAAAGTCTTGATCGGCTGGCGCACGAATTTGCGCTGAAGGACGAATTGGACAGCGCCTGGGCTGCCAAGCCGCTTGAGCTTGTCCACGATCGCAGCCGCACCATCCTTGTCCTCGAGGATCTCGGCGGCGAGCCCCTCACCTGGCTGGTACACACGCCCATGGAGACGGGGAGCTTCCTGCGCCTTGCGGCCCAGATCGCTGCGGCTCTGAGCAAGGTCCACCAGCGCGGTCTGATCCACAAGGACATCAAACCAGCGAATATCCTGGTGAACCGCAGCAACGGCAGCGTCCGCTTCACCGGCTTCGGCTTTGCCTCGCGGCGGCCGCGCGAACGGCAGTCCTTGGCCGCGCCCGAGTCGATCGCCGGCACATTCGCTTACATGTCACCCGAGCAGACCGGCCGGATGAACCGCTCGATCGATTCCCGAAGCGACCTGTACTCCCTCGGCGTCACGCTTTACCAGATGGCCACTGGCTCGCTTCCATTCGCAGCGTCCGATCCGATGGAGTGGGTGCACTGCCACGTCGCAAGAGAGGCGGAGCCGCCGAGCAAGCGATCCGGCAACGTCCCCGCTGCGGTTTCCGGGCTGATCATGAAGCTGCTCTCCAAGATGGCCGAGGAGCGCTACCAGACTGCGGCCGGCGCCGAGAGGGATCTGCAGCACTGTCTTGCGGAGTGGGAACTTCGGCACCGCATCGACGACTTCCCGCTGGGACAGCACGACACGCCTGACCGGCTGCTCGTTCCCGAGAAGCTGTACGGACGAACGCGCGAACGCGAGACTTTGCTTGCTTCGTTCGAGCGCATCGTCAAGAGCGGCGTGCCGGAATTGGCGCTGGTCTCGGGATATTCGGGAATTGGCAAATCATCTGTCGTCAACGAGCTCCATAAGGTGCTGGTGCCCTCACGAGGGCTGTTTGCATCGGGCAAATTCGACCAGCACAAGCGCGACGTCCCGTACGCGACGCTCGCCAAGGCATTCCAGACCCTCGTTCGGCCCCTTCTGGGCAAGCCCGAGACCGAGCTGAGCCAATGGCGCCTTGATCTGCTGAGCGCGCTCGGTCCCAACGGGCAGCTCGTCGTCGACCTGATCCCGGACCTGAAGGCGATCATCGGCGAACAACCGCCTGTCCCTGAGCTGCCACTCCAGCACGCGCAGAGCCGCTTTCACCGCGTCTTCGAGCAATTCATCGGGCTGTTTGCCAGACCCGAACATCCGCTGGTGCTGTTTCTCGATGATCTGCAATGGCTCGATATGGCGACGTTCGAACTGCTCGAGGATCTCTCGACCAGGTCGAATCTGAAGCATCTGATGCTGATCGGCGCGTATCGTGACAATGAGGTGGACTCCACTCATCCGGTCGTGCGCATGCGCGAGGCCATCAAGGCACGGGGCGGACGGGTCGTCGAGATCCGGCTTGCGCCGCTCGGCCGCAGACATCTCGGCCAGTTGCTTGCAGACGCGCTTCGCTGCGAACCGAGGCGTGCTGCGCCGCTGGTGCAGCTCGTGAACGATAAAACGGGTGGCAATCCGTTCTTTGCCATCCAGTTCATGTTTTCGCTGGTCGACGAAGGACTGATCGCGTTCGACCATGATGCGGCGCACTGGTCCTGGGATCTCGATCGCATCCACGCCAAGCGATACACCGACAACGTCATCGACCTCATGCTCGGAAAGCTCACGCGGCTGCCCGTGGCAACGCGCACTGCCCTGCAGCAGATGGCCTGTCTCGGAAATGTTGCCGAGGTCGCCGTGCTCTCTATCGTCCTTGGCACGTCGAGTGAGCAGGTCCATGCGGACCTGTGGCCCGCCGTCCGCCAGGAATTCGTAGAACCCCAGGCCGACGCCTATCGGTTCGTCCATGACCGATTCCAGGAGGCGGCCTACGCGCTGATACCGGAGGAAGAACGCGCCTCGGCCCATCTGCGTATCGGCCGACTGTTCGCGGCGCGAACCTCGCCGGAAGCGGTCGAGGAAAACGTTTTCGAGATCGTGAGCCAACTCAACCGCGGCGAGGCCTTGATCACCGCGGCGGAGGAGCGGGTGAAGCTGGCGGAGTTGAACTTGTTGGCCGGCCGGCGCGCCAAGGCGGCGACCGCGTTCGGCATGGCACTCGCTCACTTCGCCCTCGGTGAAGCCATGCTGCCGAAGGATCGCTGGGAGCAGCACTACTCGCTCAGCTTCGCCCTGGCGCTGCAGCGGGCCGAATGCGAGTTCCTTGTCGGTGATCAGGCAACGGCGAAAACGCGCCTTGCCGAACTGGCGAACCAAGCGGCAAATCTGCCCGATCTCGCCGCCGTCACCCGACTTCGGATGGAGCCTGGCGACCGCGACGTCGAGGTTGCTCTCGCCTATTTGCATCGCGTCGGCATCACCTGGTCGGTGCATCCGACACCGGAGGTAGTCCGGCGCGAATATGAGCGGATGTGGCGACAGATCGGTGAGCGCCCGATCGAGGCCCTGCTCGACCTGGCCCAGATGACCGATCCGGTCGCGCGCGGAACCATGGACGTACTCACGGTCCTTGTGTCCCCCGCTTGGTACATCGACGAGAATCTGCGCCGTCTCATCATTGGACGCATGGCCAATCTGAGCATGGAATTCGGCAACTCTGACGCCTCGTGCCTCGCCTACATCGTGCTTGGTACCGTGCTTGGCCCCGACTTTGACGACTATGCCGCCGGCTACCGCTTCGCCCAGCTCGGCCTCGACCTCGTCGAACGACAAGGACTGGATCGGTTCAAGGCTCGCGTCTATCTCGGCTTCGGGAGCTGGACGCGCCATTTGAGGACAGGCCGTCCGTGGCTGCGGCGAGCCTTCGACGCCGCACAGCAGGTCGGCGACATCAACTACGCCAGCTTTACCCGACATCATCTCCTCACGCATCTTCTCGCCTGCGGCGATCCACTCCCGGGTGTGCAGCTGGAGGCCGAGGCCGGCCTCGATTTCGCACGCCGGGCGCGCGTTGATCTGGCGGTCGATCGAATTGCCGGGCAGCTCCAGCTTGTCCGGACGCTGCGCGGTCTCACCGCGAAGTTCGGCTGTTTCGATGACGCCGGATTCAACGAAGCCGAGTTCGAACATCGTCTTGAGGCAGACCCACGCCTGGAACAGGCCGGCTTCTGGTATTGGGTCCGCAAGCTGCAGGCATGTGTTCTTGCCGACGACCCGTGCGCGATCGCCGCGGCGGCGAAGGCCGATCAGCTGCTGTGGACGTCGAAGGCACTCTTCGATCGGGTCGAGTTTCACTACTATGCCGCTCTGGCGCAAGCCTCGTCGGGCGAAACCGCAGCCGACCTCGGGGGAGTCCTGCAGCCCGGCGCCCTGACCGTTCACCATCGCCAGCTTCAGCGATGGGCGGAGATCTGTCCTGAAGATTTTGCCGACCGCGCGGCTCTCATCACCGCGGAGATCGCGCGGCTTGAAGGTCGCGATCTCGACGCGATGCGCCTTTACGATCAAGCCATCGCCTCGGCCCGCGCGAACGGCTTTCCTCAGAATGAGGCGATCGCGAACGAACTTGCAGGGCGCTTCTACGCGACGCGCGGGTTCGAGAAGATCGCGTATGCCTATTTGCACGATGCTCATTATGGATTTCTTCGCTGGGGAGCCGAGGCCAAAGTCAGACAGCTCGAACGTCTCTATCCTCGCCTCCACGTCGCGGAGGACAGCAGTCCCGTCGGCAGGCCGACCGTCCAGCAAATGGACGTCACCACCGTGGTGAAGGCGTCCCAGGCGGTCTCGAGCGAAATCGAATTGCCGAAGCTCATCGAGACACTGATGAAGATCGCGCTGCAGAACGCGGGCGCGGATCGCGGCCTGCTGATCCTGTCGCGTCAGAACGACTTCTGGATCGAGGCCGAGGGCCAGTCGAAGGGCGACGAGTTTGCAGTGGTGACGGAGCGGACTCCCCTCTCCGCGCCCGACTGCCCCGAGGCCTTGGTGCGCTACGTCATTCGTTCGCAAAAGCCTCTCATCATCGACGATGCGACCCGGCCTGATCCGCTTTGCGGCCAAGACTATGTTCATCGCCGGCATCCGAGATCGATCCTCTGCCTGCCGCTCATGAAGCAGGCCAAGCTCACCGGGTTGCTCTATCTCGAAAACACGCTGACGACCCACGCGTTCACGCCCGACCGTGTCGCAGTGCTCGACCTGCTGGCAGCGCAGGCTGCAATTTCACTCGAGAACACCCTCCTCTACCGTGACCTCCAGGAACGTGAGGCCCGGATCCGGCGGCTCGTCGATTCCAACATCATCGGAATACTGTTCTGGGACGGCAACGGCGACATCAGCTACGCCAACGATGCCTTCCTGGGCATGACCGGATACTCCAGCCACGACCTGGTTTCCGGTGCGGTCCGTTGGAGGGACATAACTCCGGCCGAATACCGGGACGAGGACACGCACCGGATCGAACACCTCCGGGCATGGGGTCAGACCGCGCCTCGAGAGAAGGAGTTCATCAGGCAGGACGGCAGCCGCGTTCCAGTCCTGATCGGCTCCGCCTCGATTGCCGGGTCGTCCGATCAATGCATCTCGTTCGTGCTCGATCTCACTGCGCGCAAGCAGGCGGAAGAGAAATACCGCCTGCTGATGGAGCAAGCGCGGGATGCGATCCTGGTGCTCGATCAGAACGGGCTAGTGATCGAAGCAAACCGCACCGCCGAGGCCATGCTCGGGCGGCCCCGGGAGCAGATTGTCGGCGTCCCGTTCCGCTCCGTTCTGGATCCCGCGGGAGCGATCGAATTCGACAGCTTGCTTGCGCCGGGTTCGGCCGGCCTCCTGCAACTGCGTCTGGATGGTCCCGACGCAAGAGGTCTCGACGCGGAGCTGTCCGCCGCTCACGTATCGACCGGCGGCCAAGAGCTGATCATCGTCATCGCGCGCGATATCGCTCACCGCCTGCGCCTCGAGCAGCAGCTTCGCCAATCGCAGAAGATGGATGCGATCGGCCAGCTCACCGGCGGCGTGGCCCATGATTTCAACAACATCCTGACAGTCATCACGGGCACCATACAGATCGTGATCGATGGTCTTGCGGACCAGCCCGAGCTCGTTACCATCGCCCGCATGATCGACGGGGCCGCCACGCGCGGGGCCGATCTGACGATGCAACTGCTGGCGTTCGCCCGCAAACAGCCCCTGCAACCGCGCGACATCGACGTCAACAACCTCATTGTCGATACCGCCAAGCTGCTGCGGCCGACGCTCGGCGAACATGTCGAGATCGGCGCGACGCTGCAAGCCGATGGATGGCACGCCCTGATCGACCCGAGTCAGCTTTCGACCGCCTTGATCAATCTGGCGGTGAACGCCCGTGACGCGATGCCGGGCGGAGGCAAGATAATCTTCGGCACCACGAATGCGAATTTCGACGCGAACAATTCCGGACCGGAGGGGCTTCTCGGCGACTTCGTCCTGGTCACCGTCAGCGACACCGGCACCGGCATTCCGCTCGCGATCCGGGACAAGATCTTCGAGCCCTTCTTCACCACCAAGGAGCTTGGCAAGGGCACGGGCCTCGGATTGAGCATGGTCTACGGCTTCATCAAGCAATCCGGCGGTCATATCAGGATCGACAGTGAGGAAGGGCGCGGAACGACGATCAGTCTGTATCTGCCGCGCTCGGTTCAGGCCGCGGCAGTTTCGCAGGCTGCGCCGAAGAGCGAACTGCAACGCGGGAGCGAGACCATCCTCGTGGTCGAGGATGACGAGTTGGTGCGCAACTACGTCGTGGCGCAGCTCAAGAGCTTCGGCTATCGCACGATCGCCGCCGCCAATGGTCCCGATGCACTCGTTCTGGTGAACCAGGGTGTGGCGTTTGACCTGCTCTTCACCGACGTCGTGATGCCCGGCGGAATGAACGGGCGCGAACTGGCCGAGACCGTCACCCGGCAGCGGCCCGGCGTGCCGGTGCTCTACATGTCCGGGTATCCGGAAGCCGCCATGATGCATGACGGCCGGCTGGACCCCGGCATCACCTTGCTGAGCAAACCCTACCGGCCGGCGGACCTGGCGCGTTCGATTCGTCAGGTTCTCGACTCGCGTGCGCGTCGCGAGGTCCCGAGCTGATTGCCTCGGCGATCGGCGCTCCCTTCTGCCCGCTTTCACAGCGTGCCGCTCCCCTTCCTCAGTTTGCCCGCAGATGGATCACGTTCCACGACGCCGGCTTGAGCGTCGCCTGCAACCGTTCGCCGTCGAAGGTCACCCCCTGCAGCGGCACCGGCTTGATCTCGCCCGGCGCGTCCTTGGAATTCGTTGCCGTGAGATCATCGTGCCGGAGTTCAAGCCGCTCGCCGACCGTGAGCCGGCCGAAACTCCTGGCCGCGACGCTCACCTCCATCTCCTGCTCCAGATCCCGATTGAGCAGGAAGAGCGAGAGGCCGCCGCCGTCTTGCGCAACTGCCGCGATCTTGAGATACGGCACGTTCGGCACCGGAAAGGTCTGCTCCTGGGTACCGCGGGGATCGTAGTAGGATGAATCGTAGGTCTCCGACTCGACCTGCGTGCGCAGAACGCTGCCGCGGCCGAACCGGCTCATATGCGCGAACGGGAAGAAGATGGTCTGGCGCCACGCGCCCCCGCCCGTCTCGGTCATGATCGGTGCGATGACGTTGACGAGTTGCGCAAGGCAGGCGACCTTGACCCGATCGGCGTGATTGAGCAGGGAAATGCAGGCGCCGCCGAAGGCGAGTGCGTCCTCCATCGTATACATCTCCTCGAGGATTGGCGGTGCCACCGGCCAGCCCTCCTTCACCCGATCGGCGCGGCTGCGGCGCGTTCGATACCAGACGTTCCATTCGTCGAAGCTCAACATGAGACGCTTGCTGGAGCGCCGCTTGGCCGCAACCGCATCGGCCAAAGCGACGACCTCGTCGATGAACCTGTCCATCAGGTCGGCGCTCGCGAGAAACGAGGCCGTGTCCTGTCTGTAGTTGTTGAGATAGGTATGGAGCGAAATGTAGTCGACGTGATCGAAGGTGTGCTCGAGGACAGTATCCTCCCACTGGCCGAATGTCGGCATGTTGCGCCCCGACGAACCGCATGCCGCAAGCTCGATGGTCGGATCCACCCATCGCATCATCTTCGCCGTTTCGCTCGCGACCGCGCCATAGGCAGCGGCGCTCTTGTGCTCCATCTGCCAGGGTCCGTCCATTTCGTTGCCGAGGCACCACAGCTTGATGTCGTGCGGCCTATCCCAGCCGTGTGCGCGACGCAGGTCCGACCAGGCCGTTCCGCCCGGATGGTTGCAATATTCGACCAGGTTACGCGCAGCATCGCCGCCGCGGGTGCCGAGATTGACCGCCATCATCGGCTCGACGGCGGCAGCCCCGCACCAGTCCATGAATTCATTAGTGCCGAAGCTGTTCGGTTCCGTGCTGAACCAGGCAAGGTCCAGCCGCACCGGTCGCGTCTTCGGCGGACCAACGCCGTCCTCCCAATTGTATCCTGAGACGAAATTGCCGCCGGGATATCGGATCAGCGTCGGACCGAGCTCCTTCACCAGCGCGAGCACGTCCTTTCGAAAACCCTTCTCGTCCGCGGTCGGATGGCCGGGCTCGTAAATGCCGCCATAGACGCATCGACCCAAATGTTCGACGAACGCACCGAACAGACGAGGATCGGTGTGACCGATGGTGAAGTCGCGGTCGATCAGAACTCTGGCTTTCCTCATGGTCTTCTCTCGGGTGCCCCGGGGCTGATGAGCTCGTTGATGCTGAGAGACGGGTCTGGAGCAGCGTCGGCGACCTCAGGCAATAGCACGGCGTCGCGCAGCTGGCGCGTATAGGGATGCTGCGGCGCCTTCAGCACCGCTCGCGCATCGCCACTTTCGACGACGCGACCTTTTTGCATGATCATGATTCGGTCGCTGATGTAGTAGGCAGTCGCCAGATCATGCGTGACGTAGACGATGGATATCCCAAGATCGTCCCGCAGCCTCCTGAACAGGTTGACGATGGATATGCGCAGCGACGCATCGATCATGGACACCGGCTCATCGGCGACAATCAATTTTGGCTGGGCGAGCATTGCGCGGGCGATTGCGACCCTTTGAAGCTGTCCGCCGGACAGCTCATGCGGGTATCGATCGCGCACCTCCCTCAGCGAGAGGCCGACCTTGTGCAGCGCGTCATCAACCACCGCTTCGGCTGCCGGTTCGCCGGCCGCACCGGAGAACCGGCGCCGCGTCATGAACAGATATCGATCGAGCCGCTTCAGCGGGTTGAAGGATTCGAAGGGATTCTGAAAGATCGGCTGCACCTTGCGCATGAAGGCCATACGACCGGCGCTGCCGCTGATGCCGGCTAGGTCGATGCCGTCGAGCACCAGCTTGCCGCTGGTCGGCGTTTCCAGATTCAGGATCATCCGCGCAAGCGTCGTCTTGCCGCTGCCGGATTCGCCGATGATCGCCAGGATCTCCGGTCGCCGGGCGGCAAGCTGGAAGCTCACCTGGTTCACAGCCGCAATCTTCTGTCTCGACAACAGCCCTCCCCGGACGAAGGACTTGCTGACCTCGGAGATGTCGAGCAGCAGATCGTTCATGCCCGGCCACCCTGGTCGACGGCAAAGCAGGCAACGCGATGCCCGTCGTCGGCCTCCAGCATGGCTGGGACCTCACGCCTGCAGATTTCGGTTGCGAGCGGGCAGCGCGGATGGAAGCGGCATCCGGACGGGGGATCGGCGAGATTTGGCGGGGATCCGCCAAGTCCCTCGCGAGGCGCGTCATCCCCGATGCGCGGAAGGCTGGAAATGAGATGCCTGGTATAAGGGTGCAGCGGCTTCCGGAAAATCCGCGCGGTTGCGGCCTCTTCGACAAGGCGCCCGGCATACATGATGGCGAGGCGATCGGTGACGTGCGCATGCACGCCCATATCATGGGTGACGAACAGGACCGACGAGCCGGTCTCCCGCTGAATGCCACGCATCATGCCGAGCACCTCCTTCTGCACCACCACATCCAGTGCGGTCGTGGGCTCGTCGGCAATGATGAAATCAGGGCGGCAAATCGTTGCGAGGGCAAGCGTGGCGCGTTGACGCATGCCCCCGGACAGCTCATGCGGAAAGGCAGCCAGCACCGAAGCGTCCAGCCTCACGCGCTCCAGATGGGCGATCACCTGCCGCTCAAACTGCTTTCGGCTGCCGCCGATATGCGGATATGCGAAATCGACGAACGCCGATCCGACCCGGCGGACCGGGTTCAGCACGCTCATCGATCCCTGCATGATGTAGGACAGATTCCGCCAGCGGATCCGCGCCACGTCCGCTCGCGGCGCGCGCTGGAGTCCGCCATAGCCGGGCAGGAACGCGAACTCCACGCTGCCGCCCACGATCTCGAGCGGCGGTCTGATCGCGCCTGCAATGCTCTTGATCAGCGTGGTCTTTCCGGAACTGGATTCTCCGGCAAGCCCGTAGACCTCGCCACGGCGAACCGCGAAGCTCACTCCGTCGACGGCCTTGACGCCGCGTCCGACACCGAAAGGGCTGGTCCGGTATTGGGCGTGCAGGTCGCGCACCCGGAGAATTGGCTGCTCCTGGCGCGGAAGCGGCTGCTCGGTGTTGGCGTGCATCACGAGGCCCCTCCGATACCCCAGAGGCGACTTCGCGGATCGATGTAGGCGTTCGCCGATACCGCGAGCAGGAAGAGCCCGATGAACGCCATGATCACCGTGACGGTGGGAAAGGCGATCCACCACCAGATTCCGGCCACCATGGCCGTGTGCTGGTTGGCCCAATAGATCATGCCGCCGATCGTCGGCGTGTTGATGTCGGTAAAGCCGAGCACCGCGAGCGTCACCTCGAGCCCGATCGACCACACCATGTTGTTCATGGTCGTAGAGAACACGACCGGCATGACATAGGGCAGATGCTCCTCGGTCAGGACTTCCCACGTGCTCATCCCGGAGAACAGGCCGGTCTGTGTGAATTCGCGCGCCTTCAGGCTCATGACCACAGAACGGATCAGCCGCGCGTCGTAGGCCCAGCCGAAACAGGCCATGATCAGGGCCAGCATCAGCCAGGAGATGCGGTCGCGCATCATGAAATAGAACAGCACCAGGATCGGCAGCAGGGGAATGACGATGAAGCTATCGTTCACCGACATCAGGGCGCGATCGATCCAGCCTCCCTTGTAGCCGCTGACGAGCCCGACCACGAGCGCGATCAGGCGGCTGACCAGGGCGACAGTGCATCCGAACATCAGCGTGTTCCGGATGGCGAAGCTCAATTGCCAGAACACGTCCTGGCCACGCGATGTCGTGCCGAACCAGTAGACCAGCGATGGCGGCAGATCGGGCGGGACCACATACACGCTCTCCGGCGCATAGGGCGAGAAGCTCGCCAGCACGGACAGCAACAGAACGAAGGCAACCAGCACCGCCCCGATCCGGAATTCGGTGCTGTGGCGCAGCAGGTCGCGCAGGAGCATGGCCATCAGCTGATCTTCACCCGCGGGTCGAGCAGCGGATACAGGAGATCGATGGCGAGCACGCCGATCGACACGCCGAGGATCGAGATGGTGGTGACGCCGAGGACAAGCCCGTAGTCTCCGGCATAGACGGCGTCGACCAGGAGCGAACCAAGACCGGGATAGCCGAACACCTTTTCGGTGATCACGGCGCCGTTGAAGATTCCGCCCAGCGACATGGCGAGCCCCGTCACCTGCGGCACGAGCGCATTGCGCATCACGTAGGATGTCAGGATGCGCCGGGGCCTCACGCCGGCGAGCTCGGCATAGACGACGAAGTCCTCGGCCACGACATGGGACACCAGGGAGCGCATGCCAAGGAACCAGCTGCCCACGCCGATCAGAATCAGCGAGAGCGCGGGCAGGATCGCGTGCTGCAGCACGCTCAGAACGAATTCGGGCGTCAACGTCTGGGGCAGATTCATCGCCGATCCGCCGGAGATCGGAAGCACCGGCCAAAGGAATCCGAACACGATCAGCAACAGCATTGCCAGAATGTAGTACGGGATCGGATGCAGCCCCATCGCGACCACTCCCATCAGCTTCAGACCCTGACTCTGCCGGTAGTAGCCTGCAAGTCCACCGAGCAGGTTTCCAAGCCCCCAGGCGACGATGGTCGAAACCGCAAGGAGTCCCACGGTCCAGGGCAATGCGCGTGCGATGAGGGTTCCGACGGGTGTTGGAAATGCCGACATCGAAGGACCGAAATCGGCGCGCAGGATCCGCTTCCAGAACTGGAGATATTGCTCGACGGGCGTACCGCCGAGACCATAGAGCTCGCGCAAGGAATTGCGCATCTGCTCGATCGCGGCCGGCGCGGTGTTGCCGTAGGAGGTCACCGCCGAGATCGACTGCTCGACGGGATCAATCGGCGAAGCATGGGTAACGACATATGCGATGTTGATGCCGATGAAGACCACGAGCAGAAACTGTCCGAGCCGCCGGCCGACATAGGCGAGATATCCGCTCATGGCAGCACCGGGGGTGCCCGACATCGTTCAGGCAGGTGCGGAAGATACGATCGCGCTTGTGTCATCGCGTTCTAATTGACCGGCTTCAGCCTGACGAACATGTAGCGCGAATTGCCCCAGTTCGGCACCGGGTTGGTGTAGGGATTCTCCGAGGTCGGAAAGCCGGTCCAATAAGTCTGATCCATTGCGGTGAAGACATTGTAGGCCATCAGCGGGATGGTGGGCATCTCCTTCACGGCGAGCTTGACGTAGTCCTTGCCAAGCTCGATCGATTTGGGATCGTCGAAGCCGACCGTCCGGATCTCCTCGACGATCTTGTCGAGGGCCGGGTTGGACCAGCGCTGCCAGTTGCGCAGCGGCTGCGGTTTGCCCGGCTCGGCGACGAACTGCGAATGCCAGCTGTCGAGGAAGTAGGACAGGTCCTGGTGGCCGCCCCAGGTCTCGACGCTCCAGCCGATGAAGGTGTCGAAATCGCCGGCCGCCCGTCGCGTCGGCAGCGTCCCCTGCGCGACGTCGATCCTGGCATCGATGCCCGCCTGCTTCCATAGCTGGACGATCATCGTCCCGGCGCGGGTCATCACCGGCCGCAGGTCGCCTTCCACCATGATGCGGACGCTGAAGGGCTTCCCGTCCGGCGTGATCCACGCACCACCTCGCTTGCTGAAACCGGCCTTCTCGAGCAGCTCCTGCGCTGCCTGTGGATCGGTCTTCCACCAGCCCGTGCCGAAGGCCCTGGCGATGTCCGCAGGCGCCGAGGGAATCTGCTCGCCCATGGATGGCCGCAGCATCTCGGCAATCTGCTTGCCGATCGTCGGGTCATACGGCTTGATCCTGCGCTTGCCGGTATCGATCTCGAATGCCCCAAGCCATTCTTCCATCGGCCCATGATAGGTTGCCGGATGGGCTCCGGTCGGCGGCACCCCGATCGCCGATATGGTGGCGGCGCCGCGATAGGCCGCCATCGCCACGGCCTTGATGTCGATCAACAGCGCCAGCGCCCATCGCACGTCGGGGTTCTTGAAATTCTCGTTCTGGGTATTGAAGATCACGGCGGGAAGCGTCGGATCCGGATGGCCATAGGGAAAGCCCTTGAACCAGGCCCGCGTCGACTTGCTCTGTCTGGCCAGGGCAAACATGCCTTCCGGCGCGATATCGTGGATCACGTCGAGCTCGTGGTTGAGCTGCGCGATCACCCGCTTCTCGGGCGGTCCGGGGTCGACATAAGCGAGATATTTCGGACCCGGCTTGCCGAAGCGCGCAAGCGTGGTGCGCTGCCAATCCTCGCGAAGCTGCCAAATGTACCACTTGCCGTCCGGATCATAGCTGTGCAGGACATAGGCGCTTAGAGAGACCGGCTTGTTGAAGTCGAATTTGGCCGGGTCGTCCACCTTGTCGAACACATGCTTGGGCAGGATCCACACCGCGCCCCAGCGCACGGTGAAATTGGCGTGGAAGCGTGAATTGGGTTTCTTCAGCTTGAAAACGACCGTGTGAGCATCAGGCGCATCAACAGATGCCACGTTGCTCGCCAGCACCGCGCTGAAGCGCATGGCCGGATTCTTGATCTGTGTCGTCACCGTCGCAACGACGTCGTCGGCGGTGAATTCGACGTCGTCGCTCCAGAAGATGCCGCTGCGGAGCTTGACCGTCATTTCGGTGAAGTCGGCGTTGTATTGCGGCTTGTCGGCTGCCAGCGAATTGTCCCAGACGCCGTCAAGGCCGCTCTCGGGATCGATGTACCAGAGCGTGTCGAGCGCGACCTGTTGCAGTCCGTTGGACTGCGATCCGGCATTGATCGCCCAGATGTTGAACCAGCCTGCGTTCTTGACGGTTCCTTCCGGGTTTTCCAGGATCAGCAGGTCCTTCCTCGGAATGTTTTGCGGAAGACCCTGCGCAACGCCCGGCGTCCCCAACAGGACCGGCAGCGAACCGAGCGCGCACGCAACGACCAGCAATGCACGAATGCAGCGCATCATGTCCTCCCGGTGCAACTCTCCTCGACGCGTGTTTTGGCGTGATGCTAGAGGCGCCGGAGTCGACGAACAACAGGAATCTTGAGGCGGGCGGACGCACGGCCGCGTTCTCGCGGCGCGTTTCGCCCGAGTTTTGCTTCGCCGCTCCACCCTCTCAAAGCCAAGAGGGCGCAGGGAAGGCCGGGTGCCGGCTGGCACCCGCGGTCCGCTGCGCAAAAGCACACGCAGAAAAACCGCACAGCAGCATACAGGTGTAGCCTAACACACGGCCTTCCCTGCGCAGTGGTTGGACGGCTTATGCCGTGC
>NZ_JAFCKJ010000011.1 GCF_018130465.1 Bradyrhizobium canariense
CCCGTCGTCGTCGACCTCCGCAACATCTACCGCCCCGAGGACATGGCTGCGGCCGGCTTCACCTACGAGAGCGTCGGACGGTCGTCCCAAGCTTGACAGGCTAGCCTGCCAGGTAAGCCCTGGCACGGCAATGCGGAGCTGAGCTTCGCTCGCCCCACCACGGGCGGGCGAAACCTTCGCCGATGGGCTATGCTCTGTTCGCACGAGGCGGCGGCACTTCGCTCGTCAGCCTCGGTTTCGCGATGAGGACGGTCATGACCGACGACACGCACACGATCCGCAGCGGCGGGCTCACCGCGACCATCAAGGCGCAAGGCGCCGAGATGTGTTCGCTGGCGAGCGATGCCGGCGTCGAGTTCGTCTGGCAGGCGGAGGCGGCCTGGCCGCGGCATGCGCCGCTGCTGTTTCCGATCGTCGGGCGTCTCGCCAATGACGAATTGCGGCACCGGGGCAGAACCTACCGGATGACTCAGCACGGCTTCGCGCGTGACAGCCGCTTTGCGTGGGCGGAACGTGGTGAAAGTCGCTGTGTCCTGGTGCTCGAAGACAGCGAGACGACGCGCGCGCTCTACCCGTTCGCGTTCCGCCTGACGGCAAGCTATACGCTCGATGAATCCGGTCTCGATCTTTCACTCACGATCGCGAACACCGGCAAGGAGACATTGCCGGCCTCGCTCGGCGGCCATCCCGCTTTCAACTGGCCGCTCCAACCGGGGCTGACGAAGGAGAGCTACGCGATGAGCTTCGCGAGCGCAGAGCCATCTCCCGTCCGCCGTCTCGACGGTGGCTTGCTGCGCCCGGCAACGGAGCCAAGCCCCGTGAACGGCACAGTGCTGCCCTTGTCCGAATCCCTGTTCGTCGACGACGCAATCATCTTCGATCGGATCGCGAGCAATTCGGTCCGCTATGCCGCGGAGCAGGGTGCGTCCACCGGGCCGTGGTTGAAAATGTCATGGCGCGGATTTCGCGAGCTTGGCGTCTGGTCGAAACCATCGGGCGCGCCGTTCCTCTGCATCGAGCCCTGGCGCGGCTATGCCAGTCCCGCCGGCTTCGATGGCGAGTTCAGCGACAAGCCGGGCCTGATGCACATCGCAGCCGGCGCAGAAGAGCTTTTGTCGTTCCGGATCGAGGTTGGATCGTCCTGAGGCCGGACGGCCGTCGCGCATCTCAAGTTCTCAGACCTCGATCCGCGTGAGGTCCTCGCCGAGCACGACAGGACCCGAGTAGTCCCGCCTGACGTCCGCAAGCAGCGCGTTCAGCATGGAATCGTCGGTGCGAGGCCGGTGATGGGTCAGCGCGAGCTTCTTGACGCCGGCCTTGGCCGCGACCTTGCCGACCGTATCGCCGCAGGCGATCGTGAATTTCGCAAGCCGTCGCAGGTGCTCGTTGTTGATCTCCGGCGTGGCGAGAAAGCAGCACTGGACCAGCAGGTCGGCTCCCTCAGCCAACCGCTCGAGACCGGGGCAGGGCACTGTGTCGCCGGAAATCGCGATGACCTTGCCCTCGGCCTCGAAGCGATAGCCGAGACACATCCAGCGCGCGAGGAAGGCCGGCGACATGTCGAGACCGTCGCCATGCGAGACGAGCTCGGCGCTGATCTTCCAGCGCCCGGTGTCGAGAACGGGGCCCGGTATAATGTCGGTCGCGACGACCGGTTTCCAGCCGCCGAAGCTCGGCTCGCCCTGATCGCGCCAGGTGATGTCCTTGTCGTAGACCTGCGTGACCAGCGTACTGACGAGCCGTTCGGTATCCGGCGGTCCATAGATGCGCAGATCGTCCTTGCGCCCATGCAGCCATGAATTGAGCATCACGTCGTAGAGGTCGCCGATGTGGTCGAAATGGTGATGGGTGAGAAAGACCGTGTTGATGGAGCCGAGCGGCACGTTGGCCTTGCTGAGCTGCACCATGACGCCGCGGCCTGCGTCGATCAGGATGTTTTCCTCGCCGAGCCTGATCAGCGTGGTCGTCGCCATGCGGCGCGGGTCCGGGCGCGGGCCGCCGGTGCCGAGCAGTATGACTTCCATGGCGCCACCTCCTGGTGCAGACTTTTCGGGGCGCACAGTAGGTTTGAAGCTCTTGGCGGGGCAAGCTGCCGTGCGCCAAGGGGGGCAGCGCTACGTTTTCGCACAACTGCCGCTTGTGCCTGCAGGGGCCCGCACATGATGCGCGGTATGAGAATTGTGGGCTAATTCATACTTAATGCGTCAAGATCGTGGCCATTATTGTTTGGGCGTCACAACACGCCTAGTATTCTGGCAGGCAATTTCGGGGGCTCGAATAGTCGTGAATGTTCGTTCACAGGACATCGCATTGCGCGACGACTTGAATTTTCAGGCCGGCCCGCAGGCACACAGGACATCCAACATCGTGGCTGATGCCGCACTTCAGGAATTGCGTGTCGCTGGCCGCGAGCGGCTGATCGTCGTCGAGGACGATCCGGTGACGCGGACGATGCTGGTCGGTTATTTCAGCGAGAACAATTTCGACGTGGTCGGCGCCGGCTCCTGCGCGGAATGCCGCCAGGCGCTGCGGGCGCGGACCGATCTCGTCTTCCTCGACGTGCAGCTGCCTGATGGCGACGGCTTCGATCTCGCCAAGGAGATCCAGGCGACCAGCAACGCGGGCATCATCTTCGTGACGCGCCGCGACACCGACGTCGATCGCATCCTCGGCCTCGAGGTCGCGGGCGACCATTACGTCACCAAGCCGATCAATTTGCGCGACCTGCTCGCTCGCGCGCGCAGCGTGCTGCGGCGGCGCTCGATCGACCGCAAGGCCGCGCGCAGCCACAATTCGATCGCCTTCGGCGATTGGATCATCGACCTGACGCGGCGCGAGCTGCTTGGCAGCGACGGCAAGCCGGTGGCGCTGACGCGCGCCGAATTCGACCTGCTCGCGGCGCTCGTCGGTGCCGACGGCAGGCCGCTCAGCCGCGACTATCTGATCGAGGTCGTCAGCAACCGCCAGGCCGAGGTCGACATCCGCACTGTCGATGCGTTGGTGGCGCGGCTGCGCCGCAAGCTCGTCGGCAGCGGCACGCCTGTCATCACCACCGTCACCGGCGTCGGCTACAAGCTCGCGCTCAGCGAGCGGCTTTAGCTTCGCCTGGCGAAAGATCCGATCGCCCTCGCGCCTTATCGCGCGCGGGCGCTCTGGTCTGTCGATATGCTTGGCGCAGCCCCGGCCAATTTGTCGTCGACCGCATAGAGCGTGCAGCTGGGCGACCATTTCATGCAGGCGCCGAGTGAATCGCGCTGGGCGTCGTCGGCCGTCGCGCGCCCCGAGCGCCAGCCGTAACCACCGTTCGGCGACACCGCAAAAGCCTTGTGCGGCATCGTGCTGGCGAGATAGCGCGAGAATTCGGCGCGCGCGGCCTCGTTGAGCTGGGCCGGCGGCGGCAGCGGATCGGGCGGGCTCAGGATATCGTGGCCGAGACCTCGCTCGCGCAGGAAGGCGTCGAGATACGGCGTCCATTGCGGGCGGCCCACGACCGAATAGAGATAGTGGCCATCGTCGCCGTAAGGCGGCGCCGCGATGAATTTCGCGATGCCGCCACTGGCGCGAAATCCGTCATGGAAGCGGCGCGCCAGTTCGGGACCGAAGTACGAATCGTTGGTGGCATAGACCCACAGCATCGGCGCGCGCGAGGTTTTGCCGAACGTGGCGAAGGCCTCAACCAGCCCGTCGGGATTGCAGACGTCGTCGTCGTCGCGCGAGCCGCGCCCGCCGGCAAAGCTGATCGCGGCGACGAGACCCGCGGGGGCCTGCGCGGTCAACGCGACGGTGGCGAGTCCGCCGGCGGAATGGCCGGCCGCGATCATGCCTGATGTCGTCACGTCGCTTCGGCGCGCCATCGCCTCGATCGCCGCGCGCAAATCCGCGACCGCGACCGCCGCCGCCGGCAGGTAGGCGGCATTGGCGCAACCTCTGACGCTGTCGACGCGCCCGCCGGGCGAGGTGCCGTAGCCGCGCCGCATCACGATCAGCGCGGCAAAGCCGCGCCGGGCATATTCCAGAGCGATGCCGTAATATTTGTGCGCGGACATCGTCGCGCGGTCGTCGAAACTGCGCGGCGAGCCGTGGCTGAGCAGCGCCAGCGGATAGCGCTTCGTCCCGGCCGGCCGAACCAGGAACGCCTCCAGTCCCTGTGGTCCGGCCTCGGCCGTCGGGATGCGCAGGTCCTCGGTGTAGAACTCCGCGGCCATCGCATTGGGCACGATGCCAGCCGTTGCAAGCCAGGCAATCAGAACAACCAAGAGCCTCTGAAACAGCGTCATGCCCCGACTCGAAAAGCCCCGATCGAAAGACCATAGCATGATCTCAGGAACGGCCGCCCCATCGCGTGTGTTGTGCTCTTGGCGGGGGCTTGGCCGATGCTATGGTATTGCGCAATCTCTACGACAGGACGAGGTATATCCAGTGGCTGATGTTCATCCCGCGGCGGGCAAGCAGGCTTCGCCGGACGCGCTCACCAACGTTCCGCGGCTGGTGACGGCCTATTTCGCCGGCAAGCCAGATGTCGCGGATCCCGCGCAGCGGGTGGCGTTCGGCACCTCCGGCCATCGCGGCACCTCGTTCAAGAACAGCTTCAACGAGGGCCATATCCTCGCGACGACGCAGGCAATCTGTGATTACCGACGGGAGAAGGGGCTGACCGGTCCGCTCTTTATCGGCATCGACACTCATGCGCTGGCCGAGCCGGCGCTGGTCAGCGCCGTCGAGGTGTTCGCGGCCAACGGCGTCGACATCATGATCGACAAGGACGGCGGCTACACGCCGACGCCGGTGATCTCCCACGCGATCCTGACCTACAACAAGGGCCGCACGTCAGGCCTCGCCGACGGCGTCGTCGTCACGCCCTCTCACAATCCGCCTGAGGACGGCGGCTACAAATACAATCCGCCGCATGGCGGGCCGGCCGACACCGACGCGACCTCCGTGGTCGAGAAACGCGCCAATGCCTATCTCGCCGATGGCCTCAAGGGCGTGAAGCGCATCGACTACGCCAGGGCGCGCAAATCTGCGAACGTCCACGCCTACGACTTCATCACGCCCTACGTTGCCGATCTCGGCGACGTGGTCGATCTCGATCTCGTCAAATCCGCCGGCATCAATATCGGCATCGATCCGCTCGGCGGCGCCGCCGTGCATTACTGGCATCCGATCATCGAGCGCTACGGCCTGAAGGCGACCGTGGTGAACGAGGCGATCGACCCGACTTTCCGCTTCATGACGGTGGACTGGGACGGCAAGATCCGCATGGACTGCTCCTCGCCTTATGCGATGGCGAGCCTGATCGCGATGCGCGACCGCTTCGACGTCGCTTTTGCCAACGACACCGACGCGGACCGCCACGGCATCGTCACGCGCACCGGCGGCTTGATGAATCCGAACCATTATCTTGCGACCGCGATTTCCTACCTGTTCGCGCATCGGCCGAACTGGGGCAAGGACGCCGCGATCGGCAAGACCGTGGTGTCGAGCTCGATCATCGACCGCGTCGCGAAGAAACTCGGCCGCAAGCTGGTCGAGACGCCGGTCGGCTTCAAATGGTTCGTCGATGGCCTCCTCACGGGCGGCTTCGGCTTCGGCGGCGAGGAGAGTGCAGGGGCCTCGTTCCTGCGCCGTGACGGCGCGGTGTGGACCACCGACAAGGACGGCATCATCCTCGGCCTGCTCGCCGCCGAGATCATGGCGAAGACCGGCCGCGATCCCAGCCAGCTCTTCAACGACCTCACCGCCGAGCTCGGCGTGCCCCATTACGCGCGCATCGACGTCGCCGCGACCACGCCGCAGAAGAACATCCTGAAGTCCGTCACGCCCGAGCAGCTCGGCCTGAAGGATCTCGCCGGCGATCCCGTCCGCGCCACGCTGAGCAAGGCGCCCGGCAACGGCCAGCCGTTCGGCGGCATCAAGGTCGAAACCGATTTCGGCTGGTTCGCCGCCAGGCCGTCGGGCACCGAGGACGTCTACAAGATCTACGCGGAGAGTTTTAGGAGCACGGAGCACCTGAAGCGGATTCAGGACGAGGCTCAGGCGGGGCTGGCGAAGGTGTTCGGGGCGTAATGCGCCAAGCCGAAGGGCCGTGCCGCCTTCGCGACCAAGGGAAGGCCTCGCCGTACCACACGGTGTCATCGCCCGCGCAGGCGGGCGATCCAGTACTCCGCGGCGGAATTGTCTGAACCAAGACCGCCGCGGAGTACTGGATTCCCCGCTTTCGCGGGGAATGACATCGATCTCAGTATGTATACACAAATGGAAGTATTGGTAATTAGGTAGAGGCATTTTGGCCTTGAATCGTTCTGTGTCCCCGCTATTGTATACATTAAGTATTCAGAACCCTTGGGAGTGAGACCGATGACAAAGCCCTTCCCGATGAACGCGTGGTACGTCGCCGCCTGGGATGCCGACGTGAAGCCGGCGCTGCTGCCGCGGACGATCTGCGGCAAGCACGTCGTGATGTATCGCAAGGCCGATGGCTCGGTGGCCGCGCTGGAGGATGCCTGCTGGCACCGCCTGGTGCCGCTGTCCAAGGGCCGGCTCGAAGGCGACACCGTCGTCTGCGGCTATCACGGCCTGAAATACAATGCGCAGGGGCGCTGCACCTTCATGCCCTCGCAGGAGACCATCAACCCGTCGGCCTGCGTGCGCGCCTATCCCGTGGTCGAGCGTCACCGCTACATCTGGCTCTGGATGGGCGATCCCGCGCTGGCCGATCCCGCGCTGGTGCCCGACATGCACTGGAATCACGACCCGGCCTGGGCCGGCGACGGCAAGACTATCCGCGTCAATTGCGACTACCGCCTCGTGCTCGACAATCTCATGGACCTCACCCACGAGACTTTCGTGCACGGCTCGTCCATCGGCAACGAGGCGGTTGCAGAGGCGCCGTTTGATGTCACCCATGGCGAGAAGACGGTGACGGTGACGCGCTGGATGCGCGGCATCGAGGCGCCGCCGTTCTGGGCCAAGCAGCTCGGCAAATCAGGCCTCGTCGACCGCTGGCAGATCATCCGCTTCGAGGCGCCGTGCACGATTGCCATCGACGTCGGCGTGGCACCGACCGGCACCGGCGCGCCCGAAGGCGACCGCTCGCAGGGCGTCAACGGCTTCGTGCTCAACACCATCACGCCGGAGACCGAGAAGACCTGCCACTATTTCTGGGCGTTCGTGCGCAACTATCAGATCGGCGAGCAGCGCATCACCACCGAGATCCGCGAGGGCGTCTCCGGCATCTTCCACGAGGACGAGCTGATCCTCGAAGCGCAGCAGCGCGCGATGGACGAGAACCCCGATCGCATCTTCTACAATCTCAACATCGACGCCGGCGCGATGTGGACGCGCAAGCTGATCGACAAGATGGTGGCGAAGGAAAACCCGCCGCAGCACCTCCAGGCCGCGGAGTAGCGATATGGCCGAGCGTGAGGTCGACCGCTCCGTCTCGCAGACCGTGAAAGCGCAGCTCGCGCTGCGCGACCAGCTCCTGTCGGGCTCGCTGCGCCCGGGCGAGCGCATCTCCGAGCTCCAGGCGGTGGAGACGACCGGCGCATCGCGCACCCCGGTGCGCATGGCGCTGGTGCGGCTGGAGGAGGAGGGCCTGCTGGAGGCGATTCCCTCCGGCGGCTTCATGGTGAAGGCGTTTTCGGAGCGCGACATCTCCGATTCCATCGAGCTGCGCGGCACGCTGGAGGGGCTCGCCGCGCGCTTTGCCGCCGAGCGCGGCGTTTCCGCGCGCGAGCTCGAGCCATTGAAGGAATGTCTTTCCGCGATCGACGAGTTGCTGCGCCAGGTCCCTATCTCGGTCGATGCGTTCTCGTCCTATGTCACGCTGAATGCACGCTTCCACGCGCTGCTCACGGAATTGTCGCGCAGCCCGCCCTTGATCCGGCAGATCGACCGCGCCTCGGCGCTGCCGTTTGCCTCGCCGAGCGGTTTCGTGATGGCCCAGTCGGCGCTGCCCGAGGCGCAGCAGATCCTGATCATCGGGCAGGAGCACCACCGCGTCGTGATCGACGCGATCGAGAATCGCGAAGGCGCGCGCGCCGAGGCGGTCATGCGCGAGCATGCGCGGCTCGCGGTGCGCAATTTGCGGCTTGCGCTGCGCAACCGGACCCATCTCGACCTGCTGCCGGCGCTTGCGCTGATCAAGACCGCAACTGATTGAGGGGAGTGCCATGCGCTTCATCGAAACCTGGATTCCGGCGACGCTCGTCTCGACGCGCGATCTCGCGCCGGGTATCCGCGAATTCCTGATTCGTCCTGAGCAGTTCGACGGCGCCGCCTATCCGGTCGGCAGCCACATCAACGTCAGCGTCACCATCGACGGCTTGCCCGAGACGCGGTCCTATTCGCTGGTTGGGGAAGCCTCGTCGCGGGGCTTGAGGATCGCGGTGCGCCGCGCGGAGGATTCGCGCGGCGGCTCGCGCTATATGTGGTCATTGCAGCCGGGCGCACGGCTCGACATCACGACGCCCGCCTCGCTGCTGGCGGTCGACTGGGCGCGCCAAAACTACTGCCTGATCGCCGGCGGCATCGGCATCACGCCGATCCTCGGCGCCGCGCAGGCGCTGGCGCGGCGCGGCGCCGATGTGACGCTGCATTATGCGGTGCGCTCGCGCGCTGAGGCCGCCTATCTCGACGATCTCGGCGCAACGCTCGGTGATCGCCTGGTCGTTCACGCCAGCGATGAGGGCAAGCGACTCGATCTCGACGCCCTGTTCGCCTCGGTGCCCAAGGACGCGCTGGTGCTGTTCTGCGGCCCGATGCGGATGCTGGATGCCGCGCGCCACGCCTGGATCGGCGCCGGCCATCCGCTCCCCGATCTCCGCTACGAGACCTTCGGTTCCAGCGGCACGCTGCCGACCGAAACGTTCCGCGTGCGCCTGAAGGGCTCCGATGTCGAACTCGAAATCCCGCGCGAGCGCTCGATGCTGGACGTGCTCAACGCGAACGGCCACGATGTGATGTACGATTGCAAGCGCGGCGAATGTGGCCTGTGCGCCATCGATGTGATCGAGGTCGACGGCGAGATCGACCATCGCGACGTCTTCTTCAGCGACCATCAGAAAGAGAGCAACCAGAAGATCTGCGCCTGCGTCTCGCGCGCCCGCGGCACCATCACCGTGGACACGCTGCTGCGGGCGGATCCGGTCTGAGGCAGGGTTATCGGCCTGCATGGTTCGAGACGCGCCGCAAGCGGCGCTCCTCACCATGAGGAGCTAAGAGTCGCGCCGCGGAAAAAGACCTCATCCTGAGGGGCCCGCCAAAGGCGGGCGTCTCGAAGGATGGCCGCAGAGGACCTACGCCGCGTAAGTCGCCCGAAGCTTCTTCGGGTCGAGCAGCGCCAGCACGCCATCCGCCGACACCGGCCGGCTGATGAGATAACCCTGGACCTCGTCGCAACTGATCTGGCGCAGATATTCGAGCTGGTCGGCGGTCTCGACACCTTCGGCGACCACGCCGATGCGCAGGTCGCGGGCGAGCCCAATCACCGACTTCACGATCGCGGCGCAGTCAGGCTGCACCAGCATGTCGCGGATGAAGGACTGGTCGATCTTGATGCGGCTGAACGGCAGCTTGCGCAGATAGGTCAGCGAGGAGAAGCCCGTTCCGAAATCATCCAGAGCCACCGTGACGCCGAGCTCCAGCAGCGCGTTCAGGACCGACGCGGCCGAGCCGTATTTCGACAGCAGCATCGATTCCGTGATCTCGATCTCGAGGCGCTGTGGCGCGATCCTTGCGTCCGCGAGCGCCTGCACGATGATCTGGAGGAGGCCGTTGTTGTGAAACTGTGCGGCCGAGAAATTCACGGCGACCCTGATCTCTTCGGGCCACTCGGCAACCGTCGCGCAGGCGCGACGGACGACCCATTCGCCGATCTCGTGGATCAACCCGGTTTCCTCGGCGATCGGAATGAACTCGCTCGGAGGCACCAGCCCGCGCTGGGGATGCTGCCAGCGGAGCAGCGCTTCGAAGCCGGTGACGCGGTTGCCGCCGAGATCGAGGAATGGCTGGAACACCAGGAACAGCTCGTCCCTGGCGATGGCGCCTTCCAGATCCGATTGAAGCGCCTTGCGGTCGCGGGACGAGCGGTCGTCGGCTTCCTCGAAGAAGCAGACCGTGCCCGGCCCGGCCTTCTTGGCCCGATAGAGCGCGGCGTCGGCGTTCTTCATGACGTCGAGCTGCGTATTGCCGTCGCGCGGCGCCAGCACGATGCCGACGCTGGTCGCGCCGACGATCTGGCGGCCCTCGATCTGGAATGGCTGGTCGAAGGCCGCGATGAAGCGCTCGGCGATCTCGAGCGCATCCTCCGGCCGAGCCAGATTGGCCATCACCAGCGCGAACTCGTCGCCGCCGATGCGTGCGACATGCTCGGCCGCGCGAGTGCAACGTTGCAGGCGACTTGCGATCTGGACCAGAAACTCGTCGCCGGCGGGATGGCCGAACTTGTCGTTGACCTCCTTGAAACGATCGAGATCGAGCAGCAGCACCGCGAACTCCTCGCCGGACAGAGCGAGCCGCTTCAAGGCGGCATCGAGCGTTTCGCTGAAGGCGACGCGATTGGGCAGATGGGTCAGCGGGTCCTGCCGCACCGTACGCTCGGCCTCGATCTGCCGCATCACGCGCCGTGCGAACGAGACCGAATTGACGAACACGCTACGCAGCAACACAGATCCGTAGACCACCACCAGGAAGGCGATCAGCAGAAACGCCGGATCGCCATTCCTGCCGAGGCAGATCGCGATGCCGACGAAGATCGGGGCCGTGAATGCGATCGCCGCGATGGGGATCGTGGCGAAGGCAAGCGCGCCGCCGGCCAGCATTCCCGAGCAAAGACAGGTGATGACGAGCTGCCCGCCGGTCGAAGCATCGGCGAAGAACGCGACCGGGACGATGCCCCAGGCGGCGCCGAGGAGAAAGGCATTGCGTACCAGCCGATGCATGGCGCGGCGCGAGACGAATTGCGGTTTGGTGATGCGGCGCGCGGCATGGGATTGCAGGCCGAACGCGATCGCAGCGCTTGCCACGATGGCGGCCCAGATCAAGGCCAGCTTCAAGTCCGGCGAATGCCACAGCGCGATGACGAGCACCCCGGCGTTGCAGGCATTGGCCAGCATGATGCCGACGGAATAGCCGAGCACGAGCGACATCTGTTCGGCGCGGATATGGCCGGCGACGGCTTCGTCGGTTACGGGACCGCCAAAGGCCGACAGATCGCCGGCGAACAGCCGCGCGAAATAGCTGGTCGTTTGAGTCCGCATTCCAGTGCCTAGCAGCATAGGCCGTTTGTCCGGCCCGATACGGAGAATTCGCTGCAAACCTTTGACGAACTATGAATTATCCGAGCTTGCGACGATCACCGCGACCACTTCTGCGTGTTCGTTGTGCAGTATCGATAACAAATCGATACAAATGCGGTGGCCCGCGTTACGGTTGTAATGGCAGCCCGGTGTCCGCCACCAATTCCACTGTCATGCCCCGCCTTGTGCGCACCTGCGCACTGGGGCGGCGCATCCAGTACGTTGCGGCCTATCAGACCAATCACACCTGTCTCGAAGTACTGGATCGCCAAGTACTGGATCGCTCGGTCAAGCCGGGCGATGACAGCTGTGCTTTGGGCATCACCGCCCCAATTGTTTCGGATCGTAATAGAACCGTTCTTCGATCAACTGATCGCCCCGCCACGTCTGCCATGCGATCTCATCCAACGTTCGGATGATGCCTTCCGCATTGGTGAAGCTGAAGCTCCAGCGCGTCGCGACATGGTCGCCCTCGATCAGGCTCGGCCCGATGCGGACCGCCTTGACCTCCCTGGAGGCCGCCAGCACGCCGCGCTCCTTGGCGACGAGCTTGTCGCGGCCGACCGTTGGTGCCGCGTTGTTCTCGTAGGTCGCGGCCTCAAGCGTATAGAACTGCTCGATCGCGCCGATGAAATCCCCGGCCTCCAATCGCTCGGCAAAAGCTTCGACGACGTCACGGCTCGGCATGGCGCACCTCACGAATAAAACCGACTGATAGTCGGTAAATACCGACCGGCGGTCGAAAAGTCAACTGGCTGCTCTCATCCATTTCGACTACAGCAGACAGATGGCGAAACAGGCGGAGCGGCGGGCAGCGACATCGGAGGCGATCCTGACGGCGGCGCGCCGCCTGTTCGGGACGCAGGGCTTTGCCGCGACGACGATGGACGAGATCGCCGAAGCCGCCGACGTCGCCAAGGGCGCGGTCTATCATCACTTCAAGACCAAGGAGGCGGTGTTCGAAGCGGTGTTTGACCAGGTCTCGCGCGATCTCGTCGCCGAGATCGACAGCACTGCCCGTGCCGAGAAGGACGTGCTCGCCGCAATGGTCGCCGGCACCCAGCACTATTTCGCCGCGACCGCCAAGGGCCCGACCGGCCAGATCATCCTGCGCGACGGCCCGGCCGTGCTCGGCTGGGAGCGCTGGCGGGAGATCGACGCCAAGCATTTTGGCGGCAAGCTGCCGCGCGCGATTGCGGCGGCGATGGAGGCCGGCCTGATCGCGCGGCAGCCGGTCGAGCCGCTGGCCCGGCTGCTGCTCGGCGCGGTGACGGAGGCCGCGGTCGCCTGCGCCGGACGCGCCGATATCGCAAGGGCGGGCGCGGAATACGCCCGTGCGTTCAGGTCGCTGGTCGAGGCGCTGCGCCTCTCCGCATGATCGTGCTAAGTCACGAGAACGGAAACGCCCACACCAACAAGAAGAACAGTAGCGCATGAACGCAACTTCCTCCCTGACGCCCTCCGACCCTGAGTTCGACTACATCATCGTCGGTGCCGGCTCTGCCGGCTGCGTGCTCGCCAACCGGCTGTCGGCAAACGGCAAGCACAGCGTGCTGCTGCTCGAGGCAGGCCCGAAGGATTCCAACATCTGGATCCACGTGCCGCTCGGCTACGGCAAGCTGTTCAAGGAAAAGACCGTCAACTGGATGTACCAGACCGAGCCGGAGCCCGAGCTGAAGGGCCGCCAGGTGTTCCAGCCGCGCGGCAAGACGCTGGGCGGATCGAGCTCGATCAACGGCCTGCTCTATGTCCGCGGCCAGCACGAGGATTACGACAGATGGCGCCAGCGCGGCAACGCCGGCTGGGGCTATGACGACGTGCTGCCCTATTTCAAGAAAGCCGAGAACCAGTCACGCGGCGCCGATCAATACCACGGCAGCGGCGGCCCGCTGCCGGTGTCCAACATGGTGGTGACCGATCCGCTGTCGAAAGCTTTCATCGACGCCGCGGTCGAGAACGGCTTGCCCTATAACGCCGATTTCAACGGCGCCACACAGGAAGGCGTCGGCTTGTTCCAGACCACGACGCGCAACGGCCGCCGCGCCTCGACGGCGGTGGCCTATCTCGGCCCCGCCAAGACCCGCGGCAATCTCAAGATCGAAACTGACTCGCTTGGCCAGCGTGTGCTGTTCGAGGGCCGCCGCGCGGTCGGCGTTGAATACCGTCAGGGCGCGAATGTGCGCCGCGCCCGTGCGCGCAAGGAGATCGTGCTGTCGAGCGGCGCCTACAACTCGCCGCAGCTGCTCCAGCTCTCCGGCGTCGGACCCGCCGACCTGCTGCGCAAGCACGGCATCGACGTCGTGCTGGACGCGCCGGGTGTCGGGCACGATCTCCAGGACCACATGCAGGTCCGCATCGTGATGCGCTGCTCGCAGAAGATCACGCTGAACGACACCGTCAATCATCCGCTCCGCCGTACGCTCGCCGGCGCGCGCTATGCGCTGTTCCGGAAGGGCTGGCTGACGATCGCGGCCGGCACGGCGGGCGCGTTCTTCAAGACCAGTCCGCGGCTGGCCTCGCCCGACATCCAGGTCCACTTCCTGCCGTTCTCGACCGACAAGATGGGCGAGAAGCTGCATGCTTTCTCCGGCTTCACGGCGTCGGTGTGCCAGCTCCGTCCCGAAAGCCGCGGGACCTTACGCATCAAAAGCGCCGACCCGACGGTGCCGCCGGAGATCCGCATCAACTACATGTCGACTGAGACCGACCGCACCACCAACGTCGAAGCTCTGAAGATCCTGCGCAAGATACTGAGCGCCCCGGCGCTGAAGCCGTTCGTGGTCGACGAATACGATCCCGGGGCGAAGGTATCCACGGATGGAGAGCTGCTGGATTATTGCCGTGAGCGGGGCAGCACCATCTACCATCCGACCTCGACCTGTCGTATGGGCAATGATGCGCTCGCGGTGGTCGATCAGCGGCTGAAGGTGAGGGGCCTCGAAGGCCTCCGAATCGTCGACGGCTCGATCATGCCGGATCTCGTGTCGGGGAACACCAACGCGCCGATTATCATGATCGCCGAAAAGGCCTCCGACATGATATTGGAGGATGCGCGGTAGAGCAATCCGGACCCGGAGGGCCGCGTTAGCGCAAAGTGGGAGCCGGTTTTCCGATAAGATCATGCTCAAAAGAATGACGTGCGTTGAAAGGGACCAGGGCTTGGCTACGCGATTCAAGATCGGCACACGCAAGAGCGCGATGGCGCTGGCACAGACGGAAGAGATCGCGCGCCGCCTGACCGCTGCCATGCCCGATCTCGACGTCGAGATCGTCAAGTTCGACACCACGGGCGATCTCGACCAGACCAGCAAGCTGTTGCCCCATGGCGGCAAGGGCGGTGCCTTCGTGGCGCAGATTCGCGCCGCCGTGCTGTCGGGCGAACTCCAGGCGGCGATGCATTCGCTGAAGGACATGCCCGGCAACGAAGACACGCCGGGCCTCGTGATCGGCGCCACGCTCTCGCGCGATCCTCCCAATGACGCGCTGGTGCTGCGTGACGGCGTGACGCTGGAGGCGCTGCGCCAATCCCGTGGCAAGGATTTCAAGATCGGCACCAACGCCGTCCGCCGCGCCGCCTATGCGCGACGATTGTTTCCCGACGTCGAGATCATCCACTTCCGCGGCGCCGCGGACACGCGCGTGCGAAAACTCGACAATGGCGAGAAGCAGCGCCTGCCGGATGGCGACGCGGTGGGACCTGCGGATGCGCTCATCATGGCGCGGTCCGGCCTCGACCGCGTCGGCCTTTCGCAGCGCATCGCCTACGAGTTTACCGCAGCTGAGATGCTGCCGGCAGCGGGGCAGGGCATCGTCGCGGTCGAGTGCGCGGCACAGGACTGGCAGACGCGTCGCATCCTCGCATCGATCGACGATCCCGCTGCACACGCCTCCGCCGATGCCGAGCGGGAAGTGCTGTGGGTGCTGAACGGCCACTGCAATTCGCCGGTGGCGGGCTTTTCGACGATTGCGGGCGATCAGATGTCGCTCACCGCGTCCGTGCTCGATCTCTCCGGCAACACCATCATCGAAGCCTTGCGGTCGGGCCCCGCCAATCGCCCGCGCGAACTCGGCCGTGCGGTAGGACTGGATCTGCTTGCGAAGGGCGCCGCCGAGATCATCGAGCGCAGCCGGCCGCGCTAAGGCGTGGACCATAAGTCCGGTGGACTGAGGCAACGACCGGCTTTTCACTACGGCTACCAAGCTGTTGCGTCATCGCAATATGTCGCGATGGGCGATGAGGAGACATGGCACTTGTGGTGGTTGGCAATCGCCCTCCGACAATTAAGCAATGAACGCGCGGGCTAGTAGAAACACGCCCGAAGCGCTTAGCGCGACACCGGCGGCGCGGCTGAACGCGCGGCCGTGTGGCAGCAATTTCTCGCATGCGACATAGAGGGCGATGCCGGCAATCCAGACAAGGTTCATAACCCCGCTGACGAACAAGAGCGCCATCAGGAACCAGCAACAGCCGAGGCAGTAGCCTCCGTGCCGGAGCCCCATGCGTAGTGCGCCCCCTGCACCAGGTTGCCAGTACCGGCTTAGGAATAGTACCGGGCTCTGGCAGTAGCGCAGGCAAGCATGCTTGACCGGCGTGAACTGATAGAGTCCTGCGGCAAGCAGAATGACACCGCCGAGTACCGGGCTGGTGTTTGCCATAGCCATTGACAATAGCCCGACGCGTTCGAGGCCCCACTGCGTCAGGATCGCGAAGAGGCTGAAACCTGCCCACACGAGGAGATAGCCGCCAAAAAAGAGCCAGGCCTCCGCCGAGGGATTAACGGAGGTCGCTTGCTTGCGGCGGATTGTCGTAAATAGCAGGATCGTGGGAGCCGCACTCGGCACCATCATGGCGATCATCATGACCCACCACATGACGAACACGAGCGCAGCGTAGAACGGCGACCACGGCATCGGCATATCCATCGCCATGTTGGCCATGTCGGTGTCCATGCCTGCCCCGGTGGCCAGATATGCCCACGCCAGCGCCACCACGACAGCCAGCCCGACGCCAACAATAAGCCGGTCGCGCCGCAGCAAGTATTCCAAGGCCAACAGCTCAGCCATTGGGCTCACACACGCCTAGGTCAGATCAAAGACAGAACCCTACATGGCATCAAGCCGCAACACCGTCAGGCGTCTGTACGACGTTTGCGAGAGAACTGTGCGTGCCTTTCGTGTCGAACTTGATCGCCCCGGTCGAGCGGATGTTGGCCGAGGCCACCTCGGCGGCCTTGTGCTCGAACCCTTCCGGCATCACGACCTGGATGCGATGTGGCGTACCGGTCACCGGGTTCTTGATCGGCTCGACCTCCGTCTCCAGCACGCCCTTGGCGACGAGCTTGGCGACGCGCCCGTTCTTATCGAAGGTGAACTCGAAAGGCACGAAGACCGGATCGTGGATCTTGGTGACGATCAGGCTGAAGATATGGAACAGCGTGCCGTCGGCTGAATGCTTGCCGGAGAAGATGTTGAGCAGGGCTTCGCGCTGCTCCGCCGTGGCGCGTTCGTCGATGATCGGCTGCATCTGCCCATTGCCCTCATGCAGCGCGCCGGGAAAATCGACGGTTGCGGCGAACACCAGGCCGTCGAGCTTGGTACTCCCGAAATGTCCTTTGGTGATCCTCATACCGACCAAGCCCTTGCAGCTGCCGTGGGTCGGCGGAGCATTGAAATCGCAGGGGCAGCCAAATGCACAATTGCAGTTCTTGATCCATTCGCCTTCGAGACGCCAGTCAGATGCAGCCATGACGCACCTCCCATCGCGTTTCCGTGGGACGATTAAGCCGCTTGATAATCCATTTGCGCCGAAAAATCCGGAGCGATGCGGGATCGGGACTCGATCTGAACGAGATGCATCATTCCAGGAGCCATGCGACGGCTAACGGACCGGCGACCATGCTGTCCCAATCATGGAAGCATATCAGCCCGCGGTCTGAGCGTACAGGTGCATTCAAGCTCTTGTCGGGCAGAGCCTTAGAGCCGGGCCCATTTCCGGTTGCAAACAGCAGTTGGCCGCCAACAATCAGCTCAGGCTCAATGTAAGGTTCGCCAACGCGCGGCGATGGTCGTACTGAGAGATGAATGTCTCGACGGCATCCTCGCTCTTGCTGATGAGAGCAGCGCCAACTCGCGCGCCTGCCGCAGATCATCGAGAGCAGACGGGCTGTCATCTGCAACGGGTGACAATACCACCATTGGGAACGTTCAGCGCATCCTCGACGGTATCTGTCTGCTGATCGACCTTTGGTCCGATGCCATGGTCCGCCACGTCAAGGAGACCGATAGCGTCATTCAAAACAAGAGCGCCGAGGTTTGAAGTGATGCGCTCTCCCTGTGGCGGACAAGAATTCATGATTGGAACAACGGATCGACGAAATTCCAGGCCGACAAACCAGTCTAGTTCGAACTTTGCTGACCCGAGGAGCGTTGTTTACTGTCGGAAACCGTCCGTCGGGAGCAAAACATGGCCCTCCTAAGACGCGAGTTGTGCCGTCGAGTCAGAGGCCCGGAAGTCATCCACGCGGATCGTTGCGAGCTAGTCTTCGATACGGACACCAAGAGTTTGTATGTCGAGCGCGAGGTAGCTCATTTCGATGCACGCGTCGACGGGACGATTGAGATGCAAACCACCACAATGGATATCGCGGATTACTTCAAGCAAGGCGGCCAAACCCCTGGGCACCGCGAACTATGGCGGCTGCTGAAGACGCTCTTCAAAGACGCTGGTGACACCGACGAGCTGATCGACTAGCCGCAGCGTTTGGCCAGCCTTTTGGGCCGCTTGAGCAGCATCCGTTTGGCCTTCGCCTCTGAACGCTTTTTGATCTCGGCCTTGATCTGTTCGATCAGGGTTGCTTCTGACTTTTGGATCTTAAGGGTGGAGTTCACATTCGCGTCCTCCGATAAGCCGTGCAGCTCAACAGGCTAGTCCGATTTGACCCCACGCAAAAGCCGCCAAGGTCTCCCTCGGCGGCTTGTGCCGTTGCGCTGCGTTTGCGTAGAGGTTTGCCGCGCCGAGCGGTGCTCGAACGTGGCCCAAGCCTGCTAGCCGCAGGACGCAATGCCTTCATCCGAATGAGGCGGTCAATGCGTTGCCTGTGTGTCGGGGCCAACGTGTCCCCGATGACCTATAATGTCGTCACCGGCGCGATGCTAATCAAGCCAGTGCTGTTGTCCTATAGCTGAAATGATAGTCCCGTCGCCCCTCTGGCTAGCGGAGTCGTTGAGTGCTGAAGTTGAGGTGCTTGGCGCTTGTGAGCGCCGAGCAAGGTCAGCCTAGCCTAATCTTCAACGCAGTTCGCTTGTGCACGTTGGACCCGATCAGTCATTTATCACAGCCTCGCGCTGGTGAGCGCGGGAAACGGGAAGAGCTTTTTCTGATGTGGCGCGAAGTGGACGTCAGTCTGATGCCGCGTGGGGGCCGGCACGAGCCCTCCTTGGCCGCGACGATGGCGTCGATCATCTTGCGCCCAGATCGACGGTGCTTGGCGTTCGCGTGCAACTCGACGAAAACGCGCCTCGGCTTGAGTACCTCCTAATGGTAGACGCCCGATCTACCGTTTGCTCGCAACGATCGGCATGATGCACGGACTGTACGCCGTGAGGTAGAGACAATGAGCAATGACCGCCTCGTGCGACCGCCGCGGACCGCTCGCATCCGCAAGATCGGCATCATCGGAGGCGCAATCCTCCTGCTCGGGCCGATGGCCGCTTCCACCGTCTTTGGAGCAGGAACGCGCATCTCTGAAGGCTTCGAACCGTTCGAGAAATCAGCCAATGAGCGGGTCGCCCAAGCCTTCGAGGACATTAAGGACCTCGCGCCCCTCTCTGGTGAGTTGAACACCGCGCTGGCGTCGCTGAGCCAGAACGTTCAGAGCGCTCAGAAGCCACCGGTTCAGGCTGAAGGCGATGAATGACCTGACCGCTGGTTCGCGTTCTTGCTAGGCTGCGACGCTATTCTCAAGCTGTTTGGGGTAGGCCCCGTCAAGGAGCCTAACCGCGTCGCTGTCCGCTGATCACGTGTGGGGATCGCGGCCATCTTTCGATCCATAGCAACCCGCAAGCGGAGCGGCAGCTACGGGCCATTAGCCGCAGGGCCTATGGTTGCGCCGGGCAGAATTCTTCAATGATTTGTACTGTGCATGGGGTTGTTTTAACGGTTTTTGTTTCCGCCTCCTTGAGGGGACGGAACTTTTTTCACCCGCGCACGCGCCTCAGCATCTGCTCGACATGGGCGATCGGCGTCTCCGGCTGGATGCCGTGGCCGAGATTGAAGATGAACCGCCCCTGCGCAAAGTTCGCCAGCACATTGTCGACTGCGCGGTCGAGCGCGGCGCCGCCTGTGATCAGCACCAGCGGATCGAGATTGCCCTGCACGGCGACTTTGCTTTGCACGCGCTCGCGGATGAAGGCCGGCTCCGCGGTCCAGTCGATGCTGACCGCGTTGACACCGGTCGCCTCGACGAAACCGGGCAATTGCGCACCGGCGCCGCGCGGAAAGCCGATGATCTTGGCGTCCGGCACCTTGGCGCGCACGCCCTCGACGATGCGCCGCGTCGGCTCGACCGACCAGCGCGCGAATTCGGCGGGCGGCAGCACGCCGGCCCAGGTGTCGAATATCTGCAGGGCGTTGGCGCCGGCCGCAAGCTGCGCCAGCAGATATTCGATCGAGTTCTCGACCAGCACGTCGATGATTCCTGCGAACGCCTCCGGATGCCGGTAGGCCATCATCCGCGCCGGCGCCTGATCGGGCGTACCCTGGCCGGCGACCATGTAGGTCGCCACCGTCCACGGGGCGCCGCAGAAGCCGATCAGCGCGATCTTGGGATCGAGCGCGCCGCGCACGATGCGCAGTGCCTCGAACACCGGTGCGAGCTTGCCGAAATCGGCGTGCTTCGCCAGTGTCGCGACCTTGGCGGGATCATCCAGTGGTTCGAGCCGCGGACCCTCGCCGACCTCGAAGCGCACGGAACGTCCGAGCGCATAGGGGATCACCAGGATGTCGGAGAAGATGATCGCCGCATCGAAGCCGAACCTCCGGATCGGTTGCAGCGTCACCTCGGCGGCAAGTTCCGGGTTGAAGCAGAGATCGAGGAAGCCGCCGGCCTTGGCGCGCACCTCGCGATATTCCGGCAAGTAACGACCGGCCTGCCGCATCATCCAGACCGGCGGAATGACCTGCCGCTGGCCGGAGAGGACGTCGATGAAGGGTTTTGTCGCAGACTGGGGCACGAACGGTCCTGAAGATGGTTACGGCTCCTGATACACCGCCGCGGCCCGAAGCGGAACAGGGGAACCAAGCGCAATTGGACCGCGTTGACCAGCCAATGGAGGACGAGACCATGGCTGAGACATTCAACCCCGCGCCGCACGACAAGCACGCCGACGATCTGCACGAAGCGCTCGCTGCCGATCGCCACACCAAGCTCGACGCCGGGCTGGAAGACAGCTTCCCGGCTTCCGATCCCGTGAGCGCCGCCCAGCCGACGCCCTCGAAGGCCGATGCGGATGCCGACAATCCCTCGCTCTGGGACAAGGTTAAGGCCATCTTCAGCTAGCGGCGGGGAGCGCTGGATTCCGATAGGTTTGCTAATACCTTGTTAGCGATGCGCTAATTCCGGCGTCCGTACGACTACGGGAAACCGGGGACATCACCGCATATTTCTGCGGGCGTTTCAGAGTTCAATAACAGAAGCAGCAGAGTTTCCGATCATCGGAGAATTCTGCCGCATGAGCGCTGTGACCCAAAGAGCCGGATGGAGCCGCCTGCCGCTGCGGGCGGCTGCGTTCGTCGCGCTGACCTGCGTGGCGATCCTCGGCATCAGTGGCTGGCGGGAATGGGCGGCGCGCGACGCGGTGCTCAAGGGCGCCGAAACCGAGATGGCGAACGTTGCGCGCTCGCTGACGCAGCATGCCGAGGACAGCCTCGATCTCCTGGATTCAGGCGTCGTCGGCGTCGTCAGCCGGCTGGAGATGGACGGCACCCAGCCGGCCACGATCGCCAAGCTCAGAAACCTGCTGGAGGCGCGCAAGAAGGCGATGGAGCGCGTGCACAGCCTCGCCATCATCGACGACCACGGCAACTGGTTGACCTCGCCTGGCACGATCGGCTCGACGCTCAACGACGACGCGTTTTTCCGCTATCACCAGCTCTCCCCGAAACGAGAGCCCCATGTCGGCCGGCCCGTGAAGAGCCTGCTCGATGGCGAGTGGGTCGTCACCTTGTCGCGCCGCTTCAACAAGCTGGACGGCAGCTTCGGCGGCGTTGTGCTCGCGACCATCAGCTCCAACTATCTCTCGCATTTCTACGAACAGTTCGAGATCGGCCGCAACAGCTCGGTGGCGTTGACGCACGGCGACGGCCTGATCATCGCGCGCAACCCGAGCAACGAGAAATTCGTCGGTCGCAGCGTTGCCGATACACCGCTGTTCCGCGACGCCGGCCTGCAGCGGCCGGGCGGCGCCTATCATTTCAAGTCGCCGCTCGACGGGGCCGAGCGCGTCAGCTTCTTCAAGCGCTCTGGCCGCTATCCGCTCGTCCTGCTCGCCACCGTCGATAAAGCCGAACTGCTGGCGCCCTGGCGTGCTGCGGCGATCTCTCGCATGCTCTACGTGCTCGCGCTGGTCATGCTGATCGCGATCATCGGTGCGGTGCTGGTGCGGCAGTTGCAACGGGGCCAGCGCATGGCCGCCGCGCTGGTCGAGAAGGAAGCGCATTTCCGCCTGCTTGCCGAAGGCTCCAGCGACATGGTGACGCGTATCGGGCTCGACGAGCGGCTGCGCTATGTTTCGCCGTCGTCGATTAGCGTCGTCGGCTGGCGCGCCAATCAACTGATCGGAACATCCGCGCTCGCCGGCATTCACGCGGACGACCGGCCGCAGGTCCAGGCTCTCGTCGATGCGATGAAGCGCGGCGAGAAGGAGGAGGCCCGCGTCACCTATCGCAACGCGCACCGGCAGAATGCCGAAGTCTGGCTCGAATCGACCATGCGGGTGACCCGCAAGGACAATGGCCGCGTCGACGGCTTGGTCGCCATCTCGCGCGACATCACCGAGCAGAAGAAGCTGGAGACCAGGCTCGAAACGCTCGCGATCGAGGACAGTCTCACCGGGCTTGCCAATCGCCGCCGCTTCGATGAACGACTGAAGGAGGAGTGGGCGCGCGCCTATCGCGACCGCTCCAACCTCTCTTTGCTCATGATCGACGTCGACCACTTCAAGTCCTACAACGACGAATACGGCCATCCCGCGGGCGATGCCTGCCTCCGGCAGGTGGCGCAGATCATCGCCACCGAGATGCAGCGTTCCGGCGATCTGGCGGCGCGCTACGGCGGCGAGGAGTTCGCCATGCTGTTGCCGAACACGGACGCCAAGGGCTGCGCCCGGATCGGCGACCGGATTCGACGGGCGATCCGCGATGCGGGCCTCGTCCACACCAGCAACCATGCGGCCGGCTGCGTCACCGCTTCGCTCGGCGGTGCAGCCTGCCGGCCGGCGCTGGAGCGCACGGCCGGCGTTGCCTCGCTCGTCGAGGCCGCCGACCAGGCGCTCTATGCCGCCAAGGAGGCCGGGCGCAACCGGCTGATGATGTCGGGCGAGGTGACCAGCCTCCTGCGCAAGGCGTCCGGTCAGTAACACCGCTCAATAATGCGGCGGGGGCTCATTGGCCGCTCCCGGCGCATTCGCTTCGGCCTCCTGCAGCCGCTCGCCGAGCTCTGCGATCTTCCGCGTCAGGGCGTCGATCTGCTTCCACTGCGCGGTGATGGTCTGGTTCAGCGTCTCGATCGCGTCGTCCTGATAGGCGAGGCGCGTCTCCAGCGTGTCGATGCGCTCGCCGAGCGTCTTGATCTCATTGGTCACGTGCCGCGTCCTTATTTCGTTCGGGCAAACCAAGTTCTTGCAAGCCGAGTTGCTGCAAACCATGGCCGAGCGCGACACGCTCGTCGAACACGAAGCATTTGCCGCGCCAGCGGCTCTGAGCCTCCGGCACCTCTTCCAGATATTTGAGAATGCCGCCCTTGAGGTGATAGACCTCGGCAAAGCCGCGCGCGAGTAGATGCGCGCTCGCCTTCTCGCAGCGGATGCCGCCGGTGCAGAACATCGCGATTCTGCGGTGTTTGGCGGGATCGAGCTGCTCGGCCGCAAAATCCTTGAACTGGCCAAAATTCCTGATGCCGGGGTCGAGCGCGCCGTCGAACGTCCCCATCGCCACCTCGAAGGCGTTCCTGGTGTCGAGCACCAGCATGTCGGGAGCCGCGATCAGCGCGTTCCATTCGGCCGCGTCGACATAGGTGCCGACCCGCCGCGTCGGATCGGCGGCTTCGTCGCCGAGCGTGACGATCTCCTTCTTCAGCCGCACCTTGAGCCGGCCGAATGGCATCGCCGCGGCGGACGATAACTTCAATTCGAGATTGTTCAACCTGCCGCCGAACATGTCGCCGTGCGCGAGCTCATGGGCGAGAGCGTCGATCGCCTCGTCCGCGCCCGCGATCGTGCCGTTGATACCCTCCTGCGCGAGCAGCACGCTGCCCTTCAGTGCAAGGCCGGCGCAGAACGCGCGCAGCGGCTCGCGCAGCTCGCGGTAATCAGGGAGGGCGACGAATTGGTAGAAGGCGGCGACCTTGTAAATCATGGCGCCCGTTTAGCAGGCGGACCGCGCCCGGAAAACCCGCAACGAGCAGCTCTATTCCCAGCGGATGGCAGCCATTTCCCTGGTATGCCAGCATTGCCCCGGCGGGCCGGAATGTGTCATGTAGGCCCGGTTTTTCCGAGATGGCGCGCCATCCGCGCCAGACGCCCAACGAGAGCAAGAATTCGATGAGAAACTTCCATTTCCCCGGCAGGTCCACGGTCCACGCCACCAACGCGATGGTGGCGACCTCGCATCCGCAGGCGTCGCTCGCCGCGATCGAGGTGCTGCGCGAGGGCGGCACGGCGGTGGACGCGGCCGTCGCGGGCTCGGCCATTCTCGGCGTGATCGAGCCGCAATCGACCGGCATCGGCGGCGACTGCTTTGCGCTGATCCAGCCGCGCGGCGAGGGCAAGATCATCGCCTATAACGGCTCCGGCCGCGCCCCGAAGGCGGCGAACGCCGACTGGTATCTCGAGCGCAAGATCAACTCCGTGCCGCTGACCTCGGCGCATGCGGTCTCGATCCCCGGCGTGATCGACGCCTTTGCGACCGTCTTGCGCGATCACGGCAAGTTCGGCTTCGATCGGCTGCTCCAGCCCGCGATCAAGGCGGCCGAGGAAGGCTACGTCGTCGCCCCTCGCATTGCCTTCGACTGGAAGAACCAGTTCGAGAAGCTGAAGGGTGGCACCAACACGGAGCGCTATCTGCTGCCGCACGGCAAGCCTCCGGTGGCCGGCGACGTCATCCGCCAGGCGGAGCTCGGCAGGACGCTGCGGGCGATCGCCAAGGACGGCCGCGACGCCTTCTACAAGGGCCCGATCGCGGAAGACATGGTGGAGACCCTGCGCGGAATCGGCGGCCTGCACACGCTGGACGATTTCGCCGCGCACTCCACCGAGACGACGACGCCGATCGGCACGATGTACAAGGGCTACGACGTCTGGCAGTGCCCGCCGAACGGACCCGGCCTCACCATGCTGCTGATGCTGAACATCCTGTCGCGGTTCGACCTGACGAAATACGCGCCGCTCAGCATCGAGCGTTTCCATCTCGAAGCCGAGGCCGCACGCATCGCCTACATGCATCGCGAGCTGCATGTCGCCGATCCCGAGCATATGCAGATCGAGGTCTCGAAGATCCTCGCCAAGGAATACTGCAACGAGCACATCGACAAGATCCGCATGGACGGCATGCTCGACCTGCCCAATGTCGCGCCGCCGATGAATCCCTCGACCATCTACATCACGGTCGTGGACAAGGACCGCAACGTCTGCTCGTTCATCAACTCGATCGCGCATTCCTTCGGCTCGGCGATCGTCTCGAACAAGACCGGCGTTCTGCTCCAGAACCGCGCCGGCGGCTTCCGCATCCAGCCCGGCCATCCCAACTGCATCGCCGGCGGCAAGCGCCCGCTGCACACGATCATGCCGAGCCTGATGACCAAGGGCGGCCGTTCCGTGATGCCGTTCGCGGTGATGGGCGGACAGTATCAGCCCGTCGGCCAGACCCATGTGGTGACCAACATTCTCGACTATGGCTGCGACGTGCAGGAGGCGATCGATATGCCACGCGGCCTGCATTACGAGGGCCAGTACCAGCTCGAGGACAGCGTGCCGGCCGATATCGTCGCAGGCCTGAAGAAGCTCGGCCACAAGACCACCAACGTGGTCGGTCCGCTCGGCGGCGCCCAGGCGATCTGGATCGACTGGGACAAGGGCACGCTCACCGGCGGTTCCGATCCGCGCAAGGACGGCTGCGCGCTGGGCTATTGATCTTGGCGCGGGGCTGGAAACCACACCCTCGTTGCGCTAGACACCTTCCGCCTCAAACGGAAGGTGTCTTAATGCAGCGTTTCCAGCGCGTGCTCCTCGCCATCATGTCGGCACTTGCGATCACTGTGATCGCCGGCGTGTCCGATTTCGCTTCCACCACGGCCTCGGCCCAGACCGCAGGAAAGACCATGACCACGGCTTCAGGATTGCAGACCATCGACAGCGTCGTCGGCACCGGCGCTTCGCCGAAGCCCGGGCAGATCTGCGTGATGCACTATACCGGCTGGCTCTATGAGAACGGCCAGAAGGGCAAGAAATTCGACTCGTCCGTCGATCGCAACGAGCCGTTCGAATTCCCGATCGGCAAGGGCCGCGTCATTGGCGGCTGGGACGAGGGCGTTGCCACGATGAAGGTCGGCGGCAAGCGTACGCTGATCATTCCGCCGCAGCTCGGCTACGGCGCCCGCGGTGCCGGCGGCGTGATCCCGCCGAACGCGACGCTGATGTTCGACGTGGAATTGCTCGCGGTGAAGTGAACCGCACAAACAAAAAGACCGGCCTCGCGGCCGGTCTTTCGCTTTCAGATATGGGCGTGTTACTCGGCTGCGCGTTTTGCTGCCGCCGCGGCGCGGTCAATCGCTTCCTTCGCGGACTCCTTGGCGTCGCCCATGGCCTGCTGGCCCTTGCCCTTCACTTCCTGAACCACGCCTTCGCCCTGCAGGCGCTCGGAACCGGTGGCTTCGCCGATGCCTTGCTTGGCCTTGCCGATCGCCTCGTTGGTGGCGCCCTTGATCTTGTCGCTCGTGCTACCCATGAAACTCTCCTTCCAGTTTGCTCGGGATGACAACGTCCGGCGACCATGAGAGTTCCGATTTTGGTATGGCTTGATGTCGCAGCTTTGGTTAGTTTCGCGCGCACGGAACCAACAGAAAGCAAGTCCCATGACCGGCCATGACCACACGCATTCCCACCATGACCACGATCATCATGACGATCGCTGGAAGCATGACGGCGTGCGCGTCATTCCCGGCAACCAGCTCGACACCAACGTGCCGTCGACGGCCGGCATGGACCGCGCGGCCGCGATCAATTTCGCGCGCGTCGGCGCGCAGAAATTGTGGGCGGGCACCGTCAGCATCAAGCCGGACGCCAAGACCGGCGCACATCATCACGGCCATCTCGAAAGTGTCATCTACGTGGTGAAGGGCAAGGCGCGGATGCGCTGGGGCGAGAGCCTGCAATTCACCGCCGAGGCCGGTCCCGGCGATTTCATTTTCGTGCCGCCCTACGTGCCGCATCAGGAGATCAATGCCAGCCCCGACGAAGTCTTGGAATGCGTGCTCGTGCGCAGCGACGGCGAGGCTGTCGCGATTAATCTCGACATCGAGCCGGTCGAGAAGCCCGAGACCGTGCTGTGGGTCGATCCGATCCATCGGGACCCGAACGAGAAGAAGTAAGGCCGCTCAGGGCGGCGCAGGGCGCGTCGAGAACCCCTTAGCGTAAAGTTCAAAAAAATAATTGGGAAGCGGTGTCGGATGGCCGCCGGGCCATCCGTCCTTGGGCAGAACCCGCCCCAAGGAGCTTCCGATGCCCAGGATGATCTTTCTCAATCTGCCCGTGACCGACCTCAAGCGCGCGACCGCATTTTATGAGGCGATCGGTGCGACCAGGAACCCGCAATTCAGCGATGACACGGCGAGCTGCATGGTCTTTTCCGAGACCATCTTCGCGATGCTGACGACCCACGACAAATTCCGTCAGTTCACGCCGAAGCCGATCGCGGATGCAAAGACCACGAACCAGGCGCTGTTCTGCCTGTCCGCCGACAGCCGGAACGAGGTCGACGATATCGTCGGCAGGGCCGCGGCGGCGGGCGGGGTGGCCGATCCCAGCCCGAAGGACGAATACAGTTTCATGTACGGCCGCAGCTTCGAAGATCCGGATGGCCACATGTGGGGAGTGAACTGGCTGGACATGGCGGTCGCCCCTATCCAGCCCGATATGGCGCACGCCTGATCGAAACCCGCGAACATTGAAACTGACGAGGAGCATTCAAGATGTCAAAGGTCGTTCCCTGCATGTGGTTCAACGGCGATGCCGAGGAAGCCGCGAAATTCTACGTCTCGCTGGTGCCGAATTCGGCGATCACGCACGTTCAGCGCAACGTTTCAGATGGCCCGTCCGGCAAGGAGGGCTCCGTGCTCGTTGTCGAGTTCACGGTGGCCGGACAGCCTCTCGTCGCGCTCAACGGCGGCATGAAGATGGAATACACCCACGCGCTTTCGCTGATGATCCACTGCGACGATCAGGCCCAGGTCGACAGCGTCTGGAATGCCTTCCTGGCCCATGGCGGCAAGGAAGAGCAGTGCGGCTGGCTCCACGACCGTTACGGCGTGTCCTGGCAGGTCGTGCCGAAGGTGATGTTCGAATTCCTGTCGAGCCCCGACAAGGCCGCGGCCGCCCGCGCGATGCAGGCCATGATGAAGATGGTGAAACTGGACGTGGCAACCTTGCGCCGCGCGTTCGAGGGCAAGTCGGCGGCGTGACGCGGATGCTCTCGCCACATACTCACTGTCGTCGCCCGCGAAGGCGGGCGATCCAGTACTCCGAGACGGTAGTGATTGATCGATAGGCCGCGGCGTACTGGATGCCCCGCCGGAGCCTGTCATTGGGCTCGCCGAAGGCGAGACCCGGTGGTGGGGCATGACAGCTGAGGTTGGCGCCTCAGTAATTGATCCTTAGCCCCACACCGCCATGGATGGTGTTACCCACCGGCTGGGGGCCGAGCGTGCCGTTGGCGAACAGGTCCACGATCCAGCCCTTCTGTACGCGGAATCCGAGCCGGCCGCCATATTCGAACCAGCCCTGGTTGCCCATGGTCGGCACCACCACGCCGTCGCCGGTCACGGTGGCGACGATACCGCTATGGCCAGCGAATGACTGCACCCAGCCGCCGTTGATGTTGGTCTCGATATTGCTGCCGAAGAGATGTGTCCACTGGCCGCCGATCTTGACCAGGCTGGTGCGGTCGGTGCCGGTCGCGATGCTGGCGTCGAACGGATTGAAGGCCACTGCGCTGTCGGCATAGCCCGAGACGCGCTGCCAGAGCTGCCAGACCTCGATCGAGGCGGCGACCTCGTCGCGGGGCGACACGCGGCTCATCCAGCCGGCGCGGCCGTAGACGGCGTAGTTCGAGGCGTTGGTCGAACTCGTGACGCTCACCGGGCCGAGGCTGGTGTTGTAGCTGCGGGTGTAGCGCGCCTTCTCCCACGGCGTCAGGATCGTGCCGACGTCGAAGAACGGGCGCGACGAGCCCCAGTCGGTGAAGTCATAGCGCAGCGCGAACGCGCCGATCGGCGCGCTGGTGATGTTGTAGCCGCCCTCGCTGTACTGTGTGTAGGCGATGCCGGCGAGCAGCGACAGATTGTTGGTCAGCTCCTTGCGGCCGTGGATGCCGGCCGAGAACGAGCCGGCGGAGCCGAACGCGCTGATGCAGTCGCTGCAATTGACCTGCTCGTTGACGCCGAGCAGCACCGTGCCAAGCACCCGGTTGGTGATCATCTGGTTGAAGCGCTGGTTGGCGAGGCCGCCGATCGAGCTGCCGCTGGAATCCGCGCCGGTCGGCGTCGGGCTCGGCGAGGAGGACGGATAAGGGCTTGGTGACGATGACGGGTAGGGGCTGGGCGAAGGTGAGGGGCTATAGGTCGGCGTCGGTGAATATGTCGGCGACGGGGAGGGCGTCGGCTCTCCGCACTCGGACTCGCACGTCGCCGCCTGGGCTGCCGCCGGACGGGCATCGACCGCGACAAACGCAAACGCAGCCACAGCGGTCAGCACGCTCGCGAGGATGAAGCGCCTGACGTTGAATACCTCCATCTTCAGCGTCCGCACAGCATGCCGTCGTCGTGGACGGCGGGCGTGATGGTCGGCGACGCGTCCGCATATTGGTTGACCGCGCACAATCCCGCGCTCGCGGCGCAGGTCGCAGCAAAGGTCCAGGGCGGCGTATTGGTTTTACTGATAGAGACCTTGCCGCCGGTCGAGGTGATGATTGCGGTGTCGCCGGGCTGGGTGAGCTGCACACACTGTTGGCTCGTCGTGCAGACACTGGCGGCGCCGTCCTGCAGCACGACGACCGAGCGGCCGCGCTGGGACAGGATATCGAGTGTGGTGCCGCGCACGCCGATGGTCGCGAGCGGCGTCGTGATCTTGTAGGCGGTCTTCTCGGAATGTCCGGTGACGAAACGGAATGCGCCGGTCGTCATGCGGATCGCGACGTCGCGATAGCTGTGCTCGTCGTTGAAGACGGTGCGGTCGAGCTTGAGCGTGGCACTCGGGCCGAGCGACAGATTGGTGCTGTCGGCCATCACGAAGCGCGCCGCGCTGTCGGCGCCGGTGCGTACGGTCTCGTCCCGCAGCATGCTGTCGCCGACACTGATCGGTGTCGTGGTCGCAGCCACGCGCACCACGTCGTTCTGGATCACGACGGCTTCACCGACGCGCGTCTGCGCCTGCGCGCAAGGCGCCGCGCACAAGGCGGCCGACAACAGCGTGGAGAAAAACCAGAAACGCAAATTCATTTTCGCAACCGATCGAGTGTCCCTGATCGTACCGGATCACGCGCGCTTGCGATGTGGCGGAATTATCACAAGCAGCGCGAGACCTGCGTTATGCTTAGTGACAGTTGCGGCAGAATGCGTTCAATGAAAATTGCGATCTCGATTATTCTCCGCGGTGACGCAAATTTGCCACGCAAAACATCCCTACAAATGCCGTTCGACTTGCCCGCGGTTCCGAAGGTGTCGCGGAGCGCAGTGATTGCTGTCGCGATTTTCCTGGCCGCCCATCTCGCGCTGCTGATCGGCCTGACGACGCCGGAGAAGTTCGTCTTCGACGAGGTGCACTACGTGCCGGCGGCGCGGCAGATGCTGGCACCGGCGATGTCGCAACCGATGCTCAATCCGATGCATCCGCCATTGGCGAAAGAGCTGATCGCGGTATCGATCGCGGCCTTCGGCGACACCGCGCTGGGCTGGCGGTATCCCGCGACATTGTTCGGCGCGCTCGCGATCGTCGCGGTCTATCTGTGCGGTCTCGCGCTGTTCGCCGCGCAAGGGCCCGCGATCGCCGCCGCGCTGATCGCCGGCTGCAACCAGATGCTGTACGTGCAGGCGCGGATCGCGATGCTCGACATTTTTGCACTCGGCTTCGGCCTGCTCGCCATTGCCGCCTTCATGCACGGTTTTCGAAAGGATCGTCCCCATGCATTGTTCGCAGCTGCCGGCAGCCTGTTCGGCTGTGCTGCGGCGTGCAAATGGAGCGGCCTGTTTCCGCTCGGAATCTGCATCGTCGTCGTCGCGGTGATCCGCCTGATGCAGGGCTGGCACACCCTGTTTGCCGACGCGAAGCCGGGGGACTGGTACCGGCCCGATCTCTGGCCAGACTTCAGATTACATCACGTCGTGCTCTGCTTCACCGTCCTGCCCGCGATGACATATCTTGCGGCCTTCGTCCCGCTCTACGGAGTGTCGCTGCCGGATTTGGTCGAGGCGCAGCGCCGGATCTTCGCCGACAACACCACCACTGCCATCGCCGGCCACACTTATATGAGCGCGTGGCCGTCATGGCCGCTGCTCGCGCGCCCGGTGTGGTTCCTGTTCGACAAGGGCGCGGAAGACAATGTCTCCGCGATCGTCTTCCTCGGTAATCCCCTGGTGCTGTGGCCGGCGCTGCCCGCGCTCGCCGTCGTGCTGCGCGACTTCGTCGTGGCGCGCCGTCGGGATGCGTTCCTGATCGCGGCCTTCTATTTCGGGTCCTGGCTCGCCTGGGCGTTGCTGCCGCGCACACTCGGTTTCATCTATTACTATCTGCCGGCCGCGACCCTGGCGTCGCTTGCGCTGGTCTACGTGCTGCGCCGGGACGGTCTGCCACGCTGGCTGTTGTGGGCCTATGTCTCGGTCGCGGCGGCAGGCTTTGCCGCCATGCTGCCGATCTCGGCGGCCTTCGTCGGCACGTCGATGCAGACCTTCAACCGGCTGATGCTGTTCCAGAATTGGATCTAATGCCCGCTTGCGTGCATATCTCCGGTAGAATTGGCTTGCCGGAATCAATCGAGGCGTGTGGAGTGGCCGGCATCGCCGGAATTGGAGACACGCCGGGTGAGCATGGAAAGCGACATCGCCGGACCGGATCGTTCCAATGCCGACTGGCTGCGTACCGTCGTCGACACGGCGGTCGACGGCGTGATCCTGATCGACGCGCGCGGCTCCATCCTGATGTTCAATCCGGCCTGCGAAAGCCTGTTCGGCTATCCAGCCGACGAGGTCATCGGCCGGAACGTCAAGGTCCTGATGCCGCCCTCCTATCGCGACGCTCATGACGGGTTCCTGCACAATTATCACACCACCGGCGACCGCAAGATCATCGGCATCGGACGTGAGGTGGTGGGGCAGCGCAAGGACGGCTCGACTTTCCTGATGCATCTCTCGGTCGGAGAAACCCAGCGGGCGGTCGGCGAGTCGATCTTCGTCGGCATCATTCACGATCTCACCGAGCGGGAACGAGTCGAGCGTGAGCTGCGCGAGAGCGCGGCACGGCTGCGGGCAGTCGTCGATACGGCTGTCGATGGCGTAATCCTGATCGATTCCGACGGCATAATCCTGAAACTGAATCCGGCCTGTGAAAGGCTGTTCAAGTATCAGGCCGACGAGGTCCTTGGAGAGAACGTCCGGATGCTGATGCCGGAGCCCTATCGCTCCGGGCATGACGGCTACATCCGCAATTTCCTCGCCACCGGAGACAAGAAGATCATCGGCATCGGCCGCGAGGTGATGGGCCAGCGCAAGGACGGCTCCACCTTCCCGATGGATCTTTCGGTTGGCGAGGCCAAGCAGGACGGGTCGTCGATCTTCGTCGGCATGATCCACGACCTGACGGAGCGCAAGCGCACCGAGGCGCAGCTCATGCAGGCGCAGAAGATGGAGGCGGTCGGCCAGCTCTCCGGCGGCATCGCCCACGATTTCAACAATCTCCTCACCGTGATCGTCGGCAACGCAGAACATCTCAGCGAGCAACTGGCGTCGCGGGGAGATTTGAAGCGGCTGGCCGACGACATCTGCAGTGCCGGCGAACGCGGCGCGGAACTGACGCAACGCCTGCTCGCCTTCAGCCGCAAGCAGCTGCTGCGGCCGGTGGAGACCGAATGCAACAAGCTCGTCGATTCCATGCACAAGCTGTTGCGGCGGACCCTTCGCGAGGACATCGAGATCTGCACCCATTTCGATCCCGGTCTCCGTCACGCCTTCGCCGATCCGGTGCAGCTCGAATCGGCGATCCTCAACCTTGCGCTCAACGCCCAGGATGCGATGGCGTCCGGCGGTCGCCTGAGCATCTCGACGGCGAACTCGTCGCTTGATGCCGGCGATCACAATGCGCATCCCGAGGTCGGGCCCGGCGAGTACGTCGTGATTGCCGTGACCGACAACGGGTCGGGCATGCCGAAGCGGGTGCTGGAGCGTGCGTTCGAGCCCTTCTTCACCACCAAGGAGGTGGGCAAGGGCAGCGGGCTGGGGCTCAGCATGGTCTACGGCTTTGCCAAGCAGTCCAACGGCCATGTCACGATCTACAGCGAGCCAAGCCTCGGAACGACGGTGAGAATCTACCTTCCGTCCGTGATGGTGAAGACGCAGGGCGCGCCGCTGGCGGTTGAACGGGAGGCGGTGCAGAGCGGTTCTGAAACCGTGCTGGTCGTCGAGGATGATCCGTTCGTCCGCTCCTATGCCGTCATGAGCCTGGAGAGCCTCGGCTACCAGGTCATTTCGGCCGTTGACGGCAAGGAGGCCTTGCAGAAGCTCGCGGCCGCGCCGCACGTCGATCTCCTGTTCACCGACATCGTGATGCCGGGGGGCGTCAACGGCTGGGAACTGGCGGGCCTTGCGCGCAAGGCAAAGCCAGATCTGCGCGTGCTGCTGACGTCAGGTTATGCCCTCGAGACGCTGGCGGCGAACGGCCACATCCGGCAGGGCGCCTTGATCCTGGAAAAACCCTATCGCAAGGCGGAGCTTGCGAGGCTGCTGCGGGAGGCACTCGCCACAGCGGCGCCGGTTTGAATCTGAGTCGTCGATCCGCCTGCCGCGCGGGGCGCGGCAGGCGGTGGGTCGTCGTCAGCTCACGTGAGCGTCAGATCACTTGGACGCGGTCTGGGTGTCCATGTTCACGACCTGGACGCGGCGGTTGATCGGGTCGGCGCCGTTGGCGGTGTCCTTCAGCTTGGTCTTGCCGTAGCCGACGGTGACGAGATCGGTACCGGTGAGGCCGTAGTTCTGCACCAGGTACTTCTTGATGGTGTCGGCCCGCCGCTCGGAGAGCCCCTGATTGTATTCCTCGGTGCCGACCGCATCGGTGTGGCCGGCGACCACGAAGGTCGAGCCCTTCAGCGATGGGTCGGACAGCGCCTTGCCGAGCGCCTGCACCGACGGCACCGACGTCTTGGCGATATCGGCCGAGTTGTAGTCGAACTGGATCTCCAGATCGATCTTCGGCTTGGTCGCGGCGAGCTCGGCAATCTGCTCGCGCTCGCCCGTCGACAGCGACCGCGTCGATCGGTTGCGCACGGTGTTCAGGAACGTCGATTCCTTGGCCTGCACCGCCGGATCGGCCTGCGGACCGGCGGACAGACCGCGGGTCGCCGGCTTCGGCTTCAGCGCATCCAGGATCTGGCCTGTGGAGACGTTGCTGTCGCCGGCCAGAGCCAGGCCCGCCGTCATCGACAGAACTGCCGAGAGAGCAATCGCCTTCAGTCCAAAGAACTTATTGAAATGGGTCATTATCGTATCCTCGCTGTGACGCCTGATGGCTATTTGATGCTGCGAGCATAGGGCAGGTTCAAAAGCCCTGATGTGATCTTGGTCACGGTGGTTACAGAAGCTTGCGGACTCACCCTAGCGAGTTTCGCAGTGTTTCGGGCGCGCGAGGGCTGCTTCGCTTTCGCTGGGAGGGCAGTCCTGAGCCGGCGAACTGTAGTGGTCGCGTCGTTTTCGAGGCCGGTTTGATCTGCCACGATCTAAGCGTGATCTGGATCACGTTCAGCCGTCGCGGAAAAGATCACACTGGGTGCATCGGTGGTTCTGGATCTGGGGAGAAAGACCATGCGTTTCCTGATCGCGGCGATGTCCCTCGCAGTTCTTGCCTTCAGCAGCAATGCGGCCCTGGCTGACAAGCGCGTCGCCTTCGTGGTCGGCAACGCCGCCTACAAGAATGTCCCGCAGCTTCCGAACCCGGCCATCGACGCCAAGTCGATGGCGCGGGTGCTGCGCAATGTCGGCTTCGACGTGGTCGAGGGCAGCAACCTCACCCGCGACGCGATGACGGCCAAGCTGCTCGAATTCGGAAAGAAGAGCGAAGGCGCCGATGTGGCGCTGTTTTTTTATGCCGGCCACGGCATCGCGGTGAACGGCGCCAACTATCTGCTGCCGGTCGATGCCGATCTCAAATCCGAGATGGACGTCAAGCTGGGTGCCGCCATCAACGTCGACCTGACGCTGGAGCAGACCATGGCGGATGCCAAGGTGAAGCTGGTGTTTCTCGATGCCTGCCGCGACAACCCCTTCGCCGCGAAAATCCGCTCGGCCAAGGCGACGCGCTCCGTCACCGTCGCGAGCGGCCTTGCCGAGATGAAGTCTGACGAGGGCACGCTGATCGCGTTCGCCACCGGCCCCGGCCAGACCGCGCTCGACGGCGAGGCCGGCACCAACAGCCCGTTCACCCGCGCGCTCATCGCCAACATCGTTGCGCCCGGCCTCGAGATCCAGCAGGCGATGACCAAGGTCCGCGCCCAAGTCAATGACGAGACCAACAAGGCGCAACTCCCGTGGGGCCACACCAATCTCACCGGCACGGTTTTTCTCAACCCGGCCGCTGCGGCCGCGCCGGACGCGGCTGTGCCGGCGACCGTCGCCCAGGCAGGCGAGGTCGAGCTCGAATTCTGGCGCTCGATCAAGGACACCAACAAGGTCGAGGAGCTCAACGCCTATTTGACCAACTATCCGAACGGCACCTTCAAGTCGCTGGCGCTGGCGCGCATCGCCGCGATCCAGGACGGTCCCTCCACGACGACGCGCAATCTCACTGCCGGGGTCGATCCCGCCACTTTCACGGAACAGGCCGACCAGATTGCCGAAGACCAGATCGGGCTGGACAGGAACCAGCGCCGTGACGTGCAGCGCCGCCTCACCGGCCTCGGCTTCGACGTCAAAGGGACCGGCAGATTCGACGACGAAACCCGCACGGTGATCAAGCGCTGGCAGGCCGCGCGCGGCTATCCGACGACCGGCTTTCTCAACAAGCTCCAGCACAAGGCGATGCAGTCCGAGATCGTCTCAGCCCGCGTTGCCTCGCCCGATGATTCCGTCGACGAGCCTGCGCGGCGCCGGTCCTCCGGCGGTGGCGGCCGTCGCGTTCACAGCGGGGGCGGTGGCGGCGGCCCCGGCGGTCTATTCGGCAACATGATGGGCGGCCTGTTCCGCCGGTGATTGACGAACGCAATGCGCGAAAGCGGCTCGATCCGGGCCGACCTTGCTCTGGAAACCTGTGCACATCGATCGTCGCAAAGCCGTCGCGGCATGGCCAGTTCGCGGACAAGAAATCGGCCAGATGCGCGCCTAGCAGGCTTTGACCGCCACTCACGAGAGAAGGGAGCCGAGTTCCATCAGTGCCGAGGACAGGTGATTACCAGTTCTATCGCAGTGGCCCGCCGGATCGGACCGTGTCCCTGAGCTCCATGCCCATTTACATCGGCGCGGCGATGATCGCCGTGGCGATCCTGCTGTCGACGCTGATCACGGGGCTGACCTCCCGCTATGTCGGGCTTGAAGGGCCGACTGACGAGAATATGTGGCTGGTCGATCGTCTCACCGGCAGTGTCTATCGCTGCCAGGCGGAGGAGCGCGGCAGGGCCTCGTGCGAGCCGGATGTCGCCACGGGCAGCGTCGGGGACCGCTTCAAAGCCCCGAAAGCTGGCCGCTGAGCCCTCCGTCTTCGCACCGCAGCAAGAAAATTGTCTTCTCCACGAAACGTCTTCGCCAGAGAATACGTAATTGCGAGGGCCGGCATGACGCCGGTTTCGTTTTACTGAGGAGACTTTTCGATGAAAATCTTGCTCACAGCCGCAGCTTTTTTCGCGTTCGCCGTTTCCCCTGCATCGGCCGCGATGATGGCGTGCACCAGCGATAATATGATGAAGTCCGCCGCCATGATGGGCGGCACGGCGGATACGCCGGCCAAGACGGCCATGAACAAGGAAATGACCATGGCCAACACCGACATGAGCAACGGCAAGATGAAAAGCGCCTGCATGCATTACATGAAGGCGCAGAAGGCCATGTCGATGAAGTAGGCGCGGATCGCACCTTTCGACCGCGCTGTCAGCAGATGGCAGCGCGGTTTTTCTTTGTCCGCTCTTTGATCGGCTTCTTGCCTTGATGCGAATCCCGCTACATTGCATTCCGCAATGTCTCGCGCGCCCAGACCGCTTCCGATCACCACGACACAGGCCCGGCAAATCTGGCTTCATGCCCAGCGGCTGGACGAGCGCGCGCCGTTCGGTGATGGCGCGCAAGCCGTCTCCGACGCGGTCGCCCATCTCGGCTATGTGCAGATCGACACCATCAACGTGATCGAACGCTGCCATCACCACATCCTGTTCAGCCGGATCCCGTCCTACCGCCGCGCCGATCTGCGCCACGCGCAGAGCGTAGATAGAAGCGTCTTTGAATATTGGACGCATGCGCTCTCTTACGTGCCGGCCGGTGACTTCCGCTTCTTCCTGCCGTCGATGCGCGAGCACCGCCGCGAGGGGCACAAATGGTTCGCCTCGGTGAAGCCTGCCGACATGCGCAAGGTGATGCGGCTGGTGCGCGCCGGCCCGCTGACGATCCGCGACATCGAGGACGACGTGCTCACCGAGAAGGAGCATCTCTGGCAGAGCCGAAAGCCCTCGAAGCGGGCGTTGCAGCTCGCCTTCTATACGGGTGCCGTGACCATCAGCGAGCGCCGGGGCATGCTCAAGACCTATGAGCTGATGACGCGCCATTTCGGCTGGGAAAAGCTGCCGAAGCCGGCGTCGACAAAGGACATTACGGCCTATCTGCTCGATCGCGCGCTGCGATCGCAGGGTGTCGTGAGTCTCGATTCGGTCTGCCATCTCGACGCGCCGCGCAAGACGGCGGTGGCTGGCCTGATCGCCTCGCGCGTCCGCCGTGGCGAGCTCGTGCCTGTCGCCATCGACGGTGCCGGCAGGCAGGAGCACTGGGCACTGCCGGCTGCGCTCGAGCCGGGCGAGCGTGCGCCGCCTGATCTCGTTCACATCCTCTCGCCGTTCGATCCGCTGATCATCCAGCGCAAGCGCACCAATCTCATTTTCGGCTATAACCATTTGTTCGAGGCCTATGTGCCGAAGGCCAAACGCAAGCTCGGCTATTTCGCGCTGCCCGTGCTGGTCGGCGACGAGATCGTCGCCGCGCTGGATCTGAAGACCGACCGGCAGGCGAAGAAGCTGCTGATGCAGAAATGGACCTGGGTCGGAGAGGGGAAGAAGACCGCGGGGCGCAAGGAGCTCAAACGGAAGATCGAGGAGGAGCTCGATCGTTTTGAGAAGTTTCAGCTCGCGGAGTGAGGGCGTCTTCGGAGAGCGGGATAGCCACCCCACGCATCGCGGCGAGACGGTCGATCCAGACGCCAAACACAATCCCGATCGCATAAGCGACCAAATTCCACAGCGAAAAAATGCGCCCCAACAGCAGCGCGCCCGCGTTGGTGATTCGAAATGCGTCGAGCCACGGCGTATGCACCAGCCGGGAAAACTCCACGGCGATTGCGATCGCCGCGGCGATGGCCGCGATCTGCGCCCGTGGCAGCCGCGGCAGCAAAACGCCGATCAGCAGAAGCACCATCGTTGCCCACAGTAGCGAGCCGCCGTACTTCACCACGAAGGCCGGCAGGCCGAGCGGAAAGCCGTACCGGCGCAGCGAGAGTCCGCAGGCGATAACCGCCAGCGCCAGCCCGGCGCGGATCAGCGATGTCCGTAACGGCGCAACAGGTTGATGCGGCTGCGCCCCTTGCATTGCTTGCTCCATTGACTCTTCGCCCGCGATCCTCAAAACCGGCTCTCAGCCCATAAAAGCAACAACCCCGGGGAGAAGCCATGAGCCAGACCACGACCTATGCCGGTTCGACCGGCGCAGCCAAGTCGGAAATCGAGACCTCGACCATCCGCGCCATCTCCTGGCGCCTGATCCCGTTCCTGGTGCTGGCCTACTTCTTCTCCTATCTCGACCGCGTCAATCTCGGCTTCGCCGCGCTGACCATGAATGCCGAGCTGAAATTCACGCCGCTGATCTTCTCCTGGGGGGCCGGCATCTTCTTCATCGGCTATTTCATTTTCGAGGTGCCGAGCAATCTGGCGCTGGAAAAGTTCGGCGCCAGCCGCTGGATCGCCCGCATCATGGTGACCTGGGGCATCATCTCGGCGCTGATGGCGCTCACGAGCGGCGTCACGAGCTTCTACGTGCTGCGCTTCCTGCTCGGCGTGGCCGAAGCCGGCTTCTTCCCCGGCATCATCCTCTATCTCACCTATTGGTATCCGGCCGAATATCGCGCCCGCTTCCTCGCGGCCTTTGCCATCGCCGTTCCGGTCTCGACCGTGATCGGCGCGCCGGTTTCGGGCCTCCTGCTCGGCCTCGACGGGGCGATGGGGCTGAAGGGCTGGCAGTGGCTCTTCATCATCGAGGGCATCCCTTCCGTGCTGCTCGGCATCGTCACCTGGTTTTACCTCACCGACAGGCCGGAGAAGGCGGACTGGCTCTCGGCCGAGCAGAAGGCCTGGCTCAAGTCGAGGCTCGATTCGGAAGTCGCGGCCAAGCAGGCGGTGAAGCATCTGTCGCTCGGCGAAGCCTTGTCGTCGCCAAAGGTGATCGCGCTCAGCCTGGTCTATTTCGGCTTCGTCGGCGCGCTCTACGGCATGCAGTTCTGGCTGCCGCAGATCGTCAAGGCATTCGGCCTCACCAACGCGCAGACCGGCTTCGTCACCGCGATCCCGTATCTGTTCGGCACCATCGCGATGATCCTTTGGGCGAGGCACTCGGACGCTACGCGCGAGCGCGTGATGCATGTCGGCGCGCCGCTGTTGCTCACCGCCGTTGCGCTTGCCGTCTCCTCCTATCTCACCGATCCCGCCATGACGATGGTGGTGCTCACTGTCGCCGCGATCGGCGTGTTCTGCTGCTTCGGCGTGTTCTGGACCCTGCCGACCGCCTGGCTCTCCGGCACGGCGGCGGCCGGCGGCATCGCCCTGATCAACTCGATCGGCAACCTCGCCGGGTTCGGCGGTCCCTACCTGATCGGCTGGGTCAAGGAAGCCACCGGCCAGACCTCGACCGGCCTGCTCGTGCTGGCAGTCCTGCCTCTGCTCGCCGGCATTCTGGTGTTTGTCGGCGGCCACGAGAGCAAGCACGAGTTCGTGGAGCAGGGGCGGTAACGCGGCATCGCCAGCTGCGTAGCCCGGATGGAGCGCAGCGAAATCCGGGTCCGCTGCGTAATGGCGGAAGTCCCCCGGATTGCGCTGCGCTCCATCCGGGCTGCGGACTAATCTGCGCCGGCGCTTTTCTGCGAACCAGCCAAACCGAGGAACACCAGCATAGCGCGGTTGAGACGCAAGAGGTCGTCATCGTCGAGGCGCCCCAGCAGCGTTCCAGCCTTGGCTTTCGGCACCGTGGTAATTTTATCGACCATCAGCCGGGACGGAGCACGAAGGCCGTTGCGTTCGTTCGGCTCGACCGTGAGTCGGAAGAGCGGAGCCTCAGTTTCGTCGGTTGTGAAGGCGCAGACGGTGATGGAGTTCGTGGCGTCAAAGCTGTCGTCCTGCACGATGACGACGGGGCGTGGCTTGCCCGCATAGTCCTTGCCGCCTGCCACCGTCCAGACCTCGCCTCGCTTCATTCATCGGTCCAATCGGATACGGCGTCGATGAAGCCCTGGTCTTCGGATGCATGTGCGCTGGTTGCGACCGCAAGCGATTGGCGATGGGCTTCCGACTGAAAGGAGGGCGAGCGGATATCCGGCACCCAGATCTGGATCGGTCGCAAACCTTGTGCGCGCAATCTATCGCGGTGGGCCTGTACCTTCATGCGAGATGGCTTGGGCTTCGAAGGAGTCATATGTCTTCTCGATGGTTACATGTAACCCTAGCAAAAAACGTCCGGTGCTACCAGCGAGACCTGGGCGACCATCCTTACCACCTCTTAACGATCACGCTTTCCTGATGACTGACGATTATTGACTTTCATCAGTGATTAGTCGACATTCCTCTCGTTGCAGCAGCGGAGTGTCTTCGATGTTCGTCCGGTCGGTTTTATCCAGCTATTCCAAGCTCCTGGCAGGTGTGTCGCTGGCCCTGATGGCTGCCGCCCTGTCCGGGTGCAATGATACCGTTGCTGAAAAGGCCGAGCCGCCGCGGCCGGTTCTGGTCGCCACCGCCCATTATGATGCCGAAAAGCCCGAGCGCAGCTTCGTTGGCACCATCAGGCCGCGGATCGAGAGCGATCTGGGTTTTCGGGTCGCCGGCAAGGTCGCCAAGCGTCTGGTCGAGGTCGGCCAGACTGTCGAAATTGGCCAGCCGCTCGCGACGCTTGATGAGGTTGATCTGAAGCTCCAGGCCGAGCAATCCGTCGCCGAGCAGACCGCTGCGACCGGCGTGCTGGCCCAGGCCGCCGCGGCCGAGCAGCGCGCCAAGGATTTGAAGGCCAAGGGCTGGACCACCGACGCCCAGCTCGACCAGAGCCGCGCTTCCGCCGATGAGGCGCGTGCGCGCCTGAACCGGGCCGAGCGCTCGGTCGAGCTGACCAACAATTCCCTTTCCTACGCGACGCTCAATGCCGACGCCCGTGGCGTCGTCACTGCAACTCTGATCGAGCCCGGCCAGGTGGTTGCCGCAGGCCAGACCTCGATCCGTGTCGCCCGCTTTGCCGAGAAGGAAGCGGTCGTCGCGATCCCTGAGACGCTGGTCGGACGTGCCAAATCGGGCGCCGCCAGCGTCACTCTTTGGTCGGAGCCGGGCAAGAAATATACGGCCAAGCTGCGCGAGATCGCGCCCACCGCGGATTCCGCCACGCGAACCTATCTTGCGAAATTCTCGCTGCCCGAGGCCGACGACAAGGTCTCGCTCGGCATGACGGCGACGCTGACGCTGTCGGACGCTGCGACCGAGCGCGTTGCGCGGCTGCCGCTGTCGGCGCTGTTCAACGAAGGCGGCAAGCCGTCCTTCTACGTCGTCGACGACAACGGCGCGGTCACGCTGAAGCCGGTGGCGGTGAAATCCTACGAGAGCAACGACGTCGTCATCACCGGCGGCGTGGAAGAGGGCGCCAAGATCGTCGCCCTCGGTGTGCAGAAGCTCGATCCGAGCCAGAGGGTACGGATCGTCTCCTCACTGTCCTTCTAAGCTTTTTTACGAGTTCCTCGTTGCGAGGTGAGTTTCGGCCCGAGCGCAAATGCGAAGGCTGAAGCGGCGAAGCGATCCAGAACCTGCCCAGCCCCCTGGATTGCTTCGCTGCCTCGCGATGATGGGTTGAACAGAGTGGCTGTCGTTTTTTTGCAACTGGATCATCTTTGGAGAGTGCGATGAAGCGCTTCAACCTTTCGGCCTGGGCCGTCAGCCATCCGACGCTGATCCTGTTCCTGATGCTGATACTCGGCGTCGCCGGCTTCTTCTCCTATCAGAAGCTCGGCCGCGCGGAGGATCCGTTCTTCACGGTGAAGGTGGTCAACGTCTCCGTGCTCTGGCCGGGCGCGACCGCGCAGGAAATGCAGGCGCAGGTCGCCGATCCCATCGAGAAGAAGATCCAGGAGCTGCCTTACTTCGAGAAGGTGCAGACCTATTCCAAGCCCGGCTTCACTGCGCTCCAGGTGACCTTCCGCGATTCCACGCCGCCGAAGGACGTGCCGTATCTCTTTTATCTGCTGCGCAAGAAGCTGGCCGACGTGCAGGGCCAATTGCCCTCGGGGATTTTGGGGCCCGTCGTCAACGACGAGTTCTCCGACGTCGATTCCATCCTCTACATGATGACCGGCGACGGCGCCGACTACGCCCAGCTCAAGAAGGTCTCGGAGGGTTTCCGTCAGCGCCTTCTGAAGGTTCCGGGCGTGACCAAGGTCGACGTCTACGGCAACCAGGATGAGCGCATCTTCGTCGAGTTCAGCCATGCCAAGCTTGCCACTCTCGGCATCACGCCGCAGGCGCTGTTCGATTCGCTCGCCAAGCAGAACAACGTGACGCCGGCCGGCACGGTCGAAACCTCGTCGCAGCGCGTGCCGCTGCGCGTCACCGGTGCGCTCGACGGTGTCAAGGCCGTCGCCGAAACCCCCGTCGAGAGCAACGGCCGCGTGTTCCGCCTCGGCGACATCGCCACCGTCACCCATGGCTATGTCGACCCGCCGAGCTTCATCGTGCGCCAGGAAGGCAAGGCCGCGATCGGCATCGGTGTCGTCACCGCCAAGGGCGCCAACATCCTCGATCTCGGCAAGGAGGTCGAGAAGGCGACGTCTGAATTCATGAAGGCGGTGCCGCAGGGCGTCGACGTCAAGCTGATCGCCGACCAGCCCAAGGTGGTCGAGCACGCCGTCGGCGAGTTCGTGCACTCCTTCATGGAAGCCCTCGTCATCGTGCTGTTCGTGTCGTTCCTGGCGCTCGGCTGGCGCACCGGCATCGTGGTCGCGCTGTCGGTGCCCCTGGTGCTCGGCATCGTCTTCGTCGTCATGAACACCATGTCGCTCGACCTGCACCGCATCACGCTCGGTGCGCTGATCATCGCGCTCGGCCTGCTGGTGGATGATGCGATCATTGCGGTCGAGATGATGGTGGTGAAGATGGAGCAGGGCTGGGACCGCATGCGTGCGGCGTCCTTTGCCTGGGAATCCACTGCGTTTCCGATGCTCACGGGAACGCTGGTCACGGCCGCTGGCTTCCTCCCCATCGGCTTTGCCAATTCCGCGGTCGGCGAATATGCCGGCAGCATCTTCTGGATCGTGGCGATCGCGCTGGTCGCGTCCTGGTTCGTGGCGGTGATCTTCACGCCCTATATCGGCGTCATGCTGCTGCCCAACATCAAGGTGCACCACAATCACGATCCGCACGCGGTCTACGAGACCCGCATGTATCGGGGGCTGCGTGCCATCGTGCAGTGGTGCGTCAACCACCGCATCACCGTGGTGGTCGCCACCGTCGGCGTCTTCATCGCCTCGATCGTCGGATTCGGCCACGTCCAGCAGCAGTTCTTCCCGCTGTCCGAGCGCCCTGAGCTGTTCCTCCAGCTTCGCCTGCCCGAGGGCACCGCCTTCAACGTCACCGAAAAGGCGGTGAAGAAGGCCGAGACGATGCTCAAGGACGACAAGGACATCGAGACCTATACGGCCTATGTCGGGCAGGGCTCGCCGCGCTTCTGGCTCGGCCTCAATCCGCAGCTTCCGAACGAGGCTTTTGCCGAAGTCGTCATCGTCGCAAAGGGCGTCGAGGCGCGCGAGCGCATCAAGGCCAAGCTTGAAAACGCCGTTGCCGACGGTGCGCTCAACGAGGCTCGCGTGCGCGTCGACCGCTTCAATTTCGGTCCCCCCGTTGGTTTTCCCGTGCAGTTTCGCGTCATCGGCCCCGACGCCAACAAGGTGCGCGAGATCGCCTACCAGGTCCGCGACGTCATGCGGCAGAACAAGAGCGTCAAGGACGTCCAGCTCGACTGGAACGAGCAGTCGCCTTACCTCAAGCTCGTCGTCGACCAGGATCGCGCCCGCGCCATGGGCCTGACCCCGCAGGACGTGTCGCAGGCGCTGTCGATGCTGATCTCGGGCTCACAGGTGACGACCGTGCGCGACGGCATCGAGAAGGTCGGCGTGGTCGCGCGTGCCGTCTCCTCCGAACGGCTCGACCTCGGCGCAGTCGGCGATCTCACCATCACCTCGCGTAACGGCGTGGCCGTGCCGCTGCAGCAGATCGCCAAGATCGAGTATGCCCACGAGGAGCCGATCATGTGGCGGCGTAACCGCGACATGGCGATCACCGTGCGCTCCGACGTCGTCGACGGCGTGCAGGCGCCCGACGTCACCGGCCAGATCGCGCCGAAGCTGAAGGCGATCAAGGACAATCTCGAGCCGGCCTACCGCATCGAGGCGGGCGGCGCGTTCGAGGAATCCGCCAAGGGCAACGCCTCGATCTTCATTCTCTTCCCGCTGATGGTCATGGTGATGCTGACGCTGCTGATGTTCCAGCTGCAGAGCTTCTCGCGCCTGATCCTGGTGTTCCTGACTGCGCCGCTCGGCATTGTTGGCGCCTCCTTCGGGCTCAACATCGCCAACGCCCCGTTCGGCTTCGTGGCGCTGCTCGGCCTGATCGCGCTCGCCGGCATGATCATGCGCAACGCGGTCATCCTGGTCGACCAGATCGAGACCGACGTCTCGCACGGCCTGACCCGCCGCGAGGCGATCGTGGAGGCCACCGTCCGCCGCGCCCGTCCGGTGGTGCTGACGGCGCTCGCCGCCATCCTCGCCATGATCCCGCTGTCGCGCTCGGCGTTCTGGGGCCCGATGGCGATCACCATCATGGGCGGCTTGTTCGTTGCGACCTTCCTCACGTTGCTGTACCTGCCGGGCCTCTACGCCCTCTGGTTCCGCAAGAGCCTGGATGAGGCGGGCACCCCCGAGCAGCCTGCCGCGCCGCAGCATGGCAGCGATGATCCGCACGCAATTCCGCTTGCTGAGGCGGCTGAATAAGTGAAGATGAAGAATGACGAGTCCTGACAGATGACACTGGTTTCGGAACACATCGAAGGCGACACCCGGGATCGTATTCTCGAGGTGGCCGAGCGGCTGTTCCGCCAGATCGGCTATCTGAAGACCACGGTCGGGGACATCGCCAAGGAGCTCAAGATGAGCCCCGCCAACGTCTATCGCTTCTTCGAATCGAAGAAGGCGATTCATCAGGCGGTGGCCCGCTCGCTGATGGGCGAGGTCGAACTGGAAGCGCAGCGGATCGTGGCGAGGCCCGGTCCGGTACTGCCGCGCTTCCGCGAACTGCTCACCACCATCCATCGCATGAACACCGAGCGCTATGTCGGCGATTCCAAATTGCACGAGATGGTCGAGATCGCGATGCAGGAGGACTGGGACGTCTGCGTCAACCACATGGAGTGCATTGCCGGGGTCATCGGCCAGATGATCGCGCAAGGCGTGGCCTCCGGCGAGTTCGAGGCGCCGGACCTGCAACTGGCCGCGCTCTGTGCCTGCACCGCAATGATGCGCTTTTTCCACCCCCAGATGATCGCCCAGTGCGCCACCAAGCCGGGCCCGACCATCGACCAGATGATCGATTTCGTCATCGCGGGATTGTCCCCGCGGCACTGACGCGGCGACGGATTTCCTCTTATAAGCGGACATGCAGTCATTCCGGGGCGCGCAAAGCGCGAACCCGGAATCTCGAGATTCCGGGGGCGGTCCTGCGGACCGTCCCGGAATGACGGGCAGTGGAGAATCAGCGCGTGACCGACAAAGACCTGCACTTCTACGAGCCCGCCAAGGGCCACGGCCTCAAGCACGATCCCTTCAATGCCATCATCGCGCCGCGGCCGATCGGCTGGATTTCGTCGCGCGACACCAGAGGCCACGTCAATCTCGCGCCCTACAGTTTCTTCAACGCCTTCTGCTACGTGCCGCCGATCATCGGCTTCTCCTCCACCAACTGGAAGGACACGGTCGAGAACATCCAGCAGACCGGCGAGTTCGTCTGGAATCTCGCCACCATGGACCTGGCCAAGCATATGAACGCGACTGCGGCGCACGTTGGCCCCGAGGTCGACGAGTTCAAGGTCGCCGGCCTCACCGCCGTGCCCGGCAGGCTCGTCAACGTGCCGCGCGTCGGTGAGAGTCCCGTCGCCTTCGAATGCAAGGTGTCCGACATCGTCAGGCTCAAGGGCGCCGACGGCAAGGAAGCCAATGCCTGGCTGACGCTCGGCGAGGTCGTTGCCGTTCATATCGACAAGGCCATGATCAAGGACGGCGTCTACCAGACTGCCGCCGCCCGACCGATCGTCAGGGCCGGCCGCAGCGGTGATTATTTCGAGATCAAGCCGGAAAACATGTTCGAGATGGTGCGGCCGGATTAGACCGGCCGACCTCGAAGCCCATCCCCTCCCGGAACTGCCACCACGCCTCGGCCGTTATGGCCCTGGGCGGCCGCCCGGCCGCGTCAATTCGCGTCTTTTCGCAGGCGAAGTGTTCACCTCCGCCGGCCACTTTCCGCTAAAATGCCCGATCACCGCGCCGATGCATGAGGTCCGCCATGAGCTTCCGCCGCGACACCCTGACAAAACCGATTTTCGCTTGGGCGCGCGGCGTGCTGCCGGCGATGTCGGACACCGAGCGCGAGGCGCTGGAGGCCGGCGACGTCTGGTGGGACGCCGATCTCTTCACCGGCAACCCTGATTGGTCGAAGCTGCTGAAGGTCCCGCAGGCAACGCTGACCGAAGAGGAGCGGGCCTTCCTCAACGGCCCCGTAGACGAGCTCTGCGCCATGCTCGACGAGTGGAAGATCTTTTGGGAATGGCGCGACCTGCCACCCGATGTCTGGCACTTCGTCAAGCGCGAAAAATTCTTTGGCATGATCATTCCGAAGGAGTTCGGCGGCCTCGGCTTCTCGCCCTATGCGCATTCGGAAGTGGTGCGCAAAATCTCGACCCGCTCGATCGCAGCGGCGGTGACGGTGATGGTGCCGAACTCGCTAGGCCCCGGCGAGCTCCTGATGCACTTCGGCACGAAGGAGCAGCAGCTGCGCTGGCTGCCGCGTCTTGCCGACGGCCGCGACATTCCCTGCTTCGGTCTCACCAGCCCCGAGGCCGGCTCTGATGCCGCCTCGATGGTCGATACCGGCATCATCTGCAAGGGTACCTTCGAGGGCCAGGAGGTGCTTGGTCTGAAGCTCAACTGGCACAAGCGCTACATCACGCTCGGTCCGGTCGCGACGCTGCTTGGCCTCGCCTTCAAGGCCTATGACCCCGATCATCTCGTGGGGAGCCAGGAAGAGCTCGGTATCAGCGTGGCGCTGATCCCGACCAATCTGCCCGGAGTCGAAATCGGCCGTCGCCATCTGCCGTCGATGCAGGTCTTCCAGAACGGCCCGAACCGGGGCCGCGACGTCTTCATTCCACTCGACTATGTCATCGGCGGCCAAGAGCGGCTGGGGCAGGGCTGGAAGATGCTGATGACGGCGCTCGCCGCCGGCCGCGGCATCTCATTGCCGTCGCTCTCGGCCGCCGGCGCCGCCTATGCCGCCCGCACCACCGGCGCCTATGCCCGCATCCGAGAGCAGTTCGGCATCTCCATCTCCAAATTCGAAGGCGTCGAGGAGCCGCTCGCGCGCATCGTCGCGACCGCCTATCAGCTCGACGCGGCGCGACGGCTGACCTGCGCGGCGCTGAACGCAGGCGTCCATCCCGCCGTCATCTCGGGCATTATGAAGCTGCACGCGACCGAGCGGATGCGCACCGCGGTCGACGACGCCATGGACATTCATGGCGGCAAGGCCGTGATCGACGGTCCGCAAAACTATCTCGGCAATCTCCACCGCGCCGTCCCTGTCGGCATCACCGTCGAGGGCGCCAACATCCTCACCCGTAATCTCATCGTGTTCGGGCAGGGCGCCATCCGTGCACATCCTTATTTGCTCGACGAGATGAATGCGCTCGCGGATGCCGATCGCGAGCGCGGGCTGACCGCGTTCGACAAGGTGTTCTGGAAGCATGTCGGCCACAGCTTCGAGACACTATTGCGCGCCTTCGGCCGCAGCTGGAGCTTTGGCGCCTTTGCGCCGGCACCGAATGCGGGCAAGGCGATGCCATTCTATCGCCAGCTCTCGCGTTACTCCGCGGCGTTTGCCCTCTGCGCCGATATGGCGCTGCTCACGCTCGGCGGCGCGCTCAAACGCAAGGAGATGCTGTCGGCGCGCTTCGGCGACATCCTGTCCGAGCTGTATCTGCTCTCGGCCGCGCTCAAACGCTGGCAGGACGAGGGCCGGCAGAACGAGGATTTTGCCGCGCTCGAATGGTGCATGGCGACGGGCTTTCGGACCATCGAGAACCGGCTTGCGGAGATTCTCGCCAATCTGCCGAACCGCTTCGTCGCATGCATCCTGAAGTTCGTGGTCCAGCCATTCGGCGCCCGCGTGCTGGGTCCCTCCGATCGGGTCGTGCATCAATGCGCAAGCCTCGTGCTGGAGCCGTCGGCCGCGCGCGACCGCCTCACGCCCGACCTCGCTTATGTCGATGACGATGGCGGCTTTGCCCGGCTGGAGCGCGCGTTCAACCTGGTCGCAGGCACGGACGCAATCGCCAAGCGCATGCGCGCGGCGCATATGAGCGACTGGAAGGATGCGGTGGCCAAGGGCGTGATCACGCAGGCCGAAGGCGAGCAGCTGGCCGCAGCCCGTGAAGCCGTCACAAAAGTGATAGAGGTCGACGATTTTGCGCCGGAGGCGCTGTCGCCGATTTACAAGAAAACCGGCGACGTGCATCAGTTCTTCCAGGAACTCGGAGAACAGAGGGCGGCGAGCTGATGGCACGACCAGTTTTCATCGTCGACGGCAGCCGGACGCCGTTTCTGAAGGCGCGTTCGGGGCCGGGGCCGTTCACGCCTGTCGATCTCGCCGTGCAATGCGGCCGGCCGCTGCTGGCGCGCCAGCCGTTTTCGCCTGATACCTTCGACCAGGTCATCCTCGGCTGCGTCAACGTGATCGCGGACGAGATGAACCCGGCCCGCGTCGCCGCGCTCCGGCTCGGCATGGGCGAGGGCATGGTCGCCTTCACCGTGCAGATCAATTGCGGCTCGGGCATGCAGTCGATCGACACCGCCTACCGCTACATCCGCGAGGGCCATGCCAACATGATCCTCGCCGGCGGCACCGAGGCCTTGAGCCACGCGCCGCTGGTCTGGCCGAATTCCGGCGTGCGCTGGTTCGCCGGCCTTGCCACCGCCAAGGGCGTCGCCGCGAAGCTTGCCGCAGCTTTCAAGCTGCGGCCGCGCTATCTCAAGCCGATCATCGGCCTGGAGCGCGGGCTGACCGATCCCATTACCGACTTGAACATGGGCCAGACGGCCGAAGTCGTCGGCCATCTCTTCGGCATCACCCGCGCGCAGTCCGATGCCTATGCTGCCGAGAGCCATCGACGGCTCGCACATGCGCAGGCAGAAGGCTATCTGAAGGGCGAGGTCGAGACTGCGTTCTCCCGCGACGGAAAATTCTTCGACCACGATGATGGCGTGCGTCCGGGCTCGACCGCCGAGACCCTCGCCAAGCTGAGGCCGGTGTTCGAGCGTCCCTGGGGCCAGGTCACTGCCGGCAATTCCTCGCAGATCACCGACGGCGCGTCCTGGGTGATCCTGGCTTCCGACGAAGCGGTTGCCAAGCACAAGCTGACGCCGAAGGCGGTCATCGTCGACAGCAACTGGGCCGCGCTCGATCCTGCTATCATGGGCCTCGGTCCCGTGATGTCCGCGACGCCGCTGCTGAAGCGCAACAACCTCACCATCAACGACGTCCAGACCTGGGAGCTCAACGAAGCGTTCGCAACCCAGGTGCTCGGCTGCCTCGCCGCCTGGAATGACGACAAATTCTGCCGCGAGATCTTGGGGCTCGACGGCGCGGCCGGCGAGATCGACCGCGAAAAACTCAATGTCGACGGCGGCGCCATCTCGCTCGGCCATCCCGTCGGCACTTCCGGCAACCGCATCGTGCTGCATCTCGTCAACGCGATGAAGCGGCTCGGCACGCGGCGTGGCATTGCCACTGAATGCATCGGCGGCGGGCTCGGCGGCGCCATGCTGATCGAGGCGGTGTGACCATGGATTCCAAGATCATGACCGCGCTCGGCGATCGCGTCCTCGCGCTCGGACCGCAGCCGGCGTCAGACAGTCCCTACAAGAACTTCAAGCTGACGCGCGACGCTGACGGCGTCGCCTGGCTCCTGTTCGACCGCGCCGGTGCCGGCGCCAACACGCTGTCTTCGGACGTGATGGAGGAGTTCGACGCCGTGCTGGCGGCGATCGAGACCGAGCGTCCTGCCGGCCTCGTGATCCGCTCCGCCAAACCGTCCGGCTTCATCGCGGGCGCCGACGTCAACGAATTCCGTGGCGCCAGTGATGCCGAAATGGTGGAGACGCGCATCCGCGCCGCCCATGCGGTCGTCGACCATCTGGAAGCGCTGAAGCTGCCGACGGTCGCGGTGATCCACGGCTTCTGCCTCGGCGGCGGGCTCGAAGTCGCGCTCGCCTGCCAATCGCGCATCGCCATCGACGGCGCGCGCTTTGGCTTCCCGGAGGTGATGCTCGGCCTGCATCCCGGTCTCGGCGGCACCGCGCGCTTCACCGCGCTGGTCAATCCGACCCAGTCGATGGCCCTGATGCTGACGGGCCGCACTATCGATGCCCGCCGCGCCAGATCGCTCGGCCTCGTCGACACCGTGACCCAGGAGCGCCACGTTCGCAGCGCGGTGAAGGACGCGCTGTTTGGTCGGTTGAAGCGGGTGCGGCCGGGGTTGCTCACGCGCGCAGCCAATTTCGGACCGGTGCGCGGGCTCCTTGCCAAGCGCATGCGCAGCGAAGCTGCGAAGGCCGCGTCCCGCGAGCATTATCCTGCACCCTATGCCTTGATCGATCTCTGGGAAACCCATGGCGGCAGCAAGGCCGCGATGCTCAGGGCGGAGCAGGCCTCATTCGCCAAGCTGATGGTGACGCCGACCGCGCAGAATTTGATCCGCGTGTTCTTCCTGCGCGAGCAGATGAAGAAGGCGGCAGGCACCGGCAACACCATCAAGCATGTCCACGTCATCGGCGCCGGCGCCATGGGCGGCGACATTGCGGCCTGGTGCGCCGGGCAGGGGCTGCGCGTCTCGCTCGCCGACATGAAGGCGGAGCCGATCGCGGGCGCGGTCAAGCGCGCCGCCGAGCTCTACGGCAAGATCATCCGCAAGCCGACCGACGTGCGCGACGCGCTCGATCGCCTGATCCCCGACATGGACGGGGAGGGTGTCCGCAACGCCGATCTCATCATCGAGGCGGTCCCCGAAAAGCTCGAGTTGAAGCAGAAGGTCTATGCCGGCCTCGAACCGCGGATGAAGCCGGGCGCGATCCTGGCGACCAACACCTCGAGCATTCCGCTGCAGGATCTGCGAACCACGCTGGCGCGGCCGGAGCGGCTGGTCGGCCTCCACTTCTTCAACCCGGTGTCGCGGTTGCAACTGGTCGAAATCGTCAGCCATGACGGTAACGATACGCAGGTGCTGAAGGAAGCACTCGCCTTCGTCGGCGCGGTCGACCGGCTGCCGTTGTCGGTGAAGAGCTCGCCGGGATTCCTCGTCAACCGCGCGCTGACGCCCTACATGCTGGAGGCGATGGTGATGCTGGACGAGAAGATCGACCAGCGCCTGATCGACGCCGCCGCGGAGCAGTTCGGCATGCCGATGGGGCCGATCGAACTGGCCGACCAGGTCGGGCTCGACATTTGCATTGATGTCGGCGACATGCTGCGCACCAAGTTCGGCGATCTGCTGCCGCCGACGCCGGCCTGGCTGCGCGAGAAGGTCGCCAAGGGCGAACTCGGCCGCAAGACCGGCAAGGGCTTTTACGTCTGGCGCGACGGCAAGGCCGAGAAGGCGCCGTTGCCCGAGACCGGTCCGCGCGTCACCGATCAGATGATCGACCGCCTGGTGCTGCCGATGTCCAACGTCTGCGTCGCGGCGCTTCGCGAGGGTATCGTCGATGATGCCGACATGGTCGACGGTGCCATGATCTTCGGCACCGGTTATGCACCGTTCCGTGGCGGTCCGTTGAACTACGCGCGTACGCGTGGCGTGGATAATGTCGTATCCACCTTGCGCGCGCTCGCCGGGAGATTCGGCGAACGCTTTGCGCCGGATCCGGGCTGGGACAATTTCAAGTGAGACAGGTATGAACGAACAAGCCAATGCCGGGCCGAGCGGTGATCTCTGCATCCGCACGCTGGCGATGCCTGCCGACACCAACGCAAACGGCGACATTTTCGGCGGTTGGCTGCTCAGCCAGATGGATGTCGGCGGCGGCGTGTTTGCGTCAAAGGTCGCAAAGTCGCGCACGGTGACCGTCGCGATCGAGGCGATGAATTTCCGCAAGGCCGTCTATGTCGGCGATCTCGTTTCGGTTCACGCCCACCTCGTTCGCGTCGGGCGCACGTCCATCACCGTGCATCTGGAAGCATGGGCGCTGCGCCGCGGGGAGCAGCAACCGTTCCTCGTCACCGACGGCAATTTCACCTACGTCTCGATCGACGAGCACGGCCGCCCACAGGCGGTTCGTCCGACCGACACCGCGATCGCGACGTAATCGCACGCGGCGTTGCGCCTCATCTCAGGTGCGGCGCGGCCAAACGCGGCGCGACTGAGTCACGGCGTCGCGGCTTTGCCAAGAACCAGTCATAAAACGGATGAGGTCGCGGCGTACTCAATTGCCTGTCGATTCGGGGTGGAAACCGCATGATTTGTCCGAGGAACTTTCGGGCAGGGATCCGGTTATTTGCCCGCACTGAGGAATCCACGGACCATGCCGGACAGCTACATCATCGAGGTTAATTCGCAGACCGCGGGCATCGTGGTTCGCGGCGACGGAGGCTATTGCTTCTTCGCCTCGTCCCACCAATTCAACCGCCTCGAAGGCCAACTCTTCCGCAATGCCCGTGAAGCCGAGCGCGCCGCGCGCAAGCTAATTAACGGTGATGTGAAGGAAGCGGCATAATTTTCCGCCTGTCGTTCCGGGCGCGCAGAGCGCGAGCCCGGAATCTTTTGCCGCGTGCTCTGCCTTCTCTTCTCCCCTTGTGGGAGAAGGTGGCATAGGCGGCCTTCGGCCGCCGCTGTTTAGGAACGCCGATGCTTTGCATCGGCTACGGCGCCGGATGAGGGGTTGTTTCAGCGAGTTCAGCAGTGAGAGATTTGCTTCGCGGAGGCATACCCCTCACCCGTCTCGCCGCTATGCGGCGAGCCACCCTCTCCCACAAGGGGAGAGGGTGAGAATCATCATCACAACTTCGTTGCAGCCCGCGACAGCAGCTTCCAGTCGTCGCCCTGCTTCTGCCAGTTCATCAGGATGTGAAGGTTGGTCGGCACTTTTTTCCCATCGGCCGCCATCTCCTGTTCCGCCACCCAGTGGAAACGCACGATCGCAGCGGGACCGACGACCTTGATGGTCGGGTCCTTGTATTCGACCGACAGGAATTTGGACTTGCCGTCGGTGGCGTTGGTGACGAAGGTCGCCTTGTCCTCGACCTTGCCGCTGGAATGGCTGTAGCTCACCTCGTCGGCGCAGAGCGCGCCAAGCGCCTTGGGATCAGCCGCGATCTGGGCGAGACGGAACGCCTCGACCTTCTTCGCCACGGCTTCCTCGTCCGCCGAGGCCGCCAGCACCGGTGTTGTGAGCGCAAGAGCTGAGACGGCAAGAGCTGGGAGAGCAAGAGTCGAGAGAGCCAGATCGCGTCGGTTGATCGTCATCGTTTCCTCCTTTTTGATCTTGCATGGAGTGTTGCAGCCGCGCGCGACTTTGTCGAGTGTCGCGTGGTGGTCATGCACGAGCGTCATTGCGTGATTGAGGCTGTATTGATACGGCTTTCGTATTGATGCGTCATATATTCGGGAAAGTACGGAAATGATCGAGGCTATCGGCAAGGAGACGAGCAGGGCATTGCTGTTCGACATCGACGGCACGCTCGCCAACACCGATCCCTTGCACTTGAAGGCCTTCAACGAGGTGCTCGGCCCTCGCGGTCATATCTTCGATCACGCGCGCTTCTCCAGGGAGCTGCAAGGTTTCGCCAATGTATCGATCGGCGAACGCTTTCTGCCCGACGAGCCGCCCGAACGGCGTGCCTTGATCCTCGATGAGAAGGAGGGAGTCTTCCGCGCGCTGGTAGCCGGGCAGATCGAGCCGCTGCCGGGCCTGATGGCGCTGCTCGACCGGGCGGACGCGGCCGGCATTCCCATGGTCGCCGTGACCAACGCGCCGCGCCTCAACGCGGAGCTGCTGCTCTCCGGCCTCGGCATCGCACACCGTTTCAAGGCGCTCGTGATCGGTGCCGAGCTGCCGCACGGCAAGCCGCATCCGCTGCCCTATCAGGAGGGGCTACGCTTTGCCGGTGCCAGCGCGATGGCTTCGATCGCATTCGAGGACTCCCGCACCGGCGTGCAGTCGGCCGTAGCGGCCGGCATTCCGACCATTGGCATCCGGACCAGCCTCAGCCATGCTGACTTGGTTGCATCAGGCGCTATCGCCTCCGCCAGCGCCTTCGACGATCCGGGCCTGCTGGCGCGCCTCGCCACCGCAATGGCGTGGTGAGAACCTTCGTCCGTTAACCGTGATCGGTGCGCGCATTGACCGAACGCGCGAACCGCCGCACCATGCAGCTTCCTGACTTGAGGCCATCGCCGTGACCGGACTGACCCATCGCCAAGCCGAAATCCTGAACATTGCGCGGGCCTCGGGCCGCGTCATGGTCGAGGAGCTGGCGCGCCGGTTCGAGGTCTCGGCGCAGACCATCCGCAAGGATCTCAACGATCTCTGCGAGCGCCGCTCGCTGACCCGTATCCATGGCGGCGCCATCATCGCCTCCGGCGTGGAAAACCTCGCCTATGAGGCGCGGCGCTTCGTCGCCGCCGACGAGAAGAAGGCGATTGGAGTCGCGGCCGCATCGCTGATCCCGAACGGCTGCTCGCTCTTCATCAACATCGGCACCACGACCGAGGAGGTCGCGAGCGCGCTGACCTCGCACGAGGATCTCCTCGTCATCACCAACAATCTCAACGTTGCCATGCTGCTCTATCGTCACCCCCGCATCGAGGTGGTGGTCGCCGGCGGCACGGTACGGCGCGCCGACGGTGCGGTGGTCGGTTCGACCGCGACGCAGCTGATCGGCCAGTTCAAGGTCGACTACGCCATCATCGGGGCGTCCGCGATCGACGAGGAGGGCGCGCTGCTCGACTTCGACTATCGCGAGGTGCAGGTGGCGCAGGCCATCATCGCCAACGCCCGCAGCGTCATGCTGGTCGCGGACTCGACCAAGCTTCGCCGCAGCGCGCCGGTCCGCATTGCCCATATCAGCCAGATCCAGACCTTCGTCACCGACCAGGAACTGCCCGAGCGCCTCGCCACCATCTGCCACAGCAAGGGCATCGAGGTGATGGCGGCAATGCCGAAGGGAGCCGATGTCGATGAGGCTCAGGCCGATGTGCAGGATGCAGCACCCGAATCGGCGCCGGTGCTGCGGCTGAGGTAGGACTATGGGTCGTCCCACGGGTTGAGCAGCGGCACGCCGAATACCGCGAAATCCTTCACATTGCGCGTCACGAGCGTGAGGTCGTTTGCGAGCGCTGTCGCGGCAAAGAAGCCATCCATGACGGACAGCGCGATGCCGCTTTTGCGGCTCTGTGCCATCAGGTCGCCCCAGCGTTCCGCCACCGCGTGGTCGATCGGCAGGGTGCGCCCGGCAAAACGCTCCGGCAGATCGTGGGCAAGCCAGGCGGCCAGTGCTGCGCGCCGACGGCCGTCCTCCAGCAATGCGATGCCGCGGCGAAGCTCGGCGATCGATGCCACGCTGATGAACGCACGATCCTCGTCGATCGTATCAAGCCATGACAAGACTTTCGGCGAAGGGGCCGGCCTCTGGACCTCCGACAACACGTTGGTGTCGAGCAGTAGATTCACGGCATCTCGTCGTGCGGCGCGTCGTGCACGCGTTCAAGCTCGAGGTCGGCGCTGCGCAGCGGCGAAGCCAGCAGGAATTCGGCTAAGGTGCCTTTACGCGCCGTCTTGCGCGCCCATTCCTCGGCGGAAACGATCACCGCATTGGGCTTGCCGTGTCGGGTGATGATTTGCGGGCCGGCTTGGGCACGGTCGATCACTTCGGAGAGCCGGGCCTTGGCGTTGGCAAGCGTCCAGATGTCATCAGTCGGAAGCGAGTCGGGTGCAGTATTGCGGTCGGCCATGTGAACGAGAACCAATATGACTATTTTGACTATAATTCTGCGAAGCTAATCATTCAAGGGCGCTGCTGCTTCTCGAACTGCCATCCAAACTGCCCATTTCCACAGCCTTTTGCCCGCGAAAAAGTTCCGCTTTCACTTCCTTTCTCCTCTCTTTCATCTTGCTTTCGTTTTTTGGTGTGATCTAATCAAAAACGAAAGTAACCGCTCGATTGAACGGGCGGTCGCCGGGGGATGCGTCTGTTGGAGCGTATTTTCGACCTCGCCATTATCGGAGGCGGTGTTAACGGCTGCGGCATCGCGCGCGACGCGGTGGGCCGCGGCAACACGGTTTTCCTGTGCGAAATGAACGATCTGGCGAGCGGGACGTCGTCCTGGTCGACCAAGCTGGTCCATGGCGGCCTGCGCTATCTCGAATATTACGAGTTTCGGCTGGTCCGCGAGGCGCTGATCGAGCGTGAGATCCTCTGGGGCATCGCGCCCCACATCATTCGGCCCCTGCGTTTCGTTTTGCCGCACCATGCGGGCCTGCGGCCGGCCTGGCTGCTGCGCCTCGGCCTCTTCCTCTATGACCACATCGGCGGCCGTCATCTGTTGCCGGCCACGCGCTCGGTCGATCTCAGGCGTGACGAGGTCGGCCGCCCGCTGATCCCCAACCGCTATGGTCGCGCGTTCGAATATTCCGACTGCTTCGTCGACGACGCTCGTCTCGTCGTGCTCAACGCGCGCGATGCCGCCGACAAGGGCGCCGAGATCCGCACCCGCACTCGCGCGACTGATATCAAGCAGTCCGACGGCATCTGGACCGTCAGCATGATCGACACGCTGACCGGCGCGCGTTCGTCGATCCAGGCTCGCGCGCTGGTCAATGCCGGCGGTCCTTGGGTCGAGGACGTGCTCGGCCGCGGCGCCGGCGTCAACGCGAAAGCCAAGGTGCGCCTGGTGCAAGGCTCGCACATCGTCGTGAAGAAACTCTACGACCACGACCGTGCCTACATGTTCCAGAATGCTGACGGCCGCATTATCTTCGTCATTCCCTATCAGGACGATTTTACGCTGATCGGCACCACCGACCGCGACTATGAAGGCGATCCCGCCAAGGTGAAGGCGACGGCCGAGGAGATCCAGTATCTCTGCACGGCGGCAAGCGAATATCTGGCCAAGCCTGTCACGCCCGATGACGTGGTCTGGACCTATTCCGGCGTGCGTCCGCTCTATGACGACGGCGCCAGCGAAGCCAAGGCCGCGACGCGCGACTATGTGTTCGAGCTCGACACGCCCGGCGGCGTGCCGCTGCTGTCGATTTATGGCGGCAAGATCACGACCTACCGCCGTCTCGCCGAGGAGGCGCTGGAGCGGCTCGCGCCCTATCTTCGCAGTGCGAAAGCGCGCGAAGGCTGGACCGGCAAGTGGCCGCTGCCCGGCGGCGACATGGGCGTGTCCGATGTCGACGGCCTGATCGCCGAGCTTCAGCGCGGCTATCCTTTCCTCAGCCACGAGCATGCGCGGCGCCTCGCGCGCGCCTATGGCACGAGGGCGATCAAGCTGCTTGGGGATGCGAAATCGACGGCCGATCTCGGCCAGGCCTTCGGTGCGACGCTGACCGAGCGCGAGGTCCGCTATCTCATGGCCAACGAATGGGCCGTCACCGCCGAAGATATCGTCTGGCGCCGTTCCAAGCTCGGCCTGCGACTAAGTGCCGACGAGATCGCAGCGCTTGACGACTGGATCAGGACCCACGCCGTGCAGCAAAGTCCCCTGCTGGAAGCCGGAGGACGCTCATGACCGTGACACTCGATCACGTGACCCGGACTGTCGACGGTATCCCGCACATCCGCGACGTCTCGCTGACGCTCGAGAGTGGCACGCTCAACGTGCTGCTCGGGCCGACGCTGTCGGGCAAGACTTCGATCATGCGGTTGCTCGCAGGCTTGGACAAGCCGACATCGGGTAAGCTGCTGGTCAACGGCAAGGACGTCACCGGTGTCGACGTGCGCCAGCGCTCGGTCGCCATGGTCTATCAGCAGTTCATCAATTATCCTTCGCTATCGGTCTACGAGAACATCGCCTCGCCCTTGCGCGTGCAGGGCAAGCCGCGCGCCGAGATCGAGGCGCGGGTCGCGGAAGCCGCCCGGCTGCTCAGGCTCGAGCCGTTCTTGAAGCGCACACCGCTCCAGCTTTCCGGCGGCCAGCAGCAGCGAACCGCGATGGCGCGCGCGCTGGTGAAGGGCGCCGATCTCGTGCTGCTCGACGAGCCGCTGGCCAATCTCGACTACAAGCTCCGCGAGGAGCTCCGCACCGAGCTACCGCGCATCTTCGAGGCGTCCGGCGCGATTTTCGTCTATGCCACCACCGAGCCGACCGAGGCGCTGCTTCTCGGCGGCAACACGGTGTGCATGTGGCAGGGACAGGCGCTCCAGATCGGCCAGACGCCCAACGTCTACCGTCATCCGCAGACCTTGCGGGTCGCGCAGGTGTTCTCTGATCCGCCACTGAATCTCGTCGGCATCGAGAAGAAGAACGGCTCCGTGCAATATGCGGGAGGCATCGCCGCGCCGGCGTCCGGTCTCTATTCCTCTCTCGCGGACGGCACCTATCGAGTCGGATTTCGTGCACACCAGCTCGCGCTTGCCAATGGCGAGACTGACCGCCACGCCTTCCATGCCACGGTAACGGTGACCGAGATCACCGGTTCGGAGAGTTTCGTGCATCTGACCCGCGACGGATCGAACTGGGTGGCGGTGTTGCACGGCGTGCACGAGTTCGAGCCCGGCCAGACGCTCGATGCCGTGCTCGATCCCAATGACGTTTTTGTTTTCGATGCAGCCGACCGGCTGGTCGCGGCACCTGGTCCCATAGCGTTTTCAAGCGAAGTGCCGAGCGGTTCGCGTGAAGAAAACGCGTCAAAGAAAAAAGCCTGAGGGGGATGCGACATGGCCCGCATTGACCTCGTCGATCTCGCCCACTCCTACGGCGGCAATGATGCGCCGCAGGACAGCTTTGCTCTCAAGCCCGTCACCATGACCTGGCGGCAGGGCGGCGCCTACGCGCTGCTCGGGCCGTCCGGCTGCGGCAAGACCACGCTGCTCAACGTCATCTCCGGCATCATCACGCCGTCGCGGGGGAAAATCCTGTTCGACGGCGAGGACATCACACCGCTGTCAACCCAGAAGCGCAACATCGCCCAGGTGTTCCAGTTTCCGGTGATCTACGACACCATGACGGTGGGGCAGAATCTGGCGTTTCCTCTGAAAAACCGCGGCGTTCCGAAGGCCGAGATCGACAAGCGCGTCGCCGAGATCGGGCGCCTGCTCGACCTCGAGCCCTATCTGAACCGCAAGGCGACGCGGCTCACGGCCGATGCCAAGCAGAAGATATCGCTCGGCCGCGGCTTGGTGCGCTCCGACGTCGCCGCCGTGCTGTTCGACGAGCCGCTCACCGTGATCGACCCCGAGCTGAAATGGCAGCTTCGCTCCAAGCTGAAGGCGCTGCATCGCGAGCTCGACCTTACGATGATCTACGTCACCCACGACCAGACCGAGGCGCTGACCTTTGCGGACACCGTCGTGGTCATGCATGACGGCCGCGTGGTGCAGAGCGGCACACCGGCCGAGCTGTTCGACAAGCCGGCGCACACCTTCGTCGGCTACTTCATCGGCTCGCCCGGCATGAACATCCTGCCGGCCGAGGTGAGGGGCCGCGAGGCCAAGGTCGACGGTCATGTCATCGCGCTCAACCGCAGCTACGACAAGCTGCCTGATGGCGCGAAGATCGAGATTGGCGTCCGTCCAGAATTCGTCGAGGTGGTCGCGCCTGCGCCCGGCCTGCTCAGTGCGAAGATCGAACGCGTCGACGACCTCGGCCGCATCCGCTTCGCGCGTGCGCGGCTCGGTGACGCAAAACTCGCGGCCCGCGCGCCGGCCGGCTTCACCAGCCCGGACGGCACGGCCGGCCTGAAATTCGATCCGTCGCACGTCCACGTCTATGCCGACAGCCTTCTGGTGGAGGGAGCCGCCTGATGGACAAGACCATCAACCAAAAAGCCTGGTTCCTGGTGCTGCCGGTGTTCCTGGTCGTCGCCTTCTCGGCGGTGCTGCCGCTGATGACGGTGGTGAACTATTCGATGCAGGACACCTTCGGCAACAACCAGTTCTTCTGGAACGGTGTCGGCTGGTTCAAGGAATTGCTCGATCCTTCGACCGACCTCGGCGGCCGCTTCCTCGCCTCGCTCGGCCGCAATCTGTTCTTCTCGCTGGTGATCCTCGCGATCGAGGTGCCGCTCGGCATCGTCGTCGCGCTGTCGATGCCGCGCCAGGGCTGGACGGTTGCGGCCTGCCTCGTCATCCTCGCGCTGCCGCTGCTGATCCCGTGGAACGTGGTCGGCACGATCTGGCAGATCTTTGGCCGCCCCGACATCGGCCTGCTCGGCTACGTTCTCAATGCCATCGGCATCGACTACAATTACGTCTCCAACGACATCGACGCCTGGGTTACCGTCATCGTGATGGACGTCTGGCACTGGACCAGCCTGGTCGCGCTGCTGTGCTATGCCGGCCTGAAGTCGATCCCGGAGGCCTACTACCAGGCAGCCCAGATCGACGGCGCCTCGCGCTGGGCGGTGTTCAGGGCGATCCAGCTGCCAAAGATGAACCGCGTGCTGTTGATCGCGGTGCTGCTGCGGTTCATGGACAGTTTCATGATCTACACCGAACCGTTCGTAGTGACGGGTGGCGGGCCCGGCAATTCGACGACCTTCGTGTCGATCGAACTGGTCAAGATCGCACTCGGCCAGTTCGACCTCGGCAAGGCCGCTGCGCTGTCGCTGGTCTACAACCTCATCATCCTGATCGTCTGCTGGATCTTCTACACCGTCATGACCAATGCCGGCGCCGAGCGGAAGCCGCAGGAAGGAGCCGCGTGATGCATTCGATCCCCGGCCGTCGCCTCATCATGGCGCTGTTTTTGATCTTCCTGCTGTTACCGATCTACTGGCTCGTCAACATGAGCTTCAAGACCAACGCCGAGATCGTTTCGACGATGACGCTGTGGCCGCACGCTCCGACGCTTCAGCACTACAAGCGCATCTTCACCGACGAGAGCTGGTATTCCGGCTATATCAACTCGCTGGAATACGTCGTCCTCAACACCATCATCTCGATCTCGGTGGCCTTGCCTGCGGCCTATGCCTTCTCGCGCTACCGCTTCCTCGGCGACAAGCATCTGTTCTTCTGGCTGCTGTCGAACCGCATGGCGCCGGCGGCGGTCTATGCACTGCCGTTCTTCAACCTCTATTCGGCGATCGGGCTGTTCGATACGCCCTGGGCGGTCGCGCTCGCGCACTGCATCTTCAACGTCCCGCTGGCGGTGTGGATCCTGGAAGGCTTCGTCTCCGGCGTGCCGCGCGAGATCGACGAGACCGCCTTCCTCGACGGCTACTCGTTCCCGCGCTTCTTCATCAAGATCCTGGTGCCGCTGATCGCGAGCGGCATCGGCGTCGCCGCCTTCTTCTGCTTCATGTTCTCCTGGGTCGAGTTGCTGCTCGCGCGCACGCTGACCTCGGTCTCGGCCAAGCCGATCGCGGCGATCATGACGCGCACGGTGTCGGCTGCGGGCATGGACTGGGGTCTGCTGGCGGCGGCCGGCGTGCTCACCATCATTCCGGGCGCGCTCGTGATCTGGTTCGTCCGCAATTACATCGCGAGCGGCTTTGCGCTCGGTCGGGTCTAGGGAGGCATCAATGGAATCTATTGCATGGATGGCCTGGACGCCGCCGACGGCGATCTTCTTTGTCGCGCTCGCCTGCACGCTTGCCGTGATGACCTGGCTTGGGGTGGCCTATCCCGAAGCCGAGCGCGTCGGCGTGCTGCGCATTCCGACCACGCGCGGCGACCGCCTGTTCATCTCCCTGATCACGGCGGCGGTCATCCACCTGCTCTGGATCGCCTTCGCCGGCACCGACGCCCTCGCCACGCTGCCGATCGGCGAGGACGGACTTGAAATTTCGCGCCTTTGGATCGCATCAGGAATTTCGCTGGCCACGGCCGTACTCATTTTCCGCACGGTCTAGCCCGCGAAGGAACGGCCAGATCCGGGACCAACCCGGGCCTGTAGAAAGTTTGTCGCTGCAACGGAGGAACAACATGCGGCAGTTTAGGAGAAGGGAACGTCCATTGAGCAAGAGCAGTTTTCTGACGATGTCCAGCGTCGCCGCCATCGTCGCGGTGTCGTTCGCCGTCTCGGCGCCGGTTCGCGCCGCCGACGACGCCGCGATCCAGAAGTGGATCGCGGAATTCCAGCCCTCGACGCTGTCGAAGGACGAGCAGAAGAAGGAGCTGGAGTGGTTCGCCAAGGCCGCCGAGCCCTTCAAGGGCATGGAGATCAACGTCGTCTCCGAGACCATCACGACCCACGAATACGAGTCGCAGACGCTGGCCAAGGCGTTCTCCGAGCTCACCGGCATCAAGCTCAAGCACGACATCATCCAGGAAGGTGACGTCGTCGAGAAGCTGCAGACCCAGATGCAGTCCGGCAAGAACGTGTACGACGGCTGGATCAACGATTCCGACCTGATCGGCACGCATTTCCGTTACGGCCAGACCATCGCGCTGTCGGACTACATGACCGGTGAGGGCAAGGACGTCACCGATCCCATGCTCGACGTCAACGACTTCATCGGCAAGTCGTTCGGCACGGCGCCGGACGGCAAGCTCTATCAGCTGCCCGACCAGCAGTTCGCGAACCTCTACTGGTTCCGCTACGACTGGTTCACCAACGCCGACTACAAGGCCAAGTTCAAGGCCAAGTATGGCTACGAGCTCGGCGTTCCCGTGAACTGGTCCGCCTATGAGGACATCGCCGAGTTCTTCACCAACGACATCAAGGAGATCAACGGCGTCAAGGTCTATGGCCATATGGACTATGGCAAAAAGGACCCGTCGCTCGGCTGGCGTTTCACCGACGCCTGGCTGTCGATGGCCGGTAACGGCGACAAGGGCATCCCGAACGGTCTGCCGGTCGACGAATGGGGCATCCGCATGGAAGGCTGCCGTCCGGTCGGCTCCTCGGTCGAGCGTGGCGGCGACACCAACGGTCCGGCCGCGGTCTACTCGATCACCAAGTACCTCGAGTGGATGAAGAAATACGCTCCGCCGCAGGCCCAGGGCATGACCTTCTCCGAGTCGGGTCCGGTGCCGGCGCAGGGCAACATCGCCCAGCAGATGTTCTGGTACACCGCCTTCACCGCCGACATGGTGAAGCCGGGCATCGCCGTGATGAACGCGGACGGTACGCCGAAATGGCGTATGGCTCCGTCGCCGCACGGTTCGTACTGGAAGGAAGGCATGAAGCTCGGCTACCAGGACGCCGGCTCCGTGACGCTTCTGAAGTCGACCCCGGCGGATCGCCGCAAGGCAGCCTGGCTCTATCTCCAGTTCATCATCTCCAAGACGGTGTCGCTGAAGAAGAGCCATGTCGGTCTCACATTCATCCGTGAATCCGACATTTGGGACAAGTCGTTCACGGAGCGTGCGCCGAAACTCGGCGGTCTGATCGAGTTCTACCGCTCGCCCGCGCGCGTGCAGTGGACCCCGACCGGCAACAACGTGCCCGACTATCCGAAGCTCGCGCAGCTGTGGTGGCAGAACATCGGCGATGCGTCGTCCGGTGCGAAGACGCCGCAAGCCGCGATGGACTCGCTTGCCGCCGCCCAGGACTCCGTGATGGAGCGTCTGGAGAAGTCCGGCGTGCAGGGCGCCTGCGGTCCGAAGCTGCACAAGAAGGAGTCGGCCGAGTACTGGTTCGCCAAGGCTCAGAAGGACGGCACCATCGCCCCGCAGCGCAAGCTCGCCAACGAGAAGCCGAAGGGCGAGACGGTCGACTACGACACCCTGATCAAGTCGTGGCCGGCCCAGCCCCCGAAGCGCGCCTCGCTGCAGTAAGGTACATCTGATAACGACGAAAGGCCGGGAGCGATCCCGGCCTTTTTCTTTGTGGTGAGCGCTTCACTCCTTGCGTCTCACCAGATCCCCGATCACCGTTTGCACATGTGCAAGCCACGCCTTCCGCATCTCCTCATCCGCAAGGTCCATCTGCGTATAGCTCGACAGCGTGTAGAGGTTGGCGCGGTAGAAATAGGTGAGCGAGAGGATCGAGAGATAGAGGTGGAAGCGGTCGCAGTCCCGCCCGAATTCGCCGTGTTCGATGCCGCTCTGGAGCACGCGCTCCAGCATGCCGAGTTGCGTATTGGCGAAGCTGCGGCGGATGTTGTTCCTTACATGACGGCCCTTGAAGAGATTCTCCGTAGCGAGGATGCTTAATAGCTCTGGATGGGCCCAATAGTAGTTCCAGTTGAAGGCGACCAGTGCGGCGAGCGCCTGGCGCGGCCGGGAAAAATCGAGATCGAGCGCCTCTTCCGACGTGACCAGATCGGCATAGCAATGCTCGATGACCTGGTGGAAGAGCTTCTCTTTACTCTTGAAATAGTAGTAGAGCATCCGGTCGTTGCTCTTGGCGGCCTTGCTGATGCGATCGACCCGCGCGCCGCCAAAGCCTTCGCGGGCAAATTCGCCGACAGCCGCGCGCAGAATGGCCTCGCGAGTCTGATCAGGGGCGCGCGTCCGCCGAACCGTTGAGCCGCTCTTCCGCTTGGGCGCCTTCTTGAGGCGCGGGGCGGCAAGCGTGCGGGCAGGCAGCTCTGTATCTTTGGCCATTGCGTATCCCAGGGAATCACAACCAGCAGGATGGGGCTTGCCGCCTTTTTGGCAAGCGCGCCGATTCTTCGACATTGACAACCATCAGCGTCTGGTATTCGCTATGTAGTAAGTACTACATACATTCTCGGATCCCAATGACGGAAGGGGCAGCTGGTGCGCATTTCGGCTATTGTGAGTCTCCTAGGGCTGGCCCTGACAGTGACCTGCGGTGCGGGGCGGGCGGCCGAGCCGCCGCCGATCAGGATCGGCGAAATATCGAGCTATTCAGCTCTCCCAGTCGGGACCCGCGGCTATCGTCAGGGCTGGGAGCTCGCGCGGGACGAAATCAACGGGAAGGGCGGCGTGCTCGGCCGCAAGCTCGAGATCATCGCCCGTGACGACGCTGGCAAGCCGGACGTGGCAATCACCGCCGCCGGTCAGCTTGTCGAAGGCGAGCAGGTCGATCTCCTGACGGGCACGATCCTCTCCCATATCGGCCTGGCCGTCGCCGATTTCGCCAAGCAGAAGCAGATATTCTTCCTCGCCTCGCAGCCGCTGACGGATGCCCTCATCTGGGAGAAGGGTAATCGCTATACGTTCAGGTTGCGGCCGAGCACCTATACCCAGGCCTCCATCCTCGCAAAGGAGGCGGCAAAATTCCCGGCGCGGCGCTGGGCGACGATTGCGCCGAACTATGAGTTCGGCCAGGCAGCGGTGGCAAGCTTCAAACGCGAATTGAAGCAATTGAAGCCTGACGTCGAATTCGTCTCCGAACAGTGGCCGCCGCTCGGCAAGATCGACGCGGGCCCGGTGGTGCAGGCGATGATGGCGGAGCAGCCCGATGCCATCTTTAACGCGACGTTCGGGGCCGATCTCACGAAATTCGTGCGCGAAGGCACGACCCGCAATGCGTTCGCCAAACGCGTCGTCGTCAGCATCCTCTCCGGCGAGCCGGAATATCTAGCGCCGCTGAAGGATGAGGCGCCGCCCGGTTGGCTGGTCACCGGGTATCCCTGGAGCGAGATCAAGACTCCAGCTCACGACTCGTTCCTGAAAGCCTATCTTGCGCGTTTCAAGGAATCTCCGAACATCGGCGCGCTGATCGGCTACGCGAACACGCTGGTGCTAGCAAAGGCGATCGAGGTGGCCGGCTCGACCAAGACCGATGATCTGATCAAGGCGATGGAGCATCTCAAGGTCGACACGCCTGTCGGCCCGATTTCGTTCCGAGCGATCGATCACCAATCCACCATGGGGGTCTATGTCGGTACGCTTGCGGTGCGGGACGGCCAGGGCGTGATGACCGACTGGCGCTATGTTGACGGCGCCGACTACCAGCCCACCGACACCGAAGTGCTGGCCAAGCTGAAGAACTAGGAGCTGCCATGAAATTGCTCGCGCCGCGAAACACCTGGTATCCGCTCACATGGTCGCGCAACGTGACGCGCGCGCTCGCGCGACACCGCATTCTCGGTATGGACCTCGTCGTGTACCGGCGCGAATCCGGTCAGGTCGTTGCGCTCGACGACGCCTGTCCGCATCGATTGGCGCCCTTGTCGATGGGCAAGCTCAAGGGCGACGCCATCGAATGCGGCTATCATGGTATGACCTTTGGCGCCGACGGGCGTTGTGTGCGGATTCCCGGCCAGCCCGTGATTCCGCAGAACGCGCAGGTGCCGTCCTATCCGCTTCGAGAAAAAATGGGCCTGGTCTGGATCTGGCCCGGTGAACCGGCGCTGGCCGATCCGTCGCTGATTTATGACCTGCCGCAATTCGGCAAGGCTGGCTGGCATGCTGCGGAGGGCGATGCCCTGCGGATCGAGACCAACTATCTCAACCTCGCCGACAATCTCTGCGACCCCGCCCATGTCAGCTTCGTGCATCTGTCGACGCTCGGCAATTCGGCGAGCGAGGAGATTCCGGTGGAGCACACCTATAGCGATCGCGGCGTGCTGGTCTGGCGCTGGATCCGCAATGCGCCGCCAATCCCGCTGTTCGCGAAATACGGTAATTTCAGCGGCCACGTCGATCGCTGGCACTATTACGATTACGTCGCGCCCGGCATCGCGGTGATCGATTTCGGCAGCGCGGATGTCGGTGCGATTGCCGACCCGGCGGACCGTGGCAAGGGACTGCGCATCTTCGCCTGCCATTTCATCACGCCGGTCGACGACAATGTCTGCATCGACCACTGGCTGCACGTGCGCAATTTCGCGCTGGACGATGCCGATGTCGATCAGCGGCTGCACGGCGATTTTCGCATCGCCTTCAACGAGGACAAGGAGATACTGGAGCGCATAGAGCAGGTTGCGCAGGCGCGTCCCGACCTCAAATGCATCCGGCTCGCCATCGACGCCGCCCCGCAGCGCATGCGACGCATCGTCGAGCGAATGGTGGCCGGCGAAGCTGAGACGCGCGCCTCGGCGTAATCGGGCGCCTCGTCATTCCGGGCCGATCCGAAGCATCGAACCCGGAATCACGAGATTGCTGCGCGGGATTCGGGTGCGCTGGTGACGCCCGCAAGGGCGATGCGCCCTTATTCCGCCGGTTCAGCCGCCAGCGCCGGATAGTCAGTGTATCCCTTGGCGCTACCGCCGTAGAATGTGTTCTTGTCCCAATCGTTCAGCGTCGCGCCCTGCTTCAGCCGCTCGACGAGATCGGGGTTGGAGATGAACGGCTTGCCGAAAGCGATGAGATCGGCCGCGTTCGCGTCCAGCACCTTGGTGGCGAGATCGAAATCATAGCCGTTGTTGGCGATGTAGGCGCCGGGGAAGCGCTTGCGCATGCCCGCATAGTCGAACGGCGCGATGTCGCGCGGACCGCCGGTGGCGCCTTCGACGACGTGGAGATAGACGAGCTTCAGTGCGCCGAGACCGTCGACGATATGGTCGTACAAGGCTTGCGGATTCGAATCCGAGATGTCGTTGGCCGGCGTCACCGGCGAGATGCGGATGCCGGTGCGCTCGGCGCCGGCTTCGGCGACGACGGCCCTGGAGACTTCCAGCATCAGCCGCGCGCGGTTCTCGATCGAGCCGCCATAGGCATCCGTGCGCTTGTTGGTGCCGTCCTTGGCGAACTGCTCGAGCAGATAGCCGTTGGCGCCGTGGATCTCGACGCCGTCGAAGCCGGCTTCGAGCGCATTCTTGGTGGCACGCTTGAAGTCGTCGATGATCCCAGGAATTTCGGAGAGCTCCAGCGCGCGGGGCTCGGAGACGTCGGCGAAGCCGCCGTTGACGAAGGTCTTGCCCTTGGCGCGGATCGCGCTCGGCGCCACCGGGGCTGCGCCATTGGCCTGAAGGTCGACGTGCGAGATGCGGCCGACGTGCCAGAGCTGGATGAAGATCTTGCCGCCGCGCTGATGCACCTGATCGGTGACCTTGCGCCAGCCGGCGACCTGGTCCTTTGAGTAGATGCCGGGCGTGTCCTGGTAGCCCTGGCCCTGCTGCGAGACCTGGCTCGCTTCGGTGATCAGGAGGCCCGCGGAAGCACGCTGGCCGTAATAGTCCGCCGCAAGCGGGCTCGGTACGAATGTGCCGGGTGCGGCGCGGTTGCGCGTCAGGGGAGCCATCACCAGGCGGTTGGCCAGCGTGATCGGGCCGAGCTTGTAGGTCTCAAACAATTTGGTCGAACGGCTCATGGGGAATGCTTCCAGGCGGTGAGAGGTCCGGAACACTTGTGCATCGCGGCAATCAGCGCAAGGGAGGAGCCATACGGAAACTGCAGGCGAGCTACGCAGCGGAGCCGCGCAGCATAAATCATATGTAATTTCAGCCGCGGCAGCAGATTCGATCTCCCGCCGCGGCTGTCTGAACAATCGCGTTTTAGTTCGCGCCGAGGAAATCGCGCTTGCCGATCTCGACGCCGGCGTGGCGCAGAAGGCCGTGGGCGGTCGCGGCGTGGAAATAGAAGTTCGGCAGCGAGAACGCGCTCAGGAATTGCTGGCCCTTCATGGTGATGGATTTGTCGGGGCCAGCCGGGAAGGTGACGTCCTTGGTGTCGGCGCCCTCGAACTGCTCCGGCTTGAACGATTTCACATAGTCGATCGTCTTGGCCAGCCGCTGCTTCAATTCGCCAAAGCTCGTTTCGGTATCTGGCGTGGAGGGCACTTCGCTATGGGTCAGCCGCGCGCAGCCCTTGGCTGCGAAATCGCTGACGAGCTGGATCTGCTTCGACAGCGGCAGCATGTCCGGGAACAGGCGGGAGCCCAGCAGGACGCTCGGGTCGACCTTCTTGGCCGCGCAATGCGCCTCGGCTTTGGTGAGCAGGCCGGTCAGGCTGTTCAGCATTTGCAAATAGGCGGGGACGACGGCGTCGTGGAAGGACATGTGATGCTCGCTCGAATGAGGGAAAACTCAGGAGAAACCTGAGCCACTCACATGGGAGCGTCATGGAAAAATACAATCGCGGAAGCGGCTTGTGCGGTGCGAAAATTCTACGGCGCCACACCCACGCTGTCATCGCCCGGCCTTGACCGGGCGATCCAGTACTCCGAGACGGTTGTGATATAGCCGAGGCGCCGCGGCGTACTGGATGCCCCGCTTTCGCGGGGCATGACAGAGGGGGCTTAGCGGACCATCCCCGCCGGCTGTGCCTGTGCCGTGCCGCCGCGCATCCGGGCCAAAAGCTCGGCGGTTGGCCAGGAATCGGCCGGCAGGCCGTATTTGATCTGCATCGCCTTTACCGCGGCGCGGCTTTGCTGGCCCAGCACGCCGTCGACCTTGCCGACGTTGAAACCGGCCTGGACCAGAAGCTGCTGCAATTGCTTGAGCTCGTTGAACGGCAGTTGCGCGACCGGTGTGGACGGCTTTCGCATCGCCGCCGCGCCCGCGATGCGGGTGGCGAGATAACCTGCGGTGGTCGAATAGATCAGCGAGTTATTCCACTCGGTGTAGGCCGCGAAATTCGGGTACGCCATGAAGGCCGGACCAAAGCGCCCCATCGGCAGCAGCACGGAAGCCGCGAGATTGTCGTTCGGCAGCGGCCGGCCGTCGGGATAGGTCACCCCCAGTTGCGCCCATTTCGAGCGCGGCTGCTGCACGGTGAGGTCGGTCTGATCCCACGGCAGGTTTTGCGGCACCTTGATCTCCTCCAGCCACGGCTCGCCGCGCCGCCACTTCAAACCGTTGGCGATGTAGTTCGCGGTCGAGCCGATCACGTCGTCCTCGCTGCGGAGGAGATCGCGTCGTCCGTCGCCGTCATAGTCGACGGCATAGTTGACGTAATGCACGGGCAGGAACTGGGTCTGTCCGAGTTCGCCGGCCCAGGAGCCGACCATCTCGTCGGGATGCAAATCACCGCGCTCGACGATCTTCAGTGCCGCGATGGTCTCGTTCACGAACATCTCCGAGCGGCGGCAATCATAGGCCAGCGACACCAGCGATTTCAGTGTCGGCAGATTGCCCATGTTGACGCCGAAATCGCTCTCCAGGCCCCAGAACGCGGCGATCACCGCCGGCGGCACGCCGTATTCCTTTTCGGCGCGCGCGAACGCGGCCGCATGTTGCTTGATGTGCTGCTGGCCGTTCTGCATGCGATAGGGCGCGGCCATGCGGCCGGCAAATTCGGTGAAGAGCTGGCCGAACATGCGCTGGCCGCGGTCGCGGTTGACGATGCCCTGGTCGTAGACGAGGTAGGGCGAGGCCTCCGCGATCGTCCGCTGCGACACGCCGGCGGCAACGGCCTGCTGTTTCACGTCGGCCAGAAATCGATCAAAGCTCGCGCCATTGTGGCACGACGCCGCGCGCGGTGAGGGCGCAGTGGCCCTGGGGACCGCGGGCTTTGCGGGCGGCGGCGCAAGCTGGGCGGAGGCGGGAAGGGCGAGTGTGAGCAGAGCGGCGGCCGCGATCGCAAATCGGGTCTGGAGCATGAGGTTTCCGCAAGGGGGGAAGACGTTTGGATTCTTGACGAAGTTTAATGGAATGATCGAGCTCAAACCAGTGCCGCGGCTCCGCGACGCACCCCGAAACCTTGCGGCCGGGACGGGGTCATCCCTACCTCATGCCTGCCGGCCCGCAACGCCTCCAGCGGCCACGGCCGGCCCGGGAGACGGCCATGAACTATCTTCGTACCGCAATGCTGCTCGCAGGCCTCACCGCCCTGTTCATGGGCGTCGGCTATCTGATCGGCGGTGCTGGCGGCGCCATGATTGCGCTCGTCATTGCTGCGGCGACCAATCTCTTCACCTACTGGAACTCCGACCGCATGGTGCTCAGCATGTACGGCGCCCATGAGGTCGACCGCAGCAGCGCCCCCGAGCTGGTCGGGCTCGTCGCCGAGCTTGCGGGCCGCGCCGGCTTGCCGATGCCGCGCGTGTTCCTGATGGACGAGCCGCAGCCCAACGCGTTTGCCACCGGGCGCAATCCCGAGAATGCCGCGGTTGCGGTCACCACCGGCTTGATGCGCCAGCTCAGCCGCGAGGAGCTCGCCGGCGTGATCGCGCACGAGCTCGCCCATATCAAGCATCACGACACGCTGCTGATGACTGTTACCGCGACCATTGCGGGTGCGATCTCGATGCTGGCGCAGTTCGGCATGTTCTTCGGCGGCAATCGCGACAACAACGGCCCGGGCATCGTCAGCTCGATCCTGATGATGATCCTCGCCCCGATCGGGGCCATGCTGGTGCAGATGGCAATCAGTCGTACGCGCGAATACGCTGCGGACAATCTCGGCGCACGTATCGCCGGTCAGCCGATGTGGCTGGCCTCGGCGCTGGTGAAGATCGAGGGCGCTGCGCATCAGGTCCCGAACGCCGAGGCGGAACGAAATCCCGCCACCGCGCACATGTTCATCATCAATCCGCTGTCGGGCCACGGCGTGGACAATCTGTTCGCCACCCATCCCTCGACGCAGAATCGTGTCGCGGCGCTTCAGCAGCTCGCAGCCGAGCTTGGCGCGCAGGCGTCGCCGTCGGTCGGCGCCAATGAGAACTATCCGCCGCGGAGCCCGTGGGGCCGCTCATCCTCGCGCGGGCCTTCAAATGGTTCTGCAAATGGTTCTGCAAATGGTTCGGCACGTGGCCCTGCACGTGGTCCTTGGGGCTGACGCGGAAGCGGCCCGAATTTGCGCGCTTTGTGACCTGTCGCACACAAGACGGTCGCGCCCGGTGTTAATACCTCGGCGTGACACTTCCTTCGAAAGGGGATGCGTGGCCGGCCCTCCGCCTGCCACCGTCGAAGATGACCAAAGCTGCGGTACCATTGTTGATCGTCCTGGGCGTGCTGATTGGCCTGTCTACGCACACGGTCGTCAATTGCGGGGATGAGGACGATCCCGACATCTGCTCGGCGGTGATCGGCTTCTCGCCGCTGCGCGGCTCGCTGATCGCGTTCGCCTATGAGGGGCGCGGGCGGATCGCGCTGCGCCATAGCGACTGGCGGCGGGCGATCGCGGATTTCGACGAGGCCATCCACCTCAATCCCAACCGCGCCTCGCTCTATCGCGATCGGGCGCTGGCGCGCCGGCAGAACGGCGACCTCGAACTTGCCATCGAGGATTACGACGAGGCGATCGCGCATGATCCCAGGCTCGCCGCGCCCTATCACCAGCGCGGTCTCGCGCTCGCCGCCACCGGCGATCTCGATCGCGCGATCCTGAGCTACAACACCGCGGTCCGCCTCGACCCGTCGGATGCGCAGGCTCGGCTCGACCGCGGCCTTGCATTCCTAGCCCGTGGCCATGCGGATGAGGCGCGCGCCGATTTCGAGGCCGCGCTGGCGCTGCCCGCCGGCAAGGATGCCCGCACCCGCGATGCGGCGCGGGCAAAACTCGCCGAACTGGCGAGCGCCGAGCCGACCCGGCTCGCCGCGCCAAGAAGGTGAAAGGAGTTTCTCTCCCTCTCCCCGCAAGCGGGGCGAGGGTGAAGCGCGCGATTCGCGCCTACTTCGACTTCTTGGCCTTGGCCTTCTTCGCCTTCTTCACCGGCCTTTCCTTGGCGTCCTTCTTCTCCGCCTTCGCCGCGACCGGCGTGCTGGCGGCGATCCGCATCGACCGCGCGTAGCTGTCGGCGACGTTGTCGGCGGACATCTGCAGGCGCTTGGCGGCGGCAATGGCCTGCTCCATGGTGGCCTTGGCCATCATCTTGAAGCGGTCGCCGGTCTCCTTGCCCTTGGCCTTGGCAGCAAGGCCGTTGAATCGATCCCGCCGCTCCTTGGCGCGGGTCATCAGGCCCGTATGCAGCTGTCTGGCCAGTTGCCGGATCACGACATCCAGGTCGGCGTCCGCCATGTTGTTCTATCCTCTTCGAAAACAGTATCGATGCGGGCGGGACTATGCAGATCGGGCCCCACCTTGGCAATTCCCGGCCACGCGTCATCCGCAGCTTCCGGTTACCAAAGCAAAAAAGCCGCGCTGCTCGCGCGGCTCTTTGTCCAGTCGGTCCGGGCCGTTCAGTAGTCGTAGCCGGGACGGCCGGGATAGTATTGCCGATTGCAGGTCCTGCGGCCGCGGTCGTAGGCAGCGGCATCGCCATGGGCGAGCGAGCTGACATATTTCAGGCAGCGCACGTAATTGTCGTTACCGAGCCAGTCCAGGCTACCGGCGGCAGCGGGGGAGATCTGGGCGGAGCCGACGAGCGTCGTGACGGTGACAAGGGCGGCGATGGCGGAGAAGGCGAGCTTTGTCATGATTGGCATCTTTCCACTTGAGGCCGCCCGATGCAGCCTCCATGGCCCTGACGATGCCAGATACGTCATCGGGCGACTGTGCCGTCTGTCACACGGTCTGAGCAAGGCCTGCCAATCCTCAGCTCGAAAAGAAAAAGGGCCGCGTTGTTGACGCGGCCCTGGTTTGTTCGGCGCAGGCGCGCTTTGTCTGCCTTACTTCAGCGAGGCGACCGGGCCGCTTGCCGCTGCCGGATCGGGGTCGAAGCCGAATACGCCGACCAGATATTTGTAATAGTCCGGCATCTTCTCCTTGAGCGTTTCGCGCGACTTCGGGTCGTGGAATTCGCTCTTCCCGGCCAGGAAGATGCTGGCTGTCACCGCAAAGAATTCCATGTGATTCTTCAGCGCATAGGATTCCTTGGGCAGGAGGTCCTTGGACTTGGCGTAGGCGTAATAGCCGATCACGCCCTTGTTGGCGTAGCCGTCCGGCAACAGCCGCGCGTGGTAGGCATGCAGGAGCTCGTGCAGCAGCACGGCTTCCTTTTCGTAGCGCATCATGTCCGGCCGCAGCATGATCACGCCGAGGCCCGAATCGACCGCGAGGTCGACGGCATTGGGATTGGTCCAGCGCTGCGTGGCATGGTCCCAGACAGTGAGCGTCCGCGGCACGCGGCGCTCGACGTTCGGGGCGACCCGGCCGTAGCACGCGGTCGCGGCGCCCTCGTCGAGGCAGGCCAGCTCGCTGGCGATGATCGGGACGGTGCGGAAGAAGCGCAGCACGCGCGGCGAGAGGCCGGCAGCCTCGACCACGTCGATCTGGCTTTTCACATTGTCGGTGAGCTTGTCGACGTCCTTGCGGTCGGAATTCTCCGACAGGTCGAACATGTAGCCGCGGTAGCTCTGGAAGCCAGGCGGCAACGCCTGCGCTGCGCCGGCGGACGTATCCAGTGGTCCGGCATGGGACGGATTGGCGAAAAGCGCGCCGACAATGGTCGCGGTCAGCAGCAACGCAATGCGCATGATGAACCCCCTGATGTCACTTGACGCGGCAGACTAGGCCATCGTTGTTTGCGAAAAGTGAGTGGGGCGAGACTAAGGCACCGATGTTGAGGCGTGCTTAATCGATGGTTGCGGATCGCTGAAGTGAATTAGTGCCGGGTTAACCAATCGTGGATTGCCCGCGCGCTTCGGCGTAGCATGCGATCCGGGCACCAGGCCCACAAATCCGGACAGCCGGAAGGAGGATGCCATGTATGCCGCCATCCGTCAGGCCAAGGCGAAAAGCGGGAGCGCCGAAGAGCTGGCGCGCCGCATCAAGGACGGCGCCGTTCCGATCATCAGCGACGTCGACGGTTTCCGTGCGTACTACGTCGTCTATGCCGGCGACGACACGGTCACGGCGATTTCGATCTTTGACAAGTTCGAGCAGGCGGAGGAGGCCAACAGGCGTGCGATCGGCTGGATCGAGAAGAATCTGGGCTCGCTGCTTGCAGGCGACGCCCGCGCCGCCGCGGGGCCGGTGATCGTTCATACGCTGGCGTAGGGATTGAGCGCATCGCTTCTTCCCCGATGTCGTCCTGGCGAAAGCCAGGACCCATTACCCCAGGGAGGAGTTTTGCGACGCGTGGCCGCCACCTTCGCTCGCGCGATAGTTCGGTGGCTATGGGTCCTGGCTTTCGCCAGGACGACAGTGAACTTGTGGCGCTGATCAATCGCCCAACGTCCCTTCACAACTCCCTCGCATTGGAAAACGCGAACGAACTCACGCGCCGCGTCGTCTCGTCCAGGATCAGCGTGCGCGTGATCGGCGGCTCGGCGCGCTGGGCGCAGTTTTCGCGCTCGCAGAGACGGCAGTTGACGCCGATCGGTGTGCCCTCCGTTTTCTCCAGATCGATGCCGGCAGCGTAGACGAGGCGCGTGGCGTGACGGATCTCGCAGCCGAGGCCGATGGCGAAGCGCGGCTGCGGCAGCGGGTGCGGCGCGACGGGCCGGCGCACCATCTGCGCGATCGAGAAATAGCGCGTGCCGTCGGGCAGCTCGATGACCTGCTTGAGCAGGCGATCCGGCGTGTCGAAGGTCGAGTGCACGTTCCACAAGGGACAGGTGCCGCCGAATTTCGAGAACGGGAATGTGCCCGATGAAAATCGCTTCGAGACGTTGCCGGCATTGTCGACACGAAGCAGGAAGAACGGGATGCCGCGCGCGTTCGGCCGCTGCAAGGTGGTGAGGCGATGGCAGACCTGCTCGAAGCCGGAATTGAAGCGCTGCGCCAGCAGATGGATGTCGTAGTTCAGTGCTTCCGCCGCAGCCAGGAAGGCCGGGTAGGGCATCATCACGGCGGCCGCAAAGTAGTTGCCAAGCGTGATGCGGAACAGGCGGCGCGGTGTGTCGTCCAGCGGGCCGGCGCGGCCGATGATGGTCTCCAGGGCTTGCCCGCATTCGCCCAGGCCGAGCTGGAAGGCGAGCTGGAACGCGCGGCCGGGCGGGTCGACCAGCTCGGAGATCAGGAGCTGGCGGCGGTGGCGGTCGAAGCGCCTGAGCGTCTCGCGCATCACGTCCACCGGCATGATGCGGGTCTGGATCGAATGCTTCTCGCGCAGCCTTGCCGCGAGCGCCGCATAAAGCTCCTCGGCCGGCACGTTCAGCTCGTCGCGCAGGGTCTCCGCGGCCTGCTCGAGTTCCGGAAAGTAGTTGCGGTTGGCCTCGATCAGTTCGCGGACGCGCTCGACCGGATTGGCCTCATAGCGGGTGCCGACGTCGCGGTCGGCCATTTGCGCCGCCGCCAGCGTCTCGCCCTGGCGGGCCTCGGTATAGGCGGCGTAGAGCCGTTGCAGCGCATGGGTGACGCCGGGGCAGAGTTCGGCGAGATCGCGCAGTTCCTGCTTGGGAACGTCGATCTGGCGGAACAGGGGGTCGGAGAAGATCTCGTTGAGTTCGGCGAAGAAGCGGTCCTCGTCGGCGGTCGCGAGGTCGCGCAGGTCGAGGTCGTAGGTTTCGGCCAGCCGCAGCAGGATCTGTGCGGTCACCGGACGCTGGTTGCGCTCGATCAGGTTGACATAGCTCGGCGAGATCCCGAGCCCCTCGGCGATCTGGGTCTGCGACAGCCCCAATTGCTGCCGGATCCGCCGGAAGCGCGGGCCGACGAAGAGTTTCTTGCTGGAACCGGCGGGCATTCTCAGGTCTCCAGAGGCATCAAGGGCAGGTTTGCTGACCTATATTCTTTACAAGATTTACAAAGTGACATCTATTACATGTTCTGATGTTACATGACATCACCATTCGAATACAAGCCCACTATACGACTTGAGCTTTCTCGCGTTTAGCTTCTGACACGCATATCGCAATGCATTGTCAAGAATGTCGATGGCAGTCATCGCCATCGTCAGCGAAAGGATCAGGCACATGAACTACCAGCCCCGCGGCATCAGCACCCTCCAGGGCCCGGCCTCGTATCAGAGCGAGATCGAGGCGGCCCAGTCGCTCCTCAAGACCCAGCCGACCTGGAACGGGGTGTCGGCCGAGGCCGTCGCACGCATGCGCCTGCAGAACCGCTTCAAGACCGGTCTCGACATCGCCCGCTACACCGCGGCGCTGATGCGGGCCGACATGGCCGCCTATGACGGCGACCCGACCAAGTACACCCAGTCGCTGGGCTGCTGGCACGGCTTCATCGCCCAGCAGAAGCTGATCTCGGTCAAGAAGCACTTTGGCAAGACCGATCGCACCTACCTGTACCTGTCCGGCTGGATGATCGCGGCGCTGCGCTCCGAGTTCGGCCCGCTGCCGGACCAGTCGATGCATGAGAAGACCTCGGTGCCGGCACTCATCGAGGAGCTCTACACGTTCCTGCGTCAGGCCGACTCGCGCGAGCTCAACGATATCTTCCGCGGCCTCGATAAGGCCCGCAAGGAAGGCGACAAGACCCGGGAGAAGGAGTTGATCGAGAAGATCGACAACTTCCAGACCCATGTCGTGCCCGTCATCGCCGACATCGACGCCGGCTTCGGCAATGCGGAGGCGACCTATCTGCTCGCCAAGAAGATGATCGAGGCGGGTGCCTGCGCGCTCCAGATCGAGAACCAGGTCTCCGACGAGAAGCAGTGCGGCCATCAGGACGGCAAGGTCACCGTGCCGCACGAGGTGTTCCTGGCCAAGATCCGGGCCTGCCGCCACGCCTTCCTCGAACTCGGCGTCGAAGACGGCGTCGTGGTGACCCGCACCGACTCGCTCGGTGCCGGCCTGACCCAGCAGATCGCGGTCAGCCACAAGCCCGGCGATCTCGGCGACCAGTACAACAGCTTCCTGGATTGCGAGGAAGTGACGGCGGAGAACGCCCGCAATGGCGACGTCATCATCAACCGCAACGGCAAGATGATGCGTCCGAAGCGGCTGCCCTCCAATCTCTATCAGTTCCGTCCGGGCACCGGCGAAGACCGCTGCGTGCTCGACAGCATCACCTCGTTGCAGAACGGTGCGGACCTGCTGTGGATCGAGACCGAGAAGCCGCATATCGAGCAGATCGCCAAGATGGTCGACCGGATTCGCGAGGTGGTTCCGAACGCGAAGCTGGCCTACAACAACTCGCCCTCGTTCAACTGGACGCTCAACTTCCGCTGGCAGGTCTACGACGCGATGAAGGAAGCCGGTAAGGACGTCAGCAAGTACAACCGCGCCGAGTTGATGAAGGTGGAATACGACGATACGCCGCTGGCGAAGGAAGCCGACGAGCGCATCCGTACCTTCCAGGCGGATTCGGCCAAGCGTGCCGGCATCTTCCACCACCTGATCACGTTGCCGACCTATCACACGGCAGCGCTGTCGACCGACAACCTCGCACGCGAGTATTTCGGCGAGCAGGGCATGCTCGGTTATGTGAAGAACGTCCAGCGCGCCGAGATCCGTCAGGGTATCGCCTGCGCCAAGCATCAGAACATGGCCGGCTCCGACATCGGCGACGACCACAAGGAGTACTTCGCCGGCGAGGCTGCCCTGAAGGCGGGCGGCGCTCACAACACGATGAACCAGTTCGGCTAACGCATCACGCTAATCGACAGGAGACTGACAATGACCAACAGCAATTTCTGGGTGATCGGCGGCGAGTTCGGTTCGATGAACTTCCACAAGCTGGTGGAAGGCTCGGCCCAGGTCCAGGGTCCGTTCAAGACCCGCAAGGAGGCCGAGGACGCCTGGCGCTCGGTTTCGGAAGAGAACCGCCACAAGGCGGGCGTCCGCTTCTCGATCGTGGAAGAGCCGTCGCGGGTCTCGGCGTGAAATCTGAACTAACCTGACAATCTGAACTAAGAAGACGTCCAAGGACGGATGGTCCCATCCGGCGCAAGCCGGGTGGGATCGTCTGTTTTTGGCACAGGTGAATGCCCTGTGGGCGCCGTAAGTAACTGGAATTGTGGGGCCTTTGCGGACAGTGTGGTTGCTGATAGGTTAATGGAAGGAAGTGAGGACGAGGCCGACAATGTCAGAGCCCGAAACCAGTGGGATCCATCCCAGCCAGCCGCGCCCGGTGCGGCTGCGCGATGCGCTGTTGCGGGCGCGGATCGAGGCCGCGGACCGGACCGGCGTCGTCGTCGATTTGCGCGATGCCGAAGTGGCGCGGCTCGAGATCCTCAACGACGCGCTCGATCCCCTGTTCGCACAGGTGCCGGAGCAGATCGACCTGTTCGACCGCGGCATCAGCCAGGGCGATACGCCCAGGCTCTGGATCGACGTCGTCGCGCACATCGTGATGGGGCGCGACAAGCGGCTGTACCGCTTCGTGCAGGACACCCGCTTCGGCCGCATCGTGCTCGCCGAATCGCACGACACCGCCGTCATCGTCGATGCCGTCACGGACTATGTCGCTCGCCGCATGATCGAGCGCGAGCATGCGATGGTGGTCCCGCCCGAGCCGAAGTCCGAGATCGCGCAGCCGCGGCGCCGCACGCGCATCTGGCCGTTCGTGTTCGGGTTTGTGCTCGGTGCCGCCGCGCTGTTCGGGGTTGCCGTGCTCGCGGCCCTGCGGAGCTGGTGAGAGGTTCGCCGTCGTCATTGCGAGCAATGACGGGCGGCCTCAAAACAATCTGACATGCTTGATCTGCCCAATCTGAAATCCAGCCCCGAGGCTCCGCACCGTCTGCTCGCAACGCCAGCCGGTGTTGTCCTTCTCGATCGTGAACAGATTGTAGGCCGCGGCCGGGTAGTGCCCGTGTGCGCGCGCGGAGGCAGATGGCACGCCGATTGCGGGAATGTTGCCGTTGGGGCCTTCGAACCACATCGTCGAATGAATGTGGTCGTGCCCGTGAAGGATCAGCTCGACGCCGTGGCGTTTCAAAAGCGTCAGCAGCTCGGCGGAGTCCGTCATCCGCTTGTGGCGCGCGCCGGACTTCAGCGGATGATGCACCAGCAGCACGCGAAAGACATCCTCGGCTGCGAGCCGCCCGAGCACCTCTTCGAGAGACGCGAGCTGATCGGCTCCGAGCGTGCCTGTCGCCATCAACGGCAAGGTCGGCACCGCCGTGGACAGGCTGATCAGCACGAGTGGCCCGCGCCGGCGCACGGAAGGAAAGCCGATACGGCCGTCGTCGCCCGCAAGATAGGGCGCGAAGGTTTCGCCGAAGCGATGAGAGGTGGCGCGGACATAAGCGTCGTGATTGCCGGGAATCGTGGTGACGCGGTCGGGCGGACCGACGCCGTCGAGCCAGGCGCGTGCCGGCGCGAACTCCGCCTCCAGCGCCAGATTGACGAGATCGCCCGTGACCGCGATGTGGTCGGGACCGTGCGCCTTCACGTCGGCGACGAGTGCGTCGAGCACCTCGCGGCGCTGGTACTTGTGACGGTTGCGCGTCCAGTTGACATAGCCGAGCGCGCGCTTGCCGGCGAGCTCGATCAACCGCGGCTTCGGCAGCGGCGGCAGATGCGGGTCGGACAGATGGGCGAGCGTGTAGGGGGCCATGGGGTGCGATTGCCTCGCTATTCGTCCGCTGTAATGGCAAGGTCGCAGGCTACGTGCAAGCGGGCCGTCAAGGGAGCCTGATGGGGGGTCGTCTGAATAGCGTCCGACGGACATTCGAGCCGCTGCTGCGGCGAATCTTCCACGCCTATTTCCTGCTCGTCCGCGGCATGACGCTCGGCGTCCGCGCCGTGGTGCTGGATGCCGACACCAGGGTGTTCCTGGTCAGGCACAGCTACATCACCGGCTGGTATCTGCCCGGCGGCGGCGTCGATCTCGGCGAGACCATGGAGCAGGCGATGCGCCGCGAGCTCAAGGAGGAGGGGGATATCGATCTCACCGGCGATGCCGTGCTGCACGGCATCTTCCTCAACAGCCACGTCTCCCGCCGCGACCATGTCGCGGTCTACGTCGTCAGGCAGTTCAAGCAGGATCGCCTGCCCGCGCCCAACCACGAGATCGTCGAATGCGGGTTCTTCGCGGTCACCGCGCTGCCCGAGGGGACCACGCCGGGCACGCGGCTGCGGATCGCGGAAGTCCTTCACGACAGGCCGCAGATTGCGACGTGGCGATGATGGCTGCCTGTGCTAGTAAATCGCCGCGTCTGCGGGGGCGGCGCATGGACGAGGGATGAAGATTGTCTGAATCGACGAGGTCATGGCCATTTCGGATCGCCGTGCTGGTTCCCTGCTACAACGAGGAAGCCGCCGTCGCGACGGTCGTTGCCGATTTCCGCAAGGCACTGCCCGCGGCCGAGGTCTACGTGTACGACAACAACTCGACCGACCGGACCGCGGCGATCGCGCGCGAGGCCGGAGCGATCGTGCGCAGCGAACGGCGCCAGGGCAAAGGCCACGTCGTGCGCCGCATGTTCGCGGACATCGAGGCCGACATCTACGTGCTCGTCGATGGCGATGCGACCTACGACGCGCCGAGCGCGTCGCGCATGATCGACCAGCTCCTCGATGAGCATCTGGATATGGTTGTGGGTCTGCGTGTCGATCAATCGCAAGCGGCCTACCGGCGTGGTCATCGCATCGGCAACCGGCTCTTCACCGGTTTCCTGGCATCGACCTTCGGCCACGCCTTCAAGGACATCCTGTCCGGTTACCGCGTGTTCTCGCGCCGCTTCGTCAAATCCTTCCCGGTCCTGTCCGGCGGTTTCGAGATCGAGACCGAGTTTGCGGTCTATGCGCTGGAATTGTCGCTGCCGGTCGCCGAGGTCGAGACGCCCTATTACGCGCGCCCGGAAGGCTCCTTCTCCAAGCTCAATACCTGGCAGGATGGGTTGCGCATCTTCAACACGATGCTGAAGCTCAACCGGTCGGAGCGGCCGCTGCGCTTCTTTTCGGCGATCGGCATCGTCCTCGCGCTGCTGTCGTTCGCTTTCGGGCTGCCCGTCGTGATCACCTTCCTCGAAACCGGCCTCGTACCGCGCCTGCCGACCGCCGTGCTCTCCATGGGCCTGATGATCATGGCGCTGCTTTCGGCCTCGTCGGGGCTCGTGCTCGACACCGTGACGCGCGGCCGGCGGGAAATGAAGATGCTCGCCTACCTCTCGCAACCGCCGCTCGGGAGGAACTGAAATTGCCTCCGGGGCCGGGCGCAATCCCATGGACCGTTGCCCTCCAAGGTGATATCCCGCCGACGCCGCCCGACGCGTTTTCCGACGCGAACCGATGACTCCCGCCTGAAGATGCCGTGACGCGATGAACGATCTCTCACTCACCATCCTGTCGGAATCCGCCGGCGATGCTCACGCGATCGAGCGGCTGCACGAACGCACCTTCGGACCCGGCCGCTTTGTGCTCAGCGCGTACCGCATCCGCGAGCATGTGGATCATTTGCTCGAGCTATCGTTCACCGCCCGCGTCGGTACGTTGCTGGTCGGATCCGTACGGCAATTGCCGATTTGCGTCGGCGACACGCCGGCACTGCTGCTCGGGCCCCTGACGGTCGAGCCCCCGTTCCGCGGCCGCGGCGTCGGTCGGCTGCTGCTCGAGCGAGCGCTGAAGGACGCGAAGGCGCAGGGCCATCGCCTGGTGCTGCTGGTCGGCGACGAGCCCTATTACAGCCGCGTCGGCTTCAAGCCGGTGCCGAAGGGACGCGTCACGATGCCGGGCCCGGTCGATTACAGCCGGCTCCTCGTCATCGAACTCGTCGAGGGCGCGTTCGAAGGCGTATCGGGGCCGGTCGGTCCCGACTGGAGCAAGACGCGAACCTGACGCGCCATCGCTTCGTAGCTCACATGAAGGTAGGGCAGTGCCGGTCGATCAGCAATATTACCGGGAAGTGGCGTCCGGGAGCACGGCGGAAAAGCTGCTGATCGCGGCGCGCGACCGCATATTCCGGGATTTCCTCGCCCAGATGCAGCCGTCCGCGTCGGACGAGATCCTGGATGTCGGCGTGTCCGACGTGATCAACGACGGCGCCAACGTGCTGGAACGAAGCTACCCGCATCAGCACAAGATCACGGCCTGCGGGCTCGGGGAAGGAATAGGGTTCAAGGCGGCTTTTCCGCTTTGCCGTTACGTGCAGATCGAACCGAATACGCGGCTGCCGTTTGACGACAATGCGTTCGATGTCGCGACGTCCAATGCCGTGCTCGAGCATGCCGGAAGCCATCCAAATCAGGTGCTCCTGGTCAAGGAGCTTTGCCGCGTTGCGAGGCGGGTGTTCATCACGGTGCCCAACAGGTTCTTTCCGGTCGAGCACCACACGGCGATCCCGCTGGCGCACTATCTGGACGGCACCTTCAGGATCGCCTGCATGATCGCCGGCAAGTCGGAATGGACCGACGAGCAGAACCTGATCCTGATGACGCGAAAACGGCTGCTGGAGATCGCCGCGCTGGTCGCCAAGTCCGCGACCGCCAAGTCTGCGAGTGCCACGTCTGCGAGTACCAAGTCCGCCATCCCTAAGTCCGCGGCCGTGGGCTACACCGGTTTGTCGCTCGGCCCGCTATCGTCCAATCTCTATCTTGCATTCCGCTAAAGCAGCGCTGCCTCCCGTCGCATCATGATCCCGATGAAGAAGATCCCTACGAGCAAAGCCGTCTTCGCCGTGTTGTTTCTCGCGGTGCTGGTCGGCCATTTCTTGACCATGATGCGATGGAATGAGGCTCGCGGCGTCTATGACGACATCTGCTACCTGCGGCAGGCGCATCTGTTCCAGAGGTTCGGTCTGGTGGAGGGCTTCGACACCAGCCTCACCCGCGACGACGATGGCTATCAGAAAGCAAAGCTGAAGGAGATCGGCTACCCGGACTGGGACGACACGACCGCTGCGCCCTGCCACAATCTGATGCCGGCAACAGGGAAGGTCGTCATTCAATACCCGCCGGGTGTCGGCCTCGTGTTGGCGTTGTTTCCGCCAGGTCACCAGGTGGTGCCCATGTACATGCTGGCGACCCTTGTCGTCCTCGGCTTTGCGCTGTTTGCCCTTTCTCTCGCCCGCAGCATGAGGTCGGTCCTGATGGCGGGGACGTTCGGCTGTCTTGCGATCTACCTGATGGTCAATCCGGTCAAGGCGAGCTATTCGATGGCCCCGACGGTCGTCGTGTGCGCGCTGGCGGGATGTCTCACGGCGCGATGGCTGGCGAGCCCGCGATCTCAACCGAGGATCTGGCTGCTGGCGCCAATCGGCTTCCTGCTCGGATTGACCGTCGATTTTCGGTTGGCCAACCTCTTCCTGGCGTCCGGCTATGGCATGTTTCTCCTCGTCGCATTCCTTGCGGAACGGACGTTGTCCCGGTTCTTGCAGGGGGCCGTGTTCGGCGTCGCGTTGCTGGCCGGCGTGATACCGACCATCGTCTCTTACGCCGTCAACGCCGGCAGTCCGTTCGCGTCGACCTACGGCAACAACCCCGATGTCAGGCCGCTGGATTTTTCGTTCGCAGTGGTCCGGGACTATCTCGCCGACCCGCTCCAGACCTTGCTGATCGTCATCGGTATTGCGGGCTCGATCTGGCTGTTGCGGCAGGCCAATGGCGCTCGCCGTGTCGCGCAGCTCACGCTGGCCAATCTGGCGCTCAACCTCGCCTTCTTCTTCACCTATCCGATCGCGACGCCATACTACACGATCCCCATTTCCCTCCTGACACTGTGGAGCCTGCTGTTTGCCGTCCTGTTTCAGGAGGCGGCAGAGGATGCCCCTGAAGCGGTCGCTTTCGCCAAAGCGCGATGAATTCAGGCTAGCTATCGCGCCTTCGGCGTCGCAGATGCATTGTCCCGGATTTCGCTTTCGCTCCATCCGGGCTACGGCGTCGTTAAAGTGCCGCGGCTACTCCGTCATTGCGAGCGGTGCGAAGCAATCCAGAATCTTACCGCGCCGGCAGTCTGGTTTGCTTCGTCGCAAGGGCTCCTCGCAACGACGGTGAGGAGGCGGCCTTTCAGAACTTGAAGTTCGCAAACGCCCGCACGCCGATGCCGGGCATCAAGACTTCGTCCTTGGTGTAGGACACCGAGTTGCGGATGTTTTCGTTGAGGAGGTTGTTGCCGACGAGGCCGGTCGTCACCTCGCGCGCACCGAACCAGTTCCGATCGAGCTTGGTCTTGTAGCTCACCTCGGCCTTCAACAAATTGTAGCCGGGCGTTGCCGTCTCCGCGATCACAGCGATGTTGTTCTGCGCGAAGGCGTGCAACAAATTGACCCGCATCAGCCAGTTGTCGTCGCGCCAGAACACGCCGCCGCCCAGTCTCACCGGCGGAATGCGCGGCACGTTGGTGCCGTCGGTGAAGGTGGCGCGGACCACGTCGAACTGGTTCTCGATGCCCCAGATGCCGCCCTGGAACGCGCCGACGTCGAGCTGCGACTGGAATTCGCCGCCGCGGAAGTTCGCGTCCCGCTGCGAATAGACCGCCTGGTTCACCTCCGCGCCGGGTGTGCCGCACGAGGCAAAGTCGTCGTCGCACATCACGCCGGTGAGACGGCGATAGATGAAGTTGTTGAAGTGCGTGTAGTAGACGGTCGCCTCGAACCGGAACGGCCCCGTCGCCTTGCGCAAGCCGACTTCGACGGACTTCGCGGTCTCGATGGTGAGGTTGGGGTTGCCGATGTCGAAGGTCGCGGTCGCATCATGCGCGCCGCGCGAGAACAGTTCCGCCGCCTTCGGCGCGCGCTCGACATATTGCGCGGTGATGCTGCCGACCATGCCGCCCGGCAGGTCCTGCAACAGGCCGATGCTGCCGCTCTTCGGCGTGAAGGACGGATTGCGCGAGATCGCCGCCTGCGGTGTGCCGTCGGGCAGGAAGTCCGCGGGAAAATCCGGCGTCGTGCCGTGCAGCTCGACATGCTCGATGCGACCGGCGATCTGCGCCCGCGTCGCGTCCGTGAACTTGAACTCGTTGAAGGCGTAAGCAGCAACGCGCGTGCTGTTGTTCGGGTCCCACAGGCCGTTGAACAGCGTGCCCGGATTGTCCGGGCTCGGCGCGCTCAATTCCTGATGGCCGACCTGGAAGCCCAGCGCCGTCGTCACCTCGGCGAAGCGGGCGTTGAACGGCATCAACTGCACCTCGGTGCGGATTTCCTGCTCCTTGTTGGTAAAAGTCTGCCGCACGCCGTCGGTGTTGGGATCGGCGGGATCGGCAAGCCCGATCTCGTTGTGCCGGTAGTCGGTCGCGCCGGCCCAGAAGCGAACGACGTCGATCGCCGCAGCGTCGGGGTGGTACTCGCCCTTGACGTTGATCTTGGTCTGGTGGCCGTCGATCCGCGTGTTGTGGTCGGCGCCGTCGATGCCGGGGATGTGGTAGAGCGCGTCGTTCTGCGTGATCGCCGCGCCGATATAGCCGCCCTGGAAGAAGTAGGAGCCGCCGATCGAGGCGCCGTCCGAGCGCGTCGCCGAGTTGGGCTGGCGTCCGTTGGCGACGGACCGCGTCTGGTCGGCGAGATACGGGTAGCTCGGGATGCTGTAGTCGGTGGTGCTGCGCCCATAGACGTCGGCATGGAAGGCAAAGTTGCCGCCGCCGGTGTCGAGCAGCACGCCGCTCTCGACGCCGCGGTCGACCGAGCTGAACGCGCTGCGTGTCTCGGCCGTGACGCAGGGCGACGTCGCGGTTGTCGCGAGCGGCGCCTTGACCGGCAAGCCGAAACTCTGGAACGGCTGGGCACCGCAGTTCGGCAGCGCATCCGGAATCCGATTGTTGGTGGCGCTGACGACGCCGCCGATCGAGGTCGAGCCGTAGCGCAGCGCAGCCGGGCCGCGCACCACTTCAACTTGGTTGGTCGCCAGCGGATCGATCGGGACGAAGTGATCCTCGCCGAGGTCGGAGGCGCCGCCGGAATTGGTGCCGTTCTCGACGATGCCGACGCGATTGACGTCGAGACCCCGGATGATCGGCCGGCTGGAGGCGCCGGGCGCGAAGCTTGAGCCCGTGATGCCGGGCTTGGAGAACAGGAGATCGCCGAGCTGACCGCCGCCCTCGCGGCGGATCTCCTCGTTCGGCACCACCGTGACGGTGGCGAACTGGTTAGTCACGATCGGCAGCACGCCCTGCTGAGGTGCGGCGGGCGCAGAGGCTGCCGGCGTGGCGTCCGCCGTGCGTTCGTGGCTGCGTGCCCGCGCGGTTCGCGTGGCGCGTGCCGGGTTGCGGGTCGGCACCACCGCCCTGCGTACGATGGGGCTCGGAGCCGTCACGGTGACGGCGGGGATCTCGGTGGACGCCGGCTTGTCCTGAGCCAACGCCGGGCTGGCGGCGGCGCCGAGCAGGAGCAGGCTTGCTCCGCCAAGGCGCTGCGCGCGTCGCAATTCAAATGACATGATCCTGATTCCAGTCAGGCGCCGTCCGCATGATTGTCTGCTGATCGGAGGCGGCCTGCCGTCGCTGCGCGACGGAATTCGACTTCAACTTCTCCCGGGCATGCTCCGGCGTGCGGCGAGCCCAGGCGTGATCAAGTGATGTTGAGAGTCAGGACGCGGGAGGGGCGCGGGGCTGGAATGCCGTGCCGGCCGATTTCAGATGGACGAATTCGGCATCGGTGGTGCGGTAGAGCAGGTCGATCGCCTGCGGCAGCAGCAACACAGGCGGCGCCGCGAACATGACGGTGCCCGCCATCGCGACCAATGCGCAGATCGCACAATTGTCATCGCCCGGCTGCTCCCGGTCGGGGCTTGCAGGCGATTGCTTCTGGACCGCAACGCGGTCGATTGACGCAACGCCGTTGCTGCTGTCGTTCTGCTGAAGCGAGGCCTGGGCGAGGGGAGCGGCCTGGGCGAACCAGTGGCTGTGGCCGAACGTCAGCGCGAACTGCACCAGCATCGCGAACATCGCGAGCCGGGCGCCGTGCCTGATATTCGACCGGAACCACTTCATCTGGAAACGCCACCCCACATCGCGAGGCATCATCCCCTGATCCCGCGACGTTATAATGTAACATCGCCCGATCGGTCAGCGGATGTCAACCGCAGGCGCGCCGATCCGAGCGGGCCGGCTCCTCGATGTGTCGTTCGGGCAACTGAAAGATCTCGGCTGAGGACCGATTAAATGGCTTACGGGGGATGGCGATTGATTGACTCAGTGCCAGCGCGAGGAGGCGCCATCAGAGCTTTTTGCTCTGGAGCCAGGTGCGGATGGCCTCGATGTGTTCTGCCTTGCGCTCCAGCGGCAGCCAATGGCCGGCGGGCATGCTCGTCACGGTCAGGTCCGGGCAGGCCGCGCGCATCGGATCACCTTGGCGATTTCCGGTGATGGTGCAGATCTGATCAAAGTCGCCGTTAATAAAGAGCACCGGCTGCGACAGGCGGCCACCACTGGGTGCCTTGCGCGCATAGGCGATGTTGGCGTCGTCGTTCAGATACCATGCGCAGGATGGGCGGAAGCCGTGAGCCCTGAACGTCTGCACCAGCACGTCGAAGTCCGCCGGCGGCCAGAGGGCCGGATCAGGCTCAGTCGGCGGGGCGCGGTGCGCGGCGCCAAAGCGCCCTCCATTGCGCGTGACCGTCGCATTCGGCGAAACCTTGTCGATGCCGGCGGGGTTGCCTGGCCGAAAGATCGACGCCAGCGATGCTGCCAGGTCTGCATCGAGGTCGGCGACTGCCGCCTCGAAGTGCGTGGTGTAGTAACGGTAGTAATCCCATTGGCCATCCGGATATTGATCAGCCGGATAGATCGTTCGGTCGACCAGTGGGACGACTGTGCGCAGGGCGTGCCCGTCGGGTTGATACGCCAGCGAGGTCAGTACGACTCCGCGGCTGCGCTTTGGCTGATGCGCGACCAACTCACCGACCACAACACAGCCCCAGTCGTGGCCAACCCAGATCGCAGGCTGGCCGCCAAGGTGATCATGGAGTTCGGCCATGTCTCTCACGATTTCCTCGATGGCATAGGCGTCGTTGGCTGCAGGCGTGGAAGAGCCGCCATAGCCGCGCAGATCGGGAGCGATGCAGTGCCAACCGTCGGCGGTAAACGCGTCCATCTGCGCGCGCCACATCAAACTGATGCTCGGCCAGCCATGGACGAAGATCATTAACGGTCCGTCGGCCGGCCCGCACTCGATGTAGCGCGTTGTCTGACGAGGCGAGCTGAACGTGCGCTGGTCGAGCGTTAGTTCGGCTCCAGAACCGATCGGTTGAAGTGGGTCTGTCATGGTCGAGTAACTCCGCTTGAATCGCTGGTTCTTGAACGTGATGCGCTCACTGAGCGCTCGCGCTGTTTGGGTGCTGCGAAGGCTGCGTCCAGAACTGCTCTTGTCCGCGGGGTGCGATGCCTGGACAGGGCACCCCTGCCAGCGGCCGAGAAAGAACCGCCTCCAGATTCCCAACGCGCCACATTCGACCGAGTTCGGGGCGAAGGCGCTATGGAGCTTCCGGCGAAGAAGTGACGATGGGATTTATCCGGCTAACGGAAGCGAAGGAAGGCGCGTAAGCTCGGTCATGCTGGCGCGTAAGCCGCCTAGCGCCCTTCGCGGACCCAGGTTGCGGCGAAGGCGCCGAGCAGCAGCAGAAGGCCGATCAGGCCGGCGAAGATCGGCAGCACGCCGACGCCCTTGACGACGCTGGCGTCGCGCATCCGCACGCCCATCCAGCCGTCACCATGGAAGACGCTCGCCGAACGGACCGGCAGGATGCGCGGCAGCTCGACGCTGGCGCCGTCGACCACGCGCACGGCGTTGCCGCCGGTCGCCTGTGTCAGCGGCTTCAAGGTATCGACGGTGGAGGTGACTTCCGAAAACTCCTTCGGATTGGTCGGGCCGACATTGATCAGCGCCTTCAGCGTGCCGTCGGTGGCCTGCCACAGGCCGAGCTCGCTCGCCGGCAGGCTGGCGCGCCATTCGCCGGGGTCGCCGGCCGCTAGCGTCAGGTCGCGCGACACGCCCGACGGCGAGGTCACGCTCACCGGCTGAACGCTGTCCGCCATGGTCTGGCGCACCACCACGAGATTCTTGCCCTGCACCTGCAGGCGCAGTGCTTCCTCGTCGAGATCAGGCTGCTTCATCAGCCAGTGCGACATCCGCCGCAACAGATCGAGATGCGGGCCGCCGCCTTCATAGCCGCGCGCCCACAGCCAGATGTGGTCGGAGAGCAGGAGCGCGACGCGGCCCTCGCCGAAACGCGACAGGAACAGCAGCGGCTTGCCGTCGACGCCCGTCATGACGGGCGGGTTGACCGCATTGCGGGTATCGACGGTGCGGAAGAACCTGCTCCAGTGCGGCGGCTCGGAGGCCGAGCCCTCGAGGCCACGCGTGACGGGATGGCGTTTGCCGACGTCGGACAGATGCGCGTAGAACGGCTTTTCCGTCACCCCGACCGGTTCGGCCGGCAGCACCGAGTCCAGCGGCGTGCGCCAGATGCTGGTGTTGGAGGCGTAGTCCGGGCCGGCCGAGACCAGCACCGCGCCGCCGGAACGCACATAGCGTGCGATGTTGTCGAAATAAGCGATCGGCAGCACGCCCTGGCGAGCATAGCGGTCGAAGATGATCAGCTGGAATTCGTTGATCTTCTGCTGGAACAGCTCGCGGGTCGGAAACGCGATCAGCGACAATTCGTTGATCGGCGTGCCGTCCTGCTTCTCCGGCGGCCGCAGAATGGTGAAGTGGACGAGATCGACGCTGGCATCGGACTTGAGCAGATTGCGCCAGGTGCGCTCGCCGGAATGCGGCTCGCCCGAGACCAGCAGCACGCGCAGCTTGTCGCGCACACCGTCGATGGCGACGACGGCGCGGTTGTTCACCGGCGTCAATTCCCGCTCGAGCGGCGAGGCCTCGATCTCGACGATGTTCGGCCCGGAATGCTTGATGTCGACGTCCACGCTTGCGGCCTGGCCGCTTCCCAGCGTGCGCTCGTTGATGACCTCGCCGTCTCTGCGGACCGTGACCTTGGCGCGCTCGCCGCTGACGCCCTGGTCGTCGAGGCGGTAGGTGATGGTCTGCGGCTGCCCGACGATGCCGAAGCGCGGCGCTGCGATGATCGCGATGCGGCGGTCGCGCTCGTCCTTCTGCCCGGTGATCAGCGCGTGCACCGGCGCCTGGAAGCCGAGCCCGGCGGCGTTGGCCGGAATGTCGTGGACGCGGCCGTCGGTGATCAGGAACGCACCGGCGACGCGGTCGACCGGCACGTCGGACAATGCCGAGGCCAGCGCCCCGAACAGCTTTGTGCCGTCGGTCTCGCCGTCGGCCTGTCCGGCATCGACGACGCGGACCTCGAGCCCCTTGATCTTCTTCAGGCTGTCGACCAGCGCTTCCTGCGCCGTTGCTGCCTCGCGATTGCGATTGCCGAAATTCTGGCTCGGGCTCTTGTCGACGACGATTGCGGCGACCGAGGTGAGAGGATCGCGGTCCTCGCGGGTGAAGGAGGGATTGGCGAGCGCCAGCAGGAACAGCACCAGCGCGGCCACGCGCACGGCAGCGCCGCGCGCACGCGCAAGCAGCAGCACGAGCGCGATGATGACGATCGCGGCCAGCGCGAGCCACAGGACGATCGCGGGAACAAGCGGCGTGAACGCGATGCCGTAATTCATCGGACAGACCTATCAACGTCATTCCGGGGCGATGCGTAGCATCGAACCCGGAATCTCGAGATTCCCCGGTGCGCAATGCGCACCTGCGGTCTGGTCCTTCGGACCATCCCGGAATGACGGGGCGTGTGGCTCAAGCTCGTCACGCGCATCTCTATTGCCCCAGCCGTTCGATCAGGGCCGGCGCGTGCACCTGGTCGGCCTTGTAGTTGCCGGTCAGCGTGTACATCACGATGTTGGCGCCGGCGCGGTAGGCGAATTCGCGCTGGCGGGGGTCGCCCCCGGTCACCGGCAGCATGGCCTGGCCGTCGGGCCGCACGGCCCAGGCGCCGGCAAGGTCGTTCGAGGTGATGATGATCGGCGAGACGCCGTCGCCGCCGCGTGCCGGCCGCTGCGCGCTGTCGTCGTCGTCTTCGCGCGGCAAGGTCTCGACCCAGGTCTGGCCGGTGTTGAAGCGGCCGGGGAAGTCGCGCAGGAGATAGAAGGTCTTGGTCAGCACGTGCTCGCGCGGCACCGGCTCCAGCTCGGGCACGTCGAGCGAGGACAGGATTTCGCGCAGCGTCTGCATGGCGGGGGTCTGCGCGGCGCCGTTCGCGCCGGGCGGTGCTTCGACCGCGTCGCGGGTGTCGAACAGCACGGTGCCGCCCTGCTTCATGTAGGCGTCGATCTTGTTGATGGCGTCCCGCGGCGGCTTGGGCGCGCCCGGCACGATCGGCCAGTAGATCAGCGGGAAGAAGGCGAGCTCGTCGCGCGCCGGATCGATGCCGACGGGATCGCCGGCCTCGAGCGCGGTGCGCTGCGCCAGGAACAGCGTCAGTCCGGACAGGCCTGCCTTGACGATGGAATCGACGTCGGCATTTCCGGTCACGACATAGGCGAGGCGGGTCTGCGACACCGCCTTCATTGCGAACTCGTCGGACGCGCTGTCCGCGTGCGACGGCGTCGGCACGAGCGAGGCGAGGCCTGCGAGAACCAGCCCGAAGACGATCATCGCGGGCGCGGCGCGGCGGCGCAGCAGCGCGGCAAGGCCGCCGCCGAGCACCGCGACGATGATGGCGTCGATCAGGAACAGCGCGAGCGCCGTCGACAGCAGCCAGCCGCGCAAGTCCTGCGGCTCGGCATTGGTGTAGGTGGCGTGCCGGGCGCGCAGGCTCGCGGTGTTCAGGGCTGCGATACGGTCGGCGCTGGCAAGCGTGTTCACGGCGAGCGGTCCTTCTGCCGGACCATAAAAGCCCGGCGGATGATCGGGGGTGGCGCGGTCGCGATAATCCGCGGGCAGCGGCTTTGCGGCGGCCGGCGGCGGGCCGAAGGCGCCGAAGCCGTCGAGGATATGCAGCGGCGCCACCGTCTCGGCGGTCGCGTCGCCGGCAACCCCGGCGCCCGGCTTGGCGGTATAGCCGGACATGTCGACGACGCGCCGCAGGATTTCGACGAAGGTGCCCGACATGGGCAGATCCGACCAGCGCATGTCGGCGCTGACGTGGAACAGGCTGACGACGCCCTTGCCGCGATGCTCGCCGGTCACCAGCGGCGTGCCGTCTTCCAGCGACGCCCAGCTCTTGGTGGCGAGCACGGCGTCGGGCTCGGCCAGCACCTGGCGGCTGATGGTGACGTCCTTGGGGACCACGACGCCGGCAAACGGACCGTCGGCGGCAAAGGAGGCCAGATGTTGCGGCTTTTCCCAGGTCAGGCTGCCGCCGAGCGTCCGGCCGCCCTTGCGCAGCTTGACCGGCACGAGATCGTCCTCGGCCTGCGCCAGCCGGGGCCCTGCGAACCGCACCAGCACGCCGCCCTGGTCGATCCAGGCATTGAGGCGCTCGCGGATTTCAGGGGCGATGGTGCCGACATCGGCAAGGATGATCATCGGCAGCTTCTGGTCGAGGAACTGCGTGATGCCCTGCTGCGGCGAGCCCTTGTCGGCGAGCCGCACGTCGGCGAACGGCGCCAGGGCGCGGGTGAGATAGAAGGTCGGCGCCAGCAGCGGCTGCGCGGTCTCGCTGGTCGCGCCCGAGACGATGCCGATGGCGCGGCGGCGCCAGCGCTTGTCGAGCAGCTGCACTGCGCCTGCGGAGCGCTCGCCGGCAATTTCGAGCCGCGTGATGTCGTTGCGCAGCTCGACCGGCAGATCGAACGAAGCTTCGGTTTCCTTGTCCTGCGGGCCGAACGAATAACGCGCTTCGCCGATCGGCGATGCCTTCTGGTCCAGCGCGCGCACGGTGCCGATGGCGATGCCGCTGTCGGTGCGCAGCACCTTCACCGTCATCTTCGCTGCGGCGTTCTCGGCCGCGACCAGGGCCAGGGCTGAGGAGGTGCCGCCTTCGAACACGGTCAGGCTGCGATCGCCGACGGTCTTGCCGAGGCCAGCCACGAATTCCTCGCCGCGACCGGTGTCGACGCTGTCGGAGAGCCAGGCGATCTCGCAGTCGCCGGTGGCTTTCAGGAAGCGATCGATTGCGGTCAGGGTCTCGACGCGGTCGATCGAATACGGCTTTGGCGTGAGCTGCCGCAGCGCGACGCGCGCGGCGCCCGCCGGCATCAGGGTGATATCGCGGTTCGGCTCGGACAGCGGCACCAGCGCGATCGCACGGCGGTCGTTCTCGGCATTGGCGATCAACTCGTCGGCGGCCCTGATCCTGACGTCCCAGTTCGATGCCGCGCTCCAGCCGTCGTCGAACATGATCATCAGCGGCGCCTTGCTGGAGGCCGCGCCTGTTTGCGGATTCCAGATCGGGCCGGCGGCGGCGAAAATGACAAGCGCCGCAGCCAGGAGCCGCAATGCGGTCAGCCACCACGGCGTCCGCGACGGCGTCTCTTCGCGCGGTGCGATATCGAACAGCAGGCGCGTCGGCGGAAACTCGATGCGGCGCGGCCGCGGCGGCATCACGCGCAACAGCCACCACAGCACCGGCAGGCTGACGAGGCCGATCAGGAGCAGCGGTTCGGTGAAGGCGAGCGGCAGTCCCATCATGCGGCCGGCCCCGCCTTGATCGTGGTGGTGCGGGCGCCCGACTTGCTCACCTGCATGCCGGCATGCAGGAACAGCAGCAATTCGGCCGCCGAGCGATCGGTGGCGTGCGTCGTGAACAGCCAGTCGAGCCTGTTGGTCTCGGCGCGGATCTGGTCACGGTGCAGCGCGAGCCGCGCGGTGTAATCCTGCGCCCAGCTCTCGGCGCGGCCGGCGGTGATCACGCCGAACCCTTCGGGCTCGACGAACTCGACGCGGCCGGAATACGGGAAAGACTCTTCGGCGGGATCGACGACCTGCACCAGCGTGCCATGCGCACCGGAGCCGGACAGGCCGGCGAGCGTGGTCCTGATCTCGGAGATTGGCGACCAGAAGTCCGACAGCACGATTGTCTCGGCCAGCGCCGCGGGCACGAAGGACGGCGGCAGGCTCGGCCGGTCGGCATCGTCATGCAGCATCGCCTGCGCCATCTTGTCGATGACGCTGCGGCTCGCGGTCGGTGCCATCAGTCCTGGAATGCCGACGCGCTCGCCGCCGGAGACGAGCAGCTCGGCCAGCGCGAAGGCGACGATCAGCGTCCGCTCGAGCTTGGATTCGCGCGCCAGCTTTGAAGCGAAGGCCATCGAGGGCGAGCGGTCGGGCCAGATCCAGACCGTGTGCGAGGCCTCCCATTCGAGCTCGCGGACATAGAGATGGTCGTCGCGCGCCGAGCGCCGCCAGTCGACGTTCTGCGACGGCTCGCCGGAGACGAAGCGGCGGTATTGCCAGAAATTTTCGCCGGAGCCGGCGCGGCGGCGGCCGTGCAGGCCGTGGATGACGTTGGCGGCGATACGGCGGGCTTCGAGCACCAGGCGCGGCAGCGAAGCGGCGAGCGTGCGGCTTTCGCCATCGGCACGTCGGATCGCGATGATCTCCTTCGCTGCGTGCCCGTTCTCTGCGGCCATCAACCGATCCGTGTCTTCAATTGCCGGATCACGTCCGGAATCGTGCGGCCTTCGGCGCGCGCCTGGAACGTCAGCGCCATGCGGTGCTTCAGCACGGGCTCGGCGAGGTCGAGCACGTCGTCGATCGAGGGCGCGAGGCGTCCGTCGATCAGCGCGCGTGCGCGCACCGCGAGCATCAGCGATTGGCTGGCGCGCGGCCCCGGTCCCCAGGCGATGAACTTGCCGGTCTCGCCGCTGTCCGGACCCGGACGGGCCGAGCGCACCAGCGACAGGATCGCCTCGACCACGGAATCGCCGACCGGCAGGCGCCGGATCAGCCGCTGCGCGGTGATGAGTGCGTCAGGTGTCATCGAGCCCTTCGCCAGCGTCTCGTCGGCGCCGGTGGTCTCGAACAGGATGCGGCGCTCGGCGTCGCGATCGGGATAGTCGACGTCGATCTCCATCAGGAAACGGTCGAGCTGGGCTTCAGGCAGCGGATAGGTGCCTTCCTGCTCCAGCGGGTTTTGCGTGGCGAGCACGTGGAACGGCTTCGGCAGATCGTGACGCGCGCCGGCAACGGTGATGTGCTGCTCCTGCATCGCCTGGAGCAGCGCCGATTGCGTGCGCGGGCTGGCGCGGTTGATCTCGTCGGCCATCAGCAGTTGCGCGAACACGGGGCCCGAGATGAAGCGGAAGGCACGCTTGCCGCTAGTGCTCTCGTCGAGCACTTCGGCGCCGAGAATATCGGACGGCATCAGGTCGGGCGTGAACTGGATGCGCTTGGCATCGAGGCCGAGCGTGATGCCGAGCGTTTCGACCAGCTTGGTCTTGGCGAGACCGGGGACGCCGATCAAGAGCGCATGGCCGCCGGAGAGGATGGTGACCAGCGTGTTCTCGATCACGCGGTCCTGGCCGAAGATGACGGACGCGATCGCGTCTTTTGCCGCGCGAATCTGGCTCGACACCTGCTCGGCCGAACGGACGATTCCGTCTTCGAGCTTCTCGACACTCTCCGCCATCCGTTAGCTCCTTCAGCCTGCCATGCGGCTCGCTTGCGTCGTCATGTCATCACGTCGTCAAGTCAATGCTTGGGTCGATGCTTGGGCCCTATGCTAGACTTGCAGGAAGGCCATGTATTCGTTGAATTAACCTATCCCCACCTTATCGGCTTAAGGGTATGTAGGGCATCACGAAGTGGCGACCTCCACACCGGACTAATCCGGGGTGGAACCGTGCACCGGCATACAGCGTAGACTTACAATTCAGGCTTGCACCAAACGTGCCAAATGACAGAGTCAGGGCAAACCATGGCGAACCAAGGGCAGAGCGCCGATCGCGGTCTTGAGGGGCTGACTGCCGCCGCCAAAACTGCTGCCGATACCGAAGGCGCCAAAAAGGGCCTGCCTCCGGTGCATTTGTGGAATCCGCCGTTTTGCGGCGATCTCGACATTCGAATCGCTTCCGATGGTACTTGGTTCTATTTGGGGACGCCAATCGGCCGTCATGCCTTGGTTCGCCTGTTCTCGACCATCCTCAAGCGTGAAGGCGACAAGCATTTCCTCGTCACGCCGGTGGAGAAGGTCGGCATTCGCGTCGACGACGCGCCGTTCATGGCGGTCGAGATGCAGAAGGACGGTGAGGACAACCATCGCGTGCTCCGCTTCCGCACCAATGTCGACGACTGGGTCACCTGCGATGGCGCGCACCGGCTGCGCTTCGAGCAGGCCAGGGACGGCGGGCTGACGCCCTATCTGCATGTCCGCGCCGAGCTCTGGGCCAAGGTCACCCGTGCGCTCTATTACGATCTGGTTGACATGGGTGAGGAGCGGATGGTCGATGGCCAGCCGATGTTCGGTGTCGAATCGGCCGGCGAATTCTTCGCCATGGCCGATGCGGAGCAGGTGAGGGCCGCGCTTTGAACAAGCCTATCCCGAGGAACGATCCCGCCGTGATCGGAGCGGCCGATTTCTTCGCCCGCTCCACGGCTCGGCTCGGCTTCGACGTTCCGCCCGGCCTCTACGATCCCAACATCATTCCGGCCTCCGGCGATCCCGGCACCGACAAGATGCTCGAGATCATCGCGCGCGAGCAGCCGGTGCGGCCGGCGGCGGTTTTGATCGCGGTGGTCGATCATCCCGAGCCGACCATCCTCCTGACGCAGCGGTCGGCGCATCTGAACGACCATGCCGGCCAGATCGCCTTTCCCGGCGGCAAGATCGACGCGACCGACTCCTCGCCGCTCGATGCGGCGCTGCGCGAGGCCGAGGAGGAGGTCGGGCTGTCGCGCGACTTCGTCGAGCCGATCGGCTATCTCGATCTCTACGGCACCGCCTTCGGCTTTCGCATCCTGCCGACGGTTGCCAGGGTGCGGCCGGGTTTCGAGCTGACGATCAACCATTCCGAGGTTGATGATGCGTTCGAAGTGCCGCTATCGTTCCTGATGAACCCGGCCAACCACCAGGTGCACAGCAAGGAATTCCGCGGCATGGAGCGGTCCTACTACGCGATGCCGTTTGCTGAACGCTACATCTGGGGCGCGACGGCCGGCATGCTGCGTGTGCTCTATGAGCGGATCTATTCATCATGATCCGCCCGGTCCTGACCGAGATCGGAATTTTCCTCGTTCCCTTTGCCGTCTATGCGTTGTTCCTGGCCGCCAGCCGTTCCGGCCTGTTCGTGCAATCATCATGGCCGGTCATTGTCGTGGCGCGCCTTGCCCTGGCGGCGCTCGTGCTGGTGATCGCAGGGCTGATCGGGTTTGCGCATTTCTCCGGTGCCGCGCCGGATTCGACCTATGTCCCCGCCCATATCGAGAACGGCAAGCTCGTGCCGGGCGTGGAAAGATAGGGCTGGCCGATGAGCGCGGAGCCCATGCTTGCCGATGCGCCCTGGCTGACCTCGGGCGGGACCGCGCGCGTCCTTCAATTGCTCAACGCGGATGGTGAGGAGGCGCGGGTTGTCGGCGGCGCCGTGCGCAACGCACTGCTCGGCCTCGTGCCCGGTGACATCGACATCGCGACCACGGCGCTCCCGCACGAGGTGATGCGGCGCGCCAAGAGCGCCGGCATCAAGGGCGTCCCGACCGGCATCGACCACGGCACCGTCACGCTCGTCATCGACGGGCAACCTTACGAAGTCACGACGCTGCGCGAGGATACCGAGACCTTCGGCCGCAAGGCCAAGGTCGCGTTCGGCCGCGACTGGGTCAAGGACGCCGAGCGCCGCGACTTCACGATGAACGGGCTCTCGGTCGATGCTGACGGTGTCGTCCACGATTACGTCGGAGGCATCGCGGATGCGGCCGCGCGGCGCGTGCGCTTCATCGGCGATCCCGACCAGCGCATCGCCGAGGATTTCCTGCGCATCCTGCGCTTCTTCCGCATCCACGCCGCCTTTGGCGCCGGCGATCCCGACCGCGACGGCTATCTCGCCTGCATCCGCGGCCGCGCCGGTCTCGCGGGCCTGTCGGCCGAGCGGCTGCGCATGGAGATGCTGAAGCTGCTGGTGGCGGGCGGCGCGTCTGCCGCCGCGCTCGCCATGGCGGATGGCGGATTGCTGCAAGCGCTGACCGGCGGCGTCGCCTATACCGGGCCGCTCTCGGCGATGATCGCGATCGAGCGCGAGCTCGGCCTCACCGCGAGCAGCACGCGGCGGCTCGCCGCGCTGACGGTCGCGGTGACCGAAGACGCCAAGCGCGTCGCCACGCGCTTGAGGCTCTCCAATGCGGAGACCAAGGCGCTGGATTCGATGGGGCACCGCTGGTGGCGCTTGGCCACCAAGGACGAAGCCGATGCGCGGCGGCTGCTCTACCGGCTCGGTGCGGAGCGCTATCACGATCGCGTGTTGCTGGGCTGGGCGAGAGCCGGCGGTGACGTCGGCTCGTCGCGATGGCGTGCGCTCGCCGAGCTGCCGCAGCGCTGGACTGCGCCGAAATTTCCGCTTCGCGCCGCCGATTTCATCGCGCGCGGCATGGCGGAAGGGCCCGCGCTCGGGCGTGTGTTGACGCTCGCCGAGGACGCTTGGCTTGCGGCGGATTTTCCCCTAGAGGAAGCCGCACTCGCTTCCATCGCCGATCAAGCAGCGGCACGCGTCAGCCGCGATGAGAGAACGTGACCATCGTCTCAGGCTTTGCCGACATCTCGATCTTTCAGCTCCTGCTGGTCGCGTTGATGGCGTTGTTTGCTTCGATCATCGGTGGTCTCGCCGGCTACGGCACCGGCGCCCTGATGCCGCTGGTGCTGGTGCCGCTGGTCGGCGCCGAGCCTGTGGTGCCGATCATCGCGATCTCAGCGATCTTCACCAATTCGAGCCGCGCGATCGCCTATCTGCGTTATGCCGACCGCCGCCGCGCGCTGATCGTGCTCGCCTGCGCCGCGCTGACGACGGCGCTCGGCGCCTACGGCTATACGCGATTGACCAATGCCGGCGCGGCGCTGGTGATCGGCTCCATGCTGATCCTGAGCGTGCCGCTGCGCCGCGTGCTCCGCCGCCGCCAGGTCAGGATCGGCGACACCGGTCTCGCGGCCGGCTCGGTCGGCTATGGCGTGCTGGTCGGGGGCACTTCGGGCTCCGGCGTGATCCTGCTGTCGCTGCTGATGGCCGCGGGGCTCGAGGGCGCCGCCGTGATCGCGACCGACGCAATGATCTCGCTCGGCACCGGCCTCATCAAGATCTCGGTGTTCGGCCTCGCCGGCGCGGTCACTGCGCAGGTGCTCGCCTTTGCGCTGTTGATCGGGGGGATCGCCATCCCCGGCGCGTTCCTCGCCAAAGCCTTTGTCGAGCGGATGCCGGTGCACATCCACACCGTGATCCTCGACGTCGCGGTCATCACCGGCGGCCTCGTGATGATCTCGGCTGCGGCGAGGCAACTCATCGCGTAGATGCCACTGGCCCAATTGGCACTCGCGCGTGGACCGCGGACCGAACCTCCTAAGGCGTGTTCTTGTAGACGTCGGCTGCCATACCCAAACCCGGAAGTCGCCCGGCTTGGCCATCATCGGCGGCTTATGACCCTGAAGCGACATGGGGCAAGTGCTCACCTACGGCGAGCCAACTTCAGTAGGCCGAGCGCGATAATGAGAAAGACCGGGACGATAGCCACAAAGGCAAGAGTTGCCGTCAGGCTCTTATGCCAAAACAGAAAGTAAGTTGCGCCCGCAATGGCGGTCATCGACAGCGCCGAGCCAACTAAAGCCAACGTCTGTTTTGTACGGTTCATAGCGCTCCCGGGCGGTCGACACGTGCCAGTTCTGCAACATCAAGCGCTAACGCTAGCTAAACGGGCGGTAGGCAAGTTCGGCTAATGGCCCGAAGAAAGATGACGTGCTCGCGCGGCTCCGCGGCGGTTGGAGCAAGACCGGACATCATCGAGACGTATCCAACGCAGCGCGATTGACCCTTAGCCGACGTTCTGAGCCGCTGGCGATCACAGCCGGGCTTCTGCCGCCGAGAACAGTCGTTCGCTCCGCGGTCCTGCAGTCTTATACCGCCGACATGGGGGCGACGTGTCCGGAGGGAACAGTTTCGTCTGGTTCTACAGGCAGCGTGAACTGAAAGATGGCGCCCCTAGGTTCATTTGCGCCAGCCCACATCCGTCCGCCGTGCGCCTCGATGATCGAATGGCAGATGGCCAGACCCATGCCCATGCCCTTGGATTTTGTGGTGAAGAAGGGGTCGAAGAGGCGGTCCATCGTCTTCGGGTCTAGTCCCGGACCAGAATCCCGCACGCTGACGAATACGCCGTTCGAGGCATTTCTGCCGGTGCTGATCAGCAGCTCCCGCACCCCATCGCCCATTCCGCCCATCGCCTCGACTGCATTGATGATCAGGTTGAGGATCACCTGTTGAACCTGGACCCGATCCGCTTGAATCGGTGGAAAGCCCTCCGCAAGTTGCGTCCGCACCAGGACGCCATTCTTGGCCGCTTCGAGACGGGTCAGGGCGATGACCTCAAGTACCACCGCGTTGATCTCCAACGCTACCCTCTGTTGAGGCGCCTTCTTCACCAGGGCCCGGATCCGCCCGATTACATCGCCGGCTCGCAGACCGTCGCTGACGATACAATCGAACATCTGCCGGACCTGCTCCAGATTCGGCGGCTGGGCAGCCAGCCAGGACAATCCGGCCTCGGCGTTGGTGACCATCGCGGTGATCGGCTGGCTGACTTCATGGGCGATCGAGGCCGCGAGCTGCCCCATCATGGTGACGCGATTGGCGTGCGCGAGCTCCGCCTGCGCAGAGCGCAAGGCCTCTTCGGCTCGCTTGCGTTCGGTGATGTGCCGCCCGACGCCGCGGTAACCGACGAAGCACCCGGTCTTATCGAACACCGGCAGCCCCGAGACGGACACATAGCGCTTGCTGCCGTCGCGGGCCGGTCTAGCGAGCTCAAAATCACGGAACGACGAATGGGCATCGAGCGTTTCCCGGTGCTTGCGCCAGGTCTCTGCGTCAGGCTCCAGGTAAGGCACTTCCCAGCGCGTCTTACCGATCTCCGAGTCCGCCGCCGGCGCGTCGACAAGGCTCTCCGCGAATTCCTGGCGGGTAAAGCGATGCTGCGCGTCGGTCTCCCAGTACACGTCGAAGGAGAATTGCACGAGGGTGCGAAAGCGCTCCTCACTCTGGCGCAACGCCTCTTCCGCCCGCTTGCGCTCGGTCAAATCAAGGATGAAGCCAACGCCTTGATTTGAACCCTCTTCGAACATCGCCCCGCCGATTAGCACGGACACGCGGCTTCCGTCTTTACGCAAATACTCCTTCTCGAACGGCGCGAGGGTCCCGATCAGCTCCAGCTCCGCAATGTTACGTGCGTCGAGGTCGCGCCATTCCGGCGGCGTCAGCATCGTACGGTGCAGGCGTCTCGCGGCGAGATCCTCGCGGTCGTAACCCACGATACGCAGAAACGCGTCATTGGCCTCAAGTATGCAACCTTCGAGGTTCCAGATCATGACCCCTATGATGTTGGAGTCGACGAGGCGTCGAATCATCCTGTCGCGCTCCAGGAGATCGCTGTGGAGCTGCACATTCTCCTCGGTCGCCTTTCGCCGCCGCTTCGCCTCGATCCGCGCGAGCGCCATCGCGGTCCCCACCAGGACGGTGCCGATGACGCCGGCTGCGAGGGTAAGCCGCGTCCTGCGTCGTTCGAGTTCCCCGGCGCGCTTCTCCCAACCCACGAGCTGAAAACGCTCAACGTCCTGCAACAGGTCGATTTGCAATCGGATATCGTCCATGCCGCGGATCATTGCCTGGGCCGCCTGCCCGGATACGCGGGCCGCCGTTTTGACGAGGTCGTCGATCTCACGCAGCTTTTCTGAAATGATCAGAGCTAGATGTCCGGCGCGAAAACTCTGTAACGGATCGTTTGCGACCAGAGTCTGGAGCGCCTCGGTCTCCCGTCGTACGCTTTCGTCCGAGACGCCGTAAGCCTTGAGATAAGCCGGGTCGAGGGTGAGCAGATACCCGCGCCTTTCAGTCTCCAGGTCGACGATGATCGTCCGAAGCCGATCAAGGGTGTCAATGACCTGGCCGCTGTGCTCGAGCGAGAGATTGATCGCCTCGCCGTCACGCCAGCTTTGGAGACCGAGAAATCCGGTCACCGCGGACAACGTCAGAAGCGCTGCAATCACAGGGATCAGCGGTCGCGCAAACCATCGCGAAAAGTGGCTCCGAGCAAAAGCTGGCATCGGCTTCGTGTCTTCGGTGACCGCCCGGCGGTCGCGTGATAGAATAGCGGGCAGCGCATGCGCAACGATAGCACATGCGCGTTGGCGCGGGAGCGGGAACCCAACATTCCCGGCCGCGCATCCCGGCTTCGCAATGGCGCGAACTGACGGATATGGCTCAGCTTCGCATCCTGTGAATGCCATAGCTACGGGAGCACCATCATGGATGGAAGCTCATCAAGCGGTCGCGCGCCCGTCAGTCGGCGCAGCTTCGTCAAGGGATTGGGCGCTGCGGGAGCAGTCTTGCCGGCCTTCACCATGTTACCGCGCACGAGCTTGGCCGTGGATGACCAGGCCTATGCCAGCGCCGCAATCGACTGGAAGCAGTTTGCGGGGCAGACGATCACGCTCGCAGGTGCGATCCATCCCTGGTCCAATGCGATCACGCCGCTGTTGCCGGATTTCACCAAGCTCACCGGCATCAACGTCGTGACCGACTTTGCACCGGAAACCACATACCTGAGCGCGATACCGATCAGGCTCGCACGCGGCAGCAGTACACCTGACGTTTGCATGTTCGCCACGTACGGCCAGGGCATCTCCGGAGGATGGCTCGAGCCGCTGAACGCTTATTATTCCAAGAAGTCGCTGACCGATCTTCCTTGGTATGACGAGCGCGATCTTCTCAAGACCGCCCGGACTTTCTCGCTGTGGCCGGATGGCGAGAGGTACGGCTTTACGATCACGTCCGAGGCGATGACCCTGTTCCTCAACAGCGAAATGTTGACAGCCAAGGACTTGCCGGCTCCCCAGACTTTCGACGAACTGCTCGCGACCGCCAGGGCAGTCAAGACCGATGCGATATCGGGAATCGCGATGCGAGCTCAGGCGGGCGGCAATTCCACCCCAGCGGCCATGGCTTTCGTGTTCTCTTACGGTGGCGCCATGATCAAGGACAATAGGGCCGCTTTCGCGAGCCCTGAGGCGATTGCGGCCGTCGACATGTACGGACGGCTGCTCCGCGAGGCCGGGCCTATCGGGGTCGGCAGCTATGAATGGTACCAGGTGCTGGACGATTTCCTGCAGGGCAGGACAGCAATGGCGATCGACAGCAGCAACTTTGCGACCGACATCTCCAATCCAGCGAAGAGCCATGTCTCCAAGCAGGCGGGGTTTGCAGCCTTTCCGCATCTCCCCGGCCGCGAACCCGTCCCCTTCATGTCGCACTGGCAGGCGTGCATCAATTCCAAATCAAAGAACAAGCAGGCCGCTTTCCTATTCCTGCTATGGGCAACGAGCAAGCCGACCTCGTTGCGGACCGCAGCTGCGGGACTGGCAACCACCCGGCTGTCGGCCTGGTCGAGCGAGGCTTTCAATAACGCGTTCGGCCGGCAAGCCGCCGAGGCAGCACTGAGCAACTTGCAAAAGGCCGATGTCGATCGCGCCAAGGCAATCCTTTTCCACCCGCAATCGAGACCCATCCAGGATGTCTTCATGATTGGCGTTAATGAAGTCGTGTCCGGAGTCAGATCGGCAAAGGATGCAATGATCGCCGCGGCTGAAAAGGCCAATGCCGCGATCCGCGGATAAGGGAGCCGTCCCGAGGGGGTACGCGCGTCATGGCTCGCGCGAGTAGGGCGTGATCAACGTCGGCTGCCCGATGGGCGGCGGACCTGATTGCCGACTGTGGCTGACAGCGGTGCGACCCAGAGCGGCCGATTTCGGCTGTCGTGGAGGAACCGCCGGTCTTCGCCTTGCGGCAGTACCGCGGTCGTTTATGTCTGCGTCGGCGTGATTGCTATGCGATGGACTTCCACCTTTTGACCGATGCCCTTCAGGTTCTCGTATTTGCGCGACACCGAGCGTGAATTGACGATGTCGCCGACGCCCGGCGCCTCGATCACCGTTGCACTGATGCAAACTTCGTTGACATCGGCGAGACCTTGCACGCGTGCGGCGATATTCACGTCCTGTCCGAAATAGTCGATCCGGTCATTGAGCGTCACCGCAATCGCCCGACCTTTATGAACACCGACCTTGAGGCCTAGCGGCCGCGAAGCGGTCCGGTTGAACCGCGACAGCTCCTCGATCATCTCGATGGAGGCGCAAACGGCGTCCTGGGGACGTTCGAACCCGGCCATGACCGCGTCGCCAATCGTCTTAATAATGGTGCCGGATCTCTCCCCAATGATCCTGTTCAATATCTCGAAGTGTTGTCGAACCAAAAAATACGCGTTCACGTCTCCAACGCTTTCGTACAGCGGAGTCGACTGCTTCAGGTCGGTGAACAGGAAAGTCATGTCCGAGACCTTGATGCTCTCGCCCTCATCCACCAGCTGCGCCTTGTAGAGTTCGCGGAAGCTCGGGGTGAGCAGCAACCGCTTACCGGAAAGAAACGGTTTATATTCGACCAGATGGGGCGCGAAACCGAAGGGATACTGGACGAACCAGAAGCGACCGCGATCGCCGGTGCGGTTCTCGATCCCGATGGTGTGCTTGCCTGGGCTGAGATCGGCCGTCTGCCGGAACGAAAAACGTCCGTCGCCGAGGACCATCTCTCTCGGGGCCGTGGGGCGATCCGGCAGCAGAAAACGGCCGGACTCGAGCTGGACCAGCGTCCCTTGCGGTTCTGCCGGCTCGCCGTTCACGAAGAAGACCAGAAGGAGTTTGTGGCTCAAATCCAGCACCTCGAAACGGCCAGCCGTGACCTCGAAGTCGAAGCTGCGGTGCTCATGGCCCTCGATATCGGCGAAGCCCCGTGAGAGCGCGGCAACGAGCTGCTGGTGCGTCATCCCGTGCGGAGCGATGAAGCCCTTCGAAAAATTGTAGCGTAGGTAAAAATCCTCGACAGACAGCATTTCGGGATGGCGGAATATGATGTCGCGCACGCCGCTCGAGACCGTAAAGGTGACCTGGATGTAGTCGTCCAGCGCCACATCGTTGGTCGCGTTGCAGAACGCGCACTGAAAGCGTGGATGGACCTGGTCGAGCTCGCGAAAACTGCCGGCGATCTGGGGGCAATAGGCGCACATGAGCAGCCAGTCCATCTCGAACAGGCCTACCTTGGCGGCGTGCACGAACAGCTCTATCGCGTCCGCCTCGGATAGGTCTCCGAGGCCGCTGTATTGGATAGGGTTGATGCGAAAGAGATCATAGTCGTCGGCGGTACGGATGAAGCGTTCAAGCTTCGGGAGGACATTCGGTGCCCAGCTTCTTACCGACCCGAGCGCCCCGAGTCGCTGGCTCAGGAGACTCTCGTTGACCGCAGACGGGACATTCATCTCATGCCTCCTAGTTGACGGGCTGACTACGCTATCGGTCCCCGGCCGAGTTCCGGGCGGACGGCACCGTCGCCTCGTCCGGGCCGATGGCCCCTAGGTTCTCGACGATCTCGAAACAGCCGTTCTTCGCCTGGGCGATGTACATGTTCATGCGGACGTGGTGCTGGCCGGGAACCATTTCCGCCGGACCGCCCGGCCCCTCGGCGATCCTTGCGTGATCGAGCGCCGCGATGACGTCCTCCTGGCGCAGCGAGCCGGCCTCGTTCACTGCCGCCGCCCAGAGCATCATCCCACGATAGAGACCGGAGCAGGCGCTGCCGCCCGTAAACTGCTCTCTGCCGGGATAGCGCTTATCGTACGCGCCGAGCAGCGTCTTGCTGAAGGGATCGCTGACGTTCTGGTAGAAGTCGAGGCAGCCGTAGAGGCCTTCCACATGCGGCGCGAGCAGCAGGCCGAGCAGGTTCTCGTCGAAATAGGTGCAGATCAGCTGCCCGCCGCGGCTCTGAAAACCGGCGTTATGGAGTTGCGCGAAGAAGGGCACTACCCCAGGAGGAACGATGGTATTGAACACCACTTCCGCGCCGCTGGACATGATCCTCCCAACTGTCGCGTCGTACTCCATGTGATCGAGGGGATAGTATTCCTCGCCGACGATGCTGCCGCCATTGGCGGTGACGAGCTGGCGGACCCTTTCGTTCATCACGCGCGGCCAGATATAGTCTGCGGACGGCAGGTAGAATGTTTTGGCACCGGTCTTGCGCATCAGCCAGGGAATGAGCGGATCGAGCTGCTGCGCCGGCACCGGGCCGGTGCAGAAGATCAGCGGGTCGCATTCCTGCCCTTCGTATTGTTCGGGGTAGATGTAGAGCGTCCTGCCCTTTACGACGGCGGGGCCCTTGATGGCTTGCCGAGTGGAGCTGTAGATGCCGCCGAAGATCACATCCACCTTGTCCTGCGAAACAAGCTTGGCCGCCTTGGCCTGCGCGACCGCGTCGGTCGTTGCGCCGTCCTCGAGATAAAGCTCGATCTTCCGTCCCAGCAGGCCGCCATTGGCGTTGATCTCGTCAACCACCATCCTTGCCACGTTGGCGTTGGCGCGGCCCATGAACGAAAGTGCTCCCGTCTCTTCCGCGATCATGCCGACTTTGATGGACGCTTGTGTCATGGCAGACACCTCTCATGAGCTGTGTGCCCACATGGCGCGTTTCGGGCCAAAAAAATGCCGTCCGCTCGTCGAGAAGCGGTATCGGCAACCTGCATCGCCGGCACGCAAGAGCGCAGCGCATTGAACAGTGATCAATTCAGTCGCAACGGCAAGCACGATAAAAAAGTCGGTGCGTCGAGCTGCCCGTGCGGGCACTCAATTCCATATTCTGCGACAACGCGCCCCAATGTATCTTCGATACCGCCTTGTATGCAAGCAAGCAAAGCGTGCGCCCGAACGATTTGCCGCGAGAACAGACTTGAACACTTTCCCGCTGCTGGATCGAGAGTGGCAACTGATCGGCCGGTCCAGGCAAGCTCGCGATTGTGCGGGAAAGCGCTAATCGAGATCATGATCAGCGACCTTCGCGCGCGTATCCGGCGCGAACGACATACGACCGCTGTTGGCCCGTCGGCGAAGTGGCGACGCGTTCCATTGAGGGCCGCTTGATGGGGCGGAGCAGACTAAATGTGCGCAAGCTGAGTTCTCAGGTTTTGAACCGGAACGGACCTCGTCGAGCGAACGCAGTCGTTGCAGACGATCTGTACAACGAGTACCGTCGCCGATGCCGATAAGGAACCCCAATGACTGATCGAGAAAAGATTCTAATTGCCCTTCGCGAAAAGCCTCTGAAGACTTTCGAAATCATGAAGCGCGTGAACATAAAGAATCAGGACGATTGCCAATCGCTCCTGCTGAAGATGCGCGACGACGGCGCCGTGAAGTTCGATATTCACAAGGGAAATTGGCGCGTTGCGTGACGTTCGCATGGTCACCCGCGGCTGGTTTGATTGCTTCGAAGTTCCTTTAAGCAGAGAGCGAGACTAGCCGGCCTAGGGCGGTTTTTCTCTGCGGCAACTTCCATTTCTGACGTCCAATCCTCTCGGGAGCCAGCACGATGAATATGGTCTCAGTGCCCGGCGGGATCAATCGCCCTCCCGGGAAGGTCGATATCCCGTCTGCCTGGCAGGGTGCTGAGATGAAAACCAATCCTGATCGATGGTTGATATCCCTTGCCGCCGGCGAGATCGCCGAGCTTGAAGGCGCGGCTGAAACGTATCTTGGCAGAGGCATTGGAATCGCCGAGATCACAAAGGAAAGCTTTCCGCTTCCTCATCTCGGCGCGCACCTGGAAGAACTCAAGAAGGAGCTCCTGGTCGGCTTGGGCTTCGAAGTCATACGCGGCCTCCTGGTGGCAAAATATAGTCAGGAGTTTGCCGCTACGATATTTTGCGGAGTGGGCGCGCATCTTGGATCGGCGCGGTCTCAGAATGCGGCGGGCCACATTCTCGGTCACGTCCGTGACACACGGGCCGATGCGAAAGATCCGAACACCCGAATTTATCAAACTTCGGAGCGGCAAACATTTCACACGGATTCGTCCGACGTGGTTGGATTGTTATGCATTCGCGAGGCGATGGAGGGAGGGGATTCTCTCCTTGTCAGTACGACGACAATCTACAACGAGATGTTTGACAGGCGTCCCGACCTTGCCGCTCTCTTGTTTGATCCGATCGCGACGGACCGGCGCGGCGAGGTGCCGGAGAACGAAAAGCCATATCTTGAAATCCCGGTGCTGAATTGGCATGCGGGGTTCCTGACCGGGTTCTATCAGCGCCAGTATATCGATAGCGCGCAGCGCTTTCCCGATGCGCCGAGACTGACGCCGGCTCACCTCGAGGCGCTCGATCTCTTTGACGCGCTCGCAAATGATCCCACGCTGCATTTGGGCATGCGGCTTCAACCGGGTGACATGCAGTTCGTTTATAATCATGCACTGTTGCATGACCGGACCGGATTCCGCGATTGGCCCGATGCAGGCCAAAAGCGTCATTTGTTGCGCCTTTGGCTCAGCATGGAAGGCGACCGGCCGCTGCCCGATTGTTTCAAACAGCGCTATGGCTCGATTGAGATTGGCAACCGCGGCGGCATTATTACCAAAGGTACCAGTTTGAACGTCCCGTTGGATTGACGTTCGAAGCATTCAGCGATGTCCGCTCTCGTGCCAAGATTGGCAGAGAAGCGGACATCGGGTTGGGCGGAGCCGAGTGCTCCAATCCAACCAGGACGCGGCCTTAGCCGCGCTTACTCCTCGTCTTCGTCGTCTTCATCCTCGTCTTCGTCGTCGAGCTCTTCCAGGTGCTCGAGCACCGCGAGCGGCAGCGTCTCGCGAAACAGATCGCCTTCCGCGCCCATCCAGAGACAGGTCACGTCGTCGCCCTTCACGTCCGCGACGGTGAGCGGCTGTCCGCCGGATTTCAGCATGACGATATCGCCGGCTTTTAGTTCCATGGATGGTCCTCTTGGGTTGATTGACGGGAGAAGCTAGCAAACCGGCATGACACGCCGATCACGGGCTGTGGGACTGGTGGATATGTTGCGGTAGTGCGCATCCGCTGGCCGGACTGCTGAAACGCCGATCAGGGAGCTTTAAGCCGGAGCGGTCCCATGACGAGAGGCAATGGCGCCTGTTCGATGGATGGCGCAAGGGCTTTCCGTCCCATGCGCTGCGACGATGACACCATGCGCCTGTTTTGCCCGACGGAGCAAATGATTTCGTCAGATCCGCAGTTTGCGTTTGCCGCAAGTCCTTGATTTTGCTGCGGCCGTCTACTGTGCATGGGGTTGTTTTCGATGTTTTTGTTTACGCACCCTGATTGCAGTCAGCCCGGCACCAGTTCGCTCAGCGAGCGGATGATGCGGTCGGGCTTCACGGTCGAGCCTTCGGGCAGGCCATCGTCATGCACGTCGATCCAGATCGCATAGATGCCGAGGCGCTGCGGCGTCACGACCTCCCATTCCAGATTGTCGCCGATCATCCAGGTGTCTTTCGCGGTGACGCCGAGCGCCTCCATCGCGTGCAGATAGGCGCGCTCCTCAGGCTTGCCGAAGCCGTGCTCGCCCTCGATCTGGATGTGGTGAAAGCGGTGCGCCAGCTCGAAGCGCTCGACCTTGGCGCGCTGGGTGTCGGCGGCGCCGTTGGTCACCAGCGCGAGCTTGACGCCGAGCGCCTTGAGCCTGTCGATGGCGTCATGCGCGCCGGGGAAGACGAACATCTCCTCCTCGCGATAGGTGGTGAAGCGGTCGGCGAGGCGAATGGCCAGATCGTCGGGCAGGGCGCGGTGGCCGGCGGCCGCGAGCGCGGCGAAGCCGCCCTTGACGGTGAGATGCCGGGCCTCGGCGAGCTTCATCCGCCACGAGGCGTCCGCATTGGCCCAGAAATTCTTCGCGAAGGACAGGACGGTGCTTGCGACCAGTTGCGGCGGCAGCGGCGCAAGCTCCTCGGCGAACTCCGCTGTGATCGTGTTCCAGGCGATCTCGGGCCGGCCATAGGCCGACAGGATGGTGTCGTCCATGTCGATCAGCATGGCGCGCGGCAGCGGCCTCGTTGCGGGCTTCGTCGTCGTCATGGCCATTTCACCTCTGGCGGCAGCGACGACAGGATCGAATCCACATTGCCGCCGGTCTTGAGACCGAAGATGGTGCCGCGGTCGTAGAGCAGGTTGAACTCGACATAGCGGCCGCGCCGGATCAATTGCTCCTCGCGATCCTCCGCGGTCCAGCTTGTCGCGAAATTGCGCCGCACGATGTCGGGATAGATCTTCAGGAAGGCGCGGCCGACATCCCGGGTGAAGGCGAGGTCGGCGTCCCAGTCGCCGCTGTCGTGCCAGTCGTAGAAGATGCCGCCGATGCCGCGCGCCTCTTTGCGGTGCGGCAGATGGAAGTACTCGTCGCACCACTTCTTGTACTTGTCGTAATCGGCGATGCCGTTCGGCTGCGCGCAGGCCTGTTTCATCGCGGCGTGGAAGGCGACGCTGTCGGCATCGTCCTGCGTGCGCCGGCGGTCGAGCACCGGCGTGAGATCGGCGCCGCCGCCGAACCAGGCTTTGGTGGTGACGACGAAGCGCGTGTTCATGTGCACCGCCGGCACGTGCGGATTGCGCAGATGCGCGATCAGCGAGATGCCGGAGGCCCAGAACTTCGGGTCGTCCGCCGCACCGGGAATCTGCGCGCGAAACTCGGGCGCGAATTCGCCGTGTACGGTGGAGCAGTGCACGCCGACCTTCTCGAACAGGCGGCCTGACATCATCGACATCACGCCGCCGCCGCCGGCCGCGCCGGTATGATCGGTGCGTTGCCAGGGCGTGCGTTTGAAGCGGCCGGCCTCGCCCGGATAAAGGCTCTCGGGGGCATCGTCCTCCAGCCGCTCGAAGCTTGCGCAGATGTCGTCGCGCAAGGCTTCGAACCAGGTGCGCGCGCGGGACTTGCGGTCTTCGATCAAGCTCGGGTCCATCGTGGATGCCATTCCGTCAGCCCTGCGGGCCATAATAGGTGCAGCTCTCGTTGCAACTGTCGCGGTGGATGCTGACGCGGGTGAGCTTGCCGATATGGGCCAGCCGCTCCCAGACGAAGCGCGAGAGGTTTTCCAGCGTCGGTGTGCCGAGTGCCTCGATCTTGTTGAGGTACTTATGGTCCAGCGTCACGCGCACGTCCTCGATGGCGCGCTGGACCAGGCCGAGATCGACCACCATGCCGGTCGCAGGGTCCGGCGTGCCGCGCAACGTCACCTCGGCGCGGAAGGAGTGGCCGTGGATCTCTTCGCTGGCCGCGCCAAACGTCGTTCCCGACAATGAGTGCGCGGCCTCGAAGCGGAACGATTTCGTCAATTCCCACATCTGTTCGAAAACCAATCCTATCTGATGCCAAGCGACTTATGCGTCTGCACGCTGAGCCGCCATTGCGGATGATTCAGGCAATAGTCGATGGCGCGCGCGGTGTTTTGGGCGACCTCGGGCCCGTCCATCGGCTGCAGCGAGAAGCGCTCGAAGGCGAGGCCCGCGAAGGCTTCCGGCGCGGCGAGCGGCTGCGGATAGACCAGCTTCAGCTCGTGGCCGCGCCGGATCACCAGATCGCTGCCGCCCTTCGGGCTGACGCAGATCCAGTCGAGCCCCTCGGGCGGGGCGATCGTGCCGTTGGTCTCGACCCCGATCTCGAAGCCGCGTGCATGGAGCGCGTCGACCAGCGCGGCATCGACCTGGAGCAGCGGCTCGCCGCCGGTGAGCACCACGTAACGGTTGTCGGTGGAGGCTGTCCATTGCGCGGCGATGGTGCCGGCGAGTTCCGCGGCCGAGGCATAGCGGCCGCCGAGCGTGCCGTCGGTGCCGACGAAATCGGTGTCGCAGAATTTGCAGATTGCCTCGCTGCGGTCCGTCTCGCGCCCGCTCCAGAGATTGCAGCCGGCAAAACGGCAAAATACGGACGCGCGCCCGGCATGGGCGCCTTCGCCTTGCAGGGTCAGGAAGATTTCCTTGACCGCGTAACTCAACCTTCTCTCCTCAACATATCAAACTTGCGGGTTCCGGATCTGCCGCAGCGCTTCGCCTGCGGCCATCGCCGCGGTCATGGCGACATTGAGCGACCGCAGCCCCGGAGCGATCGGGATCACCAGCCGCGCGTCCGCGGCCTCGACCACCGCCTCGGTGACGCCGGCGCTCTCGCGCCCGAATAGCAGGATGTCCGCCGTCTGGTAACGGAAATCGCGGTAGTCGGTCGCCCCTTTGGTGGTGAACAGCAGCAGGCGGCTGCCCTGGGCCGCGCGCCATTGCTCGAATTTCGACCAGGAGTCGTGCCTGACGATGCTGACCTGATCGAGGTAATCCATTCCCGCCCGGCGGAAATGGCGGTCGGAGACGGGGAAGCCCGCCGGTTCGATGATATGGGCGGCCACGCCCAGACAGGCGCAGAGCCTGAGAATCGTGCCGGTGTTCTGGGGGATGTCGGGTTGGAAAAGTGCTATCTGCATGGGCTGTGCCGGGTTCGATGCGGGCCGGAAATGTCTCAATAAAACATCGCTGGCCGCGGAATTCGTGCATTGCACGCTCCCGCGCCGATAGCGGGCTTGCGCTCGCCCGGCAAGGGTGCCAATAGAACGATTCTGGACTGCTGTTTTCGCCTTGTTTTGGTGGGGACACGTGAAGTTCTGCCGCCGCGGGGGGCCGCGGGCGCCGGCAGGCTGTTCCGGGGACCTTGGGGGCTCCTGGAGCGGTTCCGCCGGCTGCATAAGAAGAAAGGGTTGGAATCGTGACGACAGCGTCTTCGGCGGACCATCCGACACGCCGTGATTTCTTATTCGTTGCAACGGGGGCAGCTGCAGCAGTAGGGGGCGCAGCCGCGCTCTGGCCCTTCATCTCCCAGATGAATCCTGATGCGTCGACCATCGCCGCCGGTGCGCCGATTGAGGTCGATCTCAGCCCGGTCGCCGAGGGGCAGGACATCAAGGTGTTCTGGCGCGGCAAGCCGATCTATATCAGCCACCGCACCAAGAAGCAGATCGACGAGGCGCGCGCCGTCAACGTGGCGAGCCTGCCCGATCCGCAGTCCGACGAGGCCCGAGTCAAGTCCGGCCATGAGCAATGGCTGGTCGTGATCGGCATCTGCACCCATCTCGGCTGCATCCCGATCGCCCATGAAGGCAATTACGACGGGTTCTTCTGCCCCTGCCATGGTTCGCAGTACGATTCGTCCGGCCGCATCCGCCAGGGGCCCGCGCCCGCGAACCTGCCGGTGCCGCCGTACCAGTTCGTTTCCGACACCAAAATCCAGATCGGCTGAGTTTCGGACCCGCGTCCGAAGCTTCGCGCCGTCTCGTCGTTATATTTCCTCAGGATCGCATCATGAGCGGACCATCCGACTACCAGCCGAGCAATCCGGCCCTGCAATGGATCGAGCGACGTCTGCCGATCATCGGTCTCGTCCATTCCTCCTTCGTCGTCTATCCCACCCCGCGCAACCTGAACTATTGGTGGACCTTCGGCGCCATCCTCTCCTTCATGCTGGGGATGCAGATCCTGACCGGCGTGATCCTGGCGATGCACTACACGCCGCATGCCGACCTCGCCTTCAAGTCGGTCGAGCTGCTCGTCCGTGACGTCAATTACGGCTGGCTGCTGCGCAACATGCACGCCTGCGGCGCGTCGATGTTCTTCTTCGCGGTCTACGTCCACATGCTGCGCGGCCTCTATTACGGCTCCTACAAGGAGCCGCGCGAGGTGCTGTGGATCCTCGGCGTCATCATCTACCTCCTGATGATGGCGACCGGCTTCATGGGTTATGTGCTGCCGTGGGGCCAGATGAGCTTCTGGGGCGCCACCGTCATCACCAATTTGTTCTCCGCCATTCCCTATGTCGGCGAGAGCATCGTGACGCTGCTGTGGGGCGGCTATTCGGTCGGCAACCCGACGCTGAATCGCTTCTTCTCGCTGCACTATCTGCTGCCGTTCGTGATCGCGGGCGTCGTCGTGCTCCACGTCTGGGCGCTGCATGTCGCCGGCCAGAACAACCCCGACGGTGTCGAGCCGAAGACGGAAAAGGACACGGTTCCGTTCACGCCGCATGCGACCATCAAGGACGGGTTCGGCGTTGCGTGCTTCATGCTGCTCTATGCCTGGTTCATCTTCTACATGCCGAACTATCTCGGCGACGCCGACAACTACATTCCGGCGAATCCGGGCGTGACGCCGCCGCACATCGTGCCGGAATGGTATTACCTGCCGTTCTACGCGATCCTGCGCTCGATCCCGAACAAGCTCGCGGGCGTGATCGGGATGTTCTCGGCGATCATCATCCTGTGCTTCCTGCCCTGGCTCGACGCCGCCAGGACGAAGTCGTCGAAGTACCGTCCGCTGGCCAAGCAGTTCTTCTGGATCTTCGTCGCGGTCTGCATCCTGCTCGGCTATCTCGGCGCGCAGCCGCCGGAAGGCATCTATGTGATCGCCGGCCGGGTCCTGACGTTCTGCTACTTCGCCTACTTCCTGATCGTGCTGCCGCTGCTCTCACGCATCGAGAAGCCGCGGCCGGTGCCGAACTCGATCTCGGAGGCGATCCTCGCCAAGAGCGGCAAGGCCGTGGCTTCCGTCGCGGTCATGCTGGTCGCCGCCGGCGCGCTGTTCTTCGGCAGCCTGCAGGATGCCCGCGCCAACGAAGGCAGCGACAAGCCGCCGGGCAACAAATGGTCGTTTGCCGGCCCTTTCGGCCATTATGATCGCGGCACGCTCCAGCGCGGCCTGAAGGTCTACAAGGAGGTCTGCTCGAGCTGCCACGGCCTGTCCTACATCGCCTTCCGCAACCTCGCGGAAGCCGGCGGCCCAGGCTATTCGGTGGCGCAGGCGGCGGCCTTCGCGTCGGACTACAAGGTCAAGGACGGTCCGAACGACGCCGGCGACATGTTCGAGCGTCCTGGCCGGCCGGCGGACTATTTCCCCTCGCCCTTCCCGAACGAGCAGGCCGCGCGTGCAGCGAATGGCGGCGCGGCGCCGCCGGATCTGTCGCTGATCACCAAGGCCCGTTCCTACGGCCGCGGCTTCCCGATGTTCATCGTCGACTTCTTCACCCAGTACCAGGAGCAGGGCCCGGACTACGTCTCGGCGGTGCTCCAGGGGTTCGAGGACAAGGTGCCGGAAGGCGTGACCATCCCGGAGGGCTCCTACTACAACAAGTACTTCCCGGGCCACGCCATCAAGATGCCGAAGCCGCTCAGCGACGGCCAGGTGACCTATGACGACGGCTCGCCGACCACGGTCGCGCAATATTCCAAGGACGTCACCACGTTCCTGATGTGGACCGCCGAACCGCACATGGAAGCGCGCAAGCGCATGGGCTTCCAGGTGTTCATCTTCCTGATCATCTTCGCCGGCCTGATGTACTTCACCAAAAAGAAGGTCTGGGCCGACTCGCACTGAGCGGCCTGAGGCGAGAATGAAGAGGCCCCCGCAAGGGGGCCTTTTTGTTGGGCACGACCCTCCGTCATTCCGGGGCGATGCGTAAGCATCGAACTACGGTGCGCACTTGCGCACCTGAGAATCTCGAGATTCCGGGTTCGCACTGCGTGCGCCCCGGAATGACGCGAGTGTGGATTGCCTATCGCCCGCTCAAACGCCAAAATGCCGCCAACCGCTCCCCCAAAAACTCGTCGGAGGACACCATGGGAACCGCCATCACGTTCAAGCGCCCGGACGGCAAGGACGCATCGGGCTATCTCGCCAACGCCGCGCGCGGCAACGCGCCAGGCGTGGTCGTGATCCAGGAATGGTGGGGCCTGTCGGACCAGATCAAGGGCCTCTGCGACCGCTTTGCGCTGGCCGGTTTCGACGCGCTCGCGCCGGATCTCTACAAGGGCAAGGTGGTGCCGTATCACGACACCGACGCCGCCGGCAAAGAGATGAACTCGCTCGATTTCATGGACGCCACCACGCAGACCGTGCGCGGCGCCACGCAATATCTGTCACGCAACGGCGCCAAGGTCGGCCTCACCGGCTTCTGCCTCGGCGGCGCCGTCACCATCATCGGCTCGGTGCATGTTCCGGAGCTCGCGGCCGGTGTCGTGTTCTACGGCATTCCGCCCGAGCAGGCGGCCAAGCCCGCCGACGTCAAGATCCCGCTCCAGGCCCACTTCGCCAACAAGGACGATTGGTGCACGCCGGAGCTGGTCAACGGCTTCGAAAAGGCCATGAAGGCCGCCGGCAAGTCGCTGGAGCTGTTCCGCTATGACGCCGAGCACGCCTTCGTCAACGAGCAGCGCCAGGCCGTCCACGACCGCGAAGCCGCCGAACTCGCCTGGAGCAGGGCGACGGAGTTTTTCCGGAAGCATCTGGGGTGAGTGTGGTGCCGCTAGTCGCGCCACAATGTCAGTGTCGTCCCGGCCTTCGCCGGGACGACGGTCGAAATTGATGGTCCGACTAAGGACCCACCAGCACCCGGCGGCCCACCCTTGACGCCGTCCCCGCGCCATGGTGTGTATCCGCTCATGAGCACCGCCGTCCGCCCATCCCGTCTTTGGTGGCGCACCTCCTAAGAGGTGGCCGGTGCGATTTATTCTCCCAAAATCGTCTGAGGTCGCCCACGCAGTGCGGCGGCCTGATCGTTTGTCCTGTGTGGCGTTCCCTCGACAAGTTTCGTAAGAGGACCCCATGAACAGGACCGTCTTTGCCCTTCCGGCTCGAAGCGACTATGTGACCCGCGCGGGGCTTGCGATCACGCGCGTGGCGGAACAGTTTTCCGGCGGCGCCAACCGGCTCGACGACCTCGTCAACCTGCTCGACCGTCGCCGCGGCGTGGTGCTGTCGTCGGGTACGACCGTGCCCGGGCGCTACGAGAGTTTTGACCTCGGCTTCTCCGATCCGCCGCTCAAGCTCGAGACCACTGGCGTCAATTTCAAGCTGGAAGCGCTGAACGCGCGCGGGGAGGTACTGATCGCCTTCCTTGCGGACGTCTTGCGCGAGCCCTGCGTCGTGATCTCCGAGAAGACGCCCACGCGCCTGGCCGGTCATATCATCCGCGGCGAGGCCCCGATCGACGAAGACCAGCGCACGCGGCGCGCCAGCGTGATGTCTCTGGTGCGCGATCTCGTCACCGCTTTCTCCGCTAATGACGACGGGGTGCTCGGCCTGTTCGGCGCCTTCGCCTACGACCTCGTGTTCCAGATCGAGGACCTCGTGCAGAAGCGCGCGCGAGAGAGCGACCAGCGCGACATCGTGCTCTACGTCCCCGATCGCCTGCTCGCCTATGACCGCGCCACCGGCCGCGGCGTTGTGCTCACCTACGATTTCGCGTGGAAGGGCAAGTCCACCGCGGGCTTGCCGCACGAGACTGCCGAGAGCCCGTACCTCAAGACACCGCGCCAGGGTTTTGCCGATCACGCGCCCGGCGAATATCAGGCCACGGTCGAGACCGCGCGCGCGGCCTTTGCGCGTGGCGATCTGTTCGAGGCGGTGCCGGGGCAGCTCTTCGCCGAGCCCTGCGACCGCTCGCCGGCCGAAGTCTTCCAGCGGCTCTGCGTCATCAACCCGTCGCCCTACGGCGCGCTGATGAATCTCGGTGAGGGCGAGTTTCTCGTCTCGGCCTCGCCGGAAATGTTCGTGCGCTCGGACGGACGCCGGGTCGAGACCTGCCCGATCTCGGGTACGATCGCACGCGGCACCGATGCGATCGGCGATGCCGAGCAGATCCGCCAGCTCCTGAACTCCGAGAAGGACGAGTTCGAGCTCAACATGTGCACTGACGTCGACCGCAACGACAAGGCGCGCGTCTGCGTTCCCGGCACGATCAAGGTGCTGGCGCGCCGCCAGATCGAGACCTATTCAAAACTCTTCCACACCGTCGACCATGTCGAGGGCATGCTGCGTCCGGGCTTCGACGCGCTCGATGCGTTCCTCACCCATGCCTGGGCCGTCACCGTCACCGGCGCGCCAAAGCTCTGGGCGATGCAGTTCGTCGAGGATCACGAGCGCTCGCCGCGCCGCTGGTATGCCGGCGCGATTGGGGCGGTGAATTTCGACGGCAGCATCAACACCGGCCTCACCATCCGCACCATCCGGATGAAGGAAGGCCTCGCGGAAGTGCGTGTCGGCGCCACTTGTTTGTTCGACTCCGATCCCGCCGCCGAGGACCGCGAGTGCCAGGTCAAGGCCGCGGCCCTGTTCCAGGCGCTGCGCGGTGATCCGCCGAAGCCGCTGTCGGCCTTCGCGCCCGATGCGACCGGAAGCGGCAAGCGGGTGCTGCTGATCGACCATGACGACAGCTTTGTGCACATGCTGGCAGACTATTTCCGCCAGGTCGGCGCCGACGTCACCGTGGTTCGCCATGTGCATGCGCTCGACATGCTGAAGCAGAAGCGTTGGGATTTGCTCGTGCTGTCGCCTGGCCCCGGCAGGCCTGAGGATTTCGGCATCAAGAAGACGATCGACGCGGCGCTGGAGAACAAGCTGCCGGTGTTCGGCGTCTGCCTCGGCGTCCAGGCGATCGGCGAATATTTCGGCGGCGAGCTCGGGCAGCTCACCCATCCCGCCCACGGCCGGCCCTCGCGGGTGCAGGTCCGCGGCGGGCGCCTGATGCGCAATCTGCCGAACGAGATCGTGATCGGTCGCTATCACTCGCTCTATGTCGAGCGCGACAGCATGCCGGAGGTGCTATCCGTCACCGCCAGCACCGAGGACGGCGTCGCCATGGCGCTGGAGCACAAGAGCCTGCCTGTCGCCGGCGTGCAATTCCATCCGGAATCGCTGATGTCGCTGAGCGGCGAGGTGGGCTTACGAATTGTCGAGAACGCGTTCCGCCTGGATGCGCGCGCTGATTGAGAGGCACAATGACTTTTGACCACGATCTGAAAGCGAGCGTCCGCACCATCCCGGACTACCCGAAACCCGGGATCTTGTTCCGCGACATCACCACGCTGCTCGCAGATGCGCGTGCGTTCCGCCGCGCGGTCGACGAACTCGTCAATCCCTGGGCCGGCAACAAGATCGACAAGGTCGCCGGCATGGAAGCGCGCGGCTTCATCATCGGCGGCGCGGTGGCGCACCAGGTTTCGGCCGGCTTCGTGCCGATCCGGAAAAAAGGCAAGCTGCCGCACACCACGGTGCGCATCGCTTACTCTCTCGAATACGGCATCGACGAGATGGAGATGCATGTCGACGCCATCCAGCCCGGCGAGCGCGTGATCCTGGTCGACGACCTCATCGCCACCGGCGGCACCGCGGAAGGCGCGGTGAAATTGCTGCGCCAGATCGGCGCCAATGTGGTCGCCGCCTGCTTCATCATCGACCTGCCGGATCTCGGCGGCGCCGCCAAGCTGCGCGCGATGGACGTGCCGGTGCGCACGCTGATGACGTTCGAGGGACACTGAGCGGCAACGGCGCCGCTGGCGACGTTCAGATCGGCTCGGCCCTCAGCTCCGACAGCCAATGCAGCATGCGCTCTTTGAGCAGCGCATTCCTAACATAGTCGCTCGCCTCGTCTGCCAGCCGCTCGCATTCGCCGAGTGTCAGGCCTGCCTCGCCATGCGTGTTCCACGCAGCCTGGAGGCTACGGCAGGTGTGGCTACCCTGGCGCAGCGAGAACCAGATGCGGTTCTGGATTGTCTCGAGGTTCGGGGCTTGGCCGACCCAGGCCTCGCCCGACGCCGGGCAGCGGACGACGTAGATGCCCGCAATGGTCTTCCGCTCCTTGTAGGCGGCGATCGCTGCTTTCCGGTCGATGGTCACGGTGAAGGGCCTTGCTGAGGAACGCTGGTGCGTAAACTCAGTAACCGCAGGACCGCTCGGCGTCAATATTATCCGGGTAAAATATTCAGGACCGTTGCAGGATCAGGCTGAGTTCGAGCTCGCGGAAGGCGAGGTAATTGCGCCGGGTCCACTGGTGCAGCTCGGTCGAGGCGTCCCTCTCCTGGCGCAGATAGCCGGTGAAGGAGAAGTTCAGCCGGTCGATATAGGTCTTCAGGAAGCCGGGCAGCGCCGGCAGGCGCAACAGCCGGCCGCCGGCCATTGCGGCCGGCAGCTCGCCGCGCACGATGTGCTCGTTGTCCACCGTGATCAGGTTGATCCGCGGGATCTGTTCGCGCAGCATCTCGTGGGCGCGGGCCGAGACGCGATCGGTGTCGGCGACGAACAGGATCATCGGCGCGACGTGGCGGCGCGCAGCCTCTTTCAACAGGCCGATCTCGTCGGCCATCTTGAAGAACTCGTCAAAGGCGTGGAAGCCGAGGTCGATCACCTTGGCAAGCCCGTCATCGACGATGACGCGATCCATCAGCTGCATCTTGCCATAGGTGTCGATCACGTCGGCGGTCTCCGTGATCTTTGGCAGATAGTCGAGCAGCGACGGCTCCTTCAGGTTGACGTCGAAGGCCGCGACGTTGCCGTTCTTGAGCAGCAAAAATTCGCTCAAAAGCCGCGCCAGCAGGGTCTTGCCGACCTGCGGGCGGGGCGAGCAAATGATGTAGAGGGGCGTCGCGGGCATCGATAGCTATATCAGTCGAACTTGGCGACCAATCCAGCCGTATCCGCCCGGCTTGCGCAACTATTTTTCGCTGTTGCGGGTGACGGGCTTGGAGCCGACAATGTCGGTCAGCCGGATCCGGTCGAATTCGCTCCAGACGTTCGCCAGCCAATGCCGGACATAGCCGCGCAGCACGAACGAATAGTTCGCGGCTTCGTCGTGGATGCCCTTGTTGGCGACGAATTTCAGGAACGGGACGGAGGACACCTCGACCTGCTCATAGGCCATTTCGTTGAGCTTGGGGATGGTCAGCTCGGTCGCGTCCTTGATGCGGTTGAAATACGATTGGTAAGTCGCCTGGTCCCACTGGAAGAACTGGGTGTCGTTGATGAAGTTCTTCACCAGGAAATATTTTGCCCCGCCCATGAAGCCCGCGGTCTCGGCGATCTCGTCCAGCGAGGCGATCGAGGGCCCGAGAATATGGAACACGGCGAAGGTGATCTGGCCCGCCTTGGCGGCGTCGAGGAAGCCGATGTCGCGCAAGGAGGCGAGTGCCGGCGAGAGCAGGCCGGCGCGGACGTCGATCACGGTGACCGATGGGCTCGACGCGTTGAGGGTATCGAAGATCTTCATCTGATCCGACGTCGTCGTCATGTCGACGATCTCGGTGATGTCAGGGTGGAAGCGCTTCAGGGTTCCGCGCGGCGATTCGGTGTCGAAGGCGCGCGTCGGCACGTTGTTGGCGGAAAAATAATCGAGCAAGGTGCGCGACACGGTGGTCTTGCCGACCCCGCCCTTGTCTGCGCCCACCACAACCACTGCCGGCTTTGCCATTGCTGTCCCCTAACGCGCGGCCCCGATCGCGAGATCGCAATCGGCCGGGCCCCAAATCGATGTCCCAAAGATGTCCCAAGTCTGCTGTTGGGCGCGAACATGGCAGAAACAAGGGAGAATTCAATTCCTCGGCATGCAGTTACGGCAATTCCCGAGGTTTTTCCCAATCGCGACGAAACCTGCCGCGCGGGCGTCAAATCATTCGCTCAATGGCGGCCCCAAGGACCCATAGGATTGCCTATGGGATTACCCACGGGATTGCCTATCGGGTTATTGCTTGCGGTTCCGGCGGGGCTGGGTGCGGGCACGGGCGGCGGACTGGCCGCGCCGCCTGCATCGTTCCAAGGACCTTGCCAAGGACCTTGCCAAGGACCCTGGCGCAGCGGCGGTGGAGTGTCCTGCTGGTCGGCTTGCGTGTCTGGCTCCTCGGCCTCGTCGGCGGGAGGCGGCAGCAGGCCAGGATCATGGCCGCCGGCGAACTTGACCAGCGCGTCGACCCGGGACTGCACCGAGGGGTGGGTCGCGAACAAATCGGCGAAGCCCTCGCGCGGATTGTCGACACAGAGCTCCATCACCGCCGAGGTTGCGCCCGGCAGCTCGCCGCGGTTCTCGATCTTGCGCAGCGCCGAGATCATGGCGTCCGGGTTTTTCGTCAGCTCGACGGAGCCCGCGTCCGCGAGATATTCGCGCGAGCGCGACAGCGCGAGCTTCACCACCTGCGACAACAGCCAGGCCACCACGATCAGCACGACCGCGATGATGATGACGATCACCGCGCCGCCGCCCGAACTCTTGCTGTCGCTCGACGACGAGGACGATCGTGACGACGAGGAGGAGCCCGACGACCACGAGCCGCCGGAGCCGGAGCTCCAGCTGAAATTCGTGAACAGGCGGAAGAACAGTTCGCCGAAGAACCCGACCACACCGGCGATGATGACGGCGACCACCATGAGCTGCACGTCGCCGTTCTTGATATGGGTCAGCTCGTGGCCCAGCACCGCCTCGATTTCCTTGTCGTTCAGCGCGTCGAGGAGGCCGGTGGTGATGGTGATCGAATATTGCCGCGGGTTGAGGCCGGTCGCGAACGCGTTCAGCGCCGGGCTCTCCATGATCTTCAGCTTCGGCATCGTGATGCCGCGCGAGATGCAGAGATTTTCCAGCAGATTATAGAGCCGCGGCTCTTCCTGCCGGGTAACGTCGTGGCCGCCGGTCACCGCATCGATCATAGACTGGTGGAAGAAATAGGCGATCACGATCCAGGCTGCTGCCACGACGGTCGCAACCGGAGCGGCGACTTTCAGATCATAGAAGGCGCGTCTCAGATAGTGGACGACGGTCTCGTCGCCATTGATGACGACTTCAGCGATCAGCGCGCCGGCATAGACCAGCACATAGACCAGCGCGAACAGGCCGGCGAGCAGCAGCATCGAACGAAACTTGTTCGAGGCGATGTGCGTGTAGAGACCATACGCGGCCATGACGCGATGCCCTGCCGGCCTATCGGCTCAACTCAGAACTTCACCTGCGGCGTGGCCTCGACCTCGGTGCGGCTGGCGCCGAGATCGAAGAAGTCCTTCCTGGTGAAGCCGAACATGCCGGCGAACAAGGCGGCCGGCATCTGCTGGATGCCGGTGTTGTATTCCTGGACCGCGCTGTTGAAGAAGCGGCGGCTGGCCGCGATCTTGTTCTCGAGGTCGGACAGCTCGCTGGCGAGCTGCTGGAAATTGGCGTTGGCCTTGAGGTCGGGATAGGCCTCCGACAATGCGATCAGCCGGCCGAGCGCGCCGGAGAGCTGGTTCTCGGCCGCGGACACCTGCGCCGGTCCCTGCGCCGACATCGCCGAATTGCGCGCCTTGATGACGTCGTCGAGCGTGCCGCGCTCATGCGATGCATAGCCCTTCACCGTCTCGACCAGGTTCGGGATCAGATCGTGGCGCTGCTTGAGCTGCACGTCGATGTCGGCAAAGGCCTGGCCGACGCGCTGGCCCAGCGCCACCAGCCGGTTGTAGGCGGCGAAGGCAAAGAACACGAGGACGACGATAACGCCGAGAACGATCCAGCCGGTCGACATGGAGAACTCCTGAAGGGGGAAGAAGGCGGGCGCAGCCTAGACCAAATTGGCGCCCGGCGAGAGCCCGGCGCGGAGGGAAGGTAAGACTTGGTCGGATCGGGAACCATCCGAGTTCAAGGCAAAAGCGCCGGAGGAGGTTAACTTTCGGACATGACGGCATCGCCCCAGCGCCAGCGGCGGGCGCTTGCATAGGCGGCCTTGTCGCGGCGCGGGATCCTGGCGAGTTCGACGCTTTGCTCGGTGCAGAGTTTTGCCGTGATCTCGGCCTTGCCGAGATCGGGCGGCGCCAGCACGCGCGCGGCGCGGGCTGCGGGCGGCGTACGGGTCAGCGCCACGTAGATGAATCGCTCGTCCTCGAACGGCACCTCGGCGCCCTTGATTTGGCGGTGAGCCTGAGAGCGCGGCAAGCGCTGGGAGAAATGGCACCAGTCGGGCGCCGTCAGCGGACACGGCTTTTCGTGCGGGCAGGGCGCGGCGACATAGGCGCCCGCCGCGATCAGCTGCTGGCGCAAAGCGAGGATGCGCGCGTAGCCGGCGGGCGTGCCGGGCTCGATCACGACCAGCGCGTGGCGCGCTTTCGCCCACATCGTTTCCGCGAGCTTGCGTTGATCGCCCTCGCTGAGCTCGCCGATGACATAACTCGCAACGACGAGATCGGCTTGCGAGACCTCGGCGAGGTTCGCGCCGGCATCGCCCGGCAGATAGCGGCAATCCGCCAGACGCGTGCTGTCGCGCGCCAGTTCGAGCGCGAGGCGGCTGAGCGTGCCGTTGGCGTCGAGCAGGATGAAATCCTGCAGCGAGGAGAACGCCTCCGCGGCGGCCCAGCTCGCAGTGCCCGGACCTGCGCCGACGTCGAGCAGCGTTTCCGGAGCGAGGTCCGGTGCGATCTCGGTCAGCGCATTCAGACTTGCCGCCACCGCCGCGTAGGTCGCCGGCATGCGTGCGAGCGCATAGGCGAGCGCATCGGCCTCTGACTTGATCGTGCCGGAGCCGCCGCCTGCGCGATAGGTGGTCGAGATTTTCTGCGATCGCTGCGCAGCGTCGGTGCGCGAGAACCCCTGGAGCTTGCCGTCGAGGGCCGCTTTCAGTTCAGGCGGGAGTGTGGGCGAGATCATCTTAATTCGCCGTCATTCCGGGGCGCGCGCAGCGCGAACCCGGAATCTCGAAATGGTGGCGCGAGATTCCGGGTTCGATGCTGCGCATCGCCCCGGAATGACGGCCAAAAAATCACGCCACGTTCTGGTCGAGAATGTCCACCGCCTCTGACAGGCTCACCGACACCAGCTGCGAGACGCCGCGCTCGGCCATGGTGACGCCGAACAGGCGGTTCATCCGCGCCATCGTGATCGGGTTGTGGGTGATGATGATGAAGCGGGTGTCGGTCGAGGCGGTCATCTCGTGCAACAGGTTGCAATAGCGCTCGACGTTGTGGTCGTCGAGCGGCGCGTCGACTTCGTCCAGCACGCAGATCGGCGAGGGGTTGGTGAGGAACACCGCGAAGATCAGCGCCATCGCGGTCAGCGCCTGCTCACCGCCAGAGAGCAGCGACAGAGTCTGCGGCTTCTTGCCCGGCGGCTTGGCGATGATTTCAAGGCCGGCTTCCAGCGGGTCGTCGCTCTCGATCAAATGCAGCGCGGCTTCGCCGCCACCGAACAGCTCGACGAACAGGCGCTTGAAGTGGTTGTTGACGACCTCGAACGAGGTCAGGAGCCGCTCGCGTGCCTCCTTGTTGAGGCTCTGGATGCCCTGGCGCAGCCGCTTGATGGCCTCGACGAGGTCGTCGCGCTCGGTGACCAGACCGTTGTGCTGGGTCTCGACCTCGCGCAGCTCTTCCTCGGCGCGCAGGTTGACGGCACCCAGGCGCTCGCGGTCGCGGCGCATTTTTTCGAGGTCTTCCTCGATGTCGTGCAGCGGCGGCAGCTCCGCGCCGGGTTCGATCTCGGCAAGGCCGGCAACGGCCTGCGGTTCGACTTCCAGCATGTCGCGGATCTCGCGCTCGATGTCCTCGAGCCGGCGCCGCGCGCCTTCCATGCGCTCCTCGGCGCGGGCGGTGGCCTCGCGGGAGCTGGAGAGCGCCTCGAGCGTCAGTTTCGCGACGCGATCGGTTTCGGCCATCGCGGTTTCCGCGCTGGCGAGCGCATCGGCGGCCATGCGCCGGTCGTTTTCGGCGTATTCGATCTCGGTGATCAGCGCGCTGCGCTTCTCCGCAAACACGGCCGGCGCGTTCTCGAGATCGCTGCGCTCGATCGTGAGTTCGGCAATACGAGCCTGGATGGTGTCGATATGGGAGGCCGCGCTCTCCTTGCGGTTCGCCCACTCGGTGCGCTCGGCGAGGATCGCCTGCACGCGGCGATCGGCAAGCTCGGCTTCGCGCGCCAGCGCCTGTGCCTCGGCGCGGACCTGGGCCGCCATGCGGCGATGGCCTTCGATGTCGCTGCGGACGGCGGCGAGACGGGTTTCGGTATCCTCGCTCGACGGCAGCTCGGAGATGCCGGCTTCGGCGTATTCGTAGGCGGCTTCCGCCTCGGCACGGTCGGCGGCCAGACGGCTGTGCGCTTCCGACAGCGTCGCCTTGCGCGCGGCGTGGCGGCTGATCTCGCGCTCGACCGTGGCATGACGCTCGCGCGCGACGTTGAGCTCGCGCTGCGCGGCGCGCCAGGCTTCGCGGCTTGCACCTTCGGTGCTGGCGGCCATCTGCAGCTCGGCCTCGGCGTTCTCCAGCGCCTGACGCTTGATCTGCGCGTCGATGCGGGCCTGCTCCAGCTCGTTCTCGATGTCGACGAGGCGGGCGCGCTCGGCAAGCCGCCGTGCGGCGCCGGTCGGCGCGTGGGCGGCTGCGACAAAGCCGTCCCAGCGCCAGACGTCGCCTTCGGGCGAGACCAGCCGCTGGCCGGTCTTGAGCTGCGAGACCAGCTCGGCGCCGCGCTCCCGCGGCACCACGCCGATCTGCGCCAGGCGGCGGGCCAGCTCGGCCGGCGCCTGCACATGGCTGGCGAGCGGCACGACGCCCTCGGGCAGCTCCGGATCGCCCTCGGTGACGCCGGCATTGGTCCAGCGCATCGGCGCGGACGGATCGACCGGGGCGTCGAGATCGTCGCCGAGAGCTGCGCCGATCGCCTTTTCAAAACCCTTGTCGACGGTGATGCCGTCGATGATCGGCGGCCACAGATTCTTGGTCTCGCCGTTGACGATCTTGGAGATCGTGCGCGCCTCGGTATCGAGCCGCTGCACGCGCTTGTCGGCTTCGACGAGCGGCGAGCGCGAGGATTCCAGCGTCTGCCGCGCGGCGACGTGCGCGGCTTCGCTGGCCTGAGCGGCGGCTTCCGAGGCCGCCAGCGTCTGCTCGGCGTTCTCGACCGTCGCGGTCAGCTCGTCGAGATCGCCGAAGCCGCCGGTCTCCTGAGTGAGCTTCTGCTCTTCCGCCGCGACGTTCGAAATCTCCTGATCGAGCCGGGCGAGCTTGTCGCGGTGGGTTCGAACGTTGGCTTCGAGTTGATGGCGCTTGGCGGTGAGGTCGGCGAGCGCGGTGGTGAGCTCGGCGAACTGCTGCTCGGTTTCGGTCAGCACCGCCTCGGCCTCGCCGACACGCTCATCGACGCCGGAGCGCTTCTCGACGCGCGACTTGATCTCTTCCTTCAGCTCGGAATCTTCGGCGTCGAGGCGCTGCAGCGCGACATCGGCGTCCATGGTCTGCTGCTGGGCACGGGAGATGTCGCCTTCGAACTGCGCGAGGCGCCGCTCGAGCTCTGCGACGCGCTCCTTGGCGCGCTCTTCCTCGCGATCGAGCAGCTCGCGGGCGTTGGTCAGGCGCTGGAGCCCCGCCGCGGCGCGCGCTTCGGCATCGCGCAGCGCCGGCATTTCGGTGGCGCGGATCGCCTGGATGCGGGCGGCCTCGGCCTGGTGCTGGGTCCGCTCGGCCATCTCGCGGACCGCGAGATCGTGGGTCTGGCCGGACTCGTTGACGTCGGCATGGGCGCCGATCCAGCGCAGATGGAACAGGGTTGCTTCGGCCTTGCGGACCTTGGCTGCAACTTCGCGATAGCGCACGGCCTGGCGGGCCTGCTTCTTCAGGCCCTCCATTTGCCCTGCGAGCTGGCCGATCACGTCCTCGACGCGGGTGAGGTTGGTTTCGGCCGCCTTGAGCCGCAGCTCGGCTTCGTGGCGGCGGGCGTGCAGGCCGGCGACGCCGGCGGCGTCTTCCAGCACGCGGCGGCGCTGCTCGGGCTTGGCCTGAATGATCTCGCCGATTTTGCCCTGGTGGACGAGGGCCGGCGAGCGCGCGCCGGTGGCAGCGTCGGCGAACAGAATCTGCACGTCGCGGGCGCGCACGTCGCGGCCGTTGATGCGGTAGACCGAACCGGCCTCGCGCTCGATGCGGCGGGAAATTTCCAGAAGCTGGCTGTCGTTCATCGCCGCAGGCGCGGTGCGATCGGCATTGTCGATCGTCATCGTGACTTCGGCGTGGTTGCGTGCCGGACGGTTGCCGGAGCCGGCGAAGATCACCGCGTCCATGTCGGCGGCGCGCAGCGACTTGTAGGAGGTCTCGCCCATCGCCCAGCGCAGCGCCTCGACGAGATTCGACTTGCCGCAGCCGTTGGGGCCGACCACGCCGGTCAGGCCGGGCTCGATGACGAAGTCGGTGGCCTCAACGAAGGACTTGAAGCCGTGAAGGCGCAGGCGGGTGATTTTCATAAGCACGCATCTCTGTTGGCAGGCGCGAATCCCCCTGCCGGGACAATACCATGGAAGGCAATGTCGCTATCCGGGCGAGTCGCGCGAGGCGCCTCATGCGGCTGGACAATGGCCGCGGTGCGTCGCGAGGGCAACCGGCGAAAGCCGCTTTTCCCAAGGGATTTATGCCGGGAAAGATACGGCCATCGAGATGCGAATCAGGCTTTGAACGGGAAAATCAGCTCTTCAGCAGCGGATTGATCTTCTTGGCGAATTCCTCGAACGAGGTCTCGCCCTTGATCTTCTCGCCGTTGACGAAGAACGTCGGCGTCGAATCGACCTTCAGAACGTCGCTGGCATATTTCTGGTCGGCCGCGATCTTGTCGAGCAGCGCCTGGTCCTTCAGGCAGGCCTCGACCTGCTGCTGGGTGAGGCCAGCCTGCTTGCCGATCCGCGTCAGGGTCTCCGTGGTGTTCTTCACCACCCAGTCGTTCTGCTGGCGGAACAGCATGTCGGTGACGGCAAAGTATTTCGGCGCGTCGCCATTGGCGATGCAGCGCGACAGCATCGAGCCGGCGGCGGCTTTGATGTCGAGCGGGAACTCGCGGAAGATGTAACGCACCTTGCCGGTGTCGATGTATTCCGACTTGATCTTTGGAAACACCTGCTCGTTGAAGGCCGCGCAATGCGGGCAGGTCATCGAGGCGTATTCGGTGATGGTAACGGCGGCGTCCTTCGGGCCCAGCGCCATGTCGGGCAGCGACACCGGCTTGGCCACGTCGCCAGCCGCCGCCTGCGCCATTGCTTCAGGGATCATGGCTTCGCTGATGAACCGCAGCGGCGAGAGCCCGGCGAGCGCGGCAAGCCCGGTCAGCGACAGCATCGAGGTGAAGGCGCGGCGGGTGATGATCAAGGTCGGCTCCCGGATTGGCGTGGTCTCGCCCGAAATTCCCATTCAGGCGGCCTGTCGCTAGCTTGAAACGTCGTTTGAGGCAATGGCGAGCGGCAAGGACAGGTCCAGTTTGGCCGCAGAATAAGGCTCAATTTCGCTTGATGGCGGCCCCGAGGCGCGCCAGCGCCGTCTTCAATTGTTCATCTTCGATGTCGCCCAGGCTCTCAGCCACCTCGGCCACCGATTTGGCGTCCGGCGGGCTGGGCCGGGTTGGCCGCCGGGCGCGCGACAGCGGAGCCTGGCGGAAGGCCAATTTGCCGACCGCGCTCCAGCCGAAGAAGCGGTTGACCCGCTGCAGTATCACGTCGGCGGAGTGCTGGATCTCCAGCGCCATCGGCCCCTCGACCCGCAGCACCAGCGTCGCCGGCTCCTGCGGCTGGCCCTCGACCGGCCGCGGCCATTGCATCTTGAGCGGCTCGGCATGGGCCGCGATCTCCGGCCCGGCAATCTGCGCCCACCGCGTCACCAGTTCGCGCGCGGCAAAACCCTGCTTGGCATAGGCCTCGGCAAAGACGTCGTTGAGCAGGAGCGACAGCGGTTTGGCGCTGATGGGACCGGGTTTGACGGGGCGAAGCTTGGACATGGGACCTTATAGCACTCCGGGGCGTCGGCTACAGGCTCTTCGCCCGGAAGAAAGACGTGGATGCCCGCGACCAGCGCGGGCAAGACGTGGAGAGGTCGGTGCATTGCCGCTACAGTGCGAACATGAGCCCCAAATCCGCCCTCAAGGCGAAATCGGAACCAGTTCAGCCGGAGACCTCGTCGCGCCCGCTCGCGCTGCTCGATTGGTATGATCGCCATCGCCGCCGATTACCTTGGCGCGCTGCGCGCGGCGAGGCATCCGACCCTTACCGCGTCTGGCTGTCCGAGATCATGCTCCAGCAGACCACGGTGAAGGCGGTCGGGCCCTATTTCGAAAAATTCGTCGCGCGCTGGCCTGATGTCACGGCGCTGGGGCGGGCCTCGCAGGACGACGTGCTGCGGATGTGGGCCGGGCTCGGCTATTATTCTCGCGCGCGAAACCTCTATGCCTGCGCGGTCGCGGTGACGCGCGAGCATGGCGGCACCTTTCCCGACACCGAAGAGGGCCTGCGCGCGCTGCCGGGCATCGGGCCCTATACGGCGGCAGCGATCGCGGCGATCGCGTTCGACCGCCGCACCATGCCGGTCGACGGCAATATCGAGCGCGTGGTCTCGCGCCTGTTCGCGGTCGAGCAGGAGCTGCCGCAGGCGAAGCCGCTGATTCAGGAGTTGGCTGCGACGCTGCTCGCCGACTTGCGCGCCGGCGACAGCGCGCAGGCGCTGATGGATCTGGGCGCCTCGATCTGCACGCCGAAAAAGCCGGCCTGCTCGCTATGCCCCTTGAACGAGGACTGCACGGCGCGCGCGCTGGGAACGCAGGAAACGTTTCCGCGCAAGGCGCCGAAGAAGAGCGGCACGCTACGGCGCGGCGCCGCCTTCGTTGTCACGCGCGGCGACGGGCTTCTCGTCCGCAGCCGTCCCGAAAAGGGTCTGCTCGGCGGCATGACCGAGGTGCCGGGCTCGGACTGGCTGGCCGGACAGGACGATGCCAAGGCAAGGCAGCAGGCGCCCGAGCTGAAGGGGCTGTCGCGCTGGCAGCGCAAGGCGGGTGTGGTCACCCACGTCTTCACGCATTTTCCGCTGGAACTGGTGGTCTACACGGCGAGGGTGGGTGCGCGCACGCGGGCACCCGCGGGCATGCGCTGGGTGCCGATCGCCACTCTCGCCGACGAAGCATTGCCCAATGTCATGCGTAAGGTGATTGCGCATGGATTGGACCCCTAGCAGCCCATCCTGCTGACAACATGCTGGCAGCAGGCCTGCGTTAGCTGTGGCTGGCAACGGAGGTCGCATGATCAAGACAGCGCTCGACAACTTTCCAAGGCCACCCTGTGCCGAGCTGCTCGGATGGCGCCTGCTCGATGCCCGTCCCGGGGAAGGCTGGATCAAGCTCGCCTTCGACGGCAAGCAAGAGTTCTGCAATCCGGCTGGATTCATCCAGGGCGGCATGCTTTCGGCCATGCTCGACGACACGATGGGCCCCGCCGTGCTGGTGATGAGCGAGGGCCGGCTCTACACCACCACCATCAGCATGACCGTGAATTTCCTGGCGCCCGCAAAGCCGGGACCAATCATCGGCGAGGCCAAGGTGACGCAGCTCGGCAAGACGATTGCATTCGTCGAGGCCAGGCTGACGGCGGAAGACGGCACGCTGCTGGCGACGGCAAGCGCGAGCGAGCGTTTGCTCGAAGCGGCGAGGGTGGTGCGGTGAGGTGGGTGCATCTCTCTCGCTCCCTCGCCCCGTTCTTACGGGGAGAGAGTGGGCGGGGTGAAGAGGAGCACGCGGCTCGATGAGTGGCTAACTCACGCCTCCACGCGCTTCGCACCCGCGCTCACGATCGGCGGCTTCGCATTCAGCGCTTCCACCTGGAAGCCGGCGACGCGCTTGTAGTTGGCGGCAACATCCTCCAGCTCCTGTTGCGACAGCACGTCAGTGACGACGTTGTAGCCGTCGGGTGCGCGCTCCTCGACGAGCTGCATCACCTGCTCGGGGCCGTTCTTGCGGTTGAGCAGGACGAGACTCGTGGTTGCAGGCCGCCGCTCGGCCTCATAGGCGAGCAGGGCCGCTTGCGTCGGGCCGTGCGCCAGGATCTCGCGCGTGATGGTGCGGGCATCGAGGATCGCCTGCGAGGCGCCGTTGGAGCCAATCGGGTACATCGGATGTGCGGCATCGCCCATCAGCGTGACGCGGCCAAAGGTCCATTGCGACACCGGATCGCGGTCGACCAACGGATATTCATAGGCGTGCGGGCAGTTCTTGATCAGGCCGGGCACGTCGAGCCAGTCGAACTGCCAGCTCTCGAACCAGGGCAAAAACTCCTCCAGCCGCGCGGTGCGGTTATAGTCCTCGCGCCGCCATTGATAGGTCGGCGGCATGTGGCGCTCGGCGACCCAGTTGATCAAATGGTTGCCCGCGGCGTCCGGAGCCTTCGAGATCGGATAGCAGACGAATTTCAGGATCTCGTGGCCGGCCATGATCATGGTGCGGCCGCTGAGGAAGGCTTTTGCGGGCGTGACGCCGCGCCAGAGGATGCGGCCGTTCCAGATCGGTGGGCCCTCGTCGGGATAAAGTTTTTCTCGCGCGGCGGAATGGATGCCGTCGGCGGCGATCAGGATCGTGCCGTCGTAAGTCCCCGCGGCCTTGCCGGTGGCCTTGTCGATGAAGTCGGCGCGCACGCCGTCGGCGGTTTCGCTCCAGCCGGTCAGGTGATGGCTGGTCAGGATGTTGTCGCGGCCGAGACGCTCGATCGCGGTGTCGAGCAGCAGTTGCTGGAGCGTGCCGCGATGGATCGAAAATTGCGGCCATTTATAACCGGCCTCCAGCCCGCGCGGCTCGCTCCAGATCGGCTTGCCGTGCTTGGAGAAATAGGCAAGCTCGCGGGTGCGCACGCCGCTGGCATCGAGCTTGTCCATCAGGCCGATTTCGATCAGCTCGCGCACCGCGTGCGGCAGCACATTGATGCCGACACCGAGCGGCCGCAGTTCGGCGACGCTCTCGAACACTTTCGTGGGAATGCCGATTCCGTGCAGGCTGAGTGCAAGCGTCAACCCGCCGATGCCGCCACCGGCGATGAGTACGGTCATGGGAAAGCCCCTCCAACTAGGGGCGTCTTGGCACAGCCGGGCGCCGGTGGGCAACTGCGAAGAGCAAGAGCACTGAGAACGCCGTGCTATGGACCTCGGGGCCCGCAGCCGTTACCTTCCGGCTTTCCCATGAGGTCCGACATGCTCAAGCTCTACTACGCGACCGGCACCTGTGCGCTCGCCACCTACATCACCCTGGAAGAAGCCGGCGCCGACTATGCGGCCGAGCGGCTGAGCTTCAAGACCAACCAGCAGAACAGCGACGAGTACCTCGCGATCAACCCGAAGGGCCGCGTGCCGGCCCTGGTGACCGATCGTGGCGTCCTCACCGAGACGCCGGCGATGCTGGCCTATCTCGCGCAGACCTTCCCCAAGGCGAAACTCGCGCCGCTCGACGATCCCTTCGACTTCGCCCAGGTACAGTCGTTCAACTCCTATCTCTGCTCGACCGTGCACATCAACCATGCCCACAAGGTGCGCGGTGCGCGCTGGGCGAGCCAAGAGAGCTCGTTCGCCGACATGAAGCAGATGATCCCGAAGACCATGGGCGCCTGCTTCTCCCTGATCGAGCAGAAGATGTACAAGGGGCCCTGGGTGATGGGCGAGCAGTACACGATCTGCGATCCCTATCTTTACACCCTGTCGACTTGGCTCGAAGGCGACAGCGTCGACATCAACGCGACGCCGAAGATCTCCGATCATTTCAAGCGCATGTCCGATCGCCCTGCCGTGCGCAAGGTGATGGACGCGCAGAAGGCGTGAGGTTCTTGTAGGGTGGGCAAAGGCGCGTAGTGCCGTGCCCACCATCGTTCCAAGCCATGAAAGAAGTGGTGGGCACGCTTCGCTTTGCCCATACTACGAAGTCTTCCGCTTCTCCAATTCCCGTCCCGTCTCCAGCATCAGCCGCCGCAACCAGATCGAGCCGGGATCCATCTGTGCGCGGGTTGGATAGAACATGAACTGCTCGTCGATGCCGGGGTCGAGCGGCGGCGTCACCGTGACGAGACCGAACTGCTTCGACAGCGCCGCGATCAGCCGGCGCGGCACGAAGGCGACGAGGTCGGTGCGGGCGGCGACGTGCAGCGCTTCGAGATAACCGGGGACGACCAGTGAAATGTGCCGGTCGATGCCCTTGCTGCGCAGCCAGGTGTCGATCAAATCCTCGGCCTGGCCGCGGATGATCACGCCGACATGGCGTGCGGCCAGGAACGTCTCGCGCCGTTTCAGCTTCGCAGCCATCGGATGGCCGCGCCGCACCGCCAGCGCGTCGCTGTCGGTGTAGAGCAGCTGGCGGTGAAATCCCTTGAAAGCGTTGCCGATCGAGATCACGAGATCGATGGTGCGGGCGAACTCGGCGTGGAAGATCGCCGGTCCCCGCCACGGCACCACGTCGATGCGGACGTTGGGGGCGGCCTGCGTCACCTTTTCCATCAAGGGCGGCATCAACAGCTCGACCGCGAGATCCGGCATCATCAGGCGGAATTGCCGCTCGCTGCGCGCCGCATCGAATTCATCCGATACGAACAGCCCGCGCACCTGGTCGAGCGCCTGCGCCAGCGGCGCGCGCAAGGCTTGCGCCCGCGGCGTCAGCTCCATCCGCCCACCTGTGCGTACCAGGAGCGGATCGCCAAAGATGTCGCGCAGACGCTGGAGCGCATGACTCGTTGCCGGCTGCGACAGCCCGATCCGCAAGGCGGCGCGGCTGACGCTGGCCTCGCGCAGGAGCGCATCGAGCGCGGTCAGGAGATTGAGGTCGAGCGAATTCAAATTCATAGGGCGAATAGATATCATATACACTATCGATTTGAAGAATTTAGAGCCGGCGGCGATGATCTCAGTGTTCTCACCCAGGGAGATGCCGCCATGAACGCGAGCGCCAATAAGAAGCTGATGCAGGATATCTTTACCGCCGCCGCCAGTCCCGATCCGGCTGCGCGCGACCGCGCCCTGTTCACCGAAAGTCTTGCCGACGACGCCAAATGGATCGTGACCGGCCAGTATTCCTGGTCGCGCACCTTTTCGGGCAAACAGGCGATCCTCAACGATTTGCACGCCTATGTGCGGACCCGTCTTGTCGACCGGACACGGACGGTTGCCCACCGCTTCATCGCCGACGGCGATCTCGTCGTCGTCGAAGCGAAGGGCGACAACGTCACGCCCGAGGGGCTGCGCTACGACAACGACTATTGTCTCGTGTTTCGTCTCGAGGAGGGCAAGATCAAGGAGATCCGGGAATATTGCGACTCGGTGCTGACCGAGAAGGCACTCGGCCCGTTTCCGCAGACGGACGTGAGGGCCGCGAGCTGAGCGGATTGAGCGGCGTCGGGTCCGCCGACCGATGCGGTCCGCCGCGGTCGACGATGGTCGCGTCGGTCTGGCGCAGGCTGGCGGAGATCGTCCGCATCAGGCGAGAGCGGTCGCGGCAGCGCTGCCAGCTCGCTGCCATGACCGAGCGGGAGCTTCAGGACTGCGGGCTGACACGGTCGGAGATCGCCTACGAGCTGCATAAGCCCCACCAGCGAAAATAGAGAACGGAGGGGGCGGGGCAACGTTGCCTCGCCTCCGCTGGAAGTGGTCGAGAACGCGCTCGGCAAATTAACGCAGGAGAGCGCGACAAGCGTCCATCGGGACGTCCATGCAGTGATCTGCATGCGCCTGCGGGACTTGCGCCGAAACCTTGCGCAGCTGCCGCCAAAATCAGCAGATTTTGTGCGAGCCTGCGCAGACCTGCGCGAAAAATTTGAAGGTTCAATTAACGAGTGTCCCCCATTGTGTCGCGGTGCAGCGTGGGTCGCGAAAGACGCGACGCGCGGCTGCCAGGGTGGCCGGTGACGATCGCCGGATTAGGCCGGCCGCTCGAATTGACATGCATCTGGGTGGACAGTGGGAATGCCGAGTTTTCGTTTGCGGATCAGGGGACGCCTGTACGCAGGTTTCATGGCCTTGGTGGCGGTTGGTCTCGTGATGGCGGTGGTCGCCGTCTGGAATTTGCGGGCGGTCCAGGATCAGGTCGGAAGACAATCGGCGCTTTCGGACAGCACCGCGCGGGTGCTGGAGATATCGACCCATCTTCAGGCCATCCAGCGCGCCAATCTGCGTTACATCTACGACGCCAGCGAGCCTGCGATGAAGGAGGCCGCGGAACGGGAGGCGGCGGCAACCGAGCTCTTGCAGGTCGGGGCGAAGGGCACGCTCTCGGAAGAGCGCCGAAAGCTTTACGAGGGCCTGATCGCCGACATCGCCAAGATGAAAAGCCTGCGTGACAATCTCGGTGACGCCGTCAACGAGGCGAGGACGGGCAAGGCGACGCTGCTGCCGAGCGGCGACGAACTGACCGTCAAGATGGGCAAGTTGGTCGATACGGCGCGCGCAGCCGTCGATGAAGACACCGCGGCGCTCGTCGGGGATCTCGAATCCAGGCTGCTTCTCGTCCAAATCGCGAACTGGCGTTTCCTGGCCTTGCGCGACGTCAAGGGGCCCGCCAACTTCAGGACCAATGTGGACAGGGCATCACAGCGCCTCGCGGCGATCGAAAAGAGCCCACAGGCGACGGAGCTGCGAACCACGCTCGCGCCGGTGAAGACCTCGCTCGGAATCTACAAATCCGCGTTCGAGACCACGTCCGCCGCGATGCTTCAGGCCGACGAGATCTATCACAAGAACCTCGCGCCGCTGATCGTCGAGAGCATCGGCAAGCTCAAGGTCGCGGAAACCGCCTTGAAGAAGGATTATCGGGACTCGCGCACAAGTGCCGAAGCCGTGATTGCCGGAACGACGTCGATTCAGGAAATCGCCGGCGGTCTTGCCATCGTGTTCGGCGGCATCGTCGCCTTCCTGATCGCCCGCAGCATCGTTGGTCCCCTGACCTCGATGACCCGCGCGATGGGGCTGCTTGCCGGCGGCAATCTCGAGGTCGGGATTCCCGGCCGCGGCAGGGCCGACGAGATCGGCGACATGGCGACAGCGATCCAGGTGTTCAAGGACAACATGGTCGAGACCGAGCGCCTGCGCCATGAGCAGACCGAGGTCGAGGCGCGGCAGGCCGAGAGTCGCAAAGCCGACATGGTCAAACTGGCCGACCAGTTCGAGCAGGCGGTGGGCGAGATCGTCGATACCGTGTCGTCGGCATCGCAGGAGCTCGAAGCCTCCGCCGGCACCCTGACCACGACCGCTTCGCGGGCCCAGGATCTGTCGACGGAAGTCGCCTCCGCGTCGCAGGAAGCAACGGCAAACGTGCAGGCCGTCGCCTCGGCGACGGAAGAGCTGTCCTCGTCGGTGACGGAGATCGCGCGCCAGGTGCAGGAATCGGCCCGCATCGCGGGCGAAGCCGTCGGTCAGGCGAGCAGGACCAACGCGCGCGTCGGTGAGCTCTCCAAGGCTGCGGCCCGCATCGGCGACGTGGTCGAGCTGATCAGCACCATCGCCGGCCAGACCAACCTCCTGGCGCTGAACGCCACCATCGAGGCGGCGCGCGCGGGTGAAGCCGGCCGCGGCTTTGCGGTGGTGGCCTCGGAGGTCAAGGCGCTCGCCGAGCAGACCGCGAGGGCCACCGGTGAGATCGCCCAGCAGGTCTCGGGCATCCAGGCCGCGACGGAGGAGTCGGTCGGCTCGATCAGGGAAATCAGCGGCACCATCGAGCGGCTGTCGGAGATCTCGTCGACGGTCGCCGCTGCCGTGGAACAGCAGGGTGCGGCCACGCAGGAGATTTCCCGCAACGTCCAGCAGGCGGCCCATGGCACGCAGCTTGTGTCGTCCAACATCGGCGACGTGCAGCGCGGCGCCTCCGAGACCGGCTCGGCCTCCTCACAGGTGCTCTCGGCGGCCCGCTCGCTGTCGGCCGACAGCAATCGCTTGAAGCAAGAGGTCGCCAAGTTCCTGAGCTCGGTGCACGCGGCCTGAGCCTCAAAAGCAAAAGGCCACGCGCATGCGCGTGGCCTCGAATTGTGACGTGGTGCGATCAGGCCACTTTCGTCGTCATGTGCTTGAACATGTTGCCGCGGGCCTCGTCGTCCATCTCCGCCTTGAAGGTGAACTTGTCCTTCAGCGCGATCGCGCGCGCCGCCGCAGGCCGCGCCGAGACCTCGTCCACCAGCCGCTTCACGTTCGGGTATCGCGCAAAGGCATCGTCGCCGAGCTTGAACGGCACCATCCGCGCCCAGCCCCACAGCGCCATGTCGACGATCGAATAGCCGTCGCCGACCATGTAGCGGCGGCTGGCGAGGTGACCGTCGAGAATCTTGTAGTGGCGATCGGTCTCGAACTGGTAGCGGTTATGCGCGTAGTCGTGGTTCTGGTCTTTCGGCGCAAAATGCTTGAAGTGCACGGCCTGACCCGAATACGGCCCGACGCCGGTGGCGATGAACATAAGCCATGACAGCGTCTCGCCGCGCAACGAGGCGGCGGGCAGGAATTTGCCGGTCTTCTCGGCGAGATATAGCAGGATGGCGTTCGAGTCGAAGACGATGGTGCCGCTATCGTCGATCGCCGGCACCTTGGCGTTCGGATTGATCTTCAGATAGTCCGGCGTGAACTGCTCCCCCTTGCGGGTGTCGATCTTCACCGGCTCGAAGGGCAGACCGGACTCTTCGAGATACAGCGCGACCTTGGTCGGATTCGGCGAACCGTTGAAATAGAATTTGAGCATCGGGCATCTCCCCTGTGTTGTTGGCCAAGAGTGGAGGCAGCAGCATATCCGCAAGCGGCCTTGTCTTGCCTGAACCTTATCGGGGAGGGCAACCGGCGAGTTTGCCGGGCGGTATCTGCGCGCCACGCAGATCAGCCGGCGTAACAAAGGCCGATCGCCGCCGTAGTAACCATGGCCGCGCCCACCGCCTCCAGGCGCAGCCCGAGCCGCGTAGCGATATGCATGTCGGAGGCCCGCGCCGCGCGCTCCGATCCGCGCGCGTAGCCGTGAACGATGACGTCGTGATTGAAGCTGTCATGGGCCTCGTTGCTGCTGGCGAGCCCGACGCAGACCACGAGCACGCCGAACAAGGCGAGGCCGAAAAACCCCAACAGCGCGATCAGGAACATCGGAAACATGCCGAGCAGAAAGATCGGCAGCAGCGGCACCAGCAGCAATGTCTCGGACTGTCGTCGCATGGGAGGACCGGTCGGGACGGGACTGATCGGTCAAATCTAGTCCTGGCCGTGGCCGCATTCAAGGAGCCTTAGTGTGGGCAAAGGCGCGAAGCGCCGTGCCTACCGTCTTCTCTTCGTAGCCAAAAGACGGTGGGCACGCTTCGCTTTGCCCACCCTGCGAGACCGGTGAAGCGGCTACCCCGCCGCCATGCCGGCGCGGATTTCGGCGCGGAGCTCGTCGATCAGCTTGAGACCCTTCTTGGTCTCGATGTGCCAGAAGGTCCAGCCATTGCAGGCCTGTGCGCCTTGCGCCACCGCGCCCATGCGGTGGATGGAGCCGACCTTGTCGCCGAACATGATGGCGCCGTCGGCGCGGACCAGGGCGCCGAGCTTCTTCTTGGCGTCGAACAGCTTCGTGCCGGGCATGACCATGCCGCGCTCGATCAGCTCGGAGAACGCCACCCGCGGCGCTTCGCGCGCAGTCATGAACGGGGCGAGGCTTGCCTCCGGCAGCGGCTCGACCGCGGCGATGCGCGCTTCGGCCGCTTTCGCGTAGGTCTTGTCGCGCTCGAAGCCGATATAGGAGCGGCCGAGGCGCTTTGCGACCGCGCCGGTGGTGCCGGTGCCGTTGAAGGGATCGATCACGAGATCGCCGGGTTTGGAGGACGACAGCAGCACGCGCGCGAGCAGGCCTTCCGGCTTCTGCGTCGGGTGCACTTTCTTGCCGTCGGCGCCCTTGAGGCGCTCCTCGCCCGTGCAGAGCGGGATCAGCCAGTCGGACCGTGCCTGCACGTCCTCGTTGGCGGCCTTCAGCGCCTCGTAGTTGAACGTGTAGCCCTTGGCCTTCTCGTCGCGCGCGGCCCAGATCATGGTTTCGTGCGCGTTGGTGAAGCGGCGGCCGCGGAAATTCGGCATCGGATTGGTCTTGCGCCACACGATGTCGTTCAGGAGCCAGAAGCCGAGGTCCTGCATCAGCGCGCCGACGCGGAAGATGTTGTGATAGGAGCCGATCACCCAGATCGTCGCCGACGGCTTCATCGCGCGGCGGGCGGCAAGCAGCCAGGCGCGGGTGAAATCGTCATAGGCGGAGAACGAATCGAACTTGTCCCAGTCGTCGTCGACCGCATCGACATGGGATTCGTCGGGGCGTTTGAGATCGCCCTTGAGCTGGAGATTGTAGGGTGGATCGGCGAACACCAGGTCCACCGAACCAGCCTGAAGCTTCGACATCTCGGCGACGCAATCGCCGAGGACGATGCTGTGCGAAGGAGACTCAAAATTTGTGCGGGGCGCCCTTGCAGACGCCCCGCGACGCGACTCTACCATGACTCAAGAACTCTGACTCAGGCGACGCTGTCGGCGACGCGGGACCAAACAACCGACTGACCGTTACATTGAAGCGGCAAAGTAAAAATCGACTTAACCCGCCGCTTTCGTGAGCAGCCCTCACATCGCGCATTGCGCGCGGTTCGCTGTGCGCATTCGCCGTGTTTTACAGTGTATTTCGCGTTTCCTCGTGTTGCGGGAGCGGCTGGAGCGCAAAAAGACTCCAAATTTCTCTCGGAAAAAATTGCACGACCCTCGGAAAAAATTGCTGGCATTGCCACGCTGTCGCACTAGGCAATAATTGCCGAGCGGGATATTGATTAACGCAATGGAAATTTTACGTGTATGGCGCGTTGAGCTTTCGCGCTTGTGCGCCCAAATGATGCCATCCAGGACCGAGGGAAGCCGCCATGCGCTACGATGATTTCCGCCGCAGCGACGACATCGAGGATCGCCGCGACGATGGTGGCGGCGGTGGTGGAGGAGGCGGGTTCGGCCTGCCCATGGGCGGCGGCGGGCTCGGCATCGGTACCATCATCGTGCTCGGCCTGGTCGGCTACGCCTTCGGCATCGATCCGCGCATCCTGATCGGCGGCGCCGAGATCCTCACCGGCGGTGGCCAGGCGCCGTCCTACCAGACCGATCGCCAGTCGTCGTCCAACGCCAAGCGCGGCGCGCCGACCGACGAGATGGGCAGCATGATCTCCGGCATCCTCGGCGAGATCGACGATCGCTGGAGCGAGATATTCCAGGCCTCGGGCCAGACCTTTACCGGTCCGAAGGTCGTGCTGTTCCGCAACGTCACCAATGGCGGGCGCTGCGGCCGGGCAGAGTCGGCGATGGGACCGTTCTACTGTCCGCCCGACAAGACCATCTTCCTCGACACCGGTTTCTTCCGCGAGGTCGAGACGCGTTTTCGTGGTTGCTCCGGCAAGTCCGCCTGTAACTTCACCACCGCCTACATCATCGCGCATGAGGCCGGCCATCACATCCAGAACCTGCTCGGCATCATTCCGCGCGTGACGCGGCTGCAGCAGCAGGCCGGCAGCAAGGCGGAGTCGAATGCGCTCCAGGTGAAGGTGGAATTGCAGGCCGACTGCCTGTCCGGTGTCTGGGTCAATCGCGAGGCGAAGAAGCGGCCGAACTTCCTGGAGCCTGGCGACATCGACGCCGCACTCACCACGGCGAGCGCGATCGGCGACGACACGCTGCAGCGCCAGTCCACGGGCCGCGTCGTGCCCGATTCCTTCACCCACGGCTCGGCGGCGCAACGCAAGCAGTGGTTCATGACCGGCTACCAGCAGGGCACGGTCCAGGCCTGCAACACGTTTGGCGGCGGACAGTAGGGGTTATCCGTCATCCTGAGGTGCTCGCCAATTGGCGAGCCTCGAAGGATGGCGATCCCGTGGCCCATCCTTCGAGGCGCGCAAGAGCGCGCACCTCAGGATGACGTCAGTGGGCGGGGAAAGAAGGTGCGTTGCAATGACCTCCATCGATGAAACCAAACAGTTCGTCCCGCTCAACATCGCGGTGCTCACCGTTTCCGACACGCGCGCGCTGGCTGACGACAAGTCCGGCCAGACGCTCGCCGACCGCCTCATCGCGGCCGGCCATCATCTCGCCGCGCGCGAGATCGTCACCGACGACGTCGAGGCGATCCGCGCCGTCATCCGCCGCTGGATTGCGGACGCAGGCATCGACGTCGTCATCACCACCGGCGGCACCGGATTCACCGGGCGCGACGTCACGCCGGAGGCGGTCGAGCCCCTGTTCGAGAAGCGCATGGACGGTTTCTCGATCGCATTCCACATGCTGAGCCACGCCAAGATCGGCACGTCGACGATCCAGAGCCGCGCCACTGCCGGCGTCGCGGGTGCAACCTACATCTTCTGCCTCCCAGGTTCGCCCGGGGCCTGCCGCGACGGCTGGGACGGCATCCTCAAAGCCCAGCTCGACTACCGCACGCGTCCCTGCAATTTCGTCGAGATCATGCCGCGCCTGGACGAGCACCTGCGCCGGCCGAAGGCCCAGGGCGCGACGGTGTAAGATGCTTTCTTCCCTTCCCCCCTTGTGGGGGAAGGTGGCGCAGGCGGCCTTCGGCCGCCGTTCTTAAAGAACGCCGAAGCGAAGCTTCGGCTATAGCGCCGGATGAGGGGTTTTCTCCGCAGGCACGAACGCTCGCGGAAACATACCCCTCACCTTACTGAGCCCGCGTCCATCGGCGGCGCCGCCCCCTCCCACAAGGGGCGGGGGCGCATTCATGCGCATCTCGCTCGTTACGAGAGTGCTACAGATCCCGCTCCCATGTCTCGCCGATCAGATCGTGCCCGAAGCTGCGGTGCGGCTTTGTTGCGACGAGCTTGAAGCCTGCACTCTGATAGATGCCACGCGCGGCGACCAGGATGCTTTGCGTCCACAGCGTCATCTTGCTGTAGCCCCTCTCGCGTGCGCCCTGGATGCATTGCTCGACCAGCGCGCGGCCGACACCGAGTCCCCGCGCTTTCTTCTCCACCTGCAACAGGCGCAGTTTGGCAATCTCGTCCGTGGCCTTGACAAGGAAGATCGAGCCGACCGGTTCGCCACCCACTTCCGCAATCCAGCAGTGCTCGCGCGCGGCGTCATAGTCCTTGATGAACTGTGCGCAGATCTCGGCGACCAGGGCCTCGTAGCTGATATCCCAGTTGTAGTCGGCCGCATAGGCGGCGCCCTGCCGGGAGATGACCCAGCCCATGTCGCCGACGCGATGGCTGCGCAGCATGAAAGCCGCGGGCTGGCTTCGACGTTGCTCCAGCACAGCCTCGATGGTCGCCATAGCCTGCGTGAGCCGCGTTGCATCGCTGGCCGAAAGCTGAGCCAGCATTGCGGCGACCTCATTTTGCGAGCCCAGGTTCAGCTTGGCAAAGGTCTGGCGCCCCTTGGCGGTGAGGCTGAGCTGGTACTGCCTTCGATCCGAGGGCAGGGGCCTGCGGGTGATCAGCCCCTTTTCGTCGAAGTTTTGCACGATTCGGCTGAGATAGCCGGGGTCGAGGCCAAGCTCGTTGCCGATCTCCTTCGCGGCAAGGTCGTCCCGTTGCGCGAGCTCGTAGAGCACGCGGGCCTCGCTGAGAGAGAACGGGCTCTTTCCAAGGTGCTGGTCGAGCACGCCAAGCTTGCGAGTGTAGAAGCGGTTGAAGGCGCGGACCGCTGCGATGTGATCGTCGGTACCGTTGAATGACATGGGTCACCTCGATATTTGCCATTGTCAAATAATTATTTGACTTTGGCAAGTATCGGAGTGCCTTAGCCGACCATGACGATCCGGCTGCGCAGCATGATCCGGGACGAGCGGCCGAGCCGCCGGAGCAGCCGCGCCTCGGAGCGGCGGGCCTGGGGCGGGTAGCCGCCGATCCGGTCATAGTGATCACGCGCGATCAAAAGTCCCTGATCGCCGAAGGGGCCGACGAGCTTGCGCATCACGGCCCGGAGGATATCGCGGAATCCGGCATCGGCGTATGGCGAGCGCGCATAGCGGAAGACGGCCGCACGATCCCGGCCGCTGGTCGAGACGCTCTGGATGAACTGGGTGGTTTCCTCGATCCAGCCGGTTTCCAGCACGGCGCCCGCGGGGAGGAACATCAACCAGGACGAACGGGCCTGGAGTGCGCCGGCGGCGAGCGCGGCGCCTTGCGAGGATCCCTCGAAGCCGATGAAACGGCAGCCCGCGACGTCGGCAACGCGCTCGATGACGCCATTGCGGGTGCCGTCGACCAGGAGCACTTCCCGGATGATGCCTGCGGCAGCACCAGGTACCAGCGCGGCCAGAGTTGCGACCGCCGTCTGCTCGACGCCTTCGGTCGGAATGATGACGCTCAGCATGATTGAGGCTTCAGTGTCCGCACTTCGGGAGAAGCGTAGCTCATTATGAGGGTGTCATAAAACATGTGGCGCTGCCGAGTGCAACTTTTCGGCTGCGCTTCGGTATACGATGGTAAACCGCTACAGCCGTCGCATCCAAATATGTCCCGTGCGGGGGTGGCGATATTGCCGAATGTGTCGGCGCCAACCTGTCCTGACCGTATTAATCCGGAGGTCAGCCGCGATATTGCGCGACGCGCCGGCCGTTCGCAATCCTGCAAGAAGAGGTGCGATAGCGGACGAGCGCGGGGACGGGAAAATCTTCCAATCACGCTGCTGCCGAGGGGCTTCGCATGAACGCCGATCAACTTGCTGTTAACTCGCCGGCAACATCTCCCAAGCCGGACGGCGCGACGACCTTGCGGATCCGCGCCGTGATGCTGGGTGAACGCATCAATCCGTCCGGCATCGAGATGGGGGCGACCGTCTCCTCGACGCCGGCCGCTTTCCGTGTCCATGCCGGCCTTGCGGTCATCTTCCGCTACGGCGTTGTGGTGCTGATCGGCCTCCTCCCTTCGGAGGAGAAGGTGCTGATCGACAGTCTGAAGCCCCGCGTGATCGGCGAATTCAGCCCCTACGAGGAGGAGATCGCCCATGCGCAACTCTGCAAGGACGAAAGCGCCGAGGCGATCCTGCCGGGTGGCCCGATCTGCCTCGCCAAATTCTCCGACGACCGGCTGCTGCTGATCGCGGACGCGCTTGCCAAGAGCACCTCGCTCGCGCGTGACGAGCGCCGCGTCGCCGCGGTCTTCGATGTTATCGAGCCGTTTGCGCGTAAGCTCGCCGAGCAGGGCCGCACGCCGCCCCGGCGCAAGGGCATCTTGCAATTGATCGGCAATGCGCTTCTCGTCCAGCAGCGCGTCGCCGGCCGCGTTGCGGTGGCCGAGAAACCCGACGTACTCTGGGAGAAACCCGAGCTCGACCGGCTCTATGCCCGCCTTGAAGTCGAGTACGAACTGAAGGAGCGCCTCGACACGCTCGAGCGCAAGCTGACCGCCGTGTCCGCGACCGCCAACGCGCTCACCGACATCATCGATACCCAGCGCTCGCTCCGCCTCGAAATCGCGGTGGTGGTGCTGATCGTGATCGAGGTCGCGATCGGCTGTTTCCAGATTTGGTCGGGGACGCACTGATTCTGCTCGTTCAAATGCGATTGTCTGGTCGCAGCACCGCCGCGCAATGCCGTGCGATCATCAGTTCCTCATTGGTTGGGATGACGAAAACATCGACCGTGCTGTCGTCACCGTTGATGCGCTCGCCCGCCGCATCATTCGCAGCGGCATCGATGCGCACACCTAGCCAGTCGAGACGCTCGCCGATCGCGCTGCGGATTTCCCTGGCATGCTCGCCGATGCCGCCGGTGAAGACCAGGCAGTCCAGCCCGGCAAGCGTTGTCGCCATCACCGCCACGTCCTGCGCGGCGCGGAAGGTGAAGAGCTCGACCGCCTCCCGTGCCGCAGCTTCGCTGCTCGCAAGCAGCGTGCGCATGTCCGAAGAGATGGAGGAGACGCCCAGGAGGCCTGACTCGTGATAGAGCAGGTGCTGGACATCTTCGACCGACATCTTCTCGTGCTGTTGCAGATAGAGCAGCACGCCCGGGTCGATCCTGCCGCAGCGCGTGCCCATCACCAGCCCGTCGAGCGGCGTCAGTCCCATCGTGGTGTCGATGCTGCGGCCGTCGCGCAAGCCGCACAGGCTCGCGCCGTTGCCGAGATGCGCGATCACGGTGCGCTTCGCCGCCAGGTCCGGCGCGATTCCGGCGAGCCGTCCCGCGACATATTCGAACGAGAGGCCGTGAAATCCGTAGCGCCGGATGCCGCGCTCTTCATAACGTCTCGGAATGGCGAAACGGCTGGCGGGCGGCGCAAGGCCATGGTGAAAGGCGGTGTCGAAGCAGGCGATGTGCGTCAGTTCGGGTCTTATCGCCCTGATGGCGCGGATCGGCGCCAGGCACCGCGGCTGGTGCAGTGGCGCCAGCGGCGTCAGCGCCTCCAGCTTTGCGGTGACATCATCCGTCAGTTCTACCGGACCGGAATAGTCTGGACCGCCATGCACGACGCGGTGGCCGACAGCGCGCAAGCGATGGTCACCGAAACGATCCTCGATGAAGCCGAGCACGTCGGCGAACAGATGATCGCTGTCCGCATCCGATGCTTCCCTCCGTTTCTCGAACAGCTCTTCGCCCGCGGGGCTCTTCACGATGAGCCGCGGCTTCGTCTCGTGCTCGTCGAGCAGGCCCTTGCAGAGCAGGGTGGGCTCGGTCGCCGAAATATCGAACAGGCCGAACTTGATGCTCGACGATCCCGAGTTGAGAACGAGAACCGTGTTCGACATGGCTGCTGTCAGTCGCCTGCCTCCGCCGGCGTGTTGCCGCCAGCGCTGTTCGGCCAGACCCATTCCTGGATTTCCGGCATGTCCTCACCGTATTCGCGCACATAGCGCGAATGCTCGATCAGCTTGTCACGGAATTGCTGCTTCACCTGCGCCGCCTTGGTTGCGAGCCCCGGCACGCGCTCGATCGCCTCGATCGCGAGGTGATAGCGGTCGAGCCCGTTGAGCACGACCATGTCGAACGGCGTCGTGGTGGTGCCTTCCTCGGCAAAGCCGCGCACATGCATGCCGGCATGGTTGGTGCGGTTATAGGTCAGCCGGTGGATCAGGTAAGGATAGCCGTGATAGGCGAAGATCACCGGCTTGTCGCGCGTGAACAGGCTGTCGAAGTCGCGGTCGGACAAGCCGTGCGGGTGCTGCTCCCTGGGTTGCAGCGTCATGAGGTCGACGACGTTGACGACGCGGATCTTCAGCTCGGGCAGCGCCCTGCGCAGCAGGTCGACGGCGGCGAGCGTTTCCAATGTCGGCACGTCGCCGGCGCAGGCCATCACGACATCGGGCTCGCCGGTCGTGTCTTCCGTGCCGGCCCAGCTCCAGATGCCGATGCCGGCGTCGCAATGCGTGGCCGCCGCCTGCATCGACAGCCATTGTGGCGCCGGCTGCTTGCCGGCGACGATGACGTTGATGCGGTCATAGGTGCGCAGGCAGTGATCGGCGATCCACAGCAGCGTGTTGGCATCCGGCGGGAAGTAGATGCGGACGATGTCGGCCTTCTTGTTGGCGACGAGATCGACGAAACCGGGATCCTGATGGCTGAAGCCGTTGTGGTCCTGCCGCCAGACATGCGAGGTCAGCAGATAGTTGAGCGAGGCGATCGGGCGCCGCCACGGCAGATGCCGCGCTACTTTCAGCCATTTGGCGTGCTGGTTGAACATGGAATCCACGATGTGGATGAACGCCTCGTAGCAGGAGAAGAAGCCGTGCCGGCCCGTGAGCAGGTAGCCCTCTAACCAGCCCTGGCAGAGATGCTCGCTCAGGACTTCCATCACGCGTCCGTCCTGGGCGAGATGCACGTCGTAGGATTCGATCGGCTCCATCCAGACGCGTTCAGTGGCCTCGAACACCGCATCGAGCCTGTTTGACGCGGTCTCGTCCGGGCCCATGATGCGGAAATTGCGCGCCTCGGCGTTAAGGCGGATGACGTCGCGCAGGAATTTGCCGAGCTCGCGGGTTGCTTCTCCCGTCACGGCGCCGGGCTGCGGCACCTCGATTGCAAAACTGCGGAAGTCCGGCAGCTTCAGCTCCTTCTTCAGAAGGCCGCCATTGGCGTGCGGATTGGCTCCCATGCGGCGATTGCCTTCGGGCGCGAGCGCCTGGAGCTCGGCCACGAGCGCGCCGTTCGCGTCGAACAGCTTTTCCGGCTCGTAGCTGCGCATCCAGTCTTCGAGAATCTTCAGATGCGCCGGATTCTCGCGGCAGTTCGCGACGGGCACCTGATGCGCACGCCAAAAACCCTCGACCTTCTTGCCGTCGACTTCCTTGGGGCCGGTCCAGCCCTTCGGGCTGCGCAGCACGATCATCGGCCAACGCGGGCGCTCGACGCTCTCGCGGCCGTCGCGGGCGTGCTGCTGGATCGAGCGGATGCTGGCGAGCGCGACGTCGAGCGCGTCCGCCATGGCCTGGTGCATCAATTTGGGATCGTCGCCCTCGACGAACAGCGGCTGGTGGCCGAACCCGCGGAAGAGATCGTGGATATCTTCGTCGCGCATCCGCCCGAGCACGGTCGGATTGGCAATCTTGTAGCCGTTGAGATGCAGGATCGGCAGCACCGCGCCGTCATGCGCAGGATTGAGGAACTTGTTGGAGTGCCAGGACGCCGCGAGCGGGCCGGTCTCGGCCTCGCCGTCGCCGACGACACAGGCGACGATCAGGTCGGGATTGTCGAATGCCGCGCCATAGGCATGCACCAGCGCGTAACCGAGCTCGCCGCCTTCATGGATCGAGCCCGGCGTTTCCGGCGCTGCGTGACTCGGGATGCCGCCGGGGAAGGAGAACTGTCTGAACAGCTTGCGCAATCCGTCGGTATCGCGCGCGATATCAGGATGAATCTCGCTGTAGCTGCCTTCGAGATAGGTGTTGGCGACCATGCCGGGGCCGCCGTGGCCGGGACCGCACACATAGATCACGCTCAGGTCCAGCGCGCGGATGACGCGGTTGAGATGGGCATAAATGAAGTTCAAGCCGGGCGTCGTGCCCCAATGGCCGAGCAAGCGCGGCTTGATCTGCTCGGGCCGCAAGGGCTCGCGCAGAAGCGGGTTGTCGAGCAGGTAGATTTGCCCGACGGAGAGATAGTTCGCAGCGCGCCAATAGCGATCAACGAGGCCGAGGTCGCTGCTCGCCGCAGGCGACTGTCTTTGATTTGTCATGTTCTTGCCGACCTTCACCCAGCGATCGTCACCAACATCGTGCTGGGACGATTGATCCCTGGCCGGCATCAAACGAAATCGTCGCGATGGGCGTGTTGCGCGAGGTCAAAGGCGCCCGCCCGAAATTTGGGCGGCTACCGTGCATCGATTTGTTTTTCAGTTTCTTGTTTGTGTTCTTGATTTGTTCTTTCGACCTGCTATCTTGGCTTCATGAGTCCAGCATCCTCTCATGCTCTCAAGCACCCGCCGGTCACGGCGCCCTCCGAGCCGGCGGGTGCGCCTTCTGACTTCCCTGAGCTGGCGGTCGCCATTGACCGCCAGCGCAGGCGAGGCCGGGGTGCGCAATCCAATGCCAGCGGCCGCTTTGAGGCCGAGGCGCGCGTCGCATTCGACGATGGCTGGCAGAGCCTTGAAGAGCTGCCGCCGTTCAAGACCACGGTCGGGGTCGACACCTCGCGCAAGGTGATCACCCACAACGATTCTCCCGACATCGGCTTCGATCGCTCGATCAATCCCTATCGCGGCTGCGAGCACGGCTGCGTCTATTGTTTCGCGCGGCCGACGCATGCCTATCTCGGCCTGTCGCCGGGGCTCGACTTCGAGTCGAAGCTGTTCGTGAAGCCCGAGGCGCTGGCGCTGCTCGAGAAGGAGCTTGCTGCGCCCGGCTACGAGCCGCGGATGATCGCGATCGGCACCAACACCGATCCCTATCAGCCGATCGAGCGCGAGCGCAAGATCATGCGCGGCATTCTGGAGGTGCTGGAGCGCGCCGGCCATCCTGTCGGGATCGTCACCAAGTCGGCGCTGGTGACCCGCGACATCGACATTCTCGCGCGCATGGCCAAGCGCAACCTCGCCAAGGTCGGGATCTCCGTGACCTCGCTCGATCCGAAACTCGCGCGCACCATGGAGCCGCGGGCGTCCACGCCGCCGAAGCGGCTGGAGGCGCTGAAGCAGCTTTCCGAGGCCGGCATTCCGACCACCGTCATGGTCGCGCCCGTCATCCCCGCGCTGAACGATTCCGAGATCGAGCGCATCCTGGATGCCGCCGCCCATGCCGGCGTCAAGGAAGCCTCCTACGTGTTGCTGCGGTTGCCGCTCGAGGTGCGCGATCTCTTTCGCGAATGGCTGATGGCGAACTATCCGGACCGCTATCGCCACGTCTTCACGCTGATCCGCGACATGCGCGGCGGCCGCGACTATGACGCGAAATGGGGCGAGCGCATGAAGGGCACCGGCCCGATGGCCTGGACCATCGGCCGCCGCTTCGAGATCGCCTGCGACAGGCTCGGGCTGAACAAGCGGCGCTCCAAGCTGACGACGGATCATTTTGCCAAGCCGAAGCGGAACGGCGATCAGCTCAGCCTGTTCTGAGGGACGAAGTGGGAGAGGTGTCGTATGAGTAACGAACTGCCAGCTCCAATCCCGCGGCTCACCGTCATCACGCTGGGCGTGAATGACATCCGCGCCAGCATTGCCTTTTACGACGCGCTCGGTTTTTCGCGCCGGCTGAAGGTGACCGGCGAGGCCGTTGCGTTCTATGACACCGGCGGTCCGGTGCTCGCGCTGTTTCCCTGGGATCAACTCGCGGCCGACGCCAACTTGACTGAAAATCCAAGGCCAGCGACGTTCCGAGGCATGACGCTCGCATGGAACTGCCGCGCGCGTGAGGAGGTGGACGCGGTGCTGGCATTCGCCGTCGGCAAGGGAGCCGCGCTGCTGAAGGCCGCGCATGAGACCGACTACGGCGGCTATTCCGGCTATTTCACCGATCCTGACGGCCATCCCTGGGAAGTTGTGGTCGCGCCCGGCATCGAAGTCGGCGAGGACCGGCGGGTACATCTGGCGGAATAGGGCGCCTGACTTGAATAACGGGAATTGTCCGAGGTTCCCGGTTGCGCAGGCGATACCGCTTGCGCACGATCCCGGCCATGATTCGGGATCAATCCGCCAGGAAGCCGGCCAAAGACGCGCCAAAGAAGGCTGCGCCTGAGAACAAGGTTGCGCCCAAGAAAATGGCCAAGGCGCTGCCCGGCAGAAAGGGCGCCATCATCGTCGCCCCAAGCTTCCGCCGCGAGCGCGCGCTGATCAAGCGCGGCGTCTGGCCGGTGGCGGGTTGCGATGAGGCCGGCCGCGGGCCGCTGGCCGGTCCTGTGGTGGCGGCTGCGGTGATTCTCGATCCCGACCGCATCCCGCGCGGCATCGACGATTCCAAGCGCCTGACGGCCGAGGAGCGCGAAAGGCTGTTCGACAGGATCTGCGCCACAGCTCAGGTCTCGGTGGCCGTCGCCTCGCGCTCCCGTATCGACCGCGACAACATCCTGCGTGCCTCGTTGTGGGCGCTGAAGCGCGCCGTGGTGGCGCTGCCGGAGCAGCCCCGGCACGTCTTCGTCGACGGTCGCGACCGGCTCGACACGGAATGCGATTGCGAGGCGGTGATAGGCGGCGACGGCATCGTCCTGTCGATCGCAGCGGCCTCGATCGTCGCCAAGGTGACGCGGGACCGCCTGATGTGCGCGCTGGCTCAGGACTGCCCCGGCTACGGTTTCGAGCAGCACAAGGGCTACGCCGTTCCCGAGCACCTCGACGCGCTCAACCGCCTCGGCCCCACCGTCCACCACCGCACCTTTTTCGCTCCCGTCGCCGCCGCCCGCGCCAAGCACATGCCCTGGACGGTCGAGCCGGCGCAGGACCTGTTCTCCGTTACCGAGGTGGAGGTGCAGGTGGAAGCAAGCGTGGAAGCCAGCGTGGAAGCCGACGCGTCGGCAAATCTCTAGACGAGACTCGGTTGCCACGACGCGTCACGCCCTTTATCAAAACAGTCGTGAGCGAATAGGGCCGGCTGGACGGGTTGGCTGCATCTATCGGATGTTGCATGCGGTTTACCTCCCTGGTCATCGAGCTCATTCGCGCCCGGCCGCGGCTGATCGTCTGGATCGCCGTGCTGCTCCAGGCCGCGATGTGGCTGTTCGTGGCGCTGGTGTTTTATCGCAGCCCGCCCGGCAGCCTCGCGACCTTGCTGGCCTTCGGCCGCGAATACCAGGTCGGCACCGACCTCGGCCCGCCCTTGCCGGTCTGGCTCGCCGACATCGCCTATCGCGCCGCCGGCGGCCACGTGTTCGGCGTCTACGTCCTGGCCGAGCTCTGCGGGATCGCAACCTTCATCACGCTCTATCATCTGTCCCGCGCGGTGGTCGGCCCCCAGCAGGCGGTGCTGGCCGTGCTGCTGACCATGACGCTGCTGGCGTTCTCCTCGCCCGCACTCGACTTCGGCCCCCTGGTGCTGGCGCGGCCGCTCTGGGCGCTGCTGCTGCTGCATTCCTGGCAGATCATCGGACAGCGCCGCGGCAATGCCTGGTTCGCCTGGTCGATCGAGGCGGGCCTCTTGCTGCTGACGACACCGGCTGCGATCTACCTGCTGCTGCTGATCATCGTCTTCGCGCTCGCAACCGCGGGCGGCCGACGCACGTTGCGCGCACTCGACCCGCTGTTCGCGCTGGTGGTCGTCGCCGTGCTGGCATTGCCCTATGCGGTCTGGCTGATGCGCGCCGAGGCGCTCGTCCTGCCGGCCCTGCCTGAGGTCGCCGAACTCAATGCCCGCGCGCTGCATGCGGCCTGGCTGCTCGGGGGACTCCTGCTCGGTGCGGCGGCGATCCCGGCGCTGACGGTCCTCAACACCGGCCTGTTCGTTCCCAAGAGCGAGGAGGCGCCGATCATCTACCGCCCGCCGGTCGAGCCGCTCGCGCGCAATTTCGTCTATTTCTTCGCGCTGGCGCCGGCACTCGGCGCGGTGCTGATCTCCGGCCTGCTGGGCCTCGACGCCGTCGTCGGTGGCGCCGGCGTCGTGCTGGTCATGTCGGGGCTTGCCGTGGTCGTGGCGGCCGGCGATCTCATCGCGATGCGCCGCGCGAGGATGCTGCGGATGGTATGGGCCGCCGCCGTCATGGCGCCCGCCATCGGCGTCGTGCTCGCCGTCCTGTTCCTGCCGTGGACCGGTGCCAACGAGATCGCGACCTCGATGCCGGCGCGGGCGATTTCGGACTTCTTCGACGAGAGCTTTGCCCGCCGCACCAATCATCGCCTGCGCGCGGTCGCCGGCGAGACCCAGCTTGCGAGCTTGATCACGCTGCATTCCGGCCGGCCGCATCTCTTCATCGATGCCGAGCCCGCGCGTACGCCTTGGATGAATCAAGCCAAATTCAGCGAGACCGGCGGCGTCGTGGTCTGGCGCGCCTCCGATACCGCCGGCACGCCGCCGCCGGAAATCCTCGCGCGCTTTCCCGGCATCGTCCCGGAAGTCCCGCGCGCCTTCGAATGGCTGGTGACCGGACGCCAGCAGCTGCTGCGCATCGGCTGGGCCATCGTGCGGCCGAAGGGATCCTAAATCGGAAAGATCAGGGGCTTCAGATGGATTTGAATCCGCCGATCGGCTCGGAGATATCGATCAGGCAGGATGGCGCCGGCCCGGTCATCGTGGTTCCCGCGAAGGGGGCTCCGTCACGCTATTTCGGCGGCGTGTTTCTTATATTTTGGCTCGGCGGCTGGGCGTTCGGCTTCAAGTCGGCGCTGACCACGCTCCTGTCCGGGCAGGGCAACGCCTTCATCGTCTTCTGGCTTGGCGCCTGGACTGTCGGCGGCATCCTGGCAGCCTACAGCGTGTTTCGAATATTTCGACCCGGCGTGCCCGAGACGTTCGTCCTGAGACGCAACGGTATCGACTATGATTCCGGAATTCCGCCGCTTGAGCTCAATTCCTATCGGAGGGGCTCCAGCTTGAATTCCTGGAGGTCGATCTTTTCGAAGCGGCTCCAGACCGAGCTTGGCCGGCAACAGCTTCAGTCCTTGCGCCTGCGCGAAACGGAAGCGGGCAACCGCCTGACCGTCGATGTGGACGCCAAGCGCGTCGATCTCGCTTCGCAGGCAAGCGAGGTCGAGCGTGAATGGCTGGCTCGGTTGCTGGCGAACCGCTATGCGCTTCCGCAGGTCATGCCGGGGGTGGCGGACAGGACCTGACAGACGTCAGCCGGCCAGCACCTTCGCGATCGCGCGCAGGTCCTGCCAGGCCAGCCGCTTATACGACGGCGAGCGCAACAGATAGGCGGGGTGGAAGGTCGGCAGCGCGCGGATGGTGCGCCCGCCCGTCTCGTAGTCGAACCAGCGGCCGCGGGTGCGCATGATGCCTTCGCGGGTCGACAGCAGGGTCTGCGTCGAGGGATTGCCGAGCGTCACCAGCACATCCGGATTCACCAGCTCGATCTGGCGCTGGATGAAGGGCAGGCAGATTTGCGTCTCCTGCGGCGTCGGCGTGCGGTTGCCGGGCGGCCGCCAGGGGATCACGTTGGCGATGTAGGCGGTGGTGCGGTTGAGGCCTATGGCTCCTATCATCAAATCGAGCAGCTTGCCGCTGCGCCCGACGAAGGGCAGGCCCTCGATGTCCTCGTCGCGACCCGGCGCCTCGCCGACGAACATGATGCGCGCCTGCGGATTGCCGTCGGCGAAGACCAGCCGTGTCGCCGTATGCTTCAGCGCGCAGCCGTTAAAGCTCTGCATCAACTCGCGCAGCGCCTCCAAGGTCGGCGCGGTGCGTGCGGCCTCGCGCGCCGAGGCAATCGCGATGTCGGGCGCGGGCGCGGCCTCGCCGCGGATGACCGCGGGAGCAGCAACCGGCCGTGGCGCCTCGACCGGAGGTGCGGCGCGCGGGGCCGGGGGCGGAGCGTCCACTTCCGCCAGGCGGTCTATCGGTTCCTCCGCGAGCGCGCAGTCGACACCGGCCTCCAGATAGAAGGCGAGCAGCTCTCGGACGGTGGGTGCGGGTTCGGGGATCATTTGGAAAGTCGGACTTTTATATCAGTTTGGGGCGCCTTGCACCCCGGCGAAACGCATTTCCGAGGTTGTCCTACCCGGAAAAATCGGAAACAAGAGGGCGCAATCGACCAAGGACCGTCTCAAGGGCTGAGATCAGATGAGCACCGAAGAACTTCCCCCGCGCGAATCCATGGAATTCGACGTCGTCATCGTCGGCGCCGGCCCCTCGGGCCTGTCGGCCGCGATCCGGCTGAAGCAGATCAATGCCTATCTCAATGTCGTCGTGGTGGAGAAGGGCTCCGAGGTCGGTGCGCACATTCTCTCCGGCGCCGTGATCGACCCGGCCGGGCTCGACAAGCTCGTTCCCGACTGGCGCGAGGATTCCGATTGCCCGCTGAAGACGCAGGTCAAGGAGGATCGCTTCTTCTGGATGACGGGCGGCGGCGCGATCAGGCTGCCGAACTTCATGATGCCGCCGCTGATGGACAACCATCACTGCTATATCGGCTCGCTCGGTAATGTCTGCCGTTGGCTCGCGCGCAAGGCAGAGGCCCTCGGCGTCGAGATCTATCCGGGCTTTGCCGCCGCCGAAGTGCTCTATGACGAGCAGGGCGCGGTGAAGGGCATCGCCACCGGCGACATGGGCATCGGCCGGGACGGCAAGCCGAAGGACTCCTTTACCCGTGGCATGGAATTGCTCGGCAAGTACACGCTGTTCGCCGAAGGCGCGCGCGGCAGCCTGACCAAGCAGCTCATCGCGAAGTTCGCGCTGGATGCCAACAGCGAGCCGGCGAAGTTCGGCATCGGGTTGAAGGAAGTCTGGCAGATCGATCCCGCCAAGCACCAGAAGGGCATGATCCAGCATTCGTTCGGCTGGCCGCTCGACCTGAAGACCGGCGGCGGCTCGTTCCTCTACCACTACGACGACAATCTCGTTGCCGTCGGCTTCGTCGTGCATCTCAACTACGACGATCCGTATCTGTCGCCGTTCGACGAATTCCAGCGCTTCAAGACCCATCCCTCGATCCGCGGCACCTTCGAGGGCGCCAAGCGGCTCGCCTATGGCGCGCGCGCCATCACCGAGGGCGGCTATCAGTCGGTGCCAAAACTCAGCTTCCCCGGCGGCGCGCTGATGGGCTGCGCGGCAGGCTTCGTCAACGTTCCCCGCATCAAGGGCGTGCACAATGCGATGGGCACCGGCATGCTTGCCGCCGAGCACGTCGCGGCTGCGCTTGCCGCGGAGCGTGCCAACGACGAGATCGTCGATTACGAGAACGCCTGGCGCTCTTCGTCGGTCGGCAAGGATCTGTTTCTGGTCCGCAACGTCAAGCCGCTGTGGTCGAAGTTCGGCACCGTGCTCGGCGTTGCGCTCGGCGGCTTCGACATGTGGTGCAACACGCTGTTCGGCGGCTCGCTGTTTGGCACCCAGTCGCACGCCAAGCCCGATCGCGCGACGCTCGATCCGGCCAAGACCCACGCGCCCAAGAACTACCCGAAGCCGGACGGCAAGATTTCCTTCGACAAGCTCTCGTCAGTGTTTCTGTCCAATACCAATCATGAGGAGGACCAGCCGGTCCATCTCAAGGTCACGGACATGAGCCTCCAGAAGACCTCGGAGCACGACGTGTTCGCCGGTCCCTCGAATCGCTATTGCCCGGCCGGCGTCTATGAGTGGGTCGAGGAGGGAGCGAGTCCGCGCTACCAGATCAACGCCCAGAATTGCGTCCACTGCAAAACCTGCGACGTGAAGGATCCCAACGGCAACATCACCTGGGTTCCGCCAGAGGGCGGCGGCGGCCCGAACTACGAGGCGATGTAAGCGGGGGTCACCGATCCATGTGACCAGAGCCGAATGTGACCAAAATTGCGTGACCTTGGCCCTGGGACGCACGTTCGCGTGAGAACCTGGCCACGGTCGCGGTCCGTGGCCACGATACGGCCATACTAGCGGCGTCTTGGGGCGCTCTTGACCGGTCACTTGGCCGATTTGGGGCGTGCGGAGGGGATCGCCCGGCCCGAATCCTTGCGGTGAAGCGCCAAAAGCGGCATTGTCCGACCCGACGGTTCCGGGTCACCATGCCACCGGCCGCGTTCGCATGCGATACGGTCTTTGCTGCAAACCCAGGCACTACCAACTCAAGGCGAGCCCTGATGCTTTCAAATCGTTTCAACCGCTGGACTGTTGCCGCCATCGCCCTCATGGGCACAGCGATCGCGACGGTCCCCGGGGCGGTCCTGGCGCAGACGCCGGATCATCCTTCCGACACGGCGGCGCAGTTTCCGACCCGAAACGATCTGAAGGCGCTGACCACCTCCGGCAGCTATCTCGCGGCCCGCCACGCCAGCGTCGAGCGCGATGCGACCTCCGCCGCCGCGTTCTATCGCTCGGCCCTGCGCACCGACCCCAAGAACAACGAGCTGCTCGACCGCGCCTTCATCTCCTCGGTTGCCGACGGTGACATCGACGAAGCCGTCAAGCTCGCCGAGCGCATCCTGACCATCGACAAGACCAACCGCGTTGCGCGCCTCGTCGTCGGCGTGCACGATCTCAAGTTCAAGAAGTACGCGACCGCGCAGACCAACATCAACCAGTCGATCCGCGGTCCGATCACCGATCTCGTCGCCACGCTGCTGTCGGGCTGGGCCGCCTATGGTGCGGGCGACGCCAAGGGCGGTGTCGCCACCATCGACAAGCTGGCCGGTCCGGAATGGTATCCGCTGTTCAAGGACCTCCACGCCGGCATGATCCTCGAGCTCTCCGGCAAGGAGAAGGACGCGGGTACCCGGTTCGAGCGCGCCTACAAGCTCGACGATTCCATGCTGCGCGTCACCGAGGCCTATGCGCGCTGGCTGTCGCGCAACAAGGACTCGGCCGCCGCGACCACCGTCTACCAGGCTTTCGACAAGAAGCTCGCCCGCCACCCGTTGATCGTGGAAGGGCTGCGCGACACCAAGGCCGGCAAGAAGATGCCGCCGCTGGTCGATAGCGCGCAAGCCGGCGCCGCCGAAGCGCTCTACGGCATCGGCGCCACGCTGACCCGCCGCGGTGGCGAGGATCTGGCGCTGGTCTATCTCCAGCTCTCGCTCTACCTCCAGCCAACCCATCCCCTGGCGCTGCTCTCGCTCGCCGATCTCTATGAATCGGTGAAGCGGCCGCAGATGGCGATCAAGGTCTATGAGCGGGTGCCGTCGTCCTCGCCGCTCAAGCGCAACGCCCAGATTCAGCTCGCCATCGATCTGGATTCCGCCGACCGCACCGACGAGGCGATCAAGATCCTCAAGGGCGTCACCACTGAGGATTCCAAGGATCTCGAAGCCATCATGGCGCTCGGCAACATCGAGCGCGGCCGCAAGAAGTTTGGCGAATGCGGCGCGACCTATTCGCAAGGCGTCGACGTGCTGCCGGCCGGCAACGACAAGGCCAACAGCGTCTGGTACTATTATCGCGGCATCTGCGAGGAGCGCTCCAAGCAGTGGAGCAAGGCCGAAGCCGACATGAAGAAGGCGCTCGAGCTGCAGCCCGACCAGCCGCACGTCCTCAACTATCTCGGCTATTCCTGGATCGACCAGGGCGTCAATCTCGACGAGGGCATGAAGATGATCAAGCGGGCGGTCGAGCAGCGCCCGGACGACGGCTACATCGTCGACTCCCTTGGCTGGGCCTATTACCGCATCGGCAATTACGAGGACGCGGTGAAGAACCTCGAGCGCGCCATTGACCTCAAGCCCGAGGATCCCACCATCAACGATCACCTTGGCGACGCCTATTGGCGCGTCGGCCGCACGCTGGAAGCCAAGTTCCAGTGGGCCCACGCCCGCGATCTCAAGCCCGAAGCGGATGAGCTTCCGAAGATCGAGGCCAAGATTGCAAATGGTATGACCGACGACAATTCGAACTCCTCGGCTGCGCAGGCGGAGAAGGAGAAGAAGAAGGACGACGGCAAGGGCGGCTGAGTGAGTTGAAGTTGGGGGCGTGTCGTCAATGCCGGCGTTGATTGAAGAAGGGCGCGCGAAGGTCAATCTGAGCCTTCGCGTGGTAGGCCGTCGTGCCGACGGCTATCATGATCTCGAAAGCGTGGTCGCCTTTGCCGACTGCGCCGATCGGCTCACGCTGGAGCCCGGCGGCGAGCTGAAGCTCACCACGACGGGGCCGCTCGCGGCGGCCTGCGGCGATATGGCCGACAACCTCGTGTTCAAGGCGGCCACGCTCCTGGCCGAAGCCGTGCCGAACCTGAAGCTGGGCGCCTTCGCGCTCGACAAGGTGCTTCCCGTCGCGGCCGGCATCGGCGGCGGCTCGGCCGACGCCGCGGCGGCGCTGCGGTTGCTGGCGCGTCTCAATAATTTGTCGCTCGACGAGCCGCGGCTGCAGAAGGTTGCGCTTGCGACCGGCGCCGACGTGCCGGTGTGTCTGTTCTCGCGTGCCTGCGACATGACCGGCGTCGGCGAGCAGCTGCTGCCCCTGATGCTGCCGAGCATGCCCTGCGTGATGGTCAACCCGCGCGTGCCGGTCGCGACCAAGGATGTGTTCCAGGCGCTGGGCTTGCGCAACGGCGAACTCCTGGTCGGCGCCACCTCCGTCCTCAATGCCCCGGCCTGGCCGGACGAGGGCGCCTCCATTGCCGATTGGGTCGACACTCTCGAGACCGTCGCCAACGATCTCGAAGCCCCCGCGATGCGCATCGAGCCGGTGATCGGCGACGTGCTGGAAGCCTTGCGTGGCTCCGCCGGGGTCAAGCTCGCCCGCATGTCCGGCTCGGGTGCGACGTGCTTTGCGATCTATAGTGCGTCTGCCGAGGCGCATGCCGCCGCCGAGAAGATCCGCAGGGATCATTCCGGCTGGTGGGTGCACGCGGGGACGCTTAGCTAGGTATTTCCCCGACGACGGTGCCGTAGCCCGGATGGAGCGAAGCGCAATCCGGGATGGTTCGGCTGCGGCGGTCCCGGATTACGCTACGCTCCATCCGGGCTACAGCCGTTGAGCTAGCCGCCGCTTTCCTCGGCCAGCCCTAGAAACTTCCGGATCTCACCCAACACCTCCTGCGGCTTGTCATGCTGCAGCCAGTGTCCAGCCCCGGCGATGGTCTCGACGCGCGCCTGCGGAAAGTAGCGCTCCAGGCCCGCGGCCCTGGCGCCAGCCAGAAAGCTTTCCCCGGCATTCAAGAGCAGCGTCGGACAGGCGATGCGCGACCACAGCGCGATGTGATCGTCCGGCCAGAGCCGGTGCGGCGCAGAGGCGCGCTGGTAGGGGTCGAACTTCCAGCTATAGGTGCCGTCCTCGTTCTGCCGCGCGCCGTGGGTGGCGAGATGCAGCGCGAGGTCGCGGGACAGCCGCTTGTTGTGAAGCACCATCTGCGCCGCCGCGTCTTCGAGGGTCGAATAGCGGCGGGGTGCGCGGTCGTGCAGCTTGTCCAGCTGACCGACCCATTTGCCGATGCGCTCATGCACCGGCGGTTTTGGTGCATCCGGCAGCATCGTCACGCCGTCGAGCACGACCAGCTTCGAGACCTGTTCGGGGAATGACCCTGTAAAGATCAGGCTGACCATGCCGCCCATGGAATGGCCGATGAGAGTCACTTGAGGCGCTGCGATGGCACGGACGAGCTGGGCGAGATCGTACACATACTCCGTCAGCGCGTAGCTGCCGCCCGTGGTCCAGTCGGAATCGCCGTGACCGCGCAGGTCGGGTGCGAGCACGTGAAAATGCGGCTGTAGTGACCGGGCGATGACGTCCCAGCTCCGGCAGTGATCGCGGCCGCCGTGAACCAGGATCGCCACGGGCGCGCCGTCATTGCCCCAGTCGGCATAGTGCAGCCGCAGGCCGTGAGACTCGTAAGTGCGGCTTTGCGGGGCGAGCATGGTGGAGCTATCCATTCACGGGTCGCCGCGCCAGTGCGAGCGACAGGCCGAGCCCTGCGAAGAAGACGCCGGAGCCCTGGGTGAGACGTCGCATCAGATCCGGCCTTCCGATCAACTGCGTGCGTGTCGCGGAGGCCATCAGCACCACACCGATATCGGCGAGCGTGTTCAGCGTCACCGAGATCGCACCCAGCATCATGAACTGCAGCGTCGGGTTCGATCCCGCCGGGTCGAGGAACTGCGGAATGAAGGCGAGGAAGAATGCGGCGGTCTTCGGGTTCAGCGCCTCGACCAGCACGCCGTCGCGAAAGGCGCGTTTGTCGCCGACGGGCTCGCTGTCGAATGACAGCGCGCGGCTGGCGCTGCGAAACGTCCTGATGCCGAGCCAGACCAGATAGAGCGCCCCGACAAATTTCACGGCGGCAAACAGCTCGGCGCTGGCAAGGATGATCGCGGAGATGCCAAGGCTGCCCGCGACCACGTGAACCAGCCCGCCGAGCGTGGTGCCGGCGGTCGATGCAAAACCGCTGGCGCGCCCTTCCGACAAGGTCCGTGCCGCGACGTAGAAAATGCCGGGGCCGGGAACGGCGGCAATGAGGAAAGCTGCGGCCAGGAATAGCCAGAAATTCGTTTCGATCATCCTGTTTTCGTAGCGCAGCTTGCCGCGATTGCAAGCCCTCTTGCCTAGCCGATCCGGCGGAAGATCACGCTGGCATTCACGCCGCCGAAGCCGAATCCGTTGGAGATGGCGTTGAGCATCGGCGTCGGCCGGGCCGCGCCGGCGACGATGTCGATGCCGTCCGCGCCCGGATCGGGGTTTTCGAGATTGAGGGTCGGCGGCGCGATCTGGTCGCGCAGGGCGAGGATGGTGAAGATCGCCTCCAGGCCGCCGGCGGCGCCGAGAAGATGGCCGGTGGCCGATTTGGTCGCGCTCACGGCGATGCCGCGGCTACGGCCGAACAGCGCGGCAATCGCGCCAAGTTCGCTCTCGTCGCCCGCAGGCGTCGACGTCGCATGCGCGTTCAGGTGCTGCAAATCCGCGGGTGCAAGCTGCGCCTGCCGGAGCGCGATCTCCATGGCGCGCCGGGCCCCGTCGCCATCAGGCGGACCTGATGTCATGTGATAGGCGTCCGCGGTCGTGCCGTATCCGACGATCTCCGCGATCGGCGTCGCGCCGCGCGCCAACGCATGCTCCAGCTCCTCGATCACCAGGATGCCGGCGCCTTCGCCCATGACAAAACCGTCGCGGTCGCGATCGAACGGGCGCGAGGCCCGCGCGTCATTGAACCCGCTCGACAGTGCGCGGGCCGCAGCAAAGCCGCCGAGGCTGACGATGTCGATGCAGGCTTCCGTCCCACCGCAGATCGCCACGTCAGTCTCGTCCGCGCGGATCATGCGCGCGGCATCGCCGATCGCCTGAACGCCGGCGGCGCACGCCGTGACAGGTGTGCCCAGCGCTCCCTTGTAGCCGTATTTGATCGAGACGTGGCCGGCGGCGAGATTGGCGAGGAAGGAGGGGATCGTGAACGGCGACAGCCGGCGCGGGCCGCGCTGTTCGGTGATGCGTACCGCCTCCGCCATCGCCGGAAAACCGCCGACGCCGGAGGCGATGATCGTCGCAGTCCTCTCCAAAGCCGCCGCGTCCTGCGGCGTCCATCCGGCCTGCGCAACCGCTTCTGCGGTGGCGAGCAGCGCGAACAGGATGAAGCGGTCCATCTTGCGTTGGTCTTTTGGCGCGGCGGCCTGAGCAGGATCGAAGCCGCCGTCCGCGTCATCCGCCTTGTCGGGCACGAGGCCGGCGATGCGCGCGGGCAGCGCCTGCGACCATTCCGGCAGCGGGCGCAGCCCGCTTTGACCGGCAAGCAGCCGGCGCCAGGACAGTTCGACACCGCAACCAAGCGGCGACACCGCGCCCATTCCCGTCACGACGATACGACGCATGTCAGTCTCCCACCGGCGCGACGGCCGGGTTCATGGCCCTGAGCGAAGCCAGCCGCCGGCGCATCCCGCGGCTGGCGCGGGGACCTGCGATGATGATCGCATTGGCGAGCGTGATCGGCTGCATGTCGGCAGCGTCGACCACGACCGGATCGAACGGGCGAACATCGTCGCGGTTCGCCAGCAGGATGGATTCGCCCTTCGGCGCGAGATGCTTGTTGCCCCAGGCGAGCAGTGCGACGATCACGGGAAAGAAATCCCGCGCCTTGTCCGTCAGCACATATTCGTAGCGCGGCGGCCGTTCGTGATAGCGGCGGCGAACGAACATGCCGCTCTCGGTGAGATGGGCAAGACGCCGCGACAGGATGTTCGGCGCGATCCCGAGGCTTTGCGAAAATTCGTCGAACTTCGTTGCGCCCTGGAAGGCATCCCGCAGGATCAAAATGCTCCACCATTCGCCGACCGTCTCCACGGCGCGGCCAACCGGACATTCCAGGATGGAAGGGGATTTGGGCTGCATGAGGGGAAGGTAGGGAAGTAACTTGCAAAATGCAAGTAACTAGGAGGTAGCTTGCTCGCACGAAAGGACGAGTGGCGGGACCGCAAAACTGTCTCTGTGATCTGAATGAGTTGGCGAGCGACGCCCGCGCTCCTTGCTCCGTCATTGCGAGCGCAGCGAAGCAATCCAGAATCTTTCCGCGGAGGGGCTCTGGATTGCTTCGCTGCGTTCGCAATGACGATGTTGATGCGGTGCGCACACTGCTTCCCCACCGTCGTCCCGGCGTAGGCCGGGACCCATAACCACAAGGAGTAGTTTGGCGAAGACTGGTGGCGAAGATGCCCTCGCGCGGTACGAACACCGCGCGCAGACCGACAGATCACGCGGTATGGGTCCCGGCCTCCGCCGGGACGACACCGAGATCAGGGCGGCCAGGGTGCCGTAGTGCGAGACCTAATGCGACCGTGCCAGACAGAACGCCACGACCTGCTCCAGCGCGCTCTTCATCGGCGATGCGGGGAACAGCGCCAGCGCGTCCACCGCCATGGCGCCGTAATGGTGGGCGCGGCTGATTGTGTCCTCGAGCGCGCGGTGCTTGTTCATCAGGCCGAGGGCGTGATCGAGATCGCTGTCGCCGATCTCGCCGCGCTCGAGTGCCCGGATCCAGAAGGCGCGCTCGGTGTCGTTGCCGCGGCGGAAGGCGAGCACGACGGGTAGCGTGATCTTGCCTTCCCGGAAATCGTCGCCGGTGTTCTTGCCGAGCTTGGCGCTCTTGCCGCCATAGTCGAGCACGTCGTCGACGAGCTGGAAGGCGATGCCGAGATTCATGCCGACCGAGCGGCAGGCGGTCTGCTCCGCCTTCGGGCGGTTGGCGATCACGGGTCCCACCTCGCAGGCGGCCGCGAACAGCTCGGCGGTCTTGCCGCGGATCACGGCGAGATATTCGTCCTCGGTGGTGGCGGTGTTTTTGGCGGCGGCAAGCTGCATCACCTCGCCCTCGGCGATGGTCGCGGCGGCCGCGGAGAGAATGTCGAGTGCACGGAGCGAGCCGACTTCCACCATCATGCGGAAGGCCTGGCCGAGCAGGAAGTCGCCGACCAGCACGCTCGCCTCATTGCCCCAGAGCATGCGCGCCGACAGCTTGCCGCGGCGCATCTCGCTCTCGTCGACGACGTCGTCATGGAGCAGGGTGGCGGTATGCATGAACTCGACGCTTGCCGCGAGCTTGATATGGCCGTCGCCGGTGTAGCCGGCGAGGTTGGCCATGGCCAGCGTCAGCATAGGGCGCAGGCGCTTGCCCCCGGAGGAGATCAAATGGTTGGCGACCTCCGGGATCATGGTTACGTCCGAACCGGTCCGCGACAGGATCGTGGCGTTGACGCGCTCCATGTCACCGGCGACAAGGGCAACCAGCTCTTCGATCGACGCGCCGGGAGTTTCGAAAGGTACGATGACGGCCACGCCGGTCTCCAATATTTGCCCCGGAAGGGCTATTCTGATGGAAAGACAATAGAAACTGGACGGGGATGCGGCAAGGGCCGTGGAACCATGACATTTGCCGCTTAACCCCCGTCAGGCAGGAGGCCTGTGTTTTGCGAGAACTGGTTCGGACCAACGATATGGTGCTGGTGTCGGCGATCGGCGCGCTGCTCGACGGCGCCAACATCCATCATCTGGTGCTGGACCAGAACATGAGCATCATCGAGGGCTCGCTCGGCATTTTGCCGCGGCGGATCCTGGTCCATGAGGACGACGCCCTCGAGGCCCGGCAGCTTCTGACCGAGGCCGGCCTCAGCCACGAACTGCGCGGCGATGAGTGAAGCGCTGGCAGACCTCACCGAGGACGCCTTTCTCGGCGGGCAATTGCGGCTGAAGCAGAAGCGGTCCGGCCATCGCGCCGGGCACGACGCCATTTTGCTCGCGGCGGCGACGGAGGCGAGGGCGGGCGACCGCGTCGTCGATCTCGGCGCCGGCATCGGCACGGCCGGCCTTGCGTTGGCTCGGCGCGTTGCCGGTATCAGGCTCGGCCTGGTCGAGATCGATCCGGAGCTGGCGGAGCTTGCGCGCGCCAATGCGGCAGCGAACGCGATTGCCGCCGAGACGATCGTGCTCGACGTCACCGCTGACGCGCAGGCCTTCGCGGCGAGCGGGCTCGCACCCGACAGCGTCGACGTGGTGCTGATGAACCCGCCCTTCAACGATCCCGCTCGCCATCGCGGCTCGCCCGATCAGGCGCGCCGGATCGCGCATGTGGCGACCGAGGAGACGTTGAATGCGTGGGTGCATGCGGCGCGGCGCATCCTCCGATCGGATGGCGCGCTGACCCTGATCTGGCGCGCAGATGGGATCGCCGAAGTTTTGGCAGCGCTGTCACGCGGCTTCGGGAGTCTTGCGATCCTGCCGCTGCATGGCGAGGCGGCACGGCCCGCGATCCGCGTGTTGGTGCGCGCCGTCAAGGGTGGCCGGGCTCCGACGCGCGTGCTGCCTGGCCTCATGCTCAACGACGGGCCAGGCGTGCCGAACAACGAGGTGAGGGATATTCTGGAGGGAAGGGCGGTGTTGCCGCTGGTGGAGCCGTGACGGTCTACTGGGGAAGCGATTCCGACTGCTGCTCTTGCGGAGTCGTCAGGCGGATCGCCATGAACAGCGCACCGACCAGCAGCATCAGCAGATAGATTTTCATGGTGTTCTCCGCTGGCCCATTGCAGCCTCCCAACGGAGTTTCTGCAAAACACGTTCCGGGCACTTCCAATGACAGTCGCGTGATAAGAAATGGTTAATCAGAGGTAACGGCATGGCCGAACAATTGAACGATCGTGAGAGTTCCGGCCTGGCCGACAAGCTCATGCAATATCTGCCGGCGCGCTTCCGTCCCGGCACGGCCGTGGTGCCGGTGGTCCGGCTGTCCGGCGTGATCGGCGCGGTGACGCCGCTGCGCCCGGGTATGACGCTCGCGACCGTTTCGCGGGTGCTGGAGCGGGCGTTTTCGATGCGCAACGCCAAGGCGGTGGCGCTGGTGATCAACTCGCCCGGCGGCTCGCCGGTGCAGTCGCGCCAGATCTACCTGCGAATCAAGCAGCTCGCGGCGGAGAAGAAGCTGCCGGTGCTGGTGTTCGTCGAGGACGTCGCGGCCTCCGGCGGCTACATGATCGCCTGCGCCGGCGACGAGATCATCTGCGATCCGTCCTCGATCCTCGGCTCGATCGGCGTGGTCGGCGGCAGTTTTGGCTTCCAGGAGGCGATCAAGCGGCTCGGCATTGAGCGGCGTCTCTACACCGCCGGCGCGCACAAGGCGATGCTCGACCCGTTCCTGCCCGAAAACCCTGACGACGTCGCCAAGCTCAAGGCGATCCAGCGCGAGATCCACCAGATCTTCATCGCGCTGGTGAAGGAGAGCCGCGGCGCGCGGCTGAAGGGCTCCGACGACACCCTGTTCACGGGCGAATACTGGGCTGGCGAAAGCGGGATCGCGCTGGGGCTCGCCGACAGCATCGGCGATCTCCGCTCAACTCTTCGTGCCCGCTACGGCGAGAAGGTTCTCACCCCCGTGATTGCCCAGCCGACCGGTCTGCTCTCCGGCCTTTTGGGCCGGAAATCGCCCGGCGCGGGGCAGCTTTCGGCCATGGAATCAATGGCCGGCCTGCCGGACGAGCTGATCTCGGCGGTCGAGACGCGGGCGATCTGGGCGAAATTCGGGTTCTAGGTCGAGCCCTGCCGCGCCATTTGGCCCCAAGGAGACTTGAAGTCGAGCCAATTGCGGCGCGGCCCGGTCTGCGCAAGAATGCGCGTGGGGGCTGAGCACTAGACAAGGATCGACCGATGCCGCCGTTCGTCGCATTCGCGGGCGTCCTGGGCGGGCTTGCCGTGGTCCGCTGGGCCTACAAGACCGCTGTCAGGATCAACCAGGAGCTGGAGGAGATGCGCCTCTCGCGCGTCGCCGAGGCCGCCCATATGGGGGCCGTCCAGACGCTGAAGCAGGACCCCGTGACCGGAGCCTATCGGCCGGGCTAGCTGCTGCGCTTCTTCAACACGCCGTCATTCCGGGGCGCCCGAAGGGCGAACTAGGGTGCGCAGTTGCGCACCTGAGAATCTCGAGATTCCGGGTTCGATGCTGCGCATCGCCCCGGAATGACGGCCCTTCCACCCCCTTCACCTTGATTCCCACCCCTGCCGTCGATACGGTCCCGCGCGATTCAAACCCCCGCGAGAGCCTGATCTGACGATGGACGCCTCCTTGCCCGCCCATATGCGCCCGGAACGCTCGTTCCAGGGTTTTATCCTCGCGCTCCAGCGGTTCTGGGCCGAGCAGGGCTGCGTGATCCTGCAGCCCTACGACATGGAGATGGGTGCGGGTACCTTCCATCCGGCGACCACGCTACGCGCACTCGGGCCGAAGCCCTGGAACGCGGCCTATGTGCAGCCCTCGCGCCGGCCCAAGGACGGCCGCTACGGCGAGAATCCGAACAGGATGCAGCACTACTACCAGTTCCAGGTGATCATGAAGCCGTCGCCGCCGAACCTTCAGGAGCTGTACCTGAAGTCGCTGGCCGCGATCGGCATCGATTCCGCCGTGCACGACATTCGCTTCGTCGAGGACGACTGGGAGAGCCCGACGCTGGGCGCCTGGGGCCTCGGCTGGGAGTGCTGGTGCGACGGCATGGAAGTCAGCCAGTTCACCTATTTCCAGCAGGTCGCGGGTGTCGAATGCGCGCCGGTCGCGGGCGAGCTCACCTACGGGCTCGAGCGGCTCGCGATGTACGTGCAGGGCGTCGATCGCGTCTACGACCTCAATTTCAACGGCCGCGACGGTGACGCCAAGGTCACCTATGGCGACGTCTTCCTGCAGGCCGAGCGGGAATATTCGAAGCACAATTTCGAAGTTGCCGACACCGCGATGCTGTTCGAGCAGTTCAAGATGGCGGAAGCCGCCTGCAGGAAATATCTGGACGCGGGTTGGAAGGATAGCAAGCGCGAGGCGCATCTGATGTCGCTGCCGGCCTATGACCAGTGCATCAAGGCGAGCCACGTCTTCAACCTGCTCGACGCGCGCGGCGTGATCTCGGTGACGGAGCGGCAGAGCTACATTCTTCGCGTGCGCGAACTGGCAAAGGCTTGCGGCGAGGCCTGGATACACACCGAAGCCGGTGGAGCGGCCTGATGCCCGATCTTTTGCTGGAACTGTTCTCCGAAGAAATCCCCGCGCGCATGCAGGCCAAGGCGGCGGACGATCTGCGCCGCATGGTCACCGACAAGCTCGTCGCCGAAGGACTCGTCTACGAAGGCGCAAAGGCGTTCGCGACGCCGCGCCGCCTTGCGCTGACCGTGCACGGCATCCCCGCGCGCCAGCCCGATCTGAAGACCGAACGCCGCGGCCCAAAAATCGGCGCGGCCGATGCGGCCGTGCAGGGATTCCTGAAAGCGACGGGTTTGACGTCGCTGGATGAGGCCAAGATCCAGCGCGACCCCAAGGGCGACTTCTACATCGCGCTGATCGAGAAGCCCGGCCGCGATGCGATCGACGTGCTCGCGGAAATCCTGCCCGTGATCATCCGTACCTTCCCCTGGCCGAAATCGATGCGCTGGGGCGCGCGCTCCGGAAAACCGGGATCGCTGAGCTGGGTGCGCCCGCTGCACGCGATCACCGCGACGTTCGGGCCCGAGACCGAAGAGCCCGATGTCGTAAAATTCTCGGTGGATGGCATCGAGACCGGCCAGACCACCTACGGCCATCGCTTCATGGCACCTGGCGCGATTTCCGTGCGCCGCTTCGAGGACTACGAAGCGAAGCTGAAGGCGGCCAAGGTCATCCTCGATCCGCAGGCGCGCAAGGACATCATCTTTGCCGACGCCAAGCAGCTGACGTTCGCGCAAGGGTTCGAACTGGTCGAGGACCAGGCGCTGCTGGACGAGGTGTCCGGCCTGGTCGAATGGCCGGTCGTCATGATGGGATCGTTCGAAGCGGAATATCTCGCGATCCCGGAAGAAGTGATCCGCGCCACCATCCGCAACAACCAGAAATGCTTCGTCGTCAGGGATTCCAAGACCGGCAAGCTGACCAACAAATTCGTCCTCACTGCCAACATCGAGGCACCGGACGGCGGCAAGACCATCGTCGCCGGCAACGAGCGCGTGATCCGGCCGCGCTTGTCGGATGCGAAGTTCTTCTATGAGACGGACCTGAAGACTAGGCTCGAGGATCGCCTGCCGAAGTTCGAGCAGATCGTGTTCCACGAGAAGCTCGGCACCCAGGCCGCGCGCATCAAGCGGATCGAGCGTCTGGCCGCCGAGATCGCGCCGCTGGTCGGTGCCGATGTCGCCAAGGCGACGCGCGCCGCGCACCTGGCCAAGGCGGATTTGCTGACGGAAGTCGTCGGCGAATTTCCCGAGGTGCAGGGCCTGATGGGAAAGTACTACGCGCTGGCCCAAGGCGAGGACGCCTCCGTCGCCGCCGCCTGCGAGGAGCACTACAAGCCGCAAGGCCCCGCTGATCGTGTGCCGACCGATCCGGTCAGTGTTGCGGTGGCGCTCGCCGACAAGCTCGACACGCTCGTTGGCTTTTGGGCCATCGATGAGAAGCCGACCGGAAGCAAGGACCCGTATGCGCTGCGCCGTGCGGCGCTGGGTGTCATCAGGCTGATCGCCGAGAACGCACTGCGTCTGTCGCTCATGAAGATGGCAGCGTCAGCACTCGCCGGCTTGTCCTTGAAGCCTGCCGATGCGCAGAAGCTTCCGAGCGACCTGCTCGCTTTCTTCGCCGACCGCCTGAAAGTCCAACTCCGCGAGCAGGGCGCGCGGCATGATCTCGTCGACGCCGTGTTCGCGCTCGGCGGTCAGGACGATCTCTTGATGATCGTTCGTCGCGTCGAGGCGCTCGGCAAATTCCTGGAGTCCGACGACGGCAAGAACCTGCTCGCCGGCATCAAGCGCGCCAGCAACATCCTCGGCATCGAGGAGAAGAAGGACAAGCGCAGCTTCGACGGCGCGCCGGATGCTGCGTTCTATGGCCTCGCCGAAGAGAAGGCGCTGGCGAAGGCGATCGGCGAGGTAACGGCGGAAGCAAGCGCTGCGGTCGCCAAGGAAGACTTTGCCGCCGCGATGAGCGCGATGGCAAAGCTGCGTCCGCCGGTCGATGCGTTCTTCGAGAAGGTGCGCGTCAACGACGACGATGCGAAGGTGCGCGAGAACCGCCTGAAGCTGCTCAACGAGATCCGCAGCGCCACGCGTGCGGTGGCGGATTTCTCGAAGATCCAGGATTGAACGCTCTCGTGCCCCGGACGCAGTGCAGCGCTTCTTAGCGGTGCGCTGCAGAGCCGGGGCCCATGCCGCCGCAAAAACGATTCTGGGTCCCGGCTCTGCGCCGCAACGCCACGCGTTGCGTCGCGTCGGGGACACGAGAGCACGCACACACTGCACAAAAGCCCCGCCCGGCGGGGGGAGAACCGGGCGGGGCCTGATGTCCGACTACGCGATGCGCGCCAGCCTGATTTGACGCGCCGGACATCTAGTCGATCCTTGAAAGCGCTAGTCCATCACCTCGACGATGCGCCGCGAGCGCGGCTCGACCAGCACGGTCTCGCCGTTCACGACGGTGTAGCGATAGGTGGTGGCGCCGAAACGTTGCGGCACGTCATAATAGGTGACGCCGCTTTCGGGTAAGGTGGCACCGACCACCACGCGATCCGGGATACGGAAAGCCGGCACGCGTTGTTCGACGACATAGTCGCGGAAAGCCGGCCGCTGTTCGACCGCAATGGTCGGGCTGCTGTCGACGACGACGGGCGCACGTCCCACCGTGACGCCGCTTTGCGCCTGCGCCGCAAGGGGCGAGCCGATCGCGGCCGCGAGCGCTGCAAGAGCAAGGATCCTGTTCCGCATGGGCAACTCCTTCGAGAAGGTTTTCGGGAAGCGCCAATGGCGCGACCGGTTGCCAATGCATGCGTCTTCGCGATGTTCCGGAAAACGCCTGCCGCATTCGCGGCATTTTCGGGCAGTTTTCGCGAAGCCGGGAACTCGTGCGTCCCCAGTGCGTCTCTACCCGCGGAACCCAGTCCGCTATGATCCCGCCGCGATTCGCCCCCACCCCACGGAAAGAAAGTTCATGCACATCACCGTCGCTCACATCTCGCCGATCCTGTCGCTGCTAGCGGGTGTGCTCATTCTGATCATGCCGCGCCTCCTCAACCTGATCGTCGCGATTTTTCTCATCATAAATGGTGCGATCGGGCTCGGATTGTTGAAGTGGCTCCATCTCTAGGCCTTCATTCTCCGGAACTCTTCGACTTGCGCCGACCTGCCCAAAGTGGTGTAAGGCGCGCAATTACCCATTCCTCTCGCAGGTTGTGTGCAAGCTATGGCCAAAGCCGCCTCGAAAATACCAGCGAAATCAAAGTCCTCCGCCAAGGCGAAAGCCGCGCCGGCAGCTCGCAAGGCCCTTGCCAAGAGCGCCCCGAAGCCGGCGGTCAAGGCCGCTGCCAAGGTCGCTGCGAAAGCCGCTGCCAAGCCGGCTGTGAAGCCTGCCGCCAAGGCCGTTTCAAAGGCACCGACCAAGCCGGTTGCGCCGAAGGCCGCCGTGAAGCCGGCACCGAGCAAGGCTGCGCCAACCAAGGTCGCGCCTGTTACGGCCAAGGCCGGCAAGTGGGTGTTCACGTTCGGCGACGGCAAGGCCGAGGGCAAAGCGGAGATGCGCGACCTGCTCGGCGGCAAGGGCGCCAACCTCGCCGAGATGGCCAATCTCGGCCTGCCGGTGCCTCCGGGCTTCACCATCCCGACCTCGGTCTGCACCTATTTCTACGCGCACGACAAATCCTACCCGAAGGAATTGCAGTCGCAGGTTGAGAAGGCGCTCGACCATGTCGGCAAGTTGACCGGCAAGATCTTTGGCGATTCCAGGAACCCGCTGCTCGTCTCCGTGCGCTCCGGCGGCCGCGCCTCGATGCCGGGCATGATGGACACGGTGCTCAATCTCGGCCTCAACGACGAGACCGTGGAAGCGCTGTCGGAACTGTCGGGCGATCGCCGCTTCGCCTATGACAGCTATCGCCGCTTCATCACCATGTATTCGGATGTGGTGCTCGGCTTCGAGCATCATCATTTCGAGGAAATCCTCGACACCTTCAAGGACAGCCAGGGCTACACGCTCGACACCGATCTCACCGCCGACGACTGGGTCGATCTGGTCGGCAAGTACAAGGACGCGGTCGCGCGCGAAACCGGCAAGGATTTTCCGCAGAATCCGCACGACCAGCTCTGGGGCGCGATTGGCGCGGTGTTTTCATCCTGGATGAACGCGCGCGCGGTGACCTATCGCAGGCTGCACGACATTCCGGAATCCTGGGGCACGGCGGTCAACGTGCAGGCCATGGTGTTCGGCAACATGGGCGAGACCTCGGCGACCGGCGTTGCCTTCACGCGCAATCCCTCGACCGGCGAGAGCAAGCTCTACGGTGAGTTCCTGATCAACGCGCAAGGCGAGGACGTGGTCGCGGGCATCCGCACGCCGCAGGACATCACCGAGGAAGCGCGGAAGGACTCGGGCTCCGACAAGGCGTCGATGGAAGCGGCGATGCCGGAGGCCTTCAAGGAGCTGACGCGGATCTACACGCTGCTCGAGAAGCACTACCGCGACATGCAGGACATGGAGTTCACAGTCGAGCAGGGCAAGCTCTGGATGCTCCAGACCCGCGGCGGTAAGCGCACCGCGAAAGCGGCGCTGCGCATCGCGGTCGAACTCGCCAATGAGGGCCTGATCACCAAGAAGGAAGCGGTGACGCGGATCGACCCCGCCTCGCTCGACCAGCTGCTGCATCCGACCATCGACCCCAACGCCAAGCGCGACGTGATCGCGACCGGCCTGCCGGCCTCGCCGGGTGCGGCCTCCGGCGAGATCGTGTTCTCCTCGGACGAAGCGGCCAAGCTTCAGGCCGACGGTCGCAAGGTGATTCTGGTCCGGATCGAGACCAGCCCCGAAGACATCCACGGCATGCACGCCGCCGAAGGCATTTTGACCACCCGCGGCGGCATGACCTCGCATGCTGCGGTGGTCGCGCGCGGCATGGGCAAGCCCTGCGTCTCCGGCTGCGGCACCATCCGCGTCGATTACGGCCGCGGCACCATGAGCATCGGCTCGCGCACCTTCAAGACCGGCGACGTCATCACCATCGACGGCTCGCTCGGCCAGGTGCTCGCCGGCCGCATGCCGATGATCGAGCCCGAGTTGTCCGGCGAGTTCGGCACGCTGATGACGTGGGCCGACCAGGTCCGCAAGATCGGCGTGCGCGTCAACGCGGACACGCCGGAGGACGCGCACACCGCGATCAAGTTCGGCGCGGAAGGCATCGGCCTCTGCCGTACCGAGCACATGTTCTTCGAGGAGACGCGCATCCGCACGGTGCGCGAGATGATCCTCTCCGAGGACGAGCAGTCGCGCCGCGCCGCGCTGGCAAAACTGCTGCCGATGCAGCGCGCCGACTTCGTCGAGCTGTTCGAGATCATGAAGGGCCTGCCCGTCACGATCCGTTTGCTCGATCCGCCGCTGCACGAGTTCCTGCCGCACACCCATGCCGAGGTCGAGGAAGTGGCGCGCGCCATGAACACCGACCCGCGGCGTCTGGCCGACCGCGCGCGCGAGCTGTCGGAGTTCAATCCGATGCTCGGCTTCCGCGGCTGCCGTATCGCGATCGCCTATCCCGAAATCGCCGAGATGCAGGCGCGCGCGATCTTCGAAGCCGCGGTCGAGGCCGAGAAGCGCACCGGCAAGGCCGTCGGCCTCGAGGTGATGGTGCCGCTGATCGCCACCAAGATGGAGCTCGACCTCGTCAAGGCGCGGATTGATGCCACCGCGAAGGCGGTGATGCGCGACACCAACACCAAGCTTACCTATCAGGTCGGCACCATGATTGAGCTGCCGCGCGCCTGCCTGCTCGCGGCCGAGATTGCAGAGAGTGCCGAGTTCTTCTCGTTCGGTACCAACGACCTCACGCAGACGACGTACGGCATCAGCCGTGACGATGCCGCGAGCTTCCTCGGGACCTACGTGTCCAAGGGCATCCTGCCGATCGATCCCTTCGTCGCGCTCGACCAGGAAGGCGTCGGCGAGCTCGTCAAGATCGGCGTCGCACGCGGGCGCAAGACGCGTGCCTCGCTCAAGGTCGGCATCTGCGGCGAGCACGGCGGCGATCCCGCCTCCGTCGCCTTCTGCCACAATATCGGGCTCGACTACGTGTCGTGCTCGCCCTACCGCGTGCCGATCGCGCGCCTGGCAGCGGCGCAGGCCGCGCTCGGCAAGGCCGTGGCGAGCCAGGCGTAAGCGACGAGTTGAAATGTTGAGAGCGAAAGAGGCGGGGCAAAACCCCGCCTCTTTTCATTTGGGGCGACGCTCTTTCCACACCGTCATGGCTTCGCCGCGCTCGCAATGACGAGATCGTTGCACGCGATCACCACACACTCACTGTCATCGCCCGGCTTGACCGGGCGATCCAGTGCGCCGAGACAGCAATGATAGAAGCAAGAAGCCGCGGCGCACGAGATGCCCCGATCAAGTCGGGGCATGACAGCGGTGATGTGGAAGCGCATCGCGCAACACCGGGAACTCATCGCCCGTCCCGTAATGATACGTGGGCGCAAGAGTTCCTTCACCATTCGCGTTGACCAATTGTTTACCCCGTCGCGTCAGGGCGCATTTACCAACGCGCATCATCACCCCGTGAAAACACCTGCGATTGCTTGCGTGTGCCGCATGCGCAACGCCGATTAACGCCCCGGCAACCTAAATTAGATACTCACGATAAAGATCGAATTGCACGGATGCACTGCGGCTCGATTTTTCTAGCGTAAGCGTAGCGTGAGCGTATCGATGTTTTTGTTGCGTAACCATCCGAAGGGCGCGCGGTTCGCGTCCTTCGGCATCGGTCTCTGCATCTTCGCATTGATGCCGAGAGAGACCGGCTATCAGGACATTGCCTCGCTGCTGGCGCGCCAACCCGGCGTCGCGGAGCGCTGGCAGAAGCAGGTGTTCTCTGCTGCGTCCTCCATACAGCTCGCCACCTACAGTTTTTCCCGGCCGATCGGCACTTCGGCTCCGCAGAGCGCGATGGTTCGCCTCGCGAGCCTCGACGGCCGCGACGTCACGGGCGCGATCAGCCGCAATCCGGCGCTTCAGGCGCCGCCGCGCTACCAGGCCGCCGATTTTCCCAAGGTCGATCGCTCCATGAAGGGTGATCGCCTCGCAACGATCACACCGCCGCAGGCTCCCGAAGCGGGCGCGCCGACGGCAGCGCCCGCGCAGGAAGATCCCGCGACGTCGAACAGCTCGGTGTTCGGCGCCAAGACCGTCGCGCTGCCACAGGCGATGTCGCCGGAGTCCGCGGCCGCGCTCGATCCCGAACTCGCGGAAGCGCTGCGCGCGCCGCCGCTGCCGCAATACACCAATGCGCCACAAGCCAGTGATGCTGCGCGCTCGCTCGCGCTCCAACCGCTCGAAGCGCTGAAGCAGGCGACCATTCCGGCTGCACCGCCGCGCGATCCATTCCGCGTCAAGACCTCGAACCTGTTCTTCGGCAGCTCCTCGCTCGGCGGCAATGTCGAGAGCATCGAGAGCTGGCAGCCCGGTGCCGAGCCGCTGATCGTGATGCCCGACCCCGACATGAAGGTGACGGCCTCGCTGTCGCCGCCGACGGAAGAGATTGCGAAGGATATCGAGAGCGGCGAGAGCGTCGCGCCGAAGGGCGAAGTCAACGTCGACAACCAGCGCGCCAGATCGCCGGCGGAGCGGCTCGCACTCGACGACAAGTCGCGCGCGAAGTCTGAAAAATGCCTCGCAGAAGCCGTCTATTTCGAGTCCCGCGGCGAGGCCGTGCGCGGACAGATGGCGGTTGCGCAGGTGGTGATGAACCGCGTGTTCTCCGGCAAATATCCGGACACCGTGTGCGGCGCGGTCTATCAGAACAAGCACCGCCATCTCGCCTGCCAGTTCACCTTCGCCTGCGACAACAATGCCGACGTGATCCGCGAGCCCGAGATGTGGGAGCGTGCGAAAAAGATTTCGAAGGCCATGCTCGACGGCCAGATCTGGCTGCCCGAGGTCGGCAAGTCCACGCACTACCACGCCTACTGGGTACGCCCGTCCTGGGTCGCCGAGATGAAGAAGATGTACAAGACCGGCGTGCACACCTTCTATCGCCCGCGCGCCTGGGGCGACGGCAGCGAGGAGCCGAGCTGGGGCACCCCGGCGCAGACCGCCGCGCTCTCCGCCGAGCTCACCCAGGAAGCCAAGAGCTCCGCCGAGATGGGCGCGACCGAGCGGCGGTAGTCGTTCACAAGAGTTCGTCATGCCCGGGCTTGTCCCGGGCATCCACGTTCTTTGCACCGAGTTGCAAGGCGTGGATGGCCGGGACAAGCCCGGCCATGACGGAGAGGGAAGCCCTCCTCACGCCTCGATATCCAGCGCGCAGTCGAAATTCGGCGCCGAATGCGTCAGCGCGCCGGATGAGGCGTAGTCGACACCGGTCGCCGCGATGGCTGCGATCGAGTCCAGGGTGACACCGCCAGATGCCTCCAGTTTGAGGCGTCCCGCGTTGAGCCCCACGGCTTCGCGCAACGTCGCAATGTCCATGTTGTCGAGCAGCACGGCGTCGGCAAGGCCGGTGTCGAGCACCTCGCGCAACTGCGGGAGCGTGTCGACCTCGATCTCGATCTTGACCAGATGGCCGGCATGGGCGCGGGCGCGCTCCAGAACGGGGCGGATGCCGCCGGCGACCGCAATGTGGTTGTCCTTGATCAGGATCGCGTCGTCGAGGCCGAAGCGGTGATTGAAGCCGCCGCCGCAGCGTACCGCGTATTTCTCCAACGCGCGCAGCCCTGGCGTGGTTTTTCGCGTGCAGCAGATCCGCATCCTGGTGCCTTCGGTGCGCGCAACGTAGTCCGCCGTGAGCGTCGCAACGCCCGACAGGCGGCCGACGAAATTCAGCGCGGTCCGCTCCGCCGTGAGAATGGCGCGTGCCGGCCCCGAGATCGTCAGCACCTGCTGCCCGCGGGTGACGCGCGCGGCGTCGCGAACATGTGCGCGTATCTCGATGTCGGGCGAAAGCTTTTGCAGGGTGGCGAGCGCCAGCGGCAAGCCGGCGATCACGCCGGACTGCCGTGCGACCAGGATCGCTTGCGCCTTCGTTGCTTCGGGAATCGTCGCAAGCGAGGTGATGTCGCCGGCGCGGCCGAGATCCTCATCGAGCGCACGCAGCACGGCCTCGTCGACCGCGAGCGGGGAGAGAAAGGCGTCGGGATAGAGCAGAGAGATCGGGGTGATCATGGAAAACTCCATCAGGCGATCATGGGTTGTGCGATTCGTGATGTCGGGCGTTCGGTCAGGCCGTCCGCGATCTCGCGTGCCGCCGAGAGCATGGTCATGGTGCGTTGCGCGAGTGCGGGAACGTCCGCGGAATGGTCGGAGCGGAAATGCGCGCCGCGGCTCTCGCGCCGGTTCCAGGCCGAGGCCGCCACGAGCAGGGCTGCCGTTGCCATGTTGCGGACCGCGATGCTCGTGGCCTCGCGTTCGAGCGCGGCAAAGCTGCGCTGGGCTTCCGCAAGCCCATCGCCATCGCGGATCACGCCGACATGCGCGCTCATCAGCGTTCGCAGCCGCTTCACGGCCGCAGTATCCGGCGCGCCGCCGTGCGGCGTCACTACGTCCGAAAGGCGGGCGGGCGAGGGGATGGTGCGGCCGGCGATGTCGTCGGCGATGCGCGCGGCGTAGACCACGGCCTCCAGCAGCGAATTCGACGCAAGCCGGTTCGCGCCATGTGCGCCGGAGGACGACACTTCGCCGCCGGCCCAGAGCCCGTCGATCGAGCTGCGGCCGCGATCGTCCACCGCGATGCCGCCCATGTGATAGTGCGCCGCCGGCGCGATCGGGATGGCCTGCGTGGCGGGGTCGATGCCGGCGGCGATGCAGCTTGCATGAACGGTCGGGAATTTGTCGGCAAAACGCGCACCCAGCGCCTGCCGCGCATCGAGGAAGGCGCCGCGCCCGGCCGCGATCTCGGCGAACACGCCGCGGGCCACGATATCGCGCGGTGCGAGCTCGGCGAGCGGATGGCGCGCCGCCATGAAGCGCTCGCCATGGCCGTTGATCAGCGTCGCGCCTTCGCCGCGCAGCGCTTCTGTGGCGAGCGGCGCCGGATCGCGGCCGACCATGATGGCGGTGGGGTGAAATTGCACGAACTCGGGATCTGCAATGACCGCGCCCACGCGTGCGGCGATCGCAAGGCCGGATCCGCCCGCCTCACACGGATTGGTAGTGACCGCATAGAGATGGCCGATGCCGCCGGTGGCGAGCACCACCGTGCGCGCGGTGAGCAGGATCGGCCGTGCGGCGAAATTGCCGGCTGCGCGCAATTGAAGGCCGGTGACGGCGCCGTCGTCGGTCAACAGTGCTTCGGCGACGAAACCTTCGATCAGTCGGATCGACGGCGTGCGTCGCACGGCATCGCCCAGCGCCGCGATGATGGCGGCGCCCGCGCCATCGCCGCGCACATGCACGATGCGCCGCGCCGAGTGTGCGGCTTCGCGCCCGACTGCGAGCCTGCCTTCGAGATCGCGGTCGAACGGCACGCCATAGGCGAGCAGATCGTGAATCCGCGGCGCGGCCTCGCGCGCGATCCCCAGTGCGACGGCTTGGTCGACGATGCCGCCGCCGACCGCGATCGTATCCGCGGCGTGCGCTTCCGGCGTATCGCCCTCGGCCACGGCCGCGGCGATGCCGCCTTGCGCCCAGGCGGACGACGCGCCCTGTCCGAGCGGCGCAGCCGAGATCAGCGTCACAGGCCGCGGCGCGAGCTTCAGTGCGCAAAAGAGTCCGGCGAGACCGCCGCCGACGATGACGACGTCGTCGGCGCTGCGGGTGAGGTCGTGGATGTTGTTTGTTGTCATAGCTTTCTCCAAGTTCTCCACCGTCGTCCCGGCGAAGGCCGGGACCCATACTCCGCAGCAGGAGTTGTTTGGTTGAGCTGCTCGACGTCGTTCTTCGTACCGACATCTTCCTGTGGTTATGGGTCCCGGCCCCCCGTGCGCAATTGCGCACTAGGCCGGGACGACGGCTGTGTGTGGTGCTAATTCTTCAAATTGATCATCCGCTCGACCGAGCGCCGCGCGCGTTGCGCGAGCGCGGGATCGATCGTGACCTCTTCACGAAGCGTCAGCAGGCTCTCCAGAATGTTGGCGAGCGTGATGCGCTTCATGTGCGGGCAGATGTTGCAGGGGCGCAGCATCTCCACATCGGGCAGCTCGGCCCGCACATTGTCGGCCATCGAGCATTCGGTGATCATCACCAGCCGCCGCGGCCGCCGCTCGCGCACCCAGTTGATCATGTGCGCGGTCGAGCCCGTGAAGTCGGCCTCGGCCAGCACGTCCGGTGGGCATTCGGGATGGGCGATGATCTGCACGGAGGGGTCGGCCTCGCGGTAGCTGCGCAGCTCGGCGCCAGTGAAACGCTCGTGCACCTCGCAGGCGCCCTTCCAGGCGATGATCTTCACGTCGGTCTTCGAGGCCACGTAAGTGGCGAGATATCGGTCCGGAAGGAAGATCACGCTCGGCACGCCGAGGCTCTCGACCACCTGCACCGCGTTCGACGAGGTGCAGCAGATATCGACTTCGGCCTTCACTTCTGCGGAGGTGTTGACATAGGCAACGACAGGCACGCCGGGAAATTTTTCGCGGAGCAGGCGAACGTCGGCGCCGGTGATGCTGGCGGCGAGCGAGCAGCCGGCGCGCGTATCGGGGATCAGCACCGTCTTGTCCGGATTGAGCAGTTTTGACGTCTCCGCCATGAAGTGCACGCCGCACTGGACGATGATGTCGGCCTTCACCTTGGTGGCTTCGACCGCGAGCTGGAGCGAATCGCCGCCGATGTCGGCGACGCAGTGGAAGATCTCCGGCGCCTGGTAATTGTGCGCGAGGATCACCGCGCCCCGCGCCTGCTTCAGCTCGTTGATCGCCTTGATCGTCGGGGCCATCAGCGGCCATTCGATCGGCGGGATCACATGTTTTACGCGCTCGTAAAGCGGCGCAGTGGCTCGCTCGACCTCCGGCGTCCATTCCAGCGAAGGCATCGGCAGCGGAGGTCCGGTTCGCGCCTCGGCCCGGGGCGAGGTGATGACCTGGCCCTGCGGCCGGTTGGCAAAGTCGTCGGGGCCGTAAATTCCAGTTAGCGGCATCGAAGCCTCCCGTACATGTTAGTTATACTCAAGATGAGCATATAAGGAGCCTGAGAAATCCGGCCGAGAGGCCGGGTGGATCATTCTATATGCTCACTCTGAGCAAATCAAAGATAACACGCCGCGGAGAGAGCCGCTAGATCCTGCCGCACACATTCCCGTCAAGTCGCGACTTGCTTCGCCCGGCGAGGTCTCGGCGAAACGCAATGCTCCGGCGGCAGCCCTTCGTGGAACGCAATCATTTTTGACTTGGGGTTTTCATGCATCTGCATTAAACGCCTCTTCCGCGGCTACCTATTCCGGATCCGCCAACGACAGACGAGGAACACCATGTCGACGCAGATGGGCGAATTCGGTCCGGTTTCGCGTTCCTCCTCGTGGCGCACGCCGGCGATCATCATTCTCTGCGGTTGCGCGATCGGGATGCTCGGCTTCGGCCCGCGCTCGGCGCTGGGCTTCTTCGTGCAGCCGATGAGCCATGAATATGCCTGGGGCCGCGACGTGTTCGGCCTCGCGATCGCCTTCCAGAATTTGCTGTGGGGACTGGGCCAGCCCGTCGCCGGCGCGGTCGCCGATCGCTTCGGCCTGTTCCGGGTGATGTGCGTCGGCGCTCTGCTCTATGCCGGCGGCTTGCTGCTGATGCGCTATTCCTCGACGCCGCTGTCGCTGAACATCGGCGCTGGCGTCATGGTCGGCTTCGGTCTGGCCGGCTGCTCGTTCAATCTGGTGCTGTCGGCATTCACCAAGCTCTTGCCGGCGGAGAAGCGCGGCCTTGCGCTCGGCGCCGGCACTGCGGCGGGTTCGTTCGGGCAGTTCCTGTTCGCGCCGATCGGAGTGGCACTGATCGATAATTTCGGCTGGCAGCAGGCGCTCACCGTGTTCGGCTTCCTGATGCTGCTGATCATCCCGCTGTCGCTGGCGCTCTCGACGCCGCCGGTCGCGAGCACAGCAAACACGGCGCCTGCGGACGAGCAGACCTTCACCAAAGCGCTTGCGGAAGCCTTCGGCCATCGCTCCTACGTGCTGCTGGTGCTCGGCTTCTTCACCTGCGGCTTCCAGCTCGCCTTCATCACGGTGCATCTACCGGCCTTCCTGGTCGATAGCGGCATCTCCACGCAAACCGGCGGCTGGGTGATCGCGGCGATCGGCCTGTTCAACATCATGGGATCGCTGAGCGTCGGCTATCTCCAGAACAGCCTGCCCAAGCGCTACATCCTCTCGACCATCTATTTCACCCGCGCGCTGGCGACGCTTGCCTTCATCTCGTTCCCGATCACGCCGTTCTCGGCGATTGCGTTCGGCGCGATCTCCGGCCTGACGTGGCTGTCGACTGTGCCGCCGACCTCGGCGCTGGTCGCACTGATGTTCGGCACGCGCTGGTTCGCCACCCTCTATGGCTTCGCCTTCGTCAGCCATCAGGTCGGTGGCTTCCTCGGCGTCTGGCTCGGCGGCATCGTGTTCGAGCGGTTCGGTTCCTACACGCCGATCTGGTGGCTCTCGATCCTGTTCGGCGTGCTCTCGGCGCTGATCAATCTTCCGATCGTGGAGAAACCGATCCAGCGGGCGGTTGCGCAGCCTGCCTGATCGGCTAAACATCGCCTGAAACAAGTCAGGGAGTTTTGCTGTGGCCACGTTCAAGGCGATCCGGATCGACAAGGCGGACAAGGGCACCACCGCGCAGTACACGCAGTTCGACGAAGCCGAGCTGATGGAAGGCGACGTCACCGTCCGCGTGGAATGGTCGACGTTGAACTACAAGGACGGCCTCGCGCTCACCGGCAAGGCGCCGGTGGTGCGCCGCTTCCCGATGATTGCTGGCATCGATTTCGCCGGCACGGTCGAGCAGTCCTCGCATCCGCAATGGAAGGCGGGCGACAAGGTCGTCTGCACCGGCTGGGGCATGGGCGAGACCCATCTCGGCGCCTATGCCGAGAAGGCGCGGGTGAAGGGCGACTGGCTGGTCGCCTTGCCGCAGGGCTTGTCGGCGCGCGACGCCATGGCGATCGGCACCGCCGGCTTCACCGCGATGCTGTCCGTGCTGGCGCTGGAGAAGCACGGAGTGTCGCCGAAGAGCGGTCCGGTCGTGGTGACGGGCGCGGCGGGCGGCGTCGGCTCGGTTGCGACCGCCGTGCTCTCGAAGCTCGGCTATCACGTCATCGCGTCCACCGGCCGTGCGTCCGAAGCGGACTATCTGAAAGAGATCGGCGCGACTGAGGTGATCGACCGCAACGAATTGTCGGCGGCCGCCAAACCCATTGCCAAGGAGCGCTGGGCGGGTGGCGTCGACAGCGTCGGCTCGACCACGCTCGCCAATCTCCTGTCGATGACGAAGTACGGCGGCGCGATCGCGGCGTGCGGCCTGGCTGGCGGCATGGACCTGCCGTCTTCTGTCGCACCCTTCATTTTGCGCGGGGTGTGCCTTCTCGGCATCGATTCCGTGATGTGCCCGATCGAGCCGCGGAAAGCCGCCTGGCAACGCCTGGCGTCCGATCTGGATCGGACAAAACTAGCTGAAATTACTCACGAAATTCCGCTTTCCGAAGTTTCGGAGTGGGGCGCGAAAATCCTGGCCGGCCAGGTCCGCGGTCGCATCGTGGTAAAAATTGTCTAACGTCGTTCAGACTTTACCAACCAAGCTGCTTCAATGTCGCCATGGTTAGTATGGTAAGCAGCGGGTAAAGAGATAAGGCATAGCCCGCTGCGGGTTGGTTCGGAGTTGAGCATGCTTGCGCGTATTGTGTTGGGGGCGGTCACGGCGGCAGCGACGCTGGCGCCGGCCATTGCTGGAAGCATGAACGCCGACGAGGCGCGCCGCTTCGTCGCCGGGAAGGTGTTTGCTTTCACCTGTTTTGACGGCACCCGCGGCGCGGGCCGCATCATGGACGACCTCGGCGCCGCCGGCGCCGTGCAGTTCTCCGGCGCAGGTCCGGTGAAACATCTCCGCCTGCCCGGCAACACGCTTCAGATTCGCGGCCAGAACGTCTGCGCCTCGATCAAGGGCATTCCGTTCGAGCCCTGTTTCAACCTCGAAAAGACCGACGATCGCAGTTTCCGCGGCTCGGTGTCGGGGATGGGCTTCGCTTATTGCGACTTCCATCACCAGGGCGGCAACCAGATGCTGATGGCGCGCGCCGCCGCACGGCCGCGCTCGCTGCGCACCTCGGAACACACGGGTTCGGTCGGCGCGACCAACACCGAAGTCGCTGCGCGCGTCGAGACCCCGCGCGTCGAGAGCAGCCGGCTCGAGCCGGTGAAGCCGGAAGCCAAATCGGAGCCCGCTGGGAACGACGCTCCGCTGGAGCTGCGCCGCTCGACCCAGTGAGTTGGCTGCGCAGGACAGCCCGCGCACTTTGTCGTTGAGAGCTGCCATCGAACACGAAGCCGCCGCGCCGTAGTCATACGGACGGCGGCTTTCATGCGTTGGTAGCTGTTCGCGTCCCAGTTTGCGTACGGCCGGGGGGCGCGGCCCGATAAAAGGGTTTCAACGATGTCGCTGTACTTCTTCCGTATCAGCACGGGCCGCTATTCCGGCGCTGCCGATCAGCCATATGAGTTCGAGGATCGCGCCGCGGCCTGGACCGAGATGACCGAGGTCTGTGCCAATTTGCTCGGCGCCATCTCGCGCAGCCTGAAGCCGAACGCCGAATGGCGCATGGAGCTGCTCGACGAGAACAAGAAGCCGGTCTTTCGTATCAGTCTCGTCGGCGAGAGCCACCCGCTTCCCAACCGCATCGACTGATCTCCGGGGCGAGCGCGCGGCCATCGCGGCGGATATCCTCGGCACCGTGCGCATCGCCTGGCATTCCTATCACTGCGTGTGATTAACTTGTTAAGTGCGCGTACCGTGCTGAATTTCAAGGTGTTTTCTCGCCGATCCCGTATTTCCACGGCAGTCGTTGTTAACCGGATTGGAATGGCTGTCGCTTACTTTTTGGGCAAGGGCGATCAACGCCAGGGCGGCCGACAATGATTTGGCTGTGCATTTCTCAGGAAAGCGTGCCCCCATGTTGAGCCTCGTTCAGAATTTGCGGATCGGTACCAAACTGGCGATCGCTTCGGCGTTCGGCATTGTTCTTGTCGTCGCCATGATCGCGGGCCAGATCAGCGGCAACGGCAATATCCGCCGTTCCAACCAGGCCGCCTTCGGACAACAGGAGCTGGCGCGGGACGCGATGGAAGCCAAGCTTTTGGTGCGCGGCATGCAGCTGGCCACTCGAGATATCCGTCTCGCCAACAATCCGAGTGAATTGCAAAAAGCGAGCGAGGCTCTGGCCGAGCGGTCGAAATCGCTGAACGGCGCCGTCGATGCCATGCTCAAGCTGACGCACTCCGCGGAAAATCGCGCGCGTATGGAAAAGCTCAAGAGCTTGTCTGCGGACTATGCGAAGGGCGCGCTGCAGAGCGCCTCTGTTCGCAGCGAGGCCCTCGCCCTGGCGGCTACGGATCCGGCCCGCGCCGCCAAGATTTCCGAGGAAGGCGCGCGCCTGGCCCGTGAGGTGACGCTGCCGATCGCCGCACAGCTCGACACGTTGACGAGTGAGATAGCCGATTTCGCCAAGCACAGAAGCGACGAAGAGATCAGCGTCGCGGCGGCGGAAACGGCCGCGAGCGAGCGTCTCGGCATGGTAGTTGGCGCGTGCGCCGTGCTCGTCCTCATTGGTTCGTGGCTGATGTCCTTCCTGACCATCGCGCGGCCGATCAGCGCGCTCACCGTCGCCATGGACAAGCTTGCCGGCGGCGATTTCTCCGTGGTGCTGCCCGGGCTCGGCCGCAGGGACGAGGTTGGCGGCGTCGCCGCAGCCGTCGAGAAATTCAAGATCGTATCCGAGCAAAAGGCGCGCGAGGAAGCCGAGGCCAAGATCAGGCAGGACCAGGCCGCAGCCGCGCAACGCAAGGCGGAGATGCACAAGCTCGCAAACGGGTTCGAAGCCGCCGTTGGCGAGATCGTCGATACCGTCTCCTCCGCCGCGACGGAGCTCGAAGCCTCGGCCTCGACGCTGACCTCGACGGCGGAGCGTGCACAGGAGTTGACGACGATGGTGGCTGCGGCCTCCGAGGAGGCCTCGACCAACGTGCAGTCGGTTGCCTCTGCAACGGAAGAGCTGTCATCTTCGATCACCGAGATCAGCCGACAGGTGCAGGAATCGGCGCGGGTCGCGAGCGAGGCGGTAACCCAGGCCCGAACCACGACCGACCGTGTCGGCGAGTTGTCCAAGGCGGCGGCTCGCATTGGCGACGTCGTCGAGTTGATCAACACCATCGCCGGCCAGACCAACCTCCTGGCGCTCAATGCCACCATCGAGGCGGCGCGCGCCGGTGAGGCCGGCCGCGGCTTTGCCGTGGTGGCTTCCGAGGTCAAGGCGCTCGCCGAGCAGACCGCGAAGGCGACCGGCGAGATCGGCCAGCAGATTTCCGGCATTCAGGCAGCGACGCAGGACTCGGTCAGCGCCATCAGCGCCATCAGCAACACCATCGAAAAGCTGTCCGAGATATCGTCCACGATCGCGGCGGCCGTCGAGGAGCAGGGCGCGGCGACGCAGGAGATTTCCCGCAACGTGCAGCAGGCGGCGGAAGGCACCCATCAGGTCTCGTCCAACATCACCGACGTGCAGCGCGGCGCGGGCGAGACCGGATCGGCGTCCTCGCAGGTGCTGGCGGCGGCGCAGTCGCTATCCGGCGACAGCAACCGCCTCAAGCTCGAGGTCGGCAAATTCCTCGACACCGTGCGCGCCGCCTGACAGCGGCATCGCGCGCAGTTGCAAGCCGAACGCGAGATCGACTCCGTCTGCGAAGCGATGCTGCGTCCGCGCAAAGGATCGACGTCAACCACGTCACCTCCGCGAATTCGCGAGGTGTGTTTCGATTGCGCGGGATGGTTGCGGGAATCCGCAGTTTAAGCGGCATATTCAGTATTTCTACCTAAGCCGTGTCGCCTCGCACTTAACGTTAATGGAAAGTTCGCAGACTAGTCTCCCGGCTGTTCACGCGCTTCGTCGCGGCATTGCGTATCCCGAGGATGTTTTCGATGATGTTCATTCAGAATCTGCGAATTGGCACCAAGCTCGCCATCACCTCGGCGCTGACCATCGCGCTCGTCGCGCTGATGATCCTCCTCCAGATGAGCGGAGGTGCCGAGGTCCAGAAGCTCAGCAATGGAGCATCAGGACAGCAGGCGATCGCGCAAAACGCCGCGGAAGCGAAGGCGTCGGTGCGGGGGATGCAGATCGGGATTCGCGACATCCTGACGTCGAGCTCGCCGACCGAGATGCAGAAGGCCGCCAGCTATTTCAACGACCGGCAGACGGCGGCCCTGAAGTTCTCCGGTGAAATGGCAAGGCTCTCGCAATCGCCGGAGAACCACAAGCGTATCGACCGGCTGACAGTGTTGATCGGCAACTTCCAGAAGGGCGAGCAGCAGATCGAGGCGATCCGCAAGCAGGAGCTCGCGCTCGAGTCGAAGAAGGACGGCGAAGCGGCGACGCAATTGGCAAAGCTGACCGCTGAGGTCGACCGCATCCGCAAGGAGAGTTTGGCTCCGATCAACGCGGAAATATCGGGACTTGCAGACGAGATCACCAACTTCGCCAAGCAGAAGAGTGCAGAGGCGCGCACGGCTGCGGAAGCAGAGGCTGCGTCCGTTGCGCGGACGTCATTCATCGCAGGCGTGCTGGTCGCGCTCGTCCTGATCGGCGCCTGCGTCTTCTCGATCTTCAGCATTGCCCGTCCCATGCGCGCGCTGACCGCCGCGATGGAGAAGCTCGCCGGCGGCGACTTCGCCGTGGTGCTGCCGGGCCTCGGCCGCAAGGACGAGGTCGGCGGCGTTGCCGGTGCCGTCGAAAAATTCAAGACCGTATCCGAGCAGAAGGCGCGCGAGGAAGCGGAAGCCAAGATGCGGCAGGACCAGATCGCGGCCGAGCAGCGCAAGACCGAGATGCGCAAGCTTGCCGACAGTTTCGAAGGCGCCGTCGGCGAGATCGTCGGAACGGTGTCGTCGGCCTCGACCGAGCTCGAAGCGTCGGCCACGACGCTCACCTCGACCGCCGAGCGCACGCAACAGCTCACGACCGTGGTTGCAGCAGCCTCGGAGGAAGCCTCGACCAACGTGCAGTCGGTGGCGTCGGCAACGGAAGAGCTGTCGTCTTCGATTACGGAGATCAGCAGGCAAGTGCAGGAATCCGCGCGTGTGGCAAGCGAGGCCGTCGGCCAAGCGCGCACCACGACTGAGCGCGTCAGCGAACTGTCGAAGGCCGCGACGCGGATCGGCGACGTGGTCGAGCTGATCAACACCATCGCGGGCCAGACCAACCTGCTGGCGCTCAATGCGACCATCGAGGCGGCACGTGCCGGCGAGGCCGGCCGCGGCTTCGCGGTGGTCGCTTCCGAGGTCAAGGCGCTGGCCGAGCAGACCGCGAAGGCGACCGGTGAGATCGGCCAGCAGATCGCCGGCATCCAGAGCGCGACCGAGCATTCGGTCGGTGCCATCAGGGACATCAGCAACACCATCGAGAAACTGTCGGAGATCTCCTCGGCCATCGCGGCGGCCGTCGAGGAGCAGGGCGCGGCGACGCAGGAGATTTCCCGCAACGTGCAGCAAGCCGCGGAAGGCACCCATCAGGTGTCGTCCAACATCACCGACGTGCAGCGCGGCGCGAGCGAGACCGGCTCGGCATCGTCGCAGGTGCTGGCAGCCGCGCAGTCATTGTCCGGCGACAGCAACCGCCTCAAGCTTGAGGTCGGCAAGTTCCTCGGCACCGTGCGCGCCGCCTGACCCGGCCGCCTCCATCAATCATCCGCCGACTGCAACCATCGCGCGAAGACGCACGGTGGTTCGCATGCGTTCCGCAGCGCGAAGAGCCGCACGGTTAACCTTCCGGAAAACCGATGCAGTCATGATCTCCGCAATATTCCGGGTGCCGAGTCGCCCTCCTTGTATTGCGTATCGATCGTTTGGAGCACATTCATGAGCGGCCTTTCCATCCGTCTGACCCACAAGGTTATGGCGATCGGACTGTTCGGCCTGGTCGGTCTGGTCGCCTTCGGCGCGATCTATGAGATCGGCAGCCTCTCCCAGGACACGTCCCGCGAAGTTGCCAACCGGGCTCGTGCGATCGCCGATCTGGAAAAGCAGCTCTCGATCGAGATGCTGGAGGCCCGCCGCAATGAGAAGAACTTTCAGCAGCGCCGCAACGAGAGCTACGCCAAGGCGCATGCCGAATTGATCGGCCCGATCAATCGCGATTTCGACGAGGTCGAGCGGCTGATGGCGGCCGGCGGCATGAGTGCGCTGTCCGACCGGATGAAGCAGGCCCAGGACGGCTTCAAGCGATACGCGTCGGACTTCGGCAAATTGGTGGCCGCGGAGACCCGGCTCGGCCTGAACGAGACGCTGGGCCTGTCCGGCTCGCTCCGCGCCGCGGTGCACGACATCGAGGCCAAGCTCAAGGAGATCGACGATCCCAGGACCACGAGCTGGATGCTGATGATGCGCCGGCACGAGAAGGACTTCATGCTGCGGCGCGATCAAAAATACACTGTCGAGATGAAGAAGGCCGCAGCCGAATTCTCCAAGGCGATAGAGGTCGTCGCAGTCCCTATGGCGGTGATGAACGACATCACGGCCAAGCTGCAGAAATACCAGTCCGAGTTCGCTTCCTGGGCGGAGACCGCGCAGCAAACTGCGGCCCTCGATGCCAGCATGATGAAGACGTTTCGCGAGCTCGAGCCCGTCATGGCGGAGGCGCGGAGCGCCGTCGAGGCCATGCACAAGCGCGCTGATGCCGCCGAGGCCGCGACCCGTGATGCCGTACGTCTGTGGATGATGGTCGCTTTCGGCGTCACCGTCGTCGTGCTCGCTGCGGTCGGCTTCCTTCTGGGACGTTCGATCTCGAAGGCGCTTGCCGGCATGGTCGGTGCGATGACGCGGCTTGCGCGCGGCGAGCTTTCGATTTCCGTTCCCGGCATCGGACGCAGGGACGAGATCGGCGAGATGGCCGGTGCCGTCGAGGTGTTCAGGACCAGCATGGCGGAGGCCGAGCGGCTGCGCACCGAGCAGGTCGAAGCTGAGGCGCGCGGGCGCCAGCAGCGCAAGGCCGACATGCAACGGCTCGCAGACAATTTCGAAGGCGCGGTCGGCGAGATCATCGAAACCGTGTCGTCGGCGGCAACCGAGCTCGAGGCCTCCTCGAACACGCTGACGCAGGCCGCCGAGCGCGGCAACGGGCTTGCCACCGCCGTGGCGACCGCCTCCGAAGAGGCCTCCGCCAATGTGCAGTCGGTGTCTTCCGCGAGTGAGGAAATGACCTGCTCGATCTCCGAGATCAGCCGTCAGGTGCAGGAATCGGCGCGTGTCGCCGACGTTGCGGTCGGGCAGGCCCAGCGCACCAATGCGCGCGTCGCCGAGCTGAGCAGGGCCGCCTCCCGCATTGGCGACGTGGTCGAGCTGATCAACACCATCGCCAGCCAGACCAATTTGCTGGCGCTCAACGCGACGATCGAGGCGGCGCGGGCGGGCGAAGCCGGCAAGGGCTTTGCCGTAGTCGCGACCGAAGTGAAGGCGCTCGCCGAGCAGACCGCGAAAGCCACGGGCGAGATCGGCCAGCACATCGGTGCGATCCAGAGCGCGACGCAAGACTCGGTCGGAGCGATCAAGGAGATCGGCGACACCATCGCGCGGATGTCGGAGATTTCGTCGACCATCGCCGCCGCGGTCGAGGAGCAGGGCGCCGCCACGCAGGAGATCTCCCGCAACATCCAGCACGCCGCGCACGGCACCTCCGAAGTCTCGGCGAATATCGGCGACGTCCAGCGCGGCGCAGGCGAAACCGGGGCTGCCTCGGCGCAGGTGCATTCGGCAGCGCAATCGCTCTCGCAGGAGAGCAATCGGCTGAAGAGCGAGGTCGCGCGCTTCCTGGAGTCGGTGCGGGCGGCGTGACCGCGGCCGCCTCGCTCGTATGTTGCGGCGCAAGCGGTCTCGCTCGCGTCGCAGTATGAGGTGGCTGGGCAGCTGCAACAGATGGTTGCAGGAGAAATAATGACTGTCAGGGCCGTCCCGTAGTTTTACGTAGGTTCCTGTTAACGCCTGTTTGCAACTATGGGCGCAATCTCACGGGATAAGAACCAGCCAGCATTGTTGAACTGACCTCCGTCTCGCCATCGTCATGGCGATCGCGGCGCAGGTGATTTGCGCGTTGCTAGGTATCATCGGGATTTGTCGTGATGTCGAAACTGTCGATCGTCTTCAAGCTTCTGGCCGTGCTGTCTGTCCTCGTTCTTTCGCTCGCCGGTGTCGGCGTGACGGCGATCGGCACCATGCAGAACATCAATTCCCACACGGTCGAGATCGCGGAGAGCTGGCTGCCCAGCGTGCGCGCGCTCGGCTCGCTTCGCGCGGACATCAACGAGCTGCGCGTCGCGCTTCGCCTGCATCTGATGCAGGACACCGTTGAGGGTAAGGACGCCGCCGAGAAGCGCCTCGCCTCGCTGCGCGAGCGCATCGACCAGACCCGCAAGGTCTATGAGCCGCTGATCACCACCGCCGAGGAGCGCTCGCTTTACGGGCAATGGACCAAGGCGTGGGGTGAGTATCTGAACGGCGTGCAGGACGTGATGGCGCTGTCGCGCAAGGGCGTTGGACGTTTCCCGGCCGACGCCAACGAGTTATTGCAGACCAAGGTCGCGAAGATGGCCCAGGCCGCCGACCCCCTGCTCCAGAAGGGCATTGAGCTCAACAACCGGGGCGCCGAGCTGGAGACGAAGCAGGCCGCCGACAGTTACGCCATGATCTTCCGCGTGCTGGTCGGCATCATCGTGTTCTCGGTCGTGATCGCGATCGGTGCCGCCTATTATCTCGTGCGCGACGTTTCTCGTGGCATTGCCTCAATCATCCGCCCGATGCAGTCGCTCGGCGAGGGCGACCTTTCGGCCGAGGTGCCGCATCGCGGCGAGCGGACCGAGATCGGCTCGATGGCGGATGCGCTCCAGATCTTCAAGGAGGCGCTGATCGCCAAGAAGGGCGCCGACGAGGCCGCTGCGCGCGACGCCGAAGCCAAGATCGAACGTGGCCGCCGCGTCGACGCCATTACCCGCAAATTCGAAGCCATGATCGGCGAGGTCGTCGGCACCGTCTCCTCGGCCTCGACCGAGCTCGAGGCCTCCGCGTCGACGCTGACCAACACTGCGCAGCGCGGACAGGAACTCGCGACCGTCGTCGCAGCCGCCTCCGAGGAAGCCTCGACCAACGTCCAGGCGGTGGCATCCGCTTCGGAGGAGCTGTCGTCCTCCATCACCGAGATCAGCCGGCGCGTGCAGGATTCAGCGCGAATGGCCGCGGAGGCCGTCGAGCAGGCGACGCGGACCAACGACCGCGTCAACGCGCTGTCGCAGGCGGCGTCCCGCATCGGCGACGTCGTCGAGCTCATCAACACCATCGCGGGCCAGACCAATCTGCTGGCGCTGAACGCGACCATCGAGGCCGCGCGTGCCGGCGAAGCGGGCCGCGGCTTCGCGGTCGTCGCCTCCGAGGTCAAGGCGCTGGCGGAGCAGACTGCGAAAGCGACCGGTGAGATCGGGGCGCAGGTGGCGGGCATCCAGGCGGCGACGCAGGAATCGGTCAGTGCCATCCAGGAAATCGGCGGCACCATCGAGAGGCTGTCCGAGGTGGCTGCGGCCATCGCCGCCGCCGTCGAAGAGCAGGGCGCGGCCACGCAGGAAATCTCGCGGAACGTGCAGCAGGCCTCGGTCGGCACGCAGGAGGTCTCGTCGAACATCACCGACGTGCAGCGCGGTGCGATCGAGACCGGCGAGGCCTCGAACGAGGTGCTGTCGGCGGCGAAATCGCTGGCGACGGACAGCACCCGTCTCAAGGTCGAGGTCGCGCAATTCCTGGAATCGGTTCGCGCGGCCTGATCCTCACGTGCTCGTCTGCGGAGCCGGCGGCGGTGCGACCTGCCGCCGGAACAGGATACGCTGGTAGAGCCAGCCGATCGCGACCAGCACGATGCCGAGGCACATGAACGACAGCGCGCGGTAGACGCCCGTCAGCGTCGACATGTCGATGACGAAGGCCTTCAGGATCGTCAGCGCGATCACGCCGGCCGACGCCAGCCGCGCCCGCTCGGAATTGACGAGGACGCCGACGCCGAGCAGCACCACGCCGAAGCCGAGCCAGCCGATCGAATAGGTGTACTGCTCGGCGCCCGTCGTCACCCCGGTGGAGAGGATCGGGCCGTGGTAGAAGCGGCGGATCTCCAGCGTGACATAGGTAAGCGCGAACAGCAGCGCGCCGCCCGCAATCGTGTTGGCGTAGGCCTTGCCGCGTTCGCCAGCCACGGCATAGGACAGCAGCAGCATCAGCACCGCCGGAAGCGCATAGCCGAGCAGCACCAGGTTGAACACGGCGCCGCCGACGTCGGCGCGCCACAGCAGCGGGTTCTCCAGGATCAGCAGGCCGAACACGCTGACGACCCCGGCGATCGCCGTGAGCACGACCGCGCCGACATTGTGCACGACGCTGCGGCTGCGCAGCCGCAGACGCTCCAGCCCGATCGCCATGGCGAGCGTGACGCAGACTTGCAGCGCGCATTCGAGCAGCGACGGTGCCGACGTCATGCCGCCGCCGGTCGCAAAATGCCGGATCTCCATGAAGGCGAGCAGCGCGGTGAACAGGATCGCGGCGCTCTCGACCATGCGCAGCGGGGCGTCGTCGCCGCGGCGGCGCAGGAACAGGCTCGCCGCCCAGAACGATGCCGCCGGCAGGCCGTAGCCCCACAACAGCCAGTTGAAGATCGGCGTGGTTCCGACGGCGTCGCCGACGATGCGTGGATCATAGCCGATCCGCGCGGTGACGATGCCTGCGAAGACGGCGGCCAGCCAGCGCAGGAACGGGATCGGCCGCTGCATCGAGATCCAGGCGGTGCCGAGCGACATCAGCGCCAGTGCGATCGTGAGCCAGCCCTTCTCCAGCGCAAACGTCAGCGCCAGCGCCAGCGCACCCAGCGTGCCGGTCGCGAACAAGGCAGTGGAGATCATGGCGCCCGGCCGCGTCTCGCGGCGCGCAAGGGCTTCGGTGGCAGCGCCAAAGGCGGCGGCGAGCAGCACCGCGAGAATGGCGAACGGGATCGAGCGGTCGAGGTGCGCGATGCGCGCGTAGAGCGCGACCAGGATCGCGATCGGCGTCGCGACACCCGCGACCGACCACACCACCGGAATGATCGCCGAGTTCGAACGGCCTTGCGCGAGGAAGCCCGCGATGCCGAAGCCGGCGGCGAACATCGCCGCCATCGCCAGATGCAGCGTCACCGCGCTGTCGATCGCTGTCGGCGCGATGCCGGCCATGGGGCCGCCCGGCAGCACCAGCATGTCCGGATTGGCGCGCACGGCCCATTCGGCGAACACGATGAAGACGGTCGCGGCGGCGGCGCCGAGCGCGCCGGTGGCGGCCGGCGCGCGCCAGGCGACAAGCAGCGTCGCGCCGACGAGCAGCGTGAAGGCGATCAGCGCCAGGTCCGCATGCGCGCTCGACAGCACGATCAGCATCGCGCCGAACAGATAGGCACCGAGCGAGCCTGACGAGACCGGCTCGATCTCACCGTCCTCGATGGTCGGGCCGAACATGATGCCGCAGACGACGAGAAGAGCGGCAAGAACGAAGCCTGCGATCACATGGAAAGCGTGCGGCGCGACCTGCAAGTCGCCGGCATCGAGACCCGGGAAGATCCAGAGCACCGCGAAGGCGATTGTGGTGACCGCAAGCCAGCGCCACAGCCGGATGCGGGCAAGGCCGAAGCTCGCGGCGGTGACGATGGCGAGATAGATGTAGAGCGCCCAATAGTCCGGCTTGTCGCTGGAGACGAGGATTGGCGTCACGAAGGCGCCGACCACGCCGAGGCCCGCGAGCGCGGGCCCGTGCAGGAGCGCTGCGGCCAGCGTGCCCAGCGCGACGAGGCCGAGCAGCACGAAGGCGGTCGCGGGCACCAGGAAACCATAGAGCGCGTAAGCCGCGTAGATGGTCGCAAACGCCACCGCCGTGCCGGCCGCGGTGAGGATCGCGGGAATGTTGGCGATCGGAAGCGCGGCGATGTTGGAGATGCTCTCCTTGCGCCGTGACCACTCGCCGGCGCCAAGCAGCGCCAGCGCGAACACGCCGCCAAGGAACACGCGCACGCCGGGGCCAAGGAGGCCGGCCTCGATCGAATAGCGCACCATGAAGAAGCCGCCGAGCGCGAGCGCAAGGCCGCCGATCCACACCACCCAGCGCGTGCCGAGCCGTTCCTCGAAGCCGGGTGCGGGCGCGGGCAGCGGCGGCGCATCGGCCTCGGTGCTCGCTTCGAGCGGGGGCGGTGAAACATCTTCGGTGACGAGCGGGGGCGGCGCCTCGGCTTCGGGCACAAGCGGCGGCGGCGGTGCGGAAGTCGTTGCGGGCGTTTCGGCCCGCACCGGCGCGGGCATCAGCGGCGGCGGCTGCACGTGCCGTTGTGCGGAAAACATCTCTTCGAGCGAGCTCAGCCGCCGGCGCAGCTCGGCCGACTGGTTGGAGGCCTTGATCGCGATCAGGAAGGCGATGATCGCAATGATCAGCGCGAAAACGTCAAACGAGCCGTCGTACATGAAGCCTCCAGGCAACCGGCGGGCAGGGGCCGATCACGCAAATCCTAGGATCTAGCGCCGGGAGCGTACGCGCAAGCCCGGCGCGGGCCGCTCCTGGAGCACGTCGCGACGGAAGCGGTACAGCGCCGCCGGACGTCCGCCCGTCTGTGTCGACATCACCCCGGTCGGTTCGACCAGGGCTTCCATTTCGACCAGGCGGCGGAAATTTTGTTTGTGCAGGTGCCGGCCGGAGATCGCCTCCACCGTGTGCTGCAATTCGGTGAGTGTGAACTCGGCGGGCAAAAGTTCAAAGACCACAGGACGATACTTCAGTTTTGCACGCAGCCGCGCGATCGCTGTCGCAAGAATCCGGCGGTGGTCGAAGCGCATGGATGTGCCGAGCGCGGGCAGCGCCTTGCGCGCTAATGCCGCAGGGCGGCCGTCGCGCCGCGCTTCCTCGATCAGCCCGGCCTCGTACAGGAGCTCGTAGCGGTCGAGCACGCGCTCCTCGTCCCAAGTCGCGCCGTCGAGACCGAAATAGAACCGCACGCGATCCCGGCGCGGCAATGCGCGCGTCGTCTCCGGCGTCTCCTCTTCCGCCCACTCGGTCAATGCCGGGATGATGTCGCGCGCGATGATCGCGGGCGGCCCCTCGCGCCAGTCTTCCCAGGGCAGGAAGTGGTACCACGGCGCGAAGCTCGCACTCGTGGCCGCCAGTTCGCCGCCGACGGCGCGCGTCAGTGCGAGATAACCGATCGACACCATGTGCGCGCCGGTATCGCCGGCCTCGGCATGCCGGCCGCGATCGCCAAACGTGTAGAGCTGTTCGACATAGCCGAGCCGCAGGCCGGTCTGTTCCTCGACCCAGGCCCGCAGGCCGATCTCGAAGGTGCGATGGCTCGGCGCATCGAACGGGCCGAACGGCAGGCCGGCCAGTCCGTCACTGTCGCGCGCGGTGAGGATCTGCGGCTCGTGATCCTCGATCGCGACGATCGCGGCAGTCAGGCCGATCTCGATCGGCGTCAGCAGCTTTTCGCTCATGCGATGGCGATCGCAACTGTCATTCGAGCTCGATCACGAAGGGGCGGCCCTCGACCGTCATCGCGCCGGGGCCCATCTCGTCGAGTGCGCGCAGCATGCGGCCGTTGCGCCCCAGCGCACGGTCGGCAAGGCCGACGATGCGGCGGTTCGGCGAGGCGATCGGGGAAGCGGCCCGGATCTTCTTCGCGATCTCGGTCTCGTCGCGATCCGGATTGAGTGCGCACACGGCGGCAAAGGCGCTCGCGGTGGAACGGCTGATGCCGGCATAGCAATGCACCACCAGCGGCGCGCCGCGGTCCCAGCCGCGCACGAAGTTCAGCACCTGATCGATATGCATTTCCGAAGGCGCGACAAACCCGTCCATCTCCTCGATGATGTCGTCCATCGACACCTTGAGATGGTTGGCCGGCAGCACCGACACCGGTCGCTCCACCTGTTCGACATTGGCCATCACGGTCAGCACATGGCTGGCCTTGGTGAGGCGGACGGTTTCGGCAAGGGCGGCGAGAGAGCAGACGTGGATCATGGCGGCGGACCTTTTCGGCAGATTATAGCGAGCGTTGGTGGGGTGGGCAAAGCGAAGCGTACTCACCACTTTCGTCTCGTTTGCGAAAAATGGGCGGGCACGGCGCAAGGGTGCCCTTGCCGACCCTGCAGGACCTACGCAAACACCGCGCCAAACCGCTCCAGAAACTGCTTTTCGGCCCGGGCCGCCGTCCAGGGGGTGAGATAGTCGCGCCGGACGCTGTCGGAGAGGCCGGGATCCTTGCCGAACAGGCGCCTGGCCTCGCTTTCGCTGAATCCGGCAAGCGCGGTCGCCTCCAGATAGGCCGCGCCGCGATCGGCGGCCTTGATCGCCAGCGTGATCTCCTCCGGCAGCACCGGCGGCAGGCCAAAGCGGATGTGGATTGCGCCGAGCAGACGCTTCTCGACCGCCTTGTAATGGCCGTCCAGAACCGCCTTGAACGGCGAGATCATGTCGCCGATCACATATTCAGGCGCATCGTGCAGCAGCGCGGCAAGCCGCATGCGCTGGTCCACGCGCGGGTTCTCGTGCCGCATCACGGTCTCAACCAGCAGCGTGTGCTGTGCAACAGAGAAGATATGCGCGCCGGTGGTCTGGCCGTTCCAGCGCGCCACCCGCGCCAGCCCGTGCGCGATGTCGGCGATCTCGATATCGAGCGGGGAGGGATCGAGCAAATCGAGCCGCCGGCCCGACAGCATGCGCTGCCAGGCGCGGGATGCCACATCGCGTGACGACTTCTTGGCCGTCATTTGGACTTGAGGCGCGGCTTGCGCTGCGTCTTGCCGCAGCCCGCGTGACAATGGCAGTCGACGAGATGATCGTTGACCATGCCGGTCGCCTCCATGAAGGCATAGACGATGGTCGGGCCGACGAACTTGAAGCCGCGCGAGGCCAGCTCCTTGGAGACCTGCATTGAGAGCGGCGTCGAGGCCGGTACGCTCGCGGTGGTCTTGAAATGATTGACCTTGGGCCGTCCGTCCATGAAGTCCCACAGCAATTTCGAGAAGCCGGGGCCCTTCTCCATGATATCGAGATAGGATTTCGCGCTTGATATCGCGCCGTCGATCTTGGCCTTGTTGCGCACGATGCCGGCATCGTTCATCAGCGCGTGAACTTTCTTCTCGTTGTAGCGGGCGATCTTCTCCGGCTGGAAATCGTCGAAGGCTTTGCGGAAATTGTCGCGCTTGCGCAGGATCGTGATCCAGGACAGGCCGGCCTGGAAACCGTCGAGGATCAGCTTCTCATAGAGCGCGCGGTCGTCATATTCCGGCACGCCCCATTCGGTGTCGTGATAGGCGACGTAGAGCGGATCTTCGCCGGGCCAGGGACAGCGCGTCTTTCCGTCGGGATGCAGGCGAGGGGCTCGGCTCATGCGATGGGCTGCTTGGCAGGAATGCGGACCACGTCAGGTTCCGCGAGGCTCACAGCGAGGCCACCGGCAGTCAGCGCCTGTCCCGCGTCAAGCGCATCGGCGACGCGGTCGATGCGAACCAGCGCGATGCCCTTGCCCTGCGCCGACGAGCCCATCGTGCCGACCGACTTGTCGCCGGCCATGACGCTGACGCCGGCCTCCGGCGAGAAGTCATCGAGCAGCACCTTGACGCTGCGGGTGCGCGCGGTGCCGCGATGCTGCATGCGCGAGACGACCTCCTGGCCGACATAGCAGCCCTTGTCGAAATCGACGCCGGAAAGGCGGTCCATGTTGGTCTCGTGCGGGAACGCATCGCTGTACACGAAGTCGAGCCCGCCGCGCGGGACGCCGAGCGCGATGCGGTGGGCCTCGTATGCGGCGGCGTCGACGAGCTCGGCGCCGATGAGATCGGAGAGCTTCTGTTTGAGATCCTCGGGGATCAGGATGCGGTAGCCGAGGTCCTCATTGCGCGGATCGGCGAAGGCGAGGTCGGGCTGGGCCGCGGGCTTGCCGTCCCAGGCCGCGAGCACGCCGAGATTGTCGGTCAGGTTTTCCACCGTGACCTTGGCGCGCAGCTTGTAGAATTTCAGCTTGGTGGCGAGGCCGTCGGCAAGCGGCTTCGGGCAATCGATCAGGAACCCGCCGCCATGGCCGGCAGGTGCTTCCGTGATCAGGAAATCCACAATGATCTTGCCCTGCGGCGTCAGCAGCGCGCCGAATCGGCCCAGGCCCGGCTTCAGCTTGTCGACATCGGTCGTGACGAGGCCATTGAGGAAGTTGCGCGCATCCTCGCCCGCGACCTTGACCACGCCCCGGTCCGGAAGAAACGCTGATTTCATGCGAAAATCTCTTGCGACATGTTGCTGCGGAACGTAAGCCCGCAAGGATTAAACGACAAGACCTTGAGCCCTGCGCTTGGGGATGAAAGAGGCCTTCAGCCATGACCCAGCTTTTCGATGTGATCCTCAAAGGGGGCACCGTCGTCAACCAGGACGGCGAGAGCCTGCGCGACATCGGTATCGCCAATGGCCGCATCGCCGAAATCGGCGCGCTGTCGCAGGCTTCCGCCGCAGAGGTGATCGACTGCAAGGGCCTGCACATCCTGCCCGGCGTGATGGACACGCAGGTGCATTTCCGCGAGCCCGGGCTGGAGCAGAAGGAAGACCTCGAGACCGGCTCGCGCAGCGCCGTGATGGGCGGCGTCACCGCCGTGTTCGAGATGCCGAACACCTCGCCATTGACCGTGACGGAGGCCACCTTCACCGACAAGGTGACGCGCGCCCATCACCGCATGCATTGCGACTTCGCCTTTTTCATCGGCGGCACCCGCGAGAACGTGCAGGACCTGCCGGTGCTGGAGCGTGCGCCGGGTTGCGCCGGCGTCAAGGTCTTCATCGGCTCCTCGACCGGCGCGCTCCTGGTGGAGGACGACGAAAGCCTGCGCCGCATCTTCCAGGTGATCCGTCGCCGCGCCGCGTTCCACGCCGAGGACGAATATCGCCTCAACGACCGCAAATCGCTGCGCATCGAGGGTGATCCGCGCTCGCACCCGGTGTGGCGCGACGAGACCGCGGCGCTGATGGCGACGCAGCGCCTGGTCAAGCTCGCGCACGAGACGGGCAAGCGCATCCACGTGCTGCACATCTCGACCAAGGAAGAGATCGAATTTTTGCGCGACCACAAGGACGTCGCGTCCTGCGAGGCGACGCCGCATCATCTCACGCTCGTTGCGCCCGAATGCTACGAGCGGCTCGGAACGCTGGCGCAGATGAACCCGCCGGTGCGCGGCGCCGATCACCGCGCCGGGATCTGGCGCGGCATCGAGCAGGGCATCATCGACGTGCTCGGCTCCGATCATGCCCCGCATACGCTGGAAGAGAAGCAGAAGACCTATCCGGCCTCGCCCTCCGGAATGACCGGCGTGCAGACGCTGGTGCCGCTCATGCTCGATCACGTCAATGCCGGCCGCCTGTCGCTGGCAAGGTTCGTCGATCTCACCAGTGCCGGCCCCGCGCGCCTCTACAATATGGCCTGCAAGGGCCGCATCGCCGCTGGCTACGACGCCGACTTCACCGTCGTCGATCTCAAGCGCAGCGAGACCATCACCAACAAATGGGTCGCGTCCAAGGCCGGCTGGACCCCCTATGACGGCGTCCGCGTCACGGGCTGGCCCGTCGGCACCTTCATCCGCGGCCGCCGCGTGATGTGGCAAGGCGAACTCGTGACGGCCTCGCAAGGTGAGCCGGTGCAGTTTCTGGAGACGTTGAAGCAATAGGGATTGCAGGTAAGCGGCACAAGCGTTCCGCACTTCCGGTGTCGTCCTGGCGAAAGCCAGGACCCATTACCCCGACTGCATCTTGTGCGAAGATTGGTGGCTACACGTGTGCGCCACAACTTGATCCTGTGGTAATGGGTCCTGGCTTTCGCCAGGACGACGCTGAGGGAGGAATGCATGCCCCAACCGACACCCCTCATCACCACCGAGCAACTCGCAGCCCAGCTCGGCGATCCCAACCTGCGCCTCTACGACTGCACAACCTACAACGAGCCGGTGCCACCAGGCAGCGACGTGCCCTATCGCGCGGTGCCCGGTGACAAGACCTTCGCGGCCGGTCACATCCCGGGTGCCGATTTTCTCGACCTGCAAGGCGAGTTCTCCGACGCCTCCGCGCAGCAGTTCTTCATGATGCCTGATGTGGCCCAGTTAGAGGCCGCCTTCGGCCGCCACGGGCTCGATGCGTCCAAGTCCATTGTGCTCTACAGTATCGGCACCATGATGTGGTCGACGCGGTTCTGGTGGATGCTGCGCTCGCTCGGCGTCGACGCGCGGGTACTCGACGGTGGCCTCGACAAATGGAAGGAAGAGGGACGGCTGATCGTAACAGGCGCCCCGAAGGGCTATCCCGCCACGACCTTCAAGGCCACACCGCGCGCGGGCTTGTTCGTCGACAAGAATGCAGTGAAGGCGCGGCTCGGCGATCCCGCGACGGCAATCGTCAACGCGCTCGGTCCACAATTTCATCGCGGCCTCGAGCCGAGCCGCTACGGCCGGCCCGGCCGCGTTCCCGGTAGCGTCAACGTTCCCGCGGCAACCCTCACCAATGTCGACAAGACGCTGACGACGCTCGCCGATGCCGAAGCCAAATTCGTCGCGGCAGGCGTCACCCGCGACAAGAATGTGATCTGCTATTGTGGTGGCGGCATCTCGGCGACGATCGACCTGCTGCTGCTGACGCAGCTCGGCTACGACAAGCTGACGCTCTACGACGCCTCGATGGGCGAGTGGGCGAGGGATCCGGCGCTCCCGATCGAGACGGATGAGGCGGTCTAACCACCCGGAGGACAAGAAAAGTCCGGAACCTTTATCGCCAGTCTGCATCCAATGTCCGGAACGAAGCCAAACGAGCAGGTGACCGCCATGCCACGGACCGCAGCCGGCCTGTCCGCCGGCGCCAAGACTTCAAAAGTCAAAACTTCAGAAGTCAGGACTTCAGAAATCAGGACATTGGAAGCCGAACTGGTCGACCGGGCGCGGGGCCGTGACGAGGCCGCGCTGCGCGAGATCATGCAGGCCAACAACCGCAGGCTCTATCGTCTGGCGCGCGGAATCCTGCGCAGCGACAGCGAAGCCGAGGATGTGGTTCAGGAAACCTATGTCCGCGCCTTCACCCATCTCGACGGGTTCCGCGGCGAGTCCGGACTGTCGACCTGGCTGTCGCGCATCGCCATCAACGAGGCGCTTGGCCGGGCGCGAAGCGCCAGGCCGCATGTCGAGCTCGGCTCGGTGCCCGAAGCGATGCTCGATGCGCAGATCATAAAATTTCCCGTTTCTTCCGCAGGCGATCCGGAAAGGACCATGGCCCAACGTGAAATCCAGCGCGTCGTCGAGCGCGCCATCGATGAATTGCCGGACGTCTTCCGGATGGTCTTCGTCGCACGCGTCATGGAAGGAATGAACATCGAGGAGACCGCCGAGCTGCTGGGGGTCAAGCCCGAGACGGTGAAGACGCGGCTGCACCGTGCGCGTACCATGCTGCGTGAGAACGTCGAGAAGGAGATCGGTCCGCTGGTGCTAGATGCGTTCCCGTTCGCCGGGTGGCGTTGCGAGCGGCTGACCGTGTCAGTGCTGAAGCGGCTCGGCATCGGCGGCTGAAGTTTTTCGGGAACGTTTGCGCGATAGTCCCATCCAACGCCTGTGAAGCAACGCGCCGGCAAAACGTCCGGCAGCACAGGAGTGTCAAACCATGTTCGTTCGTTGGAGCGCGGCGATCGCCGCAGCAATCTTGTTGTCGAGCCCCGCGCTGCTGCAAGGCGCCAGAGCAGCCGACAAGCCGACCGATCCGCAGATCGCCCACATCGCCTACACCGCGGGCGTGATCGACATCAACGCAGCCAAGCAGGCGCAGAAGAAGGCCAGGAACAAGGACGTAAAGGCATTTGCCGAGGACATGCTGCGCGACCACGAGGCCGTCAACAAGCAGGCGCTGGCGCTGGTCAAGAAGCTGAACGTCACGCCTGAAGACAACGACACCAGCAAGGCGCTGTCGAAGCAGGCGAGCGACAAGCTGGCCGAGCTCGACAAGCTGGACGGTGCAGCCTTCGACAAGGCCTATGTCGCGAACGAGGTCGCCTATCACAAGGCGGTCAACGGCGCGCTGGAAACCCAGCTGATTCCGTCCGCTGGCAACGCCGAGCTGAAGAGCCTGCTGCAGACCGGCCTGAAGATCTTCCAGGGGCACCAGCAGCACGCCGAGCACGTCGCGGCGGAGCTGAAATAGGGAGAGGCGATGATGCCGGGACGATTGTCCGCGATCGCGTCAGCGGTCCTGCTCGTGGCGATGGCCGTCCCGGCGCACGCTGCGACCATAGAGATCACCATGGAGAATCTCGAGATGTCGCCGAAAGACGCTTCGGCGAAGGTCGGCGACACCATTGAATGGATCAACAAGGACGTTTTCGCCCACACCGCGACCGCAGGGAACGGCGATTTCGACGTGAACCTGCCGGCGAAAAAATCGGGGACGTTGGTTTTGAAGAAGGCGGGCACGGTCGATTATTACTGCCGCTATCATCCCAACATGAAAGCGACGCTCAAGATCGAGCCGTAACAGGCTGGGGAGCGGATTCCCGACGGCGGCGGGAACAACTCCCGGCCCTGGCGAGACTAATGCTTGGCGGCGGGGACCGGCTTCCGTGCGATAAACACGGCAGACTTCGCGACGTCTTGGCCATGACTTCGTCGCCAAGACCTCGTCGTAAAGTCATTCATCCGTAGACTGGCCCCGCCCGCGTGGCGGGGTCATTTTCGGACGACGTGCTTACTGTCTGGAGATGTCGACCGAGAATTCGCCGTTGCGGATGCGGCCGGGAAAGCCTTCGACGAACTTCGCCACCGCGTCCTCGCCATAGGTGCCGACGAGCTCGGCAAGGGCCGCAAACAGGCTTGCCTGCGCCAGGCAGTCGCCGTCGACGCCATCATGGCGCGCTTCGGCCCAAGCCTCGTTGAGATAGCTCAGTGCGGCCTGTTTCTGCTCGTGATCGGGCAGCGGCGCGCGGGCGGGGGCGTAGGACACTGGATGGCTCATGAAACTCGACAGGGCTGGAGGCGCGTCCACGGCGATGCGCTGTGCGAGAGGTGTAGCACGCGCGTTAACGCCCGCTAGGCCACATCTTTAGGAACGGTTAACGGCTGTGTACAAAGACGATGACAGGGTTCCCGTCGCTCGTCCGACAGCCAGATCCCTCATGGTGAGGAGCGCGCGAAGCACGCGTCTCGAACCATTGAGGTCCCGCTGCAGCAGCAGGGCCTTTCATCCTTCGAGACGCTCGCTTTGGCGGGCTCCTCAGGATGAGGGATTGCGTAACAGGATGAGGCTGACAGCAATCAGTTCGCGTAACGCGCGGTGAGATCGCGCGAGATCTTCGAGCCTTCCTCGATGTAGCGGCGAATCGCCACCGTCGCGGCCGGCGTGCAGCTCCGGTAGGTCTGCTGAAAACCGTTATAGCCGCGGTTGAAGCCGGCGATCATGCGGGTGCGGCGTTCGCCCGCGGGGGTTTCGGCATCGATCAGCGCCTGCATCTCGCTGCGCCATTTGTTGCCCTCGTTGGACCCGCAGATGCCGCGCAGATAGTGCAGCCCGCCGAGAATCTCCGCCAGCCGCTGCAAATCGCCGTCAAACGGCGCTGCACCGTCCTGAGCCCTCGTGGGCACCGAGGCGCAGGTGAGAATCAGGGCAAAAATGGCCAGAAATCGCGTGGACATCGGCGGGGTGTATGCCTCCTCGGGGCGGTGGACGCAAGGCGGGGCCGTCAGGGGCCGATCAGCCGGTGGGCGGACTGGATGACCTCTTCCAGCCCGCCGGTCAGCTTGAGGTCGCCAAGGCTCGCCAGGGCCGCCGGGGCGATCCAGCGGTAGTCGTCGAGCTCGTCGTTGAGAACCGGCTCCCGGGCCGCCCAGCGGGCGGCAAAGGACATGATCAGATAGTGGCCGGCGCCGGCCGCGGCCGGCAGCACTTCGCGCCAGCCCGCGAGGCCGATGATTTCGATATCGAGGCCGGTCTCCTCGTTGATCTCGCGCGCCAGTGCCTGGTGCAGCGATTCGCCGAACTCGACCCGGCCGCCTGGCAGCGAATAGAACCCCTTTGCCGGCGAGCGCGCGCGACGGGTCAGAAGCACCTTGCCGTCACGAAAAATCGCGGCACTGACCGCGATCTGGGGACGGGTGGGCTGAACGATCGCAGCCATGACTTCACCTGCTCGGGCTCAGTTCGCCATGATGGTGTCGACGTCGGCTTCCGCGCCGCCATTGATGATGCCGCCGCAGGCCGCGATCAGCGGCTTGACCCAGAGGGCGGCCTGCTCGGCGAGGCGGACGCGGGTCGTGTCCTTCTCGACCTCGCGCATGGCCGAGCCGACCGCCGTCAGGATCGAGGTCATGGTGTCGGCGAGGTGGTCGAACTGGGCGCGCACGTTCGGGTCGGCCTTTTCATAGGCCTCGATCGCCAGATCCCGGGCCTTGAAATTCGAGGCGGTGAAATGCTCGGCATAGGACAGCGGCGACCAGGTCAGAAAATCTTCCGCGCATTCCGGCATGTCGGGGACCATTTCCAGCAGCATCACGGCTTCATTGAAATGGTTGAGATAGTCGGTGGCAAGCCCGGTCCGTGGGTTGATGTTGGCCACGCGCAGCCGCTCGGCCCAGGCCGCGGCCTCGGGCCCCGTCTGTCCATGCATTCGCGCCGGCTGGGAGACCGTTGAGCTCATCTGCCGCAGTGTTAACGTTCGGGGTTAAAAGGACCTGAACGGACCCTATATAGGCCCTCAAGGATGTGTGGACGCTTCGTCATAACTTCGGCCCCCGCGGCTTTGCGGCAACTGTTCGGCTACATCGAGCAGCCGAATTTCCCGCCCCGGTTCAACGTGGCCCCGACACAACCGATTCCGGTCGTGCTGGCCGAGAACGGCGCGCGCCATTTTCGCCTGATGCGCTGGGGCCTGTTGCCGGGCTGGGTCAAGGATCCCAAGGGGTTTACACTCCTGATCAATGCCCGCTCCGAGACGGTGCTGGAGAAGCCCGCCTTCAAACGCGCGATTCGCCGGCGGCGCGGCCTGATTCCGGCCGACGGCTATTACGAATGGAAGGCGGAGGGTGGCCGCAAGCAGCCCTTCTTCATCCATCGCGCCGACGGCGCGCCGCTCGGCTTTGCCGCGTTGTTCGAGACCTGGGTCGGGCCGAACGGCGAGGAGCTCGACACGGTCGCGATCGTCACGGCGGCGGCGAGCGAGGATCTCGCCACGCTGCATGATCGCGTGCCCGTCACCATCAGCCCTAGCGATTTCGAGCGCTGGCTCGACAGCCGCAGCGACGACGTCGATGCCGTGTTGCCGCTGATGACCGCCCCGCGCATCGGCGAATTCGCCTGGCACCCGGTCTCCACCCGCGTCAACCGCGTCGCCAATGACGACGACCAGCTGCTGCTTCCGATCAGCGCGGAGGAGATCGAGGCGGAGGTGCCGAAGAAGAAGGTGGTGCGGAAAGCGGCGGCCGGATCGGCCGATGACGGGCAGGGGTCGTTGTTCTAGTTGGCGCGACAAAACACACTGTCGTCCCGGCGAAGGCCGGGACCCATACCCCCAGGGAGCAGTGTAGCGCGAGATGGCGGTAGGGAATCTTCGCCAAATTGCATTCGGTGGATATGGGTCCCGGCCCCCGTGCGCAATTGCGCACTAGGCCGGGACGACACTGAACGTGAGGCGGCAGCTCTACACAATCTCGTTCGCCCTTAGCGCCGCAATCTCCGCCGCGTCGAATCCCAGCTCGCCCAGCACCGCATCCGTGTCCGCGCCGAGCTCCGGCGCCATCCGGTCCAGCCTGCCGCCGCCATGCGCGAGCTTGAATCCGCTGCCGGCAAAGCGCAGGCGCCCATAGGGCGTATCGAGCTCCTGGATTGCGCCGCGCGCCTTGATCTGCGGATGGTCGATCACCTCTTCGACCTTCCAGATGCTGGCGCAGGGCGCGCCGGCATCTTCCAGAATGGTCTCCCATTCGCGCGCCGGCCTTGCCGCGAGCGCCTCTTCAATGATGGCGCGCAGCGCCGGCTCGTTCTCGTTGCGGGCGAACCAGTCGGCAAAGCGCGGATCGCTGAGCGTGTCCTCGCGGCCGAGCGCGGACATCAGCGCGCGATATTGCTTCTCGTTGTTGACGGCGAGCAGGATGTGGCCGTCGCCGCATTTGAACAAATTCGCCGTGGTCCTGCGGCTGACGGCCTGATTGCCCGACAGCTGCTGGCGATGGCCGGCGACCGACCAGTCCGCGATCTGCCCCGAGAGAAACGCCATCGTCGCCTCCAGCATGGAGACGTCGATGAGTTGGCCCTTGCCGGTGCGATCGCGCTGGTACAGCGCGCTCGACACGCCGAAGGCAGCGGTCGCGCCCGACAGCACGTCGCACACCGCAAAGCCCGCGCGCGTCGGTCCGGTTTCTGGATGACCCGTGATCGCCATGATGCCGGACAGCGCCTGCATCTTGCCGTCATAGCCGGGCCGCAGCCGATCCGGACCGGTCTGGCCGAAGCCGGACACCGCGCAGTAGATCAGCTTCGGATTGATTGCCGACAGCGCCGCATAGCCGATGCCGAGCTTGTCCATCACGCCGGGGCGGAAATTTTCCAGGACGACGTCGACCTGAGTGGCGAGCTTCTTCACGATCGCGATCGCATCCGGCTTTTGCAGATCGAGCGTCAGGCTGCGCTTGTTGCCGTTGATGGCCTGGAACGCCGGCGCGAGGCCGCGCTCCGCCCATTCGCGCGACAGCGGCGTGCGGCGCATGTCCTCGCCCTCGCGCCGCTCGACCTTGATGACGTCGGCGCCCAGCAGCGCGAGCTGGTAGCTCGCATAGGGGCCGGCCAACACTTGCGTGAAGTCCAGGATCTTCACGCCCTCGAACGGTCGCGTCACGTCGCTCTCCCTTTTTGTTTTGGTTGTCGGAGGACGTCAGGCGGCGCGATTGCCGCGCGCGATCTCCTTCTGCTTGTCGAATTCGGCACGGCGGCGCTCCAGCTCTTCAGGCGAGAGCTGCGCGACGTTGTTGTAGTCGAGCTTCCAGGAGGCGTCCTCGCTCCAGCGCAGCGGCGACTGCATGGTGGTCTGCGGGCCGCTCGCGGTCTCCAGCAGTTTGAGCGCCAGCTCGAGCGTCTGCGCCTGCGAGGCGACGTTATGCGGCTTGCCGGCGGAATTGCCGAGCGGGAAATCCGAGAACAAAAAGCGCGGCACGGCGGCGTGCTCGATGATGTCCTTGGCGCAGCCCATGATCACGGTCGGAATGCCGTTCGCCTCGAGATGCCGCGCCACCAGCGCGGTGGTCTGGTGGCAGACCGGGCAGTTCGGCACCAGCACGGCGACATCGACATTGTCGGCAAGACAGCGCGCCAGAATGTCCGGCGCGTCGGTGTCGAGGGTGACGCGATGGCTGCGGTTGGTCGGCGCGCCGAAGAAGCGCGGGGCCACCTCGCCGATGCGCCCGGCAGCGCTCGCCTTCAAAAGCTGCGGCAGCGGAAACCAGCTGCCGTTGTCGGTGGCCGTGGTGTGCTTGCGGTCGTAGCCGATGTGGGAGATGCGAAGGTCGTGCGCTTTCGAGGTGTCGCCGTCATAGACCTGGTAGAATTTCGCGCCGCCATTATACGCCGCACCCGGCCCCTGGTCGCCCTTGGTGGGATCGTACGGCGCGGCCGTCGTGATGATCGTCACGCGTGATCGCGAAAGCGGCTTCTTCAGCGGCTGGAACGGCGCCTCGGTGTAGTGGGCCCAGCGATACGCCGTGGTGTAGCCGATCGCGGCGTAATAGTCCCGCGTGCGCTGCATATAGGGGACGGGGGCATCATAGTCGGGCGCAAAGCCGAATTCGTCGTCGCGCGGATCGGACATGGGCGCGTCTCCTGGTTCTTGGTGGCGACAGACTAGAGATAGTCGCGGGGGAGCTCAACAGGCCCCATGGCCGCGCAGGTCAGAATTGCGGACCGGGCGGGGGCTACCGAAACAGATGCAGCGCCGCGTATTGCAGCAGCATGATCGCCTTGGCGTCGATGATGCGCCCGTCCGCGATCATCGCCAGCGCGTCGTCGATGGAAAGCTCCAGCACCTCGATGTCCTCGCCTTCGTGTTCGAGGCCGCCGCCGTCGCTGACCCGCATCTCCGGCTCGTACTTGGCGACGAAGAAATGCAGCTTCTCGGTGACGGCGCCGGGGCTCATGAACGCCTCGAACACCTTGTGGACGTGGTGCAGGCGATAGCCGGTTTCCTCCTCGGCCTCGGCGCGGATGCGTACCTCGGGCGAGGCATCGTCCAGCACACCGGCGGCCGCCTCGATCAGGAGATCGTCGTGGCCGCGGATGAAGGCCGGCAGGCGGAATTGCTTCACCAGGATCACCGTACGCCGTGCGAGATTATACGGCAGCACGGCCGCGGCGTTGTCGCGTTCATAGGTCTCGCGGTGCTGCGTCTGCCACTCGCCATTGGCGCGCCGGTACTCGAACGTGGTGTTCTTGAGGGTGGTCCAGTTGTCCGAGAGCACGCGGACGTCCTTGATGCGGACGCGGTCGGAAATGGTCATGGCTCGATCTCAGTTGCTTGGAGGCGTGTCGCGGCCGTCGAGCCATTTCTGGAATATGACCGAGGTCGATTCCTCAAAACCCAGCGACTGGTAGAACGCATTGGCCTGGGCATTCTCGCGGCGGACCAGCAGCTGAAGCTTCGCGATACCAGCCTGGCGCAGCCAGTCCTCGGCTGCGGTCATGATCACCCGGCCATGGCCGCGCTTGCGGCCATCAGGATCGACCGCGACGTAATAGACCCAGCCGCGATGGCCGTCATGGCCGACCATGACGGTGGCGACGATGGCGCCGCCGTCGCGGCCGAGCAGGATGGTGGAATTGTCGCGCCGACGCGCTAGCGCGATGTCGGCGTGCGGATCGTTCCACGGCCGGGTCAGGCTGCAGCGCTGCCACAGCGCGACCACAGGCTCGACATCGGCCTCAGTGATCGCGTCGATCGTGAGAGCACTCACAGCACTTTTCCCGGGTTCATGATGCCAAGCGGATCGAGCATCGCCTTGAGCTGTCGCATCAGCTCGATTGCGGTCTTGTCCTTCACGTCGGGCAGCTCGTCGCGCTTGAGCACGCCGATGCCGTGCTCGGCCGAGATCGAGCCGCCCATGCGCAGCACGATCGCGAACACGACGGCGTTCATCTCGTGCCAGCGCGCCAAATAGTCCGCACTGTTGGCACCGATGGGCTGGCTGACATTGTAGTGCAAATTGCCGTCGCCGAGATGGCCGAACGGCACCGGTCGTGCGCCGGGGATCAGTTTCACCACGGCGGCATTGGCCTCGGCGACGAAGGCGGGAACGGTGGCCACCGGCACGGAAATGTCGTGCTTGATCGAGCCGCCCTCCGGCTTCTGCGCCGACGACATCTCGTCGCGCAGCTTCCAGAAGCCGGCGCGCTGGGTCAGATTGGCCGCGATCACGGCGTCGTCGACGATCTCGTCCTCCATGGCGCGGCTGAGGATCGTTTCCAGCGGCGTGCGGGCGTCGTCGCCGGGTGATGACAATTCCATCAGCACGTACCAGGCATGCTTTTGCGCGAGCGGATCGCGCACGTCGATGCCGTGGCGGATCGAGAAATCGACCGCCATCTCCGAGAGCAGCTCGAAACTCGTCAGCGCATTGGCGGCCTCGCTTTGCGCGATCGCCAGCAGTTTCAATGCGGCGTCCGGCGACTTCAGCCCGACGAAGGCGGTCTCGATCGACCGCGGCTTCGGAAACAGCTTCAGCGTCGCGGCCGTGATGATGCCTAGCGTGCCTTCGGCGCCGATGAAGAGGTTGTGCAGATTGTAGCCGGTGTTGTCCTTCTTCAGCTTCGACAGCACGCCCAGCACGCGCCCGTCCGCCAGCACCACCTCGAGCCCCAGCGCCATCTCGCGCGCGACGCCATAGGCGAGCGCGGCCGTGCCGCCGGCATTGGTCGAGAGATTGCCGCCGATGGTGCAGCTGCCTTCCGCGCCGAGCGAGAGCGGAAACAGCCGGTCGACGTCGGCGGCCTTCTGCTGCGCGATCTGCAGCACCACGCCGGCCTCGCAGGTCATGGTGTTGGACGCAGTGTCGACCTCGCGGATCTTGTCGAGCCGGCGCAGCGACACCACCACCTCGCCATTGTGCGGCGTCTGCCCGCCGACGAGGCCGGTGTTGCCGCCCTGCGGCACCAGCGCGATTCTGTGCTCGGAAGCGAGCTTGCAGATCGCGGCGACCTCTGCAGTCGAGCCCGGGCGCAGCACCAGCGGCGAGCGGCCGTGGAACAGATTGCGCTCCTCGGTGACATAGGCCTCGATGTCGGCCGCATCGGTGATCGCATGCTTCTCGCCGACGATCTTGCGGAATTGTTCGATCAGCTCGGGCGCAAGCGGAGGGGTGGCGGATTGATTGACGTTCATGGTCGTGTCTCTTCTCAAGCTTCTTACTCTTTGCGCATGATCTTGTCGGAAAACCGCTACACACTTTCCCGGATCATACGCTATCGCGCGACGGCCGCCCGGCGCAGCCGGTCGTTGATCGCTTCGCCCAGATCTTCTTCGGGGATCGCCATCACGGCGATCACTCGCGGCCCCCCGGCATCGAGGGCGCGAAGATAGCCGAACAGATTGGCGGCGGCTTCATCGAGATCACCGGTGAGCGACAAATTCATGACGGCGGCGGCGGCCTCCAGGCCGGGCAGGCGCGCGGGGCCGAACGCCAGCAGCGCTTCGCCCGGCGCGACATCGTGGGCATTGAGCCGTACATTGGCACGCGGCGCGTAATGCGAGGCCAGCATGCCCGGGGCGAGCGGCTGGCTGTCGTCGCTGTCGGCCTCCGCGGGCAGTCGCGCCAGCGGTGCGCCGAGCACGGCCTCGATCCGCTCGCGCGACAGCCCGCCGGGCCGCAGCAGCATCGGCGCGTAGAAGCAGCCGACGATGGTCGATTCGACGCCGACCGTAACGGGCCCGCCGTCCACGATCAGGTCGATCCGCCCCGCAAGGTCGCCCTCGACATGGGCGGCCAGCGTCGGGGAGACGTGGCCGGAGAGGTTCGCCGACGGCGCCACCACAGCCCCGCCAAAGGCGCGCAGGATCGCCTGCGCCACCGGATGGGCGGGAATGCGGATCGCGACCGTATCGAGGCCGGCGGTGGCAAGATCGGCCACCGGGCAGTTTTCCGTCTTCGGCACCACCAGGGTCAGCGGGCCCGGCCAGAACGCCTCCGCAAGGCTCAAGGCGCAGGCGTCGAATCGCCCGATCCTCCGCGCGGCCGCGAGGTCGGCGACATGCGCGATCAGCGGATTGAAGGCCGGCCGCCCCTTGGCGGCGTAAAGATGGGCGATCGCGCTGGCATTTCCGGCGTCCGCCCCGAGCCCGTAGACCGTCTCGGTCGGGAACGCGACCAGCCCGCCGGCGGCCAATGTCCGGGCGGCAGCTTCCGCGCCGGCCTCGCCGGCCGGTAAAATCAGCGTTTCAAGACCCGTTTTCACAGGGATAAGATTCCTCAGCTCGGCCGCTTGCGGTGCGCCAAACCCGACGCTATAAGCCGGCCTCTTGTCGGAGTGTGGCTCAGCCCGGTAGAGCACTGCGTTCGGGACGCAGGGGTCGCAGGTTCGAATCCTGCCACTCCGACCATTCTTCCAAAAGTCGACGTTTTCCTAGAGGCTTGTTCCTCTAGAGGCTTGGTTTCCTAAAGACTTGGCTTCCTAAAGACTTGGCGGACCGGCCGCCAGCGCCTCGGGAGCGCCCTTTTGCAACGATTTTCGGGGCGGGTCCACGGCCGATTTGGCCGGGCAGGGCGGTCTGTCGCGGCGGCATGGCTCGCAACGCTCATCCCTTCGAGTAGCGCTTTGATTGCGTGAAGCGCGGTGCAGGGGTCACCGGGTTCAAATACAGATCGTTGGATCTGGGTTGGCTTCAACTTTTCGGGCGGCTGACAATTTCAACTTAAGCTCGCATTCATTTCGTAATACACATGACGCATTGATTTTTTTGCTTAAGGCATTGCGCCATGGAATTGACCCCGAACAATTTGGACCAGCTTTCCGGAATTGCCCAATGCCTCGATGACCAATGGGCCCCGCCGGACATCGCCCAGGAAGCCGCGGAGGGTGCGAAGCCGCTCTCCGCCTACGCCAAGCGGATCCAGCCGGCGATGAAGACGGAGTTCTTCAAGGCGCTGCTCACGCTGCGTTCGGTGGTGGTCAATCGCGCATACCTCCTCCACAACGAGGCGGTCAAGGCACTCTACCTCGGCGGAGGTTCGGAGCCGGAGTCATTTGAGCGCCTCGTGCGGGATCGCGCAATCATCCCTTTCCTCTACGACGAGCGGCAACTCTCGGACTTCAAGGGCACGGACCTGTCCCGCGACGTCGAGGATTACTGGATCAAGGCCGAGTCGAAAGACACGAACAAGCTGAGATTGAGCTGGGACGACAGGCGGAACGGAACCCTGATCGCGGACCACATTTCCAAGCGCTTCGGAGGTTTCTTCAAGACGATCGACGACCTGAGGCCCGATCTCCTTCGCAAGGACTTCTCTCTTTCGACATTCGATGACGAGAGCATCAAGCTGATGCTCAAGAACATCCGCGATTTTGCCAATCGGGTGCAGGACGAGACCAGTCGTCCGGTCAAACGCAAGGAGATCTACCAAAAGTTCGTCTGCGTCGATGGCCTGCACAAGGACCACCTGGTCTTTGATCTCAAGAAGCCGCTGGCCATGCAGATCAAGGCGCTCGCGGACCTCAAGTACAACGTCAATTTGCCGGATGTTCTCAACCGATACGTCGTCACGTCCCAGGGATCGACCAGCCGTGAGTGCTTGCAGGAGATCAAGGAACTCACGGAAGGCATCAAGGAGGTGGACGAGAAGGAGTTGCACGATCTCATGATGGCTGTTGCCGGGGTCGGTCTGGACATCGCCAGTCAAGCCGTTCAATTGACCGATATCGGTTCGGTAAGCCTGGACGACATCATCGCGGTCAGGAACGATCCGATATGGGCGTTGCATCACGAGATCGCTGTCGAGAACCTGCCGGACAACAAGCGGCCGATGTCGGAGCAGAAGTTCGTTCAGGACCCATTGGAGTCCATTCGGCGCGTCTCCAGTTCGCTGGGGAACGTGGTTGGGCGTTTGGGCCAGATCCAGCGCGACAGTCGTCTCCGCGAAGCCACCGAGCGATGGGAGGTTCGACTGAGTGCGTTGGGCATTTTCGAGATGATCGCCTCGGAGGCTGGGCACGCGTTTGGCTTGCCACATCTGCCCGAGGATCCGGTCAGCGAACACTCGCTGTCGCGAGGGATGGTGCCCCTCGTCGCTCACGCAGTCGTCTATCTTGAGGGAGGCGGGTTGAAATATGAAATGAAGCAGCCCGTATTCCAGGGTAAAATCTGGGCGGAAACCGCTGCAAAGATCGCTCGGGAGGTTCGTAGCCGTCTGTCGTTCGAGGGGACCGAGATAGCGCCGTCGGGGGATCAATTGCGTCCCGATCAGCAGGGCGGCGGACTTGAGGTCAAGGATCGGGACGATTGAACTGCGGTGTAACCCCGGCAAAATCAGGCGGCGCCGCAAGGCATCGCCGCCAAAACGACAAGAAGCGGCTCGACCGTGATCGCGGCTCACGGGCCGGCCGGTGGCAGCGGCAGGCCCATGTCAATCTTCATCTCTGACCAGGGAAAATAATGGTCGATCCAGCAGCCGGCATCGAGGCCTATCTCGACGTGCTCGCCAAGTACCCCCAATTGTTCGAGCCGCGTCGCTATCGCCGGCTTGTGCTCGACCGCGCCCGCCTGGAGAACTACGCGCGCGAGCATGGCGTCGCGCTCGGGCTTACCTTCTCAAATGACTACGTGCTTGTGCTCGTCGACCTGGTCGAGGTGGGCGAGGGCCGGACCACGATCGTCCATCCCTATTTTCGGGTCGTCTCGCGCGGCCAACTGCTGGGAGGGCACAATGTCGTGGTCGTTGCCACGATCGCCGATCCGAAGCTGGGGAACGTCGGCGACATCGTGATGGTCGAGCAGGAGCGGCATGCGATCGGACGGCTTATGCTGGAACTACCGCGCGGATTTGCCGAACCGGGCATCGGGTTGGAAGCAAATGCCTTGAAGGAATTGGAGGAGGAGACCGGCTACGTCGGTGTCGAGCCGCGGCTGATCGGAAGCATCTTCACGGATACGGGCTTGATGGATAACGAAGTCCACATCGTGCATGCGTCGGTGATGGGTCGTCGGGAGTGGTTGCCCGAGATGCGCGAGGTCATAACCCGCACCTTGTTGATGCCGGCCGATGCGATCTGGTCGAAAATCCTGTCGGGTGAGATCAAGGACAGCTACACGCTCGAAGCGATCGGAATATGGAGCAGGTTGTCGCGCGGCATCTCGCCGTAATATCGCCTGCCGCGGCGCCACCAGCAACGCCACCATCAGCGGTGCCTCGCTTCGCTGTCCCGGCGCATCGCCGAAGCCCTTGCGCGAGGATGGCTGGCTCGGTCACATTCCTGCGCACCGCAGAATCGGTTGCCATCCGGCCAAGCCGACGGCTAGATGAACCCACAGTCGATCGCACGCTCGAGCCTCGCGATCGGCCAATAACAAAAACAGGGCTGGAAATCATGAACAAGAAGATCTTCGCGCTCGTTGCAGCGTTTGGCTTCGCTGCTTGCGGATCGGCATGGGCCGCGTGGCCGGAAGACAAGCCAATCGAAGTCGTTGTCGGCTTTGCGCCCGGCGGCGGTACCGATGTCATGGCTCGCAAGCTTCTTCCCTTTGTTGAGCGCGCGCTAGGCGGCAAGACGAAGTTTGTCGTCCTGAACAAGCCTGGCGCCGGTGGAGAGATCGCGTTTGCCTCGATCGCGCGCGCGGCGCCCGACGCCTATTCGATCGGCGTCGTCAACGTGCCGGGCTACAACTTTCTGCCGATGACGCGTAAAACCCAATACACCACGGATGAAATCCGGCTGGTCGCACGGATCGTTGAAGATCCGAACGTGATGGTGGTTCCCGCGGACAGCAGATTCAAGAATCTGCCGGATGTCATTGCCGCACTTCGCAGCAAGCCGGGCTCGGTGACGTTTGGTCACAACGGTGCCGGCACGAACGGTCATTTGGCCATTCGCATGCTGGCAGCAGCCGCGAAGGTCGAGCCCAACGAAATCTCTTACAGGGGAACGGCCGCGCAGCGGACCGATCTGTTGGGCGGGCATCTGGAAGTCGGGATGGTCACTCTCAGCGAGATTCCCGAATTGCATGGCACCAACAGGGGGCCACTTCGCGTCATCGCGATCCTGTCGAAGAAGCGCTTTCCATCGCTGCCCGAAGTTCCGACGGCGGAGGAAGTGGGCTTTCCGGTCACGACGACGGCAGAACGCGGCTTTGCGGTCCCGAAGGGCGTTCCGGACGACATCGTCAAGAAGCTGGAAGCCGGGATTGCCGAAGGCCTGCGCAATCCCGAGTACTTGACGAATTCGCCCGGCGACGAGCCGGTGATCGCCTTCCTGACTGGCGCTGAGTGGCAGAAACGCCTCGACGAGATGTCTGAGGCGTTGCGTCCTTATGCTGAAGACATGCGCGCGAACGAGCAGAAATAATCAACCCTGCCGTAGCCGGCCGTTGTCGCGAGACTACCGCCTCGCCACCAGCACGCCGACCATAAACGCAATCATCAGCGCCGGCAGCGGTGCCTCACGTACCATGCCGCGAACGACGTGGGTCCAATGCTGCTCCGGGACGAGTTTCGGAGACCTGATCTCTGGCGCTGGCGTGATGCCCCATTCGGAGGCGAGTTCGGCGATCTCGCTGGAGGCAAGCCGCACGCCGTCGCGGACGCGGAAGATGGCGGCATCCGCTCGCTCGCGCGGCGCAAGCAGCATCATGGTCGTGACGGCCGTACGCAGGGTCATCTCGCCGTAGCCTTGCAGCCTCACCGATTCCTCGGGGTCGGATGTCATGCGAAATTCCTCACAGCGCCAAACCCTTCATAGGGCGAAGTGGCGCGCGATGGTGAATGCCATCGTCGCGCACAGGACCAGCGTGGATACCGCGCCGGCCACGCCGCGCGCGAGGTCGGTCCGCGTCAGGTGCCTGGTCATGATTTTGCTCCATGCTCGGCATGGCAATGGCGGGGAGGCGGTGTTGGTTCCTTGCGCGTCGGGCGAATCGCGAACGCCGGCTATTTCCGCAGCAGCTCGCTCAGCGCCGCCGTTGCCTCGGCGCAGCGGATGTCGTCGATCTCGCGCGACAGGCTGAGCGCGCTCGATCTGAGCTCTTCGACCTTCCAGCTCTCGGGGTGCTGGGTCTCGAGTTGACCGAGCCGCTTGTTCAGATCGTCCAATCTGGTTTGCAACTGCTCGACGCTGGCGGCCCCGTTCACCACCCAGACTCTTTGCGCACGCATCGTAGTTCCCCTGCTAGTCTCACGGCGTTGTGAGAGGGGTTCGTGGCCGGAATGGGAGTTTGTTTTGGCCGGCTTTAGATCGCGTGGAACCGTTGCAGATCGGCAACGGGAGTTCCTTCGTGTTCACCAGGGACGGGGCTACCGCCGTCGCCGCATCAGGCCGCGCGCGGCCACTCGGTCGATTGCTTTTCAAGCCGGCTTTCGAGAATCGCGATGCTCACCCGGATATTGTCGCGCCGGGCCCGCAGGTTCTGCGCGAGCATGGGATAGGCGAGGTTTTGGGGATCGGAGATTCCCGCCTTCCGCTCTTCTTCCAGAATGTCGGCGTCGATCATCTGCATGCGCCAGCGCAGATCGGAAATCAGTGCGTGGAGCTGTGTCGGCATGGTCGCTTCGAAACGGGACGTCGGATGCATGATCGCCTCACGATGAGACAGACCCACTGCGGATCTGAGGGATTTGACTACCGTGCAGCAAGTAGAATGCCAGTGCGCCGGCAGAGAGTTCCTCTCCCGCGATCACTGCGACGTCGCGCCGGAACGATTGCCACTCTTTCCCGTTGCTGCAGGGACCTCGACAACGAGGCGATCGAGGGACCCATGCCGCTCATCCGCTATTTCGTCTTCACCGGCGGCGCTCTGCTCGCCCTCCTGTACCTTGCTGATTCTTACATGGCCGGCCCCGTGAGCGCGGCCGACGAAGCCGGGCCGGCCCTCTCGATCGCCCGAATTCATTCTGCGCAGACATGGCCGGAGAAGATCGTCTTCGACACCAACGTGCGACAGATTCCGTTGACCAAAACCGTGGCGTCATCGACATCGGACGGCGCGGCGCCGGCCGCATCGGAAGGTACGCGCCAGGCATTTGCAATGGCGGCGCAGCCCGCCGCGGAGCTCAAGGCTTCGGACGCCAAGGCTTCGGACGCCAAGGCCGCCGAGCCAAGGCAGGCCAAGGCGGCCGCTCCGAACAAGCGCATCGCGGAGCGGCATCGTCGCCGCCAGCCGTCGCGCATGGCGGCGCGCGGTCAGTTCTTCAACGAGCCCGTCGCCGCAGAATGGTGAGTGGCGCTCGGCGAGAAAGTTTGCGCTCGACGTGGATGCACTCAATCCCAATTCGTCGTCGGCGCTTCCCACGTGACGGTAGGGCTGCCTCTCGGTTGGGCACCGTGCCGGACAGCGAGGCTGTGCGCGCGACGCATCGCGCGATAGTCTCTGCCGCGACCTGACCCGGGAAGCGGACGAGGGAAATATTCGTGGCGAGATTTGTGACTATCGCGGCCGGCCAGCTCGGCCCTGTCGCGCGGACCGAGACCAGAGCTGCGGTCGTGGCGCGCCTGATGGCCTTGATGCGCCAGGCGCACGCAAACGGCTGCGACCTGATCGTTTATCCCGAGCTCGCGCTGACCACTTTCTTTCCGCGCTGGTACTTCGAGGACCAAGCCGAGATCGACGGCTTTTTCGAGCGCGAGATGCCGGGAGCGGAGACGCAAGCGCTGTTCGATCTCGCGCGCGAGATCGGCATCGGATTCTGCTTGGGTTATGCCGAGCTGACGATGGAAGCCGGCGTCGTCCACCGCTACAACACCTCCATCCTGGTCGATCGAAGCGGCGCCATCGTCGCCAGATATCGCAAGGTCCATTTGCCCGGCCATGCCGAGCTCGAGCCCTGGCGCGAATTCCAGCATCTGGAAAAGCGCTATTTCGAGCCGGGCGGCGGTTTCGGCGTGACCGAGGCCTTTGGCGGCGTGATGGGGATGGCGATCTGCAATGATCGCCGCTGGAGCGAGACCTACCGGGTGATGGGCCTGCAGGGCGTCGAGATGGTGATGATCGGCTACAACACGCCGGTGCACAATCCGCCTGCGCCCGAGCATGACGATCTCTCGCTGTTCCACAATCATCTGGTGATGCAGGCCGGCGCCTACCAGAACGGTACCTTCGTGGTGGGCGTCGCCAAGGCCGGTGTCGAGGAGGGCGTCGACCACATCGGCGGAAGCTGCATCATCGCGCCCTCGGGCGAGATCATCGCGAGATGCACAACCAAGGGCGACGAGATCGCGCTGGCCCGCTGCGATCTCGATCTCTGCAATTCCTACAAGCGCACCACGTTCAATTTCGACGTTCACCGTCAGCCGCAGGCCTACGGGATGATTGTCGAACGGAAGGGCGTGACCCTCATGGCGGACGGCACGCCGGCGCGAAAGAAGGGGTGAGGCTTCGTAGCCCGGATGGAACGCAGCGAAATCCGGGGCCGCCCGCGCGGCATTCGGCACCGTCCCCGGATTACGCTTGCACTCCATCCGGGCTACGGGACCGCGCCCTGTGTCGCCCCTGTCAATCCGATCACGCAAAAATATTCCATTTTACCGAAATTCGGTTTTGGCGTATGTGTCGCGCATCCCGGCTCATCCTTGAGGGGCGATCATGTGGTCGTCACGTTCGCGAGCCGGGCTTGCGGTGGACGCGGCAGCGTCGGGCGCGAGAGGTGCGGGCAGGGCGGATTGCTCTCCGTGAGCCCAAAACTTCGTGCTAGACGAGCGACGCTGTCAGGTTCGTCTCGCCTGTAAGTTTCCGGCTCCGTCGACAGGGCTGGAAAAACTGCGGCGAAATGGCGAGCCGTGCGTACGGCAAAACCGTGTGGTCCTGGCCGTCGTTGCTACGGTCAAGCCCTGGCGGATGCGGCAGTCGCGTCAACCGGCGCGGTGTCGGTGAATTTCGTTGGGACGAGGGAGGCCAAAAGGAACTCGGCTCCCGGGAGAGCACGGCATAAGCCGTCCAACCACTGCGCAGGGAAGGCCGAGTGATTGGCTACACCTGTATGCTGCTGTGCGGTTTTTCTGCGTGTGCTTT
>NZ_JAFCKJ010000012.1 GCF_018130465.1 Bradyrhizobium canariense
CCGTCGCCGTCGCCGGCGACCGCGCCGGCCTTGGCGGCGAACGCAATCAGCGTATCCGCCGTCGCAGGCTCGATCTTGGCAAGGCCGCGGTTCATCGAACGCGTGGCGACACTGCGCGTCATCCGCTCCGCAAACGGATTGTCGCGGCAGGCATCGAGGATGACGAGCCGCAGCCGCTTCGCAGGGTTGATCGCCTGAAGAATCCGGTCCAGCGGGACCGCCTCGTCCTCGACGTCGAAATCGCTCTGGAGACGGGCATCCGCCGGAATCAGGAAGTTTGCGCCGTTCACTTCGATGCCGTGACCGGCGTAATAGACCACGGCCATGTCGGAATCTGCAGCAACGGCAGCAAAGTCGCGCACCGCCCGCCGCATCTCGGTCACGCCGAGATCGCGGCGCAGTTCCACGATATCGAAACCCATGCGCTTGAAGACGTCGCTGATGGCGGCCGCGTCGTTGTCGGGATTGGCCAGCCGCGCGACGCTCTGGTAGTTGGACACGCCAAGGACCAGCGCCACCCGCTTGTCGGCCTGCGCAGTCGACGCCGCGACCAGCATCCACAAGACCGACAGCGCAAGCCGGCAGGCCGCCCGGCTTGAGCGCAACATCGGGACTGAAGGGCTCAATCGAACCATGATGCGGGCTTCGCTCCACGCGTCAGCAATGTGGCTGCAATCGATCTGAATACTATTTCGGTAGCAGTCCGCCCTCGGGTCTGTGCCATCGATCACATATCAGGCCCGGCCTTCAGGCGAGACGGTTGCCGCCGCGCCGTGTCCTGCCGGCGACTCCCTGCCCGAAATGATAGTGGAAGGGGCATGGCATTGGGAAGCCGTCCTGCAACCTTCCGGAGATACTTGCCTCCCCCGGGCGCTTAAGCTTCTATGTCGGAATAAATCGCTTTTGCTTCATTGGCCGCCAAGGGGTTTTCAGACAAGGGGTGTTCAGAATGATCCGTCCTTGCATGACAATTGTATTTTCGCTCGCAACCTCCGCCTCGTTGCTGCTTTCCGACACTGCGAGCGCCGACAAGATGCGCCCAGGCTACAAGAGCTACCAAAACGCTCACGGCCTGAATGCCAACACCGCTTGCCGTCGCCCGCATTTCAACATCTGCCAGGGTTGTAATGTCGTCATCCCGATGCGGGTCGCGCAGGATCGCGGTTGCGGGTTCAACTTCCAGTCGCTGGGTCCGTTCGTGGGCCAGGACGTCGTCGTCTCTCCGGCCAACGGGTCTTACAGCCTGGTCAACTCGACAAAGGCTGTGTACCGGCCGAACTCCGGCTTTACCGGCAGCGACCATTTCGAGAGCCGTCTCTACTTCGAGGACGGCGCCGGCAAGCGCACGTTCCTGAACCTGAAAGTCAACGTCAACGTCGTTCCCAGCCTGTAAGCCGGGGCACCGTGTCGCCGACGCCGGTCTCAATCGCCCTCGCAACTGCCGCCGCATGAATCGGCTCCGCCGGACGGACGCGCGCGACCGCGCGGGCTCGACTCGTGGCGCGATACCGCCTTTGGCTTCTGCGGCGACGGATCGGGACGTCGGCGGCACACGCCCTGGGCATCCAGCACGTCATTGCCGTCACAGACGATCTGGACGCAACGTTCGCCCTCTACCTTTTGTCCCTTGGCGCAAACCAGCGGACAGACACGATCGGGCCTGGCGCGCACCGCGTCGAGCGCATCGAGGCTTGCAATTTTGACGTCGAATTTGGTGCCGGCGTTGCGGTTGAAATTGTCGAGCGCCTTTTGCGACGGAGCAGTCCAGGCACCGTCGGCAGTACTGGGGTCGCAGCCGACGCGCTTCAGATGGGCCTGGAGCAGGCGGGCGATATCCGCGGGATCCATGGCCGGCGCGACAACTGGCGCTGGGGCAGGCGCCGGCGCAGCCGGCGGAGTTAGCGCGGCAAGTGTGGCCTGTCGCTCCTTCTCGCGCTGTTCCTGTTCGCGCCTTGCGGCCTCGATCTGCTGCTGCGCGTCCAGCGCGGCCTGCTTCTTCGCCTGCTCGACCTGACCTGCTGCGTCCTCGGCCTGCCGGCGCGCCTCCGCAACCTGCCGCCGGGCATCGTCGAGCTCGCGCTTGGCTTGGTCGGCGATGCGTTGGCGCTCCTTCTCCAGATCGCGCCGGGTCTGTTCGGAGACCTGGAGCTTGGCCTGCTCGGCCTGGCGCGCGGCCTGCTCCTCGATCTGCTTCCTGACGTCCTCGCTCTTCTGCCGGGCCTGCTGTTCGGCTTGCCGCCTCAGCAGGTCCGCCTTTTCGCGGGCCTTCTCCGCCGCATCCAGCTTGTCGAGGGCCGCATGAGCAGACACAGCGTAGGGTCCGCTGCCGTGAACGCCGAGAAACGAGGTCCACGCCTCCCTGGTGCCGATCTGCGCGGCAAATTCGTAGTCCCGCTGGGACTCCGCGTCCGGATCGACCTTTGGGGCAATCTGGGGCACCAGCGCCACGGTGTCACCGCCGAGCGATCCGTAGACGAACGGCTCCTGCCGCCGCCCCGTGCTCTTCAGCACCTCGTCGCGAACCCGGCCAAGCGTCAGGCGAAGGTCGAGGCCCGGTGTCGCCAAATGATTGAGGAGCGCGGTCGCAAACGGGCTGTGGGCACCGTCGCCGTCGCCGGCGACCGCGCCGGCCTTGGCGGCGAACGCAATCAGCGTATCCGCCGTCGCGGGCTCGATCTTGGCAAGGCCGCGGTTCATCGAGCGCGTCGCAACCGTGCGTGTCATCCGCTCCGCAAACGGATTGTCGCGGCAGGCATCGAGGATGACGAGCCGCAGCCGCTTCGCAGGGTTGATCGCCTGGAGAATCCGGTCCAGCGGGACGGCTTCGTCCTCGACGTCGAAATCGCTCTGGAGACGGGCGTCGGCCGGAATCAGGAAGTTCGCGCCGTTCACCTCGATGCCATGACCGGCGTAGTAGACCACGGCCATGTCGGAATCTACAGCAACGGCAGCAAAGTCGCGCACCGCCCGCCGCATCTCGGTCACGCCGAGATCGCGGCGCAGCTCCACGATATCGAACCCCATCCGCTTGAAGACGTCGCTGATGGCGGCCGCGTCGTTGTCGGGATTGGCCAGCCGCGCGACGCTCTGGTAGTTGGACACGCCAATGACCAGCGCCACCCGCTTGTCGGCCTGCGCAGTCGTCGCCGCGACCAGCATCAGGGCCACCGCCAGCGCAACGCGGCCGGCCAGACGCTGCAGGTGTGACATCGGAGCCGGTGGGATCAATCCGACCATGGTGCTGGCTTCAATCCGTAATGGAGTCCCTAGGCTGGCTCCGGGAAGATTTCGAGGGTCTCCTCCCGTAAGTCAACCCGTCTGTGGCCTACCTCACTTCCCCCGTGCCGCCGTCGGCGTCAGGCCGAACCTGCGGCGGAAGCAGCGGTTGAAGTAAGAGAGGTCGTTGAAGCCGCAGGCGAAGGCGATGTCGCTGATGCGGCCTTGGCGATGGGCGAGAAGATCGGCGGCCTTGCGCAGGCGCAGCTCATTGAGGCGCGTGGTGAAGCTGGCGCCGGCCTCGAACAGCAGCTCGTTGACGTAGCGTTCGGAGAGGCCGGCGGCGGCGGCGAGTCTTTGTGCGGAAAAATCCGGCTCGTGGAAGCGCGCCTCGAGGATCGACAACACGGCCTTGAGCCGCACGGCGCGCAGGCCCCCGCGCCGCGCCGCAGCGGCGATATCGCTGCGGGCGCCGAGACCGATCGCCGCGAGGTCGAGCAGGTGCGCGGCGATGGCCATGCCGGCCTCGTCCGCAGCGGTCGAATGGCGCAGCAGGAGATCGCTGTAGTCCATCGCCAGCGACAGCGCGCCGCCGGGCTCGAGCTCACAGCCGACGAGATCGTCGACGTCGGCGACCATCGCGCGCAGCGTATCGACAGGCAGATGCACGTTGGTGAAGCGCTTGTGGCTCGCGCCGTCGGCGGCGAAGAACGGCTCGTCCAGCTTGAGCAGCACCATCGATCCCGGCCGCATGGTGAATTCGCGGCCGCGATGGACCACCTGCGATGGGCGATCGCCCGTGTTGCGGGCGAGGCAAAAGCGGTCGTCGCCGGTCTCGAGCACCTGGCGCTTTTCGCGCCGGACTGTGGCGAAGCTGCCGTCGCAGCGTCCAAGCATGGTGGTGCCGATATGAATTGAGTTCATCGTGGCGCGAAACGGCACGTCGGATGCAGGATCGAGCTCGCCGGTGTTGGAGAAATGCTCGAACAACTCGGCGAAGCGGATGAAGCGCTGCCGGTCGGACAAGTCATGCGGCAGCATGTCGGTCGAGAGCGCCTTCCTGATGACGGACATCGAAAGAACTTCCAAAGGGACTTTTGGGAAAAGCTCATGCACGGAGGCGTGCCGAAACCGTCGGGCCTGAAATGGACGCCTGCCGAAGACCGGCAAGCGCAGGCTATCAGCACGCCAACGTGAATCAAGCTGCGCCGGTCAGTCCAAGCCGCGCCACCGTCGGCGCCGGACAGTCCAAGACGGCCCGCACAGGCGGGCCCTATTCAGGCGACGGATGCGACTTCCCGGCACATGAGGGACGGCATCCGGGCAAACGGGCGGCCCAGCCTGACGCCCGCTGGAGGAGACGACGACATGCGAACCTCTCTACCCCGCAGCCTCGTGCTCGGTGGCGCCATCGCGACCAGCCTCTGCATCGGTTACGCGCTCGGCGCGCAGCCGCACATGGACCAAGCCGTCGCGATCCTGCAATCAGCCCGCGCCGAGCTCGGCAAGGCCGAGCCGAACAAGGGCGGCCATCGCGAGAAGGCGATCGGGCTGATCGACCAGGCCATCGTCGAAGTGCGCGCCGGCATTGCGTTCGCCGCCGGCCATTGAAGCAGCGGCTTTCGGGAGGACAAGACATGATGCGAACCGTGTTTGCCGCAGCCTTCGCGCTTGGCGCGATCGCAGGCTCTGCCCAGGCCATGCCGCTCGCCCCGCCCGGCGCGGGCGCGAATGGCGACGTCATCGCAATCGCCGGCGGCTGCGGCCCCGGCTGGCACCGCGGTCCCTATCGCGGTTGCCTCAGGAACTACGCCAACCCGGCCGCGCATGCTTGCCCGCGCGGCTACCATATCGGCCCCGGCGGCGCGTGCCGCGGCAATGGCAGGTAGAGGCTGAACACGGCGCCTCTCCCCGTTCGCCGGGGAGAGGCGTCTGCCGGAACGGCTGCCCCGGGCCGTCCGACACGCCGCCGTCGAGACGGAATATTCCGCGCCTGCTTCACCCATGGCGCACCGCGGCTGCGCCTTCCTGCTTGCTACCTCAGCGGGATTGTGTGCAGAATGCACCTGCATTTTCATGACGCAACCATCGCAACCATTGATTGACTCCGGGGAGTGCTGCCCGGCTCGGGCCTGAAGCGCATCCCCGTCGAATTGCCGGAGGGGCTCATGCCGCACCGTGATGGCGCGCCGAACGCCGATTCTGCCGGACCGGAACGCGCGCAGATCGAGATGAATGCCGGCGCGACCACCGCCGCCGTCCCGTCAAAACGCAAGCTGGTGCTGTTCGCCGACGGCACCGGCAATGCGTTTACCACCCAGGAATCCAGCGTCTGGCGTCTCTACGAGGCGCTCGACCACACCCAGCCGGACCAGATCGCTCACTACATCAAGGGCGTCGGGACCGCCGGCTGGGCGCCGCTCGCCGCACTCGACGGCGCCACCGGCATCGGCGTGCCCAGCAACGTCCGCAAACTCTATCACTTCCTATGCTGGAATTGGCGCGAGGGGGACGAGATCTACATTTTCGGCTTCAGCCGCGGCGCCTTCACCGCGCGCACGCTGGCGTCATTGATCGCCAGCCAGGGCCTGGTGCCGGCGGTGATCGACGGCACGCCGGTCTCGCATGCCGAGATGGAGCGCAACGCCATGTCCGCATGGCGGGAATACCGCCGCGACACCGTGCCGTTGAAGAAGAGCCTGCCCACGATCTGGATCGCGCGCTTCATCCGCGACGTGCTGCTCTATCTCTATCATGCGATCTGCCGGCATCGCGCCTACGCCGATGTCCGCGCGGCAATGAACGGCCGCAAGGAGATCGACATCGAATTCCTCGGGCTGTTCGACACGGTCGAGGCCTTCGGCGTCCCGATCGAGGAGCTGCGCGTCGCGATCGACTGGGCGATCTGGCCGATCTCGTTCCGCAATCACCGGCCCTCGCGCAAGGTGAAGCACATCTCGCATGCGCTGGCGCTGGACGACGAGCGCACCACCTTCCATCCGCTGCGGATCGACCAGAGCCGTTTGGCGCCCGACCAGACGGTCGAGGAGGTGTGGTTCACCGGCGTGCATTCCGACATCGGCGGCGGCTACCCCGAATCCACGCTGTCCTTCGTGCCCCTGGTCTGGATGGCTGATCAGCTCGACGGCCGGCTCCGCTTCCAGGACGGCGAGATCGAGCATTTCAAGGAATACCAATCGGCGATTGGACCGAAGCACGATTCGCGCAGCGGCGCCGCCGTGCTCTACCGCTACGGGCCACGCCCGATCCTCGCCGGCCAGGTCAATGGCGGGCTGCCGGTGGTGCACTTCGCCGTCATCGAACGCATGCTGTTCGGCTGCGACGACTACGCGCCGATCATGCTTCCGGCGGAAGCGCGGGTGCTGCTGCCGGACGGCAGCAAGCTGGACCTCGTCGAGGACAGCACGCGCGAAGCCATGAAACGCGCCTATCTGACGAAGGCCCAGGACCCGCGGCGCGAGACGGAGGCCGAAGCCTTCACCGGCATGAAGACGCCCAGCGTCGAAATGGCCAGGCTCGCGCGCGACACCGTGTGGTGGCGGCGCGTCGCCTATTTCTCGCTGCTGTTCATGGTCGGTGTGATCGCGGTCTGGCCGTGGATCGCCCGCAGCCTGATCGGGGTGTCGAAGGACAACGGCCTGCAAGGCACAATGGTGCTGCACATCATCGCCACCATCGATTGGCTCGTTGGCGCCGTGCTGGGGCCGCTGGCTAATCTCGTCAGGAACGTGCTGCCATCCTATGCGGCACCGTGGCTCGACATCACGCTGTATTACCCGTTCGCCACCACGATCCTCCTTGCCATCACCTACCTGATCTGGGGCCGCAACACGGTGCTGCGCGACACCATCCAGGAACGCGCGCGGCTGGCCTGGAGCAGGTCACACCGCATGGCAAGCCGGCAGCATGTCGACGAGCCGGGCGCGCTGCTCGGCTTCGCCAGATGGATGCGGCTGAATGCGGGACCGGCGCGCTGGATTTTCGCCAGGCTCGTGCTGCCCGGCATCTTCCTGTTCATCATCTTCTACTCCGCATTGCTCATTGGAGCGACCAGCGTCTTCACCGCCCGCACAGCGACCGGAAATATCTGCACTCCGCCAGGACCCGAGGCCGGAACGCCGGTGCCCGACGAGCCGATCGACGCGCGCGGCCGCTTCGCGACGAAGGAGTTTTGCTGGTGGAGCGGCCTTGCGGTCGAGAAAGGCCGCAAATACCGCGTCTGGGTCGAGATCGAGGATCCCTGGTTCGACCGCACCATCTTGAGCGGCACAAATGGCTTCAGGACCTATTTCACGGCTCACTACCTCGCCCTGCCGACGCTCCGTCAGTTCGGCGCCGCCTGGTTCCAGCCCGTGGTGCGCGTCGGCACGAAGGGAATGAGCGACATGCCGCTGAAGGCCGTCAACGTCATGCCGGCCGACGAATTGCCGCGCCGGATGAATCCGGCCATTCCAGCCGAGGACGATGCGGACAAGAGCAAAGGCAGGTATCCGACCCAGCTCGACAAGACGAAGGAGTTCGCGGCACTTCCCGACGACAATCCGTTCAAGCGCGCAGTGGGCAAGCTCGGGCCCTTCGAGCCGGTGCCGAAGGACCCCACGGCGCGCGCGATCTGGGACGGCCAGAAGCTGTCGGGACGTCTGGTCGCGGAATTCGTCGCGCCCGATGCCGGCGATCTGTTCTTCTACGTCAACGACGCCGTCCAGATTTACCCGACCCTGCTCCCGGCATGGTTGCGGCCGGCCAAGCTCGACGTGGTCCAGGGGCCCTATCAGCAGTTCTACAACAACAATGCCGGTACCGCGCGCATCGTCGTACAGCGATTGCCGAGCCCGCCCATGCCGCCGGACAAGCCGGCCGCGACGAAGCAATAGGCACCGCGTCGGGAACGCCAGACCGATGCCTTGCGACCCCATGATTATGGGTGTCGCGGCGTCCACGCCGCGGCTAAGCTTGGCCTTGCGCCGCGGGGGACACGCGGTGCAGGACGATGATCATGACCGAACAGGGCGAGACGGGTGAAGCCATCACCATCCTCCTCGTCGAGGACGACGCGCCGACTTGCTGGCGGCTCCAGGACGCGCTGGTCAAGGCCGGCTACGAGGTACGCAGCGCCGGCACGCTCGCAGAGGCTCGCTCGGGGCTCGGCGAGCGGGCGCCGCGCGTGCTGCTCACTGATCTGCGGCTGCCCGACGGCCACGGCGTCGAGCTGATCCGCGAGACGAGGCGGCGCTTTCCCGACACCGAGATCATGGTGATCTCGGCGCTCGGCGACGAGGAGAGCGTGATCTCCGCGATCACGGTCGGCGCCACCGGTTATCTCCTGAAGGATGCGTTCCCCACGGATATCGCCACCACCGTGCGCGATCTGGTCGCCGGCCATTCGCCGATCTCGGCCTCGATCGCCCGCTTCATCGTGCGCCGAACGCAAGGTACCGCGCAGAATGCGGCCGAGCCTCCGCCGGGTCCCGCGCTCAACACCGCAAGGCTCACCCCACGGGAGATCGACATCCTCTGGGGCATCGCCAAAGGTTTCAGCTACGCCGAGATCGCGAGCCATCTCGGCCTGTCCAGGCAGACCGTGCCCGGCCACATCAAGAACATCTATCGCAAGCTCGAAGTGCACACCCGCAGCGAAGCGGTGTTCGAAGCGGTGCAGCAGGGCCTGATCAAGCTGTGAGCGATATCGCGGCGAAGGCACCGGTCAAACCCGCGCGGCGCCGGCTGCTGGTCTCGCGCCTCGTGCCCTATCTGCTGCTGCAGGCGCTGATACTGGTCGCGACCATCCTCGGGCTGCGGCTGCTCCAGCCCAGCGACCCCGACGACTTTGCGCTGAGCGAATTCTCGCTGCGCGAGGACGGCGTGGCGCGTCCCGTGACGCTGCCGCATTTCACGTCGTCACGCTATTCCCTGGCCGACCCACCGCTCTACACCGGCGCCTTCACGTTCCGCCGCGGCGATGTGGCGTCGGGATGGTCGGTATTCCTGCCGCGCTTCAGCAACGCGGTGGAAGTCGCAATCAACGGCGTCGTCATCCTGGATTCCCGACGCGATGCCAACGCCAACCGGCCCGACCGCAACACCCCGCAGATCGGGTCGATCCCGTCCTCGTTGCTGCGCGAGGGCGCCAACGCGATCACGGTGCGGCTGTTGGTTTGGGGACCGCTCAAGGGCTTTCTCGACACCGTCTATGTCGGGCCGGATGCGGCCTTGCGGCCCGCCTACGAGACACGCACGCTGATGTTCGTCACGTTGCCCGTGGTGTTCTCCGCCTGGCAGTCGATCCTCGCCGTCATCCTGGCGATCATGTGGCTGATGCGCCGCCGCGAGCCGGTTTACGGCGTGCTGGCCGTGGCGATGGTACTCGGCGTGGTGCAGGCCTTCGCGCCGCCACCGGTGCCCCCCGTCACCACGTCCCGGCTCGCCGCGGTGTTGCTCGCGTCCGCACCGATCGAGAGCGCCCTGGTCGTCGTCTTCGGCGTGCTGTTCTTCGGCTGGCGCTGGCCGCGTTACGGCATGCTGCTGTTCGCGCCGGGGCTCGTCGTGTTCAGTGTCGGGCTGATCGCGGGCCCGCCGCTGCCGCGCATTCTATTTCTCGTGCTTGGCATTCCCACCGTCGGGCTCTGCCTGATCCTGATGGCCTGCGTCACCGCTGCCGCGGTGGTGCGGCGGCAGGACGCGGCAAGCTTCACGCTCGGCTGCGCGGTGACCATCGTGCTGATATGCTGGGCCCACGACATGCTGTCGGTGTTCGAGATCGTGACCGACGAGCGCATCTTCCTCTCGCGCCTGTCCTATTCGGCGATGCTGGTCGCGATCGGCGCCGGCTTGACCTGGCGGTTCGCGCGCGCGCTGAACCAGGTCGACAGCTTTGCCGGCCAGCTCGTGACCCGCGTAAGCGAAGCCGAGGAGCGGCTGAAGGCGAGCTTTGCGCGCGAGGAGGAGCGTGCACGGGCCGCCGCGCTCGCCAATGAGCGCACCCGGCTGATGCGCGACCTGCATGACGGCCTCGGCGGCCAGCTCATCAGCATCGTGGCACTGTCCGAGCGCGGCCATGAGGGCGCGACCATCACCGACGCCGCCCGCGCGGCGCTGAAGGACCTGCGCCTCGTCATCGATTCCATGGACGACATCGGCGGCGACCTGATGCTCGCGCTCGGCTCCTGGCGCGAGCGGGCGACCGCGCAATTGCGACCGCACGACATCGCGCTCGACTGGCACGTGGCGACGCCGCAGGGGCTGCCGCTGCATCCCGAGCTCAGGCCATGGCATGTCATCCAGATCGTGCGCATCCTCGACGAGGCCGTGACCAATGCGGTCAAGCACGCGGAGGCCCGCCACATCGCGGTCACCATCGAGACGGTCGACGAAGGTCAGGGACCGTACGGTGTGATCAGGGTCGCGGATGACGGCAAGGGCTTTGCCAACGGTTCCGCGCTGGTCGGCAGCGGCGGGGCCGCCGACGCGAGCCAGAGCGCGCGGGGCCTTCGCAACATGAGGAGCCGTGCCGCGCGCTGCGGGGCGACGCTCAATCTGAGTTCGGATTCCTCAGGCACGCGCGTGCGGCTGCAATTGCCGCAGATTTTCCCCGACAGCGATGCCGCCGTCGGCTGAAAAGCCCCCTCTCCGTACGTGTGGGACGCGCGGAGAGAGGGACGGGCCGGATGATTTGCCTGCGGAGGACGGGGGGGGTCGTCCGCAAGGCTCCTTCGCCCGAACTCTTTCGTCGTTCTCAGCGCACGCCGACGCGATTGACCGGACCACCGCGATTCATCGGCGTGCCCGCGCGCACGCCGACACCGGGCGCACCGACACCGGGTGTCGCGACCGCGACCGCGGCCGGCGCAACCACCACTGCTGCTGTCGGCCGCACCACGCAGCCCTTGGGTATGCCGACCGTCTTGCAATAAACCACCGCTTGCGCCGGGCTCGTGCCCAGCGACACGATCGCCGCACCTGCCAGCGCCAAAATCGTCAGCCCGGCGCTCAGCGCTCCCGCTCTTTTCGACATCTTGCTCTCCTGCTTCCCGTTCGGCGTCCCGATGCAATCACCGGGTCTCGCAGCCGACGTGCAGCCTGAATGACAAAAGACGGCGCGCTGATACATGCCATGAAAATGGGGGTACGGCGGCGGCGCGGGCTGGCCGATGCCATGAACATGGCATGGACCTGCGTCCGGCCCTCGCGAGATGGTCCGGCTCGCTTGATCCCAGCCGGGACCAACGACATTCCCAAGGAGGTACTTTATGAAGATTTCGGTTCTTGCCGCGCTGCTGCTCGCCGCGACCGCCCAGACCGCCGCTGCACAATCCGGTCCGACGCCGCAGGAGCAGATGACCTGCCGAAGCGACGCGAGCAAATTCTGCGCCGAACACATCGGCAAGCCGCCGCAGATGAATGCCTGCCTGCGCGAGAACAAGTCGAAGCTTTCCGATGGCTGCCGCAAGGTCGTGGAGTCGCACGGCGGTTGAGCCATCGCCGTCCACGGCACAAATCTCGCGGGCGCTAATGCGTCAGGCCATAGACGTCGATGCGCCCGTCATAGGTCGGGCGATAGATACGGCCCTTCCAGACGATCGGGCGGTTGAACTTGGGATGCATGAAGGCGTGCTCCGGTCCCCAGTTCTCGCTGTCCCAGATCACCTGAAGCCGCTTGGAGCCGTCCGGATTGGTGGCGAAATTCTGCGCGTCATAGACCAGGAAGCGGCCCGGGCTGAGCATCATGTTACTGTCCTGATAGGGCACCATCGCCACGATGATGCCATCAGCGCCGTTGTTGGCGGCAAGCGTGATGCTCCAGCCGGGCATGCCGCCCGGCGGACGCGGCGATTGCGGCGAAGCGATCTCGTTGCCCCCGGCGAGATAGGCCGTGGTCCCGTCCGCTGCGATCGACCAGGCCCGCAAGGCACTGTTCTCGCCGCCGACGAAATGCATGATGCCGTGGACGGCGGACTGGAACAGCAGCGGCGTGCCATGCAGATGCCGCGTCGCGCCGCCGGGAAACAGGTTCAGCTCCGTCGGTGACGCCGGCGCCGGCGGCACGGCGGGATCGAAATACGTGTACAGGATCGGCGGCATACGAAGCTTGTCGTAGTTCGCCGCGAAATGGCCGGCCGCAAGATCACCCGGTTGCGTGTTGCCGAGCGCATTGGCGTTGCCGGTGTAGAGGACGCCATCCTTGCCGGCGGCCAGAATGGCATGGGCGGCAGCGACATAGATCGGACCGCCGGAACCGAAATCCTGGTCGCCCCACATCGACTCGTTCATCGCCTCCATGTGATGCGCCACGACCGACGCGATCTGGGCGTCGATTGCATTGCGACCTGACGTGACCGCGACATGCGGCATCTCGCGGGCGTGAAGAGGCTTGAGCTGCATTCCCATGCGCCTGGCGTGCGCAATCACGGAAGGCAGGGATACGTTGGACGGCAACGCCACCTCGTCATCGTCGTCCTCGGCCGCTGCGACCGCTGCAGCGCCGACCCGGTTGACGTCGGTCCACGGCGCCCACCACGACACGACCTCGAAATGAGCATGGTTTCCCGTGTGCAAGGCGAGCCGCACGATGCTCTCGCCGAAATCGCCGTGTTGCGGCGAGAACGCACCATTGCCGGTGATGATGTAGATCGAGCCGTCGGGAGCAACGGCAGGCCCCGCCCCGCTCTGCCACAGCCCGCCGCCGGAGCCGGTGACGGTGGAGCACCAGGCGGCAGCGAGCCGCCAGCCATGAACATCAACCGCAATCAGCCAGCCACGCGCCGTCTTCGACGTCTCCGCGATCGTGCCGAAGGGAATCAGCACGTGGTTCTGCGTCAGCGTCAAGGCGCTGCGCTGCTTGCGCTGCGCCGAGACGAATTTCTGCACCGGCAGACCGCCCGGCGGCGTGTAGACCGCGCCCTCGAGATTCAGGAGCCCGTGCACCTTCGAGCCGTCGGCGATCCGTAGGGCTGCGAGAAAATGCTGCCCCTTGGCGACGCTGCCGTCGTTGCTGATCCAGGCGCAGGCATAGAGAATACCCGCCCCTTCGTCGATCACAGGCGTCGAGAGAATGCCCCAATGGACGTTGGTCATGTGGCCGTCGATCGCTCTCGTTCCGACGATCGGGCGCCCGAGATTCGTCGCCCAGATCTTGTGGCCGGTCGCAGCGTCGAATGCATAGACCCAATTGCCCATGCTGGCCTGGAAGATCAGATCGCGAGTCGTGCCATCGGCCATGTGCACGCCGCCGACCGCCAGCGGCTGCGCCTCGAGCCTGGGATCGTCGGGAATCGGAAGGCTGAAGAGTTTGACGATACCTTTGTTGCGGACGGCAGTCGCCGTCAGCACCGTTTCGGAATTGTTCGCGCCGGTACGAGCGTGGTCGTAGCTGCGGGTCGTGACGGAAGTGGGCATGGTCAGCCCCCGAATGCCAAAACGCTTCCGGCAACGAGCAGGCAGGCTCCGGCGAACGACCGTCCGCTTTCGGGACTTGCGTTCCACCAACCGAGCGCCGTGGCTCCGCACGAAAATCCGAGGCCAGCCATCGCGGCGCTGGACAGCGCCACGAGACCGATATGGTCCGGCGCGTGCGACACGACATTGTCCATCGCAAGCAGCGGCGGCAGGACGTAGACCCAGCCCGCCGCCTGGGTCAGGCGATGCGCGACCGGAAGACGCAGGACCAGCAACGCGCCGCACGAAATCAGCGCGACCACGGCAAGGCCGCCTGCGACCGGCACACTGACACCGAGCGCGGAGCCCAGCGCGTCGCACACGCCGAACATCAGAATGAGCGGCAGCACATGGCGTCGCGGAACGATGGATGCGAGCGCGAAGGCCACGATGAGGCTGTCGGCGGACGTCCACAACAGATGCAATGACATGGAAACCATGACGCGGCCTCTGGCTGGCTACGTCAATCATGCATTGAACGGAGATCATCTGGAAGTTGAAAGTTAAGGCAAGCGCCTCCACTGAACGAACCGTCGCTCACGATCGCGTGCGCGACGGCGAACAAGGTGGCTCAAGCGCTAATCGTCGTCGGCACCGAACATCCTGATCTGCGGGAAGCCACTGCGCGGCCGGCTTACGACGTCACGGGTGTTGGAATCTTCACGAACGTTGCGCGCGACGTCGTCCCAATCGGTCTGATCGCGCATGCCGCGTTGCTCGCGGGGGTCGTAATGACGGCGCTCGGCCCAACGCTCGCGGCGATCCATCCGGCGCCGCTCGGACGCGGCACGCTTCACGTCAGAATCCCTGGCCTTGGCATTGGCATTGTCGGGTGAAGAGGATGACACCGTCGAAGCCTGCTGTTCGGCAGGTTTTACGACTTGCGGAGGTGAAGCGGGGGCCGGCTTCAACTGCTCCTTGGGCGGCTCGACTGCGGCTGCTTGCGAGGGTTGCGGCGCGGGCGCTTCAGCGTTCGCCTGGGTAGTCTGCGTCCCGGGTTTGGCCTCAGGTTTTATTTCGTCCTGCGCCTGCACCGGGGCGACGACCGTCGCGCCGAACGTCTTTGAACCGGTGAGATATTGGACGCGCTCCGAGGGCGCGCTGGTTGTTGTCGTGGCGGCGACGGGTTCAGCACGCTGCGCCATCTTGCCGGCATCCGGCCCCTGCTTGGGCGCGCTTGGGTGCATGATATTGCCGGCGACGATGCCGCCGCCAAGACCGATCGCGATGGCGGCAACGATCGTTCCGGCACCGACGAAATAAGCAGTCGAGGCGCGCATTGGTCTACTCCCTCTTTGGAGCGGGCAACGCCTTGGGATTGCCAGATGTTCCTGAAGCGAGCGCGGTTCCTCGAGGAACCTGCGCGTCAGATCTGCTGCGCGACCTTTTCGAGCCCGATGATGCGGGCGAGCTTGCGCACTTCCTCTTTCTGGTCGTCACGCAGCTGGAACAGCAGCGGCATCGCAGCCGACTTCAGCTGCTGGACCTCGTCGCAATTGGGATCGATCGGCACGCCCTGCACGTTCGGATTGGACAGCTTGTTTGCCGAGATCTTGCGGACGACGTTGCGCAGCGCAGTTTCGACCGAGGGCCAGTAATATTCCTGCGACGACGACAGTTTCAGGCGATCCCTGATGCCCGCGATCTGCATGTCGGACAGCAGCGAATAGGTTTTCTGCGGCTGCGGCTTGGCGACGACCTTCGGCTTGGCCGGGACTTCGACGGCAGGAATCTCTGCAGCGGCCGGAGCCTCGTTCACGCTCGCCTTGGGCATCGGGAAATCGGATGGCGTGGCGGCGGCAAACGCCTGGCGCAGCGGCTCGGTCAGCACGGGCATTTGCGAGAGCTTGTCGGCGGGAACCTGGACCGGGTCGATGGCAGCCGAGGCCAGCGCCAGTGTCGGAACCAGACGGTCGGCCTTGGCGGCCCGGTTGGTTGCAAGCGGCTTCGGCGGCGTCTGCGAGATCATCTCAGCGCTGACGCTGGGCACGCTGTCGCGGCCGAGAATGGCGGTGGTGGCGGCACCGAGGACGAGGAAGCAGGTCAGCACGACGATGGTGATGGCTTTCGACAAACGTCTCTCCGCGTCCGGCTTCAAGTCCACGTGATAAGTGCCCGGAAACTGGGCGGTAAATATGGCTTAACCGTGCCGTTGCGGCGGCAATCGCGCGGACTCCCGCGACATCGGCTCGAAACCTCAAGAAAATCAGGCCGCTAGCGCCAGATCGTAAGCGTCCTGGATGTCGGCCACGATCTCCGAGGCCTCCCAGACCCCGCGCGGCTCGACAGATTGCAGCGTCACCGTCCAATTGCCGCCCCGGCGGGTGCGGGGGACGCTGACGATGTCGAAGCGCACATTGCGGCACAGTGGGTGGCGGGCCAGCGCGTGGGCCACGCGAACGCGAATTTCGTCCAGCGACGCCGCCGTCTTGGCGTTGAGAAAGTCGAAGTCCATCGCCTGTCCCTCTCGGTCCTGATTGGCGGCCGTGAGAGGGATTCTTGCCGGGCGTTGGTTAATCTGCCGTTAAGTTGGGGCTTCGATGCAGCGCTCGATTAACTGTGATGGGAACGACAGCCCCCATCGGCCTCCGCATTTTTACGGGGAGGGCCGGCCACCCGCCTCTCGATACTCGGCGACCGTCCGCGCGACGAGATCGTTGACCCCCATCACTTCGGTCACGCCCGATATCGAATGCCCGCCGCTCCAGATATCGCGCCAGCGCTTTGGGCGGCTCTCGCGCGCGTTGACGTCGATGTCCTTGCCGATGTCGATCGCACCGCGCGCCGGCAGATCGTCGGGGTCGAGCCCGGCTGCGACGATCGACGGCTTGAGCATGCTGGTCTGCAGGCCCGTGAACGCGGTGGTCAGCAAAATGTCGTCCGCGCTGCCGTCGACCAGCATACGCTTGTGACGCTCGTCCGCCATGCTCTCGCCCGTCGCTATGAATTTCGTGCCCATGTAGCCGAGATCGCAGCCGAGTACTTCTGCCGCATGCAGCGCGCGGCCGTCGCTGATGCCGCCGGCCAGCACGACGATGCCATCGTAGAATGCGCGCACCGCCCGGACGAAGGCAAACGGGTTGAGCCAGCCGGTCTGCCCGCCTGCGCCCGCGGTGAGCAACACGAGCCCGTCGGCGCCGGCCTCCGCCGCGCGCTGGGCGTGGCGGATCGAGGCCACGTCCGCCAGCACCAGCGCGCCGGCGTCATGCAGCGGCTTCAACACCGGCGCGGGCGATCCAACAGAGGTAATGACGATCTCCGGCTTGTGGCGCAGCAGCACGGCGAGATCCTGCTCCAACCTCGCGTTGGAGCGATGCACGATCAGGTTCGGGCAGAGTGGCGCGGCCGAGCGACCGGTTTGATCTTCGTGCTGCCATAGCCGCGTTTCGATCTCGGTGAGCCACGCCTCAAGCTGTTCCGCGCTGCGGCAATTCGCGGTAGGGAAGCTGCCGATCACACCGTTACGGCAGGTAGCGACCGTGAGCTCGACGCCCGACACCAGAAACATCGGCGCCGCGATCAGAGGCAGACTGAGACGATCGCGAAAGCGTTGCAGTCGATCGGACGTCACACATGCCTCCCTGCGCGGGCTTTGTCGAACCATTCCGCATTCCTGTGCTAGCCTTGCGCGCAACATTGGCACGCCAGAAGCCGATGACAAAGCAATGAGGAAACATATGTCCGACCCGCTCCACGCATCGTCTCCGACTTGTGCGCAGACGCTACGGGCACTGTCGCGCTATCCCGGCCGCACCGCTTTCGCCTGGCCCGGCGGATCGCTGAGCTATCAGGGCACCCTCGACCTGATCGGACGCATCCAGAGCGTTTTCATGCGCCTTGGATTGCAGCCCGGCGCGCGCGTCGCACTCCTCACCGCCAATCGCGCCGACACCTGGTGCGCCGGTGTCGCCGCGCAATTGTCCAGGCTCTGCATCACCTGGCTGCATCCTTTGGGATCGCGAGGGGACCAGCTGTTCCAGCTCGAGGATTCCGGGGCCGAAATGCTGGTGGTCGATGCGGCCTCCTTCCGGGAGCGCGGCGGCGAGCTCGCCGCACAGGCGGGGCAGCTCAAGGCGGTCTTCACCATGGGACCGGCCGACTATGGCGTCGACCTGTTGCAGGCGATCGAGATCGAAGGCCACGCCAGCGCGCTGTGCCTCGCCGGCGCCGACGATCTCGCCACGCTGAACTACACCGGCGGGACGACCGGAAAATCCAAGGGCGCGCTGCGCTATCATCGCGAAAACAGCGGCGCGGCAGGCGCGATCCTCGCCGATTTCGAAATTCCAGAGGCGGCGCGCTATCTGACGGTCGCTCCGATCAGCCATGTCGCAGGCACAAAGGTGCTGCCGACCCTGATGCGCGGCGGCACCGTGCACATGCTGAAGGGTTTTGATCCCGAGGCGGTACTGGCCACCATCACGCGCGAGCGGATCAATTTCACATTGTTCGTGCCGACCATGATCTACGTGCTGCTCGATCATCCCGCGCTGGTCAGGACCGACCTCTCCTCGCTCGAGCTCGTGCTCTATGGCGCCTCCGCGATGTCGCCGAGCCGGCTGATCGAGGGGATCGAGCGCATCGGGCCGGTGTTTTCGCAACTCTACGGCCAGACCGAATGCTATCCCGTCTCGGTGCTGCGCAAGGCGGATCACGATCCCAAGAGGCCGGAGCTGTTCCTGTCATGCGGCTTCCCGATCGCGGCGTGCGAGGTCAGGATCCTCGACGACAACGACCAGGAGGTGAAGACGGGCGAAGCCGGCGAGATCTGCGTGCGCGCTCCACATGTCATGGCGGAGTACTGGAAGCAGCCGGAAATCACCGCCGAGACGTTGAAGAACGGCTGGGTGCACACCGGCGACATCGCGCGCAAGGATGATCGCGGCTACATGTTCATCCTCGACCGCAAGAAGGACATGATCGTCTCCGGCGGGTTCAACATCTTTCCGCGCGAGGTCGAGGACGTGCTGTCGCAGCATGCGGACGTGGCCATGGTCGCGGTCGTCGGTATCCCCGACGAGAAATGGGGCGAAGCCGTCACCGCTGTCGTCGTCCTGCGCGAAGGCGCAAAACCTGATGCCGATGCGCTGATCAATCTGGTGAAGACGCGAAAAGGCTCGACCCATGCGCCGAAGCAGATCCAGTTCGTCAAGCAACTGCCGACGACCGGCGTCGGCAAGGTCGACAAGAAGGTGCTGCGCGCGAGCTTTTGGAGCGGGCGGGACCGGATGGTGGGATAGAGAGGTGCCTTACCGCTTCTCGATCACCAGGCTTTGCACCGCGCGGCCGAAATAGCCCTGCCGGTCGGCGAGCCGCGACATCGCAAGCCCGGCGCCATCAGGTCCGATCCAGGAATCGCCGTCGAGCAGGATCCATTCGCCGATCGGCTGGCGCGAAAAGCTCACGGTGAGGTCGGCGTTGATGTAGGTCCAGGCGCGGAAGTCGAGCGTCGAGGCGGTGCCATTGGAAAAATCCGCCGCGACCACGGCGCGCATCGCCTGCGAGAGTGTTTCGCCTGCGATCAGGGGATGGTCGACGCGAAACCAAATCGCGCCCGCGCCGGCCTGGCCGAAGCGGCCGCGCGCGGCGCGCATCGAAACCGAACGTACGAACGGGCTGGTGGCGGCATGACCGTCCTCGAGCAGCGAGTCCTCCGGCGACGGCAGCGTAACCGGCAGCGCCTTGACGTCCTCGGGCAGCGTCAGCGTCTGGCGCTTGATCTTGAGCACGGTGGCGCCGACCACCTGTACGCCGTCGGCGAGCAGCTTGATCCCGCAGAGCTGGATCTTGCGGCCCTCGCGCAAGACCTCGGTCGCGATCGTGAGCGGCGCCACCGGCACCGGGCGCATCAGGTCGATGGTGACGCGCGCGATGTCCATCGTAACAGACGACGGAATGCGTTCAGCCGCCCACGTCACCAGCGAGGCCGGCGCCGAACCGTGCTGCATGCGCCGGTCCCACGGGCCCGCGGCATCCGGGCTGGTGACGACGCTGTTGCCGTCGACGCGGTAGATGGGGGTCATCGGTTAAATCTCGTTTGGCGGGAACGCCAGGAGCCCAAAATTGCGCCGTCGTCCCGGCGAAGGCCGGGACCCTTAACCACAGGGAGTGGTTTGGCGAAGACCCATCGTTCGGTACGCCTACCTTCGCAACCCGAGACATCACGCGGTATTGGTCCCGGCCTTCGCCGGGACGACGGATGAGAAGTGGGCCGGTTCGGCCCACAGCCGCACATCACAACGGCGGATCGACCGCCTCGTCGTATTCCTTCTTGAAGCGCGCGATCATTTCGGCGGCGGGCACGATGCCGTCGATGCTGCCGACGCCCTGGCCCGAACCCCAGATTTCCTTCCAGGCTTTTGGCTTGGCGCGCTCGCCGGAAGCGTCGGTGCCGAAATTCATCTTGGAGGGATCGGACGTCGGCAGGTTTTCCGGATCCATGCCGGCAGCGAGAATCGACGGCTTCAGATAGTTGCCGTGCACGCCGGTGAAGAGATTGGAATAGACGATGTCGTCGGCCGTCGCGCCCGCGATCATCTCCTTGTACTTCTCGACCGCATTGGCTTCCTTGGTGGCGATGAAGGCCGAGCCGATATAGGCAAAGTCGGCGCCGAGGATGCGCGCGGCGCGGATCGCCTTGCCGTTGCCGATCGCACCCGACAGCGCGATCGGGCCGTCGAACCATTTTCGCGTCTCGGCGACGAACGCCAACGGCGAGATCGTGCCGGCATGGCCGCCTGCGCCCGCCGCGACCAGGATCAGGCCGTCGGCGCCCTTCTCGATCGCCTTGTGTGCGAACTTCTGGTTGATCACATCGTGGAAGACGATGCCACCCCAGCCGTGCACGGCCTGATTGAGCTCCTCGCGCGCGCCGAGCGACGAGATGATCATCGGCACCTTGTACTTGGCGCAGAGCTGCATGTCGTGGTCGAGCCGGTTGTTCGACTTGTGCACGATCTGGTTGACCGCAAACGGCGCCGACGGCTTGTCGGGATGCGCGCGGTCATAGGCCGCGAGCTCTTCGGTGATCCGCGCCAGCCACTCGTCAAGCAGCTCCGGCGGCCGCGCGTTCAGCGACGGAAACGAGCCGACCACGCCCGCCTTGCACTGCGCGATCACGAGATCGGGCACCGAGATGATGAAGAGCGGCGAACCGATCACCGGGATCGACAGGCGTCCCTTGAACAAGGCAGGCATGGACATTGCGAGACGATCCTCTGTTGGCGGTCAAATCGACGTTGGGAGCCATACCAACAAGGCAATCTTTCCACTGTCAAGTATTGCGTTTTGGCGCCGTGGAGGACGCCGTTACCGCAATTCCAACGGGCGGAATTCGTCGCGGGGCGGCGACATCACGCAATCAAATCAGGATTGATCAGCCGCTCGAACGAGAACATCTCGTCCCATTTCTCCTGCGTCAGCAGCTTGCGCTCGACCACGACGATCTGGTGCAGCGACTTGCCGCTCTTGTAGCCCTCGCGCGCGATCTCAGCGCATTGCTTGTAGCCGAGCAGCGGCTTCAGCACGGTGACGATGCCGAGCGAGTTGAGCACCATGTTGCGGGTGTGCTCCTCGTTGGCAGTGATGCCCACGACGCAATTCTCGCGCAGGCTGTTGACCGCGCGCTCCATGGTACGGATCGAGAAGAACAGCGCGAACGAGATCACCGGCTCCATCACGTTGAGCTGGAGCTGGCCGGCGGACGCCGCGAGCGTCACCGTGGTGTCGAGCCCGATCACGAGGAAGCTGGTCTGGTTGACGACCTCGGGGATCACTGGATTGACCTTGCCGGGCATGATCGAAGAGCCCGGCTGGAGCTGCGGCAGGTTGATCTCGTTGAAGCCGGCGCGCGGGCCCGAGGCGAGCAGGCGGATGTCGTTGCAGATCTTCGTCAGCTTGCTCGCCGTGCGCTTGAGGACGCCGGAGAGCTGCACATAGGCGCCGGTATCCGACGTCGCCTCGACGAGGTCGCCTGCAAGGATGAAGTCGACGCCGGTGAGCGCGCTCAGATGCCGGACCGCGAGCTTGGGATAGCCGTGCGCCGCGGTGACGGAGGTGCCGATCGCGGTGGCGCCGAGATTGATCTCGCGCAGCAGCGCGCGGGCCTCGGAGATTCGATCGACCTCCTCGCCCATGGTGGTGCCCCAGCCGCGGAATTCGGCGCCGAGCGACATCGGCACAGCGTCCTGCAGATGAGTGCGGCCCATCTTCAGCACGCGCTCGAACTCCCGGCCCTTGGCGAAGAACGCCTCCTGGAGCTGGCGCAACGCGGTCATGTAGCTCTCGAGCCGCAGGATCAGCGCCAGCCGAAAGGCGGTCGGATAGGTGTCGTTGGTCGACTGGCCGTAATTGACGTGATCGTTGGGGCTGACGTGCTGGTAGTCGCCCTTGGCAAAGCCGAGCGATTCCAGCGCGAGATTGGCGATCACCTCGTTGGCGTTCATGTTGGTGGAGGTGCCGGCCCCGCCCTGGATGAAGTCGGTGACGAACTGGTCCATCATGTCGCCGGCGATGACGCGATCGCAGCCCACGATGATGGCTTCCGCGACTTTGGTGTCCACCGCGCCGAGATCGCGGTTGGCCATGGCGGCGGCCTTCTTGACGTAACCGAGTGCCTTCACGAAGTAAGGCTCCTGGTTCATCGGAATGCCGGTGATGTGGAAGTTCTCCTTACCGCGGATGGTCTGGACGCCGTAATAGATGTCGTCGGCGATCTCACGCTGTCCGAGGAAGTCCTGCTCCGTACGGCTCATGGGCGCTCCTTGCTTGCTCGCGCGGCGTCCTCAATTCTGGCACAGCGCGCTGGTGACGAAGGTATCAGTGCGGCAGTCATCCGGTTTGCGTTGCCTGCCCGGGATCAGAACCTTGGCCGAGCACTTTTCCGCGGAGTCGGCATTCAGGCTCTTGCCTTCCGTGTAGCCTTTGCTCTGGCAGAGTTTGTCGGCGGCGAGCTTGCAGTCGGGCGCGCCGTTCGACGAGGCCGGACAGGCCACGCGTCCCGACACCATGGTCGACGGCTTCGCCAGGCGCGACAAATCGTTCATGGTCTCGCTCGGGCTTTTGATCGGCGGCAGGATCGATGGCAGCTTGTCGAACAGCTTGCCCATTTCGTTGATCAGCCCGGGATTTTCCTCACGCGCCGGCGACGACGGAGCCGTCGAAGGCGCCGGTGCGGCCTGCGGTCCTTGCTCCTGCAAGCCGAGCGCGGGCGGCGCGGATTGCGGCCATCCGGGTCCGCCGGCACCCAGCAGGAGCGAAAGCACCGCAAAAGTCAGCGTCCCCAGTCGCAGGACCGGAATGCCGGATCGAAGCATCATGACGCCAACCGTAGCCGAACCTGGCGCAGTGGCAAAGCGCCTTGGGGTTAGATCAATTTGATTGCGACGACAAAGCCGAGCACGAGCACCGCGGCGCCGATTGCCACCCACAATCCGAGATGCTTCTCGATCCTGACCCGGATCCAGTCGCCGTAGCGGTTGAGCAGGATCGCGACGATGAAGAAACGGCCGCCGCGTGCGACGATCGAGCAGAGAATGAACAGGACGAGATTGTAGCCGGCAAAGCCCGAGGTGATCGTGACGAGCTTGTAGGGGATCGGTGTCAGGCCCTTGAGCAGGATGATCACGGCGCCCCATTCGGCATAGGAGGCGCGAAAGGCATCGACCTTGTCGCCGAGGCCATAGACCTGGATCAGCCAGTGACCGACCGAGTCGAACAGCAGCGCGCCGATGGCATAGCCGAGCAGGCCACCCAGCACCGACGTTGCGGTGCAGATCGCCGCATAGACCCAGGCGCGCTGCGGCCGCGCCAGCGACATCGGGATCAGCATCACGTCCGGCGGGACGGGAAAGAAGGAGCTTTCTGCGAAAGCCACGGCACCCAGAATCCAGAGCGCGTAAGGCTTGTGAGCGGCGTCGATGCACCAGTCGTAGATACGTTTCAGCATGGCGCCGCGATGAAGCACCATGGGACGGATTTGTCCATCGCCAGTTTTGTGACGTTTCTAGTGGCGCTTGCGCGTCACACGACCCTCGAGCGCGACGATTGGCCGCCTGGCGGCGACGCGCGGTGACGCAACTTTGGGCAGCTTCATCGCCGACTTCGGCAGTTTTTCGGCGATGCCGAGCATGTCTTCGCGCCGCGTCATCTCGCGCCAGACGTCCTCGGGGCGCACGCCGGCCGAGGCCCAGAGCACTGTGAGATTGTAGAGCAGGTCGGCGCTTTCCCGGATTACGGCTTCGCTATCGCCATTAACCGCGTCGATGACGACCTCGATAGCCTCTTCAGCCAGCTTCTTCGCCATTTTTGACGGGCCGCGCTGAAACAGCCGCGCGGTGCGCGATGTTGCCGGATCAAGGTCTCTGGCCGCGAGCACAGCCAGATATAGCCGCTCAAGCGAATCACTCATGGTACTGAAAGCTACTCTAAACCAATGGCAAGCGCGTTAACGCCCGACAATTAAAGCAAAAAGCAGACCGGCGCGGCAAGCGCGACGGCCTGTTTTGGTCAACCTTTGGTAGCCAGAGCTAGTAGCAGTTCGTGTGGTAGCCTTGGCCGCATAGCTCCGACGGAGCGGTGCCGCCGTAGCGCTGATACTGGTAGTTCGGGCCCGGCCCATAATAGGGGCCGTTGCCGTAATAGGCTGGGCCGCTGTAATAGGCGGGACCGCCGTAATACGGACCGTCGTCATAGGCGTAGGCGTTGCGGGTCGCCGCAATCGCAAGACCGGTGCCGACGATCCCGGCAAAGGCCGCGGCAGCCGCTGCGCCACCGCCACCGCCATGCCAGTGGCGACCGCCTGCATAGGAGGCGGTCGGGGCGACTGCAGTCAGCGCCACCACCGCGGCGGTGGCGAGAACGGCCTTGCGGCCGGCAAATCTCGAAAATCTGTCAAACATGTCCTGGACCCTCCTTGGGACCTCGAATGGTGCCTGTAGACAGGCTCATGTCCTTCAAACACCCACGTCCCATGTTGAGTTCCCCAACCCCAACAGAAGCTGAACGGAGCTGCGTAATCGTGACGCAACCGCCGCTCATCCGCCGTTCATATTGGCGCGCGCAGGGTCCCCGCCGGCCGGCGCTGCGAGCGTCACGAAACCACAACAATGCGGGACCGGCGCGACTGATGTTCGGATTCAAGACCACCGCCCTTCGCTGCCTGACGGCCCTTGCAATCTCGCTTGCCGCGCTGACTGCGCGCGATGTCACGGCGGCTGAGACCGCCGCGCCCTCCACTGCGATCCACTTCACCTTCGACCGCCCGACCGATGCGAGCATGGCGCCGTTCTTTCTTGCCGCAAAGGACGGCAGCTTCGGCGCCGAACGTCTCAACGTCTCCTTCAGCAGCACGGCCGGATCGCCGGAGGCGCTTGCGCGCGTCGCCAAGGGCGACAGCGAGCTCGCACTCGTCGACATCAACGAGCTGATCCGCTTCCGCGACAAGGATGCGACACCGGTCAAGGCGGTGTTCGTGCTGTTCAACCGCGCGCCCTACGCGATCGTCGCCCGCAGGAGCCGTGGCATCCACCTCCTGCCCGACCTGGACGGCAAGACCGTCGGCGTTGCCGACAGCGACCTGTCAATGCGGCTGTGGCCGGCGCTGGCGCAGCAGAACGGCATCAACACGGCTCACGTGAAATTCCACAAGATCAGCGCCGCGGTGCGCGAGCCGATCCTCTCCGCGGGACAGGTCGATGCCGTCGCCGGCTTCAGCTATCTCTCGGCAGTGAACCTGCGCGACCGCGGCGTGCCAGGCGGCGATCTCGTCGCGCTTCGCTATGCCGACTATGGTTGCGAGGCCTATGGCTTTGCCGTCGTGGTCAACCCGGCTTTCGCTGCGGCCAAGCCGGACACCGTGAAGGGATTCGTCCGCGCGTTGATCGCCGGCATCAACGCGACCGTCAAGGAGCCGGCGCGCGCGGCGGACGAGGCCGCGAGCCGCATCGACGACGGCGACCGCGATCTCGAGCTGGAGCGCCTGCGCACCGTCCTCGTCGACAACATCCTGACCGACGAGGTCCGTCGCAACGGCCTCGGCGACATCGACCCGGCGCGCATGGACCGCTCGATCGACCAGATCGCGCAGGATTTCAAATTCCGCAAACGGCCGGCGGCCGCCGATATCTTCGACGGCGGGTTCCTGCCGCCGGTTACCGGGCGGTTGATCAACTGAGCAAAACCGACAGCTTCCGCTATATCTCGTAGCCGATCCCTGATTAGAGTATGGGCTCACTCCGTTCTATCCGCCCGAGCTCCTTGCCCCCATGCCCATCCTCCGCCTCTACACCCGCGTACTCGAGCTGCTCGGCAAGGAGGCACGGCTGGGCTGGCTGCTCGCGGTTGTCAATCTCCTGCTTGCGGGCTCGCAATTCGCCGAGCCGGTGCTGTTCGGCCGGATCGTCGACGTGCTCTCCGGCAAGACGGTCGCAGGCTCCAGCTCGGCCTGGCCGTTCCTGGTTGCCTGGGTCGCGTTCGGACTGTTCACCATCGGCTGCAGCGCGCTCGTCGCGTTGCAGGCCGACCGGCTCTCCCACCGCCAGCGGCAGGCGGTCCTGACGGATTATTTCGAGCACATCCTGCAACTGCCGCTGACATTCCACTCCGGCACCCATTCGGGCCGGCTGATGAAAGTCATGCTCAACGGCACCGATGCGCTATGGCGGCTGTGGCTGGGCTTCTTCCGCGAGCATTTCGCCGCCATCCTCTCGGTCGTGGTGCTGCTGCCGCTGTCGCTCTACCTGAACTGGCGGCTGGCGATCCTGCTGTTCGTGCTCTGCATCGTCTTCACCGCGCTGACCACCTTCGTGGTGCGCAGGACATTCGGCATGCAGACGGCAGTCGAAGAGCAATACAGCGAGCTCTCCGCACGCGCTTCGGATGCGCTCGGCAATGTCGCGCTGGTGCAGAGTTTTGTCCGCGTCGAATCCGAGGTGCAGGGCCTGCGCTCCGTTGCCGACCAATTGCTTGAAGCCCAGATGCCGGTGTTGTCCTGGTGGGCGCTCGTCACCGTCATCACGCGCGCCTCCACCACGATCACGGTGCTCGCGATCTTCACTTTCGGCATAGCGCTGCACGACCAGGGGCTGACCTCGGTCGGCGAGATCGTGATGTTCGTGAGCTTCGCGACGCTTCTGATCCAAAAGCTGGAGCAGGTCGTGAGCTTCATCAACAACGTGTTCATGGAAGCCCCGCGCCTGCGCGAGTTCTTCAACGTGCTCGATGCGGTGCCTGCGGTGCACGACCGGCCCGATGCGATCGACGCGGGGCGGCTCTCCGGCCTCGTCGAATTCAACGACGTCACCTTCTCCTATGACGGCAAACGGCCGGCGATCGAAGATCTCTCCTTCACCGCGCTTCCCGGCCAGACCATCGCGCTGGTCGGCGCAACCGGTGCCGGCAAGTCGACGGCGATCGCGCTGCTGCATCGCGCCTTCGATCCGCAGTCCGGCTTCATCAGGATCGACGGCATGGACGTGCGCGGGGTGACGCTGACATCACTCCGGCGGAACATCGGCGTGGTCTTTCAGGAGGCGCTGCTGTTCAACCGCTCGATCGCGGAGAATTTGCGTGTCGGCAAGCCGGACGCCACCGAGGCCGAGATGCGCAAGGCGGCGGAGCGCGCGCAGGCGCTCGAATTCATCGAGCGCAGCGGCGGCTTCGAGACCAATGCCGGCGAGCGCGGCCGCATGCTGTCCGGCGGCGAGCGCCAGCGGCTGTCGATCGCCCGGGCACTGCTGAAGGATCCGCCGATCCTGATCCTGGACGAGGCGACCAGCGCGCTCGACGCCGTCACCGAGGCCAAGGTGAATGCCGCTCTCGACGAAGTGATGAAGGGCCGCACCACCTTCGTGATCGCCCACCGTCTCTCCACCATCCGCAATGCCACGCGCATCCTGGTGTTCGAGTACGGGCACGTGATCGAAAGCGGAACTTTCGATGAACTCGTGGCCAAAGGCGGCCATTTCGCCGACCTCGCCAGGGCCCAGTTCATGGTTCAGGAGAACGCACGGGCCAGTGTGACAGCGGCTGAGGCTGCTGCGACTGCCGCCAAGTCGCCTTAGCAAGTCCCCATAGTATCGTCGAAATTCGGCCTATTTCATTGCGGAATACCCCGCTGATGCCCCTATTCCCGACGCACGAGCCGGTATAGGTTTGCGACGCCGCAAGCGGCGACGCTGGGATTTCAGAACCGAACATCAGATCACGAGAGCCGACCGGAACCGGCGGATCTCCAAGGACCGGAATCGGATAGTGCACGCTCTTCGCCCGCTGCTTCGCAAGTCCCTGTTCAACCTGTTCGCTGCGACACTCGCATGTGCCGCATTGCTCGCGCCCCGCGCGGCGAGCGCCGAAGCGCTGCTCCTGATCGAGGCCGACAGCGGCAAGGTGTTGCAGGCGGAAAACGCGACCATTCCCTGGTATCCGGCTTCCGTCACCAAGATCATGACCGCCTATGTGACGCTGAAGGCGGTCAAAGACGGCAAGCTCACACTCGACACAATACTCACGGTGTCGCCGACGGCAGCCTCCCAGTCGCCCTCGAAGATGGGGTTCCGCCCCGGAACGCAGCTTACCGTCGACAACGCACTCAAGATGATGATGGTGAAATCGGCGAACGACATGGCCGTCGTGCTCGCCGAAGGTGTCGGCGGTTCGATCGACGGCTTCTCGGCGCTGATGAACGACACCGCGCAGAAGCTCGGCATGACGCAGACGAGCTACGTCAATCCGAACGGCCTGCCCGCCGACGGACAGATCACCTCCGCGCGGGATCTCGGCATTCTCGCGCGCTCGTTCCTGCGCGACCTGCCCGAGTACGAGTATTTCGTGCACATTCCGGCAATCCGCTTCGGCAAGCGCGTCACCGGCAATTTCAACAAGCTGATCGGCCGCTATCCCGGCGCCGACGGTTTCAAGACCGGCTTCATCTGCGCCTCCGGCTACAACCTCGTCGCATCGGCCACGCGCAACGGCCGCCGGCTGATCGCCGTCGTGCTCGGCGCCAACTCCGGGACCGCGCGCGCGGTGAAGGCGGCGCAGCTGCTGGAGCGCGGCTTCTCGCAAGATAATCTCACCTGGCTCCGCCCCTCGCTCGGCACAGTCGACAAGCTGGTGCCGGTCGACGCCTCGCCGCCGAACCTGCGTGACGACATGTGCGGCGGCCATCGCAAGCGGCCGGCCAGCGACGATGACGACGCGCTGATCGCGACCAATGGCGGCACGTCCGGATCGGCCTCGGCCACGGGCGGCGAAGCCCAGGTCACCTTCTTCACGGCCGGGCTTCAGCCGCCCCTGATGAAGGCCTCCGAGCTGATGGCCTCGGCTCCGGCGGCGGCCGAGCCCGTGCTGGTCTATACCGGTCCGACCCGCACCGGGACCGCCCTGATCGCTGCGGTCGCGGCCGATGCCGACCAGCAGGCAACTCCGAAACCGCGTGGCAAGAAGTCGCGCGTCGCCAAGAAGCCTGACGCGGCAGACAAGCCAGCCGACAAGCCGAAGGATGCCAAGACGGCGGCGGCAAAGCCCGACGCCAAACCAGCTGACGTCAAGAGCGCAGCCAAGCCGGCCGGGACCAAGCACGCCGCGGCAAAATCCGATGCGGCGGCAAAACCTGCGGCAAGCAGCGATCCCGCGCCGAAGCCCGCCAAGCCAAAGGCGGCAACCAAGCCCGCCGCCAAGCCGGCCAACAACAGTTAACGGCGCACCGAGCTGAGACCGCGCCCGCACTTCGCACTGCGGCAGCGCGGTTCGCGACGATTCCGGTAGCCACTTCCCGACCTTTGCCTTAAGCCACGACGACTTGCCACCCGTTCCGGCAAGCTCGATACTGGCGGCAATGAGGCAAGCCCGAGACACAACGGGCTCTGGTAAATGAGGGGAGTTTTCCATGGAGCGCATCTGGCTCAAGCAATATCCGCCCGGCGTGCCTGCTGATATCGAGCCGACCCAATATTCGTCGCTGGTCGACCTCTTGGAGGAGAGCTTTTCCAAGTTCGCCGACCGCAAGGCGTTCATCTGCATGGACAAGTCGATCAGCTATCGCGACCTCGATCAGATGTCGGTCGCGCTGGCCGCTTATCTGCAGGGCCGCGGGCTGCAGCGCGGCGCTCGCGTCGCCATCATGATGCCGAACGTGCTGCAGTATCCGGTCGCCACCGCTGCGGTGCTGCGCGCCGGCTTCGCCGTGGTCAACGTCAACCCGCTCTATACGCCGCGCGAGCTCGAGCACCAGCTCAAGGATTCCGGCGCCGAAGCCATCATCGTGCTGGAGAATTTTGCCCATACCGTCGAGCAGGTGATCGCGAAGACGCAAGTGAAGCATGTCATCGTCGCCAGCATGGGCGACCTGCTCGGCTTCAAGGGCGTGATCGTCAATCTCGTCGTCCGCCGCGTCAAGAAGATGGTGCCGGCCTGGTCGCTGCCGGGCGCGGTGTCGTTCAACGATGCGCTCTCGGCCGGCCGCGGTGCGACGTTCAACAAGCCGAAACTGTCGCCCGGCGACGTTGCCTTCCTGCAATATACCGGCGGCACCACCGGCGTCTCCAAGGGCGCCACCCTGCTCCACCGCAACATCGTCGCCAACGTGTTGCAGAACGACGCATGGCTTCAGCCGGCGATGGTGCAGCCTCCGCATGTCGATCAGCTCATGATCGTTTGCGCGCTGCCGCTCTATCACATCTTTGCGCTGACGGCCTGCTACCTGCTCGCGGTGCGCGCTGGCGGCTGCAATCTGCTGATCCCCAATCCGCGCGACATCGGGGGCTTCGTCAAGGAATTGGCGAAGTACCAGGTCAACAGCTTCCCGGCCGTGAACACGCTCTACAACGGACTGATGCACCATCCCGACTTCAAGAAGCTCGACTTCTCCAAGCTGAAGATTTCAAACGGCGGCGGCATGGCGGTGCAGCGCCCCGTGGCCGAGCAGTGGAAGGCGGTGACCGGCTGCTTCATCGCCGAAGGCTACGGCCTGTCCGAGACATCGCCGACATTGACCTGCAACCCCGCGACCACGACGGAGTTCTCGGGATCGATCGGCATTCCCGTGCCCTCGACCTGGATCTCGATCCGCGACGACGACGGCAACGAGCTGCCGCTCGGCCAGCCCGGCGAGATCTGCGCCAAGGGCCCGCAGGTGATGTCGGGCTATTGGAACAGACCGGACGAGACCGCGAAGGTGATGACCGCGGACGGCTATTTCCGCACCGGCGACATCGGCGTGATGGACGAGACCGGCTACACCAAGATCGTCGACCGCAAGAAGGACATGATCCTGGTCTCCGGCTTCAACGTCTATCCGAACGAGATCGAGGAAGTGATCGCGAGCAACCCGGGTGTGCTCGAATGCGCCGTCATCGGCATCCCCGATTCCAAGTCGGGAGAGGCGGTAAAAGCCTTCGTGGTCAGGAAAGACCCGAACCTCACGGCCGAAGCCGTGGTCAAGTTCTGCCAGGAGCAGCTGACGGGCTACAAGGTGCCCAAGCATATCGAATTCCGCACCGACCTGCCGAAGACCAACGTCGGCAAGATCCTGCGCCGGCAGCTTCGCGACGAGAAGAAGGCGGAAGCGGCATAGGGCGCACCGCTGGTTCATGACTGACGTCGGCAACATCACGCCGGCCGGCATTCTCGCCTTCTGGCGCGAGGCCGGTCGCGAGCGCTGGTACAAGCGCAGCGACGCCTTCGACGCGGAGGTCAGGCGTCACTTTCTTCTGCTATGGAAGAGGGCAACCGCCGGCGAACTGGCCTCCTGGGAAGACAGCGACGAGGGCGCGTTGGCGCTCGTCATTGCGCTCGACCAGTTTCCCCGCAACATGTTCCGCGGCACGCCGGAAGCCTTCGCCAGCGACGCCCTGGCCCGCGACGTCGCCCGCCGCGCAATCGAGAGGGGCACGGATCGCAGGATCGATCCCATCCTGCTCGAATTCCTCTATTTGCCCTTCATGCATTCCGAGCACCTGACCGACCAGCTGCATTGCGTCGCGCTGTTTCAGAACACCGACAATGCCGAGAACCTGAAATACGCGCGGGAGCACGCCGACATCATCCAGAGGTTCGGCCGCTTCCCCCACCGCAACCGCCTCCTGGGACGCGACAGCACCGAGGACGAGCAGGCCTTCCTCGACGGCGGCGGTTTTGCCGGCTGATGACATAACGGTGAAGGGCCGCGACCCTCGCCGCCTCCCCCACCGGCAATATTGTGCAGCGCCGCCGCACAGTCTAAAAAGCGGGACCGATTTCCAGGGAGACTTCACGATGACCATCCAGACTGGCGACAAGCTGCCCGAGGCGAAATTCCGCGTGATGACGGCGGAAGGCCCGCAGGTGAAGACCACCGACGATATCTTCAAGGGCAAGAAGGTGGCGCTGTTCGCGGTGCCCGGTGCGTACACCGGCACCTGCCACAAGATGCATCTGCCGAGCATCTTCCTCAACGCCTACGCCATGAAGGACAAGGGCGTCGACACCATCGCCATCGTCTCCGTCAACGACGCCTTCGTCATGAATGCGTGGAAGCGCGACACCGACCAGCGCGACGAGGCCATCTTCCTCGCCGACGGCAATGCCGACTTCGCCAAGGCGATCGGCATGGAGCTCGACGCCTCCGGCAACGGCCTCGGCATCCGCTCCAAGCGTTATTCGATGCTGGTCGAGGACGGCGTGGTCAAGAAGCTCAATCTTGAAGCGATGCCCGGCAAGGTCGAGGTGTCCGGCGGCGATACGCTGCTGGGACAGCTGTAAGCGGCCACCACGTTCAGCCACACTCTCGGTGTCGTCCCGGCAAAGGCCGGGACCCATAACCCCAGGGTAGAGTTGCGGCGCGAGCTGGCAACCGCGAGTCATCGCCAAACCCGATCCTGTGGTTATGGATCCCGGCTTTCGCCGGGATGACAGTGGTGAGTGGGTGCGATGCCGCCGCTACTCCGCCACCCGCTGCTGCAACCGCGCCTTCGCGACCCCGTCGCGCGCGAGCTGATCGGCGCGTTCGTTCTCGGGATGCCCTGCGTGGCCCTTGACCCAGTGCCAGCGCACGTCATGCGCCTTCAACGCGGCATCGAGGCGCTGCCAAAGCTCGACATTCTTCACCGGCTTCTTGTCGGCGGTGCGCCAGCCGTTGCGCTTCCAGCCGTGAATCCAGCCGGTGATGCCCTGCCGCACATATTGGCTGTCGGTGTAGAGATCGACGGTGCACGGCTTCTTCAGCGCTTCCAGCGCGGAGATCGCCGCCATCAATTCCATCTGGTTGTTGGTGGTGTGACGCTCGCCGCCGTTCAGCTCCTTTTCCGTGTCGCCGAACTTCAGGATCGCGCCCCAGCCTCCGGGCCCGGGGTTTCCCGAGCACGCGCCGTCGGTATAGATCGTGACGTTGGGAAGCTCGCTCACGCGACCAGTCCTGACGGCATCAGCCCGTAGTCGCGCACGGTTGAGACGCTCTGGTGGAAGCGCAGCTTGCGGACATATTCCAGCGGATCCTTTGGCCGAACCAGCGCGCCGGGCGGCACGTTGAGCCAGTCGACCAGCCGCGTCAGCAGGAAACGGATCGCGGCGCCGCGCGCCAGCAGCGGCAGCGCGGCCTCTTCCGCTTCGGTGAGCTTGCGCACGCGGCCATAGGCATTGAGGAAGGCGCGCGCCTTGGTGACGTTGAACGAGTGATCCGGCTCGAAACACCAGGCGTTGAGGCAGATCGCGATGTCATAGGCCAGCATATCGTTGCAGGCGAAGGTGAAGTCGATGATGCCCGAGAGCTGGTCGCCCAGGAAGAAGACGTTGTCGTTGAAGAGGTCGGCGTGGATCACGCCTTCGGGCAGATGCTTCGGCCAGACCCCGCTCTCGAGGTAGTCGAGCTCCTGGCTAAGGAACGCGCGCAGGCCCGGCTGCACCTCGTCGGCCCGGTGTGATGCCGCATCGAACAGCGGCCGCCAGCCCGAGACCGAGAGCGCATTCGCACGCTTGATCGCGAAATTGGCGCCGGCCAGATGCATCTTCGCCAGCGCTCCGCCGACGCCCGCGCAATGGGCGGCGTTCGGCTTGCGCGGCCAGACGCCTTCGAGGAAGGTGATGATCGCGGCCGGCCGGCCCGACAGCTCGCGCAGCGCCTCGCCGTCTCTTCCCTTCACCGGAAGCGGGCAGTTGATGCCGTGCTCGGCGAGATGCGTCATCAGCGCGAGGAAGAACGGCAGATCGTTCTTCGCCACGCGCTTTTCATAGAGCGTGAGGATGAACGAGCCCTTGGTGGTGTGCAGCAGGAAGTTTGAATTCTCGACGCCCTCGGCGATGCCCTTGTAGGAGAGCAATTCGCCGAGATCATATTCGCTCAGGAAATCCGCAAGCTCGTCGGCGGCAACGTCGGTGTAGACCGCCATGAAGGTCTACTCGGCGGCGGCTTCGGGGCGCACCTGGCGCGGCAGCGGGAAGAACTCGTTCTCTTCCGCGGCCGAGACCGTCTCCACATGCAGCGTGAAGCGCTCGGCGAACGCGTCCATGATCTCCTCGACGATCACTTCCGGCGCCGAGGCGCCCGCGGTGATGCCGAGGCTGGTGATGTTCTCGAACCGCTTCCAGTCGAGGTCGGCGGCGCGCTGCGCCAGCACGGCGATCGGGCAGCCCTCGCGTTCGGCGACTTCGCGCAGGCGCTGCGAGTTCGACGAGTTCGGCGCACCGACCACGATCAGGGCGTCGACCACCGGCGCCACCTTCTTCACCGCGAGCTGGCGGTTGGTGGTGGCGTAGCAGATGTCTTCCTTGTGCGGACCGTTGATGTTCGGGAAGCGCTCCTTGAGGAGCGCCACGATCTCCGCGGTGTCGTCGATCGACAGTGTGGTCTGGGTCACGAAGGCGAGGTTGTTCGGATCCTTCGGGGCGATGGTCTTGGCGTCCTCGGCGGTCTCGATCAGGGTCACAGCGCCGGTCGGGAGCTGGCCGAGCGTGCCCACCACCTCGGGGTGATGGGAATGGCCGATCAGGAAGATCTCGCGGCCGCGCTTGAAATGGATCGCGGCCTCGCGGTGCACCTTGGTCACCAGCGGGCAGGTCGCATCCAGCGAGAACAAATTACGGGACGTGGCGTCGGCCGGAACCGATTTCGGTACGCCATGGGCCGAGAACACCACCGGCGCGGTGGTGTTTTCCGGGATCTCGGCGAGTTCCTCGACGAAGATCGCGCCCTTCTTCTTCAACCCGTCGACGACGTATTTATTGTGCACAATCTCGTGGCGAACATAGACGGGGGCGCCGTACTTATCGAGCGCCCGTTCGACGGTGTCGATCGCCCGGACCACCCCGGCGCAGAAGCCACGGGGAGAACAAAGCACGATCTTGAGGTCTGGTTTGGCTGACATTGAGCGATCTCGGGACCGAATCACCTCGCCAAATGGGCGGGAAGCGGTCGATGGATGAATAGGGCTTGGGTACGGTCTTACAGGGACTTCAGAGGGAATTGGGCCCCCTTTCGGGCGCTGTCAAGGCACTATCTATAGCAGAACCATTGCGTGGCTACCCCCTCCGGGCTTATATAGCGCGAATTCCCAGTCATCGCTGATGACCACCGGTTTCGCCTCCAAAGGGGTGGGCGAAGCACAAAGGAGATTTGCCATGAGCAACGCACCTCTGATGCCCAAGGCGACCGCCGTCTGGCTGCTCGACAACACCGCGCTGACCTTCGACCAGGTCGCCGATTTCACCAAAATGCACCCCCTCGAGGTGCGCGCGATCGCCGACGGCGACGCTGCCCAGGGCATCAAGGGCATGGATCCCCTCTCCAATGGCCAGCTGACCCGCGAGGAGATCGAGAAGGGCGAGAACAACCCGGACTACCGGCTCCGCCTCCAGGAGAGCAAGGTGGTGCTGCCGCCGCAGCCCAAGCGCAAGGGCCCGCGCTACACCCCGGTCTCACGCCGCCACGAGCGCCCGAGCGCCATCCTCTGGCTGCTGCGCAACCATGCCGAGCTCAAGGACGCCCAGATCATGCGCCTGGTCGGCACGACCAAGAGCACGATCGCCAGTGTCCGCGATCGCACCCACTGGAACACCTCCCAGCTGACGCCGATTGATCCCGTCACCCTCGGCCTCTGCTCGCAGATCGAGCTCGATTTCGAGGTCGCGCGCGCGGCCAAGGAAAAGCCGATCGACGCAGCCTATGGCGGCGCCACCCTGCTGCCTGCCTCCGAAACCACCAAGAAGGACGAGTACGAGCCCGCGGAGAGGTCCAGCGACGACCTCAATGTCGATGCCGTGTTCGCCAAGCTGAAGACGCTCGGCGGCAAGAAGCAGGACCAAGAGGAGGAGTAATCCTTCGCTCTTCGTTCGTGAACGCAATAAAAACGCGGCAGGGAAACCTGCCGCGTTTTTATTTTGCATCTGCAAAACGACTGAGAGCGCATACCCTCCGGCGTCGTCCTGGCGAAAGCCAGGACCCATTACCCCAAGGAGGAATTTGGCGAAGACTCGTCGCTCGGTTCTCCTACCGCGCCCAATCGACAGATTCCGCGGTATGGGTCCTGGCTTTTGCCAGGACGACGTTAGGGAGACTGTGTGCCTCCCTAACGCAACAACAACCTCAGAACTTATACGTCACACCACCGCCGACCAGCCATGGGTCGATATGCGCGGTGCCGGTGACGGGCAGGCCGCTGACTGTCGCGCTGTAGTCCGGCCGCAGCCAGAGCTTCTTGACGTCGACGTTGAGGCCCCAGTGCCGATCGAGCATGTAGTCGAAGCCGAACTGCACCGCGCCACCGAAGGCGTTGCTGACATGCAGGCTCGTGGTGGTGGCGACGATCGCGGGCGGGCCGACGATGGCGGCCGGCGCATTGGCGGCGGAATTGTTGAAAAACACGGTGTAGTTCACGCCGGCGCCGATATACGGCTTGAACGCACCGAAATTGTCGAAGTGATATTGCAGGGTCAGCGTCGGCGGCAGCAGCGTGGTCTTGCCGATCGGCAAGTTGGCGAGCGAGCCGGTGCCGCTGATCGAATGCCGGGTCACGCCGAGGATCAGCTCGGCCGCGATGTTCTTGGTGAAGAAATAGCTGATGTCGAGCTCGGGTACGACCTGGTCACTGATCGAGAGGCCCGAATTCGGCGACGACAGTGACGGAACGCCCGCGACATTGACGGTCGAGCCGCCCGCATCCGGCAACACGCCAAGCACCCGCAGACGTACCATCCAGGGATTGAAGGCTTCGACCGGCACCGCCTTTTTGTAGATCGGCAAATCGGCGGCCTGTGCCGAGGCAAAAGTCCCCACCAGCGCCGCACCCAGCGTTGCGAGCCGCGCCATGTTTCTTATCATTCCGTCCATTGCATTCCCCTTCAGCCAAGTGTGCGCTTCGTTGCGCGACATCAGCGTCAGAGCAGAAAGGGAATGGTGAAGGATTTGATGCCGATCAAATCAGGACAAACGCGATTGCAATTTGGCTGCGGCGTGGCAGATCTGTCGCGGCAGGATAATGCCGCACCTTACATCACGGCCGTTCCGGATGGTTCAGCATGTATTCGCCGAGATCGCGCTGGCGGCGATCGGCGCGGGTGGTCGCGGCGCTGCGCTGGACGTCGCGGTCCTTGCGGCAGGCCACGTATTCGGGCGAGCCGACCGCATAGCCACGGCCCTGGCAGACCGCGTCGTCATCGTCGCCGCCCATCGCCACCGGCGTCTGGTAGCGCGCGGAGCAGGCGGAGAGAATGATGGCGAGCAGCACAGCTGCAAGCAGGCGCGGCGCAGCGGCGAGTGGCATACGAGATCCCCTGTTGGCTCGCCCTGTTTAGCCCGGAATGAGGAGAATGTAAGTCCCTGGACGCCGTTCCCCGCTCGGCGTCATTCGCGCTTCGCAGGCCCGACACCCGCCTCACACCCTCCCCTTCAGCGCCTCCCCGATCTCGTCGAGCACCTTGGGATCCTCGATCGTCGCGGGCATGGTCCAGGTCTCGCCGTCGGCGATCTTCTTGATGGTGCCGCGCAAGATCTTTCCGGATCGCGTCTTGGGCAGGCGGCCGACGGTAATGGCGAGCTTGAACGCGGCAACGGGACCGAGCTTGTCGCGCACCAGCGCAATGATCTCCTTCTCGATCTCGGCGGGGGCCCGCTTCACACCCGCCTTAAGCACCAGGAAGCCGCAGGGTACCTCGCCCTTGATCGCGTCCTTGACGCCGAGCACGGCGCATTCGGCGACATCGGGATGCGAAGCCAGGATCTCCTCCATGCCGCCGGTGGAGAGCCGATGGCCGGCGACGTTGATGATGTCGTCGGTGCGGCCCATGACGAAGACATAGCCGTCTTCGTCCTTGTAGCCGGCATCCGATGTTTTGTAGTAGCCGGGGAATTCGGTGAGATAGGCTTCCTTGAAACGTTCATCCTGATTCCACAGCGTCGGCAGGCAGCCCGGCGGCATCGGCAGCTTGATGACGATCGAACCCATGGTGTTGGGGCCGACCGGCTTTGCCGCTTCGTCGACCACGTCGACCTGATAGCCCGGCATCGGCACCGTCGGCGAGCCGTGCTTCACCGGCAGCTGGCCTAAGCCTACCGGATTGCCGGCGATGCACCAGCCAGTCTCGGTCTGCCACCAATGGTCGATCACCGGCACTTTCAACTGCTGCTCCGCCCATTCCACCGTCGGCGGATCGGCGCGCTCGCCGGCCAGGAACAGCGTGCGGAATGTCGAGAGGTCGTATTGCCGGATGAACTTTCCTTCCGGGTCTTCTTTCCGGATCGCTCGGAACGCGGTCGGCGCCGTGAAGAAGGCGACAGCCTTGTGCTCGCTGATCACGCGCCAGAACGCGCCGGCATCGGGCGTGCCGACCGGCTTGCCCTCATACATGATCGAGGTCGCGCCGTGCAGCAGCGGGCCGTAGACGATGTAGCTGTGGCCGACCACCCAGCCGATGTCGGAGCCGCACCACCAGACCTCGCCCGGCTTGACGCCATAGAGGTTGAACATGGACCATTTCACCGCGACGAGATGGCCGCCATTGTCGCGCACGACACCCTTGGGAATGCCGGTCGTGCCTGAGGTATAGAGGATGTAGAGCGGATCGGTGGCCGCGACGGGCACGCACGGCGCCTTCTTGCCGTCGTTCATCGCCTTGCGGCGCAGGCCCGCCCAGTCATAGTCGCGGCCGGGCGTGAGGTCGCAGATGAGCTGCGGACGTTGCAGCACGATACAGGCCTTCGGCTTTGTGCCCGCAAGCCTGATCGCCTCGTCGAGCAGCGGCTTGTACCGCACGATGCGGCCGGGCTCGATGCCGCAGCTCGCCGACAGGATCAACTTTGGCTCCGCATCGTCGATGCGGGTGGCGAGCTCTTTCGCGGCAAAGCCGCCGAACACCACGGAGTGTACCGCGCCGATGCGCGCGCAGGCGAGCATCGCGACGACGGCCTCCGGTATCATCGGCATATAGAGGATGACGCGATCGCCCTTGGCGACACCAAAATCCTGCATGATGGCGGCGAGCGCCTGCACTTCGACCAGCAGTTCGGCGTAGGTGAATTTTGTGACGCTGCCCGCCAGCGGCGAATCATGGATCAGCGCGATCTGGTCGCCGCGGCCGCGTTCGACATGGCGGTCCAGCGCGTTGTAGCAGGTGTTGACGACGCCGCCGCTGAACCAGCGACCGTAGACGCCCTGCGAGGGGTCGAATATCTTCTTCGGCGGCTCGATCCAGTCGATCTCCTTGGCCGCTTCGGCCCAAAAGCCCTCAGGGTCGGCCAGCGAGCGCGCATAAACCGCGTGATAGAGGCTCTTTCCGTCGACGTTTCCTCGGACGTTCATTCCCGCGCTCCCGTTCCCATTATTCGCCTGGCCTTGACCTTGTGGCAGGACAAACGTCCCGCCATGACAGGGATCAAGTACCGGCCTTGTTTGAGGGGTATTTTCCCGGGAACGGGCCTCGGTTCAAGCTGAAAGAACGGGGTGCTCAGCTATCCATCGCATTCAGCCGCTGTAATCGCTCCTGCATGACCTTCCTGAGATCATAGCCCGGGCGGCCGAAGCTCGTATTGCGGGTGGCGAGGAAGTCGCGCTGGGTGCGGCGGAGGTCGCCGGCCGAGCGGGAGCCGGCCGATTTCAGCACGCGCTCGTAGGTCTCGGCGATCTGGCGGTCGAGCACGCCCAACTGCGGATCGGCACAAATCACCTTCTCGACCTCGCGCTTCGCGGTGGAACAATCGAACGACGGGCCATTGCCGGAATTCGCCGCGAGCGGCCGCAGCGGCTCGCCGCCGAATTTCGCGACCTCCGCGATCATGGTGCGGCGGCCGCCGGCCGCATTGTCGTTGCCGGGATCGAGCCGCAGCGCGGTCTCGTAGTCGGCCAGCGCCTTCTTGCGCTCGCCCATCTTCTTGTAGAGCACGGCGCGGTTGTTGTAGGTCAGCGCGAAATTCGGATCGAGTTTCAGCGCGGCCTCGTAATCGCTCAGCGCCGCGCCAAGCTCGCCCTTGAGGTGGTAGGAGTCGCCGCGGTTGGTGAAGAAGTTCGGCCGCGGCGCCAGCCGCAGCGCCTGATCGTAATCGGCAATCGCCTTGTCGTACTCGCCCATCGCGGCCAGCGACAGCCCGCGATTGTCGTAATATTCGGGCACCTTCGGATCGAGCCTGATCGCCTCGCCGTCGTCGGCCACCGACTTGTCGAGCTGGCCGAGCTTCTTGTAGGCGGCGCCACGATTGGTGTAGCTGCGCGGCCGGTTCGGATCGAGCCGCAACGCCTCGCTGAGATCGCGGATCGCCTTCTCGTTGTCGCCGCCAAGATAATAGGTCACGCCGCGGTCGGACCAGGCCTGTGCATTGTCAGGCTTCAGCTTGATCGCCTGGTCGTAATCGGCAAGCGCGCGGTCGAGCCGACGCTGGTTGGTGTAGACGACGCCGCGCAGCTCGTAAGACTCCGAATCCTGCGGATCGAGCTCGATGGCCTTGCTGAGGTCCGCCGCGGCGCGGTTGAGATCGCCGCCGGCCTCGCGCAGGAGATCGCCGCGCAGGCGCCAGGCTTTTGCATTCCTGCCATCGAGCGCGATGGCGCGGTCGATATCCCGCAGCGCCTGCGTGAGACCGCCCGAGGTCCGCGCATTGGTGTCGGCGCGCACCAGCAATGCCGCGGCGCGATCGGAAGATGGATTTGAGGCCTGGTCGATGATGGCGCTGCATGCGGGAATCAGCTCAGCCGGGGCGGCCTTGCTCCCCATCACGCAATCGACGCCGGCCAAGGCAGGGGCGACGAGGACGGCGCTCATTGCCGCGCCGAGCAGGAAGGAGCGAAGCGAGATTTTTGCAAACGAGAACATTTGCGCGGAAGAATGGGTGCCGCACATGGCATAAGGCTCCGAGACATCAGGCTTTCACCATTGTCGTGGCGGCCAAAGAATCGGTTCAAATCGGGGCGTGTCAGGGGCGCACCGAGCCTTCCCTCCCTTGCCTGCTCTTACGGGGGAGGCGAGAAGCCTCAATACCCGTCCACCCCGTTTAGCCGCTGCAGCCGCTCCTGCATCGTCTTCTTCAGATCGTAGCCGGGCCGGCCATATCCGGCATTGCGGCGGCCGATGAAATCGTCCTGCTCGCGCTGAAGCGCCTTTGCATCGCCCGCATTGCGGGCTTCGCGCAACACGCGCGCGTTGGCGGCAAAGATCTCGCGGTCGAGATCAGCGAGCTCCCGGTTGGCGCAGATCGCCTTCTCAACGGGGCGGCGCGCCCCCTTGCAATTGAAGCTGGGCTTGCCTGCGACCGCCATCTGCGCGCCGATCCGCTCGATCTCGCGCGCCATCGCCTTGTGATTGACCTTGGCCTTCTCGTGGTTCGGATCGATCTTCAATGCCGCGCCGAAATCCTGCACCGCCTTGGGCTTGTCGCCCTTCCTCAGCCAGAGCTCGCCGCGCGCGTTGAAGATATCCGCGAGGCCGGAATCGAGCAGAAGAGCGCGGCTGTCGTCGGCGATCGCGCGGTCGACCTGGTCGTGCCGCGCATAAAGCCCGCCGCGCGCGATCAGCGCCTTGATCAGGTCGCCTTTCGCCGTCTTCTCGTTGTCGATCACGGCGGCGCAGGCCGTAGCCGCCTTGTCGACGTCGTCGGCTGCGGCAGCCGCGAGGCACGGCGCGACGTCGACCTGCGGGACCGCGGCCGGTTCGCCGCCGGTCGCGGCATGAGCCGCGGCGAACGAGAGCGCGAAGAGCAACCCGGCGCCGGACCATTGAATGAGAAAACGCATGCTCGTCACAGTCGGAAAATCTCGAGTTCAGGTCTTGGGTTAAGCTCTTGGGTTAAAGCTCTTGGGTTCAGGCCTTGCCTTGGGGCCACACTATCCATCATACGGCCGGATTGGTGCTAGCTTGTGGCGCCGCTCAAATCGGTTTCGGGGATCAACGTGTCGACATTCGAATGGATCATCGTGCTTCTGCTCGGCGCCGTTGCATTATCGGCGCTGGCGCGGCGGATCAAGGTCCCCTACCCGACCTTTCTCGCGATCGGTGGCGCGCTGATCGCCTTTGTGCCGTCGAGCCCGTCCTGGGCGCTGGAGCCCGACCTGGCATTGGCTCTTTTTGTCGCACCGGTCCTGCTCGATGCCGCCTTCGACACCTCGCTGCGCGATCTCCGCAACAATTGGGTTCCCGTCTCCACCCTGGTCGTCGCCGCCGTCGGCCTGACCACGGCCGGTGTGGCCTACGTCGCGCACCGGCTGATGCCTGACATGCCCTGGGCCGCCGCGATCGCGCTCGGCGCCATCGTGGCCCCGCCGGATGCGGCCGCCGCGGTCGCGATCCTGAGCCAGGTCAAGCTGCCACACCGCATGGTGAAGGTCCTGGAAGGCGAGAGCCTGCTCAACGACGCGACCGCGCTCTTGATCTATCGCATCGCGGTCGGAGCCATCGCCACCGAGCATCTGGCATGGAGCCAGGTCGCACCGACCATGGCGCTGGCGCTGGTCGGCAGCGTCGTCGCGGGACTCGTCGCAGGCCGCATCATCCCGCTGTTCATGGAACGCGTGAAGGAAGCGCCGAGCGCGATCATCGTGCAGTTCGCCACCACCTTCATGGTCTGGATTGCCGCCGAGCATCTCGGTCTCTCCGGCATCCTCACCATCGTGGTCTACGGCATCACCATCGCCCGCACGGCGGGGGCACGCATGCCGGCGCGGCTGCGGGTACCTTCCTATGCGGTGTGGGAGACCATGGTGTTCGTGCTCAACGTGCTCGCCTTCATGCTGATCGGCATGCAGATGCGACCGATCTGGACGCGGCTCGATGCGGACGTGCGCTGGGAATATTGCATGGCCGCGGCCTGGATCCTGCTCACGGTGGTCCTGGTGCGGCTGGCCTGGATCACATTCTACCGCACGACGCTGCGCGCGCTGATCGCGCACGGGATCTATCACCCGAAGGATCCGAAGCAGGTCGCCTCGCCCAAGGGCGGCCTCATCGTCTCCTGGTGCGGCATGCGCGGTCTCGTCACGCTCGCGACCGCCTTTGCCCTGCCGGAAAACTTTCCTTATCGCGATTTCATCGTCTTCTCGGCCTTTGCCGTCGTGCTTGGCACGCTGGTCGTTCAGGGCCTGACGCTGCGGCCGCTGATCCTGGCGTTCGACCTCAAGGACGACGACCCCGTCGGCATCGAGGTCGCGCGCGCCCGGGCCGTCGCCTATCGCGCGGCGCTCGACGCAATCGAGGACGATCCATCGGAGGAGGCTGAAATCCTGCGGCTCGAATATCGCGCCATCCTGATGCAGGTGGACGACGATCCGAACGGCGGCATCGCCAACGGCGAATTGCCCGCCGATCCCCTGCGCCGCCGCGCCATCGAAGCCGCGCGAAAGTCGATCTTCGACCTCCGCGCCACCGACGTGATCGGCGACGATGCGTTCCATCGGATCGAGGAAGAGCTCGATCGCGCAGAATTGAGCGCGGGGGGTTAAATCTCCCGACAAGCGCCCCGCCTGCCCAGGTGGTTAGGGGCTTGAACCAAACGCCATCTCTCCAGACACACTCCAGATGACGACCCTGATCGACGACCGTCGTGTGCGCGCGCGAGATGCGTCGCCCGCACGATATTTCTACCTCCACATGGCACTGGCCTGCGCGGCCACCGCTTTTCTCGGCTTCGCACCGACCTATTTTGTGCCGCTCGCGCAACGGACGTTGTCCGCAAGCCCCGTCATTCATTTCCACGGTCTCTTGTTCTTCACCTGGTCTCTCTATTTCGTGATCCAGACCTGGCTCGCCGCCTCAGGCCGCGTGGTCAATCACCGCGCGCTCGGCATCGCCGGCGTTTCGCTCGCGACCGCGATGACGATCTTCGGCTTCCTCGCCTCCGTACATGTGATGCAGCATTCCGCGGCGCTCGGACAGAAAGAGGCCGGCATCGCCTTCTCGATCGTGCCGATGAGCGGCATCGCGTTCTTCGCAGTGGTGTTTGTGCTCGCGATCATGAACACGCGAAAGCCCGAGATTCACAAACGCCTGATGCTGCTCGCCGCGGTCTCCATCCTCGATGCCGCGATCGCGCGCTGGTTTCTCACCTTTCTCGCGCCTCCGGGACCGCCCGGGCCGCCGCCGGTGCCCGTCACCATCGCGCCCGCAGTGGTCGCTTCGCTGCTGCTTGTCGTCGCCATGGTACGCGACTGGCGCACGGAAGGCCGGGTGCACCCGGTCTACATCTACGGCACGCTCGCGATGCTGGCGGTGAAGGTGCTGAACTGGCCGGTCAGCGAGACTGCGGCGTGGCATTCGTTTGCCGGCGGGATTCTGGCGCTGGCGCAATAGGCTCAGCCGTCGTCCTGGCGAAAGCCAGGACCCATTGCCCCGAATTCCGATTGTTGAAGAAAGCTGGAGCCACCAGCCCTCGCCAAACGTCTCCCTGAGATTATGGGTCCTGGATCAGCGCTCGCTACGCTCGCTTGTCCAGGACGACGGCGGAATACGTAGCGGCGCCGCCTACGCCCCCGCCTTGCACGTGATCCCGCCGTCCACCACGAGCTCGATCCCCGTGACATATTTCGCTTCGTCCGAGGCCAGGAACAGCGCGGCGTTAGCGACGTCGAAGGCGTCGCCCATGTGGCCCATCGGCACTTGCGAATCGCGCGCGCGCCACATCGCTTCGACGTCGCCCTTGGCATAGCTGGCGGCGAGGCCGGCGGAATGCTCCACCATCGGCGTCTTCATCAGGCCGGGCAGGATCGCGTTGACGCGCACGTGATGGCGCGCGAACTCGATCGCGGTGGTGCGCGTCATCTGGTTCATCGCCGCCTTCGAGGTGCCGTAAGTGACGTAGGAGATGCCCATATGGCGGATCGAGGCGATCGAGGAGATGTTGATGATCGAGCCGCCGCCCTGTTTCATCATCACAGGGATGACGTGCTTCATGGCAAAATAAGCGCTCTTGAGGTTGACGCTGAAGACGCGGTCCCAGCTCTCCTCGGTGACATCGACCACGCTGCCCATCTCGGCGATGCCGACATTGTTGTCGAGCACGTCGATGCGGCCGTAGGCCTTCAGGCACGCCGCGACCATCGCCTCGACCTCGGCAGGCCGCGAGACGTCGGCCGTGAACGCGGTCGCCTGGCCGCCCTCGCCCGTGATGATCTTCGCAGTCTCCTCGGCGGCCGCGCCGTTGCGATCGACGCAAAACACCTGTGCACCCTCGCGCGCAAAGGTGACCGCGGTGGCCTTGCCGTTGCCCCAGCCCGGTCCGATCGAGCCGGCGCCCACCACCATCGCAACCTTGCCCTTGAGCCGGTCCATCGCGTTTCTCCCTTGTTGTTGTTCTTTGTAGCCCGGATAGCGCTTCGCTCCATCGGGCTACGGATCGTTGCAGACCTTCATCGTGGTAACGTTAGCACCGATAGGATGACCGACAATCTCGGACAATGTCCGGCACTTGCCGTCATGGCATAGCCGCCATTCGCCGGCCGCACCCGAATTTCCCAGCACGACCTCCGGCATCGGCGCGCGCGCAGGCCTCCATTGAAACCAGCCGTCGACGAGGCGCGCCTCGGGCGGCGGCTCCATGCCGGGGCCGGTGCCCTTGACGCGTGCCTGCACCAGCTCGAGACCGGCAGGGGTGACGCGCCAGTCTTCCTGCCAGTCGACCTTCGCGATCGAATGCGTCCACACCAGCGTGAAGGCGGACAGCGCCAGCGCCTTCACGCCTGAGGCTGTGGCGAAGCAGAGGCTCACACCGCCTCGACAGGCGACGGCGGACGCTGCCGCCACTGCCACAGCACGATCGCCGCGGAGAGCAGGAAGCCCGCGGTGTCGCTGAACGGGAAGTCGCCGAGCAGGCAGAGCGCGGCACCGAGCGCGACCAAACGTTCGAGGAACGTCAGGCGCGTGAACAGGAAGCCGATCGCGACCATGCCGAACAGGGCGATCGCCACCAGCGCCTTGAAAGTCGCCAGCGCCACCGCGCCGTAGAAGCCGAGCTTGGCGGCCATGGGATCGCCGGCCTGCAGCATCAGCGCCGGCGAGTAGACGAAGACGAAGGGGATGACGTAGCCGGCGAGCGCGATGCGCATCGCCTCCCAGCCGATCTTGTCCGGATTCTCCTTCGCGATCGGTGCTGCGGCTAACGCCGCCAGCGCCACCGGCGGCGAGAGGTCGGCCATGATGCCGTAATAGAACGCGAACATGTGGCTCGCGATCAGGGGCACGCCGAGTTTGGCGAGCGCAGGCGCTGCGAGCGCCGCGGTGATGATGTAGGTCGGGATGGTCGGGATGCCGGTGCCGAGCAGGATCGACAGCAGCATGGTCATGATCAGCGCCAGGAACAGGCTCTTCTCGCCCAGCCCGATCACCCAGCCGCCGAAGATGGTGCCGACGCCGGTCTGCGACATCATGCCGATGATGACGCCGACGATGGCGCAGGCCATGCCGACGGTGATGGCGGATTTCGCGCTTTCAGCCAGCGCATCGCGGCAGGCGCGCAGGGCGGAAAATCCGCCGCGCACGAACGCGGTGATCACGATCAACGCGACGACGACGCCCGCGACCGGCACGATCTGAAGGCCGTCACGCGAGAGCGCGGCGACGACGAGCGCGAGCCCGATCCAGAAGATGCTGCGGATCACCGTCGAGGACGCGCCGGCCGTGATGCTGGCGCCCAGGATCAACGCCACCGTCAGCGCGAGCCCCATGCTGCCGGCATAGAGCGGCGTAAAACCTTCAAACAGCATGTAGACCAGCGCCGCGAGCGGCAGCACGAGATACCAGCGCGTCACCAGCGCCTTCCAGGCGCTCGGAATCTCCGAGCGCTTCATGCCGGTGAGGCCGTGCTTGCCGGCTTCCAGATGCACCATCCAGAAGGCGGAGGCGAAATAGAGCATCGCGGGAATCGCAGCCGCTTTCACGATCTCCGAATATTGGACGCCGAGCGTCTCCGCCATGATGAAGGCGACCGCGCCCATCACCGGCGGCATGATCTGCCCGCCCATCGAGGCTGTCGCCTCGACGCCGGCCGCGAACGCGCGGCGATAGCCGAACCTGATCATCAGCGGAATCGTGAACTGGCCGACGGTGACGACGTTGGCGACGCCGGAGCCGGAGATCGTGCCCATCATGCCCGAGGCGAACACCGCGACCTTGGCAGGTCCCCCGCGGGTCCTGCCGAATAACCCAAGAGAAACGTCGGTGAAGAGCTGGATCATGCCGGCGCGTTCCAGGAACGAGCCGAACAGGATGAACAGGAAGATGTAGGTCGCCGAGACGTAGATCGGCACGCCGTAAAAGCCTTCGGTGCCGAACGACAGATGCGTGACGATCTGGTCGAAATCATAGCCGCGATGGTTGAGCGGCGACGGCAGATATTGCCCGAAGAACCAGTAGACGAGGCAGGCGCCGCACATCAGCGGGAGCGCCGCTCCCATCAGCCGCCGCGTGCCCTCGAAGATCAGGACGGCGAGCAGCGTGCCGACCGCGAGATCGAGGCGCGTCGGATCGCCGTCACGTGCGATAAGATCCGCATAGAATATCCATTGATAGAGCCCGCACAGAAAGCCCGCGCCGCCGATCAGCCAGCCGATCGCGCGGCCGAAATCGCTTTTTGCGGTGAAGTTGCCGATCAGGCCGAAGGTGAGGAGAATGAGGAAGCCGACATGGACGCCGCGCACCACCTGGCTCGGCAGATAGTTGAAGGCCGCGACATAAAGCTGGAAGGTCGCGAAGGCGATGCCGATCCAGTAGGCGAGCGTGCCCCACCAGCCCGGGCCAAAACCTTCCGGAAAACCGTGCTCGAAATTGTCGAACTCGACCTTGATGGGCGCTTCGCTGCCCTCTGCCTGCAACATCGATATGTCCCCGCGCCCGATCGGGCGTTCCTACAGCATTCGCGCCGCATCCTGAATACGTCATGCCCGGGCTTGTCCCGGGCATCCACGATCTTTCTCCGCCTGGCCTTAGAACGTGGATGGCCGGGACAAGCCCGGCCATGACGTCCGATAACGAGGGCCGACCTTACTTGATCAGCCCTTTTTCCTTGTAATAGCGGATCGCGCCGGGGTGCAGCGGAACCGGGCTGCCACTGGCCGCCGTCTCGAGCTTGATCTCCTTGCCGGCCGCATGCGCGTTGGCGAGCTCGGGCAGCGACTCGTAGACCAGTTTTGTCATCTGGTAGGCGAGATCGTCCGACACTGCCGAGCTGGTGACGAGGTAGTTGACCACGGCCGCGGTCGGCACGTCCTTGTCCTGCCCGGTGTAGGTGTTGGCGGGAATGGTCGCCGCGATGAAGGGCAGGCCGATCTTGTCGACGGTCTCCTTCGGCACCGACACCACCGTGATGGGGCTCGAGGTCGACAGATCCTTCAGCGAGGCCACGCCGAGGCCGGCCGATTGCAGCGTCGCGCCGAGCTGGCGGTTCTTCATGAGATCGACGGATTCGGCAAACGGCAGATACTCGACCTTGCCGAGATCCTTGTAGCTCATGCCGGCCGCGGCCAGGATCGCGCGCGAATTGAGCTCCGTGCCCGATTTCGGCGCGCCGACCGACAGGCTCTTGCCCTTGAGGTCCGCCAGCGTCTTGATGCCGCTCTCGGCGGTCGCGACGATCTGGATGTAGTTCGGATAGATCGCGCCGATCGTGCGCAGCTTGTCGAGCTTGGTCTTGAAGCCCGCCTCCTCCTCGCCGTCCCAGGCGGCTTTGAGCGAGTCACCTAATGTGAACGCGATCTCGCCGCGGCCCTGCTGGAGCAGGATCAGGTTCTCGACTGAAGCCTTGGTGGCCTGCACCTGGGTCTTCACGTTCGGAATCTTGTCGCCGTAGATCTTCCCGATCGCGACCCCGAGCGGATAGTACACGCCGGAGGTGCCGCCGGTCAGCACGTTGATGAAGGATTGCGCCTGCGCGCAAGGTGCCGACGCCGCCAGAGCAAGAGCCGCGGCCACGCCGAAAATCGTCCGTTTCATGATTTTTCCACTCCCCAAACCGGCCGGGAAAGTGGCCGGATGAGGAGACCGGGTCAACCCGTCCAAAAGTCAAAACAGGACTGCGGTAAAGGGCTGTCCTGGCTCGATTTTTGGGGAACTCGGCGGGTGCGGCGAGGTGGCGCAGCCAAGTCCAGACAGCGCCCTCACTGGAAGGTCATGTCCAGGCACTTGGAGATGTCGGAGCCGAGGCCGGAGGAGATGATGATGCAGCCGCGCACCTTCTGCGCGCTGACGTCGGCGGCCCAGACCGAGTAGCCGCCGGGGCCGAAGAACGAATTGGTGTTCGGCGGCTCGGTCTCGGTGGCGTCGAAATCATAATGGCCGTCGGTCTCGAAGATGCGCGGCTTCTTGGTGCAGGCACCGTCGGTCTGGACGTTGATGACTTCCTTGTTGTCGCGGGTCAGCGCCAGCGAGACCTGGCAGCGGAAATATTCCGAGGTCTTGGTGTTGAAGAGGTAGGTGTAGGACTTGCAGGTCGCGGTGTTCAGCTTGCCCGGGGCCAGGCCGCGGCTGCACGAAATCCGCTGGTTGTGGCTGAGCTGGTAATCATCGGCCCAGGCGGCCGGCGCCAGCGCCGTCAGCAGCAGCGCGGCAGTCCCACAAACTTTAATGACATGGCTCATCCGAATCATCCCCACCCATATTTTTGTCGAATTGCGTTCTAGACGGAAAGCGGAACATAGTCGCGAAGGGGCGAAGGGAAAATCACAAACTGCTGGGCAAGACGTGATGCGCTGCGGCGCTTTCGCAAATTGACCTGAAAGCGCTGTTCGTGATTTGTTCAAGCCAGGCGCCTCAATGGGGAGGATAGGGTGATGGCATTTTCAACAAAGACATTTTTGGTTGCGGCTGTGCTCGGCGCGTTCGCGGCACCCGCATTGGCGCAGACCGCTGCAACACCTTGGGAGCTCAAGCCCGACACCGGCTACGCCTATGACAGGGACGGCAAGACCTTTTCCTACAAGATGGGCACCAGCAATGCTGGCGAGCTGCTGAAGGGTGCCAAGAAGGTGCCGAAGGGCACGCTGTTCTTCATCGGCCACAACGGTCAGCTCTACATGCGCAGCGGCCCATATCTGGAGGGCGACGGCAAGTTCAAGTTCGGGTCGGATCAGTAGGGCGAGGACAGGCGCAACATACTCAGTGTCGTCCCGGCGAAGGCCGGGACCCATATCCCCAGGGAGGAGTTTGGCGAAGACTCCGAGTTAGGAAGCCTGTCCGCGGTACAGACACCGCGCTTCCCCGATAGATCACGCGGTATGGGTCCCGGCGTTCGCCGGGACGACAGCTTTTAAAACGCCGCCGCCAGCTCCCGCGCGCCGGCGTTGTTGCTGTTGCTGTCCATCCTCGTATCCGTCACCGCCAGCAGCTTCGCCACCGTGTTGTGGCGGATCGCGACCGGATTGCGCTCGTAGCCGCCGCGCTGGAAGAAGTTCGAGGTCGGCACCTGCTCGCGCATCGCCTGCGGCATCGTCACCATGTCGAGGCCGGTGCCGTCGCCGGTGAGGTTCATCATCTCGAGCTCGGCCGCGCTGAGCGGGCGGCTGTACCCCTTGGTGCGCGCGAACAGCACCGAGGTGAGCAGCTTGTGGGTCTGCAGCATCGGGCCGACATCGATGTCGAGCACCATGGCATGCATGGCCCAGCCCTGCGCGGTATTGCCGATCTTCTCGTGCTCCGACCAGGTGTCGGGCACCGACTTGGCATGCGCCACCATTTTCTTCAGAATGGTGAGCTTGTGCTCGAGCGTCTGGCGCGCCGGGCCTGAGGTCCGCGCGACCTTGTCAGAGAGCGCACGGATGAATTCATGGCCTTGCTCGGCCAGCAGCTCGACGCTGTTGGTCGTCAGCAGCTGGTTGTAGCCCATCGCGGTCGAAATGGCGCGCTTGCCGCCATGCTCGATTCCCGCCTGCACGTCGTAACTTCCGGTGCCGCCGGTCTCGAACGCATAGACCCGCACCGCCTGCTCGCGCGTCAGCCCCGAGGCCAGCGCGTAGCGTGCATAGACGCGCTTGAATTCGACTTCACTGGACGGCCGCTGCGGCGTGAACTGGTAGAGTTCCTGCGCCGCGCGCAGCAGATCGGCGACCACGGGTATCGGCTTTTTGGTCGGACGGTCCGGGGTTTCCTCCGGCTCCGGATTCACCGGCCGCTTCGGCCCGTTATAGAGCGGCGGATGCTCCAGCACGTAATCGTCGAGCGTGATCTGCTGGCCGCTGCGCCGCTTCGCGTTGCGACCTTTCCGCTTCTCGGAGATCTGGCTCCAATAGACGCCGGCCTCCTCGTCGAAGGCCGCGCGCGCGGCCTGATACTCTTGCAGCTTGCGGCGATATTCGAGCACCGCAGGCGAGGCCCCACCTTGCGCAAAAAACTGCGACAACAGCTGGGCGTTGGCGTTGCTGACCGCCGGCGGCAGCGCGTCGGATTCGCCACCGCGCGCGGCGGGCGCGAGCAGGACGAGCGCGAGTGGAACCAGCCTCACGGCATTTCGAATCGATCGATGCATGCCGCCCTCTTAGCAGGCATCCGGTAACTGTCACGTTAACGCGCCGTTTACCTCTTTTTTTGCCTCTTGCATCACTTCCAGGCGAATACCGGCTGTTCCAGCTCGGTGACGCGGGTGTGCCGTCCTGCCAGCACTTCGCGGAACTGGTAGATCAGAGCCGCCGTCGGTGCGTGGATCAAGCTCGACTGATGATGGAAGCGGATCACACGGCGCGTGCTCTCGGGGATCGCGACGAAATCGAAGGCGTCGGCGCGCTCGACCGTCGCAAGCGCGATGCGATGGACGGAGGCGACCTCGTCCGGGTTTGGTTTGATCGCGGCACTGTCGGCGGCCCAGACCACGACCGGCGTGATCAGATAGCCGGAGCGGGTCGGATAATCGTCGAGCGTGCCGAGCACCTCCGCGCCGGTGAGACGGAGGCCGAGCTCCTCGTCGAGCTCGCGCAGCGCCGCCTCGACCGGCGTCTCGCCGGCATCGCAGCGTCCGCCGGGCAAGGCCCATTGACCGCGATGAGCGCGCAGATGCGATGCGCGCAGCGTGAGCAGCAACGCCGTGTCATCGCCGTCGCTGGCCGCGGTCAGCGCAACCGCCACCGCGGCACGCTTCAACGCCGCCGGCGCTTCGTCCTCCGGCAGCCGCGTGAAGGCCGCGCAGGCGGCCGCGATATTCCGCCGTGTGGCATCGTCGAACGGTCTCATGATGCTTGACTACACCACGTCCGGCCCTGATGAAATGAGATCGCAAGACCTGCTCAGGAATGGACGACATGACCAACAAGACAGCCGCAAGGCTGAAAGCAGACGGCTGGACCATCCTGGAGACGACGGGCTTCATGCACCTGATCGGTCCGCTGTGGGAGCGCAAGGTCGACGGCCATTACGAATTCGCACTTGCGACCGAGGACAAGCACCACAATCGCCGCGGCATGGTCCAGGGCGGCGTGATGATGACGTTCGCGGACCGTACCTGCGGCATGACTGCCCGCTACGTCTCCGGCAAGGAGTTCATGGCGACGGTGCAGCTCGACACCCATTTCGTCGAAGCCGGCCAGATCGGCGACATCCTGATTTCCCGCCCGCGCGTGGTGCGCTCGACGCGCAGCCTCGTCTTCATGAGCACCGAGGTCAGCGTGGACGACCGCTGCGTGGTGATGGCAAATGGTGTGTTCAAGATTTTGAAGGGGCCGGCGTAGCGGTGCTGCCTTCCCTGCGCTCCACACATTCCGCTGTCGTCCCGGCGAAGGCCGGGACCCATACTCCCAGGGAGAGGTTGTAGCGCGAAGTTGGTAACTCTGAATCTTCGCCAAAGCACATCCTGTGGTTATGGGTCCCGGCCTTCGCCGGGACGACGCTGAGGAGATTGCTTCGCTGCGCTCGCAATGACGGAGTTAGCTGGATATGCTGGTCGCTCCAGCAAAGCAGAGGACAGCCCATGCAATATCGCCCACTCGGCCGCAGCGGCCTGAAAGTGTCGCCGATCTGTTTGGGCACCATGATGTTCGGCGGGCCGACCGACGAAGCCGCCTCAAAGCGCATCATCGCGAAAGCACGCGAGGCCGGCATCAATTTCATCGACACGGCGGATGCCTATTCGAAGGGTGCATCCGAAGAGGTCGTCGGCCGCGCCATCGCCGGCAACCGTAACGCCTGGGTGCTCGCCACGAAACTGGCGAACCCCATGAACAATGACATGGTCGAGGATCCCAACCGTGTCGGCCTGTCGCGGCGCTGGGTGTTGCAGGCGGCGGACGAGAGCCTGAAGCGGCTCGGCACCGATCACATCGACATCTATTATCTGCACAAGGAAGACCACGCGACGCCGCTCGAGGAGACGGTGCGCGCGATGGGCGACCTGATCCGCGCCGGCAAGGTGCGCTATTTCGGCGTCTCGAACTACCGCGCCTGGCGCGTCGCCGAAATCTGCAACATCTGCGACCGGCTCGGCATCGACCGGCCCGCGGTGAGCCAGCCCTATTACAACGCCATGAACCGCATGCCCGAAGTCGAGCACTTTCCGGCCTGCTCCCATTACGGTCTCGGTATCGTGCCTTACAGCCCGCTGGCGCGCGGCGTGCTGACAGGCAAATACAAGCCCGACGCGGCTCCTGACAAGGAGACGCGCGCGGGCCGCAATGACACCCGCATGATGCAGACCGAATGGCGGCCAGAATCGCTTCAACTGGCGCAGGAGATCAAGACCCACGCCGAGAAAAAGGGCATCACCGCCGGCCAATTCGCGGTCGCCTGGGTGCTGAACTCCGCCTTTGTCTCCTCGATCGTTGCCGGCCCGCGCACCGAGGAGCAATGGGACGGCTACACCGGCGCGCTCGACTATCGCTTCACCGCAGAGGACGAGGCGCTGATCGACAGGCTGGTCGTGCCGGGTCATCCCTCGACGCCGGGCTACAACGACCCGGCCTATCCGATCGAAGGACGTCGCGCGCGGTCGGCCTGAGACGGAGACAAGAATGGCCTTCGAAGATCGCTACGGCCTGCCGATCTCCACCTCTTCGCCCGAGGCGGCATCCGCTTATCGCGAGGGTGTCGACCTCATGCTCGCGGGCTGGACCGGCACGGCGGAAACGCTGGAGCGCGCGATTGCGGCCGATCCGGATTTCGCGCTGCCCCATATCGCCCGCGCCCGCGTGCATGCCTTCTATCAGCAAGGCGATCTGGCACGGCAGAAGGCGGCACTCGCGCGCGAGCTGGTTGCGAAACACGGCACGGAACGCGAGCGTTCGCATGTCGAGACGCTGGCGCTCGCAATCGAGGGCCGGCTGCCCGAAGCGATCGCGGCGACGATGAAGCACGTCGAGGCTTGGCCGCGCGATGCACTGGTGCTGTCGCTGCCGCTCGGCGCCTTCGGTCTGTTCGCGTTCTCCGGCATGGCCGATCACGACCGCGCGCGGCAGGAGCTGTGCGAGCGCGTCGCGCATCACTATGGCGAGGATTGGTGGTTCCTCACCATGTACGGCTGGGCGATGACCGAGAACGGCAACGTCAGTCGCGGCCGCGGCGTCACCGAGCGCGGCTTCGATCTGCGCCGGAAGAATGCCCACGCCGCGCACGCCGTGCTGCATGCGATGTTCGAGGACGGCTCGATCGAGGCGGCCGACCGGCTCGTCGACGACTGGATCCCCTCATACGACCGCGCCGGAATTTTGCACGGCCACATTCGCTGGCATCAGGCGCTCGGCGCGCTGGAGCACGGCGATGCCGCGCGGGCGCTCGCGATCTATGCCGATGTGCTGCAGCCAAAGGCGACACAGGCGCCGCCGCTCAATGTCATCACCGACGGCGCGTCACTGCTCTGGCGCCTGTCGGCTTACGGCCACGCCGTGCCGAGAGCGCTCTGGGTCGAAGGCGATGCCACCGCGCAAAAGCTGTTTCCGAAATCGAGCCTGCCCTTCGCCGACGTCCACATGGCGCTGTTCGCGGCCGCAACGCAAAATCGCGAGGCGCTCGCCGCGCGGCTTGCCGTGATCGAGCAACGGCTCGCCGATGGCAAGCTGCCGGCCGGTCCCGTGGTGCCGGCGGTCTGCCGCGCGCTGGCAGCCTTTGCGGACGAGGATTACGCGGCTTGCGCGCAAATGCTCGCGCCGGTTCTCGGCGAGGTCGTGCGCGTTGGCGGCAGCCACGCCCAGCGCGAGTTGATCGAGGACACCTTTATTGTCGCCCTGATGCGCAGCGGCGAACTGCCCCGCGCCCGCGCCCTGCTCGATGCCCGCCTGCACCGCCGCCCATCCTTGCGCGACGCGCGCTGGCAGGCGGCAATGGGGTAGCTCCGCCACGAAAAAAACACCGGCCTGACGGCAAGTGCCGGCCGGGAATGGGTTGGGCGATATGGACGAATCGCCGTTGGGGTGGCGCGGTGGTATTCCAGACGGATTCGGCAGGACAAACGGGATCGCAACCAATTTGCGGTTCGATGGTTATCAGACGGAACTTTTCCGTGGTTCCCTGGCATGTGAGCCTTCCGATGAGCCTCTGCCGCCCCATCCTCGCTGCCGCCCTCGTCGCCACTTTCGTCCCCTTGGCAAGCCCTTGTTTTGCCGAGTCTTCCGCGCCGATTCCCGTCAACAATCCGCCCGGGCAGCAGACCGCCTTTATCGACCTGCTGGCGCTGATGTCCGGCCACTGCAAGACGTTGAAGGTCGCCGGCCGCACCTTCGCCTGCAAGACCGTGGCTTACGCACACGGCGACAGAGGCCGGGTCAATTTCGCCGTCGCGGTCGACGATCCCTCCGATGACAATCACGTCGTGTCGTTCTCCGGCGAGAACGGCAAGCGCGCCGACGACAATTCCTACGAGCTGCCGATTGACCGCATGCTGCTCAACTCCAAGGACCGCCCCAAGGTCGACGGTCTGCCGGTGCCGGCCGAGCAGACCTCTACCGGCCTCTGCCGCCAGACCGGCAATTTCGCCGCCAAGAAGGTGACTGACGTCACCTGCTCTGCCACCGACAGCGAGGGCCGCCGCTACGAACTGCTGTTCGTTTCCGACGGCACGCCCGTGAGCGTGCGTCGCATCAGGCAGTCGGCGCCGTCGATCCAGGATCCGTTCAAGTAACGGTCCTTCTTTACCGCTCAACATTCGGCCGAGGCGAACCGCCGCCTGCGCGGCGTAGCCGGACCATATCCTTTCGTTGAAACTGTCGAACCGGCAGGTATGCTCGGATGCGTCCTCCTTGAGGCGCCGGTTGCAAATACAGGCGAGGCATAGTGTCCGGCATGCGGATGATCATCGCGATCAAGCGGATCCTGATCATCTGCCTGTTCGCAAGCCTGGCGCCTAAATGCGCTGCGGCCGACGGTCCGGGGCAACGCTCGATCCTGGTCCTGGAAGATGCCGACTTTCGTTCGCCGTTCTATTCCGAGATTTTTGCCGGTATCCGCACCGCCGCGAAGGAAAGTAGCCAGATCCATACCGTGATCTACGGCGAAAGCCTCGATCTCGCCCGTTTCCCGGGACCGGACTACGAGGAGAGCCTAGTCGGTCATCTCAAGACCAAATACGCACACCGGTCGATCGACGTCATCGTCTCGATCGGCGTCGCATCGGCGAAATTCCTTCAGGGGCACAAGCGCGACATCTGGCCCGCCGCACCTGTGGTTTACGGCTTCGTGCCCGATCTGCCCGAGACGCGCGCGCTGTTCCTGCCCGGCACGACCGCGATCTTTGCCAAGGTGTCGCCGGCGCAATTGCTGACCGCCGCACGCGCGGTCGTTTCCGACCTGACTGGCGTCGTCCTCGTGGGCGATGCATGGAAAAATCCTCTGATATACGGCCACTGGAAGCAGGAATTCACGGCCGCGATGCCAGATCTCGAGGTTATCGATCTGTCCGACATGGTGATGCGGGAGGTGCGCGAACGGGTCCGGTCCCTGCCCCCGCGCACTGCAATCCTGACCTCGGCAATGTATTCCGACGGCGAGGGCACCTACTATTTGCCGGCCTCGGCGCTTGCGCGCGTCGCCGAGCACGCGAACCGCCCGATCATCATCACCTCCGATACATTTCTCGGGCGGACGGGAGTTGGCGGCTTCCTGCTGCTGCCCGAAGCCATCGGACGGGAAGCCGGCCAAGTGGCGATGCGGATTCTCGGCGGCGAAGCGCCGTCGAGCATCCCGCCCGTTGCCGGGGACAACGTGAAGCCGATCTTCGACTGGCGACAGCTCAAGCTCTGGAATGTGGACGAAGCCCAGCTACCCCCGGGCAGCGAGGTGCGTTTCCGAGAACCGAGTTTCTGGGAGCAGTATTACGGGCGCGTCATGATCAGTGCAGCCGTGGTGCTGGCGCAGGCGATGTTGATCATCATCCTCCTGCACGAGCGCAGGCTGAGATTTCTGGCGGAGGTCGAGGTCCGCCAGCGCATGGCGGAGCTTGCCCACATGAATCGTCGCGCGACCGCGGGCGAGATGTCTGCCTCGATCGCACACGAGCTGAGCCAGCCGCTCGCCGCCATTCTGATCAATGCTGAGACAGCCGGGCAGGTGTTGCAGACTCCGGCTCCTGACCTCGGCGTCATCAGGGATATACTGGATCACATTCGCCGCGACGATCTGCGCGCAAGCGAGGTTGTCGTTCGGCTGCGCTCGTTTCTGAAGAGAACTCCCACGGAGCGGCGCGAGCTCGACCTCAATGCGACGGTCGGCGAGGTGTTTCGGTTCCTTTCCGTCCAGGCCCGGACCCACGACGTCGCGCTCGCCACGGACCCATCGTCCTCGGATATTCGCGTGAAAGCCGACAAGGTGCAGCTCCAGCAGGCTATCCTGAACCTGGTCATGAATGCCATCGATGCGGTGGTCGACCTCCCGGAGGATCGGCGACGCATCGTCGGTCGAACCAGCCTCGCGAACGACAATCAGGCCATGATCTCCATTGCGGATGACGGCGACGGCATCTCCACAGACAGGGTAGCCGAAATCTTCAAGCCGTTTTTCACGACCAAGACGCAGGGCATGGGCATCGGCCTCTCGATCACGCGCACGATCATCGAGGCACATGGCGGGCGCATCTGGGCCGAGAACGGGCCGACAGGAGGCGCAGTCTTTCATATCAGCCTGCCGCTGGCAGCGGCACGATCGTAAGTCGAGGCCGGCTGCCGTCAGGCGTCAGCCATCAAGTATGATGGTCACCATGCTTCGGGAGCACCATGACGCGATCGCCGTTTCTGCTGCGTCCTGGCTCCATCCGTCACGTGAACGCCTTTTCCAGCGTCGCGCAGATCACCGCGAGCGATTTGTCGTGCCGCGTCACCGGCGGCACCGGGCGATCGATCTTCATCAGCTGATAGACCGCCATCTGCGCCGCGCGCACCGAATATTCGACGGTGAACACGACGTCATCGGGGATTTCGACGAACTGGCTGACGAAGGCGAGATTGACGGAATTCCTGGGCACCGGCAGCGGCCGGTCGGTCGCCGTGCGCGGCATGAACATGCTGGTGATGTAGGGCATGCGGCAGGGAACGCAGACCGCTTCCTCGAAGACGCCAGGGTCGAAATTCAGGTGGCCGCAAAGCTCCTTGAGGATGTCGGCGCCGCCGCAATCGGACATCGGCTTGGCCACGAAATTGCCGACGCGGTCGGGATGCAGCGCGTAGCCCCAGAACACCTGCACGTTCTTCGGCTGTCCGGCGAAATGCGGCTGGTGATACAGCACCACCGACATCAACCAGTTGGAATCCCTGAACGTGACGAGGCCGCCGGTGCCGGCCTTGTTGCCGGAGAACGCCTCCATACTGTCGAAGAAGCGCGGATCGCGGCAGGTGGCAGTGAAGGACAGCCAATAGGATTCCGGGATCGACGCGTTGAACGCGGACGGCCTGCCGAATTCGGGACGTCCCTTCGCGATTTGCTCCCACAGCGCCCAGCCCTGGCTGTCGGACTTGGTCAGGCGCGGAGCCGGCTCGGTCATCGAGCCCAAGCTCGAGGCGTCCGTCATCGAGCCGTTCTGAAAGAACACGAGGTCGCCGTCCTCGAGCTGGACATTGGCGTTGCGGCCGTCGCGGTCGAGCACGAGCTGGCGCACCCGCAAGCGTCCGTCCTCGCGCTCGATCGCCATGTCGGTGACGGCGGTGCCGCGCACGAATTGCACGCCCTGCCCCTTGAGCCAGTCGGCGAGCGGCCGCACGATCGCGTCATACTGGTTGTAGACGGTGCGTTTGACGCCGGCGAGCGTCTCGATGCGCGGGAATTCGTTCATGAAGCGGTGCAGATAGCGCTTCAACTCGACCGCGCTGTGCCAGGGCTGAAAGGCGAAAGTGGTCTGCCACATGTACCAGAAATTGGATTCGAAGAATTTGGGCGACAGCCAGTCGGTGATTCGGCTATTGCCGAGCGTCTCCTCCGAGGCCTCCGTGAGCCGCAGCAGCTCGAGCCGGTCGCGCGCGGAAAATCCCATATGCGAGACGTCGAGCTTGAAGCGGTTGCGATCGACCAGCCGCGCTCGCGAATGCGCGGGGTTCTCGATGTTGAACGCGACGGTTTCCTCGCGCACGCTGAGGCCGGGACGTTCGAGCGAGGGAATGCTCGACAGCAGGTCCCAGGTGCATTCGTAGTGATCGGTCGTGAGCATGCGCCCGCCGCGTAGCGAATAAGCGCCGTTCGCGAGCAGCGCGCCGTCGAGGCTGCCGCCGACCAGCGGCTGCGCCTCGTAGATCACGATGTCCCGCCCCGGCAGCTGCGCGTCACGAACGAGGAACGCCGCGCCCGCAAGCGATCCAATGCCGCCACCGATGAAATACGCCTTCATGTCCTGCCTCGATCTGCAATTCGACTTTTCGCGGCGACATTGCCTGCGGAGGCGGCGATCGAAGTTGCGCTGGATCAAGCGCGGCAGACGCAGCGTTCAAGAGGACGTGAGCACAGCGCCCTCTCCTGTTCCGTTCTTGTCGGTGCTTGTCCGTTCTTGGGGGAGAGGCCAGGGGGAGAGGCCAGGTCACGATGCCGCCGGCTTCTTCGCATAGATCTGCTCAATCTCGGCGACGAAACGGCGTTCTAACGCTGGGCGCTTGTTCTTTAGCGTCGGCGTAAGCAGTCCCGCGGCGATGGTCCAGGGCTCCAGCGTCCACCACACCGCGCGCGGCGTGGCGTAGGACGGATAGGCCTTCACGGCGGCTGCGATCCGCGCGAGCAGCGCGGCGCGCTCTGCCGCATCGCCTTGCTTGCCGCTCGCTGCGAGCCTCTCCTTCTCCTGCCCCCAGGCTTTTGCGTTGAGCACGACCAGCGCAGTGAGGAACGGCCGCTGCTCGCCGACCACCAGCGTCTGCTCGAACAGCGGATCGGCGAGGATCGCGGTCTCCAGATCCACCGGCGCGATCTTCTCGCCGGTGGACGTCACAAGGATGTCCTTGATGCGGCCCGTGATGGTGATCCGCCCGTCCTCGATTCGGGCCTGGTCGCCGGTGTGCAGCCAGCCGTCCGGTTCCTTGACACGGCGCGTCTCCTCGGGCTTGCGCCAGTAGCCAAGCATGACGCTGGGGCCGCGCACCAGCAACTCGTCGTTCTCACCCAGCCTGACCTCGATGCCGTCGAGGACGTGGCCGACCGAATGCGGATCGTTGTCCTCGATGGTGTTGACGGAGACCACCGGCGAGGTCTCGGTCATGCCGTAGCCCTGGAGGACGTCGAGTCCGAGCGACAGGAACAGGCGGATGACAGGCTCGGCGATCGGCGCGCCGCCGGACACCGCGACGCGCAGGCGGCCGCCGAGTTGCGCCAGCACCTTGTCGGCAACGAGCCGCTTGAGCAGCGGCCAGGCCAGCCGGTCGGCGAGGGACAGCCCGCCGCGCCCCTGCCGCGCATCGAAGCGGCGGCGGCCGACCGCCAGCGTGAGGTCGAGCAGCACGCGTTCGACGGCGCCGGCTGATACGCGATGCTGCATGATCAGCGCGTAGACGCGCTCGTAGATCCGCGGCACCGAGATCAGCACCGTCGGACGCACATGCCTCAAATCCTCGGAGAGTTGCGGCACCGAGCGCGCATAGGCAACGCAGGCCCCGGCCGCGATCGGATAGTAGTAGCCGCCGGTACGCTCGAAGGTGTGCGAGAGCGGCAGGAACGACAGGAACACATCGTGCGGCGCCGCCGCGATCCGCTGCGCGATCGCCTTCACATTGGCGACGATGTTGTCATGCGACAGCATCACGCCTTTCGGCCGTCCCGTCGTGCCCGACGTATAGACGATGGCGGCAAGATCGTCCGGCTCGATCGCGACATCGGGCAGCGCGGCCGCGCCGGGAGCATCTGCGAGCCAGCGGTCGAGCATGACGATGCGGGCATCGGCGGGCACCGGCCCGGACGAATCCGCGCAGACGATGCGCTTGACGTGGTCGAGCGGCTGGCCGACGGCTGCGATCGACTGCCAGCGCTCCAGCGTATCGACGAACAGCAGCAGCGCGCCGGAATCGGCGAGGATGTAGGCGATGCTGTCGGGATTGTCGACGGCATGCATCGGCACCGGCACCAGGCCCCGCGACAGCGCCGCCTGGTCCATCGCGATATGCGGAATGCCGTTCGGCATCAGGATCGCGACGCGCTCGCCTGGCGCGAAATCCTCAGCCGCCAGCGCCCGGCGCCACAGTTCGAATTCCGCGTCGATCTCCTGCCAGGACTGGCTGACCCAGCGGCCTGCATCCACATCGAAATGACAATAGGCCGCGCCCGCCGGCGTCGCGCTGACGCGCCAGCGCAGCAGCTCCGGCAGCGTCCTCACCCCGTCGAGCGGTTGACTTATCGGCCCCGGCATGGCGTCCTTTCGCAACTTGATCGATGCTCCCTCAATCTGGGGCCTCGACACTAGTCCAGCCAGTCCTTGCCACTTTGATCCGAAGCAAGGCGGCCATGCCCCGGAACAGTCCATGACGCGCGACCGCCTGTTTCTGCTGCGTCCCGGTTTCGAGGACCCGGCCTTTCCGGGCCGCCGTTTCTATTGCTGGCATTGCGCGCTGATCGAGGGCGTGCTGGTCTCGTTTCCGCAGCTCGCCGACAAGCTCGACGTCGAGCGCATCCCGTGGCCGCGCCCGCGGCAGGCCGTGATCGCACTGGCCGGCGAGGAGAACCAGTCATTGCCGCTGCTCGTGCTGGCGGTTGGAGCGACCTCGCCGCACCAGACCGTCAGCCATCAGGGCCGCGCGTTCATTGCCGACAAGGACGCAATGCTGGCCGCACTCTCCGAACGCCACGGCTTTCCCGATCCGCATCCGTGAGCGGGAGAGCGTCCGGGGCACGAGAGCCGTCGCGAAACGAGGGAAGATTGACATTGCGTGTTGTCGCTATCGCCTCGCATAGTCGGCGCAGCAAGCAAGTCTGCAAGAAAGTCTGAAAGCCGCTCCTCATGCCCCACCCCCTTCCCGCCCTCATCGTCGTCGACGTCCAGGGTGCGTTCGACGAGTGGGAGGCGGCGGGCAAGCGGCGCAACAACCCGGATGCAGTAGCACGTATTGCCGATCTCCTGACGGCGTTCAGAACGAGCGGCGCGCCGATCTTCCACATTCGTCATGAGGGCACCAAGCCGTCCTCCTCGTTTCTGCCGACGGGCTCCGGCTACGCCGTCAAGGATGAGGCGCGCGAGCAGCCGGGCGAGATCGTGATCGTCAAGCGCGTCAACAGCGCCTTCATCGGCACCGATCTGGAAAAGCACTTGCGCGCAGGCAATATCCGCACGCTCGTCATCTGCGGCGCCACCACCAATCATTGCGTCGAGACGACGACGCGGATGGCCGGCAATCTCGGCTTCGACGCGCAGCTGGTGCGCGATGCGACCTGGACGTTCGAGCGGGTCGGGCCGGATGGCGACAAGCATTCTGCCGAAGAGATCCATGCGATGACGCTGTCGAATCTCAACGGCGAATTCGCACGCATCGTCACCACCGATGACGTGATTGCGTCATTCGCGGCAGAGTGATGGCAGAGTTGCGATCAACGCCGGCGATGCGACAATAAATCTCACGACAAGCGCATTTCGCGCGAATCGGAGGCCGATGAAACTGCGTCGTTTCGACGCCCGCACTGGCCGGAACGCGCCGGATGCCCATGTGTTGTCACACGACATTCAACTGGAGTGATGACATGAAGTATCTCTTTGTCGCGATGGCCGTCGGTGCTGCGGCGCTTGCCGGCGGGTCGGCGGCGAACGCGGCCAACCCTTCGAGCGCGAAACAGAACGCGCCGGCCGCTCAGTCAACCGATATCAGCGCGCAGCACAGGCACCACCATCATGGCCATCGCCATCACTGGCGCCCTCACCACCATCATGGCTATCATCGTCCGCACTACCGCAGCTACGGCTATTACCCGCGGCATCACGGCTATTACGGCGGAGGGCCGTACGGATATTACGGCGGTGGCGGTCCCGCCGTGACGTTCGGCTTCGGCGGCAGTCGCTGGTAAGACGAAAGGCCCGCGGAATGCGGGCCTTTTTTCGCTCGCCAGCCTATCCCCGCAAGATCATCCCCGCCGTCTGCTGGCCGCTCGCCAGCGCCGCCTCGACTGTTCCCATGTCGGCTCCGCGATAGAGCGCCTCGCCTGAGAACAGCACCGGACCGTCGGCCCGCGCGAGGATCCCTTGCGCCTCGCGCGTTCGCGGCGTCGCCCAGGAGTAGGCGCCGCGGGCGTAGGGATCGCGCGCCCAGTTTGTCGCAGCGGCCGCGACGAGCTCACGCGAGAGATCCTCGCGCGGTTGCTTGAAAATGGCCGCCAGCGAATCGAGCCCGGCATCGATGAGCCCTTGCGGATCGAGATGCGACAGCGCCGCCGTGCGCGGGCCGCCGAACCAGCCGGTAAGCACGGGATGCTGGTCGGGATATCGCGTCCACCACACCGGGATGGTCTGGTCGGATAGAAGGAAGGTCATGTCCGCGAGCTCTTCCTTGCGCTCGCGCCACCATGGCCGCGTGAAACGCAGCAGAATTTTTATCACATTGCCGAAGCCGATGTCGTCGGCGGCCGCGGCCTTCGCGCGCGCGCTGCTCGGCAGACCGATCTCGCGCAACAGCGGCAGCGGCACGGTGAGGATCACGCGATCGCAGCCATGCACATCGCCGCCGGCACAGCGGACGGCCATCGTGCCGCCGGCCTCCTCGATCGCCGACACCACGCAGCCGAAGCGAAACGTCGCGCCAAGCCTGCGGCACTCGGCCGTCAGGAACTCGATCATCGCACCATAGCCGCCCTTGATGCGCGCCTGCGGGGAGTGCCCGCCATCCATCCATTCCTCGCGCAGCGCCAGTGTGGAGGCGCGCTCGGGGTCGGCCGCGTCATAGCCCTCGACCATCCGCTCGATTGAATGGCGCAGCCGCGCGTACTCATTCCCGGCAAAATGCCGGCGCAGGAAATCGGCGACGGTGAGATCGTCCTTCAAGTCCCGAAGCACGGCTTGCAGCTCAGCCTCATGCGGATCGAAGCCATCCTCGCGCACGATGTCTGCGCCGTCAAAGCTCCACCGCTCGCCTTCGATCCCCTGAAGGGACAGCCCGGCCTCACGCAGCAACGCCCGCGTGACCGGCGCCTCGCCGTGGACGAATTCGGCGCCGCCATCGGCGGGGTAGCCGAACTCCGAAGTCGACAGCGGATGGATGCGGCCGCCGCAGCGCTCGCGCGCCTCCAGGATCGTCACTGTCCTGCCCGCGCACGCCAGCTCGCGCGCCGCCATCAGGCCGGCTGCGCCGGCACCGACGATGACGATATGCTCTGATGTTGCCGACATCTCGGTGCTGTTACTTGCCCACGGCCTGCGGGTCGTTCTGGATCAGATAGCGCAGCAGCAAGACACCGCCGCCGAGATCCCGCGTGCTCTCCAGCGTCATCGCGGTCAGCGGTGCACGCCGGTCCCCGTCGGAGTCCGTCGAATCGAACACGAAGGGTGCGCCCTTGGCGCCATCGATCGCGGGACTGAGGATCAGATTGAACTCGTCGATCAGACCGGCACGCAGGAACGCGCCGTTGGCGACGCCGCCACCCTCCACCAGCAGGCGCTTCACGCCGAGCTCGCGGTTGAGAATGTCCAGCGTCAGCGCGAGGTCGATCTCGGACTTGCCGGCAAAGATATAGGACACGCCCTCGCCGCGGAGCCCGGCGAGATGCGAATCGGAGACACTCTCGGTCAGCACGACGACGATCGGATCGCCGCCGATATCGGAGCGGCCCCAGCCGATCTTGCCCTGCGCATCGAGCACGACGCCATAGGTTTTCGCATCACGTCGCGCGAACCAGCTTTCGCGCGGAAATTTCGCGTCAGCCGTCGTAGGATAGGGCTTGCCCTTGGCGAACTCCGAGCCGGTGACGCGGCCGATCACCCAGGCATCGCCGCCGAGCTCGTCATGGACCTTCTCGAACCAGTCCGTCCCCGCCCCCTTCGGGCGCCAGCGGCTCGGATGGGTGCGGCCATCCAGGCTCGAATGCATCTGACAGATGACGTAAGGCTTCATGCGTATCTCCTGGCCGCGCTCAGGCGGCCGGCTCATTGCCCTTCTCATTCCCCGTGGCGCGGTCGTTCACGATCACCGCGAGGGGATTAAGCTTTGGCGGTGCGACCAGTTTTAGCGTGTTGGTGTCGCGATGGTTGAACGGCGCGCCGCGCACGAACAGCTCGGTCTGGATCAGATAGGTCCAACTGCCGTCGTCGTTGAAGGTGATGTCGCAGCGGTAAGCATCGGTGCGGAACGCTTGTTCCAGAAAATCGGTCGAGCAGATCCCGTAAGCGGTGTCGCCGCGCTTGGCGGTGACGGAGATCTCCTTGTCGTCCGGCCCGGCCTTGCCCGACGCCAGCAGCACCTGCCCGCGCGGGATCGCCAGCGTCTGCATGATCAGCCCGGTCGCGGGCTCCCACAACCAGTAGCCGACCTGGTCATGGAAGGTGATGTCTTCCTCGGGCGTGTTGATGTGGATGTGATAGCGCAGCCCATAGAGCAGCTGCGGCCCGTTGGCCTGCGGATCGATCGGGTCCATCCGGATGCGCTCGATGAAGGTGCGCCGCTCCGGCCCCTCCGCCTTCGGATTGATGTCGATACCCTTGTCGGCCTGCCAGACGCCGGCGAGACGGCGGAGCGGGCCGAGATTGGCAAGGCCGTCGGGCGAGACGTCCTCGGGCTCGGTGAAGATATCGGCGGGAAGGGGGAGCATAGGTGTCCTCGCGTTATTGCGAGGCAGCAATAGCATGAGAGCGCTGGCGTGGCTCGTTCTCAGGCCTCACAATCGCGAATGGACATAGGCGCCACGCGCAGACGATACGTGATGCGAAGCGGAGCCGAACCTCCTCGGTTCGGCTCCGCCGCAAGGGCGGCTAGTGGCGGTGATCGCGAACCTCAGGCTGATTCCGGTGATCCCGGACGATGGGTTGATTGCGATGGTCGCGCACGATGGGCGGATCGCGATGGTCGCGGACGATGGTCGTCGCGTTCGAGGGTGTCACCACGTTCGCCAATGCGATCGCGGCGAGAGCCACTAGGATGTAATTGCGCATGAGTCTTGCCTTCTGCTTGGTGGATCACTGCGAGCCACCTGACAACAAGCTAAGATTGATCAGCTCGAATGATATGTGTCGTCGATCACCCGGCGATGATCGATGCGCTGTCAGCCGTGCCGTCGTCCAATCGGAGGAGAGGCGGGGCGGCGACCGTCACGATCAATCATGATTCGGCTACGCCCGGACGGGCCTCCTCAGCCGCGATGCGGGGGGCGGTTGCGACATCGCCGTGCCGCTGAAACGGCACGGCAGCAATGCAGTCGAGAGGATGGCGACAGCAGGACGCGCAACGAAGCGTGACGACGACGTCATGACCATGTCTTTCGCAATCGACGTCGCCTCTGCCGCAGTTTTAATCAGACACCCGAGCGTCGGGCTTACGCAGTCAAGCCGCTGACGTTCCGGAATTCGTGAAAATCATGGCAGCTGCCCAAGAGGGCGTCATAAGCATTTGTGTTCGGTGTTCCCGTTTGCGCCCCGGAATCGCGGTGATAAGATCACCGCCTCAGGATTGTGAAATACACCATAGGCGATGAAGCCACTCCTAAACTAGCGTTCACGTGACGTCCGTTATTTTCAAGTGAGTGGTTTGGAATGCAGCAGGCTTCGGTCGAGAAGTTCTCAGACCTCATCGGCGCGATCTACGACTGCGTGATCGCGCCGGAACGCTGGACGGGCGTTCTAAACGAGATTCGCACGGAGCTCGGCTTCGCGACCGCCGTGCTCTCGGCATATAGCCTCACGAACATGAGGATCGGAGTCAATGCCGCCTCCGGGACCGACCCTGTCCAGACGATGGCCCAGACCAGCATCGAGTATGCACCTGATATCGTCGAACTCTGGGGCGGCGTTGAGCGCATCCGGCAATATCCGCTTGGAGAACCGATCATTCGATCCCAGGCGGTCCCGGAGGAAATAGTCCTCGGCAATCGCTATCACCTGGAATGGGCTCTCCCCAAGGGCTTGTTCGACGCCGTCGGCGTCGCCCTCGTTCGCGAGAAAACAATGATCGGCAATGCGACATTCAGTCAGCATCAGTCGGACGGGGCCATTGACGATGCGCAGGTCAGCGGATTGCGCGTTCTCGCACCTCACATCCGCCGCGCCGTGATCATCAGCAATCTGTTCGACATGAAGACCGTGGAAGCCGCGACATTCGCCGCGACAGTGGAGGCCCTGACGGTCGGAGTCGTTCTGGCGGACGACGATTCGAAGATCGTTCACACCAATGCCGCAGCCACAGCCATGCTCGCGGCAAGCGATCCGCTTCTGGCTCGACATGGCCGCATCGCCGTTCAATCGGCGACCACCACCAGCAGATTGCAATCGGCCATCGCGCAAGCAGCGAAGGACGAGGCGGCACTCGGCCAAAAAGGCATCGGCATCCCGATCCCCCGCCCGAGCGGAGACCCTCTCGTCATTCACGTTCTGCCGCTGCGCCGCGGCCACATGCGGGCCGGCCTGGTCCAGCGCGCCGCCGCCGCTCTGTTCGTGGCATCGGCCTCCGGTCCGCCGCAGCTGCCTCACGATGCTCTCATCCAGCTCTACGATCTGACGCCGGCCGAAATTCGTATCTTCGAGCTCATCTGCGATGGACAGACACGCGACGTGATCTCGTCGCAACTCGGCGTGTCCGTCAGCACCGTGAAAAGTCACCTCTTGCACGTCTTCGAAAAGACAGGTTGCCGGCGCCAGGTCGATCTGGTCAGGCTGGCAAGGTCGCTGACGTTTCCGGCATAGGGAGGCTCGGTTGACGGTACGCTTTGTCGCCCAGTGATTTTGAAGTGAGCAGTTTGGAATGCAGCAGGCTTCGGTCGAAAAATTCTCGGACCTCATCGGCAGTGTCTATGATTGTGTGATCGCGCCGGAGCGCTGGACCGAAGTTCTGGATCAGATTTGCGCCGAGTTCGGCTTTGCCACCGGCGCGCTCTCGGTCGCCAGCCTCTCGAACATGAAGGCCGTCGTCAATGCGGTCTCCGGGTCCGACCTGGCCCAGATGGCCCAGAACGGGGTCGGCTACGGCGCCGACATCATCGAGCTCTGGGGCGGCGCCGAGCGCATTCAGCAATACCCGCTCGGCGAGCCGATCGTTCAATCCCAGGCCGTCCGGCAGGACATCATTTCCAGCAACCGCTATTATCGCGAATGGGCCCTGCCCAAGGGCTTGTTCGACGCCGTCGCCGTCGGCCTCGTTCGCGACAGGACGATGGTTGGAAATGCGATATTCAGCCAGCATGAGTCGGCAGGCCGCATCGACGATGCGCAGGTCGACGGATTGCGCCTTCTGGCGCCTCACATCCGCCGCGCCGTGACGATCAGCAATCTGTTCGACATGAAGGCGGTGGAAGCTGCCACATTCGCGGCGACGGTGGAGGCCCTGACGGTCGGCGTCGTCCTGGCCGACGAGGATTCGAAAATCGTTCACACCAACGCCGCGGCCGCGGCGATGCTCGCGGCCGGCGATCCGATCGTGGCAAGGCATGGCCGGATCGCAGTTCAATCCGCGGCAACCACGGCCACATTGCAATCGGCCGTCGCGCAGGCCGCAAAGGACGAGGCGAGGCTCGGGCAAAAAGGCATCGGCATCCCGATCCCTCGCCAAGGCAGTGACCCTCTCGTCATCCACGTTCTGCCGCTGCGACGCAGCCACATGCGATCCGGTCTGATCCAGAGGGCCGCCGCCGCCTTGTTCGTGACGTCAGCCTCCGGGCCGCCGCGATTGCCTTACGATGCGCTCAACCAGCTCTATGACCTGACGCCGGCCGAGATTCGCATCTTCGAGCTCATCTGCGAGGGACACACACGAGACGCGATCTCGAGTTTGCTCGGCGTTTCCGTCAGCACCGTGAAGAGCCACCTCATTCACGTCTTCGAGAAGACGGGCTCCCGGCGTCAGGTCGATCTGGTCAGGCTCGCGAAATCGCTGACGTTTCCGGTGTGACCGAGGCTCCCTCCCGCCTCGCACGGGTTAGCCCGCCTTCGTCCCCGTGATGGCAGCAAGCGCCTCGACGAGCCGGTCGAGATCGGCCTCCTCGGTATAGAGCGCCGGCGTCACGCGGATGCATTGGCCCTTGGCGATGCCCGCCCGGCGAACCGTCAGGACCTTGTAGGTGTCCCTGAGCTTCGCCACGGTGGCGTCGTTGTCGGCCTTGCTGGTCTTGCCGGCGAGGCGGAAGGACGTGATCGCACCATACAGGCCGACCTCATCCGGCGTCAGGATCTCGATGTCCTTGAAGCCCCTGCTACGACTGACCCAGTAGTCGCGCAAATAACGCAGGCGGGCCTGTTTCGCCGCAGCACCGATTTGCTGATGCAGTTCGACGGCCGCGGGCACCGTCAGCACCGTCGCGAAATTGACCGTGCCGGTGTGGACCCGCGAGCGGATGTCGGTGTCCGGAAAATCCTCGTCACCGAGGTCGCGATCGATGTCGGCGAGGCGGTCCTTCCTGATGTAGAGAAAGCCCACGCCGACCGGCGCGCCGATCCATTTGTGCAGGTTGAAGCCGACAAGATCGACCTCCAGCTCACCCACGCGAAAATCCATCTGTCCCCAGGAATGGGCGGCGTCGAGGATCGTGTCGATGCCCCTGGCCTTGGCCATGCGGGCGATCTCGGCGACCGGCATGATCAGGCCGGTGCGATGACTGACATGGGTGAGGAGGAGCAGCCTGGTCTTCGGATTCGCCTCGAAGGCGCGGGCATAGGCGTCTAGCACGGCCTGGCGGGTGGCCGGCTCCGGCACGTCGAACTTGACCACGTCGACGCCACGGCGCGCCTTGAGTGCGTTCATCGCATACTGCATCGAATCGTAGTCGAGGTCGGCGTAGAGCACGCTGTCGCCGGGCTTCAGCCTGTTGTAGCCGCTGATGAGCAGCTGCAGCGCTTCGGTCGCGCCGCGGGTGAGCGCGATTTCCTCGGGCGCTGCTCCGACCGCCGCCGCCACCTTGGCTCGCACGGAATCGAAATCCGCGCCCGCGCGCTGCCGCGCGTAGTAGGTGTTTTGATAGTTGACCATGTCGGACAGGCGGATGAACTCGCGCCGCACGGGCTCGGCCATGACGCCCCAGAAGCCGTTCTCCAGATTGACGATATCAGGCGTCACGGCATAGAGCCCCTTCACGGCCGACCAATAGGCCTTGTCGGTGGCGATGGCGGCCGCGGGTCCAGTCAGCTGTGCCGGCAGGCCCTCGGCGGCAAAAGCCGGCGCTGCCAGCGGCGCGACGGCTGCGGCCGCGAGGCCCTTCAGGATCGACCGGCGGTCGGAGGAAATCGTCTTGATCAGATGCATGTCCACCCTCTGCGATGCGCGGCGAAAGGAGCAGCGATCGATGGAACGCCGATGACAGCGGGATGACAACCTGATGATGCCGGACGTTGCTCTGGGAGGGACTACGATGTTGCTCTGGGAGGGACTACGATCTCGTGCTCGTCGGGGACCACGCGGGGATTACAGTGCATTTAATGCGGTAATTTTGTAGTCGATCAAAATGGCCGATCAGGTAAAGCGTGCATTGAGCGCACTATCACCGCAATTGAAGGATCGGGATCGGCTGCGCCTATTGATCGAGCCGAATCTGCGCGGTTTTGACAATGTCCTGCCAGCGCGCGATCTCTTCGGTCATCCGCTGCTTGAGCGGTGCGGGGCCGCGCTGATCCGGCGGCGGCAGAATCAAGCCTGCCTGTTCAAGTCTTCTGCGCACGCTGTCGTCGTCGAGCGCCGCGCGAAGTGCATCGGTGAACCGGTCGCGAATGGCGTCCGGCACGCCTTTCGGCAGGTAGAATGCGAACCAGCTCGACGCGACGAAGCTTGCGAGCCCCGCTTCCGTCGCCGTCGGCGTGTCCGGCAATTGCGGAACGCGTGCGGGCGCCGAAACGGCCAGAAACCGCAAATGGTTGTCAGCCAGGAAGGGAAGGACGTCGCCCAGCAATGCACAGCTGAAGTCGCTGCGGCCCGCGATCAGGTCGGTCATCGCCAGCGCCGATCCGCGATAGGGTACCCCGACCGGCTTGAACCCGACCACGCCGGTGAACAGCAGACAACTGATGTGGCTGATCGAACCGACACCGGCATGGGCCAGGGTGAGGTCCGGACCGCGCGCCTTGGCGATCGCGATGAAGGACGCCATGCTGTCCGCGCCGAGGTCGTGGCGGGCGACGACGAGGATCGGTGTTTCCGCAACCAGGCCAATCGGCGTGAAATCAGCCAGCGGATCGTAGCGAAGGTTCGGATACAGCGCGACCGATGCCGCGTGCGTGCCGACGTGACCGCTGACCAGCGTATAACCGTCGGGTGTGCTTTTGGCGACGCGCGTCGAGCCGGTCGTGCCGCCCGCCCCGGCGACATTCTCGACAATGATCGGCTGCCCGAATTGTCGCGACATGTGCTCGGATACGATCCGGCTCATCACGTCATTCGGGCCACCCGCCGCGAACGGGACCACCAGCGTGATCGGCCGTGACGGAAACGGAGCCTCGGCCTTCGCCGCACTCAGCATTGTCAGCATCGCAGCTGCGGCAACGACGGGGCGAATGCGTTTCAGCCTCATGGGGTCCCGCTCCGCTTCGCCTGTTGCGCGGCGCTGCCCGGCCGATCAGCGGATGCCGCGAGGACGCGGTCGACCTCGCGGCCGGACAAACCGGTGTACCGGGCCGGATCCGCGGCCGCTTCGATCTCGTGCGGCGCGAGGTGGGCCGTCACGGCCGGATCGCGCGCAAGGCTCTGGGCCAAGGTGAGGCCCGAAGCGATGGCGTGCGTGCAGGCCGCACCCACCATCTCATGCGCATGATGGCGCCCGACATGCGGAGCGAGCGCCATCATGACGGCCTCGGCTGCGATCAGTCCCTGTGTCCGTCCAAGATTGGCCTGCATCGCATCGGGTCTGACGACGAGCCCGGTACAGAGCCGGATGGCATTTTCCATGGCCCGGGCGATCAGCATGAAGGCTTCCGGCAGCAGCAGCCATTCGGCCTGCCACGGTCCCGTCGCCCGTTCATGGTCGTGGACCGAAGCATCGAGCATGGCGCTTGCAAGACGGCGCAACGCCGATCCGGTGCTGAGAATCTGCTCGCATATGATCGGATTTCGCTTGTGCGGCATCGTGCTGGAGCCGCCATGGCCCTGGCCACCCGGCTCCAGCACTTCCCCGACCTCGGTCTGTGCCATCAGCACGACATCGGTTGCGATCTTGCTCAGGCTCGTGGAGATCAGTCCGAGCAGGCAAACCGTCTCGGCCAAAGCGTCGCGCGCGGCGTGCCATGCCACAAGCGGCTCGGCGAGTCCGAGTTCGCGGGCCAGCCCGGCGCGGACGCGGTCGCCGTCGTCGCCGAGCGAAGCGAAAGTGCCGACAGCCCCGCCGAACTGAACCTGGAGCACTCTTGGTCTGAGTTCGGCGAGACGTTCTCTGTGGCGCAGCAGGCCCGACAGCCAGACGGAAACCTTGAATCCAAAGGTGATCGGAATCGCATGTTGAAGCTTGGTTCTGCCGACCATCGGTGTGTCGCGGTGGATTCGCGCCAGCTCCGTGGTCGCCGATATCAAGCTCTCCAGATCGCGCTCGACGAGTTCGAGCGCGTCGCGAATCTGCATCACGAGCGCGGTGTCCATGATGTCCTGACTCGTGGCACCCCAATGAACGAATTCGCCATGGGGTTTGCCAGTGAGCCGGATCAACTGCTCGACCAGATTCACGACCGGCAGTCCGGCGCGCAACGTGCCCGCGGCCAGTTCGTCGAGGTCGAGCCGCTCCGCACGAGCAGCGGACGCGATGGCCGCCGCAGCCCCGGCTGGGATCAACCCGAGCTGCCCTTGAACCCTGGCGAGCGCGGCCTCGACGAGGAGCATCGAGGCCAGTGAATTGCCCTCGCCGAAAATGGCGCGCATCGGCGCGGTGCTGAAAAGGTCGGCAAGGTGGCGGCTGCTGAAGACCGTCGCGGGCTCGAAACTCAGCATGGCGATGCCGCAACCATCGATCGCCGAGCGGGTATGTCGCCCTCTGTCACAAGCGTCCCGTCATCGCGGACGCGCACTGATAGTCTGGAGAGCAATCGCCGCTTAAAAATTAGCCGCATCGGTCGGTACCGTCCCTCCGCCGTCACGCCTCATTGCGCAACCGTATCAAGCCTAGGTTACCTCTCGGTTTTTCAAAAATGCAATGTTGAGATAAGTGCGTTCTGAATCGAAGAACGCGGCTTTCGAGGCGGCAATGGCCGCGGCGTGGTTCTTGTGCCGCGTTGCCGGCCAGCCGATCAATCCGCGACGATCGGTCCGAACGCCTCCCATCGATCGCCTGTGAAACGCATCATTCGGAACTCCTTGAGGCGCACGACCTGCGAGTCGAGGGTCGGGTCCGACGCATCGCATGATGCGTCGCTAAGGAAGAGTTGGGCTGCTCTTGCGCCGAGCGTTTCCTCCATCTCCGACGCCGCCGGCGAAATGACAGGGCATGGAACCGCGCCGCGCAAGTGCGGCCTCTCTGTTTCGTGACCAGCGACGGAGGCAACCATTGCCCAAAGCGGACCGGACTCAACCGAACGGTGGAGGCGGCCACCACTCATTTCAAATTGAATGCTTCTGCTTCGTCGCATCGGACGGAAGCGCGTGCCGACGATCGAGCAGGCGATTTGCGTGCTCGGCCCAACACAAGAATGAATCGATCTGCAACTACTGCGTGAATTTTAGATCAAGACAGTCTTTGGAGATGAGATAAATGGCTTACAAAGGTTCGGCGCGCTTCCCGTTTTTCGATCTGGACACCCCATTTTACGATCTGCAGTTTTCTTTTTCCGATCCCGTGCTCGGCAACCTAGGGCCCACGCCGAATCTCAATTCTTCGATTGCCGATCCGATTCAGCCTGCTTCGGATGCCGCTCCCGATCAGCTTTCCTCAAACTTCAATCCCAATCAGCTGGTCATCTTCCCACCGCCTCCCATTCTCGCCCCACTTCTGCAAGGCGACTGGTATCTTCAGAATGTTGGGCAAACTCTCGGCACGCCGGGCCAGGACCTCAACGTCAAGCCCGTCTGGCCGGAGTATACCGGCAAGGGCGTGCATGTCGGCATCTTCGACACAGGCGTTCAAGGTAACCACCCCGACCTTCAGGCCAATATAACCGGCATACCCGGGACGAATATTCCCAGTTATTCACCGACCGTGGCGGAACTCGGGAACTCCGAGAACGCCCATGGCACACAAGTCGCGGGAATCATCGCTGCCGCAAACGACGGTGTGGGTGCGACAGGCATCGCCTATGATGCGAAAATTACCGGCGTTGCTTTTGATGTCGGTGGGCAGGCCAATTACGGCCTCCTCACCTATTTCAAGAACTTCGATGTTACGAGCAATAGTTGGACGGACAGGCACGCTTTCGGGCTGAACTACAACCACCTCCCGCAGATCGCAGGGGCGGTCTTCACGGCCGTGACGATCGGGCGCGGCGGCCTTGGCACCATCATCGTTGCCGGCGCCGGCAACGATCGCGAGGGCGGGTCCGAATATGTCCGTGACGTGAACGAGACCAAGCACGGAGTCCAGCCGTTCCTTGCTACAGATGTCAATGCTGAGAATTTCAACAGCGACCCGCGGGTCATTACAGTGGGTGCCGTAGATCACAATGGCAACGTGCTCGATTACAGCACACCAGGCGCCGCTCTGCTGGTTTCGGCGTTCAGCGGTCTGGGCGGCACCACCGACAATGACCAAAGAAATGGAACGGGCACCGCACCCGATGGGAAGCCGCACGTCATCGGAACCAGGGACGGCGTCCTTTCCACCGATCTGCTTGGCTGGAACGGCTACAATAACAATCCCTCGGGCGGCCTCGTTGATGGCGACTACGCGCTTTTCACGGGAACGTCTGCTGCCACCCCCGAGGTGGCGGGTGTCGTTGCGCTCATGCTGCAGGCCAATCCCGATCTCGGCTGGCGTGACGTGCGCGATATTCTCGCCTTGACCGCTCGCCATACGGGAAGCGCCATCAACGCAGCCCCGACGGGGTCCGAAAAATATATTTGGACCAATAATGGCGCCGACGAATGGAACGGCGGTGGACTTCACTTCTCGAACGATTACGGGTTCGGCACCGTGGATGCCAAGGCGGCGGTTAGCCTCGCCGAAACCTGGACCGAGCAATCCGTCTCTTCCAATCAGGCCCTTGCGGTGGGATTTTTTCTTCAGCCGCTGCACATCGCCGACGCCAGTTACGTAGTCAACGCCGGCGGCGTCGTCCGCAGCGAGGAAGGAATTACGCGGTTTTCCATCAATATCGCCGACGATATCAAGATCGAGGACCTGACGCTCACCCTCACCAGCAGTCATGCGAATGTGAGCGATCTGACGATCGTGTTGACCTCGCCCGACGGGACGCGCAGCGTCATGCTGGATCAAGTCGACAACGCCGACTATCAAGCCGCCATCGTCCACGGCAACGTTAATCCTATCGCCTTCCCGACCAGCGGATGGACCATGACCAGCAACCAGTTCGCGGGCGAACTGAGCGCTGGAACCTGGACCGTCTCCATCATTGACCACAACATCGGCTACACCGGCGACATCACCAATGCCAGGCTCAACATCTTTGGCAGCGCCAACACGACCAATGACACCTACGTCTTCACCGACGAGTTCGGCACGCTCGGCAATGATTCCACCCACGGATTTGTTTTGTTTGACAGGGATGGCGGCATCGACACCATCAACGCGGCCGCCGTTTCGACCGCCTCGATCATCGACCTGGAGAATGGACATTATCGTATTGCGGGTCGCGAATACTCTGGCGGCTGGGGCACGACCGACGATTTTCACCTGCACCTGATAGAGAACGTCATCGGCGGCGACGGCGGCGACACGCTGGGCGGCAACGAGGCCGACAACCATCTCCAGGGCATGCGGGGCGACGACACGCTGCGCGGCTATGAAGGCAATGACACGCTGGATGGCGGTGCCGGCAACGACAATCTCGATGGTGGCGCCGGCGACGACACATTGACAGGTGGCGCCGGGGCCGACGTTCTCATCGGTGGTGATGGACACGACACCGTAAGCTACTGGGACTCCTTGGGGGTGAACGTCAATCTGGCAACCGGCATTGGCCTCGGGGGTGACGCCGAGGGCGACCACCTCAGCGGCATCGAACATATTGACGGCAGCCGCTTGGACGACCAGCTGATCGCCGATTCCCTTGGTGACACGCTGGACGGAAATGCCGGCAGCGACGTGCTGCTCGGCGGCGCCGGAAACGATACACTCAATGGTGGCCGAGGCGACGACTCGCTGCGCGGCCGTGCAGGCAACGACACGCTGGATGGCGGTTTTGGCAACGACCATCTCGATGGCGGCGCCGGCGATGACACATTGACCGGTGGCGCCGGCGCTGACGTTCTCATCGGCGGTAATGGATACGACACCGCAAGCTACTGGGACTCCTCGGCGGTGAACGTCAATCTTGCAACAGGCATTGGCCTCGGGGGCGACGCCGAGGGCGACCACCTCAGCGGTATCGAACATGTTTACGGCAGCCGCTTAGGTGACACGCTAACCGCCGATGCGCTTGGTGACACCCTGGACGGAAATGCCGGCAACGACGTGCTGACCGGCGGCGCCGGAAACGATACGCTCAATGGCGGCCGTGGCGACGATATGTTCATGGTCGGCCAAGGCGGCGTCGACCGTATCGATGGCGGCGTCGGGGGGACCGACACGGAAAACTTCAGCCAATCCGCCAGCGCGATCTGGGCTCAGCTCGACTCCGCGGATAGCTCGGCAGGACCAAGATGGATCTTGCCCGCCGACCCCGATGCGACCGGCCACGCCTGGACCACATCCGACGACAGTTTGTGGGAGGCCAATTACTCCGGCCTCTTCCAAGGGATCGTCCAATCGATCGACGTCGAAAACATCACCGGCAGCCAGTTCAACGATATCCTGGAAGGCGACAGCGACAGCAACATCCTGGTCGGCGGGCTCGGCGATGACGAGTTCTACGGCATGGGCGGCGCGGATACCTACATCGGCGGCACATCCGCGCACTCAAGCAGCTTCGGTATCGGCGGCGATGATCTGGTCGGCTATTGGTACGCGGGTGCGGCGGTGACAGTCGATTTGGAGAACGATTCCAGAAATACCGGTGAAGCTGCCGATGATCGGTTCTACGGCATCAAAGGCCTGGGCGGCAGCTTCTACGACGACGCGCTCCACGGCACCGCCGGCAACAATGTGCTGATGGGTGAGGCAGGCGCCGATATCCTCGACGGACGCGAGGGCGAGGACACCGCGAGCTACCGCTGGGCCCTGCCTCCGGTCGAAGGCAGCAGCGAGGGGGTCACGGCCAACCTTGCCCACGCGGAGCTGAACACGGGCGATGCCAAAGGCGACACCTACATCTCGATCGAAGATCTGCAAGGCAGCTATTTCGACGACACCCTCACCGGTGACACCGGCAACAATCGGATCGAGGGCCTGAACGGTCAGGATACTCTGACCGGCGGTGGCGGCAACGATACCTTCGTCTTCGCGCACGCGAGCGATATCGGAGGCGGCGCGACCGGCTCGGCGTCCGATGTCATCACGGACTTTTCGGCCGGCGACATCATCGACCTGTCCGGCATCGATGCAATCGATGCAACGGACCCGAAGGACAGTTTCTCCTTGATCGGAGATGCTGCATTTTCAGGGCATGCAGGCGAATTGCGGACCGGCCAGGATCATGCCACGGGCATGACGTACGTCCAGGGCGATACCAATGGCGATGGGATCGCGGACTTCCAGCTCAACCTGTCGAACCAGTACCATCTGGCGGCGTCAGACTTCCGGTTCACGCCCCCGGCGCCCGATATCTCTGGCAAGGCGGAGGACGGCTACCTCGCCGGCGCGACGATCTTCGCAGATACCAATCACGATCATGTCTTGAGCCCCCATGAAGCCGCGACCACGACGGATGATCATGGCAATTTCACCCTCGCACCTGGAGCAGCCCCCCTCATCGCCATCGGCGGAACCGATATTGCGACCGGCCTGGCGTTCAAAGGGTTCCTTTCCGCCCCCTCCGGCGCCACGGTGATCACGCCGCTGACGACATTGGTGCAGGTTTTGACGGAGAGCGGCGTCGCCGATCCGCTCGCCAAGGTGCTGCAGGTCTTTCATCTGCCGTCCGGCACCGATCTGCTTCACATCGACCCCGTCGCCATGGCCGCGGCGGGCGAGCCGTCGGGTTTCAACCTGCTCGCAGCCGGCGCAGGCGTGATGTCCGATGTGGCCTTGATTGCCGCCGGCCTGGAGGGCCAATCGAACATGGCTCCGATGGCGGCAGCCACGAGCGCCTTTGCTGCCGTGGCATCGGTCATATCAGGCAATGCGAGCATCGATCCGACCGATGCAGGTCTGCTCCGGCAGATTGCGACCGTCGCCGGCTTGACCGGCGAATTTGCGGACAGTGTCACGGACGCGCTGGTATCGATCAACGGCCAGATTCTTGCCGCGCCAGATACAGCGTCACTGATCGCGATCCAGACCCACGCCCAAGGCGATCTCGCCGACTCCATCGCCACGCCTGCGGCGCCGACGCTGACACTCGCCCACGATTCCGGCGCGTCGAGCACCGACCACATCACCAGCGACGCAACCATCGCGGTCGCGGCGGCAGCCCCCGGAGGAACGCTCACCTACACGGTGGATGGAAGCGTCGTTGCTGCCTATGACCCGGCAGGGCTCACGCAAGGCGCCCATCACGTCAGCATGACCCAGACCAATGCCGCCGGATACATCTCGGCCGCCGGCCAGATCGATTTCACCTACGACACCACAGCGCCGGATCTCGCATTCGCCGCGCCAACCGGACCCATCATCACGGACAGGCCAACCGAAATCTCCGGCACCGCCGGGCTCGGGGACTCCGGACTGACCATTCAGATCACCGAAGGCACGTCCGTGCTCGGCACCGCGATCGTGGGTGCTGACGGCACCTGGCACACCAACGTCACGCTCCACGGCGGCGGCGATCACACACTGGTCGCGTCGGCCACCGACCTTGCGGGCAACACGGGTCAGCTCTCGACGACGCTTGCGGCCGCCGCCAATGGGTTGCCCACCGCGGGCGGTGATCACGTCACCGCACAGGAACATACGCCGCTCGTCACATCGGCCGCCGCACTTCTCGCCAACGACACCGATCCCGACGGCGACACGCTGAGCCTGATCAACGTCGGTCACGCAACCCACGGCGACGTGGTGTTCGATGCCGCCAACCAGATCGTCACCTTTACGCCGGATGCCGGCTATAGCGGCGCCGCGGCGTTCGACTACACGGTTTCCGACGGCCATGGCGGCCTGGCCACGGGGATTGTCGACGTCACCGTCAAGGCCGGCTCCACCGGCGGCGGCTGGGGCGACGTCCATTACACCTCGTTCGACGGCTTCAAATTCAATCTGCAGTCGACCGGCGATTATGTCGTCGCCCAGGCGACGTCCGGCCCGGAATTCGAGATCGAGGGCCGTGCAGAAAATCTGGGACACGCCGGGGTGAGTTATCTGACCGCGGTCGCTGTCGAGGCCGGCGACCACCTCATCGTGTTCGACGAGGCCAAGCCGAGCACAATGCTCGTCGACGGCCATGCCGTGGCCTTCGCGGTCGGCGACCGCCTCGATCTTGGCGACGGCGTGGTGATAGGCCGGGCGACCGCAACCACCCACCAGATCGAGACGCCGCTCGACTTCGTTCAGATGACCGATCACGGCAGCTACCTCGACCTTTCCGTGCATGCGGGCAGCGCCCGCGGGCCCGGCAGTTTCGAAGGATTGCTCGGCAATCTCGACGGCAACGCCAAGAACGATTTCGGCCTTGCCAATGGCACGTGGCTGGTCAATCCGAACACCAAGGTGATCGAAGGGCTGTTTGCCGATGCCTGGCGGGTCGGAAACCAAGACAACTTGCTAGCGAGCCTCGCCAACGAAACTTTCGCGCAAAGGCTAAGCGATGCAACACATGATCATGCGCCGGCGATCCCCGTACACGACTGGCACTTGATCTGAGCGCTTGCCGAATGCGATCGCGGCCCGTTCCGATTGATCGGACAATTGGGCAATGCTCACCGCTGTCGGGGCGTAGGGAGGGACGGTCGTAGCAATCCTGATCAATCAGCCGATTGCAGCGCAGCGGTGGCAAAATGGTGCCCAGGGGCGGGATCGAACCACCGACACTGCGATTTTCAGTCGCATGCTCTACCAACTGAGCTACCTGGGCGTGCTCCAAGAGAGGCCAAGGCCCATCGAGCGGGCGGTTTATAGTGGGCTGAAGGCTGCCTGTCCACCCACGCTTCGCCGATGGCTTCGCGGGGCGCCGCCCGGCTGTGCACAAGGCGGGAGGTGGCTCGGAGGGAACGGCGCGCGGCGGCGCCTTGAGAATTTAAACAATTGATACAACAGGGTTATTCCTCCCCATCTGCCTCGTCGTCTCGGCCGGGGACGACGTAGGAGCCCTTCAGCCAGCGGTTCAGATCGACGTCGCGGCAGCGTGAGGAGCAGAACGGGCGGGTAGCCTCGGACTGCGGCTTGCCGCAGATCGGGCAGGACTTGAGGGGGCTTGCGGGCTTTTTCACCTGGTCGTCCATAGGGTGCGCAGCTCATACGGGGTGAGGGAGTTCAAGAGCCTGCCGCCAAAGGGGTTCCTCGCGCAAGCGCAGGCGTCCAGGAGCGGCTTTTCGGCTCACACGGCAGTGGCGTTGAGCCAGCCGAAGCGGATCGGGAAACCTTCGCCGCCGAGCAGCGTGGTGGTCTCGTAGAGCGGCAGGCCGACCACGTTGGTGTAGGACCCCACCATCTTGACCACGAACGAGCCGGCGATGCCCTGCACGGCGTAGCCGCCGGCTTTGCCGCGCCATTCGCCGGAGCCGATATAGGCCTGGATGTCGTCCTCCGAGAGGCGCTTGAAGCGGACGCGGGTCTCGACCAGGCGCTGGCGGAAGGCCTCGCGCGGCGTCACCAGGGTGATCGCGGTGTAGACGCGGTGGTTGCGGCCCGACAGCAGCCGCAGGCACTGCGCGGCCTCGTCGACGAGGTTGGCCTTGGGCAGGATGCGGCGGCCGACCGCCACCACCGTGTCGGCGGAGAGGATGAAGGCGCCGCGCAGCTCGTCGTCGAGCTGCACCGATTTGAGCGCCGCATCCGCCTTGGCCCGCGCGAGCCGGTTGGCACAGGCGCGCGGCAGCTCGCCCCGCTTCGGCGTCTCGTCGACGTCGGCGGGCCGGAGCGCGTCCGGCTCGATGCCGGCCTGGTTGAGCAGCGACAGGCGCCGCGGCGAACCAGAGGCGAGAACGAATTTGGGGCGGCCAAGCATCAGGTGATTTGGGGGATGAAGCAGGGGGTGAATTGCGCGCGGAACCTATCGGACGGGGGCTGATTTCACAACCCGGGAACCCGGACTTTACTGATTCGACGGGCACGGGATGCGTGTGCCTGCAGTCTGTGACGCGGGTGTTACGGGCGCCGAATGCTACCCGTTCGCCGCGCCCACCTTCGAAAACCGCCGGCGGATGCGCATCAGGAGCTGATCGCAGACGTCGCGATAGGCGGCGAGCTTCTGGTCACGGCTGCCTTCGATGGTGGTGGGGTCCTGCGTCGGCCAGTACTCGACGTCGGCGGCAAGCGTCCGGGTCAGCTCCAGCGCCTTGTGATGCGCCTCCGGCGAGAGCGTGATGATCAGGTCGAAATTCAAGCCCTCCCAGTCCTCCAATTCCTCGAAGGTCTGCGGCTTGTGGGTGGAGATGTCCTGGCCGAGCTCGGCCATCACAGACACCGCGAACGGATCGAGCTCGCCGCGCCTGGCGCCGGCCGACTTCACATAGAGGCCTTGCGGGAACATGTGCCGCAGCAGGCTCTCGGCCATCGGCGAACGCACGCTGTTCATGGCGCAGGCGAACAGCACCGATTGCGGATCGCGTGCGCGTGGGGGCGCAGCCATCCGCGTTTAACCCTTCCAATGAAGGACAGTAATGAGCGTGAACAGCCGGCGCGAGGTCTCGAAATCCACCCGCACCTTGCCCTTCAAGCGCTCCTGCAGCGTACGCGATCCCTCGTCATGGATGCCGCGGCGGCCCATGTCGATGGCCTCGATCTTGTCCGGCGTCGCCGTGCGGATCGCCTGGTAGTAGCTGTCGCAGATCATGAAATAGTCCTTCACGATCCGCCGGAACGGCGTCAGCGACAACAGATGCGCGACCACGGGCGTGCCGTCCTCGCGGCGGATGTCGAACATCAGGCGGCTGCCGGTGATGCCGATATGCAGCGTGAACGGCCCCTTCCCGTCCGCGCCCTCCGGCGCGAACAGGTTCTGCTCGATCAGGTCGTAGATCGCGATCGCGCGCTCATGCTCGATGTCGGGCCCGGAACGGCCGATCGAGTCCTCGTCGAGCGTGACGCCGACGATGCGATTTTGCGAGTCGTCCTGTTCGGGCGGCTGGGTCATGACAGGTTGAGGCGCAATCCAATCGAGCGCGAATGGGCATCTAGCCCCTCCGCTTTACCGAGAATCATCGCGGCCGGCCCCAGCGCACGCAGCTGATCCGGGCCGCATTTCAGGATCGAGGTGCGCTTGAGGAAATCGTGCACCGAGAGCCCCGAAGAGAATCGTGCCGAGCGCGCCGTCGGCAGCACATGGTTGGAGCCGCCGACATAGTCGCCGATCGCCTCCGGCGTATGCGGCCCGAGGAACACGGCGCCGGCGTTGCGGATCTGTGCGGCGAGCGCGTCGGGATCTTGCGTCATGATCTCGAGATGCTCGGCGGCAATCGCATCCGCAAGCGGAATGGCGTCGTTGAGGTTCTTCACCATGATGATGGCGCCGAAATCGGCCCACGAGGCGCTGGCGATCGCGGCGCGCGGCAGCGTCTTCAACTGCGCTTCGACGGCCTTTTCGACATCGGCGGCAAGGCGCACGGAATCGGTAATCAGGATCGACTGCGCGCTGGCGTCGTGCTCGGCCTGTGCCAGCAGGTCGGCGGCAATCCAGTCGGCATTGCCGGTGTCATCGGCGATCACAAGCACCTCCGAGGGACCGGCGATCATGTCGATGCCGACCTTGCCGAACACCAGCCGCTTTGCCGCGGCGACATAAGCGTTGCCGGGTCCGACGATTTTCGCAACCGGCGCGATCGTCGCGGTGCCATGTGCGAGCGCAGCCACCGCCTGCGCGCCGCCGACGCGGTAGATCTCGCTGACGCCGCCGAGATGAGCTGCCGCCAGCACCAGCGGATTGAGCTTGCCGTCGGGCGAGGGCACCACCATGACGAGACGCGACACGCCGGCGACCTTCGCCGGCACCGCATTCATCAGCACCGAGGACGGATAAGCCGCGGTGCCGCCGGGCACGTAGAGGCCGGCGGATTCGATCGCGGTGTAGCGCCAGCCGAGCTCGACGCCGAGCGGATCGGTGAAGCGCTCGTCCTTCGGCAGTTGGCGGCGGTGATAGGTCTCGATGCGATCGCGCGCGAGCTTGAGCGCATCCAGCGTCGCGGCATCGCAGGCTTTCACCGCGACCTCGATCTCGGCGGCGGTGACGCGCAGGCCAGATGCATCCAGCGTCAACCGGTCGAACTTTGCCGTAGCCTCGAGCAGGGCCGCATCGCCCCGCTTCGCCACGTCGTCGACGATGGCTCGCGCGGCGGCCTCGACGTCGGCCGAGGCCTCGCGCTTGGCGGCGAGGAAGGCCACGAATCGCTGGTCAAAATCGGCGCTGCTGCGGTCGAGACGAACGGGCATCTTGGCTTCTAACTGGTTTTTGGGGGCGCGGTTTGGCTCACCAGGCTCCCTGCTCAATGGCGCGGCGGGGAAGCTGCGTCAACCCTTGGGCCGAGCCTTGGGCCGAGCCGTTCCCCTCCGGCGTCGTCCTGGCGAAAGCCAGGACCCGTTTCCACCAGCGGGCGTGAGGAGGCGGAATTGGGCCACATCTCGTTTCAACAACAAAGCCTTGGGGTTATGGGTCCTGGCTTTCGCCAGGACGACAACGGAATGCGTGGCCTTGGCATGCCACCTCACCCCTCCCCTTCAACCTCCAACCCCGTCCCCAGCTCATCCGCCCCGAGATCAGTCAGCTCGCATTCCAGGCACTCTACGTCGAGGCGGACGGCGCCGCCTTGGGCAAACAGGAGCAGCGCGTTCCCGCCAGGGGCGTCCTGGCCGTGGAATTCGATGCCGACGAGGTCCAGAATCGTGTCCGGCGCGTCGAGATCGATGTCGCGCGACTTGCAGGCGAGCACGCGGTCGAAACGGAGGGCGGCCACCAGCCTGCGCGGCTCGGCCTCGCCGTCCAGCGTCTGCGCCCAGTCCAACCGGCTCATGCCGACCACCAGCCGCTTTTCGCTTTGCCGCCAGATGATGTCCGAGGGCTGCACGCGGGCGTCCTGGACATGGGCCGAGATCACGGCGAGATCGTCGGCGTCGAGCGCGATCAGTTTGAGTGGGGGAGGCATCGACGGCGCTTCTCCTTCGGACGGACAGGGCTCAACGCGCGAGCGCCGAAATTTCCTTAGAACTAACGCTCCACTGGACTAGAGGCTATTGATATCCTCCATCTCCAGCACCTTCCGCGGATACCCCTCCCGCGCAACCCGGATCATGGCGCGGCCGACCTGCTCGGTCGAGGTGACGAGCCGCGGCGAGAGCCGGCGCAGCACCGACCAGAGCGGCCAGGTTGCGGCATACACGGCCTGCACCCACGCCGTCTTGGAGCGGGCACCGTGGAGCGGTTGGATCGCACCCGGCCGGAACATGTAGGCCGCCCTGAACGGCAGCTTGAGCAGATCGTTCTCGGTCTTGCCCTTGATCCGCGCCCACATCCGCGAACCCTGCTCGGTGGAATCGGTGCCGGCGCCGGTGACGTAAGTGAACGTCATCTGCGGATTGAGCCGTGCCAGCGCGGTCGCCGCTGCCAGCGTGACGTCATAGGTGAGATGACGGTAACGCTCCTCGCTCATGCCGATCGAGGAGACGCCGAGACAGAAGAAGCAGGCATCGAAGCCGGTCAGCTGCGCTTCGATCGCTGAGTAGTCCGTGAAATCGCCGTGTGTGATCTCCGTGAGCTTGGCGTTGCGGACGCCGGTCGGGCTGCGGCCGACCACGAGCACGCGGTCGATGCCGGCATCGACCAGACACTCCCGCAAAACGCCCTGCCCGACCATGCCAGTCGCGCCGAAGATGATGATCTGCATCGGGATGTCCCCAACAGGCTCGCGGCTCACGCGGCGGCCGCGATCTCGTCGAAGGATATACCGGTCAACGTCGCCGAGACATCCCACAGCATGGCTGCCGAGGCGAAATCCTTTGCCTGCGACATGATCTTCGCCAGCCTCGGTGGCCCTTTCAATTCGTAGAACCCGTTCGGACCGTAATAGCCGCCGGGCTCCGCTGCCGGAAAGGTCGCCGCCAACAAGGTCGGCAGCGCGCCTTCCGCGGCAGACTGGCTGATGAAAGGCTGCAGCCACCGGCTCACACGCGACTGCAAGGTCCTGGTGCCCGGCCCGTTCGCAATGAGATCGGTCCGCGCGTAGCCGGGATGTGCGGCAAGGCTCGTCAGGCCCCAGCCTGCGGCGAGGCTGCGGCGCTGCAACTCCAGCGAAAACATCAGCATCGCCAGCTTGGACTGACAATAGGCCCGCCACGGACGATAGGAATGCTTGCTTTGCAGATCGTCGAAATTGATCGCGCCGGAGCGGTGCGCAAGGCTCGACAGGTTGACGATTCGAGCCGCCTTCGCCCGGCGAAGCTGCGGCAACAGCCGCGCCGTCAGGGCGTAATGGCCGAGATAATTGGTGCCCAGCTGCATCTCGAAACCATCCGCCGTCTGCTGCCGCTTCGGCAGCGCCATCACGCCGGCATTGTTGACGAGCAGGTCGAGCTGCTCGTTGCTGGCGGCAAATCGCCTGGTAAAATCGGAGACGGAGGCGAGGCTGGCGAGGTCGAGATGCTCGTAGGCGATCAGCGCATGGGGAAAGCGCTCGCAAATGCCCTCGATCGCGCGCACGCCCTTTGCGTCGTTGCGCCCCGTGAGTATGACAATGGCACCGGCGCCCGCCAGCGCCATCGCCGTCTCGTAGCCGAGGCCGCCCGTCGCTCCGGTCACGACGGCAGTCTTGCCGCTGAGGGAGGGGATGTCTGCCGTGGTCCAGTCGGTCATGCCATAGCTCCGTCGGGGCTGGGAAAAGGCCCGCGACGGGTCTAAATGTGCACTGGGTGCAACTTTGCAAGTGGTGAAATGATTTGAAGCTTTCGAAGGCCGCCGGGAAATCAGTCAACAGGCGCACCAAGCCATTGCCGGCAGGAGCAAAATCCCCCGATGGCCCCGGCCTGCGCCAGCGTAAATTGCAAGAGACCCGCGAGCGGTTGACCCGCGGGGCGATGGCACTATTCCTGGAGCGCGGCTTCGAGGCCACGACCATCGACGACATTGCGGCCGCGGCGGACGTGTCGCGCCGCAGCTTCTTCCATTATTTCGCCTCGAAGGAGGACGTGGTCGCGGCCTGGCAGGAAGGCGCCGCCGCCGCGCTGGTCGCGGAGGTCGTGGCGCGGCCAGCGGGCGAAACCATGCTGACCGCGGCGGAAAACGCGATCGCGGCGGCGCTCAAGCGGATCGATCCGGCCGAGGCCGCGGCAATGTCGCGGCTCAAGCGCGACAATCCCGCGCTTCGGGCGCGCGATCAGCTCAAATACGAGAAGCTCGAGCGGGCGCTGGCCGAAGGGCTCGCCCAGCGCGCCAGAAACAAATCGGACCGGCTGAAAGCGCGGCTCGTCGCCATGATCGCCACCGGCGCGATGCGCGTCGGCGGCGAGAGCTGGATCGGCGAAGGGGCGCGGGAGAAGCCGGAAGCTTTCGTCAAGCGCACGTTCGACGCGATCAGGGCGATACTGGAGTGAGGCCACTCACCCCTTGAAGAACGCCAGCAGGTCCGCGTTGATGGTCTCGGCGTGCGTCGTCGGCATGCCGTGCGGGAAACCCTTGTAGGTCTTCAGCGTGCCGTTCTTCAAAAGCTTGGCCGACAGCGGCGCGGAGTCCGCGTAAGGCACGATCTGGTCGTCGTCGCCGTGCATCACCAGCACCGGCACATTGATCTTCTTCAGATCCTCGGTGAAGTCGGTCTGCGAGAACGCGACGATGCCGTCGTAGTGCGCCTTCGCGCCGCCCATCATGCCCTGGCGCCACCAGTTCTGGATCACCGCTTCCGACGGCTTTGCGCCGGGACGGTTGTAGCCATAGAAGGGGCCGGCCGCGATGTCGCGGTAGAAGCTGGCGCGGCCGGCAGCGAGCTGCACCTGGAAATCGTCGAACACGCTCTTCGGCAGGCCGCCGGGATTGGCGTCCGTCTTCAGCATCAGCGGCGGCACCGCGGAGAGGATCGCGGCCTTCGCCACCCGGCTCTCGCCATGGCGAGCGATGTAATGCACGACTTCGCCGCCGCCGGTGGAGTGGCCGACGTGGATCGCGTTCTTGAGGTCGAGATGCGCCGTCACGGCGGCGAGATCATCGGCATAGTGATCCATGTCGTGGCCGTCGGCGACCTGCGACGAGCGGCCGTGGCCGCGGCGGTCATGGGCGACGACGCGATAGCCGCGGGTGACGAAGAACATCATCTGCGCGTCCCAGTCGTCGGCCGACAGCGGCCAGCCATGGCTGAACACGATCGGCTGGCCCGAGCCCCAGTCCTTGTAGAATATCTCGACGCCGTCCTTGGTGGTGATGGTGGGCATGAATGGCTCCTTCAGTGCGAATCGGTCCGGCGCGCGAGGCGCGAGCCGGCAAGCGGAAGATGGTCGTACGAGCGTCCGAGGTCGATGCCGCGCACCGTCCTGCGGTGACGAGGATCGTGCGATCAGGCGAACGCCATCGGCCTGTAGCGGCGCCAGGCGCCGATGGTGAGCACCACGAAGAACACCAGCACGAGGCCCTGCACCACGGCGAACACGGGACCTCCCGGTGGATTCGGCGGCACGGCGGGTGCGAGCGCGGCGAGCGCCGGCACCTTTAGGAACGACTGGATCACCAGCACGAAGACGTTGAAATACAGCGAGATCATCGCGGTCACGATGTAGACCGGACGCCAGACGCCATTGAGCTTCATGCCGTACAGCGCGAAGCAGGCGATCGCGAGCAGCACCAGCGAGATGATGCCGATGATGTGCGACGGCAGCAGCTCTTTGAACGGAAACAGGAAGCCGGTGGCGCTGGTGAGGATCGTGAACAGCAGGAAAATCGCGGTGAGGCCCGGCATCGGTTTCGAGCCGAGCAGGCCGAACATCACGACGAGACCGGCGGCGATGCCGATCAGGCTGATGGTGACATGGACCAACGTGAAGGCGGGCAAGCTCAACCCTAGAACCATGACATCTCTCCTACTCTTCGCATCGGGTTCGAAAAGATAAGTATTACGGTCCTCATCGAATTGCCACCTGCGCCGGTGTCACACATTCGCGCGCAGCCATGCGTCATCGTGCGAATCGACAAACGCATGCTCTGATTTTTTGCAGCGCCGCCACAAACGACAGCAGGGCATCGACCAAAGTTGAGTCGAATTGGCCGGGGCGCTCGCGAGGTGCGAAGCGCCCCTGCACGCGTCTCACACTTCCTTGGTGTCGAAGATCAACAGGTCGGCGCCGCCGCTGGCGAATTTCGGCACGTCAGCGCCGGTCGCCTTGCCTTCCGGGCTAGCGAATGCCGCCTGGATGTCGGCCGCGCTGTCAAAGGTGAGAATGGCGACGAGATGGATTCCGGAAGGCCCAGCGGGAGAGCCGACCGGCCCCTTGCTGATGGCGTACTTCTTCAGGCCGGGAAGTTTCTTGGCGAGCGGAATGTGAGTCTCGGCATAGTACTTGTCGAAGGCCGCAGCATCCTTGGGCGTCTTGTAGAGCACGACGATTTCAGCCATTTAGTCCTCCCGTTAAGCGTTTTGTTTGTAGATCCTCATGGTGAGGAGCGTGCGAAGCACGCGTCTCGAACCATGCAGGCCCGGCTGTTGCTTCCGGGCCTTCGTCCTTCGAGACGCGCGTTCCGCGCTCCTCAGGACGAGGGGATAGTCTGCATCAACGCGCGCAATGGCAAGCCTCATTCGACTTGCCATTTACTTGCCTTGTCCTTGACTAAAGCGCCGGTTTTGCGGCGTCGCCGAGATAGCCGTGCAGGGAGGCCACGACCTGCGCGCCCTCGCCGATGGCGCCGCCGACGCGCTTGACCGAACCGGAGCGGACATCGCCGACGGCATAGACGCCGGGCACCGAGGTCTCCAGCGGCGCCACCAGCCGGCCCTGGTTCTGTTCCGACTGCGCGCCCGTCACGACGAAGCCGCCGCGATCGAGCGTGATGCCGCAGCCGTCGAGCCAGCCGGTGGCGGGATCGGCGCCGACGAACAAAAAGAGATTGCGGATGTCGGCGGATTCTTCGTCGTTCGACAGCCGGCTCTTCAGGCGGATGCGCCGCAGCAGCGAGGCTTCGTCGCCCTCGAGCGCGGAGATCTCGGTGTTGAACATCAATTCGATGTTGGGGGTCGCTTCGATGCGCTCGATGAGATAGCGCGACATGCTGGCCCCTAAGCCGCCGCCGCGAATGATCATCAGCACCTTCTTGGCATGACCCGACAGGAACACCGCGGCCTGCCCCGCCGAATTGCCGGCGCCGACCAGCGCCACTTCCTCGCCGGCGCAGAGCTTTGCCTCGACCGGGGAGGCCCAGTACCAGACGCCGCGGCCTTCGAATTTATCGAGGTTCTCGATCTCCGGCCGGCGATAGCGCGCACCGCTCGCGACCACCACCGCGCGCGAGCGCAGGGAATCGCAGCCGTCGAGCGCGACAGAAAACGCGCCATCCTTGCGCGTGCAGTCGAGCGACTTCACCGTGACGGGAATCATGATGTCCGCGCCGAATTTCTGCGCCTGGTTGAACGCGCGCGCAGTCAGGGCCTGACCGGAAATGCCGGTCGGAAAGCCCAGATAATTTTCGATGCGCGCGCTGGCGCCGGCCTGGCCGCCGAAGGCGCGGGTGTCGAGCACCGCGACCGAAAGTCCTTCGGACGCGGCATACACCGCGGTGGCGAGCCCGGCCGGTCCGGAGCCGACGATCGCGACGTCGTAGATGCGATCGTTCTTCGGCCCGCCGATCATGCCGATCGCGCGCGCAAGCTCGGTTTCTCCGGGATTGCGCAGCACCGCACCATCAGGGGTGACGACCAACGGCCAGTCTTCCGGCTTGGGCGAATAACGCGCGATGACGTCGGCGGCGTCGCGGTCGCGCTCGGGATCGAGCAGATGATGCGGCTGGCCGTTGCGGGTGAGGAAACCCTGCAACCGCACCACGCCGGCCGAATGCGACGGACCGATCAGCACCACGCCGCCGACGCCGGCCTGGAGCAGATTGACCCGGCGCAGGATCAGCGCGCGCATGATGCGCTCGCCGAGCTCGGCCTCTGCGACCAGCAGCGCGCGCAGGCGCTCCGGCGGCAGCAGCAGCGTTTCGACATCGCCCTCGGCGCGGCCGTCCACCAGCGCCGGCCGTCCCGAGAGCTGGCTGAGCTCGGCCAGGAATTGCCCCGGCCCCTGGTCGATCAGCGGCGTCACGTTGCCGAGGCCATCACGCTGGGTGATGGCGACATGGCCCTTGAGCACCACGAACATGCCCGGCCCGGGCTTGCCGGTCTCGAACAGCAGCTCGCCGTCGGCGTAGGTGCGGACCTCGCCGAAATGCCTGACACGCTCGATCTCCGCGGGGGTCAGCGCCGGAAAGGTCTGTTCAGGGCGCGTGAACCGCGACATCTGCGCGTCACCGTCGATTCGTTGCGTGTCGTCCTGCCCCATTGCCACGTCCATGCACTCCAGAAATTTCTAACCACCGGTCTTGTCGGCAGTCTCGCCGGCGGTCCCCTCATCTAGGGAATCATCTTCGTTCTGCGAGGGGTCGCCACTTGCGGCGCGTTCGCGCGCCTGCACCTTCCGCCGCTTCAGATTTTCGCGCAGCGCCGATTTCAGCCGGTCGTCGCGGGACGACCTCGCCTGTCTCGAGTCCTGTCTCGAGTCCTGCCGCTCGCTCTTGTCGTTCTCGTCAGCCATCGGGGTCCATTACAGCGATCGGCGATAACATGCCCGAGGAATAAGGCAGCTCAAGAGGCCCGCGCGAGCCGGTCGTGCGAAAATCGAAATGGATCGAATCCGGCGCGTGGGGCAACTGGCCAGTTGGGTGGGGATATCGGAACCGAATCCGCGGAAAGTCGGCCGTTTCGAACCAAAACGAGCATTTTGGCCCCGATATCGACCCGATTTTATCGTTTTGGCGGAGCTAGCAAGCTTGCACAGGAGGGGGGCTTGTGGCAGATATCGGCCCGCTTGGTAGGCCCCTCGTGGCGGCCGATTCTCGATCCCAGCACATGCTGCCGTAGCTCAGTGGTAGAGCACTCCATTGGTAATGGAGAGGTCGACAGTTCAATCCTGTCTGGCAGCACCATTCCCTGGGTCAAATCACGCACAGATCAGCATTCTCGCGGCATCAAACGCCCGAGTTTTGCTTCTCTCCGTAACCCTCTTCCGTGAAGAGGGCGCAGGGAAGACCGGGTGCCGGCTGGCACCCGCGGTCCACTGCGCGAAAGCACACGCAGAAAAACCGCACAGCAGCATACAGGTGTAGCCGAACACTCGGCCTTCCCTGCGCAGTGGGTTGACGGCTTATGCCGCGCTCTCCCCGGCGACGAGTTCCTTTTTGTCACCGTCGCCTTGCGAATTGACGATGCCTCGAGACCCGGTTGGGCCCCGATCCATCTCCGCAAGGCTTGACCGTAGCAACGACGGCCAGGACCACACGATTTTGCCGTACGCAGCGATCCGGCTTCGCCCAAGGGCTTCGCCGGACACAGGCGCCGTTCGTCCGCACGCTAGCCAGACCTCACGAGGTTCATCTCGCCCTGGTCCCGCCTTCGCGTGCCCGACGCTGCCGCGTCCACCGCACCCCGATCCACGCTTCGTTACGACGGACGACCGCCCCTCTCCGGGGACCGGGATGGTGGATTGATACTGCGATTCCGAATTTCGGTAAAGTGGAATATTTTTGCGGAGGAGGGTTGACGAGGTTTTGTGGGGAGGCGGGTGTTTTGCCCGACGGGTTGAGATTGGACCGCGCAGGTAAGGTTAATTCTTCCTTTCGATTGCCGGTAAAGTTTTATCTATTATCGTCCTTGCGGTGGATGATGAACCAGAGGCTCCAATAGTGATTGCGTGTTGCATGATCGTGACTGGGATTGCGTTGCTTCTCTCCGGCATCGTTGTCTTCGGCTTTCATAGAAACTCGCTGCACTCGATGGCATTGCTGTAGCCGCATCGGCGATGCCGGCGCCCAGCTTGTAGGATGGGTAGAGCGAAGCGAAACCCATCGAAACATCGTGCGGTGACGAAACATGATGGGTTTCGCAAGGGCTCTACCCATCCTACGCGAGCTGACTGGATCTACCGCCGGCCTCGGCGCCATGACGCACCGATCAGCCAGAACACGAACCTGACAAACAGGATCGCGGCCGTGATCTGGATCCAAAGGAAACCACCGAGTTCACGCAAGACAATTTCGGCCTGAGCGCCCCAATAACCAGGAAGCGCATCGCCGACAGCTTCGATACCGTGCGTGCCGGTCCGCAGGGCCCATCGGATCCACTCGGGCTTGTAGAAGAGCGCAGCGCCGAGCAAAATCCAAGTCAGCAAGGCAGTGCTAACTCTGAAGGAGTGCACCTTGGCGTGGTGCTTGAACGCCCCGAATCTTCCATTTTCTCCGGCTTGAGCCATGTTATTTTCCTATTCGAAGCCGACGGTGCCCGGAAGTTCGCAGGATGGGTACAGCGAAGCGAAAACCCATGGAAGACTTGTGTAGTGACCTTGCGCGGTGACGAAGCATGATGGGTTTCGCAAGTGCTCTACCCATCCTACGCACGATCAATTGTCGTCACCCATCTGCTGTGCGGCGAAGCGATCGTCGGAGCGGCGCAGCCGTCGGCATAGCTCGCGGTTGATGTTTTGCAGGACGATCACATAGGCGTGGATATCGGCCTTGTAGCAGGCGTAGAGCTTTTGGGCGGTCAACTCGTAGAGGACGGTCGGACTCTCGGCGACTACCGTGGCAGAACGATTTTGCATTTCAATCAGCGTCATCTCACCGAAGAAATCGCCGGGCTGCAGAACGGAAATCGGGATGGCGCTCCCCGAATTCGCCCGCTTGCTCACCGCAAGCCGCCCGGATTTGACGATGAACAGCGAGCGCCCCGGCTCGCCTTCCGCCACGACGGTCGCGCCGACATCGAAGCTGCGTTCGACCAGCATCGAACTCAAGAGGTCGAGACTTGGGTCCGTGAGACCGCCGAAGAACGGCGTCGCGAGCAAGAACGCTTTCATGTCGGGGGCACTGACAACCATCACGGGAAGATAAGCTTCATCGCCATCTGCGGCAAGCAACGCAAGCGTAGCCCGGATGGAGCGTAAGCGTAATCCGGGGCCATCAACCACGGATGCAGTTTCGCAGGATGGGTAGAGCACTTGCGAAACCCATCATGCTTCCGCGCAGGCCAAGTGCGCAGACCAAGTGCGATGGGTTTCGCTTCGCTCTACCCATCCTACGCACTCTCGCCGCGCAATGCCCGCTTTCTCCGGAGGTCAGCCACGACCTTGACGGTTGCCGCAAGCACAGCTGCGCAAAGCGCCGCTTTCGAGATCGTCTCCATCGTCCCCTCGATCAGCAGGCAATGGGCCACGCTGCATGCGACGATGACGATCGCGAGGGGAATATGCACGATGCGCCAAGTGCGCAGCCGCAGCCTCAATCGCCGGCGCAGCGCGGCCAGAACCGCGACGGTGAAGATGGCCCACATGGCGGTCACGCCGAAGGGGGAGAACGGCGTTGGTGAAGTGTAGGTGAGAGCGTCGATCATGTCGGGCGGGCTGGTGACCCAGAGGCCGGCGACGTGGATCACCACCGCCAGAGCAAGCGCGCCGCCGATCCAGTGATGGGCGCGCCGGCCGCGATAGGTCGACAATCCCGGCAGATATCCGCCGATCAGCAGGGGCTGAACGAGCACGAGTCCGAGCCCGATGATCCCGGCGAATCCGGCGAGGATGTAGACCGGCCCTCGCCATGCGATCAGCTCGCTTCCCGCAGCGAGCGCGATCGGCACGCCAATGGCCAAGGCAAGGGCGACCCAGATCAGGCTCGCCCGGGCCGATCTCCACCCCTTCATCTCCAATGCGATCAGGCCGACTGCAGGACGAAGTGCGCTTCCAGGCTGGTTTCCTTTGCGCTCCGCATCACCGGCCGCAGGAAAACGGTTTTGAATTCACCGCTGTCATAGGCGAGGTGGCCATGCGGCTGGCCGAAGATGGGAATGATCTGCGGCATCTCGAGCCGGAACTTGCCGTCCTTATCGGTGAGCGTGGCGCCATGGCTCTGCGGCTCGTGCTCCTGACCTTCGGTCGTGTGCGCCCAGATCTGGATGCGCTGCCCGGCCAGCGGAACCCCGTCGCCGGCGCGGCGGACGGTGCCGCTCATCCAGAAGCCACCCTTTCCAATGCGGTCCACGATCGCCGCGCCCTTGCGGTAGTTGTTTGCCCCGCCCGACATCGTCTCGGTCGGTGCGAGGCCGTCCGCGCGTGCAGGCAACAGCAGGCCGGAAACGCCGGTTGCCAAAAGCCCGGTTGCGAGGGTCGAGCCGCCCGCGGCGAGGAGGCTCCGGCGATTGAGTACGACCGTGGTCATGTCGGTTCCTCCTGCAACGGGAGCAGTAGCTCCCGCAATGGTACAACAACAGGCGCGAGCCGCCCAGTTAAGACGAGGGGTGGAACGGGGCGCGATGACGGTGTTGTGAATGGAGGTGCGGGCCGCTCAAACAGCTTCGTAGGATGGGTCGAGCGAAGCGAAACCCATCGAGTCTCGCGATGGACGAAACAGGATGGGTTTCGCTGCGCTCTACCCATCCTACGCGCCGACACTACATGTATTCTTAGCCGTCAGCTCTCCACTCCGGTACCCCTCCCATGATCCCCTTCTCCGTGCTCGACCTCGCTCCCATCCGCCAGGGCGGCGACGCGTCGCAGGCGTTTGCCAATTCGCTCGATCTTGCGCAGCATGCCGAACGCTGGGGCTACAAGCGGTTCTGGCTGGCCGAGCATCACAACATGACGGGCATCGCCAGCGCGGCGACGTCGGTGGTGATCGGGCATATCGCGGGCGGCACCCGGACGATTCGCGTCGGGTCCGGTGGGATCATGCTGCCGAACCATTCGCCGCTCGTCATCGCCGAGCAGTTCGGCACGCTGGCCTCGCTCTATCCCGGGCGGATCGATCTCGGGCTCGGGCGCGCGCCGGGCACCGACCAGTACACCGCACGGGCACTGCGGCGCGATCTCGCGACGAGCTCGGAAAATTTTCCGCAGGACGTGCTGGAATTGCAGGCGCTGCTCGGCGATGTGCAGCCGAACCAGACGATCCGCGCCGTGCCCGGCATGGGGACGAAGGTGCCGCTGTGGATCCTGGGATCGAGCACCTTTGGCGCGCAGCTCGCCGGCATGCTCGGCTTGCCGTTCGCGTTCGCCTCGCACTTCGCGCCGCAAATGATGATGCCGGCGCTGCGGGAGTATCGCGCGCGCTTCGAACCATCGGCGCAGCTCGACAAGCCCCATGCGATGGTCGGGGTCAACGTGTTCGCCGCCGACAGCGACGCGGACGCGCAGCGCATGTTCTCCTCGCTGCAGCAGCAGTTCATCAATCTGCGCCGCGGCACGCCCGGCCCGCTGCCGCCGCCGACTGGCGACATGGATGCGCTGTGGTCGCCGGCCGAAAAGGCCATGGTCGGCCAGTCGCTGTCCTGCTCGGCGGTCGGCTCGCCTGAAATGGTCGAGCAGAAGCTGAGGGCGCTGATCGCCGAGACCGGCGCGGACGAATTGATGACGACGGGGCAGATCTACGACCACGCCGCGCGGCTGCGCTCGTTCGAGATCGCGGCCGAGGTGCGGGACCGACTGGCTTCGCAGCCGGCCGCGTGAGCGCGAAGACCACGCCCGTCATTGCGAGCGCAGCGAAGCAATCCAGAGTGCCTCTGCGGAAACAAGTCTGGATTGCTTCGTCGCTTCGCTCCTCGCAATGACGGGGTGGCGCTAGTCCGGAAACCCGAACAGCTTTGCCGGATTGTGCACCAAAATCTTCTCCAGCTCCGCCTGGTCGGGCGCGTAGCGGTACATCAGCTCGAGCAGATCGGCGTCGTTGGGCGGTTGCTTGACCGAGACCGGATGCGGCCAGTCGCTGGCCCAGACGCAGCGGTCGACGGCGGCCTCGATGTAAGCCCGCGCGATCGGGATCACGTCGTCGTAGGGCGGGCCGGCCTTCGAGGTCTTCTCGCCGAGCGACAGCATCACCCAGAAATTGCCCTTGCCGAGCAGCTCGAGCATCTTGCGCAGGTTCGGATCGTTCTTGCCGGCTTCCGGATCGGGCCGCGCCATGTGGTCGATCAGCACGGGCACGTCGAGATTCTCGTACTTGGCAACGCTGGAGACGATGCCGTCCTTCTCCGGCTGGATCTTGACGTACCAGCCGAGCTCGCGGATGCGCGCGATGGCGCGGGCGAAATCGGCATCCGACAGCACGGCGCCGAGTTCCTGGCGGAAGCTGAAGCGCGCGCCGCGGACACCTGCATCATGCAGCCTGGCGAGATAGGCGTCGTTCGCTTCCGCGAACACCAGCGCGTTGGCGCAGCCGCGATAGTTCGGGCCCATCGCGGCGAGACCGTCGAGCACGACGGCATGATCGGCGCCATAGGTGGTGGTCTGCACGATGATGCCGCGCTCGATGCCGAGCGTCTTGTGCACGCGCAGCGCCGCTTCCCAGGTCGCGGTCGGCATCCGGTAGGCTGCACCGGGACGCTCCGGATATTTGTCGATGGGGCCCAGCACGTGAAACTGGCTGTCGACGGTTTTGGGCGGCGGCGCCTTGACCGGGCGGCGCGGGTTCGGGTCGAACGGCAGATAGGTCGGCATGCGCAAAACTCCCTCAGTCGATCACGGCGGTGAAGTCGCACTGCACCAGCGCGCCGCCGTCCATATTGTCCATCGGCAGCGCGTGGCGCGCCGGGCGTGAATGCTCGTCCGGAAACATCTTCAGCCATTCGACATTGACCGGGCCGCGCTGCGTACGGTCCTTCAGCCACACCGTCATCTTGATGATGTCGTCCGTGGTGCCGCCGGCGGCTTCCACGGTCGCCTTCATGTGCGCGAACATGTTGGCGCATTGCGCGTCCAGGCTCTCGGGCATGACGCCGGTCGCGCCATCGCGGCCGAGGATGACGCCCGACATCACGAGATTGCCGATGCGGCAGGCGTTCGGAATCGGATTGGCATGCTTGAAGCCGCCGATATGGATGCTCTTGCGCCGCGTTTGACCCGTCATGGTGCGCTCCTCTTCATTGCTTGTTCAGACGAACTGGCACGACACCGAGCCGAAGGTGCCATAGTCGGCATGAAAAGTGTCGCCGCGGCGGATGTCGACGGGCCGCGTGAACGAACCCGCCAGCACGACCTCGCCGGCCGCGAGATGTTCGTCATGCGGCGCGAGGCGGTTGGCGAGCCAGGCGATGCCATTGGCGGGATGATTGAGCACGCCGGCGGCAAGCCCGGTTTCCTCGACCTCGCCGTTGCGGAACAACAGCGCGCCGATCCAGCGCATGTCCGCGTCCATCGGGCGGAAGGGCCGGCCGCCGAGCACCAGCGCGGCGTTCGCCGCGTTGTCCGAGATCGTGTCCATGACCTTTCGCGCCTTGCCGGTCTCGGGATCGACGCGATGCATGCGCGTCTCCAGAATCTCCAGCGCCGGCGTGACGTAGTCGGTGGCGTTGAGCACGTCGAAGATGGTGCAATCGGGCCCGCGCAGCGGCGCCTTCAGCACGAAGGCGAGCTCGACCTCGATCCGCGGCGCGTGAAAGCGGTCGAACGGAATCGGCGTGGCGTCGGCATAGAACATGTCGGCGAACAGCACGCCGTAATCCGGTTCGGAAATGCCGACCGCGTTCTGCATCGCCTTCGAGGTCAGGCCGATCTTGTGGCCCTTGATGACCCGGCCGCGACTGATCTGAAGTTTTGTCCAGGCGCGCTGAACGGCATAGGCATCCTCGATGCTGAAATCCGGATAGTCTTTCGAGAACATCGTGATCAGCGTCTTGGTGCGCTCGGCCTCATCGAGCCGCGCGGCAAGGCGTTCGGTCGTGGCGGCGTCCAGCATGGCTCAGCTCTCCGCCGCGACGGTGTTGCGCAGCACGCCGATGCGGCTGGATTCGACCTCGACGACGTCGCCAACTTTCAGCCAGCGCGGCGGGTCGAAGCGGGCGCCCGCCCCGGTCGGCGTGCCCGTCACGATCATGTCGCCGGGCTTGAGGGTTGCGAAGGTGGAGAGATAGGAGATCAGAAAGTCGAACGGGAACATCAGCCGTTCGGTGGTGTCCTGCTGCCGCACCTCGCCGTTCACGCGCGTGGTGATGTCATGGGGCCCGCGCGGATCGAGCTCGTCCGCGGTAACGATCCACGGGCCGATGCTGCCGGAGCGGTCGAAATTCTTGCCCTGCGTGACGTTGAACTTGCCGTGGCGCAGCCAGTCGCGGATCGTGCCTTCGTTGCACAGCGTCATGCCGAAGATGTGCGCCCAGGCCTTTTCGCGCGGAATGTGGCGGCCGCCCTGCCCGATCACGATGACGAGCTCGCCTTCATAGTCGAGCTGATCCGAGACCTCAGGCTTCTCCAGCGGCTGACCGGAGCCTGTCATCGAGGACATGCTGCGCACGAACAGGCTGGGATATTTGGGCAGGTCGGAGCTGTCTTTATACTCCGCATTGCGCTCGGCGTAATTGACGCCGATGCACCAGAGCTTTTCGGGCGCCAGCACCGGCGGAAGCAGCACGAGATCGTCGAGTGCGTGGTCCGGCTTTTGTCCGGCGACGGCTTCCTGCGCGTCGGCCAGTGCATTGGCCGCGATCAGCGCCCGCACGTCGGAGAAGTCGCGGCCGATCCGCCTGGTCAGATCGACGACACCGCCTTCGATGGCGGCACCATAGTGCGGCTCTCCGTCCAGGAGATAACTCACGAGTCGCATGGTCGTTTCTCCAATGGTCTTGAGGTGCGCCCGGGGCGGCGCGCTCAGTCGGTCGATTTGGGAGTCTGGAACACGCCGCGCAGCGTCACGATCTCGCCGAGCCGGGCGTAGCGCGGCCCGCCGATGCGCGCGATCGGATCGAGCGCCGCGGTTTCGACCTTGCCGTCGTTCACGAGGCCGTCGCGGATGTGGAACATCACGACTTCGCCGACGATCAGCCGGCTGCGGGCGTCGCCGAATTCGAGGCACTGCCGGAAGCGGCATTCCATCGCGACGGGTGCAACGCCAAGCCGCGGCACCTTGATGCGCTCGCTCGCGATCGTCTCGAGGCCCAACTCCGCGACCTCGCTGATCTCAGGCGGATGCTCGACCGATGAGTCGTGCACGGCCTGCATCAGCGGGGTGTCGGCGATGTGGATGACGTATTCCTCGGTGTCGAGGATGTTGTGCGCGGTGTCCTTGTAGTCGGCGCCCTTGCGGCCGACGCTGATGGCCAGCATCGGCGGCTTCTGCGAGACGAAGGTGAAGGCGCTGAACGGCGCGAGGTTGAGCACGCCTGAGCGCGACAGGCTCGTCACCCAGGCGATCGGACGCGGCACCACGATGCCGGTCATCAGCCGGTAGATGCGCTCGGCGCCGAGCTCGGTGGGGTCGATCCGCATCGATCAGTCCGCCTTGATGTTGGCCTTGCGCACGACCGGAATCCATTTGGCGTCCTCGCGCTCGAGATAGGCCTTGAATTCGTCGGGCGTCATCGCGACGGCTTCCCCGCCGAGCTTCTCGAACTTGTCGACCACGGCGGGGTCCTTCAGGATCGCGGTCAGCGCCTCGTGCAGCTTGTCGATCACGGGCGCCGGCGTGCCTGCCGGTGCGAACAGGCCGGTGAAGGTCTGGCCGTCAAAGTCCTTGTAGCCGAGTTCGGCGAAGGTCGGCACGTCAGGCAGCGACTTCAGGCGGTGCGGGCTGGTGACGGCCAGCGCCCGGAACAGGCCGGCCTTGATGTGCTGCAGGCTGACCGTGAGCTGGTCGAACGCGAACTGCACCTGCCCGCCTAAGAGATCGTTGACCGCGGGCGCATTGCCGCGATAGTGCGCGGTGACCCATTGCAGATCGAGGCTGGACTGCATCAGCTCGCTGAGCAAATGGTTGGTGGTGCCGGGACCGGGCGAGGCCATCGTCAGCTTGCCCGGCTCGCGCTTGGCGAGGTCGATGAATTCCTTGAAGGTCGTCGCCTGCACCGACGGATGGACCTCGAGCACCAGCGGCGTCATCGAGATCGTCGTGATCGGCAGGAAGTCCTTCTTCCAGCTGTAGGCGTCGCGCTTGTTGATTTCGGTCGCGAACAGCACCGGGCCGTTGGCGCCGACGAACAGGGTGTAGCCGTCGGGCGCGGATTTGGCGAACGCCTCGCCCGCGATCATGCCGCCGGCACCCGCCTTGTTCTCGATGATGAAGGGCTGGCCGAGCTTTTCCTGGAGCTTGTCGGCGATGATGCGCGCGGCGCTGTCGACATTGCCGCCGGCTGGATAGGGCACGATCAGCTTGACGTTGCGCGCCGGCCATTGCTGGCCCGACGCCGCTCCCGTCAACATCGCCGCTGCGGCAGCTATGGCAATCCAGATTAATCTCATGTTAACCTCCCGGCGGCGCTTCCAATTCCACATCGAGTGCCCTGACGTCGTACACGGCAGCTCGATTCGGAGCGCAATCTCCAGATGCGCGCTTTACCTGTCGAGTGAATTGTGGCGTTCTTGTCCATATTATGGACAAGACGACTTCCCCGAAATCCGCCCGCCGCATGACGGAACCGCGACAGGGCGCGCAGGCGATCCGGCGCGCCCTCGCGGTGCTGCGCATTCTCGCCGCAGGCCGTGAAGACGGCGTGCCGCTGGCCGAGGTGGTGCGGGCGACCGGCCTCACCCGTCCGACCGTGCATCGCATCGTCCACGTGCTGATCGAGGAAGGCATCGTCGAACGGCATGACAGGACCGGCCGCTACGCGATCGGCAATCAGGTGCCGGAGCTCGCGCTCGCACGCGCCCGGCCGTCGCGGTTGCTGATCGCCGCCAATCCGTCGCTGCAACGTGCGTCGACCGAGATCGGCGACACGCTGTTCCTGACGGTGCGGACCGGCAACGACACGCTGTGCGTCGATCGCAGGATCGGCGTCTATCCGATCCAGGTGCTGTCGATCGAGGTCGGCGCGCGCCGGCCGCTCGGCGTCTCCAGCGCAGGCGTCGCCATCCTCGCCGCAATGCCGGCGCAGGACGCGCGAAAAATCGTCGCAGCCAACGAGAAGAGACTGGAGGCCTACCGGACCGATGCCGCAACGGTGCTGGGCCAGGTCACCGCCGCGAGACGGCGGGGATACGGCATGAGAGAGATCGGCCTGGTGCAGGGCACGAAATCGATCTCGACCTGGATCAAGACGCCCGACGGCCGCCCCGCTGCCGCGATGACCGTCTCCGCCGTTCGGACGAGGCTCGGCCCGCGCCGCGAACAGGAGGTCGCGGAGATTTTGCTGCGGGAGGCGCGGATCATCGAGCAGGCGATCCGGAGTTAGGCCACGCTGTCAATGGGCTGACGCGCCGCGCATTTTTGTGGCACAAGAGCCGCCTCCGCCGACCGAGCAACGAGGCCACGCATGCCCGCGCCAAAACCGCCCGCCTTCGAGACCCTGAGCCTGCATGCGGGCCAGCATCCGGATCCCGCGACCGGCGCCCGCGCCGTGCCGATCTACCAGACCACGTCCTACGTGTTCCAGGATTCCGACCACGCCGCCGCGCTGTTCAATCTCGAGCGCGCCGGCCACATCTATACGCGCATCTCCAATCCGACCACGAGCGTGCTGGAGGAACGGCTCGCGGCGCTGGAGGGCGGCGTCGGCGCGATCTGCACCGCGAGCGGCATGGCCGCGCTGCATCTGGCCATCGCGACGCTTCTGAACGCCGGCGACCATATCGTGGCGTCGAGCTCGCTCTATGGCGGCACCATCAACCTGCTGGCGCACACGCTGCCGCGCTTCGGCATCACCACGACGTTCGTGAAACCGCGCGATCTCGACGCGTTCCGCGCGGCGATCAAGCCGAACACGAAGCTGGTGATCGGCGAGACCATCGGCAATCCCGGGCTCGAGGTGCTGGACATTCCGAAGGTCGCGGCGATCGCGCATGACGCGAAGATCCCGCTGCTAATCGACAACACCTTTGCCACGCCCTATCTCAGCCGTCCGATCGAGCTCGGCGCCGACATCGTCATGCATTCGGCGACCAAATGGATCGGCGGCCACGGCATCGCGATCGGCGGCGCCATCGTCGACGGCGGCCGGTTTGATTGGCGTTCATCCGGAAAATTCGGCGTGCTGACCGAGCCCTATGGCGGCTATCACGGCATCGTCTTCGACGAACAGTTCGGCACGGCCGCCTTCATCATGCGCGCGCGCACCGAAGGCCTGCGCGATTTCGGCGCCTGCCTGTCGCCGACCAACGCGTTCCAGCTGTTGCAGGGCGTGGAGACGCTTGGCGTGCGGATGGACCGCCACATCCAGAACACGCATCTCGTGCTGGAAGCGCTGAAAGCCAACAAGGCCGTAGATTGGGTGCTGCATCCCTCGCTGGAGGATCACGCGGACTACCAGCTCGCAAAACAGTTGCTGCCGCGCGGCGCCGGCTCGATCGTCTCTTTCGGCATCAAGGGCGGCCGGCCCGCGGGCCGCAAATTCATCGAATCGCTCCGCATGATCAGTCATCTCGCCAATGTCGGCGACGCCAAGACGCTGGTGATCCACCCCGCCTCGACCACGCATCAGCAGATGGACGCCGAGCAGCTCAAGGCCGCCGGCATCGGCGAGGAGCTGGTGCGGCTGTCGGTCGGCATCGAGACCGCAAGCGACATCATCGACGATCTCGCGCAGGCGCTGCGCATCTCGCAAAAGGTCTGACACCATGAAGCTCTCCGTCAACGGCGCCGAGGTGTTGGTCGCGACCGGCGGCCGCGACTTCGACAAGTCCCTGCCCGCGGTCGTCTTCCTCCATGGCGCCGGCTTCGATCATTCGACCTGGGCGCTGCACACGCGCTGGTTCGCCCATCACGGTTTTGCCGTGCTGGCGCCTGATATGCCCGGCCACGGTCGTTCGGCCGGACCTTCGCTCGGCAGCATCGCCGAGATGGCCGACTGGACCGCTGCCCTGCTCGATGCGGCCGGAGTTACGAAGGCGCATTTGATCGGCCATTCCATGGGATCGCTGATCTCGCTGGAGACGGCGGCACGGCATCCCGAAAAAATCTCCGCATTGAGCCTGATCGGCACGGCGGCGACCATGACGGTCGGCCCGGATCTGCTGAAGGCGGCCGAGGCCAACGACCAGGACGCCGTCGATATGGTCTCGATCTGGGGCCTCGGCTTCAACGCCGAACTCGGCGGCAGCCTCGCACCGGGTCTGTGGATGCATGGCGGCGCGCAGGCCGTGTTGAAGCATTGCGAGCCGGGCGTGCTGTTCAGGGATTTGTCGGCCTGCAATGCTTACGCGAATGCGCTTCAAGCAGCCGCGAGCGTGACGGTGCCCACGACGCTCATCCTCGGCGAGCGGGACATGATGACTCCGGTAAAGGCCGGCAAGGCACTCGCGGCGGCGATCCCGCATGCGAAGACCGTCGTGGTGCCCGGTGCCGGCCACATGATCATGGCCGAGCGCCCGGATGAATTGCTGGCAGCGCTGAAGGGCTGAGCTCCTTCAGGAGCGCAGAATCAGCTGGCAATGAGTTGAGAATTCGCGCGCCGGCTCCGCTCGGAGTACACAGCACGTTCGGCGCGCTCGGCCTCGCGCGCCGAACGGAACTGACGGCCTTCAAGACTGTCGAACAGGCATTCGGAGGAGAAGAAGCGGAAGCCGCGCTCGCCTCTCGTGATGATGCCGGCGGCGCGGTCGTGAATTTCGATGATGTAAGCGTTGGACTGGGCTTCGAATTGGGATCGGGACATGACAGCTCGTTCGCCGGACTCTCGGCGTTCCTGTCTTGAGATTTGTGCTGTGCGAGGTTGCTAGGAGACGGTCAGCAACAACAACAGCCGTCGGTGGCCGCCGAGAAACAGCGCCGCGTCATGCACGCATGCATGTCGTTCCTGTTGCGCTGGTGATCGGTTCTCATATCGCGGCTTCGGCTCGAGGAGCAGTGTCGATGCCTCGAATATCGAGCGTTGAGCGCGACCGGTCAATGAAATGGCTATCCATAATTGCCACTGGCGCGCATCGGCACTTCTCCGGGCGCGAGCGCCGGCAAACGAATTCATCTCGCGATGGGTTCTCCCCTTCTTCCCTTGCGGGAGAAGGTGGCGCGAAGCGCCGGATAAGCGGTTACCTCAGCGAATCCTGACGCAAGAGAGTCGCGCGCGGAGAGAACCTCTCACCCGTCTCGCCGCTGTCGCGTCGAGCCACCCTCTCCCGCAAGGGGAGAGGGAAACAACGCTCACCACATCGTCGCGGCCGCACGCTCCGGCCAGAGGCGGTCATACTCCGCGCCCCCGACCTTGTTCTCGCTCATCTCGGCGAGGATCTGGCCGGGGGTCGGCAGCGTCTTGGGGTCGATGCGCTTGTCGGGATTCCAGAGGTCGGAGCGGACGATGGCGCGGGCGCACTGGAAGTAGATCTCGTCCACGTTCATCACCATGACGCTGCGCGGCGCCTTGCCCTCGACCTTGAACGAGGCCAGCAGTTCGGGGTCGATGGAGAGATGCGCGCGGCCGTTGGCGCGGACCGCGTTGCCGGAACCCGGGATCAGGAACATCAGCGACCCCCTGGGATCACGCACGATGTTGCGCAAGGAATCGACCCGGTTGTTGCCGCGGCGATCCGGCAGCATCAGCGTCTTCGGATCGTGGATGCGAACGAAGCCGGGGACATCGCCACGTGGCGAGCAGTCGATCCCCTCGGGCCCGATGGTGGCGAGCGCGGCGAACGGCGCCTTTTCGATGAAGACGCGATAGAGCGGGGTGACGTGGTCGGCGACTTTCACGGTCGAGGCGTCGTTGGTGACGCCGTAGATGGCCTCTAACTGCGCGACCGTTTCGATCACCGACATTCCAGTCTCCTTGTTGTGCGGGCTATTCGTGCCAGCCTTGATTCCTGATCACGCGCAGAAGCTGGCGGCCGTGATACTCCGCGCTGCCCGCGTTGAGGATGGTGACATCGGCCTGTGCCGATGCGTCGTCGACGCTGCGCGTCAGCCGTTCCGCGATATTGCCGTCACTGTGCCGGGCGCGCGCGGCGAGCCGCTGCGCCAGCACATCCGGCGGCGCGGTGATCGCGACCACCGCGACGTTTGCATATTTTTGGCGCAGCGCGCCGATCACCGTGCGCGAGACATTGGCGACGACGGCGCGGCCGGCGCGGATATCGTCGTCGATGTCGAGCGGCAGCGCGTAGGAATGCCCATGCGCCTCCCAATGCACGGCGAAATCCCCGTGATCGAGTGCGCGCCGGAATTCGTCGGAGCTCACCGCGATATTGTCCTCGTCGGCGGAGGATTCGCGCGTCACGACACGGCGCGGGAAGACGATGTCGTGATCCTCGATGCACGCTGCCTGCGCGAGCCGCAGCAGCGTGTCCTTGCCGGCGCCGCTGGGACCGACCACGAGCACGAGCCGTCCGGGCCCGATCGCACCCGTCGTCTCTTCCGCCACGGTGACGGTCTCGCTCATGCGACACGGCTCCCTTCGCGCCAGACGCTGCGGACCGCGGGGACGCTGCCCGCGACATGCACGCGGATCAGATCGGCGCGCTTGCCGACCGCGACCTCGCCGCGATCGGACAGGCCGACCGCCTCGGCGGGCGCCTTCGTGACCGTGCGGATCGCCGCCGCAAGGCTGATGGCGGGCACATGCTCCGGCAATTGCAGCGCGGCCATCAGAAGGCTCGAGGGAATGTAATCCGACGACAGGATGTCGAGCAGGCCCTCGCGGGCGAGATCGACCGCGGCGATGTTGCCGGAATGCGAGCCGCCGCGCACGACGTTCGGCGCGCCCATCAGGATGTCGATGCCGGCCTGGTGCAGGCCGCGCGCGGCCTCGATCGTGGTCGGAAATTCGGCCACCACGATACGATCGCGCACGGCGTCGGCGACGTTCTCCTCGGTGGTGTCATCGTGGCTCGCGAGCGGGATATTGTATTTGTGGGCCAGCGCCACGATCTCGCGCATATTGGTCGCGGCATAGGCCTTCTGATATTCGAAGCGCCGCGCGAACAGCTGGTCGAGCTCGGCATCGGTCTTGCCGCCGTTCTTGCCGCGGTAATAGTCGCGCAGCTTGCCTTCGTCGCGGAACTGGCGCTGGCCGGGGGTGTGGTCCATCAGCGACATCAGCCGCACGTCGGGACGGTCGACCAGCTCCTTGGCCTCCTCGACCACACTCGGCATCGGGATTTCGCAGCGCAGATGCAGGAAGTGATCGGCGCGCAGAAGGTCGGCATCGCGCGCCGTCGTGATCGCGGCAGCGAGCGTGCCGGCGCGGCCGTCGACTTCCTCGGCGCCGTCCTCGCGCCAGACCCGGAGCGAGTCGAACACCGTGGTGATGCCTGAGGTCGCCAGCTGGCCGTCGTAGGAGACGACGGCGGCGACCGGATTCCAGAACACCTTTGGCCGCGGCACGTAATGCGCCTCGAGGTGGTCGGTGTGGAGCTCGATCAGGCCTGGCATGATCAAATCGCCGCCGGCATCCTCCGCCCCCGCAGGCGCCCTGCCCTCACCGATCTCGGCAATGCACCCATCGGCGAGCGCAAGCCAGCCCTGCTCGATCACCCGGTCGGCCAGCACGATCCTGGCGTTGGCGATCACGATGTCCTTCGACTTGGCGTTCATGTCCATTTCCTTCAGGCCGCGGCGGCGAAGCTGGTGACGTCGACGATGCGGTCGGCAATCAGATGACGGATTTCGTCGTCATGGACAATGGCCACCATGGCGACGCCCTGGCGCTTCTTTTCGGCGACCAGCTCGACCACGACGGCGCGATTGGCGGCGTCGAGCGAGGCGGTGGGCTCGTCGAGCAGCAGGATCGGCAGGTCCGAGATGAAGCCGCGCGCGATGTTGACGCGCTGCTGCTCGCCGCCGGAGAAGGTCGCGGGCGGAAGCTGCCAGAGCCGCTCGGGGATATTGAGACGGTGCAGCAGTTCGCCAGCACGGGCTTGCGCCTCAGCGCGCGCCAGGCCGTTGACGATCAGCGGCTCGGCGACCACGTCGACGGTCGCGACGCGCGGCACCGCGCGCAGGAACTGGCTGACATAGCCGATGGTCGCGCGGCGGATGTTGAGGACCTGCCGCGGCTCGGCGGTGGCAAGATCGACCAACGCGCCGCGATGGCGGATGCCGATGCGGCCGGAGTCGCAGCGATAATTGCCGAAGATCATCTTCAGGATCGACGATTTTCCGGCGCCGGACGGGCCGGACAGCACGACGCATTCGCCGGGATCGACGTGAAAGGTCACGCCGCTGACGACCGGCAATTCGATGCCGCCTTGCAGGTGCATCGTAAAGGTCTTGTTGGCATTGCTGACGTCGATCATGGCGGTCACTGGAAAACTCTTCTTGGAAGGTTCATGGCGGCAAAATCGAGGAGACGAGGAGCTGGGTGTAGGGCTCGCGGGGGTCGTCGAGCACCTGGTCGGTGAGGCCGGTCTCGATGACGCGGCCACCCTTCATCACCATCACGCGGTGCGACAACAGGCGCGCGACCGCGAGATCGTGGGTGACGATGATGACGGCGAGACCCAGTTCGGCGACCAGGCTGCGCACGAGGTCGAGCAGACGGGCCTGCACGGAAACGTCGAGACCGCCGGTCGGCTCGTCCATGAACACCAGCCGCGGCTCGGTGACGAGGTTGCGGGCGATCTGCAGACGCTGGCGCATGCCGCCGGAATAGGTGCGCGGCGCATCGTCGATGCGTGCGATGTCGATCTCGACGCGGGTCAGCCAGTCCGACGCGGTATCGCGGATGCGACCGTAGTGATTCCACCCCACCGCCATCAGCCGTTCGCCGACATTGGCGCCGGCCGAGACCGCCATGCGCAGGCCCTGCGCGGGATCCTGGTGCACGAAACCCCAATCGGTGCGGAACAGGAAGCGCCGTTCGGCCTCGCCCAGCGTGGCAAGATCGCGGGTGACGCCGTCGCGCATCCGATAGGACACGTGCCCTCCGGAGGCCGCGAGCTGGCCCGACAGGAGCTGGAGCAGCGTCGACTTGCCCGAGCCGGATTCGCCGACGATCGCCAGCACCTCGCCGGGATAGAGCGCAAAGGACACCTCTCGGCAGGCGGCGATGCGGCCATAGGACTTGCTCAGGGATTTTGCGACCAGCAAGGGCTCGTCGTTCTCAAGCGCGTTCTGATCAACCATGATCTCTCTCCTGCGCCTTCTCCTTGTACGGCGCGGCGCTGAGGCTGCCGTGATGACCGGCGGCCTGGCGGCCCTCGCAATAATCGGTGTCGGAGCAGACGAACATGCGCCCGCCCTTGTCGTCGGTGACGATCTCGTCGAGATAGGAGTTTTCGGCGGCGCACAGCGCGCACGGCGCGTTGAAGCGATAGGGCTCGAAAGGATGGTCCTCGAAGTCGAGCGACACGACCTGCGTATAGGGCGGGATCGCATAGATGCGCTTCTCGCGGCCGGCGCCGAACAATTGCAGCGCCGGGCAATTGTCCATCTTGGGATTGTCGAATTTCGGCGTCGGCGACGGGTCCATCACGTAGCGCGCGTTGACCTTCACCGGATAGGCGTAAGCCGTCGCGATATGGCCGAAGCGGGCGATGTCCTCGTAGAGCTTGACATGCATCAGGCCGTATTCGGCGAGCGCATGCATGCGCCGCGTCTCGGTCTCGCGCGGTTCGAGGAAACGCAGCGGCTCCGGAATCGGCACCTGATAGATCAGCACCTGATTTGCGTGCAGCGACGTCTCCGGAATGCGGTGGCGGGTCTGGATCACGGTCGCATCTTGCGTCGCCGTCGTCGTGGCGACGCCGGCGGTCTTGGCAAAGAACTTCCGGATCGAGATCGCGTTGGTGGTGTCGTCGGAGCCCTGGTCGATCACCTTCAGCACGTCCTCGGGCCCAAGGATCGCGGCGGTGACTTGGACACCGCCGGTGCCCCAGCCATAGGGCATCGGCATTTCACGGCTGGCGAACGGCACCTGATAGCCCGGGATCGCGATTGCCTTGAGGATCGCCCGGCGGATCATCCGCTTGGTCTGTTCGTCGAGATAGGCGAAATTGTAGGCGGGCGCGTTCATTCCGCGGCCTCCTTCATGGCGTCGGGCGCATTGGCATCAGTGAATTCCTTGCGCAGCTTGCGCAACAGGCCGAGCTCGGACTGGAAGTCGACATAATGCGGCAGCTTCAGATGCTCGACAAAGCCGGTCGCCTGGACGTTGTCCGAATGCGACATCACGAATTCTTCATCTTGCGCGGGGGCGAGTGCCTCTTCGCCCAGCTCGCGCGCGCGCAACGCGCGGTCGACCAGCGCCATCGACATGGTCTTGCGCTCGCTCTGGCCGAAGGCGAGGCCATAACCGCGCGTGAAGCACGGCGCTTCCGTGGCGGAGCCCTTGAACTGGTTGACCATCTGGCACTCGGTGAGCTCGATCGAGCCGAGCGGCACGGCGAAGCCGACGTCTTCCGCCAAGAATTCGACCTCGACCTCACCGAAGCGAATCTCGCCGGCGAAGGGATGGTTGCGGCCGTAGCCGCGCTGGGTGGAATAGCCCATCGCCAGCAGAAAGCCTTCGTCGCCACGCGCGAGGTTCTGCAGGCGCAGATCGCGGTCCGCAGGGAAATTCAGCGGCTCGCGGGTGAGGTCGCCGACGCTGGCGCCCTCTTCGGCTTGCGGCGAGGATTCGATCAGGCCGTCGCGGCCGAGGATATCCGTCACCCGCGGCGTCGGCGCCGTCGAGGCGTCGGCCGTCGCAGGCTGCTCCGGCACAAAGCCTTCGGCGAGCGAGGGATCGAGCAGGCGATGGGTATAGTCGAAGGTCGGACCGAGGATCTGGCCGCCGGGAATGTCCTTGAAGGTCGAGGACACCCGCCGCTGCACCCGCATCGCGCCGGTCTCGACCGGCTCGCTCGCGCCGAAGCGCGGCAGCGTGGCGCGGAAGGCGCGGACCAGGAAGATCGCCTCGATCAGGTCGCCGCGCGCCTGCTTGATTGCCAGCGCCGCGAGCTCGCGGTCATAGAGCGAGCCTTCGCTCATGACGCGGTCCACGGCGAGGCCGAGCTGCTCCGAAATCTGGTCGAGGGAAATTTCCGGAACGCTTTGGTCGCCACGCCGGGCACTTGCGAGCAGGCGATGGGCGTTCTCGATGGCGCGTTCGCCGCCTTTGACTGCGACATACATGCGGCTAGCTTCCCTTGTTCACGACGCGCGTGGTGCGCGGGATCGCAACCACGGCATCATCGGCGACCAGCACCACATCGATGCCGCGCGGAAACAGCGTTTCGTTGACGCGCAGGCGCTCGAACAGGTCGAACGGCTTGATCGACGCCTGGAGCGTCGCGACACCGTCGATGCCGGGCCCGCGAAGCTCGAAGCTGCGGCCTCCGTTCAGGCTCTCGACCTGAAGGATCAACGTGGTCGACCGATCCGGATATTCGCTGGTGCCCAGCGCGAAGCGCTCGAGCGAAGGCAGCGCCCCGCCGTCGCTGATCAGCGCGAAGCTTGCGATCGAGGAATCCTGCACCACCGGTGCGCCGGTGTGGAATTTCAGCCATTTCACGACGTCGGAGCTTTCCGCCATGCGCGCATCGAGCCAGAGCGGCGTGTCGTGATCGAACAGCGTCAGCGCGATCGCGGCCGTGCCGCGCATCATCGTATGAGGCGCGCCTGATGTCGGCACGATGCGCCGGACCGACCCCGGCCGCGCCATCGCGTCCATGACCGAGCGAAAGGTCGATTGCGCCGACAGCACCTTGTCGGCGAATCCCGGCGGAAGTTCAGCAATGGTGGTCATGATCTCACCCCTCACCGCGCACCATGGTGTAGAAATCAACCTTCGTCGCGGCGGTCTCGGCCGCCGCCTGCTTGCGTCTGACCATAAGCTGCTCACGCAACGGCGCGATAACGTCCCGCTCCACCGCACCGCCGAAATCCCTGGACTGCACCAGCGCATCGCACAGCGCGATCAGCCGCGCCTTCTCGCCGTCGCGCCCGAGCGTGTAACCGAAACCGACCTCGCCGCTCGCAAGCCGCACCGCGGCGCGCGACACCGTCGCTTCGCCGAGATTGAACGGCGCGCCGTCGCCGCCGACCCGGCCGCGCAGCATGACGAGGCCGTTTTCCGGCGCGCGCAGATCCTGATGCGCCGGCAGGGCGAGAACGCGGAGGCGAGCGGCGATCTCGCCCGCCTCCGCGTGCGCCAGCACGGCCATTGCGGCCTTGCGCTGGGCTTGCTGATTGTTGTGCTGGCTCACCAAATCCACCGAACTCTTCTCAGAACTTGCCGAATCCAAGTTGTCTATGATACTAGACAACTTGATACGGGAGCGCCATGACTGTTTCGTGACAAAGGCGTGATTTCTGGAGTAGCTTCCCCGCCACATGAGCATGCAGGACACAGCCTCCTCCGGCGTCGCGTTGTGGCGCCTCGTTGCCGACGGCATCGAACGCGGCATCGCCGACGGCCGCTTTGCGGCGGGCGACAAGCTGCCGGGCGAGGTGGAAATCGCCGAAACCTACCGCGTGAACCGCCACACGGTGCGGCGCGCGCTGGCAGCCCTTGCCGAGCGCGGCATCGTGCGGGCCGAACGCGGCAGCGGAACCTATGTCGAGGCGCAGCGTCTCGCCTACCCGCTGCGCTCGCGGACCCGTTTCTCCGAGATCGTCGGCGCCGACGGCCGCGAACCACACGGCCGGTTGATCGAGGCGTCCGATGATGTCGCGACCCGCGAACTGGCGCGGGAACTTGGATTGAAGGCCGGCGCACCACTGGTGCGGATCGAGGCGATGCGCCTCGCCGACCGCACGCCGATCTGTATCTCCACGACCTGGCTGTCGGCGGAATTGTTTCCCGATGCCGGCGCCGTATTCGCCGCGACCCGCTCGATGACGAAATTGCTCGAGCATTACGGCGTCCGCGACTATCGCCGCGGCGCGACCCGGATCACCGCCGGCATCGTGGACGCCACCGACGCCGCACGGCTCGATCTGGCGCTGGGACGTCCGATCCTGGTGGTCGACGCGACCGATCACGATCTCGACGGCAAGCCGCTGGTGACCAAGCATTCTCGCTTCGCCGCGGAGCGCGTGGAGTTTTTGGTGGAGAACGGGTGAGCGCGACCACGCGGGGTTCGTAGGATGGGCAAAGGCGCATTTGCGCCGTGCCCACCGTCTCTCCTCGATATCTAAACAGCAGTGGTGGGCACGCTTCGCTTTGCCCACCCTACGAGATCGGTGATCAGGCCACAGCCCGCCGCCCGATGATCGCAAACCGCAGCTTGCCGGAAACGAAATCGATCGCGGCGACCGCGACCAGGATCATCAGGATCAGGAACGACACCTTCTGCCATTCCAGCACGCGGATCTGCTCGGCGAGCTGGAGGCCGATGCCGCCGGCGCCGACGATGCCGATGATGGTGGCCGAGCGCGTGTTCGACTCGATGAAATAGAGCACCTGCCCGGCGATCACGGGCAGGACCTGCGGCAGCAGGCCGAAGCGAATCTCGTGCAGCGCACTGCCGCCGGAGGCGCGGATGCCCTCGACCTGCTTCTGGTCGGCGCCCTCGATCGCCTCCGAGAACAATTTTCCAAAAGCGCCGAAATCGGACACGGCAATGGCGAGCACGCCGGCAAACGGGCCGAGCCCGACCACGTTGATCCACACCAGCGCCCAGATCAGCGTGTCGACGCCGCGGATCGAATCCAGGAAACGTCGCACCGGAAAGCGCAGGAGCTTCGACGGCACCACGTTACGCGCGGCAAGAAGGCTGACCGGCAGTGCTAACACCGCAGCCAGCGTCGTGCCGAGCAGCGCGATCGACAACGTCTCGCCGAGCGCCTTCAGATAGATCGGCAGCGACGAGCCGGGATCTGGCGGGATCATCATCAGGCTGATCCAGCCGAGCTGGCTGAGGCCCGCGACGAACCGCGACGGCGAGAAGTCGAGATCGACGAGGCCGTAGACCAGGATCGCGAACGCCGCGACGATCATCGCCGGAATGGCGAGCCGCGCCGAAGCCGGCCGGTCGAACACATCGGGATAGCGCGCGCGAAGCGCTGCGGTGTCGATCTCCTGCGGGCCCGTCACGTCCGCGCCTCCTTGCCGAACAGACGGCCGCGCAGCCAGCCGGTGCTGATGTCGATGATGAAGACCGTGACGATGATGGTGAGCAGGATCGCGCTGACGTCCGAGTAATAGAACTTGCGGATGGCGACGACGAGCTCCTGGCCGATACCGCCGGCACCGACGAAGCCCATCACGGAGGCCTCGCGGACGTTGATCTCGAAGCGCAGCAGCGCGTAGCTGGCATAGCCTGCCGTGACCTGCGGCAGGATGGCGAAGCGCACGCAGGAGAGCCAGCTCGCGCCGGTCGAGCGGACGCCTTCGACCGGCTTCATGTCGGCGTTCTCGACGATCTCCGAGAACAGCTTTCCGAGCGCGCCGGTGGAGTGAATCGCAATCGCCAGCACGCCCGCCATCGGTCCGAGCCCGAAGGCGATCACGAAGATCAGTGCGAACACGATGCCGGGCACCGTGCGCGCGAATTCGAGCAGGCGGCGCACCACGAAGCGCAGCCAGGGCGCGGGCGAGGTGTTTTCAGCCGCGAAGAAGTTCAGGCAGAATGCAAAACTCGCGCCGATCAGCGTGCCGACATAGGAGATCAGCAGGGTCTCGCCCAGCATCCTCAGCCATTTGCGCCAGCCCCAGAGCCACTCGCCGACATCGGTCCAGACCCGCTGGCCGTTGTCGAGCGTGAGGATGCGGTCGAAATAGCTGACGAAGTTGCCGAAATGGGTGAACAGCGTGCGCAAATTCACTTCCGCGCCGATCGCGGCGAGAAGCAGTGCAGCGGCGAACACCGCGACCCCGAACAGGAGGCGCAATCGCTTGCGCGCGACCGCCTGCCGATAGGCGGCATTGAGGACAGCCAATTGCTGCTGGGGGAGGATCGAAACCGCGACGGTCATCTGATCAGGGCGAATGTTCGCTCAAAAAGAGAAAGAGCCGGGTCCATCGACCCGGCTCCAGTGACGTCGCCCTGAGATCAGGACGCCTTCTTCTTACGCAATGCATCGACGAACTTGATCAGCTCGATCGTGCCATCCCAATCCTTGGTGGTCGCGGGATGAAAACCCTTCTTCTGGCCGTCCTGGAGCCGATCGAAGGCCGCCTTGTCCTTGGCCGGCGCGTCGAAGAACGCCTTCGCGATCGCCGCCTTGGCCTCTTCCGGCAGGTCGGAATTGTAGGCGTAGGGGCCGTTGATGATCGGCGCCGACTTGTGGATGATGCGGAAATCGTCCTTCTTCATCGCCGAACCGTCGGCATTCTTCAGCATGCCCTTGGTCAGCATCTGCGCCAGCGTCGAATCGTCGTCGCTGGTCCACTGGTTGGCGGCGACATCGACCGTGCCCTGCGCCAGCGCCAGGATCGCGTTCTCATGGCTGCCGGTGAAGACGACCTTGCTGAAATAGGTGTCGGCGTCCGCGATGCCCAACTTGTCGAGCTCGAAGCGCGGCACGTTGTTGCCGGAGGTCGAGTTCGGGTCGACCAGGCCGAGGTTCTTGCCCTTGAGCTGGTCGATGCTCTTGTAGGCGCTGTTCGCCTTGACGAAGAACACGGAGTAGTAGCCGGTCGAGCCGTCGGCGTTGATGTCGTTGGCGAAGGCGTCGGTCTTGACGCCGGTCAGGCGGGCGCGGGCGAACGACGCCGAACCGTAGCTCGCGATGTGGATGTTGCCGGCGCGCTGGCCTTCGATGACTGCGGCATAGTCGTTGGCAATGCGCAGCGTGACCTTCACGCCCAATTCCTTGGAGAGATAGCTCATGAACGGCGCCCAGCGCTCGGTGACGCCCGATGCGTTTTCCGCCGGAATGACCGCGAAGGTCAGCTCTGGATATTTGGCTTTCCAGTCTTCGGCGGAGGCTGAAGTCGTCAACGCAAGCGCGGCGGCGCCGGCAAGAATCAATCTGCGAGTGATCATGGTATACTCTTCATCGTTTGAGGTCGGTTGACGCAAAACTGGTAATGACTGATGCAGCGCGGCTCAGGCGGCGGCCGCCGTTCCAAGCGCCGGAATGCCCTCTCGCACCGGTGCAGGCATTCCGCCCATGATTTCGGCGGCTTCGAGATCGTAGAGCTCGCGCGCCACGTGGTCGGTCAACTCGGCCGGCGCGCCGTCGAACACCACGCGACCCTGCGCCATGCCGATCAGGCGGTCGCAATAGCTGCGCGCCAGGTCGAGCGAATGCAGATTGCAGAGCACGGTGATGCCGAAATGCTTGTTGATGCGCAGCAGCGCGTCCATCACGATCTTGGTGTTGCGCGGGTCGAGCGAGGCGATCGGCTCGTCGGCGAGGATGATGTCGGGCTGCTGCACCAGGGCGCGGGCGATCGCGACGCGTTGCTGCTGGCCGCCGGAGAGCTGATCGGCGCGCTGGGCCGCGAGCGGGGCGATGTCGAACTGTTCGAGCGCGGACATCGCCAGCGCCTTGTCCTGCTCGGGCCAGGTCTGCGACAGCGAGCGCCAGGCCGGCATCGTCGCGAGCCGTCCCATCAGGACATTGGTGAGAACATCGAGCCGGCCGACCAGATTGAATTGCTGGAAGATCATCGCCGAGCGCGCGCGCCACTGCCGCAGTTCCTTGCCGCGCAGCGCGGTGACGTCGAGGCCATCGAACACGATGCGCCCCTGTGAGGGGGTCGCGAGACGGTTGATGGTCCGCAGCAGGGTCGACTTGCCGGCGCCGGACCGTCCGATCACGCCGACGAAGCCGCCGGGAGAAACTTGAAACGAAGCGTCGTCCACCGCGGCTTTCACGCCGAAGCGACACGTCAGACCTTCAACCACCAGCATGCAGGGCTCCAGAGTAGCTGGGACCCACCGCTAACGCCGGCGCTTGACACTTGTGTGACACGGCCGTTGCGGTGCGGCGATCCTACACACCTCATCCCCTGTCATTGCGTCGTCATGACATTGTCATCGAGCCGCTCGAAGAGGAACGCCCGCCCTCTCTCTCGGATGCAACATGGCCGCCAAAGCTCTTTCGGTTCAGCCGACCGTCGATCCCTCGGCCAGGCTGCACGACACCAGGCTTGGCGCCTACACCGAGGTCGGCGCGCGCACGATCCTGCACGAGGTGGCGATGGGCGATTACTCCTATGTCGTGAACGACGCCCAGATCACCTACACCACCATCGGAAAATTCTGCTCGATCGCGGCGATGACGCGGATCAATCCGGGCAACCACCCGATGCACCGCGCCACGCAGGCGCACTTCACCTATCGTTCGAGCGCCTATTTCGAAGGCGAGAGCGACGACACGGAATTCTTCGACTGGCGGCGCCAGCATCACGTCCATATCGGCCATGACGTCTGGATCGGCCATGGCGCGATTGTGCTGCCGGGCCGCAACATCGGCACCGGCGCGGTGATCGCGGCCGGCGCCATCGTCACCAAGGACGTGCCGGCCTACACCATCGTCGCCGGCAATCCGGCGCGCATCGTCCGCCGCCGCTTTTCGGAAGACGTCGCCGGACGGCTCGCCAGCCTCGCCTGGTGGGATTGGGATCACGACAAATTGCGTGCAGCACTGCCGGATTTCCGCAAGCTCGGGATTGAAGATTTCCTCGCGGCATATGAAGCACGGGCAAGCTCTCTCAATAGTTCTCTTGGCAGCAAACGAAGCGCGGTCGCGTGACAGACATTTTCCTTGAGGGCGGCCGGACCCTGATCGGCTCCGAGCTCGTCGAGACTTCGCTTGCCCTGTCCGGACAGGACATCGCCGAGGTCGATGCGTCTCGCGGCCGGGCGCGGCTTGCGATCAACGCGCGCGACCTGCTGGTGCTGCCTGGCATCGTCGATCTGCATGGCGATGCCTTCGAGCGGCAGATGATGCCGCGCGCCGGGGTCGACTTCCCGATCGACGTGGCGCTCGCCGACAGCGACCGCCAGGCGATCAGCAACGGCATCACCACGGTGTTTCACGCCACGACCTGTTCGTGGGAGCCGGGCCTGCGCAGCGCCGACAATGCGCGCGGCCTGATGGAGGCGATCGAACGGCAGCGCCCGCAATTCGCGGCCGACACCCGCTTTCACCTGCGCCACGAGACCTACAATCTCGACGCCGAAACCGAGATCGGCCAGTGGCTCACTGAGGGCCGCGTCGACCTGTTCGCCTTCAACGACCACATGGACGGCACGGTCGGGGACATGGCCAAGCCCCGTAAGCGCAACCGCATGGTCGAGCGCACCGGCCTGTCCAGCGAAGATTTCGACCGGCTGGTCGGACACATCATGTCCCGCGCCGCGGATGTGCCGGCTTCCGTGTCGCGGCTGGCCGCGACGGCCCGCGCCGCCGAGGTGCGGATGCTCTCGCATGATGATGCGACACCGGCGATGCGCCAGGGCTTTCGCGCGATGGGCGTGGCGATCGCGGAGTTTCCGGTCAACGAGGAGACGGCGCGGGAGGCAGCAAGCCACGGTGACGCCATCGTTTACGGCGCGCCGAACGTCGTGCGCGGCGGCAGCCACACCGGCTGGACCAAAGCATCCGACATGATCGCCAAGGGGCTCTGCTCGGTGTTGGCATCGGACTATTACTATCCCGCGCAGCTGCTCGCTGCGTTCCGCCTCGCCGCCGATGGCGTGTTGCCGCTGACCAAGGCCTGGAACCTGGTCTCCGCCGCGCCCGCGCGCGCTACCGGCCTTGCCGACCGCGGCGTGCTCGCGGAAGGACGGCGCGCGGACATTCTGCTGGTCGACGACAGCGTGCCGCTGCGGCCACGGCTGATCGCCGTGATATCAGGCGGCAAGCTCGTGCATCTCGCCGACGCGACACGGTTGCTTGGCATGGCAGCCACCCCGCGCGAAGCTGTCGTCGCGGCATAAACCCGCTATGCTCGGACGATGACCGCCCCCTCCCGCTACGCGATCTATTTTGCCGCAGGCAGCGACAGCGCCCTCTCCCGCTTCGGCGCGGAGTTGCTCGGTTACGATGCCTATACCGGCAACGAGCTGCCCTTTCCCGCCGACGCATCGCATCTCGCGCCGGACTGGCGCGACGTCGCCGCCGATCCCCGCAAATACGGCTTTCACGGCACGCTGAAAGCGCCGATGGCGCTCGCGCCCGGCAAAACCGAAGCGGAGCTTTTGGCGGCCTGCGCGACCTTTGCCGGCAAGCCACGGCCTGTCCCGGTGATCCGCCCGGTCGTCGATGCCATCAGCGGCTTCATCGCCGTCATTCCGGCTGAGCCGGTCGGTACGCTTCAAGAGCTCGCCGCTGATTGCGTCCGCGCGTTCGATGGCTTTCGCACCGCGCTGACGGCGGAAGACCGCGCACGGCGCAAGCCCGAGAAGCTCAGCGAGCGGCAGCGCGATTATCTCGATCGCTGGGGCTACCCTTACGTGATGGAGGAGTTCCGCTTCCACATGACGCTGACGGGGCGGCTGGACGCGGAGCGCCGCGGGCCGATCCTGGAGATGCTGCGCGCGCGGTTTGCGGCGCTCGGGCTTGATACGCTGGCGATCGATCGCATTGCGCTGTTCAAGCAGGATGATGCCAAGGCGCGGTTTCGCATCGTCGGTGAGTGGGCGTTGGCGCGGTAAGCGTCAGTGCCAGTTCGCGAGATTGAAGCCGAGCGCCACAACGCCAACTAGAATGAGGCTGGTCGCCCAGATTACATCCAGATTGAACCAGCTTCGCGAGACGAACCTCAATCCCAGATGGCGGTAGACCAGCCAGGCCAGACATCCGCCGGCGCTGACCATGGCGGCAACGTGCACCAAAGACACCAGCACCGCCATCCCGAGACTCGCCTTCATCAGCGCGCCGGCGGCCTCATGGCCGGCATCGAGTTCGAAGGCCTGGCAGAGCCCGAGATAGATCGGCACGAGCATCAAGGCGGCGCCATGAGCAATGGCGACGGCAAATGACCAGAGCGCCAATTGCGTTGGCGGAATTCGTGCCAGCGCGCGCGGATGGCGCCGCTCGACCAGCCGATAGACGCCGAAGCCGATGACGAGAAGGCTGGTGCCGAGCTGGATCGAACGCTGCCACTCGGCCAGCACGAGCAGGAATGCGAATGGCAGCAGCACGAGAAGTGTTGCCAGGAGATGTCCGGCCGCCAGAGCCCACAACGCACGAAAGAGCGCGCGCGGGCTCTTGTCCATGAGCCCGGCCGAAACGGCGAGCGGCCAGCCCATTCCCGGATTGACCCCGTGATAGAGACCGCTCGCAACAAGAGCGAGCCACAGCCAGCCGAGGCTCGCGTGTGCCCAATCTAGGCCGACGGGTAGCAAAAGGAGTCCGTCGAACAATCGCCGCCCTCCAGCCGGATCTGGTGCGCACGATATCCGTCGGGGAAGCTCACGAAGTAGTTCTTGTCGAGCTCGAGGCCACCATTGCGACCGACATTGGCCATGACTTCCACACCCGGAACGCCATCGGGATAGAACTGGTCATCCCAGGTGGAATAGAGCGAATTGGTCCAGTACACGCGCCTGCCGTCGCGGCTAATCTCGACCATCTGTGGCCCGGCCGCAAATGCCTTGCCGTTCGGATGGGGGGTGCGGCGCGCGATGCCGCCGATATGAACCGAGCCAGCAAGCTTCGGCTTTCGCGGATCACTCACGTCGTACTGGCGCATTTCACCCGTGCCCCAGCACGAGACATAGAGAAAACGATCATCCATCGACAGGTCGATGTCGGTCACCAGCGGCGGCACGGCGCCAAAGCCCTGGAGCAGCGGCGGGAGCTTCTCCTTTGGCGCAGGCTCGGGGGGGATCGTCGCCGTCTTCTCCGCATGGAATTTTCCGCCTTCGCGCCACCAGGTCCAGATCGAGGCTTCGAGATTCGTGGTATCGACCACAACGCCTACGAAGCCGTATTCGCGAACCGGATCGTGCGCCGGCCGTACCTCCAGCGCCATCTGATGATTGGCGCCGAGGTCGATGGTTTGCACGTTGCGACGGGCGCGGAGATCCCAGAAGTGGAGACGATGGCCATATTTGTTCGCCAGCAGATCTTCCGGGACAATCCCGTTCTCGAACTGAGGCGGCAACGCCCATTCACTCGTCACCATGTAGTCGCGCGGCAGGTTCCACCAGAAATCATAGTGCAGCGTCTGCGGACCGCGGTCGATCTCCCACCGTCCAAGGACCTCGAACGTCTCGCAATCCATGATGAAGACGCCTGGAGGCCCGTTGGTGCCGTCCTTGCCGCCGCCGCCGAGCGTGCTCACATAGACGCCGTCCGGCCCGCAATGGATGGTATGCGGCCGCGAGTAGCCGGTCTTCTTGAAGACTTCCTCAGGCTCGATGATCTTGTGGATCTTGGCTTTGGTCGGATCGGGCTTGGTATCGATGATGTAGATTCGCGACGAGCGCAGCCCGGGGATGATGAGATAGCGCCGCTCGATGAAGGCATGCCCAGTGAGCGGCGACAAGGCGGAGGAGCAGGCATTCCAGCCGAAGTGATGAAACTCATCGCCCTTGTTGGGCATCGTCACGGTGTGGACGATCTGGCTGTAGGTCGGCGATCCCGGCTTGACGTCGATGACCGCGAGAGCATCCGGTTTTGAGAAATCCGGACTGAGCAGCAACGTGTAGGCAAAGTTCTCCGCAGGAGCTTCCATCGCAAGCTTGGGCGATGCATGAAAGGTGGGATCCGGCCTCATCGTCATGGCACTGCCTCCCTGTTTCGTCGGTTCGCACCAACCTGGTTCGGAATAGCGGCATAATGAAGAGTTGTTGCGCGATGTCTCGAGTTGCTCCGCGGCCCTGGTTGGCGAGCGTACAATATGTCATCGCCGGGCTGCGGGAAACCGCCCGAACCGCGTTAATTCGACGCCTTCAGCCAGATGGAAGCTGGCGGGATCAGGCCAGGGTGCGGACCTCGCACCGCACCTCACACTCAGTGTCGTCCCGGCCTAGTGCGCAATTGCGCACGGGGAGGTCGGGGCGCGCTTGTCCGGGACGACGGCAGCCCCTACTTCCCCCACCGCAACGCCAGCGCATCGCGTTCCTTCGCCAACTCCAGCAGCCCGGCCCGCGTCGCCGGGTGCAGCGGTTGGAGCGGATGCCGCACCGTGTCCGACTTGATCACGCCCCCGGCCTGCATCATCGCCTTGCAGGCGATCAGGCCACATTGGCGGTTTTCGTAATTGATCAGCGGCAACCAACGTTCGTAGGCGGCTTTCGCTTCCTCGCGCTTGCCGGCGAAATAAGGATCGACGATCTGGCGGATGCCGTCGGGATAGCCGCCGCCGGTCATCGCGCCGGTGGCGCCGGCATCGAGATCGGCGAGCAGCGTGATCGCCTCCTCGCCGTCCCAGGGACCCTCGATATCGCTGCCGCCCATCTCGATCAGGCTGCGCAGCTTTGCAGCCGCACCCGGCACCTCGATCTTGAAATAGCGGATGTTGGAGAAGTCGCGCGCCAGCCGCGCGAGCAGCTCGACCGACAGCGGCGTGCCGGCGACAGGCGCATCCTGGATCATGATCGGAATGTTGATCGCGCCCGACAGCACCTTGAAGAACTCGACGACGCCTTTCTCGGGCACGCGGAAGGTTGCGCCGTGATAGGGCGGCATGACCATCACCATGGCAGCACCGGCCGCCTCGGCCTGCTGGCTGCGCGCGGCACAGACGGCCGAGCTGAAATGCGTGGTGGTGACGATCACGGGAACGCGGCCCGCGACATGCTCCAGCACCGCATGCATCACGGTCTCGCGCTCGGCATCCGTGAGCACGAACTGCTCGGAAAAATTGGCGAGAATGCACAGACCGTTCGAGCCGGCATCGATCATGAAATCGATGCAGCGCCGCTGGCCATCGAGATCGAGCTCGCCGCGCTCGTCGAAGATGGTGGGTGCGACCGGGAACACGCCGCGATAGGGGCGCTGGGCCTTGTGTTGTGGCGTGACCGGCATCGAACTCTCCATCCCTGATATCTCTTACATCTGCCGCGGCCCCGCGCGGCGTCACAGATGTACCCGCCGCGCGCATCCGCGGCAATGCCGATCGCGCGACGTGGAGATGGAAGATTGTCGAAGCTATGCGGTCTTCACCGCGCCCAAAAAGCCCTCGACCGCGACGCGGAGACGATCGGCGTCGGCCGACATTTTCTTGACGGACACCGACAGCACCGAGCCGGCATTGCCCGTCTCCTGGTTGAGCCTGGCGACGCTGCCGATGGTGTCGGTGACCTCGCGGGTTCCCTGCGCGGCCTGCTGGAAGTTGCGGGAGATTTCGGTGGTGGCCGCGCGCTGCTGTTCGACGGCGGCGGCGATCGCCGTCATCTTCTCGTCGATGCCGCTGATCGCGCCGCCGATCGCGCGGATGGCAGTGACCGCCTGGCCCGTCGCACCCTGGATCTCCGCGACCTGGCGGGAGATCTCTTCCGTCGCCGTCGCCGTCTGCGCGGCGAGGCTCTTGACCTCGCCGGCGACCACGGCGAAGCCACGGCCGGCCTCGCCCGCGCGCGCCGCTTCGATGGTGGCGTTCAACGCCAGGAGATTGGTCTGCCCCGCAATGGCGTTGATCATCTTCACGACCTCGCCGATGCGGCTGGCGGTCTGATCGAGGATCTCGACCGTCGCATTGGTCTGCGCTGCCTGCGACACGGCTTCGCGGGCCTCGCGGGCGCTGGCCTGCACCTGCGCGGAGATCTCGCCGACGGACGCGGAGAGTTCCTCGGTCGCGGCCGCGATGGTCTCGAGATTATTGGTGGCCTGCTCCGCGGAGGAGGAGACCGCCGCGGTCTGGCTGCTCGATTCCGAAACCAGCGAGCGCACGTCGGTCGCGGTGGCATCGAGCTCCTTTGTCGACGCCGCAACGCTTTGAATGACGGCTTGCACGGTGTCGTCGAAGCTGCGGCAGGCCGCATCGACGGTGCCGGAGCGGGCGAGCTGGAGCGCCTGCTGCGATTCGCGTTCCTGGCCCAGGCGTTCCGCGGTCGCCGCACTCTCGCGCAGGCTTTCGAGCGCGGCTGCCATGGTGCCGAACTCGTCGGGATGTCTGGATTGCGGAACGGGCGTCGCGTAGTCGCGGGCACTGATCTTGGCGATGGCATCCAGGATGGCGCGCACCGGGCGCATCAGGCGATTGCGCACCACGTATACGCCGGCCAGGGTCACGGCCAGCGCGAGCAGGAACGCGAGCGACTGCACGACGAGATTGGTGAGCGCCTTGGCCTGCACCGTCTCCGCCCGGACGATCGACTGGTCGAGCGCCTGGTTCGCCACCGCGACGATGGACGCGAAGGGTGACTGACACAGCGCATTCCATTCCGAGGCGGGCATCGCCGGCTTGCCGCTGCCGTCGAAGTTCCTGGTGAGCTCGCCGATCTGCTTGAGGACACCGTCGGTCTTGGCCTTCGCGTCCGTCGCTGCCGTAACCAGCCCCGCAGCCACGTCGGGCGCAGCCAGCAACTCGGCCATGCCCGCCCAGCCGGAGGCGATCGTGCCATCCCATTGCGCCACTGACCGCTTCTGAGCGTCGTCGAGCGGCTTGCTGCTGTTGACGTTCGAACGAAGGGACGAACAATGGATTCCATAACGGTCGCGCACCTGCCAGGCGAAGCGCCGGACCTGGATCATGCGGGCGATGAAGGGGTCGTCCATCCAGGCACGGTTCGACACCGCGGTGGAGGCGAGGTTGGCCGTGTCGATCACCTTGGTGACGGCATCATACCAGGAGTTGGTCCGCTCGATCTTGCGTTCGGCGCGCGGGCGCTTGGCTTCGTCGTAGAACAGCTGGAATTGCGGTGCGGCTTCGCCCCAGCGCTGCTTCAGCGCGCTCGCGAGTTCGTCGCGGCGGGCAAAATCGATGGTGGCGAGCGCTGCGCCGATCGCGTCATAGCCTGCTTGCTCGGCCTTTTCCGCGTCGCCGAGTTTGGCGCGCGGATCGTCCTCGCCGAGGATCGCGCTCTGCGCATCGCCGCGATTGTTGCGCAGCGCCAGCACGCCATGGAAGATTGCCTTGTCGGCGGCGGCGAGCCGCGCGGTCTCGAGACTGTCGCTGTAACGGCCGAACGCCCCGACCATCTGGATCGCCGTGCTGGCCAGCGCACCGGCGGCCAGCAGCGCCATCAACGTCAGGAGGAGCGAACTTACCGATTTCTTAAACATTGCCATGGTGCCGGGGGCCTGGGTCGGGGGCCTATTTTTCGAGCGCCAGCTTGCCCCGCGACATGCCAATGTTTCGTTAAGGTTTTAATCGAATTGCCGTGAGCTCCCGGCCCGACGAACCCTCATGCAGCCCGGATATCACGCGACCTTGGTGAAATCCGGCGGGCGGCGCTCGGCGAAAGCGGTGAAGGCCTCGCGCGCCTCGGCGGTGCGCAGGCGCAGTCCGAACTGCTCGCCCTCGGCATTCATCTGCGCGACCAGCGCCTCGCCATTGCGCATCAGCTTCTTGGTGGCGGTGAGCGCGCCGGCCGGCTGACGGGCAAGACGCTGCGCCAGCGCAAGCGCTTCGGCATCGAGCCTGTCGAGCGGCACCACGCGGTTGGCGAGCCCCCATTCCAGCGCGGATCTGGCCGGCACCGTCTCGCCCAGCGCGAACATCTCGTAGGCCCGCGCATAGCCGATGCGCGCCGGCATCAGCAGGCTGGAGGCGGCTTCCGGCACCAGCGCAAGGCTGACGAAGGGCGTCGACAATTGCGCGTTGTCGGCAAGCACGACGAGGTCGCAATGCAGCAGCATCGTGGTGCCGACGCCGACGGCGCGGCCCTGCACCGCGGCAACCAAGGGCCGGGTGCAGCGCGCCAGCGACTGGATGAAGCGCACGACGTTGCGGCTGCCTTCCGACTTGCCGGCTGCGACCGCGGCGAATTCGCCGACGTCATTGCCGGCGGTGAACATGTCGCCTTCGCCGCGGATCAGGATCACGCGAGTGGACGGATCGAACTCGGCGGATTCGATGCTGTCGGCGAGCTTGCCGTACATCGCATCCGTCAGTGCGTTCTTCTTGTCGGGGCGCGCCAGCGTGAGCGTGAGGATTCCGCCGTCGTTCTCGGTCCGGACGTGCTCTGTCATGGGTCTCTCCTCTATTCCTCTAAATCTCTTGAAAGCTCTCTTGAAGGTTCTGTTGAAAGCTCACTCGAAAGTTCTCTTGGAAACTTGTCCTGAATGCTCGTCAGCCAGCGCGCGACGATGTCGATCTCCGCACTGGTGAATCCGTCCGTCAACGCCGCGTTGACCTGTGCCGCGTTGGCCTTCGCCTCTGCGAGCGCTGCGCGGCCCCTCGGCGTCAGCCAGACGCGCCAGGCGCGCCCGTCCTCGCGATCGGCCCGCCGCTCGATCAGTTTTGCAGCTGCCGTGCGGTCGACGAGGCCGGAAATGCCGGCTGGCCCCAGATCGAGCGCCGTGCCCGCCTCACCCATCAGCACGCCGTCCTGCTTGCCGAGGATGAACAGCAGCCCCGCCTGGGCCGGCGTGACCTCGCTCGAAGGCTGCGCCGCCATCCAGCGCTGCAAGCGCCGCTGCGCAACGCTCAACAGGTAGATCAGCCGATGATGCCCCGCGCCGGCCGTTTTATTTCGCATGCGAAATATATAGTCGAAGCTGATCGGGTTGTCAAAGGGCGGCGGCTAGGTCGATGTGCCGCGGCAGCCGTCGAGGAACAGCGCCGCACAGCTTTTTGCGCGGCGTTCAATGTCCTTGCGCGACAGCAACGGGAGGCCGCCATAGATCGCCGCGCGCTGCGGCGCCGACGCGATCATGCCGATCAGCATGCCGGCGGCCTCATCGACATCGTCGAGCGCGATCAGCTTCTTCTTCACCTGAGCGCGCAGCCAGCCGGCAAGCGCTTTGACGGTGCGTGAGATGCCATTCTTGTAGAAGTTGGCGGCGAGCTCCGGGAATGCGGCAGACTCCTGCAGCACCATGCGCTGCAATGCCACGACGTCCGGATCGAGCGCGAGATCGGCGCAGGCGAGCAACGCGGCGCGCAGGCCCGTTTCGATGTCGACCTCGTCGTCCGCCTGCAGGTGGATGTCGGCGAGCAGTCGCTCGAGCCGATCCGCGCACATCGCCTCGAACAGCGCGGCCTTGGCGGGAAACAGGCGATAGAGCGTCTTGGTGGAGATGCCCGCACTGCGCGCCAGCCCTTCGGTGCTGGTCGCGGCGTAGCCGTCGACGGCGAAGGCATGCCGCGCGGCGTCGAAGACGATCTGCTTCGTCTCCTCGTCGCTGCGAATTGGCGGTCGTCCGCGCGGACGGCATTCAGTGGATGGTTTTGCCTGAGCCATGTTATAACATGATGCCTGTCATTCCATTGACAGTCCTAAAGCTAGTCCTATTTTGGAAACCGTCAAGTTTCCTAATTAGGGTAGCCGGCCATGACCGTCCATACCGCCCCACTTGCCAATGCCCAGACCGCCGTTCCCGCCAACGCTCCTGCGGGCGTTCTACCCGCCGCGCCACCCCTGGCGCGCCAGGGAAAGCTGAACCTTCGCAAGCTGTTGCTGGCGGGCGTCGCTGTCGTCGCGCTGGCTGGCGCAGGCTGGTACGGCTACGATTACTGGACCGTTGGGCAGTACCTCGTCTCCACCGATGACGCCTATGTGAAGGCCGACAACACCACCATGGCGCCGAAGGTCAGCGGCTATCTCGATCGGGTCCTGGTCGCCGATAACGAGCATGTGAAGGCCGGCCAGGTGCTGGCGAGGATCGATGACCGCGACTTCCGCGTCGCGCTCGACCAGGCCCGCGCCGATGTCCAGGCCGCGAACGCCACGATTTCCAGCAAGGAAGCGCAGCTCGACGTGCAGCAGGCGGTGATCAAGGCCGCACGCGCCACGCTCGACGTCGACCAGGCCAACCTCACCTTCGCCGCGCAAGACAACAAGCGCTACACCGATCTCGCCGCCACCGGCTCCGGCAGCCTCCAGAACGCGCAGCAGGCTCAATCGCGCATCGCGTCGGCGCAGGCAACGCTCGAGCGCGACAACGCGAACCTCGCTTCGGCCTTCAAGCAGATCGATCTGCTCAAGGCCGAGATCGTGCAAGCCAAGGCGGCAGCCGCCCGCGCGGATGCCGTGCAGCACCAGGCCGAGCTGAACCTCGGCTACACCAATGTGGTCTCACCGATCGACGGGGTGGTCGGCAACCGTTCCTTGCGCATCGGCCAGTTCGTGCAGGCCGGCACGCAGCTGATGGCGATCGTTCCCGCCGAAGGCGCCTATGTCGTCGCCAATTTCAAGGAGACGCAGCTGACGCATGTGCAGGTGGGACAGGCCGTCGATATCGAGGTCGACATGTTCCCGGGCCAAATCGTGCACGGCCATGTCGATTCCATCGCGCCCGCAAGCGGCCAGGAATTCGCGCTGCTGCCGCCCGACAACGCCACCGGCAATTTCACCAAGGTGGTGCAGCGAATCCCCGTCAAGATCGCGCTCGACGCCCGGCACGGGCCTGCAATTGCGCTCCGGCCCGGCATGTCCGTGATCCCGACCATTGCAACACGTTCGACCGCGCGGACCGCGAATACGGCCGTGACGCCCAAAGCGAAGCTCGTCTCCGGAGGGTCGTGCCATGTCAAACAGCCTCTCACTTTCGACGCCCGCAACACCGGCCGCGACGCCTGATCGCGCCGCCAGCGATCCGAACCGGGCGAGCCTCCCAACCTGGATCGCCGTGCTCGCGGCCATGATCGGCTCGTTCATGGCGATCCTGAACATCCAGATCACCAACGCCTCGCTGCTCAACATCGAGGGCGGCATCGGCACCGGCGCCGACAACGGCTCCTGGATCTCGACGTCGTATCTGATCGGCGAGATCATCGTGATCCCGCTGACCGACTATCTGAGCCGCGTGTTCTCGTTCCGCCGCTACATGCTGGCGAGCGCGGTGCTGTTTGCTGCCTTTTCTCTCGCCTGCGCCTTCACCCACGATCTGCCGTCGATGATCGCGATGCGCGGCTTGCAGGGCTTTGCCGGTGGCGTGCTGATCCCGATGGCGTTCACGCTGGTGCTGACCAAACTGCCGAAGCCGCAGCAGCCCGTCGGGCTCGCGATCTTCGCGCTGTCGGTCACCTTTGCGCCGGCGATCGGTCCGACCATCGGCGGCTATTTCACGGAAAACTACGGCTGGCGCACCATCTTCTTCGTCAACGTGATCCCGACCGCTGTCATGGTGACCGCGCTCTATCTGACGCTGGAGCGGCAGAAGATGCAGCTCGGCCTTCTGAAGGAGGGCGACTGGGCCGGCATCGTCACCATGGCGATCGGTCTGTCGGCGCTGCAAGCCGTGCTCGAGGAAGGCAACAAGGACGACTGGTTTTCCTCACCCCTCATCATCAAGCTGGCGGTGATTGCAGCCGTCAGCCTCACGCTGTTCATCACGATCGAGCTCACGATCGAGAAGCCGCTGATCCGGTTGCGCCTGCTGACCCAACGCAATTTCGGCTTCGGTACCATTGCCATGACCATGGTCGGGTTCGCGCTGTTCGGCTCGGTCTACATGCTGCCCGCCTATCTCGGCCAGGCGCAGGGCTACAATGCCGAGCAGATCGGCAACGTGCTGGCATGGACCGGCCTGCCCCAGCTCGTGCTGATCCCGCTGATCCCGAAACTGATGCAGCGCTTCGACACGCGTTATATCGCGATCACCGGGCTTCTGATCTTCGCCTACAGCTGCTTCATGAACACGGCGATGTCGCCGGACTATGCCGGCGACCAGCTCTGGATCCCGAACATCGTGCGCGCCGTGGGACAAGCCATGGTGCTGACGCCGCTGACCTCGGTCTTGACCGGCGGCATCGCGCCACAGGATGCGGCAGCGGCCTCCGGCATCAGCAACATGTTCCGCAACCTGGGCGGCGCGATCGGCACGGCGACGCTCGCCACCATCATCACCAAACGCGAGCAGTTCCACTCCAACATCATCGGCCAGTCGGTCACGCTTGGCCGCGAGGAAGTCCGCACCCGGATCGCGCAGATGACCGACTACTTCATGGCGCACGGCGTGCCCGATCCCAACGCCGCGCGCGAGCAGGCCATCATCGCGCTCGGCAAGACCGTGAAGCGCCAGGCGCTGGTGATGGGCTACTCCGATACGTTTGCCGTGATCGGCGTGGTGCTGGTGCTCGCCGCGATCGCAGTGCTGCTGACGCGCCGCGTGAAGGCGGCCGGCGGGCCGGCGCATTAAGGTCGTCGCCTCCCCCGCACGCGGAAAGGTGAAATCCGGACCTCACGGCGCGCAGGTGAAGCTCGCCGCCTCCGTCACCGGGCCGGACCTGTAGTGCGGCCACGCTGGCCAGCGGCACAGCGGCAGCGCGCGAAGCGTTGCAAACGACGGCGCCTCGACCTTCTGCTCGGCGACTTCGAGGTCGCCGGGCGCCTTGCCCTTTTCGACCCAGTCGACCAGCGCGCTCAGCATGTCGACATTGGCCGGCGCGCCGGAGCCGACGTGGTCGACCCCGGGCGCGGTGTAGAGCCGCGCGAACTCGGCCGTCTCGACCTTGCCGAGCTTGCGCTCGACGTTCTCGAAATAGCGGATGCCGGCATAGGGGCTCTGCGCATAGTCAGCCATGTGCTCGAGCATGATCAGCCGGCCGCCGCGGGCGCGGAAGCGGCTGAGATCGGGGTCGGTGGAATCCATCAGGCCGGAGACCTCGAGCAGCCGCGCCTTGTGCTCTTCCGGCTTATAGGTCGTCACGTCGAGCCTGGGATCGCGCGCGAACACATATTGGATGCCGCCGGCGCCGTAGATCCAGGCGATGCCGTTGTTGGGCGCAGGCGGCTGCGCGGGAGGCGCCGTGCCGAGCCACCACGCGACCCAGCCGCCGGTCGGGCCAACCGCCGGCGTGTCCTCGCCCGACACGCCCCAGCCCGGATAATCGTCGAGACCGTTGGCGAGCGTGAACGGGAATTTGTAGGTCGCATGCAGGGTGTCGATCGCCTTGATCTGCGCGTCGGTGAGGCACTGATCGCCGGTCATGCCGCTCGCACAACGCAGCGCCTCCGCCTTGAACGCCGCCTTGCAGGCGACGGGATTTTGCACCAGCGCGTCGTCGGAGCCGTCGGCCTTGTCGCAAGCCGCTCGCACGGCATCGCCGACCAGCTTCACCTGGGCCGGATTGATCCAGCCGTCGCCCATGGTCACGAGCCCCGAACGCGTGCCGGCATGCTGCAATCCGACCCAGTTGATGACGGGCACACGGGCAAAGATGCCGTCGAAATCGTCGGGGTAACGCTGTGCCATCGTCAGGCCTTCGCGCCCGCCTTCGGACGAACCCATGAAGTACATTTTCTCCGGCTTCTTGCCGTAGGCGCGCTGCATCAGCGCAACGGCGGCATCGCGCACCTTCTTGTAGGCACGATGGGCGAAATTCTCGAAGGCTTCGTCGTTGAGCGCGAACAGTTGCGGCGGCTCGCCGGGCTTTGACTCATGACCGGAATCGGTGCCGTAGGTGACGAAGCCGCGCGCGAGCGGCGATGGCTTGTCCAGGGGATAGGCCGGCGGCAGCGCCAGGCCCGTGATCAACACGCCGTTGAATCCGCCGCCGCCATATTGCAGCGAGCGGCCGTTCCATTCGACGGGCAAGTTGACCTGAAATTTGATCGGCGGCGCCTTGGGATCGCTGGGATCGATATGGCCGAGCACCTTGCAGAAGCCGGGATTGGCGGGCGTGACACGCCCCGACGGCGTCGGGCCGCGTTCGGCGACGGCCAATTGCGAGGGCGCCAGCAACGTCGCCGAATCGATCTTCACGGCGTCAGTGTCGCCGACGAGGCCCTTGCAGACGGTGTCCGCATCCTCGGCCAGCGTCGCCGCCGACACGGAGCCTGCCCCCATCGCTGCAGCCGCGCCGACGAGCCACACACATAGCTTCGCAATCCTGCGCGCCATCGTTTCCCCCTGCGTTGTCTGTTCTTGCTTGCTCCGCCAGGAGGCCGCATTCAAGGCGACCTCCGGCCGGCCGTCAATGCAGCGCTAATGCTCGAACACCAGCCGCGCGCCGACCGTGCCTTCGAGGCTGCGGATCTGCTCCAGCAGCGCACCTGAATCCTGGCCGCCGAGGTCGGCGTCGAGCACGACGTAACCGAGGTCGCCGGAGGTCTCCAGATATTGCGCGGCGATGTTGATGTCGCGCTGGAGGAAGACCTCGTTGAGCCGGCGCAGCATGCCCGGCACGTTGCGATGGACGTGGCTGAAGCGCGCGCCGGAGGGACGCAGATGCAGTTGCACCTCCGGAAAATTCACCGCCCCCGTGGTCGAGCCGGTGATGAAGAAGTCGACCAGCTTGCGCGCCACCTCGCCGCCGATGCGCTCCTGCGCCTCCTCGGTCGAGCCGCCGATATGCGGGGTGAGGATGACGTTGCCGAGGCCCTGCACCGGGCTCTTGAAGCGGTCCGAGTTCGAGGACGGCTCGACCGGAAACACGTCGATGGCGGCGCCCGCGAGATGGCCGTCGCGCAGAGCAGCCGCCAGCGCATCGAGATCGACGACGGTGCCGCGGCTGTTGTTGATCAGGAGGGAGCCGGGCTTCATCGCCCGCAGCTCTTTCTCGCCGATCATGCCAGCGGTCTCCGGCGTCTCCGGCACGTGCAGGCTGACGACGTCGCTCTGCGCCAGCAGCTCTTCCAGCTTCTCGACCGGCTCGGTGTTGCCGTGGCGGAGCTTGTCGGTGCGGTCGAAATAGATCACGCGCATGCCGATCGCCTCCGCCAGCGTCGAGAGCTGCGAGCCGATATTGCCGTAGCCGATGATGCCGAGGGTGCGGCCGCGCACCTCGCGGCTGCCGGTCGCCGACTTGTCCCAGCCGCCCTCATGGGCCGACACCGAGCGCGGGAAGATGCGCCGCAGCAGCATCACGATCTCGCCGATCACGAGCTCGGCGACGCTGCGCGTGTTGGAGAACGGCGCGTTGAACACCGGAATGCCGCGCTTGCGCGCCGCCAGCAGATCGACCTGGTTGGTACCGACGCTGAAGCAGCCGACCGCGAGAAGCTGGTCGGCCGCTTCCAGCACCTCGTCGGTGATCTGGGTGCGCGAGCGGATGCCGAGCAGCGACACGCCCTTGAGCGCCCGCCGCAAATCCTCGCCGTCCAGCGCCTTGGTCAGGCGCTCGACATTGGTGAAACCTGCGCTTCTGAACAGGTCCACGGCGCTGTCATTGACGCCTTCGAGCAGCAGCGCCTTCGCGTTCCGCTCAGGGCTTTGGCCTGGGGCTGGCATAAGATCTCCGTGGGTCACAGCTTTGCCGCAGCTCTTAGACCGCGGGGGATGCGCAGCACAATAGGGGTTGGATACGGGGAGAAGATGGCGTGGGATAGACCTGCTTGGCATCCCACTACTTTCTTCCGTCATCCTGAGGTGCGAGCCATGCGACGCAAAGCGTCGCGTGGGGAGCCTCGAAGGATGAACGGCCCCAGCTGGGCCGTCGCCCTTCGAGGGCCGCTGAAGGAGCGGCCACCTCAGCGACAACGGCTACGCCGTTGCGCGGGGGTGACGGTATCAGCGTCAGATGACGTAAAACCCGTGCGTTCCGTCAAGACGCAATTGGTCGACGAGGCCGTATTCCCAGTCGAGATAGGCCTGCATCGCGCGCTCGGCGACGCCGGTGCCCTCATAGGGGCGGCGGTAGCGGTGGGCCGGGTCGGGCTTGGGCAGGACGTGCGGCGGACCGATTTCGAGCGCGCCGTCATAGCCGCCTTCGCGCACATAGACCTCCCAACCCATCTGCGCGAGCCAGGACGCCGTCATGTCGGCGCGGACGCCCTTGTCGTCGGTCAGCACGATGCGCGCGCCGCGCACCGGCGCGGCCATGTCGGTTTCCTGGACGAGCTGGCCGCCGGGATAGTGGCGGAAGCCGGGGAGATGGCCGGCTGCAAATTCCTCGGCGTCGCGCACGTCGAAACGATAGAGCGTGCGATCGGTCTGCGCGACAAGCGCAGCCATCTCGCTCGCGCCGATATGGCGGACGCCGGCGCGATAGGCGACGTCGCGCGCATTGGCCGGCCCACCCTCGAACGGCCCGATCGCGCCGCGCCGGTCGGCACCATGGTCGAGCGTATGCCGCGCCAGCGTCCAGCCGATGGTACCGTTGCGCAGTGCCCGGACCTTGTTGGGCACGCCGGCATTGATCAGCGACTGGGTACCGATGATCGAGCGGGTGCGGCCGGCGCAATTGACGATGATGGTGGTGTCGGCATCGGGTGCCGCCTGCCCTGCCCGCAGCACCAGCTCGGCGCCGGGCACGCTGACCGAGCCCGGAATGTTCATGGTGGCATATTCGTCGAAGCGGCGGACGTCGAGGATGGCGATGTTGGCTTTGTCCGCGATGAGTTTTGCCACCTCGTCGGCACTGAACGAGGGCGTGTGCCTGCGCGATTCGACCAGCTCGCCAAAGGCCTTGGAGTAGGAGTTGACGTCCTCGAACACCTGATAGCCGGCCGCGCGCCAGGCCTTCAGCCCGCCATCGAGCGCGCTGATATTGGTAAAGCCGAGCGCGGCGAGCCGCTCGGCGCCGGCAGTCACGAGGCCCTCGCCGTCATCATAGAGCACGATCGCCACGTCCTTGCGCGGCAGCCTGACCTCGGCTTCGATCTCGATCCGGTCCGCGGCCATGTTCGCCGCGAACAACGGATGTCCCGTCGCGAAACCAGCCTCGTGCCTGAGATCGAGCAGCGCTATCTCCTCGCGGAGCAGCAGCGCGCGGCGGATGTCGGCGGGGGTGACGGTGGTGAGCTTCATCGGACATGCAGCCTTCGAAGTTTGAACAGCGCGCTTTTGGCCGATTGCGGACCGCTTGACCAGCCCGACGGGCTGGTATGCCCTCCCACTCTGCGGCATGCAATCCCGTGGAGCTGCTGAAAAGAAGCATGTTGTCCGCGGGCGCGGGGCGGGTAAAGTTCCGATTCGCGCGTTGGGGAGGGGCAGCATGCGAACCATAAAATTCCTGGTGGCGTTTCTGGTGCTTCCGGGTGCGGCCATGGCCGCGTTGACCAATGCGGAGCGCAAGTCCCAATTCGAGCGGGCGATGGCGTCGATCATAGCAGCGACGACGCCGACCGTGTTCGGCTTCGTCCGCGACACGCTGATCAAGGACTACGTCGCCTGCAAACCCAACAAGGGACAGGCCGTGGAGCTGGTCCACGCAAGCTACTTTCGTACCTGCGAACAGGACGACGCTTCGGTGACAGGCGACCGCGCACTGGAAGCCTGTCAGCTCCGCTACGGCAAGCCGTGCGCCCTGCTGGCGGTGAACGAGGAGATCGTCGCGGAAGGTGAACTGACAGCGCGAGACATGCCGCGTCTGCATTATGCGGGCAAGTATGATCTGTCCCAGATTCCGATCATCCGGCGGGTCACTCGGCAGCGCCCTGAAGTGCAGAACTACGACAAGGCCATGGAGCCCAAGGCGATCGCGATACATCCCTGGGGCAAGCTGTTCCTCTCGGCAGGGGACCCCAGCCTGAAGGACGCCCAGACCTCGGCGCTGGCGAAATGTAACAGCGATCCCGCGCGGAACGGCCGGGATGGCGGCTGCTTCGTCTACGCCGTCAACAACGACGTCGTCATCGACGAACGGCGCATGCAGGCGAAGTGACATGACGACGGCGGGTCGCCCAAGCGGCTCCAAACCCTGTCGAAGCGGTTCGCCCGTTCACTCGCCCGGCACGAGCCGCCCGAGCGGCGGCTGGGCCGGGCGGCGCAGCTTGCGGCGCGACAGATAGAGCAAGACGCCGGTGACCGCGAACAGCGGCATCAGCGCGGCTGCGAGCATGAAGGCGAGCTTGCCGGGCCAGCCCAGAAATGCGCCGCGATGGATGTCGAGGACGTTTGCGATGATCTTCTCGCCGAACGTCTTGTCGGCGTAGCGTTCCGCGGAGACCAGCTGACCGGTGACGGCATCGATGCGGAATTCGTCGCGCGTGGTGTCGAGCGTGGAATCCTTCCCCCACGACCGGACTCGGATCACCGTGCCCGGACCGGCGGGCAGCGTCAGCAACGCCTTGGAGAAACGGCTGCCCTCTTCGTGCAGGAAGGCGGCCCACGCGCGATCAAAGCCGATCGGCTGTGCCGTCTCGCTGACGCCGGCGGCACGCAACGCCTTTGTGGGCATCATGGGCTGCATCTTCGCAGCAGTGACTTGTGGACGCGACAGCAGCCAGACGACGCCATCCTTGTACCAGTCGAACGAGTACCACAGCCCCGTCAGCGTCATCACCAGATAGACCGGCAGGACCCAGGTGCCGATCACCGCATGCAGCGAGCGATGCAGACCGCGGCCAGTGAGCACGAGATTTGGCTTCAGCCACGTCTTCACGCTGCCGGCACGCCGCGGCCAGCGCAGCACGAGGCCCGACACCAGCATGACGATGAGGCCGAGCGCGGCCACGCCGGTGATCTGGCGTCCCCAGCCCTTGGCGTCGCCGGGGATGAGCAGCCAGCGGTGCAGCCGGCGCACGGTCGCGAAAAACTCCTCGCCGCGCGGCGAGCCCAGCACGCGCGCGTCATAGGGGTCGACATAAAGCGAGGACGCCCGCGCGCCCTGCTCGTCGCGAGCGAAGCGGAGACGCACCGCCGCGGACGGGTCGCTCGACAGCGTGACGGCGGAAACGTGACCAACATCCTGTGCGGCCTTCAGGCGCGCGATCAGTCCGTCCGGCGTCAGCGCGGGAGCCGAACGCGGCGTGACCCGCATGATCCCGGCATTCATCTGATCGACGATCTCGTCCTCGAAACTCATGATCGCGCCGGTCAGCGCGATCAAGGCAAGCAGCAGCGCGAGCACGAGGCCGGCGATGGAATGGACCTGAAGCAGGATCGCCTTGATCGCGCGCCAGGACTCACGCATCGGCGCCAGCCTTTCCGGTCCGCACGACCTGCAGATCGGCTTCCTCGCGCCGCGCGGCCATCGCTAGAACTTCACCGTTGCCGACAGAGACACCCGGCGCGCGTCGCCAATGGCGACGTTCAGAGCGTTTCCGGTGGTAGACGTATAATAGACCTTGTCGAACAGGTTCTTGACATTGAGCTGATAGGTTACCGGCAAATTGTCGACCTTGGTGTCGTAGGTCGCAAAGACGTCGGCGACGGTGTAGGCCGGCAGGAAGAACGTGTTGAGGGAGTCGCCCGGCCGGTCGCCGACATAGTGCGCGCCGCCGCCGAGCCGCAGGCGTCCGGGCAGCGCATCGCCGAAATCGTACACAAGATAGAGCGAAGCCGTGTTCATGGCAGCGTTCAGCAGCTTGGCGTTGCCGACAACGGGATCGTTGATCAGGCGTGCGTCGGTATAGCCGTAACTGCCGATCATGCTCCATTGATCGGTCAGCTTGCCGGTCACGTCCAATTCGACGCCGCGCGACCGGGCCGCACCGGACGTGCGCCCCGTCGACTTGCCGCCGCCGAGATCATCCAGCACCAGCACATTCTTCTTCTCGATGTCGTAGAATGCCAGGGTGCCCGACAGCCGCTTGTTGACATCGAACTTCAGGCCGGTCTCCCACTGCGTTCCCTCTTCGGGCGCAATGGTGGAGTCGACGATGAAACCGCCGGTGAACGCCGCGATGGTTGAGGTCGGCTTCAGCGACTGCGTATAGCTCACGTAATACGAGAGCTGATCGTTCAGCTTGACGATGACGCCGCCGAGCGGCAGCACCTTGTCGCCCGACAAATTGGTGTTCGTGACGAAGGCGGGCCGGCCTTTGCCGGCGAGCTGTTCGTATTCCATCCAGCGCACGCCCCCGACGACCGACAGCCAGTTGGTCAGATGGAACGTGTCCTGGGCGAAGAAGCCGCGGGTGCCGAGCTTGTCGGTCTGCTCGCTGTCGGTTGCCGAAACGGTCGTGCCCGGCACGACCAGCCCGTAGACCGGGTTGTAGAAATTGAAGCTCGGGGTCGCCTGGCGAATCAGGTCGCGGCGATCGATCGTGCGATAGAGCGCCTCGCCTCCGAACAGGATCTCGTTGCGGAAGCCGCCCATCCAGACGTCACCCTGGAGATAGGAGGTGCCGTAGCTGGCGTTGCTCAGCGAATTCTGGGTGCCGTCGTTGCTGCGGGTCTCGACGCCGGTCGCCGCGTTGATGCCGGTGATGCGAAGCTGATTGGCGCTATAGGTCTCGGTGTTGTAGCTGTAGGCTGCCGTGACCTTCCAATTGTCGTCGAGCTTCTGCTCGACCGAGGCCTGCACCAGGTCCGAGGTGCCCCACATGTTGTTGAAGGGCTCGTCGAGCCGGCGCGTCGCCGGGATCGCCAGCGGCGCGCCCTTGACGAAGGCAGTGCCGCGGTCGAACGGATAGATGAACTCGCGGTGCTCATAGGTGAGCTGGATCGTCGTGCTGTCGCCGTACCAGGCCAGCGACGGATTCACCAGCATTTCCCTGTGGCGGCCGAAATTGCGCCAATAGTCCTCGCTGACACCGTAACCGACGAAGCGATAGGCAAGACCCTGGTCGCCGATCGGGCCGGTGATGTCGAGCGTGCCGTCGGCGCCGTTGCGATTGTTCGCGAATGTCGAGCCGAGCAACGTGATCGAGCCGTGCTGGTAGAGCTCCGGGCGCTTGCTGATGGTGTTGACGATGCCGCCGGGATCCATGATGCCGTAGAGCAGCGAAGCCGGGCCCTTCAGCACCTCGACGCTCTCGACCGCGGCATTCAGGCTGCGACCCTGCACCAGCGGCATGCCGTTGCGCATGATCGAGCCGTCGCGGTTGTCGCCGAAGCCGCGGCGGATCACGGCGTCCTGGGTGCCGGCGAGCGTGTTGGTCTGGGTGATCCCGCTGATGTTGACCAACGCATCGTCGATGTTGCGCGGGAGCTGATCCTTCAACACCTGCTCGGGCACGACGTTGACGGACTGCGAGGTGTCGAGCGGCGAGGCGCCGCTGCGCAGCGTGGTCGCGCTCGGCATGGCGCGATAGCCAAGCTTGGCGGCTTGCTGCGCGGCCGCTTGTGCGGCTGCGCGCTCCGAGAGGGTCGGCGCTGCGGGTGCTGGATTGCGATTGCGCTGGCGCGCGGCGGTTTGCGCGCGGCGCGGAGATTGTTCCGATGCGCGCGCTGTTTTCGGCCGTGGCGCCGGCGCTTCCACCGTCACCGGCGGCAGTGCCGATTGTGCCTGCGCGCTCGTCGTGCTGGAGGGAGATTCGCCGAGCAGGACGGCTGCTCCGATGAGAAGACCTGCGCGGCTCTTGCCGGCACGAGTTCGACGGCCGCTGACGCGCTGGCCATCCAGATAGACACGCACTTTCGATTCACTTCCAGGTCAGACACAGCATTGAAGCTGGCGCGTCTAACAGTCGCTGTGTGGGAAGAGAACCGTAAGCGGACTTGAATCGCTCTAGTGTTGAATCGTTCTAAGCTTCGATCGCGCTATTCGGCAATCCTCGATTGATTGAGCAGCGAGCGCGACACGCAGCGCGCGAATTCGGCAACGTGTCGCGGCATTGTGCGATCTCACGCGATGGCGGGAGCCATCAGCTCGTCGAGCTTGCGCTTGAGCGCGGTGCCGTCGGACAACGCGCGGAGCGGCGGACGCACCCGCAGCCAGCTCGCATCGCCCGTCTGTGCCGCGAGGATGGCTTTCAGCGTCGTGAGGAAGGATGGTGATTTCACCACGATGTCCACGGCAGCCTGCATGCGCGCTTCGACATCCTTGCCGTCGATCATCGCCTTGACCAGCTGGGGCGCGATGTTGGCCATGCCGCAGATGGTGCCGGCACCGCCGGCGGCGATCGCGCGAGTGATGTCAACCTCGTTGCCGACGGTGATGGCGAGTTCGGGAGCGGCGGCGCGGAACGCCTGGAACTGCTTGAAGTCGCCGCTGGAGTCTTTCAGGCCTGCAACGACCTTGCCGTAGCGCTTGCGCAAATTCGCGGCGACGCCGGTCGGGATCGCGATACCCGAGATCTGCGGGATATGATAGAGGTAGGCGCGCAGGCGATCGTCGGCGACGCCGTCGAGGATCGCGGCAAAGGCATCCTCGATGCCTTCGGGGGTGACGCTGCGGTCGAAGTAAGGCGGCAGCAACAGCACGTGGCGCAGGCCGAGGCCGAGCACGGCGCGCGTCAATGCGATGCTGTCGCTGATGGCGGGGAAGCCGCCGCCGATTCCAATTCGTTCCGGCGCGACGCCGGCCTTGAGCACGGCCTCGATGGTCGCGACGCGTTCGGTGACATTGAAGGAGGTGCCCTCGCCGGTGGTGCCGAACAGCACGACACCGTCGACGCCCTTGCCGAAGAGTTGCTTGGCGTGGGCCGCGAGCTTTGCGGAGTCCACGCTGCCGTCGGTCGCCAGCGGCGTCGCCGACGCCACCCAGAACCCGCGAATTGCCTCCGTCATCACACCATCCGTTGCTGTGGCTTCGGACCAGGCCTCTGATCTGGAAAGATCTTAAGGGGCTTGGCGAGCCTTGTTTTTGCTTTACTTTTAGTCTTGTACCTTACATACAACAGAGACGCAAATCCTTTCCGCCGTTACGGCGCGCATAAGACGCAGCCGGATTTTGAGGAGGTCTCGCATGAACATGGTGACCCCCATTCAACGACCCGACCAATTGCTCGGCGCGTTGCGCGACAGGCTCGGCGCGTCCGCCGTGTTGATCGGCACCGACGTGCCCGCGCGCAATTGCAACGACTGGAGCGCGAGCCTGCCGCAAACGCCGTTCGCGGTGATCCGCCCGCTCGACGCGCAAGGCGTTGCGGAAGCGATTCTGACCTGCCGGCAGGCGCATCTGCCGTTCGTGCCGCAGGGCGGATTGACCGGGCTGTGCCGCGGCGCATCACCTGAAGCCGGCTGGGTCGCGATCTCGCTGGAGCGCATGAGCGGCATCGAGGAGATCGATCATGCGGCGGCGACGATGACGGTGAAATCAGGCACGCCGCTGGAGACGATCCAGAAGGCCGCCGACGAAGCCGGCTTCTTCTTTCCGCTCGATCTCGGCTCGCGCGGCTCCTGCGCCATCGGCGGCAACCTCTCGACCAACGCCGGCGGCAACCGCGTGATCCGTTACGGCATGACGCGCGAGCTCGTGCTGGGGCTCGAAGTCGTGCTGCCCGACGGCACCATCATCACCAGCCTCAACAAGCTGATGAAGAACAATGCCGGCTATGATCTGAAGCATCTGTTCATCGGATCGGAAGGCACGCTTGGCATCATCACCCGCGTGGTGCTGCGGCTGTTTCCGAAGCCGCGCTCGACCATGGCCGCGCTCTGCGCGCTCAAGGACTATGCCGCGGTGATCGCGCTGCTCGGCGCTGCGCGAGGCGGGCTCGGCCCGCTGCTGTCGGCGTTCGAGGTGATGTGGCCGGACTATTGGGACGTGATCACCACGCGCGCCGGCGTCAAGCCGCCGGTCGCCGCAGGCCACGGCCTCTACGTGCTGGTCGAAGCCCAAGGCACCGACGAGGGCCTCGACGCGCCGCGCTTCCAAAGCTGGCTCGAAGAGCTGATGGAGCGCGGGCTGCTCGCCGACGCTGCCGTGGCGCAATCGCTGGCGCAGACGCAAAGCTTCTGGCGCGTGCGCGACATCTGCGCCGAGTTCGGCCAGGTGCTGGGGCCGCACATCTCCTACGACATCGGCCTCGCCGTGGCGCGGATGGACGAGTTCGCGACGCGCTGCAAGGCGGCGCTCGCGAAGGGCATCGAGGGATGCGAGAGCGTCTATTACGGCCATATCGGCGACGGCAATCTGCATCTCGTCTCCTGGGTGACCGGCCTTGCCGTCGAGCAGCAGCCGAAGGAAGAGATGGACGCGATCATCTACGGTCTCGTGCGCGAAATGGGCGGCAGCGTCTCCGCCGAGCACGGCATCGGCACGCTGAAGAAGAAGTGGCTGGGCCATGCCAGGAGCGAGGCCGAGATCGCGCTGATGCGGACGCTGAAGGCCGCGCTCGATCCCGATCATCTCCTCAACCCCGGCAAGGTGATCTGAGAGAGCCGATGCGATCGCTGAAACTCGATGCGCCGAAATCGCTGTCGCAGCGGGTGATGCAGCGGCTTCGCCAGGCCATCATCGACGGCGAGTTCGCGCTCGGCGCCGCCATCTCCGAGGAAATGGTGGCAAACTCCTTCGGAGTCAGCCGCACGCCGGTGCGCGAGGCGATGGGCCAGTTGCAGGCGCAGGGCCTCGTCGTGATCCGGCCGCAGGTCGGCAGTTTTGTCTTTACACCAAGCGCGGAAGACATCACCGCGCTCTGCACTTTCAGGATCGCGCTCGAACCCAAGGCCGCCGAGCTCGCCTTCCGCCATGATCGCGACGGTGCGATCACGACAATGAGCGAGGCGATCGCGGCGATGGAGCCGGCGATTGCAGCCAGGGACAACATCGCCTATGGCCGCGCCGACGCCGCCTTTCACGAGGCGCTATTCACCCATTGCGGCAACCGCTATCTCGCCGAATCCTATCAGCTCGCATCCAGCCGGGTCGCAGCACTCCGCACCAACCTGACTTCGCCGATCGACGTGCGCACCCGCACGTCCTTCGACGAGCACCGCAAGCTGCTCGACCTGTTCGCCCGCGGCGATTTCGCCGCCTTCGCGACGCTGATGACCACGCACGTCACCAATTCGGGCGTGGTCTATGCCAAAGCCTTGAAAGTCGACGCGCTGAAGGTGGATTGAGCGCTACCGCCCGCCCTTCGATCCCGGCCTGTCCAGGAAATCCAGCGCGGTGTTGATCTGCTCGAGCTGATGCTCGATCCTGTCGCGGTCCGCGGCGGCTTGCGCCTTCTCGAGTTCCTCCACGAGCTTCTGCTTCCGTGCCAGCAAGCTCTCTATGACCGTACTCACAAGCCCCCCCATCGCCTCGAAGCGAGCATCAAGGCAAAATCCGGTTGCGGGCACAGGCGCCGGGATGGTCGAGGCGCGCGCGAGCGGGCCCGCGCCGGTGCCTAGGTCAGAATGTTCACGGCGGTGGTTGGTTCCTTGGTGTGAACCGCAACGCCAGCGGATGTAACTATTTGCGCAGGCTCGCCCAGACCCCGCCGAGGATCAGCACACCGCCGAACAGATGGATCAGCTTCGGCGGCTCACCGAGAATTGCGAACGACAGCAGAGCGCTCGCGATCGGTCCGAGATAAAGCACGAGCGAAGTCCGGACCGAACCGAACTTGCCGCCGAGCCAGGCAAAGCCGGCATAGGCCAGCAGACCGGGAACGATCCCGGCGAAGACATAGGCCGACAGCGCTTTCGTGCTGAAAACCTGCACCGGCATGGTCCACATCTCGCGGGCCGCGAGCGGCAACGAGAACAATGCACCTGCGGCTGAGAACAGGCTCATGCGCGCAAGCAACGACGCCCTTGGCGCGGCGCGCGATTGCAATAGCGTGTAGCCGGACCAGCCGAGCATCGCGATCACGACCAGTCCGTCGCCCGATGCGGTCTCCAGCGCGAACAAGGTCTCCGGATGGCCGCCGGAAATGATGAGCAACGCGCCTGTCAGCGCGAGCGCCGTGCCGAGCCATTGCAGCGGGCCGACATGCTCGATGCCGAGCGCGGCGGAAATCATCAGCACCGTGATCGGCGACAGCGCCATGATCAACGCGATATGGATCGCCGTCGTCGAGACGCCCGCGGCGTAGACCGGACCGCCGCAGAGGAACATGCCCATGAAGCCGGCGGCGAGAATCGGCCAGATGTTTTTGGCCAGCGGCACACGGCCGGCGCGGATCTCGGTGAGCGCGATCGGCGCGAGCCCGATGGCGACGATGCTCCAGCGGAAGAAGGCGAGCGCGAAGGGCGGGACGGAGCCCGCGAGCCCTCGCGCCAGAATCTGATTGGAGGCCTGCGCGGTCGCCACCAGAATGAAGCCGATCAGCGCAATTGCGCCGAGCCAGGCCTCAGTGGACGGCGCCGCGCCGGCTTCATCACCGCCGTTAGAAGTTTCCTTGCCCGTTTCCTTGCCCGCTTCCTTGCCCATGGAGCAATCGGATATCCGATGTCGGCCGTGGTGAGAACCCGGAAGATGGATCGCTCATGTGCATATGCGGCACCCGCACTGTTCCAGGCGGCGAGGCGATGCTCGCGAGCAATACCGGCACGACCGGCGTGCGGGGGACGGAGACCGAGAACACCGCCAGCAGCGCACAGACCATGCAGAGCCTCATCCGCACCGTCCTGCGATCGGTGATCGGCAGAAACAGGAAAAACAACATCGCCAGGATCAGCAGCGCATCGATCAGAAAGAACATGGATCTCTCCCTTGAAACCGGGGAGAGGATGACGCGGCGGTGCCGGCGGGTATGTGGACGGCGTCACAGTCCGGCGCCGCTGCCCCGATGCGACTGGCGTTGCCGAATTGCGCGCCACGCGGGAACCGCAATCGGCGAAGACGGCCCATCGGCCGGTTGTATTCGCCGTCCCGGAGTCCTATGCGTATGCGCCATGGACACCCAGATCATCACCGCCGAAAAGCCCCTGATGGCGCAGGCACGCCCGCACAAGCCGGCGCCGTTCCTCCCGATGAGCCGCGCCGAGATGGATGCGCTCGGCTGGGATGCCTGCGACATCGTGCTGGTGACGGGCGATGCCTATGTCGACCATCCCAGTTTCGGCATGGCCATCATCGGCCGCCTGCTGGAGGCGCAGGGTTTTCGCGTCGGCATCATCTCGCAGCCGGACTGGCATTCGGCCGAGCCGTTCAAGGCGTTGGGCAAGCCAAAGGTGTTCTTCGGCGTCACCGGCGGCAACATGGATTCGATGGTGAACCGCTACACCGCGGACCGCCGGCTGCGCCATGACGATGCCTATACCGCGGGCGGCGAAGGCGGCAAGCGGCCGGACCGCTGCACCGTCGTTTACGCGCAGCGTTGCCGCGAGGCGTTCAAGGGCGTCCCGGTCGTGCTCGGCGGCATCGAGGCGTCGCTGCGCCGGATCGCGCATTACGACTATTGGTCGGACAAGGTGCGCCGCTCGGTGCTGGCCGACGCCAAGGCCGACCTGCTGCTCTACGGCAATGCCGAGCGCGCCGTCGTCGAAGTGGCCAACCGTCTTGCCGCCGGCGAGGCGCCGCGCGAGCTCGACGACATCAGGGGCGTCGCGCTGTTCCGCCGCGTGCCCGAGGATTATTCCGAGCTGCACGCCGACGATCTCGATTCCGCCGACGAGGGCGCCTCGCGGACGAAAGGCCCGACCGTGATCCGGCTGCCGGCGCTGGAGCAGGTCGAGCAGGACAAGGAAGCCTATGCGCGCGCGTCACGCGTGCTGCACCGGGAGAGCAATCCCGGCAATGCGCGGCCGCTGGTGCAGCGTCACGGCGACCGCGATCTCTGGCTCAACCCGCCGCCGATTCCGCTGACCAGCGACGAGATGGACGCGGTCTACGATCTTCCTTATGCGCGCGCCCCACACCCGTCCTATGGCGAGGCAAAAATCCCCGCCTGGGACATGATCAAGTTCTCGGTGACGATCATGCGCGGCTGCTTTGGCGGCTGCACCTTCTGCTCGATCACCGAGCACGAGGGCCGCATCATCCAGAACCGCTCCGAGGGCTCGATCCTGCGCGAGATCGAGAAGATCCGCGACAAGACGCCCGGCTTCACCGGCGTGATCTCGGACATCGGCGGTCCCACCGCCAACATGTACCGGATGGCCTGCAAGGACCCGAAGGTCGAGGCAGCGTGCCGGCGGCCGTCCTGCGTTTTCCCCGAGATCTGCCCGAACCTCAACACTTCGCATGACGACCTGATCCGGCTTTATCGCAAGGTGCGCGAGACCAAGGGGATCAAGAAGGTGATGGTCGCCTCCGGCGTGCGCTACGACCTCGCGGTCGAAAGCCCCGAATACATCAAGGAGCTCGTCACCCATCACGTCGGCGGCTATCTCAAGATCGCGCCCGAGCATACCGAGCGCGGCCCGCTCGACAAGATGATGAAGCCCGGCATCGGCGCCTACAACCAGTTCAAGCGGATGTTCGATGCCGCGGCCGAACAGGCCGGCAAGAAATATTACCTGATCCCGTATTTCATCGCGGCACATCCGGGCACGACCGACGAGGACATGATGAACCTCGCGCTCTGGCTCAAGAAGAACCGCTACCGCGCCGACCAGGTGCAGACCTTCCTGCCCTCGCCGATGGCGACCGCAACGGCGATGTATCACACCGGCGTCAACCCGCTGCGCGGCGTACGCCGCGGCGGCAGCGACAAGGTCGAGGCCATCAAGGGCCTGCGCCAGCGCCGCCTGCACAAGGCCTTCCTGCGCTATCACGACCCCGACAATTGGCCGGTGCTGCGTGAAGCGCTGAAAGAGATGGGCCGCGCCGATCTGATCGGTTCGCGCCCCGACCAGCTGGTCCCAGCTCACCAGCCGCCCGGCACCGGCAAGGCCGCCGGCACGCGGCGACCGGTTCGTCCGGACGGCAAGACGCAGCGGTTCACGACCAAGAATCTGCGGGTGATGAAGTAGCGGGCCGGATCAGGTCCGGTTCAGCCTCGCACTGTCGTGCCCCCAAAACAAAAATCTCGAAAACAACCCCATGCACAGTAGCCGGCATGAGCGGGATCAATGACTTACGCCAGGTGCTTTTCGAAGCCGTTGCTTCGTCGGGCAAAACAGGCGCAAGATGGCATGATCGGGTGCATTGATCGTTGCGTGGTGGATCAGGCCGCATAGGCTCGGCGCCGACGCGACGGGCGCCCCGCCCAAAATGCGCAGATCGCCAATCCCTGCACCAGCGCCGCGGCAACATAAAAGCCGGCTGCGGCGACAACGCGCCATCCGTAGAACGTTCCGGTTCGCATCGTCGTCAGCCGCCTGAGCTTTGCGACGGGATTCTGCACGGACCTGCCGGCGCGCAGTTCGCTTCCGGTCGAAACGTGGGATCGGAAGGCACGCGCCGAAATCGGTTGACCTGAATGCGGTTATGTAACATATGAAGTTACATGAAACAGGACAGTCGATTATCCGGCGTGCTTCACGTTCTGCTGCACATGGCACAGCAGCCGGGTTCGTTCACGTCCGAGACCCTTGCAAAGGCCATGGATACGAACCCGGTGGTGATCCGACGGATCATGGCCGGCCTTCGGGACCTCGGTTACGTCCGCTCCGAGAAAGGCCACGGCGGCGGCTGGACGCTGGCTTGCGACCTCACGAAGGTGACGCTGCGCGACGTCTACACCGCGCTCGGCAGTCCCGCGCTTCTGGCCATGGGCAACCGGACCGAGGCGCCGGGCTGCCTCGTCGAGCAGGCCGTCAATGCCGCTCTCGATCAGGCCTTTGGCGATGCGCAGGCGCTGCTGCTGTCGCGCTTTGGCGAGGTGACGCTGGCGATGCTGGGCGACGATCTGCGCAAGCGCCTCGGCTCGCGAAAGCTTCAGGGCATGAGCGCGCATGGCGCGTGATTGGCCCATTCAGCAAGGACATATCATGGCCGACGTTCAGAACATGTTTTCCGATCCGCAAGCGGTGGCGAGATACACGGAAGGACCGCCACGGTTCGTCCCCGGCTACGATGCCATGCTGTCCATGGCGGCGATCCTTCTGGCCGAGCGCGCGCGTGACGATGCCAAGGTCCTCGTCCTCGGGGCCGGCGGCGGCCTGGAGCTGAAGGCTTTTGCGCAAGCGCATCGAGGCTGGAGCTTCGATGGCGTCGACCCGTCCGCGGCCATGCTGGGGCTTGCGAGGCAAACCCTGGGATCGTTCGCGCCACGCGCGCGTCTTCATCAAGGCTACATCGACGATGCTCCGGAAGGCCCGTTCGACGGCGCCACCTGCCTGTTGACCCTGCACTTCGTCGATGTCGAGGAGCGACGCCGCGTCGCCTCGGAGATCCGCCGCCGGCTCAAGCCGCGCGCGCCGTTCGTGGTCGCGCATTTGAGCGCGCCCGATGGCGAAGAGGAACGCCCGCTATGGCTCTCGCGGTACTCCGCGTTCCTGGCCGCGTCCGGCGTCGAGCCGGACCAGGCGGCGGCCGCGCGGAACGCCGTCACCAACCATCTGGAAATTCTCGCGCCCGCGCAGGATGAAGCGATTTTGCGGCAGGCCGGCTTCTCCGACCCGACGCTGTTCTATACCGGCTTCACTTTCCGTGGCTGGGTCGCTTACGCCTGAGGCGTCACGGCTTCGTCAACACGGCCGGCGTCAATGCGACGCCGGATGCGCCAGGGAGCGTAGTCATAAACCCGACAGCTCGCGAAGTCGGCGGTGTCCGTTCTGCCTACGAGCCGGGCCTGGCAGTTCGCCTTTGCGAGTCAGCAATGGGCCAATAGGCGACCCACGTACCGCTGCAAACAGCAACGCAATTGGTGAGTGTCGACACTTCCTTGCGTCACTGTCAGTCAGCGAAGTAGCTCACTTTCTTGCAGCCCTCGCTTCCTCTTCACTTTTTTCTTTTTCGTATTGATCACATGCTGTCTTAGTCGCCGTAATGGCATTATCCAGGCTACTTTTCGCACACGCGGAGTCGCAATTGAGGGCTTTCTTCAGCCTTTTGTTGCTGCAAACGCGCTCGTCTTCCTTGACAAGAGCGACCCATATCTTTCGACGCTCTGCCTCATTCTTTACCATTTCGCAGTCGGCCTTCGCCCGCTCCACCGCGTTTAGCTTGTTCTTTGCTACGGCCTCCTTCTCATACTCAATGGTCTGCGCGGACACAATCTTCCGATGCATAGCAAGGGCGTCGTCACATGCGTCGGCGTTAGCCAAGCTGACGCTCGCCATCGTTGCAAGGATTGTTGAGGCGAAAAACAAATGGGAAGTTTTCTTCTTCGTCAAAGAGTTCATTTAGATGCCCCGCTCCGTTTTATCATTTGGGCGCGCTGATCAAGTGCCAGTTATGTCCCGGTACTACTGGCCCGAGAAGTAAGCATCTTGAGGATGGACAGTTCAAGCGAACGAATGTCTGCTTCGGGTCAAAAGCGTTGGCCTAGCGCTCGGCTGCAAACTTCCGGCCTGCCCCAATGAACCGGCCTGAAGCTGCACCGCTTCAATGGAATCGATGGGCCAGCAGGCGGCATTGTAGGTTTCGGCTGATATGAATGAGGCCGCCGGCTGAGGCGGCCTACCTCTCTTTTTCTTCCGTTTGTTTGCGCTCCAGGTCATCAATCAGAGCACCGATGCGCTTTGCAGTCGTCGCGTCGCTTGCGCCCCGCAACAAGCGCCTGGACTGTTCCAGACGGCGGGCAATTTGCTCTTGGCGTACGAGTTGATCCGGCATCATTGGTGTCGCCTCCGCATGTTCAACCGGACGGGGAGGAGAATGGTTCAAATCTATTCTGGTCTCGTCCAACTGAGGCGGCCTCACCCTTGCAATGGGCTTTGATGGTGGGGTTGCTTGTCCGCCGCTTGGGGAAGTTCCATCCGATCTCCCGCAAGGCGAAGCCATTCAAGGGGCTCATGATACGAAGTCAATTCTGGCCTGCGTCGCACCGCAATCAGCCTGGTATGCGTCACGGCAATTGGCGGCGACGCCGCCGACAACATGAGCGATCCGGCCCCCCGTCAGGATCGAACCGGCTGACCGATTCCAAGAAGGTTGCCTTCCCAGGCGGCCATTTTCCCCCGGACGAGGTGTCGCAAACTCTTCCCATCATCCATATGTTGCCTCCATGAAAAAAATCGGATTCCTCTCCTTCGGGCACTGGACGCCCTCGCCGCAGTCGCAGACCCGCTCGGCCGCGGATACGCTGCTGCAATCGATCGAGCTTGCGGTTGCGGCAGAACAGCTCGGCGCCGACGGCGCCTATTTCCGCGTGCATCACTTTGCACGGCAGCTTGCCTCGCCCTTTCCGCTGCTCGCCGCCGTCGGCGCCAGGACCAGCAAGATCGAGATCGGCACGGCCGTGATCGACATGCGCTATGAAAACCCGCTCTACATGGCGGAGGATGCGGGCTCCGCCGATCTCATCGCCGGCGGGCGTCTCCAGCTCGGCATCAGCCGCGGTTCGCCCGAGCAGGTGATCGATGGCTGGCGCTATTTCGGCTACCAACCGGCCGACGGCGAGAGCGACGCCGACATGGGCCGGCGTCATGCCGAAGTCTTCCTCGACATCTTGCGCGGCGAAGGTTTTGCAAAACCCAACCCGCAGCCGATGTTCCCAAACCCGCCGGGTCTGCTGCGGCTCGAGCCCCATGCGGAAGGCCTGCGCGAACGGATCTGGTGGGGTGCCGGCTCGAACGCGACGGCGGTCTGGGCCGCCAGGCACGGCATGAATCTGCAGAGCTCGACGCTCAAGAACGACGAGACCGGCGAGGCCTTCCATGTGCAGCAGGCCGCACAAATCCGCGCCTATCGCGCCGCGTGGAAAGAGGCCGGCCACACCCGCGAGCCGCGCGTGTCCGTCAGCCGCAGCATCTTCGCGCTGCTCGACGATCGCGACCGCGCCTATTTCGGCGGCGAACGCGGCGGTGAGGACCAGATCGGCTTCATCGACCCTCGCACGCGGGCGATCTTCGGACGCAGCTATGCCGCCGAGCCGGATGCGCTGATCGAGCAGTTGCGGCAGGACGAGGCGATCACCGAGGCTGACACGTTGCTGCTGACCATCCCGAACCAGCTCGGCGTGGACTACTGCGCGCATTCGATCGAGGCGATTTTGACGCACGTGGCGCCGGCGCTTGGGTGGCGGTGAAGCGAACGGCCGACTTGGCGAAGCGCGCTCTCAAAATAGAGCGGCGTTGGTAGCCTGTCCGTAGATCATTGCGGCCACGAGAGAGAGCAGCAAGCCCGCGCCCGAGAAGATCACGAGGATTTTCAGAGTTTCGACATCAACGTTGATTCTCGTCGCGCGGGATATCGCCTTTGCCAGTGCAGCCATCATCGCCAGCTCCGAACAGGCGGCGCGGAAGCGCGGCCTGTTTCATCTAGCGTCATTGCGCGCGTTTGCGTGTGAAGCAGATTACAGGTGACCTTGCGTGCTGCGCCTCACACCGCCGGCCGAGCGTCCCTGAATCTTACCATTCATGGCGCGCCACGCGTATGACAGGCGGCCGCTCGCCATGCACCTTGTGCGGGAACCGGCCGAGTTGCTGCCATCTTTGCGGTGCAGGCTGGTACCGGTATTATTCTCAACTGATTCTCGTCTGACGAGGTACGGGTGCCGCGGCCGTCATCGGCGCGGTCCTGTCCGGCGGGAACGATCTTGGTGCCGAGGGCGATTCGGCGTCGTCGGGGGAGGACAATTTGCGGGAACGCGAACGCGAACATAAGTTCGGCTAGCGTCAGCCGACATGCATCATCATGCGGCTTTTCACGATCCCGTTCTGGTCGCGTTGTCGATTCTGATCGCGGCACTCGCCTCCTATACGGCATTGGACCTGGCGACCCGAATGCGAGCTGCTTCGGGAAGGGCCCGGCGATCCTGGCTGGTAGCCGCTGCGGTCGCCATGGGCGGCGGCATCTGGTCCATGCATTTCGTCGGCATGCTGGCCTTCAGCCTGCCTGGAATCGAGATCTCGTACGATCCATTCCTGACTCTCCTCTCGCTTGTCGTTCCGATTGGCGTCGCCGCTGCCGCCTTTGCCGTTGTCGGACGACGCCCACGGGCGCTCCTCGCATCCGGCTTCGCGATGGGACTTGGTATCTCCGGCATGCACTATACCGGCATGGCCGCGATGCGAATGGCGGCCTTCATCGCCTACGATCCCCGATGGGTTGTGCTCTCGATCCTGATCGCGATCAGCGCCTCGATCGTGGCGCTCTGGCTCGCCTTTCGCAACACCAACGCGGTCCAGCGGCTGTTCGCGGGATTGGTGATGGGCCTTGCGGTCTCCGGCATGCACTACGCGGCGATGGAGGGCGCCATGTTCCTGCCGACAGGCCCCATGGCCCGACAGGCCGAACATCTCGGCGTCGGTCAGGCGCCGCTCGCGTTCCTGCTCGCCGGCATCACCATCGTGATCCTGAGCATCGGGATCGCGGCCGCCGTCTATGACAGGGCATCGGCGGAGCGCGCCCAACGCGAGGCCGACGCACTGAGGCGCAGCGAAGAACGCTTTCGCCTCCTTGTCGAAGGTATCGTCGACCACGCCATCTTCATGCTCGATCCGGACGGGCGCGTGGGCAACTGGAATCTCGGCGCGCGCGGACTGATGGGCTATGGCGACGATATCGTCGGGACGAGCTACACCATTTTTCACACCGAGGAAGATCGCGCGGCCGGGACGCCCGCGCGCGCGCTCATTGAAGCCGAGCGGGAGGGGAAGTCGGCCATCGAAGGCTGGCGGGTGCGCAAGGACGGCAGCCGCTTCTGGGCGGAGGCAACGATCGTCGCGGTCCGGAACGAAAGCGGCGCAATCGCCGGCTTTGCGAACATCGTGCGCGACGTCAGCGAACGGAGGCGGGCGCAGGAAGCGCTGGATCGCGCGCGCGAAGCACTGATGATGTCGCAGAAGATGGAGACCATCGGCCAGCTCACCGGTGGCGTCGCCCACGACTTCAACAACCTGCTCGCGGCCGTGCTCGGCAGCCTCGAGCTTCTGAAGAAGCGCCTGCCGACGGACGATCCGAAGATCCAGCGCCTGGTGGAGAACGCGATGCAAGGCGCGGTGCGCGGCGCCTCCCTGACCCAGCGCATGCTCGCTTTCGCGCGCAAGCAGGATCTCAGGCCGGCGGTCGTGGATGTCCGCGAGCTGGTGCGCGGCATGGCGTCATTGCTGAAATTCGAGGCCCGAATTGATGTCGAGACGCGGTTCCCGATGCATCTGCCGAAGGTGAAGGTCGATGCGAACCAGCTCGAACTTGCAATCCTCAACCTGGCGGTCAACGCGCGTGATGCGATGCCGGACGGCGGCCTGATCACCATCGCCGCGCGCGAGGAGCAGGGCGAAGGCGGCCTTTCGACCAGCGGCTATGTTGCGCTGTCGGTGAGCGACACCGGCTGCGGCATGAGTGACGAGATCCTCAAGCACGCCCAGGAGCCGTTCTTCACGACCAAGGGCGTCGGCAAAGGCACCGGGCTCGGCCTGTCGATGGTCCACGGACTTGCCGAGCAGTCCGGCGGCAGGCTCGTCTTGAAGAGCCGTCCCGGAGAGGGCACGACGGCCGACATCTGGCTGCCGATCGCCGAGGAGACCGCGGTGCCAGACCAGCGCACGGCGGCTCCGGCCCCCGTGGCCCGGGCCAGCCGGCAGCTTTCCGTGCTCGTCGTCGACGACGACCTGCTGGTGCTCGAGAACACGGCAGCGATGCTGGAGGATCTTGGGCACATCGTGGTCGAGGCACGCTCGGGCGATGAGGCACTGGCTTTGCTCCGCCGCACGCGGACCGTCGACCTGGTCGTGACCGACTATGCCATGCCTGGCATGACCGGCCTCCAGCTTGCCAGCGCCATCGCTGCGGAGCGCCCGGAGACGGTCATCCTGCTCAGCACGGGATATGCGGACCTCCCGAGCGACACGCGATCCAGCCTGCCGCGCCTGGCAAAGCCGTTCGACCAGACCGCGCTTGCGAAGGCTATCGAGGCGGCGATGGGCGAGGGAGAGCCGACCGGATCCATCGTCGCGTTTCGGCCGAAGAGCGCATGAATGCTTGATGATGAATGACGTGCTGCGGCCGATGACGCTTGTCAACCGACTCCTTATTGCACCTCGATATTCGCGTCCTTGACCAGCTTGCGCCAGCGGTCCTCCTCCTGCCCGACATAGCGATCGAGCTGTTCCGGGGAGCCCCCCACCATGATGAGGCCTTCGTTGGCCTCGAGCTGCTTGAAACCACCGGACTGAACGGCCTTTGCGACGGCCTGATTCAGGCGTGCGATCACGAGAGCGGGTGTCTTGGCCGGAGCGTACAAGCCGTACCACGACTCGGCAGCATAGCCGGGCACCCCCGCCTCGGCGACGGTCGGCAATTGCGGAAACGCTGTCGAACGCTCGGCCGATGTGACAGCCAGCGCCCGGAGCTGACCCGCGGCCACCAGCGAGGCCGCACTCGCCACGGTGGTGAACATCACGTCGATCTGCCCACCCAGGAGATCGCTGATCGCAGGCGCCGCGCCCTTGTAGGGCACCGCCGTCATCTTGACCTTCGCCATCGCATTGAACAGCTCGCCCGCGAGATGAGCCGAGGTACCGGTGCCGAACGTACCGAAATTGAGCTTGCCCGGATTGGCCCTGGCTTCAGTGATCAGATCGGAGATCGAGTTGATCTTGGAAGCGGGGTTGACGACGACGATATTGAAGGACCGCGCGATCAGCGAGACCGCCGCGAAATCCTTGTGCGGATCGAACGGCAGCTTGTTGTACAGGCTCGGGTTGACCGCGTGCGCGAAGGTCGCCATCAGCAGCGAATAGCCGTCGGGCTCGCTGGTGGCGACTGTCTGCGTTCCGATGATGGTCCCGGCGCCCGGCTTGTTCTCGATGATGACGGATTTACCGAGGTCAGTCTGGATTTCCTGCGCTGTCGTTCGCGCGATGATGTCGGTGCCGCCGCCGGCCGCGAAGGGCACCACGATCTTGATGATCCTGTCGGGATATTCGGCGCGCGCCGGCGCAGCTCCCAGCCCCGCGACCACCGGCAAGGCGGCGCAGGCGAGGATGCCGAGGTTCAGCCAGCGCCGCATGGCGAAACACTTCCCGCGCGTGCCGTCGTGATTGATGATTTCGCCAATGGCCATCTGGAGCTCCATCCGATTTTGTTCAGACATTGAGAACAACCAATCCGTCTGCCGCCTTCACGCCCTGGCCCGCCGGCAGCACGAAAACCGGATTGATTTCAGCCTCGGCGAGGCGATCGCCGAGCTGCGCAACCATGCGCGAGAAGGCGACGATCGTTCCTGCAAGCGCTTCGACATCGCATTTCGGCCGGCCCCGAAAACCGTCCAGCAACGGCCACGTGACGAGATCGCGCGCCATCGCTCTAGCCTCGGACAGACCGAGGCCGCCGTCCGGTGGAAGCAGACGCATCGTCGTGTCCTTGAACAGTTCGGCGGCGACGCCGCCCATTCCGAGAAGGATCGCGGTTCCCAGGGGATCGCGATGCATCCCGAGAATGATCTCCACGCCGCCCGAGATCATCTCCTGAACCAGGAACCGTCCGGTTCGCGTCCCGGTCCTGGCCTCGACCTCGTCAGCCATCGCCTTCAGGCGGCCGCCAATCGCATCAGTGGTCAGGTTGACCGCGACGCCGCCGACGTCGCTCTTGTGCGCGATCTCGCGCGAGAGAATCTTCAGCACGACCCGGCCACCGAGGTCGCGCGCCGCCCGCTCCGCTTCGCCTGATGTTGCGACCACCTTCTCCGCCACGATCGGAACGCCGAAGCGGGCGAACAGGGCCTTGGCCTGTGCCTCATCGAGCGATCCCGCCGGGAAGTCGCTGATATCGGCCGTCATCTCGATCGAGCCGGATGTCTGGACCTGTTCCGGCATTCCGGCCTGCAAGAGCCCGTCGAGCGCAGCAGCACAGCTTTCGGCGGACGTATAGGCCGGGACGCCTCGCCGGGTGAGGACGGAGACCACGTCGGGCGCGTAGGGACTCACATAGGCAAGGACGGGCTTGTCGCTCATCGGAAGGCAGTCGTGGATGGCATCGGCCATCAGAGTCGGCGATCCCACGGCTGACGAACCGACAATGATGGTGAGCGCGTCGTAAGAAGGACTTGCGAGCAGGATGCGGATTGCGGCGCGAAGCAGGTCCGGCTGCAGACCGGCCAGTGTCACGTCGATCGGATTGCGATCGAGCGCGGCATGCGATCCCGACTGGAGGCCGCGCAATTGCGCGGCGGTCTCGGTGTCGGGAGCGGGTGTCGCAAAGCCGGCGACGCCGAGACTGTCGGAAACGATCGTGCCGGCGCCGCCAGTCGAGGTGAGGATCGCCACACGCCTGCCAGAAAGTTTCCGTCCCGCCGCAAGGGCCGCGGGAATGTCGAGCAAATCATCAAACGTCTTGGCGCGGATCACGCCGAGCTGCCTGAACAAGGCGTCGTACATGCGGTCGGAGCCCGCAAGCGCCCCGGTGTGCGAGACGGCCGCCTTTGCACCCGCCTCCGATCGCCCGATCTTGAAGGCGACGACGGGTTTGCCGGCGCGTCGCGCCTTGAGGACCGCCTGGCGAAAGCGAGCCGGATTGCGGATCGCCTCGATGTAAAGCGCAATGACCGTTGTCGCGCTGTCGTCGGCAAGAAAGTCGATGAAATCGGCGAGCTCGAGATCGGCTTCGTTGCTGGTCGACACCAGCTTGGACAGCCCTACCCCGCGCGCCGCGGCGCGCGACAACAAGGCGCCGAGAATCCCCCCGCTTTGCGAGACCAGCCCGATCGCACCTAGCGGGAAGTGATCCATCGCCAGCGCGCCGGATGCCGACAGCACGATATTGTCGGTGAGATTGACGAGGCCGATCGTGTTCGGCCCGAGCAGGCGCATGGATCCGGCGGCTTCGATGAGCTGCTTCTGGCGCTCGGCGCCTTCCGTCCCGGTTTCGGTATAGCCGCTGGCCAGAACGATCGCCGCGGCAGCGCCCCGCTTCGACAATTCGCGCACCGCGATGTGCGCGCGCTCCGCGCCGAGCAGGACAATGCCGACATCAGGCACATCAGGCAGCGAAGCGACGTCGGCATAGCAGCGCAGACTGCCGATTTCCGCGACCTTCGGATTGACGGGATAGATCTCACCCGCAAAGCCGTGCTTCTGGAGATAGGAGACCGGTCGCCCCGACGTCTTGCTCGGGTCCGCCGATGCGCCGATGATGGCGACGCTGCGCGGTCGGATCAGGCGTTCGATGGCATCCATTGCTCAATCCTTCGACGAGGATTGCGCGAGGAACGCCGTCACGGCGTCCCGATGCTCCGCGCTGGTGTAGCAGATGGCCTGCGCCTGGCTGCCGAGACTGAAAATGTCATGCGCGGAATGCTCGAAGGTCTCGTTCAGGATCTTCTTGCCCAGCGCCAGCGCGGTGGGAGACCCCTGCGCCAGTTCGGCGGCCCAGGCCTGCGCGGCCGGCAGCAGCTCGGTCGAGGCCACCTTGCGATCGACGATGCCGAGCGAGAGCGCTTCGTCGGCCTCGACGACGCGCCCGGTGAAGATCAGTTCTTTTGCCTTCGGAAGCCCGACCCGGCGAGGCAGGAAGTACAGACCGCCGCCGTCGGGGATCAGGCCTCGCTTGATGTAGGACCAGGTGAATTTCGATCGTTCCGTTCCCATGACGAAGTCGCAGGCCAACGCGGTGTCCGCACCGAGGCCCGCCGCGGCGCCGTTGACGGCGGCAATGGTCGGTTTCGGCAGGCCGAGCAGGAACGACTGCACGTGGTGCACGCCCTGCTGACGGCTCCATCCGTTGAATGCGACTTCGCCCTGCGGCGCTTCGAGCCGGCGCTTCATTCCGCTGATATCACCGCCGGCACAGAACGCGTTGCCGCGCCCGGTCAGCACCAGGGCCTTGATCGCCTTGTCGCGGGCGACGGTTTCGAGCGCACCGACGAACTCGGCGCGCATCTCGTCGCTCATGGCGTTGCGCCGTTCCGGCCGGTTGAATGCGATCGTCGCGACACCGGCTTCGACGGAAAATTCGATGAGCTGATAGGGCATGGCAAACTCCGTGGTTGGAGTCGGATCGATCACCGCGACGCATTGCGGATATCGCTGGGATCCGCGCGGGCTCCGGAATGCCGATTTCAGGCCGTGCCGTTTCCTCGTCGAGCCGTGCGCGGCCGGGCATTCTTCCTCCCGGTGCCTATAGCGGCTTGCACCCTGCGTAACATCCCCCTAATTCCACTTAGTGGAAATGAAGGAGGCTGGTTGTGGCGCAGGCGCGCAGATATGCGGGCGGGGTTGACGGCAACCGGTCGCTCGAAAGGGGCATCGAAATCCTCAGGGCTTTCCGGCCCGGCGTCGACACGCTTGGCAACGGCGAGATTGCGGAGCGAACCGGATTGCCGCGATCGACGGTCAGCCGGCTGACACGAACGCTGGTCAATTCCGGGATGCTCGACGAAGTCCGCGCCGAGAGGGCGTACCGCCTGGCCGCGTCCGTCATCAGTATCGGTCACGCGATGCGGACAGGATCGCCCGTGCTCAACGAGATCGGAGCGATGATGCGGGCGGAATCGGCGAAGCGCCGGCTCAACGTGGGGCTCGCGACCGCGGATCGAACCATGATGGTCTATCTCGAATCGATCCGCTACAGCCCCCGCGCGGCGCTGCGCAACGTGGTCGCCGGGCAGCAGGTGCCGATGGAATTGACGTCGCTCGGTCGCGCCTATCTGGCCGGCATTGCGGAAACCCGGCGCGAGCAATTGCTAAAACTGTTCAAACGGCGCAGCGCCGCGGCCACCAAGGCGCTGCTTGCGGACGTCCGGACATCGATCAGCTCCGTCGAACGCGACGGCTACTGCGCGGTGTCGTGGCAACCTGCCGTTCTTGCCGTCGCAACTCCCATCGTGCTGGAGGGGCTTCCGGTCTACGCGCTGAACATGAGCCTGCAAAATGTCGATCGGTCGGCTGCGCTGGCAAGCGAGCTCGGCGCGTATCTCAACGCCTTCGCGGCCAAGTGCAAGGAGGTGCTGGCGAGCCGGTGAAGCCGATCGGTGTCGACGTCGAGGCGCCGTTACAATTTTCCATAGACGCGCCCGGCGACCGCCTTCAGGCGCTCGACCGAGCCGGACTCAGGATGCGGCTTGACCGGCGCGAACAGGATCGAGGCCTGCCTGCCGTTCTTCCAGACATAGATGTTGACGGCGTTGCCGTTGCCCTTGGTGCAGGAATGCTCGCCGAACGCTTCGCTGCCGAGCTCTTGTATCGCCACGTGCTTGCAGGGACCTGCGCGTTTCATCATGCCGATGGCGGTGTCGCGCGAGGTCGCGATCACCGCGACGGTCATGGTGTTGGCCTCGCGATCGAACATCATGCAGCTGCCGGCGCCGGTCCGCTGGACCGTCAGCGTGCTCTTGTCGAGAAAGCCGTCGGCATCGGCGGCCGTGAGCCACTCGCAATTGCCGAACCGCTCGCTGCTCTTGCTCACGTTGGCAATAGCAACGCGCGCGGCGTCAGTGATCGGTCCGAGCAGCGCGTCGTCGGCGCGCCGGCCGATCGGATAGACGCTGATCTGCAGAATGGTATCGCCGGACAAGGCGACGACCGAGGCCTCCTGGCGCTCTGCGCCGGCAGCGCTCGTTCCGCCCTGGCCTTCATCGCCGATCCCCGCGACCGGGTTGAGCGGCATGCGCTCGCCAAGCGTCTTGACGAAGGTCGCGTACAATTCCCTGGCGCGGTCCTTGTCGGGATTGCGGAACACGGTCAACATCATCGTGTCGCCGCGCCCGCCCTGGTAGATGCAGCCGCGGCCGTCCTGGTTTGAAATCAACGACCATTTCAGCGCCGGCATCGCGCTCGCGAGCTCCTTGGCGCTGATGAACGGGCAGGTTTCGGCCGCGCGCGCGGGAGGCACCGGGACGGCTGCGATTGCAAGGAACAGAGCGAGGCAGGGGAGCAGACGATCGATAGTACGCATGGGACGAACTTACTATCGAAATGGCGCGCCCGGAACGATTCGAACGTCCGACCCTCAGATTCGTAGTCTGATTACCTTTAATTCCTTGGCATTCCTAGACTTTCCTTGAGCGATAAATCCGAGCTTTTTGCAGGCATTTATCGAGTTAGGCTTGTACCGACATATCCGGCAATCCCAAAACGGTGTTGCCCCGGTGTTGCCCCGAATGCGGTGAACGAGCCATGCCAAACCAACGCATTACTAAACGGACAGTGGATAGACTCCAGGCGAGCTTTGGCGAATTCACGGTTTGGGATAGCGCCCTGACAGGCTTCGGAGTGCGCGTCCGACCAACCGGCGCAAAGTCCTACGTGGTCGTATACAGGGCCGGCGCAGGGCGCGGCGCACCGGTCCGGCGCTTCACTATTGCAGCGGCTAGCAAAATTACTCCAGAGCGCGCCAGAGCGCGTGCTAAGGCCATCCTGGGGGCGGTGGCTCACGGCCTTGATCCAGCTGACCAGAAGGCGACCGAACGCGGCACGCCGACGGTGACCGAATTGGCCGATCGCTTTATGGCCGAGCACGTGCGAGCTAAGCGCAAAACAGGCACGGCTGAGTTCTACCGAGACATTTTGGACCGCATTGTGAAGCCGGCGCTCGGCACCACGAAGGCTGACAAGCTTACCCGGCTGCAGGTCCGCAGGCTCCATTCTTCGCTGTCGGACACCCCGTTCCAGGCGAACCGCGTGCTGGCAGTGGTCGGCAGCATGTACACATTCGCGGGCAGCGTCGGCATCGTGCCAGAGGGGACAAACCCGGGACGAGCCATTGACAAGTTCAAGGAAGACAGCCGCGAGCGCTTTCTGACCGGCGAAGAACTGGAACGGCTGGGCGCCGCGATCCGCGAGGCCGAGACGGCCGGCATTCCATGGACGGTGGATGAAACAAAGGCCTTTGCGAAGCACGTCGCTAAGGCAAAACGCTTCACCCGGATTGCGCCATCTGCGGCCGCGGCGCTGCGCTTGTTGCTGTTGACCGGCTGCCGCTTGCGAGAAATTCTACATCTGCGCTGGGAGCACGTCGATTTCGAGCGCGGGTGTCTATTCCTACCGGACAGCAAGAGTGGCCGGAAGACTGTTATCCTCAATGCGCCATCCCTCGCGATTCTAAATGAGCTAGAGCATGTCGGGCCTTACGTGGTGCCTGGTGATAATCCGGAGAAACCTCGCCACGACCTCAAGCGGCCCTGGATTGCGGTCACCAGGCGTGCGGAACTGATAGGCGTTCGCCTGCACGATCTGCGTCACACTTACGCGAGCTTTGGCGCCGGGTTCGGCCTCGGTCTGCCAATCATCGGGAAGCTCCTCGGCCATGCTCACTCTGCGACAACCGCGCGCTATGCGCATCTCGATAACGATCCTCTGCGGCATGCTTCTGAAGCCATCGCCAGTCGCATTGCCGCAGCTTTGGATCGAAAGCCAGAGGCAAGCCATCCTCCTGCTCCGAAAACACAAATAGCCGGCCGAACGAAGGGTGAGAGCAGGACAACGTCCGGCTGCTTGCGCTATTAGTCCAGTGGCTTGGGGAATTTGCCGATCATCGGCCAACTCCTGATCCCTCTCACTCCGCGACTGTAGCGCGAAAGATGCCTCTCGAAAAAGGCCCTGTGTTGCTTTGGCGATCATCGAGCCGGCTCTAAGTCGAAGAACACAGGTCGAGCCCTTCCAATAATTGGTTAGGAGCCGCGCGGTTTAGCTGTAAACAAGGTGCTTTCGATAGCCTCGCCTAAGAAATAGAGGTATCCAGGCTTCCCCCCCCACAACACCAGGACACCAGAAAGCGGTTATCGTGTGGGAAGGAACGTTGAACGGAGTCACCATCACGGAAGCTACACCATTGTAGCCCAAAGCGTCGGCTCGCAGTCTTGCAACTTCGTCAGCGGACGGGGGGCTCCCGTCCGGAAATCTAATTCCTCTTAATAGTTCTTGCCCAATGTTCTCTAACAGACCGCGCAATTCTTTGGTCATCTGCATCGATGCAGGATTCAGCTCGTTTGCGAATTTGGCAGTTAAGCCTCGAAAACCAAGATGAGCTGCTGCACTCTCTATTCTCTTCTTGCCAGCCATCGTTCCGTAGACGAACTGAAGCTCAACGGGTCCATTTTGAAAGAGCTTCCTCACTTCGCTGGGCAACGGAGTAAGATCGATATTTTGCTCGTCTCGGATTTCCGGGGGCCAGTCCTCCCTCGGAAGTCCAGACCAATGAAAAAGCTGAGCCTCCGCCTGTCCGCCAGTCGCAAACTGATCGTCGACAAAGACTGCACTATTTGCGCCTTCGGCTAGATGCCCCTCAAGCTCCGCCAATGATCGGGCAAACTTCCATCCGCGAGCTCCATATTCCGCACGACGTTCCTGTTCTAGAAGCATACCCACAAGATTGCCGCTGTTCGGGGAAAAGCGACAAATGATCGGCTTCTTTTTGTGGTTTTCTTCGAAAGCTAAACAAAGCTTGTCCACGGCTTCTCGCACGTTGCCGCGCCCTAGCATTTCTCCATTTAGCAAGAGATCGAACACCTCTCTTCTCAAACCTACGGGGAATTGACGAACAAACGCCGCCGCCGACTCCTCAGTTACTCGCCAACTTCGCTCACCTGAAAATTTGGAATACCGTTCTGCAACGTCGCAGGCTTGCGTCTCTAGGGTGGCTTCGAGCGGTACACAGCGTATTGCAGCTTCGAAATAACCTGTCGACGCCACCTTGTTGAGTTGGCGGATAAGGTTCTGACGATCTACTCCGATCCGACTACAGATGTCATCTATCCGCAATTTCATCCGCGGTATTATCTTAAAAGTGGCCTCCTCATAATTGCCGTCACCAGTGTCGTGAATTTCGGCTTCATTGCCTTTTGCACGAAAATCATAAAGAACCTTGATACAAGCAATGGCTACCGCGTCGAGCCATTCTCGATCCGCGTAGAAGTGATCTATTCCGCGAGCAACGTTATCGGCTGCCGTCAACTCTTCAGACTTGGTCCATTGTGCGCTGTAGCCGATCGAGTTTTTCTCACGAACGAGCACCTCATTAATTGGCTTAATGAAAACTCTCGGTGCTATGCCAATGAAGGGGTCGTGATCAGGATCCTTCCCATCGAGAATATTCCTGGCAGACCTTGCCGCTTCCCGTATCGCTTCTGTCAGCTCGCTAATTCGCCGAGGTTGCTCTACTGGATCAACTGGCACAATCTGTCCAAATAGACGCCAAACACCTTGTCGGGAATATTGATGATCCAATTCTGAAAGCCGACTGCCATCACCGGACCTTGACCAATCCGAAGCATCAAAAACATCGTTGAGGCGAACATAAGGTTCGCAAGCGTCTCTGAACACTGCAAAGGCACGTTTAGGAAGATCACGGCTCATGAGCCGGAGCGCAAACTGCCTCGTTTCGACATTTCTTAGGAGTTCGCCGAGAAGCTCATCATCGCCTAAAGGAAACCATGTGAACAAATCGGCCGGATCGTTGGTTTCGAGAGAAGGTTTAGACCGGGCTGCGGTTCGAATTGCCGCGACTAGAATCTGTTCAGCATTCCTGGTCAGCTGATGCAAATAGACGCGCTGATATAGAATTGACTTAGCATTCGCTAGTTCATCGTATGTGTCCATGCCGGTCGAATTGACCACGAAATGGTAACCCGGAACAAAGCGTTGCACTCCGGTTCTGTCGATTCGCGATTGGCTCAGCGAGTGAGCCTGCTCCGCGTTGATATTGATCAGCGTGGAATTAAGAAACACGCGCGAGACATCCACACCCACCGGAATCCCACATTCTCGCGCATCGCGATTGATGTAATCGATCTTGTCCGCGTCCACTGCAGCACCCGAAATGATATTCGCCAAACCGGGAAAGCGCGGGTCGTGTGGAACACCCCCGATGAATGAACAAATCTCGCCGATGCGCGCATCGACGTCCTGTTCGCCTACTATCTTAACGTAGAAGGAGCGGAACCGAGGCGAAAGAACGATCGCGATCGACAAACATTCTGACAGATCAGATGCAAAGTCCTGCTCTCGAAACAAGTCGAGAAAATCCTCGACACTGCAGCCTCCAATCTTAGCCACATCGAAGTCAGTTCGGAACGCAGCCTCGCCCGCATGGGAATAGGCTAGATGACCGCAATCATGAAGGAGAGCTGCGTGAAGCAAGCTCCTGATGACTAGTCTTTCGCTATCCTTTGTCGGGTCGTAGTAAGGGTATACTTGGCCACCGCTCTTGAGATCGTTCTCACGACGGGATACCTCCGCGATCGAGGCTATGAGCCGTTTAACGACGTGCGCAACACCCAACGTGTGGACGAAGCGGCTGTGCTCAGCACTCGGGTACGTCAGATATGTGAGGCCAAGCTGCTTTATTCTGCGCAGTCGTTGAAGCAAGGGAGAGTCGATAAGCGCAAGTTCATCCCCTGCGAACTCCATCATCCCCCAGAGGCCGTCCTTGATGTACTTGGAGCGGAGGCCAGACGAGCGAGGCCTAAACTTTTCAACGTATTCAGTATCAAATCCAAAGCGATCGACCGAGCTATGCAGGGTCGACCAAAATTTGGGTAATTGATCTAGGCTATCTCGCACGCCATGAACGGTCATGGCGGGGATTATGACTGAAAAAAGTCAGGCGGCCAAATAGCTCTGAACCGATTTCGTTACGACCTCGGAAAGTGGCTTGTCCAGCCGATCCACGATGGATTTTGCTGCAGCATCGGGAATCCGGATCATTATGTCCTGATAGTACGGATTTGGGTGATCGGTAAGATACACCTGCTTCGTACGCATAAGAGCTTCAAACCTGTCAAACGAGCCGATGGGGCTCGGTTGGAAAACGCTCTTTATGTTGAGGAGAGATCGCCTCCACTCCGCATCCTCTTTACCGGCTGACCGCACCATGTCGTCCAATGAACGATAAACGCGGAAAAGACCATCGCGTACTCGAGGTTCATTCAGCCTTAGCACGTTCTGTCCTTCGCTTACGAGCTTCGCAGCGAACGCATCAATAAAGTCGTCTAGTGAAAGGCGGGCCATTTAGAATCTGTACATCTGATTTGGGGGGGATGGCAAAGGGGTGAGACAATTATTTTGGCGCCCAAAGCTCACCTGGGGATTTTGTTTCAAATCTCTGAAATCTTTGCCTATTGCTGGTGCTAACTCTGTGGATGAGACAACTGGGCCTAGAGATTGAAACTCATAGCCGCCTGCCGGAAGCTCGTCCAACGTCGTGGTCTACAGGCTGGAGCCGAGGCAGGCGGCGGCCGACGTTCAGCGCTAAGGGTGTTGCGACTTCGGCGCGAGCGCGCAAGTTCCGTCATCGGGCCCAGATGTCACCCACCTTGGAGATCATCGCTTGCTCCAAGAGGGCACGCACCCACAGCGGCTAACGCGATCAACCTCTTGTCTTGTGCTTATCGATCGCAACTATGCCATCAGTTGTTCTCATTTGACCCGGCTCAAGGTTAAACTGCTTGAGATCGTCCTTCGACAAGATAATCATATCCAACTTTGTAGCTCCCCGGAGCTGCTGCGCTGCTTCAGTCTCCGCTAGGCGTCGGTCCGAATCGTAAATTACCAAGTCCTTGAATTTCGTGGGGGCCCCATCACCTTTGTACTCAGCTGTGAATTTATAGCCAGCCGGACGGGCGTCCTCGAATGCCGCAAGGCGTTCAGCCAAGGCTGCTGTGACCCAATCATCACCCAAGTCACCGGCTAATCTAGCCTGCATGTCCTGCAGAGCCGCCGGATGCTCGCGTTGCAAGAAGTCAAATATCCACCACAAAAGATGCTTTTTGTTCATTTCGACCCCCTTAAATGTCCAGAGACGTTCGGATCGCGTCGGGCTCTCGCATCCCGCCCCATCATGTAAGCTCAAATCCTCCCTGATCCCAAGCTGCTCTCGTAAACTCGTTCATCATCACCCCAAGCCGGCCAGGATCGGTGACAAGCAAATAGTGCCAGGTGCCGTAACCGCCAAGCCGAGTTACCGCGTTTGCCCACCGCTCAGCGGCTTTGGCCTTGGCATCCGCATTGTCGGTGACCTGCCCCTTGATCTCGACAATCACGTTTTCATCAGTGTCTGTCACAACGATGAAGTCGGGAATATAACGAGCGGGTAGCCCATTTCGCCGATAGGGAATGAAGAAGCCAAGGCGCTCATTCTTAACCCATTTCTTGACCCCGGGATGGGCGTCTAGGAGCAGAGCCGCAGTCTGCTCCCACTTCTGAGTGTCGGCCACCATTGCATTCAGATGGCAGTGTGCAGCGGCTATGATTGGCTTCGTCGTATGGAAGTCTACATAAAGTGTGCTGCCGCGTCCGGCTGCCCCCTGAGGAATAATCGCGGTTTCTGCGTCAGTCGTTGACGCCCCCTTCTTGATCGCATCGAACAGCGCGTTAATGGCTGCCTGCATGTATTGACCAACAAGCAGGACATCGCAGGGCTGGCTATCGCCATTCGTCACTAGCTTCTCGGCAAGGAAGCGCTTGGCGGCAAACGCGACGCGCGGGAACAACAGCTGAGTCGGCACGGCGGTTGCGCCGTTGTCCGTCTGCCAACGTTTGCAAATTTCGCGTGCCACGCGGAACGCAACCTGCTGTTCGCGGAATTGTGCGCGCCACTCCTTGAGCGACAAGACCGGCTTGTCACCGGGGCCGTAAGCAGAAAGGCTACCGTCCGGGCTGGTCAGGGGCGTGAGTTCGACGATCTGCGGAATTCGCATCGGATCGATAGTCACTTTGCCAACCTGATTCCAATCGACCGAAATGTCCAACTGTCCCGACTGGTAATACCCAGTCAGGATGGGGAACGTAATTTCGTACTCAGCCTTTTCAGGAACTGAATAGATATGGTTTGGATCGGGCTGCGGTGGCTGCGGACCCGCGGGCGCGACCTTGAAAGGGATCAACTCGAAAGGCACACCGAACACCTTGGCAGTTTCCTCGGCGAACATTTGCGTGACTTCGTTGAGTGCGTAGCTCTTACGGCGAAGGGCGCGGCCTACGACTTGCTCGCAAAGCAGCTGTGACCCGAATGGACGCAAGCCGACGATATGAGTGACTGTGTTCGCATCCCACCCTTCGGCCAGCATAGCCACCGACACGATACAGCGAACATCCCGTCCTGGTGGAATGCGTTCGTCAATCCACTGGACGCCGCCGTCAGCGCTTTCGGCCCTGTCGTTATGCTTCCGAACCAGCTCTGTCCAATCCTCAGGAACCTTTCCACCAGGCCACTCCGCCTTACCGATAGTGTCCAAGATAAAGCGCAGCCGACGGGTTTCGTCCTTCGTCCCGCCTGCTTCGATATCCTCAATCACCTTGGAATCGATGCGGACGGTGACTTCCTGACCAGGCGCATTGCGGAACCATGCGGGGGAAACACCGTAAGTGTCATTGCCGTTGGCGAGCCAAGAATGAGCCTCACGGGCGACGGCGGTATCGCGGCACACGACAATAAACACTGGCGGAACGGGATGCCGTTGCTGCTGCTTTGAATATTGCTCCCACTCAAGGAATCGCTGGTGCCATTCGCTCGCCAGTAGATTTATGGGAGCGCTTGCATAATTTAGTACGATTTGCGGAGTGATTGTGTCGCCGTAGCCGTCCTCCTTCGCCTTAGCCTGTACCCAGCGCCAGATATTGAAGTAGGCCGCCTCCTCTGCGCCGGTCGCGTCGCGAGCGGGAAGCTGCGGAATCTTAACAAGGCCCGACTCGATAGCATCGAGAAGACCGAAGTCCGACACCACCCAAGGGAACGGCTTGCCGACTTCGTTGCCGGAACCCTGGATATAAAAAGGCGTTGCCGACAGGTCTAAGCAAAGATTGATGCCCCGCCGCTTGCTGCCACCTGCAAGCTTGTTTATTCGGTCAAGTCCCTCAATCCAGATTGTCGCCTCGCGATCGTTCTTGTTGGCTAGGTCTTTATCTTCTTCAAGAGTCTCTTCGGTGGCGGCATCGCCGCGCCGATAAGCATGATGCGCCTCGTCATTGAAGATCAGCCAATGCGAGCTACGCCCCCTTCCACTGCCGAGTTCGCGGCGGATGCGTTTAAACCAAGCGGCATCGGACTCGAAGTATCTAGTTTCGAGCGTCTCCTTCTCTTTTCCAAGATTCTTTATCATCTCGACGGCCTCGCCGGCCTTTACCACCTTCGCGGAATCACCGTTGACAGTGTTGCTTTCCTTCTTTGCAAAGCGATGCCAGTTGGCGATCATCACTTCGCCGCGCCGCAATTCCTCCATGCGGTGAACCGGCACAAGCTGGCGGGTCCGGTAAAGCGAGAGATCTCCGAGCGCAGGGTCAAGCTCCTGCAAGCGTTCGCGGATCGTGACGTTCGGGCAAACAATAAGGATCGTATCGGAAAATCGGTCATCGCGAGGCAATGCCACGCTGTTGAGAATCGACCACCCGGCAAGCATTCCCATTACGGTTGTTTTCCCGGAACCGGTCGCCATCTTACAAGCGTACCGAATGAAGGCACGAGCCCCCGCCGCCTTAGATTCGAGACCAGGTTCGTCCTTGCTAATCTCGGGAATGCCTTTGCGGTAAACGTCTGCGGCTTCGACCAGGAAGATGATGGTTTCCGCCGCCTCGATCTGCGCGAAGAAAAGGCGCTGCATCCGCTCTCCGCTACGCCAGAGTTCGAGGAGTTCCTTAGTAACTGGCGATGCTCCGTCATAAGCAAGACCGCCCGAACGCCCCCCCTCCCGCCATTCTTTCACGCGTTCGCGGATGAGGTTGACAATCTCTAGTTCAACCTCTTCACCCTTCGCGTCAACGAACATTTCAGCTTGTTGCTTGTCCTTTCGTCCGCGACCGGCATGTTCAGGGACGCGGTAGAAGTAGCTGGCTCGCCGCCTGCCATCGGCCTTCACCGGTGGCTTGCCGCGCTCGATCCTCCAATGAAACTCCGGCTCCCGGAAAGGTGAGTTAATGATAGGGGAATCAACCTCGGCAACTGTGAGCGGCGGTTGCTGATGGGCGGCTGTCATCACTTGGCTCCGTCCGCGGCCCTTACGACCATCAGTTCATTACCGCGCTCATCAATGGCTTTCACGGCAATGCGCTTTTTATCGCCAAGCGTAAACGGCTCGCTGGCCGTGCCGGCAAGATGCTCCCAAACGCTGTCCGCGAATTGTCCTTTGAGGGATTTTTGGATATTTCCCCAAGCACCGGTCTTAGGAAAAAATACCTGCGTCGCCATGAACACCATGCCGTTGTAGTTGCTATCTAGCATCCAGCACGGCAGGTTCTCAGCCTTGACCTCGTCGGTTTCCATCGTGTCGGGCCGGAAGATGTCCAGCCCTTTTATGACAACCCGATAAAGCAGAGTCCCGTCCTTCTCTTTTCCAGCCTTTTCCAGTGACACATCGGGTAAGCCGGTGATGGAGAAGATTTCGCTAGACTTAGAAGTCTTGAGCAAATCCGACATGACTACATCGGGCGTGACCGAGACGTAAGTCGTCGGGACTTTTAGCCGTTCCAGCATTTCGCGGGCTTTTGCTTGGATGGCGAAGCCAAAGACAAAGAGTTGCTGATATCCCTGCTGCAAAGCTTCCGTATGGGCGTTGAAGACGTACTCAGAGCCGACGGCACCGTCCTCGGGGCCGAACACAAAGGCGATACGCTTGTCAGCACCATTCTTCGCCACTCCCTCGGCGTGCAGATATTCACGGTCCCCAAGGGGCGAAATGGATGCGAGTTGTAGAGTTACATTGCCAGGCAATTGCAACGTCTTGCTCTGCCGCAAAACCTCGATCATGCGATCAAGGTAGGCGCGCGGATTGCCGGTAATCATCTGCGCTGGTGTTGACTGCAGGCCAGCTTCTTGCTCAAGGCTCATCGCGGCCTGAATGGTTGCCTCGACGGTGAACGGCCCGCAAACGCGCGTGATCTTTTTCGTCACTTCAGGCCTATCAACAAGCACGACTGTTTCGGGCTGTTCGTTGTTAGCGATTGATCCGAGTGTGATCCGGGGAACTAACCCGCCGACTTCTTCACCTTTCCTGTTTTGCCTGCGTTCGTACAAAAAGCCGCCGGACGGCCCCTTCGCGGGGTTCTTGAGCGTGTACCAAGGAAACGTGCTAGTAAGCAGTCGTTGGCGCGCGAGAGCGACAGGTACGCGGGAAGTGTCCGTAGTGATCCAACGCCGCCCCCACATTTCTGAAACAGCGGCGGTGGTTCCTGACCCGCAGGTAATATCGAGCACCAAGTCGCCGGGATCGGTTGTCATGAGTACGCAGCGTTGAACGACCTTTTCGCTCGTTTCGACAACATACTCTTTCTTTCGCGCGAAGCCGCTGCGAGCGGTGTCATTCCAAACGTTGTCTATTTGATAAACTGGAAAATCATCGACGTAACGCTTGTATCTTAGTGTATTTCCAACAAGCATTAGGCGCTTCGCATCGGCAAGCCGCTGCATTCCTCCCGATTTCACCCCGGGTTTCCAATGCGTATTTGGCGGACAGCGAAAATCCCGGCCTTTCCAACTGAAAACCTCATCAGCAGGGTCGGAAGGAGAGCCTTGGGAATAGAGCGTGTCGTGCGAGAGAACACGCCAACCGTTCGGGATTGGCTCGGTCCCTTCCAATTCTTCAGCACTCATGCGACGCGGGTCGGCGGAGAAATCGGCTGGTTCAACCAGCACATATTGACCGGATGCGCCGCCACTGCCACCCTTCGGTGTCGTAGGATTGCTGAAACGAGCATTCGGCTTATCTTTCGCAAACCAAATCAGGAAGTCAGTCGATGATGAAAGCAGAGATGCACTCTGACCGCCGGTTGTGCGAAAAGCTATAAGTCCGCAAGAATTTTGTTCACCGAAAACCTCGACCATAACCTCGCGAACGTGGTGGAGATTGTCGTCAGAAATCTGCACGAAGATTGATCCCGACGGTGTAAGCAACTCTTTTGCGAGCATGAGCCGGTCACGTAGATACGTGAGATAAGAATGAAGACCCAGCTCCCACGTATCACGATAGGCCTTCACCATTTCCGGCTCGCGGATCATCTCGTCGTCTGATCCATGCTTGACGCTGTTTTTGCGAACGAAAGGCTGAAAGTTCGATCCGAATTTCACGCCGTAGGGTGGATCAAAATAGATCATCTGCACCTGACCGCCCATGCCCTCGTACTCAAGCAGGGAGTTCATGACCTGCATTGAATCACCGAGGATCAGCCGATTTGTCCACGGTCCCGTGTGCTCGTAAGCGTCAAGCTTGTCGGCAATGTCGAGGTTGGTATCACCAAAGAAGTCGAGGTTGGTGCCGAGAGCCTTATGTGATTTCAAGGTTTCCAAGATCGCCTGTGTGGAATGGCGCTCGTGAACGAACAACGGCAGCGTCGGTACGGTAACTTGCTGGCGCTCAGCCTTACCCGTCCAATTTAAGAACGGCTTCGTCAAGCTTTTGAGGCGAGCCGCGCATTGCGATAGCGACGCGAATCTCTCGCCGGTGCCTTGCCAAATCAACGGCTCTGCAAAGATTACAGCTTCACCCTTCTCGGACGCTTGTGAGAACTGCTCTAATAGCCATTCGGCAAACGCGCGGTCGGCGCTCTCGTCCCAAGATAGTTCGGGAGCAAGGCTGGAATCGTATCGGTATGACTTGGGTGGCTTCTTGTTAGAAAATTGTGCCTCAACGCCAACATCCGGTCGCTGCACGGATTTCTGCCCGTGCCTGTAAACCGATGTGCTGCCCGACCGATTGTCGACCGCCATTCCTCGCCCCCTCTAACGATAGCAATCCTACACACGAATCACCGTGAGTAGTACTAACTGATGCTATATTGAGACAGCCATGCCTGGGCTAGCAAATGAGCGTAGGATCTCTGATTGCCTGCTACCGCTCACATCGCCGTAGCTGGTAAAGGTGGTTAGGACATGATCGTGACCTAGATTCTGAGACCAAGCTTTGAATTGCTCGGGCGTCTGACAGAGTTTCTCACCCAGCAAGGCTAGCGTTTTTCGGAAGCTGTGGGGGTTGAAATAGGGCAGCCCTGCCGCCTGGAACGCCTCCTTGAATGTCCTGCGGATGGGCCCGGCATTACTCCAGTGCCTGCGTTCCAGGCCAACCGCACCGAACTGCAGATTGTCGCCAACAGCAACTTTGGTTGCCGGAAACAGCGGGTCGTTCAGTCCCCAGAGCTTTTCTGTCTTCAGGTACACCACCCAATTGACGACCACCTCGCGGATATCGTCACCGACTGGAAAGAAAGTGGTGACGAACGACTTTGAGAATTTTGAATTCACCTGACGGGCGTCGTGATCGATCTGGTCTAATTCGATATCAATGTGCTGAAGCTTGAATGACGCAATCGCTCCGTCTCGGGCTCCGGTCAAGATCGTGAAAGCTACAAGGGCCCGATCGCGCCGATCGATGTCGGTGGCATTGGGCATCGATCGGATCACATGCCGAATTTGCTCCAAGGTCGGCACTCGGAAGGGGCGGCTTGCCTTGGCGATCCGAGTTTCCTTAGTGGAGAGGTTGAAGTACTCGGCATCGGAATAAGATATGCGGGACTTGTAGCCGGGTTGCCCGGCGAGCCAAACGAAGAAGCGCTTCAAGGCGGTCAGGGTCGCGTACAGCGTGGCTTTGCTCAGGGGGTCCCCACTGCGATGGCCGCGCTGGTCAGCGAGACTGTACTTGAACCCTTTCGCCTGCTCGATATGAAACTTTTTGAAGTCCTTCCATTTGGTGTACTCTTCAAACCGAGCGATCGCCTTCGCTACCGCGTCAATCGTCTGCTCGCTGTGACCTAGCGCTTCGACAAGATACGCGAAGTACTGGCGCTTGATCCGTTCGTTTGCGGCGTTGTAGCTGGTCATTGTTGGTCGCCTTGGCCGGAGTCACAGTTCACGCTGGGCTCTGTTGTATCTACTATGCGCGGTCCCAGTTGGGTGAACGTGACGTCCAGGTCGCCGCGAACTGTTCCTATCTTCTGTGGATTCACTCGGCGGTAGATCATACGGCCGCAGTCGGGACAGATCCCCTGCAGAAAACCCGTAGTGTCGCTGGTCACGATACATTCTGCCATCTTCAGGGCAGGCACCTGCGGCGTGCGGCACGGTAGGCAGTAGATGCGGCCAGAACCGGACGGGCGCTTGGCCTGAGCGCGGCGCTCGGAAAGGAACTCTCGGATGGCGTCGCCGCGAGCCATGGTCGGGCGCTTACCGTCGATCGCCTTGAGTCCCTGCCGGAACCAAGCCCGCACTGTGTTCTTGTGAACCCTGAATAGACGCCCGATCTCTTCCACAGAATAGGTGCGGTGGATTTTAGCGGATTTGGGATTGGGGTGGCGCGTCCCCATGGCTCAGCGCGTATGCGCGATGGTTAGGGCCTTTAGGAAGCGTGCGTCGGCGTCGGAGGTGTCGCGTGCGGTGCGAGACTCTAGCCACTGCTCCAGGTCAGCCGGGCGGTACACCACCCGCCGCCCCAGCTTGCAATAAACCGGTCCGTTGCCGTTCAGCCGGAGCTTAGCAAGTGTACTTTCTGACAGGCCAACCATTCGCGCTGCATCTCGCGATGGTAGGACGGTGGAGGTTTTGTCGCTCTTCATAGTCGCCTCGTTGTGAAAGCGCAGGGCCCCCCCTGCATCACGAGGCAAATTGGTCTATCGCAGTTGGAAATTCACATTGGATTTTCCGGAAGTTGGAAAATCATACCGAATTTCCCTGAGCATCCGAGTTCTTACGGAGGACTCTGAGATGCTTTACAATAGCTTCAGTCCCCAGATAGGTCCCGTCTCTTTTTCGCAGCGCATCTAGCTTGAGTTGCGCGATCTGTTGAGCGGCTCTCGCGTCGTTGCGCCTCATCGACGGGTCAGCGCAGTACAATTTTTCCGCTGCAAGGCGAACGGCATTTCGAGATTTCTTCCCTTGCCTAACCCGAGCTGCAAGCGCCAGCGGGCGACCGCTCTCTCGCCCCTCGATGTGAGCATATCCTTCGATGACAGCATCCTCGTGCAGTCTCAGCCACTGCAGTTCGGTCGCTATGCATCCAAGAATAAAGGCCGACGCTACATCATGATCGAGGTCGTTGTGACGAGCGACAATCTCGTCCATCAGTCCCTTTTTCGAGAGCCGACTAGTAATCAGCCTTGCCTTGTCAATCAGGCCGACTCGGAAAGGGCTCATTCCTTCGGCTTCGAAGAATCCGCGGGAGTTAAGCTCCCCGATGGTTTCCCTCAGATTGGTGAGCTTGGTCTCCACATCCACCGCAAGAACCGAATGCAATTCGGCCACGTATTCTTCGAGGTTCTCACTATCGGCCGGGGAGATTTCGTAGACTGAAAATGAGGCTCCGTTGCAGCGCATGACCCTGTAACGGATTTCGTCGCAGCAAGGGCACGGACCGACGTACAAATCGTAGGTCGTGTCATCCAGCTTGATCGTTCTAACTAGCCTGGTCTCGCTCGGAGATACGACATCCGATTCTGCGAAAGAAGCGCCTGTCTCCATGGTTCAGCTCCCGGCTGCGACTCATGGATCTATTGTAGCGTCGCATCGCGCATGTCAGGCTGATTCATGCGGTTATCCGGAATTTCCCGGGCACGTCAAAACAGCGATTTTGTAGCTGGTGCTGCCCCGGTGCATCCCCAAAAGAGGCGAGTGTCAAGCCCCCAGAAATTGCGCAACAATTACTGTTGCGAGACAATGGGTTAGTGGCGCGCCCGGAACGATTCGAACGTCCGACCCTCAGATTCGTAGTCTGATGCTCTATCCAGCTGAGCTACGGGCGCGTTTTTCGCAAACAGCGATGCGGGCTGGCCCGCAAGCAGCCTCCGGACAACGCCGGAGGGGGTGCGAAAGAGCGCTCTGACTAACCGCTCTTGCCCCGATTGGCAAGGTCCGGGTTGGAGAGATTTTGCAGGGAAATGACGGTTTCCCGGGTCGGCCAGCGGCCGACTACGCCCGCGCCCGTTCGTTGCGGATGGAGAGCAGTTCCACGGGGCGGTCGGGGATGACGATCCGGAAGGTGGCGCCGATGGTGCCTTCGACCAGATGGATGTCGCCGCCATGGGCGCGGACCAGCTCGGCGGCGATCGCAAGGCCGAGGCCGCTGCCGCCGGGGCGGCCGGAGGTCTGGAACGCCTCGAACAGATGGTCCCGGGTCCTCTGGGGCACGCCGGGGCCGGTGTCGGAAACCTCCAGGATGGCGACCGCGCCCTCGCGTTTCCCCGTGATCCGGATCTGCTGCGCGCCGCCCTCGGCCGACGCATGGCTTTCCAGCGCCTGGGCGGCGTTGCGGACGAGGTTGAGCAGCACGCGGAACAGCTGGTCGGGATCGGCGTCGACCGCGAGGCCGCGCTCGATCGCAGCGACCCAGACGATCGCGGCATCGGAGGCAAGGCCCGCGGTCTCGCGCACCTCCAGCACCACCGGCTCGATCAGGATCATGCGCCGGTCGGGCGCGGCTTCCTGGGCGCGGCCATAGGACAATGTCGACTGGCAGAAGGCGATGGCGCGCTCGAGCGAGCGCACCAGCTTCGGCGCAAAGCGCTGCACCCGCGGATCCGGCACGCTGGCGAGCTGGTCCGACAAAAGCTGCGCCGAGGCCAGCAGATTGCGCAGATCGTGATTGATCTTGGAGACGGCGAGGCCGAGGGCGGCGAGCCGACTCTTCTGATGCAGCATCGACATCAGGTCGCGCTGCATGTCCGACAATTCGCGCTCGGCGACGCCAATCTCGTCGCTGCGCTGGCTCGGCACGATGATCCCCGCCGAACTCTCGGGATTTTCGTGGAAGCCGACCAGGCTCGCGGTGAGCCGGCGCATCGGGCGCACGAACAGATAATGCATGGCGAGATAGACGAGGCCCGCGGTCAGCACCGCGATGATCAGCGCGACCACCACGACGTTGCGGGAGAAGCGGTACATCGACTGCCGCAGCGGCAACTCGTCGGTGACGATCTCCATGAACTGGGCGTTGCCGACGCCCGGCCCGACGATCCGGATGGCCTGGTTGCCGGTCTCCAGCATCATCCGGAACGAGCCGGTGATCGCCTCCCACGCCGTCATGTCGCGCAGGTCGATATCGTGCTCGATGGCGGCCGGCAGATTGTCGCTGGCGAGCAGACGGCGCTGCTGACCCATCTTGATGGCGACGGCGCGGGCATTGATGCTTTTCAGGATCTGGCGCGACAGCGAATCGGGGACCATGCCGAGCGGCGCGGCATCGAGCACCAGCGCCGCCGTGTTGGCCGCCGCGACGCGGTCGTTGAGCCGGTTGACCCAGAAGTTGGCGATGGCGGGCACGTAGAGCAGGATGGCCGCGATCATCACCAGGGGAACGGTGAGCAGCAGCAGCTTGCCCGACAGCCCAAGCCCGCGCGTCCCCCGAGGCCGCGCCGCCGGCGGGTCCCGCTGATCCTGATCCTGGACCGGCTGGAGGTCTGTCGCTGCCACGAAATTCGCCCTCGCTGCCTTGCCGGGTTAAGAGAATTGGGCCGGGTTAAGGGGTTGGGGGTATGAAGATGCGGCCCGCCCCCAGCCCGGTCAAATTACGGATCGTCAATCTGCCAAGGTGGGATGTAAGCGCAGATCTGGCGAGTCGCCACCTCAAGGGTTAAAAACCCCGCACAAACAGCGATATTCGCCGGAATTGAGCCGTTGTGCGGCGTTGACGAAAAGAAGGCGCTCGCTTATAAGCCGCGCAACTGTCCGCGATGACCCGGTGTGACGCCGGGAGCGGCTCTCTTGGGGCCGAAAAAGGCCCATTTTGGGCAGCATCTTCCGGACTTTACCATCAATTCTACAGGCAAATTGCCCGGTCAGCGGAGAAAAACCCGTGAAGCGGACTTATCAACCCAGCAAACTGGTGCGCAAGCGCCGTCACGGTTTCCGTGCCCGTCTCGCCACGGCCGGCGGCCGCAAGGTGCTCGCCGCCCGCCGCGCCCGCGGCCGCAAGCGTCTGAGCGCCTGAGCCGGACCCCCTTTTTGGGATTTCATCATGGATCGGCTGAGGCAGCGAGCGGATTTCCTCGCCGTTGCCAATGGCGCGCGGGTGAATAGTCCCGCGTTCGTCCTGCAAAGCCTTGACCGCCAAAGCCTTGACCGCCAAAACCTTGGCCGAGACGACAGCGGCCCGATCCGGATCGGCTTTACCGTTACCAAAAAGAACGGCAACGCCCCCCAGCGCAATCGCATCCGGCGCCGGCTTCGCGAATTGGTGAAGCGGCTCGATCCGGTATCGATGCAGCCCCATCATGATTATGTGCTGGTCGGCCGAAGGGACGCGCTCTCGCGCGGCTTCGCCACCATGCTCGACGATCTGCGCATAGCGTTCGCGAAGCCCGCGCGGCATACGCACAAGGGACGCGGTCCGAAAACCGACGGCCAAAGAACCGACGGCTTAAAGCCCGGCCCCGCTCCTGCGACCAGCCGCAAACCGGATTGATGACGAGAGAATGATGACCGACAACCGCAACACCATCCTCGCCGTCATCCTGTCGGGGCTCGTGCTGATCGCCTGGCAATATTTCTACAACATGCCGGCGATGGAAAAGCAGCGCGCCCAGCAACAGGCGCAGGCCGAGATGCAGAAGACCACGCCGCAGCCGACGGCGTCCGCGACGCCAGGCGCTGCGCCGCAGCCCGGCAGCGCGGCCCAGCCGTCGACGCCGAGCGCGAACCAGCAAGCCCAGCCGGTCCAAAGCCGTGACAGCGCGATTGCGGCCAGCCCGCGCGTGAAGATCGACACGCCGCGGCTTGCCGGCAGCGTCGCGCTGAAGGGCGGCCGCATCGACGACCTCGCGCTGGTGCAATACCGCGAAACGGTCGACCCGAAGTCGCCGCCGATCATCCTCTATTCGCCCTCGGGCACCGCGGAGCCTTATTACGCCGAGTTCGGCTGGGTGCCTGCGACGGGCGTGACGGCGAAACTGCCGGACGCGCAGACCGTCTGGCAGCAAGACGGCAGCGGCAGCCTGACGCCGACGACGCCGGCGGTGCTGAAATGGGACAATGGCGAGGGCCTCACCTTCCGCCGCACCATCGCGGTCGACGACCACTATCTCTTCACCGTCAAGGACGAGGTGAGCAATGTCGGCAACGCGCCGGTCACGCTCTACCCGTTCGCGCTGATCTCGCGCCATGGCACGCCGCAGGTTTCCGGCTACTACATCCTGCATGAAGGCCTGATCGGCTATCTCGATGGCTTGCAGGAATACGCCTACAAGAAGATCGACGAATCCAAGACGGTGAACTTCAAGGCCACCAATGGCTGGCTCGGCATGACCGACAAGTACTGGGCCTCGGCGCTGCTGCCGGACACCAGTGCGCAGCTTCAGGCGCGCTTCTCGTCCAACCCCGTCGGCAACGTCCACACCTACCAGACCGATTATCTGCTCGATCCCGTCACCGTCGCGATCGGCGGCTCCGCCACCGCGAACGCGCGGCTGTTCGCCGGCGCCAAGGAAGCCGGCGTCGTCGGCGTGTTCCCGTTCGCCGGCCTCGGCGGCTACAACAAGGAACTCGGCCTCAACCATTTCGATCTCTTGATCGACTGGGGCTGGTTCTACTTCATCACCAAGCCGATGTTCCTCGGCCTCGACTTCTTCTACCGCTTCTTCGGCAATTTCGGCATCTCGATCCTGCTCGTGACCGTGATCGTGAAGCTCTTGTTCTTCCCGCTGGCGAACAAGTCCTACGCCTCGATGGCGAAGATGAAGTCGGTCCAGCCGCAGCTTCAGGCGCTGAAGGAGCGCTACCCCGACGACAAGGTGAAGCAGCAGCAGGAGATGATGGAGATCTACCGCAAGGAGAAGATCAATCCGGTCGCCGGCTGTCTTCCCGTGGTGATCCAGATCCCGGTGTTCTTCTCGCTCTACAAGGTGCTGTTCGTCACCATCGAGATGCGGCACGCGCCGTTCTTCGGCTGGATCAAGGACCTCTCGGCGCCGGATCCGACCAATCTGTTCACCCTGTTCGGGTTGATCCCGTTCGATCCGACCACGCTGCCGCTGTTCGGCCACTACCTCGCGCTCGGCATCTGGCCGATCATCATGGGCATCACGATGTGGTTCCAGATGAAGCTGAACCCGACGCCGCCGGATCCGACCCAGCAGATGATCTTCAACTGGATGCCGCTGATCTTCACCTTCATGCTGGCGGGCTTCCCGGCGGGCCTCGTGATCTACTGGGCCTGGAACAACACGCTCTCGGTGCTCCAGCAGAGCTTCATCATGCGCCGCAACGGCGTGAAGGTGGAGCTGTTCGACAATCTCAAGGCGACGTTCGCGAAGAAGGCGACGTAGCAGTCGTCGTTGCGAGGAGCGAAGCGACGAAGCAATCCAGAGTCCCTCAGCGGATGCATTTCTGGATTGCTTCGCTTCGCTCGCAATGACGCGGACAAACAGAAAGCCTTCGCATGACCGACGACAAAGATGCGAAGCTGATCGAGGCCGGGCGAAAGCTGTTCACGCGCGACTGGCAGTTCATCTGGGCCTCGCCCTCGATTGAAGCGCTGCCGCCGATGGCGGGGCTGGAGATCGCCTTTGCCGGCCGCTCCAATGTCGGCAAGTCCAGCCTGATCAACGCGCTGACCGGCCGCAACGCGCTCGCGCGCACCTCGCATACGCCGGGCCGCACCCAGGAGCTGATCTTCTTCGAGGTCCCCGGCAAGACCGAACTGCGGCTCGTCGACATGCCCGGCTACGGCTATGCCAAGGCGCCGAAGAGCCAGGTCGCGTCCTGGACCGAGCTGATCCACAAATTCCTGCTTGGACGCACCAGCCTCGCGCGCGTCTACGTGCTGATCGACGCTCGGCATGGCCTCAAGGAGGTCGACCACGAAGTCCTGAAGACGCTCGACCGCTCCGCGGTCAGCTACCAGATCGTGCTGACCAAGGCCGACCAGGTGAAGGCCGCCGAGCTTGCCGAACGGATTGCCGAGACCGGCGTTGCGCTTGCCAAGCATGGCGCGGCGTTTCCGGACGTGCTGACGACCTCGTCCCGCTCCGGGGCCGGCATGGCCGAGCTGCGCGCCGCGATGGCGAAGCTGCTGGAGGAGCGGACCAAGTGATGGCCCGCCTGTTGATCGGGCTTAGCGGCCTGATGGGCGCCGCCGGCATCGCGCTGGCCGCCGCCTCCGCGCACGGCGGCGATGCAAGCCGACTTGCCTCCGCAAGCGCCATGCTGCTGTTTCATGCAACTGCCATACTTGCAGTTGTTGCCCTGCTCGCGCACCGCCTTCTGCACGGCGGAATTGGCATCATCGCCGCGTTCGGCTTCGCAGCCGGCGCCGCGCTGTTCGCGGGCGACCTCACCTTGCGGCAATATGCCGGCCATTCGCTGTTTCCATATGCGGCGCCGACGGGTGGATCGGTGATGATTTTGAGCTGGCTGGCGGTGACGCTCGCGGCGGTGGTGACGCGAAAGTAGGGGCTCTTCTTCCTTCTCCCCTTGTGGGAGAAGGTGGCGTAGGCGGCCTACGGCCGCCGTTCTTAGAAACGCCGATGCTTTGCATCGGCTATGGCGCCGGATGAGGGGTCTGCCTCCGCGGATAGAGACCCCTCACCCGTCTCGCCGCTCTCGCGGCGATCCACCCTCTCCCACAAGGGGAGAGGGAAAGAACATCACTTTGCGCACCGCCCGCCAATCGGATAGAACGCGGCCCGAGTATCCCGCCAGCGAGATCCGCCTCATGACCGAAATCTCCCCGCTCGACCAGGCCCGCATCCTGTCCGAAGCGCTGCCGCACATGCAGCAGTATGACGAGGAAACCATCGTCATCAAATATGGCGGCCATGCCATGGGCGACGAGGAGACCGCGAAGAATTTTGCCCGCGACATCGTGCTGCTCGAGCAGACCGCGATCAATCCCGTCGTGGTGCATGGCGGCGGACCGCAGATCGCGACCATGCTCAAGCGCCTCGGCATCGTCTCGGAATTCGCGGCGGGCCTGCGCATCACCGACGCCGCCACCATCGAGATCGTCGAGATGGTGCTGGCCGGCTCGGTCAACAAGCAGATCGTCGGCTACATCAACGAGGCCGGCGGCAAGGCGGTGGGGCTATCAGGCAAGGACGCCAACATGGTGAAGGCGTCGAAGACGACGCGCACCATCAGGGACCCGGACTCGCACATCGAGAAGGCGGTCGATCTCGGCTTCGTCGGCGATCCCGAGAAGGTCGACCTCACGCTGCTCAACCAGCTGATCGGCTACGAGCTGATCCCGGTGCTCGCGCCGCTCGCGACCTCGAAAGAGGGCCAGACGCTGAACGTCAACGCCGACACTTTCGCAGGTGCCGTGGCCGGCGCGCTGAAGGCAAAGCGGCTGCTGCTGCTCACCGACGTGCCGGGCGTGCTCGACAAGTCCAAGAAGCTGATCCCGCAGCTCTCGGTCAAGGACGCACGAAAGCTGATCGCCGACGGCACCATTTCCGGCGGCATGATCCCCAAGGTCGAGACCTGCATCTACGCGCTCGAACAGGGCGTGGAGGGTGTCGTCATCATCGACGGCAAGATGCAGCACGCGGTGCTGCTCGAGCTCTTCACCAACCAGGGCACGGGAACGCTGATCCACAAGTGAGAGATGAGAAAACGAGAGACGCCGTCGTGGCCGGGCTTGTCCCGCCTGCGAGGCCGCAGCGCCGCTCGACCTTGACGCGCCTGCTGATGACGTTGCCAGCCGCGGCCGTCTCGTTCGTCTTCTCTTCCGCACCGGCGGTCGCCGACCTCAAGATCTGCAATCGCATGTCCTATGTCGTCGAGGCCGCGATCGGCATCGACGACAAGGCGGCGACCGCGACGCGCGGCTGGTTCAGGATCGACCCCGCTACCTGCCGCGTGGTGGTGCAGGGCACACTCGCCGCCGACCGCATCCTGCTCAACGCCCGGGCGCTCGGCGTCTACGGCGCATCCCCGATCCCGCAGAACGGCAGCGACACGCTGTGCGTGGCGCAGGACAATTTCGTCATCGCGGCCGCGCGGCAGTGCCGCAGCGGCCAGACCCAGGCCGCCTTCACCCAGATCACGCCGACGCAAGGATCGGACGGCAATTTCGTCGCCTACCTCGCCGAGGATTCCGAATACGATGACGAGCAGGCCCGCCTCGCCGGCATCCAGCGGCTTTTGGTGATCGCAGGCTACGACGCCGCGCCGATCGACGGCGTCGACGGGCCGAAGACGCAAGGCGCGCTGGCCGCTTTCCTGAAGAGCCGCGGATTGTCGTCCGACATCCTGTCGTCGCCGAACTTCTTCAAGACCATGGTCGATGCCGTGCAGACACCATCTGCGACCGGCCTCACCTGGTGCAACGACACCACGCACAAGGTGATGGCGGCGGTCGCCACCGACGACGGCAAGTCGGTGACGAGCCGCGGCTGGTATCGCATCGACCCCAAGACCTGCCTGCACCCCGATGTGAGCGGCCAGCCGAAGCAGATCTTCAGCTTCGCGGAAGCCATCGACGCCGACAACCGCGTCGTCAAGCTGAAGGACAAGCCGCTGAACTGGGGCGGCGACAAGCAGCTTTGCACGCGCGAGACCAAGTTCGAGACCAACGAGCAGACCGACTGCGGCGCGCGCGGTTTCGCGGCCACGGGCTTTGGCGCGGTGGACATGTCGAGCGGCGGCAAGACGCTGCGCTTTGCGGCGCCGTGATGGGTGGCGTGATCAGCCCTGGCGCCACAAACACTAATGTCGTCCCGGCGAAGGCCGGGACCCATAACCACAACAGGAAGTCGTCGCACGAAGCTGCAAACTCCGGATCTTCGCCAAACCACTCCCTGGGGGTATGGGTCCCGGCCTTCGCCGGGACGACCGCGGAGAGTGGCGCGACGCTTGCGTGTAGCAGATAGAGAGCTGACATGACCGCCCCCCGCGCCTTCGCCCATATCGACACCTGGGTGTTCGACCTCGACAACACGCTCTATCCGCACCACGTCAATCTGTAGCAGCAGGTCGATGCTCGGATCACCGAGTTCGTTTGCAACTGGCTGAACCTGGCACCGGTGGAAGCGCGCAAGATCCAGAAGGATTATTACCAGCGCTTCGGCACCACCATGCGCGGCATGATGACCCTGCATGGCGTACGCGCCGACGACTATCTCGCCTACGTCCACAAGATCGACCACTCCCCGCTGGAGCCGAACCCGGCGCTGGGCGCAGCGATCGCAAAACTGCCGGGACGAAAGCTGATCCTGACCAACGGCTCGGTCGACCATGTCGATGCGGTGCTGGCGCGGCTCGGCTTTGCTGCGCATTTCGACGGCGTGTTCGACATCATCGCCGCTGAATTCGAGCCGAAGCCGGCGCCGCAGACCTACCGGAAGTTTCTCGCCGACCACGCGGTCGATCCGACCCGCGCCGCGATGTTCGAGGACCTCGCCCGCAACCTCACCGTCCCGCACGAGCTCGGCATGACAACCGTGCTGGTGATACCGGATGGGACGAAGGAAGTGGTGCGCGAGGATTGGGAACTGGCCGGCCGGGATGCCGCTTATGTCGACCACGTCACGGACGATCTGGCGGGGTTTTTGGCGGGGCTTGACGCACTCTCTCCACGTCGTCCCGGCGAAGGCCGGGACCCATAGCCCGAGGACGCGGTTGTAGCGGGAAACTGCTAACTCCGAGTCTTCGCCAAACGACTTCCTGTGGTTATGGGTCCCGGCCTGCGCCGGGATGACAATGGAGTATACCTTGACTCCGTGCCGCCAAATCCCGAAAAAGCGACCCAATCCGCCACAAATCCTAGCCTTCCGAAGAGGAAATCCCGATGTCCCTGTCCGCCCTCGAATCCACCATCAACGGCGCCTTCGACGCGCGCGACGGCGTCTCGACCTCGACCAAGGGCGAGATCCGCGAGGCCGTGGATCAGGCGCTGGAGATTCTGGACAAGGGCGAGGCCCGCGTTGCCGAGCGCGGCACCGACGGCAAGTGGAAGGTCAATCAATGGCTGAAGAAGGCGGTGCTGCTCTCGTTCCGCCTCAACGACATGGGTGCCATTCCCGGCGGCCCCGGCAAGGCGACCTGGTGGGACAAGGTGCCCTCGAAGTTCGACGGCTGGGGCGAGAACCGCTTTCGCGACGCAGGTTTCCGCGCCGTCCCCGGCTCCATCGTGCGCCGTTCGGCCTTCATCGCCCGCAACGTCGTGCTGATGCCGTCCTTCGTCAATCTCGGCGCCTATGTCGATGAATCGACCATGATCGACACCTGGTCGACCGTCGGCTCCTGCGCGCAGATCGGCAAGCGCGTGCACATCTCCGGCGGCGTCGGCATCGGCGGCGTGCTCGAGCCGCTGCAGGCCGAGCCGGTGATCATCGAGGACGATTGCTTCATCGGCGCGCGCTCCGAGGTCGCCGAAGGCGTGATCGTGCGCAAGGGCGCGGTGCTGTCGATGGGCGTGTTCCTGGGTGCCTCGACCAAGATCGTCGACCGCGAGACCGGCGAGATCTTCATCGGCGAAGTGCCGGAGTATTCGGTCGTCGTTCCCGGCGCGCTGCCCGGCAAGCCCATGAAGAACGGCCAGATCGGCCCGAGCACCGCCTGCGCCGTCATCGTCAAGCGCGTCGACGAGCGCACGCGCTCCAAGACCAGCATCAACGAGCTGCTGCGGGACTGAGTTCGGTCAAGCTGCCTATCCATCGTCGTCCCTGCGAAGGCCGGGACCCATACCCCCAGGGAGTGGTTTGGCGAAGATTCGGAGTTAGCAGCTTCGCGACCAAATGTGTTTTGTGGTTATGGGTCCCGGCCTTCGCCGGGACGACACCGAGAGTCTGTCGAACCCACCCTCCCCCCATCGCGACCAACATCCGGACGGCCTCCACCGCCTGGAACTTTTGCCATGGACTGGACCTGGTATCTCTTCCGCTTCGACGGCCGCATCAACCGCGCCCTGCTGTGGCAGGCGCTGCTGATCGTCATGGTGCTGGCCTGCCTGCTCGGGATGATCGATCAGGCCATCAGGGTGCTGAACGGGGCCGCCACCTTCGCCTTCGACTACAGGCTCGATCTCGACTTCGGTATCGACGGCATCTTCAACGTGGTCGATCCCAGGGCCTATCGTCTGCTGGCAACCACCGACCGCGCGACCCTCGTCCTCAAGGTGCTCGGCACCTCGCTATTCCTCTGGATCTACCTCGCAACCGCGACCAAGCGGCTGCACGATCGCGACCGGAGCGGCTGGTGGCTCGTTCCGTTCTTCGTCGTGCCCGGCCTGTTCGACCAGTTCTCGGACCTGCTGCCCACCCAATCAAACTGGATTGTTGCCCTCGCCTGGGCCGTGCACATTCCGTGGTTTTGGGGCCTCGTCGAAATGTTCATTGTGCCCGGCACCTCGGGCAGCAACCGGTTCGGCGCCGATCCTTTGGCTGAACCCGCGGAAGGCTCCGCAGCTGCCTCGCCGCCGGCGAAAAGCTGGGACCAGCAGAGCGAGATCGAATTTGTCCCGCCCAGTGCTAGCCCACCCGGCGGCATGCATGTTAAGCGGGGCGCATGACCGATGCTCTCTCGATTGCCCGCGATCTCATCCGCTGCCCCTCGGTAACCCCGGCCGATGCCGGTGCGCTGGGCGTGCTCGAACAAGCCCTCAACGCGGCAGGCTTCACGTGCCACCGCGTCACCTTCAGCGAGCCCGGCACCGCCGACGTCGACAATCTCTATGCGCGGATCGGCACTGACGGGCCGCACATCACCTTTGCCGGCCACACCGACGTGGTGCCGGCGGGCGACGAGAGTGCCTGGAGCGTCGGCGCGTTCTCCGGCGAGGTGAAGGACGGCTTTCTGCACGGCCGCGGCGCGGTCGACATGAAGGGCGGCATCGCCTGCTCGGTCGCCGCGGTGCTGGAGCATCTCGCCGCGAACGACGGCAAGCCGCGCAGCGAGGGCCAAACATCGGGTTCGGGTTCGATTTCCTTTCTGATCACCGGCGACGAGGAAGACGTCTCCATCAACGGCACCATCAAGCTGTTGAAGTGGGCGGCCGAGCGCGGCGAGAAATTCGACCATTGCGTGCTCGGCGAGCCCTCGAATGTCGAGACGCTCGGCGACACCATCAAGGTCGGCCGCCGCGGCTCGCAATCCGGCACGCTGTTCGTCGACGGCGTGCAGGGCCACGTCGCCTATCCGCACCGCGCCGCCAATCCGGTGCCTGATATCTCGCGGCTGATCGTGGCGATCAGCGACGAGCCGCTCGACCATGGCAGCGCGGCGTTCCAGGCCTCCAACCTCGAATTCACCTCGGTCGACGTCGGCAACACCGCCAACAACGTCATCCCGGGACAAGCCCGCGCAAAATTCAACATCCGCTACAACGACAACCACACCCAGGCGAGCCTGCGCGAGTTGGTCGAGACGCGGCTGACAAAAGCCTGCGGCAACCGTATCCGCGCCCGCATCGTCTGGGAGCCGTCGAACTCGAACGTGTTCGTGACCAAGCCCGGCCCGTTCACCGAACTCGCGGTGTCCGCGATCGAGGAAGTGACGGGCCGCAAGCCGGAGCTGTCGACGTCGGGCGGCACCTCGGATGCGCGCTTCATCTCGAGCTATTGCCCGGTGATCGAGTTCGGCCTGGTCGGCCAGACCATGCACCAAGTCGACGAGCGCGTGCCGGTCAAGGACCTGGAGCAGCTGACGAAGGTGTATCGCGGGATTTTGGCAAGGTATTTTGCGTAAGGCTCCAGTGCCGCCAAGCCCTCCGCCGTCATGCCCGGGCTTGTCCCGGGCATCCACGTTCCTGGGAGCCGCTGAAGAAGGTCGTGGATGGCCGGGACAGGCCCGGCCATGACGTTGTGGCGAGAGTACGAGCACGTCTCACTGGGTGATCGTGTCGTAGAGATCCTTCCATTCGGGATTGTCCCTGAGGATCAACCTCACCTTCCACGTCCGCGACCAATGCTTGATGTTGTGCTCGCGCTGGATGGCGGTCTGGATGTCTTCGTAACGTTCGAAATAGACGAGCAGCTTAACGCCGTACTTCTTGGTGAAACCCGGTACCAACCCTTCGCGATGCTCGTGCACGCGTCGCACGAGGTCATTCGTCACACCGACGTATAAGATGCCGTTTGGCGCGCTCGCCAGGATATACACCCATCCACCGTGCATGGTCGGATGTTGCCGCACGTGGATGGCCGGGACAAGCCCGGCCATGACGTTGGGGCAAGAGGTTGCCCACCTCTCTAATAATCCACCTGCATCAGATACAGCCCGTCCGGCGGGGCGACGATGCCGCAGGCGGCGCGGTTGCGCGCGGCGAGCGCTGCGGAGAGATCGTCGGCGGTCCAGCGGCCTTCGCCGACCCACATCAGCGACCCCACCATCGAGCGCACCTGGCTGTGCAGGAACGAGCGCGCCGAGGTGAGAATCGTGATCTCGCGGCCGTCGCGCAGCACGTCGAGCTGGTCGAGCGTCTTCTCCGGCGACTTGGCCTGGCACTCGGTGTCGCGGAAGGTGGTGAAATCGTGCTTGCCGAGCAGGCGCTGTGCCGCCGCATGCATCGCATCGGCGTCGAGCCGGCGCGGCACACGCCAGGCGTGGCCGACATCAAGCGCGAGATTGGCGCGGGTGTTGACGATGCGGTAGCGGTAATGGCGCTTCACGGCCGAGAAGCGCGCCTCGAAGGCATCAGGCACGATCTCCGCCTCGAGCACCGCCACCGGGTGCGGGCGAAGATGTGCGTTGAGCCCGTCGCGAAAACGGCCCGGCGGAAATTGCTTGTCGATATCGACATGCGCGACCTGGCCGCGCGCATGCACGCCGGCATCGGTGCGGCCGGCGCCATGCACCCGCAAATCCGCGCCGGTCATCGCCTTCACCGCGGCTTCCAACGCGCCCTGCACCGAGGGCAGCGTCTCCTGCACCTGCCAGCCAAAGAACGGCGCGCCGTCATATTCGATGATGAGCTTGTAGCGGGGCATCTTGTCCAGTTTCGCTGTCATCGCCCGGCTCGACCGGGCGATCCAGTACTCCGCAGCCTATCCGTTCGACCGAGAAGCCTCGGCGTACTGGATACCCCGCCTTCGCGGGGTATGACAGCGTCAGGTGAATTTGGCGCCGGCCTTCAGCGGCACGCCGCGCAGGAAGTCCACGGCCTGCATCCGCGCCTTGCCTTCGCGCTGGAGCTCGATGATGCGGATTGCGCCCTCGCCGCAGGCGATGGTGAGGTGATCGTCGAGCACCACGCCGGGTGCGCCAGAACCTTTCGCAAGTTCGCAGCGCAGGATCTTTACGCGCGCGTTTTCCTCGACGCCTGCGAGTTCCGCCCAAGCGCCGGGAAACGGCGACAGGCCGTGGATATGGCGCAGCACCTCGCGCGCGGGCCTGGTCCAGTCGATCCGCGCTTCGGCCTTGTCGATCTTGGCGGCATAGGTGACGCCGTCCTCGCTCTGCTGCTTGAGCTGGAGCCCGCCGCGGGCGAGCGCGGCCATGGCGCGCACCATCAGATCAGCGCCAAGCCGGGACAGACGGTCGTGCAGATCGAGCGCTGTCATGGTGTCGGAGATTGCGAGCCGTTCCGCCATGGCGACGTCGCCGGTATCCAGCCCGACGTCCATCTTCATCACCATCACGCCGCTCTCGGCATCGCCGGCCATGATCGCGCGGTTGATGGGAGCAGCACCCCGCCAGCGCGGCAGCAGCGAGGCGTGGAGATTGTAGCAGCCGAGCTTTGGCGCATCGAGGATCGCCTGCGGCAGGATCATGCCATAGGCGACGACGACGGCGGCATCGGCGTCGAAGGCGCAAAACTCGTCGAGCGCTTCCGGCGTCTTCAGCGTCTTGGGTGTCAGCACGGGGATGCCGAGTTTTCGCGCGGCCTCTTCCACCGGGGTCGGCTGCAATTGCAGGCCGCGCCGGCCGCCGGGCTTCGGCGCGCGGGTATACACGGCCGCGATCTCGTGGCCATGCGCGACCAACTCGAGCAGCGTCGGCACGGAGAAATCGGGCGTGCCCATGAAGATCAGGCGGAGGGGCATGACAAGGACTCGGTATGTTCCCTCCCCCCTTGCGGGGGAGGCATAGGCCGCCTTCGGCGGCCGTGATCTTTAGATCCACGCCGAAGCGAAGCTTCGGCTATGGGAGAGGGGTGCCACACGACGTGCTCTTTCGGCTTGAGCGCGGGCGCTTTTTTGCTCGCGCTCGCAAAACGACGAACGCCTTTTCCTGGGCTACCCCTCTCCCCCGCCCTCCCCCGCAAGGGGGGAGGGAGCGCATGGGAGTTCGCGGCAGCACCAGCGCTCACAAATGACTCACTCCGCGCGCTTGGCGGCTTTCTCGAACTTCTTGATCACGCGGTCGCGCTTGAGCTTTGACAGATAGTCGACGAACAGCACGCCGTTGAGATGGTCGATCTCGTGCTGGATGCAGGTGGCGTAGAGGCCGTCGGCGTCCTCCTCGTGCACCTTGCCGTCGAGATCGGTGTAGCGCACCCGCACCTTCGCAGGCCGCTCGACCTCCTCGTAATATTCGGGGATCGACAGGCAGCCTTCCTCGTAGACCGACAGGTCCTCGGAGGAGGCGATGATTTCCGGATTGATGAAGACGCGCGGCTCGGGCTTGGTCTCGCCGTCCTGGTCGGGCTTGGCGAGGTCCATGGTGATCAGCCGCAACGGCTGCGCGACCTGGATCGCCGCGAGCCCGATCCCGGGCGCGTCGTACATGGTCTCGAACATGTCGTCGGCAAGCTTGCGGATCTCCGGCGTGACCTTCTCGATCGGCTTGGAGACCAGACGCAGCTGCTTGTCGGGCAGGATGATGATTTCTCTGAGGGCCATGGCCGCGATTTAATCCGCGCGCCCGATGCGGTCAATGCGGCCCGGAACCCCGTTAACCCTCCGCTAACCATAAAACTTCAGGTTTCGGTAACCATAAAAATTAACGGGGCATTTACCATAAATGTTCGCTATTCGTTCGTGTGCGAGGCCGAATCGGATAGAACGGCGGGCATGAACGAGATCATTTTCATGCTCGGCGACTGGCCGGTGCGCACCGTAGACGTGCTGATCGGCTTCGGCGCCCTCGTCCTCATCCTGCTGGTCATGATCGCGGTCGTCATCGCACGGTCCTCCCGGCGCGGCGCGGAACTCGCGATGGCCAACGCCATCCGCGCCGACGAGCTCGAGGAGCGCGTCAGCCAGATGCTGCACGCCCAGAGCGAGGCTTCGGGCCGGGTCGACGCCATGACCCAGACGCTCGCCGGCCGCCAGGCCGACATGGCGCGTGCGGTCAACGAGCGGCTGGATTCGGTGACCCACCGCGTCGGCCAGTCCATGGAGCACTCGACCCGCAACACCATGGAGAGCCTGCACGCGCTGCACGAGCGGCTCGGCATCATCGACAGCGCGCACAAGAACCTCACCGACCTCACCACGCAGGTGACGACCTTGCGCGACGTGCTCGCCAACAAGCAGTCGCGCGGCGCCTTCGGACAGGCGCGGATGGAGGCGATCGTCCAGGACGGTCTGCCGAAGGGCGCCTACGAGTTCCAGTTCACGCTCTCGACCGGCAAGCGGCCCGATTGCGTCGTGTTCCTGCCCGACCAGCGGCCGCTCTGCATCGACGCGAAATTTCCGCTGGAGGCGATGACCGCGCTGCATGACGCCCGCACCGACGAGGAGCGGAAAATCGCCACGCAGCGGCTGCGCGGCGACGTGATGAAGCATGTCAGCGACATCGCGGAAAAATATCTCGTCGCCGGCGAGACCCAGGAAATGGCGCTGATGTTCGTGCCGTCGGAATCGGTCTACGCCGAGATCCATGACGGCTTCGACGACATCATCCAGAAGGCCTATCGCGCCCGCGTCGTGCTGGTGTCGCCATCGCTTTTGATGCTGGCGATCCAGGTGATGCAGCAGATCATGAAGGACGCGCGCATGCGCGACGCCGCGGACCAGATCCGCACCGAGGTGATCAAGCTCGGCGACGACCTCGGCCGCCTGCGCGACCGCGTGCTGAAGCTCCAGAAACATTTTGCCGACGCCAACGAGGACGTGCGGCAGGTGCTGATCTCCGCCGACAAGATCGAGAAACGCGCCGGGCGGATCGAAGAGCTCGATTTCAGCAAGACCGATGCGCCCGAAGGCCCGCATCTCGTGGCGACCGGCACGCCGGAGCTGTTCCCAAGGAAGCTCCAGGCGGGGGAGTGACGCCGTTTCCGTCATGGCCGGGCTTGTCCCGGCCATCCACGACCTTTTCAGCGGCATCAAGAACGTGGATGCCCGGGACAAGCCCGGGCATGACGACGTTGTGGCAGAGGCATCAAGGCCAAAATCTGCTAACACCCGCCCATGACCGCACCCGACGCGACCTCCCCCGGCAGCCCCGACACGACCCCCACCTCCTGGCGTGACAGCCTTGCCGTTTACCTGCAGCCGCGGGTGCTGATCGTGCTGTTCCTCGGCTTCTCGTCCGGGCTGCCACTGGCGCTGTCGGGCTCGACACTGCTGGTGTGGATGCGGGAATCCGGCGTCGATCTCAAGACCATCGGGCTGTTTGCGCTGGTCGGCACGCCCTACACGCTGAAATTCCTGTGGGCGCCGCTGGTCGATGCGCTGCACGTGCCGCTGTTCACGCGCGCGTTCGGGCGGCGCCGCGGCTGGCTGCTGTTCTCGCAATTGCTGCTGATCGTCGCGATCCTGCTGCTGGCGCTGACCGATCCCGCGCGCTCGCCGTTCTACGTCGCGCTCGGCGCATTGCTGGTGGCGACGACCTCGTCGACGCAGGACATCGTGGTCGACGCCTTCCGCGTCGAGAGCCTGCCGGAGAGCGAGCAGGCCGCCGGCATGGCGTCCTATGTCGCGGCCTATCGCATCGGCATGCTGGTCTCGACCGCCGGCGCGCTGTTCATCGTCTCCGGCTTCGAGAGCACCGGCATCACCCGCACATCCGCCTGGATGTGGGGCTATGTGGTGATGGCGGGGATGGTGCTGATCGGGACGATCACAGCGCTGATCGCGACCGAGCCCGAGCAGTCGGCGCGGGCGGAAGCTGCGACGCAAACGGAAACCGCGTTCGCGCGCGTGCTGCGCGCGGCGATCGGCGCCTTCTCGGAATTTCTGACGCGGAAAGATGCGCTCGCCGCGCTTGCCTTCGTCGTGCTGTTCAAGTTCACCGACGCCTTCTCAGGCACGATGACCGCGCCGTTCGTGATCGACCTCGGCTTCTCCCGCAACGACTATGCAGCGATCGTGAAGGGCGTGGGTCTGGCTGCGACGCTGATCGGCGGCTTTGCCGGCGGTTTCGTCGCGCGGCGCTATTCGCTTGCGACCAGCCTCTGGATCGGCGGCGTGGTGCAGGCGCTCGCGAACCTCTCCTTCTCCTGGCTGGCCTTCGTCGGCACCAGCCAATGGGCGCTCGCCTTCGCCATCACCTGCGAGAACTTCACCAGCGCCATCGGCACGGTGATCTTCGTCGCCTATCTTTCGGCGCTCTGCCAGAACCCGCTGCACACGGCGACGCAATATGCGCTGCTCACCGCGCTTGCCGCAGTGGGGCGGACCTATCTCTCGTCAGGCGCCGGCTTCGTGGCTGATACGACCGGCTGGCCGCTGTTCTTCGCGATCTGCATGCTGGTGGCGATTCCCAGCCTGGTGCTGCTGGCCTGGCTGCAGAGGCGCGGGCACTTTGATGCGCTGGGGCCGGTGCGGGTGTAGAGGCTGCTCGCTGTCATGCCCCGCCACCGGGTCTCGCCTTCGGCGAGCCCGATGACAGGCCCCGGCGGGGCATCCAGTATTCCGAGATGGTTGTGATTGACCGAGAAGCTGCGGCGTACTGGATCGCCCGCCTACGCGGGCGATGACACCGGAATCCTGGAGAGAGGGAACCTCCCCCTACTGCTTCTTGATCAGGCTCCACTTCGTGATCACGGCCTCGCTCATCTGGCCGGGATCGCTGGCGCAGGCGACTTCGTCGACCTTGACCGAGATCTCCTTGCCGGCGAACGTCTTCAGCTGTGCGGCCTGCGCATCGCCGCTGGGAACGAGCTGGAAGGTTTCGGGCCCGGTCTCGAGATTGCACAGCCCGCTCGGCGCCGGCAGCCGGCGCGGCTCGGAGGTGATCTGGTAGGTCGCAACCCGCTTGCCGACGTTCTTGACGTCGCGCACTTTCATCGTGTTCAGCTCGCCCGACAGCACCTCGCCGGCATTGATCGGCTTGCCGGGCTTCGACGGCGGCGGAGCCCCGTCGTCCTGTTGCGCGGAGATGGCCGGTGTCCCCAGCGTCATCATCGTTGCGACCAAAGCCCATCGTGCGGCGAAAAGTTTCGTCATGTCGTCCGTTCCGTAAGTCTGGATGGCTAGAACAGGGTGCGCTGCCGCATCGCGGCCGATAGCGTACCTTCATCGAGATAATCAAGCTCGCCGCCGACCGGCACACCATGGGCGAGCCGGGTTACTTTTACGTTGGCGTCCTGAAGCAGGTCGGTGATGTAATGCGCCGTGGTCTGGCCGTCGACAGTGGCATTCAGCGCCAGGATGACCTCATGCACCTGCGCCTCGTGCGCGCGCGCCACCAGCGCCTCGATGGTGAGGTCCTGCGGGCCGACGCCGTCGAGCGGCGACAATGTCGCGCCCAGCACGTGATAGCGCCCTTGGGTCGCATTGGCCCGCTCCAGCGCCCAGAGATCGGCAACGTCGGCGACGACGACGATGATCGAAGGGTCGCGCCTCGGATCGGTGCAGACCGTGCAGGGACTTTGCGTGTCGATGTTGCCGCAGGTCTTGCAAACCTGGACCTTCTCGAGCGCGACCTGCATGGCCGAGGACAGCGGCATCATCAGCGCTTCGCGCTTCTTGATCAGATGCAGCGCGGCGCGCCGCGCCGAGCGCGGGCCGAGGCCCGGCAGCCGCGCGAGAAGCTGGACCAGCCGCTCGATTTCAGGACCCGCAACAGCGCCCATATTACTGGCCGAACAGCCCCGACATGCCCGGCGGCAGACCGAGCCCGCCCGTGAGCGCCTGCATCTTCTCCTGCATGGCGGCTTCCGCCTTGCGGCGGGCCTCGCCGAACGCGGTGACGAGCAGATCCTCGAGCACCTCGCGCTCTTCCGCCTTCATCAGCGAAGGATCGATCTTGACGCCCTTGACGTCCATCTTCGCGGTCATCCGCACGGCGACGAGACCGCCGCCGGAGATGCCCTCGACCTCGACGTTGCCGAGCTGGTCCTGCATCTCCTGCATCTTGGATTGCAGCTGCTGCGCCTGCTTCATCATGCCGAAAATATCGACCATCGGTGCTGTCCTTGGTTGGCGCGATGAATCATCATCGCGCCTTCGCTTGTTGTTTTGAGCATGATCCAATCGGAAAAGCGCTTCACGCTTTTCCGGATCACGCTCTAGAGATCGTCGCCGTCGGAACCGTCGGGCGGATCGTCACTGCCATAGTCGGCGTTAATATCGGATTCCGGCGCCTCGGGGGCAAGCCTGCGGACTTCGACGACCTTCGCACCCGGAAACCGCGACAGCACCTCGCGCACGCGCGGATCGGCCTCGGCGGTGCGCGCATGTTCCTGCTTGGCCGCCTGGTTCACCGAGCGCAGCGTCGGCTGGCCCTGTTCGTTGGAGACGATCACGGTCCAACGGCGCCCGGTCCAAAGCTCGAATTTTCGCGCGAGATCGGAAATCATGGTCTTGGAGGCGTTGGGCTCGAGCGCGACTTCCAGCCGGCCCTCCTCGAAACGAACGAGGCGCATGTCGCCTTCGAGCGCGCCCTTGGTCAGGAGGTCGCGCTTCTGCCCGGCGAGCGCGACGAGCTGGGTGAAGCTCGTGACGCGCAACACGGGCGCGGCAGCTTGCGGATCCGGCGCGGGCGTTGCCATCTGCGGACGGGCACCACCGCCGCCGAAGGAGGACGGTGACGATGTTGGCATGCGAATCGGAGCCGCGGACGCCATCGGCGCGGCGCCCGCGTTGCGCGCGGCACTGCCGCCGCTCACGACCGGCGAACCGCCGCCGTTCTGCTCCAGCATCTTGATCGCTTCGTCCGGCGTCGGCAGGTCGGCGACATAGGCAATGCGCACCAGCACCATCTCGGCGGCTGCCGCGGGCCGCGTCGCGGCCTGCACCTCGGTGATGCCCTTGAGCAGCATCTGCCACATCCGCGACAGCACGCGCATCGAGATCTTCGAGGCGAAATCCCGCGCGCGCACGCGCTCGGTCTCGCCATAGGCGACGTTGTCGGCGGTCGCCGGCACGATCTTCACGCGGGTGACGAAATTGACGAATTCGGCGAGATCCGAGAGCACCACGATCGGATCGGCGCCGACGTCGTACTGGTCGCGGAATTCCTTGAACGCGGACGCGATGTCGCCACGTGCCAGAGAAGCAAATAGATCGATGACACGGGTGCGGTCGGCGAGCCCCAGCATCTGCCTGACGGCATCGGCCTTCACGGTGCCTGCCGCATGCGCGATCGCCTGATCGAGCAGCGAGAGCGAATCGCGCACCGAGCCTTCCGCGGCGCGCGCGATGATGCCGAGCGCTTCAGGCTCGATCTCGACGTTTTCCTTGGCCGCGATGCTGGCGAGATGTTTCATCAGCACGTCGGCTTCGACGCGGCGCAGGTCAAATCGCTGGCAGCGCGACAGCACGGTCACGGGAACCTTGCGGATCTCGGTGGTCGCGAACACGAATTTGGCGTGCTCCGGCGGTTCCTCCAGCGTCTTCAGGAAGGCGTTGAACGCCGCTGTCGACAGCATGTGGACTTCGTCGATGATGTAGACCTTGTAGCGGGCGCTGGCCGGCGCGTAGCGGACGCTGTCATTGATCTGACGAACGTCGTCGACGCCGGTATGCGAGGCCGCGTCCATCTCCAGCACGTCCATGTGCCGGCTTTCCATGATCGCCTGGCAATGCACGCCGAGCGCCGGCATGTGGACGGTCGGGCCCTTCACCGAGCCATCCGGCATCTCGTAGTTGAGCGCACGGGCAAGGATGCGCGCAGTGGTGGTCTTGCCGACCCCGCGGACGCCGGTGAGGATCCAGGCCTGCGGAATGCGGCCGGTCTCGAACGCATTGGAGACGGTGCGGACCACGGCCTCCTGGCCGATCAGATCGTCGAAGCTGGAGGGACGGTATTTCCGCGCCAGCACCCGGTAGGGCGTGCTGGCCTGGCCGGCGCTGTCAGGGTTGGGAGGGGCGCCAGCGTCGGTCATCGGTCGATCCGCAATGAAGTGTCTTTCGGCCGGCTTTGCGGAAAGGAGCGCGCTGGCGGCTCGAGCCGCCGGCGCAATTCGCTCGGAAAAACAGGTAGGAGACTGACGAGCGACCCGATCCGGACCTCGTTAGGGCTGCTTCCTTCCGGACCTGACCCGGTTGGCGAGTGGCTCGTCCACCGCCAATCTCCCGGTCCCTATTTGGGGCCAAAAGGACCGGAAAGCAAGCGGGTATCGGCTCGAACGGGCTGGGCTGGTTCTGGCTTGCCCAGCATCCGGGCAATTCCCGGCCTGCCCAGCCGATAGGCTGTGCTTTCACTGCCGAAGGCACCTTGGTAAGAACGCTGCCGGAACTCCTTCCAACAGAAAAGCGATTGATCCCAATGGTTACACGTCGTGATGTTGCATCGATTGTCGGACTTGGCGCCATTGGTGCGGTGACCGCGGGGGCGCTGGCCACGCCGGCCGTCGCCCAGGCGGCCGATCCGAATGAATCGACCTTCGCCCGCATCCGCCGCACCAAGAAGATGCGGATCGGCGCGGTCGGCGGCGGCGCACCCTATTACATGAAGGATCTTTCGACCGGCCAGTGGAAGGGTTTTTACGTCGACATCGCCAAGGCGCTCGCCGACGACATGGAAGCCGAGCTCGAGATCACCGAGACCACCTGGGGCAATTCGGTGCTCGACCTCCAGTCCAACAAGATCGACATCTTCTTCGGCCTCAACCCGACCCCGAAGCGCGCGCTGGTGATCGATTTCTCGGTGCCGGTCTTCAACAACGCCTTCGGCATCCTCTGCAAGAAGGACTTCAAGCCGAAGAGCTGGGCCGAGCTGAACTCGCCCGACGTCAAGCTCTCAGTCGACCAGGGCTCCTCGCACGACCAGGTCGTTAGCCGACTGACCCCGAAGGCGCAGATCTCGCGGCTGAAGACCGCCGACGACGCCACCGCCGCGCTCCAGACCGGCCGCGTCGACGCGCAGTGCCTGATCACCATGCTGTCGCTGACGGTGCTGAAGAAGAATCCCTCGCTCGGCCAGTTCGTGCTGCCGACGCCGATCTTCGCCACCACGTCGAACGCCGGCTTCCGCCGCGAGACCGACAAGACCTGGCGCGACTACGTCAACACCTGGATCGACTTCAACAAGGGCCTCGGCTTCATCCGCAACGCGATCATCACCAACATGGAGCTGGTTGGCGTGACCGAGGCGGACATTCCGCCGGGCGTTTCGCTGTAAACTTCCACTGTCATTCCGGGGCGCCCGAAAGGGCGAACCCGGAATCTCGAGATTCCGGGTTCCATGCTTCGCATCGCCCCGGAATGACGGTGCAAACGGCACCCACGACGAGTTAAACACGCATGTATCAGTGGGACTTCGGCATCCTCTGGAGCTATCGCTGGCTCTTTCTCAACGGGCTCGGCGTCACCGTCGGCTTCACCGTGGTCATCGTGGTGCTCGGCCTCGTCTTCGGCCTGTTCGGCGCGTTCGGCACCCTGTCGCGCTTTCGAGCGGTGCGCCTGGTCGCGCTCACTTTCATCGAGGCGTTCCGCTGCACGCCGATCCTCGTGCAGCTGATCTGGTTCTATTACGCGCTGCCGATCCTGGCCGGGGTCGAGATGACGCCGATCACGGCCTCGGCGCTGGCGCTCTCGCTCTATGGCGGCTCGTTCTATTCGGAGATCATCCGCGGCGGCATCATCTCGATCGACCGCGGCCAGTCCGAAGCCGGCGCCGCGCTCGGCATGACCCCCAGCCAGAGCATGCGGCGCATCGTGCTGCCGCAGGCGATCAAGCGCATGATCCCGGCGCTGATGAACCAGTCGATCATCCAGTTCAAGAACACTTCGCTGGTCTCGGTGCTGGCGGTGCCCGACCTCGTGTATCAGAGCCAGGTCGCCGCCCATGACAGCTACCGTCCGCTGGAAACCTACACCGCCGTCGCGGTCGCCTATGCGGCGATCCTGATTCCCCTGACCATCATGGTCCGGCGCGGCGAGAAACGACTGGCGGTCGGCGAATGAGCGACACGTCAAAAATCGAGATCCGTGGCCTGCGCAAGAGCTTTGGCAGCAACGAGGTCTTGAAGAACATCAATCTCGACGTCGCCAAGGGCGGCGTCGTGGCGCTGATCGGCCCGTCCGGCTCGGGCAAGTCGACGCTGCTCCGCTGCATCAATCTCCTGGTGACGCCCGACGGCGGCAGCGTCCGCGTCGGCGACACCCGCTTTACGTTCGGAGAAGGCACAAAGCTGCCTGACGTAAAGACGCTGGCAAAATTCCGCACCACCACCGGCATGGTGTTCCAGCATTTTAATCTGTTCCCGCACATGACGACGCTCCAGAACGTGATGGAGGGGCCGGTCACGGTGCGGCGCATGGCCAGGGCTGACGCCGAGAAGCTGGCGCGGGCCCAACTCGCGAAGGTGGGCCTTGCCGAGAAGGCCGATCAATATCCGGCAACGCTCTCCGGCGGACAGAAGCAGCGCGTCGCGATTGCGCGGGCGCTCGCGATGGAGCCGGACGTGATGCTGTTCGACGAGGTCACCTCCGCGCTCGATCCCGAGCTTGTCGGCGAGGTCTTGAACGTCATGCAGCAGCTGGCGTCGGAGGGCATGACCATGGTGATCGTGACCCACGAGATCGCCTTCGCCCGCGAGGTTGCCGATCGCCTCATCTTCATGCGCGACGGCGTCGTGGTCGAGGAAGGCCCGGCGCGGCAGGTCATCGACAATCCGCAGGAGGCGGCGACGCGCGCCTTCCTCAGCCATTTTCACCGCACCGGCGCATTGCCGCCGGCCAACGCAGCACCGTGATGCCTGATATCGATCGTGTCTATCTCGTCACCGGTGCCGCCAGCGGCATCGGCCGCGCCACTGCAAAACTGCTCGCCGCACCCGGCACTGCGCTGCTGCTGCACACGCGCTCCAACGCAGCCGGCCTCGACGCCACGGCGGCGGAAGCCGAAGCGCAAGGCGCTATCGTCGCAAAATGCCTCGGCGATCTCGCCGAGGAGGCCGCGGTCACCGACGCCGTCGCCGCTACGCAACGCGCCTTTGGCCGGCTCGATGGATTGATCCTGGTCGGCGGCCATGCCCGGCGCGGCAGCGCGATCGGCACGCCGGCGGATCAGTTCCGCAAGGCGATGGACGAATCGCCGCTCGCGTTCACACGGCTGGTGGACGCCGCGCTCCCGCTGCTGCGTGCGGGGCGAGATTCGCGGATCGTGGCGGTGTCGTCCTTCGTGGCGCATGCGATCCGTCCGGAGTTCGCGCCCTTCGCCGCGACGGCAGCGAGCCGTTCCGCGCTCGAAGCGCTGGTACGGCTCACTGCAGTCGAGCTCGCCAAGGAGGGCATCACCGTCAACGCCGTCGCGCCGGGCCTCATCATCAAGGACAAGCCCAGCGAAAGCCGGCTTTCACCCGAGCAGATCGCCGCGACCGAGGCGCTGATCCCGATGGGCCGCCGCGGGCGGCCGGAGGAAGTGGCCGAGATCATCGCCTTCCTGGCGTCCCCAAAAGCATCCTACGTCACCGGCCAGGTCTGGCACGTCAATGGAGGCCTGACATGACCGAAGCAACCGTCGAACGCATCAGGCTGTTCCTGATCGAGAGCCCGATCAAGATGGCGCGCCTCCAGGGCGTCGGCAACGTCAAGGGCACGGTGAAGCGCGTGCTGCTCGAGCTCACCGCGAGCGACGGCGTGATCGGCTGGGGCGAGGCGGCGCCGTGGGAAGTGTTCACGGGAACGCCGGAAGCGGCCTTCTCCGCGCTCGACATCTATTTGCGCCCAATCCTGCTCGGCAAGTCGGTGCGCCGCATCCGCGTGCTGATGGCCGAGCTTGACCGCGCGCTCGTCGGACACGCCGAGGCCAAGGTCGCCATCGAAATGGCGCTGCTCGACATCGTCGGCAAGTCGTCGGGACTTTCGGTCGCCGACCTGCTCGGCGGGCGCGTGCGCGACACGATACCGCTGTCGTTCTCGATCGCCGATCCGGATTTCGCCGCCGATCTCGAACGCATGCGGAAGATGGTTCCGGACGGCAATTTCATCTACAAGGTCAAGACCGGCGTGAAGCCGCATCGCGAGGATCTCGATCATCTCGAGGCGATCCGCAAGGAGTTCGGCGACAAGGTCGATCTTCGCGTCGACTACAACCAGGCGCTGGCGCCGTTCGGCGCCATCAAGATCCTGCGCGATGTCGAGCGGTTCGCGCCGACCTTCATCGAGCAGCCGGTGCCGCGCAAGTTTCTCGACGTGATGGCGCAGCTCACCGCGGCGCTGGAAACGCCCGTGCTCGCCGACGAAAGCTGTTTCGACCGCCGCGACATGATGGAGGTGGTGCGCCGCGAGGCGGCAGATGCCGTCTCGATCAAGCTGATGAAGGCCGGCGGCCTGTTCGAGGCGCAGGCGATCATGGCGATCGCCGACATTGCCGGCCTGCCCGGCTATGGTGGCACGTTGTGGGAGGGCGGCATCGGGCTCGCCGCCGGAACGCAGCTGATCGCGGCGACGCCGGGGATCTCGCTCGGCTGCGAATTCTACATGCCGCATCATGTGCTGACCGAGGACGTGCTCGAGGAGCGTGTCGCCAATCGCGGCGGCCACGTCGTGGTGCCCGACGGCCCCGGCCTCGGCATCCGCGTCAGCGAGGCCTCCGTGCGTGCCAATGCGCGGGTGCTGGCGGAGGGGTAGCCTCATCGTCGTCCTGGCGAAGGCCAGGACCCATTACCACAAATCTCGGTTGTGTGGCACGGCTGGCGCCATCAACGTGCCACTTCCCACGTCCTGTGGTTATCGCGACGGGCGCAAGCGCTCGCCCAGGGGTCCTGGATCAGCGCTCCGCTTGTCCAGGACGACGATCGAGTATGCAGAAGCTGCGGGGCCCTAACCTTCCCCTCGCCAACTCCGTATCGTATGGTCCGGCCAAACGCGCCCGACCCCATCGGGCAATCTGGAAACGCATATGTCTGATCCCGCCTGGTCACTGCACTCCCGCCTGAAAGAGGACACCATCGACATCGGCGATTTGCCGCTGTCCAAGGTATTGGTCATCAAGGACGCGCATTATCCCTGGCTGCTGCTGGTGCCGCGGCGCGTGGATGCGGTCGAGATCATCGATCTCGACGAGGTGCAGCAGGCGCAATTGATGACCGAGATCTCCCGCGTCTCGCGCGCGCTGAAGGAGATCACCAAATGCGACAAGCTCAACATCGCAGCACTCGGCAACCTCGTGCCGCAGCTTCACGTCCACATCATCGCGCGCCGCACCGGTGACGCCGCCTGGCCGCGGCCGGTCTGGGGCGTGATGCAGCCCTTGGCGCACGACGCCACAGAGGTGCAGAGTTTCATCGGCGCGCTTCGCCGCAAGATCTGGTTGGGTTGAAAGAACAAGAAATGTCAGCATTCGACTCGTTTCCACTGGGACAACCGGCCTTCGTCACCAACATCCTCGACCGCGCCGCGCATCTGCGCCGCGACGAGGAAAAGCTGTTCGCGATGGAGCAGAAGCCGTCCTCGCGCGCCTATGTCGTCTACCGCGACTCGCTGCTGGTGAAGCGCGAGGGCGAAAAAGCGCGCGCGATGCTGGGAATCGACGAGGCGCTGAAGTGCGGCGCCAATCCCGGCACGATCTTCCTGGGTCTGCGCGACGGCGCCGCGATGTTCGGCATGGGCCTGTCGCAGGCTGCGGCCGAGAAGCTGATCGGCCGCGACGATTACACCGTCACCGAGCTGCGCGGCATGGCGATGCAGGGCGCAGTGCCGCCGCAGGAGCTGTCGGCGATCGCAATGGCGAAGTCGATGGTGGGTTGGCATCAGCGCCACGGCTATTGCGCCAATTGCGGCACGCGTACCGCGATGAAGGAAGGCGGCTGGAAGCGGGAGTGCCCGAGTTGCAAGGCCGAGCATTTCCCGCGCACTGACCCTGTCGTGATCATGCACGTCGCCTCCGGCGACAAATGCCTGCTCGGCCGCCAGAAGCAGTTTCCGCCCGGCATGTATTCGTGCCTCGCCGGCTTCGTCGAGGCCGCCGAGACCATCGAGGACGCGGTGCGCCGCGAGATCCTCGAAGAGTCCGGAATCCGCTGCACCGACGTGCAGTATTACATGACCCAGCCCTGGCCCTATCCGTCGTCGTTGATGATCGGCTGCAGCGCGCGGGCCGTGAGCGAGGACATCGTCGTCGATCATTCCGAGCTGGAGGATGCGCGCTGGTTCACGCGCGAGGAGGCCGCCCTGATGCTGGCGCGGACGCATCCCGACGGGCTCGCCGGTCCGCACCCGTTCGCCATCGCCCATCACCTGCTCGGCCGCTGGGTGCACGACAAGAGCTGAGACCGCCGATGGCGCTATCTGTGATCGCGCCGCGCATCCTGTGCATCGGCATTCCCGTTCGCGACCTGACCTTTCGTGTCGAGGCTGTGCCCGCGCGCGGCAGCAAGGCGAATGCCAGCCATCTCGCGGAGATCTGCGGCGGCAACGCGCTCAATGCCGCGATCGCCATCGCGCGGCTTGGTGGCCGCGTCTCCTTCGCGGGCCCCATGGGCGATGCCAGAGAGACGTCGAGCGGCTTCATCCTCGAACGGATGGCCGCTGAAGCTATCGAGACCCCACACATCGTCCGCATGCCGGGGCTCGCGACGCCCGTCTCGGCGATCATGATCGAGCCGTCGGGCGAACGAACGCTCACCATCTATCGCGATCCCGCGTTGTCGACCGTGGAACTGCCGGACGCCGACGCACTGCTCGCCGATTGCCGGGCGGTTCTCGTCGAAAGCCGCTGCGCCGCGTTCGCGACCTCGCTCTGCACCGAGGCACGCCGGCGCGGCATTGCCGTCATCGTCGGCGTCGATCGCGCGATGTCGTTGCAGGACGGCCTGCTCACGGCCGCCTCGCACCTGCTGTTCGCCAGCGAACAGGTGCAGGAGACCGCCGGCATCGCCGACGACGGCGAGGCCCTGAAGCGCTTGGCCGCGCTCACGCCCGCCTTCCTCGCCGCCACCCGCGGCCCGCGCGGCACGATCTGGCTGAACGAGGCGGGGGAGTTGGAGGAGACGCCGGCGGCCCCGATTCAGGCGGTCGATACACTCGGCGCCGGCGACGTCTTCCATGGCGCCTTCACGCTTCGCCTCGCCGAAGGCAGCGACGTGCGGCAGGCGCTGCAATTCGCCGCGGCCGCTGCGGCGCTGAAATGCACCCGCCACGGCGGCGGCCTGGCGGCCCCGCAACGTATTGAAGTTGAAGAGTTTTTGAGCATGGCGCCGGCGGCGACGCTTGACCGGGCGCCAAGATTATAGACTTGCTATAGAAAGATTTTCTCTATATCAGGGAAAACGACCCTTGGAATGGAACAAAGTTCTTCAAATGACCGATCTCGCTGTCCAGCTCCCCGAGACCAGCCGCCGCCTCGACGCAATCGACCGCAAGATTCTGATGGTGCTCCAGGACGATGCCTCCCTCTCCGTCGCCGAGATCGGCGACCGCGTCGGCCTGTCCTCGACCCCCTGCTGGAAGCGTATCCAGCGCCTGGAGGCGGACGGCGTGATCACCAAACGGGTGGCGCTGGTCGACCAGAACAAGATCGGGCTCGGCATCTCGGTGTTCGTGTCAGTCGAGAGCGCCGACCATTCCGACGCCTGGCTCAAGAAGTTCGCCGAAGCCGTCAGCGCCATGCCCGAGGTGATGGAGTTCTATCGCATGGCCGGCGACGTCGATTACATGCTGCGCGTCGTCGTCGCGGACATGCAGGCCTATGACGTGTTCTACAAGAAGCTGATCAGCGCCGTGCCGCTGAAGAACGTCACCTCGCGCTTCGCGATGGAGAAGATCAAGTCGGTCACCGCGCTGCCGATCCCGGCAGTGGTGGCCGCCTGACGCCAGAGTCTTGTTTGACGCGTTTTCTTCACGCGAACCGGCACCCACTTCGCTCGAAAACGCTTTTAAGACGGTTGAAACACCGGCAACGTGACGTTGACACGCGTGCCCCCGCCCGGGACTGCGCCGATCTCGATGGTCCCGCCGTGGGCCTCGGCCAGGCTGCGAACCACGGCCAGACCAAGCCCGGCCCCGCCGGTCGCGCGATTGCGTGACTTCTCCAGCCGGTGGAACGGCTCCAGTACGGTCTGCCGCTGATCTGCGGGAATGCCCGGTCCCTCGTCATCGATCGACACGACGAAGACGCCGTCCTTCAAGGCCGTCCGCACATGCGCCGCATGACCATAAGCAAGCGCATTGTCGATGACGTTGGCGAGGATACGCCGCAGCGCCAGCCGGTCGCCGAGCACGACAGCATCGCGGGCGCGCTCGTCCGTCACCAGATCGACCGGCTTGCCCTGAGCGCGCCGGTCGTGCACCTCGACGGCGATCAGCGCGGCCAGCTCGACCATTTCCTGCGACAACCCACCGGCGCCCGCCCGCGTCGACAGCAGCGCGTCGTCGAGCAGCCGGATCATGTCGTCGATATCGGCAACCGCCCGCTGCCGCTCGGCATTGTCGGGGATGTGCTCGACGCGCAACCGCAGCCGTGTCGCGAAGGTTCTGACGTCATGGGCGATGCCGCCAACCAGCGTCATGCGTGCGCGCAGCATCTCGGCGAGCCGCCCCTGCAAGCGGTTGAACGCGGCAATGACGGCGCGGATCTCCGGCGCACTGCGCCGCGCGTCCGGCAGAGGCGGTGGATCGGTCGACAGGTCGACGCGATCGACCGCGGCAGCGAGCTGCGCCAATGGCCGCGTCTCGCGCTGCATGATCAGGAGCGCGAGCAGCGCCACGATCGAGCCGAACACGCCCGCGCCGAAGCCGACGGGCAGACCGAGCGGCGTCACCGGAAGTCGCGTATAGGCATCGATGATCAGCAACTCGCCGCCGCGCAAGCCGATGCGGAATTCGATCGCATTGGCCATCAGCCGCGCGATGCGGGGAAACAGGCGTGCGATACGATGATCGGGCGGCGACACAATCTCGACCGGGCGCCCCGCGAGGCCGGCCGCGTAGGTCTCGCGTAATTGTTGCTGCTGCTCCGGCGTCTCGCCGGTGACCGGCGCGCCCGACGGCACGATCCGCACCATGAACTGCGGCGAGGATACAGCATCGAGCACGGCCTGCCGCGACCCGGCGGCCGTCCGCTCGACCAGTGTCGCCAGCGCATCGAGACGCGCCGGCGACGGCCGCGTCAGCTCATTCTCGTGCACCGTGGTGCGGTAGAAGATCGCGACGACCACGGTGAGCACCACCGTGAAGCCGATCAGCCCGATCAGCGCCAGCCGGGCCGCGAGCGTCACGCGCAGCATCACGACACCTGCTTGACAGCAGCGGTGAACAGATAGCCGCCGTTGCGCACCGTTGTGATCAGGCCGGAGCCGGGGCTTGCGCCGTCGAGCTTCTTGCGCAACCGCGATATCAGCATATCCACTGTGCGATCGAACGGCTCCGCCGAGCGGCCACGGGTCCAGTCGAGGATCTGGTCGCGCGTCAGCACCCGGCGCGGGCGCTGCACGAAGCAGCCAAGCAGGTCGAACTCCGCACTGGTCAATTGCAGCGCCACGATCTCGCTCTCGACAGTCTCGACACTGCGCGAATCGAGGTCGATGACAAAACGGTCGAACGAAAAGCGTCGGACCAGCGGCTTGGCCGGCGCCCCGTTGGCACGGCGGAGGATGGCGCGCACCCGCGCCAGCAGCTCACGCGGCCCGAACGGCTTTGTCAGATAGTCGTCGGCGCCCATCTCGAGGCCGACCACGCGATCGATCTCGTCGCTCTTGGCCGTCAACATCAGGATCGGAAGGGAGTCGTCGGCGCGCAGCCGGCGGCAGATCGAAAGCCCGTCCTCGCCCGGCAGCATCAGATCGAGGATGATGAGATCGGGCCGCACGCGCTGGAGCATCGCGTCCATCGCCTTGCCGTCGCCGACGCAGGCGACCTCGAACCCCTCGCGCCGCATGAAGTCGGCGACGAGGCGGCTGATCTCGGGATCGTCCTCCACTATGAGAATCGTGGCCGGATGTGCATTCATCGACGCATTTTTGGACGACGGCACGCGCCGCGCAAGGGCGCGAGGGCCGTTGTTACACACTGTTACCTGCGCCCGACAAAGCCATACTAATCGTTTCGTCCCGGCAATGCCGCGCAGATGCCACCGCCCCAGTCTCCTCCGCATGGCTCCCGCTCACGGCAGCCCCCACAAGGAGACGACGACCATGAACAAGTTCTTCCTCACCTCCCTTGTCATCGGAGCCCTGTCGGTTGCCGCCGCGGCCGACGCCAACGCCTGGACGCGGACGGCGACCGGCTCCGGTCCGCGCGGCACCTCCAGCGTCACCGCGACCGGTAGCTGCGCCAACGGAAGCTGCTCGCGCAACGTGACCCGCACCGGCCCGGCCGGCAACACCTACACCCGCACCGGCACGATCTCGCGCTGAGGAGCGGGCAAGGCCGTCGCTGCGTCTGCCCCACGCTGCGGCGGCCAATCAGATCAGAAAGGATCAGCACCATGCCATCGACTTTCCGTCTCCTCTCAATCCCGCAGGCCGCAATCATCGTCGCCCTCGGCGTCGCCGCCTCGACATCTGCGTTCGCCCAGAGCCAGTTGCAAACGCAGATCACGCCGCAAATGCGCAGCGAAGCGAGGGCCGTCATGCAAGCCTGCCGCGCCGACTATGACCGCCTTTGCAGCGACGTCGCGCCGGGCGGCGGACGCATCCTCGCCTGCCTGCAATCCCACGTCGGCCAGCTCACCGCGTCCTGCGCACAAACGGTGCCCCGCGCACAGGCGTTGAGGGACAGCGCCGTCAGCGCAGGCATCGCGCCGAAATAGGAGGGAGCCGTGGGCTACGCGTCACTCCTGCTCGATCCGACGCTCAGGCGCGTGATCCTGGCAACGGCGATCGGCCTGATGCTGCTGGAATACGGCATCGGCCGGCTTGCACACCGCGAGACCCACGACTGGCGCGAAAGCGTGGCATCGTTCGGTGTTGCTCTGGGACAGAACGTGCTGCGCGCGATCGAAGCCGGAGTTCTCGCGGTACCGTTCGCCTTCCTCTACGAGCACCGCCTGTTCGACTTCGCGCAAACCGGCCCGTTAGCGCTCGCCGACCTTTTCTTCGGAAGCGAGTTTCTCTACTATTGGCAGCATCGCGCCTCGCATCGTATTCGCTGGATGTGGGCAACCCATGCGGTGCATCATTCGACGACGCGGCTGAACCTGACGGCGGCGATCCGGCTCGGATGGACCGGCAACATCTCGGGTAACTTTCTGTTCTTCCTGCCCTTGGCGCTGATCGGCTTTCATCCGCTCGCGATCGTCGCGATGCTCGCGGTCAACCTGTTCTACCAGTTCTTCATCCACAGCGAGTTCGCACCAAAGCTCGGCGTGCTCGAATGGGTGCTGAACACGCCGACCCATCATCGCGTCCATCATGCCTGCAACGAGCCGTGCCTTGACAAGAACTACGGGGGCATCCTGATCGTGTTCGATCGCCTGTTCGGGACCTTTGCCGGGCGGCCGTCGGACCAACCGCTCCGCTTCGGCCTCGTCGGGGGCACGCCGTCCTTCAATCCGATCCGGATCGCACTCGGCGAATGGATCGCGATGCTGGACGACGCCCGCAAGGCGCGCGGCACGAGCGCGAAGCTGCGGGCGCTGTTCGGGCCGCCATGCGGCTGAGAGCCGCCGCTGCTCAGATGGTCTGATTGTACTCGCCGACTTCGGGATGCGTGCGCAGCACGCTGTTCACCATCTCGAACATGTCGTGCATGCGCTGCTCGGAGACCGGGCTCTCGACCACGACAACGAGCTCGGGCTTGTTGGAGGAGGCACGCACCAGGCCCCAGCTGCCGTCCTCGACCGTGACGCGCACGCCGTTGACGGTGACGAGGTCGCGGATCGACTGGCCGCCGATCTTGGCGCCCTTTGCCTGCAAGGCCTCGAAGTGCTTCACCACTTTGTCGATCACGCCGTATTTGACCTCGTCGGCGCAATGCGGCGACATCGTCGGCGACGACCAGGTCTTCGGCAGCGCGTTCTTTAAGTCCGCCATCGACTTGCCGGGCGCGCGGTCGAGCATGTCGCAGATCGCGAGCGCCGACACCAGGCCGTCGTCATAGCCGCGGCCATACGGCTTGTTGAAGAAGAAATGGCCGGACTTCTCGAAGCCCGCGAGCGCACCCGTCTCGTGGGTGCGGCGCTTCATGTAGGAATGGCCGGTCTTCCAATAGGTGGTCTTGGCGCCCTGCTTCTGGAGCACCGGATCGGTGATGAAGAGGCCGGTCGACTTCACGTCGACGATGAACTGCGCGTCCTTGTGGATCGCGGACATGTCGCGCGCCAGCATCACGCCGACCTTGTCGGCAAAGATCTCCTCGCCGGTGTTGTCGACGACGCCGCAGCGATCGCCGTCACCGTCGAAGCCGAGGCCGACATCGGCCTTGTGCTGCAGCACCGCGTCGCGGATCGCGTGCAGCATCTCCATGTCTTCGGGGTTCGGATTGTATTTCGGGAAGGTGTGGTCGAGCTCGGTGTCGAGCGGGATCACCTCGCAGCCGATCGCCTCCAGCACCTGCGGCGCGAACGCGCCGGCGGTGCCGTTGCCGCAGGCAGCGACGACCTTGAGCTTGCGCTTGAGCTTCGGGCGGCTGGTGAGATCGGCGATGTAGCGCGCCGGATAATTCTCGTGGAATTGATAGGAGCCGCCGGCCTTGTTCTTGAACTCGGCGCCCAGCACGATCTCCTTCAGCCGCGTCATCTCGTCGGGCCCGAAGGTCAGCGGACGGTTGGCGCCCATCTTCACGCCGGTCCAGCCATTGTCGTTGTGCGAGGCCGTGACCATGGCGCAGCAGGGCACGTCGAGGTCGAACTGCGCGAAATAGGCCATCGGCGTCACCGCGAGCCCGATGTCGTGCACCTTGCAGCCTGCTGCCATCAGGCCGGAGATCAGCGCATATTTGATCGAGGCCGAATAGCCGCGGAAATCATGACCGGTGACGATCTCTTGCTTGACGCCGAGCTCCGCGATCAGCGCGCCCAGCCCCATGCCGAGCGCCTGGATTCCCATCAGGTTGATTTCTTTTTGGAACAGCCAGCGCGCGTCGTATTCGCGAAAGCCGGTCGCCTTCACCATCGGCTCGGATTCGAAGGCATAGGTGTTGGGCAGCAACACGGATTTCGGCTTTGGGAACATTGAGACGGTCTCGTGAAAAAGAGCCAGGATTTGGTGCAGCCTTAGCGAATGCCGGGCCGCAGCGGAAGGCAGGAATGGCAGCTTATGGATGATAATTGCGGCAGTTTGGTAACGGGGAAAATCTGACCGCAAGAGCGGTCGAAACAGAGACGATTTTTGAAATATAGGGTCGTCGGAGCCTTTGGGAGACCCTTTACTGCTCCAGCACCATCTGGCCGTTGGCGTATTCGAAGCGCTTGAGGCGGGACAGGAAGGAGAGACCGAGCAGGTTCTCGGACAGCGCCTCGTCGGGCAGCACCATGGCATCGACGTCGCGCACGATAAGCCCGCCGACATCGAGCATGGCGATGCGGGTGCGCGCGGCCTTGATGGTGCCGTTGGCGGTGGAGACGGTGGCGTTGTACTCGCTGCGCGAGGGACGCAGGCCGAAGCGCGCGGCCGAGGTCTCGTTCAGCGCGACCACGGAGGCGCCAGTGTCGACCATGAAGCCGATGCGCTGGCCGTCGATACGGCCCTCGGCCTGGAAATGGCCGCGTCCGTCGCGGGGAATGCTGAAGCTGCGGCCTCCGGCCGGCGCGGTGGACGCGACTGCTACCGTACGCGGCACCGACGTTGCCGAGGCGGAGCTCATCCTGTCCGCCATCTGCGCCATGAAGGTGCCGAGGCCGATCATGATCGCCGCGAAGATCATTATGTTACGCATCACACCACTTCCGAGCCGGAAAGCTCGATTTCACCACGCGACAGGCCTGTCCGCGAGCGGAGCCGCAGCCGGACCAGTGCCATTTTGACGAAAAGGATGAGCGGACGGTTAATGCCATGACTTGAACCTCTCCCCGTAAGAACGGGGAGAGGGAGAAAGGCGTCTCAGGTCCCGCGCGGCTTGACCCGCCGGGTCGGCAGTGCATTCGCCGGATCTTCCGGCCAGGGATGCCGCGGGTAGCGGCCGCGCAGGTCGGAGCGCACGGCACTGTAGCTGCCGCGCCAGAAACCGGGGAGATCGCGCGTCACCTGCACCGGGCGCTGCGCCGGCGACAGCAGCTCCAGAACCAGCGGCACCTTGCCGGCGGCGATCGAGGGATGGGTGTTGAGGCCGAACAATTCCTGGAGCCGCACCGCGATGGTCGGCCCCTGCTCGGCTTCATAGTCGATCGCGAGCACGCTGCCGGTCGGGGCCTCGAAATGTGTTGGCGCCTCGCGGTCGAGCCGCGCGCGCATCTCCCACGGCAACAATGCCATCAACGCGTCGGAGAGATCGCCTGCGGAGATATCCTTCAGCGCGATCTTGTCGTAGAGCGCCGGCACCAGCCAATCGTCGCGCCGCGCGATCAACCCGTCGTCCGACAGGTCGGGCCAGCTGTCGCCCTCGGCCTTGCGCAAGAACATCACGCGATCGCGCCATTGTCTTGCTGCCTTCGACCAGGGCATCCGGTCGAGGCCGGCGGCGATCAGCCCGTCTGCGAAGATGCGCGCGGTGTCCTCCGAGGGCGACACGGCAAGTGTCGCCTCGGAGAGAGTGATCGCGTGCATCGCGCGCTTGCGCCGCGCCCGCAACGCCATCGCGCCGCGATCGAACGAGATCTCGTCGACGGATTCGATGTGCTCGGCGAAATGCTGCTCGATGTCGTCCTGGGTGATTTGCGCTGCGAGCAGGATGCGTCCGCTCGCCGCCGTGCCCGTCATCTCGCCGATCGCGATATAGGGCGCGCGAGCGAGCGACGAGGTCTGATCCACGGCGGCGCCTCGACCATTGGCGAGCACGAAGCTGCCATTGCCGCGGTTGCGCGCGACGCGATCCGGGAAGGCGTAAGCCAGCATCAGGCCGGTCGAGAGGTCACCTTCTCCGGTCGTCGCCTTCTCCGACGCCGCCACCTGCGAGGCCCAGCGCCGGGCGAGATCGCGCGCGCTTGCGGCACGCGGGGAACGGTCGCGGCGGAACTGGTCGCGCCGGTGCTCGAGATCGACGCTGTCGCCGCCAAGCCCGCGCTCGGTAATGATGGCGGCGATCTCGGCGGCGGCTTCGCCCTCGCCCACGCGATGCGAATCCACGATCATGCGCGCCAGCCGCGGCGGCAGCGCCAGCGCACGCAGGCTCTTGCCCTCCGCGGTGATGCGGCCATCGCCATCGAGCGCATTGAGCTCGGAGAGCAGGCTTTTTGCTTCCTTCCAGGCCGGCTGCGGCGGCGGGTCGAGAAACGACAGCGCTGAGGGATCGGCGATGCCCCATTGGGCGAGATCGAGCACCAGCGAGGACAGATCGGCGCTGAGGATCTCGGGCTGGGTGTAGGGCGCGAGCGAGGCTGTCTGAGGTTCGTCCCAGAGCCGGTAGCAGACACCGGGTTCGGTGCGGCCGGCGCGGCCGCGGCGCTGGTCCGCCGCCGCGCGCGAGACGCGCACGGTCTCGAGCCGGGTCAGACCGATGTCGGGCTCGTAGCGCGGCACGCGGGCAAGACCGGAATCGACCACGATGCGGACGCCCTCGATGGTGAGCGATGTCTCCGCGATCGAGGTCGCCAGCACCACCTTGCGCGTGCCCTTGGGCGCCGGCGAGATGGCACGGTCCTGCACGGCGGCGTCGAGCGCGCCGAACAGCGGCACGATCTCGATGCTGGCATCCTGCACGCGTTCGCCGAGGAAATTCTGGGTGCGGCGGATTTCGGCCGCGCCCGGCAGGAACGCGAGCACGGAGCCGCTATCGGCGCGCAGCGCGGATGCGATCGCGTCCGCCATCTGCCGCTCCACCGGCGCGTCCGCCTTGCGGCCGACATAGCGCGTCTCGACCGGAAAGGCGCGTCCCTCGCTTTCGACGACGGGCGCTTCGCCGAGCAGCTTTGCCACGCGGGCGCCATCGAGCGTTGCAGACATCACGAGGATTCGCAAATCCTCGCGCAGGCCCTGCTGCGCGTCGCGCGCCAGCGCGAGACCCATGTCGGCGTCGAGCGAGCGCTCGTGGAATTCGTCGAACAGGATTGCGGCGATGCCCGACAGCTCGGGATCGTCGAGGATCTGGCGGGTGAAGATGCCCTCCGTCACCACCTCGATGCGGGTCGCGCGCGAGATCTTCGAGCCGAAGCGGACGCGATAGCCGACGGTCTCGCCGGGACGCTCGCCGAGCGATTTGGCCATGCGGTCGGCGCTGGCGCGCGCCGCGATGCGCCGCGGCTCCAGCAGGATGATCTTCTTGCCTTTAACCCAGGGGGCATCGAGCAGCGCCAGCGGCACGCGCGTGGTCTTGCCGGCGCCCGGAGGGGCCACCAGCACGGCGGCATTATGCGCCTCCAGCGTGCGCGAGAGGTCCTCGAGCACGGCATCGATCGGGAGGGGCGTGTCGAAGCTGCGGGGCAAAATCTCGCTTCCGTCATCACCCGCCTTACGCGCGATTGCGCGCCGGGGCGGGTGATCCAGTAAACTCGGATCCCGGGTATTACGAAGATCGCGGAATACTGGATACCCCGCCTTCGCGGGGTATGACAATCATATGCTATCAGCCCTGCACTGATGGCCGGCCGACGCTCTCGTAGGTGAAGCCGGCCGCAGCCATGTCCTCGGGGCGGTAGATGTTGCGGAGGTCGACGACGACGGGCTGCGCCATGGTCGCCTTCAGCCGGTCGAGGTCGAGCGCACGGAACTGCACCCATTCGGTGACGATGACGATCGCATCGGCGCCTTCCGCGCAGGAATAGGCGTCCTCGCAATAAATGATGTTCGGCAGCTCACTCTTGGCCTGCTCCATGCCGACGGGATCGAAGGCCTTCACCTTCGCGCCCATGTCGATCAGGCCCGTGACCAGCGGGATCGACGGCGCGTCGCGCATGTCGTCGGTGTCGGGCTTGAAGGTGAGGCCGAGCACGGCGATGGTCTTGCCGCGCAACGAGCCGCCGAGCGCCTGGCTGACCTTGCGGGCCATCGCCCGCTTGCGGTTCTCGTTGACCGCCAGCACGGATTCGACGATGCGCAAGGACACGTCGTAGTCCTGCGCGATCTTGATCAGCGCCTTGGTGTCCTTCGGGAAGCACGAGCCGCCGAAGCCTGGACCGGCATGCAGGAATTTGGTGCCGATGCGGTTGTCCAGGCCAATGCCGCGCGCGACCTCCTGCACGTTGGCGCCGACCTTCTCGGAAAGGTCCGCGATCTCGTTGATGAAGGTGATCTTGGTCGCGAGGAAGGCGTTGGCGGCGTATTTGATCATCTCGGCGGTGCGGCGTTCCGTGAACATCAGCGGCGCCTGGTTCAACGACAGCGGCCGATAGATGTCGCCCATCACCTTGCGGCCGCGCTCGTCGGAGGTGCCGACGACGACGCGATCGGGGAATTTGAAATCGCGGATCGCCGCGCCCTCGCGCAGGAATTCGGGGTTCGAGGCGACGACGACGTCGGCCTTGGGGTTGGTCTCGCGGATGATGCGCTCGACCTCGTCGCCGGTGCCGACCGGAACGGTCGACTTGGTCACGACGACGGTGAAACCGGACAGCGACTGCGCGATCTCTTTCGCAGCGGCGTAGACGTAGGACAGATCGGCGTGGCCGTCGCCGCGGCGCGACGGCGTGCCGACCGCGATGAACACGGCATCGGCATCGGCGACCGGCTTGGACAGATCGGTGGTGAACTCCAGCCGCTTGGCCTTGACGTTGGTCGCAACCAGTTCGTCGAGCCCGGGCTCGTAGATCGGGATCTCGCCGCGATGAAGAGCAGCGATCTTCTTCTCGTCCTTGTCGACGCAGGTGACGTCGTGACCGAAATCCGCAAAGCAGGCTCCGGACACCAGTCCCACATAGCCCGTTCCGATCATCGCGATTCGCATGAAAAACTCTTTCCGTTGAAGACGGATGTTCCATTGAACACCCTAGACATTTCTCTATCCGGCCGCACGCCCAACATTAGGGCAGGTTGCTTCGCGAACCGAATAAACCTTAGCCGCCGCGCGTGACAGGCGTTGCGGACAACTCCTGAAACACGCGACATGCATTTGTTGCATTCTACGTATGCGACAGATACGCCGCGTATGCACGCTTCAAGCCATCGTGAAGCGGCGTCGTCGCGCGCCAGCCGAGTTTTGCGAGGCGGCTGACGTCGAGCAGCTTGCGCGGC
>NZ_JAFCKJ010000013.1 GCF_018130465.1 Bradyrhizobium canariense
AGCCAAGGAGACCAAGGCGCCCAAGGAAAAGCCCGCGCCGAAGAAGTCGATCGCCGAGGAGGGCGCCGTCGAGGGCGACCGCATCGCCAACCAGTCGATCCGCGTCAACGTGGATACGCTGGAGCATCTGATGACCATGGTCTCCGAGCTGGTGCTGACCCGCAACCAGCTGCTGGAGATCTCCCGCCGCAACGAGGACACCGAGTTCAAGGTGCCGTTGCAGCGGCTGTCCAACGTCACCGCCGAGCTGCAGGAAGGCGTCATGAAGACGCGCATGCAGCCGATCGGCAATGCCTGGCAGAAGCTGCCCCGCATCGTTCGCGACCTCTCGAGCGAACTCGGCAAGCAGATCGAGCTGGAGATGCACGGCGCCGACACCGAGCTCGACCGCCAGGTGCTCGACCTGATCAAGGACCCGCTCACCCACATGGTGCGCAACTCCGCCGACCATGGCCTGGAGACCCCCGCCGAGCGTCTCGCCGGCGGCAAGGGCGAGCAGGGCACCATCCGCCTGTCCGCCTATCACGAGGGCGGCCACATCATCATCTGCATCGCCGACAACGGCCGTGGCCTCAACACCGACAAGATCAAGGCCAAGGCGATCTCCTCGGGGCTCGTCACCGAGGCCGAGCTCGAGAAGATGAGCGAAGCCCAGATCCACAAGTTCATCTTCGCGCCGGGCTTCTCCACCGCGGCCGCCATCACCTCGGTGTCGGGACGCGGCGTCGGCATGGACGTGGTGCGCACCAATATCGACCAGATCGGCGGCACCATCGACATCAAGTCGGTCGCCGGTGAAGGCTCCTCCGTCACCATCAAGATCCCGCTGACGCTCGCCATCGTCTCCGCGCTGATCGTGGAAGCCGCCGGCGACCGTTTTGCGATCCCGCAGCTCTCCGTGGTCGAGCTGGTGCGTGCCCGCGCCAACTCGGAGCACCGCATCGAGCGCATCAAGGACACCGCGGTTCTCAGGTTGCGCAACAAGCTGTTGCCGCTGATCCACCTCAAGAAGCTGCTCAAGATCGACGACGGCGCCGTCTCGGATCCCGAGAACGGCTTCATCGTGGTGACGCAGGTCGGCAGCCAGACCTTTGGCATCGTCGTCGACGGCGTGTTCCACACCGAAGAAATCGTGGTCAAGCCGATGTCGACGAAACTGCGTCACATCGACATGTTCTCGGGCAACACCATCCTGGGCGACGGCGCGGTCATCATGATCATCGACCCCAACGGCATTGCCAAGGCGCTCGGCGCCGCCGGCTCCTCGGCCCATGACATGGGCAACGAGAACGGGACTCACAGCATTGGCAGCGGCGAGCAGACCACCTCGCTGCTGGTCTTCCGCGCCGGCTCGTCCCAGCCCAAGGCGGTCCCGCTCGGGCTCGTCACGCGCCTCGAAGAGCTCCCGGCCGACAAGATCGAGTTCTCGAACGGCCGCTACATGGTGCAGTACCGCGAGCAGCTGATGCCGCTCGTTGCCATGGAGAGCGTCACCATCGCGAGCCAGGGCGCGCAGCCGATCCTGGTGTTCTCCGATGACGGCCGCTCCATGGGCCTCGTCGTCGACGAGATCATCGACATCGTCGAGGAACGGCTCAACATCGAGGTCGGCGGATCCTCCTCCGGCATTCTCGGCTCGGCCGTGATCAAGGGCCAGGCCACCGAAGTGATCGACGTCGGCCACTTCCTGCCGATGGCGTTCTCCGACTGGTTCACCCGCAAGGAGATGAAGCCGTCGCTGCACTCGCAATCGGTGCTGCTGGTCGACGACAGCGCGTTCTTCCGCAACATGCTGGCCCCGGTGCTCAAGGCGGCCGGCTACCGCGTCCGCACCGCGCCGACCGCGCAGGAGGGCCTGGCCGCGCTGCGCGCGCAGAGCTTCGACGTGGTCCTGACCGACATCGAGATGCCCGACATGAACGGGTTCGAGTTTGCCGAGACCATCCGTTCCGACAGCAATCTGGGCTCGATGCCGATCATCGGCCTGTCCGCGCTGGTGTCGCCGGCGGCGATCGAGCGCGGCCGTCAGGCCGGCTTCCACGACTATGTCGCCAAGTTCGACCGTCCCGGTCTGATCGCGGCGCTGAAGGAACAGACCGCGGGCGCCGCCGGTGCCTCCGAGCTGAGCCGGGCAGCAGCGTAAACCCCAGCGGGATGGAGCAGGAGATACGCACATGACCAAGAAGACCCAATCCGGCGAAGGCGCCATGGTCGAATACGTCACCGCGATGATCGGCGGCCAGCTGTTCGGCCTGCCGATCTCCCGCGTCCAGGACGTGTTCATGCCCGAGCGCGTCACCCGCGTGCCGTTGTCCTCGCGCGAGATCGCGGGCGTGCTGAACCTGCGCGGCCGCATCGTCACCGTGGTCGACATGCGCGCCCGGCTCGGCCTGCCCAAGCCCGAGGACGGCAAGACCCCGATGGCGGTCGGTGTCGACCTGCGCGGTGAATCCTATGGCCTGCTGATCGACCAGATCGGCGAAGTGCTGCGGCTTGCCGAGGACGGCATGGAAGAAAACCCCGTCAATCTCGACCCCCGCATGGCCAAGCTTGCCGGCGGTGTCCACCGTCTCGACGGCCAGCTCATGGTCGTCCTCGACGTCGACCGCGTCCTCGAGCTCGCGCCCGAGATGATGGCGGCCTGATACGCCGGCACATCCGCCGACGTAACTGCAATTGGAAGTGCCCCCGCAAAGGGGGTGGAAGCAGAGGTTCACATGCGAACTTGTCTCGTCGTTGATGATTCCAGCGTCATCCGCAAGGTTGCGCGCCGGATCCTGGAGGGCCTCGACTTCCAGATCCTCGAAGCCGAGGACGGTGAGAAGGCGCTGGAGGCCTGCAAGCGCGGCTTGCCCGACGCGGTCCTGCTCGACTGGAACATGCCGGTGATGGACGGCTACGAGTTCCTCGGCCATCTCAGGCGCATGCCCGGCGGCGACCAGCCCAAGGTGGTGTTCTGCACCACCGAGAACGACGTCGCGCATATCGCGCGCGCGCTGCACGCCGGCGCCAACGAGTACATCATGAAACCGTTCGACAAAGACATCGTGACGGCGAAATTCCAGGAAGTCGGCCTTATCTGAGCGACCGCCCGGAGGCTGAACGGCTCCTTCGGCGTTTGTTTTCAACTGACCGTTTCAGTCTGAGTTGGTGAGTAATGAGTGTTGCGTTCGCAGGTAATTCGACCCCGGGCTCGTCGCGGGACGCCGGACCGTTGCGGGTGATGATCGTCGATGATTCCGTCGTCATTCGCGGTCTGATCTCGCGCTGGGTCGGTGCCGAGCATGACATGGAGGTCGCGGCCTCGCTGCGCACCGGGCTCGAGGCGGTCAACCAGATCGAACGCATCAACCCCGACGTTGCCGTCCTCGATATCGAAATGCCCGAGCTCGACGGCATCTCGGCGCTGCCGCAACTCCTGGCGAAGAAGCGCGATCTCGTCATCATCATGGCCTCGACGCTGACCCGCCGTAACGCGGAGATCAGCTTCAAGGCGCTGTCGCTCGGCGCGGCCGACTACATTCCGAAGCCGGAATCGACGCGCGAGGCGTCGGCTGCGGACATCTTCCACCACGACCTGATCCAGAAGATCCGCCACCTCGGCGCACGGCTTCGCCGCAAGCCCGCGGTTGCGAGCCCGCCGCTGGCGCCCGCAAACCCGGCTCCGGCTGCACGTGGACCGGTTGTCGCGCGGCCTGCCGCGCCCGCGGCGGCTCCGGCCGTGCATGCGCCGTCGTCGTCCTCGGCGCTGACCACGCGTCCGTTCTCGACCCAGGCACCGAAGGTGCTGCTGATCGGCTCGTCGACCGGCGGCCCTCAGGCGCTGATGGCGCTTGTCACCGAACTCGGCCCCGTGATCGACCGCTTCCCGGTGCTGATCACCCAGCACATGCCGCCGACCTTCACCACCATTCTCGCCGAGCATCTGGCGCGCTCAAGCCGCAAGCCGGCGGCCGAGGCGGTCGATGGCGAGCCGGTGAAGCCGGGCCGCATCTATCTTGCGCCGGGCGGCAAGCACATGCGCGTCGTGCGCAGCGGCGCCGACGTGGCGATCGCGCTCGACGACGGCCCCGCCGTCAATTTCTGCAAGCCCGCGGTCGATCCGCTATTCACCTCCGCCATCGACATCTGGCATGGCGCCATCCTCTCCGTGATCCTGACGGGCATGGGCTCGGACGGCATGCGCGGCGGCAAGGACATCGTCGCCGCCGGCGGCAGCGTGATCGCGCAGGACGAAGCCTCCAGCGTGGTCTGGGGCATGCCGGGCGCGGCGGCCAATGCCGGCATCTGTGCGGCGATCCTGCCGCTCAACCAGATCGGCGCCCGGGTCAATCGCCTGTTCGCGGGAGACCGCTCGTGACGCCGGTTGACTACGAGTATCTGCGCAAATTCCTGAAAGAGCGCTCCGGCCTCGATCTCTCCCCAGACAAGCAATATCTGGTCGAGAGCCGGCTCCTGCCGCTGGCCCGCAAGGCGAGCCTTCCCGGCATTCCCGATCTCGTGCTGAAGATCAGGAACGGCGACGGACGGCTTGCGAGCGACGTGGTCGAAGCGATGACCACCAACGAGACCTTCTTCTACCGCGACAAGATCCCGTTCGATCACTTGCGCGAAACGATCCTGCCGGGGCTGCTTCGGGCGCGCGCGGCGCGCAAGTCGCTGCGCATCTGGTCGGCGGCGTCGTCGACGGGACAGGAGCCCTATTCGATCGCGATGTGCGTGAAGGAGATGAGCGCAGCCTTCGCCGGCTGGCGCATCGAGATCGTCGCCACCGATCTGTCGCAGGAGGTGCTGGAGAAATCCAAGGCCGGCGTCTACAGCCAGTTCGAGGTGCAGCGCGGCCTGCCGATCCAGCACCTGATGAAATACTTCACGCAAGCGGGCGATGTCTGGCAGCTCAATGCCGACATTCGCGCGATGGTGCAGTTCCGCCAGCTCAATCTGTTGCAGGACTTCTCCCATCTCGGCACGTTCGACGTGATCTTCTGCCGCAACGTGCTGATCTATTTCGACCAGGACACCAAGGCGGTGATCTTCGAACGCATGGCGAAGGGACTGGAGGCCGACGGTACGCTGCTGCTTGGCGCCGCCGAATCCGTCGTCGGCATCACCGACGCGTTCCGTCCGATCGCCGACCGTCGTGGTCTCTATCAGCTCAACCCGACACGCTCCGGCCGTCCGATGGGCGGGTTGATGCCGCCGTCGTTGAAGGTGGCAGCGGCGCGGTGATCTGCGTTCTTCCCTTCTCCCACAAGGGGAGAGGGGAAGAAAGCGAGCCTTACAAGATCGCGTGAGGCACAAACCGTGAGCCGTTGCCGGTGATCGGGCTCTCGTCCTCGCGGATCGACAGGCCGCAGGGTTCGTGATCCACCAGCCAGCTTCCCACCACCGGATAGAAGCCCGAAAAATTCGGCAGCGGCGCGAGCGCCTGCCGCACGAATCCCTCGGCGCCGTAGGGTCCTGCCTGCTCGTCGAGCGGCATTCCGCCGGACACCAGCGTGACATTGGCCCCTTCGCGTGACAGCAGCGGCTTGCGCACATAGGAGCTGCCGAGCTCGGCTGCCCGCGGATCGTCCTCGAAGAACGCCGGCAGCAGATTGGGATGGTTCGGAAACATCTCCCAGAGCAGCGGCAGGATGCCCTTGTTGGAGAGCACCGCCTTCCACGGCGGTTCGATCCACCGTGTCTGTGCGTCCTTGAGCTTTGCGCCGAAGCTGTCGTGGAACATCCATTCCCAGGGATAGAGCTTGAAGGCGAGCGCGATGTCGCGGTCGTCGAGATCGACGAAGCCGCCGGCATCATTGCGCCAGCCGATCGCCTCGATGTCGAGCAGTGTGGTCGCCAGTCCCGCCTGGCGCGCGGTGTCTTCGAGATAAGCGAGCGTGCCGGCGTCCTCCTCGTTGCCTGTGGTGCCGGTGAGATGGACATGGCGGCTAGCTGCAATCTGCTTCCACGCTTCGATCAGTCGTTCGTGGATGGAGTTGAACTGGTCGGCGCGTGACGGGATGATGCGCCGTTCGATCGCCTGTTCGAGCCAGGTCCATTGAAACACCGCGGCTTCGAAAATCGAGGTCGGCGTATCCGCGTTGTATTCGAGCAGCTTTGCCGGGCCCTTGCCGTCGAACTTCAGATCGAGCCGGCCATAGAGGCTGCGGTCGTCTCGCGCCCAGCTCTCGGCGATCAGGCTCCAGAACGCCTCCGGTATCTTCAAGCGCCGCAGACGGCGCTCGTCGCCGATGACGCGGCCGGCGAGCTCCAGGCACATCGCGTCGATCTCGCCGGTCGGCGTCTCGATGCCGCGCTCGATCTCGTCGAGCGTGAAGGCGTAGTAGGCGCGCTCGTCCCAATAGCGCTCGCCGTCGATGGTGTGGAAGGCGAAGCCGCATTGTTCGGCAGTCTGCCGCCAGTCATCGCGCTCGGGGCAGACGATGCGTTGCATGGGTCAGCCGCCGCCAGAGAAGCCATGGCCAAACGAGCCGAAGCCGCCGCGGCTCACGCCGCCGGAGCCTGAATCGGACGACGTTCCCGACGAGGAATGGCTCGACGAGTCACTGCTGAAGAAACTCGATCGCGACGACCAGCGCGAGCTGCCGCCGCCGCTCGATGAGCTGCTTCTGCCGGTGCAGGCGGTGCTCGCTTGCACCGGCGCTCCCGCGCCGGGGGCTGTGGCCCCGGGGACTGTCGCCCCGGGGACTATCGCCCCGGCAGGAGAGGGCTCGCAATTCTGCCGCGGGATCAGCGTGTAGGCGGTGGTGCCGACCGCGATCGTGCCCATCACCAGCAGCGCGACATGGCCGGAGCGCTTCGCCGGCTGTTGTGCAGGCGGCGGTCCGGCCGCCGGCCGGCGCTTGCCGAACTCCTTTTTGGAGGGCTTGTCGGCCATGTCAGTAGATCATGCAGGCGGCGTTGAGCAGGCCCGCGGCGAGCGAAGACAGCCCGAGCCAGATCGCGGGCGCAAGCTCGCCTGCCGCGATCCGCGCCGGCAGATTCGGCACCGGCACCCTCACGAGAAAGAGCACGATGATCTGCACGATCAGCGCGATGATCGCCCAGATCAGGCAATCCAGCACATTGGCCGAATGCGCGATGGCGCTGACCAGCGGCGCGACGAAGCCCAGCAGGCTGAGGCCGAGCGCGATCGCCGCGGCCGGCTCGTTGTCGCGGATCAGCTGGAACTCGTTGTACGGGGTGATGCGGGTATAGACGAACAGGTACGCCACGATGGCGATCAGCCCGGTGCAGAAATAGACCAGGAAGGCGGGCAGGCCGGCGAGTGATTGCAGGATCATCGTTCCCCCATCGTGCAGCGACCATTCGTCGGCGGGGGAAGGATAGCGGTTCAACGGCGGCAGGACGATGAGGCCGCGTTCGCGTCCCCAAAAAACAAAACCCCGCCATTTGCGGCGGGGTCCAGGCTGGGAGGAGCAAGCCCCGAAGGGCTCGCGGGTAAACCCAGGATCAGGCGGGGATGCGCTCTTCGACCTCGTGCGGCTCGCGCAGCACGTAGCCGCGGCCCCACACGGTCTCGATGAAGTTGCGGCCTTCCGAGGCATTCGCGAGCTTCTTGCGCAGCTTGCAGATGAAGACGTCGATGATCTTCAGCTCGGGCTCGTCCATGCCGCCATAGAGGTGGTTGAGGAACATTTCCTTGGTGAGGGTCGTGCCCTTGCGGAGCGAGAGCAGCTCCAGCATCTGGTATTCCTTGCCGGTCAGATGCACGCGCTGGCCGCCGACCTCCACCGTCTTGGTGTCGAGGTTGACGACGAGGTCGCCGGTCTGGATGACCGACTGGGCATGGCCCTTGGAGCGGCGCACGATCGCGTGGATGCGGGCAACCAGCTCGTCCTTGTGGAAGGGCTTGGTCATGTAGTCGTCGGCGCCGACGCCGAGACCCTTGACCTTGTCCTCGATGCCGGCGAGGCCGGAGAGGATCAGAATTGGTGTCTTGATCTTGGAGACCCGGAGCTGCTTGAGCACGTCGTAGCCGGACATGTCGGGCAGGTTGAGGTCGAGAAGGATAATGTCGTAATCGTATAATTTACCGAGATCGACGCCTTCTTCCCCCAAATCGGTCGTGTAGACGTTGAAGCTCTCAGACTTCAACATCAGCTCGATCGACTGCGCGACGGCGCTGTCATCTTCAATCAGCAAAACGCGCATGCCAGTTCCCCATAGTCGCCGCTCCTGGGCGTCAGGTCGGCCGCATTCGCGGCACACAACAAAACGCCTTTGAACAACTGATTCGGATCCTGACAACAGATGGTTAACAAATTCTGATTCTGGAACGCAAGCCCTGTAGATGCAATTTTCGTCGAATCGCCCTAAGGTCTTGTGCGCGAAGCAGCTTTCGTTATCCGGTTGCGTTCAAGTTCCACTTTAAGAGACGGGCCTAACCGACTCCCGCGACTCAACCTTCTTCTGAAGGGGAGCCACGCTCAGTCACAAAGACAGTGACGCAATGATTAACGATGCGGGTAAACACGAAGTTAAGCGCCGTTCAGAAATATGGCGAAACTTAAGGTTTTCGCCACGAAACCCCGGATTACGAGGGCGATCACCTCATGAAGGCCCTCTTGTGAAGGCTCTCCGATGAAGGCTGTCCAATGAAGGCTCTTGCCGAACAGATCGGCGACATCGACGGCATAAATATTTATGGCCGTGTGGTCGGCGTGCGCGGCCTGATGGTCGAGGTGGCCGGCCCGATCCATGCGATGTCGGTCGGCGCGCGGCTCGTGATCGAGACCGGCGGCAACCGTTCCATCCCCTGCGAGGTGATCGGCTTCTCCGGCAACAACGCCGTCGTGATGCCGTTCGCCGGCCTCGACGGCGTGCGGCGCGGCTGCAAGGCCGTCATCGCCAATGCCGCAAATCAGGTGCGGCCTTGCGCGGCCTGGCTCGGCCGCGTCGTCAATGCGCTGGGGGAGCCGATCGACGGCAAGGGGCCGCTGCCGCAGGGCCCGGCGCCGATGCCGTACCGCAATTCGCCGCCGCCGGCGCACTCGCGCAAGCGCGTCGGCGCGCCGCTCGATCTCGGCGTGCGCGCGATGAACACGTTCCTGACCTGCTGCCGCGGCCAGCGCATGGGCATCTTCGCGGGTTCCGGCGTCGGCAAGTCGGTGCTGCTGTCGATGCTTGCCCGCAACGTCGATGCCGCGGTCAGCGTCATCGGGCTGATCGGCGAACGCGGCCGCGAGGTGCAGGAGTTCTTGCAGGACGACCTCGGCGAGGAGGGCCTGGCGCGTTCCGTCGTCGTGGTCGCGACCTCCGACGAGCCGGCGCTGATGCGCCGCCAGGCAGCGTATCTGACGCTCGCGGTCGCCGAATATTTTCGCGACGAGGAGCAGGACGTCCTTTGTCTGATGGATTCGGTGACGCGCTTTGCCATGGCCCAGCGCGAGATCGGCCTGTCCGCGGGCGAGCCGCCGACCGCCAAGGGCTACACGCCGACCGTGTTCACCGAGCTGCCGAAGCTTCTGGAGCGCGCCGGTCCGGGCCTGGGGGAGGGCGCCATCACCGCGATCTTCACGGTGCTGGTCGATGGCGACGACCATAACGAGCCGATCGCGGATGCCGTCCGCGGCATCCTCGACGGCCACATCGTGATGCAGCGATCGATCGCCGAGCGCGGTCGCTACCCCGCGATCAACATCCTCAAATCCGTCTCCCGTACCATGCCGAAATCGGCCGACCCGCAGTTCTGGCCGACCATCCAGCGGGCACGCCAGGTGATGGCGACCTATGCCGACATGGAGGAATTGATCCGTCTGGGCGCCTACCGCGCCGGCTCCAGCCCCGAGGTCGACGAGGCGATCCGCCTGCACGAGCCGCTGGAGGCCTTCCTGCGCCAGCGCAAGGACGAAAATGCATCGCTGGCGGACGGCTACCGCCAGTTGGCGCAAATCCTCGGTAATTTGGAAACGGAACGCTAACTTTGTCCGGTCATCATCCCATCTCACAGAGTAGCAGAGCCGGTCTTGGCCCTAGTCGGGCCTGTGGGGAGACCGGTGTTGTCCCACGTGCAGCCAAGGGACTTCTGGGGAGTACGAGTCGATGAAGTCACGTGATACCCTCATCCGCCTGAAGAAATTTCAGGTCGACGAGAAGCGCCGCCGGGTCACCCAGATCGAGACGATGATCGCCGACTTCCAGCGGATGTCGACCGATCTCGAACGCGAGATCTCGACCGAGCAGGATCGTGCCGGGATCAACGATCCCTCGCACTTCGCCTATCCGACCTATGCCAAGGCTGCCATCCAGCGCCGCGAGAACCTGACCCGTTCGGCCGACGAGCTGAAGGGCCAGCTCGACGAAGCCAAGGCTGCGCTGGCCGAAGCCTTCGAGGAGCTGAAGAAGGTCGAGCTCCTCGACGAGCGCGATCAGGCCCGCGAACGCGCCGAGGAAAACGCCCGCGAGCAGGCCGACCTCGACAGCATCGGCCTGATGCGCGCCCGCATGGGCGCCGTCGCCTGAGGCGCTAGCCGCCAGATCTGCGAGAATTTGCAAAACCCGGACCGCAAGGGCCGGGTTTTCGCATGTGCTGTCCACAGTGTGCCGCCGCGCCCCCTTGGTGGTCGGCTTTGTCGCGCGCTATGGTGGTGGAGTGCCAGGGCCTGCGCGGAACGCGACGGGCCGCGCATTGGGGGGGTGAATGCTGACGCCAGCAGAGCTGGTCGGGCTGATTGGGGCGGTAGCGCAGGGCGACCAGGCCGCGTTCGAGCGCCTCTACGTCGCCACGCGCGCGAAACTCTATGGCGTCGTGCTCCGTATCTTGCGCCGACAGGATCTCGCAGAGGAGGTCATTCAGGAGACCTACGTCAAGATTTGGAGCAGCGCCGGCCAGTTCAATCCCGCTCTGTCGTCGCCGATCACGTGGATGGCATCGATCGCGCGCAACCGCGCCATCGACATCGTGCGCAAGAAGACGGAAGTCTCCATCGAGGAAGAGCCGCAGGCGATGGAAGTCGCAAGCGATAGCCCCGATCCGCTGGCGCGGAGGGAGATGACCGAGGAATTGAAGCGGCTGCTGGAATGCATCGGCCGGCTCGAGCCGGATCGCCAGAGGCTCGTGCTTCTCGCCTATTACAACGGCTGGAGCCGCGAGCAATTGGCGGAGAAATTCGCGGCGCCCGTCAACACGGTGAAGACGTGGCTTCGGCGCAGCATGTTGGATATTCGCGAATGTCTTGGGCTATGAGAGTCGGGCTATGAGAGCTCATACTGTGAGGGTGGGTCTGGACCGCAAGTGATGGCCTATACGGAGGACCATATCGCGCTCGCCGCGGAATATGCGCTCGGTACGCTCGACGCAGGCGAGCGCGCGCAGGTCGAGACCATGATGGCGGTGGACAAGGCGTTCGCCGAGATCGTGCAGGCCTGGGCGCACCGAATCGGCGTCCTCAACCAGATGGTCGGCTCGATCGAGCCACGTCCGATCGTGTGGGAGAACATCAGGTCCGAGCTCGCGCGGACAGCCTTTGCGCAGGAGCCGCCGGCGCTGCCGGACGTCGCGCCGCCGCCACCTGTGCCGGAGTTTTCCTCGCTCGACGCCGTGCCTCCGCAGGTGCCGCCGGAGACCATGCAGCAACCGGGGCCGCAGCCTTCCGCAGCGGAGCAGGACGAAACGGCGCGGCCGGCATCCGATGCGATTCCCGACGTCGTGCCGATATTCATGCCGCAGGTCCACGCGCCAGACCCGGAGGTCGCGCGTGCGCCGCAGACGCCGGTCGCCGACAACAGCAATGTGATCCGGCTCGAGGGCCGCGTGAAGCGCTGGCGCACCATCGCATCCGCCGTCGGTGCGCTCGCGGCCGCGCTGCTCGTGACGCTGTCGCTTCAGATATTCCAGCCCGAGGCGCTGCCGGGCGGCTTGCGACCGGCAGTGCGGATCCAGACGGTCGAGGTCAAGACACCGGCGCCGCTGCCGGCGTCGTCGCAATATGTCGCGCTGTTGCAGGGCCAGGGCGGAGGTCCCGCCTTCATCCTCACCATCGACGGTGCGACCAAGAACTTCACCGTGCGCAAGGTGGGCGCGACACCGGAGCCCGGCAAGAGTTTCGAGCTCTGGCTGATCTCCGACAAGCTGCCGCGCCCGCGCTCGCTTGGTGTGATCGGTACAGGCGATTTCACCGCACGACCGGTGCTCGGTTCGTACGATGCCGACGTCGTCAACGGCGCGACCTACGCCGTCACCGTCGAGCAGACGGGCGGCTCACCCAACGGCCAGCCGACCTCGGCGCCGGTATTTTCCGGCAAGCTGATCGAGACCGTGCCGCCGTCGCAGCCGCCCGCGAAGAAATAGTGCTTTGCCTGCCAGAGGTGGCCCGTGCGTAGCCGCGGGAGGTGAGACAGGCAATGCCGGCAGGGATCAGTTCGACGACCGGCAGGTGAATGGGGTCCCGTTCTTGGTGACGCCGGTGGCCTTGTTGCCGCTCTTGCGGACCGGGTAGTTGCTGCCGGTGTTGAAGCCAGAAAGATGGATGTAGGCCGTGGCGCCGCCGTCGTAGTGGCCGGTGACCATGTTGTTGGCCGAGCAGCTCCACGAACCGCCGTGGGCGGAACCCGAAACGGCGAGCATGGCAGCGGCAGCGAAAAGGATCTTCATTGCCTTCACGGATTTTCTCCTGGGGTGCGGTACCGAAAGGAGTTGTGCGTTACCGGGCTGTAATTCTTCAGCTTGCTTTGTAGCCAGCTTCGCGGCGGCATTTGGCGCGCATGCCTTCGGCATTTGCGCGACCGCCACCTAGCCAAACGCTGCCATCCGGCTTGCGGGTGGCGCCGTGGCGCACCATGCAGGCTCGGGTGGCCTCAAGGGCATCGTCCTTTGCGACTGCAACGGAGGGGACCAAATAGACGGCAGTGGCGGCGAGCGCGACTGCAACATATTTTTTCATGATGCATCCCGCCGATTACTTGGCCTTGTCAGCTTTGGCCTGGGCCTGCGCCATGCAATTTCGATACTTGGTGGCTTTCGGCTCCGGAACGGTGCGGGCGTTCCAGTCGTCGGCTGTGAAGCCACCACCGGCGGCGGCACGGCAAGCATCCCCTTGGGCTGAACGGTTTTTGACTCGTTCCGCGGCGTTGGAAGTCGAAGAAACGGTGAGGCTCAGTGCTATCAGCGCGCCGGCAATCATCAGAGTTTTGATCATGGTCCCCCCAGAGACAAAACGCGATTGATGAAAAGAAAGGAATTATTTGTCGTTGGTTAAACTACTTTGCGTTCGAAATCAACGAAGCGATTCGTCGATGATCGCAGTGAACGCTGCTGCCGATTGCTTGAAAAAGAACAACTCGATCCTATCGAACGGCTCCCTCTTGATGGTGGTAGCGTTCGTGTCATCCCACGAGCTGATTTCCATCTGGCGCGCGAACAAGGCATTCACCTCCGTTGAACGCTCGCAGCGTGCCATTGTTACCGCCGGTCGCAGGGATAGCCAGGTCGCGCAAGAACCCGGTCAGCATATGGTCGGCGATTTCAATGTCCGGGATCTGGTGATGATGGCCTGCGTGGTGAGGTGCCAACAGTAAGAGCGCCTTCGAGCGAATGGTACGGGCTGTTGCACGCGGTCGCCGTCCGGAGCTTTCTGGCGTCGCCAGCAAACCCGCATTCCGCTTTGCTCCATACTGGCTGCAAGCACGCAAAACTGTCGCCCCGGTCCGTCCCGCCGTCGTATTTCGACAAATCCCGCCGAATCCGCCTCCGATTTGAACCTCTGCGCATTTCGCGGCGTCAAATGCCCGGAATTTGCAGTCGGCGCCGCCGATCATGGTGCCGGAGAGGGGCGAGAAATCAGATGGATGCAGCGAAAACGTCGGGCATCTTCATTCACCAATATGCGGGGCTGCCACACGGCCCGGCGTTCGAACATTGGCGCGAGCGGACCTTCGGTTCCTGCGGTCTGGATATCGGGCCGAGCCGGGGCGACAGCATCGATTGCCGGCTCCAGGTCAGCGTGGTCGATAATATCGCGCTCGCCATTCCCGAAGGCGCCTCCGCGCAATATTCTCGCACCCAGAGCCACCTTGCCGACGGCAGCGACGATCTCGTCCTGATCGCGGCACATGCGGGTCTCGTCCGCGTCGGACAGAACGGCCATTCCGTGGAGCTTGCGCCCGCGCAGATGGTGCTCGTCGACATGGGCATCACCGGCACCGTCGGACACACCGAGGAAGATCGCTTCACCACCATCCGCATGCCGCGCCGCGCGCTGCTCGAGATCAATCCGCGTGCCGAGGACAAGCTGTCGCAAGTGCTCTCGGACGGGGCGGTCGCCGAGACGATCTTCCGCTACCACTCCCTTGCCGCCCATCACGCGCCGCATCTCGACGCCGTCGGCCAGCGCCTCAGCGCGCAGCACATGGTCGATCTCGTCGGCCTTCTGCTCGGCACCGACACCGAACATGCAAGCCTGGCGCGCGGCCGTGGACAGGCGGCGGCCCGTCTCGATCTCATGCGCGCCGACGTGATGGCTGCGCTTGGCCGCAACGACCTCTGCCTGTCCGAGATCGCCACGCGCTCCGGCCTGAGCCCGCGCCAGGCACAGCGTCTGTTCGAGCAAGCCGGAACGACCTTCACCGAATTCGTGCTGGAGCAGCGCCTGCTGCAGGCGCGCAAGCTGCTCGGCGATCCCCGCGCCAGGATACGCAAGATCAGCGACATCGCGCACTCGTCGGGGTTCTCCGATCTGTCCTATTTCAACCGCGCCTTCCGCAAGCGCTTTGGCGCGACGCCGTCGGAACTGCGCGAGGCTTGAGGCTGCGCCGAGCTGCCCGGCTGCGATGCTTAAAATTGAAACGAACCCGTAGGCCAGCGCTAACCCATTTCCGGGCCAAGGGTGGATGATGCGCGCGCGTTAACGGGTTCCTGTGATCGGCCATGCAACTTGTCCGGGAAGTCGTTCCCGTGCAAGTCCTTCCTCATGCCGCAGCTCGAACCGTCACCGCTCGTCCCAGCCCAGCAATCCTCGCGCCTGGTTCCGACCCTGCTGATTCTCGGCGTGATCGGCGGCGGCGCATTTGCGCTCACTGCGCCGGCCGGCCATGCTGACAAGGTGCCGCAGCGGCCCGACGATCTCTCGGCCAATGTCGTGACCTTTGTGCCAGCGGACGATCGCGACGCGGTCGCCTCCGCCGTTGCAGCGTTGAAGATCGCAAGCCCGCAGCGCGCCGAGATCGCCCGTGCGGTGGCCGAACGCCGTCAACGCATCGGCTGGATCGTCTTCACCGACAGCATGGATCCCGATGGCGATACCATCGCGGTCGAATCGTCCGGGCTTACCCAGCAGATCGTCTTGACCAAGGGCTGGACGCCCGTCGCGATCCTTGCGGATGGCGGCCCGATCCACGTGACCGCAGTTCGCGATGGCGTGGAGGGCGGCATCACCGTGGCTTTTGCAACTAGCGCCGGCGTCATGCCGATGCGGATCATGCAGCCCGGCGAACAAATCGAGGTGGTGCCGTGACTGGAATGAATCCGTGGCTGGGGCGGCTCGTCCTGCTGCTGGTCGTGATCAGCATCGATCATGCCTCTTTTCCGCTTGCCGTTTCGCTGGTGATCGCCGCCTTCGTCGCGGCCGTCGCCATTTTTCTCTACAGCGCGTCCTATCTTCCGAGGTTCGTCATGGATATTCTCGACCGGCTGTCGAACAAGGCCAGCCTTGAGCAGGCTTACGAAAAGCGCACGAAGAGCCTCATCACCATCGATGCGGAAGACCTGGCGCGGCGCATCAGCGCCAAGGTGGTCGGACAGGGTGACGCGATCAAGGCGATTGCGCAACAATTGCGACGCCGGATTGCTGCACGGCGGATCGACAAGCCGCTCGCCGTATTCTGCCTCGCTGGAGCTCCCGGTGTCGGCAAGACGCATTTCGCGAAGGTGCTGTGCGAGGAACTCTACGGCGGCCGCAACCATCTGCATTTCTTTGACATGAGCCAGTTCGGGCAGCCGCATGCGGCAGCAAGCCTGTTCGGGCAGGCCAAGGGTTATGTCGGCTCGGGCAGCTACGGCTCCTTGACGGCTGCGCTACGCGACGTTCCTGATGCTGTCGTCCTCCTCGACGAATTCGAGAAGGCCCATCCCGAGGTGCACAAGCGCTTCCTGACCGCGTGGAACGACGGCTTCATCACCGAGGTCAGCGATGGCGCGCGTATCGCGACGAACGGGGCCATTTTCGTCCTGACCACCAATGCGGCTTCCCGCCGTATCGCCGAGCTTTCCGATCTGACGACCGAATCCGCCGAGGAACTGGGCAGGCTGGCGAAGGCGGCCCTCGGCGATGCGCAGTTTGCGCCTGAGGTGCTGTCGCGTGTCGACGACGTCTTCGCTTTCCGGCCGCTGAAGGGGCTGGATATCGCGCGGGTTGTCGCCCTCGAGATGGAGGCGATCGCCTCCCAGTTCGGCCTGAAGGTAGCAGGCGGCGGCATCGACCCTCAGATCCTGCTGAGCGCAATCGATCAGCTCTCCGGCCGAGTGCAGGGCGGCGTCCGCGACATGACACGCGCGATCGAGCGGCAGATCACCGACGGCCTGATCGAGGCGCGCAGCAGCGGCGCCCACGAGGTTCGGCTCGTGCGCGAACGTGACGGCATCCGTATCGAGGTAGTCGACGCGGGCGCCGACACGGCAGGCCCATCGCAGCAGCGCGAGGTCGCGGGATGAGCGCAGCCGCTCAGCAGCAATTCCTGGTTCGTGAGCGCAAGGGTCCACTTCGGGTTCTGCTCGATCTCCACGCCGCCAACGCAACGTTTCGTGGGTTCGCCGAGTTCGCGGTCATCGGCGCGATCGTGCTGTTCTTCATTCACGGGTTGCAGGCCTTGCCTTCGGTCGGTCTGCCGAATCGTCTGCCTGCGTCAGCGCCGGTTTCCGAAAAGGACATCAGGACGCAGGACGACATCGCGCGGCTCGGCCGCCGCAACAACGCAGCGCTGCCGCGCCTCAACGAGCTTGGGCTCGACGAGACGCATTTTGCCGGCGACGCGGAGCCGCTGCGGGCCACGCTGGTCGAGGCATGGCGGGCCTATCGCAGCAAGCATTCGCTCAAATCGATTCAACTGTTGCAGGGCGCCGACGCCGGCAATCCCCGCGTGCTGCTGCTTCGTGGCCTTGCCACCATGGCGCAACCCGAGAACGGCGCATTGCGCGCTGGTGCACTCGATCTGGAGGCCGCCGCCGCAAAAGGTGACGTCAAGGCAATGTCGGTGCTCGGCGCGCTATACATTATCGGCACGCCCGGCCTTCAGAACGATCTCGAGAAGGGACAGAAGCTGATCCTGAAGGCTGCCGCGACCGGCGATGCCGACGCTTCGCGCGTTGCTGGCATGGGCTATATGTCCGGCTGGATGGGGAGCATCGATCCCGCGCGGGCAGCAAAATACCTTCGCTTCGCCGCCGACCGCAACGATCCCAAGGCGATGCTATTCCTGGCGGACATGTATTTCACCGGCCGCGGTGTGGCCAAGGACGATGTCGAAGGCGACAGCCTCGCCGAGAAGAGCGCCGTGCTCGGCAATCGCGAGGCACAGTCGGTGGTCGGTCTGCGCAGGATGTACGCCTACATGGCGGGCGTTTCGGACAATCCGTCCGACGCGCTCAAATGGCTCGAACTGGCCGCAGAGCGAAACGAGCCGTCTGCGCTCCAGGGGCTCGCCAACTACTATCTCGACTACGCCGCAAAATCGGGACAGCTCGACGTCGGCCGCGGGATGGAACTCCTGAAGCGCTGCGTCGACCAGACCGGGCATCCGGGCTGCGCCATGTCATATGCGAGTTTGCTCGACGACGGCCTGGGGCCGCGAGACGTCAAAATGCTCTACGCGATGTATCTGCTCGCGAACCGGGACGGCAATAACGAGAAGGCGCGGACGCGTCTTGCCGAACTCGGCAAGGAACTGTCCAGCCTGGATCTGATCCAGCTTCAGGTGGGTCTGAACAGGCGTCCCCTGCAACCCATGCCGGATTGACCCCATGACCAAGGTATCGATCGCATCCCTGTTGCCCACGGAGACGACGATCGTCAGGATCGCAAAGCTCGCTGCCGCTCTGCTGGCGATCGCGTTCGTCCGTGCGATCTCGGAGGTGCTGAGCTTCGCAACCGAGCCGAAGGTCAGCGGCGGCATCGACCTGGACAAGCCGATCCCGGAGACGACGCTCTGGTCGCCTCTGTGGGTTCCGATGCTGCTCGCGGGCCTCTTCGCCTATTGGGCTTGGCCGAAGCGTTACGACCGGGGTCCGATTCGCACTGCACTAAGCGGAGGGTTTGCGGCATTCCGTATCCAGCTCGTCAGCATATTCATCTCGTTTCTCTGCCCCGCCATGGGCGGGCTCTATCTGCTCCTGCCGACGCTTTTTCCCGGCGAGATTCCAGGGATGATCCTCAAGTCGATGCTGACTGTCCTGGGGCCGGCCGCATTCTTCTGCATGTTCTACGCGGTGCCAATCCTGGTGAGCGGCATGCTGATCGGAGCTCCGCTGGCGCTTTGCGTCCGCATGGCCTGCAATCGCGTCTCCGCGAGGAACGAGCCAGCGGTCGCGGGCGAACATCGCGCCAGGATGGAATGGAATGCGATCTCGATTGTTTCGCTCGTCTTCAGACTTATGGCACTTGGCATTGCGGCAGCGATCATCGTCTCTGGTCTGCTATACGGTGGCTTCTGGATTTTCAGCTTCTGGGGCATTAACTTCTTCAAGGTGGCGCTACCGTGTCTTGCTGCCGGCGCCGTGATCGGTCTGCTCACCCGGCAATGGGCCTGGTGCATGGCCATCAGCCTGCCGATCGGCATTCAACTCTCGGCGGCGCACGCAAATCCGCCGGGCCCGATCGCGCAGTATTCCATTGAATTTCCACCTGTTCTGTTCGCAGTGCTGCTTGGCTTTGCGTTCGCGCGAAAGCTGCGTCCGCAAGTGAGCGCATTGTACCACAGGGTAAGCATTTAGCGCTTGCGCCTGGTTGGCTGGATTGGCCGCCTGCGCTATAGATGTGTCTGCACGCGCGGCGCTAAGGTCGCGTCAGCGGAATTGCGCGGTGGGACCGGATGGCGCGTATCGTCGTGCTCGGCGCCGGATTTGCTGGTCTGTGGGCGGCCATCGGTGCCGCGCGCAAGCGCGACGAGATCGGCGCGGCCGGCCGTGACATCGAGATTCGTGTCATCGATCGCAATCCCTATCACAACATCCGCGTCCGCAATTACGAGGCCGACCTCAGCGAGGTCGCGCTTCCGCTGCCGCAACTGCTCGATCCGATCGGCGTCAGTCACGGGATCGGCGAGGTCGAAGCCATTGATCCGGCACGGCGCGAGATTTCGCTGGTCACGAGTGGCGGCGACGAGACGCTGGCTTATGACCGGCTGGTGCTGGCGCTCGGCAGCGAAGTGATGCGCCCCGACATTCCCGGCCTTGCCGAGCATGCCTTCGATGTCGACACTTATACAGCGGCGCTCCGCCTCGAGGATCATCTCACCTCGCTCGGACGCAGCGTGCCCGCGCCGGGGCGCTCGACGATCGTCGTGGTCGGCGCCGGCTTCACCGGCATCGAGGTCGCGGCCGAGATGCCCGACCGGCTGGCGCGCGCCGGCATCACCGGCAGCCGCCGCATCATCCTGGTCGATCCCAATCCGGCCGTCGGCGCCACTATCGGCACGCACGCGCGTCCCGTCATCGAGGCGGCGTTGGCCTCGCTCGACGTCGAGACACGGCTTGGCGTGCGCGTCGTCTCCGTCGAGGCCGCCGGCCTGCGCCTGAGCTCGGGCGAGTTCATTCCGACCCAGACGGTGATCTGGTGTGCCGGGATGCGCGCGAGCCCCTTGGCCGCGAGCTTTCCGGACGCACGCGATCGCCTCGGGCGCCTTCTTGTCGATCCCTTGATGCGGGTTGCGGATGTCGGCGGTGTGTTCGCGGCCGGCGACGTCGCCTCGAGCGTGGTCGACGGCTTGCATCCGACCGTGATGTCCTGCCAGTTCGCGCGTCCCATGGGCCGCTTCGCCGGCCATAATGTGGTCGCCGATCTCGCAGGCCTGCCGATGCTGCCGCTACGGATCGACTGGTACGTGACCGTGCTCGATCTCGGCGGCTGGGGCGCGCTCTATACGGAAGGGTGGGACCGCGAAGTCCGCGCCACCGGCGCGGCCGCGAAGGCAACCAAGCAGACCATCAACCGCAAGCGGATTTATCCGCCGCTCACCGGGAGCAAGGAGGAGTTGTTCGCCGCCGCAGCACCAACCGTGCAGGCGCCGCCGCCGACCTATGGGGCGCCGCGTCGCTGAGCCGGCCCGTGCATCCATCAACCCTGATGAAACGCCGGAAAGCGAACCTCACTGCATGGGCGCCAGGTCCCGCGTGGCGACGTAGCCCAGCGGCTTGCCGTCGCTCGCGATCAGCGACCAGCCGTTCTTGCTTTCAAGCACGGTCACGTCGCTCCTGGCGGACAAGCTGCGAACCACGGTTGCGCCAGGGCCAGGCCGAACCTGCAACTGTGCGGCTTGTGCCACTTTATAAGTGGGCTTTGCCGCAGCTACCGGTGTCGCTTCGTCCTGGAGGATCCGCATCCGCTTCGCCAGCGCATAGTTTGCCGTCAACTTCATTTGCGGCACCTGGCGTTGCCTGAAGACTCGCTCGCTGACCTCCGAGACCTCCGCATAGACGTAGGCCGCGAGCTCGTTCAGTTCGATCGTGCCGTTGTGATCGCCGTCCGCGTCGTTGATCGCATCGAGCACTTCGTAGGTAAACAGGCCATGTCCGTGATAGCCCTCCAGCGCCTCCTGGCTTCCGCCCGAGGCTGCCAGGATTGAACGGCCCGTTGCCTGGACCAGGCGGTCGTTGGCGGCTCCCTTCTGGAGTTGCTGGGTTTCATCGTCGGCAAGTGTCCCGGACTCGCAGGTGTCGAACAGCATCACGCTCCTGCGCGCCGGAATTCCGGCAAACCAGCGCTGCCATTGCTCTTGCGAGATCGCCTTGGCCTTCACGGCCGCGTTGATCGACTGCTCGGTGAGCTCACCCTCGACGGCGAAATCCTGAGGGGCGAAATAGTAGCGGCCATCGACCGTTTTGCCGTGACCGGCCAGATAGAGCACGAACACGTCGGTGGCAGCGGCCTTTGCGGAAAGCTCGCCAAAGGCAGCATCGAGCTTGCCTTGGGTCACCCCGGCGTCGGTCAGCAGCTTCACCTCGACTGATTGATAGAGGCTCCCGGATGCTTCCTTGAAGCCCCGCGCGACCTCCTGCGCATCCCACACGGCCTTCTCCAGCTTGAAGCGCTGGTCTGCGTAGTCATTGATGCCGGCCGCCAGCACGAACAGGCGCGGCTTAGCTGCCACAACAGGCGGTGACGAGGGGGCCGCTTGCGGTGCGGCGGAAGGCGCGGGCGTTTGCGCGAGGACGTTGAGCCGCGCCGCGACGGACGCAACCAGATTGGCGCCATTGTAGGCTGTGACTTCAACGGCGTTATCGCCGGGCTCGAGCGCCAGGCTTCGCGCCAGTCTCAGCGGCGACGGCGTCCCCGCTGCAGGAGCGTCGATGCCGACCGTCACGCCATTGATCCGCCACTCGACGCGGCCGATGCCTCCACCACGATCCGTGATCTCCGCTTCTGCCGCGGCGCTCGTCCCGTCGACAGTGGCTGAGCCGACCGCCCGCCCGGGCACGATCAGGCGCACATCGGGCGCATTGCCGCTCGCGATGACCTTGGTGAGATCGAGCTGCGCCGCAGCCTGACGGACCAGCCCGCGCGGATCGCCTGCGAGCTTCTCGCGCACGAGATCGGGGCGATAGAGCGACTGGTAGAACTGGTCGATCGACCAAACGTCGATGCCGCGCGCGACGCTGAGCATCTCGGCGCCATGCTCCGAGGCAGCAAAAAAGCCCTCTGGGGTCATGGCCAGCCACTGATCGTTGGCGGACTTGATGATCGAAACCAGCCTGTTGCCGGTCGCCAGGTCCCATATCGCATCGCCGTTCAGGGCACGGCGACCATCTGGAGAGAATGCTGGCGAGTCACCGTCGCTCTCGATTGAGCGAACCAATTGACCGGTATCGAGATCCCAATATTTGAGGGTCTTGTCATAGGATCCGGAAAGCGCGAACTTTCCGTCAGGCGAGAAAGCGACGCCGCCAAATATCGAGGCGGTATGTCCGCTGAGCGTTCGCAGCAACTTTCCGCTCCCGACGTCCCAAAGAAAGACCTTGCTGGTGCGCTCGGCCGCGTCGCCCGTCAGGATACGAGTGCCGTCGGACGAAAACGCGAGCGCCCAGACGGCGGCGGTATGAGCGAAAGTACGGATTCGTTGGCCGGTCGCGAGGTCCCAAAGCTCGGCCGTTTTGTTGAAGCTTCCCGCCAGCAATCTGGTGCCATCAGGCGACAAGGCGATGGCATTGACGCTGGCTATGGGGATGGTTCGAAGCAGACGGCCAGTCGATGCTTCCCATAGCTTGACGGACTTTTCGTTGAAGCCTCCACCGGAGGCGATCCTTGAGCCATCCGGCGAGATCGCAGCCACCGAGACCGTCTCGGTATGACCGAGAAATGTGGATATCACCCTGCCTGTTTGCGCGTCTGCGAATTTGAGAGCTTTTCCGTCCGGCATTTTCCAAACGACCCGGGAGCCATCGTTGGAAAATGCCAGGGAAAATGTTCCTTGCTCCGGCGCGAGCGTCGTGCTGAGCAGTTGCGCAGTGCCGGCATCCCATTGTTGCAGGGATACGCCCCCCGAAACTATTCGGGAGCCATCCCGTGAGAATTGAGGGGCGCCCAGAGTTTCCGTATCTCCGCCGAAATCCCGCACGAGACTTCCGGTCTCCACCTCCCAGAATTTGATCTGGAGGGGGGCTCCTTCCGTTCCGGCAAGAATGTGCCTTCCGTCCGGAGCGAATAGCACGTTCGGCCCATAGGAATGTTGCCGCGTGTATAGCAGTCTGCCGTCAATCGCATCCCAGACCTGCATATTGAGGTCGACATTGTGACTGCCCCCTGCGGCGATGCGCGTGCCATCAGGTGAAATCGAAACGGATGAGACTGAGCCGGAATGCACGAACGTGCGCAGCAGTCGGCCACTCGCGACATCCCACAATTTTGCGGTCTTGTCGTAGGCACCGGAGACGAGCCGCGCGCCGTCGTGCGAAAAGGCCAGGCCTTTTATGACGCTGCCTCCGCTCGCGTGGTTGAACGTGTGGAGCAGCCGTCCGCCCGCCAGATCCCAGACGCTGACATGACTGCCGCTGCTCGCGGCCCGGGTGCCATCGGCAGAGAAGACGACGGCGAATATGCTTTCCGATTTGAAGGTCTTGAGGAGACGGCCGGTCGCAGCGTCCCAGAGTCTGACGTCGCTGATATTGTTGCCCGACAAGACCCGGGATCCGTCCGGTGAAATCGCCATGGCACTCAGCCACTCGGTCTGGCCTGCGAGTTGAACGCTGCGCAGCAAGCGACCGGTCGCGGTGTCCCAGAGCTTGACGGTGTTGTCGCGGCTCGCCGACAGGACTTGTCGCCCGTCCGACACGAAGGCGACTGCCAGGACCTCGTCCCGATGTCCGGACAGGGTTCGGATCAGTCGACCGGAGCGCACGTCCCAGATGTCGACCGGACCGCTCCCGCCGCCGGACAGCGCCAAAAACCCGTCATTGGAGAAAGCAAGCGACCTTGGGTCATTCCGAACGTTCGGTACGGTCTCGACCGCCGCGGCAGGTCCCGGCTGCTCGGCAACGGCCTTCGGCAAAGTCCCTGGACCAAACGTGAAAATGAGCGCCGCAGCGGCAGCAAGCAACGAACGCATGATCGGCAATCGCATTCCGATTCTCCGACGAGAATGATCATCAATTGGCCGGCAATGTCTGCAAAGACCCAATGCCTGGAGTGTGCCCCAATGGAACCGGCTTCCGCAATGGCCTGACGCTTCTTCGTCGACAAGCCCTTGCGGTGCCGGCCGAGCAAAACACCCAGCCGTCGGTCAATCCGCTTGGCTAAGAATATTCCACTTTACCGAAATTCGGAAACGGCGTATGTGTCGCGCAACCCGGCCCTGGGAAGAGGGGCGTATCGCGATCGTCACGAACGCGGGCCGGGCGGCGGTGGACGTGGGTCACATCGGCGCGGAGGGTTTTTGCAGGGCGGGCAACCGTGAGCGGAGACGTCGCGCACACGACCGGTGCGATCTGCGTACGGCAAAATCGTGTGGTCCTGACGCCCGGGGTCTGTGCGTCAAGTGTTGCGGTGATGCGTGCGGCCCAACCGGGCCCTCGCATCGGTCATCCGCAAGGCGACGGGGGCAATAGTGCATCGCTCCCCGGGGAGATCACGACATAAGCCGTAAAGCCACTGCGCAGGGAAGGCCGGATGTCTGGCTACACCTGTATGCCGCTGTGCAAATTCTTGTTGCCACCTTTCGCACAGTGGACCGTGGGTGCCCGGCCGGCACCCGGTCTTCCCTGCGCCCTCTTTCAATCGAGGGTGACTTGATGGGCAAAGCTCGGGCGAGGTGAGCCGCGAGAAGGCGAAGGCGTGTCTACGCGGCCGTCGGATGGGTAGAGCACTTGCGAAACCCATCACGTTTCAGCGCGGAGGAAGGGTTGATGGGTTTCGCTTCGCTCTACCCATCCTACGAATTAAAGGAGCGACGCTGCTGCCCCACCCGCTCGCAATGACGAGGATGATACAGTTGCGCGCTCACAGCGCGTCCGGGAAAACGAGGGGAGAGACTGCCGCAACACACTCCAGACATGAGAAAGCGCCCGTGGGGGGCGGGCGCTTTCTGTAGTCGACTTGGGGTTGGGGTCGTCTACATATCCACGTGGCGACTTTGGGGGGCTGGTAAAGAGCCGCGTGAATTCCTGAAACTCAAATCTCCTTAGCGAACGAGCGAAACGTTCGAGCTGGTGATAGCGACCGGCTTGCCGGCCTTCATGACGCGAGCGGTCTGGGTCATGCCTTCGTCTGAACTCGTGCGCGCCGTGATGCCGAGACCCGCCACCATGATGCCGGCAACGAGCGCGACAACCACGATCTTGAGGTGGGTCGAGCGATCTGCGCTGTAAATCGAGTGGTTCATGGAAGGCTCCTGCCGCCATCTACCCGAAGTAGTCGCCTGCTTGTTCGGGCAGGTTCATGCTTCCGGTGCCCAACAACCTAGTATTGGGGGGATTCGTTCCCAAGAGGCGATCACAAGAGCGTGACGGGTCGTGAAAAGCCGCGATCAAAAACGGCCCTTGATCGTGCAATTTTGCAATTATTTCAAAGCGGTAATGTAGTTGTCAGGCGCCTTCCCGGCCGTTGGTCGACAAGACGCCAAAAACTGAAAAACCATTTGCCTGTGGCCAAAAAACACACGGCTTCTTAAGGCAAATCAGATGCTTCCGACCGTTTTCAATCGCGCCCTGGGGTGGATTTCAGCCTGCGACAGCACGGTCGTCTGGGCCCGGAACCGCTCGACCAGGGAACGCACGAAGGGACGAATTGCCGCAGAGGTGACCAACACCGGGGCCTCGCCTTCGCGCGCGGCGCGCTCGAAGGCCTCGCGCACGCCGGTCATGAACTCCGACAGCTTCGAGGGTTGCATCGCGAGGCTGCGCTCCTCGCCCTGGCCGATAATGGATTCGGCGAAGGCTTGTTCCCAACGGGCCGACAGCGCGATCAGCGGCAGATAGCCGTTGTAGGAGGTGTTTTGCGCACAGATCTGCCGCGCCAGGCGGGCGCGGACGTGCTCGACCATGGTGGCGGGGTTGCGCGAGAAGGCGAGCGAGTCGGCGATGCCTTCGAGGATGGTCGAGAGGTCGCGGATCGAGATGCGCTCGGCGAGCAGCAGCTGCAGCACGCGCTGGATGCCGGAGACCGTGACCTGTCCCGGCACGATGTCCTTGACCAGCTCGCCCTGCTCCTTCGGCAGCTCCTTGAGCAGCTTCTGCACCTCGCCATAGGAGAGCAGGTCCGACATGTTGGCCTTGAGCAGCTCGGTGAGGTGGGTCGAGAGCACGGTCGCGGCGTCGACGACGGTGTAGCCCTTGAGCGAAGCCTCCTCCTTGAGGCTGGCATCGACCCAGGTCGCGGGCAGGCCGAAGGTCGGCTCGGTGGTGTGGATGCCGGGCACCTGCACCTGGCTGCCGCCGGGATCCATGACCATGAACTGGTTCGGCCAGATCTTGCCGGTGCCGGCGTCGACCTCCTTGATCTTGATGATGTAGGTGTTGGCTTCGAGCTGGACGTTGTCGAGGATTCGCACCGCGGGCATCACAAAGCCCATCTCGATCGCGAGCGAGCGGCGCAGCGCCTTGATCTGCTCGGTGAGACGATCGGTGCCGTCGGGGCCGTTGACCAGCGGCAGCAAGGCATAGCCGAGCTCGATCTTGAGGTCGTCGATCTTCAACGCCGAGGAGATTGGCTCCTCGGCCGCAGCGGAGCCCGGTGCGCCCGGCGTTCCCGGCGCAGGTGCGGTCTTTGCAACTTCGTCGGCTCTGGCGGTCGCCCGGTTGCGGTTGCGGGCGTGCCAGGCGAGGGCGCCGGCGCCGGAGCCGAGCGCCAGGAAGGGAAGGGTCGGGATGCCCGGCAGGGCCGCCAGCACCAGCATGACCGCCGCGGACATCGCGAGCGCCTGCGGATATCCGGAGAACTGCTTCATCAGCGCCTTGTCGGCGGCGCCTGAGACGCCGGCCTTGGAGACGAGCAGGCCGGCCGCGGTCGAGACGATCAGCGCCGGCACCTGGGTGACGAGACCGTCACCGACCGTCAGCAGCGTGTAGCTGCGACCGGCGTCGGCAAAGGACAGGCCCTGCTGCGCCACGCCGATGATCATGCCGCCGACGACGTTGATGAAGACGATCAGAAGGCCGGCAATGGCGTCGCCGCGGACGAATTTGGAGGCACCGTCCATGGCGCCAAAGAAGCCGCTCTCGTCCTCCAAATCCTTGCGCCGCTGCTTGGCGACCTTCTCGTCGATCAGTCCGGCGGAGAGGTCGGCGTCGATCGCCATCTGTTTTCCGGGCATGGCGTCGAGGTGGAAGCGCGCCGCGACTTCGGCGATACGGCCCGAACCCTTGGTGATGACGACGAAGTTGACGATGATCAGGATGGCAAAGACGATAATACCGATGACGAAATTGCCGCCCATCACGAAGCTGCCGAAGGCTTCGATGACGTGACCGGCGGCATCCGTGCCCTCGTGCCCGTGCGACAGGATCAGGCGGGTCGAGGCCATGTTGAGCGACAGCCGCAGCATGGTCGAGATCAGCAGGACGGTCGGGAAAGCGGAGAATTCCAGCGGCGCCTGAATGAACAGCGACGTCATCAGGATCAGGATCGAGAGCGTGATCGAAATCGCCAGGAACAGGTCCAGCACGATCGCGGGCAGGGGAAGGATCAGCACCACCAGGATGGTGAGGACGCCGAGAGCCAGCGCGATATCGCCGCGCTTGAGGATGTTGCCGACCTCGGCAAGGGTGGGGAAGCCGGCGTTCGTGCCGCCTACGCCCTGTCCCGCGGTGACGTCGACCATGGTAGCTGCCTCTCCGCGGGACTGCCGTCCGCGCGCCCCAAACGTCTGCGCTGCGGCCGAAGGGCCGCCGTTCCGAAAGTGAGGCACGGCACTTGCGTCCACGGGAGCTCCCGTTCTACGCGGCTGACGACACTCGACTTCACCCGGCAATTCTTGCCGGGTGTATGGTTAGCAAAGGGTTAACGGAGGGTGCGGCATGGGGGCGGACCGGGGTATTTCGGGGCCCGGACATTCCGGGGCGCCCGAAGGGCGAGCCCGGAATCCATAGTGCGGCGGAGTTGGCGGATGAATGGATTCCGGGCTCGCGCTGCGCGCGCCCCGGAATGACCAGGATGACCCTACTTCGCCTTCTCCATCCGGGTCACCGTATAGCCCGAAGCCGCCTCCTCGGCTTCGAAAGTCACCTTGTCGCCGACCTTCACCTGCCTGAGCACGGCCGGGTCCTTGACGCGGTAGACCATGGTCATGGGTCCATCCATGCCGAGGTTCTTCGCGGGCCCGTGCTTGAGCGTGATCTTGCCGGCGCCCTCGTCGATCTTCTTGACCTCGCCGCTGATCGCGGCGCCCTGGGCCGCCAGGGCACCTGTGGCAAGGCCTGCGGTCAACGCCAGCGCTGCGGCGATGCGGATGATGCGGTTGATGCGGTTCATGGGAGCCTCCCTTGTTACTTCACGGTGACGTGGCCGACCATGCCGTAGTCGCGGTGGTCGGGAATCAGGCAGGAAAATTCGAACGTGCCGGCCTTGCTGAACTTCCAGAGGATCTCGGCCGTCTTGCTCGGCGCGAGCCGCACCCCGTTGGGATCGTCGTGCTCCATGTGCGGATGCTTCTTCATCTCCACCGCATGTGCGAGATTCTCCTTGGTGGTGGCGAGCAGGAATTCATGGTCCTCCTTGCCGACGTTGCGCAGCACGAAGCGGATCTGCTCGCCGCGTTTGACCTCGATCCTGGCGGGCGCGTAGTCCATCTCGTTCAGCAGGACCTCGATCGTGCGCGCGGGCTTTTTGGGGTCGCCGGGCTCGCCGGCCGAAAAGGTGCCGTGCCCGTGCTGGTCGTGGGCAAAGGCCGGCGCGGTCAAAAGCGCGGCCAGCGCGAGACCGAGCTTGATCGTCTTCTTCATTGGTATCTCCAGTTGGTGGTGGTTCATCGAAACGCTCACATCTTCATCTTGTGCATCGGCGTCCCTTGTTGCCGCGCCGGCTCCGGGGTCGGCGGCGTGACCTCGTAGGCGACGGTGCCTTTCGGGAATTGGTAGGGGCCGGGATCGCGATAATCGTCGCGCGCGAGGCCGTCGCGGATCTTCATCACCGTGAACATGCCGCCCATCTCGATCGGACCGAACTGACCGGTGCCGGTCATCATCGGCAGCGTGTTGTCGGGCGCCGGCATCTCCATGTTGCCCATCGCCATGCCGGTCGATCCCATGGCCATGCTGTCAGGCGCGAGCTTGCCGACCGCCTTGGCGAGATCCTTGCGCGACACGCCGATCAGGTTGCGCATGTCGTGTCCCATCGCATTCATGGTGTGATGCGACTTGTGGCAGTGGAACGCCCAGTCGCCGGGATTGTCGGCGAGCACGTCGAACACCCGCACCGCGCCGACCGGGACGTCCGTCGTCGTTTCCGGATATTGCGCACTCTCCGGAATCCAGCCGCCGTCGGTGCAGGTCACCGCAAAGCTGTGGCCGTGCAAATGGATCGGATGGTTGGTCATGCTGAGATTGCCGATGCGCACGCGCACCTTGTCGCCGAGCCTGACCGGCAGCGGATCGATGCCGGGAAACACGCGCGCATTCCACGTCCACATGTTGAAGTCGGTCATCTCGTTGACCTTCGGCAAATAAGTGCCGGGATCGACGCGATAGGTGCTCATGACGAAGACAAAGTCGCGGTCGACCGGGCGAAAGTTCGGGTCGCGCGGATGCACGACGACCATGCCCATCATGCCCATCGCCATCTGCACCATCTCGTCGGAATGCGGGTGGTACATGAAGGTCCCGCTCTTCCTCATCTCGAACTCGTAGACGAAGGTTTTTCCCGGCTGGATGTGCGGCTGGGTCAGTCCGCCGACGCCGTCCATGCCGCTGGGAATGATCATGCCGTGCCAGTGCACGGTGGTGTATTCGGGCAGTCTGTTGGTCACGAAGATACGGACCTTGTCGCCCTCGACGGCCTCGATCGTCGGGCCCGGCGACTGGCCGTTATAGCCCCACAAATTCACCTGCATGCCCTCGGCGAATTCGCGCACCACGGGCTCGGCGACGAGATGGAATTCCTTCCAGTCGCCGTTCATCCGGAACGGCAGCGACCAACCGTTCAGCGTGACCACGGGTCGATAGTCCGGACCACTGATGGGGTGCAGTGGCGGCTGCATCACCACCTTGTCCATGTGCGGGGCTTCCGGAATCGAGGCGGCCTGCGCCCGGCCGCTGACGACGGATGCGCTGGCTAGCGCGGCAGTGCCCAAGAATCCTCGGCGGGAAAACATGTTGGCCTCCATGTCAGTGACCGCCATCGGCAGGCGCTGCCGCGGCGATGGTGGTTGAACTGTCGCCGTCGGGAGCAGGCGCGCCGCCGCCGTTGACGGTGGTCTGCAAGTCGGACTGGGCGAGGAAGAATCTTTGCCTGGCATCGATCGCGCCGCGCAGCGAAGCCAGACGCTGCCGCGCCTCGGTGAGCAGCGCGAAGATATCGACCTGCATGCTGGAGAAGCGGAGCTGCATCTCCTCGGTGATGATTTTTCGCAAGGGGACGATCTCGCGCTGATAGTGGCTGGCGATGTCGTAGCTGGAGCGATAGACCCGATAAGCATCGCGCGCCTCGGAGCGTACATTCACGGCGCGCTCGGTCAGCCGATTGAAGGCAAGGTTGTAGGTCTCCGCCGCCTGCCGCACCCGCACCTCGCCGCCGTCGAAGATCGGGATCTGGAACTGCACGTCGAAGCCGCGCTCGCGGAACGGCGCGCCTTCCGGATCCCGGGTGCGGCGGGAGATGCCGGCGAGATCGAGCAGCGTCACGAAGCGCGTCGCCTCGGTGAGGTTCAGCGACTTCGCGAGCGCCGTCAGCTCGAGCCGCGCGATCTGAAGGTCGATGCGATGGGCGACTGCGTCGGCTTCAATTGACGGCAAAGCCTGCGGCCGGCGCGGCAGCGGCGGCAGTTGACCGGGCAGGCGGAAGTCGAGGCCGCCGTCCCACAGTCCCATCAGGCGCGCTAGCTTTTCGCGCGCGCTCGTTGCCGTCTGCCGCGCGGCTGCGAGGTCGGCGGTGGTTTCGGCGTAAAACACCTGTTCACGGGCCTGGTCGAGTTTGTTGATCGAGCCGGTTTCGCCGAGCTTGACTGCGAGCTGTGCGGTCGATTCCGCCGTCGCCTTCGCGTCCGTCAGCAACGCCACCATCTCGTTGCCGGCAACGGCGCGCCAATAAACGCGGCGGACATCGGCGGCAAGCCGCAACGTCGCCAGGGCCGCGCGCAATTGCGCCTGGCGAAAACGGTCGCGGGCGATCTCCGAGCGGAACGGCAGTGTGGCGAGCGCGAGGATGTCGCCGACAACCTGACGCTCGATTTCGCTGGCGCCGTTGCCCGAGATCCGCGAGACCGAGAACACGGGATTGGGCGGCAGGCTCTGCTCGACGAGATCGGTCTCGGCCAGCGCCAGCTCGTTATAGACGGCTTGAAGCCCCTTGTTGTTGAGCAGTGCGATCTGCACGGCGGTCTCGGGGTTGAGTGTTCGCGAGAGCAGTTGGCGAACGCGCGCATCGACCGCACCGGCTCCCTCGGCCGTTCGCACGAAGGCGACATCCTTGTTGATGGTCTGGCTCGTCAGCTCCGAGACGGCATTCATGCCGCTGTCGGGCGAGAATGCGGCACAGCCGCCAAGTCCGGGCGCGCCAAGGCCGAGCGCAGCAAGAGCGTAAAGGCGTCGCGCGAGACGGTGTGTCATGGCGCGCTCCTACCGGTCTTGCTTGGGCTGCGGCGCGACGTTCTCGTTGCGCTCGCGCCATGGTGCCGGCGTCGCAGGCCGCAGGCTGGTGTACGGCGCAATCGTCGAACGATAGCCGGCGCGCGCGACCTTGGCCGCGGGATCGGCAGGATCAGCGCCGGCGACTTGTGTCGTTGCCGGCGAGCAGCCGGACAACGCGAGTGCCGTCGCGGCCAGCAGCGGCCAATTGAATCGAAAGTGTCGTCCCCGCGCCGCGGATGCAGCGGCGGACTTCGCCCCGGAAAGCGTAAGCATGAGTCATCCCTGATCTGTCTGGAGACCACAGGCTCGCGCGCGCAGATGCGCGCTCGGCCTGACGTCGTCGCGCGTCAGATCAGACGATGGGAGGGCGGTAGAGCAGGGGCGGCGCCGCGCTGTGCAGGCTGGCCACGATCTCGGGCGAGCAGGCGGAAACCGGCTGAAGCGGCTTTGCGACGCTGGGCAGGTCGGCCGGCAGTGCGCTCACACACATCATCGCGCAGCACGGTCCTGGCGTCCCCTTGCCGTCGTGATGATGTGGGGCGGGCGCGTCCTGCGCGGCGGTCTGGTGATGCGTATGCGTCCCCGCGTGGTGATGCGCGGAGTCACCATGCGTATGGTTCGTCTGCATCTGATGATGCGCCGGCACGATGTTGGCGAGCACGACGTCGTCGCCAAGGCATGGCGCCGGATTTTGACCCCAGGCGAGGCTTGCTGCCGGCGCGAGCACGCAGAACAGATAGGCAAGGGCAATGAAGCGCCCCACCCTGATCCGCATCGATCGTGTCAATCGCAGCAACATTCCGCCGACATGCTCTCCGCGCGGCAATGTTGCACACGCTGATTTGCAAAATAATGGCAAAACGCGCGTTCGCCAAGCTCCTTCTTACCGCAGTGCACCGTGCATGCCCAATATCGCGCCACAATGGTTGACCCTGTGGCGATCCGCGGGCCATGGTCCCGCCCGTGCACGCGCCAAATCAATCAGGACAAACACCTGAGACATTCAGCCCTGATTCTCGTCAGGCCTGGATGCGCCTCGCCATTGCGCTTCTGATCGGCTCGATCGGCGGCGTCGGCATGTGGGCGATCGTCGTCATGATTCCCGCGGTGCAGGCCGAATTCTCCGCCACGCGCGGCGCGGTGTCGCTGGCTTTCACCCTGATGATGTTCGGCTTCGGGCTTGGCGGCGTCATCGCCGGCAGGATCACCGACCGGTTCGGCATCGTGGCGGCGATGGCGATCAGCATCGCCTTCCTCGGCGTCGCCAATGTGCTGGCGGGTCTGTCGACCCAGCTCTGGCAGTTCGTGGCGGCGTATTTCCTGATCGGGCTCGGCACCTCAGCGACCTTCGCGCCGCTGATGGCGGAGGCCTCGCACTGGTTCGAGCGTTATCGCGGCCTAGCCGTGACCATCGTCGCCAGCGGCAATTACGTCGCCGGCACGATGTGGCCGCCGATTGTGAATTGGGGCATGCAGACGAGCGGCTGGCGCTTCACTCATATCGGCATCGGCCTTGTCTGCGTGAGCCTGATGACGATCCTGGTGCTGGTCCTGCGCGGGCAGATGGGCAACGACAAGGTCCGCAATCATGCCAATGCGCCGCCGCCGCGGGTCGATCTCAAGCTGTCCACCAACACGCTGACGGTGCTGCTCTCGATCGCGAGCATCTCCTGCTGCGTGGCGATGGCAATGCCGCAGGTGCACATCGTCGCCTATTGCGGCGATCTCGGTTTCGGTGTCGCGCGCGGCGCCGAGATGTTGTCGCTGATGATGGCCTGCGGCATCGTCAGCCGTATCGGCTCGGGCTATCTCGCCGACAAGATCGGGGGCATCCCCACACTGCTGATCGGAGCGGTCGCCCAAGGATTTGCGCTCGTATTCTACCTGTTCTTCGACAGCCTTACCTCGCTCTATCTGATTTCCGCGATGTTCGGCCTGTTCCAGGGCGGCATCGTGCCGAGCTATGCCATCATCGTGCGCGAGGCGATGCCGGCGAGCGAAGCCGCAACCCGCGTCGGCATCGTGATCTTCGCGTCCGTGTTCGGCATGTCCTTCGGCGGCTGGGTCTCGGGCGTCATCTTCGACGCCACCGGCTCCTACGCGGCTGCGTTCGCCAACGGCGTGGCGTGGAACGCGCTCAATATCGGCATCGTGCTGACGTTGCTGATTCGGTCGCGGATGAACGCGACGAAGGCGGGACCGAGTTTCGCAACCTAGGCCTCTCGTCCGACCTTCAATAGCGAGCAGCCCGTGATCTTGAAACTGCCGTCCGGCTGCTGTTCGAGCGTGTAGAGCGCTTCCCAGGCCTCGCCATTGGCATCGACGATGTGAACGCGCTGGGAAATCCAGCTGCCTTCGCTCTTACTGTCGCCGAACTCAAAGCTCTTGTGCCGGTAGACTGGCGCGTAGCCGTTTTGCACCATGGACATGAAGATGTCGGGCGCGGGGAATATCTCCCTGATCGCCGGCGCGGCGTAGGAATAGGCCGTCGCCGCATCGTCGCGGACGAAGGCCTGTTCCTGGGCGCGGATGACGCCCTGTGCCGTCGCGACATCGTCGGCGCGTGCGGAGACGCCACCCAGCAGCGCGAATATCAGGACAAGGAGCACACGCATGGCAAAACCTCGCTTGGTCATCCCGGTCCAGCAAGGATATCGCCACGCAGATGTTCGGGCAAACAGCCTAATGTGACAGTGGATCGAGGAAAGGCGTGTCGACCGCGCTGACATAGAAGATCACGACCCTGGTCTCGCCGGTTGTCCGATTGTAGCCGGTCATCGCCACGTTCGGCGGTTCCACCATTGCCTCGCCGGCCTTAATCGTCAGCGGCGGCTTGCCCTCGAGTTCGAGTGTGAAGGCGCCTTCCAGCACGTAGACGGTCACCGGGAAGCGGTGGGTATGATGGACCGTCTTGTCGCCCGGCTTGAACGACGCGGTCATCACCCGCACGGACTGCTTCTCGTCCTTCGGCGAGCCTTCAACCAGTTGTTGAAGCACCAGATTCGGTTTGGCGATACCCTGTGTCCCATGGTCCTGCGCGGTGGCTGCGGCCGACCATCCCAGAACGATTGCGGCGGCGAGAGTGAAATGGGGGCGCATCCAAAGTCTCCATTGAAAAGTCGCTGAAGACGTCAGCCTAGGTGCCGTCGTTCAGGCCCGGCAGCCGCAACATTGCGGCCGGCGGCCGCAGAAGTGCATAATCGCTCGATGTTCGACTGGAACGACCTCAAATACTTCCTGGCGGTCGCGCGGCATGGCAGCACCATTGCCGCCGGCAAGGCGCTCGGCCTCAGCCAGTCGACCGTGCACCGTCGGCTCGAGGAGCTGGAGCGGCGGCTCGGCCGCGCGCTGGTGACGCGTCAGCCGAGCGGCTACCGCCTCACCGAGTTCGGTCACATCATGCTGCCTTATGCCGAACGGGTCGAAGCCACCATCGACGACTTCCAGCGTCGGACGGCTGACGCCGAGCAAGACATGAAGGGCGTGATCCGCGTCACCTGTCCCGAGCCGATTGTCGCCCGGCTCATCCAATCCGGCCTCATCGGCGACTTTCACGCGCTGCATCCTTCGCTGCGGGTCGAATTCGTGATGAGCGACGGCTATCTCGACCTGTCGAAGGGCGAGGTCGATATCGCTTTTCGCTCGGGCGATACCGACGACGAGCTGGTCGGGCGCAAGATCGCCGAGTCGATCTGGGCGGTCTACGCCAGCCGCGACTATCTTCACCGGCACGGCAGCCCGGATCGTGTCGAGGACCTCGCGCCTCATTTGCTGGTCGGGCTGGACGAATCCCTTGCCAAGCATCGCGCTGTCAAATGGCTGAAGGAGGTCGCGCCCAATGCCCAGATGGCTGCGCGCGTCAACAGCGTGCTCGGCCTCGTTTCCGCGATCAAGTCCGGCGTCGGCATCGGTCCGCTTCCCGTCGCGCTCGGCGATGCCGAAGCCGATCTCGTGCGCGTCCTTGGCCCGATTCCGGAATTGACGCGAAGCTGGCGCATCCTGACGCATCCCGATCTCCGACGCGTGCCGCGGATCGCCGCCTTCTTCGACTTCATCGTGCATCATCGCGAGGCACTGAGGCCGATCCTGACAGGGTGACGCTAGCGCTTCCGCTTTGCAGCCGGCTTCGCGGGCTTGGCGGCCGCACGGACCTTGGCTTTCACGACAGGCTGCACCCGCAAACCGTCGACGAACACGTCGAGCATCCGCAGCACCGAGGATTGCCAGCCGGGTTGGTCGTGCATGTAGCACATGCCGAAGAACGCCCGCAGCAAGTCCTCGGGACTGACGTCCGCGCGCATCGCGCCGGCCGCGGCTGCGCGATCGAGCAGCGAGCCGATCGCCTTGGTCAGGCGCTCAAAGGAAAAGGCATGCAGCTCCGACCCGCTCTGCACCGCGAGTGCCAAGGCTGCCACCATGCCCTTCTTGGTGGCAACGAATTCGACCCCCGAGCACAGCCAGCGCCTGAGCGCGTCGACCGGATCCTTCGCATTCTTCAACTGCTCGGCGAACTCGCTGAGCTGCTCGACCTCGCGCCGGTACACCGCCTCGAACAAATCCTCGCGCGTCGGGAAATGCCGATAGAGCGTGCCGATGCCGACGCCGGCGCGTTTCGCGACGGCTTCCAGGCTCGCCTCCGGTCCACCCGCGTTGAATACGGCCTTGGCCGCCTCGAGCACGCGCTCGCGATTGCGCACGGCATCGGCGCGGGGCTTCCGGGTCTGGTCGGTGTGCTCGTCCATGCCGGCAATGTAGATCACGAATTGGTTAGATTGAACCCTTGCGGGGCTGCACCGCGTTGATGCGCACGGGCTTTTGACGAATTCCAAATATTTTTCGGCGGCTCTTGTTAAGCGGAGGCTCCCTCCGTATCTTCGCTGGTGCCGGCTCGGACCCACGTCCGGACGGCGCGATATCGACGGCGGCCACGGCGGTGGCGCGCTGCGCGATCACTCATGTCCATATCTGATCGGAGCCTTGTATGAACCACTCCATCAGCCTCACCGTGAACGGTGCGCGGCGCGAATTCGTCCTCGAAGATCCGCGCGTCACGCTGCTCGATCTCCTGCGTGAGCGCCTTCATCTGACCGGAACCAAGAAAGGATGCGACCGCGGCCAATGCGGCGCCTGCACCATTCTCGTCGACGGCAAGCGCATCAACTCCTGCCTCGCGCTGGCCATCAGTCATGACGGCGCCGACATTCTCACCATCGAGGGTGTGGCGCGCGGCGACCAGCTTCACCCCGTGCAGGCCGCCTTCATCGCCCACGACGGATTTCAGTGCGGCTTCTGCACGCCCGGTCAGATCATGAGCGCCATCGGCATGATGAGCGAGGCGCAGGCCGGCAACGATCCCGAGCGCGTCCGTGAATGCATGAGCGGCAATCTCTGCCGTTGCGGCGCCTATGCCGGCATCGTCGATGCCGTGCTCGACGCGCAGGCCGGCATGGACGAATCCAATCAGAGGCGCTCCGCATGAAGCAATTTGATTATGTCAGGCCGGCTACGGTCGCCGAGGCCGTCGCGGCCGCGGCCCAGCCGGGCGCCGTCTATCTCGCCGCCGGCACCAATCTGCTCGATCTGATGAAGGGCGGCGTCAGCCGTCCGGATCGTCTGGTCGACGTCACGCATCTCGACGGGCTCGATCGGATCGAGCGCCTCGCCGACGGTGGTGTGCGTATCGGCGTACTGGTGAGCAACGCCGATCTTGCGCATGACGCCGACTTTGCAAAGTCCTACCCGGCCGTCGCCGAAGCGCTGCTCTCCGGCGCATCAGCGCAACTGCGCAATGCCGCGACCGTCGGCGGCAATCTGCTGCAACGGACGCGCTGTGCGTATTTCTACGACACGGCCAGTCGCTGCAACAAGCGCGAGGCCGGCAGCGGCTGCGACGCGCGCGATGGCGAGAACCGCACCCACGCCGTGCTCGGCTGGAGCGAAAACTGCATCGCCACGCATCCGTCCGACTTCTGCGTACCGCTGGTCGCGCTTGACGCAATCGTCGAGATCGAGGGCAGGAACGGGCGGCGCGAGATCGCGCTCGACGAACTGCATCGCCTGCCCGGCGATACGCCGGAGCGTGAAACCGCATTCGAGCCCGGCGACCTCGTCGTCGCGGTGCGTCTGCCGGCCGCTGCGCGCGGCTTTGCCGCGCGTGCGCGCTATCTCAAGGTCCGCGATAGAACGTCCTACGCGTTTGCGGTCGTCTCGGCTGCCGCTGCGCTGCGGATCGAGAACGGCAAGATCGCGGAGGCGCGGCTTGCGCTCGGCGGTGTCGCCGCAAAGCCATGGCGCGCCCGCGCCGCGGAGGACGTGCTCAGGAACGTCGCGCCCACGGTGGACGCTTTCCAGGAAGCCGCCCGGCGCGCGCTCGCCGACGCAAAACCGTCCGGCGACAACGCCTTCAAGATCGAGCTCGCGCGCCGCATCGTCGTGCGCGCGCTGAGCCTCGCCGTCGCCGGTACGCCCGCGCGCATCCCCGCGCTGCCGGCCTCTCCCTTTGCCTCGACGTCCGGAGCCATTCATGCCTGAGCTCAATCTTACCAGCGCGCCCGCTCATCTGCGCCACGGCTCGAACATCGGCCAGCCGCTGACCCGCCGCGACGGGGTCCTCAAGGTCAAAGGGCAGGCGACCTACGCCGCCGACAATCATCCGCCCGGCATGCTGTTTGCGGTGATGGCCGTCGCCAGCATTTCGCGCGGCCATGTGACCTCGCTCGATGTCGCTGCCGCCAGGCGCCATCCCGGCGTGGTCGACGTCATGACATCAGACCACAAGCCACGGCTCGCCATCGACCCCGAGATCAAGACCAATCCGTTCGTGTTCCGGATGGAGGTGTTGCAGAGCAATGAGGTTCGCTACGCCAACCAGCCCATTGCCGTCGTGATCGCCGAGACGCTGGAGGCGGCGACGGAAGGCGCGGCGCTGCTGGCGCCGCGCTACGAGACGCTGCCCGCGCTTGTCGGCCTCGACGCCGGTGACAGCTTCGTGCCGCCGGTCGTCGGCGTCGGCAACCCGACGGAAAATCACCGCGGCGATGTCGAGGCGGGCCTTGCCTCGGCCGAGAAGCGGATCGATGCGGTTTACGAGACGCCGCCGCAATATCACAACGCGATGGAGCCGCATGCGATCGTCGCTGCCTGGGACGGCGACAATCTGTCGGTCGACATGCCGACCCAGGGGCTGATGCTGTCGCTGGCGCGCATCGCCGAATTGTTCGGCATCGCGCACGACAAGATCCACATCCGCAGCCCCTTCCTCGGCGGCGGGTTCGGCTCGAAGGGGCTGATGGCCGGCCCTCCGGTCCTCGGCATCATGGCGGCAAAGCTCGTCGGCAGACCGGTCAAGCTGGTGCTGCGCCGCGAGCAGATGTACGGCCCGGTCGGTCACCGCGCGCCGACGCGGCAGCGGCTGCGTATCGGCACCGACGGCGACGGGCGCCTGACCGCGCTCGATCACCATGCGAGGACCGTGTCGAGCACGTTCGACGATTTCTACGAGCCCGCCGCCGATGCCTCGCACACGCTCTATGCGGCGCCTGCGATCCGCACCTCGCATGATGCCGTGCGCGTCAGCACCGGCACGCCGCTGTTCATGCGCGCGCCCGGCGAGGCGACCGGATCGATCGCTCTGGAGAGCGCGATCGACGAGATGGCCTGGGCCTGCGGCATCGATCCGCTTGCGTTCCGCCTGAAGAACTATGCCGAGGTCGAGCCGATCACAGGAAAGCCGTTCTCCTCCAAGGCGTTGCGTGCCTGTTACGAGCAAGGCGCGGCGCGTTTCGGCTGGGCGAAGCGACCGCTCCAGCCGCGGCAGATGCGCGACGATGCCGGCCTGCTTGTCGGCTGGGGCATGGGCACCGCGACGTTCCCCGCGCTGATGTTCCAGGCCGAAGCGCGTGCCGTGCTTCGGCGCGACGGTTCCGGTGCCATGGAAATCGGCGCGCATGATATGGGGCAGGGTGCCTGGACGGCGCTTGCGCAGATTGCGGCCGACGAACTCGGGCTTGATATCGACCGCGTCGAGTTCAAGGCGGGTTCATCCGACCTGCCCGATGCCGGCATTGCCGGCGGCTCGGCCCACACGGCAACCGCGGGTGCTGCGATCCACAGCGCAGGTGCGGCCGTGATTGCAAAACTCGCCGATCTCGCCACCAGCGATGAGCGGTCGCCGCTGTTCGGTGCCGGCAATGCCGGCGTGATCGCGCGCGATGGCAGGTTGATCCGGCGTGACGATGAAAGCCGCGGCGAAAGCTACGCCGAGATTCTCGCGCGCGCCGGCGTTGCCGAGGTCGAAGCGCGCGGCACCGGCGCGCCCAATCCGGCGGCGATGGAGGAGTATGCGATGCACGCCCATGGCGCGGTGTTCGCGGAGGTGAAGGTCGATCCCGAGCTCGGCCAGGTCCGCGTCACCCGCATGGTCGGCGCCTTCGCGGCGGGACGCATCGTCAATCCGCGCATGGTGCAGAGCCAGCTGTTCGGTGGCATGATCTGGGGCCTATCCTTCGCGTTGCACGAGGAAGCCATCACCGACCGCCGCACCGGAAGGATCATGAACGCCAATCTCGGCGAGTACCATATCCCCGTGAATGCCGACGTCCCGCCGCTCGACGTGATCACGGTCGAGGAGCACGATCCGCACGTCAACGCGCTCGGCATCAAGGGTGTCGGCGAGATCGGCGTCACCGGCAGCGCAGGCGCGGTCGCCAACGCGGTCTGGCATGCGACCGGCGTGCGTGTGCGTCGGTTCCCGATCCGGATCGAGGAATTGCTGACGCAGCCTTGATGCAGCCGCGGGCGAGGCCTTCTCGCTCCGCCGCGTGCTAATGCAGCTTCTTGCGAAGAGCCTTGAGCGCTTCTCGCTGCGACTCGATGTAGTTCGCGATGGCCTTGCGCAGCTCCTCCGAATGGAGCTTGTCGCTATCGCGCTGCACTTCATCGAGTGCGGCTTCTGCATTGGCGAGCGTGATCTTCATCTGCGAGCCCTGTTACGAAGCGGCCCCGGAGTGCCTAGGAGTCCGGGGCCGTAACCTCAACACCTTGCGCGAGGCTGCTCGGCTACGGTTCGTAATATATAGCGGTTCGGCTCGCTGAAATTGAGATGGCTCAAGCTCCGTAAGATACCGGGCAGGCCGTAAGGTTCCGGGGGATTTTGATGTGCGTCAAAACGTCGGCGGCGTGCAGGCCGAGATCACCTCGCACGGCTTGCCGCCGACGCAACGAAAGCGATGCGGGCGGCGGCTCTCGAAATAATAGGCATCGCCGGGATTGAGGATACGGCGCTCGTCCTCGACGGTGACCTCGAGCTTTCCTGAGATCACGATGCCGCCCTCCTCGCCGTCATGGACCAGGTGAACGCGCCCGGTGTCGCTGCCGGGCTCGTAGCGCTCCTTCAGCATCTGGAGACTGCGACCGAACAGATTGTCGCCTATTTGCCGATAGGAGATCGGCTTCTTGCCGACCTCGGTCAGCTCTTCGGCGCGGTAGAAGATCTTGCGCCGGCTCTCCGGCTCCAGCGCGAAGAATTCGGCGAGCCCCATCGGAATGCCGTCGAGGATGCGCTTGAGCGCCCCCACGGACGGGTTCATCTGGTTGGATTCGATCAGCGAGATCGTCGAATTGGTGACGCCGGCGCGTTTGGCGAGTTCGCGCTGCGACAGCTTCTGGCGCGCCCGGATGAATCGCAGCCGTCCACCGATATCGACGCTCATGTCCCTGTCCCGTGTTGCAGGTGTTGCGGATCGCGCAAATATGGACCGACAGCCCTAGTAAAATCAACGGCTTGCAGGTCATCAGAAAAGGACTTGTTGCGCTTTTGAAGACGTGGCTCTGGTAGCGTGTCAGCAAAGGAGCATGGCCGTGACCCTTCATCAGATTCCGAACACCATCAAGACCGACTCGTTCTGGATGCCGTTCACGGCCAACCGGCAGTTCAAGAAGGCGCCGCGCCTGTTCTCCTCGGCCGAGGGCATGCACTACACCACCGTCGACGGCCGCAAGGTGATCGACGCCTCCGCCGGCCTCTGGTGCGTCAATGCCGGCCACGGCCGCAAGCAGATCGCCGCCGCCGTCGAGCGCCAGCTGATGACGCTGGACTTCGCACCGTCGTTCCAGATGGGCCATCCGCTGGCCTTCGACTTCGCCGAGCGTCTGGCCGAGATCGCGCCGAAGGGCCTCGATCGCATCTTCTTCACCAATTCCGGCTCAGAGTCGGTCGACACCGCGCTGAAGATTGCGCTCGCCTACCACCGCGCCAACGGCCAGGCCAGCCGCACCCGCCTGATCGGCCGCGAGCGCGGCTATCACGGCGTCGGCTTCGGCGGCACCTCGGTCGGCGGCATGGTCGCCAACCGCCGCGCCTTCGCGACCCTGCTGCCGGGCGTCGACCACATCCGCCACACCCATGATCTCACCCGCAACGCCTTCGCCAAGGATCAGCCCGAGCATGGCGCCGAGCTTGCCGACGATCTCGAGCGCCTCGTCGCTCTGCACGGCGCCGAGACCATCGCTGCCGTCATCGTCGAGCCGGTGCCGGGCTCGACCGCGGTGTTGCCGCCGCCGAAGGGCTATCTCCAGCGCCTGCGCGAGATCTGCGACAAGCACGGCATCCTCCTGATCTTCGACGAGGTCATCACCGGGTTCGGCCGCCTCGGCACGCCCTTCGCCGCCAACTTCTTCGGCGTCACGCCGGACCTGATGACGACGGCCAAGGGTATCACCAACGGCACCATTCCCTGCGGCGCCGTGTTTGCGAGCCGCAAGGTTCACGATGGCCTGATGGTCGGCCCGGAGAACGCGATGGAGCTGTTCCACGGCTATACCTATTCGGCCCATCCGGTCGCCTGCGCCGCGGGCATCGCCACGCTCGACATCTACAAGGACGAAGGCCTGCTGACGCGCGGTGCGTCGATCTCCGAATATTGGCGCGATGCGCTGCATTCGCTGAAGGGCCTGCCCAATGTCGTCGACATCCGCAATTGCGGCCTGATGGGCGCGGTCGAGCTGTCGCCGCGTGACGGTACGGTCGGTGCGCGTGGCTACGACGTCATGGTCGACTGCTTCAATCGCGGGCTGTACTTCCGCATGAGCGGCGACTCCTTTGCGCTGTCGCCTCCGCTCATCGTCGAGAAGAGCCACATCGACGATATCGTGTCGATCCTCGGCGACGCCATCAAGCGGGTGGCCTGATAATTGCTCTCGCCGTTGCGGAGTTCCCTCTTGCAGCGGCGAGCGTGATGCCGCGGGAGTTTGACGAAGCGTGAAAGTTCTGATCCTCGGCAGCGGTGTCATCGGTGTCACCTCTGCCTACTACCTCGCGCGTGCCGGCCATGAGGTGACGGTTGTCGACCGTCAGCCCGAACCGGCGCTCGAGACCTCCTTTGCCAATGCCGGCGAAGTGTCGCCCGGCTATTCCTCGCCCTGGGCCGGTCCCGGCGTACCGGTGAAGGCGGTCAAATGGCTGCTGATGAAGCACGGGCCGCTGGTGATCCGGCCGAAGCTCGATCCCGTGATGTGGGTCTGGCTGCTCAAGTTGCTGCGCAATTGCACCAGCGCGCGCTACGCGGTCAACAAGAGCCGGATGATCCCGATCGCGGAATATAGCCGCGATTGCCTGCGCGACCTGCGCCGCGACATCGGCATCCAGTATGACGAGCGCTCGCAGGGCACGCTGCAGCTGTTCCGCTACCAGGCCCAGCTCGACGGCACCGGTGAGGACATCGCCGTGCTCAAGCAATACGGCGTGCCCTTTGAGGTGCTGAGCCGCGAGGGCTGCATCGCGGCCGAGCCGGCGCTGGCGAGCGTGAAGGAGAAGTTCGCCGGTGGACTTCGCTTGCCGCAGGACGAGACCGGCGACTGCCACATGTTCACGCAGGCGCTGGCCAAGCACGCCGAAGCGCTCGGCGTGCGCTTCATGTTCAACACCGGCATCGACCGTATCGTCACCGACGGCGCGCGCGTCAGCGGCGTGGCGACCAGCGCCGGAATGTTGCAGGCAGACGCTTACGTCCTCGCGCTCGGAAGCTGGTCGTCGCGTCTGGTCGCGCCGCTCGGCATCTCGCTGCCGGTCTATCCCGTGAAGGGTTATTCGATCACGGTGCCGATCAAGGACGCTTCCGGCGCGCCGGAATCGACCGTGATGGACGAGAGCTATAAAGTCGCCATTACGCGCCTCGGCAATCGCATTCGCGTCGGTGGCACCGCCGAAATCTCCGGCTTCTCGAGCCAGCTCTATGATGCGCGCCGCGCCACGCTCGATCACTCGCTGACCGATCTGTTCCCGCGCGGCGGCGATCTCTCCAAGGCGACGTTCTGGAGCGGCCTGCGCCCGATGACACCGGACGGCCCGCCCGTGATCGGCCCGACGCAATATGCCAACCTGCATCTCAATACGGGCCACGGCACGCTGGGCTGGACCATGTCGTGCGGCTCCGGCCGCGTGCTCGCCGACATGCTGTCAGGCAAGAAGCCGGACATTGATGTGAGCGCGTTGACGGTGGACCGGTACAATCACCGGTTTGGCTAAGCGGTCTCTCCGCGCGTCCAACTCCATCACCGTCACCCTGAGGCGTGAGCCGCGCGGCGCAACGCGCCGTGCGGCGAGCCTCGAAGGGCGACGGCGCGGCTGCATCGGGGCCGTGCATCCTTCGAGGCTTCCCTTGCGATGCGATCGCATCGCAAGCTTCGCACCTCAGGATGACGGGCTGGCGCTGTTTGCGCGAAGGGACGAGAAGCTTACCCCGCCCCCGTCACGCAATTCACCCACAGCACCACCGCTTTCGCGTCCTCGGCCGGATTTGAAAACCGGTGCGGCCGGCGGCTGGCGAATCTGAAACTGTCGCCCGTCTTCAGCGACCATGTCTCGCTGTCTACCGTCAGCATCATCTCGCCTTCGAGCACGAGGCCGGCCTCTTCGCCGTCATGGGTGTAGAGCTCGTCGCCGGTGGAGCCGCCGGGCTCCAGATGCACCAGGAACAGATTGAGCCGGTTATCGGCGGTGGCGGGGCTCAGCAATTGCTTCGACACGCCGGTGCGCCAGAGCTTCAGCTCGGGCCGCTGAAGCCCGCGCGTGACGACCTGGTCGGACGTGCCATCGGCGCTCGGGCTTGCGCCGAACAGCGCGGCGATGCCGACGCCGAGCACGTCGGCGAGCGTTGCCAGCACGCGCAGCGACGGTGACGACAGGCCGCGCTCGATCTGGCTGAGGAAGCCGATCGACAGCTCGGTGCGCGCCGCGACCGTTTCCAGCGAGAACTGCCTGATACGCCTGAGATCGCGGATACGGCGGCCGACCGCGACGTCCATCGCCGGTTCGGCCGCTTTGGCGATAGCCTTGGTATTGGCTTTCACCTTCACCTTCTTCACCGACTTTACGGCGGCCGGTTTGCGCATTCTTTTGCCACCGCTCACGTCAAACCGCTTCCTTCATGTGCATGAAAACCGCTTGCATCGGTCGCGAAAGTGTGACCAAATTTTCATATTGGTGAAAATAGGCCGAAACGGCTCGGCCCGCAATGTCTGCGATCACGACATCTGCGAGCGCCGCCATCGGCCGGACCCAAAGGGGAATGCGATGGCGTTGAAGCGTTTTGTCCAGGCCGCAGTCGCGGTGCTCGCGATTGCCGCAGTCGTGCCAGCTTCGGCGCAGCAGGTGCTGAAGGTCGGTTCGACGCCGACCGGCATTCCCTTCACCTTCCTCGACACCAAGACCAACACCATCCAGGGCATCATGGTCGATCTCGTCACCGAGATCGGCAAGGATGCTGGCCTCAACGTGCAGATCGAGCCGATGGCGTTCTCGGCGCTGATTCCGTCGCTGACCTCCAGCAAGATCGACATCATCGCGGCCGCGATGTTCATCACCGCGCCGCGCAAAGAGGTCGTCGATTTCTCCGACCCGATCTACACCTATGGTGAAGGCCTCGTGGTGCCGAAGAGCGACACCAAGGCCTACGCCACGCAGGACGACCTGAAGGGCGAGACGGTTGGCGCCCAGGTCGGCACCGCCTTCGTCGACGCGCTGAAGAAGTCCGGCCTGTTTGCCGACGTCAAGGCCTACGACACCATTCCCGACATCCTGCGCGACGTGAACACCGGCCGCCTCAAGGCCGGCTACGCCGACTACCCGATCCTCGCCTACAATCTGAAGCAGGGCGGCTTCCCCGAGGTGCGGCTCGTCGACAGCTACAAGCCGGCCACGGTCGGCTCGGTCGGCATCGGCGTGCGCAAGGGCGAGACCGCGCTGCTCGGCAAGATCAATGCTTCGCTTGCCAAGCTGAAGGCCAACGGCACCATCGACAAGATCCTCGAGAAGTGGGGTCAGAAGGCACAGGGTTGATCGACAGAGGCTGGTAAGGCTGCCCGATGAAAGGCTTCTGGCACGACGCCGCCGAGTTCTTCCCGATCCTGATGAGCGGCGTCGTGCTGACGATCGTCGTCACCATCGGCTCGCTGCTGCTTTCGACGGTGCTCGGCCTGATCTGGGCGATGATGCGGGTCTCCGGCATCAAGGCGCTGTCGATGCTCAGCGCCAGCCTGATCAACGTGATCCGGGGTATCCCGATCATCGTGCTGTTGTTCTACCTCTATTTCGTGATGCCGGATCTCGGCGTCACGCTCAGTGCGCTCCAGGCCGCGATCCTCGGACTCGGCGTCGCCTATTCCGCCTATCAGGCGGAAAACTTCCGCGCCGGAATCGAGGCGATCGACAAGGGGCAGATCGAGGCGGCGCAATCGATCGGCATGGGCTGGTGGCTGACCATGCGCCGCGTCGTGCTGCCGCAGGCGGTGCGCATCGTGCTGCCGCCCTACGGCAACGTCATGATCATGATGCTGAAGGATTCCTCGCAGGCCTCGACCATCACGGTCGCCGAGCTCGCGCTGCAAGGGAAGTTGATCGCGTCCTCGACCTTCAAGAACACCAACGTGTTCACGCTGGTTGCGCTGATGTATCTCACCATGAGCATTCCGCTGATCCTGCTGGTCCGTCACTTCGAGAAGCGGGCCGGCAAGAAATGATCGAGCTTACCGACGTCCACAAGAGCTTTGGCGAGAACGAGGTGCTCAAGGGCATCACGGCGTCCGTCGAGAAGGGCGAGGTGGTCTGCATCGTCGGCCCGTCCGGCTCCGGCAAGTCCACCATCTTGCGCTGTATCAACGGCCTTGAAAGCTACGACCGCGGCCAGATCAGCGTCGAAGGATTGAAGGTCGAGCGCGACGCCCCGTCGATCGTGAAGGTCCGCACACAGGTCTCGATGGTGTTCCAGCGCTTCAACCTGTTTCCGCACCGGACGGTGCTGGAGAACGTCGTCGAAGGTCCGCTCTATGTGAAGAAGGAGCCGCGTGCGCAGGCGTTCGAGCGCGGCCGTGCCCTGCTTGCGCAAGTGGGCCTCGCCGAGAAAGCCGACGCGCATCCGCCGCAGCTCTCCGGCGGCCAGCAGCAACGCGTCGCGATTGCGCGCGCGCTCGCCATGCAGCCCAAGGCCATCCTGTTCGACGAACCGACCTCGGCGCTCGATCCCGAGCTCGTCGGCGACGTTCTCGGCGTGATGCGCAAGCTCGCCGACGACGGCATGACCATGGTCGTCGTCACCCATGAGATGGGCTTTGCCCGCGACGTCGCCGACCGCGTGCTGTTCATCGACGGCGGCGTTATCGTCGAGCAGGGGCCGGCCAAGGCGCTGCTCAACCAACCCCAGCATCCGCGCACGCAGGATTTTTTGCGCCGCGTGCTGCATCCGCTCTGACCGGTCTTCGCCATGAACGCGCGCCTGCCGCTGCCGCCGTCTCTCTATGCCGACACCGCCGTCGCGCCAGTTGCCACGCCGCCGCTCGACGTCGACAAGACGGTCTCGGTCGCCATCATTGGCGGCGGCTACACCGGCTTGTCCACCGCGTTGCATCTGGCGGAGCAAGGTGCCGAGGCACTGGTGCTGGAGGCGCAGGAGCCGGGCTGGGGCGCATCCGGCAATAATGGCGGCCACACCAATCCCGGCCTGAAGCACGATCCCGATCAGATCGAGGCCGATTTCGGTGCCGAACTCGGGCGCCGCATGATCGACTTCTCTTACGGCACGACCAACTTCACGCATGATTTGATCCGCCGTTACCAGATCCCGTGCGAGGCGCGGCAGAGCGGCACGCTGCGCGCGGCCTATAACGAGGCCAGCGCCGCCGCGATCGAGAAAACCGCGCAGCAATGCATCGTCCGTGGCATGCCGGTGTCGTACCTGAATCGCGAGCAGTTGCGCGAGATGACCGGCACAGATCGCTACATCGGCGCCATGCTGGATACGCGCGGCGGCGATCTGCATCCCCTCAGCTATGCCCGCGGCCTTGCGCGCGCCGCGATCTCCGCGGGTGCGCAGGTCCACGGCGAAACACCGGCGCTGTCGCTGCGCCGCGAGGGCAGCCGCTGGCGTATCGAAACGCCGCGCGCGGTGGTGCATGCCGACAAGGTGCTGCTTGCGACCAACGGTTTTACGGACGATCTCTGGCCGGCGCTCCGCCGCACCATCGTGCCGGTGTTTTCCTCGATCGCTGCCACCGCGCCGCTTTCGGATGAGGTCGCCCGTGCGATCATGCCGACGCGTCCCGTTCTTTACGAGAGCGGCCACATCACCGTCTATTACCGCATCGATCAGCAGAACCGCCTCTTGATGGGCGGCCGCGGCCCGATGCGTTGGATCAGCTCGCCCACCGACGTCGCCTATCTCATGCGGTACGCCGAGCGGTTATGGCCGCAGCTCAGGGGCGTTGCCTGGACCCATGGCTGGAACAGCCGGCTCGCCATCACCGGGGATCATTACCCGCATGTGCACGAGCCCGCGGACAACATCCTGATCTCGCTCGGCTGCAACGGTCGCGGCGTCGCACTCTCGACCGCGATGGGCGCGCAGCTCGCACGCCGGCTGATCGGCGGCACCAAGGCCGAGATCGACATGCCCGTGACAGGCATCAAGCCGATCCCGATGCACGCATTCTGGCCGATCGGCGTGACGACGGCGGTGATCGCAGGCCGGGTGCGGGACCGGCTGGGGATCTAAGCTCAGCCCTCCGCCACTGCGTCGGCCCAAGGCTGGAAGATCTCGACCGCGCCGGAATTGGTGTCGCCGTCGCGCATCACGACGCTCGGGCAGGCGAACTTCTGCGGCAAGGACTGCACCCGCGCCTCTTCATAGTCGAATCGCGCCGCGAGCGTCTCGCGTGTGTCCGCCGGCAGTCTGATATCGCCGATCACGATCGCGCCTTCGCTGGCGTCGATGCGCGGTTGATGGATCGCGGTATCGAGATCCATGCCGAAATCCATCGCAAAGGACACGATCTGCATCACCGACGGCAGGATGCGGCGACCGCCGGAGGCGCCGACGGCGAGCCGCCTGCCGTCCTTGGTCTCGGCGATGACAGGCGTGTAGTTGGTGAGGCAGCGCTTGCCTGACACGAGCGAGTTGGTGGTGCCCGGCGTCGGGTCGAACCACATGATGCCGTTGTTCATGGCAATGCCGGTGTGCGGCGTGACGTATTTCGAGCCGAAGGATGACAGCAGCGTCTGCGTCACCGCCGCGATGTTGCCGTGGCGGTCGACCACAGAGAAATGCGTGGTGCAGGCGGGCGCCAGATATTCCGCGCCGAGCGAGCGCTTGCCGTCGGCATCGCCCATATCCTTGAGCCGCTCGCGATAGGCCGATTGCAGCGCGGCGGCATATTCGGCATAGGCGGCCGCATCGGGCACGCTTCCCGGCTTCAGATTTTGCTGCAACAGGCGCAGCGCATGCGCCATCGTCGGGCCGGCCGTGAGCTCCGGCGTCGCAAACACCTTGCCGCCGCGATAGGGGATCGCCAGCGGCTCGCGCAGATGGGCCCGGAACGCAGCGAGGTCCTCCACCGACAGCGAGCCGCCGTCGGCCCTGATGTCGGACGCGATGCTCTTGGCGAGATCGCCCTGGTAGAAATCGCGCGGACCGGCGGCCGCGAGATGCGACAGCGTCGCCTTCAGCATGTCCAGCGGCAGTCGCGTCTCGGATTTGATGCCCCACGGCGCGCTCGGCGGCAGGCCGTCCTTCAGAAACGTTGCTGCGCTCGCGGGATAGCGCCGAAGGTCCGCCGCCGAGCTCGCGATCGTCAGCGTGGTCCACCAGTCGACCAGCAGGCCTTCGTCGGCGAGGGCCACTGCCGGCGCGACCAGATCTTTCCAAGGCAGCCTGGCGTGGCGGCGATGCGCCTCCTCCATGCCGGCGACGACGCCGGGCACGGCGATCGAGCCGGGGCCGTGGATGTTGCGGTCGTCCTTCACCCGCGACCAGGGAAACAGATCGGAAGCCGCGCCTTCGCCGCTGAGCGGATAGTCGGCGGTGTGCAGGCTTTGCGGCGCGCACATGCCGTAGTCGATCACCTCATAGCTATTTTCCGCGGCGCGGTAGAGCACCATCGCGCCGCCGCCGCCCATGCCGCTGTTCCAGGGCTCCAGCACGTTGAGCGCGAAGGTGGTCGCGACGATCGCGTCCACACAGTCGCCGCCTGCCGCCAGCACTTGCGCCCCCACTTCGGCCGCTCGCCGCGATTGCGCGGCGACGATGCCGCCCTTGGATGTGACGGCGGGCTTGCGGACGGTTTGGGCGTGGCTGAGCTGATGCGGCATGATGATGTCTGCGTGCTGTCTTCGGTTGTCTGGTACGTTGCGCTGAGCTCCGCGATTGGCGGGAGCGCGCGAAGAATGGCACATCGCCCCCACCGAGAACATCGAAAGGGCGGCGCGGCATGGCTGGTGTGAAACAGGCGGGGGATGGCGCAGTCGCCAAGACGTTAGATGCCAAGACGTTAATGCCCGGGGGCATAGGCGAGTGGAAGCGACGCCGTCCTTCGGACGGCTATGCCCGGGCATCATGAGTCGAGAGACCGATCAGTGGGAAGCAGGAGCCTCAGGGCTCAGCGCGCGCGATCCAGCCGGCTGGCCTGATACTTGGCGTGCCATTTCGGGCCAGGCCCGCGCATGTAGTGGAGCTCGGGCCGGTAGGAATTGCCCGCGATCCGGATCAGCGTCTGCCATTTGCTGGCGACGAAGTTCAGGGGATGGCGGAGCAGGGTCAGTGACGCGAGCAACATGGCATCACCTCAGTGCGGCTTGCCGAGCATGGCAGTGAAGGGGAGGTCGAAGATCTCCTCGCCGTCGTCGCTGCTGATATGAATCACCCAGTCGCGCCAGTCCTCAGTGCCGGGCGTCAGGATCATCGAGCGCATGATCTGGGCGGCACGGTCGCGCGCCTCGTTCAGATTGGCGACGGCGGTGCCGTACCGATCGATCAGCGTGCCTTCGGCATTGGAACAATGGAAATACATCTGGACCATACACGCCTCCTGTAGAAAGCGACTGGGACGGCAAACCAATACCACCCGAAGCATTCGCGAAACATTCGGGGTGAGCCCGGTAAGGGAATCTACGGATATTGGTCGGCACCAAGACCCCTGCTGGTTTGATCACAAGGGGGTGTTGATCAACTGGACGGCGTTCCCACGGCATGGAACAACCTTGGACGGAAAGTCCGGAGGCTACCGTGAACCACCTCATATCTTGGCGCGAAAGCCGAAGCCTGCGCGCATGCGCGGGCGCCTTGGTGGTCCTCCTGACCCTCGCCTCGGTAGGCTCATCAGAACCGGTCCGCAAGAGCGGCTATGCCATCGGCACGGAGACCTGCGGTAGCGCGGATCTGGCTTTTCCAAAAATCCAGATCGACATGAAGGCGGGATTTTGCGCTGGCCTCGTCGCCAGCGAGGAGGATCGGCTGAAATTCCCGCGTTCGATCATCCAGGTGCCCGGTCGTGACCTGTTCGTGGTCGCCGACATGGCGGGCTGGGGCCATACCGATGGCCGGCTGCTGTTGCTCGACCCGCGCGCACCCCAAGGCCAGCGGTTCAGGGAACTGCTAACTGCAATCGAATATCCGTTCGGTCTCGTGATCGGCCCGGACAAGAAGCTCTATGCCTCGAGCGCGGAGACGATCTTCCGGTTCGATCCGCTCGCCGACAATCCGCGCGACACGGTCGAGACCGTCGTCCGTCACATGCCCGGTCGCCGGATCACATTGCCCGACGGGACCAGGCTCGACGAGAGCGCCCACCCGCTCAAGCAGTTTGTGTTCGACAGGAACGGCCGGCTGTTCGTCAATGTCGGCTCGCACAGCGACGACTGCATCACGCCGGCGCCGATCACGAAACCTTGCGCGGCGGCCGAGGGCGCTTCCGCGATGGCATCGATCTGGCTGTTCACGCCGCCCCCGGGCGGCATCTTCCCGGCGTTGAAGCCTGGCGAGACCGACCCACCGCACGTGGTCTATGCGCGCGGCCTGCGCAACTCGATGGCGCTGGCGCTGCATCCGAACTTTCCCGATGCCGGCTATGCCTTCCTGCAAGGCGAGAACGGCCGCGACCTGCCTGACATTTTCAAGCCGAACGAGGAGATCAACGCGATCGAGCAGGGCAGGCATTACGGCTGGCCCTATTGCTACGATTTGTCGACGCCGAGTCCCGAGTTCAGGATCGTATTGCAGTCGGGGATCTACAAGTCGCTGTGCACCGCCAACGCGCTCTACAAGGCGCCGTTCTCGCTGCTGCCGCCGCACGGCGCGCCGCTCGCGATGCTCTATTATCACGGCGCGAAATTTCCGGAGTTCGAGGGCAAGCTGCTGGTCGGCCTGCATGGCTATCGCCCGACCGGCAGCCGCGTCATCGTCTATGACGTCGACGACCGCGGCTTTCCGAAGCCCGCCCCGGTGCCGGTGCGCTACCATGTCAGTTGCGCGGCCGATCCGACCCACAGCTTTCAGACCGAGGCCGGCGACGTCGCCGCCGCGCCGTTCGAGGAGCTGATCGCAGGCTGGCACCGCGTCAACGGCGCACGGCCGCAGGGCGCCCCGGTCGGCATGACGGTCGCGGAGGACGGCGCCATCTGGCTGGTCGAGGACAAGAACCAGACCGTGATCCGGATCGACCGCGCCGCGGGTGATGCGCCGCCGCCGTTGCCCTGCGACATGCGTAGCCAGGCGCTGATCGATCAACTGGCGGTCTTCGTTGCCAGGGATGCGCAGAACAGCGTCCGGCTCACCGCGTTGCGCAAGGGCCTCGTCGAAAAGCATTGCGTCGGCTGTCACTCGGATTTCGGCCTGAAGCCGGGCCAATCCGACGCACAGAAGGACGCGACAGTCCTTCGCTTCATGCTGGCGCAGGACGGCTGGGTCTACCCTGACGATCCCGACTCCGGCAAGTTGCGCACGCGCCTTCGTGGGTTAGGCGCGGAGAAGCTGATGCCGCCGGGTGGCGAAGGCCTGCCGAAGGCCGAACCTGGTTACACGCGCCTGCTCGACACGGCGGATCTGCTGGTGGCAAAAATGGTTCCAGGCATCCGAATGCGGATCAAGCCCGGCCCGCCGCAGCGCAAGTTCTTTGGGAAAACGAACAAGGAATGCGGCGAAATACCGGCCGCCAAGGTCGTCGTCGTGACACAAAGGAACGCTGTAGACAAACCCGGCTTCAGCCGCTTCTTCCGGCCGGCCGATCCCTATCTGAATGGCGAGTGCAGCGACGACGATGGCTATTACATCCGGCAGGAATTTCTGGTGCCTGTGCAGTAGCGTTGTTCTCGTCCTTGCGACGGCACCGGCCCGAGCGGAAACAAAACTGTTCGAAAGCGTGCAGGTGACGCCATCAGGCGAATACACGTTTGGCATCGAAGGGCCGGCCGCCGATCTCGATGGCAATCTCTTCGTCGTCAATTTCGGCAAGCCCGGCACCATCGGCAAGCTGCCTGTCGGCGGCGCGGCGTCCGAGCCCTTTACGACGCTGCCCGAGGGCAGCGTCGGCAATGCCATCCGCTTCGCGCGCGACGGCACCATGTTCATCGCCGACTACAAGAAGCACAACATCTTCGCGATCCCGAAGGGATCAACCGAGCCCGCCATATGGTTTCACTCCGACGAGATGAACCAGCCAAACGACATCACCATCGCCCGCGACGGCACGATCTACGCGAGTGATCCGAACTGGAAGGGCAGGGAAGGCCACATCTGGCGCATCGCGAAGGGAGCCGACGGAACGGTGCAGGGACAGGTCATGTCGGCGCCGCGCGCGATGGGCACCACCAACGGCATCGATCTCAGCCCTGATGACAAGACGCTCTATGTCGGGGAATCCAGCAGCGGCCAGATCTGGTCCTACACCGTTGGCGGCAACGAGCTCACCAGTCCAAAACTCGTCAAGGCGTTTCAGCCCGACACCGTCGACGGCCTGCGCACCGACGTGGCCGGCCGCCTCTATGTCGCGCGCATCCTCAGGGGTACGATCACGTTGATGAAAACCAACGGCGCGGTCGAGCGGGAGATCGCGCTGAGGGCCAAGGAGCCGACCAACCTTGCCTTCGGCGGCAGCGACGGCAAGACAATCTTCGTCACCCAGCGTCAGGGCGGCTTCGTCGAGTCCTTCCGCACCGACCAGCAGGGCCGCGAGCACTGCCTCCAGCGCGGGCGCTGCTGAGCATCAGAGACGATCTGCTTCCGGCGCAGGGCGGCGCGACAGGGGCGGCATTCTTCTTGCTTGCATCTCGCCGCCGCAGGGATTTAGACAACTGTGGCACCGCCAAAGCGACCACGGAGTGTTTGAGTGAAAGCCGTCCATACCGAACTTCATCGCAGCCACGATCCGCAATTCTTCCTGGTTCGCGGCGTCGTCAAGCGCACCACCGAGCAGCCCGAACGTGCCGACCGCCTGCTCAAGGGATTGAAGGACGGCAAGCATCAACTGGTCGAGCCAACCACATTCGGGCAGGGGCCGCGAGCGCGCGTCCACAGTCCGGAATATCTGTCGTTCCTGAGCGAGGCCTGGGAGGCCTGGACCGCGCTCGGCGATTCCGGTCCGGAGATGATCGGCAACATCCATCCGGTGCGCCATGCCGCGACTTATCCCACTCACATCGTAGGCCGACTCGGCTGGCACACCGCCGACACCGCGGCGCCGATCGGCGCGGGCACATGGGCCGCGGCCTGCGCCGCGACCGACGTCGCGGTCACCGCGGCACAGATGGTGATGGATGGCGAGGATGCGACCTATGCGCTCTGCCGGCCGCCCGGCCATCACGCCTATCGCGACATGGCCGGCGGCTTCTGCTTCCTCAACAACAGCGCGATCGCGGCGGCGCATCTGCGGCAGAGGCACGAGCGTGTCGTGATCCTCGACGTCGACGTCCATCACGGCAACGGCACGCAAGGCATTTTTTACGCGCGACCGGATGTCTACACGGTGTCGATCCATGCCGATCCCGTCGCTTACTATCCGTACGTGTGGGGCTACGCGCATGAGCGCGGCGAAGGTCCCGGCCTCGGCACCAACCTCAACATCCCCCTGGCGATCGGCACCGGGGATGACGGCTACATCCAGGCGATGGACGTCGCGCGCAAGGCGATCGAATCCTTCGCGCCCGGGGCCCTCGTCATCGCGCTCGGCCTCGACGCCTCCGAGCACGATCCGCTGAAGGGCCTCGCCGTCACCACGCCCGGCTTCCGCCGCATCGGCCAGGCCATCGCAAAGATGGGCCTGCCGACCGTGTTCGTGCAGGAGGGCGGCTACCTCTCGGATATCCTCGGCGCGAACCTGACCTCGGTGCTGGCGGGATTCGAAGAGGCGCGGTGATCTGTTCGCCTCTCCCCGCATGCGGGGAGAGGGGGAAAATTCAAAACATCCCGCTTGCCGCGAGCGCCTTGCAGACGTGCTGCATCTCGGTCTCGTCCGCGACCAGGTCGAGCATGATCGTGGTCAGCCCCTTGGCGGCAAACTCCTTCAGCTTCGCGCCGATCTCGGCGTAGCTGCCGACGAGGTAGGGGCAGTCGGCCTGGAAGGTCAGGAACGGCAGCAGCCAATAGCCATTGTCCGCGAGCTCGCCGCTCTGGCCCTCGTAGAGGCGCCGCTTCCACACGGAGTCGCTGTTATCCACGGTGAGCGCGAGCAGCTCGCGATCGTCGGCATTGTCGCGGAAACGCGCCTTTGCCGCTTGCCGTGCCTCGTCGCGTCCCTCGCGGGCGAAAATTCCAAAATTCATGCCGGGCGCATTAAGGCCGCGGTCGAGATCGGGCAGCAGCATCTGCATCTTGATGCAGCCGGTCTCCTTCGCCACGCGCTGTGCCGCCTCGGACTGGCCCGCGACCAGAAATTCCGGCATCAGCTCCGGCGGCAGGCGCGGCCGCAGTTGCAGATTGCTTGCGCGGTAGAACCGGCCCTCGAAAGTCGTCGGCCGCGGGCTTGCCAGCAGCTGGCGCATCAGCGCGACGAATTCGCCGAGCCGGACATAGCGGTCGGCATGCGACTGCTCGTCGCCCAGCCCCTGCAGATCGCTGACCGCCGTTCCCGTGATCATGTTGAGATAGACCTTGCGGCCGTGGAGCTGCGCAAAGGACGAGACGAATTTTGCCGCCGTGAACGGGTGCATGTAGACCGGATTGACCGCGATCAGCGGCGAGGATCGGGTCGTCTCGCTGATGATGTGCTGGGCCATCGCCCAGGGCTCGACGAACACGTCGTTGCCTTCGAACAGCAGGATGCCTTCGAAGCCGTTGCGGTCGGCGAACTGCGCCATCCGCATCAACTCGCCGACATATTTCCTGGGGTCGCGGTTGCGCGAAATCGCGGGAAAGACGCGCAGCCGCGGCGGCGTCATTCAGCCGCCTCCTGCAGCGGCCATGCATTGCGGGTGATGGGAAGGCCGCCGGTGGCGCGGGAGCCGTCGGCAATCGCGAGACGATGCGAGGGCGACGGCGAGCACAGCGAGAAGCGCCAGCCTTCCGGATCGTCGGCGATATCGGGCTTGAAGCTGATCTCGATGGCCTCGCGCGATATCTGCATCGCGAAGGCGTCGAGCGGCAAATTGAGGCCGAAACCCCTGGCCTTCAGATAGGCTTCTTTCAGCGTCCAGTAGTCGAAGAAGCGCTCGATCGCGGCGGGCTCCGGCAGTCCGCGCAGCGTTTCGACCTCTTCCGGCGCGAAGAACCGAAGCGCGGTCGACAGCGGCGCCACCCGACGCGACACGGTCTCTACGTCGACGCCGACGGTCTCATGCCCTGACACGACGCAGGCAACGCAGCCGTCGGCGTGCGACAGGCTGAAATGCAGCGTGCTCGAGGTCCTGGGCGACGCCACAAACGGCCGCCCGTAACGCCCGGCCGCAAATGCCCAGTCGGTGGGTGCGACATTCGGTGCGACGTGCGAGAGCGCCAGGCGCAACATCGCGTGCGCGAAAATATACTGCCGCTGGTGCCGCTCGAACATGAAGCGGTCGGCTCGTACCCGTTCGTCGACCGAGAGCAAGCGCCGGCACGCATCAACCGCACCCGGCGCGTCAAAAGTCTCGATCAGTCCGACAAACAGTTCAATCCTGTCGTCTGTCATCAATTGGGCCCATGGCGTCAGGCCGGGGCCAAATCCCCTGCCATGACCGAAGAATCAACTGAGCAAGAATCAACTGCGCGGACCGCTTCTAGCGGTCCACTCGGGCGAATCCTTGTCGATTGCTGGCCGGTTTACGGGCGCAAGCTTGTGCGAGACCCCAACTCGACACGCGAGCGGCCAAATTTGAAAACTGAAGCCCGAAAACTGAAGCCTGAAGATTCGTGCGGCGTCCCGGCCGACGAGTCTTACTTCTTCTTCTTGGCCTTCTTGGACCCGCCCAGCATCGAAATGCTGGCGTCGACGTCCTTCAGCGCGGACTGCAGCTTCTTCTTCTCGGCGCCGAGCAGCTTCTGCAGGGCCTTGCGGTCCTTGTCGCTCAACGAGGTGCCCTTGGTAAATTTGATGAAACCCATAACAAACTCCCCCGGTTGAAAATAATCGTCCAAATCAAAACGCGAGAATAATCTTGCGCGATGGCGCCAAATAATCAAGATGCAACTTGGTCATTCACAGCTTTGGCGAGTGAACCAGTATTCGCCCGTGCTGTACAGCCGGTTCATGCCGCCCTGCGATTGAGCAATCGGCCGAGCGGCGCGTTGGGTTGGGCGAGGGCGGCCCCGAGCAGCGCGACGAGATTCTCCATCCACTGGCCGACCGTAGCGCCGTCGAGCAGCTCGCTCTTGTAATTGCATGAACCGGTGATTCCCGTCGGGCGCTCCTTGAGCATCAGCGACAGCCAGGTCTGGTCGATCGGCAGCACCGGCTGGCCTTCGCGGGCGATGTTGCCGATCGACCCTGTCGTGAGATCAGGCAGATCGAGCGGCTGGCGCAGCGGATTTTGCAGGGTGAAATAGACCTGGAGCAGCGAGGCTGGATCCACCCCCTCCCGCTCCAGATGGTCGGCCAGGATGCTGAACGGCAGCTCCTGGCGCGCATGCGCGTCAAGCACGCTCTGACGGACCCGGGCCACGGCCTGCGCGAACGACAGCTCCGGCGTGATTTTGGTGCGAACGATCACCGTGTTCTCGAACGGACCGACGATCCGGTCGGTGTCCGGCTGGGCGCGATTGGCCATGGCGGTGGCGATCGAGATGTCGTTGCGGCCGGTCCGCGCCAGCAGCAGGGCTTTCAAGCCGGTCAGCAGGCACATGAACAGCGTGCAATTGTGCTGGCTGGCGAAAGCCGTGAGCCGGCCGATCAGCTCACGCTCGAGGCTGACCGGATGGTGCCCCGTGGACGCGCCCGGGCTTGATTCGCCTTCGAAGAGGGGGGCCGCCCCGCGCAAATTCTCCGTCCAGTCGGCCGCCTGACGGCGGGCGGCATCGGTGCCGCACCACCAGCGCTGCCAGCGCGCGACGTCCGAAAAGGCCGGCGGCAGTTTCGGCAGCGGCACCGACGGATAGCCGGCCAGCGCCGCATAGCGATTGGACAATTCCTCGAACAGCACGCCGATCGACCAGCCGTCGACGACGGCGTGGTGCAGCGTCAGCAGCAACACATGATCGCCGTCGTGGAGCCGCAACAGCCGAGCGCGCAGCAGCGGTGCGCGCGTGGTGTCGATCGGGGCATAGGCCTCCTGTTCGATCAGGAGAACGATCTTGCGGAGTTCCAGGGCCTTGCGCCGCTTGTTGTCGTGGGGCTGACCGTCGCCGATCGTCTCGACACTCAGGACACGGCCGAGGGCGCCGGGCGCGGCGACGCGGCTGACGGGCTCCCCGCCGCTCCAGCCGAAATGGGTCCGCAGCGATTCGTGCCGGCGCACGACGTCGTCCACCGCCTGCGCCAGCGCGGCCCGATTGAGCGGCCCCCGGAGACGGAACGCGAAAGGCAGGTTGAACAGCGGCAGACCCGGAAGATTCTGCTCGATCCGCAGCATCTGGTCCTGCGCGATCGAGAGCGTGGGAGGGCCGCTTTCGGCCAGGCTCGCTCCAGCCAACCTTGCCAAACTTGCGGCAGGCTTGCGCGGCTTTGCAGCCACGGCCTCGTCGACCCGCCGGGCAAGCTCTTCGATCGTCGGTGCCTCGAAGATGGTCTTGATCGGCAGCGACACGCCGAGCGCCCGAGCGACGCGCGCCATCGCCTGGCCGGCCAGCAGCGAATGGCCGCCGAGGTCGAAGAAATTGTCGGTGACGCCGAGGCTCTCGACCTTCAGCAGGTCGATCCAGATGTCGGACAACACCTTTTCGGTGAAGCGCCGCGCCGGCACGGCCGCATCCGGTCCGGACGCTTCCTGCTGCGCCGGCGCCAGCAGCGCGGTCCGGTCGATCTTGCCATGGGCGTTGAGCGGCACCTGGTCCAGGAACAGGAACGCGGACGGGATGGCATGGCCCGGCAGCCGGCTCTTCAGGAACTCGCGCAGCTCGCTGGCGCTGCTGCGGCTGCCGGAGCTTGCGACGATATGGGCGATCAGCCTGACATCGCCGCTCGCCTCGCGACGCGGCTCGACGATGCCCGCGCGCACACTCGGATGGTCGGCAAGCGCGTTCTCGATCTCCTTGAGCTCGATACGGTAGCCGCGGACCTTGACCTGATGGTCGGCGCGACCGAGGCATTCGATCGTGCCGTCGGCGCGGCGGCGGGCGAGGTCGCCGGTCCGGTACAGCCGGCGGCCGGCCTGGCGCGAGAACGGATCGGGCAGGAAGCGCTGCCGGCTCTGCGCGGGATCGTTGACATAGCCGCGGCCTACACCGGCGCCGCCGATGCAGAGCTCGCCGGTCACGCCGACCGGCTGCGGCTGCAGGCTTGCGTCGAGCACGTAGAGCTGCGTGTTCGGCAGCGGCGCGCCGACCGGGACGTTGCCCGTCGTGGTCGCCGGTGCCTTGGTCAGGCGATGCAGCGAGACGTCGTCGGAACATTCCGACGCACCATAGGCATTGATCAGCGGCACTTTCGGACAGCGGGCGAACCAGGCCTTGCAGAGATCGACGGGCAGCGGCTCGCCCGTCGAGATCAGAAGGCGCAGCCTCGCAAAGGCGCGCCGGACCCGTGCCTCGTCCATGCGATCGAGGATCACGCGCAGCAGCGATGGGACGATCTCGAGCACCGTGATGCCCTCGCGCTCGATCTCCCGCGCGAGCAAGATCGGGTCCCGCACGATCGCGGTACCGCAGACATGGACGCGCGCGCCGACCATGGGCCCCGCGAGGAACTGCCACACCGAGACGACAAAACTCTGCGGCGCGGTCTGCGCGATTACGTCCCTGGCCGAGAGGTTCAGCTCGGAGATGAGCGAGGCCAGATGGTTCGAAAGCCCCCGCTGCTCGATCATGACGCCCTTCGGCGCGCCGGAGGACCCGGAGGTGTAGATGAGATAGGCGAGGCTCGAAGCCGCGCGCCGCGCCGCGCGGGCCGGCTTGGTCGACGCTGGCGCGATCGCGTCCTCGAGCTCGGCCACCTGGATGCGCTCGACCAGCGGTTCGAGCAGCGCCTCGACCATGGATGATTGCGCGCGTCCGGTCAGCAGCACGCGGGCGCAGCTCGATCCGAGGATGGTTGCGAGTCGTGCCGGCGGCTGCTCGGGATCGAGATTGAGGAAGGCTGCGCCCACGCGTTGCACGGCGATCATCGCGGCGAGCAGGTCGGGCCCGCGATCCGCGAGCAAGGCGACCACGGCCTCGGCGCCGACGCCTTCCCGGGCCAGCCAGCGCGCCGCCGCCTGGCTGCGGCGAGCCAGCTCGCGATAGCTCAGGGAAGTGCGGCCGTCCGACACCGCGATCGCGTTCGGCGTCTTTTTGGCTTGGCGGTCGAAACGTTCGCTCAAATTGCCGCGCGTGCTGAAATTGGCCGGCACGCCCCGGCCCTTCGCCAGCAGCTGCCGGCGTTCGGCCTCGGTCAGGAGCGGCAGGTGCGAGATGCGCTGCTCCGGATCGGCGATGACGGATTTGAGCAGGGTCTTGAACTGGGCGGCCACGCCCTCGATCGTCGCCGCGTCGAACAGATCGGTGGCGTATTCGAAGAAGCCGGTGAAACGGCCGTCGGCCTCGACCAGTTCGAGTGTGATGTCGAATCGCGCCACCTTTGGATCGATCTCGATCCGCCGCGTCGACAGACCAGAGAAAGATGCCGCCTCGATCGAGGCGTTCTGGAGGATGAACATGATCCGAAACAGCGGATTGCCGTCGCTCCTTCGCGCGATCTGAAGCGCGCGCAGGACTTCTTCGATCGGAAGATCCTGATTGCGGTAGGCATCGAGCGTGACCTGCCGTACCCGGCGCAACAATTCGCCGAAGCTCGGATCGCCGCTAAAATCGTTGCGCAGGATCAGGGTGTTGGCGAACAGTCCAATCAGGCGCTCGCTCTCGATCTGGTTGCGGTTGGCGATCAGCGAGCCGGTCGCGACGTCCTCGTGTCCGGTGTGGCGGAACAGCAGGCACTGGAATACCGCGAGCAGGGTCATGAAGGGCGTGACGCCCTGGTTCTGGCTCAGCGCGCGCAGGTCGGCCGACAGAGTCCTGGAGAATTCGAGATAGCGACGGGCACCGTGACCGCTCCAGACCTCCGGCCTTGGCCGGTCGGTCCGCAGCGGCAGCGTGGTGACGCCGTCGAGCTGCGTCCGCCAGTAATCAAGCTGCTCTTTTGCGGCCGGCGTCTGCGCCCAGCTCTGCTGCCAGAGCGCAAAGTCGCGGTACTGGAAGGCGGGCGAAGGCAGTGCCGCCACGTCGTTCTCGCGCGCTGCCGAATAATGGGCGGCGAGTTCTTCCCAGAACAGCCGCTGCGACCAGCCGTCGGTGACGAGGTGATGGACGTTGACCACCAGCGCGTGGCTGCTCTTGTCGAACGAGAGCAGCGTGACCTTCAGCGGCGCCTCGCGCGCAAGGTCGAACGGATGTTGCGCGAGCCGGAGCGCTTCGCGCCCGATAACAGCGGCTCGCTTGTCCGCGGAGCAGGGCTTGAGCTTGATCCGCTCGAACCGCGGCGGCGATTGCAGCACAAGCTGCACCGGCTCGCCCTCGCGCTCGATGATGACCGACCGCAACGCCTCATGGCGCGCAGAGACCGAGGCGAGGCCAGTAGAAAGCGCGGCGACGTCGACCTGGCCCCTGAGGAGCGCGACTTCGACGACGTTATAATTGTAGCGGGTCGGATCGAGCCGCGAGAGCACGTACATCCGTTGCTGCTGGAACGACAGCGGCGCGCCTGCTTCAGCGGCCTGGCGCCAGGCCGGCAGCATCGTTTCGCGATGGGTTGCGGCGGTCTCGAGCCGGGCCGCAAGCGCGGCGACCGTGGCGCAATCGAAGATGTCTTCGAACGAGAAGTCGACATTGAAGCGTTCGCGCAGGCGCGAGCGCATCTGCGTCACCGCGAGCGAGTCCGCGCCGAGCGCAAAGACGTCCTGATCGCGCCCGACCTGCGGCAGCTCCAGCAAATTGGCCCAGATTCCGGCGAGCTGGGTCTCCAGCGCGTTGCGCGGCAGGCGGGCCTCCTCGCCGCCGCCCATTGTTGCGATCAGCTCGGCGAGCGCATTGCGCTTGACCTTGCCGCTGGCGCCTTTCGGCAGCGTCGCCACGCTGCGGATCAGGCTCGGCACTTTGTAGGCCGCGAGCCGCTTTCGCGCGAACTGGCGCAACTGGTCAGAGGTCGCCTCGGAATTCGGCCGCAGCACCACGACGGCGGCGACGTTCTCGCCGAGCTTTTGGTGCGGGACGGCAAACACGCCGGCCTCCAGCACCGCCGGATGGCTGAGCAGAACCTCTTCCACCTCCAGGGGCGAGATCTTCTGCCCGCCGCGGTTGATGACGTCCTTGATACGGCCGACGATGAAGAGATAGCCGTCGGTGTCGAGATAGCCGAGATCGCCGGTCCGGAACCAGCCGTTGCGGAAGGCGGCCTGTGTCGCCGCCTCGTCATTGAAGTAGCCGCGGCTCAAGTTCGGTCCGCGCAGCATGATCTCGCCATGCTCGCCGCTCGCGAGCGCGCGGCCCGCCTCGTCCATGATTGCGATCTCGGGGCCCGCGGCGCGGCCGACCGATCCGATCTTGCGCAGTTCGAACGGGTTGGCCGCGATCTGCGAGGCCGCCTCCGTCATGCCGTAGGTTTCGAGCACGGGAACGCCGAACGTCGCCTCCAGCCCGTCGAGGATCGCGGGCGCAAGCGAGGCCGAGGCGGAGCGGATCACGCGCAGCGACGACGATCGGGCAAGGTCCGGGTTCGCTTCCGCCGCCGTCAGCAGCGCGCGATGGATGGTCGGCACTGCCGTGTACCAGGTCGGTTGCAGCTGCCGCATCCAGCCGAAGAAGGAGGATGCGTCGAAACCGTCGGTACAGATCACGCTGGAGCCCGCGGCCAGCGCCGTCAGCAGGCCGGAGATCAAACCATGGGCGTGAAACAGCGGCAGGACGTTGAGCAGACGATCGTGGGGCGCGAGCGACAGCACGCGGCCGGCATTGTAGGCGGACAGGCACACGTTGCGATGCGTCAGCGGCACCATCTTCGGCCGCGCCGCCGTGCCCGATGTCAGCAGGATGAACGCATCATCGTCGCCGCGCGAGGCGCCGGCGGTGCTCGCCGGTCCAACCGCCGGTCCGACGAACGTGCAGCCGCCGAGATCGTCGTGCGACCCCGGCACGAAATCGATCACAGCGATATCGAGCGTCTTGGCGACATCGCGGCTCGCCGAGTTCGTGTCGGCCCGGGTGACGAGTGCCGTCAGCTTCAATTCGCTGAAATAGCGTTGCAGCTCGTCCGCCGTCAGATCGGGATTGACGGGGACGCAAGCACAGCTCGAGGCGACCGCGATCAGGGCCAGTGCGCTGTCGGCACCGCGCGGCAGCCCAACCGCGATGCGGTCGGCAGGGGCAATGCCGAGTCCGCGCAGCGTGCGGACGAGATCCTGCGTCCGGTCGCCAATCCCGCCGTAGTTGAGGACCGGCCGGCCAGGGGCGAGGAGGGCGGGGGCCGCCGGCGTCTTGCGGGCATGGAAATCGAGAAGGCCGCCGATATGCGCGAATATCTTCGTTTCGGCCGTCGTGCTGGCTGATCCCTGCGGCGCTGGGCGTGTGGCGTCCGACAATTCCGTTCCCTTTTGATCCGATTGGGCTATTCTTCCAAGAAGTAAGGGAACGCGTCCAGTCTGAGGTGAAGTTTTGGCCCCAAAATCTGTGGTTGAGGGGTCCTAAGCGCTTCGACGGAGTGATTGGTCGGGCAGAATCACCATGCTGGAGAATGAGCTGGGCACGGGAACGGAAGGCGGGCTGAAGCGCTGGCTCGAGGGCATCGGTCTCAGCCACTATGCCGATCTCTTCGCGCAGCACCGTCTCGATCTCGATGTCATGGCGGACCTGACCGAAACCGATCTGGTCGAGCTCGGATTGCCGCTCGGCGATCGGAAGCGGCTCCAGCGGGCCATGACCGCGTTGTTCCGGGCCGAAACCGCAGAGAAGCCCGACGCGGCGGCGCGCCCGCCAATCCGGACCGAGGTCGGCGCCGAGCGGCGCCAGCTCACCACCATGTTCTGCGACATGGTGGATTCCACCTCGCTCTCGGTGCAGTTCGATCCGGAAGACGTACGCGACATGATTGCGAGCTTCCGCGAGACCTGTGTCCGCGTGGTGAAGCATTACGAAGGTTTTGCCGCCCGCTTCGTCGGCGACGGTATTTTGGTCTATTTCGGCTATCCGACCGCACATGAGGACGACGCCGAGCGCGCCGTGCGTGCGGGGTTGGAAATCGTCCGGGTGCTGTCGACCGCCCGCGCGATCGAGCCGCGTGGTGCGCTCAGCCACTCACCCGCCGTCCGCATCGGCATCGCGACCGGTCTCGTCGTGGTTGGCGACCTCGTCGGACAGGGCACCGAAGAGCGCGACTCCGCGGTCGGAGAAACCGTCAATCTCGCCGCGCGCCTGCAAGGCCTGGCGCCGCCCAACGGCGTGGTGATTTCCGCCTCGACCCAGTCGCTGCTGAAGGGGAAGTTCGACTACCGCAATCTCGGCGTCCACGCGCTGAAGGGCATCTCGGAGAAAGCGCAGGCCTGGCACGTGATGCGCGCCTCGCGGGTGGAGACGCGCTTCGCCGCCGCGATGGGCACGCGGCTGACCCCGCTCGTCAATCGCGAGGAGGAGATTGCGCTGCTGATGGGGCGCTGGCAGCAGGTCAAGGACGGCGACGGCCAGGTCGTGGTCAAGTTCGGCGAGCCCGGCATCGGCAAGTCGCGCATCATCCAGGAGATATTCGAGCGGATCGCGGGCGACCGCCATGGACAGGTCTCGTTCCAGTGCTCGCCCTATTACACCTCCACCGCGTTCTATCCTTTCGCCGAGCAGCTCAAATTCTCCCTCGGTCTCGATCGCGAGGATGCGTCCGCGCAGTCGCTGGCGAGCCTCGAGACCGCGATCGCCGCCGCTCATGGCGACATCGAGCAGGTTGCGCCGCTGTTTGCCGCGCTGTTGTCCATTCCGACCGCTGACCGCTATCCGCCGCTGGAGCTGTCGCCGCAGCAGCAAAAGGATGCGACCGTCGCGGCGCTGGTCAATCATTTCCTCGGTCTTGCGCGCGAGCAGCCGCTGGTGGTCGCGTTCGAGGATCTGCACTGGATCGACCCGACTTCCCGCGAGGTGATCGATCTGCTGGTCGACCGGGCACAGAACCGGCCGATCCTGGTCATCATCACCGCGCGCACCGAATTCCAGCCGAGCTGGAGCGCCCATTCGCACATCACCACGCTGGTGCTGAACCGGTTGAGCCGGCAGCTGCGCGCGACGCTGGTCGAGCGCGTGGCGGGACGCGAGCTTCCCAAGGAGGTCATCGAGGAGATCATCGTCAAGACCGACGGCGTGCCGCTGTTCCTGGAAGAGCTGACCAAGACGGTTCTCGAATCCAACCTCCTGACCGAACGGCACGGGCGCTACGTGCTGTCGGGCCCGTGGCGGCAGCTCGCGATCCCGGCGACGCTGACGGACTCGCTGATGGCGCGGCTGGACCGGATGGGGCCGTTCAAGCGGATCGCGCAGATCGGCGCCACCATCGGCCGCGAATTCTCCTACGAGACACTGCACGCGGTCGCCAACACGCCCGCCGAACAGATCGAGGCCGCGCTCAATCATCTGGAGGAGGCCGGGCTGATCATGCGCCGCGGCCATCCGCCCGACGCACTCTATTCCTTCAAGCACGTGATGATCCAGAACGCCGCGCATGCGAGCTTGCTGCACAGCGAGCGGCGCAAGCTGCATTCCCGGATCGCCCAGGTGCTCGCCGAGATGTATCCCGAGAAGACCGAACGCGAACCGGAACTGCTGGCCCATCATATGACCGAATCCGGCCAGAGCGAGAGCGCCGCCAGCTTCTGGCTCAAGGCCGGCAAGCAGGCGGCCAAGAGCGGCGCCAATCTGGAGGCGATCGGGCATCTGGGCCGCGGCCTCAGCGTCGTGCAGGCCAATGCGCGCATGCAGGGCGCCGACGAGATGGAGCTCGAGCTGCGCATCGCGCTCGGCAACGCGCTGATCGCCGCCAAGGGCTATGCCGTGCAGGAGGTCGAGGAGAACTACGTCCGCGCCCTCGAACTCGGCCAGCAGCTCGACGACGACGAAAAGGCCTTCGCCGCCACGCGCGGGCTCTGGGTCTGTCATTTCATCCGCGCCGATCTCACCCGCGCGCACGATCTCAGCGTCGAGCTGTTGAAGTTCGCCAAGCGCGAGCGGCTGAACGAGCGGACGCAGCCGGCGCAGCAGACCGGCTATCTGATCGAGGCGCACCGCTCGATCGCAATGACCATGCTCTATCGCGGCCGCTTTGCCGCGTCCCAGCATCATTTGCATCGCTGCATCAACCTCTACAGCCCCGATCTGCACTCCGATCTGATGGAGCGGCACGGCACCGATCCCGGCGTCGTCTCGCTGTCCTATCTCGGCTATCTCCTGTGGTTCCTCGGCCGGCCCGATGCGGCGCGCCAGCACAGCGAGCAGGCGATCGCGAACGCAGAGAAGATCCGCCACCCCTTCACGCTCGCCTTCGCACTCGTGTTCGGCGCCTATCTTTGCCAGCATTTGCGCGATGTCGAGGGCACGCGCGACCACGCCAACCGCGCCATGATCATCGCCACCGAGCACAATTTCCTGCACTGGAAGCAGCAGGCGGCGATCCTGCGCGGCTGGGCGCTGGCGCAGCTCGGCGAGGCCGACGAGGGCCTCAGCCAGATGCGGTTCGGCCTCGACGAATACGAAGCGATGGATTCCTGGCTCGCCGGCTGCTGGTTCCGCTGCCTGCTCGCGGAGGCCTATGCCAAGGTCGGAATGCGCGATGCCGCCTTGCGCGCGCTGGACGGCGCGCTCGCGACCGCAAAACGGACCGGCGACCACTCCTACCTCGCCGAGGTCTACCGCCTGCAAGGCGAGATCACCCTGTCGGACGGGAATCCGGCCTCGGTGCAGGAGGCCGAGGACCTGTTCAACCTGTCGCTGGAGATCGCGCGCAAGCAGGGCGCGTTGTCCTGGGAGCTTCGCACCGCTGTCAGCCTCGCGCGCCTGTCGCTCGAAGCCGGCAAGCGCGAGCACGCAGGTCTCCTGCTCGCACCGATCGTCGGCAAGTTCAGCGAGGGCTTTTACACGCCGGACCTGAAACAGGCGATGCAACTGATCAACGAGCTCGGCGCGAACGCGCCTGTTCGCGAACAGGCCGATCCCGTGAGATGAGCGATCTTGCCGCCGCGCGTGCGCGTTACGTGGAGCTGATCGCAAAGCGCGAGCGGATCTCCTCAACGCGCCTGCTCGACGCCCTCGCCACCGTTCCGCGCGAAAAGTTTCTGGCCAAGGGACCCTGGCGCATCAAGAGCGAGGCGGCGCGCCTCTATCGGCAGACGCCAGATGCCGATCCCGTTCATCTCCAGGACAATGTGCTGGTCGCGATCGATGCGCGCCGCAAGCTCGATACCGGATTGCCGAGCCTCTGGGCGCACTTCATCGATTTGCTCGACGTCCGGGAAAAAGACCGTGTGGTCCAGATCGGCTGCGGGCTCGGCTATTTCTCGGCCGTGCTGTCGAAGATCGTGGGCCCAAAGGGCAGGGTGCAGGCAATCGAATGCGACGAGCGGCTTGCAGCGCGCGCCGCGACCTATCTTGGCGCCTATCGCAACGTCGCGGTCGTCCATGGTGACGGATGCGAAGACATCGGCGAACCCGCCGACGTGATCATCGTTCATGCCGGCTTCTCGCAGCCGCATCCGCTCTGGCTTCGGTCGCTTCGTCCGCGCGGCCGCCTTCTGGTGCCGCTGACCCAGCGGGACCGCGAAGGCGCCGCCCTCAAGATCACCCGCAAGGGCAAGGGGTTCGAAGCCGAGGCGGTGCAGCAGATCCGGATCTTCCCCGGCCAGGGTCGAGGTGTGACCGCGCTCGACGACCGCGTCGCCGACTGGTGGCAGCGCGCCTCCGCGCTGGCGCCGCTGCGCTTTCGCGGCATCGAGCAGGGGTTGCCGTCGGATGGCTAATGCTTCGTTACGTTTTACCTTGATCGCGAATGTAAGTTTCCAACGGCTCCAGCCGAGGGTATGACTGCGGCCTGATCGCCATACGAGCGCGCGCCATGCATTCCGTTGCCCTGCTGACTGCCAGCTACGCCAAGGATATCGAACGCTTTTCGCTGCTCAGCGAGAGCATCGACACCTGGTTGACGGGCTATACGCGGCATTATGTTCTCGTTAACGATGAGGATTTGCCGCTGTTCGCGCGGTTCGCTTCCGACAAGCGTGTCATCGTTCCGGCCTCGCGCTATTTGCCGAAATGGCTGTGGGCGCTGCCGCCGGCTCTCCAGTTCATCAGCAAGCGGCGCGTCTGGCTCTCGCTGCTGTCGTCACCTGTTCATGGCTGGCACATCCAGCAGATCCTCAAGATCGCCGGCGTCCTCAACGCGCCCGAGCAGCGTGTCTGCATCCTGGACTCGGACAATCTTTTCTTCCGCGAATTCGACGTTGGCCAATATGCCGGCGGTGAGAAGACGCCGCTGTTCGTCGCGCGCAACGGGATCGACGCCGCCCACCCCTTACATGTCCTGTGGCTCCGCACCGTCGATCAACTGCTTGGCATCAAGGACCGGTCCTTCCCCGCGGACGACTATGTCGGCAACGCGCTGGTCTGGGACAAGGACACCGCGCGCGCGATGACCGACGCGATCAAGTCGGCAACGGGGTTGAACTGGGTTCTGGCACTGTGCCGGAAGAAGAAGTTTTCGGAGTATTTGCTCTATGGCCATTTCGTCGCGAGCTCGCCCGCACATCTGGCCACCCATCGGGTTACGGAAGACAGCATCGCGGTCTCGCATTGGGACGACACGCGCCTCGACCGCCCGGCCATCGAAGCGATGATGCGCGCCGCTTCGCCCGACCAGGTGGCGCTCTGCATCCAGTCCTATTCGTCGACCTCGGTTGACGACATCCGCGACGTCTTCCGCCTCGCCTCGCGCGACCGTCGCGGTCCGAGCCTTTCGCCCGATCACATGGGCGACGAGGCCGAATTCGAGACGCCGAAGACGCGCTAGAGCATGATCCGGAAAAGTGTGCAGCGGTTTTCCGGAAAGATCATGCTCAAAATAAAGCCGCTTACTACACGTCTCGCGTGAATTTTCTGATCACGTTCATGAACGGCTTCGGCTTGAACTCGCCGTCGAGCGGCAGGGGACGGTTCGGCTGCTTGTCGGCGCGGGCAAAGGTGCCGTTGATCCAGCTATAGCGGTCCGAGAGGCCCCAGGTCAGGATCGAGCGTACCGGTCCGCTGGTCGAGATCGCGGTCAGGAGATCTTCGACGCGCTTGGCGACGATGGCATCGCGCTGCGCCGGCGTCCCCGTCAGCTTCTGGTCGTCGACATCGAGTTCGGTGACGAGCACCTCGAGGCCCCAGGCGCGCAGTTCGGTGACGAATTCCGCGAGCCCATGGGTGTCGATCTCGAGCTCGGCATGCAGATGCGATTGCAGTCCCACGGCGTGCAACGGCACACCCTGGTCGAGCAGGTCCATGATGAGATTGCGGTAGGCCGCGCGCTTCGCAATGAACGTGTCCTTCGCCGACTCGATATCGTATTCGTTGATCGCGAGCTTGACGAAGGGATCGGCCGCGGCGGCCGTGCGGAACGCCAGCGGAATCCAGCCGTTGCCGAGGTGCTGCGTCCAGAACGAGTCGCGCCGGTCTTTTGGACTGCGCGGATTGTCCGGGATCGGCTCGTTGACGACGTCCCACGACGTCAGCTTGTCCTTGTAATAGGAGACGACGGTGCCGATGTGGTCGACATAGGCACGCTCGACGCCTTTGGAATCCTTGATCTGCTTGGTCCAGTCCGGAATGTCGTGATACCAGGCGAGCGCGTGGCCGCGCATCGTCAGGTCGTTCTGCCGGGCGAAATCCAGGATCGCGTCGGCACGTTCGAAGGCAAAGGTGTGTGCGTCGGGACGCAGCATCGGCCATTTCAGCTCGAGCACCGGAACCACCTGCGTGCAATAGGTGCTGATGGCTTCGCCGAGCCTGGGATCGGCTTGCAGATCCCAGAGCGTGGCCGCCGCGCCAAATCCCGGACTACGCTGGGCGAGTTTCGACGCCGGCGCTGCCGACGCCGGCGCTGCCGACGCCGATGTGCCCGCCGCGAGTGCTGCGGCGCTGCCGAGGAGAAATTCGCGTCTGTCGAGCCTGGTCACGGCATTCCTTATCGAGCCAACGCGCCATCGTACCAAGCGACGCCTTGCAACGCCGGGGTTTTCCCTCGTTGGGTTAACTTTGCCATCTGCGAATCACGGTTCCTTGCGGTGATCGGCCCTCCCGTCAGGGAAGGGCAAATTTAACGCTAACGCGCGAAAGCGGCCTCAAAGCCGCATTCGCCGCCCGATCTCCAGACTTATGTGACACTCTTGAGGGATGCTGCGGCGCAGTTCGTTCGCCCCGCCATGGTCCAATTGATGAACGGCCGTCACACTCGCAACAACGTTGCCGGTCCCGTGCTCGCATGCTGAACCGCCATTTCTCGATTTACCTGGTCGCCTACATCCTGCCTGCGGCGGTGGGCTTCTTCGCCGTCACGGCCTACACGCGGCTGCTGACGCCGGCGGAGTACGGCGTCTATGTCGTCGGCATCAGCCTGGCCGGCATCCTGGGCGCGATCTTCTTCGCCTGGATCAAGCTCTCGGTGTCGCGATATCAGGCGATGTCGGCCGAGGTGGATTTTCGCGGCACTGCAATGGTCGCCTTCGCGCTCACCGTTGCCGTCCTCTGCGCCACCACGCCGCTGGTCTTCCTGTTCCGCAGCGATCTCAGCGTTGGACTGCTGCTTGCCAGCATGTTCGTCGCGATCATGGCGAATGCCGTCGATGTCGGCCAGGAGTTCGAGCGCGCCAAACTTCGCCCTTACAGATTCGCGGCGATCTCGATCGTGCGCAGCGTGTCGAGCGTCGGTTTCGGCCTGCTCGGCATCTGGCTCGGCTGGGGTGGATTGGGACTGCTCGCCGCATTCGGCCTGGGTTCGCTCACCGGGATCATCCTGAACCTCGTCGGCGACCGCACCAGGATCGCGCGCTTTCAGCGCAGCCAGTTCATGCTGCTCGCGCGCTACGGCTTGCCGCTGACGCTGGCCGGATTGTCTGTTGCGGTCTATTCGGCCTGCGACCGGCTCATCGTGGCTTATTTGCTCGGCAGGGACGCCGCCGGCATCTTTGGCGTCGCCGCCGATCTGCCGCGACAGTTCATGGTCATGATCGCCTCCAGCGTCGCCGCGGCGACCGTGCCGCTGGTGTTCCGGTCTTTGTCGGAGAAAAACACCGAGACGACGCGGGAGCGGCTGACCGAGAGCCTCGAACTTCTGCTCATCGTGGTCACGCCCGTCGCCGTCTGGCTCGCGCTCGCAGCCGACCAGGTCGCCGGCACGCTCGTCGGCGTCGACTTCCGCGCCGGCGTGTCGGCCCTGCTGCCGACCCTGGTGCTCGCCCGCTTCTTCGGCATCGCCAATCAGTTCTATGTGCAGATCAGCTTCCAGCTCGCCGAGCGGCCGTTCATGCTTGCGGCGCAGTCGTTCCTGACGCTGGTCGTCAGCGTGGCGTTGATGTTCGTGCTGGTGGCCGGTTACGGCCTCTACGGCGCGGCGCTGGCGACGCTCGCGACCGAAGCGATCGGCTTCCTCGTTGCCGTCGTCCTGATGCATCGCGCCCATCCGGTGCCGTTCGACCTCCACCGCCTCGCCGGCGTTGCCGTCTCTGCCGCGGCGATGGCGGCCGCTATCCTCGTGGCACGATCGCAGGTCAATGGCTCCGGCTTCGTTCCGCTCATCGTCGTGAGCCTCGCCGGCGGGCTCGCTTATGCCGCCGCGGCGTGGCTGCTGAACGTCGCCAACGTGCGGACGCTGTCGCTGCGTTTCCTGCGAACCTTCAACCGGAAGGCGCTGGGCGTCTAGCTGCGATTTCCGATGAGGCTCGGCCCTCTCTGTAGACTTGCCGTGCCTCGCCGGAAGCGAAGATGCGGCGCGCTCCAGGCGAGGAGGTCGGGGATTCTGCTCGATTGAGCAATATTGATCAGCAACTTCGGAACTGGGGGCTCATGCTGTCATGATCACCGCCCCTTATCGGCAGCTATCGGTGACTGAGAGTCTGTAACGCTCCCGCCTGATCTCGAGGACGCGTCGCATGCAATTGCAATATTCCCCTTCACCCGGCCCGTCACTTGTACCGGCCATCGGCGAACACATGTGCCTGGCGAGGATGCCCGACCCATCCGCATTTAGCGTCAGAACGTCCGAGTGCCCCGGGTACCATCGCTTTCGCACCGCGACAGTCGAAATCGATCCGATGAAGTCGGCTGCGATTCTCTGGCTCGCCAGTCACGATTTGAGGCCACCGACCTGAGCGAGTGCACCAAATGGAGGACCTGGAACAATTCATCTACCTCGAAAACCTGAAAATCTTCAGGAGGCAGCTCGACCTGGCCAAAGACGACACCCGGCGGCAATGGCTCTTGAAGCGTCTGGCCGAGGAACAGGCGAAAGTCCGGGTTGCGGTCCGATAGGCGGTCACCGGTGCACCGCCAAAGAGTCGTTGATGGGAGGTGTGTCGTGAGCGGATACGCATCCAACAACGAGGAAATCCGAGCAGCGATACACTCGCAGTCGGATGATCTTCGACACCTCGTCCAATTCGTCCCAAGGAGGACGATCGCCCATTCCCCGAGACTTCACGAACACTTCGCGCAAGCCCACAACAAGACCCGGCGCGGGGCTCCAGTCGCGAATTGCCCGTCCTGGACATTTGGGCGAGAATCTATTGTAGCGGCGACCGCATCCCGGTCGCCGCATCGTAGACCAGGATTTGCAGCATTGGAAACCTGCCCAACAGATCCGCGGCGGCTTCTCGAGCAGCTGTTTCGTTATCGTAACGAGTCTTGAATTGACCATCGACCACGAGCGAGAAGCCATCGGCCGGTGCTACGTCAGCCCTTTGAATGATTCTCGGCTCACTCTCATCGGTTTGTGCGATCGGCTTCTTCATGGGGACCTTCATATCATTGCAGGATGGGTGAGGGTGACACGAGCGCCACGACCGCCGAGATCGCAACGACGAAATCGTATCGGCGCATCTGAATTCGCCTCAGAGCCGGTCGCCCCATTGTTGGCAACCGGACAGCGCGTTGAATGTTCCGCGATGCGCAGGAGGCGGCTCGAGGCGTTTGGCTCCCTCGATCCTTCCGCTCGACTGCCTCACTCTTCCCTTATTATCTCGGGCTTGTCATACAAGACCGCGTTCAAGAGGGAGTTATGTACCTCGATCTTACCGTTATAGGTAATGAAGCCGAGCTTGCGAAACTTGTTCATGAAGAAGCTGACCCTGGAGCGGGTTGTCCCGATCATCTCCGCGAGCGTCTCCTGGCTGACCTGCACCGCGATCGGCTGAGGAACGCCATCCTTTCCAAAATTTGCCAGGAGCAGGAGGAGACGCGCAAGCCGCTTCTCGCTGGAATTGAATAACTGGTCGATCAGGTCTTCTTCGATGCGGCTGTTTCGACTGAGCAGATACCCCATGAACAACTCGGAAAACTTAGGCTCGCTTTTGAGTGCCGCAAGCATCGCGGACTTCGCGATGGAAGTGACCACGCATTGCTCCATCGCCACCGTCGTCGAAATCCGCAAGGGATGTCCGTTCAGGCAGCCTTCGCCGAAGAATTGTCCGGGCTCCATGATTCCGACCACGGCCTCCTTGCCCTGCTCGGAGACGACGAGAACCTTGATCCTCCCCTTCTGGATATAGAAAACCGTGTCCGCGGCGTCACCCTGCGAGAACACGGCCTGGCTCTTGTCGAATTTCAATATGGCTTTGCCCTCGCCGACCTTGGCGAGAAATAGTTTCGGGTCGAACGTGCTTTTCACCGCTCTTGCCATGACGCCTTCAAATCCTGATCGAAGGACCTCAGCTTAGCAGGCCCGTTGTCTGGCGCGTTAGGCAAATGTTGCTTCTGTTCTTGTTCCCGCAGGCGACCCCGATCGACCGATTATGGCGACCGCTTCGGCCGGCTCGCTTGCGCTCAATGCCGGACGACCGTCCCATGCCGGTCCTCCATGAGTTCCGCACTCCCGTGCAAGGGCCGCTTCGTCGCGCGTTCGGGGTCGGCTGTTACCTGGCCGATCTCATCGGATCGTCCATGGATATTCTGTGGAGGTTCCCGCACTTGGAGCATTCGAAAATCCGCAGATGGGGACCGTCGCAACTTGCTCTGACGTGGATCAGCATCATGCGGCTCTGGCAGGTCGGGCAGGGTGGCCGGGGTATCGGAATCAGCGTGGGTTCTGGACGAGCATAGACCTCGGACATAGGAAGCTCCTGCCCATATGGCGGGGTATGTTCTACCCGAAGCCGCCGCCGATACAGCCGATTCGCCGACCGCGACGCCGTGAGCATGCCGCGCCTCGACGTTGGCCTCTGTTCAATATTGCTCACATTCCCGGAAATCGCCGGCTCGTCGGCGATCGCGTCACGCTTCCGGTCTCGGAAACGTGGCGCTGGCGTGACCAATATTGCTCAGCTACACATCCCGGCAAGGATCAATATGAGAGCGCGGGGCGTGACCTCAGGGCTGCTGCCGCAAGCGTCCGTGGTCATAACCGTGCTTCTTGGATGGCATGTTCGGGAGCAGAGCAGATATGACCCAAGGAACGCCGGAAATCCGCGCATCGGCGCAGTTGCTCGCCCGCTATCGCGAGCCCGACAATGCGCGCGGCGTCTTCGAGCTGGCGATCACGGCGATACCGTTCTTCATCGTCTGGGCTCTGATCTGGGCCGCTCTTGACCAGGGGTATTGGTTTGCTCTGCTGCTCGAGGTGCCCGCGGCGGGTTTGCTGGTCCGCCTCTTCATGATCCAACACGATTGCGGACATGGCTCTTTCTTCCGCGGCCGCGTTGCGAACGATTGGGTCGGCCGAGCCATCGGTGTGATGACACTGACGCCATACGGCTACTGGCGGTACAACCATGCACGCCATCACGCGAACTCCGGCAATCTCGATCACAGGGGCTTGGGCGACATCGATACGCTGACCATGCGCGAGTTTCTCGGGCAGTCGCGATGGCGTCGGACGCTATATCGTTTGTATCGACATCCCATCGTGATGTTTGGCGTCGGTCCCACGTATTTGTTCATCTTGAAGCACCGATTGCCGGTCGGGGTGATGCGTGGCGGCTGGAAACCCTGGCTGAGCACGATGGGCACGAACACCGCCATCGCGGTTCTCGCCGTCACGATGATCCGGCTGGTCGGCTATGGGCCGTTCCTGCTTGTGCATCTGCCGATCATTGTTCTGGCGGCGTCGATCGGTGTCTGGCTGTTCTACGTCCAGCACCAGTTCGAGCACACGCACTGGGCCCACGAGAAGACCTGGAATTTTCACGACGCTGCGCTGCACGGCAGCTCCCACTACCAATTGCCGGGTGTCCTGCGATGGTTCACGGCAAATATCGGCGTCCATCACATCCATCATTTGTCCAGTCGAATTCCCTGCTATCGCTTGCCGGATGTGTTGCGCGACCATCCGCAGTTCGCTGGTGTCGGGCGGATTACGCTGCTCCAGAGTTTGCAGACCGTGCGGCTGGCCTTGTGGGACGAGGAGCGGCAGCGGCTCGTCTCCTTTGGAGAGGCACGGGCTAGCCAACGTCCAGCCGGCATCGTCGCGCCATGACCGTGCGCTTCGGCTGAAGTTTCATTTCCCAGCGCGGAATTCTGGGCGCAAAATGGACGGTCGGCCTTTGCATTTTGCGGTCTTGTGGAGCTTGTCAATCAAAGCTTGTTCTGGTCAGTATGGGTTTGAAATTGCGCAGCAATAAGCGCATTCATCCGTCGACTAAAGTCGAAATTCAGCGAGGAAACGTCATAATGCGCAAGCTAGCTTTGGCTATTGCCGTGATCGCCCCCATGCTCGGTCATGCCGCGTGGGCCGAGGACACGATCAAGATCGGCTACATCGATCCGCTCTCCGGAGGCGGAGCCAGCGTCGGCGAGGGCGGTCTAAAGACATTCCAATATCTGGCCGACGAACTCAATGCCAAGGGCGGCATTCTCGGCCACAAGGTCGAGATCGTGCCGCTCGACAACAAGACCAATCCGCAGGAGAGCCTGGTGCAGGCCCAGAAGGCGATCGACGCCGGGGTCCGCTACATCACCCAAGGCAACGGCTCGTCGGTTGCTGCGGCCCTCTCGGACTTCATCGCCAAGAACAACACCCGCAATCCCGGCAAGGAAGTCCTGTATTTCAACTACGCCGCCGTCGATCCGAGCCTGACCAACGAGAAGTGCAGCTATTGGCATTTCCGCTGGGATGCGAGCTCCGACATCAAGATGGAGGCGCTCACCAACTACATGAAGGACACCGCCTCGATCAAAAAGGTGTACCTGATCAACCAGGACTATTCGTTCGGCCAGTCGGTGCGCTCCGACGCGCGCAAGATGCTCGGAGCCAAGCGGCCCGACATCCAGATCGTCGGCGACGAGCTGCATCCGCTGCTCAAGGTTACGGACTTCTCGCCGTATATTGCCAAGATCAAGGCGTCCGGCGCCGACAGCGTCGTCACCGGCAACTGGGGCCAGGACTTCGCGCTGCTGCTCAAGGCCGCGGCCGATGCCGGTCTGAAGGTGAACTGGTACACTTATTATGCCGGCGGCGCCGGTGGCCCGACCGCGATCAAGCAGACCGGTCTCGATCACCAGGTCTTCCAGATCACCGAGGGCTTTGCCAATTCCGGCAACCAGACGGCAATGGATTACGAAAAGGCCTTCCGTGCCAAGGTCAACCTCTCGCTCTGGTATCCGCGGGCCGTCAACGAGATGCGCATGTTCAAGGCCGCGGCCGAAAAGGCCAACTCGATCGACCCGGTGAAGGTGGCGGCAACGCTCGAGGACCTGAAGTTCGATGTTCTCGACGGTGGCACCGGCTTCATGCGCAAGGATGACCACCAGTTCTTCCAGCCGATCTATATTTCCTCTTTCGGTAAGCTTGCTGCGAACGATCCTTTCGACGAGGAAAACACCGGCTGGGGCTGGCATGGGGTCTCCAAGGTCGATACCCCGCAGGCCATGGTCTCCACGAGCTGCAAGATGACGCGGCCGTAACCACGCACGCCGCCTTGCCGCAGCCGTTACGGGCTGCGGGGAGGCGGTGGCCGGAATATCTGATCCGTTGGACAATGTTCGCCGGGCCATAGCGGCCAGGATATTCAAGAGTGCGCTGTGCTTGAACTTGTTGTCATTTCGACCCTGAACGGTGTGCTGTTCGGCATGCTGCTGTTCCTGCTGTCGAGCGGGTTGACCGTCATCTTCAGCATGATGGGCGTGCTCAACTTCGCCCATGCCAGCTTTTACATGCTCGGCGCCTTTTTCGGCTTCCAGCTCACGAAGTGGATCGGCTTCTGGCCTGCACTCGTGCTCGCCCCGCTGTTGGTGGGCGCCATCGGCATGGCGGTGGAGCGCTATGGCCTGCGCAACACCCACAAGCACGGCCATGTCGCCGAACTGCTGCTGACCTTCGGTCTTGCCTTCGCGATCGAAGAGATCGTGTCGATGATCTGGGGCAAGAGCCCGCTCGACTATCGCGTGCCGGCGCTGCTCGACTTTCCGGCCTTCACGATCTTCTCGACCAATTATCCTGCCTACAAGATATTCATGCTGGCGGTGTCGGTCGTCATCTTCGTGGCGCTGCTGGTGGTGCTCAAGCGCACCCGCGTCGGCCTCATCGTCCAGGCGGCGCTGACCCATCCCCACATGGTCGGGCATCTCGGTCACAACGTCGGGCGTGTGTTCATGGCGGTGTTCGGTGTCGGCAGCGCGCTGGCCGGGCTTGCTGGCGTCATTGCCGGACCAGCTTTGGTGACGCAGTCCGACATGGCCGCTTCGCTCGGGCCCATCCTGTTTGTGGTCATCGTATTTGGCGGCCTCGGCTCCTTGCCGGGCGCCTTCATCGCATCGCTCGTCATCGGACTGGTCCAGACGTTCGCAGTGGCGCTCGATGGCTCGCTGGCCAGCGCGTTCGGGCCGCTCGATCCGTCGGCGGGACCGTCCGTCCTCGCCGACATCTGGAATGTCACGATCGCCCAGGTCGCACCGATCGTTCCTTATATGCTGCTGGTGCTCATTCTGATCGTTCGCCCCATGGGCCTGATGGGGACGCGCGAGTCATGACGACTGCAACGACCTCGACGCCGAACGTTACAGGCAAGCCCGCCGGCGGAAATTTGCGCTTCTACGGCGTCTGGCTGATCGGCGTGATCGCGTTGATCGTCCTGCCGATGATCTTCTCCTCCGGCGGCTCGCTGACGTCCTTCAGCCTGATCGGCATCGCGATCGTCTTCGCGCTCTCCTACAACATCCTGCTCGGCCAGACCGGGCTGCTGTCGTTCGGGCACGCCGTTCACTATGGCCTTGGCGGCTTTGCTGCCTGCCACATGATGAATGCGGTAACGTCGCATGGCTGGCCGGTTCCCCTCCCGTTCATTCCGCTGTTCGGCGGGATCGGTGGTCTTGTTTTCGCGATGATCATCGGCTGGGTCATGACCAAGCGCGCCGGCACCGTGTTCGCGATGATCTCGCTCGGTATCGGCGAACTGGTGGCGTCCTCCTCGCTGATCCTGCGCTCGGTGTTCGGTGGAGAATCCGGCGTCACCACGGACCGCACCGCGCTGCCAAAGATGTTCGGTTGGACCTTCGGCCCGCAGCTTCAGGTCTATTACCTGATCGCGTTCTGGTTGGTGTTGTCGGCCATGGCGATGTACGCGCTGACCCGGACGCCGCTGGGGCGGATCAGCAATGCGGTCCGCGACAATCCTGAACGTGTCCAGTTCATCGGCTACGATCCCCATGTCGTCCGCTATCTCGCCTTCTGCTTTGCAGGGTTCTTCGCCGGCATCGCCGGCGGCCTCGCCGCGATCAATTTCGAGATCGCGAACTCCGCCTATCTCGGCGCGATCCAGTCCGGCCTCGTGCTGTTCTCCACCTTCATCGGCGGCACAGCCTACTTCTTCGGCCCGATCCTCGGCGCGATCCTGGTGACCTATCTCCAGCTCGGGCTGACCAGCGTCACCAGTGTCTGGCAGCTCTATTTCGGCATCATCTTCATCGGGATCGTGATGTTCTCGCCCGGCGGTATTGCCGGCTTGGTGATGATGCATCGGCCACTGGTTCGCGCCGGGACGCTGTGGACGGTGATCCCGTCCTATCTCGTCGCGATCGTTCCCACCGCGGCGCTCGCCTTCGGCGTGATCCTGACGATCGAGACGATCGCGCGCTATTCCGGCGGGGACGCCATCAACCTGTTCGGCATTGGGTTCAAGCCGAAATCGCCGGTGACATGGATCAGTGCTGCGGTTCTCGTTGTCGGCGGCGCGTTCGCCGCGCGGGTGACCTGGCGGCGGATTGCGGATGCGTGGGACAGGGCCGCCACGGTCGCCCGTGACCGGGGGTATCTGGCATGACGGCAGCCATCGAAGTCCGCGCCGTCGAAAAGCGCTTCGGCAATGTCGACATCATCCGCGACCTCAACCTCAGCGTCGCACAAGGTGAGCGGCACGCCATCATTGGTCCGAACGGCGCCGGCAAGTCCACGACGTTCAATCTGATCAGCGGCCATATCAAGCCGACCTCGGGCGAGGTTCGGCTGAACGGCGACTTGATCTCCGGCCTGCGGCCGTTCGAGATCAACCGGCGCGGCCTGTCGCGCTCGTTCCAGGTTACCAACGTGTTCGCCCGCATGACGGTCTGGGAGAACGTCCGCTGCGCCGTGCTGTGGGCCACAGGGCATCGCTACGCGTTCTGGAAGAACGTCGATAGTCTGCCCGAGGTTCGCGAGCGCACGGCCCGGATCCTGGACGATATTCATCTGACGCACCGGGGCGACGTGCCGGCGGGCCTTTTGACCTATGCCGAGCAGCGCGAGCTGGAAATCGGCATCACCATCGCGAGCGGTGCCACCGTCGTCATGCTCGACGAGCCGACCGCCGGCATGAGCCACGCCGAGACGGAACGCGCGGTGTCGCTGATCCGGCGGCTGACCGAGGGCAAGACCCTTGTCATCGTGGAGCACGACATGAGCGTCGTGTTCGGCCTGGCCGACCGCATCTCGGTGCTGGTCTACGGGCACATCATCGCGTCGGGCACGCCGGAAGAAATCCGGCGCGATCCGAAGGTCAAGGAAGCCTATCTCGGCGAGGAAGCCCACTGATGCTCGAGGTCAGGAATCTCCACGCCTATTACGGCAAGAGCCACATTCTCCAGGGCGTCGACCTCGACGTCGCCGCAGGCGAGGTCGTGAGCCTGCTCGGCCGCAACGGCGTCGGCCGCTCCACCACGATCAAGGCGATCATGGGCGAAGTGGCGCCGCAAGGCACGATCCGCTTCAAGGGCAGGGATATCGCCGGTCTGCCCAGCTACAAGATCGCACGCCTCGGCCTCGGCTACGTGCCCGAACATCGTGACATTTTCCCGAGCCTGACTGTTCGTCAAAATCTCGTGCTCGGCATCAAGGACACGCGCCGTCCCGGAAAATGGCGGCTTCAGGACATGCTCGACATGTTCCCCAATCTTGCCGCGCGCGCCGATACGGACGCGGGCGTGCTGTCGGGTGGCGAGAAACAGATGCTCACCACTTGCCGGACACTGATGGGCGACCCGGATCTGATCATGATCGACGAGCCGACCGAAGGCCTCGCGCCCCTGATCGTGCAACAGGTTGGTGATCTCATTGCCCGCATCGCCGCGGCAGGTGTCGCAATTCTTCTCGTCGAGCAGAAGCTGTCGATCGCGATGCGAATCTCGAAACGTGTCTACATCATGGGCCACGGCCGCGTCGTCTTCGAAGGGACGCCGGATGAGCTCAAGGCCAACGCCGCCGTGCGCCAGGAGTGGCTCGAGGTCTGACGCAGGAACGAGCCGCCTCATCAAGAGGCAGCCAAGAACTCCTCGCAGCATCGGGGTCCTCGTTGATCCGGAACGCCTGCCGGAACTGATCTGATCCCCGGACGCAACTTGCCAAGCTTGGCCCATAGCGGACATTCTGCCGCAGCGGCGCCCGCCAGGGCCAGCTTCGGTCGCACGCCGCCCTTCCGCCTGCGCCAACCGTCGTATATGAGAGATTTATCGCCGGAACGTGCCGAATGTCGCCACAGACGGAACGTAAGGCGGCTGCGATTTCTTAATTCAAAGATCGCAATCTGATCAATGACCGGCGGACTGGCATTTCGACCGAGGATGGCATGAGAAACCTGATGACGACGGCGCAATCCACCGTGGCGATGCGGCGTTGGGGGCCTCCCGGAATTGTGACCTTGGCGGCGATGCTCGCCTTTGCGGCTGTGGGCCCGGCGACCGCGGCCAAGCAGCCGCGCCAGCCGGCCGAGGCGGTGGCACCACGCGAGGCCGGCGAGCCGATCATGGCGATCGTGTCGATCAAGAGCCAGCAGGTCACCTTCTACGACGCAGACGGCTGGATTTTTCGCGCGCCGGTGTCCACCGGCACGACGGGACGCGAGACGCCGGCCGGCGTCTTCGCCATCGTCGAGAAGGACAAGGACCACCACTCGACCATGTATGACGACGCCTGGATGCCGAACATGCAGCGCATCACCTGGAACGGCATCGCGCTGCATGGCGGGCCGCTGCCGGGCTATGCCGCTTCGCATGGCTGCGTGCGGATGCCGTTCGGCTTCGCGGAGGGTCTGTTCGAGAAGACCAACATCGGAATGCGGGTGATCATCTCGCCGAACGACGCGGCCCCGGTCGACATCGTCCATCCCGCACTGTTCATGCCGAAGCGGGAGGCCATTACGGCGGCGCCGGGCCGGATCGACAAGCTCTCCGGCGAGGCCGAGGAGGCAGCCCGGGCGGCTGACGAGACCAAGAAGGCCGCGACAGTGGCCGCGAAAGAGGCGGCCTCGCTGCCGGCCTTGCTGCGCAAGCTGGAACAGCAGAAGACCCGCGCTGACGCCGAGCTCGCCTTCGCCGACAAGCAGCTCGCGGCCACCAAGACCGATCAGGCCCGCGCCAAGGCCGAGGAACTGCAGCAGAAGGCTGCCACCAAGGCCGCCGACGCGGCGACGCAGCTCGATGCCGCCAGGGCCGCCGCACAGCCGAAGCGCGATGCGGTGGCTGCCACGAAGGAGGCCGCCAAGGCGGCGGCGACCAGGAAGGCCGATGCCGTGAAGGCCGCGACCGACGCAAAGCTCGCGCTTGAGCCGGTCTCCGTCTACATCAGCCGCGCGACGCAGAAGCTCTACGTGCGGCGGAACACCCACAAGCCGGCACCGGACGGCGGCGGCGAGGTGTTCGACACCAGCATCGAGGTTCCCGTCACGATCCGTAATCCCGACCAGCCGCTCGGCACGCATATCTTCACGGCGATGGCGAAGAACGATACGGGCCTGCGCTGGAGCGTGGTCACGATCGAAGACGGCGACAACGCCAAGAACGCGCTCGACCGCATCACCATTCCGCAGGAGGTGCTCGATCGCATCGCGCCGACCGCGTTGCCGCGGTCCTCGATCGTCATCTCGGACGAGCCGCTGAGCAGCGAGACCAACTACCGCACCGAGTTCGTCGCCGTGCTGAGCAGCCAGCCCCAGGGTGGGTTCATCACGCGCAAGCCGACCGCGCCTCCGATGGCCATGGCGAGCGATGACGGCTGGGACAATGGCGGCAACGGTTTCGGCTTCTTCTTCCAGCGCGATCCGAACCCGCAGCCCGTCAATCCGCGCCGGCGTGGCCAGTATCAATATTATCAGCCGGCGCAGCCGATGCAGCGGGGCTTCTGGTAGGCGGCTGCAGATCGAAGCCCGTTATTACCGACGTGCCTCGATCACGATCGCCTGGATCTTGCCCTCGATCGCCCCGGCTCCATGGCGGGTTCGGATCGCCTCGGCCACGATGTCGGTTGCAGCCTGAAGCTTGCTGGCATCCCTTGCCTCGATCTCGCTGCGCAGCGGCGTGCCCTGGCAGATCGCGATCGCGACGTAGTCGGGCGACGGCGCGCGGCTTGTTTCAGCTCGCGTTTCGATCGATATGTCACGGAAGCCTGCGCGTTCGAGGTCGGTTCTGATGACGGCCTTGTCGTGATAGCCGTGCGGCGTCCGGGCCATGAAACGGGGCGGGTCATCGGGAAACAGCTTTTCGAGCGCGACTGTCGCTTCATGCGTCAGCACATTGTCCTCGATGCGATCCCAGACGTTGAACACGAACGTGCCGTCGCCCTTGAGGACGCGCTTCACTTCGCCGTAAGCCTTGACGCGGTCCGGAAAGAACATGGCGCCGAACTGGCAGCAGACCACGTCGAATTCGCCATCGTCGAAGGGCAGGGCCGATCCGTCGGCCTGGCGCCATGAGATGCGATCGTCGTCTGCCTGACGCTGCGCCGCGACCGCGAGCATCGGCTCGTTGAGGTCGGTCGCGACATAGCGGACGCCGCGCGGCAGCGCCGCCGCCACCGCGCGCGTCACTGCGCCGGTGCCTGCCGCGATCTCGAGCAGCACGGAGGGAGACAGGGCCGCGACACGTCTTGCGATGTCGTCGGCGTAAACGGCGAAGATCATCGGTACCAGATATTCGTCGTAGAGCTTTGGGATCGAGCCGGCGAAAACCTTGTCAGTGTTGGACATGCTTGCCTCGCTGAAGGTTCGGATACGCGGCTCACGTTACCATGGATTGCCGCCTACCGCGCCAGCAGCGCGGTGAATCCGGCCGGTTCCTGCATCGCCTTGCGGGCCTCCAGCGACATCGGCTCGTAGCGACTGCCGTTGAAGATGCTGAGCCGGCTTTCGACGCCGTTCGAACCGGCGTAGCAGCCTTCGGGCGTGTAGCCGACATAGCCCTCGTCGCCGAAGCCGATCGCGGTGAGGAGCACGCGCCGCTCCGCGATGTCCCAGACCTTGATGGTCTTGTCCTCGCTCGCGGAGATCAGCCGCGTGCCGCCCGGAAAGAACGCGACCGCCTCGATATCCTCCTGATGGCCCACGAAACTTGCAAGCAGCCGGCCGCTGTCGGCGTCCCACAAATTGACCGATTTGTCGCGTCCGCCGCCGCCGGTCACGATGCGCTTGCTGTCCGCGGACCAGCTCGCCGACACGACATAATCGCGATGCCCGGTGAGAAGGCGCGACGTCCCGTTCTTGACGTCCCACACCTTTGCCGCGCCGAGTTCCGCATCCGAGCCGGCGGTGACCACGCGCGTGCCGTCTGGTGAATAGGCCACACGCAATGCCTTGCGGCCGTAGGCGTCCCTGGTGTCGATGGTGCCGCTGGTGCGATAGAACCTGATCTTGCCGTCGAAGCCCGCCGAGACGAACTCGCCAGAACCCGACGGCGCGTAGCTCAGCGAGCGCACCGCCGCGCGCGCGGGATCGGGGCTCTGGTGATCGAGCCTGCTCTTGGCGAGTTCGCGGGTCCCGAGATTCCAGATGCGCACGACGCCGTCCTCGCCGGCCGCGGCCAGATATTTGAGCGTAGGCTCCGGCGCGAAGGCGACCGCGAATTGTTTTGCGCCGGCGTCGAACGTCAGGCTCTGGCCGTCGCTCTTGAGATCCCAGACCTTGACCTTGCCGTCCCATCCGGCGGAAGCGAGCAGAGTGCTGTCGGTCCAGTAGTCCAGCGCATAGATCGCGCCGGCATGTCCCCGCAGCACGCGCGTCAGCCGGAACGAGGATGCATCCCAGAGCCGGATCACCCCGTCGTCGCCGGCGGTGGCGATCTCCCGGCCGTTAGGGGAGACGGCGATGGTGCGCACGCTCGCACCCTCGACATTCGGCCTGATCGAGACCGGGACGAAGGGCCCGCCGACGGCGTCGTTGCCGCGCCGTGCGATACGTGTGGTGCAGCTCGATGAGGGGACGGCAGCGACACTCTTCGTCTCGGTTGCCGGCGGGGCGGCGAGCGCGAGCGGCGCAACGGTCGCCGGAGCCGCCGCCAGCTTTGGCGCGACGACGGGCTTTGTTGCCTCCGGCTGCGGCGGCAGGACAGGTGAGGTCTGCACCTTCTTCGCTTCAATCGCGACCGGGACCGGTGCTGGCGCGGGGCGGGCGGCGGTTGCGGCGAGCTTGTTGCGCTGGACCTTCGCAAGATCAGTGTAGAACCCGCCCGGATGCGTCGCGATGTAGAGGTCCCAGGCTTCCACCGTGCCGACGCGCTCGGAGAATTCGTAGTCGCGCGATGCGCTCGCGTCGGTAGATGCGACGGGTGCCGACGGTGGAGCAGGAGGCGCCGCTGCCGGCGCCAGCACGACGTCGTCGCCGCCGAGCGAGCCGTAGATGAAGGGCTCCTGCCTGTTGGTCGTGGCCTGGAGCACCTCGTCGCGGACATAGCCGAACGCCTTGCGCAGATCGAGGCCGGGGGTCGCGAGGTGATGTGCCAGCGCGGTCGCGAAGGGGCTGTTCCTGCCATCGCCGTCGAGCGCGGTGAGGCCGGCCTTGGCGGCGAAGGCCACCAGCGTGTTCGGGCTCGACGGCTCGACCTTGGCGAGGCCGCGCGCGACCGCGCGCGACGCCATCGTGCGTTTCATGTTCTTCGAGAACGGATTGTCGCGGCAGGCATCGAGAATGACGAGACGCAGCCGTTTCGCGGGCTCGATGGCGACCAGGACACGGTCGAGCCCGATGGTCTCGTCATAGACATCGGTGTCGTTCTCGAGCTGGGCATCGACGGGAACGAGATAGTTGTTGCCGTCGATCTCGATGCCGTGGCCGGCATAGTAGATCACGGCGATGTCGGCGCTGCGCGCCTTGGCGCCGAAATCGCGCAAGGCCCGCCGCATGTCCTGGGCCGAGAGGTCGTTGCGCGCCTCGACGACGGTGAAGCCGGCCTTCTTGAAGGTCTCGGCCATGAGGTTGGCGTCATTGGCGGAATTGGCGAGCTTGGGCGCGCGTTGATACGCCGAATTGCCCATCACCAGCGCCATGCGCTGGTCGGCGAATGCTCCGACCGGCGCGAAGACGAGAGTCAATGCGCCAAGAAGAAAGAGATAAAAAAACTTCATCACGGCCCCCAAGCCGGGATACCTGCAATGCCGGCGAGAATATCCGACCGGGGCCGCAATACAATTTCTATTTGAATTCGTTCGGCGCTTCCTGTCGCCGCAACCCGGCAATCAGTCCGACGATCTCCCCCCACCAACCTCCCGGATCGGCCGCGTGCCATCCCAGTTCGCAGCAGCCTGCCGGACCTTCTCGAAGAACGGGCCCTTGGTGCCGCTGATGTCGGAGATCTCGATCACGGTGCCTGGATGGGCCTGGGTGTCGAAATAGGCAAAGCGCCCCTTGTCGCCGCCGATCTGGCCCTCATGGCCGATCCTGTAGCCGAGCCCGAGCGCCCTGTCGTGGAGCGCCTGGTAGTCGTAGCTCCAATAGGACATGTGCTGGAGGCCTTCGTGGCCGGAATCGAGGAACTCCCTGTACAGCGAGGGCGCGTCGTTACGCTGCTGGATCAGCTCGATCTGGAGATCGCCGGAATTGGCCAGCGCAATGCTCATCTCGACGGCTGAGTTCTCGCCGCGATGGCGGAACCAGTCGGTCTTGACGCGGTCCATGTAGTACCAGGGCCCGACGCCCATCACCTCGATCCAGTGCTTCATTGCGGCGTGGATGTCCCGCACCACATATCCGTTCTGGCGCACCGCGCCGAAGATGCGGCTCATGCCCGCGCTCCTCCTGTCACCTTGCTCACTTGACCTCGATACCCGCGTCCCTGGCAACCTGCTTCCAGGCCGCGATGTCGCGTGCGTTGATGTCACGCTGCTCGTCGCCCGGCACGAATTGCGGCGTGATGCCGAGCCCCAGCAGCTTCTCCTTCACCTCGGCATCGGCGAGCGCGTCCTTCAGTGCCGCCGACAGCTTTTTCGCAATCGGTTCGGCAAGGCCCGCAGGCGCATACATCGCCCAGGACAGGCTGCGGTCGAACGGCACGCCCTGTTCCTTGTAGCTTGCGACATCCGGCAGGCTCGGCGAGCGTTCGCCGCAGGCGGCCAGCGCCTTGATCGAGCCGTCCTTCACCAGCGGCGTCGCGGTCGCCATGTCGAGTGTCGCCAGCGAGATGTGGCCGCCGAGCAAATCGCCGGCCAATTTGGCGATGCCGTTGAACGGCACGTGGTCCATCTTGATTCCGGTCTGCTGCATCAGGATTTCCGCGCAGAATTGTCCGGTCGAGCCCACGCCCCAGCTTCCGTACTGGATCGGCTCGCCCTTCTTGGCCAGCGCGATCAGGCCCTTGATGTCGTTGGAGGCAAAATCCTTGGTCGCCACCAGCATGATCGAGGACGTGCCGATGCGCCCGATCGTGGTGAAATCCTTGATCGAATCGTAGGGCAGTTTCGGATAGATCGCCGGCGCCAGCACATGCGTGGTCATGCCGCCGACGGTGATGGTGTAGCCGTCATTCGCCGACGCCGCGACTATCTGCGTGCCGAGCGTGCCGGCAGCGCCGGTGTGGTTCTCGATATAGATGCTTTGTCCGAGCGTCTTGCCCATCCTGTCGGCGAGCAGCCGCCCGATCACGTCGCCGCCGCCACCGGCCGCATAAGGCAGCAGCATCCTGATCTTGTGCGTGGGATAGGCGGCCGGATCCTCGGCACGCGCAGGCAGCATTGCCGAGGACGTTACGACCAATGACAATGTTGCGGCGCGCAGCAGACGAAAATGGACGAAGCGCGCCATGACCTAGTCTCCCCAGATTGCTCTCCGCTTCTTTTGAGAGCGGAGTTGAAGCGCAAGACCGAACGAGCGATCGTGCCGGCGGTTGACTAGCGAACGATCGTTCGTTAGTCAAGCCGCATGGCTGTCCACACCACCAGCGCGGCGGAAGCGGCTGCGCCCACGACCCGCGAGCGCATCCTCACCGAGGCGCTCGATCTGTTCGCGCAGAGCGGCTATGGCGGCGCCTCGATGCGCGAGCTCGCGCGCCGCGTCGGCATCCGCGAGAGCAGCCTCTACAATCACTTCGCCGGCAAGGCCGCGATCCTCGAGGCGATCGTGGCCGAGCACGGTCCGGCCAGCTCGGCGAGCCGGCTGGAAGAGCCGCGCTACAAGCAGCTCGCGCGCCAGCCCGCCGCGTTCTGCCGGCAGTTTGCATTGGACCTCGTCGAGCAATGGTCCGATCCGCGCGAGCACCAGTTCCAGAAAGTCATCACCGCCGAGCGCAATCGCGTGCCCGGCATCCGCGCCAAATTCGCCGATCATTTTTACGCGCGCGAGCAGAGCATGATGACGGATTATTTCCGCGGTTTTGCGCTCGCCGGCCTGGTCTCGACGCCGGATCCGCGCGAGACCGCGCGGCTGTTCGCGGCCGGACTGATCTACATCCGTCTCGAGCATTACGTGATGGGCGCGGCACCGTCGACGCGGCCGAAGGTGATCGAGGCGATCGACCGCTATCTCGCCTTCTTCCTGTCGCTGATCGCGGCGGATGGCGGGACGCAGGACAACAAGAAACGAAAAGCCAAGGGAGAGAATCGTGGCAAGGCTGCCCCTGATTGATCCGGAGACGACGAGCGGCGACATCCGCGCCTCGTTCGACCGCATGCCGGTCAAGCTCAATATCTTTCGCATGATGGCCCATGCCGAGGCCAACATGATTCCGGCGATGCGGCTCGGGAATTCGATCCTGCACAAGCAGAAGCTCTCGGCCGTCAACCGCGAGCTCCTGATCCTCCAGGCCGCCCAGCTCGAAGGCGGCGCCTATGAATGGCGCCAGCACGTGCCGATCGCGCTCGGGGTCGGCTGCACGCAAGCACAGATCGATGCGGTCGAGCGCGCCGACTACGATGCCGCCGGCTTAAGCGATGCCGAGCGCGCGCTGCTGAAATTCGGCCGCGAAGTGGTCGAGAATGTTCGCGTTCCCGAGCCGACCTTCACCGCCATGCGCGAGTATTTCAGCGACCAGGAGATCGTCGAATCCATCGTCGCGCTCGGCTTCTACATGATGATGGCGCGTGTCACCGAGGCGACCGAGACCGATCTCGATCCGGCAGCCGGCATGAAGGTCTATGACGGCGGCAAGAAATAGGCGGCCCGCATGTCTGAAAATTCCGAGACCAGGCCGGACCGCTATGTCCGCCCGCCGAGCGCGGAATCGCTCGGCGAAGCGCCGGGCAGGGGGCGCCTGAGGGGCCGCCGCATCCTGATCGTCGGCGGTGGCCAGCGCGTGTTCGACGCCGCCACCGATCCGATCGGCAACGGCCGCGCCATGAGCATTCTTTGCGCCCGCGAGGGCGCGAAGGTCGCGGTCGCGGATCTCAACCGAACCTCGGCCGAGCATACCGTCAAGCGCATCACCGACGAAGGCGGAGAGGGCTTTGCGATTGCCGCCGACGTCACGTCGGAGGCAGACGTCGTGCGCATGATCGAAGAGGCCCATCGCGCCATGGGCGGGCTCGACGGCATGGTGCTCAACATCGGCACCTTCGGCAAATTCGGGCTCGATGCCGTCAGCCCCGAGGAGTGGAACAGGATCTACGACGTCAACGTCCGCGGCCCGATGCTCTGCTGTCGCGCCGCGATGCCGAAGTTCGACAATGGCGGCGCCATCGTGTTCATATCCTCGATCGCCGCACTGAAGGCCGGCTCGCAGATGGCGGTGTATGATTCATCGAAAGCCGCGCTCGGCGGCCTGATGCGCAACATCGCCCATCTCGGATCGCGCCGCGGCATCCGCGCCAACCTCGTCTATCCCGGTCTCGTCGACACCCCCAACGGCCGCGAGGCCGGCGCCGGTCGCCCCTCGCGTGGCAAGGGCCACGTCCCTTTCGGCCGCCAGGCCACCGCCTGGGAAATCGCCTATGCCGTGCTGTTCTTCCTCTCGGACGAGAGCGTCTACGTCACCGCGCAGACGCTTGCGGTCGATAGCGGGCTCAGCGGGATGTGATTGGAGCAGTCCCTGCGTGACCGGGCTACGACCGCGGCGAGTGCTTGGAAGTACGATGCCCCTTCAGCGTCGTCCTGGCGAAAGCCAGGACCCATAACCACCGCCGGGATGTGGTTACGGGAACTCGCAGTTACCCCTTCGCACCACAACTTCTCCCTGGGCTAATGGGTCCTGGCTTTCGCCAGGACGACGGCGCGATTTGGGGCCCGCGGGGTCCCCAGATTCAGATTGCGCGCGATAGCCATTCCCTCTAATGAATTTGTACAAACGACCAAATAAAATGGTCGGACGCCGAAAGGCGGGGTTGAGGAGGAAGCGCAGCATGTCGCTGGCGGACGGATTTGGGCTCGCGGGTGTCATTGGACTCCCGGTCGCGCATTCGCGCTCGCCCGTCATTCACAATTACTGGCTGAAGGCGCACGGCATCCGCGGCGCCTATGTGCCGCTTGCGGTCAAGCCGGAGCGGCTGGAGGATGCGCTTCGCGGACTTGTCGCGCTCGGCTTTCGCGGCTGCAACGTCACCATGCCGCACAAGCAATCGGCAATGCCGAAGCTCGACCGCGTCAACGAGACCGCCAAGCGCATCGGCGCCGTCAACACCATCGTGGTCGAAGACGACGGCACGCTCTCCGGCTTCAACAACGACGGCAACGGCTTTGTCCAGAGCCTGCGCGATGCCAAGCCCGACTGGCGCGGAGATGCCGGGCCGGTGCTGCTGCTGGGCGCCGGCGGCGCGTCACGCGCGGTCGTGGTGGCGCTGCTCGAGAACGGGGCGCGCGAAATCCGCATCTCCAATCGTACGCCTGAGAAGGCGCAGGCCCTTGCAAACGACTTCGGCGCCGCCATCCGCACGGTTGCCTGGGATGCACGGGGCGCCGCGCTTGGCGATGTCGCCCTTCTCGTCAACTGCACCGATCGCGGCATGGTCGGCAAGAGTGCGCTCGAGATCGACCTGTCGCGGCTGAGGCCCGAAACGCTCACCGCCGATCTCATCTATACCCCGCTGGAGACGCCGTTCCTGGCCGAGGCCCGCGCGCGCGGCTGCGTCACGGTGAACGGGCTCGGCCTGCTGCTCAACCAGGCCCGGCTCGCCTTCAAGGCCTGGTTCGGTGTCATGCCGGACGTGACGCCCGAGCTGACCAAGGCGATCGAGGCGACGTTCTGACATTGGGGAGTTCTGCGCCATGACACTGCCGGCGTCCCCCAGGATCGACTGCCACGTCCATGCCATCGATCCCGTTCGCTTTCCCTACGGGGCCGACACGCCATATCATCCGAGCGGGCAGGAGATCGCGCCAGCGGCGCAGCTCATCCGCGTGTTCGACGCCTTCGACGTCAGGCACGCGCTGGTGGTCGCCACCAACACCGGTTACGGCAGCGACAGCCGCATCCTTCTCGACACCTTGAGGCAGGGCGGCGGCCGCTTTCGGGGTGTCGCCGTCGTCGAGAACGACGTCGGCATCAGCGAGCTCGAACGATTGAAAGCGGCCGGCGTGATCGGCGTCGCCTTCAACGTGCCGTTCCACGGCGCCGACTATTATCGCGACACGGCGCCGCTGCTGGAGAAGCTGACCAGCCTCGGCCTGTTCCTTCAGATCCAGGTCGAGCAGGACCAGCTGCTCGAGCTGCTGCCGCTCATTGAAAAATCAAATGTGCGCCTGGTGTTCGACCATTGCGGCCGTCCCTCGGTCGCGCAGGGCGTGGGGGGCAAAGCCTTCCGGGCGCTGCTCGCGATCGGTCGCGAGCGCGACGCGCATATCAAGCTTTCCGGCTATTACAAGTTCTCGCAGCAGCCGCATCCCTACGAGGACACCTGGCCGTTCATCGCCGCGCTGGTCGAAGCCTTCACGCTCGATCGCTGCGTCTGGGGCTCGGACTATCCGTTCCTGCGCGCATCCGAACGGCTCGACTACGGGCCGCTGCTCGCGGTGCTGACGAAACTGTTCCCGGATCCCGGCGACCAGCACCGCCTGCTCTGGCAAACGCCGGCAAAGCTGCTCGGCTTCGACGGCGCGGCAGATCAAGCATAACAACAAAAGGGAGGAGACATCATGAGGCACCTTGCAGGGACGGTCGTCATGGCGATCGCGGCAGCGCTATGCGCAAGTGGCGCGCAGGCGCAGAGCACGGTCTACATGCCCGACGTCATCGAGCTCTCCGGCCCCGGCGCGGTGTCGGGCACCAACTGGCGCGACGGCGTCGCGCTCGCCATTGACGAAATCAACAATGCCGGCGGCATTCTGGGTCGAAAGATCCAGACCGATCATCTGGACACCCAGAGCAACCCCGGCGTCTCGCGTGCGCAGGTGCAGAAGGTTTTGGACAGGGATCCCTATGTCGTGCTCGGGCCGATCTATTCCGGCTCGGTCAAGGTCAACATGGCACTGACGCAAGCCGCCGAGATCCCGCAGATCGTCGGCGCCGAGGCCGCCGACATCACCACGCAGGGAAACCCCTGGGTGTTCCGTACCGCCTTCGGCCAGCAATTCTCGATGCCGAAGATCGCCAACTACCTGCACGACAAGCTCAAGGTGAAGACGGTTGCGCTGGTCTGGGTCAACAACGATTTCGGCAAGGGCGGCCACGACAATTTTGCGAAGGAGATGAAGGCGCGCAACATCGAGATCGCGGCCGACATCTCCACCGAGCAGGGCCAGGTCGATTTCGGCTCCGACGTGATCAAGCTCAAGGGCGCCAAGGCCGACGCCGTCTTCGTCTACACCAACGAGGAGGAAAGCGCCCGCTTCCTGATCGAGGCGAAGCGGCAGGGTCTCGCGACGCCATTGTTCGGCGAGACCACGCTGCTCAGCCAGAAGGTGGTCGAGCTCGCCGGTCCCGCCGCGAACGGCGTGCGCGGCCATGTCGGCCTTTCCGCCGATGCACCGGTGCCGGCGATCGAGGACTTCACCAGGAAGTTCAGCGAGCGCTTTAAGTACCGGCCCGACCATAACGGCATCAAGGGCTACACCGCCGTCTATCTCGTCAAATACGTCACCGAGAAGATCGGCAAGTTCGACAGCAAGGCCTTTGGCGCCGCGATGAAGGGCCTGACGCTGACGCCCGACAAGGCCCCTGGCATGCTGATGGAAGCAAGCTGGGACCAGAACGGCGACATCGATCGCGCCAGCTTCCTCGCCGAGATCGTCGACGGCAAGCAGAAGATCGTCGAGACGCTGCCGAAGCTGAAGGCCGGCAAGGGCGAGTGAGGGATGGGTAGCGCGTAGCCCGGATGGAGCGCAGCGAAATCCGGGTCTCTGTCCCAGCACGAGAGAGGTGCCGGATTGCACTTCGCTCCAACCCGGGTACGATCCTGTCCGCATGATATGCGACTGAGATCTGCCCCACCTTGTGTCTCCCGGACGGCCTCCAGAACATGAAAACCACGCTGCTCAAATCCGAAAACTACACCCGCTCGCCCTGGAAGAACGGTGGCGGCATCTTTACCGATATCGCGGATGCTCATCGCGCTGATTCCACGGTGAAGGATTGGGACAGCCTGCTGTGGCGCTTTGCTTCCACACCGATCGTGGCGCCAGCTCCGTTCTCCCATATGCCCGGCATCGACCGCTTGCAGATGGTCGTCAATGGACGCGGGCTGGTGCTGAAGTCGCCCACGGGGGAATTCGACGAGCGCGAGCCGTTTACGACCGTGCGCTTCACCGGCGAGATGGAGATCGTGACTGAGCTCGAGGCCGGCCCGGTCGAGGTCGTGAATTTGATGGGCCGGCGCGGTGCGGTCGCGATCGAGCTCGAAGCGCTCAGGGAGCCCGGCGAGCGGCGATTGTCCGCCGGCACGCATCTGGTCTATGCGGCGTGCGGCGACTGCAGCATCCGTCTCGACGGCACGGATTTTGCGATTTCGCACGAAAATACGTTGAAGGTCGAACTGACCGGAGCGACGACGCTTGCGCTCGTCTCGGGGCTGGCTGTGCTGGGGTCTATCCAGATCGTCGGCTGAACAGCGTTCCTGCCCACCAGGGCGATGCGCACAATCCGTGCAAATGGCTAGGTTGACGCCGCGGAGCCGGAGCACGATATCTGCCCTGACGCAGACCGCCGCCCAAAGCACGATATGGACGGCCGCGATATGAACGGGCAGATATGACCGCGCCAGACAAAAAATCCGCCACGCTGTCCGACGGCGTCGTCGACTGGTTGACCACCAGCACGCGCGACGAGCGCTTCATCGACAATATCTTTGCCGAGATGTGCATTCGGCTCCAGCAGGCCGGCATCCCGCTGGCGCGGTCGACGCTTCACGTGCTGATCCAGCACCCGCAATGGCTCGGGGCCCGCTTCATGTGGTCCGATGGCATGCGCGAGGCGGAGATTTCACGGGTTGACTATGACGTCCGCGAGCGGTCCGAATACATCGGCAGTCCCGCCAACGAAATGTTCGAGGGCGCGACCGAGGTGCGGGAGAATCTCGAACGGGACCCCTCGCTCGGCCGCAAGCACGCCCTTTACGACGAGATGCGCGCGAAGGGCCTGACCGACTATGTGGCCTGGCCGCTCTATCACACGCTCGGCAAGCGCCATCTCGTCACCTTCGCGACCGATCGGCCCGGCGGTTTCGACGACACGCATGTCGCCGGCCTCAAGAACATATTGCCGGTGCTGGCGCTGGTCAGCGAGATCCGCATCAAGAACCGGCTGGCGCGGACGCTGCTCGAGACCTATGTCGGCTCCCATGCCGGCGAGCTCATCCTGGCCGGCGCCACACGGCGCGGCACCGGCACGACGGTGCGCGCCGCCATCATGATCTGCGATCTGCGCGAGTTCACCAAGATTTCCGACAACTGGCCGCGCGACGACGTCATCGATCTGCTCAACGACTATTTCGACGCGATGTCCGAGCCGATCGCGCGGCATGGCGGCGAGATCCTGAAATTCATCGGTGATGGCCTGCTCGCCATCTTCCCGCTGAGCGAGCCGAACGCCTGCGCAAACCTGCTGCATGCCGTGACCGAGGCCCGTCAGGCCATGATCGCGTTGAACGCGCGCAACAACGGGACCGGCCGCGCGCCGCTGAACTACGGCATCGGCGTCCATGTCGGCGACGTCATGTACGGCAATATCGGATCGTCCACCCGACTCGACTTCACCGTGATCGGCCCCGCCGTCAACATGGCCTCGCGCCTCGAAGCCTTGACCAAGCAATTGGGAAAGACGGTGCTGCTGTCGCGCGACTTCGCCGATCTCGTCGGCGGCCAGTTCGATCTTGAGCGCGTGGGCGAGCACGGGGTGCGCGGCTTCAGCGAGCCGATCGAGCTGTTTGCGTATCGCGGCTGAGGTGCAGGCTGCGGGCCCGTCGGCTGGGGCCCTCGCCAGAGGCACGTTTATCGACCGAGGCTTGTGCTGTTGCCAACGCGAGAATGTGCAACTACGCTTTGCGTTCGATAGCCCAAGCGCTTCATCGATCGGCCGCACGTTCATGCCAAAATTCCTCCGCATCGGACTCCATCAGTCGAACGTATCGGGTTACACGTCGAAGGCGTGGTGTGTCCGGCGCGTTGGCACGGCGATCCTCCTGAAATGGGGCGCCGTGGAGGTTCAGGGCGCGGGTGACGGACGAAAGGTCTACTGGACGCGTCTGCCGCAGGAGAAGACAATTCGCTTCGGCAGCGCGCAGCGTGCCCAGGATTACGCCAAGGCCGCGATCGCGCGGCGCCGCAACCATCGCTATGAACCGCTGGCTGGCGCGATCGTGCTCCGGCGCCGGCCAGCCGCAGGCAGCACCGAGCTCAAGCGAGCCCTCGCCACGATCCTGATCGTCGATATCGTCGGCTCCACGGCAAAAGCCGCAAAGCTCGGCGATGCCCGCTGGACCAAGATCATGGGCCACTATTATGCGGCGGTCCGCAAGGAGCTGAAGAGTTCGCGCGGCAAGGAAGTCACGACCACGGGCGACGGCGTGCTGGCGACGTTCAAGACGCCGGCTGCCGGCATCAGTTGCGCGGCCGCGATCCAGAAGGCTGTGCGCACGCTCGGCCTCGAGATCAGGGTGGGTCTGCATGCCGGCGAATACACCGTGAGCGGCACTGAGGCGGTCGGCCTCGCCTTCCACATCGGCACCCGCGTCGCCGCAAAGGCGCGCGCCGGCGAAGTTCTGGTCTCCAGCGCGGTCAAGGAGCTGCTGGCGCCGAAGTCCGAGATCCGCTTCAGGGATCACGGCGTGCACCAGCTCAAGGGCGTACCGGAGCGGTGGCGGTTGTGGCGGGTGGAGGGCTGAGGCGATTGCGCGAGGGCCCGTATCGACGCCGTCATCTCATCTGGACGACGACCTTCCCCTTGGCCCGTCCCTTTTCGAGATACGCCAGCGCTTCCTTCGCCTGTTCGAACGGATAGACCTTGTCGATCACCGGCCGGATGCGTCCGGCCTCGAGAAGCTCGCCGATCTCGGCGAGTTGCGTGCCGTCCGGGTGCACGAACAGGAACGAATATGAGGCGCCGATTCTGCCGGCGTGGCGAATGATCTTGCGGCTCAGCAATCCGAACACGAACGCCATGACGAAGTTCATCCCGCGGGCGCGCGCGAACGCGGCGTCCGGGGGCCCGATGAGCGAGGCAATCCTGCTCCCCGGCTTCAGGATCCGAAACGATGTCTCGAGCGCATCGCCCCTGACCGTGCCCAGCACCGCGTCGTAGTCCCGCAGCACCTCCTCGAATTGCTGTGTCTTGTAGTCGACCACTTCGTCAGCCCCGAGGCTGCGCACCAGATCGATATTTCCAGTGCTGGTCGTCGTCCCCACTTTTGCTCCGAGATATTTCGCGAGCTGGATCGCGAACGTGCCGATCCCGCCGGCACCCGCGGGAATGAACACCTTTTCACCGGGCTTGAGACCTATGCGCTCCCTGAGCGCTTGCCACGATGTCAGGCCGACCATCGGGATCGAGGCCGCCTGCACGAAGTCCAGGTTTGCCGGCTTGAGCGCGGCGGCATCCTCCGGCACGATCGCGAATTCGGCGAGGGCGCCGGTCCCGAGGTCGAAGATGCTGGCGAAGACGGCATCGCCCGGCTTGAAGCGCGTCACGCGGCTCCCGACCTCGACGACGACGCCCGCCAGATCGCTGCCCAGCGTGGCCGGCAGCTGAAACTTGAGGATGGGCTTGAACGTTCCTTTCGGAATCATGTTGTCGATCGGGTTCAAGCCCGCGGCGTGAACCTGGACCAGGATTTCGTTCGGCCTGGGCGTCGGCCGGGGGATGTCGGCCAACGCGATCTGGTCCGGCTTGCCGTAGCGCTTGAAGATGAGGGCTCTCATTTTTCCTCTCGGTCCGAAGGTTCTTCGCAATGGCAAGCTTGCGGCCGGTCGCACGCCGTCAGAAAGCCCGCGCTGTGCGGCCGGGCTGCGACGTCGGCGGCGTATCAAGCCGCAGGTCCTTTCGGATCCCGGCATCCACCAGGCCAGCGGGCGCAAACCTGCGCAGAAATCGCAGGCGCTTGGCGAGGCTGCCGGCCGCGTATTTGAGTTGCGGGCGCGCCGCGCTCGCGGCCTTCAGCACGGTCTCGGCCACGACGCCGGGCTTGTCGGCCGTCGCCATCACCTCGTTCACCCTCTTGGTCACGCCCGCACGGGCCTCGCGATATTCCTCGAGCGTGGCATCGGGCTCCATGAAGTTCGCGTCGAACGGCGTCTTGGTGTAGGCGGGCTCGATCACGGAGACCCGGATGCCCCGCGTGCGCAGTTCATGGTCGAGCGATTCCGAATAGCCTGCCACCGCGTGCTTGGTCGCGGCATAGAGCGCGCCATAAGGCATCGGCAGAAAGCCAAGCACCGAGCCGATATTGATGATGCGGCCGCCTCCCTGGCGCCGCATGTGCGGCACGACGGCGCGCGTCATCCGGACCAGGCCGAAGAAGTTCGTCTCGAAAATCGCGCGCGCCTGCTCGATCGAGCTCTCTTCCGCGCCGGCAGGCGCGACGCCGAAGCCGGCGTTGTTCACCAGCAGGTCGATGCGGCCCTCGCGCCGGATCACCTCGCCGACGGCGGCTTCCACCGATGCATCGCTGGTGACGTCGAGGGCCAGCATCTCGAACGCCTGCTTGCCCGGCTGTGCGCCGCGCCTGCTGGTGCCGAACACCTTGTAGCCGGCAGTCGCGAGCCGCTCCGCCGTGGCCTGGCCGATGCCTGAGGAGGCGCCAGTCACTAGCGCGATCTTCGGTGTAATCCTGTTCATAATGCCTCTCCGACGCCACCACCGGGCCTGAAATAGTTTGATTACGATCGTAACTATTGATATACATGACGATCATAATGTAAAAGTCAAGCCCCGTGCCCAAAGCCCGGGTGTCCGAGGATCGGTCCCATGCGCGTCTCAAAGGAACAGGCCGCCAAAAATCGCGAGCATATCCTCGAGACCGCCTCCCGCCTGCTGCGGGAGCGCGGCATCGCCGGCGTCGGTGTCGACGCGCTCGCGGAAGCGGCCGGGATGACGCACGGCAGCCTGTACAGCCAGTTCGGCTCCAAGGAGCGGCTGGTCGAGGAAGCGGTGGCCTATGCGATCAAGGCCAAAGGCCAGGAATTGCCCGAGGTGTTTGAACTCGAGGACTATGTTTCGCAATACCTCTCGCCGGCGCATCGCGACGAGCCGGCAAGCGGCTGCCCGTTTGCCGCTTTGGCTTGCGAGGTGTCACGCCAAAGCTCAGGCGTGAGGGCGCGTTTCACCGCCGGCGTGCGCGGCACGATCGCCCTGCTGAGCAGCCGGATGGCGTCGACGCTGAAGCCACGCCAGCGCGAGGACAAGGCGCTCGCTGCCGCCGCCGCAATGGTGGGAGCCCTCGTGCTCGCCCGGGCCGTGAACGATCCCAAGCTGTCGGACGATATCCTTCGCGCGACGCGGAATTCGCTGGCGGGCTGACGGCGCACTCAATGAGTATTCGGTCCGCGAAAGCGATCGGACTCATTGAGTGCACCGTCACCGCAATCCCTGGCGCCTTTGCATTGGCATCAGAGAGGTCATCACCTCAACATCACCGCACCCCCGTGCCCTTGCAGCGCTGGCACTTCACCACCTTGTCGCCCTTCTTGAGCAAGCCTTTGCCTTCGCAATTCTTGCATTTCTGCTTCTTCTTGATGTTCGGGCCTTTTTCACTGACTATGAAAGTCTCCTGCCGTGAGAGGGGTGGTGGGCGCCTTGTATAGGCTGACCTCGGCAAGGGGGGTAGTCCATAGTCGAAATGGACGCCGACGACGTTGCCATTTTCGTCAATGCCATCTTCTGACATGACGGCAGCTTCATGCTGCCGTCGTCTTCGGAAGGCGCGACCAGTGGCAGCAACATTTTTCGTCCTCGCTTACTCGGGAAACGGTCTGGCAAGTGCCGCAACGAGCTTGATCAGGTCAGCCTGACGGCGCGCCCCGGTCTTTCCAAAGATATTCTGGAGGTGAGTTTTCACGGTGGACTCGCCGATGCCAAGCGCCTCCGCTATCTCAGATACTCCGCTCACTTTCAGCATCGCATCAAGCACCCGCACTTCGCTCGGCGTGAGTTGGAATTGTCGCGCCGCCACTTCGGTCGGGTAAGGCGCCGCCATTGATACCTTCCGGATGAAGACGGCAGCGACCGCAGAGTGAAGGCCCCCGGCTTGACGACGCACCCCCGACGTCAGCGGCAGGATATCAGCGACCCAATTCTGCCCAGGCTTGCTGGAGAGCGGAATGGCAACACCATCCGCGCCGACGGCACCATCGCCATCGCTCGCGGCGGCGACAACATTGCGCAATACCTGCGCGGCATGCGGGTCCACGGCGATCAGATTATTTTTGACGGTTCGCAAGATCGTCGCATCGTCGAGCAGCGTTTGCGCGGCTATGTTGGAGAATGCGATATGACAATGTTTGTCCAGCAGAAAAACGCTGGCGTGGAGCCCGTCGAGCGCATCCGATAGACTTCCGGCCTTTTCCTTCTGAAGGTCGATGACATTGCCGATCAGCACCGCGCGGCGCACGTGGGGAACCAGCAGATGCATGCGCTGCCGCATATTGTCGTCGGCAAGCCCTTGGCGCTCGCTCCGGAATACGCCGAACTGAGCGAAGCACGTCGCGGTCTTGTCGAGCGTGGCAGCCAAATGATCGGCCCACCCGTTCGGCTTGACCCACTCCTTGTAGAAAGTCGTCTCGACGAACTCGTCATAAGGCAAGACGTTGGTCGTGTTGTAGATCTCCCCAACCTTGAAAAAGAATTGAGCCGTCAAACTCGGATCGAGGCGGATGTATTTATCGAAATACGCGTCCACGCTGGACGGTTCGACATTGAAAACGTAGTGAAGCTCACCCTGGACGGTGATGTCCTTCCAGTAAATCCCAGCCGCGGTTCCGCCGATGAATTGCGTCGCCTGCTCGAGAACGCCCACCCACAAGCTGGGGTCGAGCGCCGCGTCGTAGATATCGCCGATCAGCTGCGACAAAAGTTCCGGATCGACCATTCCCGACATCCCTCGTTCGACTGACCGCGATATTGATGCAACGGGGCAATCGCATCAACCGACCAGTGGGACATCGGGATGCTCTGGGATTGCAGTCATAGTGCTGCTTATTTCATCAGCCGTCGAACCCGCCAAGGCGGCTCGTTCGGTCACGGACGCCCGCGAGTACTCGCGCTGGACGGGCCGCCTACCGTCTGGATCGGCTCACCGGCCGCACGGTCCAGCGGTGGGTGCGGCCTGGCGAGGCCGACTGTTCCGGGAGCTGCGTCGTTGCTGACCGCAGGCATGTTGACGCGCTCCATCGTGATCGTGGATGCAACCACAATGGCAACGGCGAGGGCGATAGCACTCAAAACCAGGGTCGTCCGATTCTGGTCTTCCATCGTGAGACCTCCGCGAAACGGCTCCATAGCGCGGGGATAACGCCGGATCGGCGATTTGGTTCTTGCGGTGGCCGGCGATGGGGCGGGTTCGCTCGCGCGCAGCGGTTCGTCCGCCTCTGCTCTCACCTCGTTCAGGCTGCGCCGGACACCACGCGTCGCCCCTCGTTCTCCGCGCGGCTGCGCCGCGCGTAGCCCGCAGGGCGGAAGAGCTCGCCTTCAGGCCTCCAGCTCCTATTTTGCGCTCGAGAAAGCATCCGCTGCGTAGACGACCTTGCCGCCCACGACCGTCAGCAGAGACGCCGTGGCGCCAATTTGCTCGACGGGGACGGACATGAAATCCCGATCGAGAATCGCGAAGTCGGCGAGCTTGCCGGTCTCCAGCGTGCCGCGCCGCGTCTCGTCGAAGCAGAACCACGCGCTTCCCACGGTGTAGAGGCGCAAGGCATCTTCGCGGCTGGGTGTTTCGTCCGGGCCGCGCGTCGAGAGTCCGCCGACGGTCTTGCCGTCGAGCATCCATTGCAGCGCCACGAACGGATTGTAGGATGCGACCCGATGCGCATCCGTGCCGGCCCCGACATGGACCCCCATGCGCAACGCCGTGACGATGGGTGGCATGCTGCGCGAAGCTTCGCCGGCCTGTGCCACGATACGGTCGCCCCCGAGATACATCGCGTCCTGCATGGTCCAGCCAACGCCAAGGGCTTTCATGCGCGCCAGCGTTTGGGGCGAGGTGTTGTCGAGATGGGCGATGGACCAGCGCAACGGCGCGAGCGGCGTCTCCTTGTTGACCTCGTCATAGAGGTCCAGGAGGTGATGGACGGATTTGTCTTCCTGCCAGTGGATGGTGACCGTCAGCCCTTGTTTGGCGGCCCAGCGAATGATCTCGCGGAACTTGTCCTTGGCGGCCGCGTCGGGCGCATTGTTGTTGTACATGGCGCCGGTGATCCGCTCGCCGATCCCGTTGAACCGCAGCATGTCGTCGCCGAATCCCATCGGCAGGAACGGCGTGAGAGTCTTGTACTCCTCGAATTCCGCGCCGACATTCTGGGCGAACAGGTTGAAGGCAACCCGAACCGAAAGTGATTTGTCACGCCAGAGCTTTTGCAAGGCGGCGTAGTGGCTGGGATAAATGCTGAAGCCGCCGGGATCCACGATCCCGGTCACGCCAAGACGATTGAGCTCCGTGAAGAACTGCCGGGTCCCGGCGACATTCTCTTCGAAATTCGGCCTCGGCAGCCGATCGAACAGCGCGGAGATGCTGACAATGGAGCCGTTGAGCCAGCCCGTGGCGTCGCCCGATGCGGCGCGCTCAGTCGTGATACCGGCCGGCAACTGATCCGCGAACATCCCGAGGGCTTGCTGCGCTTTTGGCGTCATCAGCACCGCCGAATAGAACAGCTGGATGTAAGCCGGATTGTCGGGAACGGCCGACATCACCTCGGCGAGCGTTGGCCGCCGCTTCTCCGCAAATTGCAATTCGCTCCAGCCACCGGCTACGATGATCCAGGACGCCGGGCGGGCTGTTGCCGCCTGGCGCAAGCGTTCCATGGCCTCGGGAATCGTCTTTGCGCCGATCCAGTTGACCTCGGTTGCGTAGGTGAGGCCGGCGCGCACTGCGTGAATATGGGAATCGATCAATCCCGGAATGACTGTGCGTCCACCTGCGTCGACACGGCGCGTCGCGGGCCCGATCAGGCCTTCCATGGCATCGTTGCCGCCAACTGCAACGATCCTGCCGTCGCGGACTGCGAGAGCCTGCGCGATCGTCGATGCCGGATCCAGCGTCACGAGCTTCGCGTTCGTGACAATGAGGTCGGCCTTTTGTGCGTAAGCCAAACTGGCCCAGCACGAGATCACCAAGATCGCCAGAAGCTTGCGCATAGTCAGTCCCGAAATGAGAGAGGCCGGAGGGAGAGAGGCAGGATCGGCGCCACACATCCGCCGCTGGATGCGCTCGCGGACATCGCGTGTCGCAACGGGGAGTATCGTGATCCTGACCATGTCTGGCTCCAACAAAATCAGCCGGTCCACCGGAAAATTGGGTAACGGCTCAAGCAATTGATTTTACAGCCCGCCTTCGCCCGCTTCGCAGCAGTTCGTCCGTCTTCGCTCTCACTTCGTTCACGCTTCGCCGGACACCACGCTTCGCCCTCGTTCTCCGCGCGGCTGCGCCACGCGTAGCCCGAGGTTAAGAAAAAACCGCCCGGACGCATCGCCTCACAGGCGCGCCCGCATCCAAAGCGCTCGACGAGGTCGGCGACGAGAGCGCCCGAACGACGCCTTGCCTTAGAACGGCACGACCCGTTTTCCGGTGGATTGCGGTAAGCGGAAAAGGCCTCGCCTTCGGGTGCGCGGCCTTCGTTGCGTTCAGACGGACCGCTCTCACCAGTGGTGGCGATGCCAGCGGTGCCGAACGACCGGGTAGGATCCGCGGTAATAGGCGTATGCAGGTCGCACGACTCGACGGTAGCCGTAGGACACGGGCGCCGTGTAGTAGGTCGTGGTGGCGTACCCGCCGCCCCAGCGATACGGCTCGTCATACCCGTAGTCGTAGGCATAGGGTCCGCCGTAATCGCCCGCTCCATAGTAGCCCGGGCCACCGTAGTAGCCATAACCAGGTCCCCATCCATACGCCGACGAGGCAAGCCCGCCGATCACAGCGCCGGCCAACAGGCCGCCGGCGATGCCCGGTCCCCAGCCCCCACGCCAGTGGGCTTCTGCAGGAGACGTGACGGCCACCGAGGGCAGACCAAGAGCGCCGACCAGCAGCGCCGACATCGCGATCTTCTTCATCGAGATTCCTTTCACATTGCTCGCGCCCTGTCGACAACGGGAAAAACAGGCAATAGTTGCAGCTGCACCCCGCGGCGAGCGGGCAATGATCCTCGCCGCCGGGGGCAGCGTCGCTCGACAGCGTCGAGTTCGAACCACAACTCCGCGGGCGGCGTCGGGTTCGGCCCGCGCTGCGGCGCGAAAGGTTTCAGCAGATCGCCCCGAACATCCGCCCGATGTCGCCGAGCATTAACAATGTTGATTCCACCGGAATACGTCTTTGCGGTAGGCTATCTCTTGTAGGGTTGGGGTTCCCATGTTCGATCCGGCCACGACCGCGCTTTTGCGCGCCGTACTCGACGAGGTCTGTGAAAAGGTTTCGCGTTTCGAAACCGGTGCTCGGACCCATGTCGCTTCAAGAATTCTGGAAGCCGCCGCGAAGGGCGATGTCACGCCGGAGAGCCTGAAGCAGGTCGGTCGCGAGGCGCTCCATCGAGCCCCGAGCATGGGGCGATAGCGGAGCGTGGTGGGTGAATTTCCAGGTCACAGTGCTCAAGATCCTGGTGAGTTATCCCGACGGATTCGCCGTCATGGCAGACCTCAAGCGCGACATGGCGATCCTGGCGACGAGCGGACCGGATTGGGCCGAGCGGACCAGGCGCTTGGCGGCGCGCGTCGCCAATCTCGACATCTTCTCGCAGGCGCTGATCGAGCGGCTGGACGGCGGCTGGCGCATCACCGACAAAGGGCGCTCGGTCCTCGAGTTCATGGAAGCCAAGCGCCCCGAGCCAGAAACGGCACGCGAAGCGCCAGCGGCTGAGTCGACGGCCGCAGCGCCGACGCCAGCACCCCTCGCAACCAGAAGGTCAGGCCGAAGCCACCGCCTGCAGCGCCGCCGTGCGGCACGTGCGCGGGTGCGTGCCAAAGCATCCTGACTCACCTCCTTTCGTCTATTTCCGGGAAAAACTGGAAACTTTCCAGATTGCCTTGAGTTGGCAGCGACTGGGTTCGGTCTCCGGAGAGAGTAAGTATGGTCGACGAAGTCGTCTTGAAGAACGCCACGGAGGCCGCCTGGACGGTGTATCGGGCGCGGCACCCCGAGGTCGATGCGCACGACAGCCGGCGCTGCCTTCTGGAGCGCCACCTCCACAGCAGGTCGGAAGCGCGAGAGAGCGATACCGAAGAACTCGCTGGCTTCGGGATAGCCTACCTGCAGCGGCTTCCTCCAGACGAATGTTGACGATCGTGAAGACGCTCGCAGCGCGCGTGGCCCGCGGAAGCACGAGGCCCAATTGGACGCTGCTTGCGATTTCATCCCTCATTTCCGCTGGGATCGTGGCGGTCCTGCGGTCCGTGTTCGGGGCCTAGCCGATGCGGATTGCCCAGCTCGCTCCCTTGGCCGAGAGCGTACCTCCAAAGCTCTACGGAGGCACCGAGCGTGTGATCGCCTGGCTGGTGGACGAACTGGTCGAATCCGGGCACGACGTCACCCTGTTCGCAAGCGGGGACTCGAAGACGAAGGGAAAGCTCCACGCGGTGTGGCCGCGCGCGTTGCGCCTGGGGCGGAAGGGTGCGGATCCGAACGCCGCCTGCGCGCTTCTGATCGAGGCCATCGCCGAGCGCGCGCGCGACTTCGACGTGATCCACTCCCACGTCGACTGGTTGCCTCTTCCGGTGCTGAGCCGGACCGGCGTGCCTTTCCTGACGACGATGCACGGTCGGCTCGATCTGCCCGGCCTGCCCCAGGTAATCGGTGCCTTTGCGGACGCTCCATTCGTCTCGATTTCCGCCGACCAGCGTCGGCCGCTTCCGGAAGCGAACTGGATCGCGACGATCCAGCACGGACTGCCCAAGGATATGTTTAGGCCCTCCTACGAACCAGGTTCGTACCTGGCCTTTCTGGGGCGGCTGACGGCGGACAAGGGTCCGGAGGACGCCATACGAATCGCGCGCGCGGCCCGGATGCCGCTGCGCATGGCCGCCAAGATCCCTCGCGCAGAGACGGCCTACTTCAAGAACAAGCTCGAGCCGATCATCGATGGCCAGACGGTTCAGCTCGTCGGCGAGGTCGACGACGCGAAGAAGCAGCCGTTTCTCGCCAACGCAGCGGGCCTGCTGTTTCCGATCGGTTGGCCCGAACCGTTCGGTCTTGTCATGATCGAGGCGATGGCGTGCGGGACGCCCGTGATCGCCTACCGATCAGGTTCGGTGCCGGAAGTCGTGGAGGACGGCGTCACCGGCTTCATCGTCGACGGTGAGGAGCAGGCGATCAGAGCGGTGAAAGAATTGCGCCGGCTGGACAGACGAGTGGTCCGCGCCCGGTTCGAGGAGCGCTTCGTCGCAAGCCGGATGGCGAACGATTACGAGACCCGATATCGCGAGCTGGTCGCCCGCGGAGCGCGCTTTACGTGAGAGATCAATTCCGCGGCTCGCTTGTGGGGTGCTGGAAAAGCCGGCTGCCTATCCAATCCTTGGCGATCCGTTCCGGGTCGGGAACAAGCGGTAATTCGCGGCGTTGAAGCCGGCATCCAAACCGGTGCGGCTCTCGTTGGAGGAGATAATCGATGAAAAGCTTTCTTGCCGTCGCGTTGCTCGGCACTGCTGTGATCGGCGGCGCTGCTTTCGCGCAATCCACTCAGCCCGCCGATCGCGCGCCGGCGGCCACCGCTCACCCCGCCGATGCGAAGATGGCGTTCAAGGGAAATTGGCGTGCCTCCAAGCTGATGGGGGTGAACGTCTACAACGAGGCGAACGAGAAGCTCGGCGACATCAACGAATTGCTCGTCGACAAGAACGGCAAGATCAACGCGGTGGTTATCGGCATCGGCGGCTTCCTCGGCATGGGCGAGCACGACATCGCCGTCTCGATGGACAAGCTGAAGTTTGTTGAAGAGCCGGTCCGGACCAGCTCGAGCGGCACATCGACCACGTCGCGCGACACCACAACGACCGGCGCCGCGTCGACAACCACGACGAACCGCACTGCGAACGATTGGGTGCCCGACCACGCCGTCATGAGTGGCAACAAGGAGCAATTGAAGGCGCTCCCCCAGTTCAAATATTCGGACTACAACTAGCGCGACGAGTGCTCGGCAAATTGGGGCCCCGCCTACGGGGCCCTTTTTTGTGACCTCGGAGGCTAGTGTACGGATGTGCTGCAACGAAAAACGGCCCGCTCAAATCATTGGGCGGGCCGTTCGTCCGTGCGGGGTTCATCCGCTCAGTGCATGTGAACCAGGAAATAGCCGACGCCGCCAACAACCAAGACGGCGGGAACGGCCCATAAAATCAGTACGGGCATTTCTCCTCCAATTGCTGTCAGAACGCTTAGACGGGGCGCTAGGGACCGCCGCGACTATTACTGCTCGGTGCAGACCTTCGTGGTCTTGACCGCAGACTCCGCCTCGACCCTCGTCTTGAAGACGCCGTCGCCCACGACCGTCGTGGTGGTGGTGGTCGGCTTGCTGTCAACGATGGTGCACTTCTTGGTGGTGGCGTCGCGCACAATGTAGAACTCGGCGGCGCTGGCTGCCTGCGTACCGAGGGCGAAGGCGGCAAGAGCGCCGCACACGATAAGCTTCTTCATGGTGTTCTCCTCAAAGTGAAAAATGACTCGTGAGTAGTCATCGCAAACGACGCCGCGCAACCGAAGTTCCTACTCGGTACAACAGAGCCCGTCCGTCTCGCTGGATCGAGATTGCCTAGTTTTCCCGGTCTGGAACCCCGCGGCTCGCCCGGGGTTGTTCGGTGTCCGCATTTAGGAGGTTCAGATGAACAAGCGTTTATTCTTGGCTACGACCGCTGCAGTCGCGATCGCGACTTCCGCTTTTGCCCAATCCTCTCCGAGCACGTCGAACTCCAATCCGCCGACTCGTCAGCAGGATTCCACATCCACTACGCCGTCCTCTTCGCCGTCGTCCAATTCTTCTTCCGCCAATCCTTCGGCGAATTCGGCCCAGACGCAGTCGCCGTCCTCGAGCGGTCAGACCGCTGCAGGCCAGCCGTCTAATTCGGGTACCGGCACCAACACCACGCAGGCGCCTGCTTCGAACAACTCGCCCAACCAGGCCCAGACCAATCAGCCGTCCAATCAGACCACGACGCCTTCCAACCAGGCGCAGACCAATTCTCCTTCGACCACGAATACCCAGACGCAGAGTGCCAATCCGCCTGCCTCGGGCACCAACCAAGCGCAGTCGCCGACGGGCAGCGGTTCGACCAACACGGCGCAGCAGCCAAACAATCAGCAGAACACGGCCGATCGCTCCTCGAACACCAACGTGAATGCGTCGGTGAACATCAACGATCAGCAGCGGACCCGGATCAGCACGTCGATTTCGCATTTGAATGTGCACCCCCTCAACAACGTGAACTTCTCGTTGTCGGTGGGCACGGCCGTGCCGCGCGATGTCCGTTTGCAGCCGCTCCCGGCGGAAGTCGTCGAGGTCGTGCCGCAGTACAGAGGCTACAACTTCGTGCTGGTGAAGGACGAGATCGTGATTGTGGAGCCGTCGAGCTACCAGATCGTCGCGGTCCTCCCGTACTCCGGCCGCTCGACCGCGACTGCGCCGGCCCGCACCGAACAGCGTAAGGTGACGTTCAGCGATCGCGATCGCGAAGTAATCCGCAAGCACGCCAAGGCGCGTCCGGAGGCACGTCCTGAGGCACGTCCCGTCGAGCGCGAGCGGCAGACCACCGGCAGCACCGTGCGCACCGAAATCCGCAGGGGTGAGCGCCTGCCGGCAGACGTAGAAGTAGAGACCTTCCCCGAGGAGGTCTATCGCGACGCACCGAGCCTGCGGGAGTACCGGTACATCAGCCGGGATAGCCGCACTTACATCGTCGAACCGCAGGAACGTCGCGTGATCGAAGAGATCGATTGATCTCGTCACATCAAGGAGAACGAACATGAGGACTATTGCTCTCGTCGCGTTTGCCGGCACCGCCATGCTGGCGTCGGCGGCTTCGGCGGCTCCGCTCAATCCCAGTCCGGTCGGATCGGCGCAGGCGGCAAACGTCGATCAGGTTCGCCTGGTCTGCAACGAGTACGGCCGCTGCTTCCGCACCCGTGGCCCCCGTTACGTCCAGCGTTACTACGGCGGCGGCGACGACTACGTGGTGCGCAGGAGCTATGGCGCCTACGGCGGTCCGGGCTATTACGATCGCGGATACGGCTATTACGGAGGCGGGCCGAGCATCGGCTTCAGCTTCGGTACCGGCCGCTGGTGATCGACGATCTTGGCGCCGCCCCCTGGGGCGGCGCTTCCGGATGGATCGACCAGGTCAGTCTGCCGGGCCTGACCGGCTCCGTGCGGCTGCCATCGACAAGCAGCCGACCAGCTGGGCCGCCGGCTCACGCGGCGCCCCGGCTTATCACGCACACGGAGAGGCTCTGGGAGCGCTGCGTCGCGCGGCAAGGAACGATCGGCATTCCACCGCGTAGAATCCTTACTCTCGGTCCCCTTGCCCCCAAGCCCCAGCCGGGAGTGAAACCTAGTCCATGGTAAACGACCTCGACCCCGGTCGAGGTTGTTTACCCGTTTCCCTCCACTGTGAACTCCGGGCGTTGTGACGGCCGCTGCGGGAACATCGACCTTCTCCAAGGATCCAAGTGAACCGCGCCAGACGATCTTTCTTCCTCGTCGAAGACGAAGCCTTGATCCGAATGATGCTCGTCGACATGCTCGAGGAGCTCGGACACGCCGTGGTCGCCGAGGCCGGGCGTATCGAGGATGCGCTACGGCTTGCGCACGATCCGGGCTTCGATATCGCCATCCTCGATATCAACCTCGGAGGACCGACGAGCACTCCCGTCGCGGAAATTCTCGCGAAGAGATCTGTTCCGTTCATTTTCGCGAGCGGCTACGGGGAAGACGATAAACCCGAGGGTTTCAAGAATAGACCCACGCTGCGCAAGCCCTTCCAACTGAATGGTCTTGAAAGAGCGATCCAAGCGGCCCTGGCGGAGCATGAGAACTAGCCGCGTCCCGCCTTCGAGCCGGTCTCCTGCCCCGGCGGATCCAAAGCTGCTTCGAATTCGGTTATAATGTCCTGCAGTAGCCGCGCAGTCAAAGGATCGGTCGTTTCCGCGTGAAGCCTGCGGAATCGGTCCAGTTCCTCGACGTGTTTTGGTGATCGATCGACCATGGTGTTCTCGCAAGCTCCGACATCATCTACATCGCAACCGAACTACGGTGACAGTGCACTTAATTCATGAGCTTTCGAGCCCTCGCATTGAGTGCACTGTCACACTGAATCCCGATGGTCTCCGCTCTACGGCCGTATGGCGCTTATTGGAGCGGACAATTGTAAGTCGTGACGGCGTAGATTCCACGACGCATCCGTTTCGAAGCAACGATTTCGCAACTTGATCCGACGTGGCGGAGCCACTCCGAAGCTCCACCGTCCTCAGCGAGGTTATCGCTCGGGTTCGAGACGAGGTAATCGTCATTTTCCATACCAGCCATTCCCCAGCTTTCCCAAGCCAGCATGACCGAGTCTTTGTCCGCGAACCCTCGTAGTGCGTCGTTGTGCGCGTAAGACCAAGCTAGAAACCGAAGTTCATCCTTGACTCGCGGCAGTGCCCAGAAGGTCCCGCCGATCAGCGTGAGCATCAGCACGAGCGAGATGACTATCGAACGAGCTCGGGGGGATTTCCTCTCGACTCCGGCCCAGATGCAGAGTCCGACGCAAGCTAATGCCACCGCGGGCAAGTAGAGTGAGATGAGAAACTGAAACGTGCCAAGGCTCTTATCCCACGCAAAGGGCGTTGCAGTCGTGACCGCGGCAATTGCGGCAAAGAAGGGCAGCCACCGCAGCGTCTGTGCCTCTTTCTCGGGGGCTTGAGCAAATGAGGTCATTGTTCTCAGATTTTATCAAGAAGGTTCCGGCAGTTTACAAGCCCGCAGACCAAACGAGCTATTCGACCGTCGCGACCATTTCCTCACAGGTAGGCGCGAACTGTAGGGTGCATTCCAGCGCTGGTGGGCCCGGCAGGACTCGAACCTGCAACCAGACCGTTATGAGCGGCCGGCTCTAACCATTGAGCTACAGGCCCCGCCGCGAGACGGCCGCGGGATCAGCGGCCGGCAACGGTGCGCGGTTCGTTTACAGGGGCGGAGGCGGGGGTGCAATGCTGACTCTGGGGAGAAGGAAACGCCCGGCGCAGCAAGGCCTGATAGTTTTGAAAAACCGAATTCTGCGATAATGCCCTTATAGCCCTGTTTTGCCCGACGGAGCAAGCCGCCGCCGCGGAGGCTCGCTTTCTCGATTCTGTAACCCCTTGTGATCGCTAAATCTTTCTACTGTGCATGGGGTTGTTTTCGCACATTTTGTTGGGAGGGGTCTTCCGGTCCCCTCCAATGTCGCGTAGGCGCGCGGCAGTTCCACAGCGCTAGTCCACCGACACCCCGGCGAACTCCACCACTTTGCGCCACTTCTCGGTCTCGTCGGTGACCAGCTTGCCGAACTCGGCCGGCGTCATCGGCTTGGGGATGCCGCCGGTCTCGCCGAGGCGCGCGACCAGCTTCGGGTCCTTCAGCGCCTCGTTGACGGCGTTGTTGAGGATCTCGATCACGTCCGGCGGCGTGCCCTTCGGCGCGGAGATGCCGTAGAAGCCGACCGATTCGAAGCCCGGCACGGTCTCGGCGATCGTGGGCACGTCGGGCACGCTCGGCCAGCGCTGCGGCGAGGTCACGCCGAGCGCGCGGACATTGCCGCCCTTGGCCTGCTCCATCGCGGAGGGAAGGTTGTCGAAGATCAGCTGCACCTTGTTGGAGATGATGTCGGGGAAGGCGATCGCCGAGCCGCGATAGGGCACGTGCACCATGTCGCACTTGGTCATCACCTTGAACAGCTCGGCCGACATGTGCACCGAGGTGCCGTTGCCGGACGAGGCAAAGGAGATTTTTCCGGGATTGGCCTTGCAGTAGTCGATGAACTCCTGAACCGTCTTCGCCGGAAACGCGTTGGAGACGACCAGCATGTTGGTGAGCTGCATGATGCTCGCGACCGGCACGGTGTCGCGCAAGAAGTCGAACGGCAGCTTCTTGTAGAGCGAGGTCGAGATCGCGTTGTTGGGCGCGACGAACAGCAGCGTGTAGCCGTCCGGCGTGGAGTTGATCGCGGCACCGGCCGCGATGTTGCCGCCGGAGCCGGCGCGGTTCTCGACGATGAATTGCTGGCCGAAACGGTCCGACAGCCAGGCCGCCATGATCCGCGCCACGATGTCGACCGGGCCACCGGCGGAGAAGCCGATGATCCAGTGCACGGGACGGTCGGGATAGCCGGCGGCGGAGGCGGGAGCTGCGGCGCTGAAAAGCGTTGAAAGGAAAACCAGCCCGAAAACACTGTTACGCAGAATTCGCAACATGACGCCTCCCATTGTTCTATTGTCGTTGGGCTGCATGCTTTCACAAAATCGGGGCGCTGCCTACATCGTCGCAAGTCGATGTTGACGCGCCCCCGCCGGGACCGACCATGAGATTCGCAATCACCGTTCTTCTCGGCGCGGCGCTGCTCTTGAGCCCCGCCGCTGCTCAAACCGGAGGCAAGGCCATTTCGACCACGACACCCAGCCTGACGATCAGCTTGGGCACCGCGACGCCCGGCGGCGGCTTCCCGCTCTATGGCAACGCCTTCGCGCAAGCGATGAACGCGGCCGATCCGCAGGCCACCATCGTTCCGCGCAACACCAAGGGCAGCAACGAGAACATTCCGCTCTTGGAGAAGGGCGAGCTCGATCTCGCTCTGGTCGCGGGCGAGCCGGCCTACGAAGCCTTTGCCGGCATCGGCCGTGCGCCGGTACGGTTGAAAATTCTCACCGCGATCTATTCCAATCCCGGCATGTTCGTGGTGCGCGCGGACAGTCCGTACAAGACGATTCGCGATCTGGTCGGTCAGCCCGTCGCATTCGGTGCGAAAGGCTCGGGCCTGCCGATCCTGGCGCGCTACGTGCTCGACGGTCTCGGGTTGAGGCAGGACGAGGACTTCAAGGCGATCTATCTCGACCGCGCCGGCGACGGCCCCGCGATGGTCGAGGATGGTCGTGTCGCAGCACTCTGGGGCGCCGGCATCGGTTGGCCCGGCTTTGCGGCGGTGGCCTCGAGCGCGTCAGGCGCGCGCTTCATTGCGCCGAGCGCGGAGGACATCGCGCGCATCCGCGCCAAGCATGCGTTCCTCAAGCCGCTCACCGTGCCGGCCGGCAGCTATCCGAACCAGTCCGAACCGATCGCCTCGCTCGGCTCCTGGAGTTTTGTCCTGACCCGCGAAGATTTGCCTGATGATCTCGCCTATCGTCTTGCGAAGACGCTGCACGGTGTCGAGGCGACATTCTGCAAGCAGCTCGCGCAAGCCTGCGAGACCACGGCCGCGAACACGGTCGCGGCCGCGCCGAAGCCGGAGCTGATTCATCCCGGTGTGATGAAGTATTTTCGCGAGATCGGGGTGGTGAAATAGGGCGCTTACTTCCTTCTCCCCTTGCGGGAGAAGGTGGCGCGAAGCGCCGGATGAGGGGTATCTCTCCGCGAACCTAACACCGAGTTGGACTCGCGGAGACAACCCCTCACCCGGCTTCGCTTCGCGAATCCACCCTCTCCCGCAAGGGGGGAGGGTGCACCGCCGCTGCGGCTAGCTTGCGTCGCCGGTCACTTCTTCACCATCGCGCATGCCGGGTCCGGCGGGCCGAACGCCTTGTCGCCCGAGATCGTCGTGAGGATCTTGTAATAGTCCCACGGATATTTGCTCTCCTCCGGCGTCTTCACCTGCACCAGCCAGAGGTCGTGCACCATCAGATTGTCCTCGCGCAGTTTGCCGTTGCGGGCGAAGAAATCCTCGATCGGCTTTTCCCGCATCTTCGCCGCCACTTTGAGCGGATCGTCGGTGCCGGTTTCCTTGATGGCGTTGAGATAGTGCATCACGCTCGAATAGACGCCGGCCTGCCACATCGACGGCATCTTGTTCATCTTGGCGAAGTAGCGCTTCGACCATTCGCGGGTCTTGTCGTCCATGTCCCAATAGAACGACGTCGTCAGCAACAGTCCCTGCGCGGCCTGCAGGCCCAGGCCATGGATGTCGGTGATCAGCGCCAGCAGTGCCGCCATCTGCTGGCCGCCCTTGAACACGCCGAACTCGGAGCCGGTCTTGATCTCGTTCATGTTGTTGGGGGGACCCGCGGCAATGCCGATGATCTTGGCCTTGGAGGCCTGCGCCTGCAGCACGAACGACGAGAGGTCGGGCGTTGCTAAGGGCGGCCGCACCGAGCCCAGCACCTTGCCGCCACTGGCGGTCACCACCGCCGAGGCGTCGCGCTCCAGCGAATGGCCGAAGGCATAGTCGTCGGTGATGAAGAACCAGCTGTCGCCGCCGCGCTTGACCACGGCGTCCGCGGTACCGACCGCGAGCGCGCGGGTGTCGAACACCCACTGGATCGCATAGGGCGAGCAGAACTTGCCGTGGAAATCCGCGGTGCCGGTGGAGTGGGTGATGAACAGCCGCTTCTTCTCATTCGCGATGTTCTGCACCGCGAGCCCGACCGCCGAGACCGGCACGTCGACGATCAGATCGACCTGGTCGACGTCGAACCAGCGCCGCGCGATGGCGCCGCCGATGTCGGCCTTGAGCTGATGGTCGCCGATCACGATGCTGATCGGCTTGCCGAGCACGATGCCGCCGAAATCGTCGATCGCCATCTGCGCCGCCGTCACCGAGCCCTGGCCGGTCGGCGCCGAGGCCGGACCGTTCATGTCGGTGAGCACGCCGATCTTGACGACGTCGTCGGACACCTGCGCCATTGCGGCGCCCGGCAGCAGCGTTGCCGCCAGGAACGTCGCTGCAAAGCCGGCCGCGACCGGCAGTCCAAATCTGATTGGATTCACGCTTGTCCTCCCCTGACCCGGCGCGTTGGCCGGTGTTGCCCCGGGTATGGCCCGGCTGAATTGGTTTCTTTGCAACTATTTGGGGGCGGGCGTCAACGTCAGGCGGCGAAGCGGATTTGCCCGGCCGGCGACGGATCGTAGCCGGTCAGCTCCTCGGCGCGCTGCCGCAACCGCTTTTCGCTGAGGAACCGGATCAGGCCCTGCATGGCGGGGCGGAAATAGCTGCGCTGCCGCATCGCGAGGTCGAAATTCTCCCAGACCAGCGGCACGAAATCGAGGCCGGCCGAGCGCGCGGCCGCACGCGTCGCGATTCCGCAATCGGCTTGTCCCGCGCGGACGATCTCGGCGAGATCCGGCCCGGTCAGGGCCGGCGTCTCGATCCGGCGCAAATCGCGCGTCGAGGCGCCTGCGCGCTTCAGCAGCACATCGAGCAGCATCTGCGCGCCTGTGCCCTGTTGTCGCATCGCCATCCTGGCACCGAGCGCGAGCACGTCGGAAAGGCCGCGCAGCCGCTTGGGATTGCCCGGCGGCAGCACGATACCTTGCTCGCGACGCACGAACGCGACCAGCAATGCATCATGCAGGTCCGGAGCGTCACGCAGCACGGTCGCACTTGCGTCGGCGGCAAGATTGCCGTCGGCATCGAGGCTGTGGAAGTGCATTGCCACTGCCATCACCTCGTCGCGCTGCAAGCGCTCGAGCCCGCGCGCGCTGCCCTCGCTCATCGATCCCAGGCCCGAGCCGGATTCGCGCAGGCTCCAATCCAGAAGCTCGTCCTGGCTGCCGCCGACGACCGGCGGGGGCTCCGCGATCAGCATGCCGGCCGGACGCGCCAGTCCGGACAGCACCCAGAGGTCGAGCTCGTGCCGCGGGAAGAGCCACTTTCCGGTCACCTTGGTGCAGGGGATCGCGCCGGTGGTGACGAGTTCGTAAAGCTTGCGTTCGCCGAGCCGAAGATAGTCGGCGGCTTCGCTGGTCGTCAGGAATTCCATCCTGCATTCCTATGCAAATTCTTGCTTCTTTTTGACGTTCGACGCAGGTGGAATTCTGCATTTCAAGTTCTGTCCGCCACGACCATGCCCGATCATCTCGTTGCTTTGCAACACATCCTCACGCGCGATCTCTGCTTTGGTGAACGATCCTGAATCGCTGGCGTGGTGCGGACCTTGCGGCTGTCGCGCGCGCAACAGCAATGGCATGCCGCTCCGCGCGTTGCCGGAATTTCCCGAATTGTCGGCGCGCGGCGCGGGGGGAAGCCTGCCGCCGGTAGTGACTCGACCCGCGCTCTATCTGTTGTTGTCCGCATCTGGCGCCGCAACGAGCAAACGCGTCACGAGTGCGGCGCAATCGATCATCATCATGATCGCGTTGTAGCCAATGGGAACCCGATCATGGCCGTCCGCCGCCTGTCCGTTGCACTCGCGCTTCTCTGCGGCCTCGCCGCAGGCGTTGCGGCGTCATCCGCGGAGGACCGCGCGATCGTCCTGGCCTCGACCACCGCGACGCAGGAGTCCGGCCTTCTCGATCATCTGCTGCCGATCTTCCGTGAAAAGACCGGTATCGACGTGACGGTGATCGCGCGGCGCGCCGATGAGGTGCTCGACGGGGCGCGAAGGGGCGAGGTCGACGTCGTGCTGATGCATGCGCGGCCGCAGGAGGAGAAATTCGTCGCCGACGGCTTTGCCGCGAAGCGCTTTGACGTGATGTACAACGACTATGTGCTGATCGGGCCGAAGAGCGATCCCGCCGGCGTGAAGGGCAAGGACATCGCGACCGCGCTGAAGGCGATCGAGGCCAAGGGTGCGCCGTTCGTGACGCGCGGCGACCGCTCGGGCACCCATGCCGCGGAGCTCGCGCTCTGGATCGTCGCCGGCATCGACATCGCGAGCACCAAAGGCGGCTGGTATCGCGAGGCCAAGCAGGGCATGGCTTCCGCCCTCGATGCAGCGCGCACGGCGAACGCCTACGTACTGTCCGACCGCGGCAGCTGGATCGCCTTCAGGGATCGTGGCGATCTCGACGTCGTGGTCGAAGGCGACAAGCGCCTGCTCAATCAGTATGGCGTGATGCTGGTGAACCCCGCGAAGTTTCCGAACGTGAAGAAGGAGCTGGGGCAAGACTTCGTCGACTGGCTGATCTCGCCCGACGGGCAGGCGGCGATCGCCGGATACAAGGTCGATGGACAACAGCTGTTCTTCCCCAATGCGGACAAGTCCGGCGGCTGACGTTCGTATCGCCAGCGGTTGCCAAACCAGGCGATGCATGGTCCATCATGGCGCATGACCCAGCGCCTGCCGCCATCGCTGACGCCGCTCGACGCCGCGCTCGCCGCGTTGCTGAAGGGGCTTGATCCGCTGGCGCCGGTGGAGTTGCCGCTGACTGAAGCGGCCGGCTGCATCGCGGCGGGCAATCCGCTGCTTGCGGCCCAACCGCCGCGCGACGTCGCTGCCGCGGACGGCTGGGCGTTATGCGCCAATGATCTGGTCGGCGCGTCTTCCTATTCACCGCTGCCTCTCGCAACTGCGCCCGCCTGGGTCGACGCCGGCGACGCGATGCCGGCGGGATGCGACTGTGTGCTCGATGCCGACGCAGTCGATGTGTCCGGTCCGCTCGCCCAGGTGCTGGCGGAGGGCGTGCCGGGGCAGGGCGTCAGGCGCGCTGGAAGCGACATCGACGGACGAACGCCCGCCGTGGCAGAGGGGTATCCGGTCGGTCCTGCCGCTCTGTTGCTCGCGCGCGCCGCCGGGCTGGATCGGCTGAGCGTGCGCCGTCCGCGGCTGCGCGTTGTCAATGTATCAGGTGCAACGGTGACCCTGCATTTGATTGCGGACATCGCACGCGCCGCAGGGCTGGATGTGCACACAAGCGAGACCGGCGCGCGAGACGCGGGATCGATCGCGGAGGCGTTCGGGGCGTCCGCCTGCGATCTCCTGCTGACGATCGGCGGCAGCGGCGTCGGTCGCAAGGATGCAGCGGTCACGGCGCTGGCCCAGCGTGGTGATGTGATCGCCCATGGTCTTGCGCTCCAGCCCGGACGCACCGCCGCGGTCGGGCGGCTCGGAACGGTTCCTGTCGTCGCCTTGCCCGGATCGCCGGATCACGCGCTTGCGGCCTGGCTCGCGCTGGTTCTGCCACTCGTCGACGGGCTGTCGGCGCGGCTGCCGCGGCGACGGATAACCTTGCCGCTCGCGCGAAAAATTGCATCCAGCGTCGGCATCGCCGAAATGGTCCTGCTGGCCGAGGAACATCATGCGTGGGTGCCGCTTGCGGTAGGCGAATGGCCGCTCCAGGCGATTGCCCGTACGGATGCATGGCTGCTTGTTCCCGCCAGCCACGAGGGATTTGCAGCGGGCGCGCCGGTCGATGCCTATCTGATGCGGGAATGATATGGGTTTTGGCATGACGATGATCCCGCAATCGCCGGTCCGCAGCGCGCTCGAACAGGAGCAGTTCCTCAAGATCCTTTCCCGCGAGGAGGCCTTGGCTCGCTTCGAGGCCGTGCTGTTCCCGCGCGCGCTTCTGAGTGAAACGCGCAAGCTCGGTGCTGCGCTCGGTGCGTCGCTCGCTGAAGACATCACTGCGCCGATCGACGTGCCGCCGTTCGACCGTTCCAATGTCGACGGCTTTGCGGTGCGCTCGGCGGACCTTGCGGCGGCCGGCGAAGGCGCTCCGGTTCGCCTCGGGCTCAATGGCGAGACCATTCACTGCGGCACCACACCGGCGCTGCAAGTGGCGTCGGGAACCGCAACGCCGATTGCCACCGGTGGTCCGCTGCCGCGCGGTGCCGATGCCGTGGTCATGGTCGAGCATACCCAGCCGGCGGAATCGGATGCGATCGAGGTCCGTCGCGCGGCCTCGCCCGGGCAATTCGTATCCTACGCAGGATCCGATATCGCGCGCGGCGAGGCGCTGCTGCGCGCCGGCACGATCATCGGCTCGCGCGAGGTCGGCATGCTGGCGGCTTGCGGTTTTGCCGAGGTGAGCGTCGTGCGCAAACCGCGTGTAGCCGTGATCTCCACCGGCGACGAACTGGTTCAGCCCGGCGAGGTGCTCGCGCCTGCTGCGATCTACGACACCAACGGCGCGATCGTCACTGCTGCGATCAACGAGAACGGCGGTGAGGCGGTTTTCCTCGGCGCGATTCCGGACGATGAAGCCAAGCTCGAAGCCGCGATGCGGCGTGCGCTGGCGGACGCGGACATGCTGGTGCTCTCGGGCGGCACCTCGAAAGGCGCGGGCGATCTCTCTCATCGCATTATCGGCCGGCTCGGCCAACCCGGCATCATCGCGCATGGTATTGCGCTCAAGCCCGGCAAGCCGCTGTGCCTTGCTGTATGTGACGGCAAGCCGGTGGTGATCCTGCCGGGTTTTCCGACCTCGGCGATGTTCACCTTCCACGACATGATCGTGCCGGTGCTGCGCAAGATCGCGGGGCTGCCGCCACGTTCCGATGCCAAGGTGAGCGCGACCGTGCCGGTGCGCATTGCTTCCGAGCTTGGCCGCACCGAATTCGTCATGGTCTCGCTGGTCGAGGGCAAGGACGGCTTGATCGCCTATCCCTCCGGCAAGGGGTCCGGTGCGATCACGTCGTTCGCGCAGGCCGACGGCTTCCTGCGTATCGACGCGCTCGCCGACCAGATGCCAGCCGGGACCGAAGCCGAGGTGACGCTGTTCACGCCGCATGTGCGAGTGCCCGATCTCGTCATCGTCGGCAGCCATTGCACCGGCCTCGATCTCGTCACGGCGCAACTCGCGCATGCCGGCCTGACCGTGCGTTCGATCGCCGTCGGCAGTCTCGGCGGGCTTGCGGCGGCACGGCGCGGCGAATGCGATCTGGCGCCGATCCATCTGTTCGACGACAAGAGCGAGACCTACAATACGCCTTACCTCGTCGAAGGACTCGAACTCGTGCCGGGCTGGCGACGGATGCAGGGCATCGTGTTCCGCAAGGGCGACAAGCGTTTCGAAGGCCACAGCGCGAAGGACGCCGTCGTCGCGGCGCTCGCTGATCCCTCCTGCATCATGGTCAACCGCAACCAGGGTGCCGGCACGCGCATCCTGATCGACCGGTTGCTCGGTGGTGCGCGCCCGGAAGGATATTGGAACCAGCCACGCTCGCACAACGCGGTGGCCGCGGCCGTCGCACAGCACCGCGCCGACTGGGGCATGACCATTGCGCCGGTCGCCCATGCGGTCGGCCTCGGTTTCATTCCGCTCGCGGAGGAGCATTATGACTTCGCGCTGGTCACAGCGCGCAAGCAGCGGCCGGCAGTGCAGGCCTTTCTCGATGCGCTCGGCTCGGACGAGGCTCGCGCGGCGCTGGAGCGGGCGGGATTCCGGCCGGCGTAGATCGACGATGCGGCGGTCCAGCCGCGCGACGGGGTGGGGGAGGCGATGACGAGGCCGCTTTCGGTTGCGATCGTCGGTGCCGGCATGGGCGGGCTCGCGACTGCCGCGGCGCTTCTGCGCGTCGGCATCGATGTCATGGTCTACGAGCAGGCCTCGCAGTTCGCCCGCATCGGCGCCGGCATCCAGATCGGCTGAAACGCCATGAAGGTATTGCGGGCTCTCGGGCTGGAAGAGCGGATGCGCAGCCAGTCGTTCTATCCGCGCTCCTGGAACAACCGCGACTGGAAGAGCGGCGACATCAAGTTCGACATGATTTTTGGCGAGTGCGCGGAACAGAAGTTCGGCGCGCCCTATCTGCTCGCCCATCGCGGCGATCTGCACGCGGCACTGGCTAGTGCGGTGCCGGATGCGTGCGTGAGGCTCAATCACAAGCTGGTCGGTCTCGACCGGACTGGCGATGGTGTCCGGCTCGCGTTCGCCAATGGCACCCGCGCTGTTGCTGATGCTGTGGTCGGAGCTGACGGCGTGCACTCAGCGGTGCGCGACATCCTGTTCGACACCGCGCCAGTCAAATTCACCGGCCGCATCGCCTATCGCACCACCTATCCCGCCACGCTGCTCTGCGGCGAGAAGATTGACGACTGCACCAAATGGTGGGGCGAGGACCGCCACATCGTGATCTACTACGTCAAGCCTGATCGTAGCGAGGTCTATCTCGTCACCAGCAGCCCGAGCCGGATTTTCGCATCGAGTCCTGGTCGGCGAAGGGCGACGTGCGCGATCTTCGCGCATCGTTCGAGGGCTTCCACCCGCAAGTGGGCCAAGTGCTCGCGGCGTGCCCCGACGTGCACAAATGGGTGATCATGGACCGCGACGCGGTGGAGCGCTGGGCCGAGGGCAGGGTGACGCTGCTCGGCGATGCCTGCCATCCGAAGACGCCCTACATGGCGCAAGGCGCCGCCATGGCGATCGAGGACGCCGCCGTGCTGTCGCGTTGCCTCGACGGCATCGACCGCGACGGTGTGGCCGACGCATTCCGCCGCTTCGAGGCGACGCGTAGAGGGCGGACGACACGGGTGCAGGAGACGTCGCGCGCGAACATCTGGCTGAGGGAGAGGACCGATACGAGCTGGGTTTACGGCTACGACGCCTGGTCGGTGCCGCTGGCGGCCTGAGCTTGGTTAAAACGCCGCGTCCAGTGCGGCCAGCCGCTCGGCTTCCGCGATATCCTCGACCGTGTTGGCATTGAAGAACGGATCGAGCGGCTCGATCGGCCACGTCACTGTCGCGAGCGGGTAGCGCGCGGTCCAGCGATCGATCTTGCGGAGGTCTTCGACCACCAGCGCGTGACGTAGGTCGTCGCGCAAGCCGACGCGCCACAAGCCAATTACCGGATGCGACTGGCCGTCTGATGCCGCAACGGCGAGCTCGGCATCCGACGCGATGCGTTCTTCATGCAAGCGCGCGACCAGATCGCGCGGCAGGAACGGGCAGTCGCCGGCGGCACTGAGCACCCACTCCACCTCAGGCCGGTTCGCCGCGGTCCAGTCGAGCGCGGCAAGGATGCCGGCGAGCGGACCGGGAAAGCCGGGCACGTCGTCCGCGACGACCTGCAAGCCGAACACGGCGAAGCGGGCGGGATCGCCGTTGGCATTGAGGATCAGCCCGCTGCATTGCGGCTTCAGGCGTGCGATCACACGCTCCAGGATGGTGCGGCCGCCGATGGTGCGCATCGGCTTGTCGCCGCCGCCCATGCGCCGCGCGAGGCCGCCGGCGAGCAGCACGCCTTGCGTGGTCGGAAAGCTAATCGTCACCACCTTCACCCTTGCGCTTGTGCTTCGCCGACTCTTCCTCGATGTAAGCGAGGTTCTGGTCATAGACGATGCGCTCTTCCCCCGACAACGCGATGAACCGCTTTCCGCGCGCGCGTCCGACCAGCGTCAAGCCTACCTGCCGGGCGAGATCGACGCCCCAGGCGGTGAAGCCGGAGCGCGACACCAAAATCGGAATTCCCATGCGGACCGTCTTGATCACCATCTCCGAGGTGAGCCGTCCCGTGGTGTAGAGGATCTTGTCGGATGCATCGACGCCGTGGCGGTACATCCAGCCCGCGATCTTGTCGACGGCGTTGTGACGGCCGACATCCTCGGTGTAGCAGAGCGGCTCGCCCTCCCTGCACAGCACGCAGCCGTGGATCGCACCAGCCTCCAGATAAAGCGAGGGCATGGTGTTGATGGTCTGCGTCATCTGGTAGAGCCAGGAGGTACGCAGCTCGGCCTTCGGCAGGGCGACGCTCTCGACGGCTTCGAGCAGATCTCCGAAGGCGGTGCCCTGCGCGCAGCCCGAGGTCTGCGTGCGTTTCTTCAGCTTGGCTTCGAAATTGGTGTGGTGTTCGGTGCGCACCACCACCACCTGGAGGTCGTCGTCGTATTCGACCTCGGTGACCGCGTCGTTATATTTCAGCATGTTCTGGTTGAGCAAATAGCCCAGCGCCAGATATTCCGGATAGTCGCCGATCGTCATCATGGTGACGATCTCCTGCGAATTCAGGTAGAGCGTCAGCGGGCGTTCCACCGGCACCTTGATCTCGATCCTGGCGCCGGACTGGTCGGTCCCGGTCACGCTCTCGGTCAGGCGCGGGTCGGCGGGGTTGGGGACGATCAGGGGCACCGGGGCTTTGTCGATCTTCATCATGGCCGCGAGGTTAGCATGACATTCGGGTCAAGCCGATATAAGCATGCTGGCGAGAGAACGAAATGCCGCCTCGTCATCATTGCGAGCGCAGCGAAGCAATCCAGAGTGTTTCCGCGTCGACAGACTGGATTGCTTCGCTGCGCTCGCAATGACGGGGAGAGGCCGGAGGTTCCATCGGCTGGCGAGCCGGTGGCGGAGATCGGACGGTTATGAAACTCATCGGCCTTGCAGGCTGGAGCGGTGCGGGCAAGACCACGCTGTTGACCCGGCTGATCCCGCATTTCAATGCGCTGGGCTTGCGCGTCTCGGTCATCAAGCATGCGCATCACCAGTTCGACGTCGACGTGCCCGGCAAGGATTCCTGGCGCCATCGCGAGGCCGGCGCGGCCGAGGTGCTGGTTGCTTCGTCAAATCGCTGGGCCCTGATGCACGAATTGCGCGGGGCGGCGGAGCCGCTTCTGCCGGAACTGTTGAGCAAATTGTCGGCGGTCGATCTCGTCGTGGTCGAGGGTTTCAAGCGCGAGCCGCATCGCAAGATCGAGGTGCATCGCGCCGCCAACGACAAGCCGTTGCTGTTTCCCGACGATCCCGGAATTTTCGGGATCGCGGCCGACGTCGCCATTGAAACCCGGCTGCCGACCGTCCATCTCGACGACATACCGGCCGTAGCGGCGTTGCTGCTGCGCGCGGCGATGCCGGTCGAGGAAGCGATCGCGAAAAGCGCTGCGACGCGCTGACGAGGCACCATGGCGCAACTGTCGGACGATTGTTTTGCCTTCGGTGGACCGATGATGTCGGTCGACGAGGCCGTTGGCCTGATCACGACGCGCGTCAACGCGATTGTCGATCTCGAAACGGTGGCGCTCATCGATGCTGATGGGCGCGTGCTGGCCCGCGATATCGCGGCGCCGCTGCCGCTGCCGCCCTTCACCAATTCCGCTGTTGACGGCTACGCCGTGCGCAACGCGGATCTTCCGGACAGCGCCGAGCGGGCACTCCCGCTCGACGGCCGCATCCAGGCCGGCGGTCTGGCCCTGGCGCCGATCAAGGCCGGCCACACCGCGCGCATCTTCACCGGCGCGCCGATGCCGCCGGATGCCGAAACGGTCTTCATGCAGGAAGATGTCCGCGTCGATGATGCCGGCCGAATTGTGCTGCCGCCGGGGCTGAAGCCGGGCGCGAATGTCCGCCCTGCGGGAGAGGACATCCCCCAGGGCCACATCGCGCTGCGCGCAGGCCAGCGCTTGCGGCCGCAACATGTCGCGCTCGCGGCGGCGTTCGGCCTGGTCAGGCTCGACGTCGTCAGGCGCATCCGCGTCGCGGTGTTCTCGACCGGTGACGAACTGTCCTCGCCCGGTGAGCCGCGCGCGGCCTCGCAGCTGTTCGATTCCAATCGCTTCATGCTGATGGCGATGCTGCGCCGGCTCGGCTGCGAGGTCAGCGATCTCGGCATCTTGCGCGACGAGCGGACGTCGCTCGCGAATGGCTTGAAGCAAGTCGCAGGCACGCACGATCTGATCCTCACCACCGGCGGCGTCTCGACCGGGGAGGAGGACCACGTCAAGGCGGCAGTCGAGAGCATCGGCTCGCTGGTGTTGTGGCGGATGGCGATCAAGCCCGGCCGTCCCGTGGCGATGGGCATCATCGAGGGCACGCCGCTGATCGGATTGCCGGGCAATCCCGTTGCGAGTTTCGTCACCTTCGTGCATGTGGTGCGGCCGACGGTGCTGGCGCTTGCGGGCAGCCTGCCGGAGCCGCTGCTGCCGATCCCGGTGCGCGCGGCATTCACCTACAAGAAGAAGGCGGGCCGACGCGAATATGTTCGCGCCTCCTTGCGACGCACCCAGGACGGCGCACTCGAGGCAGTCAAGTTTCCACGCGAGGGGGCTGGGCTGTTGTCCTCACTGGTCGACACCGACGGCCTCATCGAGCTCGATGAGGAGGTCACGCGTGTCGAGCCGGGGCAGAGCGTGGGTTTCTTGTCCTATGCCGATTTGCTCTGAGTCTGGGCGTTGTGTCCTGGCGTTGACGCCATCGACCCCTCCCGCCATGTTGCGCCGATGACCAGAACGACCCTCGATCTCACCGGGCTGAAATGCCCGCTGCCCGCCCTGAAGACGCGCAAAGCGCTGAAGCCGTTGCAGCCGGGCGATCAGCTCGAAGTGTACTGCACCGATCCGCTGTCGGTGATTGACATTCCGAACCTGATCCGTGAGACCGGCGACACGGTGGAGATCACCGAGCGCAACGACGCGCGCATCGTGTTCTTGATAGCGAAGGCCGATCGGTCGATAGAAAATATCAATGGTGCGCCGCCCACTTAGCCGGCGGTCACTCGGTTGATACCTACCTTTTGTCTATCGACATCGATCCTCACTTCTGCCCCAATTGACTTTCTCCGCCGAGACGCGGAGGTCGAGTCTTGCCTGCGATATGCGGAGCAAATGGGCCATCGAAAGAAGCCCGGGCGTGGCGTCGGGCATAGTCCCCAAGGATAGGGGTTAACGTCTCGGATGCGCGTGATGATCCTGGCGCGTGTCGATCATTGTGCGGAGCAGCAGGGACAAAGGCTGCGCTGCATCGGCTGAGGGAACAGGATCGTCGTGGCCGGCCGTTCAGAAGGGCGGCTTTAGGGGAGGAATGCATGTCTACCATCGAGAGCGCTGGAACACTTTCGGGTGCCGGCGCAGGTTTTCTGGATCGCGAGCGGACCATCGCGACCGCCGGGTTCAATCGCTGGCTGGTGCCGCCGGCTGCGCTGTGCATCCATCTCTGCATCGGCATGGCCTACGGCTTCTCGGTGTTCTGGCTGCCGCTGTCGCGTGCGATCGGAGTGACCGCCCCGAAGGCGTGCGCAGACATGTCGCTGTTTCAGGAGCTGTTCACGACCAGCTGCGACTGGAAGGTCGCCAGCATGGGATGGATGTACACGCTCTTTTTCGTGCTGCTCGGTATCGCGGCTGCGGTCTGGGGCGGCTGGCTGGAGCGCGTAGGGCCGCGCAAGGCCGGCTTCGTCTCGGCGCTGTGCTGGTGCGGCGGCCTCTTCCTCGGTGCGATCGGGGTCTACACCCATCAGCTCTGGCTGTTGTGGCTGGGCTCGGGCGTGATCGGCGGCATCGGTCTCGGCCTTGGCTATATCTCGCCGGTGTCGACGCTGGTGAAATGGTTCCCGGACCGCCGCGGCATGGCGACCGGCATGGCCATCATGGGTTTCGGCGGCGGTGCCATGATCGGCGCGCCGCTGGCTAACCTCTTGATGAACTACTTCAAGACCCCGACCTCGGTCGGCGTCTGGGAGACCTTCGTCACGATGGGCATCATCTACTTCGTGTTCATGATGATCGGCGCGTTCCGCTATCGCTTGCCGCCGCCCGGCTGGCAGCCCGAGGGCTGGACCCCGCCGTCCAAGGCGAACGCGATGATCTCGAAGGCCAACGTCCATCTCAACGACGCGCACAAGACGCCCCAGTTCTGGCTGATCTGGTGGGTGCTCTGCCTGAACGTGTCGGCGGGCATCGGCGTGATCGGCATGGCCTCGCCCATGCTCCAGGAGATCTTCGCCGGCAAGCTGATCGGCCTGCCGGAGGTGGGCTTCAACGCGCTCGATGCGGGGCAGAAGGCGCAGATCGCCGCGATCGCCGCGGGCTTCGCCGGATTGCTGTCGCTGTTCAACATCGGTGGCCGCTTCTTCTGGGCGTCGCTGTCGGACAAGATCGGACGCAAGAACACCTACTATACGTTCTTCATCCTCGGCATCGTGCTCTACGCGCTGGCGCCGACCTTTGCGGCGATGGGTTCGAAGCTCCTGTTCGTGCTCGGCTTCGGCATCATCCTGTCGATGTATGGCGGCGGCTTCGCCACCGTGCCGGCCTACCTTGCCGACATGTTCGGAACCCAGTTCGTCGGCGCCATCCATGGCCGGCTGCTGACGGCGTGGTCCACCGCGGGCATCATCGGCCCCGTCGTGGTCAACTACATCCGCGAGTTCCAGCTCGCGGCGGGCGTGCCGCGCGACCAGCTCTACAACACCACCATGTACATCCTCTGTGCGATGCTGATCGCGGGCCTGATCTGCAACTACCTGATCAAGCCGGTCGATTCGAAGTGGCACATGAAGGACGCCGATGTCGCCAAGTTGCAGGCGGCAAGCGCCAGCGCCGCCGCCGCGGGGCCGCACGGCTCCTACGGCATCGGATTTGGCGGGCTTGACGCCAGGGCGGCGATGTTCTGGGCCTTTGTCGGCGTTCCCCTGCTTTGGGGTGTCTGGAAGACACTGGAGAGCGCGGTCAAGATATTCTGATCGCAGTCGAGATAGCCACGGGACGCTGATCGTCAGCGTCCCGTGGCGTTCGCCTTTTAGACATCACCAAGAATGAGACTTAGGGGGATTGAAATGATTCGCACCCGAACTTGCCTTCGAATTTGCCTTGCGGCCGTGTTGCTCGTCGCTGGTCTTCATACCGCATCCGCGCAGACGACAACGACACCGGCGGCGCCTGCTGCAACGACCGAAGCCAAGCCTGGCAAGATCAAGCTCACCATGCAGAAGCTGAAGGACATGAAGGCGAAGTGGGCGGCCAACAAGCCGAAGCTCAAGGCCTGCCGCGCCGACGTGAAAGCCAAGGGCCTCGCCGGCGACGACCGCTGGTTCTACATCGAAGAGTGCATGAACAAGGGCTGAGATCGGGTTCTGCCCGGCGTCTGTGTAAGGGACATGGCGGGCGACCGCCTGCTTCCTAAATCATTATAGAGACGTTCTAAATTCTCTTGCATCTGGCATGCCAGAGACTAGAGTTGCGTCGAATTAGGCTTGGTCGGCGGACGCGGGGAACCGTGGTTCCGCTGATCGAGACGGGAAATGAAGGCTGATCGCTTTGGCGATCCGGCCTAGACTCATCACGCATTTGAAGAGAACGCGACGTCTCCATGAGCAGCAACGACGACGTTCACAAGGTCAGAGAATTCGAGCATCCGGGCGAAGGGCGCCGGCGCGCCAAGTCCACGCCCAAGGGGCGGCAGGTCGATCCCACCGCCGCGCACGAGATCGAGCAGCTGCTCGGCGACAGGCCGCGGCGGCGCGACCTGTTGATCGAATATCTGCATCTGATCCAGGACAAGTACCGCCAGATCTCGGCCGCGCATCTCGCCGCGCTCGCCGACGAGATGAAGCTCGCGTTCGCCGAGGTATTCGAGACCGTTACCTTCTACGCGCATTTCGACGTGGTGAAGGAAGGCGAGCCCGATATCGCGCCGTTGACGATTCGCGTCTGCGATTCGCTGACCTGCGCGATGCTCGGCGGAGAGAAGCTGCTCGCCGATTTGCAGAGCGCGTCCGGTCCCGGCATTCGCGTCGTGCGCGCGCCCTGCGTCGGCCGCTGCGACACGGCGCCTGCCGCGGAAGTCGGACACAACTTCGTTGACCACGCCACGGTGGCCAATGTCATGGCGGCGGCGAAAGCTGGTGACACCCACGCGCATCTGCCGACATATATCGGCTATGACGCCTATGTCGCCGGCGGCGGCTACAAGCTGCTCAATCGCCTGCGCTCGGGCGAGCTGCCGACGGACGACCTGCTGAAGGCGCTCGACGACGCCTCGCTGCGCGGCCTCGGCGGCGCCGGCTTCCCGACGGGACGCAAATGGCGCGCGGTGCTTGGTGAACCCGGCCCGCGGCTGATGGCGATCAACGGCGACGAGGGCGAGCCCGGCACGTTCAAGGATCGCGTCTATCTCGAAAGCGATCCGCACCGCTTCCTCGAGGGCATGCTGATCGGCGCGCATGTGGTGCAGGCCTCGGATATCTACATCTACCTGCGCGACGAATATCCGGCATCGCGCGAGATCCTCGAACGCGAGATCGCGAAGCTCCCGCCGGGCAGTCCGACGCTGCACATGCGCCGCGGCGCCGGCGCCTATATCTGCGGCGAGGAATCCTCGCTGCTGGAAAGCATCGAGGGCAAGCGCGGCCTGCCCAGGCACAAGCCGCCTTACCCATTCCAGGTCGGCCTGTTCGGCCTGCCGACGCTGATCAACAACATCGAGACCTTGTGGTGGGTGCGCGACATCGTCGAGAAGGGCGCCGACTGGTGGAAGGGCCACGGCCGCCATGAGCGGCACGGCCTGCGCAGCTTCTCGGTCTCGGGCCGCGTGAAGAATCCCGGCATGAAGCTCGCGCCTGCTGGCATCACCGTGCGCGAGCTGATCGACGAATATTGCGGCGGCATGGCCGACGGCCATCAGTTCTACGCGTACCTGCCGGGTGGTGCATCCGGCGGCATCCTGCCGGCGTCGATGGACGACATCCCGCTCGATTTCGGCACGCTTGAAAAATACGGCTGTTTCATCGGCTCGGCAGCGATCGTTATCCTGTCGCAAAAGGACAGCGTGCGCGCGGCAGCGTTGAACCTGATGAAGTTCTTCGAGGACGAGAGCTGCGGCCAGTGCACGCCGTGTCGCGTCGGAACCCAGAAGGCCGCGCTGCTGATGCAGCAGCCGGTCTGGAACCGCGCTCTCCTGGACGAATTGAGCCAGGCGATGCGCGATGCCTCGATCTGCGGGCTTGGACAGGCGGCATCGAATCCGCTCGCCACCGTGATCAAATATTTCCCTGACGAGTTCAAGGAAGCGGCCGAATGACGAAGATTAAGTTCGAGCTCGACGGCAAGCAGGTCGAGGCCAATGCAGGCGAGACGATCTGGCAAGTCGCGAAACGCCAGGGCCGCGAGATTCCGCATCTGTGCTATACGCCGGCGCCGGACTATCGCCCCGACGGCAATTGCCGCGCCTGCATGGTCGAGATCGAGGGCGAGCGCGTGCTCGCGGCGTCCTGCAAGCGCACGCCATCGGTCGGCATGAAGGTGAAGACCGAGAGCGCGCGCGCGGTTTCCGCGCAAAAGATGGTCATGGAGCTGCTGGTCGCCGATCAGCCGGCGCGCGAGACCTCGCACGATCCGGAATCCAAATTCTGGCACTGGGCCGAAGCCACCGGCGTCACCGAGAGCCGCTTTCCCGCTGCCGAGCGTTGGGCGACCGACGCCAGCCATCCGGCGATGCGCGTCAATCTCGACGCCTGCATCCAGTGCGGCCTGTGCGTGCGCGCCTGCCGCGAGGTCCAGGTCAACGACGTCATCGGCATGGCCTATCGCAGTCATGGCTCGAAAATCGTGTTCGATTTCGACGATCCCATGGGCGAGTCCACCTGCGTCGCCTGCGGCGAATGCGTGCAGGCCTGTCCGACCGGGGCTCTGATGCCGGCCGTGATGCTGGACGAGAAGCAGACGCGCGTCACCTATGCCGACAAGAAGGTGGATTCGCTCTGCCCGTTCTGCGGCGTCGGCTGCCAGGTGACCTATGAGGTCAAGGACGAGAAGGTGATCTATGCGGAAGGGCGTGATGGCCCGGCCAACCACAATCGCCTCTGCGTCAAGGGCCGCTTCGGCTTCGACTACATCCACCATCCGCATCGCCTGACCAAGCCGTTGGTGCGGCTGCCGAATGCGAAGAAGGATTCCAACGACCAGGTCGATCCGGCCAATCCCTTCACGCATTTCCGCGAAGCGTCGTGGGAAGAGGCGCTCGAGATCGCGGCCAAGGGCCTTGTCAAGATCCGCGACACCAACGGCGTGAAGGCGCTGGCGGGCTTCGGTTCGGCCAAGGGGTCGAACGAGGAGGCCTATCTATTCCAGAAGCTGGTGCGCACCGGCTTCGGTTCGAACAATGTCGACCATTGTACCCGCCTGTGCCACGCCTCGTCGGTCGCGGCGCTGTTCGAAGGCCTGAGCTCGGGCGCGGTGTCGGCGCCGTTCTCGGCCGCGATGGACGCCGAGGTCATCATCGTGATCGGCGCCAACCCGACCGTGAATCATCCAGTCGCCGCGACCTTCATCAAGAATGCGGTCAAGCAGAACGGCGCCAAGCTGTTCGTGATGGACCCGCGCCGGCAGTCGCTGTCGCGCCATGCGACCAAGCACCTGCAGTTCAAGCCGGGCTCCGACGTCGCCATGCTGAACGCGATGATCCACACGATCATCACCGAAGGGCTGACCGACGATCAGTACATCGCCGGCTACACCGAGGGTTTTGAGGACCTCAAGGAGAAGATCAAGGAGTTCACGCCGGAGAAGATGGAGGCGATCTGCGGCATCCCGGCGCAGACGCTGCGCGAGGTCGCGCGAACCTACGCGCGGGCAAAGTCGTCGATCATCTTCTGGGGCATGGGCATCAGCCAGCATGTCCACGGCACCGACAATGCGCGCTGCCTGATTGCGCTGGCGCTGATCACCGGCCAGGTCGGTCGTCCCGGCACCGGCCTGCATCCGCTGCGCGGCCAGAACAACGTGCAGGGCGCCTCCGATGCCGGTCTGATCCCGATGTTCCTGCCGGATTATCAGCCGGTCGGCCGTGACGATCTGCGCGGGGCTTTCGAAAAGATGTGGGACCAGGATCTCGATCCCGTGCGCGGCCTGACCGTGGTCGAGATCATGAACGCGATCCACGCCGGCGAGATCAAGGGTATGTATATCGAGGGCGAGAACCCCGCGATGTCCGACCCGGATCTCCAGCATGCGCGCCAGGCGCTGGCCATGCTCGACCATCTCGTGGTGCAGGATCTCTTTGTCACCGAGACCGCGTTCCACGCCGATGTCATTTTGCCGGCCTCGGCGTTCGCGGAGAAGGAAGGCTCGTTCACCAACACCGATCGCCGCGTGCAGCTCGCGCGCCAGGTGATCAAGCCGCCCGGCGATGCGCGGCAGGATCTCTGGATCATCCAGGAGATCGGCAAGCGCATGGGGCTGCCCTGGAATTATGCCGGCCCCGGTGAGGTCTTCACCGAGATGGCCGAGCTGATGCCGTCGCTGAAGAACATCACCTGGGAGCGGCTGGTGCGCGAGGGCGCGGTGACCTATCCGGTCGACGGTCCCGACGTGCCCGGCAACGAGATCATCTTCACCACGGGATTCCCGACCGCGAGCGGCCGCGGCAAGATCGTGCCGGCCCACGTCATCCCGCCGGACGAGATTCCCGACGCCGAATATCCGATGGTGCTCTCGACCGGCCGCGTGCTGGAGCATTGGCACACCGGCTCAATGACCCGCCGCGCGCTGGTGCTCGATCAGATCGAGCCGGAGGCGGTCGCCTTCATGTCGCCGAAGGACATGCACAGGAAGAAGCTTGCGCCCGGCGACTTCATTCGGCTCGAGACCCGCCGCGGCGCGGTCGAGGTCAAGGTGCGTTCCGACCGCGACGTGCCGGAGAACATGGTGTTCATGCCGTTCTGCTATGCGGAAGCGGCAGCGAATTTGTTGACCAACCCGGCGCTCGATCCGTTCGGCAAGATCCCCGAGTTCAAGTTCTGCGCGGCCAGGGCCGAGCGCGCCGAGATGCGGGACGCGGCGGAGTAGGGGTTCCGGCTACGTTTGGCGGGTTGGTGATTTGGCAGCGGCGCTGCCAAGCACTCGGTGTCGTCCTGGCGAAAGCCAGGACCCATACCGCGGAATTCATCAATTGCGGATGGTCTCGGTAACGGGCTACGAAATTTCGCCAAACGCCTCCTTGGGGTAATGGGTCCTGGCTTTCGCCAGGACGACCCCGGAGGGGCGGGGGCGGATGAACATCCGCACGGCGTCCTTGCTCCGTCACTTCGCTCCTCGCAGCAGCGGTGCTAAACGTGACTCATGTCAAAAGCCACCCCAGCCACGCGCGCGCTTGAAGCCGCCGGTGTTGCCTTCACCGTCCATACCTACGACTACGATCCCGACGCCGAAAGTATCGGCCTTCAGGCGGCCGCTGCGCTCGGCGAAGATCCGGCGCGTGTGTTGAAGACGCTGATGGCGCTGGTCGACGGCAAGCCGGTCTGCGTGATCGTCCCATCCGACCAGGAAGTCTCGATGAAGAAGCTCGCCGCCGCAGCAAGCGGCAAGTCGGCGCAGATGATGAAGCCGCTCGAGGCCGAGCGGGTTACCGGCTTCAAGGTCGGCGGTATCAGCCCGTTCGGGCAGCGGAAGCCCGTGCGCACCGTGATCGAGCAGAGCGCGCTCGCGCATGACTATGTGTACGTCAATGGCGGTCAGCGCGGACTGCAGGTGCGGCTCAGTCCAGGCGATGTGCGGGACGTGTTGAAGGCGATTGCCGCAGAACTGGTCGCCTGAGCGCCACGCTCTGCTATTGCTTTTGCAACAGCTTCAGCCGGCAGCGCAGCGCTTCGCGGATGTGCGCGCGCGCGAGGTGCTCTGCTTTGCCGCCGTCACGAGCCGCGATGGCGTCGATGATGGCCCGGTGCTCGCCGTGGCTGGTCGAGGGGCGGCCCGATACGGTGAACGTGGTTGGACCGAGCAGGGCGATCCAGTCCTGCAATTCGCCTGATGCGTTGTCGAGATAGCGGTTGCGCGCGGCGCGGCCGATCGCCTCGTGAAACGCGCGATTCAGCCTTGCCATTTCTCCTGCCATCTCGGCCGCGTCGGTCTCGGACGCTTCGACAAAAGCCTGCTCGATATCCCTGAGTGCATCGATCTCGGGCGCCGAGGCGTGCTCGGCGGCGAGCCGGGCGGCGGCGCCTTCCATGATCTCGCGCATGGCGTAGAGCTCGAGCACCTCTGATATGTCGAGGTTGCGCACGATCAGGCCGCGGCCGCCGGCAGGCTCGACGAAGCCACGCGCCGCGAGGCGGCCGAAGGCTTCGCGAACCGGCGTGCGGCTGACCTTCAGCCGCTGGGCGACCTCTTCCTCGCGCAGGCGGTCGCCGGCGCGGTAGCTGCCGGCCTGCAGCGCCTCGCAGAGGGAGCGGAACACGGCTTCGCCGAGCGCCACGCCGCCGCGCGCGATCGAGCCGCCTGCCTTTGTCGGGCGCCTTGCCATGCATCCTCGTGGGCTCGCCAGGCGCATCCTGCCCATGCAGCGATGGCGCTTGCCGGAGTTCTGTATATCTTTGTATACAAAGGTGCGCAATGGCCAACCGGATTGACCGGGGCCGCCGGCGGGCAGAATGTCTCCAACTTCGTCGCATCGGGCAGACGGCATGAGCAGCAAATACGATGTGCTGGTGATCGGCGGTGGCAACGCGGCGCTGTGTGCGGCGATCAGCGCGCGACGCGGTGGGGCGTCGGTGCTGGTGCTCGAAGGCGCGCCAAAATTCTATCGTGGCGGCAACACGCGCCACACACGCAACATGCGCTGTGCCCATGACGAGGCGACCGAAATCCTGACCGGCCCCTACACCGAGGAGGAGTTTTGGGAGGACCTCCTGCGTGTCACCGGCGGGCAGACCGACGAGGTGCTTGCCCGGCACATGATCCGCGAATCCAAGGATATTCTGAACTGGATCGTGGAGCAGGGCGTGCGCTGGCAACCCTCGCTCGGCGGCACGCTGAGCCTCGGTCGCACCAACTCCTTCTTTCTCGGCGGCGGCCGCGCGATGCTGAACGCACTTTATCTCACCGCTGAGAAGCTCGGCGTCGAAGTCGAATATGACGCCGAGGTCACCGACCTCGTGATCGAGGACGGCATGTTTCTCGCCGCCCGCCTCAAGCGGCCGATCAAGGGCGAAAACGAGATTCGCGCGACATCGCTGGTCGCCGCGGCCGGCGGATTCGAGGCCAACATCGAATGGCTGAAGCAATATTGGGGCGAGGCCGCCGACAATTTCCTGATCCGCGGCACGCCCTATAACCGCGGTTCGATCCTGAAGATGCTGCTCGCCGGGGGCGTGCAGGAGGTCGGCGACCCCACGCAGTGCCATGCGGTCGCGATCGACGCCCGCGCGCCGAAATTCGACGGCGGCATTATCACGCGCCACGACTCCGTTGTGTTCGGCATCGTCGTCAACAAGAACGCGAAGCGCTTCTATGACGAGGGCGAGGACATCTGGCCGAAGCGCTACGCGATCTGGGGCCGGCTGGTTGCCGCGCAGCCCGACCAGATCGCCTACATCATCTTTGACTCGACCGTGGTCACCAGCTTCATGCCGACGCTGTTTCAACCGATTGCCGGGCAGACCGTGGCTGAGCTCGCCGGCAAGCTCGAGCTCGATCCGGCCGCACTGGAAAAGACCATCACCGAGTTCAACGCTGCCGTGCAGCCCGGCACCTTCGACCACACCATTCTGGACGACTGCCGCACCGAAGGCATCACGCCGCAGAAGACGCATTGGGCGCGGCGGATCGAGACGCCGCCCTATCTCGCCTATCCGGTGCGGCCCGGCATCACCTTCACCTATCTCGGCACGCGCGTGACCAGGGAAGCGCGGATGCTGATGGCTGACGGCAAGCTGTCGGCCAACATGTTCGCGGCCGGCGAGATCATGGCCGGCAACGTGCTCGGCAAGGGCTATGCCGCCGGAATGGGCATGACCATCGGCAGCGTGTTCGGGCGGATCGCAGGACGGGAAGCGGCGAAACATGCACGGAACTAGGATTCTCGATGAGGCCGATCGGCTGATGACGGTCTGCAATTCCTGCCGCTACTGCGAGGGTCTTTGCGCGGTATTTCCCGCCATGGAGATGCGCCGCGCCTTCTCCGACGGCGACCTCAATTATCTCGCCAATCTCTGCCATGGCTGCGGTGCCTGCTACGTCGACTGTCAGTTCTCGCCGCCGCACGAATTCAACGTCAACGTCCCGCAGACGCTGGCGATCGTGCGCGCGGAATCCTACGCGGCCTATGCCTGGCCGCAGGCGCTGTCCGGCGCCTTTGCGCGCAACGGTCTCGTCATCAGCATCGTCGCCGCGCTCAGCATGGCCGCCTTCATCCTCGGCTTTGCCGCCCTGAACGACCGCAGCGTGCTGTTCGGCGTGCACACCGGCCCCGGCGCGTTCTACAGATTGATGCCGCACAATGCGATGGCCGCATTATTCAGCGCGGCGTTCCTCTATGCGATCCTCGCGCTGGTCATGAGCGTGCGTGCCTTCTGGCGGGATATCGGCCCGCCGATCGGCGGCCGTGCGGACGGAGGCTCCATCTTTCAGGCGATGCGCGACGCCGGCGAGCTGCGCTATCTCCACGGGGGCGGCGTCGGCTGCTACAATGAGGATGACAAGCCGACCGACCGGCGCAAGCTTTTCCATCACCTGACTTTCTACGGCTTCCTGCTCTGCTTCGCCGCGACGTCGGTGGCCACGCTTTATCACTATTTGCTTGGCCGCGAGGCGCCGTATCCGTGGTGGGATTTGCCCGTGGTGCTCGGGACGCTTGGCGGCGTCGGTCTCATTGTTGGGCCGGTCGGCCTGTTCGCGGCCAAGATGCGGCGCGATCCGGCGTTGCTCGACGAGCAGCGCTACGGCATGGATGTTGGCTTCATCGCCATGTTGTTCCTCACCGGCTTCACCGGCATGCTGCTTCTGATTCTGCGCGAGACTGCAGTCATGGGGCCGCTGCTGGCACTGCATTTGGGTGCAGTGTTCGCGCTGTTCATGACCATGCCCTACGGCAAGTTCGTGCACGGTATCTATCGCTTTGCGTCGCTGGTGCGCTATGCGCAGGAGCGCCGCAGCGAAGCCGGCTCTTGAGATTCAGACAGTCGGAAGCGGCCGTCGCGCAGGAAAGCGATCGTCTGCTCGATCGCTACGGCGTGGCGGGGAAGTCCGGTATGGGACGCCTTCACGACAATATGGTCGGCCATGCCGGCCAGCATCGCGCTTTGCACCGAGACCCGTCCGTCATTCGGCTTTGGCAGAAAGAAGAGGCCGGCGACGGGATCGATGAAGCGATTTCCTGCGATCACGCCGACGGGATAGTCGACGGTGGGCAGGGCGTTCGGTCGGGTCGCAGTCGTGAGCTCGAGCCCGGCGGGCCCGTAGAATGCGCGGTAGAGCCGGGATCCGCTCAGGAGATCGGCGACCTCGCTGCCGCTGTTCGGCGTGCCCAACATCACGATGCGGCCAAGCCGGGCCGGCCGGTACCTTGCGATATAGGCGCGCGTCACAAGACCACCCATCGAATGGGCGACGAAGTGGAGCGGCGCGTCACGCTCGGCGAAGCGGCCGATCGCCGGGTGGATATCGTCCGCGAGCGCTACGATCGGCTTGCTGCGGCTGGCATAATCGACGTTGAGGGTCGCGAAACCGCTAGTCTGAAGCGCCCGTTGCAGCCTGGTCAGGGATGCCGAGGTGCGCGCGATGCCGTGAAGCAGAACCACTCCCGGGCATCGCGCGTCGCTTTTTAGGGGCGGCTCGTGCATCTCTCTTATGCCACCTCGCGCTCCGGCGCGGACGCCTGCTCGCGGGCCATCGTCGTTGCGGTGACGTAGTCGGTCTTGCCGGTGCCGAGCAGTGGCACCTTGTCCACCACCATGATCGCCGCGGGAACGGTCAGCTCGGACGCGCCGATCGCCTTTGCCTGGCCCTGCATCGCACTGCGCTCGGCACCCTTCTCCGTCGTCAGCAGCACGATGCGCTCGCCCTTGCGCGGGTCCGGGATCGACACGGCGACCGATGCGGCCTGTGGCCACAGGGTCGTCGCAATGTTCTCGACCGCCGACAGCGAGACCATCTCGCCGGCGATCTTGGCAAAGCGCTTGGCGCGGCCCTTGATGGTGATGAAGCCGGCCGCGTCGATCGCGACGATGTCGCCGGTGTCGTGCCAGCCTTCGGCGAGCAGTTCGAGCACGCCGGGATTCTCGGCCCTGAGATAGCCGAGCATGACGTTCGGTCCGCGCACCGAGAGGCGTCCGCCTTCCTCGATGCCGGGGACCGGGTCGAGGCGGCTTTCCATCAGCGGCGAGAGGCGGCCGACCGTGCCGGGACGATTGGCCATCGGCGTGTTCATCGCCAGCACCGGCGCGGTCTCGGTGACGCCATAGCCCTCGAGGATGCGGATGCCGTAACGCTCCATGAAGACCTGCCGGGTGCGATCCTTGACCGCCTCGGCGCCGGCGATCACCAGGCGCAGCGTACGGAAGTCGTAGGCATGCGCCGAGCGCGCGTAGCCGGAGAGGAACGTGTCGGTGCCGAACAGGATCGTGGCGCCGGTCTGGTAGATCAGCTCAGGCACGATCCGGTAGTGCAGCGGCGAGGGGTACATGTAGATCGGAATGCCCGCGAGCAGCGGCATCATCATTCCGCCGGTCAACCCGAAGGAGTGGAACACCGGCAGCACGTTGAACACCTTGTCATTGGCGTTGGCATCGACCCGCGCCAGCGCCTGTGCAGCGTTCGCAAGGATATTGCGGTGGGACAGCACGACGCCCTTGGGCGTGCCTTCCGACCCCGACGTGAACAGCACGACGGCCGGATCGTTGGCCTGGCGGGCGACACGCGGCGTGGTGCCGGCGAGCAGGCCCTTGATCTTGTCGGCCGTGCCGATCGAAGCACGGACGTCCTCGAGATAGACCACCCGGGCCTCCGCGGAGATCGCCGCCATCAGCTTGTCGAGCTTGCCCTTTTCGATGAAGGCCTTCGACGTCAGCACGGTCTTGACCTGCGCAGCCTTCATGGCGGCGAGGACGTTGACCGGGCCGGCCGAGAAGTTGAGCATCGCCGGCACCCGGCCGATGTTTTGCAACGCCATGAAGACGACGGCGACGCCTGCGGAATTCGGCAGCAGCACGCCGACATTCTCACCGACGGCGATGCCGTTCTCCAGCTTCCGGCTCAAGACCTGCGCGCCCAGGATCAGCTTGCGATAGGTCAGCTTGGTGCCGAGCGCGTCCTCGACGATGACCTTGCCGGTGTCGCGGTCGCGATAGGCGTGTCCGAGCGCCTCGAAGAGGGTGTGATCGAGCATGGCGTTCTTCACCATGGCGTCAATCATCACGTCCTGAAGTGCTGCGCCCGCGGCGTTGCGGCGCGTCTTGCCCTTCAGCGACGGATCGACCGGAAGCTTGACCGGCGGCAGGATGGTGACCGTCACCCGCGGAAACCACGAGCGCTTGACCTGGCTGCTGTTGAGATAGCTGAGATGCGAGCGCTGGGCGCCCTCGATGCGAACGGGTACGACCACGGCGTCGGCCTTGTCCGCGATCATCGCGGTGCCGTCATAGACCTTCATCAGCGAGCCGGAGACGGTGATGCGTCCCTCCGGGAAGATCACCACCGGCTCTCCGGCGGCGACGAGTTTGATCAGGTCGCGCGCGGCCAGCGGCTTGGTGGGGTCCATGGTGTAGTGCTTGACCACCCGCAGGAACGGCTTGGCCCACCAGGCCTTGGCGATGCCGGTATCGACCGCGAAGCTCGCGTCGATCGGCAGCACGGCGTGCAGCAGCGGGCCGTCGATCAGGCTGACATGGTTGGGCGCGATCAGCATGCGCGTGCCGGCAGGCGGCAGGTTCTCCAGCCCGCGGACCTCGGTGCGGAACAGCGCGCGGAACAGCAGCCCGCCAAAGTCGCGCACGCCTTCCTTGCCCCACTTCGTCAGCACGAACCAGACTGCGCCGAAGCTGGCGACGCCGAGGCCGAGGAAGATCCAGCCGACGTGCAGCCCGCCGGCCTGCAGCAGCGCGACGAACAGCGAGCCGGCCACCATGAAGGCGGCCTGCAGCACGTTTCCGGCGGCGATGATGCGGGCGCGCTCGGAGGGGGCGGACCAGGCCTGGACGGCGGCGAAGGACGGAACGACGAACAGTCCGCCGCCGAATGCGAAGGCGACGAAGTCGACCAGCATGCGCAGGCCCGCGAACGAGGTCGCGAAGTCGGCGGGGGTGATCTCCTGGCCCTTGGCGGTCACGCCGATCGCCCAGGCGAGGTCGATGCCGGCAAACCCCATCATGATGGCGCCGATCGGCACCAGCGCGAGGTTCGGGCGAACGTGGCTCAGATTCGCTGCGAACAGCGAGCCGATGGCAATGCCGATCGCGAAGATCGCGAGACACAACGTCACCACGCCCTCAGTGCCACCGATAACGTCCTTGACCAGCGCCGGCAGCAGCGAGAGCACGATGGCGCCAACCAGCCAGAACCAGGAGACGATCACGGTGCCGTCCCATAGCCGGTGGTCGGCGTGCAGCGTCTTCAACAGGCCGAGCGTCGATGTCCAGGGATTGGCGTTGACCGGCAGATCGGGTGCAGACGGCGTGGTGGCGGGAATGCGCGAGGCGAAGGCCCAGGACAGCAGGGCCAGCACGACCACGGCCGATGCGACCCAGCCCATATGCGCGGAGCCGGCCACGAACTGGCCGCCGGCGACGGTGCCGAGCAGGATGGCCATGAAGGTCGCGCCTTCGACCAGCGCGTTGCCGGTCGCGAGCTCGCCGAGCTCGAGCTGGTCCGGCAGCATCGCGTATTTCACGGGACCGAACAGCGCGGCGATGACGCCGAACAGTGCGAGCGCTGCGAACAGCAGCGGCACCGAGTGCAGGAAGAAGCCGGCCGCGGCAAAGCCCGCGGCGAAGATCTCGGCGAATTTGAGCCGCCTCGCGACGACGGATTTGACGTACTTGTCGGCGAGCTGGCCGCCGAGGCCGGACAGGATGAAATAGGGGAAGATGAAGACGGCGCCTGCGACCGTCACCAGCGCATCTCCGTGGCCGGTCGCGGCACTGTAAAGCAGGATGATGACGAGCGCGTTCTTGAGCACGTTGTCGTTCAGCGCCGAGAAGAATTGCGCCCAGAACAGCGGCGCGAAGCGGCGTGACGACATCAAATCCCTGATCATGACTAGTCCTGTTTTGGAAAGGCTGCCTGAGGTTGATACATTGTCGGTTGGACGTCGGGACCAGACGATATGCGACGGGCAATTGCGGGTGACGACGACCGGCCCGCTCTGCGCCTTTACCTTCCGATCCTGTTGGTCTCCGCTTGGTGTCGTTTGGTTCGCAAATGGTTTGCTCGCGGCCCTGTCAAACTTCGGCAGGGAGGCCGCGTTGACCGGGATATCGCGCCGGGCGGTGAGGAAATGCTGAACCGCATCGTCGAAGGTCGCGGCATGGGCCTCGAATGGCGGGACATGGTAAGTCCTTCATTGCAACCTGATATTGCATTCGAGGCGACCACCGACGTGGCGGCTGCGCTCGCCTCAGGTGAGGTGGGCGAGGCGGCGAAAGGGCGAGAAGCGGCCGAGCAGGCTGAAGCGGCGGCCCTCATGACGGGCACGGTCGCGGTTGGCCCGCCACATCCGGAAGGTCGCGCGGCGCTCAGTCAGGACGCCCGCAATGTCGCAGGCATTTGCGATGCGATCGATCGGCCGCATCGCGAAGCGCAGGAGGGCGCGGCCAAGTCCGGTCACGAGAGCGGTGGCGTCGTCGACGAAGGTGGAAGCGATATCAACAGCGAGGGTTTGCATTTTGCAGGTCTCCGGGTTAACTTGAACATTGTTCAAATGAGTATCCTGAAAATGAACAATGTTCAAGACGAATCGCTGCGAGACCGAAAAAAATCTCGCCGGCGGCTGCAAATCGTGGAGATCGCCCGCAGCATTATTGCGACTAAAGGCCTGAAATCATTGAAAGTTCGAGACGTCGCGGACGCCGCCGGCTGCTCGGTTGGCAGCGTCTATAACGAGTTCGGCGACTTCGACGGGGTGATCCTGACCGTGAATCGGGAGACCGTTCAGGCGCTGACAATGCGGTTGGGCCAGGTTCCGGCCGAGGATCCCGTTCGTCAGCTCTACGGGCTTGCCGCGACCTATCTCGAATTCTTCGCCGAGAATGCGAATCTGCTGCGCTCGCTGTTCGAGCATCGGATGGAGGACGACCGCCCTTACCCCGATGACATCCTGCAGATGGTGATGGACGCCTTCGCGCTGATGCATCCACCCCTGGTGCGCCTGCTTCCGAATGCAGACGACGTGCAGATCGCGCTGCTGTCACGCACCCTGTTTTCCGCCGTGCACGGGATCATCTCGCTCGGCCTCGAAGAGCGCATGGTGGCCGTGCCGCCGCAGTTGCTGCGCCAGCAGGTCGATCAGTTCCTCGACGCACATCTCGCCGGTCTCGGGATTCTGCCTTTGCGGTGACAGGGGCGCGCAGCGTCAGGCGCGCGCAGCCTCTCGCGGCCGGGCCGCAACAACGACGACATCCTCTCTCGCGCTGTCGACCTGAACCCGGTTGCGGCCCTTGTCCTTGGCGCGATAGCAGGCTGCATCCGTACGCCGCATCGCGTCCTCGAGCGTGGTGTTGCGGTCTGTGATGCAGGCAACGCCGATGCTGGCGGTCACCGCAAAGCAGCGATCGTCCCAGGCGAAACTGAACAATTCGAGTGATCGCCGCAATCGTTCGGCGATGTCGACGGCGTTCGAGAGCGGGCACTGCGGCAGGATGAAGCCGAATTCGTCACCGCCGAGCCGCGCCACCAGGTCATGCGGCCGCCGGTCCTGTTGCAGGAGGTGCGAGATCTGGCAGAGCAGGCGGTCGCCGGCGAGGTGGCCGCAACTATCGTTGACGTCCTTGAACTGGTCGAGATCGAGCAGGATCAGGCCCAGCGAACCCGCCGCGGTGCCATCCAGCTCGCTTTGCAGGCGCGCCTCGAACGCGCGACGGTTGGATAGGCCCGTCAGCCAATCGTGCGACGCCTGCCAGGCCAGGCGCTCCTTCTCGGCATGCAGGGCATCCTCGAACGCCTGTCGTTGCAGCACCAATCGCCGCGTGCGCCAGATCAGGAGCAGGATCAGCGTCACGGCTGTAACGATATTGACGCAAGTCAGCGTCAACTTGATGGCGCGCGAGCCTTCGCCGAGGACGGTGGAGAACCGGTTGGCGTGCACAGTGAACTCAGTGTTGAGCTCCGACAGCCGCGACGACAATAATTGCAGGCGCTTGCTGTCCTGAACGGGCCCGTTCTCCAGCTCTGACCGGATGACCTCGCCGAACACGCTCAGCTCCAGCAGCATGGGGTCGGTGGCGGTCCACTCGCGGATGGCCTCCTGGAGGAAGCTGACGCGATTGAAGTATCGGAACAGCCAGATCAATCCCGGCACGTCATCGGGATGGTTGCCGCCTTGCAGGAAGCCGATGCGGGCGGCCTCGACGTCGACCGGATCGCGCTCAAGCGCCCAGCGCGCGAACTCGTCGCCGATGGGAACGGCCAGCGAGGTCTGGTATTGCGCAAACTGGCTGGCGTCGCCCGAATGCAGATAGAGATTGAGGAAATAGACGGCGTTCTTCTGTGATCGCGACCACAGCGCTTCGCCCGCGACATAGGCGCGGACCGAGGACATCACCTCCAGGCTGAATCCGGCGATCGCAGCCTGCAGCAGGACGACCGTGACGAAAGGCGAGACGAGCTTGATGACGTGAAGGAAACTGCGTCCCTTCGTCGACGGCGCTGTTCTGCGAAACACTTTGCGTTCCCCAAGTCGCTCAACGACCCCAGCGGAGCGATCCGCTCATAACGCGGATCACGCGCCAAGGGTGCTTAACTCGAGTTGAAAATGCCGGAAGACTGCGTCGCAGGGTGAAGGTGCTGTGAAGCGGATGCTTGCAGATCGCTGCAAATGCCGCCGAACCGGAACTGACGCGGCATCGGCGAGCCGATGTCTCGCATTCGTCTTGCGCGGTTTACTCGATCGAGAAGAATTGGCTTGGTCCTAGAGCGATTTTCGAGCGAAGTGGACGCCGGTTCGCGTGAAGACAAAATGCTCTAGACCAGCACCGGCTTGCGCACCCGACCGGCGTCGCCGAACACGCGCAGGTAACGCTCGATCTCCGAGGGCATGCCGGTCGCCTTCTCGGGGTTGTCCGAGAGCTTGACCGCCGGGCGGCCATCGACCGACGACACCTTGCAGACGATCGAGATCGGATCGAGATTGATCGAAGCATCGGGCGGACAGCCGACGAAATCATTGGTGAGGTTGGTGCCCCAGCCGAACGAGAGCCGCACGCGGCCGCCGAAATGATGATAGGTCTCCTCGATCGAGCCGACGTCCATGGCGTCGGAGAACACGAGCAGCTTGTCCCTGGGATTGCGGCCCTTTGACTCCCACCATCTCATGATCTCCTCGCCGGCCTGGATCGGCGGCGCGCTGTCGGGACGGAAGCCGGTCCAGTCGGCGACCCATTCCGGCGCATCGCGCAGGAAGGCCTTGGTGCCGAAAGCGTCGGGCAGCGCGATCAGGAGGTTGCCGCCATAGGTCTGGCGCCACTGGTCGAGGATGCGATAGGGCGCCCAGCGCAATTCCTCGTCGTCCTTGGCGAGCGCGGCCGCGACCATCGGCAGTTCATGGGCGTTGGTGCCGATGGCTTCGAGATCATTGTCCATCGCGAGCAGCACGTTGGAGGTGCCGATGAAGGACGGGCCGAGGCCTTCCTTCACGGCCTCCACGCACCAGCGCTGCCAGAGGAAACCATGGCGGCGACGGGTGCCGAAATCGGATAGCCGGAGGTTCTCCAGCTTGCGCAACCGCTCCACCTTGGTCCACAGCTTGGCCTTGGCGCGGGCATAGAGCACGTCGAGCTCGAAGCGGCCGCGGCCCTTCATCGCCGCGCGCGAGCGCAATTCGTTGAGGATGGCGAGCGCAGGAATCTCCCACATCGTGGTATGGCTCCACGGCCCGTGGAAGTGCAGCTCGTACTGGCCTTCGACCTTGCGCAGCTCGTATTCGGGCAGCCGGAATTCGGCGAGCCAGCGGATGAAGTCCGCCGAGAACATGTGGGTCTTGCCGTAGAAGGTGTTACCGGCAAGCCAGATCAGCTCTTTCTTGGTGAAGCGGATGGTGCGGGCGTGGTCGAGCTGGGCGCGCAGCTCGCCCTCGTCGATGATTTCGGCGAGCCGCACATGGCGCGACCGGTTGATGACCGAGAACGTCACCTGTTGATTCGGGTAGTCCTCCCGAATCATCTGCAACATCAATAGCTTGTAGAAGTCGGTATCAAGCAGGCTGCGGATGATGGGATCCAGCCGCCAGCTGTGATTGTAGGTCCGGCTCGCAATATCGGTCACTGTCATGGCCGAATTCTAGCGCGGCAGCCGTGGCGCAACCAGTGGGTTTGGCGAAGGGCTGGCCACCGCGCCGCACCCGGCGAGGCTGCGCCCCCGGGCCAGGCAGGTCAGCCGCGGTGAAATAATTCCCTGGTCCAGCGCAGCGGTGCCGTCAGCTTCCAGGAGGTGGAGTTTCGGACCGCCGCCAGTTGTACCCGCGCATCGTCCCTCTCCGCCAAAAATCCGTGCCGCTCGGCCGCAACCGACTGGAGCTCCGCCAGGGCCGAATCTCGCTCCGCCGTGACCCAGTCGCGCATCGCCGCGTCCTCCCGCCACAGGCTGAACTGTCGGGCGAACGCCTGGCGCAAGGGCGCGTCCAGCCTTTCCCGCAACGGCGCGGTCATGGCATCCGCCTCGACCATCCTGAGCCGTGTCGATGGATTGCTGATCCCGGCATAGTGGTGAACGATCGGGTCGGGCACGGTGGCGAGGCCGGGAATCGAATTCCAGGCAGTGTCGAGACGCGCGATACCGGATCGGTTCGGCTCGTCGGGACGATCGGGTCCGAGCCCCACGCATTCATCGTAACCGAGAAGTTGGAGTATGGTGGCCTGCTCGAACCAGGGATGCGGGAATTCGTCGGCCTCCCAGAGCTGCCTGAAAAATTCGCGTGACCAGTCGTGCACACGGATCAGCATGACGCCCGAATTGTAATGCGGAACGAAATCCGCGGCCAGGATCTCGGATGTATCCGGACCGTGCCAGGCCATATGCAGATGAGCGTCGTTGACTGCCGCCGTCCTGACGTCGACGTCGTTGCGAAGCACGATGGCATCGACGTCCATCCAGAGCACGAAGTCGAAATTGTCTTCAAGCGCGGCCCGGATCACTTCGATCTTCAGCCATCCGCGCGGACGTTTCCAATCGTCTCCATGAATGACGCGCTTTTCATAGCCATGCGCCTCGGCGAATGCCTGCATGCGGGGAACGGTGAGGGCGGCGAGCGGCTGCTGAACGGAGTCGTAGGCAGTCAGAAGGCACACGCTCGGCCGCATGAAAAGTCTCCGGAGGATCGTGCGATCTCGTGCCCGCTACATTGCGTCGAATTGCCCGGTGAGCGTGACGCGCGGGCCGTGCGTGTAGCGGTCCGGCGTCAGATTGTATCTGGACAAGCCGGCCTCGTTGAACACGTTGATGAACGCATCGAGCCGATAGCCCGCGCCGAGCTTCAAATTCTGCGTCAGCCAATAGGACACGCCGACCTGGATGTCGGCGCTCAGCACGCCGGCAAACAGCCGATCGCTGCCCGCATTGAGCGTGTCCGTGACTGGGAAGACGCCGGAGAGATATGACGGCGTGACCGAAGACTGGCTCCTCGCGCTGCTGACCGACTGTTGCCGGCCGAGCAGCAAGGCGACGTCGCCTGCATAGTCGAACGACCATTTGCCGGCGAATGGAACCGAGCCTTCGACGCCGATGAGGGGCCCCGCGCCAAGAAAGCTCGCGCGCGTATCGTACAAATTCGAGATCGTGCCGGAGTAGCCGGTGACCGTCGGAAATCCGGGCACCACGATTGGAGCGAGGCCGCTGAGTGTGAGGACCGCAACGTTCGAGTTCGAACTCCGGGTGACGAATTCGGCAATGCGAACGCCGCCCTTCAACTGAAGTACGCTTGGCCCGCTGCCGGCGATGTCGCGTCCGACAGCGAGATCGGCGAGCCAGTGCGTTTCCTTGTAGGCCGCGCCATAGGTGCTCGTTGCTGTCGAGCTGGCACCGCCAAAGGCGATGGTTTCCGTGGCCGAGTCCAGACCGTTGGTCTTGCCGCCCTCGCCATAACGGAACTGGCCGCTGACGTGCCAGGGAGAGCCCGCGAATCGATAGTCGAAGCCGATGGCCGATTCCCATCCGACCTTGGGTGTCAGGTCGAACTGGCCGGTGAGGCCGTAGAAGCTGGAGATCGGATCCCCGCCGCTGAAGATTGCGCCGCCTTCGATCCAGGCCCTGAACAGCGCTGGACCGGCGAGCGGTGGCGCCTTGACCGGGAAGTCGGCGGCATAGGCCTGCAACGGATTTCTGGTCTGCTGCGAGATCGCTGACACGGCTGGGAATGCGGAGTTTTCCTGGTGCGATCGGGCTCCGATCCTGGCAGGCTCGACCGCTGCGCGTGCGCCTTGCGATTTCAGCCGCGTATTCTCTCCAAGCAGCCGTTGGCTTTCGCGCAATGCGGCGTTTTCCTTGCGGATCGCGGCGTTCTGTCTTTCAAGCAATTCGAGGCGTGCATTGACGTCTTCGAGTTCCCCGGCAGCGGCGCTGCTGGCTGCCACTGCCGCTCCGAACATGACCGCAAGAACCATCTTCATGATATGCACCTCGTCCCGCACCAGTTGCGCGACGGTGACGTGGAGTTACCGGCCATGCATCAACCGTACGGTTGAACTCGGCCGGCGATCGCACGCGATGGATCATTTCCGGAATGCGGTGTGGCCGATGGGCCGCAGCTGATGCTGAATTCTTGTTCAGCCGCCTGCGGTCGTCGTGGCCACGGTCTCGAGCTGGTTCCGGATCCAGCGATGGGCCGGGTCTTTCTGGTAGCGCTGGTGCCAGACCATGAACATCGGCAGCTCGGCCAGGGTTCGCGTGCGCGATGCCAGCGGAATCCGCACATGCGCGAAGCCGTGCATCACGCCGGGCGCCAGCAGGCTCGGCATGCTCGCCAGCATCTGCGAGCCACGCAGGAAGGACGGCACGCCGGAGAAGCTCGGTACGGAGATCGCGATGTCGCGATGAAATCCGTTTGCGGCCAGCCGGCGGTCGAAGTCGAGCCGTTCATTGTCGGTATAGACCACGGTGATATGGCGCGCAGCGAGATAGGCGCTGCGGCCAGACGGAGCACTGCGCGTCCTGGGATCGAAGTAGCAGACGTAATGGTCGCTGAGCAGCCGCTTCTGCACGATGTCGACGCCGGACGGCGGCAGCGGCGTGATCAGGAGATCGCAGCGGTTCTCGCGCAGCATCGCAGGCGAGGGCGATTGCGAGGGGATCACGCGCAAGTTCAGGCTCTTCACCTGTTCGGCGACGTGGCCGAAGAACCGCGGCAGCAGCAGGTCGCGCTGGAAGTCGTTGGCGGCAATCGTCAGTGACAGCTGGGCCTGTGCCGGCTCGAAGCTGACGCCGCCGGCGAAGCTGCGCATCTCGTCGATCAGCGCGCGCGCTTTCGCGGCCAATGCCTGCGCATGGGCGGTGGCGACGATGCCGCGGCCGGATTTGGCGAATAGCGGATCGCCGGCGATCCGCCGCAGCTTGTTGAGGCCGTGACTGACCGCCGATTGCGTCAGGCCGAGCCGCGTTGCCGCCGCCGTCACCGAGCCTTCCTCCAGCACGGCCAGGAACAGTTCGAGGGCGTGGCCGTCGAGGGCCAAATGATCGATTTCTTTCATGTAATTCATTATAATCGATCTATTTATCTTGAGAATAGATCGGCCCATGATCCCTCGATAAATCGCGCGCCGGAACCGGGCGTGCCAGAGGGAGAGACAACGCCGATGAATGCCCAGGCGCCAGCCTTGCGGGATCCCCGCCTCAACCGGCCCGAGCCCTTTACGCCGCCGCTCGGCGACGGTGGCTTCTTCCAGCGCGACCGCGCGATTCACCCGCCAGCGCATGCGCCCGGCTATAAGTCCTCCGTGCTGCGCTCGCCGCGCCAGGCGTTGCTCTCGCTGGAGAATTCGGTCTCGGAGATCTCGGGGCCGGTGTTCGGCCACAACGACCTCGGCCCGCTCGACAATGATTTGATCCGCAACTACGCCAAGGACGGCGATCCCGTCGGCGAGCGTATCATCGTCCACGGCCGCGTGCTGGACGAGACCGGCCGCGGCGTGCCGAACACGCTGGTCGAGTTCTGGCAAGCCAATGCCGGCGGCCGCTACCGGCACAAGAAGGACACGTATCTGGCGCCGATCGATCCGAATTTCGGCGGTTGCGGCCGCGCGCTGACCGACGACACCGGCTATTATTATTTCCGCACGGTGAAACCGGGGCCCTATCCCTGGCGCAACTACGTCAACAGCTGGCGTCCCGCTCACATCCACTTCTCGGTGTTCGGCTCGGGCTTCGCGCAACGTCTGATCACCCAGATGTACTTTGAGGGCGATCCCCTGATCCCAGTCTGCCCGATCCTGACGACGATCCCGGACCAGGATGCGCTGGAGCGCCTCGTCGCGCCGCTCGACCTCAACGCATCGGCTCCGTTCGACTCGCTCGCCTACCGCTTCGACATCGTCTTGCGCGGCCAGCGCTCCACTTACTTTGAAAATCGCACCGCAGGGAACTGAGTCCATGCCGCAGCCGCTCAACTACCTCAAGGAAACCGCCTCGCAGACGGCCGGGCCCTACGTCCATATCGGGTTGATCCCGGCCATGGCCGGCTTCGACATTTTCGAGAAGAACTTTTCCAACGTGCTGGTGACGCCGAACACGCGCGGCGAACGCATCACGCTGGAGGGCAAGGTGATCGACGGCAGCGGCACGCCGCTGCGCGACGTGCTGCTGGAGATCTGGCAGGCCAACGCGGCCGGCCGCTACAACCATCCGGCGGATCGGTCGACCGGCGTGCTGGACGAGGAGTTTCGCGGCTGGGGCCGCGCCGGCTCCGACTTCGAGAGTGGTCTCGTTACCTTCGAGACCATCAAGCCGGGCGCGATCATCGACAAGACGGGCCGCAAGGGCGCGCCGCACATCAATGTCTGGATCGTCGCGCGCGGTATCAACATCGGTCTCAACACGCGTCTCTATTTCTCGGACGAAGAGGCCGCCAATGCCGCCGACCCCGTGCTCAACCTGATCGAACAGCCGGTCCGGCGCTCGACGCTGATCGCAAAGCGCAGCGAACGTGCCGGCAAGGCCGTGTACGCCTTCACGATCAATTTGCAGGGGCCGGACGAGACGGTGTTCTTCGACGTGTGAGGGACGGCGGCCGTCCCGCAGGATCACTCCACCTGGTCGCCGCGATTGATCGCTCCGCGCGAGACGAACTGCGGCAACTGACGCGTCTCGCGCGATCCCGGCCGGTCGGCCGGATCGCGCCCCACTTTTGGTTTCAGTGCGGCCAGGTCAATGAACACATCCGCCTGCCGGCGGAGGTCGTCGGCGACCATGGGAGGCTGGGTGGAGAGTGTGGAGACAACCGTGACGCGGACACCGCGGCGTTGCACGGCTTCCACCAGCGAACGAAAATCCCCGTCGCCCGAGAACAACACGATCTGATCGACATGCATGGCGATCTCCATCGCGCTGACGGCGAGGTCGACATCCATTCTGCCCTTCACCTTGCGGCGGCCGTTGGTGGCGTCGATGAACTCCTTGCTGGGCTTGGTGACGACCGTGTATCCATTGTAGTCGAGCCAATCGATCAAGGGACGGATCGACGAATACTCCTGATCCTCGACGATGGTCGTGTAGTAGAAGGCCCGCAAGAGCGTACCTCGGCTTCGGAATTCGCCGAGCAGACGCCTGTAATCGATGTCGAAACCGAGTGCCTTGGAGGTGGCGTGGAGATTGGAGCCATCGATAAAGAGTGCGATCTTCTCGATCGAAGACATTATGCACAAATCTCCAGTTCCGCACGAAAGCCGGCCGGGTTCGCCGCCGGGGGGCGCCGTATGCCGGCCCGAAACACCTTGCTGAAAAAGCGGCGCAGACGACCGGACAGGGGGGCCGTCTCGCGCCAAGGTCAGGGAGGTTCCATGCCATAAGCGCCAGGGCGCCGAATGCAGCCACGCTAACGCGCGCGCTTTCCCCTCTCAATTGTACTGAGGTTAAGGGCTTCTACCCAAAGGATAGGAGCTGATATACGAAGGTAAGTATCCGTGCCGGCAGCAGAGGCGATGGCGGCTCGCAGCGTGGCCTCCGACCACAGGTGCGCACGATCTTTGGTCCGATGCGTCAGCTTTCCTCACCATGGAGCTGCGCGCGAAAGGCGCGCGGTGACACGCCCGTCGCGGCGGCGTAGACCCGGCTGAAATAGGCGGGGTCCTCGAAGCCGAGCGCATAGGCGATCGTCGAGACCGGTAAATTGGTGTAGACGAGGTTGCGCCGCGCTTCGCGGATCAGCCGGTTGAGGATCAGGTGCGAGGCGGTGTCGCCGGTTGCTGCCCGCGTCACCCGGTTGAGATGGGTCGGCGTGATCGACAGCGCGCCCGCAAAGTCCGCAACGCTCCAGCGTTCCAGATGATGCTGTTCCAGCAGCGCCTCGAAGCGGCGGAATAGTCCGCTTTCAGCCGTGCCGTTGCCACCGCTCTCGCCGGTGAGCGCGCGGGCCACCAGCCCGATCATGGCCGCCGACAGTGCACGCAGCACATGCGCTCGGCCGAAATCGCGCGCGGCGTGTTCGGCAAAGATCTGCTTCATGGTGGTGCGGATCTGCGGCGTACCGCGTATTACGGCGGAGCGCGACAAGGCACCGCGCAGTCCTTCGGAGGCGAGCAGCGCTTCGTCCAATATTTCCGCGGCGATGGTCAGCACCCAGCCCTGAGTATCAGGCACGAAACGGAAGCCGTGGACGTGGCCGACAGGCACGTTGACGATTTGCATCGGCTTCAGCTGCACCACGCGCCCGTCGAGCGTCGCTTCGCCGCCGCCGCGCTCGATCAGCAGCACCTGGTGCAGCCGGGCATGGCGGTGCACGGCCAACGTCCAGTCGTGCAGCACCGAGCGCGATGCAATCGTCTCGCAATGCACGACATCGGGCAGGTCGCCGGACTCGCCGAACAAATTGTAGACCCGGATGGCCGGGGCGGGGGCTGCGCTTCTCATGTTCGAATAGTACAAGACAAAGACGAAACCCTCCATCGGTCAGCGGCGCTGAATCTGCAAAAAAGTGCCGAGGAGGACGCGAAAATGAAAGTTCAGGTCTGTATCATCGGCGGCGGGCCGTCCGGGCTGCTGTTGTCCCAACTCCTGCACCTGAAGGGCATCGACACGGTCGTGCTGGAGAAATACAGCCGCGACCACGTGCTTGCCCGCATCCGTGCCGGCGTGCTCGAGCACGGCTTCGCCAGGCTGATGCGCGAGGCACAGTGCGGCGAGCGGATGGACCGCGAGGGCGAGATCCACAAGGGATTCGAGATCGCCCATGACGGGGTGCTCTCCCAGATCGACCTCTACAAGCACTCCGGCGGCAATTCGGTGCTGGTCTACGGCCAGACCGAGCTGACGCGCGATCTCTACGAGGCGCGTGACCGCCTCGGCGGCAACGTCGTGCACAATGCCGAGGACGTGACGCCGCATGACCTGACCTCGGACCGGCCTTACGTGACCTATCGTTCGAATGGCGAGACCGTCCGGGTCGATTGCGACTATATCGTCGGCGCCGACGGCTTTCACGGCGTCAGCCGCAAGTCGATCCCGAAGGATGTGCTGCGGGAATATGAGAAGATCTATCCGTTCGGCTGGCTCGGCGTGCTGTCGCGTACGAAACCGGTGTCGCCGGAGCTGATCTATGCGAAGCACGAGCGCGGCTTTGCGCTGTGTTCCTTGCGGTCGCAAGTCCTGAGCCGCTACTACGTCCAGGTGCCGCTCACCGACAAGGTGGAGGACTGGAGCGACGACGCGTTCTGGGCCGAGCTGAAGCGCCGTTTGCCGGACGAGGTCGGCGGCCGCCTGATCATGGGACCGTCCATCGAAAAGAGCATCGCGCCGTTGCGCAGCTTCGTCGCCGAGCCGATGAGCTACGGCCGCCTGTTTCTCGCCGGCGATGCCGCCCACATCGTGCCGCCGACCGGCGCGCGCGGGCTGAACAGCGCCGCCTCCGACATCTATTATCTCTACCACGCCATGCTCGCGCACTATCAGAACGACGATGATTCCGGGCTCCAGGGCTATTCCGCCAAGGCGCTGGCGCGGATCTGGAAGGCGCAACGCTTCTCGTGGTGGATGACGATGCTGCTGCATCGCTTCCCCGACCGGCTCGAATACGAGGACCGGCTCCAGCAGACTGAACTGGAGTACCTGCTCTCGTCCGAGACGGCGCAGCGCCTGCTCGCGGAGAATTATGTGGGGCTGCCGTTTTAAGGATGCGAGCGCGGAAGCCCCCTCTCCCACGAGGGTGAGGGAAGCCGTCGTGCTGAGTGAAGACCGTTATTTCCCTTCCAGCGTATTGACCGGCGTCCAGTCTGGCAGGGGAGGATTTTCGGTGAGCGCTCTCGCGCGGTTCGCGAACTTGGACGATGGTGGATCAGTCTTCGCTACGCCCTCGAACGCGTCAGCCGCCTTCGCGAACTCCCGTGCCCGCCAGCAGGCCAGCCCTTCCGCGTAAGCCGCGGCCACCTCTTTCTGCCCGGCGCTCTCCGCGTCTATGTCCGCGAGCGGCTCGAACACCCTGATCGCCTCGCCACGCCCCAGCACCCGGATCGCATCGAGTTCACGCCAGGCGAAGCTGTCGCCGGTCTGGGCCATCGTCGACTCCGAGGCCATGATTGCGGTGCCATAGTATTTGTTGGCGCCTTCGAGCCGTGAGGCGACGTTCACGGTGTCGCTCATCACGGTGTAGTTGAAGCGGCGGCGGGAGCCGATATTGCCGACCACGGCCTCGCCGCTGTTGAGCCCGATGCGGTGCGACAGGCCGCGGCCGGCGAAGGCGGCGCTGCCGGCGTTGAGCTCCGCCAGCTTTTCGTGACATTTCAGCGCGGCATGGACGGCGTGGCGCGCATGCGCGGGATCGTCGGCGGGCGCACCGAACATGGCGACGATGGAATCGCCGATATATTTGTCGACATAGCCGCCATGGCTCTCGATGATGTCGGTCATGGCCGACAGATATTCGTTCATCAGCGTCACCAGTTCGCCCGGCGTCATCGTCTCGGCGATGGAGGAGAAGCCGCTCAGGTCGGAGAAGAACATGGTGACGTTGCGCATTTCGCCGCCGAGCGCCGGCATCTTGCCGGAGGCAACCATGGTGTCGATCACTTCGGGGGCGAGATAGAACGCAAAGCTCTTGCGCAGGAAACGCTCGTCACGATCGGCCAGCACGAAACGGTAGCCGATCATCATCGCGAGCGCGGCAAGACTTGCGAGTGCCGGCTCCGTCAGCGGCAGCGCCAGTGCGTGAACGAACGCACCGACGGTCACGGCCGCATAGGCGGCGGTGAGAGCGATCCATGCGATCACGGCGCCACCTGGTGCGAGCATGCAGGCCGCGCAGGCGATGATCCCTGCGAAGGCGATCGTGAGAATGGTCCGCAGCGGAAAGCCGATCTCGGTCACGGCATCGCGCTCGATCAGGTTGCGGACGACGGTGGCATGCACGAAGACACCGGCGATGTCGCTGCGGGCCTTTTGCGCGGTGCTTGCCGGGGCGGGCTGGGCGCATCGTGGCCCCGGCGTTCCGTCATGTCCGCCGGACAGTCGCATCGAGGTGAGCTTGCGGTCCTCGAAATTCAGGGCGGTGCCGAGCAGCACGACCTTGCCCTCGAAGGCGCGGCGGAAGAAATCGCGGTCGCCTTTTTCGACGCAGGCTCGCAGATCGGCGAAGGAGAAAGTCGGAATGTCGCGGCCCAGCCCTCGAAAATTGAGCGTAAGTGTATTCGGCACCGCGCTCGGAATTGCATAACCGGACAATTCGGTCGCACCGGACGGTGCAATCCCGGGCTTTCCGCCGAGCGCGCGCGCGGCGAGCTCGACCGCCATCGTGGGGACCGGCTTGCCGTCGATGGAAAAGCTCAGCGGCATCCGCCGGATCACGTCGTCGGTGTCGGTATGGACGTTCAGGGCGCGGATATTGTTTCTCACCGCCAGTTGCTGCGCGCGATCGGGCCTCTCCTGGTGTTCGTTGCTCAGGATCTCGCCGAGCACCAGCTTGCCGGTGTCGGAGAGTTGCCGCAGCGCGATCAGGTAATCCCGGTCAAATCCCTTCATGCGGGCGCCGAGCGGCGCGTCGCCAAACGGGATTTCCGATTGCTCGATCGAGCTTGGAAAGATCACGTCGAATCCGATCACCTTGGCACCGCCGTCGGTGATGCTCCCGAGCACGCGGCCGATCTCGCGCGTCCAGGTCTGCGTCGGCGAGCCCTTGAACGGCGGCGTGTCGTAGGTCTCACCGTCGATGGCAACGACGACGACCGGCGATGTCGCGGGATCCTGGCGGTCGCCGACGATCTTGCCGCGCAGCGCCGTGAGGAGGTCGAGCGAGAGACCTTGCAGCGTGCCAAGCGGCGGGGACGTGAAGACCGCGCCCGTAACGAGCGCGATCAGGATCGCCGCAACGAGGTCCCGCCTGCCGATCCGCCGCATCGCCTCGACGCAGGCCGCCTATTCGAGCCGCAGCAGGCGGCCGACGATCGGCGTCGGCGATGACGTGGCGCCGGCATCGACCTGGAAGGCGTAGCGCTTTGCGCCGAGAATGGCGAGATAGCTGCCGCCCGGGGTCAGCGACTTCCCGGCCTTGGCAAAGTCGTAGAATTTTCCGCCGATCATGATGTCATTCTTCAGCGGGATGCTGATCGTGGGTTCCTTGCCATCGGTGCGTTCGATCACCAGGGTGCTGCCGCTCTTGGCCTGCACCAGTGGCGCGACGCCGTAGAGCGTCGGCAGCTTGGCTGGCGCGCCCTTGGCGTCCGAGCGCATGGTGCGGAAGGTCGTTGCGGCACTCTGGTTCGCCTCGCGCTCCGACAGTTTGGCCGCATTGGTATCGCAGGGCACCTTTTCCCGCTTGACCTCGCCGAGCTGCACGGTGCTCTGCTCGGCGCCGACCAGGACGACGCCTTCGCTGATGATCTCGCGCTGGCAGGATTTGAGATAGCTAAGCGTAATGCTCGCCTTTGGCCCGAGCTTGATGATCTTGCCCGGCGCCACGTAGTCCATGAACGCGATGCCGTCGACCTTGCCTTGCACGTCCTCGACGATGGCGGCGGGGGTCTCCGCCAAGGCGGGGACCGCAAGACAGAACACGCCGACAACGGCGCCGATCAGGCTTCTCATGGGAATCATCCTATTCGACCGACGTATTACCGGTCCCCGTCCTGGTTTGATGCTTAGCAGCGCAGCGTCCAGTCAAGTGTGACCAAAATCACTCTTAGATATTGGTGCACCTTATCAGGAAGAGGTTCAAACCGGCGATCGGAGAAAACAGAGCCGACGCAAGTTGTTGGCCGGATGGATAATGTCAGGCGGCCGGGACCGCCTCAGGCAAACGGTCCTCGACCGGACGGCTCTCCGCGGCAGCCTCTGCCATGGGAGCGGGCGTGGCCTCGGTCTTCTGATATGGCGTCGTCTGCTGACCGGCGGCGATCTCCACCACTGCCTCCCAGCGCGACAGGAAGGCCTCGACACAGGCCGGGTCGAACTGCCGGCCCTGGTTGTCGACCAGATAGTTGCGCGCCACGTCCAGCGGCATCGGCTCTTTATACGGCCGTCGCGTCGTCAGGGCGTCGAAGACGTCGGCGACCGCGACCACGCGCGCGGCGACGGGAATCTCGTCCCCCCTGAGGCCGTTCGGATAGCCCGCGCCGTCCCAGCGCTCGTGATGTCCTGCGGCAATTTGCGCGCCGAGCTGGATCAGCTCGCAGCTGGAGTCGGCCAGGATTTTCTCGCCGATCGTCGCGTGAGTGCGGATCACCGCCATCTCCTGGTCGGTCAGCTTGCCGGGCTTGAGCAGGATGTTGTCGGGAATGGCGACCTTGCCGACGTCGTGCAGCGGCGCGGCGAGATAAATGTCGCGGCAGAGCCGGGCTGGCAGGCCGAGCTGCTCGGCGATGACGCGGCTGTAGCGGGCGACCCGCAACGTGTGCTCGCCGGTGTCGTTGTCGCGGTACTCGACCGCAAGCGCGAGCCGCAGGATGATCTCCTCCTCGCGCTCGCCGAGCTTTCGTGTCGCTGCCGCGACTTCGCTGGCCAGATGCGCCGCACGATCGTTGAGCTTGCGCACGGCTGCACCAAGCTGAATCAAATTCCGCAGGCGCACCGTCATTTCGACGCTCTGCGGCTGCTTGGGCAGGAAATCGGTTGCACCGGCCTGCAGCGCTTCCATCTTGACGTCATCGGTCTGTCGCGAAGTGATCATCGCGATCGGGATGTCGCTGCAGCCGGGCAGGGTGCGGAAGGTGCGGATGAAGCTGATGCCGTCCATATGCGGCATCTCGTAGTCGACCAGCACGAGGTCGAAGACGCGCTCGCGTGCGCAGGCCAGCGCATCCACGGGATCGAGGAAGGTGGTGGCCTCGACCAGACCTTCGGCCTCGATGTGACGTTTCAGGAAGTTGAGGACGGAGCGGCTGTCATCAACCAGGAGCGCTTGGGTCAGCATCGGCGGCCGGGGCTCTCTTCGCTGGCAAAGGCACGAAGCCAAGCCATAACCCGATGAAATTTAACGCCGAGCAAATGCGCACGCGCGGAATGCAGTGCCACGGATATGCGCTCATCGCATGAGCTTTCAGCACGCTATGCCCGTTCGCATGCAATTACGCGAAGTCCTCGGCAATGTGACCCGTAGTTGTACGGAGGACTGCGTTAGGGGTTTGCTCACTCGATTCACGTCAAAAACAATATCGGAATCAAGCAAAGGCGGGCAGCGATGGCGCTCAATCCCACGGAGCCGAAGTGGTCGTTGCGATTGCCCGCCGATTGCAGCATCGCGGCCATTCGCAATGTCTATGAGCTCATTCGCGAGGCGTTCGGCCGCCAGGAGCGGCTCGAGATCGACTGTTCGAGCGTCGACAAGGCCGACGTGACCTCGATCCAGCTTTTGCTGTCGACCGCCAGGACGGGCGAGGCCCAGGGCCGCCCGGTGGTGCTCACATCATTCTCTCAATCCCTGCGCAACACCCTTCGCCGCGCCGGCTTTGCCAGCGAGGCGATGATCGATCAGCACTTCCCGCAAAAGAAAGATGGCGTCTAATGGCCACGATTCTGACCGTCGACGATTCCCCCAGCATTCGGCAAATGATCAAGGTCGTGCTCGAGCCGGCCGGTCACAACGTGATCGAGGCCGGCGACGGCGCGCAGGGGCTCGCCAAGGCCCAGGCCGGCAAGCTCGACCTCGTCATCACCGACCTCAATATGCCCGTGATGAACGGGTTGGAGCTGATCCGGGCGCTCCGCAAGCTTCCGAGCGCGGTCGGCATGCCCATCGTGTTCCTGACCACCGAATCCAACGACACGGTGAAGCAGGAAGCCAAGAGCGCCGGCGCCACCGGCTGGATCACCAAGCCCTTCAAGCCCGAGCAACTGCTCGCCGTCGTCGGCAAGCTGGTGCGTGCATGAGCGCGATCGACCCGACCGAGATCTTTCGTCAGGAAGCCAGCGAGCTCTTCGAAGTTCTTGAAGGGGCTCTGCTCGATCTCGGCCTGCGTCCCGACGACCGTGAACTGGTCGATTCCGCCTTCCGTGCCTTGCATACGATCAAGGGCTCGGGCGCCATGTTCGGCTTCGACAAGGTTGCCTCTTTCACCCACGAATTCGAGACCGCCTTCGACCGCGTCCGCAAGGGCGAGATCAAGCCGACGCAGGAGCTGATCTCGGTCGCGCTCGCCGCCAAGGACTACATCCGCGCGCTGATCGAGGATCCCCAGTCGACCGACGACGTCATCGGCGATGCCATCCTCGACGACCTCAGGCGCTTCGTGTCGTCCGACCAGCCTGTTGCACCGGTCGCCGAGATCGCCGAGGCGCCGCCGCTGGCCCCCGGCGAGAGCAATCAGGCCGGCTGGCATCTCTATCTGGAATTCGAATCCCACGTCCTGCGCAACGGCTCCAACCCGCTCGACCTGCTGGAAGACCTCTGCAAGCTCGGCCCCTGCTTCGTCGTGCCCGTTACCGACGGCATCCCGTTCCTCGACGAGCTCGAGCCGGACGACTGCTATCTGAAGTGGGACGTCAAGCTGCACGCGGCCTGCGACAAGGACGCGATCGACGACGTCTTCATGTTCGTCCAGGACGAGATGAAACTGACGCTTTCGCCGCTGGAGCAGATCGAAGCGCCTCCGCCGATGCCGCTATTCCAGCTGCTCGACGAGGAGCCGGTCCCGATGGCCGAAATGCGTGCGCTGGTGGTCGAGGCTGCTGCGCCCGTCGCCGCGCCGCCCGCCGCAAAGGCGGAACCCAAATCTGAATCGAATCCGGAGCCGAAGCCTGAGTCCAAGCGCGACGATCGCGGCATCGCCACCGTTCGCGTCCAGGCCGAGCGTCTCGACGAGCTGATGGACCGGGTTGGCGAACTCGTCATCGCCCAGGCGCGGCTGACCCAGCTGGCCGCTTCCGGCTCCGACCTCTCGATCAAGATGATCGCCGAGGAAATCGAGCGCCTCGCTTCCTCGTTGCGCGACACCACGATTGGCGCGCGCATGGTGCCGATCGGCTCGCTGTTCGGCCGCTTCCGCCGCCTGATCCATGACCTGTCGCGCGATCTGTCAAAACCGGTCGAATTCGTCACCACGGGTGAGGATACCGAGCTCGACAAGACCATGATCGAGTGCCTCGCCGATCCCTTGGTGCATTTGATCCGCAACGCCATCGATCACGGCATCGAGGATACCGCTACCCGCTCCGCCAACGGCAAGACCGAGCAGGGCCGGATCGAGCTCGCCGCGGTTCATTCCGGCGCGCAGGTGCTGGTCACCGTGAAGGATAATGGCGGCGGTCTCAACACCGCCCGCATCCGTGCGAAAGCGGAGGAGCAGGGGCTGATCGCCGCCGGCGCGGTGCTTACCGATCACGAAATTCACCAGTTCCTGTTCCACCCGGGCTTCTCGACTGCGCAGACCATCTCGGCGCTGTCCGGCCGCGGCGTCGGCATGGACGTGGTCAAGCGCACCATCGAGAACATGCGCGGCACGATCGATTTGTCGACCAGGCCGGGCCAGGGCACCACGGTGACGCTGCGCCTGCCGCTGACGCTCGCGATCATCGAAGGTCTGCTGATTCGCGTCGGCGAAGGCCGCTACATCATCCCGCTGTCGGCGGTGGAGGAATGCGTCGAGCTGACGGCCGATGACGAGCGCTCCCGCGGCCGCAACTTCCTCAACGTTCGCGGCAACCTCGTGCCGTTCCTGCGCTTGCGCGAGATCATGACCGCGTCGGGGGCGCCCGACCGCCATCAGAAGACGATCATCATCTCGACGGGCGAAAGCCGCGTCGGACTCGTCGTCGACCAGATCATCGGCAACCACCAGACCGTGATCAAGTCGCTCTCCAAGCTGCATTCGGACGTCACGATCTTCTCCGGTGCGACCATTCTGGGCGACGGCACCGCGGCGCTGATCCTCGACGTCGCGCAGCTCGTCGCGCTGGCGCAGTCGAAGATCGAGAAGCAGCACATCAGCGAGGCGGCGTGATGAACGAGATGCAGACCGGCGAGCATCAGACCGGCGCAATGCAGGTCGTGATGATCGGCCTCGGTGAGGAGAAGTTCGCGCTCGACGCGGGCCTCGTGCGCGAGATCATCGATCCCGTGCCGGTCACCAAAGTGGCAGGCGCACGTTCCTTCGTTCCCAGCGTCATCAACGTGCGCGGCAACGTCATTCCGCTCGCGGATTTGCGGATCCGCTTCGGCATGCCGCAGCTCGACGATTCGGCCGACACGCGCATCGTCGTCATCGAGCTCGAGCTCGACGGCGAGCCCGTGCTGGTCGGCCTGACCGCCGACAAGGTCTACGAGGTCACCGAAATATCGCAGACCGACGTGCAGCAGACGCCGCGCGTCGGCATGCACTGGAAGCCGGAGTTCATCCGCTTCATTGCGAAATGGCGTGAAGAGTTCGTCATCGTTCCCAACATGGAACGCATTCTGAATTGAAATGAAGTCTCGGGGCGAGACTGGGTAGGGGCTGGAAATGAGATTTACGGTCAAGGCAAAGCTTGCCAGCGCGTTCGGTGTGGTCCTGTTGCTCTCGATGGCGGCGGGCGGCCTGGCTTATGTGAAGCTGAGCGAGATGATCGACACTGCGGATAGCCTTGTCTCGCGCGCCGGCCGGATGGAACGTGCGGCGGAAATCGAGAAGGGAATCCTGTTCCAGGTCCGCGCCGAGAAAAACCTCATTCTCGCGTCGGAAAGTGAAGCCGAACGCTTCCTCGGCGACATCGCCAAGCAGCGCGAGACGCTTCTGAAGCTGAAGGAAGAGATCCACGCGGTTGCCTCTCCCGAGGGCAAGAAGCTCATCGAGAATTTTGGCGCCGCTTATGCGCGGATGAACGCAGTCCAGGATGACGCGCTCAAGACCGCGCGGAGCGACAAGGCGAAGGCCGCCGAGCGCTCGATGACCGAGGTTCGCAAGGCGGTCGGCGAAGCGATGGAAGCCGCCAATGCCTATGTCACCAACGTCAAGAAGAACATGGCCGACCAGTCGGCCCAGGCGCACGAAGACGGCAACCGCGCCCATATCCTGCTGGTCTCGGCCGTGCTGGCATCGCTCGCCATCGGCCTGATCGCCGCGATCTGGATTTCCATCAGCATTGCCCGTGGCCTCAATCGTGCGGTCGGCCTTGCCGGCGCGGTGGCGGGCGGCGACCTCAGCCAGACGATCAACGTCTCCAGCAATGACGAGATCGGCGATCTCGTCAAATCGCTCAACATGATGGTCGAAAAGCTTCGGCAGGTTGTCGAGGAAGCCCTCACCGCGGCAAACAACGTCTCCGCCGGCAGCCAGGAGCTCTCCGCCAGCGCCGAGCAGCTCTCGCAGGGCGCGACCGAGCAGGCTTCGTCTGCCGAGGAAGCCTCTTCCTCGATGGAGGAGATGGCCTCGAACGTGAAGCAGAACGCAGACAACGCCAACCAGACCGAGAAGATCGCCACGCAGTCGGCCAAGGATGCCGAAGCCAGCGGCGTCGCGGTGGGCCGCGCCGTCAACGCGATGCAGACCATCGCCGAGAAGATCACCATCGTGCAGGAAATCGCGCGGCAGACGGATCTGCTGGCCCTCAACGCGGCGGTCGAGGCCGCACGCGCCGGCGAGCACGGCAAGGGCTTTGCGGTGGTTGCCTCCGAAGTGCGCAAGCTGGCCGAGCGCAGCCAGGCTGCGGCCGCGGAGATCGGTACGCTGTCGACGGAGAGCGTGAAGGTTGCCCAGGAAGCCGGCGGCATGCTGTCGAAGCTCGTCCCCGACATCAAGAAGACTGCCGAGCTGGTTCAGGAGATCACCGCGGCCTGCCGGGAGCAGGACGTCGGCTCGGCCCAGATCAACCAGGCCATCCAACAGCTCGACAAGGTGGGCCAGCAGAACGCCAGCGCCTCGGAGCAGGTCTCGTCCACATCGGAAGAGCTCGCCTCGCAGGCCGAGCAGCTTCAGTCGACGATCTCCTTCTTCCGGATCGAGCATGCCGCCCGCAATGAAAGAGCCGCACCCGCGCCGATCGACCGCGCAGTTGGCCAGCTGCGTGCCAAGGCCGCAACCATGGCGGCGGCCGATCGTGGCTCGAAGAAGTCCGGGCCCGTCCGCAAGCCGGCGCGTGCGATGAAAGTCGCTGGCGGTGGCGGCTTCGCCTTCGATATGCATGACGGCGAGGATGACCGCGACGCCGATTTCCAACGCTGATCGACCGGTCCGGCTCGTGCCGGACCGTGCTCATTCGTAAACCCGGGATCCCTGGACTGAATCATGGCCGCAACCTCGCAATATCTGACGCTCGGGCTCGCCGGCGAAACGTTCGGCATCAGCATCCGTAACGTCCGCGAAATCCTCGACATGCGGCCGATCTCGCGCCTGCCGCATGCGCCGAATTTCCTGCTCGGCATGATCGACGTGCGCGGCAGCGGCTATCCGATCGTCGATCTCCGAACCAAGCTCGGCCTGCCGAGCGTGGCGGCTACCGAGGCGACCCGCATCATCATCCTCGACGTGCCGATGAAGGATCGTCTGGTCGGCGTCGGCTTCGTCGCCGACTGCGTGTTCGAGGTCACCGACATCGACGAGCAGGCGATCGAACCAATCCCCGAGGTCGGCGGCAAATGGCAGTCAAACTATGCAGCCGGCATCGGCCGCAAGGGCGAGAAATTTGTCGTCATCTTCGATCTCGCCAAGTTGATGGCGAACGATGAGATTCTGGAAGACAGCAGCGCGGATGCCTCCCGCGCCGCCTGAGTTTGCAAGAGTGAAGCGTGGCCAAGCGTAGCACCCCAATTCGAACCAACGAGACCGACATGAGATTCACCGTCAAAGCCAAGCTTGCCAGCGCCTTCGGCGTCGTCATCCTGCTCTCCATGGTCGCCGGCGGCGTCGCCTATATGAAGTTGAACGACATGGTCGCGACCGCCGAGCACCTGTCGGCCAGGGCCGGTCGGCTGGCGAAAGTCGGCGAGCTTCAGGAAGCCGTATTGCTTCAGGTGCGAGCGGAAAAGAACACCATCCTGGCGGCCGATGCCGATCAGGACAAGTTTATCGGCCAGATCGCCCAGCTTCGCGAGCGCGCCTTGAAGGTGAAGGACGAGGTCTACGCCAGTGCGAGCGAGACCGGCAGGAAACTGATCGAGACGTTCGCCAACGCGTACGCAAATGCGAACAACGTCCAGGATCAAACGCTCGCGTTGGCGAAGCACGATAGGGCCAAGGCGACCGAGCGGTCCATGACCGAGGGCCTGAAGGCCTCCACGCCGGCACTCAACGCGGCGAGCGATTACATCACCTATGTCAAGAAACAGATGGCTGACGAGAGCGAGCAGGCAAGAATCGACGGTGGCCGCGCCATCATCATTCTGCTCTCGCTGATCCTCGCATCGCTGGTCATTGCTATAGGTGCCGCCGTCTGGATGGCGCTGAACATCAGCCGGTCGCTTTCCAATGCGGTAAGCCTCGCGGACGCGGTGGCAATCGGCGATCTCAGCCAGAAGATCGAGTCCTTTAGCAATGACGAGATCGGGGATCTCATCAAGTCGCTGAATGCGATGACTGTAAATCTGAACCAGACTGCGGCTGTGGCCAACGAGATCGCACATGGCAATCTCACGGTCGAAGCCAAGCCGCTGTCGGAGAAGGATACGCTGGGCCTTGCACTCGAGCGCATGGTGGAAAAGCTCCGTCAGATCGTGTCGGAGGCCTTGACCGCGGCGCAGAACGTCTCCGCGGGCAGCCAGGAGCTCTCCGCCAGCGCCGAGCAGTTGTCGCAGGGCGCCACCGAGCAGGCTTCGTCAGCGGAAGAGGCTTCCTCCTCGATGGAGGAGATGGCTTCGAACGTGAAGCAGAACGCCGACAACGCCAACCAGACCGAGAAAATCGCCGCGCAGTCGGCCAAGGACGCCGAGGCCAGCGGCGCCGCGGTGGGGCGCGCCGTCAATGCGATGCAGACCATCGCCGAGAAGATCACGATCGTGCAGGAGATTGCACGCCAGACCGACCTGCTCGCGCTCAATGCGGCGGTCGAGGCTGCGCGCGCCGGCGAGCACGGCAAGGGCTTTGCGGTGGTGGCCTCCGAAGTGCGCAAGCTTGCCGAGCGCAGCCAGGCTGCGGCGGCCGAGATCGGCACATTGTCGACCGAAACCGTCAAGGTCGCGCAGGAAGCCGGCAATATGCTCGCCAAGCTCGTTCCGGACATCAAGAAGACCGCCGAGCTCGTCGAGGAAATCACCGCGGCCTGCCGCGAGCAGGACGTTGGCTCAGCCCAGATCAACCAGGCGATCCAGCAGCTCGACAAGGTCGGCCAGCAGAACGCCAGCGCGTCCGAGCAGGTGTCCTCGACCTCCGAGGAGCTGGCCTCGCAGGCCGAGCAGCTTCAGTCCACCATCGCTTACTTCCGCATCGAGCATGGCGGAAAGGGTCACGCGCCCGCGCCAATCGACCGGGCCGTCAACCAGCTGCGCGCCAAGGCGGTCACGATGGCGGCCGTCGAGCGTCCGGCCAAGAAGCCGCAGGCCAAGCCGGCGCGCGCCATGAAGGTGGCCGGTGGCGGCGGCTTCGCCTTCGACATGAACGACGGCGAGGACGATCGGGACGCCGATTTCCAGCGCTGAGACCCGTCAAGAGATCGGCCCATCCTTACCGGTGGGCCGAGCTGCCGCCACTGATTGTGTAAACGCGTGGGATTCAAGATGGCCCGTACGGCCCGACATTCAGTGCAGGCGGCCACCCCGGATGAGGGCAGGCAACGATGATGCCCGCCGTGCAGGATACGGCCGTCCATCTGTCGGACCGCCACTTCCGGACCATCGCCGAATTGATCGAGGGCCAGGTCGGCATCAAGCTGCCGCAGGGCAAGCGGCTGATGCTGGAGGGGCGGCTGCACAAACGCGTCCGTGCGCTGAACTTTTCCGATCTCAACGAGTATGTTGATAACCTGTTCGAGGCGGATCATTTCGACACCGAGCTTACCCATCTCATCGACGTGGTGACGACCAACAAGACCGACTTCTTCCGGGAGCCCCAGCACTTCACCTTTATGCGGGAGGTCGCGATCCCAGCCTTGCTCAAATCGCATGGACGGAAGAACGCGAACCTGAAGGTCTGGAGCTCGGCGAGCTCCACCGGCATGGAAGCCTACACCACCGCCATGGTGCTGGACGACATGACGCGGAACGGCTCGCGGTTTCAGTACCGTATCCTCGGGACCGACATCTCGACCGCGGTGTTGCGCCTCGCCAAGGCCGCGATCTACACCCGCGACGTGCTAGCCCCGGTGCCGGAACCCTTCGTGAAACGGTATTTCTTGTCGTCGCGGGACAAGTCGCGCGGCGAGGTGCGGGTGGTGCCGGAACTGCGGAGCATGGTGCATTTCATGCGGATGAACCTCATGGATGCGTCCTATCCCGTCGATCGCGACGTCGACATCATCTTCTGCCGCAACGTCCTGATTTATTTCGAGCGCGAGACGCAGCGCAAGGTGATCGAGCAATTGTGCAGCCATTTGCGGCCCGGCGGCTATCTGCTGGTCGGGCATTCGGAATCGATGATTCACAGTGCAGTGCCGGGTCTGAAGCAAGTTCAGCCGACGATTTTCAAGGTCTAGCCGGAGCGCAACCAAAATGCCGAGGGAGAAAGTTCGCGTACTGATCGTGGACGATTCGGCGTCGGTGCGCCAAATCCTGCAGACGATCCTCAATGACGATCCCGACATCGAGGTCATGGGAGCGGCGTCGGATCCGTTTGCGGCGGCGCGACGTCTCCAGAACGAAATTCCCGATGTCATGATCCTCGACCTGGAAATGCCGCGCATGGACGGCATGACGTTCCTGCGCAAGATCATGGCGCAGCGTCCGATCCCCGTGATCATCTGCTCCTCGCTGACCGAGGAGGGCTCGGACGTGATGTTCGAGGCGTTCGAGGCGGGCGCCGTCGACATCGTGCCGAAGCCGAAGATCGACACGCGGCAGGCTTTGCTCGAATGCTCCACGCGGCTGCGCGAGGCCGTGAAGTCGGCAGCGCGTGCGCGGGTGCGCCCTCGTTCGGAGCGGCGGACGATCGAGAAGAAGCTCACCGCGGACGCCATCATTCCACCCCCGGTGCAGGGCAAGGTCCGGCCGACGACCGAACGCATCGTGTGCATCGGTGCTTCGACCGGCGGAACCGAAGCGCTCAACGACGTTCTCGAAATGCTACCGCCGCACTGTCCGCCCATCGTTATCGTCCAGCACATGCCGGCAGGCTTCACCGCGGCCTTTGCCAGGCGTCTCGACAGCGTCTGCCAGATCCGGGTCAAGGAGGCCGAGGACGGCGAGCCGGTGCTGCCAGGCTGCGCCTATATCGCGCCGGGCGCCCGTCACATGCTGCTCCAGCGCATCGGCCTGCGCTACCAGATCGCCATCAAGGACGGCCCGCCGGTGTCGCGGCATCGCCCGTCCGTGGACGTGCTGTTCCGCTCGGCGGCCCAGCATGCGGGCGCCAACGCGCTTGGTGTGATCATGACCGGCATGGGCGACGACGGCGCACGCGGAATGCTGGAGATGCGCAAGCTCGGCGCCTCGACACGGGCGCAGGATGAGGAGAGCTGCGTGGTGTTCGGCATGCCCAAGGAAGCCATTGCCCATGGCGGTGTCGAAAAGGTCGTCTCGCTGCATCATATCCCGCGCGAGATCATGCTCTGGTACCAGGCCGGGCATACGGCGCTGACAGGTTGATCGCAATGTCTGCCATTCCTGCCAATACGCTCGCCGAGGCGACCGCCGCGATCGATGACGTCTCGTCGCGGATCGAGGAGGTCTTTGCGCGGGTCGGCCACGAGCTTGGGCGCGGCCACCTCATCTTCAAGGAGCTGAACCAGGGCCTCGCGACGCTCTCCGAGGAGCTCGCGGGCGCCGAGATCGAGGGGGCGGCGACGGCGCTACAGGAGATCGCCGCACGGCTCAGCGAGCTTGCGCAGGCACTCCCGGCCGAGAGCGCCCTGCTTGCGACGATCGGCACGAGCACCGCGCAGGCGTCTTCGCTGCTCAAGCCGCTGTTCAAGCACATCCAGATGATCACCATCATCGCGCGCAGCGCGCGGATCGAGGCGGCTTCGCTCGACGGCGACCGGGAGGGTTTTCTGGCCTTCACGCAGGAGGCCTACGATCTCGGCAAGGCGGTGCAGCGTTCGATCGAGGGCTGCGCGCGGGATCAGCAGCGCCTGTCGGAAGCGGTCGCCACCGCCTCCGGCCGGCAGAAGGAGTTCGAGAGCCGTTACGGGAACCAACTGGTGTCGGAGAGCGCCGAGCTCGGAGCAGCCTATTCGGGATTGCGCGACCAGCGCCGCAACAGCAGCCAGCTCGCCGTTCTTGCCAGCAGCAGCACCAAAAAGATCGCCGAGGCGGTCGGCAGCGCCATCATTTCCCTGCAGGCGGGAGACAGCACACGCCAGCGTCTCGAGCACGTCTCTCACGGCCTCGGCCTGGTGTCGGGCTCCGCCCCGAACCTCGTTCCCGAACCGGTTGCGAGCGACGACGGCGCGCGCGCGATCTGCCTGTTGCAGGCGGCCCTGCTCAGGGACGCCCAGCGCGAGTTCGGCGGCGACATCGGCCAGATCGTTCGCGCGCTGACGGCCATCCTGCACGATGCGGGAAGCGTCGTCGGCCACGGCCGCACGCTGTTCGGCGGTGAGGATGGTGGCTCGTCGTCGTTCCTGGCGCGCATCAAGCAGACGCTGGCGCACGCCTCGACCCTGATCGCGACCTGCGAGGGTGCCGGCCGCTCGGTCGACGAGGCGCTCGCGATCGTCGAGGACACGCTGGCAAAATTTCGCCACGCGATCGCCGGCCTCGCCGAGGCGAGCGTCGACATCACGCTGATCGGAATGAACGCCGGCCTCAAGGCAAGCCATCTCGGCAGCCGCGGCAGTGCCTTCGTCGTCATCGCCAACGAGCTCAAGGCGACCGCCGACCAGGTCTCGGCGGGCGCAGGGCGCCTGCGGCCCGTGCTCGACGGCATCGAGCGGTCGGCCAGGGAGTTGAAGGAGCTCCGCGTGCAGGGCGATCCCACGCAGCTCACCAACCTCGAGCCGCAGATCCTCCAGGCGCTGCGCGAGGTCGAGGCCGGCAACGAACGGCTCGGCAAGCTGATGAGCCGGCTCGTCGACGAGGGCGCGGAGTTCGAGCGTCTGATGAATTCGGCGCAAGGCCTGATGACCACGCTCGGCGACAGCTCCGCGGCATTGCCCGCGGTCGCCGCGCGCCTCGAGACTGCGAGCGCGGGCGCACTGCGGCCGAAGCCCCATGCAGAGGACGAAGCGATGCTCGACGATCTGTTCGCGCACTACACCATGGAGCGCGAGCGGGCCGTCCACCGGGAATTCCTTCAAGCGCTGGGGCTGGCGTCGATCGCCGCCGCGCGCCGGGTCGAGGCGGTCGAGACCGCCGATGACGGCATAGAATTATTTTAACTCGCTGTCGGCATCGCATCGCGCGTCGGCAGCAATTTGACCGGTTGGTTTTGCAAGGCGTTAACCGTGGCGGAATGCTTGCCGCGTCGGTCATTGTCGCGCCCCAGAGTTGGTTGCAAATACGTTTGAATTTCACGGCGGATGTTTTCATGCTGAGAGACGGCAAATACGCTGCATGGTTCAGGACCCCGCGCGGTCAGGGCACGGGCGTCGTGCATCTGGCGGAGGGGCGAATCTCCGGCAGCGACAGCTTCTTCACGTATGGCGGCTCTTATCGAATCGACGAGCAACGCTTCACGGCGGTTCTGACCACGCGGCGACATGCCGAGGGACCGCCGACCGTGTTCGGCCCTGACGAGGTCGAGCTCAAGCTCGCGGGCGTGTGCAGCGGCGCGATGGCGACCTGCTCGGGAACGGCCAGGGAAGCACCCGATGTGACGTTCGAGGCGACGCTGATCTACAGCCAGGAAGATGCGCCGGCCAGCGACGCCCGATGCGCGGTCGTGAAACTCAATGGCAAATTGCCCAAGGGCCTCGACAGCCGTTCCCGGCCGCACCATCCGTTCACGCCGCCCAAAGCGACCCTCTCTTAAGGCGCCCGCGTCTTAGTTTTACGTTGACGCTGTTGTCGCGAAAACATGGTGCGATCGCACTGCGTCAACTCTGCTTTTAGAGCTGAAATCTAGGTTGAGGCCCACAACAAAAAGACGGACAGGGACATGCCTCAGATCTGGATGACATACGACGAACTAGGGACACTCAGCGGCTGTAGTGCCGCCGAGGCCAGGATGCAGGCGCTGCATCTGTCGCTCGATCGCCGCAAGAGCCGCGACGGGAACACCCGCGTCAAGCTGAACGCCGCATTGATGGCCCGGTTTTTCGAGACCATTCGTGAAGCCGATTTCGACCTCGACGATGCGATCGCCGCGTTGCGCGATGCGCATCGGCAGATGTCGGGAGTTGTCGCAGCCGATCCGGCAAGCGTCGGGCGCGGAGTGGCGTAAGCCCGCCGATCCGGCAGCAATCGACAGTTTTTTCGAAGCAAAAAGCTCAAGCGCGATGACGATTCATTCGAATCCCATCGCGCTTCAGGACGGCGGTCTCGGTAGAAAAGCCAGAATGGATTGAGCCAGAAGGACGCCGACGGTGCCGCCTGCCGCCTTTTGCAACACGTCGATCAAACGGGGATCGCGATCCGGCGTCACCGCCTGCAATATCTCGAGCCCGATTGCGACGGCGACCACGAAGGCGCAAGCCAGTTTGAGCCGTCCCGGCAGCAGGAAAGACAGAAGGAAGCCCAAGAGGCCGTAGGCGCTGAAGCGCTCGATCACCACGACCCAATAGGCTTCCGCATGGCCCACGAGCGCCGGCCTGCCCGCGAGCTTGGCGAGCGTGGCATAGATGATCAGCACGAGGCAGATTGCCGCGGCTGCGATGAGATGGTTGCGGCGCATGCCGCCAGCATAGCCGTTCGGCCGGTTCGCCGCTCTCGAAAGCCAAGAACATCGTTAAGGTTCAAAATCTTTCGAGGACATGAACCGAGGTTCGCGGGCGACCTGAAGCGTCCGCAGGGACCGACGTTCAACGCCGATTGTAGGACCAGCCCTGGTCGACATTGGTCGGGTAGTGGGCCGCGAAGTACGGATTCTTGAGGCAGTTTCGCGCGGGATCATAGATCCAGTCCGCGCATTCCCGGTAATTCAGGAATCTGCAATCGAAACCAAATGCGCACCATGGCGCGCCATTCGGAAATCCGAACCGCACGGGGACTTGCGCCGACGCCACTGAAGGCAGAGCCAGGAGCAAAGCTACGGCGAGTGCGCGGGACAACATGATGCATTCCTCCAATAACGACCGAGCGGTATCGAAGCCAATCGCGTGACGATCTTCCGCCGGAAAGGGGCGACATTCAATCTTGGTCGCCGGATAGCTTAACATCGAGAAGCCGAGAGATCGAGAGCGCTGAAGGCGTTCGGGCTGCGTCGATCGGCGTCTTTCGTTCCTCGGTCGATGAGGCAGCCGCGCCCGTCCATCATGCGTCGCGCACGGCCGGCGCGAAGGAGGCTAGCTCTTCTTGGAGCTCTTGGACTTCAGCGACAGGCCGAGGCGCAGGGCCATGCGCTTGACCGCATCGGGCGAGCGCCCGAGAAGTTTCGCTGCTTCTTCCAGCGAAGTCGAAGACTTGGCCAACTCCATCAGCCGGCGGTCTTCCTTGAACGACCAGGGCCTGCGCGCCATAACTGAAATCATCCTCTCGTCGACACAACGACAAAGCCGCCAAGCGGACCCACGTGCGCTCGACGGCTGTGCCTGGGTGGGGCCGGGTCTGGGGAGCCCGGTGCGAAGATGGATATGCGATCCCGCGGCGTTCGCAACAAACAACGCCGGTTAAGCTAACCGCTCAACCTTACCGCGATGAATTCGCCGGCTGACGTTCCGTATAACCACGGAGTTTTGCTGATGTGCGCGCCGATCGGAGAGCGGTCGCCGAGCGGCGGCCGGTCCTGTGGCGCCGTGATGATGAGGATACCCGATACCGCGAACAGCGGCCGATGGATCGTCGGCTCATCGAAGACAGAAGGGATCTGCTTCGAGAACCATGGCGGTGGCGGCGTCGAGCCGGGAACCGGTTCGCCCGGCCAGGACCATGCCCTTCATATGTACGCGAAGCCCGTGCCGGTCACATCGACTTGACAATGGATGGCGCGGTGGGGGCGAACCGGTCCCACGGGTGGCGGACGTCGTGCCAAACGGGAGACATCATCTCGCCGTGATCACTTGCGCGCGACCGGGAATCGTCGTCGTGACGGCTCGTCGCGGAATCAACGATGGATTGAATCATCGCATGGCGTTGATCGCAATGGCTTGCATCGAGAATCGATCCAATCGTGACGCATGCATGCGATAACGATCTCGATGAGCAGCATTGCGCTTCTCTCAGACGGCTCGTCACGAGATCGTCGAATTCGTTCGGCTATGGTCGCGCGCAAACAACCACGAACAAATCAGAAGACCGAGATGCTTCAGAGAGCGCTAGCGGCACTTCCTCTCTCCAAGATCAGAGAGCGGGCATTTGAGGGCGCGTTTTTCAGCGTTGCGCTGATCGCGATGGCGGGCTGGGTGTATTTCATCACGCTGTTGCTGGTGAGATTGTTCCTCTGGTTTTTCGGTTGAAGCGCGCGGCCGGTCGCTTAGCATGCACGATGCTGCCCAAAAAATCGCTGGCATGGCGAGAAAATCAGCGGCGCTCATCATGATCTCGACACAACTCGAAGATGAGACTGTCGCAAAGGCGTGGCGTGCATACTGAGGATTTACAATCATCTTGCAGCGGGCGCCGCGGCGGAGGTGCGTGGATCATGATGAGATCGCGGGGGACGCCATGACTGGCTCGACGATGACTGGCCCGACCATGACTGGCCCGACGACGAACAACGCACCCCGGCGATATTTCGTCGATGCGGGAGGCCGGCGGGTCCTGATCGGCCTGACGCCCGAGGAGACGTTCGAGTTCGAGCGGCTCGACAGCGGGCAGGCGCCCGGCCAAGGAGGCGTGCACGCCGCCTCCCACGGCCGTGATTTGTGGCCGGATGCCGGCGAGCGGCGCCGGCTCGAGCTCTACGAGAAGCACGAGGGCGCCTGGAAGGCCTGGATGGCGCAAAGCCGGGCGGAGACCCGGGGAGGATTCAACCTTTATTAACTATCCCGGACCCATTTTCTGGTCTGGCGCCTCGAACCGGAAAATGCACGCATGTTTCAACTCTTCCTGCGGGCCCGCACCCATAACTTCCTGAAAGACCGTTTCGGGGGGGAGCAGACGTTCCGCGCGCGCTCGCCCGAGCGTGACGCCGAGACCGATCACTCGCGCATCGAAGCGATCATGATCGCGATCGAGGACGCCCTGCACGCGGCGGAGCGGGAACAGTCGGGCCTGAACCGCCGGGTGGAAGACGTGCTGGCGCGGGCCGCCGTGACCTTCGGCAATGGCGATGACGAATATCTCGAGCGTGAGGCGCTCGACAATCACCACCAGGATCTGTTCGACAAGGAGATCTTGAACGGTCAGCGACGGCTCAAGGAGCTCGGCGCCTCGATCGCTCATTTCAGGTTCCTGAAGGCGGCGATGCTGAGCCGCTTTCCGGAGTACCGGCCTCCGGCAAGCTCCACCAATTAAGGTCGGCGCAGCGCATAGCGCCACGGCGAGCCGTTGCGGCTAGATCGCGAGCATGCTGTTGCCCTGGATGGACAGCAGCGTCAGATTTCCCGTGGCATAGGCCCCTGTATCGATGTTGGCGCGGTTCTCGAGCAGCTCGGCCTGCCGCACCGGCGTGTGACCGTGCACGACGTATTTGCCGAAGCGCCGCTTGCTCTGGAGGAATTCGTCCCTGATCCACAGCAGGTCCGCCTCGCGTTGTTCGGAGAGCGGAATTCCAGGACGCACCCCCGCATGGACGAAGAAGAAGTCGCCGCATGTGAATGTCGGTCGCAACTGACGCAGGAAAGTGACGTGCTCCGGCGGCATCGCGGATGTGAGCTCGCGCACGAGATCGGACTGCTCGTCCTTGCTGAGGCCCGGCGCGGCCGACACGCCATATGACATCAAGGTCTGGAGTCCGCCGATCTGAAACCATTCAGGGGCGCGCGAGGGGTCCTCCAGCACCGAGGTGACATAGGCCTCGTGATTGCCCTTGAGAAAGACGGTGTTGCGGTGGCGGCTGCGCCTGATCAGGAGATCGAGGGTGTGGCGGGAGTCCGGACCGCGATCGATATAGTCGCCGAGGAACACCTCGATCGCGCGATAAGGGCGGCTGTTCGCCATGTCCGCATCGATGACGGCGAACATCTGTTCGAGCAGATGCGCGCAGCCGTGGATGTCGCTGATCGCATAGATGCGCACGCCGTTCGGTAGCTTCGGCCGGGGCGAATTTGGAGGCGCGGTCGTGGGCATGGGGTCCAACTCTTCAGAGACCTTCGCCCGAGATGTCAATACATTATCGACGAAATCGGGCCGCCACGGGTCGCTTTTTTCTCTACCTCTGCTCGTGAATGCTCATTCGTACGCCTGATCGATCATCCGCGGGTTCTCGCGAATCGTCGATCCCGCCGCTCTCCCGCCGAATTAGCCGAAGCTTTGGCCGTCGAACGACGGCGCGGCGGCCTTGCTGCGATAGGCGGCCGCCCGCACGCGGAGCAGAGCCGCGCCGCAGACATAACCAAGCTGGAGCACCACCGCAAAGACGAGAATCGTAACAACGGTGTGAGCCGAATCATATCCCTGCCAGGCCGAGCCCGCACCGAGGATGGCCCCACCAAGAACGATGGCGGGCGGCAGGATGAAGACTCGGAATCGGCCTCCCAGCAACGATCCGATCAACAGGCTGAAAACGGCAACGGTACTCACGACACAACTCCTTGAATTGGTCACGAGTGTTAATGGCGGCGGCCTAATACCCGCTTAAGCGGAATGGTTGAACAGCCGTTCAAATGCGCGCGCAATTCTGCGCGAATATGCCGCGATTTGATAACAAACGCGGCGACATGCCCGCATAATTGTCACGTGTGTGACAGGACTTTGAGCATTCCATTGTCGCGGCGCTGCGTTGCACGAAAATCGATTTGATTTTTTCGTTGCACTGCCGCAATGTCGCTTTGTTTAGTTAAGATATACTTCGGACGCACGTAGAAAAAAATCGGATCGATTTACTCGCAATTCTCCATTGCGATGCGTGACGAGGCAGCGAGGTTCGGATGGCTGTAGCAACTTACGGTTCGGAAAACTATTATTCGGGTATATCGAACCGACGCGGTGCCCTCCAGAGGCCCCTGCAGGTAGCCTTGATCGCCGGTGACTTCGTTGCGGTGCTGCTTAGCTATTTCGTGGCGAGCGGTCTCTATCGCGTTCTCGTGACCGAACAGGATTCGTCCGTCGGAGCAGGTCTCGTCGTCGGCGCGGTGTTCGTGACCATCGCGTACTTCCAGGGTGTCTACGATCATCATCGCCTCTTGAGCACGATCTGGCAGCTGCGCAAGGCTCTGGCGGTCTGGTTGATCTCGCTGACCATTCTCGCGGTCGAGGCTTTTCTGCTTAAATCGTCCGCGGATCTATCGCGCGGAACCACCCTGTTGTTTGCTGCGACCGGTGGCGTTGCCTTGGGCGGTCTCCGCGTGCTGTGGCGTCTGGCGTTCACGTCGAGCTATGCCAAGGGGCGCCTGGTCGACCGGAAAGTGGTCCTGCTCAGCCTCAAGCCCCTCGATTTCACATCGAGCCGCTTCAAGGATCTGCGCAAGCACGGCTTCAACGTCGTGCGGCATTTCGTGCTCGAGCCTTCCGAAGAGGGCGCCGGCTGGGATCGCGAGATTCGCGATATCGTCCGTCAGGCGCGGACTGCGGATGTGGAAGAATATCTCCTGGTCGTTGACTGGGACGAAATGCCTCTTCTCCAGAAACTGAGCCAGCATCTGCGCGTGGTCCCTCAGCCGATCCGCCTTCTGCCGGATTTCCCGATCGCCGACCTGGTCTCGCGTCCGTTCCAGCCGGTCAGCGGCACGGTCGCGATCGAGATCCAGCGTGCGCCGCTCAGCGTCTTCGAACAGGCGCAAAAGCGCTGTCTCGATATCGGCCTCGCCTCGTTCGCCCTGCTGTTGCTGGCGCCGCTGCTGGTGACGGCCGCGATCATGATCAAGCTCGATTCGAAGGGCAGCGTGATCTTCAGGCAGTCCCGTCGCGGGTTCAACGGCAAGCAATTCCAGATCTGGAAATTCCGCTCCATGACGGTGGCGGAAAACGGTCATGTCGTCACGCAGGCGACGAAGAGCGACGTGCGGGTAACGCGGGTCGGTCGCGTGTTGCGGCGGACCAGCATCGACGAGCTGCCGCAGCTCTGGAACGTCCTTCGCGGCGAGATGTCGCTGGTCGGACCGCGCCCGCATGCGCTCGCGCACGACAATTACTATGATCAGCTCATCAGCAATTACGTCTACCGGCATCATATGAAGCCCGGCCTGACCGGTTGGGCCCAGGTCAACGGCTTCCGCGGCGAGACGCCGACCATCGACCTGATGGAAAAGCGGGTTGAGTACGACGTCTGGTACGTCAGCAATTGGAGCATCTGGCTCGACGTCAGGATCATCCTGAAGACCGCGCTGGCGCTGATCCATCAGGAAGCCTACTAAGCCGCTCGTCGTCAATTGTCCTCCGGCGCGCGCTGCTCATTGGCAGGAGCGCGCCGGATTTTTCCGTGCAAGGCGCAGGGATCTTGCTGGAGCAATATCGGGTCTGATTGAATCGGAACCGAAGTCCAGCTTATATCTTGACGCGTTTTCTTCCCGCGAACCGGTCTCCACTTCGCTCGAAAACGCTAGTCCCGCAAGTATGCAGGTCGGTCGTCCGACGGGTAGCAGCGATGTCGGAGTTGTAGGCCCTTGTCCGTGACGTAACGCCGAAATAGCTCCCGGTCGGTTTCCGGCGCGTTACATGTACGGTCGAGAAGATCAGCACGGGCGCTCGTCGCTGCTGCCTGATAGACGGCGGCCGCGCTCGGGAACAGCCGCGCTCCAAAGATGTCGGTGAAGTCCTGGATCGCATTGTTCTTCAGCTCCGGCGATAGCGCGCCGTAGACGCGAAGAGCCTGCGGTGCACGAATGAGCTGGAGCCAGGCTTCGTGAGGTGCGAACGCGTAGGAGAGGCCGAGAAGAGCCGTCGCCCGCGGCCCGAAGCCCTCCCGACGTATTGCCGACCAGTAGCTGCCAAGCCAGCCAAGCCCTTCGGAGGGCGCGCAGAGCAGCAGCGCACGGCTCGAGGAAGCAACCGCCTCGGTATCGGCGTCAGCTTGCTTCAGGCTGTCGCTGCGCATCGACTCGTCGGCGATGGCAAGCTGCAGCAACAGAAGCTCCCGCATCGTCTTGGCGCCGCATTGCAGCCGTGCAGCCGGCAGGTTCTCCGCCACGATTTGCCTGAGCCGATCCAGATCGTATTGCTCACCGCGCGAAATCCGGCCGGCGATCTGTGGAATAGCGGGAGATGTCAGATTGGGCGCAACGTATGCGACCCATGCCATTGCGCAGGCCGCAAGAGCGGCGTTCGTGCCGAGCAGAAGCCGGCGATAACCCCGCTCCGACCGCTGGCGCGCAACCGGCGCGCTAGGCTCCTTCGACATAGTAGCTGCCGTAATGCGAGCCCTTATAGGCTTCGATCCGCTTCAGCATCTTCGGATTGGCCCGGTTGAGAACGGCGCCCAGCAGCTTCTTCTGGATACCCTCGGAGCTAGCCATCGACTCCTGCAGCGCGTTGCGGCTGGTGCGGCCCCACTCGATCACATAGACCATCGCGTCGACGAGGTGGCTGACGGCCTTGGCGTCCGCGACGGGCATCACCGGCGCCAGGTCGATGATGATGTATTCGTACTCCTCGCGCACCACTGCAAGCAGGTCCGCCATCGACTTGGATGCGATGACGTCCGCAGAGTTCACCATTCGTGACGCGACGAAGGAGGGCAGGAAGTCCAAGCCGCTCTCCTTGCTGCGCTGGATATGGTAACCGAACGAGCGAGGATCCTTCAGGGCTTCGACCAGGCCGCTCTTGGCGTGGGGGGCGAGCTCTCGCGTGAGCGACCTTGTATGGAGGTCGCCGTCGATGAGCAGCGTGCGGTGCCCGGTCAGCGCGGTCAGGTGACCGAAATTGGCCGCGACCGTCGTCTTTCCTTCCTTCGGAAGGGACGACAGGATGCCGATCACCTTGACGTCACGTTGTAGCCGCGCGACGTCGATCGAGACCTTGATATTCCGCAGCGTCTCGGCAAATCGCGAGAACGGATGGTCGACGACATAGCTTGAGATCGCTGCGTCCGCCGCAGAGCCGTCCGCAGCCTTCACAAGCTGGCCCGCGGCGCGAATGTCCGGAAGAACGCCAAGGCACTTCACGCCGAGCAGGTCTTCGACATCGTTCGGTGACCTCAGCACGTCGCTGAGCAGTTCCTTGGCGAAGGCTGCGCCGAAGCCGAAGCACAATCCGCCGAACAGGCCGCCAATCAACGCCAGCAACGTCTTGGGCGAGCTCTTCTTGTCGGGCTTGACGGCGGTGCCGATCATGCGCGCCTCGCTGATCGGGAAGCTCTGGTTCTGCGTGGCGTTCTGGAGCTTCTCGAGGAAGTTGTTGTAGAGATTGCGATAGGTATCGGCGGCGCTCTCGAGGTCGCGCAGCTTGACCTGCGCCTGGCTGGTGCTGCCGGCCTGGGAGACGAGGCTCTTGAGGTTTTCGTCCAGCGACGTCTCGCGGCTCTTGGCGATCTCGTACTCGCTGCGATAGGCGTCCGCGATCCGGCGCACTTCGTCCGCGATCGCCTTGCGCAGCTCTTCCATGCGATTTGCCAGATTGACCGCAGCCTGGTGAGTCTTGCCATAGCGGGTCGACCAATCGGCATATTGGGCCGCAAGGTCGAGATACTGCGCTCGCAGGCGCGTGATCACGGTGTTGTTGAGGGCGTCCGTCACCGTCGGCTGGACCAGATCCTTGTCGAGCAGCGCCTCGATCCGGTCGAGGCGAGCCTTGGCCTCAGCGGTCGCGGCGCGGGCGGTCACGAGCTGCGTGTTGACGTCAGTCAACTGCTGCTCGCTCATCAGGCCGCGGCTGGTTCCAACGATATTGTTCTGGGCCTTGAACGTCTGCACCGCGCGGTCGCTTGCAGTCGCCTGTTCGCGCAGTTCTGCGCTGCGCTGCTGCAGCCATTCGCCGGCGCGCTTGGTCGACTGGTACTTCGCCTCGAGCGCCCCGACGATATAGGCGTCCGAGATCGCATTGGCGATGACGGCGGCCTTGTCCGGCTTCATCGACCGGAACGAAACCGAAAGGACGTAGGTGGTCAGAACCCGCTCGACCTTGAGGTTTCTCTGAATGGTTTCGACCGCGTTACGCTCGATCTTGTCTTTCGACGCCGGACCATCCGATCCGAGCAACGAGAGAAGCTTGCCGATGACCAGTGCGGGCACTCCCGGCTCGGAGCCGTTGTACTCGGGGTCATCCGCGAGCTTCAGACGGCGAACGATGGAAAGGATGAGATCGTCGGACTGAATGATCTCCACCTGGCTGTCGACAAAGCCGGTATCGATCAGGGCATTCGCCATGCCGCTGTCCTTGTCGAGCACCTGGGTCTGCCTCGTATCCATCAGGATGCGGGCGTTCGCGGTGTACATCGGCGTCGCCGCCAGCAGATAGAGGATGACGAGTGCCAGCGCGGCTCCCACGATCGAAGCGATCAACGGCCATTGGCGGCGCACGATGTCGAACACCCGGTCGGCGCTGAGAGTCGCTCCGCCGAGCTCGATGGCGTATTTGGGGCGGGGCTGGAATTGGTCGCGAGGTTGAAACATCTGTCAGGGCGCTCGATGGCTATTCGGGAAGCGGCATGGCGGCGAAAGGATCGGCAATCTCAGTCTTGAATTCGCCTGACAGCAGGCCAGCCCCGGACTTGGCGGGCAGGTTGGCTGTCGTCGGCGGAGGGAGTGGCGATGCGTCGTCGGGCTCGGAGGAATATCCCGCAAGCACCGAGCTGTCGTGCAGCTTGGCGACGAAATCGCTGATTTTCTGTGCAAACGCAGGCTTGCTCGAGCGGCAGCGGATTTCAGCACGGTGAAGCGCGATCCCGATCGAGGCGCGGTCAGCCTGGGTCGCGGCGCGGGTCAGATTTTGAACCGCCTTGAGCACGGAAATGTCGCTGACCAGGTAGCCCTGAAGCCGGCCCGATAGTTTGTCTTTCTCGCTGCGCAGCTGGACCAGGAGGGAGCTGGGCTCCGCCACGAAGGCGTCGAGCGCGATCTGGGCCGCCCGCTCCGAACGATCGACGCATTGCGCACCGGCGACATCGGCCAGCGCACACAGCATTGCGACGGCCACGCCCATCACGATGATGGATCGGCGGCCAGCTTCAATCATCGACTGGGGCAAATTGTCTTCCATCTCGCTTACGGTCGCCGACTACGCTGGAAGTCTTATAAGAACCGTTTGTTGCGCATAAAGTATGTCAAATTTTTGTGCGATGCAAAATTAGCGGGAAACGAAGCGTCCTGCCAAGTCATTTTTCGATTTTGTTGCAATCCCTTACGGGGGGACGCCGGTTCGCGTTGCGCCTCTTAGCAGGGCACCAAAACCGGTGCCATGCCATAGCGCGTGCAGATGACAGGATTTCGAACGTTCGCAGCGCCTTTCAGCGTGCATGCATCGCCAGATGCCTTGTTCAGGTTGCAGCCGGTGCTCGAACGCGTTGATCGGCCCCGATGAGAATCGGGACCGATCAAGCGTTGTTGCAGTATTTATGTTTCAGGAGGGGGTCCGCAGCGAGGCGAGGCGGCTCGCGCGCAGATGTTGGCCGTGCTCACCGACAGCAACCCAGAAGCGCGGATTGCTGGCGGACTGCATCGAAATCCACTGATAGCCGGCCGTGTTCCAGGAGCGGACGGACGAGGAAAGGTTGTCGAGCACCACGTCGCCCTCGCTCAACCGCACGACGAGAACCAAATGGCCCTGTCCGCTGGCGGTGAGGACAACCGCAAGTCGCAGTGCCGACTTCGGCCAGCCCATCTCGATCAGGCGATGCCTCTTGGTCACGGCATAGTCGTTGCAGTCGCCGGCGTCGGGTGACACGGTCCAGTGCGCGAGCAGCGGGCTGGTCGGCTTTTTCGTCGGCGTGATAGCATCATTGACCGCGCGATTGACCTCGCGAAGCATGTCCTTCGCGCGCTCGCCCGATGGCAGCGTCTGCTGGTCCGCAACAGCATCCGGCTCGCACTCTGCGCCGTAATTCATGCAGAATTTTACAGCCTGCAGCGGTGCAAGCGCGTTGTCATACTCGCCGATGAAGGAGCCCGCCACGGCCGCGGCCGGAGCATCGACGATCGTGTCGGCTTTGGCAGCGGCGCCAGCGCAAGCGATCCCCGCCGCAAGGAAAGATTTGAAAATCCAGCTCATGGTTATCCCCGTTTTTCGCCATTGTTCTTGACGCTAGGGATACAACGAACCCATTAGGTTCCGGTTTTGCCGACAATTACAATTTTATCGGCTTTGCGGGACTGGTTCCAGGAGCATTGCATTGGTTAAATTTCTTCAACCAGGAGCTTATCGCGACGGGCTCACGGACGTCAGCGAGGTGGTCGTTGTAGCCGCTGCGGTGAACAGGGTCTGCGTCTGCGCTTGAGCGCTGGGTCCGCTTGTGTTGAGCACGACGGGAGTGGTCGTCGTTGCGGCGCCGCCCCGTTCCGCCGCGGCCGCATTGGTCCCGCCGCCACCGCCGGTGGACGTCTCGCCAGTGGGATCCGCACCGCTGGTCGCTTCCGTCGGGATGTCGCCGGTGATGCTGGTGAAGGACTGAATCAGGGCTGCATTGTCGGTCTTCAGCACGGCTTCCTGAATGCGCTGTGCCACGTCCGGTTGCGACAGCACGCAAACTGAAGCGGCCGTTCCGAGACCTGCACCGATGGCGCGGCTCTGTTCCTCGTTGCTGGCCTTTGCCAGCGACACGATGCCTTCGACGGTTTCCGGCCGTGAGGTCAGAAAGTCGCGAACCTGCGAGGCCAAGCTGCCCTGGCCTTGCTTGAACTGGTCGAGCAATCCTGCGGGATTCGAGAGGAATGAGTTGGCGCTTTCCGCCGAGACCAGGTTTGCGTTCGCTCCGCACGCTGCGTTGTTGCCAGTGGCCGCGAATGAGGGCGCAACTGTGCCGGACAATGCCGCAATGCCGACGACGACGGAAAAGACTTTTCGAAATTGCATAATCACCACCGGACTTTTTCAGTTCTTATAGTTCATTTTATTCAAACTTGCCACGTTCTTTCCGCAGTTCGGACGGAATCGCTTGCGCAAGCCCACATCCAACTATGGCAGCGAAAAAGATCCCGAAGCCCGGAATCTGCAGCGAAAAGTCGATGCAGCTATGGACCAGCCCGAGCACCGCCACGCTAATGCCAATAATGGGTATGTAGCGGTCGCGCTTTCGCCGCAAGCTGCTTCTTAACAAAAGGTAAATATACCAGAGGCTGCACGCCACGATGAGACCGGCGGCGGGCAGGCCGAGCTCCGCGGCCAGTTCGAGCGGGGTCGAGTGGGCGCGATCCCATATTCCAAGGCTGCCGAGCTCCGCGGTCCGATAGGCGGGGAATGTTGCCTCGAAATTGCCCCAGCCAATGCCGAGCAGCGGATAACCGCGGATGATGGCAATGCTTCGTTCGTAGGCATTGAACCGCTGTTCATCAATCAGGCCGTAAGTGCCAATTCGACCGGCAACGGCGCCGCCGACAAGCTGGAGGATCAATAGCGCCACGGCCGCTGTCCCCGCAGCAAGGCCCCATCTCCGCAGCTTGCCGAGCGGCAATGGCGCAACATAAAGCGCGCAGGCGAGCAGGAATGCACAAATCGACAGCAGCAGGCCCGCGCGAGAGCCCGTCATCGCTGTCGCAATCAGGCAGATCGCAAACCCGATGCCGAGCGCTGCCGGTGCAGATGAATAAAATGTGATTCGGTCCGAGAGGCGGGGCGAGGCTGGCGCATCAGGACGATCGCGGCGGTGTGCGAAGCGCAGCAAGGGGACCAGAAACAGCACGGCGCTGCTGCCCCAGAAGATCGCGGCCGTGTTTCGGTTGACGAAAGTCCCCGTCGCGTAGCCGAGATAGGCTTCCTTGCGTCTCGACAGGAGGCCGTTGGGATCGCTGATTTCAGCGAGGATGCCATAGATTGCGTAGGCGCAGCCGGCCCAGGCGAGAATCAGCAGGAGCCGGCGGGCACTGCTCGCGTCGGTTGAGAAGGCGAACGCGCGAATGAATACCATCGCAAGCAGAAGCGGATAGCCGATCGCCAGCCACGGGCCGCTGACGGTCGTCGAAACCCGGCCGGGCACCTGTAATTCGAGCCATTTTGATGGGGTCTGCCAGACCGGATTCCCGAGTGCGAATGGCGGGTCGCGCCATTCTTGAACGACGGTCACTGCCGCAACTATTGCGAGCGTGGCCAGCAACGGCATCAACAGCCGCACATCCTCGCGGCCGACGCCGTCGAGATTGGCCGTCACGAGGCTGGCGGCCATCAGCGCACACCAGATGCAGATCCAGATCTGGCCGGTGGACCCGAGTGGCAGGGGCGCCAGCACGACGACTGCAAGCGCCATGAGCCTGGACACGGTGTTCAGCTGGCACTCCCCCGCAAGCAGCAATCAACCCCGTTGGCGGACTCTGGTCCGCGCAACGTGGCGCATTAAGCATCAATCGCTGCCCTCAGGAAGCGCTGATTTCGACGCCTGCGGGTCGGTGCGGCGGCGGCCGCCGTGTGACCGGCTCAAGCCTTTCGCGCGAAGCGGAAGAACACCTGGCTGTTGATCACGTGGGTTGGCAGAGGAATCGGCGAATAGCCCATCGATTCCACTTCGAAACCGCATTTTGCGAACAAGACCGGAATGATCCGGAAATCGAATCCGAGGTGAGAGGAGATCCAGCCCGTCTCGCTTGGCGGCCGCGCGATTGCGGCCGTATTGCCGACGAAGGAATCCCAGACGATCTTCCAGGTGGTGCCGCGATGGCGCTGGCCGGCAGCCATGCGGAAGAGGTTCTTCATCAACGACGAGAGGCCGATCTCGATCGGCACCGAGACGAGGATGCGACCGTTTGGCGCCGTCTGCTGCGTGAGAAAGGTGACGATATCCATCAGAGGAGGGCCGACAAAGTGCTCGAGCGTCTCAAGGCAATAAACCTTGTCGAAGGGGCCGCCCACGATGCTATCGCGCTCGCGCACAAATCGGACATCGGGAAAACGTTGTTTCACCTCATTTGCCATTGCATCAAGATGCGGATCGAACCCGCAGATGGTGGCCGAGGCACATCGTTCCTTGATCAAGCCGACGAGATGTCCATCTCCCGTTCCGAAATCGAGGATGCGATCGTTTTGCGCCGGCGGCATCACGCCCAATGCCTTGGTAAATCGCGAATTGTGGCTCCAACGCTTGATGGAGCTCGTGTTCCCAATCGTCATGGAAGAATAGGCCACTAGGAATTCTCCCAATTTTGCGGCTGATCGATCATACGGAGGTCTACCGTTCGTTGTTGGTCGAGGACAATGGAAATCTCATCAGATCAGAATCGACCTCGCATCGTGTTGGATTTGCCATTCAGAACTCATGCCAGCTGGTTTTCGATCAACAGTCTTTGGTGCGGAACTGGTGCCGATTGTGGTCCCATTCGCATCAACGTTAATCCTGGCCCTTGCATTTCCGTTCAACAAATCGCGCATGCTCAAACCCAGATTTTCATTGAAAACTGAGCCCAAAAGTAAGAATATTGCAACGCAGCAAATTAAGCAACGGGGTAGTGATGGAGTCGACGCATAAGCACAAGCCTCACTATCTTCCGTTGGACAGTATTCGAGGAATCGCAGCGCTCTCAGTCGCGATCCATCATGTCATTCTGATGAAGGTTTTCCTTGCCGCCTTTTCGAACAAGGCGTGGTTCGACTTCGCCTTCTTTCACAATGCGTGGCTGTTCGTCGATTTGTTTTTCGTGTTGAGCGGAATCGTGATCTCGATCAGCTACACCGATGCGGATTTCGGCAAATTCTCGTTTCGCGATTTCATGGTCCGTCGCCTGGCGCGGATCTATCCGCTTCATATCGTGATGTTGTTCGCAATCCTGGTGTTTCGGTTTGCAAGGGTTGGCCTGGTGGCCGCGGGCCTGCTTGCAGTCACGTCCCCGCAATTCGAGGTCAACAACGCCTACACGTTCGTCCTGAACGTCTTCCTGCTTCATTCGCTCGGGTTCGTCGATTACCTCAGCTGGAACGGCCCGAGCTGGAGCATCAGCGTGGAGTTCTACACCTATATCCTGTTCGCTCTGCTGCTGCTGTTCGCGCAGCGCCTGAACTCGCGGCCGTTTCTCTACGCGGTCGCGGCCATTCTGGTGGTGGCAAACTGGCTCGTCATCGTCTTCGTGCTGCAAAAGAAGGATCTCGGCCTTCAGTACGATTTCGGCATTCTTCGTTGCGTCATGAGCTTCTTTCTCGGCGTTCTGGTGGTCCGGGTCGTGACGCCGCTGTCGAAGATAAAGGCGCCCGTCTATCAATTCGGTCTTCAGGCCGGCTCGCTCGTCGCGAGCTTCGGCCTTGTCGTGCTCGTCAGCGACTACCCGGCGGCCAGCTTTGCCGCGCCCTTCGTCTTCGCAAGCCTGCTTGCGACCTTGATGGCTTACCCGGGCGCGCCGTTGCTGCCGCGTCTGCTCGAGAGCAAGCCGTTGGTCTGGCTCGGCGCCCGATCGTACTCGATCTACATGGTGCACGCGTTCGTCATTCTTCTGGCGGAATATGCGGTACGGATCGTCGGGCCGCGGCCGATCGTGGCGATTGATTCGATCAGCCCCGGGCTCGCGGCAACGCTGACCTACGGCGTCATCATTGCCGCCGTCATCCTGCTTTCGGATTTCACCTATCGGCTGGTCGAGATCCCGGGCGGGAAATTCGTTCGTCGCCTGTTGCAGCGTGAGACGTCGTTTTCGACGGCTCAGACCGTCCGCACTTCGCGCCGCTTGAGCTAGGAGACCTGCCGAAGGTGACGTCGCAACAGGAAAACAATCTCACGCCGATGGCCCTCAACATCGAGGCGGTCGCGCTCGCGCTGTACTTCATCCGGGACGCCTTCGGCGGCGCGATGAGGTACTACACCAGCATCTTTCACGTCTCGGCTCTTTGGTTCACCCCCGATGCCGTCGCTGTGCTTTGCGTCGGCATCTTCGTCACGCGCTGCATCATGCAGAATCGCAACGTCGTTGCTCTCCTCGTCTTCGTGCAGATCATCCTGTCGTTGATCCTGGGGTATTTCTTCCTGGGCACCTTCAATGCGCTGCTGTCGTCGTTCAAGATGATGATCCCGGTATTTGCAGGCTTTTGCTTCTGCGATGCCTATCTCGGAAACCACAAGAAGCTGCTCTGGGTCATCGCGACCACGTTCTATATCTCGCTTGCCGGCGTGCTCGTCGCCGCCCACTGGACGTTCCCCTGGGTGGGCTTCAAATACGAATCCTTTGGCGCCACCCGCGAGGCGGGCCGGCTCTGGTGGTCGTTCGCAGAGCAAAGGATTTCGGGCTTTGCCGCCGACAATACGATGGCTGCCTACTTCATCCTGATCACGTTCGTGCTGACCTCGATCCGCAAGAGCGTGTTTTGGTGCCTGATCTTCGGCATCCCCTCGATCTACGCGATACGCCTCACGACCAGCAAGACGACCATGGTCGTTCTCGCGCTCTATCTTGGCTGCCTGCTGGTGGTTCGCTGGCTTCCGGAGGCCCGGCGCCTTCCCGTACTGCGTGCGATATCGTTGTCCTCCTATCTCGCCATCCTGGTGCCGATCGCGTTGATGCTCTTCGTGTCGGGAACCGGCCTGACCAAGACCTCCACGTTCTTCAGCCTGCAGGACCGCATCAACAACAGCTGGCAGCTGCCATTCGTCTATCTGCAGCAGCTGATGCCGGTCGGAGTTCTCACCGGCTGCGGCGTCGGCTGCTTCAACTACCCGCAGCAGCTGTTCTCGCCGCTGGCGTCGTATTGGGTGCCGGTCGACAATTTCTACATCGGGACCTACCTGATGTTCGGCTTGCCGTTCGTGCTGTTCATGGCGGTCGTGATCCGCGCGTCGTTCCTGATCACCGACGTCTACAAGCTGTCCACGATATTCGTGATGAACCTGTTTACCATCACGGTGCTGTGTTATGGCCCCGCGACCGGTCTGTTGATGATCTCGTTCGGATTCAGCGAGGTGTTCTCGAAGCGCGCCTCCCGGGCCATGCAGGGAGGCCCGCGGCTGGCGCCCGCGCAGCAGCCGCTCACCGCAGAATGATCGGGGCGATCGACACAATGCCCTGGGACCACACATCGATTGGAGAGCAGAGTAATGCATAACCGCTTGGCATTTGTGGACGCTCTGCGCGGCATCGCGGTGCTGGCCGTGGTCCTCCAGCATCTTCTCGAGCAGATTATTCTGAGCGGAACCACCGACGCATTCTACGGGCCGCTTCACGACATTTCCGGCCACTATTTCAACTTCGGCCGCTTCGGGGTCGTGCTGTTCTTCTTTGTCAGCGGTTTCGTCATTCCCTACAGCTTTCCGAAGAGCTCCGCGCCGGTGAAGGACTTTGCAGTCAGCCGCTTCTTTCGGCTTTATCCGAGCTATTGGCTGTCGATCCTGATCGCGGTGATCCTCACGCCGATCATCGAGAACAAGGTTTTTCCGATCTGGCAGATCTCCGCCAATCTGACGATGTTCCAGATGTTCGTCGGGGTGCCCAACATCCGGATCGCCTACTGGTCGCTGGCCGTCGAACTGATCTTCTACATCGCCTGCGTCGCCCTGTTCGTCGCCGGCTTCCTCAATCGCAGGCTGACGGCCGTGTGTATCGTCGTCGCCGTGTCGCTCGTGGGAATCCTCGGTCCCGCGCTGGTTCATTATTGGCTGTTCTGGCGGCTGCTGGAGCTGGCGTTGAATCTGACGGCGATGTTCACGGGCAAGGTCGCGCGCGACGTGCTGATGGAGCGCCGGCTGTCGCCCTGGTATCTGGTCGTCTGCGTCACGCTCTATTGCGCTTTCGCCATCAACATCGCGTTCAAGCTGTATGGCGGCGACTATCACGAGAACTTCTTCCACGGCTATTCGATCGGGCTTTCCTACGTGGCGGCCGCGCTGGTGTTCCTGGCATTCGCCGTGTTCGGGGAGGGCAGGCCCTGGCGGGCGCTCGCCTTCGTGGGCGTGATCAGCTACTCGATCTATCTGATGCATGCCTATGTGATGAGTCTCGCGCTCTATTTCGTCGGGACAGGCGGTGGCCCGGCTCAGTGGCTGGTGTTCGTCGTCGGCGTGGTAGCGGCGTCCATCGTGGTGAGCTGGATTTCCTATGTCCTCGTCGAGAAGCCGACCATCTCGTTCGGTCGCCGTTATCGATCGGCGCCGCGCCGCGCGGCCATGACCGAAGCGCCGTTACCGGCCGCGGAATAGCGAAGTGGACACTCAGACGAAATCCAGCAGTGCTGCGCCGGCATCGTTCTTGCCGGCGATCCAGGGGCTGCGGGGTGTCGCGGCAATGAGCGTGCTGCTCGTGCACATGTACGTCATGCCGTTGCTGGCGGGATTTCTGCCGCAACTGCCGCCCTGGTTTCACGCGATTGCCAACACGGGCGGCCATGGTGTCGAGCTGTTCTTCATGATCAGCGGATATCTGATTCCGGCAAGCCTCGTGCGCCACGGCGACGTGTCGGCCTTCTTCTATGACCGCTGCATGCGCATCCTGCCGGTGTTCGGAGTGCTGCATGTCGCGTTGTTCACGATCGGACCGATCGTCGGATACAAATTCTTCAAGGGGATCGACGTCGTCACCTATATCGAATTGTTCGTCGCCAATCTGTTGTTTCTGCCCGATGTGCTCGGCCTGCCGCTGGGACAGCAGAATGCCTGGACCTTGAGCTATGAATGGGCCTTCTACATCTGGTTCGCCGCGATCTTCGTGTCGCGCAGGCGCGGCCATTGGCTCGCAACCTGGGTACTGGTCGGCGTCGCCGTCGCGGCGGTCGCCTATCGCCCGAACGCGGCGTTCTTCGGAGTAGGCATGCTCCTGAGCCGTGTGAACTTCCGACTCATGGTCGCTGGATGGCGCGGCTTGCTCGCTGGCACGCTCTGTGTGATCGCGATGTACGGCTCCCTGGAGTATCTGCATGCGCTGCCGGCGCTGCTTCCGGGCCTGTTGCTGTTCGCGATGGTTCTCAGTCCGGGGTCCGGCGTTGTGACGCTGCTGGAGGCGCCTTCGCTGCAATATCTCGGGAAGATCAGCTACAGCCTCTATCTGGTACATCCGTTCGCGCTCTATCCGCTTCAGGCGCTCGGTGCCAAGTTCGTCGCGGGCGGCGCAAATCCATGGCTGCTATGGGCCGGATTCGTCGCGATTGGCCTGCCGGTCGCCTTGGTCGCGTCGGCATTGAGTTACAGATTGATCGAGGTGGGGCTGCGCCGCAGGCTCGACCGGATGCTGCGGGGAACGCCGACCCTTCGCGCCGAAGAGCTGCAGCAACGTGCCTGACCGCATCTGTCTCCTGTTGCCTGCGAACGCGGCATCACCATGTCCTGCTTCACGATTCCGGCGGGCGAGCAAAGAATTCGAGGTTGTCCAAGCATGATGATCCGCAGCGTATCCTTCATGTCGGTGGTGAACATCAGCCGGGCCTCAACCCAGGTTGCGATCAACATCATCTCGGCCCGGTTCATCACGCCCCACGACTACGGGCTGGTCGCGTTCTCGATGTCGTTCATCCTGTTCATCGCGCTATTGACCGACCTCGGGCTCTCCAGCGCGATCGTGCGTCATCCGGATCTCGATCGCAGGCAGGTGGGCGCGGCGGCGACGCTGATCACGCTGTTCGGCGCGTTGCTGGCCATTTCGATTTGCCTCGGCGCGCCTGCGCTGTCGAGCGTTTCCAATCTCGAGGGGCTGACATCGGTGCTGGCGGGCCTGGCGCTCTCGATCGTGTTTGCCGTCGCTGCGGTGGCGCCCCGCGCTTTGCTCGAGCGACATCTCGACTACCAGAGGATTGCCGCGATCGAGGGCTCGGCGGTCGCAATCGGATTCCTCACCTATCTAGTCGCGCTCCTGTGCGGGGTCGGTGTGATGGCGCTGGTGCTTTATCAGATCGCCATGCATCTGGTGAGGGCCATCGCCTTCACCGTGATCGTGCGAAAGCAGATGACGTTCAATTTCGAATGGTCTCGACTGAAGCCGTTGATGGCCTTTGGCGGCTGGGTGCTGCTGACCAATGCCCTTAACTTTCTGGCGCGGACCGCCGGCCCGATCCTGATCGGCATCTATCTGGGGGCGGCGAGCGTGGGTCTCTATGGTTTCGCGAACCAGTTCATGATCATGCCGCTTGTCGTCCTGGCGTGGCCGGCCAGCAACGTGCTGATGTCGGCGTTGGGTCCGCAGGCCGGCCTGGTGCCGGAGAGCAAGTCATCGCTCACCATGGCGACCATGGCGATGACGGCGCTGGTGACGTTTCCCGGCATGTTCTACTTCGTCTTCGGCACCGGATTTCTGGTGGATCATCTGCTCGATCCCAAGTGGCACGAAGCCATCTGGCTGATGAAGGTGCTCGCGCCGATCGGAGCAGTGCAGTCGATCGCCGCCTACAGCGGCTCCGTCATTCTCGCGCGCGGCGAGGGTAGCTTGAATTTTCGCCTGAGCGTCATCAACAGTCTCGTCTTCTTTGGAACGTTCGTTTTCATGCTGCCTTACGGGCTGCATGTGTTTGCGATTGGCTATGCCGTTACGGGCCTGGCGATGGCCGCGCTGTCGTTGGTCGTCGTATTCTACAAGATAGATGCTTCTGGGATGTCCTTGGTCAATGCGTTCCTGCCGCCGACTGTCGCGAGTTGCCTCGGCGTTGCGGTTGTCTGGTCGATGTTCGGGGCTGACCCGGGCACGTTCATGAGCTGGCTCAAGGCGACCGCGACTTATGCCGCCGTCGTCCTGCTCGTCTATCTCGGCTGGAGAAAGATCATCGGCCTGCACTTTACGACCATGCGGAAATCGCTCATCGGGCGGAAATCCAGCGAAGCAGCTGCAGCGCAGCCCGCCTGACGGGCCGCATGCGGCCACGCCGGCCCGGGGCGTCGTTCGTATGACTAGCTGTTGGCCGTGGCCTTGCGTCGGGCTGCCAGCGCGCGGTCCCACTTGTCGAACGCCGCCGGCGCAATGGTGCCGATCATTGCGGCCGCAATGATGAGTGTTGGCCTCGCAAACCGGCCGCTCTTCGCCATCGACTGCACCATCGTTCGCATGGCTCGCGCGTGCCGGCCCAGGATCACGTCGTTCCGCGCATTGTGTTCAGCCGCGATGGCGCGTGCGATCTTCATTTCAGATGCAGTGAAATGCTGGGCAACATCGGCGAAGAACGCGTTGTCCCAGTGTTCCTGGTTCAGGATATATCCGCTCGCTTCGGAGTGTGAGTAGCTTGCGCGATGAATGACGCGAGAAGAATCAAATTCATCGACAAATCCGACGTCACCCTGACCGAGCAGATGAACAATGAAGGCGTGATCCTCGCGATACCGCAAGTGTTCGTTCATGAAGTTGAAGCGGCTGGCCGCGTCGCGCCGGAAAAACAGCGTCGAGGTGATCGAATGGATGCGGTTGTTGAGAACGGCGACTGCGAATTGCTTCTTCTCGCCGGAATACTGCGCAAATCTGTTCTCGTAGATCAGGCCGCCGTCCTCGTCGACCGTTCTGGAATTGCAGACGACCAGGGCCCGCGCGTTGCCGCCGGGTTCAGACATGAGCGCATGCTGGCGCTCCAGTTTGCTTGGATGCCAGATATCGTCTGCGTCGAGCAGCGCAACATATGAGCAGTTGGCCGACTCCATTGCGGTATTGCGAGCCGCTGCCGGGCCGCGATTGGGTTGGGTGATCAGGGTGAAGCCGAAAGTTTCCTTCAGCTTCCCGAGTTCGTCCTTTGCTTCATCGGAGGAACCGTCGTCGACGATGATGATCTCGCGGGGCTGCAACGTCTGGTTGGCAACGGCGGTCAGAGTCGTTTGCAGTTTGTCGGCGTTGTTATAGAACGGAATAACAACCGAAATATCCCCGGGCATCACACCAGCCTCTCTTCGTATTGAGCAACGTCGGATCCGTTGCTTCGCAGTTCCATCAATGGTGATCGGCTCTGGCAAGATGAGCCACCGCGAGAACTAGCAGATCGCTGCGGATCGCGGGCCATAAAATCATCGTTTCCAGAGCTAGTCAAAGATTGCCGGCCGCGCACCACCGCGAAGAAGTCGCCGTTTTTGTGGGATGAATGCGATTACGGGCGATGGATGACGTCGTGCTGTCACACAATCGACACTGCAAGGGCAGCCGGCAGGTCGATCGCTATCAGGCCTCGTCGTGACGCAGGAAATCGCCGAACCACACGATGGCCAATGTGACCGCCGCCGCCACCAGGATCTTGCCGAGGAGCCAGGCCAGCGGTTCGGAAGGCAATGCGGCAAGCCCACCGACGACGGCCGAGCCGATCGCCGTCAACAGCACGAGACCCGGGCGCGGGTAGGCGCCAAATCGGATCGTCGGCCCGCAAGCTGCCAGAATCACCAGTGCGGTGGCCAGCGCGGCGCTGGCAAGCGCGGTTGTCGGCGCCGCGCTTGCGAGACTGCTGGCAAAGACGAAAGTGGAGATGAGGGCCAGTTGACCGGCGGCGATCAGAATGAGGCGCAGGGCCGCTTTCTGAAGGTGCGGGACAAGCGCCAATGTGGCCTGAAGGTGCGTATGCAGGAAATAGAAGATCGCCACGCTTGGCGTCGCGGCGAGGAAGCTCGCGATCAGGGCCGGCGGAACGAAGAGCCTTGCAGCGTCCGGAATGAATGCGATCAATCCGCCCAACATCAGCGCGGTGGAGCAGAACGCGAGTTCGAACAGCTCGGCCGCAGCTCGCTGCGCGTCCTTCCTGGTCCCGGTGTCGTAACGCAGCACGACATCGGGGTAGCTGATGGTGTGAATGGCCGAGAGCAGCACGGAGAACGGCCTCTGGAGGAGGTCGATCGCCATCGAGAAGCCGGCGCTCGCGCTCGAGGTGATTCCGAAACGACCGACGATCATGAAGCGGATGAGGATCGGGGCGGACAGGTGGACCACCGACGCACCTGACGCCAGCATCCCGTAGCGGGCAAAGGCGGACAGGTCCGACTTCCGGGTGAGTCGGGGAGACCAGTTGAGCAAGGTGCGGTCGATCAGCGAGCCGAGAGCCAGGCCAAGGCCGTGGCCGGCGAGCATGCCGACAAGCGCCGCTTCCGCCGTGCCTTGGAGCTTGGCGCCGACGGTCGCGCCCACAAGAAGAAGGGTGGCGCGGCAGATCATCAAGATCGATGCCGAGGACAATCTGCCCGCGACCCGGATCATCATGTAATGGAGGTCGACGGTCCCCTGCACGATCGTGACGGCGAGCGCTATTCCGATCAGGGACATCGGAACCCGGCCGGACAGTGCGGCAAGCGCTGCGGCCGCGATCAGGGTGGCGATGCTGAGTGCGAGCGCACTGAACAGGGATGATTGCAGTCGCGGCGTCTCGTCTCCCTGGCTGGATGAGAGGAAACGCTGACCTGAAAGCTGCAGCCATTCGAAGGCGACCACCGAGGCGAGCTGGCTCACGGCAACCGTCAGGGAATATGTCGTGTAAGACGCCGGCTCAAGCAGATGGCTGAGCGCCAGAATGAGGAGGATCGCGACCAGGCTTTGATAGAAATAGCTGCCGAGAGCAAGGAGACGAAGCATGGCTTGGTGGCTTCCGGCCTTTTCCGGTATGCCCGGATGCGGTCTGACACGACACGGGCAGCGCTGAATATCGGCCTCTCGGGCAGGCCAGCCACCTTAGAACATGCGCAACAGGGGGACGCAACGATTTTGCAATGACGGCCGTTCCCACCCTTTTGCAGACGGCGTGCCGATGATCCGGTTGCACGAAAAACGGGCTGCGTTGCAGCCCGTTCTGCTCGTCTGACAGTCCGTGAGCTCGGTCGGCTACACGAACAGGAAGTTGCCGTGGTCGAGATTGGCGACGTTGATCCCCTGAAGGACGATCTGGTCGGTCGCGGAGATCTGGATCACGGCGTTCGAGCCGCTCTGCGTCACCTGGAGATGGGCGTAGTCTGCGACCAGGGCCTTCGAGATCTCGACGACGTCGTGATTGGCCGCCGTTCCGGCGTGGAAGCCGATGATCTTGTCATTGCCGTGATCGAAGACGACCGTGGTCGATCCGGGTGATATCTGGAACTGGTCGTTGTTCGCAGATCCCTGGAGCGTCTGGCCGGCGGTCACTGCCGTGACATTGTGAGTCCCGTCGGCGTTCTGCATGTCGATCTTGACCAGCGTTCCGCTGGTGTCGCGACTGTCGTGTTCAATCGCGCCGGGCTTGCCGGACACGGAGAAGATGAACACGTCCGAGCTGCCGTCGGTGTACTTGATCGTCTCCTGTGTCTTCGTGCCGGCGCTGTCGTAGTTGTCCGTTACCTTGCTGCCGTCGCTGTTGATGACCTGCTTGAAGTCGAACGAGCCGTCGGCATGGAGACGGGTGTCCGAAAGCACGGTGCCGGCCGCGTCGGTGTGCTGATATTCGGTGACGTAGCTCTTTCCCGTGATGTTGAAGAAGGAGTTGTCGTGAGTGCCGTCGGCATTGGTGACGTAGCTCGCCGTCTTGACGCCGGACGAATAGACGGTCGAGGAGGTGGAGCCGTCCGTGTTGTAGACGGTGTCGTTCGTGAGGTTTCCGCCGGTGTCGAACAGCTTGGTTTCCTTCCAGCCGTCGGTATGGACCTCGTAGACGGACGTGGCGTTGCCACCGGAATAGTTGGTCGTCGTGGTGTCCCCGTTGGCGTCCTTCTGGATCGCCTGCGTGGTTGCACCGGACGTGTTGTAGTTCAGCGTGAGGCTCGCCCCGTCGGTGTGGAGCTGCACCTCGTTCAGCTTGTGGCCGGTGCTGTCATAGACGTCGGTGACCTTGGTGCCGTCGCTGCCGATGTTCTGCTGATAATCCAGCGATCCGTCCGCGTGGTAGCGGATGACTTCCGTCACGGCTCCGCTGGCGGTGGCGTGCTGGAACTCCGAGACATAGCTCTTGCCGGCGATGTTGTAGGTCGTCGTGTCGTGGCTTCCGTCCACGTTGGTGACGTACAGGGCCGTCTTGACGCCGGCGGTGTAGACGAGGTTGGACGAAGAGCCGTCGGTCGCGACGGTCACATCGCTGGCCAGCCGCCCAGCCGAATCGTACAGTTTCGACTCCTTCGATCCGTCGGCGTTGAGGATGGAGACGGAGGCCAGCAGCGTACCGTTGTAGTTGGTCGTGGTCACGGCGCCGTCGCTGTTCTGCACGATCTCCTGCAACAGCTTGCCCGAACTGTCGAACTTGTCCGTGACGGTGGCGGCAGTCGACCACTTGATGGTCGTCGTCTTGTGGCCGGTCGCGTCGTAGAGGGTCGTCAGCTTGCTGCCGTCGGTATTGATCACCTGGGAATAGTCCAGCGTGCCGTCAGTATGATATCGCGTGAGCGACGTGACCGCGCCTGCCGCCGTGCTGTGCTGGGTCTCGGTGACGTAGGTCGCGCCCTTGATGTTGTAGGTGGTGGTGTCGTGGGAGCCGTCGGCATTGGTGACGTACAGTTTCGACTTTACACCCGACGTGTAAACGGTGCTCGACGAGGAGCCGTTGGTGTTGATGAGCGTGTCGCTGGCAAGCGAACCTGCCGAGTCGTAAAGCTTGGTCTCTTTCGAGCCGTCGGCATTGAGGATGTAGACGGACGCCAGCAGCGCTCCGTTGTAGTTGGTCGTGGTCACGGAACCATTGCTGTTCTGGACGATCTCCTGCAGCAGCTTGCCCGAGCTGTCGAATTTGTCCGTGACGGTCGCTGCAGTCGACCACTTGATGGTCGTCGTCTTGTGACCGGTCGCATCGTAGAGCGTCGTGAGCTTGCTTCCGTCGGAATTGATCACCTGGCTGTAGTCGAACGTGCCGTCCGTGTGATATCGCGCGACCGATGTCACGGCGCCCGTCGCCGTGCTGTGCTGTGTCTCGGTGACGTAGGACGCGCCCTTGATGTTGTAGGTGGTCGTGTCGTGGGAACCGTCGGCATTGGTGACGTACAATTTCGTCTTCACGCCGGATGAGTAGACGGTGTTCGAGGAGGAGCCGTCGACTTTGATGATTGTGTCGCTGGTGAGAACGCCGCTGGAGTTATACAGCTTCGACTCCTTGGAGCCGTCGGCATTGGCGATGTAGACCGACGCGAGCAGGGCGCCGTTGTAGTTGGTCGTCGTGGTCGTGCCGATGGCGCTGTTCTGCACGATCTCCTGGAGCAGCGTTCCCGAGGTGTTGTACTTGTCGGTGGTGACGGACGTCGGGGTCCACTTGATGACGGTCGTCTTGTGGCCCGCGGCGTCATACAGCGTCGTGACCTTGCTGCTGCCGTCGGCGGCGATGGTCTGGCTGAAGTCCAGGGTGCCGTCGGAATGATAGCGGGTGACCGACGTCACGACGCCACTGGCCGTGCTGTGCTGGGTTTCGGTGACGTAAGAGGCGCCCTTGACGTTGTACGTGGTCGTGTCGTGCGACCCGTCGGCGTTGTTGACATACAGCTTGGTCTTGACGCCGGCAGAGTAGAGGGTCGTCGAGGACGAACCGTCCGTTTTCGCGAGGGTATCGCTGACCACGCCGCCCGCGCCGAAGGTCTTGGTTTCCTTGGATCCGTCGGTCTTGACGATGACTTCTCTCGTGGCAACGCCGGCCGTGTAGCTGAAGCTGTCGGTCGATCCGTCGGAGTTGACCGTGACCTTGCTCGAAATGAGGCCATTGCTGAAGTTCGAGGTGGTGGTCGAGAGCAGGCTGCCGGAGGCATTGAAGACCTTGGTCAGGCTCCACGCCGTGCTCGAGGTCGTCACCGAGAACGAATAGCCGCCCTGGATCGCCGCGAGCGCCTTGCCGTAGTGCGAGATGATGTAGTTCATCGTCGTCTCGGACGCGACGGGAAGGACATGCGTATCCGTCAGCGTGATCGTCTTCAGCGTCGTCGAATCGTTGAGATCCGACAGCTGCGCGACGATGTCCGCTGCCGTATCGCTGACATTGACCATACTGTCGGGAGGTGTCGCGGCTCGGGCCGGGGCATCGATCTCGATGATCAGCGGATGGTCGCTGAGCGGGAGAACGATCTGGCTGACGTCGGTGTAGCTCGCGATCGGCGAGGTGCCGCTCATCGGATCGTAGACGACGACGGAATGATGGACGCCGCCGAGATTCACGGTGACCTGGGTGGTGGCAACCGCGACCTCGCTGTCGGTGGCGTCGTCCCAGATCTTCGGTTCGGCCCATACCACGAGGTCGTAGGCGCCGTTGCTCTTGGTGAGCACCATGCTGTTGCCGGACGCCGGGAGGCCGGTGAGATTGTAGCCGAGCTGCGACGTCGGGGTGCTGCTGCCGGTGCCGTCATCCGCAAGGATGGTCGTCAAATTGTGGATCGCGGTCGCGGCGAGTTTCGGGGTGCCGTCGGCGTTGAACAGGCCCATCTGGGAGCCGGCGTCCGTGCCATGATCGAGCAGCTCGTAGAGATAAGTGGTCGACACGCCGTCCTTGAAGGCGTCCACCAGCGTATTGAGGATCGACTTGGCCTGCACGGCCTGGTCGACGCCGAGGTACTGCCAGCTGCTCAGCGTGCTGTAGCCGGTCTCGGTGATGACGGTCGGCTTGCCTGAGACGACTGATTCCGCGTCGGCGACGTGCGTCGCCACGGCAGTGGCCGGGGTCGTGGTGGTCGCGGCGTAGGCGTGGGAGTTCGCGTAATCGGAGTAGGCGGTCAGGTTCCCGAGCTTGGCGTAGTCGTTGGTGTCGGTATAGCCGAGCGAAAGATTATAGACCGAGACACCCGACAGCGTCGCGTCGCCCTTGATGGCGGTGTAGAGCGCTATCTGAAATTGCGCAGCCGCGGAGACGTCGGAGCTTCCGTTGTAGGAGAACGGCTGGGTGTTGGCTTCGTTCAGGCCTTCCACGGCGATCAGACTGCCGGGATGAGCCTTCACGAAACTGTCCAGTTGCGAGAGATAGTTTGCGAGGCCGCTGGAACCGGTCACCGGCAGGTTCGATGAGACGATCAGGTCGAACTGGTACCCGTCTGCCGCGAGTCCGCTCATGACCGGACTGCTGCCGGGGGAAGTCGCCAGCGCATCGCGCAGCTTGGTCACGCCGAGATATTTGAGATCATCCTCCATGAGGGCAAGGTTGTTGTAGTTCCCCCACGAATACGCGACGTGCGTGTTGACGCCGATGGATCCCGTGAAGGAACTTGCCGAGTGAAGGGTCTGATCAACTGAAGACGTGGCCATCTGCTGCTCTGCATGTGAGTTCAATTGCGTCGAGCAGTAACCCTCGACGTTTGTGTTTCAGGTTTTTTATTCAGCTAAAAGTCGACACATCGCGGACTCTGCTCGCGATGCATTCGTCGACTCGCTTGAGCGCGTGATTAACCGCTGTCGATGTCAGCCGTGTGCGTGAACGATGTCACCAGCGAGGCGCGACGCTGTTTGCCGCAACGTTTGTTGTGCAAGCTGCACGTTGCGTGGGCAATGTCCCGGAGTTCCACGGGGATTGCGCGAATTTCTTAGCGGGTTGCAAACCAGCGCCCCACAATCGGACGAAAATGACGGCCGATACCGGGCCGTCAATCCATTGTCATGCCGATTGACGGCTCGCGACCAGTCCTTCGAACAGATGACGGTACTCGTCGACGACACTTGCGAAGGTGTACGGGCTCGTCTGCAGTGACATTTGCTTAACCATCGCCACGATTTCGTCCGGCTTCGACAAGAGTTGTCGGATGCTGTCCGCAAGCGACTGCGGATCCGGTTCCGTGAGCCACCCCATCGCGCCCCGTGCGACGGCTTCCGGAATGCCGCCAAATCGCGTCCCGAGAAAGGGTTTGCCGGCGGCTCCCGCGTCGGCGACGACGATGGGACCTGGCTCCTCCCAGATCGGTGGAATGACGACGATGTCGATCTGCTCGTAGAATTTTTCCGGTGCGATAAAGCCGAGGAACTCGATCGTCGCGCGCGGTGCCAGTTCCCGGAGCTCGCGCTTCATCTCGTCGCCGGCGTGTCCGGCGATGACGAGGCTGACCGAGCTGGGTGGCAACATCCCCACCGCCCTTGCGAGGTTGTAGATGCCTTTTTCCTCGGTCAGTCGTCCGATGAAGCCCAGCCTCAAAATGTTCGAGGGAGGAAGGGGCGAGGGCGCAACCGGCTGGAGCGCCGATGCATGCCGAATGACCGTCCGCGTCTGGATGTCGGCGAACAGTCCGAGCTCGGTGTGGATGTCGAGTATCCGCTGGCTCACGCCGACGACGGCGCTCAGCTGTCTGGTCGCGCGGCGGCGGTTGATGGTCAACAGCTTGCAGCTGAAACAGGTGTGCTTGCATGCCCGGCCGTCGGAGAAGCGCGAGCATCTGGGGCAGGTCAGATAATAGTCGTGCAGCGTGTGGGCGATCGGAACGCCCCGGTCGAACGCCGCCTTCCAGACCGCCGTCGTCAGACCCGACAGGTTGTTGGAATGCAGCAGGTCCGGCTTGAAGGCATCGATGCGCGCGCCCACCACGTCAACCGTTCGCTGCCAGTCCTCGATGGCGTGCCAGACGCCGCGTGCGGGCGCGCTCCGCTGTTCGGTAAACGGCAGATAAATGTTTCGGCTCGGCGCGGAATAGACGTCGACGCCGTTGTGTCGCTCGGCCTTCTGGTCCGGCAGCGAGGCGGCACGTACCACCTCGATCTTATCGCCGCGTTCGACCAGACTCTCGACCAGTCGCCGGACGAATATCTCGGCGCCGCCGACGACCTTCGGGGCCCCGGGCGTCGGATAGAGCGATGAGGTGACGAGGACCTTCATTAATAATGTGTCTCAGTATCCATTGTGGCATCAGTGCTTGCAGCTTTTCGCCCTTTATTCTCGTGAAGATGTCCCAGGCTTGCCGGCGTACATCTCCAGGTACTGCCCTGTGATCGTCTCGGGGGTAAATTTCTCCGCAAAATCCGGTCGGGCAGGTGACGTCTTCTTCCATCGAGCGGTGTGGCGAATGGCCTCCTGCATCAGTTCGGCGAGCCGCCGATGGTCGTGCGGCTCATATTTCCCTACAAGATTAGAAAACTCCGATATCTCCGGTATTCCACCGGCTGTGGAGCAAATTGTGGCCTTGCCGGCTCCGATCCCCTCGATCAGCGTCCGCGGCAGCGGCTCCGGCCAGACCGAGCTGATCAGGCAGACATCGACGCCGGCGTAGAAGTCCGCGGACTTGGTGAACCCGAGCCATTGCACGCGATCATTTCGGCAGGCCGCCTTGATGTCTCGCACATAGGCTTCCAGGCCCCTGCCGGCGATCTTGAGCTGCCAGCCGGCATCGGGAAGCAGCTCCGTGGCCTTGAGGACGACGTCGATGCCTTTCTCGGGCTCCAGGCGCCCGATGAAGCCGAAGATGAGGTCCTCGCTCGCAGGCCCCGGGGTCGTGGCCAGGTTGGTCGTGTCGGCGATATTGAAGATGACGCGGCCGGGGATATCCGTGAAATAGCCGGGCGCGAGGTGGCGATCCAGCACGAACTGGCTGTTGGAGGTCACCGCGTCGACCATGCGCGAAGCGCGGCGATATGGCGCAGTCATCGTGGCGCAGGCCGTGCAGCGCCGCATGCATGTCGAGCCCGTCCGAAACAGCGTCGACCGTTTGCAGATCAACGAATAGTCACGCAAGGTGTGCACAATTCTTATGTTGCGACGTTTGGCTTCCGACCACAGCGAGACGGAAAAACCCGTTAGGTTATTAGAGTGGACGACATCGGGCTTTTCGATGTCGAGAATCTCGGCAACGCGCGCGGCGGCCTTGCGATTCCAGGTGTCCTGCAAGTGCCACTTCAGGCGCTGGATCGAGGAGGGCTTTGCGTCGCGGCCAAACGGCCAGTAATCGTTGTCCAGCGGCACGCGGTAGACGCGCACGCCGTTGCGCTCGTCGACCGACTGCGCCTGCTCGTTCTGAAGACAGACGACCGACACCTGGTGGCCCCGCTGAGCCAGCGCCTCCGCGAGCAGCGACACGGATACTTCGGCGCCGCCGATGATTTCCGGCGGATACAGCGTGTTGACGATGAGAATTCTCAAGAATCGCCCCGGATCTGGGTGCCTGCGGTTGCCATAAGAGCGTCAGTTGACCGGCCGGATATCGAAATCGAGCGCGGCCTGTCCCCTCGCGGTGACGAGCAGCGGAGTGGTCGATAACTCCGTCCAGGCGCCGGGAGCGGGACCGGCTCCTTGCTGACATAGATGGCTGACCTCGGCATTCGATTCTGCGCCTTTCAAACGGATTTCAAAACGCTTGGTCGGATTCTCCGACCATAACGCCGCCTTCGTTTCCGACCCCTCCTGACTTCGGACGAGGACGACGCCGGGAGCGGGCCTGGTCTTCTCGGCTTTCAGGCTGGTGCGAATGAACGCCCAGCTCTCCCGGATGGAGCATACAGCGGGCTTCGGCGAATTGTCGTAATGGTAGACGCCGAAATTGTGCTCGAGTTCGGCGGGTTTGGTCCCGCTGTCCTTGAGCTCGTAGACCCACACTCCCTTCAGCCAGGGGCCGGCCGTCGACGACCACAGGATCATTTGCGCCATGTTGTCGGCCGCCAGTTGTTCGCTCACGCTGCATTTGGCATCGCCGTTCGGCCAACCTGTCTCGGTGAGATAGATCGGATAGTTGGGATTGTTGGTGGCCTGTGCGACGCGCTGATGAAAGGCCTCGAGTCGCTCGATCGCTTCGGCCGCAGTTCGTCTGGCCGGGTTCATACAGTGATTGTAGATGTGAATCGATATGCCATCCGCGATCTTGAGCAGATCGGTCTGCAACAGCGCGTCCGTCCACTTCCAGCCCGGGTCGTCGCCAAGGACGCCGACGACGAAGGGAGACGATGGGGCCGCGCGCTTCACGGCCGGCTGCACCACCCGCGCGAGCGCGACGTAGTTCTCGACGCTGAAATCGGGATTTTTGCGCGCTTCGAGATTGTACTCGTTCCACAGTTCGAAAACGGGCCGCCGGGTCGCCAGCGATTGCGCGGCGGCGCTGGCGTAGCTGACGAAGCGCTGGCGCGCATCGTCGGTCGTCGGCGGATTCGAATTCGGGACGAGATGATGGCCGAAAGCCAGGATGATGACGGGGGTACCGACGTCGGACTTGATCTGTGCGTCGAGGCGGCCGAGCAGCGGATTGAACCCGAGCTGCCGGCCCGGCAGCTCGAAGTCCGACCATGGCAGATCGTCGCGAAACGAGGTGAGGCCCAAATCCTTCATCTGCTTCACGGCGATGGCGGGCACATAGCCGCGACCTCCGGTCGAGCCGCCGAGGCCTTGATGCGTGCCCACACCGAGCAGAAGCCGCTGTCCAAGCGGCTGCGCATTCTGCGCGTTGGCTGGAGATAACGCCAAGCCGATCGTCAGGGTCAATGTGGCGAGCTGCCATCGCAAACTGCGCAGATCACGTCTGTTAGGCTCGGTCACGCTGCAGCTCCCCATTCGCCAACGATTGGCTGAACGAACTACCTCCCCCTTATGGTTCGAATTGGGCGGACTGCCGCCACATATGAGTGGGCGGCAGATCCTTGGTCGCAGATCCTTGGTTCAGGTCACTTCGCGTTCACGACCACGGAGCTGATGTTGTCCGCGTTCACGCTCGCCGCGTTCAGCGGGTTCATGAGCTTGACGAATTCGGTCGACGGCGATTCCGCCACCGAGATCACGTCATGATCGCGCATCCTGAACGTATCGGCCTGGAACCAGCCGTCGGGCTTGCTCATGTCGAACTTGTAGACCGCGGGCACCGACTTGGTTGGGAACTGGGACACGTCGACGCCGATACGCTCCAGCAGCGGCTTGGGCTCGAAACGATAGATGTAGATCGACTTCGAGTCCGCGCGATTGCCGTCGAGGCCGCCGGCCTTGGCGATGGCTTCGGCCAGCGACATGTTATCGTTCTCGAACGAGAAGCGGCGGTTGTTGGTGCCGCCGATCGAACCCGGAGACGGCGTCGAACCGAAGACCATGTAGACGCGCGGAATGCGGGTCAGGAAGACGACATCGCCCGGCGCCAACAGAACGTCTTCGCTGGGTTTGTGCACCACCGTCGACATCGACTCGTTGTAGGTGCGGCCCTCGCGCTTGATCGTGATCGTGCTCTCGTAGGAGGGAAATTTCGGGCCGCCGGCGCGCGCGATGGCGCCCATCAGACGAATGCCGCCCGGATCGACCGGAAAGCGCTGCGGCGAGTTGACTTCGCCCAGCACGCTGATCTGGTTGCCGCGCTGCTCGGCCACGCTCACGACCGCCTGCGGGTCGATGGCGCGGTCCTTGAGACGCTCGCGAATGATGTTCGAAACTGCGCGCGGTGTCAGTCCGGCGACCTTGATCGACCCGGCGTAGGGAATGTTGATGTTGCCGGACTGGTCGACCTGCTGGCGCGGAATGTCGACGAAATTGCCCGGCCTCACGCCCGCTTCGCGCGGAATGAACAGGCCGCCTGCCTGCGCTTCGTAGACGGTCACGGTGACGATGTCACCGATGCCGATCGTGACGTCGCGATAATTGCCGCCGGGGAGGCGGGAGAACACCATTCCGGAGGAATCCGTGAACGCGTTGGTCGCCTGAAGGATCGCCGGATTGACCGGCATCAGCGCATAGGCAAGCGGCGCGGTCGGTTCGGTGACGAGCGCAGCATTCGTCTGCGTGGCAACGGCGTCCGGAGCATCCAGCGGAATAAAGCCCGCGCAACCCGCCAGCGACATGCTGATCGCAGCGACAGCCAGGATTCGGCTAATCCCGAAATCAAAATTCAAACGTTCGGTTCTAGCCACCACTATCCCTCATACTCACCTAAAATCGGAATCACCGTACAAATCCCGTGCTGCGGAGTCACTGCTGCGTCTTCGACTTTATGGTAAAGCACTTATGGCTGTGACCTTATTGCAACTTGTGAACCGTGATGCACGTGCAAATCGCTGTTTAAAATTTGTGCTGAGCGTCCTCTTTAATAAGCAGTTCGCAAACTGAACATACACGTGTCAGATCGATGTCACGATTGAGGCTGCCGTCGCACTTGTGAGCAGCCTGCGGCGATGGAGCTGCACATGCGACGACATCGTCGCTGGATGACGTCGTCGTATACTTCAAGTATTGGATTCGAGCTTGAATTACCCTGCGTTGTGTTTTCGTCGTCGCTGCGGCGGGGAAGACGTCCGAGCGGAGGTCACTCCGGTTCATCGGAGCGATATTTCTGCGATGGGATTCCACCTCCATTAACGCTTAGATTTGGAAGCTGGCGTCACGCTGGCGTCCGTAAGGTCTTCCTAATCCTGATCCGGCTAGTGGTCGGTCAACCAAAGGGGAAGGCGAAGACGATGTTGCACACCGGATCACTGCTGTTCGCCGCGGGCTTTCTCACCTGCGCGATGGTCGTCATGTTTGCAGTCGCGTGGTCATTCTCGGACAACCGCGTGACCGACGGTGAGCTCACGCAGGACGATGCGCACCGGATGGCTTGATCGGCCGATCGCTTACGATCGCAGATTGTTCGGGAAATCGGATCGCAGCTCCGCCTGCTGTCCGGACTCGCTTGTCCGCACGTGCAGGACGTCGGCATAGACCTGGCTCAGGGTGCGGTGGGTCTGCTCGATGTCGTAGAGGCGGGTGAAGCGCTCGTATCCGGCCCGGCCGACCGCAGGCAGGTCCAGCCGGGTTGCGCGCTGAAAACCTTCCATCAGCTGTTCGGCCGAGACCTCGTCGCACAGCACGCCCGTCGCACTGTCTTCGACGATTTCCGGCAGGGCGCCGACGCGGAACGCGATGATCGGCTTGGCCGCCCGCATCGCCTCGATGGCGACCAGGCCAAACGCCTCCCAGCGCGACGGAATCGCGATCATGTCGGCTTGGTCGAGCTCGGCCTCGATCTGGTTGCGGTTCATCCAGCCCAGAAACGAGACATTGGCCGGCAAGTCGCTTCTGCGGAATTTGCTGACGACCGACGCGCCGATGAGGCGCACGTCGAGCTTGTCTCCGAGCGCGCGCGCCGCCTCGATCAGGAGATCGTACCCCTTTTGACGATCGAGGCGTCCGATGAAGAGGACCTTGATCTTGTCCGACCGCCACGGCGCTGCCCCCTTGTCGAGCGCGGGACGCTGCTTGGAAATCCCGTTGTGCACAAGAACCAGGCGATTCGCCGCGATTCCAACCTGCAGGGCATCGGCCCGCTCGCTTTCCGAGATGCAGACGATGCGGTGGGTGAGTTTCGACAGCACGAGTTCGGTGAACTTCGTGACCTCGCGGCTGAGACGGCCGGTCTCGCGGCCGAAGGCCCATCCGTGCGGGCAATAGACGATGCGCGAACGCCGATAGGTCAGCCAGAGGACCGGACGCACCACGAGGCCTGCGAACGACGAGTGAAGATGGATGATGTCCGGCCGAAGCTGCCTGACCGCACGCATGGTTGCAGACAGCATGCGAAACAGGCCGACCGCGTTGCGACCGTCGCGCGGAAACGTGGTGATGGCGTCATCCTCGATGTTCACCAGATCGCCACGATGGTCGGACGGAACGACATAGTTGACGTTTCCGCGGCCGAAGCTCGCGTTCTGATGCGGATGCAGCTCGTTGAGGTAGGTCGCGATGCCGCCTCTGACCGTTTCGGCGATGTGCAGAACTTTCAGGCCGCTGGACAACGGTCATTCCTTCCTTGTCTTGCAGACGCCAGATATCGCGGACGCACGTCTAATGCCTCTACGCAGCAATATTTGGGCCGCGTCATTGTTTCGGGTGGCCGGATGCGGGTTTGGCGAGGAATTCGAGCATCGCTGCGGCGGACTTGGCCCAGGAATAGGTCATAAGGCGCTTTCGCTGCTTCTCTTGTTCCGCGGGCGAAATCCGGCCAAGTTCAATTCTTTCGCGCATCCGCGCCGACAACTCGTCTGCGTTGAGCGGATCGAAATAGGCGGCGGCGTCGTCGCAGGTCTCGCGCACCGCATCGGCGGACGTCGCGATAACCGGGCAGGCGAAGTACATCGCCTCGAGGGGCGGTATTCCGAACCCTTCGTAGAGGCTCGGAAACACGAACGCCGCGGCCCGGGAGAACAGCGCCGCGATCTCCTCGTCCCTCAGCCGCCCGGCGATGATGACGCCAGCCTTCGATGCGGTGGCTGCGCCTCCAAACACCTTGCTGTTGTCGCCGCCAACCACAACCAGCGGAAAATCGGCGCGGCCAAGCCGCTCGGCGGCGCGAATGGCGGTATCAACATTCTTGTTCTTCGTCATCGAACCGACGAAGAGGAAGAACTGGTGAGGCGCAAGATGCAGGGTGTCGATGATCGAGAAATCGGGCGCGACGGTGGCGAAATGTTCTGCGCTGTTCGGGATAACGGGGATCGACGCCGGATCCAGCGACAGTGCCTCGGCAAGTTCGTTGCGCGAAAACGCGGAAACCGTTGCGATCGTTGCTGTGCGTGCCAGCAAATGGCCGAGCGTCCGATGCAAGGCGAGGTAACGCCAGCTGAAGAAGTCCGGCCGCCGGAAGACCTGCGCGTCATGGATCACGACCAAATGATCGCGGTGGAGGACGGGGCCGGAATTGGCGAGGCTGACCAGGCGCGTGCCGGCAGCCGCGCGGGCCAGGTCGACCTGGTCCCACGCGTGCCCCTGCAACGATCCGACCTGCTTGACGTCGATGCGGCGAAGACCGGCGAGCGTTTGCGCATTTGGGGGCGCCAGGATTTGCCACTCTGCATCCAGCAGTTGCCGCGGAGCCTCTCCGCTCGCGAGCAAGCCGTCCATCGCCTTGACGATTTCGGCGGCGTAGCGTTGCACGCCCGTTAGCGACTGTGACAGGAACCTGCCGTTGATGGAGAGTTTCAAGGCCGAACTTTTTCTTTGCGGATTCTGCGGGTGTCTTACGCGACTGTTGCCTCAGGACTAAGCATTCGCGCCGAATATACGATCTATCACGTGTAGCACATGTGGCGCTATCGTTCGAACGTCCTCGTGGGCGGATAGCATGCGAGGATGCATGACACCATCATGTTTCCTACACATTTCGATGCGCTTACATGGATGCGCTCGGTTTGATGATTGTCGTGATCGTCCAAACCTTGTCTCTCATGTCTTGGTCTGGCATTGCTTCGCGGTATGAACGAGATGACAACTTTACGGCCAGTGATCGTCACCGGTGCTGCCGGTTTTATCGGAATGCACGTTTGTGAACGGCTGTTGGCGCGTGGCGAACAGGTCGTTGGCATCGATGCCCTCACGCCATATTACGATCCGGCGCTGAAGCGTGCGCGCCTCGCAACGCTCGAGCGCCGTCCAGGGTTCAAATTCTACGAGATCGATCTCGCAGACTTCGCCGCGGTGACGCGTGTGTTCGACGAGGTTTCGCCCGATCGTGTGGTGCACCTTGCGGCGCAGCCCGGCGTGCGCGCGTCGATCGACGATCCCATCACCAGCATCCGCGCCAATTGTGACGGCTTTGTCACCGTGCTCGAGGCCGGCCGGCGCCACGGCCTGGCGCATCTCGTCTACGCCTCGTCGAGCTCCGTGTACGGCGCCAACCGCACCTTGCCGTATTCGACCGAGCATTCGGTCAACCATCCCGTCAGCCTCTATGCCGCGAGCAAGAAGGCCAACGAGCTGATGGCGCACACGTTCGCGCATGTTCACAAGCTGCCGGTGACCGGTCTTCGCTTCTTCACCGTCTATGGTCCGTGGGGCCGGCCCGATATGGCCGCCTGGCTCTTCACGCGTGCGATCTTCGCGAACGAGCCGATCAAGATATTCAACAACGGCGATATGTGGCGCGATTTCACCTATGTCGACGACATCGTCGAGGGCGTGATCCGCACCCTCGATCGGCCCGCGATGCCGAATCCCGCGTGGAACGCGGAGCGACCGGAAAACTCGTCGAGCTATGCGCCGTATCGCGTCTACAACATCGGCAATAACCGCTCGGTCAATTTGATCGAGTTCGTCGATACGCTCGAGAAGATCATCGGCAAGCCGGCGATCCGCCAGCTCTTGCCGATGCAGGCCGGCGACGTCCTGGAGACGCGCGCCGACATTTCCGCGCTCCAGCGCGACGTCGGTTTCTCGCCTTCGACGTCAATCGCTGATGGCCTCGCCCGCTTCGTCGAATGGTATCGAAAGTATCACGGCGTCTGACCCCGCGATCGGCGGCACCTGCGTGCCGCCCGGGAACGCCGGTTGTTGCGCTTTTGGTTGCCGCCGACCTTGTCAGCGGACGCGAACGGTGGTTATCCCGTCCTTCGAATCTCTTTCCCGGGAACCAGGCGCAGGCCCATGGCTGAGCGGATCGCTCTCATCACCGGCATTACGGGACAGGACGGCGCCTATCTCGCCGAATATCTGCTGTCGCT
>NZ_JAFCKJ010000014.1 GCF_018130465.1 Bradyrhizobium canariense
ACCGCAAGCCCGGCTCGCGAACATGACGACCACAAGATCGCCCCTCAAGGATGAGCCGGGATGGGCGACACATACGCCAAAACCGAATTTCGGTAAAGTGGAATATTTTCGTGCGGGCTGATTGACAGCAGAGCGACACAGCAACAATCGCAGCCCAAGCGAGAGCTACCCGCCGAAATCCCTGGGGCTGAACGGCAAATCCATCACCTTCCATTCCCCGTATTTGTCGGCCGGCAGCATCTTGTAGGGCTGGCAGGCCTGAAGCGCGCTCATTGCGGACTTCACGAGCGCTACGCCCTTCGCGGACGGCGGGGCCTCGATCAGGATCGGCTCGCGCGCCAGCGTGCCGTCGGTCGCGAGCACGGTGCGCAGCTTGATGTTGACGTTGTCCGTCGGCGCGACCCCAGCCGGCAGCTTGGCGCAGCTTCGCAAGTGACGACGCAGCTCGGCGATGACTTCGGCGGGCAGCTTGGCTGCGATTGAATCCTTGGCGTCGCCGCCATCGTCCTTGGGGGCGTCTTTCGGCAGCTCCGGCGGCAATTCCGGCGGCAGGCCCAGCATGACGCCGTACTTGACGGTGACGTCGGGCTCCGGCGCCTGATAGGCCGGGGGCGGCGCGGCCTCTGGCTGCTGCATCGCTTGTGGCAATAGCTGCGGCGCCGGGGGCTGCGGCGTGGCCTGAGGCGGCGACATCGGCTGTTGCGGCGGTGACTGCGATGGCTGAGGCTGTGGCTGTTGAGGCTGCGGTTGCGTCTGCGCATTTGCCTCGCGCTGCTGCGGCGGCGTCTGTGCAGGCTGTGGCTGCGGCTGTTTCTGCTGCGGCTGTTCGGGCGAGGCCTGCTGCTTCGAGGACGGTGCCGCGGCCTGCTGCTTCGACTCGGGCTTCGGCGCGGTCGCCGCCTTGTCCTTGTCGGTGAAATCCAGCTTCGGCAGCTTCAGGTCAGGGGTCGGCTCCGGCGGCTTCGCCTTGAGCTCATCCTTGGCCTTCTCCTCGGCTTTGGCCTCCTCCTGCTTCACCTGCTCCGGCGTCACGATGCTGACGGAAACCGATTCAGGCGGGCTGGCGTGAAACGGATGGACTTCGCTGATCACGATGATCAGCGCGACCAGCGTCAGATGGGCGATCGCCGACGCTGCAATGTCCGTCCGTATGATCTTCCGCAGTTCCATTGCCTGACTTCAGGTTGCCAAGCTGGTCCTAGCATACGGCAGCCGCCTCTCAATCCCATTTTGGCGCGAAGCCGAAATCGGTCAGGCGGCCCCTGGGATTGGCCAGCGCGGCGATCTGGGCCATCTCGTCGTCCGAAAGCTCAAAATCGAAGATCTCGATGTTTTCCGACAGACGTTCGACGCGCGAGGTCCGCGGGATCGCAGCGACATTCTGCTGCACCAGCCAGCGCAGGCAGACCTGCGCCGGCGTCTTGCGATGGAGACGCCCGATCTCGGCGAGCGTCTGGTCGGTCTTGATCCGCCCCTTGGCGATCGGGCTGTAGGCGACCAGTGCAAGCCCGTGCTGATCGCAGGCCGCCCTCACCTTCGCCTGGTCGAGATAAGGATGGTATTCGACCTGGTTGCAGGCCAGCGGCTCCGGCGACAACGTCACCGCCTGCTCGATCAGCGCCACGGTGAAATTGGAAACGCCGATGTGGCGGGTCAGGCCCATGCGCTTTGCGTGCGACAGCGCGCCCAGCGTCTCCTCCAGCGGCACGTGCGAATTGGGCCAGTGCAGCAGCAGGAGATCGACGGAGGGAAGCCGCATCCGCGCCAGGCTCTCCTTGACCGAGCGCTCGAGATCGTGTGGCGCGAAATGATTGGTCCAGACCTTTGTCGTCAGGAAGACGTCGTCGCGGCGCACGCCGGAAGCGCGCAAGCCGTCGCCGACCTCGCGCTCATTGTCGTAGACCTGTGCGGTGTCGATGTGGCGATAGCCGAGCCGCAGCGCCTGCTCGACCACACGCGCGCACATGCGCCCGCTCAGCTCCCAGGTCCCCAGCCCTATCGCCGGTATCCTTGCGCCATCGGCCTCGACGAACAGCATGAGGAATCCTCTCTGTCGCGGTCGCCCCAAATCATCATCCAGCCGCCATTATGAACCCGGCCGGTGGCACTGCCAACGGAAGCTGCAGCCCACGGACGGGTTATTCAGCGCAATGCTAACGGGGGGTTGCGTCAGGCCTTCGCGAGCGCCTGGAACACGGTGTCGGGCGCATGCGCGATCACGGCGAGCAGCGCGCGGGCGGGTCCCCGCGGGGCCCGCTTGCCCTGCTCCCAGTTGCGGATGGTCTCGACGGGAACGCCGAGCTTGGCCGCGAACTCCATCTGGGTCAGGCAGGCGCGGCGGCGCAAATCGCGCACCGCGAGCGAAGAGCTGTCGGCCGGCACCGCATGGGTCGTGGGCTGGATTGGAAACTCCCGCCCGTCCCGTAACTCGACGATCCGTCCGTCCGCCTTCAGCCGCACACGCATGCTCATTCCCCCAAGCGGGTGTGATCATGCGGCAGGCCGCTTAAGTTCGGATTAAAGATGATGGCGGCCGTGCCCCGGACGCGACGCAGCGCTTCTTCAGCGGTGCGCCGCAGAGCCGGGGCCCATCTCGCCGCAGTGTACCGTGTCGCTTTCTGGGTCCCGGTTCTGCGCAGCAACGCGAAGCGCGTTGCAGCGCGCCCGGGACACCAGACCTACCTCAATCCGAACCACAGCGTCGCGATGCCGAGGAAGGAGAAGAAGCCGACGACGTCGGTGACCGTTGTCACGAACGTGCCGGAGGCCACGGCCGGATCGGCCCTGACACGTTCCAGCGCCATCGGGATCAGGATGCCGCCGAGCGCGCCGGCGAAGAGGTTCACGATGATGGCGAGCCCGATGACGATGCCGAGGCCCGGGATCCTGAACCAGGCCACCGCGGCGACGCCCGTGATGACGGCAAAGGCGAGACCGTTGACGAGGCCGACCAGCCCCTCGCGCATCACCACGCGCCAGGCATTGGAGGAGCCGAGCTCGCGCGTCGCCAGCGCCCGCACCGCGACCGTCATGGTCTGGGTCGCGGCATTGCCGCCCTGGCTTGCGACGATCGGCGCCAGCACGGCGAGCGCCACCATCTTCTCGAGCTGGCCCTCGAACAGGCCAAGCACGGAGGACGCCAGAAAGGCGGTGGCGAGATTGACCAGCAGCCAGTTGAACCGCGCGCGTGCAATGGTGAACACGGTGTCGGACAGCTCTTCGTCGCTGTTGACGCCGCCGAGCGCCTTGAGGTCCTCGTCCGCCTCTTCCTCGATGACGTCGACGACGTCGTCGACGGTGATGACACCGACGAGGCGGTCCTGGGTGTCGAGCACGGGGGCTGCGACGAGATTGTACTTGCCGAACATGCGCGCCACCTCCTCCTGGTCCTCCAGGACGGAGACGCGGCGGCGATTCTCGTCGGTCAGCTCGGCAAGCGCCACCGGGCGGCGGGCGCGGAGCAGCACGTCGAGTGAGACCGCGCCCTGCCAGTGCTGTTCCTTGTCGACGACGTAGATCTCGTAGAAGCGTTCAGGCAGATCCGGCGTCTCGCGCATGTAGTCGATCGCCTGGCCGACGGTGAAATCCTGCGGCACCGCGATGAACTCGGTCTGCATCCGGCGACCGGCGGAATTTTCCGGATAAAGCAGGCTGCGCTCGAGCGCGACGCGCTCCTTGAGCGGCAGCTTCTCGAGAATCTCCTCCTGCTCGGCCTCGTCGAGGGTTTCCAGCAGCTCGACCGCGTCGTCGGATTCGAGCTCGCGGACACCCTCCGCGACGGTCTCCGGCGGCAGTTCCTCGAGGATCTCCTCGCGCACGCCCTCGTCGAGCTCGTTCAACGCGGAGAAGTCGAAATCGCGCCCCGTCAGCTCAACCAGGCGGACCCGGTCGTCGGGCTCGAGAGCCCCGATCAGATCGCCGAGATCGGCCTCGTGCAGCTCGGCAACGCAGGCGCGCAGCGCGGCGCTGTTGCCGGTCTCGATCGCATGGGCGATTTCCTCGACGAATTCGTGACGAATTTCGCCGTCTTCATTGCGCATCGGTACGTGGTCGAGTACCGAATCCGCGGCAGACGCGGCACCGTCCATATGTTCATCCATGGCGCGCCTCGCCGTTTGACGGGTTGGATCAGGTGGTCTGAGCTGACGGTTCAGGCAATACCCACAAGGCAATAGCGAGCGCAATGACAAAGATGCTTCGACTGAGGTGGACCTCGATGTCGGCAGGCGCAGTCCTCGCCGCCCTCACCGGCATCGCCTCGACCGAAGCCGCCGAGTGCCCGCGCAAGGACGCGCTCGGCACCTCCCGCATTCTGAGCGTCGACGCCAAGACCACGCCGCGCGTGGGCCTGAAGAGCTTTCCGCAGACGTTAGCCCTCGCCGATCACGAGGTCGTGCTGACCTTCGACGACGGACCGCATCCGCCGACGACGTCGAAGGTCTTGGCGGCGCTGGCGCAGGAATGCGTGCGCGCGACCTTCTTCCTGATCGGCCTGCACGCCTCCGAACACCCGGACATGGTCAAGCGCATCGCCCGCGAGGGCCACAGCATCGGTCACCACACCTTCTCGCATCCGTTCATGGCGCGGATCCCGCTCGACAAGGCGAAGAGCGAGATCGACCGCGGCATTGCCGCCAACGAGATGGCGCTGCACGGCACGTCGACGACGACACCCTCGACGCCGTTCTTCCGGTTTCCCTATTTCGAAGCCACGCAAGCCGAGCTCGACCTGCTCCAGTCCCGCGGCATCGTGGTGTTCGGGGCTGACCTGTGGGCCAGCGACTGGAACGAGATGACGCCGGAGCAGGAATTGAAGCTCGTCACCGAGCGTCTCGCCGCTGCCGGCAAGGGTATCATCCTGTTCCACGATCCCAAGGCGCGCACGGCCGCGATCATGCCGGCCTTCCTGCGGTATCTGAGGGAGAACGGCTATCGGGTGGTTCACATCGTGCCGGCGGGCACATCACAGAAGAATGCCGACGCGCATTGATGCCGGAATGTCACGCCGGCGCAAAATGGGGTGATTTGGGCCCTATTAACAGTCTGTTCATGCTACGCCATGCAAGTATCGAGGGGACTTGTCTTGGCAGCCGTTCATGGCAGCCGTTCTGGCAGCCGTTCTGGCAACGGTTCTTGGCACGGTTCTTGGCAACGGTTCTTGCGCCTGAACCGTTTCCTGATGTCTCCGACCTACTATGGCGGCAATCGCGTAAGAGGGCAGACGGGATTCATGATCGGAAGTAGCGTTGTTGTTCGGACGCGATCGTGGACCGTCCTTTGGCTTGGCAGATTCCTTGGCAGATTCCTCGGCGGATTCCTTGGTGTCCTGACCATCGGCTCGCCGGCGGCCGTTGCGGCCGACTGCCCCGGCCATCCGGACGCGCTCGGGACGTCCCGCACTCTCGTGGTCGATCCGCACGAGCACCCCCGCATCGGCACCATGCAGTACCGCGAGACGCTGCCGCTGAAGGACCACGAAGTCGTCCTGACCTTCGACGACGGTCCGTTGCCGAAATATTCCAATCAGGTGCTGCAGATCCTCGCCGACGAGTGCATCAAGGCGACCTTCTTCATCATCGGCGGCCAGGCCAAGGCGAACCCGGAAGGCGTGCGCAAGCTGGTGGCCGCGGGCCATACCGTCGGCACCCACAGCATGACGCATCCGCTCACAATGGACCGGATGCCGATCGAGAAGGCGGAGACCGAGATCAACGGCGGCATCGAGTGGACGTCGGCCGCAATGACCGATCCGTCCAAGCTCGCGCCGTTCTTCCGCATTCCCGGCCTGATGCGCGCCGACGGCGTCGAGAACCTTCTGATCTCGCGCGGCATCCAGGTCTGGAGCGCCGATTTCCCGGCCGACGACTGGCGCCATGTGTCGTCCGACCGCGTCTATCAGCTCGCGATCCAGCGGCTTGAGGCCAAGGGCAAGGGCATCCTGCTGCTGCACGACATCCAGGCCCGCACGGTGGCGGCGCTGCCGAAGATCATCCGCGACCTCAAGGCGCGCGGCTATCGCATCGTGCACGTGGTGCCCGCGACCGCCGAGCGGCCGGCGACGCCGACAACGCCGGTGGAATGGCTGCTGCATCCGCCGACCGAGACTGTGCCGATCGCGCGCTGGCCGGCCGTGCCGAACTTCGTGTTCGCGCAGACCAGAACGCTCCCGGCGCCCTCGCTGGCCGACCTCAACGCGCAGACCGAGCATCAACCGCTGCTGCCGCGCAAGACCATGGCGCTCGCCAATGTCGCGGCCACCCTGCCCGTGCCCGGCCGCGATCTCTTTGCGATCCCAGAGGGCTCGGTCGAGGTGCTGCTGTCGACGACCTTGTCGCGGCGCGCCGCGACGCGGCTGGCAATGGCAGCCGAGACGCCTCGTGCGGCCAAGGGCAAGGCCGGCAAGTCACACGCTCCCCGCGCCGCGCACGCTGCTGCACATGCCGCACCGAAGCATGCAGCGCAGGCCAAGAGCACGGCTTCCAAGAGCACGGCCCCGAAGAGCGCCGCGCCTCGCCCGACCCGCGTGGCGAGCCTGAAGAAGCGCGCGCAGTAGAGCCTACTGCCGCATGATGTTGGCGACGCAGAGCAACACGATCAGCGCCAGGAAGAACAGGTCCATATAGGACTTGATCTCGCCGTCGCGCCGCAGCCGCGCGACATCGACCACGACCTGCTTGCGCACACTCGTTCCGCCCGCGCCGTCATTGATCGGGGCCTGAAGGCGCTTGGTCTCGGCTTCCAGCTTCTCGATCTTCTGATAGAAATAGAACGCCCGCAGCGTCGAGGCCGCGCGCATGCCGGTATAGACCAGCACCAGGATCGCGATGATCGCCCGATTCTGGTATTTCTCCATGAAATTCAGGCTGAAATAGACCATCGCCATGAATGCGAAGTTGGTCACGAAGCGATAGACGAAGCTTAGAAAGACCATGCGGGCTCAAGCCTTGGGGGTAGCGCAACCGGATCGCGTTGCGAATGCGGGGATCAGGGGGCCCAGACCGGAAACAGCCGGCCTGGATGCCGTGCAGGCCCGTCTACGCCAATTTTGTTTCAACAAAGATACTATCGCCCCTGCAATGCCGCCTTTTAGCCACGCGCGGCCATAATGCAAGCCGGAGCACGGCCCGTCGGCCCGTTCCGCGCGCCGCAATGGCTCGATGGAGATTTGGCCGAAGCCGCGATAGACTATCGCCACCACATGCGGAGTCTGCCGATGCCGAAGAAGGGAATCACCGGCCACGACGACTGGGTTCTGACCGAGGCGCTGGCGACCGCGCTGGTCGCGCTGGAGCAGCTCGAAACCAAGCACCAGCCGAACGCGCATATGGACGACCTCCGCAAGATGCTCTCGAACGGCAAGGAGCCGGCAGCGGTGACCCTGCATCTCGCCCAGGCCAAATGCCGGCTGTTTCCCGACCTCGATCCGCTGGAGATCTACCGGGAATACGGCATCGGCGAGGAATATGGCTGAGGGCGCTGTTGACCGGCCGGACTAGGGTCCGCCGGCGACCGATCCCGCGATCACCATGACCAGCGCGGCCAAGTCGATCCTGCCGTTGACGACAAGCTCCTCCGAGGCTTTCGCATCGTCCGCGCGTTCGACCTGCAGCGATTGCGGCTGGATGGCCGCCTGCCGCTTTAGCTCCTCGACGATGGCTTCCGTGAGTTTCTCTTCCAGCATAGGCTTGTCCTTCCATTCAGTTCCGATCGATTGGGAGCCACCGCCATCCGGAGAGCGATCATGCCAGCCGCCGCGGCAGGCTGTGGTGGACCGTGCAGGCAGCGACCGCGGCGTGGCCGAACGCGACCGATATCTGGTGCAGGTCGGTGACGACGTCGCCGATCCCGTAGAGCCCGTCGACCGAGGTGCGCTGATGGTCGTCGACTTTCAGGTAACCCTCCCCGGTATGTTCGGCCCCCAGCGTCACCGCAAGATACGAGCGTACCTCGGCCCCCATCGCGGGGTAGACCATCTCGAATTGCGCCGTCCGGCCGTCGGCGAAGACGGCTTCGACGCTGTGGTCTCTCCGCCTCAGGCGCAGGCCGGGCGCAACCACGACCTCGACACCCGCTTCAGTCAGCTCCGATGCTGCGGCCTTCCCGTCATCCTGTCCGGTCGCGAGCAACGTCACGTCGCGCGAGTAGCCGCGCAGGAACAGCGCCTTGGCGGCGGCACGGTGAAGCGGACCGACAATGCCGATGCGGCGGCCGATCGCCTCGAAGGCGTCGCAGACGGGACAGTAGCGCAACAGCCCGTCCGCGACCGCGGCGCGCCATTCGTCGAACGGCGGATGGGTGTCGACGATGCCGCAGGCAAGGATGACAGTGGCGGCCTCATGCGCGCCGCCGTTCCAGATCGCCTGAAAACCCTGGTCGTGCCGCCGCAAGACAGTGACCTCGGCCTCAACCCGCGTGACCGCGAACTCGCCCAGTTGCGCGGACATGCGCGCGAGCAGGTCGGTGCCCGATAGGCCGTGGACGAAGCCCGGCACATTGTGACTGCGCGGGATCAGCGCCGCCCGGCTCGCGCCTGCGTCCACGACACAGACGCGGCGCCGAAATCGCGCGAGGTAAATCGCGGCCATCAGCCCGGCGGGGCCGCCGCCGACGATCAGGCAGTCATGCGACCGATCATCACCAGTCATTTGGGATTGGGATCGGAAAGGCCTGCACCGGGCTCCCGAAGGTGTTCGCTTCGGGATCGACGAACCCTGTAGCGGCGCTCGAAGGCGTCGCGCGAGAGCTTGACGGATGGCATCCCTTGGCGAATGTCGGCGTCCGTCATGCAGGCTCCTGGCGCGATCGGTACAGTCCGACCAACCCGGGGCGCAGCGCGCGGTTCCTCGCCCCCTCTATTGGCGAACAACTTCCGGCGATAGATCGAATCGCGCGATGCGTCGGTCCAGCCGCCACAGTTCGATGCAATGCATCAGCACGAGCGAGGCGGCCTCGCGCTTGGCCTGCTCATCATCGTCGCAGACCAGGTCGACGCTTCCGAACACCTGCCCGTCCGGATCAATCTGGAACGCGCGGTAATGCTCGAGGCTCCGCACGGTCACGGTGCTCGTCTCGGGCAGACGGCGCGCTCAGCCAGTCCGTCAGGTTCAAGGTCGCCTCGTTCTGGTTGGCGCGTCGTAGCAGCAACTCGCGCTCCTTGCCGGGCGGCAGGCTGCGCGCACGCGCGCGAGCGTTTTCGACGAATATCGCCAACCGCTCGTGGAGCGATTGGGTCTGCTTCCTGCGGTTGCGTTTGGCGGTCATTGTACTTTCGCAAAGCACTTTGGATGGAAGGAAATTTGGCCCCGGCGGGAGTTGGGCGTCGGGGCCAGGTTTCGTGCCGGTTGGGGCGGTCCAGCCCGGCAGCGTTTGCAACTTCGGCGGCAACCGCGGGTTCCGGCATTTCAATAAATTTACGGTGCGTGATTTTTCCAGCGCGAAGGACAGCGTGGAAACGGCAGGCCTCACCGGGCGGCGAAGCGGCGTTGCCTGGGGCACCATCCCGGCGGCGCGCTGGACGTTTCGCGTCGCCCGCTTCTATTCCGGCGGCTGTAGCCCCGGCGACCGCAGCCACTCGCTCATCTGAGAACCGGTTTCCGCTTGACGCGCCTTGCGCAACATCTCGTCGCGCGCAGCCCCGGGCGGAAGCGACTTGGCCTGCTCGCGAAGCCGCTCGGCCTCCGCGGCCAGGCGCATTTCCAGTGCATCCGTTTGCTTGACACGACGCCGCGTCAACATGAGGAGTTCTCCCTGTTCATGGGCAGAGCGCGCCGTTGCGTCCATCTCCGACGGCTTCCATAGCCAGACCGGACCGCAGGCTCAACGTTTTGGACCGCGAACGGTTTCTCCACGCCTCGGGCAAGGGATCGGAGGTCCTCCTCTTCCCGCAACATCGCGCTTTCCATCACCACTCGGCGCTGCGCGAACGATAGAAGTCTTCGGGACGAAAGCGCCTTTGCGTAAGTTACGTAAGTTACTCAAAACCAGCCGTCCGCTCAAAATCATCCGCGCACGCTGACCTGGATCGAGTAGCCGCCGACCGGGTACGGTCTTCGGCCGAAGACCCACGAGTCGCTTCCAAGTGAGAGAGCGTTCAGCCCCGCCGATAGAATTGCAGATAGCTCGGCGAGAACAGCGCCGCGTCCTTGAGCGCATCGAGATCGGTGATGGTCAGCGTGCGATCGCGCAGCACGATCAGGCCGGAGGCACGCAGCTCCTGAACCGTGCGATTGAGATGGACGACCGACAGCCCGGTGGCATCCGCAAGATCCATTTGCGTCACCGGCATCACGCAGGAATTGCCGTCGACCAAGCCGACGGGGCGCAGCCGCTCGATGATCTCGCAGAACAGATGGGCCACGCGTTCAAAGGCCGTTCGGCGGCCGAGATTGATAGCCCATTCGCGCTGGATGGCGTTGTTGACGAGGGTCTCGCACCAGAACGCTTCTGCCAGCGAGCGATCACTCGCCATCAGATCCTCGAACCGCGCGCGCTTGATTTCGGCGTAGACGACCGGCGTCATCGTCGCGATGGAGTGATCCATCACCGACAGCAGGAACGCGTACGCGTCGCAACTTTCGCCGGGGAAGAGAAAATTGACGATCTGGCGCCGGCCGTCCTCGAGCGTCTTGTAGCGGCAGAGCCAGCCCGACAGCACGAGGCGGACGCTGTCGACCGGATCGCCCTCCGAGATCAGATCCTCGCCCGATCCTGCGCGCTGGATTCCCTCGAACATTGCATATTCGAGCGAGGTGCGGGCCTCAGTCGACAAGGGCATCAGCACGTCCAGCCGGCGAATGGCCGGGCTCACCAGGCTGCGTTCTGGCGTCGACAAGGACATCAACCGGCCGCCGCCGGCGTATGGAGCGCCCGCTTGCTGAGGGGAATGGTGATCGTGCATTGCAGTCCCTGGGGATTGAATGCCATCGTGGTTTGCCACTTGAACTCGAACGCAAACCCCGAGATGGGATCGCAAGTTCCTATGGGTTCAAAACCTTGCTTCGGCCTGTGCGTCGATGAATCGACGTAGGACGAAACAGCCATGCACGGCTCTCGGTCCGGCGCACACGATCGCGCATCCACGCCCAGCATCCCTGAGAATGCTCCGGCTTACATCGAGCGGGGCGCACGATGAGCGGATGATGGCCGAGGAATGTCCCGTGGCACTCGTCTGCGGCTACGGCTGGGACCGAACGGTACGCGCCGGCTGAAGCAGCGACGGCGACATCTGGTCGGGCCGACGGGCTGCGGCCTGTGCGGCGTCGACAGCTTGCTCGGATCGCACAGTGCGTCGAGCAGCCGGCGAGCCTCACGCCGCATAGATCAGGCTCCCGAGCCTCGACCGCAGCGGCGAGACCCCTGGCACGGGCGAATCGAGGGAAGTCCGGCATCAGTGGAACGGAGAAAGTTCGTCGCCGACGTTGCACGGCGACGGCGTGGCAACATGCCATGTCACATCAGAAAAAAATGAAGGATTTCAATGCCAATGTGGCCAAATGGTGCGCTCGGAGGGACTCGAACCCCCACGATTTTACTCACTGCCACCTCAAGGCAGCGCGTCTACCAATTCCGCCACGAGCGCTTTGGGGATGCCGGCTTGAGGCCTGAAGGCCAGCCGGATCAACGGCGCCGATCTAACAAATCCATCAGAGGGGTACAAGCCTCCAAAGGCCCTGAATTCCACAAGCTTTGCAGGAAAGTTCTGGCCCCTTGCCCCGGGCATCGGCCTTTACCGTGTGCCCGGGCCGCTACCGCGTGCCCGGCGTGCGGGGCAGCATCTGCTTGACCTCGACCGCGATCCGGTTGCGATCGACCAGCACGACGCCGGAGGCGACCGGCAGATTATTGGCCAGAACCTTGACCTCGTCGGCCTCGGTTGCGTCCAGCTCGATGATTGCACCGCGGGAAAGACGCAATACTTGATGGATCGGCATGGTGGTCGTCCCGAGGACGACCATGAGATCCACGGTGACTTTGTCGAGAGTAGGCACTTCAGCACCACCGCAACTTGGGACTAGGACTAGGGACTTGGTATTTGCGCCTGGGATCATCACCCGGTTATGGTTAGCCAATGGTTAATTCACCCAAAAACCACCGCCAAGACCTCGATTTGGCGTCGTTTTCCGCCGCAGACGGCGACCCCGTGGAGTGGCGGATTTCGGACGCGCCCGTGCCCTATCCGGAGGCCGTGGCCGAAATGGAGGCGCGCGTCACGGCGATCGCGGCCGATGAAGCCCCGGAGCTGGTCTGGCTGCTCGAACATCCCCCGCTCTACACCTCCGGCACCTCGGGCAAGGCCACCGACCTGCTCGATGCGCGGTTCCCGACCTTTGCCACCGGGCGCGGCGGGCAGCTCACTTATCACGGGCCCGGCCAGCGGGTGGCCTATGTCATGCTCGACCTCAAGCGCCGCCGGCCGGACGTGCGGGCCTATGTCGCGAGCCTGGAGGAATTGATCCTGCGGACGCTCGGCGCCTTCAACATCCGCGGCGAGCGGCGCGAGGACCGGGTCGGCGTCTGGGTCAAGCGGCCCGACAAGGGACCCGAGCACGAGGACAAGATCGCGGCGATCGGCGTCCGGCTGAAGCGCTGGGTGTCGTTCCACGGCATCGCCATCAATGTCGAGCCGGAGCTTTCGCATTTCGCCGGCATCGTGCCCTGCGGCGTCGCCGATCCCCGCTACGGCGTCACCTCGCTGGTCGATCTCGGCCAGCTCGTGACGATGACCGATGTCGACGTCGCGCTCCGGCAGGCCTTCGAGGAGCTGTTCGGGCCGACCCGGGCGCTGCTGCCGGAAGCAGTCTAACGCTTTCCGTAGAGCGCCCGCCTCTCTCATTTTCCGCCGACGCGGAATCGGCTACGCTTGATCCCGGCGCCGCCCACGCCTCCCCCCTCCGCCGGGAAAGCAGACCTCATGCCGGGCGACTAAACCATCGGACCGACTGTTCGAGCGCCAGGCATAAGGAGGGGTTGCGATCATGCTCGCAATGGGAGGTTCTCTCGATGAAGCTGTCTGCACCGATCTATCATCTGAAGCGAAGAGCGAAGCGCATGTCGCGCGAGGAAGGCATTCCGCTGCACGATGCGCTCGACCGCACCGCCGCGACGGAAGGATTTTCCGCCTGGAGCATGCTCGCGGCGAAAGCTGCCGCGGCGACGCCGGCCAACAGGCTTTTCCCGCAATTCCAACCGGGTGACCTGGTGCTGGTCGGGGCGCGCCCCGGCCAGGGCAAGACCCTGATGAGCCTCGAACTTGCCGTGGAAGCGATGCGGTCGGGCCACCGCGCCGCGTTCTTCTCGCTCGAATACACCGAGAAAGACGTTCTGGATCGCTTTCGGATGATCGGCGTGGAGCCGGCGCAATTCGAAAAACTGTTCGAGGTCGATTGCTCCGACGCCATCAGTGCCGACTACGTCGTCAAGCAGATGGGCGCGGCACCGCGCGGCACGGTCGTGGTGATCGACTATCTGCAACTGCTCGACCAGCGGCGGGAAAACCCCGACCTCACCGTTCAGGTGCGCGCGCTGAAATCATTCGCGCGCGACAAGGGATTGATCGTCGTCCTCATCTCGCAGATCGACCGTTCCTATGATCCCGCGGTCAAGCCCTGCCCTGACCTCGACGATGTCAGGCTGCCGAACCCGCTCGACCTGAAGCTGTTCGACAAGACCTGTTTCCTGAACAATTCCGAAGTTCAGTTTCGAATAGCGGGCTGACGATCCCTCGCAACCGGTTCAGGCCGCGGGTGCGATTGTTCACCCGCGGCCTCCGTCCTCACGCCTTTTCCGGCGAAACCTCGAGCTTGCCGGCGATGTAGCGCCGCTCCTGGGTCAGGCCGCCAAAGCCGTAGGCATCGCCCTTGACCTCGTCGACGTGCAGATAGGTCTCGTGATGCAGCGGGCCCAGGATCCCGGCCATGCGCTTGAACATCGCGGCAAGATAGGCGGCCTTCTCGTCCTTGGTGTTGGTGCCTTCGCTGACGTGGATGTCGATCCAGTAGCTCGCGAGCTTTTGCTCGGCGAGCGACTTGCCGCCGGCGAACCAGTCGCCCGCATCGACCGGCTTCACGATGATGGCGGTGACCTCGGGGTCCTTGTGCAGGATTTTTGCGGTGAGCTCTGACACGGCGTTCGCGATGTCGGCCTTCAGCGAGGGCGACTGGCGCGAGGTGGTGTAGGACACGGTGATCAGCGGCATGGTCGTTCTCCTCATGATGTCGCGCGGTTCGCGCGGCGTTGGTGAGAAGCTAGACCTGCCCTCGACATTTTGGTATCTTATCTCTGTTGATAGCAGTGATAAGATATCTTAATGACAGCAACACTCGACATCGCCACCGTCCAGGCCTTCCTGCTGGTCGCCGACCTCCAGAGCTTTACCCGCACAGCCGAAGCGCTCGGCACGACGCAGGCGGCGGTCAGTCTGAAGCTGCAACGGCTGGAAACGCTGCTCGGCAAGCGCCTTGTCGAGCGCTCGCCGCGCGCGGTCCGGCTCACGGCGGACGGCGCGACGTTCCTCGATCGCGCCCGCGCGCTGATGCAGGCGCATGACCGCGCGCTGTCGGGCGAGGCCTCAGTCGCGCAGTCGCTCTCGCTTGGCATCTCCGACCATGCTGCGGGGCCGGAACTGGTACCGCTGCTCGAACGGCTGCATGCGATGTCCTCGAACCTCACGCTCGCCGTCACCATCGGCTTCTCGCGCGAGATGCAGGAGGCTTATGACGCCGGCCAGCTGGATGCGGTGATCGTGCGCCAGGAAGGCAGCCGCCGCGGCGGCGAGAGGCTGGCCGAGGACGAGTTCGGCTGGTTCGCGTCAAGACGCTTTGCCTTGCCGAAAGGCGAACAGCTGCCGCTCGCGACGCTTGCCCCGCCCTGCGGCGTCCGCGCCATCGCCGTGCGTGCGCTCGACAAGGCCGGCATCGCCTGGCGCGAACGCTTCGTCGGCGGCGGCGTCACGGCGGTGGTCGCGGCCGCCCTTGCCGGACTTGCGATTGCGCCACTGGCGCGGCGGATCGCACCTCCCGGATTGGTCGATGTCGGCCCCGCCAACAAGCTGCCGAAACTCGGCAGCTCGAAGGTGATGCTGCATTCGAAGGTCAGCGATCCCGCCAAGCTTGCGGCGCTGCGCGCGGTGGCCGCCACGTTTCGGAGCGTGGCGGCGGTCTGACGCCGCGCGGCTTTACAAGATCGCCTCGAACGCACTGCGCAGCGTCTCGTGCCGGAACACAAAGCCGCGGCTCAGCGCCTTGTTCGGCAGCACGCGCTGGCCGCCGAGCAGAAGCTCGTCGGCGAAGCCGCCGCCGATCCGGCGCAGCAGGCCGCCGGGAATGCGAAACACCGCCGGCCGATGCAGCCGGCGGCCAAGTTCTTCCGTGAATTTCGCGTTGGTGACCGGGATCGGCGCGGTGGCGTTGACGGGCCCGGTGAGATCGGGCGTCGCGATCACATAGGCGATCAGCCGGATCAGATCGTCGCGCTCGATCCAGGACATCCACTGCCGCCCGGTACCGAGCGGGCCTCCGAGCCCGAACTCGAACGGTGTCAGCATGCGCGTGATGAAGCCGCCTTCCGTGCCGAGGACAAGGCCGATGCGCAAATTGACGACGCGGACGCCAAGCTCCCCTGCCGGCCGTGCCGCCGTCTCCCAGGCCGCGCACAGCTCGTGACTGAAGCACGCATGAGACTTCGCCGATTCCGTCAGCACCTGGTCGGCCCACAGGCCGTACCAGCCGATCGCGGAGCCGCTGACGAGCACCTCGGGCTTGCGCTCGAGCCGCGCGATCAATTTTACGATCTCGCCGGTCATGTCGATGCGCGAGCTGAGGATCTTCGCGCGCTTCGCCTCGGTCCACAGGCCGTTGCCGATCGGCTCGCCGGCGAGATTGACGATGGCGTCGATAGGCGTGTCCGATGCGAGCTGATCGAGGCTGGTGATCAGCGTGACCGGCGGCGGCAGCATCTCGGCCTTCGCGGGATTGCGGATCAGCGCGATGACGTGATGCCCTGCCCCGCTGAGGCTTGCCGCAAGGCGGCTGCCGATGAAGCCGGTGGCGCCTGATATCAGCACGGTCTTGGGGCCGGACAGCTTTTCGACGAGTCCATGCGCTGGAACGCTTTTCATGCGGCCGAGCCGGCGCATCGCCGCAAAATCCCTGACACCGCACAGCGCCGCGCCGACCGCACACGCCGTCGCGGCGATGCTGAGCAGGCCCTGGTACACGACTGTCACGCCGAACGGCTGCATGGTCCAATCGATCAGCACCGGCAGCAGCAGCACCAGGATGGCGCCGTAATTGATCGCGAGCAGCGTGTGATTGATCCGCTCGCTCGGCGGCAGTTTTCGGCTCAGATCCTCCTCGACGAAATCCATCAGGGTGATGACGATCTCGGCCCCCAGCACCGCGACGATCAGCAGCGCCAGCACGCCATGGACCTCGAGCCAGCCGAGCAGCAGGAACAGGAGCGCATAGAGCATGTTGCGGATGCCGTGCAGCTTCAATTCGAAACGCTGCGACGGGCGCCAGGCCAGGCGCTCGGTGAATTCGTGATGATAGAAGGTGTCGAACACGCCCATCACGATCTGGATGGCGATGAGCGTCCACATGAGCTGTGTCATGACACGGCCTCCCTGAACGTGGCGGACTGGTGGATCAGCGCGCCGTAACGCGGATGGACGAGATCGAGGGTGAAGCGGAACGCGCCCTCGCCCAGGTCGCTGTGCGTCACCGTGAGATCGCCCGGGGTCAGCCATCGCGGCAGCGGAATCCACAGGCGTCCAAGCTGGAGGCCGTAGCCGGCGCTGCGAAACGTCAGCGTCTGGTCCTCGACCGCGATGCGGAGCGCCATCGAGACGCCGAAGCCGACATATTCCTCGAGCCCGGTCGGGCCGGCAAAACGCTTGGCGGAATGGATCACTTGCGGAAAGCCGCGCTTGCGCGCGCAGATGCGCGTCCAGGTCTGGCCGCCGCCCCCGGCATCTTCCGTCACCGTGACGATCATGGGGACGCCGGTGTCGCGGCCGGTCGGCAATGGGCCGCCGATCAGGCGCGCGGCTTGGGCGAACCACCAGCCGATATCGCTGAAGCCGATCTCGTCGACCACGCCGACATAGACGACGCTGTCGCCGTCGGCGACGCGTTTCGAAAAGCGCCGCCAGGTCGCCAGCGGCAGCCGGCCCCAATCCTCGTCCGACAGCAGCGCGCGGAAGCGGCGATCGTCGAGCAGTTTGATGTGAGCGGAGGGAGCTGCGTTGGAGCCTGATAATCGAGCCGACGTCATCGCACCCTCCTCAGAACTATTTGGCCTTGCCCAGCGGCAGCAGGTTGGCGATCTTCTCGCCAAGCCGCATCAAGGCGGCCAGCCGCGGCCGCGGCACCTTCAGCATCTGCATGAACCAGTGGTCGGCGAGTTCGGTGAAGGCGAGCATCTCCTTCAGCCGTTTGCTCGCGACCGGATTGATGGTCGGATCGTCGGCGGCATCGGACACGCAGGCCCTCAGCGCTGTGATCGCCGGATCAAGCTCCCGCTCCTTGCGCCGCGCCGCGATTCTGGCAGCGACCTCCCAGATGTCGGTCTCGGCCTCGTAATGGTCGCGGCGATCGCCGAGGATCGGGACGCGCCGGATCAGGTTCCAGGCAAGCAGCTCCTTGAGCGAGTTGGAGACGTTGGAGCGGGCCATGCCGAGCGTGTCGGCAATGTCCTCCGCCGTCATCGGCGCTTCGGTGAGATAGAGCAGCCCGTGGATCTGGCTGACCGAGCGATTGACGCCCCAGCCGTCTCCCATGTCACCCCAATGCAGGATGAAGCGTTCGACCGCGGCTGGGAGTTTCTTCTTTCCGGTTATTTCTGTCATAACAGAAATATCTGACGGACGCGACCGACTGTCAAGGAGCAATCGGCTGGCTTGCGCCCTGCATACCGGCTCGCGATATTGCTTAAAAATGTTCCAGGCTCGGGGAACAACCCGCCACCTGCGGCGTTTGCTCCCGTCGAGGCAGGGTCCGGGAATGGTCGAGAAGGTCAGTCAGCAGAGAGACTTGTTCGAGAGCGAACGCAGTTTCCGCCTGTTGGTTGAAGGAGTAGCCGACTACGCCCTCTACATGCTGGATCCCACCGGCATCATCACCAGCTGGAACATCGGCGGCGAGCGCATCAAGGGCTATTCTCCCGGGGAGATCCTCGGCCAGCACTTTTCACGTTTCTACACCGAGACCGACCGCGCCAACGGCAGGCCCGCCCGTGCGCTCGGCATCGCGCGGGAAAAGGGCCGCTACGAGGAGGAAGGCTGGCGCGTCCGCAAGGACGGCACCTTCTTCTGGGCGAGCGTCGTGATCGATCCGATCTTTGAGGACGGCGTCCTGGTCGGCTTCGCCAAAATCACGCGCGACATCACCGAGCGCCGCAACACCCAGATCAAGCTCGAGGCGATGCAGAAGCAGCTCGCCGAATCCCAGAAGTTCGATGCGCTCGGCCAGCTCACCGGCGGAGTCGCCCACGACTTCAACAATCTCCTGATGATCATCAGCGGCAGCCTCCACATGCTGAAGCGAGGGGCCGACGACGAAGCCAAGCTTCAGCGCGCGATCTCGGCCATCGAGACCGCCACCAAGCGCGGCGCGGCGCTGACCAACCAGCTCCTCACCTTCGCACGACGGCAGAGCGTCAATCCGCAGGCGATCGACTTGGCCGACCGCATCGAGGCGATCCGCGAGGTGCTCGATGCCGGCGTTGGCAGCTCCGTGGGCCTGGCCTTCGACGTCAGCCGCGAGATTTGGCCGATCAGGACCGACGTCTCCGAGCTCGAGACCGCGCTGCTCAACCTCGTCATCAACGCCCGCGACGCGATGCCCGACGGCGGCACGGTGACGATCGGTGCGCGCAATCTCGTGCTCGACGAGCCCCCCCTCGCCGGCGAATTCGTCGCGATCGACATCACCGATACCGGACTCGGGATTCCCTCCGACGTTCTCGACAAGATCTTCGAGCCGTTCTTCACGACCAAGCCTATCGGAAAAGGCACTGGCCTCGGTCTCTCCCAGGTGCACGGCTTCGCTCACCAGGCCGACGGCACGGTGCGGGTCGCGAGCACGCTCGGCAAGGGTACGACCTTCACAATCCTCCTGCCGCGCGGAGAAGACGCACCATCGCGCGAGGCGGCGGCAGAACCGGCGTTCCACGGCAGCGGCACGGTGCTGCTGGTCGAGGACAATCCGGACGTCGCCGCCGTCAGCATCGGTCTTCTGGAGCAGCTCGGCTATCAGGTGCGCCGGGTCGCGGACGCCGAAGCCGCCTTGCACGAGATCGAGGAGAACGGCGTCGATTTCGTGTTCTCGGATATCGTCATGCCCGGCAAGATGGACGGGCTCAGCCTCGCCCATCACCTCCGCCAGATCCGCCCCGGCCTGCCGATCCTGCTCGCCACCGGCTACAGCGACGTCGCCGCCGGCGTGCGCGGCGATTTCCCGATCCTGCGCAAGCCCTACGAGATCCACGAATTGAGCGAAGCGATCGCCAAGCTGCCGCGGTGATTCTTCAGCTAGACCGTCGGCAACACCGAGAACGCCTCCCCTGCCCGGCGCAAGTTCAGCTCATCGACGTCGGCCGTCTCGCTGGTGACGCTGTCTACGCGCGAGGACGGCGGGCCGTGTCGGCACAGCGCAACCATGTCGGCGACGTGGTTCGGCGATCCCGCGAACAGCGCTTCGACGCTGCCGTCGCGGCGGTTGCGGACCCAGCCTTCGAGACCGCACGTCGTCGCCTGGTACTCGACCCAGGCCCGATAGCCGACGCCCTGCACGCGGCCGCGGATCATGACCTGGAGGATCGCCCGGCTCATTTTTTCAATCCGAGAACATCGGCGCTGCGCGCCTTGACGTCGGCTTCGCGCATGACGCGGCTGGTCAGGTCCGACGATGGGAGACCTCTAAGATTCTTCGGCGCAGTGCCGTCGCGCAGCGCCTTCTGCGTCTCGTAGACGGCCTGCGTCGCGGCCGCGATCGGCGCGTGGCCCTGGAGCGCGATGCGCACGCGCTGGCCAGTGAGATAATCGAGCACGTTCAATTCCTCCGGTGCGCCGCCGAGCACGATCGGCAGGTGCGTGGCGGATGCGACCGCCTCGAGCTCGGCGCGCGACTTGATGCCGGTGAAGAACAGCGCATCGACGCCGGCGGCCTCATAGGCCCTGGCGCGGCGGATCGCATCCTCGATCGAGCTGATCGAGGCCGCACCGGTGCGACCCATGATGACGAGCGAGGGATCGCCGCGGCCGTCGAGTGCCGCCTTCATCTTGCCGACGCCCTCCTCCAGCGAGATCAGCTGCGTCTTCGTTTCGCCGAAGCCCGCCGGCAGCAGCGTGTCCTCGATGGTGAGGCCGGCGGCGCCCGCCGTCTCCAGCTCCTGCACCGTGCGGCGCACGTTGAGCGCATTGCCATAGCCGTGATCGGCATCGACCAGCACCGGAAGTGCCGCCGCACGCGACATCCGCCGCATCTGCTCGGCAAGCTCGGTGAGCGTGATCAGCGTGATGTCGGGGTCGCCGAGCACCGCGAGCGAAGCCACCGAGCCGCCGAACATGCCGAGCGGGAAACCGAGATCCTCGGCGATACGGATCGAGATGGCGTCGTAGACCGAGCCGGGATGGACGCAAGTCCCGCCCGACAGGATCGATCGCAGTTTTTCGCGACGGGAACGAAAGGCCATGGTGATGTCTCGGTTAGTGCGAATTGCGTCCCGCCGTCGTCCTGGCGAAAGCCAGGACCCATTACCACAATTGGATATGGTGACAGAGAATGACGGCCACCATCGCCGTCAACAACTACTCCCTGGGGTAATGGGTCCTGGCTTTCGCCAGGACGACATTGAGGCCCCTACGCAAATTCCAAAATCAGCGCGTCCACCGCGAGCGTCGCGCCGGCGCTGGCGTGAATCTTCTTCACCGTGCCGTCCTGCTCGGCGCGCAGCACATTCTGCATCTTCATGGCTTCGACCACTGCGAGCGTCTCGCCCGCCTTGACTTCCTGCCCTTCGGTCACCGCGATCGAGACCACGAGACCGGGCATCGGACAGAGCAGCTTCTTGCCGGTGTCGGCAGCCGTGGTCACCGGCATCAGCCGCGCCGAGGCTGCTTCCGCTTCGGTCCAGACATAGACCGGCACCTCGACGCCCTGATGCGCGAGGCGGATGCCGTTCGCGATCGGGCGCACCTGCACCGCGACGATGTGCCCGTCGATGGTGCCCTGCCAGACCGGATCGCCCGGCTTCCACGGCGACTGCAACAAATGCGAATTGCCGGCCTTGCCGTCGGCATCGACGAAACGCACCGCGACCGCCTCGCCCTCGCGCGCGACCTCCAGCAGGATTTCCTGGCGGTCGAGCCAGACCGCACGGCGACGCTCGCGCTGCACGATGCGGCCACCCATCTGCCCCGAGATCTGCCGCTTGCGCTCGCCGAGCACGTGATCGATGGCGGCGCCGACCGCCGCAAGCCGCCGCGCGACCTCGCCTTCCGGCACGCGCACGGCAAAGCCCTTGGGGAATTCCTCGGCGATGAAGCCGGTGGAGAGCCGGCCTTCGCGCCAGCGCGGATGATGCATCAGCGCCGACAGGAACGGGATGTTGTGACGGATACCGTCCACATAGAACGAGTCCAGCGCGGTCGCCTGCGCCTCGATCGCGGCCGCGCGCGACGGCGCGTGGGTGACGAGCTTGGCGATCATCGGATCGTAGTGGATCGAGATCTCGCCGCCTTCCTGCACGCCGGTGTCGTTGCGCACGGTGATGCCGTCCTGGCTCGCTTCCGCCGGCGGACGGTATTTCACCAGGCGCCCGATCGAGGGCAGGAAGTTGCGGAACGGGTCTTCGGCGTAGAGGCGCGACTCCACGGCCCAGCCCGTCAGCGTGACGTCCTTCTGCGTGATCGCGAGCTTCTCGCCGGCGGCGACGCGGAGCATCTGCTCGACGAGGTCGACGCCGGTGACGAGTTCGGTGACGGGATGCTCGACCTGGAGGCGCGTGTTCATCTCCAGGAAGTAGAAGCTCTTGTCCTGCCCCGCGACGAATTCGACGGTGCCGGCAGAGTCGTAATTCACGGCCTTGGCGAGTGCGACCGCCTGCTCGCCCATCTTGCGGCGGGTGGCTTCGTCGAGCAACGGCGACGGCGCTTCCTCGATGACCTTCTGGTTGCGGCGCTGGATCGAGCATTCGCGCTCGCCGAGATAGATCACGTTACCGTGCTTGTCGCCCAGCAGCTGGATCTCGATGTGGCGGGGGTCGACGATGAACTTCTCGACGAAGACGCGGTCGTCGCCGAACGAGGCCTTGGCCTCGGCCTTGGCGAGGTTGAATCCCTCTGCGACCTCGGACGTCGAATGCGCGATGCGCATGCCCTTGCCGCCGCCGCCGGCAGAGGCCTTGATCATCACGGGATAACCGATCTCGTCGGCGATCTTGACCGCGTGCGTGGCATCCTCGATGACGCCGAGATAGCCGGGCACGGTCGAGACTTTTGCCTTCGCGGCGGCCTTCTTGGATTCGATCTTGTCGCCCATCGCCGCGATCGCGCCCGGGTTGGGGCCGATGAAGACGATACCGGCCGCCTCTAGCGCACGCGGAAACGCCTCGCGCTCGGACAGGAAGCCGTAACCGGGATGCACGGCCTCGGCGCCCGTCTTGCGGCAGGCCTCCACGATCTTCTCGATCACCAGATAGCTCTCGGCCGCGGCCGGCGGGCCGATCAGCACGGCCTCGTCGGCCATCTCGACATGGAGGGCGTCGCGGTCGGCCTCGGAATAAACCGCGACCGTTTGAACTCCCATGCGGCGAGCGGTCTTGATGACCCGACAGGCGATTTCACCGCGATTGGCGATCAGAATGCGTTTGAACATGCTTTTCTTGAGTCTCGACCTTGGGCGGGACCCATCCCTGGCCGTTGGGGCCTATGGGATGGGCCGTGTGGCTCCCGTGGTACATCAAAATCGGCCGGAGGCAACGGTCAAAATCCGGGTCCTCTGGCGTACCAGCGCAAGACCGAAACGGGCCTGGCGGGCCCCGGACGGGCTACGGCTTCCCGGGCTTGGCCACGTTCCGGACCAGGCCGTGAATGAAGCCGAGCTTGTCGACAACGGTCGGCGAGAGGATGAACGGATAGAGGTCGCGCATGCCCATGGCGCGGTTGACGCTGTTCATGGCGAAGGTGAAGGGCAGCCATGCGTTGACGATCGCCTCGACGTCCCTCGCCTCGTAAGGGTTGAAGCGGATGCGCGTCGTCAACTCCCCGTCGCGGTCGACCTTGGGGCGCACCTCCATGCCGAACTCGGAGGCCATCTCCAGGGTGTCGACGATGTGGAGATAGTGCGCCCAGGTTTCGGCGAAATCCTCCCAGGGATGCATGGTCGCATAGGCCGAGACGTAGTTCTGCTGCCAGTCCGGCGGCGCGCCTTCGGCATAGTGGCGCTGCAAGGCCTGGCCGTAATCGGCGGAATCGTCGCCGAACACGGCGCGGCATTCGTCCAGCTTGCCGCCGTCGCGCACCAGCACGTCCCAGAAATAGTGCCCGACCTCGTGGCGGAAATGCCCAAGCAGCGTCCGGTAGGGCTCGCCCATCTCCAGCCTGCGCCGCTCGCGCTCGATGTCGTCGGTCTCGGTCAGCGCGATCGTGATCAGGCCGTTGTCGTGGCCAGTCAGAACCTTCTGCCCGCTCTGCGGATCGTCGGCGAGGAAATTGAAGATCAGGCCGTGTTCGGGATTGTCCTGCCGGGTCTGGAGCGGCAGCTTCCAGCGGATCAGGGAATAGAACAGCCGGTGCTTCGCCACCTCCAGCTCGCGCCAGCCGGCGAGTTGCGCCTGATCCGACAGGTCCGGCACGATGCCGTTGTGGCGGCAGGCGCGGCAATAGCCGGTGGTATCACCTGCATCCGTCAGCCAGTTGCAGGAATCATATTCGGCATTGCGGCACGGCATGCGTCCCCTGCCCTTGTCGGCGAGCGTGGCCCAGACCTCGCCGTCGGGCTCGATCGCTGACATCGTCTCCTTTTCGGGTAGGAAGGCGACCCGATGGCCGCAGCGTTCGCAGGCGCGGTTCTCGAAATACAGGACGTTGCCGCAGGCCTGGCAGACAAAGAGCTTCAAGATTTAGCCTCTTCGGAATGGGAGTTTTTTGAATGAAAGTTGTGGCGCCTCGCAGATACGCGCGCGGGGGCTCATCGTTCCAATGTTCGGAACAAATAGCCAGACCCGGCGTTCGTTCATACCAACCACACTGCATTCGGCGACGCCTTTCTTTCCATATTCCCTTTGAGCAATGGCCTTCACGCTTCGTCTGTGTGAATATCGGTCCGCCACGTGCGCTCTCGCATCACAACGGCCAACGCCTTGAACGATCCTTTGCCCGAGACCATCGCCGCCGAAAGGCTGCGCCAGCACCTGGAAGACGTCGCGCGCGAGCGCGACAACGCCTATCGCGCGCTCCAGGAGCGCGAAGCCGAGCTAGCGCGCATCCAGCGCATCGGCAAGGTCGGCGGTCTCGAGGTCGACTTCCGCGAAGGCTTCAAGAACCGCCGTTCGCCGGAATATCTGATGCTCCACGGCCTGCCGCCTGAGGCCGCCGACGAGTCGCACGAGGACTGGATCAATCGCATTCATCCCGACGACCGGGACGCGACCGTCAGACATTTCCTCGAGGCGCTGGCCGGCACCAGCGAAGACTACACCGCCGAATACCGCATCATCCGTCCGAGCGACGGCGAGACCCGCTGGATCCGCGTCGTCGCCAAGATCGAGCGCGACGGCGACGGCCGCGCCATCCGCCTCGTGGGCGCCCATATCGACGTCACCGACCAGATGCTGGTGCGCGAGACCCTGCGCGAGAGCGAGGAGCGCTTCCGGCTGATCGCCGACAGCGCGCCGGTGCCGATCTGGGTCACGAAACTCGACCGCACACGGTCCTTTGCCAACCAGGCCTATGTCGATTTCGTCGGCCTGCCCTACGACCAGGCGATTGCCTTCGACTGGCGCAAGGTGCTGCATCCGGACGACCTGCCGCATGTGCTGCAGCAGTCCGTCCAGGGTGAAGCATCGCTCAAACCGTTCGTGCTGGAAGCCCGCTACAAGAACGCCGACGGCGAATGGCGCTGGCTGCGTTCGGAATCGCAGCCGCGCTGGGACCCGACCGGCAGGCACATCGGCTTCATCGGCGTCGCCCATGACATCACGGTGGCCAAGCAGGCCGAGATCGAGCTCCGGCAGCTCAACGAGACGCTGGAAGAACGCATCGTCCAGCGCACCGCCGAGCTCGAATCCAACGAGGCGCGGCTGCGTGCGATCCTGGAGACCAGCAACCAGTATCAGGGCCTCGTCAATCTCAGGGGCGAGCTGCTTTACGCCAACACGACCGTGCTCGACGCCATCAAGGCGAGCTCTGCGGACGTGATTGGAAAGCCGTTGTGGCAGACGCCCTGGTTCAGCACGACGGAGGGCATGAGCGCGCGGGTGCGCGAGGCCTTCGACACCGTGCTCAAAGGCGAAGCCGTGCGGCTGGAGATGCGCCTGCGCCTTCCCGTCGGCGAGCGCGATTTCGAGTTCGGCATGCGCCCGGTGCTCGACCGCCACGGCAACATCACCGGCGCGGTGCCCGAGGCGGTGGACATCACCGAGCGCCGCCGCGGCGAGGAAGCGCTGCGGCAATCGCAGAAGATGGAGGCGATCGGCCAGCTCACCGGCGGCGTCGCGCACGACTTCAACAATCTGCTCACCATCATCCGCTCGGCCACTGATTTCCTGCGCCGCCGCGAACTGCCGGAGGAGCGCCGCCGCCGCTATGTCGATGCCATCTCCGACACCGTCGAGCGTGCCTCCAAGCTGACCGCCCAGCTGCTGGCGTTTGCACGGCGGCAGCCGTTGAAACCGCAGATCTTCAACGTCGGCAGCCAGGTTGAAGGCGTCGCGCAACTGGTCCGCCCGCTGGTCGGTGGCCGCATCGAAATCGCGGTGGAGGTTCATGATGGCGACTGCTTCACGGTCGCCGATATCGCGCAATTCGAGACCGCGCTGATCAACCTCGCCATCAACGCCCGCGACGCCATGGACGGCGAAGGCCGCCTCACCATCGCAGTCCGGAAAGTTCAGGGCATCCCCAGCCTGCGCGCGCAATCGGCGCGCGGCGGCGACTATGTCGCGATCTCGGTCGCCGACACCGGCAGCGGCATCGCGCCGGAAAACATCGAGACCATCTTCGAACCGTTCTTCACCACCAAGGAGGTCGGCAAGGGCACCGGCCTCGGCCTGAGCCAGGCCTTCGGCTTCGCGAAGCAGTCCGAGGGCGACATCGCCGTGACGAGCACGCAGGGTGAAGGCGCGACCTTCACCATCTATCTGCCGCAGGCGCAGAGCCCCGCGACGGATCAGGAAGCCGCAGCGCTGACCTATGAGGCCGCGGCCACCGGGCGCGGCTATCGCGTGCTGGTGGTGGAAGACGATGACGAGGTCGGCCGCTTCTCCACGGAGCTCCTGGAAGACCTCGGCTATGTCGTCCGCCGCGTCGCCAACGCCAATGCGGCTCTCGCCATCCTCGGCGAGAACGAGTTCGCCGTCGACCTGGTCTTCTCCGACGTCATCATGCCCGGCATGAACGGCGTCGAGCTCGCCGGCATCATCCGCGAACGCTATCCGGGGCTGCCCGTCGTGCTCACCTCTGGTTACAGCAACGTTCTCGCCGAGAACGCCCATCGCGGTTTCGAGCTGATCCAGAAGCCGTATTCGGTGGAATCGCTGTCGCGCATTTTGCGCAAGGCGATCACGACAAAGCTGTCGGTGACGCGGTGAGCTTCTTGTCGTCCCGGCGAAGGCCGGGACCCATACCGCGTGATCTCTCTTGTGGCACAAGCAACGTCGTTCTTCGCAAAACTCCTCCCTGGGGTTATGGGTCCCGGCCTTCGCCGGGACGACGGCTGGGGACTTGGCAAGCTGCGATCCGCACGACGACCAAACGAAAGTAAGACGCTCGTGAAACCCGCCTTCCTCTCCGCCTGGCAGATTTGGGCGCTGCTCTCCGCCTGCTTTGCGGCGCTGACTGCGATCTTCGCCAAGATCGGTGTCGAGAACATCAATCCGGATCTGGCGACGTTCATCCGCACCATCGTGGTACTGCTTGCCTTCTCGGTGCTGCTGGTCTTCACAGGGCAATTCGCCGTGCCGTCAGAAGTCTCGTCGAAGACCTGGCTATTCTTGGTGCTGTCGGGACTTGCGACCGGTGCGTCATGGCTATGTTATTTTCGCGCGCTGAAGCTCGGCCCCGCCACGCTGGTGGCGCCGATCGACAAGCTCAGCGTCGTGCTCGTGGCCCTGTTCGCATTCGCCTTTCTCGGCGAGCGGCCGACGGCCCAAGGCTGGGTCGGCATCGCCATGATCGGCGCCGGCGCGGTGCTGCTGGCGGTCAAGTTTTGAGGAGCCCTCCGATCCGTGGAACCAGGCCGGCATCACGACGGTTGCTGCCGGGGCGAATTTGAGCCTCGATCGAGAGACCGATGTCGAGCCGAAACCCCGATGACGACCCCGATCAGGCAAGGCGTGCCGGGCGCGCGCTGGATGCGGCCAATTTCTTCCTCGCCGACGTTCGCGACGGGCTCGGTCCCTATCTCGCCGTCTATCTCCTCACCGAGCAACGGTGGGACGAAGCGCGCATCGGCCTTGTCATGTCGATCGCGACGATCGCCGGCATCGTGGCGCAGACGCCGGCCGGAGCGCTGGTCGATGCGACGCGGTCCAAGCGGCTGGTGATGGTGATCGCCGCCATCATGGTGACGTTCGCCTCGTTGTCGCTGCCGCTGTTTCCAGGCTTCCTGGCAGTTGCGATCTCGCAAGGCATCGCGCAGGCTGCCGCCGTGGTGTTTCCGCCGGCGATCGCCGCGGTCTCGCTCGGCATCTTCGGCCATGCCGCCTTCACCCGGCGGATCGGCCGCAACGAGACATTCAATCACGCGGGCAATGCGGTCGCAGCCGGGCTCGCAGGTCTCTCCGCCTATTGGTTCGGCCCGACCGTCGTGTTCTACCTTCTCGGCGCCATGGCGGTCGCGAGCCTCGTCAGCATCCTTGCGATCCCCGCCCGCGCGATCGATCACGATCTCGCCCGCGGGCTCGACGACGCAGACGCGAACGAGCGGCCCGAACATGCCTCCGGCCTCAGTGTACTCCTGACCTGTCGTCCCCTGCTCGTCTTCGCGATCTGTGTCCTGCTCTTTCATCTCTCCAACGCCGCGATGCTGCCGCTTGTCGGGCAAAAGCTCGCCTTGCAAGACAAGAACACGGGCACCAGCCTGATGTCGGCCTGCATCGTCGCGGCGCAATTGGTGATGGTGCCGTTCGCGATGCTGGTGGGCGCGAAGGCCGACCGCTGGGGCCACAAGCGCTTCTTCCTCGCCGCGCTCCTGATCCTGCCGCTTCGGGGAGCGCTCTATACGCTTTCGGACAATCCGTTCTGGCTGGTCGGCGTGCAGCTTCTCGACGGCGTCGGTGCCGGCATTTTTGGCGCGATCTTCCCCGTCATCGTCGCCGATCTCATGCGCAACACCGGCCGGTTCAACGTCGCGCAAGGCGCCGTCATCACCGCCCAGAGCATTGGCGCGGCGCTGTCGACGACGCTCGCCGGCTTCGTCGTGGTTGGCGCGGGTTACAGCGCGGCGTTCCTCACGCTCGGTGTGTTGGCCGCGATCGGCGCCGCCGTCTGTTTTGTCGCGCTGCCCGAGACGCGGCAAATCACAGACGGCGATCTGCGCCCCCGGGGGAAGACAGCGGCGGCAGCTTCCGCTATCGCTGCCGAATGAAGCCTTTCCATTTCGAGGACTGACCGTGCCGTCTGACGCCATCTGGGCCTGGAGCATCATCGTCGCCGCGACCGCAGGCGTCATCATCCGGCCCTTTCGCCTGCCGGAGGCGATCTGGGCCGTCATCGGCGCCGGCGCGCTGGTGTTGCTCGGCTTGCTGCCGTGGCGGGATGCGTTGACGGGCATCGAGAAAGGCGTCGATGTCTATCTCTTCCTGATCGGCATGATGCTGATCGCCGAGCTGGCGCGGCTCGAGGGCCTGTTCGACTACCTCGCAGCGCTTGCCGTGGAATATGCCGGCGGCTCGCCGCAGCGGCTGTTCCTGCTGATCTACATCGTCGGCACGCTCGTCACCGTCCTGCTTTCGAACGACGCCACCGCGATCGTGCTGACGCCCGCGGTCTATGCCGCGACGCGCGCGGCCGGCGCCAAGCCGCTGCCTTATTTGTTCGTCTGCGCCTTCATCGCCAACGCCGCCAGCTTCGTGCTGCCGATCTCCAACCCGGCCAATCTCGTCGTGTTCGGGGCGCACATGCCTGCGCTCACCGAATGGCTGCGCCTGTTCGCCCTGCCCTCGGCGGCCTCGATCCTGCTGACCTATGTCGTGCTGCGCCTGACCCAGCACCGCCCCCTGAAGGAAGAGACGATCGCGCGCAACGTGCCGCATCCAAAGCTCGGCCGCGGCGGCAAGCTCACCGCAATCGGCATCGTGGCGATCGGCGTCGTGCTGGTCACGGCCTCCGCGCTGGACAAGCAATTGGGCCTGCCGACCTTCGTCTGCGGCGTGGTGACCGCCGCGATCGTGCTGCTGGTCAGCCGGCAATCGCCGCTGCCGGTGCTGCACGGCGTCTCCTGGAGCGTGCTGCCGCTGGTCGGCGGGCTGTTCGTGATGGTGGAAGCGCTGATCAAGACCGGCGTGATCGGGCAGCTCAGCGCGCTGCTGCATGAAGCCGTCGGGCAATCCGTGACGAAGGCGGCCTGGAGCGTCGGCATCGCCACCGCGATCGCCGACAACATCGCCAACAATCTGCCCGTCGGTCTCGTCGCAGGCTCGGTCGCCGCCAGCGATCATTTGCCGGCGCCGGTCGTCAGCGCCATCCTGATCGGCGTCGATCTCGGGCCCAATCTGTCGGTGACCGGTTCGCTCGCCACCATCCTGTGGCTGGTGGCGCTGCGGCGGGAGAAGATCGAAGTCGGTGCCTGGCCGTTCCTCAAGCTCGGACTGCTGGTGACGCCGCCCGCCCTGATCGCGGCGCTTGCGGCCGCGATCAGGTAATCACGCGCAGTTTGCGGCGCATCAATGTCGCCGCTGAAGCCGGGCCTATACTTGGACTTGTCGCGCAGCCTGATACCGCGCGGGAAGGAAGGTTCATCATGCAGATTCAATCAAAAGCGCTGCCGCAGAGCTTTTCCCTGCGTCGCGAAATCCAGAGCTTCATCGCGCCCGCTGAAGGCCAAGGGGAGACATCCCATCCCCTGCTTGTCGTCTCCGTCGTGGTGCTGCTGACCCTGTTCGCCATCGTGCAGATCGACCTGCACAGTGCCCAGCTTCAGGCGATCGGCCTGCTCAGTCATGGCAGCGGGATCGATCCCGTCTTCCTGAGCCCGTAGCAGGAGAAGCCCGATCGCGGCCACGACGGCCGCGACCGGGTCACGCATCGTCAATCGTTCTCGTAGCCGTAGACTTCCGGCAGGATGAAGATTGCGGCGAGCAATCCGATCAGCGGGAAGATCGCGACCATCAGCGTGGCATTCGCCTGCCCGATCGCAGCGAACACCGTCGGGAACAGGAAGATCGCCAGGAACGACGGCAGCTTCACGAACATGTAGGCGAAGCCGCTGGCGGTGCCGCGATATTTCGGCTTGGCGACCATGGTCGGGATCGTCATGCAGTTCGACGCGTCCCAATAATGGCCCCACAGCATCGCGGCGGCCGCGAACGGCAGCAGGATCTTGTTGTCGGTGTAGAGCGCGAAGGCCGCGACCAGCAGCGAGACAAGCACGATCGAGAAGCCCGCGATCGAGATGCCGCGATGGCCGATCTTCGGCGTCAGCAGCGGACCGACCCAGCCCGACACGGCGGCGAAGGAGAACAGCGCCATCGTCACCAGATTGATGCCGAGCACGCTCGACACGCCGACCATGACAAAGAGCACCGGCAGGTAGAACGCGAAGGTCGAGAACTCGCTGGCTTGCGCGAAGCAGGCGATCCAGCCGTAGATCGTGGCGCGCCAGCGGATCGGATCCTTCCTGAGGTCGGCAAGGAAGGCGCGGGTGGAGACCTTGGGCACCTCCACGTCATGGTCCGGCAGCATGGCGAGATCGTCGTTGAACATCTCGCGCGCAACCTGCTTGGCTTCGCGATAGCGGCCCTTCTGCACCAGCCACACCGCCGTCTCCGGCACGTCGTGCCGCATGACCAGGATGATCAGCGCCGGCAGCGCGCCAAGGCCGAGCGTCACCCGCCACAGCGTCTCGTGGTTGATGTCGAGCAGCAGGAAGATCACGATGACGCCGATGGTCAGGACCTCACCGACCGCGAACATGAACTGCCAGCGGTTGCCCATGACCTCGCGCTCACCCTTGGCCATGGATTCCATGATGTAGGTGTAGCCGGTCGAGATGTCCGAACCGAGCGGAATGCCGAGCAGGAAGCGGATCACGACGAGCCAGAACACATTGGGCACGAAGGCCTGCGCCAGCGCCAGCACGATGAACAGCACCATCGTGGACAGGAACATGATGCGGCGGCCGATCTTGTCGGAGAGCCAGCCGCCGAGCAGCGCACCGATCAGGGCGCCGCCCTGCGTACCGGCGGCGGCCAGACCCAGCATCAGCGGATCGGGATTGAACTGCTCCTTGATGAAGATCAGCACGAAGGCGATCGAATAGAGGTCCCAGGCTTCGACCAGGATCGAGGCCATCATCAGCCAGCCGACCTTGTTGCCCTTGGGACTGTAGTTCGTGATGAGGTAGCGGACCGCGGCTTCGCTCGCGGTCGGTTGTGGCATCGCCATCGTTGACATGTCTGGTCCTCTCCTGAAAACTCTTTTACGTGCCGAGCAGCGGCTCGATGCTGCAATCGAGCAGGCGCGGGTCGATCCCCACCTCCATGCCGGTGAACATCTCGCCCATGTAGTCGATCAATGCATCGCTCGCCTTGACCGCGTCCTCGACGCGGCGGCTGGCGACCGCAGCGAGAATGGCGAGGTGATGATCAATCGTGCCTGACAGTTCGGCCTGTCCCGGCATGAACCGGTGGTGGATATAGCCGATGCGTCGATACAGCGTGTGCAAGGGCCGCAGCGTGTGCACCAGAAACGGTTCGCCTGCCGCCTCCAGCACCAGAGCGTCGATGCGGCGGTCGATATTGTTGAACTCGTCGAGGGTCAGAGTGGCGCGGCGCTCGCGCAAGAGACGCTCGATGTGCAGCGCCTGATTGCGGTGCGAGAGGCTGGCGCGATCGGCCGCAAGCCGGATCACGAAGCGCTCCATGTCGCGGCGCAAGGCCAGCAGCATGCGCTCGCGCGCCAGATCGATCGGCGCAATGCGCAGACCGTGGCGCGGACGGATGATGATCAATGTATCGGCGGAGAGACGATTGACGGCGTGATGAACCGGCGTGCGGCCGAAGCCGGTGATGTGCTGCAATTCCAGCATCGTCATGAACTGGCCGGGCTTGAGCTCGCAATGAACGAGCAGCTCTTCGATCTTCTGATAGGCCAGCTCGAAGAAGTTGAGGCGGTTGCGCCGGGAGGGCTTGCCCTCGCCGTCGCCGTTCCTCACCACCTCGAGCGCGCGCTTGCGCGTTGCCATGTTGTCCTCTCCCCTCGGCCCGCGCCGTCGTTGCAAGGCGGCGCCTTATTGGTGATATCCTTAAAACATGTTGTGATATATTACAAGCAGGCGTAAGACTTCGCATGTGCCCGCACCATGTTGCGGTGCGGAATGACAACAAGACGGCGCTGCGCGCGCCTGCGATGGGAGGAGTATTGCCGTGAAGATCACGTCGATCGAAACGCTGCGCACCGAAGAATTCTCCAACGTCATCTGGGTGCGCGTCCACACCGACACCGGCATGATCGGACTCGGCGAAACCTTCTACGGCGCCGGCGCAGTCGAGGCGCAGATCCACGACACCTTTGCCGGCCGCCTGCTCGGCCGCAATCCGCTGCACATCGAGGCGATTCACCGCGACATGCTGAACCTGCCGATGGCGCAGTCGTCCACCGGCGTCGAATATCGCGCGGCCTCGGCGATCGACATCGCGCTGTGGGACCTGTTCGGCAAGGTTTGCAATCAGCCGGTGCACCAGATGCTCGGCGGCCTCTGCCGCGACAAGCAGCGCATCTACAACACCTGCGCCGGCACCCAATATGTCCGCTCGACCAATATCAGCCCGGTCGCCAACTGGAATCTCGGTGGTTCCAAGAGTCCTTACGAGGACCTCGACGGCTTCATGAACCACGCCGACGCGCTTGCCGAGAATCTGCTGGAGAGCGGCATCTCCGCCATGAAGATCTGGCCATTCGATCCGGCGGCACAGGAGAACAAGGGTCTCTACATCTCCGCCGCGCAGATGAAGCAGGCGATCGAGCCGTTCGAGAAGATCCGGAAAGCCGTCGGCGACAAGATGGAGATCATGGTCGAGCTTCATTCGCTCTGGAACCTGCCGACCGCAAAACAGATCGCGCGCGCGCTCGAGCCCTACAAGCCGACCTGGTACGAAGACCCGATCCGGATGAACTCGCCGCAGGCGCTGGCCGAATACGCCCGCTGCACCGACGTCTGGGTCTGCGCCAGCGAGACGCTGGGCTCGCGCTTCCCCTACAAGGACATGCTCGACCGCGACGCCATGCATGTGGTGATGGCGGATCTGTGCTGGACCGGCGGCCTCACCGAGGGGCGCAAGATCGCGGCGATGGCCGAGACCTATCACCGGCCCTTCGCACCGCACGACTGCATCGGCCCGATCGGCTTCATCGCCGCCATCCACATGTCGTTCAGCCAGCCCAACACGCTGATCCAGGAATCGGTGCGCGCCTTCTACAAGGGCTGGTACAATGAGCTCGTCACCACCATGCCCACGATCAAGGACGGTTTTGTCTATCCGATGGAAGGCCCCGGCCTCGGCGTCGACCTTCTGCCCGCCGTATTCGACCGCTCCGATCTGACCGTGCGCCGTTCCAACGTCTGAGGATATTTTGAGATGAGCACCGCCCTGTTCGACCTTTCCGGCCGCACCGCGCTCGTGACCGGCTCCTCCCGCGGCCTCGGCCGCGCCATTGCCGAGGGCATGGCCAAGGCCGGCGCCAGGCTGATCATCAACGGCGTCGATCCCAAGCGTGTCGAGCAGGCCGTCGCCGAGTTTCGCGCCGCCGGCCACCAGGCCGAAGGCGCCGCCTTCAACGTTACCGACGAGCCGGCGATCGTCGCCGCCTTCAACGACTTCGACAGACAAGGCATCGCGGTCGACATTCTCGTCAACAATGCCGGCATCCAGCACCGCAAGCCGCTGGTGGAGTTCACCACTGACGAGTGGCGCAAGGTGATCGAGACCAACCTCACCAGCGCCTTCGTGATCGGCCGCGAGGCGGCCAAGCGCATGATCCCGCGCAAGCACGGCAAGATCATCAATATCGGCTCGCTCGGCAGCGAGCTCGCGCGGCCCACGATTGCGCCCTACACCGCCGCCAAGGGCGGCATCAAGAACCTGACCCGCTCGATGGCGGTGGAATGGGCCCAGCACGGTATCCAGGCCAACGCGATCGGCCCCGGCTATATGCTGACCGACATGAACGAGGCGCTGGTCAACAACACCGACTTCAACAACTGGCTGATGGGCCGCGTTCCCTCCAAGCGCTGGGGCCGACCGGACGAGCTGGTGGGCGCCGCGATCTTCCTGGCGTCGGATGCCTCGACCTATGTCAACGGCCAGATCATCTATATCGATGGCGGCATGATCGCTGCGATGTGAGCCGCGAAACGCTGAGGGAGCCAATCATGCGCGCCGTCGTCATTCACGCACCGAAAGATCTGCGGATCGACAGCTATCCGGATGCAACGCCCGGTCCGGGTGAAGTTCGCGTCAAAATCGCGAACGGCGGCATCTGCGGGTCCGATCTGCACTACTATCATCACGGCGGCTTCGGCGTCGTGCGCATCCAGCAGCCGATGGCGCTGGGCCACGAGATCGCCGGCGTGGTCGCAGCCGTCGGTGACGGCGTCACGAATGTGAAGCCGGGCACCCGCATCGCGGTCAATCCGAGCAAGCCGTGCGGCCAGTGCCTGCATTGCCAGGAAGGCATGCGCAACCAGTGCCTCGACATGCGCTTCCTCGGCAGCGCGATGCGCTTTCCCCATGTGCAGGGCGGTTTTCGCGAATTCGTCACGGTCGATGCGGCGCAAGCCGTTCCGATCGCCGACAAGCTGTCGCTGGCGGAAGCCGCGGTCGCCGAGCCGCTCGCGGTGTGCCTGCATGCCGGCAAGCAGGCCGGCCCCCTGCTCGGCAAGCGCGTGCTGATCACCGGCTGCGGCCCGATCGGCGCGCTCATGATTCTGGTCTCGCGCTTCGGCGGCGCGGCCGAGATCGTGGTCACCGATGTCGCGGAGGCGCCGCTTGCGGTCGCCAAAAAGCTCGGCGCCACTCACGCCATCAATGTCGCGGCCGACGCCACGGCGCTCGATCCCTGGCGCACCGGCAAGGGCGTGTTCGACACGCTGTTCGAGGCCTCCGGCAACCAGGCCGCACTCCGCACCGCACTCGACGTGCTCAGGCCCGGTGCCACGCTGGTGCAGCTCGGCCTCGGCGGCGAGATGACGCTGCCGATCAACTCCATCGTCGCCAAGGAATTGCAGCTGCGCGGCACCTTCCGCTTCGATCCCGAATTCGAGCTCGCGGTGCGGCTGATGGGCGAAGGCCTGATCGACGTGAAGCCGCTGATCACGGCGACCATGCCGTTCGAGAACGCGGTCGCGGCGTTCGAGCTCGCCAGCGACCGCTCGCAGTCGATGAAGGTGCAGCTGACGTTCTGAGCGATGAGCGCCGCTAGAGCTTTTTCGGTTCTGATTGAATCAGAACCGAAGCTCTAGATTCTTGTCTTGACGCGTTTCCTTCACGCGAACCGGTATCCACTTCGCTCGAAAACGCTCTATTGGTTCTCGATCAGCCGGTCGCTGACCAGCCGCACCGCGCCCCGTTTCCACGAATAGTCCGCGCCCAGGCGCAGCCCGCTGTCACCGCGTGCCAGCACCGCGCCGGTCCTGGCATCGCGCACCTGGAAGCCGAGCGTATACTCGGTGCGGCTGACCCGCCGCACCACCCCGATCAGCGACTGATCCGCACCGAGCCCTTGCGCAATCGCCGCCTCGCAGCCGCCGCAGTCGCGCAAAGCGCGCGCCTTCACCGCCTCCTCGTTTGCGCTGCCGACATCGACGATCCGGTAGCGGCCGGATCGGCCAAGGGCGTCGCGGACACTGCCGGTCACTTCGGCCAGAAAGGATGCATCTGCGGCGGCGAGGCCGGTGGCCGGCGCCGCGGTGTTGTCCTCGAGCTCGAATTCGAACACCGACAGCGCAATCGGCGCGGGTGTGCCGAGCGCGGCCATGACCTCGCGGGACACGAAGATCTCGGCACGCTGCCATGATTCGTCATTGTCGCCGCGGAAGGTATAGAGCTTGTCCATCACGATCTTTTTGGCGCCGACATCGATCACGGCGACCTTGGCCCATTGTACCAGCGTGCTCGTCTTCTGGATGCCGCCGATGACCTTGAACGCCGCGCCGTCCTGGGCCGAGGGCACGAGCCGGTAGCGCCGGTCCCCGCCGATGTCTTGCCGGAGCGCGGACATGAACGCCGACAGCCGTCGCTCGTGGGCGGCGGTCTGGTTGGCCGGCTCAGCCGACGTATCGGTATAACTGAAGTCGTCCATGGCGACGCCGATGGACGTCTCGGCGCGGGCCGGCGCATAAGACGCCGGGAGGACGAAGAGGAGACAAGCAGAGAGGATCAACCGGCGCAGGTGCATGAGCGGGCCTCGTGTGACGGAGCGACCCGCAATCTGGACGGCGGAATCAGGCCATGCAGCGGCGCCGGTCCCGGCGACGGCCGGGAAAATTTCACGACGGTGCACCGCACTAGTACCTGGCGGCTTTGCGCCGGATGCGTTCTGCCGTCTAATGGGGCCGCGACAAACCCGTTCGCACCAGGTGCCCGCCGATGTGGAACCGCCCGAGGTTCGATCTCAAAGTCCGTCTGACGTTGCGCGTGGCCGCGATATCGGCCGCCTGCTTCGCCGCCATCTCCGCCTATTTCCTGATTACGGCCGACCGCGCGGCGCACGCGCGCCTCGACGCTATCGCCGCCATCGTGGCGAAGACGCTGGAGCTGCAGCAGGGCAAGATCCAGTGGGTCGCCAGCCCGCGCTCGGACTTTCCCAACCTCGACCCCGTTTCGGCCTATGTGATGACGCCCGGCCTGTGCCTGGCGTTCCGCGGCACGAGCGGCGACATCCTCCAGCGCTTCTGCAGCGGCGCGCCTGCCCCGGCGAGCCCGCCGCCGCAAGCCTTCGTGGCCTTCTATCGCAGCTTGTTCGACCCCGGCCGCGAAGCGGCACGGCCCGTGATCGTGCGCGGAGCGAAGCTCGGCGACGCCGTGGTCTCGGTCGAGCCGGCCGTGCAGACGGCGGAGGCCTGGCACGAGGCCGGCCGCCTGATGCTCGCGCTGGCGATCGCCCTGCCGCTGCTCTGCGCGCTGGTCTACGCCGCGCTTGCACGGGCGCTGCGCCCCACCCGCATGATCCGCACCGGCCTCGAGCGGATTGCCGCCAACGACCTCACCACGCGGCTGCCGCCGTTCGACCTTGCCGAGCTCTCCGCGATCCGCGACGGATTCAATCATCTCGCCGAAAGCCTCGACACCGCGCTTGCCGAACGCAGCGAGCTGACGCGGAAGCTGATCGCGCTCCAGGACGAGGAGCGCCGCCATCTCGCGCGCGAGCTGCATGACGAGTTCGGCCAGTCGCTCGCCGCAATCCGCGCGCTCGCCTCCTCCGCCCGCCAGACCGCCGCGCAGGACTGCCCTTCCCTGCTTGGCGAATGCGACGGCATCGCGCGGACCGCAACCGGCATGATGGAGACGTTGCGCGGCACGCTGTTCCGGCTGCGGCCGCCGGATGTCGAGGAGCTCGGGCTCGTCGCCAGCCTCGAAGGCCTCGTCGCGGGCTGGAACGGGCGCAGCCGCGGCGAGACGCGCTTCTCGATCCGGTTCGACGGCGCATTCGAGACCCTGCCGGCCACGATCAGCGCCAGCCTCTACCGGATCGTGCAGGAGGCGCTCACCAACGCCGCCAAGCATGCCGTCGCCACGCGGGTCAGCTTGGAATTGACGATGGGGGCCAGCGAGATCGCGCTTGCGATCGACGACGACGGACGCGCGACCGATCCCGTCGCGAAATCCGGAATGGGCCTGCTCGGCATGCGCGAGCGCGTCGCAGCCCTGCGCGGCCAATTGAGCTTCGAGGCCGCGCCGAACGGCGGCTCCGCACTGCGCGTGGTCATCCCGCTCGGACCCGCCGATCGGCAGCCGCTGGAGCACGCCGCATGAGCGCGGCCGACGCGACCATTCTGCTGGTCGACGACCATTCCGTCGTCCGCGAGGGCTATCGCTCCGTGCTCCAGAAGCAGCCGGGACTTCGCGTCATCGCCGAAGCCGCCGACGGCGCGGAGGCCTACCGTCTCTACAAATCGGAGGCGCCCGACCTCGTCATCATGGATCTGAGTATGCCCGGCATCGGCGGCATCGAGGCCGTCAGGCGCATCAGGCAGTGGGACAAGGGCGCGAGGATCCTCGTCTTCACCATGCATGAAAATGCCGGCTTTGCCGTGCAGGCGATCCGCGCCGGCGCGAGGGGCTATGTCACCAAGACCAGTCCGCCGGAGACATTGGTGCGCGCCGTGATGGACGTGCTCGCCGGCAAGATCGCCATCAGCCCCGACATCGACCATGAGCTCGCGCTGAGCCGGCTCGCCGGGGAAAGCTCGGCCGCCGACGTCCTCACGCCGCGCGAGTTCGAGGTGATGCGGCTGCTGCTCGCCGAGAACACCACAGAGGAGATCGCCGAGACGCTCCATGTCAGCCCGAAGACGGTGGCGAACCTGCATTCCCTGATCAAGGACAAGCTCGGCGTCGGCTCCGACATCGAGCTGGTCCGGCTGGCGCTGCGCCAGGGAATATTGACAGAGGTCGATCTCGGCGAGGGCTGATCGTATCCGCCCTAGATTACTCCCGCGCGACCACTGAATCCAGCCATGCGCAGTTCAGCGGCGGCACGCGGGGGTCGGCCACGCGAACACCACGCGACGCTGCGTCGAGCCGCATTTCTCGCAGGCGCTTGCGCTGCTCCTCGGGCATGTAGAGCCGCTCGTGGCCCCACAGCGACGGGCCGTCAAAGGTCTCGTGCGGCTGCCAGGTCGCAGGCTCGATCACGCGCCCGCCCCAGCCATATTCGATGAAGAAGCCGGACGGCGTGTTCACGTAGAACGACGTCATGTGGTCGTTGGTGTGCCGTCCGAGCGTATAGGCGACGCGGCCGTCGTCCAGCTGCGCGAGGTCGTAGCCCTGCCCGACATCATCGAGGCTGCCAAGCTCGACCATGAAATGGTGCAGCGCCTTCCGCCCCGAGCCAACCATAGCAAAGGAGTGATGGCGGCCGTTGACGTGGAAGAAATAAAGTCCGTAGGGCTTGAGGCCGAAATCGGAGACGTGGAAGCCGAGCACGTCACGATAGAACGGCACCAGCGGCTCGACGTCCTCGACATTGAGCACGACGTGCCCCATGCCGAGCGCACCGGTGCGGAAACCCGAGATCGGCCGTCCCGGCTTGAAAGGCTCGGTCGCAAGCTCCGGCTTGCAGAAGGCCTCCAGCCGATTGCCGGCGGGATCACCGAACACGATCAGTTCGGCCACATGCCGCTCGTCGGCCAGCGCGCGCGAGCCGCGCGTCACCTTCACGCCATGGCCTTCCAGCCGCCCGGCCAACTGATCGAGCTCGGCGGTCGACGGAACTTCCCATCCCATCACCGCCAGGCCGGCATCGCTGCTGCCGTCGACGATCAGGCGCTGCTTGCGGTCGTCCATGCGGAATGCGCGCATCTTGCCGCCGCGGTCGACCTGTTGCATGCCGAGCAGGCCGGTCGCCATCCGGCTCCACTGGTCGACCTCTGGCGAGTTGATCCCGATATAGCCGAGCGCGGTGATCTCCATCGACGTCCTCCCGAGGGCATTGCGTCCGCCGTACTGCGGCGAGCTTGATACCGGCCGCGCGCGATCCTACGGTAGCGCCCGCAATCGCTTCGCGTTCGCAAAGACGATAATCGCGAGGCCGTGCGCCACAAGGGAGGAAATGCGAAGTGTCCAAGGAGCGGACGCGGAACGCTCAGCCGCGGCAGTCTGAGGGCGTCCGCGCCTTCAAGCGTGGGCTGGACGTGCTGCACGAGGTCAACCGCTCCGGCGGCATTCGCGCGGGAGACGTCGCGCGTGCGCTCGACCTGCCCCGCCCGACCGTCTACCGCCTGCTCGAGACGCTGGAGGAACTGGGCTATGTCGCCCGCAGCGCCAGCGATGACCGTTTTCGCGTAACCCGGCGGGCGCTCAGCCTTGGCGACGGCTACGATCCCGGCGTGGTGATCTGCCAGGCGGCGGCACCTTTCCTCGCCGAGTTGAGCAAGACCCTGGTCTGGCCGGTCGATCTCTCGACTTACGAGAACGCCGCGATGGTGGTGCAGGAGACCACGCATTCGCGCAGCCCGCTCTCGATCGACCGCGGCATGATCGGCAAGTGCCTGCCGATGCTGCGGACCTCAGCGGGCCGCGCCTATCTTGCCGCATGCCCCCTGCGCGAGCGCGAGCTGATCGTCAATCATTTGCGCCGGATCGACGAGGCCGACGACCGCCCTTTCCTCGACGAAGGCCGCCTCGACCGAATGATCGCCGAGACGCAAGCGCGGGGCTACGCGATCCGCAGCGAAGGCGAATACAATCCCAAGACCGCCTCGATCGCCGTCCCGATCGTGCGGAACGGCGTCGTATTCGGCTGCATCTCGATCATCTGGATCCGCTCGGCGCTGGGGATTGACGAGGCGGTGGCTCAGTTTGCGGCGCAACTTCGGGAGACGGCGTCGGCCATTCCGCTCGAGATCTAGGCGAGGCCGTCCGCTGGGCGGACACTTGGCGCGACGGCGTTGATGCGGTGGCATCGCTTGGGGAAGAGATAACCCCATGCAAGATAAATCCGCCCCTGAAGAGTTTGACGTGGTGATCGTCGGCCGCGGCCCGGTCGGAGCCACGCTCGCCAACCTGCTCGGCCTGTGCGGCGTGCGGACGCTGGTGCTGGAGCGCGAGGCACGAACCTATCATCTGCCACGCGCGGTACATTTCGACGACGAATGCATGCGGGTGTTCCAGACCATCGGCCTCGCCGAGGCAATCCTGCCGCATGTCATCCTCAGCCCCGGCATGCTCTTTCTCGACGCCGACGGCCGGATGCTGCTGGACTGGTCGCGGCCGCAGACATTGACGCCGATGGGATGGAATCTCAGCTATCGCTTCCACCAGCCCGACCTGGAAGACGTGCTGATCGCTGGCCTCGCGCGCTGGCCGCACGTCGCCTTGCGCAGCCGCTGCGATGTGTTCGCGCTGGATCAGGACGAAACCGGCGTGCGCGTCCGCTACGAGGATCTTTCCAAGGGGAAGCTGAGCGAAGTCCGCGCCGGCTATGTCATCGGTTGCGACGGTGCCCGATCTCTGGTGCGCCGCTTCATCGGCTCCGGCATGGACGATCTCGGCTTCCATGAGCGCTGGCTCGTGATCGACGTGCTGCTCAAGCGCGACCGCGACGATCTCGGCGACTACAGCATCCAGCATTGCGATCGGCGCCGGCCGGCGACCTATGTTCGCGGCACAGGCACGCGACGGCGCTGGGAGATCACGGTTCTCCCGGACGAGGACTCCCATGATGTGGTGCAGCCGACCCATGTATGGGAGTTGCTGTCACGCTGGATCACGCCCGACGATGCCGAACTCGAGCGCGCCGCGGTCTACACTTTTCATTCCGTCATCGCGCAGCAATGGCGGAGCGGCCGTCTGCTACTCGCCGGCGATTCCGCACATCAGACCCCGCCCTTCCTCGGCCAGGGCATGTGCGCAGGCGTCCGGGATGCCGCCAACCTTGCCTGGAAGCTTGCCGAAGTCCTGCACGGACGGGCGGACGCAAGTCTGCTCGACACTTACCAGAGCGAGCGCCAGCCGCACGTGCGCGAGTTCATCGAGCTCGCTATCCGCCTCGGCGGCGTCATCAACACCAAGGCGATCGAAGCGGGCCTTGCCGCCGGCGAAGCCCGCGAGAATGCACCGGTCAAGCTGGAGGTCAAAAAGCCGCTGCTCGGCCCCGGCCTCGCGCTCGGCGATCTGCCTCTCGCCGGATATCTGGCGCCGCAGTTCGAGTTGAAAGACGGCCGCCGCGGCGATGACCGGATCGGCTACAGCCACATGCTCCTCGTCGAGAGCGCGGCCACGCTCTCGTCGCGTCTCGCCCTGTCGCAGGCAGGAATCGACATCCTGACCAGCGACGATGCCGAGGGCGTCGGGTCATGGCTACGCGAGCACGGCATCATCGCAGCACTCGTTCGCCCCGACCGCTACGTTCGCGGAACCGCCCGCAACGACACCGAGCTCGACCGGCTCATTGCCGCCATCACGCCTCCAACCCACGTGCCGTCCGCGGCCTGACCGACTTCTCTCGAGGATATCTCATGAAGCTGCTCTCTTTCATCGCCAACGGCCGTGCCTCGTTCGGGGCCGTCAGGGACAACGGCGTCGTCGATCTCGGCACACGCATGGCAGGCTGCACCACGTTGCGGCAGTTGCTCGAAACCAATCGCGTTGCCGAGGCGGCAAAGCTCGCCCTGTCCGCGGCGCCCGATCATCCACTCGACAAGATCACCTTTGCTCCCGTCATTCCCGATCCCGGCAAGATCATCTGTGTCGGCCTCAACTATCGCGACCACGTCGCCGAAACGGGGCGCACCGTTACCGAGAAGCCAGCGCTGTTCGTGCGTTTTCCCTGCAGCCAGGTCGGACATCTCCAGCCCATCGTGAAGCCGAAAGTCAGCGACGATTTCGACTACGAAGGCGAACTCGCGCTCGTCATCGGCAAGGCAGGCCGCCACATCCCCGCGAGCCGCGCGCTCGACCACATCGCCGGCTATTCCTGCTACAACGAAGGCAGCGTCCGCGACTGGCAGCGGCACACGAGCCAGTTCCTCTCCGGCAAGACCTTTGCCGAGAGCGGCAGCTTCGGCCCGTGGCTGGTGACGACGGACGAGATCCCCGATCCGTCGAAGCTGACCTTGCAGACGCGCCTGAACGGCACCGTCGTCCAGGACACCACCACGGATCTCCTGATCACCGCGATATCCGAGCTGATCGCCTACGTCTCGGCGATCTGCCCGCTCGTCCCCGGCGATGTCATCGTCACGGGCACGCCCGGCGGCGTCGGCGCCAAGCGCACGCCACCACTTTGGATGCGTCCCGGCGACACCGTCGAGGTCGAGATCTCCGGCATCGGAATCTTGCGCAACAGGGTCATCGCCGAACCGGCCTGACCGCCAGCACCAATCAATCAAAACGATAACGGGATCGGGAAACGCCATGAGCACGCTTCGTACGACATCGACCGCCATCCTGCTGATCACGCTGGCGCTTGCAGGCGCCACCGCGCGTGCCGAGATCAAGGGCGAGGCCGTCCGCATCGGCGTCCTCACCGACATGAACGGGATATTCGCGACCGCGATGGGCCCGGGCTCGGTCGAGGCGGCGCGGATGGCGGCCGAGGAGTTCGGCGGCAAGATCAACGGCAAGCCGATCGAGATCCTGCAGGCCGACCACCAGAACAAGCCGGACCTTGCGGCCTCGCTCGCCCGCAAATGGTTCAGCGACGGCGTGCAGGCGATCGCGGACGGCGGCAGCTCCGGTGCCGCGCTCGCGGTGCAGGAACTGGTGCGCGGCAACGGAAAAATCTTCCTCGTCTCCGGCGCAGGCGCCAACCAGCTCACCGATGAAGCCTGTGCAGCGAGTAGCGTGCAGTGGACCCAGGACGCCTATTCGACCGCGACCGCGGTGGTCTCCGGCATCATGCAGACCAGCAAGGAGCCGTGGTTCTTCATCACCGGCGACTATGCCTTCGGCCACTCGATCGAAGCAACCGCCCGCGCCCGCATCACTGCGCTCGGCGGCAAGGTCGCCGGCAGCGTGAAGGCGCAGCTCGGCACGCCCGACTACAGCTCGTTCCTGCTTCAGGCGCAGTCCTCGGGCGCAAAAATCCTGGCAATCAACGTCGCCGGCGACAACGCCACCGCGATCAAGCAGGCGGAAGAATTCGGCCTTGCCGACCAGGGCATCAAGATCGTGCCGATGTCGTTCCAGAACGTCGATATCGAAGCCGTCGGGTTGAAGGCGACGCGCGGCGACCTCATCGTCACCTCGTTCTTCGAGGACGTCTCGCCGGCAGCTCGGAAATTCTCCGATGCGTTCTTCGCTCGCCGCAAAGCGATGCCGTCGCAAATCCAGGCCGGGGTCTATTCCGCCGTGCGCCACTATCTCCAAGCCGTGAAGGATACCGACTCAGACGACAGCGCGGTGGTGATGGCCAAGATGAAGGCGACGCCCGTTTCGGACGCTTACACGCCCCATGGGCGCATCCGCGAGGACCAGCGCATGGTGCACGATCTCTACCTGGTGCAGGTCAAGACGCCGGAGGAATCCAAAGGGCCGTGGGACTTCGTCAAGCTGGTCGCGACCATCCCGCCGGACCAGGCCTTCCGCCCGCTTGACCGCAGCAAGTGCAGCCTGGTCGTCAAGTAGAGCGTTTTCAAGCGAAGTGGATACCGGTTCGCGTCAAGAAAACGCATCAGATAGGAGTCTAACCGTCAAGCCAGATAGCGGGTGAGATAGCCTTCCATCGCGTAGAGCGCACAGAGCGCGAGGCTCGACCACACGGCGGCGGTGAAATACAGGAACATCCAGGTCAGCTCGCCCTTCCAGTGCGCGATGTCGTGGGTCACGACCCAGCGCGTCGAGACGTCATGCAGGCCTTCGAGGAAGCCGAGCAATCTGTTGCCCTCTTCATGCCCTGCCCGCCAGCGGCTGAGATACATCGGCACGTCGACGGTGACGAGGAAGGCCAGGAAGCAGGCGATGCCGACGATGCCGGCAATCAGCGCCCAACGCACCGGTCCCTGGAATTCCGGCATCAGCCGGCACAACGCGATGCCCGCGAGGAAAAACGTCACCGCCCACAGCGAGTTCTCGATCGCGTTGAAGAGGAAGTTGGTCGTCACCACCGCGTACCAGGAGAAGCACTCCGCGATGATGATGATGGGCACGATTACCCACGCGATGTTCACGACCGTCTCCGCGCCCGTCATGATCCCGAGTTGATGCAGGATGACCGCCCATTGCGCGGCGAAGCACAGTTCGGCCACGGTCGCGACCGTGCGGCCGACGAAGACGCTGGAGAGCCAGGTGTCGAACAGGCAGATGCGCTGCACGTCGGCGCGTGGCAGGAACGAGCGGAAGGCGCAGCCGAAGACATAGCCGGCGCAGAGCAGCAACATCAGCCCGATGTCGGAGCCGCCACTGATGCTGCCGGCAGGCGTCGGGTAGAACTCGCGGTACAGCATGAACCAGACGAGAATGTTGGCAGCACTGACCAGCGTCAGGGACCCCCACCACCACGCGAGGGGATTTGACCGCGCCTGCCACTGCAACATGAATCGCTCCGCCGTAACCGATATGACATCTCGTCGTAATAATCCTGTCACAACAAGCCACGGAATCACGACAAAAATCTGTGTGCCGTGGTGCTCTTCGCGCACATTTCGTCTTAGCCGGCGCAGCCGCTGCGTGTCCGAATAGTGGACACAGAACCACATTTTGTGAATCTATTGGACAACGGCCCTGACCGGGTTCATTAATTCTGCATGGCCAGAACCGCCTCCAAACCGATCCACGCCTCCTCGTCCGCCGCCGCCGTGCTGGCGGACAGCGCCGACGACGCCGCGTTCGCGACGACGCTGGCCAAAGGTCTCGTGGTGCTCGAAGCGTTCAAGGCGGGGGCGACGCAGCTCGGCAACATGGAGCTGTCGATGCTGACCGGGATTCCGCGCCCGACGGTGGCGCGGCTGACGCATACGCTCGCCGAGCTCGGCTACCTCCGCTACGACGCCGAACGCGCCAAATATCGCGTCGGCGCGCGCGCACTTCGCATGGCGCATCCGCTGCTCGCCGACATGCAGTTCCGCCAGGTCGCGCGTCCCATGATGCAGGAGCTGGCGCAAAGCGTGCGCGGCACGGTCTCGATCGGCCTGCTCGATGCGACCTCCATGATCTATGTCGAGACCGCGCGCTCCGGCGACGTCGGCCCGCACGTTCCCGATATCGGCATGCCCATTTCGGTGGTGATGACGGCGATGGGCCGCGCCGCGGCGGCGACCTTGCCGCAGGCCGATGCCGCGCTGCTCGAAGAGCGCATCGCGAGCGAAGACACCGAGCTGTGGTCAGCCTTCCGCGAACGATACCGCGCCGGCCTCGCCCAATGCGCCAGCCGCGGCTTCTGCACTTGCTTCGGCGAGTATATCGCCTCGATCCATGCCGTCGCCGCGCCGCTGTTTCATGCGCGTGAGGCGAAGCAGGCCTTTTCGATCAATTGCGGCATTCCCGCGTTCCGGCTCCAGCCCGGCCAGCTGGAGGGCGAGATCGGCCCGCGCATTGCCGCCCTTGCCGACAGCATCTGCGCCATCGTCGGCGCGGCGGGGCCGATCGAGACACAAAAGCAAAACAAGAAGAGCGCCAGACGATGAAAACGACAATTGGCGCTCCACCGGGAGGCCATCATGACCGTCACACGGCGAACATTTTTGGGCACCCTCGCCCTTTCGCTATCCGGACTTCCATTCTCCGCACGCGCTGAGGACGCCTGGCCGACGCGCATGGTGCGGCTGATCTCGCCTTACGGGCCCGGCGGCTCCAACGACATCTCGCTGCGGCTGCTGGCCGAAGAGTTCGGTCGCAACCTGCACCAGCAGTTCATCGTCGAGAACAAGCCGGGCGCCGGCACGCGCATCGCCAACGACACCGTCGCGCATGCGCCGGGCGACGGCTACACTCTCCTCTATGTCGCGGCGCCCTATGCCACTGCCGAAGCGCTGTTCGGCAAGCTGACCTACGACCGCAAGGATCTGCAGCCGGTCGCAATGGCGGTGATCGCGCCGCTGTTCCTGATTATCAGCGCGGATGCGCCGTTCAAGACGCTCCCCGAATTGATCGCCTACGGCAAATCGAAGCCGGATGGCCTGACCTTCGCCTCCCCCGGCGCCGGTTCGCAGCCGCATCTTGCCGGCGAACTCCTGTTCAGGGATGCCGGCGTCAAGGGGCTCAACATTCCCTTCCGTGGCGATGCGGCGTCCTACACCGAGCTGCTCGCGGGCCGCGTCGATGCCACGCTGACGGCGCTGCCGACCGCACTGCCCTACATCCAGAGCGGCAAGTTCATTGTGCTCGGCGTCGCCTCGGCCGAACGCAGCGCGCTCTATCCGCAAGCGCCAACCCTGCGCGAGCAGGGTTTTCCCAACGTGGCCGCCGCGGGCTGGTACGGCTTCATGGTGCCTTCGACGACGCCGCGCGCCATCATCGACAAGCTGCAGGCCGAAGTCTTACGCGCGCTGGCCGAGCCGGCGATCAAGGACAAGCTGACCGCCCAGGGCCTCGAAGTGCGCGCCGGCACCGCGGCCGAATTCGGCCAGTTCATCGACAACGAGACAAAAAAGTGGACCACGCTGATCCGGGAGGCCGGTCTCAAGGGCGAGTGACGGTCACGAACAGGGAATGGAAATGAAAAACATAATTCTCAAACGCGTCGCGGCACCCGCGATCGTTCTCGCGCTGTCGATCCCGGCGGCACAGGCGCAGAAGAAATACGATCCCGGCGCCTCCGACATCGGGATCAAGGTCGGCCAGACCGTTCCGCTCAGCGGTCCGGCCTCGGCCTATGCCGTGATCGGCAAGACCCAGGCCGCCTACATGAAGATGATCAACGACCAGGGCGGCGTGTCCGGCCGCAAGGTCGAGCTGATCCAGTATGACGACGCCTACTCCCCGCCGAAGACGGTGGAGCAGACCCGCAGACTGGTCGAAAGCGACGAGGTGCTGCTGACCTTCCAGATCATCGGCACGGCGCCGAATGTCGCCGTGCAAAAATATCTCAACGCCAAGAAGGTCCCGCAGCTGTTCGCGGCAACGGGCGCGGCGCGTTTCACCGATCCGAAGAATTTCCCTTGGACCATGGGCTTCAACCCCTCCTACCTCGTCGAGGGCCGGATCTACGCTCAATATCTTCTGAAGAACTATCCGAACGCCAGGATCGGCGTGCTCTATCAGAACGACGATCTCGGCAAGGATTACCTCGCCGGCCTCAAGGCAGGTCTCGGTGACAAGGCGAAGATGATCGTCGCCGAGACGTCCTACGAGATCACCGAGCCGACCATCGACTCGCAGATCCTGCGGTTGAAGGATGCAGGTGCCGACGTGCTGTTCAGCGCCACGACGCCGAAACAGGCTGCGCAGGCGATCAAGAAGGTCGCCGAGATCGGCTGGAAGCCGCTGCACATCATCGACATCAACGCCTCCTCGGTCAGCGCGGTGCTGAAACCCGCCGGGCTCGACAACGCCAAGGGCGTCGTCAGCGTCGGCTATGTCAAGGATTCAGCCGACCCCGAGTGGAAGGACGACCCCGGCATGAAGCGATATCTCGCCTTCATGGCCAAGTACTACCCGGAGGGCGACAGGGATTCGAACCTGAACGTCTACGGCTATATCACCGCGCAGCTGCTGGTGCAGGTGCTGAAGCAATGCGGCGACGATCTCACGCGCGAGAACGTGATGCGCCAGGCCGCCAGCCTGACCAACATCGAACTCGACCTGACGCTGCCGGGCATCTCGGTGACGACGACGCCGACCGACTACCGCGTCAACAAGCAGTTCCAGATGGTGAAATTCGACGGCCAGCGCTGGCAGAAACTCGGCGACATCGTCACGGACGAGGCGAAGGAATGAAGTGCCCCTCATCCTGAGAGGCGTGCAACGCGCCCCTTGAAGGACGAAGGCCTCACCGGTTGCCCTCGTGCTTCGAGGCGGCCGCTCCGCGGCCGCCTCGGCATGACGGAGGAAGTGGCTGCTCGCCCTACCTCTTCATCCCACTCACATACGCCGCGAGCTTGTCCAGCGTCTGGTAGCCGTATTCGACCGCACCGAAGCTGATCATGCCGTCGCGCTGCGCCGTGCTCGACGCCAGCTGCCGCATCATCAGAACCGTCTTGCCGTTGCTCTGCTCGGCAAAGGTGATGGTGAAACGGAACAGCCCGGGATCCTCGTCCTGGTCGGCGCCGTGGTCCATCTCCATCAGCGACGGCCGCTCGATGCGGCGGAAGCGCATGCGGTTCGGGTAGACGGTGCCGTCCGGGCCGGTCATGTTGAAGCGCCAGACGCCGCCGACGCGCACGTCGATCTCGAAGGTCTCGACCTTGAAGCCTTTCGGCCCGAACCATTGCGGCAGATGCTTCGGGTCGGACCACGCTTCGAACACCAGATCGCGCGGCGCGTCGATCACGCGCGACATCACGATCTCGCGGTCGAGCGACCATTGCGACAGGGCGGGATTGGCAGAATTCGTCATCACTCGGAACCTTTCCGTCTGGTTGTCTTGCTGGTTGTCTTGTTGACCGTCTTGTTGACCGTCTTGGACGGCCGTTTGGCAGCCGCCCTCTCCTTCTTCAGCTTCATCACATAGGATTCGAAGCGATCGAGCCGCGCCTCCCAGATCGCACGCTGGTGCTGGAACCAGTCCTCCGCACTGAGGAGTGCGTCGGGACTGAGGCGGCAGGTGCGCACCCGGCCGGATTTCTCCGACAGGACGAGCCCGCTCGTCTCCAGCACGTGGATGTGTTTCATGAAGCTCGGCAGCGCCATCTCGAAGGGATCGGCAAGCTCGCCGACCGACGCCTCGCCGGCGCAGAGCCGCATCACGATCGCCCGCCGGGTGGGATCGGCAAGGGCCGCGAAAACCTGATCGAGCCGGGATAATTGGTTAGCCATGGAGCTAACTATAAGGCCGCCGCCATTCGTCGTCAACAATTGTTAGCTCACAAGCTAAGTATTTTTGCCGCGGGCTCCACGGGCGGAACCCACCACGCGCAATCGTGAATTGGGAGGCACGGCCCTTCCCGCTAAAAGAGACGTGGGGGCGCACCGCATCATGCGTCAGAGCCGTGCCGTCTGTTGTCACCTCATCGCACCTCGACCGGCGGGCGTTCGCCCGGGCGGCGCTCCTTCCCCTCGCGCTTGCCTGGCCGCGCGGCGCCGCCGCGGATTCCGACATGATCGCGCAGATGCGCGACGTCGTCGCGAACGAGCTGGCGCCGACCGTCACGCCGGACCAGCCGGGCGGTCTCGCCGTTGCACTTTATGCCGGCAGCCATGTCGAGTTCTTCAACTACGGTTTTGCCGACGACGCCACGCGAAGGCCGGTCACGCCGGACACGCTGTTCAACCTCGGCTCGCTGCGTAAGCCGTTCGAGGCGACGCTGGTCGCGCTCGGCAACCTCCGCGGCGAGCTGCGGCTCGGCGATCGTCTGGCGAAATATCTCCCCGAACTCACCGGCGACTATGTCCGCCGCGTCACCGTCGGCGAGCTCGTCACGCACACCTCAGGCATGCTGCTGCCAACCGACCATCCGCCCTGGCCGAGCGAAACTTTTTCCCGCGCGCAGTTCATCGACATGCTCAACAGCTGGCGACCGCAAGCCGGCGAAGTGCCCGGCAGGCAGCGCGTCTACAGCCATGCCGGCTACGTGTTGCTTCAGCTCGTGCTCGAGCGCTGTTACGGCGCTCCGATCGCAACCCTGTTCGAACAACGCATCCTCAAGCCGATCGGCATGAATGCGACCTCCCTGCCCGAACGCGGCGAGGACAGCCGCGCCGTCATGGACGAGGCCTGGATGCAGCGCGCGGTCCAGGGCTATTCGGATCAGGGCATGGCGATCGGCCCCATCGGCAACCAGCAGAGCTATTTTGATTTTCCCGGCACGGGCCAGATGTTTTCTTCGCCGCGGGATCTTGCGAGCTTCGTCGCTGCCTGCGTCGACGGGCGGTCGACCGACCCTCACTTGCGTGAGGCATTGCGGATGACACAGCACGAGATCTTCCGCGTCGACGAGAAGTTTGGACAGGGATTGGCCTGGGAGACGGTGCGTCTTCCGGGCGTCACCGTCGTCGACAAGCCGGGCGGGCTCAACAACGCCTCCGGATATATCGGCCTCGTGCCGGCGCAGCGGATCGGGATCGTCCTGCTCGCCAATCGGGGCGAATATCCCCACGAGATCGCGCGCTACAGGATCCTGCCGGCGCTGGCGCGCCTCGTGGCTACGCACTGAACCGCGCGCCCCGCGAAAAACAGAAAGCCCCGGCCGAGCCGGGGCTTTCCACGCCAGGGTCGGAACGGGGTGCTCAGTATCTGGCGACGACCGGTCCGCCGAACTTGTAGTTCACGCCGACACGCACGATGTTCGATTTGAGATCGATCGAGTGGGTGTAGACGTTGCTCGGATATTGCGTTGCGCCGCTGACCAGATTGGTGCTGGTCACCGTGCTTCGGCCAAGATCGACATAGAGGTATTCGGCCTTGAGCGACCAGCCGCCGCCGACGGCATATTCGGTACCCACACCTGCGGTCCAGCCGAGGCGCGTGTCGCGGATCGCCGCCGATTCCGTTGCCGCCGAGAAGGTGTCGGTGAAGTTGAAATTGCCCTTCACCTCGGCGATCGCCGCACCGCCCGTGGCGTAGAGCAACCAGGTCGGAGCCGCGAGGAAGCCGATGCGGCCGCGGATCGTGGCGAGCCAGTCGGCCGAGACCTGCGAGGACACGGTGAAGCCGGTCGGGGCGCAGCAGGGATAGAGCGCCGATCCGGACGCACTGCCCTTGAAGCCGAAATAGTTGATATCGCCTTCGAGGCCGAGCACGGCGTTGTTGAGTTGCCAGTTATAGCCGGCCGAGAAGCCCCCGGTCACGCTGGAGCTGTTGACGCCTTGGGCGCCGACCGTGTTGATGGCGGGAACGCTGCTGGCGGCGAAATAGCCGGCCGGAGCAAACACGGTCGATGTGCTCGGATCGGCACTGCCCCACTGCCCGCCGACATTGCCGCCGACGTAGAAGCCGGTCCAGTTGTAGGCCGTCGCCATCATCGGCGCCTTGGTGTAGTGCGCCGCGAGGTCGGCCGCCTGCACGGATGCGGAGCCCAAAACGACCGCGGCAACCGCCAGCAAAAACTTCTTCATTCCAGTCTCCTTGCCCACGCGATGGATCTCGCGTTTCGAATGCGCGCGGGCGGAAGGCGTCCGGCGCAGATCGGGCATAGGCCGCCGGCCCCATGTCGTCTTGGGCTGCGGCGAAGTTCATAGGGACCGTGACGTAGTGTGGGCCCTGTGTCGTGCGAACGGATGACGAGTGTGGCCCGGCAGCCACGCGTCATCCTTCATCCACGGCGGGCCACGCAAGCCCGCGTCGCATCACGACAAGGCCGACGCGAACGCGATTCGAATCCGCCGCCCTCAGACCGAGCGCGTCAGTCCGCCGTCAACGCGGATGTTCTGGCCGGTGATGTAGGCCGCGCCGTCGGACGCCAGGAACGAGATCGTGGCGGCGATCTCCTCGACCTTGCCGTAGCGCTGCATAGGCACGCTGTCGCGGCGTGCATCGGTCTGCGGCAGGCTGTCGATCCAGCCCGGCAGCACATTGTTCATGCGGATGTTGTCGGCGGCATGGGTGTCCGTGAAGATCTTGGTGAAGGCGGCAAGGCCGGCGCGGAACACCGCAGACGTCGGAAACATCGCGCTCGGCTCGAACGCCCAGGCGGTCGAGATGTTGATGATGGCGCCGGCCTTCTGCGCCTGCATCAAAGGCGTCACCAGCCGGGTCGGACGGATCACGTTGAGCAGATAGGTGTCGAGGCCGGTGTGCCACTGCTCGTCGGTGATCTCCGTGATCGGCGCCCGGGGCCCATGGCCCGCGCTGTTGACGAGCACGTCGATGCGTCCCCATTTGGCAAGCGCCCCGTCGACAAGCCGCTTCAGATCGTCGTTCGACTTGTTGGAGCCGGTGACCCCTAGCCCGCCGAGCTCGGCTGCCAGCGCCTCGCCCTTGCCGGAGGAGGACAGGATGGCGACGCGAAAGCCGTCGGCTGCGAGCCGACGCGCAGCCCCTGCCCCCATGCCGCTGCCGCCGGCGGTAACGAGTGCGACCTTCTCTGCTGCCATCTCTGCTGCCATGACCGATCATCCTCTGTGATATCGTTGAGGCGAGCCGCGGGCCCGGCCTATCATGAGGCCTTCTACCGCCGGACCGGCCGGAAGGTCCACCGTCGAAAGCAACTTGAAAGATGAGCGATTTGCAGATCCGCAATTTGCGCCCCGAGGAGATCGCCATCGCCGTCGACTGGGCCGCGGCCGAGGGCTGGAATCCGGGCCTCTCCGATGCCGCCTGTTTCGCGATCCCGGACGCGAAGGGTTTCTTCGTCGGCGAGGTCGACGGCCAGCCGGTCGCGGCCGTCTCCTGCGTCAATTACGACGATCGCTTCGCATTTCTCGGCTTCTACATCGTGCGATCGGGTTTTCGCGACAGAGGCCACGGCCTGCGCATCTGGGACGCGGCGATCGCGCATGCGGGCGCTCGCGTGATCGGCCTCGACGGCGTCGTGGCGCAGCAGGACAATTACGAAAAGTCCGGCTTCCAGCTTGCTTACGCCAATATCCGCTATGGCGGCATCGTCGCCGCGCCATTGAGGCCGCCCGCCGACGTCGTTGCGCTCGACACGATCCCGTTCGCGCGCGTTGAAGCCGACGATGCAACGGTGTTCCCTGCGCCGCGCAGCGCCTTCCTGCGTGCCTGGATCGGCGCATCAGGACATGTCGGTCGCGCGCTGCTACGCGACGGCAAGCTCGCTGCATGGGGTGTGATCCGGCCGTGCCGGACCGGCCGCAAGATCGGCCCGCTCGTCGCCGACGACCGCGCGGCGGCGGACGCGATCGTGCAAGCCTTGCTGGCGAGCGCAAACGGCGGCGAAATCTTCCTCGACGTCCCCGCCGTCAATCGCGAGGCCATTGCACTCGCGGAATCGCTCGGGCTGAAGCCGGTGTTCGAGACGGCGCGGATGTACACCGGGCCGATCCCGCCGCTGCGGATCGACCGCGTCTTCGGCGTGACCAGTTTTGAGCTGGGCTAGCTGAGCGGAATGCGCCGCTTAGTAGCAGCGCATGATGTTGACGGTGTGGTCGCCGCCGCCGCGGCCGGGCACAGTCACCTGCTCCGTCGGACAGCTCGGCACGTAGGGCCGGTCTGACGGCACCACGTTCGGCGGGAAGCGATGCGTCCAGTCCCAGGGAACGTCGTACGTATAGGTGTAGCGCACGTCGTTGGAGACCGGCTGGCCAGTATCGGCGAAAGGTTGGCCGTAGCCTGCATTGTCATAGTAGAACCCGCCACCGCCCGGCCAGTAGACCCAGGGCGTGTTGCGGCCGCGGAACCTGGCGCCCGGCGCAAACGAAGGACGTGCCACCGGACCGGATGACGCGGCGGCATGTGCAACGGCGCCGCCGGGTCGGGCAAAACTGTCACCGGGGGCAAGGAGCAGCGCGGTTGCGCTGAATGAGGCGAGCAACGCCCCGAATGATCGGCCATACATCATGATACGCACCAACTCGTTTGGCTTCGCGGATAGCGGCTCCCCACCGCACGCTAGGCCGGGCTGTCGCCCACCCGCAAACGTATAATTAATTATTGGTTAAGGCACGGGATTAACAGGGAACAAGGTGCGGCAAGACGCCCGGGATTCCGCCGCTCCCAGGCACTTCGTTCCGTGGAACGCGCCCACGCCGGCGCTCGGACCTCGTGCGTCAGCGGCCCTGCTGCTTGCGCAGCCAGTCCAGCATGTCCTGTGGATTTCCGGTGCCCTGCGTCACGATGGCGGTGTTGCCACCGCTGCGGCGATAGACTGTGGTGCGCCCAGGCTCCTTCTCGATCTTGACCTCGGCCTGCGCCGGATCGCCGCTCTGGGTAATGACGGACGTGCCATTCTCGTCCTGAACCATTGTGGTATGGCCGTTGCCTGACTCGCCGGCTCCGGCCGGCCCGGTCGTCATTGCCGTCATGATGCTCATTCCTGCTGCGAGTACGATGAACCTCATGTTGCACCTCACCTTCGCGATCACCGGCTGAACTGAAATATCGACAGCCAGTTGAAGCGCCCGAATTGTCGAACCGCTCCCGTGTTCATATCTCCGATCTGGAGCAGGAGGGCGTTCGTAGAATTGCCGACCTGAGTGATATCGGCAATGTTGCTCACGCCCGACTGACCGATCGCCACATTGGTCGTGCCACCCACCTGGATCACATCGACATAATTTCGCGTGCCGTTCTGGATGATCGTCGCATCGACCGTTCCCGTGCCACCGATCTGGATGACGCGCGCGATATTGATGCGGCTGTTCTCCTCGATCGTGACCGGCTGAACGTTGTTGCCGAACTGCACGATCGTTTCGATGCTCACGTTCCGGTTCGTCACGCCGCGCTGGACGGATCCGGCTGATACCTCGGACGCGACGCTGACGGCGGCGAGCAATGCCGCCAATGCGAGGAGCAGTCTACCGCATTTCATCGCCTTGCCCCCATTACATGTCTGACGACGGCGAGGTCGCGCCCGGCTCAATGGCTATTCTGGACGACCGTCGCCGAGTTGAACGCACCGAATTGAGACAGGACACTGCTGGTGGACTGGCTGGCCTGGCCGACAAACGCGAAATTGTTCACGCCCGCCTGCCCGACCGATGCCGACGCCGGCCCGCCGAATTGCAGGATTCCAGTCGCGTTGTTCGTGCCGTTCTGAGTGACGGTCGCGCTGGTGCTGCCGCCGATCATGAACACGCCGGCCATGTTGAGTTGGCCGTTCTGGTTCAGCACGACCGGCGGGCCGCCGAGCGACACGATGGTCTTGATGTCGGCGGTCTGCGCACCGGCCGATCCGGTGCCCATGCAGCACAAGGCGAGAAGGACGCCGCAGGCGGCGCCTGAAAAATGTCTCATGGTATGCCTCGTTATCGAAATTGATTTGCGATCACGGAGTCTGCTGCAGAATCGTCGAGCCGTTCAGGATTCCGAGCTGTCCAACGCCAGCCGCGTTGTTCGCGCCGATCTGGCCGATCAGGCTCGAATTGGAGCCGCCGACCTGGCCGGCCAGCGCCGTGTTGGACGCTGTCGCCGTGGTGCCGCCCTGCCCGATCACCGAGGTGTTGACGGTGAGGAGCGATCCCGTCTGCAGGGTGGTCGCAGTATTGGTGGCGCCGAACTGCATCGTGGTCGCGCTGTTGCTGGTGGACCCGCTCTGCGAGATGAAGGAGTTGTTGGTGGTGCCGAATTGCAGCACGCTGGCCGAGTTGCCGGCCTGGGCCTGGACAGTGGTGAGCACGCCAAACGTGACGACTGTCGCAACGAGATAGGTGATCCGCATGTGATTTCCTCCGCGAGAATGGGCAAGCCATCGCAATTTGATCGCCCGGCCCGATTGCGGTGCTTTCGAGAATGGCCCGGACGCACCGCACTGGATGCGTCCGGCCAAACAATACGTGGTTCAGTGCGCCGTCTGCGAGACGGTGCTGCCGTTGGTGCCGAACACGCTGAGCTGTCCGACGGCGGCGGCGTTGTTCTGCAGCGCGGCAGGCCCGAACGAGTTCTGGGTGATCGCGCTGCCGTTGTTGCCGAACGCCACCTGGCCGGTGGTCGCCGAGTTCTGCACGCCGATCTGGTTCACCGTGCTGCCGTTGTTGAGCGAGGCAGCGCTGGTTCCCTGCATCGTGGTCGCACTGTTCACGAGGCCGAGCTGGCTGGTCGACGAGGTGTCGTTGGTGAGGCCCTGCTGCGAGACGCTGGAACCGTTCACCAGGCCCACTTGCACCGTGGTCGAGGTGTTGGCGGCCTGCGCGGCGGAGGACAGGGCGAGCACGGCAACGGAAGCAAAAAACAATTTGCGCATGGAGTATCCCTTTCTAGCAAAGTTGTCTGACTGGATTCTGATGCCGTCTTGGAGGAGGCCGACATCGTAGGGATGACTCTGAACCGGTCGTGCTCCGTGCGATAGACTGCAGTTCATGCTAGTCGATACGGACTAGACGTCGTGGCGATATCGCCGCCGGCACGCCCGGATTTACGCATGTCTGACATCGACGTGCTCCGCCTGCAGTCCGACGCTGTCGATCAATCGCGCCACCTCGATCGGCGATCGCAGCCCCAGCTTTCGCATCATCCGGGCCCGATGGACCTTCACCGTCACCTCGCTGACGCCGAGCTTTGCCGCAATCTGCTTGGCCACGAGCCCTTCGGCCATCAGCAGCATGATCTCGCGCTCCCGCACCGTCAGAGTCTCGATGCGCTGCCGCGCCTCGCGCACGCCGTCCTCGCGCTCCAGCCGCTTGCGATCGCGCTCGATACCGTGCCTGATCGCATCGAGGATCTCCTGCTCGCGGAAGGGTTTTGGAAGAAACTCGACTGCGCCGCGCTTCATGGCCTCGACCGAGACACGGACGTCCGAGTGTCCGCTGATGAAGACGATCGGTATCGGCACGCCCATTTCCGCCAGCTTGCGCTGAAGCTCGAGCCCGGTCGGCGATGTTCCGGGAAAGCGGATGTCGAGCACCAGGCAGGACGGTCCGACCGTCAGCGTCTCCGCGAGGAAGTCGTCGGTCGAGGCAAACAATCTCACCTGATGCCCCGTCTCCTCGCAGAGGCTTCCGATCGCGTTTCGTATCTGAATTTCGTCATCAACGACATAAACTGTGGCTTGATTTGAACTCATTCCAACAAGCTCCCGGACTTGGCGCTCAATGCAGCAATGCTGCCATCCATTGTTCTTGCAAGCGATAACAAGGTGCTTGGAGGCATGCGCGATGACCGAGCGAATCTCAACGGTCCGCAGATCTCACGTCTTAGGGCCAACACTCCGTGGCGACGAGTGAAGGCGTTCACATATCGGACTTCGTGATTGAAAGAGTTCGACGCCGCGATGGGCGGCGTCACGGCGAGATGCCATTTGGAGGTTGCGGCAGTCCAGCGCTGCCGCCGAGATATCGCCCGCTGCGTCATGGCGTCGCTACCCATACGCCAAACGAACGCCAATCGCCTGCAAACCTGACGGGACGTTCAGTCAGCTATCGAGTTTCGATACCGCGCGCGTCGTTTGGAATACGCCCCGTATACGTTTCGCGCAAATCACGAAAACTCGCAGCCCTCGGACTTTACTACTGGATCATGAGGCGCGCCCGTCCGTCGCCCTGATTGCGGCGACGTAAAGCCGATACCCCATTACTACTTTTGATGGAATACAACCATAGCGCGATTAACGACCTTTCCGCCAGCAAAGTCATTTCAGGAAGGCGGGCTTTTGATATGCGATTTGTACCTGTCATTGCCTTGTTCGGGACTGTGTGTGGCCTCACCGCGATTTACAGCGCGGGGCCTGACGTCATCACCAGCGCTGCCGGACACGCCGCGGACGGCGCCGCTCGCGCCTATCAATCGACGCGGAAGTTCCTTGCGCCTTCCGGACTGGAAGCGCCGACCTTCGGCTCCGATGCCCCCGTGTTCCGCTATGCCTCAATCCAGCGCGGCAGCATCGAGCAGACCATCACCGTCACCGGCGCCCTGCAGCCGGTCAAGACGATCGAGGTGGGTTCCCAACTGTCCGGGCAGCTCGCCCGGGTCTATGTCGATTTCAACGACAGCGTCACCAAGGATCAGCCGCTCGCCCTGATCGATCCGCGCAGCTTTGCGGCCAAGGTCGACGAAGCCAGGGCCTCTCTGGCCGTTGCCAATTCCCTGGTCGACATCGCGCGGGCCAAGCTCGATCGCACCAGGATCGATCTGCAGAACGCGAGGGGGAGCCGGGACGTGCTCGCCGCCAAGCTCGAGAGCGCTCAGGCGGTCAAGAGCTCGGCACAAAAGACCCTGCAGCGGAAGCTGGCACTCCAGTCGCAAAACGTGGTGGCCACGACGACGGTCGACGACGCCCAGACCGAGTTCACCGCGCGTCTGGCCCAGGAACGCGAAGCCGAGGTCCTGATGTCCCTCAACTCCTATGCGGTGGATGGGGCGCAGGCCGACGTCCGCCGGATCGAGGCGGAGCTGCAGCAGGCACGAATGGCCGTGCCGGAGAAGGCGGCCGTTCTCGCTGCGGCCCAGGCCGATCTCGACCGCACCGTGATCCGCTCGCCGATCGATGGCGTCGTCGTCGGCAGGTTCGTCAACGAGGGCCAGACGCTCGCGGTCGGACTGGAATCGCGCACCACCTTCGTGGTCGCGCACCGGCTGGAGGACATGGAAATCCACGCGCAGGTCGACGAGGCCGATATCGGGCGCATCGCCCCCGACCAGCGCGCCCATTTCACGGTGGATGCCTACCCGGACCGCCGCTTCGAGGCGGTGGTGCGGCAGGTGCGCAAGGCACCGCAGAACCAGCAGCACGTCGTGACCTACACCGTCGTCCTGGCGACCTCCAATCTCGACGGCGCGTTGTTGCCCGGCATGACCGCCCTGGTGAAGATCGTGATCGAGCGGCAGGACGACGTGCTGAAAGTGCCGCTCGCCGCGTTGCGCTTCCAGCCCTCCGGCACGCAGCCGGATGCCGCTGCACGCAGCGGGGTGTGGGCGCGCACCGCAAGCGGCTCACTCCAGCGCATTGCCGTGACCGTCGGCGCGGCCGGCACCGAACAGGTCGCGCTCAGGAGCGGAGACCTCGTCGAGGGCAGTCAGGTCGCCGTTGGTCAGGCCATCCGGCCGGCCGGCATGGAGTTTCTCGGAATCAGGTTCGGATCATGACGGCCCTCCGGCCCCTCATCAGCCTGCAGTCGGTCTCCAGGACCTATCGCGCCGACGGCGTAGCGGTGGCTGCGGTGCGCAATGTCAGCTTCGACATCGAACGAGGCGAGATCGTCGCGGTGATGGGACCGTCCGGCTCGGGAAAGTCGACGCTGATGAACATGATCGGGCTGCTCGACCTGCCGAGTGAGGGCGCGCTCTATCTCGAGGGAGCCGACGTCGCCGATCTCTCGGAAGATCGCCGGTCGTCCCTGCGCGCCCGCAGCATTGGTTTCGTCTTCCAGTCCTACAATCTGCTCGCTCGCCACAATGCGATTGAGAACGTCGCGCTGCCGCTGGTCTATTGCGGCATCAGCCGCAAGGAACGTCTGGCCCGCGCCGAGCAGAGCCTGGAGGCCGTCGGCATGGTGCACCGGGCCCACCACTTCCCACGGCAGCTCTCGGGCGGTGAGCAACAGCGCGTCGCGATCGCGCGCGCACTGATCGCCTCCCCGCTGATCGTGCTCGCCGACGAGCCGACCGGCGCGCTCGACAGCCGTACCGGCGCCGAGATACTGGCCCTGTTCGCCGCGCTCAACCGGACCGGCCAGACCATCGTGATGATCACGCATGATCCCGGCATCGCGACCCAGTGCCGGCGCACGATCCGCCTGCATGACGGCGAGCTCGTCGCCGACGAAACGCTGGCTCCGATCCTGCCGAAACGGAGCGCGGCGCCATGACGATGCTCCAGGGGTTTCAGATCGCTTTGCACGCCCTGCGCCTCAATCCGCTGCGCAGCATCCTCACCATGCTCGGCATCGTGATCGGCGTTGCCTCCATCGTGACGGTGTTTGCGATCGGATCCGGCGCGCAGCTTCGCCTCCAGGAGCAGATCCGCTCGATCGGCGCCAACGTGCTGATGATCAACCCCGGCGCGGTCTACCAGGGCGGCGTGCGTCTCAAGGAGGGCAGCAAGCTGACGATGACCGAGAGCGACGTGCAGGCGATCCTCGAGCAGATCCCCGAGATCCAGGCGGCGGCCGGCTCGATTGCAGGAACGGCCCAGGTCATTCACGAGAGCAAGAACTGGAACACGACCATCAACGGCACCACGACCGGGCACTTCATGGTGCGCGACTGGCAGCTTGCCACCGGGCGCTATTTTTCCGGCGCCGAGGAGGCAGGAGCCGGCAAGGTCGTGATCCTCGGAAGCACGGTGGCGCGTGAGCTGTTCGCGCCCGGCGACGACCCGATCGGCGCGCAGATCAGGATCATGAAGGTGCCGCTCGAAGTGGTCGGCGTTCTCGATCGCAAGGGACCGGCGCAGGACGACGTCGCCTTCGTGCCGCTCACCACGGCCAAGTTGCGCTTCCTGGGCAGCGCAAGCAACATCAACCGGGATTCGGTGGCCTACATCATCGCCAAGGTGGCTGCGGACGGACAGATGGCGGGGGCGCGAACGGAGATCGAAAACCTGCTGCGGCAGCGCCACCGTATCCCCGCTGGCCAGGAGGACGACTTCAAGGTCCAGGATCCGGCCGCCGCCATGGAAGCGCAGCAGGGAGCGATCCGCACCGTCGCGCTCCTGCTCGTCGCCATCGCCTCGGTCTCGCTGCTCGTTGGCGGCATCAGCATCATGAATGTCATGATCGTGTCGGTCACCGAACGCACGCGGGAGATCGGAATTCGCCGCGCGCTTGGCGGGCGGATGCGGGACATCCGCCTTCAGTTTCTCTGCGAGGCGCTCGTGCTCTGCCTGCTCGGCGGCGCGATCGGCGTCGGTGCCGGCGTCACGCTCTCGATGACGGTCGCTCGTATGGCGGGATGGATCACCTCAATTGATGGCCAGGCGATCGGCCTTGCCCTCGCCTTCTCGATCGCGACCGGCCTGATCTTCGGTTTTTATCCCGCCCACAAGGCATCCAAGCTCAGCCCGATCGAGGCACTCAAGACGGAGTGAGAACATGCTGGGGTGTTCGCAACAACCAAGGCCAGGGAGGTACTAGCCATGAGCCCGGATCCAAAGGCTCCGATTACGCCGACACCGCGCGAGCGCGAGCTGATGATGTTGATCGCGCGCGGAATGCAGAACAAGAACATAGCCTACGAACTCAAGATCTCGGAGAACACGGTGCGGGCGCACATCGGCAACATCATGCGCAAATACCGCCTTCAGAACCGGACCCAGATCGCAATCAGCTTCGCGCTGCATGCGGCGCCGCCATCGCTCCGCCGCGACCTGGCCAATGGCGGCGGCTATTCGACGACGGCAGCGCCGGCCAAGGCGCTCGCGCAGAATACGCGGGTGCCGACCGCGCCGGATTGACCGTTCCGGCCACAATCCCTTGCGTCATTTCGGGCGAAACACCCAAGTCCGGGGTCAACGGCACCGCGATAAAATATTTCTCTTTATTAGAATTCGGATTTTTGTTAGGTATTTTTCACTCCGGCCCAAGGAAGAGGGGCGTATCGCGATCGTCACGAACGCGGGCCGGACGGCGGTGGACGTGGATCACATCGGCGCGAAAGGCTTCGCAGGGCGGGCAACCGTGAGCGAAGGCATCGCGCGCACGACCGGTGTGATCGGCGTACGGCCAAATCGTGTCGTCCTGGCGCCCGGGGTCTGTGCGCCAAGTCTTGCGGTGATGTGGCGGCCCAACCGGGTCCGCGCATCAGCCATCCGCAAGGCGACGGGGGCAATAGTGCATCGCTCCCCGGGGAGAGCACGACATAAGCCGTTCCAACCATTGCGCAGGGAAAGGCCGGGATGCTCCGGTTGCCCTGTTTCCCCGCTGTGCATTGTAGCGCAATCTGCTCCTGGCATAGCGGACCAATAGGAGCCAGCCGGCTCCCGGTCTTCCCTGCGCCCTCTTTCATTGGGGGTGAGGCATCGAGGCAAAGCTCGGGCGAACACGCCGCGAGGATGCGATCCCATGTCAGTTATTCAACAACAGTCTCGTGCCCCGGACGCAGCGCAGCGCTCCTTCAGCGGTGCGCTGCAGAGCCGGGGCCCATGCAGCGGCGATCGGCGCTACGTCCGGGACATGAGAGCAGGCAATGAGATATCCGTGGACGCCCGGCCGCCTCCCAATCACTTCTGCATGCCGCTCCGCTCTTGTAACAAAACCGTCATGCAGCGAAACTAAACGAAGCCGGGGGCCGCGGTTGGCGGCCAAGCTGCCTCGCAGGGAGAGATTTTGATGCGTCGTTCACTGGTGTTGCTGTCAGCCGGACTGACAGTGCTGTCCACCGGACTTGCCTCCACGGGATTTGCCTCCGCCGAGAACAACACGCCCCGTAACCTGATCCTGTTCATTCCGGACGGTCTGCGGGCGCTGAAGGTCACACCCGAGACCGCCCCCGCAATGGCCGAAATCCGCGACAAGGGCGTCAATTTCAAGAATTCGCACTCGCTGTTCCCGACCTTCACCATGGCCAACGGCTCGGCGATGTCGACCGGCCATTATCTCGGTGATACCGGCGTGTTCTCCAACACGATCTGGACCAACTACACCTCTGTGCCCGCAGGCGATACCGTGGTCCCCTTCATCGAGAACGACGCCGTGCTCGGCGACATCGACGAGCATTTCAAGGGCGACTATCTCAATGAAGACACGATCCTGAAGTTGGCCCGCGACAAGGGGCTGAGCACGGCGGCTATCGGCAAGGTCGGCCCGACCTACCAGTTCGACCACACCGACAAGCCTGAGAAACCCGGCCTGCATTCGGTCGTGTTCGACGACTCCACCGGCGGCAAGAACGGCGTGGCGCTGTCGGACGAGGTCAAGGCCGCTCTCACCAAGGCTGGCCTGCCCCTCGCGACGCCGCCGCGCGGCGACAATTCCAAGGCGGGCGATGCGAAGACGCCGGGCACCATTGTCGCCAACGTCGCGCAGCAGGCCTATTTCGCCGACGTCGCGGCCAAGGTCGTGCTGCCGATGTTCAAGGCGCGCAACAAGCCGTTCGTGCTGGTTTTCTGGTCGCGCGACCCCGACGGCAGCCAGCACAACACCGGCGACAGCCTCAACCAGATCATGCCCGGCATCAACGGGCCGACCTCGATGGCCGGCATCAAGAATGCCGACAACAACCTCGCCCAGCTCCGCAAGGCGCTGGACGAGCTCGGCCTTGCCGCCAACACCAACATCATGGTTCAGGCCGACCACGGCTTCTCGACCATCTCCAAGGAAAGCAAGACCAGCCCCTCGGCCAAGGTCAGCTATGACGACACGCCGAAGGACTTCTTGCCAATGGGCTTTCTGGCGCTCGATCTGGCCAAGGCGCTCGACCTGCCGCTGTTCGACCCCAACGACAAGAACGCCAAGGTCGAGGGCAACAAACATCCCAAGGCCGGCAACGGCGTGCTCGGCAAGGATCCGGAAAAGCCCGATCTCGTCGTCGCCACCAATGGCGGCTCCGACCTGATCTATCTGCCGAACAGGGACAAGAAGCTGGCGGCCAAGACCATCAAGACGCTGCTCGAGCAGGACTACGTCTCCGGCCTGTTCGTCGAGGACCAGCTCGGCCGCTTCCCTGGTACCTTGCCGCTGTCGAGCATCAGCCTGCGCGGCAAGGCGGCGACGCCGACGCCGGCGATCGTCGTCAACTTCCGCTCCTATGCCAGCGATTGCGGCGAGGCGCCGACCAACTGCTCGGTGCAGGTCGCCGACACCGTGCTGCGCCAGGGCCAGGGCATGCATGGCAGCTTCAGCCGCGGCGACACCATGAACTTCATGGCCGCCATCGGCCCGGATTTCAAAGCCGGCTACATCAGCGAGATCCCGGTCAGCAATGCCGACGTCGGCATGACGGCCGCCCAGCTCCTCGGCCTGCGCGGGTCGCAGAACGGCGGCCTGGTCGGCCGCGTGATGTCGGAGGCCATGCCCAACGGCATCGTGCCGAAAGCGTACAAGGGGGTCGAGAAGTCGAAGAAGTCCGAGAACGGCCTGCAGACCGTGCTGAACTTCCAGCGCGTCGGCAGCCAGCGCTATTTCGACACTGCCGGCTTCCCGGGCCGCACGCTCGGGCTGGAGCCGGACACCGGCAAACAAAAAACGGCGGGGAAATAACCCCGCCGCTTCTCTCGCCCGCTTACGAGCGGCGCGAAAATCTCACATGTTACATGCCCAGATCTTACATCCCAATGTCGAACACGTTCGGCAATTGGCCCGCCAGAGGCAGCGCGGTGGCGCCCAGGAAGGTCGCCACCATCGCCATCAGCCGGCGGTTGTTCTGGCGCTTGCCGCGCATCTGGCCGGCGATCCACTCCAGCATTTCGCTGTTGACCTTGGAGGCATAGGACGGCGCCCAGCCCTCGATATCAGACTCGGCCGACAGCGCGACGCTGCGCGGCGGCACCTTCAGGCCGGAGGCGCTCGCGGCATAATGGGCCACCGCCTTGGCGAGCAGGTCGTCGAACCGGCCGCCATCGGTGCGTTCGGTTGCGGCTTCGTTGATCTCGAACAGCACTTCGGCCTCAGTGCGGCTGACCGGCTGGTCGTTGACGGCTGTGGCGGTCAGGATGCGGACGCACCAGGCGGTGTCATCGGCATCGAGCGAGCGGGAGAAGTGCACCCTTCCCTTGGTGGTCGGGCCTTCGCCCGTGATCACGCCGTCGCGCACGATGGTCAGTGCATGGGCCGAGGTATCGCGGCAGGACGGTTCGAGGGACGGCGACTCAATAGACTTATGCGCAGCGGCAGACATAGTTCACTTCCAGATTTCTTCTGATCGACCAGCATTTTCATGCGGGCGTAAAGGGGTGGTTAACGATTCGATACGGGGATCGCGACTTTTCTCAATGGTTGCCGATTAGTCGCTACGAGGACCATTTCGGTTCCGGAGAGCGTCGGGCGAGCGTGATGCGGGTCATAAAAGGCTTTCTCTGGGCAATCGACCCCGTGTGGCCCCGGTGGAGATGTTTCGCCGCAGGCGCCGCTGTAACAAAAAGGTGCTGGCAAATCAGGCCTTCAAAGAAGGAATTCACATTTTACTTGAAGCGGTTCACTTGACGTTCACTTGGGGGCGCGGAGCCCCTATACTAAGCGTGACGGCCAGAGATGATTATCAAGCAAATTCAATGCGATGAGGTAGAACCATGACACTTCCGATCGGCGCCACCGCCCCCGACTTCGAAGCCGAGACCACCGAAGGGAAGATCAAGTTTCACGACTGGATCGGCAATAGCTGGGCGCTGCTGTTCTCGCACCCCAAGGACTTCACGCCGGTTTGCACGACCGAGCTCGGCGCGCTCGCCAAGCTGAAGCCGGAATTCGACAAGCGCGGCGTCAAGCTGATGGGACTCTCGGTCGATCCGGTGGACCGCCATTCGAAATGGTCGGAGGACATCAAGGAGACGCAAGGTACTGCGCCGAACTTCCCGATGATTGCCGATACCGACTACAACGTCTCCAAGCTGTACGGCATGCTGCCGGCCGCCATCTCAGGCGATCCCCTGGTCCGCACCGCCGCCGACAACCAGACTGTTCGGAACGTCTTCGTCATCGGACCGGACAAAAAGATCAAGCTGGTGCTGGTCTATCCGATGACCACGGGCCGGAACTTCCAGGAGATCCTGCGCGTGATCGACTCGCTCCAGCTCACCGCCAAGCATCGCGTCGCGACCCCGGCCGACTGGTCGCAGGGTGACGACGTCATCATCGCGGGCTCGGTCTCCAACGACGAAGCCAAGACGATCTACCCGCAGGGCTGGAAGGAGCCGAAGCCCTACATCCGGATCGTGCCGCAGCCGAAATAACCCAACTGTCACCCCGGGCGATGCGTCGGCATCGCCCGGGAATGACGACGTTGGCTCTCACGCCGCATGCACGCGGTCCAGGAATCCGTCGACCTCGGCCTTCAGATGCAGGCTCTCGCCCGACAGCGCCTGGGCGGAGGCAAACATCCGGCTGGACGTCTCACCCGTCTCGTTCGCGCCCTCGGCGGCGTGACGGACGTTGACGGCGACATCGGCCGTGCCAGATACCGCCGCGCGAACGCTGGCGACGATGTTGTGGGTCGCGCTCTTCTGCTGCTCGACCGCAGCCGAGATCGAGCCGGCGATACCGCTGATGCGCTCGATGGTCTGGCTGATCGCCTTGATGGCGACGACCGATTCTTCGGTCGCAAGCTGCATGCTGGCGATCTGGTTCGATATCTCGTCGGTCGCCTTGGCGGTCTGACCGGCCAGCGTCTTGACCTCCTGGGCCACCACCGCAAAACCGCGGCCGGCATCGCCCGCGCGCGCGGCCTCGATGGTCGCGTTCAGCGCCAGGAGGTTGGTCTGCTCGGCGATCGAGGTGATCAGCTTGACGACGTCGCCGATGCGCGCGCCCGCCTCGGAGAGCTGCGCGATACGCTGGTCGGTCGCCTCCGCCTGCCGCACGGCCTCAGCGGAAATTGCGTTCGATTCCTGAACCCGTCGGGTGATTTCGGAGATCGATTGAGACAGCTCGTCCGAGGCCGACGCCGCCGAACGCACGTGCTCGGAGGCATTTTCGGAAGCTCCGGCCGACCGCGCCGACAGATCGGCGGTGGCGCGCGCGGTCTCGGTGAGCTGCCGCGCCGACCGCTCGAACTCGCCTGACGATGTCAGCACCTTGTCGAGAATGCCGCCAACGCTGCCGCGGAACTGCTCGACGAAATTGCGCAGGTCGGATTTGCGCTGCTCGACGGCTGCGGCCGAAGCCGCCGCCTGCTCGGTGCGCATCCGCGCCCGCTCCTGCGAATTGCTTCTGAACACGGCGACCGTGCGGGCGATCTCGCCGATCTCGTCGGCGCGATCCTCGCAATCGATCTCGACGTCGCTCCGGCCTTCGGCGAGCGCCGTCAGCGAGCGCGTGACCGAGGTCAGCGGCTTGGTGACGCGGCGGACGACCAGCAAGGTCAGGACCAGCACCAGCAGCGCGGCGAACCCGGCGGCGGCGGCCATGCTTTCGATCGCCTGGGCCAGCATGCTCTCGTACTGGGCCATCGGGATGCCGACATAGAGGATGCCGGCGACCTTGCCGGTCGCGTCGGCGACTGGGAAATAGGCGGTCATGAAGGACTTGCCGAACAGCGTGGCCGGGCCCTTGTAGGCCTCGCCACGACGCAGCAGGACCTGCGCCGGATGATCGGCGGCAAGCTGGGTACCGACGGCGCGGTCGCCATTTTCCTTCTTCACGTTGGTCGAGCGTCGCACGAACTGCCCGCTCGCGTCGTCGAACACGAACAGCGTCGCGTTGCCGCCGACATAGGACACCGCGCGATCGACGATGGCGTGATCCCTGAACTCCGGCATCTTGGGAATCTCGGCGCGCGCCACCGCGCCATCCCGCATCGTGATCTTCGCATCGGGAACCACCTCGGCAAAGGCCAGCGCGAGGGTCCGCAAACTCACCTCGATGTCGCGGAGCGCACGATCGTTGAAAGCGGAGGTGAGCGACCAATAGCCGGCGCCGACCACGAGCGCGGTATTCACGGCGATCAGCAGCACGGCGCACAGGACGGCCTTGGTGCCAAGCTTGAACTGCGGCAGGAACTTCGCCGTTGCACGGTCGGACATGAATGGAATGACTCCTGTAATTCCTGCATAGTGGTGCATGCCGCTTACGGTCGCATTAACGACCGTTCACACCGCCGCACGCCGCATGCTTTCCAAATGGTAAACGAGGACACCCTGACCACGCCAAGCCCGCCGCCCATCATCGTCTGGTTTCGCGATGACCTCCGCCTGTCCGACCACCCCGCCCTCCACGCTGCCGCCAAGACCGCTGCGAAGACCGGCGCGCCGGTGATCTGCCTCTACGTGCTGGACGATGCGGCCGGGCGAGCGCCGGGCGCCGCGGCGCGCTGGTGGCTGGCGCAGTCGCTGCGGGCGCTCGGTGCCGACATTGCCACGCGCGGCGGATCGCTGATCCTGCGCAAGGGGCCGGCGGCCAGGGTGATCACGGAGGTGGCGCGCGAGAGCGGAGGGCGCGCGGTCTACTGGAATGGGATCGCACAGGCGCCGCATCAGGCGGTTGAGCGGCAGCTCGAAGCAGCGCTGGCAAAGATCGGCGTGGACTCGCAAAGTTTCCCCGGCGACTTGCTGGTCCCGCCCGCGGCGATCCGCAACAAGGAAGGCCGCGGCTTGCGCGTGTTCACGCCGTTCTGGCGGCGCGTGCTGTCGCTCGGCGATCCGCCGAAGCCCCTGCCGGCGCCGAAGGAGTTGCGTCCTGCGCCGACGGTCGCCAGCGACGCGCTGGAGACCTGGAAGCTCGAGCCGGACAAGCCCGATTGGGCCGGCGGCCTGCGCGCGACATGGACGCCGGGCGAAGCCTCAGCCCGCGCCCGCCTGCGCGACTTCCTCAAGCGCACCGCACTCGGCTATGTCGGCGATCGCGACCGCCCGGACCGCGAGGGCACCTCACACCTGTCACCGCATTTGAGGTTCGGCGAGCTCAGCCCGCGCCAAGTCTGGCACGCCGCGCGGTTCGCCGCGGCGGAAAATCCCGCGAACGGAACCGGCGTCGACAAGTTCCTGAGCGAGCTCGGCTGGCGTGAGTTTTGCCGCCATCTGCTCCATGACCATCCCAACCTTGCTACCGAAAACCTTCAAGCGAATTTCGACGGCTTCCCGTGGAAGCCCGACGCCAAGGCGCTCGCGGCCTGGCAGCGCGGGCGCACCGGCTATCCCATCGTCGACGCCGGCCTGCGCGAGCTCTGGCACACCGGCGTGATGCACAACCGGGTGCGAATGGTGGTCGCCTCGTTCCTGGTGAAGCACCTCCTGATCGACTGGCGCGACGGCGAGAGCTGGTTCTGGGACACGCTGGTCGATGCGGATGCCGGCAGCAATCCCGGCAACTGGCAGTGGGTCGCCGGCTGCGGCGCCGACGCGGCGCCCTATTTCCGCGTGTTCAATCCGGTGCTCCAGGGCCAGAAGTTCGACCCGGATGGAACCTATGTGCGACGCTGGGTGCCCGAGTTGAAAGACCTGCCGGCCAAGCTGATCCACAAGCCCTGGCAGGCGACGCCGATCGAGCTTGCGAGCGCCGGCGTCACGCTCGGCAAGACCTATCCGCAGCCGATCGTCGATCATGCCAAGGGACGTGAGCGCGCGCTCGCCGCCTACACAAAGATCCGCAAAGGTTGAGCGTTGCTTTGACACAATTATGAAACTCGCTATCGTCATCGCTCCATGCAAACCGTGGGGGACGATATGGACGACGACAAGCCGATCACCGAACAGGCGATGGACACGATCACCACCGCCGTGGAAGCGACCAAGGACGCCGCTGTCACCGCCGTCAAGAAGGTGAAGAAAGCCGCCAAGAAGGTCGCGAAGAAAGTAGCGCCGAAGAAGGCTTCCAAGAAGAAAGCCAAGAAGGCTGCGAAGAAGGCCACCAAGAAGACTTCGAAGAAGGCTGCAAAGAAGTCGTCGAAGAAGGCCGCCAAGAAAACGGCAAAGAAGGCCACCAAGAAAGCTGCCAAGAAAGCGGCCAAGTCGAAAAAGAAGGCCAAGAAGGCCAAGCGCTGATCGCAACGCTCAAGTCTCCGGGGGCTGACGCGCCCGGAGACGGCTCGAGCGATACCCTACCCTCGCCGCTTGGCTGCGCGCCGGCCCGGGTGATGCTCGCCTTTCGGATCGCGAAATTCGCTGCGATGGCCGCGCCGGTCCTCGGCGTTGAAGCGCCGCCGTTTCTCGGGTGAGCCGAACTGCTTGATCAATCTCCTGCCGTTCACCTTCTTGATGACGTAGCCGCCCTCGGTCATCGAGAACGGCTCCTTGAGCGATCCCATGTGGTCGAACTTCGTGCCGCGGGGATGCTTGAAGGGTTCGAACCAGGAGGGATAGACGAAGTTCGACATCGGGAAGCCGTTGACGACGAAGGCGTCCTCTTCCACTGCGTCACAGACCTCGTAGGCGTATTGGGTGTGCCGGGTCTTGTCGGCCCACAGGTTGGCCATGGGGTCGAGCACCATCTCGAACAGCTCATGCGAGGCTGCCAGACTGACCGGATCGTCCTCGGCCAGCGCCTTGAGGAAGATCTTCGAGATCGGCTGTCCCCGATGCGTCAATTCATGCCGCCCGAGGAAATTCTTGTGGGTCGCATCGTCGAAATAGACCAGCTGCCAGTCGGTGGGCTTCGGCTTGCGGGTGACGTCGAGATCGACGGGGTAGCCCCAGACCGGCAGGAAGTGCTCGTCATAGCATTTCTGCAGCGCGGCCGTGAGCCGCACCATCATCCGCTCACTCATCATCTCCTCTGCATAATTGATGCAGGCAATCCGGACCGGATTCAGGGATCTGCCGAGCAGTGCACGACGCGCTTTCTTCATCGAAATCACCGTGTGAAAGGGAGGCTGAAATGCCCCAAGCCTAACACGGACGCACCCCGCACGTCAGGGATGTATTCCGGCGGCCCGGCCCGCCGGTTCTAGAAGCGTCGATTGACCACGAACACCGCGGCCGCGCACATCGTCATGCCGGCGATCGCCAGCGCATCGAGCTCTTCTCCGAACAGCAGATAAGCCATTAGCGCCGTCACGGCGGGCACCAGATAGAACAGGCTTGCAACAGACGTGGCGGCGGCATGGCGGATCAGCCAGTACAGCAGGCCGATCGACCCGATCGAGAGCGCCACGGCGAGCCAGGCCAGCGCGAGCATGAACTCCCGCGTCCAGTGCACCACGCGGTCCTCGAACAGGAAGGCGCCGATCGCGAAGAAGATCGTGACGGACACGTACTGCACGAGATTGCCCGCGCGCCAGTCGATGTGGTTGCAGTAGCGGCGCTGATAGAGCGTGCCGAGCGTGATGCTGATCAGCGAGACCACCGAGGCGAGCCAGCCGAGCCCGGCTTCGCCGGTCATGGGACGGCCGTGCAGGATCAGCACCACGCCGCCGAGGCCAAGCACGAGCCCCGCCCATTGCACCGGCGTCACCTTCTCCCCGAGCCAGCGGTTGGCGATGGTCGAGGTCAGGATCGGCTGAAGGCCCGGAATGAGCGCGGAGAGCCCGGCCGGAATCGAATGCGCGATCGCGATTGCGGTGCCGCCGAGATAGAAGCCATGGACGAGGATGCCGGCGACTGCGCTGTGCGCGATGCCGATACGGTCCGGCCATTTCGGTCGCGCAACGCCAGCGATGATCGCCATCAGACCGACCACGAACGCCATGCGGATGGCGAGGTAGGTCAAGGGATCGGCATTGTTGATGACGTATTTGGTGCCGATGAAGCCGGTGCTCCAGAGCAGGACGAACAGGATCGGCGCGGCGCGGGCGGCCAGGGCTTCTTGATTATGGTTCATTGCCGCCCTCATTGCCCCACCGGGGGCCAATGCGGCAATGCGAATTTCGGCCAATTTCGTCCGGACGATGCTGCGCTGCGACGGACGGGACGGCTCAGCCGCTCACCATTCTTCCGGACAGGGATCGATGATCTTCCAGAGCTCGACGCCGTTCTTGATCTTTTTCATGTCGGTGGTGAGCCCGCCATTGCGGCGGATCCAGTCCTTCACCGTGTCGGGGTAATAGGCCATCAGGTCGGACGTCCCCTCCGCGCTGGTGACCTTGATGCCGAAGGTGAAGGCCTTGTCGTAGTAGGCCTGGTGGAAGCCGAGGCTGGCGCGCGGCGTCACGCAGATCTTGTTCATCGGCACGATGCCGAGCACCAGGGTGCAGGCCGAGTTGCAGATGCCGTCAATGATGACGCGCTCGCCCTTCTCGCGGACGCGCTTGTACTTGACCTTGTACTCCTCGACATAGCCGCCGTGGTCACGGGTGATGTGCAGCTCGGCCCGCGCCGGCGTGGCGGCGACGACCGAGAGCAACAGCAGGCTCAGAAGCGTGATGCGCATGGCGAGGTGACGGCGAAAGCCTTCAGGAATGGGACCGGCCTCGGAGGACCCCCAAGACGATCCCTGGGGCCGGCAACCGGATTCTTAACCGAATTCTCTTTGGTCATACTTGTGTGGGGAATTCGTTAAGCATCCCGAAAAGGCCAAAAATGGGCAAGCCTGGACCACATGTCCGGCAATTCTGTCACACCCACCCGGGAATCGGCAGGATTGACCCCGATTTCCGGGCGCCGCATGGGTGTTCCGGCCGCCCGAACTGGCTATAAACGGCTGACCTATTCGTGCGGGTTCCGGAGATTCGAGATGAGCAAGTTGAAGCTTGTAGCCGCGGTTGCTGTCCTTTCGGCCGCAATCCTTGCCCCTGGCCTCGCAGAGGCGCGGGGACATCACCGGTACCACCGCTATTCCACGAACCCGCTGCCCTACCCGATCAGCTATCTGCACAATTACGGCCCCGGCATCACTCCCGGGACCTTCGCCTTTTACGACGGCCCGTCGACCAACCATTGCTACCAGAGCGCGGCCGCCTATGTCGGCCAGGACCGCCGCCGGCACCCCTGCTACTGAGGGGCGCAGGCGCGTCCTCTGCGGGGCCGCTATTTGGCGGCGCCCGACTGCAGCAATTGCTTCTCGATCTCGTAGACCGGCAGTTTGACGAGGTCCTTGCCGACCTCGCCCTGGAGTGCCTTGCGCACCACATCCGAATAGTCGGCGCGGATCATCCCGAGCGCACGCGGCGAGGCCACCATGGTCAAGGCCGAGGTCTCGCCTGAGCTGACGGCGGCATCGAGCCGGCCGGCCAGGCTGCGCAGGAAGGCGCGCTCGGCCTCGTCGTGCCAATCAGTCTGCTCCACCGAGCTGCGCGCGCTGCCGGCCGCGCCATGGAGCCTGCCCGGCGCGTCGGTCCCTTGCGCACCGGTCGAGGGATTGGGCTGCTCGTGCACCTCCTTGGTATGGAGGTTCGGAAACATCTCGTCGCCGAGGTTTTCCAGAATGAGCGCCTTGCGCCCGTCGCACACGACCAGCCAGTCACCCTTGTCGATTCTCATTTTGTCCATTGCACAGCTCCAAAGCGACCTCGCGAGCCTGCTCTTCGAATTGCCCGAAGGGCCGGCCATGACGACGAGCTTAGGGACGAAGCCGCACCGGTGAATTGCGCGGGATCAAGGACGGCGGCGATGTCCTGCGCGGCAACGCCGACGCAAGCGCAGCATTGGTCAGGAGCTCAAACCTGGGATAGTCTGGTGGAGCTAAAGGTCAGGCCTGCGGCGGGCTGGCTGAAGATTTGTTCATCAGCATTACATTTCGGTACCGCCACAATTTGATCAGAACAAACTTCGATATCCTGTATTGCGTAAGCGGAGGAAGACATCATGAAGCTTAGAATTGGCCTCGTCGCCGCGTCCCTGTTGGGTGCGTTGGTCGCATCACCGGCGGCGTCTGCCATGCCCATCGCGCCTGCTCCTGCGACGCCGCAGGTTTCCGACGTCGAGCAGGTCCGCATGGTCTGTGACGCCTGGGGACGCTGTTTCTGGCGCCCGAACTACTATGGATACTACGCGCCGCGGCCCTACTACGGTCCCCGATATGCACCGCGCTTTTATGGTGGCCCGCGCTACTACGGACCCCGCTATCGCCGCTGGTGATTCCAAAGGGGCCTCCGGGCCCCTTTGCTTTTTGCGAGATCAAGGATTTCGCGGCCGCCGTTGGCCTGGAGTCATTCCAAAACTGATCTAGATCAAAGACGAAATCTGCCACGCCGTCATTCTGCGACGATGGTCGATTTGATCGTGTTTCGATGCCCTCAGACGGGCATGAATGTGCAGACGCATCTTGAGAAGCAACAGAGACAGGAGGGACGGAGCTTTGCCTCCTTCGCCTGTCCAGCCTGTACGCGGCTCCATTTCATCGACCTCGCCTCCGGCCAGCCGATGAGCCGAGAACGATGAGCCGAGACCGTTGACGACGGCATCGATCCGCCAGGCTTCATGCCATGATGTCCGCAATACTACGGCCCGGAATTCGGTTTACTGAGGCGCGATGTTTCGCCATTGATGGCGATGTACCGACGTTCATTTGATTGTCATATTGCGGCAGCCGGCCACGCGCATGTTGTTCGACGCCCTCGCCCCATCCTCGGCGCTTCAATTGATCGGCTTTGCCGACGTCGATGCGTTTCGGCCGATCGAGTCGATGGAGGATGCGAGAAGCATTCCGCTCGACGTCCAGAACTTCGCAGCGGCTCGCGCTGTCGTCTCCCTGCCCGGCTGCCGCGTCGTCATGATGCGCTCGTTCGCGCGCATCCTCGACGCCGCCTATCGGATGCCCGGCGGGATGGTGATCCTGCCCATGACGGACGACCTTCAGGTCAATTCCAAGGGCATGGATCTCGACGCGCGTTTCTTCATGGCGCTCCGCGGCAACGATGAATGCCATTTCGTCGAGCCCCGGACCAATCATCATGCGATGATCATCTTCTCAGCCGGCGTGAGAGACCGAGGCTGGTTCGATCAGGCGGACGATTTGCGGGCCTATGGCGCGAACCGCCCCGCTTTGCTCCACACACGGCAGCTCCTGCTCGACATTTTGCGAACCGCGTCGGTGCAGCCGGTCCTGTTCGAAACCACCGAGGTCGCCGCCCATCTCCAGGAAGGCCTGCTGCTCGCGCTCGACGATCTGTTTTGCATCGATCCGCTCTCAGACCGGAGTGCCTCGGTCCAGGGCGAGCGGTCGATCAAACTCGTGCAGCGGATCGACGATTACATCGCAGCCCATCCGACTGCTCCGATCTATACAGCCGATCTCGCCAGCGAGTTTGGCGTCTCGATCCGGACGCTCGGCGGCGCCGTCAGCAAAGTGCGCGGCATGAGCCTGCATCAGTACATTCGCCTGAAAAGACTGTGGGCGACCCGGTCTCGCCTTCTCAAAGGCGGCGGCGCCACCGTCGCCACATGCGCGCGCGCCCAGGGCTTTCATCATCTGGGGGAGTTTGCCGCAGCTTACCGCGCGATCTTCCACGAAGCGCCGTCCGACACGCTGGCCAGAGGCCGGCGACCCGGTCTCCCGGCAGACTGATCAGACACGGCTCTCGCCTCGCACATGTGGGGCCAGCAGCAAGGGAACCAGTTCCTTCGAACCGCATTACCCCAGTCCAGCAGCGCGCCGCCGGCCAGCCCCGGATTCGCATCGAAGCACCCCGCGCCCCTACGCGCGGGGTTTTTCTCGGCGTCAACCAAATGGTTCAGGGAAAAGAATGTCTATCAGCCGCAACGTATTGTTTCTGATCATCGGTGCTCTGGTCGTCACGGCGGCCGTGCTCGGCTACAATCTTTACCAGACCAAGAAGCAGCCCGATGGCCTGCAAATCAATGTCGGTCCCAACGGGCTGAAAATCCAGGGCAAATAGAGGCTCACGGCCTCGCCGCCAGATCCGAATTACTCTGGCCCGACAAGTGGCGCGCCACGGCCGATGAAGATGGGCACTACGAGTTCGCGGTAGCACTATGACGCATTGCTTAATCACACGCTACCGCCGTCAATTGTGCGCAGTTGCCACCCCCACGTACGCCCCCTCGCGCCGGCTCGGTTGGAGGCTTGTTGCAGACGTGCCAGCCAAGTGCCGTCGATAGCTAACCGTTGAGGTTTCAATCTTCCAAATCTGACCACTGGGAAAGATCGTCGACCGGTCGTGGAAGCCGCCCTTCCAGCCATCTCGCCGCGTCCGATGCGGAAAAATCCGTGGACTTCGATTCAATGACCCACGAGAGAAACTGACGAGGCCCACCGTTCAGATAGGGCGCCGGGGATACGGGCATAAATACCGTAGGCAATTGCTCGTTCACAGACAGGTAGTTCAACACGCATCCGAGCTCTTGCACGACATTCCAAGCTAAGGGGTGATCGATGTCGATTCCGAATTTCACCCACCAGAGACCATGGTCGAACCGCCCTTTCCCAATGATCCCACTGATCCCCGGAACGCGCTGGAGAAATGTCACAAGCACTTCAAGGTCGAGATCTTCCGTCATTGCGACTCAACCGGGTGAAAGTGTGCCGTGACCGCACTCGTAGCGGCCGGCCGGATCGCGAGCCCGTAACTCGGAAATCCGGTGCCACGTCGCGTCCCATGCCCCCTCCTCTGTCAAAGGAGTGCGGGCTCCATCGGCTTCGACCCTGATCACCTTCCAGATCGGAAGCTCCACGCAGGCGGCCGACTCGAAAAACGCATCCAGAAACGTCGGATACCACGCGGAGTCCATGCCCATGCCCATGCCCTGGTATTTCTCGCCAGAGCTTACCAAACCCCAAGGGCAACGTGGCCCGAAGCCGTATTCGCAATACGCAATCTCGCCACCCGACTTCCTGTCCCGGAACACCATCCAGCATGGGTATTGCTGGCCCGGGTCACCGTAATCCCAGTTTCGAAACACCACGTGAGGATCAACGAGCATTCCTCGAACGTGCCGAACTACTCGTGCGTCCGAGACGTGCGCTAGCTCACTGTCAATCAGAGTTTCCAGCACTCTCGCGGTCACAGGCATTGGGATCATCCAAGGAACGCTGAAAACAGTAGCAAGTTGATACCTGCTTTCCTTTGACCGCGAATCTGATGTGCCATTTATTGTATCGTTGGCTGTAGATTGCGCAAATTCAGATGCCTCCTGTTGAGGTGGACCGGAATCAGTTGGTATAGGGTCGACATGACGCGATGAGAAGCGCCGGAGGCTGCCGAGTTCCAGGCGGTGCAGACGTTGCTGAAAGCGCGCAGCCCCGCAATGGGCGCGCCGCGCGTCGTCAGCGGACCCACCCTCCTTACCGGCATCTGCTTTTGCGCTGCCTGCGGCGGAGCAATGACGCTGAGGACCGGGAAGAGTGGGAGATACAGGTATTACACCTGCTCGACCAAGGCCCGGCAGGGCGAGACCGGTTGCAAGGGCCGCACCGTTCCGATGGAAAAGCTGGACAGCGTGGTGGCCGAGCACATCGAGCAGCGCCTTTTGCAGCCCAAACGTCTCGAGGAAGTCCTGTCGGCCGTCCTGAATCGCCGGAAGGAGCGCGCCGAGCGTCGAACGGAGCATATTGCCGAATTGCGCAAGCGTGGGGCGGAAGCAGAAGCCAAACTCAAGCGGCTGTACGACGCGATCGAAAACGGAATCGCAGACGTGTCCGACCCGATGCTCAAGGAGCGCGTGACCGAGCTTAAGGCCATCCGCGACCAGGCCCGCGCCGACGCAGAGCGGGCTGAGGATGCGCTCGATCGGGCTGGGCCGGGCATCACGCCCCAAGCGCTCAAGACCTTCGCCAGCCAGGCCCGCAGGCGCATGCGGACCGAGTCGGGCGGCTATCGCCGTGACCACCTCCGCGCGCTGGCCCAGCGCATTGAGGTGGACGCGAAAGAAGTTCGCATCATGGGATCGAAAAGCGTGCTCTTGCGCACTCTCGTCGCCGCATCGGGCGCAAAATCGGCAGGTTTTGGAGTGCCCAGTTTTGTACCGAAGTGGCGCGCTCGGAGAGATTCGAACTCCCGACCCTCGGAATCGAAATCCGATGCTCTATCCAGCTGAGCTACGAGCGCCCTGGCCCAGGCAATGGGCCGCAACCGAGACGCCCCAGATCGCTGCTGGCGAGCCAGCAGGCCGGACGACGTTCGGATGGGTTCGAATTAGCAGAGAGGCCGGCCAATAAAAAGCCCTTCCCGCCCCGATTCGAGACGGGTCAGACCCGCCCTTACCAGGTGCTGTTGAAGAAGCCGAAATGCGGCTGCTGCGCCATCACCATCATCGGCCGCCCCTGCTGCGGCACCGGATGCGTTCTGGCGACCTTGCGCTTGGGCGGCTGCGCCGGGATCTGAGGGGGCTGGGCCTGAGGAAGCTGGGTCTGCGCCTGAACTTGCGCCTGAAGCTGTGCGTTGCCTTCGGTCTTCTTGACCACAGCGGCAGCGCCCTTCGCGGCCGGCGTGAATTGGGCAAACGTCTCGCGGACCCGCGCCTTGGCTGATATCTCGGCCAAAGCCGGTGACAGGCCCTCCACAGGTGGCTCCACCGGCGATTTGGGAGCCGCGACGGCAGCGATCTTCACCGCAGGGGCGGCAAGCGTCGGCTGACTGGTGTCGAGCACAACGCGCTCCGGCAGGTGGCGATCGGACCGGATCCGGATCAACGGCTGCTCGTTGCTTGCGGTTGCGACAGCCTGCGCCACAGGTGACGCCGGCAGAACGTAGTTCACCGCGAACAGCAGTGCGAGCAAGGCTCCACCGACAAAAATGAAATACCGAAAGATGGGCATTGGCCGCGCTCCGCCCCCCGCATCCCCGCGTGGGCTCTCCGCCTTAACAGGCGATCATTTAATTGGTTCCTGGCCCAGCCGTTCGGTTCAAATGGCGACGCCAAGTTTTTGGCCAAGTCCCCAGGACAGTAACTTTTCCGCTACCGGAAAATGCCGCCCTTACGTGCGACGTGCTGCCGCAAGCGAGCACTTCGCCTGATCGGCATTCACATTGACGAAGCCGACCGGAATGCGCGCAAAAGTCTTGCGGCTCTTCATGCTGACCGGGTCCGCCAGAACGCGGCTGCGGTCGGTGAGATGACTGCCATCGCGCCGCGCAAAAGCGCAGACGATCTCGACGTCCTTTACGGCATAGTCGTTGTCATTGCGCAGCGTGAACGTCACCAGCGCCTTCGAACCAAGGCCGCCGCGGCGCCAGGTTTGAGATGAAATCCTGATCCGACCGAGTTCTGCCGTTGTCGTCGGAATCTGAGCTTCGGAAGCCGGCGACACGGCTGCCGCATTGCCCGAAGGCGCCGTCTCGACCGCTGTCACGTCAGACGTCACCGGCTCGGCACTGTTGCCTCTGGAGAGGGGAAGCAGCATCCAGACGCCGCAACCGACGATGATGGCCGCCAACAGCCACAGCAGGCCTCGCCCAAATAAAACGCTCGCGATCGTCACCGCCCGCGCCAGTCGTTCGCCGGTCCCGGCGAAACGCCTTAACCCGATGCGGTCAAACCCAGCGTTCATGGTTGCACCACCGATCGCGGCGGAAGCACGTTCGACAACGGATTCGGCCACTGCTTACCTTAATCCGGAAGAGGAACTAAGGTTCCCGCGCAGCTAGCGAGTCGGCAAGAGCGGTGGCGGTCACCGGCCGAGGCCGCTAACATGCGCTGCAACATTGAAGACCCGTCGGGAGAACATGAAATGCCAGTCGTCACTTGGGATCACGTCCATCTGCGCAGCCCCGATCCGGAGGCCACGGCGGCCTGGCTGCGGGACATCCTCGGTGGCGAGATCGTGCAAGCGCCCGGACGGATCGACGTGAACCTCGGCGGCGCAAAAATCTTCATTGCGCCACTCGAGGGCGACAACGCGGTCAGCCCGCCGCCTCCGCACCCGCATCAGGGCCTCGACCATTTCGGTCTCACGGTGAAGGACATCGACGCCGTCGCCGCCGAGATCAAGGCCAAGGGCGTCACCTTCACGCGCGAACCGACCACGATCCGCCCCGGCGTGCGCATCTGCTTCATCCGCGGCCCCGAAGGCATCTCCATCGAGCTGCTCGAGCGCGACAAGAAATACACCTGACCCGGCGCGCGCCGCATCGGTCCACCGGGCGACGTGCCGCCCGGTGCGCCTAAGTCATGCTACCGGGCATGAAGCAGCGGATGGCGACGCCCATGTAGCCGTAGATCGGCCAGACCATGGTGCGCCCCACCCGGTTCGGCTCCGAGATCACGGCCTCCTCGGGCACGTCGACCCAGACGAGCTCCTGCTGCTGACCTTCGCGCACGGAGCCGTAGCGCGGGACGCGGACCCGATAGTGCCCGTCCTTGCTGTCCCAGTCGGTGTCCGAGAGCGCCGAGCCGTCTGCATCGGAGCAGCAAGGCCCCTTGCCGCTTCGCAGGCCGTCGAACCAGGCCTTCAATTCGGCATTGGTGTTGACGAACTGGCCGCGGTCGCGCGCGTGCCCGAAGGGGGCTGCGAGTGAGATCAGGGCCGAGGCGCAAGCGAGGCTCGCCACGCTTCGCCAGCGTGCCGCGCCGCCAATCCGCCGTTGTCGTGTTTCGCAAATCGTGGGACGCACACTGTACAGACGCGGCTTCTCGCCGCCGGAATCGATCCAGTTGCTCACGTTTGTCTTGCTCCAGCACCCCGCGGCCAGTGCAACAATGGTTATGCATTTCGCGGGCCAACTTGATTCGCAACGACTGGCCTCGCTTCATGATCAGACCGTCATGGCGGCGTCATAGACAAGACGGGACAACTACGGCTCACGGGCATGCGAGGCCGGCAGCCAAACTCCCGCGTTGCGTGAGCGCATGCGCTTTGGCATAACTGCCCCACCGGTTACGCTATTGGGCGATGGCGGCCGGCCTCGGGACGTTATGAAGAACGGCCTCTATTCGATTCACGTGAACCTGCTCGATGGTCGAGTCGGCAAGGGCAGCGGCGTGATTCTTTTTCGCGACGGCAAGATTCTTGGCGGCGATGCCTACCTCTATTACACCGGCAGCTACACGGTGAAGGACAACACCTTCAAGGGCGAGGTGCTGGTCCAGCGTCACACCTCGCCGCGGGGCGACGACAATCCGCTGTTCGGCGGCCCGGCCGCGGTCGGCATCGGCCTCAGCGGCACCTTCACAGAGACGCGCGGGGACATGACGGGCACCGCGCTGGTCGGCAAGGCCAGCCAGATCTTCGGCGCGACGCTGCACAAGCTCGCAGAGGTCGACTAGAGCATTTGCGGTTCTGATTGAATCAGAACCGAAGCTGTGAATTGTCGTTTTGACGCGTTTTCATCACGCGAACCGGCATCCACTTCGCTCGAAAACACTCCAGCTATTCCGCGGCCTGCTCGAGCGGCGCCACGCGCGGCAGGACGATCTGGATGCGCGTGCCGCTGCCCGGTTCGGAATCCAGATCGAGCCGTCCGCCGAGCCTGTTCGTGACGATGCTGTAGACGATATGCAGCCCGAGACCGGTGCCGCCCTGGTCGCGCCGCGTCGTAAAGAACGGATCGAAGGCACGGCGGCGGACGTCGAGCGACATGCCGCAGCCATTGTCGGAGAAGAGGATCTCGACATTGTCCTTGCCTGACTCGCGCACCTGGATGTCGATGGTCCCCGGCCGGCCGTCCGGGAAGGCGTGCGCCACCGCGTTGAGAAACAGATTCGTCAGCACCTGGCCGTACGGTCCGGGATAGCTGTTCATGGTCAGATCAGGCTGGCACTCGACATTGAGCGTCAGATTGTGCTTGCGCAGGCCGGGCCGCAGACTCATCACCACCTGCTCGGTGAGGTCACCGAGATCGAAGCTGCGCTGGTCCGAATAGTTGCGGTCGGCGGCGACCTGCTTGAACGACTGGATCAGCTCGGCCGCGCGATTGAGATTGGAGACGAGCTGCGAGGACGCGTCGCGGCTGGTGCTGAGGTAGTCGTTGAGCGTGGAGCGGCGGAGCTCGCCGCGCTCGACCTCGGCGGTGAACATCGCGGTCTTGCGCTCCAGCGCGGAGGCGACCGTGAGGCTGATGCCGACGGGATTGTTGACTTCGTGCGCGACGCCGGCGACGAGGCGCCCGAGCGCCGCCAGCTTCTCCGCCTCGATCAGCGAGGCCTGGGTCTCGCGCAGATTGCGCAGCGCGGTCTCGGCGGATTCCTTGGCTTTCCGCATCTCCTGCTCGCCGCGCTTGCGCTCGCCGATGTCGAGCGCCACGGTGACGATCCGCTCTATCTCGCCTTCGGCATCGAGCAACGGCAGCTTGTTGACCAGCCATTGCCGCATGTGGCCGGAAGAGTCCTTGTACTCCTCTTCGTAGAAGCCGAGACCTTTTCGAAGCGTGAGCACGCGCTTGTCGCTCTCGTCGGACTTGGCCGCGCCGTAGCGCGACATCAGGTCCGCCGTGGTGCGGCCGAGCGCATCGCCGGGCTCGATGCCGAAGATGCCGGCCATGTAACGGTTCATCAGCACGTAGCGCAGGTCGCGGTTCTTGACGTTGATCACCGCGGGCACGGTGTCGATGACCTGCTGGAGCAGGCGCCGTCCTTCGGCGATGGCGTCTTCAGCGCGCTTCTGGTCGGTGATGTCGCGCAGTGTGCCCTCGTAGCGGACGATGTTGCCCGCCTCGTCGCGGACGCCGGTGGCACTGTCAGACAGCCACAGGATGTTGCCGCTGCGCTGGCGCACCTGGTATTCGAACTCGCGCACCATGCCGTCGCGGGCCATCAGCCGCTGATATTCGACGCGCGCTTCGGGATTGAGGTAGATGGTGTGGGCGATGTCGTTGATGCTGTCGATCAGCTGCTGCGGGCTGTCGTAGCCCATCATCCGCGCCAACGCCGGATTAGCGTTGAGGAGATCACCGGCCGGTGTCGTGACATAGATGCCGTCGACCGAGCCCTCGAATAGTTTCCGATAGCTCTCTTCGGCGAGGCGCTGCTCGGTCAATGCGCGCACCGCCGCCTCGCGCGCCGTGTCGGCCTCCTCCAGCGCGCGGCGGAACACTTCGGCCGCCCGCGCAATGTCGCCGATCTCATTGTCGAGGTCGGCGGACGGGATCGAGGTGTCTTTCTCGCCCGCCGCAAGCGCGCGAATGGAGCGCGCGATCTGGGCGAGCGGACGCACCGTCCTGCGCACCACGAACAACGCCGCACCCATGCCGATCAGCACGCCGATCGTGCCGAGCACGATGCTCTGCCAGCGCGCCTCCGTCAGCGTGCGGGCAAAGTCGCGCGACAGCACGTGACCGCGCCGGGCGCTGACCTCGCGCAGCAGCTCGGTGACGCGGCCGATCAGCCGGCCCTCGGTTCCCAGCACCTCGCGGTCGATGTCGGCGATCTGCCGTTCACGGACGGCGACCGCGATGATCGCCTCGGCGTAGTCGTTGACGGCCGATCTCAGCTTGGAATCGGCGACGCCCATCATCCGCATGCTCTGCGCCGCCTGCTCGGCCGCGGACGGGTTGCGCGCAAGCAATCCGAGCGCGATCCGGCTCTGCGCCTCCGACAGGCGGGACGCCAGCTCGCGGTCCGCGGTGCCGGAGACAGCCGCGTCGAACTGGTCGCGGAGCGGTGGCAGGCCGGCGAGCAGCTGGGCGCGGCGGTCGATCAAGGTCGAGATCCGCTCCAGGCCGCTGCGGTAGGTCGCGAGCCGCTCGGTGACCCCGTCGATCATGTCCTGCTGCTCGGGCACGAGCTCGATGCGGGTCTTCTTCAGGATGTCGCTGAGCGTCGAGGCCGCCTCGCCCACCTGCTTGAACTGGATGCCGGCGCCGGGGTCGGTGACGAAGTCGCGCGCGGCGAGCCGCAGCTCGTTCATGCGGCGGTCGATGTCCTCGGCGAGGTCGCCGACGCTCTGGAGCCGCTGCAACTCGGCAAAGGTCGTGTCGATGTGCCGGATCGCGATCACGCTCGCGGTCGAGGTGACGATGATCACCGCCAGCACCAGAAGGAAGCTGCCGAAGGTGAGCTGGCCGATGGACAGTGAGAATATTTGCTTTTTCTCAGGGGTCGGCGTCAATTCGGCGGACATTGGTGATGTGAGGACCGGGCTATTGGAGGTCCAATATACGACGTATTGCGGTCCCGGGGGAACATGCGTCTGGCCGCCGAATATCCTTAATATGACAGCCCTGCCGCCCCTCGGCCTCAGCTTTATGACGTTTTGACGCCGGCCGGCCGCCGGGCCGGGATGGTCATGGCGGCGACGCCGAGGACGACGCAGGCAAGGCCGATCCAGGCGGTCCGGCTCAGGCTCTCGCCGAGGAAGGCGACGCTGATGGCAACCCCGATCGGCACGCGGAGATAGGCCTGCGCGGTGGTGCCGACCGAGCCCAGGGTCTGGATCAGGCGGAAATAGATCACGAAGGCAGCGGCGGTCGAGAAGGTCGCCAGCGCGAGCAGCGCCAGCACGGAACTCAGCGAGGGCGACAGCGTCCAGGGCTGTTCGACGATGAGCGAGGCCGGGATCAGCGCCGCCGCCCCCGCCAGCAGCGAGCCGGCCGCGGGCGCCATGGGATCGAGGCCCTTGAAGCTGCGACCGAAGATCGCGGCGCAGGCGTAGCAGATGGTGGCGGCAACGATGGCGGCCTCCGCGACGAGGCCGCTTCCGATATCATGGAAGGCATCGACGCCGACGATCAGCAGGATGCCGGCCATGCCGGCGACCACGCCGACCAGCTTTCGCGGGGTCGTCGCCTCGTGACGCGTCACAACGGCCGTGAGCAGGAAGGTAAAGATCGGGCCGGCCGAGTTCAGGATGGTCGCGAGCGCGGCGTCGACATGGCGCTCGCCCCAGGCGATCAACGTCCAGGGAATCACGCTGTTGAGCACGGCCTGGAAGGCGAAGCGTTGCCAGGTCGCGGCATCCGTCGGCATCCTGATGCCCCGCGCCCACATGATCGCGAGCAGCAGCAGGCCCGCAATCGTGGTGCGCGCTGCGATCAGCGTGATCGGCGGAATGGTGGCGACGCCGAGCTTGATGAAGGTGTAGGAGCCGCCCCAGAGCGTTGCGAGCGCGAGCAGCAGCGCCAGCTCGACGGCGACGTTGTTGTCCTGCCGGTTGTCCTGCCGGTTGTCCATGTCGCGCGCTCCGTCCCGTTGTCAGGGACGGAACCTAGCGCGTCTGCCCTCGCCGATACTTCGCTTTGTGTCGAAGTGTCCTAGCCGACCGCCCCGACCTCGAACACCTCGCCGTCATAGCCGGCCTCGCGGGGAATGCGGAGCTGACGGCCGGTTGCGGTCTTGGTCATGACAGGCATCACCGTCACGACGGACATGCCGCGGGCGTGGTCGAGCGCGGCGCTCACGCTGCCCTGCTTGGCGAGCCGGATCAAATTGCGCGTGGTCGGGAACGGCAGCTTGAAGCGGCCGCTCTCGCCGCCCTCCACCGCCTCGCGCGGCGAGACCCAGATCGAGTCGGTCGACTCCCTTCCGTCATGCGCGCCGAGCTGGTCGGGCGGTGCTGCCGCAAGGAAGAACCAGGTGTCGAAACGTTTTGGCATGCCCTCGGGCGTGATCCAGTGCGCGTAAGGGACGAGCGTATCGAGCGCGAGCTGGAGGCCGTTGTCGGCCAGAATGCTCAGGAAGCTGATCTTGTGCTCGTTGAGCGCGACGCGATGCGCATCGGCGATCTCGCCGGCGCGCCTGGCATCAACAGGCTTGCCCGAATCCTTCGACCGCGCCAGCAGGATGCCGCTTTCCTCAAAGGTCTCGCGGATCGCGGCGATCCGAAAACCGCGGTCCGCTTCGCTGAGGCCCTCGCCGCCCGAATACAGATCGGACCGGGCGACGATCTCCTGATCACCGGCATCGACGCTGCCGCCGGGAAACACCAGCGCGCCCGAATTGAACTCGATCTGATGATGGCGAACCATCATGAAGACTTCAATTTCGTCGCGGCTTTTGCCGTCGACCTTCGCGCCGTCGCGCAGCAGCAGGATCGTCGACGCAGGGCGTGATGCTGATGCCTCGGCCATTCAACTAACCTGCGGCGCTGGATTGCGGGCCGAGATTGGCGCGCTTGTCGACCCGGGCGACGCGCGACAGCAGGTACTCGACCTCTGCCTTCGCCGCCGGCGTGATGGTGGCGCCGGGCTTGCGCTGGGCGCTGGAGGCGATGATGCCGCGCTTCTGCAGCACGTATTTGCGCACGGCAAGGCCCGCGCCAGGCTGCTGCTCGTAGCGGATCAGCGGCAGATGGGCGTCGAACAGATCATGGGCGGCGTCGCGCTTGCCTTCCTTCGAAAGGCGCACGACGTCGATCAGGAGTTCGGGGAAGGCATAGCCGGTCATGGCGCCGTCGGCGCCGCGCTCCATCTCGAAGTCCAAAAAGAGCCCGCCATTGCCGCAGAGGATCGAGAGCGGCCGCAGCGAGCCGTCCTTCTGGAAATTGCGCAGCGTCGAGATCTTTTCCAATCCCGGCCAATCCTCATGCTTGAGCATCACGCAGTTCGGATTGTCGGTGACGATTTTGCGGATCACGGCGGGGGTGAACACCACCGACAAGGTCAGCGGATAGTCCTGGAGCACCCAGGGCACGTCGGGACCGATGGCCTCGGCCGCCTGCTTGTAATAGCCGATGATCTGGTCGTCGGTCCGCAACGACGGCGGCGGCGCGATCATCACACCTGCCGCACCGGCCTCCATCGAGGCCTTCGCCAGCGAGCGCATGGTGGCAAAACCCGGCGCGGAGACGCCGACGATCACCTGCATCTTCTTGGCGCGCTTGACGAAGCGTACCGCCACCTGCTCGGCCTCGGCGGCATCGAGCTTCGGGGCCTCACCGAGGATGCCTAGCACCGTGACGCCGTCGCAGCCGACCTCCTCGTAGAAATCGGTCAGGCGGTCGATCGAGCGCTCGTCGATCCGGCCGTCGTCGTGGAACGGCGTCGGCGCGATTGCGAAGGTGCCCTTGGCGTCGGCGGTGAGTTTCATCAGTCTCTCTCTTTCTCCGTCATTCCGGGGCGCGCGCAGCGCGAACCCGGAATCTCGAGGTTCCGGGTTCGATGCTTTGCATCGCCCCGGAACGACAACAATGGCTAAAACCGCCGCGCCCCCATCTTGATCTGCTCTTCGGAGAAGAAGATCTCCTTGGCATGATCGGCGATGTCCCGGGCATTCCAGCCCGTGTGCGGCGGCTTCCAGCCGTCCATTTCCATCATCCGCATTTCGCGCACGCCGCGGGGCCCGGACACGCCCAGCACCTTGCCGGTCTGGTCGCCGGACAAGTCGCTGACCATGTATAGCACGGCCGGCGCGATGCCGTCCGGCCCCAGCGCCGCACCGGGGTTCTCCTTATAGCGGGGCAGGTCTGCGGTCATGCGGGTCAGCGCGCCCGGCGCGAGCGTCCAGATCCGGATGTTGTATTTGCGGCCCTCGATCGCCAGCACGTTGGACAGGCCCCAGATGCCGCCCTTGGCCGCGCCGTAATTGGTCTGGCCGAAATTGCCGATCAGGCCCGAGGTCGAGGAGGTGTTGACGATGACGCCGCCGCCGTTTTCCCGCATCCAGCGAAACACCGGCATGGTGCAACAAAAGGTGCCCTTCAGATGCACCTTGATGACCTTGTCCCAGTCGGATTCGCTGGCCTTGGAGAAGGTCTGGTCGCGCAAAATGCCGGCATTGTTGACGAGGATGTCGGCGCGGCCGAAGTGCTTGATGGCGTCGTCGAACACCGACTGGCCGCCTTCCATGGTGGAGATGTCGGCGCCGTTGGCGACGGCCTTGCCGCCTTCGGCCTTGATCGCATCCACCACGAGCTGCGCCATCGATTTGTCGGCGCCGGAGCCGTCACGGGGGCCGCCGAGGTCGTTGACGACGACGGAGGCCCCTTCGCGCGCGAACAGCTTTGCGTAGGCCTCACCGAGGCCCCCGCCCGCGCCGGTGATCAGCGCAACCTTGCCGTCGAGTAGTCCCATGGTGGCCTCTCCCTGTTTGTTTTCTCGTGTCCCGGACGCGATGCAGCGTGAAACGCTGCGTCGCAGAGCCGGGACCCAACCTTTCGCAGCCACCTTCTGGGCCCCGGCTCAGCAGCGCACCGCTGAAGAAGCGCTGCGCTGCGTCCGGGGCACGAGACCGCCTAACCCAGCACCGTCTTGCCGTTCTTGATCACGGTGACGCCGCGCGACTTCACCTTGGCTTCGAACGAGATCGTGCTGCCGTCTTTCCAGAGGTCCATGGTCACGGTCTCGCCGGGATAGACCGGCGAGGAGAACCGCGCGACGTGCTGGCGGAAGGCGGAGGCGTCGTAATCGGCATAGGTCTGGAGCACGCCGCGGCAGGTGATGCCGTAAGTGCACATGCCGTGCAGGATCGGACGCGGGAAGCCGGCCTTCTTCGCGAATTCGGGATCGGAGTGCAGCGGGTTGCGGTCGCCGCAGAGGCGATAGACCAGCGCCTGGTCGGGACGCGTGACGATGTCGATGGTCGTGTCCGGTGCGCGCGACGGGATCTTGTGCGGATCCGGCTGGGTCAGGTTCGGTCCGCCAAAGCCGCCGTCGCCGCGGGCGAAGCGCGAGGCGACCAGCGTTGCCAGCTTCTCGCCCTTCTCGTTCTTCAGCACGGTCTGGTGGCTGATCACCACGCCCTTGTCCTTGCCCTTGTCGTAGACCTCGACGACGGAGGAGTCGGCGGTGATGTGCGCAGCCACCGGCAGCGGCTGGTGGAAGGTGATGTCGCGCTCGCCGTCGACCACCATCACACGGTTGAGGTTCATCTCGCCCGGACCCGCGCCCCACGCGGCAACGGACGCAAAGGTCGGCACCACCTTGAGCGGCCGCGGCGTCAGGGTGCCCTCGTTGACGAAAGCGAGCTCGTTCTCGTCCATCGGATCGGCGCCGAGGCCGATTCCATAGGCGTAGAGCATCACTTCGCGATCGCTGTAGGCGTATTTCTGCCCGAGGTTTTTCAGGGCTTTGAGTTCGTCGTATCTGGCGGACATCTTCTTGGTTTCCTCCCCGGATTCTTATGCGCCGCTGCCAGTCGAAGTGCCCTCTCCCCTTGCGGGAGAGGGCTGCGAGAGCCGTGCAGCAAACTCGTTTGGGTGAGGGGTTGGCTCCACATCGAAAGTCTTTCCGCGGAACGATACCCCTCATCCGGCGCTTCGCGCCACCTTCCCCCACAAGGGGGGAAGGAAGAAACTACACCGGCGTAAAGAACGGCAATGGCGCGCCATCGGTCGGCTTGAACACCACCTTCACCTTCTGGCCGATCTTCAGCTTCTCGAGATCGCAGTCGACGATGTTGGTCTGGAGCGACGGCCCTTCCTTCAGCGTGACATACGCGATCGCATAAGGACCCGTCGGCGATTTCCGCATCAGACTCCAGGTGTAGATCGTGGCCTCGCCCGAAGACTCCTCCCACACCGTCTTGTCCGAATAGCAGAACGGGCAGATCGCACGCGGGAAGTAATGCGCTTCGCCGCACGCGGTGCAGCGCTTGATCATGAACTTGCCTTGCTTCGCGGCGTCCCAGAACGCTGCGGTCTCCGGGTTCGTGACAGGCGCCGGATATTTCTTCGTCTCGCTCATCACACGCGCTCCAGAATGGCCGTCGAGGCGGCGTGGCGGACGCCCAAGAGACCGCCGGTGCCGTGCGCGATGGCGAGATCGCAGTTCTTCACCTGCACCTTCGGATGCGCCTCGCCGCGCAGCTGCCGCACGGCCTCGAGGATTTTTGTCATGCCGCCGCGGTTGACGGGATGGTTGCTGCACAGGCCGCCGCCATCGGTGTTGAACGGCAGCTTGCCGACGCCCGAGATCAGATTGCCGTCGGCGACGAACTTGCCGCCCTCGCCCTTCTTGCAGAAGCCGAGGTCTTCGAGCTGCATCAGCACGGTGATGGTGAAGCTGTCGTAGATCGAGGCGTATTTGATGTCCTTCGGCGTGATGCCGGCTTCCTCGAACGCACGCGGACCGGACCAGATGCCGGCGGAGTAAGTGAGGTCGAGATCCTTGCCGCCGCGCGGGCCCTTCATCGCTTCGCCATGCCCGATCAGCCTGACCAGCGGCTTCTTCAGGCTCTTGGCGATCTCGGGCGTGGTCACGATCAGCGCGCCGCCGCCGTCGGAGACGACGCAGCAATCCATGCGATGCAAGGGATCGGAGATCATCGGCGAGTTCAGGACGTCCTCGACGGTGACGACGTCCTTGAGCATCGCATGCGGGTTGTACTGCGCGTGATGCGAGGCCGCGACCTTGATCCAGGCGAGCTGCTCGCTGGTGGTGCCATAGTCGTGCATGTGGCGCATGGCACACATGCCATAGGCATTGTGCGTGGTCGCGCCATAAGCCAGCTCGAAATCGGCTTCGGCGCCCGCCGCGCGCGGCGGCATCGCCCCGGTGCGCGGTTTTCCGGCCAGCGTGATCAGCGCGATCGAGCACTTGCCCGCGGCGATCGCTTCGGCGGCGTGGCCGAGATGGATGATATAGGAACAGCCGCCGGTCTCGGTGGAATCCACATGGCGGAGTTTCTTGGTGTTCAGGCCGAGATAATCGACCATCGGCCAGGCGCCGCCCGGCGCGTCGCCCGCGCAGAAATAGCCGTCGACATCGTCCTTGCTCAGCCCGGCATCCTCGATCGCGCCCTTGGCGACCTCGGCATGGAGCTGGGCGGTGGATTTGTCCGGCGCATGCCGGGTCGGGTGTTCAAAAATCCCGGCAATGTAGGCCTTGCCCTTGATGGTCAAAACTTAAGGTCTCCGCTGGCGTTTCTTCTTGGCTCTTTTTTCTGAACCGCAGTGGCCTGATTGGCAAGCGCGGAAATATTCCGCCCCGCGAGAGGGCAGCGGCTTGGCGCAAGTGCTTATCCAATCCGTCATCCTGAGGCGCGAGCGATGGGGTGCGGAGCGCCCATCGGGAGCCTCGAAGGATGCACGGCCGAGATGCTACGGCCTATCCCGCGCGGCAACAGCCGGGCTGTCGCCCTTCGAGGCTCGCCGAAGAGGCGAGCACCTCAGGGTGACGGTCGTAGATAGCCGCCTCGCTCTCTCACTCACCGTCATTGCGAGCGCAGCGAAGCAATCCGGAGTCTTTCCGCGGACGCATTTCTGGATTGCTTCGCTGCGCTCGCAATGACGGGCGCGACAGCCAAAATCCTAAAAGTGTTTTGCCCGACGGCACAAGCGCTTTTCGTTTTATCGAAACAATCCAATTTCGCGAAAACAACCCCATGCACAGTAGAACGGTGGTTGATTTCAAAGAGGAAATCGTAGGGTGGGCAAAGCGAAGCCTGCCCGCGTCTTCTGGTGCCATCCCGGCGAGATGGTGGGCACGGCGCGTTGCGCCTTTGCCCACCCTGCGAGACCGCCCTACTCCGCCGCGATTTGCCTCGGCGCCGGCGGTGGGCTTGCCAGGTCCGCTGCGAGCTGGGCGTAGCGGGCCTTGGCGTCTGCGACCGCCTTCTCCTTCACCGGGCCGTAACCGCGGATGCGGTCGGGCAACGAGAGCAGCTCCACCGCGATGTCGATCGTGAGTGGCGATAGCAGGCCGAGCACGGTGGCGACGTCCTTCTCGTAGCCGGCGATCAGATCGCGTTCGAGCTTGCGGTCGGCGCTGCGGCCGAAGATGTCGAGCGGCGTGCCGCGCAGCACCTTGAATTTCGCCAGCACGCGGAACACCGGGAGCATCCACGGGCCGAACGCGCGCTTCTTCGGGCGCCCCAGCGCGTCGACGCCGCGGCTGAGGATGGGCGGTGCCAGGTTGAAGTTGAACTTGAAGTCGCCCTCGAACTGGTCGCGGAGCTGTTTTTCGAACGCGCCGTCGGTGAAGAGGCGCGCGACTTCGTATTCGTCCTTGTAGGCCAGCAGCTTGGCGTAGTTGACCGCAACCGCGCGCGTCAGGGCCTCGTCATAGCCGCCCTGCCTGGCGGCTTCGCTGACCTGATCGACCAGCTTGCGGTATCGCTTGGCCAAGCGGCCGTTCTGATACGCGGTGAGGTGCTTGGCGCGATGCTCGATGACCTCGTCGAGCGTCATTGCGTCCAGGGCCTTGGGCGCAACGACCTCGTCAGTGCCCTTCAGCATGCTGGCGAGACGCGCGGGGTCGGCGACCGCGAGGCGGCCGAGGCGGAAGGCCTCCTTGTTCATCTTGATCGAGACGCCGTTGACCTCGATCGCCTGCTCGATCGCCTCCGCCGACAACGGCAAGAGGCCCTTCTGATAGGCGTAACCCATCATCATCATGTTGGTGGCGATGCTGTCGCCGAGCAGCTGTTCGGCAGGCTTGGTGAAGTCGAAGAACACCGAGTCCTTGTGCAGCGCGGTTTCCAGCAAGCCGTTCAGCTTGCGGGTCTGGAAATTGAAGTCGCGGTTGAGGACGAAGTCGGCGGTGGGAATGACGTGGCTGTTGATGATGCCGCGGGTGCGGCTGGCATCGCAGAGCGAGATGGTGTCCTTGGCGACCGCGACCACCTCATCGGCTGCGAGCACGACGTCGGCCGTGCCGGTGACGATGCGCGAGCAGGTCACCTCGGCCGGATGATCCGACAGGCGGACGTGGCTCAGCACCGCCCCGCCCTTCTGCGCCAGGCCCGACATGTCGAGGATCATCGAGGCCTTGCCCTCGATATGCGCGGCCATGCCGAGCAGCGCGCCGATCGTCAGCACGCCGGTGCCGCCGACGCCGCCGACCGCGATGTTGTAGGGCTTGTCCAGGTTGGGGCGCGATGCCGGCTCAGGCAGCGCGCCGATATCGCCAACGCCCGCCGGCGCGCGCTTGCGCATCTTGCCGCCGTCGACGGTGACGAAGGACGGACAAAAGCCTTTGACGCAGGAATAATCCTTGTTGCAGGTCGACTGGTTGATGGCGCGCTTGCGCCCCATCTCTGTCTCCAGCGGCTCGACCGAAATGCAGTTCGACTGCACCGAGCAATCGCCGCAGCCTTCGCACACCGCGGGATTGATGAGCACACGGCGCGCCGGATCCTCCAGCGTGCCGCGCTTGCGGCGGCGGCGTTTTTCAGCGGCGCAGGTCTGCACGAAGACGATCGCGGACGCGCCCTTGACCTTGCGCAGCGTTTTCTGGACCGTGTCGAGCTCGTCGCGATGCGCGGTCTTGACGCCGGGCGCGATCTCGCTCGCTGGATAGGCGTCGGGATTTTCCGAGACCAGATAGATCTCGCGGATGCCTTCGCTGTGAAGCTGGAAGGTGATCTGCTGCGGCGACAATTCGCCGTCGACATGCTGGCCGCCGGTCATTGCGGTCGCGTCGTTATAGAGGATCTTGTAGGTGATGTTGGCGCCGGAGGCGATCGCCTGGCGGATCGCGAGGCTGCCGGAATGGAAATACGTGCCGTCGCCGAGATTGGCGAACACGTGCTCTTCCTTGGTGAAGGGGGCAACGCCGACCCACGTCACACCCTCGCCGCCCATGTGTGTGAAGGTCTCGGTGGAGCGATCCATCCACAGCGCCATGAAGTGGCAACCGATGCCGGCAAAGGCGCGGCTGCCTTCGGGCACCTTGGTCGATGTGTTGTGCGGGCAGCCGGAGCAGAAATACGGGGTGCGGGCGACAGGCGCGGTCGCCTGCATTTGCGAAGCCTGGCGGCCGTTGAACCAATCGGCCTTGGCGCGCAACATCGTTGCAATTTCGGGATTGAGATCAAGTCGAAGCAGACGCTCGGTGAGCGAGCTGGCCAGTGAGGCGACGCTGAGTTCTTCGGCGAAGGGGAGGAAGCGCTTGTCGTGATCGTCCATCTTGCCGATGATGCGGGGACGGACATCGTCGCGCCAGTTGAACAGCTCCTGCTTCACCTGATTCTCGACGATCTCGCGGCGCTCTTCGATGATGAAGATTTCCTCGAGACCTACAGCGAACTGCCTGACGCCTTCCGGCTCCAGAGGCCACGGCATGCCGATCTTGTACAGTCGAAGTCCGATCTTGGCGGCGACCTCGGGTGTGATACCGAGCTCGCGCAGCGCCTGCCGGATATCCTCGTAGCTCTTGCCGGACGCCATGATGCCGTAGCGGGCGTTCGGCGAGTCCATGGTGATGCGATTGACCTTGTTGGCGCGCGCAAAGGCGATCGCGGCAAAGCCCTTGTAGTCCTGCAGGCGGCGGTCCTGGGCGAAGCGGTCGTCGGGCCAGCGCAGATTGAGGCCGCCTTCTGGCATCTCGAAATCGGTCGGGATCACGAACGGCGTCATCTCGTCGGTGAGGTCGATCTCGGCGGTGGTCTCCACCGTCTCCGTGATCACCTTCATGCCGACCCAGCAGCCCGAGTAGCGCGACATCGCGATACCGAGAAGGCCCATCTCGATCATCTCGTGGACGCTCGACGGGTAGAGATAGGGCATCAGCGCCGACATGAAGGCGTGGTCGGACTGATGCGGGACCGTCGAGGATTTGGCGCCGTGGTCGTCGCCGGCGAGACACAAGACGCCACCGTTCTTGGCGGAGCCTGCGGCATTGCCGTGGCGGAAGACGTCGCCGCAGCGATCGACGCCGGGGCCCTTGCCGTACCAGATGCCGACCACGCCGTCATACTGGGCGCCGGGCGAGAGGTTGAGCTGCTGCGAGCCCCAGACCGCGGTCGCCGCGAGGTCCTCGTTCACGCCGGGCTGGAACTTGATGTTGTACTGCTCGAGATGCTTGCGCGCGGCGAAGAGCTGCTGGTCATAGCCGCCGAGCGGCGAGCCGCGATAGCCCGAGATGAAGCCCGCGGTGTTCAGCCCCGCGGCACGGTCGCGCCGGATCTGGGCCATCGGCAGCCGGACCAGGGCCTGAATGCCGGTCGTGAAAATATGTCCGGTGTCCTGGGTGTATTTCTGATCGAGACTGATCGGACCCTGGTTGATGCCCATTATGTCCTCTTCCGCCCTTTTGAGCGCTTGGCTGCTTAAGCCGTTGCCTGCCCGTTGTTTTTAGCTAGGGCGCGCCGACCATCTTCGCCACTCTATGTCGGATATTTCACGCTCCGCATCACAAATCTGGACCAAAGGCGGCGCCGGGTAAAAATCGCAATTTCGTGGCTGCAATGGCATCGGCGATTTTCAATTTGTGTCACCATACCCCCGCCGTCGCGAAACGAATTGACGCCCCGGTCATGCGGGACGAGGTCGAGGGGTCGCAGGAGAGGCTTTCGATGCGGACGATTCTCGCTGGCCTGGCGCTCGTGGGCGTGGCGTTGTGCAGTGCGGTTGCGAGCGCGGCCGTCGCCGCCGAGCCGTCGCCGGAGCTGATCGCCTACGGCAAGGCGCTGGTGGAGGCGGGCGACTGTGCCGGCTGCCACACCGCCGATCCCGTAAAACCGTTCGCGGGCGGAAAGCGCATCGACACGCCCTTCGGCGCGATCTACGCGCCGAACCTGACGCCGGACCGCGACACCGGGATCGGCGCCTGGACCGATGCCGATTTCACCCGTGCCGTGCGCACCGGCATCGCGCCCGACGGCTCGAACTATTACCCGGCGTTCCCCTACCCCTATTTCACGCGGATGACGAAGGACGACACGCTGGCGATCCGGGCCTATCTCGGAACGCTCGCGGCCGTCACGAGCCGCAACAAGCCGCCGGAACTGCGCTGGCCCTTCGGCTATCGCGGCCTGATGCGGATCTGGAACATTGCATATTTCAAGCCGGGCCTGTTCGAGCCGGACCAGAGCCAGAGCGCAGCGTGGAATCGGGGCGGCTATCTCGTCACCGGGCTCGGTCATTGCGGCGCCTGCCATACGCCGAAGAACTATTTTGGCGCGGACAAGCAGGCGCAGGCACTCGCGGGCAACGAGGTCGGCGGCTGGTACGCGCCAAGGCTCGATGGCGCCGCCCGCACCGGGCTGAAATCGTGGAGCGCCGAGGACATCACCGAATATCTTCAGAGCGGGCGCAACGCCAGGAGCCATGCCGGTGGGCTGATGGCGGAGGTGGTCGTCAACTCGACCGCGAAGATGAGCGATGCCGATGTCCGCGCGATCGCGGTTTACCTGAAGAGCCTGCCGCCGGCACGGCGTGAGACGATCGTGACGCCGCCTGACGAGGCCGAGATGAAGGCCGGCCAGGCCGTCTATGCAAAGCTTTGCATTGCCTGCCATGAGGCCGATGGCTCGGGCGCGCCGCGGATCTATCCACCGCTGCCCGCCAATGCGCTGCTGCAATCGGTCAATCCGTCCTCGACCTTGCGCATCATCCTCGACGGCGCCCACACCGTGACGACGCCGCGCGCGCCCAACACCGGCGAGATGCCGGGTTATGCGAAGCAACTGTCCGACGACGAAATCGCGGCGGTGACGAACTATATCCGCAATTCCTGGGGCAATGCCGCTCCGCTGGTGACGCCGGCGCAGGTGGCGAAGGCGCGGAAGCAGGAGCCGTAGCTCAAGGCTCTCGCTCCTCCTCTTCCGTGAACACGAACTTCGGCATCTCCCATTTGTAGCGCACCGCCAGCAGACGGAAGCTGATGCCGAGCACGAACGTCAAAACAGTCCATAGCTCTGCGTTCAGCTTGAGGCCGAAGGCGGTCGCATAGAACAGTCCCGTCACCACCGAGACGCTGGCATAGAGCTCGGAGCGGAACAGCAGCGGCACGTCGTTGCAGAGCACGTCGCGCAACACGCCGCCGGCGCAGCCGGTCACCATGCCGGAGACGATGACGATCGGCAGCGTGGCATCCATCTGCCAGGCGATGTCGCAGCCGGTCATGGTGAAGACGACGAGGCCGATGGCATCGAGCACGATGAAGGCCAGCTTCAGCCGGTGCACCAGGCGCGCCATCAGAATGGTGAGGAAGGCGGCGCCCCCGGCCAGCGCGAGGTAGATGGGGTTTTGCACCCAGGCCAGCGGATAATGGCCGAGAAAGAGATCGCGCAAGGTGCCGCCGCCGAGCGCCGTGATGCAGCCGAGGAAGCAGACGCCGAGCCAGTCCATGCTGCGGCGGCCGGCTGCGAGCGCGGCGGTCATGCCTTGCGCCGCGACCGCGACCAGCGACAACAGATGCAGCACGCTATCGCTCGGCGGCAAGCTCCACATCGTTGGTTCCCTTTCCCCAGCGGAACTTACGCTTTGGGTTCCCAAGTGAACAGGTTCCCGATTCCCGGCGCAGGGGCAACATCCGACGAAAGCATTAGAAAGGGCGGAACAGAATCTCGCATCTATGGGTTGTCCAGCCGCAATAATCGAGGAGACCAAATCGATGGCTGACGACCGTTTTATCAACGATCCGTATCGCCCGAATCTCGCCGATGATGAGTATCGCAATGCGGCGCGACGGGATGCCCAGCTTCAGGCCGACCCCGAGCTTGGCGAAGGCCCAGCCTCCAGCGGCAAGGTTGCGATGTTTGCAGTAGCAATTGCGCTGGTGCTGGGTGCCGTGTTCTACGGCCTGAACAACACGCACACCGGCAACGAGGCGAGCAACGTGCCGGCTACGCAGACCGCCCAGCAGGCGCCGGCGACCAACCCGGCTGCACCTCCCGGCATGCGCGACGTGACGCCGCGCACCAACACCGGGCCGGGCGTGACCACGGGCGCCGCACCGAGCAAGCCGGCCCCGGATACGCAGGCGCCATCTGACGGAACGAAGTAACAATTTGCAACAACCTGCAACAGCGGCGGGATTCACATCCCGCCGCTGTCGTCTGTCTCTAGCTGAACATCTTGTTGAGCTCGCCGCCGGGATAGCCGCTCGCGAGTTCCGCGAAGGTGCCCTTCTCCGCCATCTCCTTTGCGGCGCGCATGAAGCCGCCCCAGGCGGCGCGCGCGAGTGAACCGCCGACGCTGATCCGGCGCACACCGAGATCGGCGGCTTCCTGCAATGACAGCCCGGAGCCGCCGATCAGCAGGTTGAACGGTTTTGGATGCACCGCCTTCACCACCGCGGCGATGTCCTCGCGGCTCTTCAGGCCCGGCGCGTAAAGGCAATCGGCGCCGGCATCGGCGTAAGCGGCGAGCCGGTCGATGACGAGCTTGAGGTCCGTCACGCCCCACAGATACGCCTCGCAGCGGCCGACCAGCAGCGCGCCGCTGTCGCCGATCGCCTTGCGCGACGCCTTGATGCGCTCGACTGCGAGCGCGCGCTCGTAGATCGGCTTGTCCTTGTCGCCGGTGGAATCCTCGATCGAGAGGCCGGCAACGCCGGTACGCACACAGCGCTCGACATTGTCCGCGACCTTGTCCGGCTCGACCGCAAAGCCGCCCTCGAAATCCGCGTTCACGGGGATGTCGACGGAGGTGCTCAATGCTGCCAGATGCTGACAGACGTCCTCGACGGAGACGTGGTTGTCGGCCTTGCCGATGGTCCAGGCAAAGCCCGCACTCGACGACGCGAGCGCCTTGAAACCGAGATGCTGCAACGCTTTCGCGCTGCCGACGTCGACCGGATTGGGCAGGATGAAGCAGCCGCTCTCGTGCATCTTCCTGAAGGTCGCGCGCTTGTCAGCAGTTGTCACATGCATGTTTCTCTCCCTTGTTGGCCGCGCAGAGATGGGGACGTGCCGCCGCGAGCGCTAGTGCGCGTCGTGCACCGCGCGGCTGTCCTTCGGCGCCTGCTCGCGATCATTCATGCTGTAGTCACGAATGACGCTGGCGATACGCAAATGGTAGTCGGCGAAGATCTTTGCGCGGCCCTTGGCCTGGGTGCGGCGATGCTCCATCGTGTTGCGCCAGGCTTGCACGGCGGCCTCGTCCCGCCAGAACGACACCGACAAGATCTTGCCCTTCTCGGTCAGGCTCTCGAAACGCTCGACCGAGATGAAGCCGTCGATGGTTTGCAGGATCGGCTTGAGGTCGGCCGCGAGGTCGAAATAGTCCTGGCGGTGTTCCGGCTTCGGCCAGACCTCGAAGATCACGGCGATCATGGGCGTCTCCTTGAGTTGATGGCCTACAATACCACTTACAACGCCACTTGGCGCAGGAAGGTGCGCTCCTCCGCGAGGATGAATTTGTGCTCCTCGGCGAAGTGGAAGTTCGCCATGCCTTCCGTATCCTGACGCAGCCGGGCGCGATAGGCCTCGTACGCGGCCAGACTATCGAAGGTGATCAGCCCAAACGCGATGTTGTTGGTGCCCTCGTGCGGCATGAAATAGCCGATCAGGTCGCCGCCGCATTTCGGGATGATGGTGAGCCAGCGCCTTGAATACTCCTCGAACTGCGCGCGCTTGAAGGGATCGAGCTGGTAGCGGATGAAGACGGTGACGGACATGATGGGCTCCTGTTTTCTCTGGCGTCATTGCGATGAGCAAAGCGACACCGTCGCCGCCGAAGCAGTCTGGATTGCTTCGCTGCGCTCGCAATGACGTGTCTGTGGCAACACGCTACGCGCTTGCCCGACCGCGATGCTTCGGCTACCATCGAAGCATGAAATCAGGTCCAGACATCGCCATGATCGCCTCACTCGTCGGCGACCCCGCACGCGCCAACATGCTCACGGCGCTGATGAACGGCCGCGCGCTCACCGCGAGCGAGCTGGCGCAGGAGGCCGGCATCACGCCGCAGACCGCGAGCTCGCATCTTTCCAAGCTCGAGGCCGGTGGCCTCATCGAGCCGGAGAAGCAGGGCCGCCACCGCTACTACCGGCTCACCGACGACGACGTCGCCGGCGTACTGGAGGGCCTTGCGGGCCTCGCCGCGCGAACCGGCCATATGCGCGTGCGCACCGGGCCGAAGGATCCGGCGTTGCGACGTGCGCGGATCTGCTACGACCATCTCGCCGGCGATCTCGGCGTACAGATGCTCGACACCCTGCGCGCGCAAAACCTGGTCAGGCAGAAGAAGCAGGAGATCGAGCTGACGGCCGAGGGCGAGCGCTTCCTGGCGAAGCATTTGCAGATCTCGCCCGACATGCTCACCCATCCGCGCCGGCCGGTCTGCAAGGCCTGCCTCGACTGGAGCGAGCGGCGCCACCATCTCGCCGGCACGCTGGGCGCCGCCATGATGCAGCGTTTCGCCGAACTGAAATGGGCCGCCCGCGACGCCACGCCCGGCAGCCGCGTGGTGAATTTTACGCGCACCGGCGAGAAGCAGTTTGCCGCGTTGTTCGGTGATGGGCGGGACTGATCACGCGAAAGGCGTGAGATTGCACAATCGCATGTGAACGGGTGCCGTCGTCGTGGCCAGGCTTGACCCAGCCATCCACGTCTTTAAGCGAACGGATCGTTCCGTGCCCCCCAGAGACCCCCCAATGAACCGCTTCGCTTCGGCCGCGCTCGTCGCCGCCCTCATCGCCTCTCCACTCACCACCACTCGCGCCGCCGACACCGCCCCGCGTGAGCCCTACGGCATCGCGCTCGAAGGCTTTGCCTATCCTTACCCCGTACACCTGCTGCCTATTGTCAATGACGGCGAGCAGCTCAGCATGGCTTATATGGACGTGGCCCCCGCGCAGCCGAACGGCCGCACCGTCGTGCTGCTGCACGGGCGCAATTTTCCGTCGAGCTACTGGGCGCCCGTCATCAAGATGCTGAGCCAGGCCGGCTTCCGCGTCGTGGTGCCGGACCAGATCGGCTTCGGCAAATCCTCCAAGCCGCAAGGTGAGCTGCATTTCGACACGCTGGCGCGCAACACCATCGCGCTGCTCGATCACCTGAAGATCGACAAGGCCGAGATCGTCGCCCATTCGCTCGGCGGCATGCTCGGGGTGCGCATCGCCCGCGCCTATCCCGACCGCGTCGCTCACCTTGTTCTGACGGCCCCAATTGGGCTGGAAGACTACCGCCTCTACGTGCCGCCAACGCCGACCGAGAAGATCATCGAGACCGAGGACAAGCTCACGGCCGATGGCTATCGCAAGCAGCTCCAGACCAATTACGCGATCAAGCTGCCGGCGGAGGCGATCACGCCGTTCATCGACGCCCGCTTCAACATCAAGGGCAGCCCGGACTATCCGCGCTGGCTGCGCGCCTTCGTCAGTTCCGGCCAGATGATCTATCGCGAGCCGGTGGCGCACGAGGTCGCACTGATCACCGAGCCGACGCTGTTCATCATGGGTGCCGACGACCACAACGCACCGGGCCGGCCGAACGCACCGGAGGCGCTGCGCGCGAAAATGGGGCAGAACGCCGAGTTGGCGAAGGCACTGGCCGCGAAGATGCCGAATGCGCGGGCCGAGGTGATCCCGGACACCGGCCACCTCGTCTTCCTGGAATCACCGGAGAAGTACAAGGAGCTGGTGCTGGGCTTTCTCGGCCGCTAGCGTCATCGCTGTCGTCCGGGGCCGCGTGCGGGGAATGTTCATGCCGCATTCAGGTCACGATTGGCAGATTTGGGGCGCGTCGTGTTGGCATGTTGCGAACTTTAACGTGTCGAATCGTGTCTTTTGATTCATGGTGCGCCGAAAGCGCCAAGCCCTCCTAGAACCTGCCCCAATCCTGCCCCCAAAACCTCCCCCCAAGGACGAGAAGGAAGACCAAATGAAATACCTGTTTGCCGCCGTGATGCTCGCCAGCGCGGTCGTTGGTTTCAGCGAGGCGGCCAGCGCCGCCGGCGGTTGCGGCCCCGGCTGGTATCGCGGCGCCTATGGCGGCTGCCGCCCGATGCGCGGTGCGGTCGTTGTACGCCCGGGTCCGATCGTGGTTGCGCCGGCTCCTGTCGTCGTCGTGCCGCGCGCACGCGTGTGCCCCTACGGCTTCCGCTGGTACGCCGGCCGCTGCCGCCCGTTCTGATCTCGTTTGTTCGCATTGCGAAATGGCCGCGCGGCGGAAGCCTGCGCGGCCATTTTCTTTTTGAACGTCTCCAAACGAATGGTCCGCGTATTCCTTGCAGCGGCTCCGAATCAAAACGGGGACCGCAACCGCGATCCCCGTTCGGGCGTCGATCGACGAGCGCTTACCAGTGGCGGCGATGCCAGCGGTGGCGGCGCCAGCCCCAGTGACGGCGATGCCAGCGGCCGTGGCCGCGCCAATGCACTTCTTCCGGCTTCAACTGCGCGGCTTCATCGCTGCTGGTGACTGCGGGATGAGCGTCTGGATTGCCTTGCGGCATGCTGACATCACCGAGCGGCTGCGGCGCCAGCGGCGCGGCCTGTGCGGCGGTCGTGAACGCGGCAGCTCCGGCCGCGACACCGATTGCAAATTTCAAAAAGTTCCGGCGCTCCATGACATGTCCTCTGGGCTATCGAGCAAGTGATGCAGAGGGAGTGTCGTGGTCACGACATGAACCAAAGCTGAATCGCGCGTTCAGGTTCGTTGCGAAACGATCAGTGTCCCCGTAGCCCGGTGCTTGCCGGCATCGTTGACAATGGCGCGGACGACGAAGAAGGCTGACGGCATCGGATTTCCTCCTGTTGTTCGGCGTTAGCTTAGCCGGTTATAGTGGCGACAACAAAAAGCCCGCGCGGCGGATTTTACCGTCGCGCCAATAAGGGAGGAATGGCCATGCGCAGGATCATCACGGGTCTCGTTGCGATCGCCTCGTTGTGGCCGGCCGCCTCACCTGCCGAAATCGTCCGCTTCGACATCCTCGCGCGCGAGCCCGCCTTTGCCGGACGCAACTTCGGCAATGTCGGAACCTACGAGCGCATCACCGCACGCGCGACCATCGCACTCAACCCGGCCGACGACCGCAACGCCGTCATCACCGATCTCGCGATCGCGCCGCGCAATGCCGACGGAAAAGTCGAGGCCACCGCCGATGTCGTGATCCTCAGGCCATCCGATCCCACGCACGGCAACGGCACGCTGCTGCTGGAAGTGCCCAATCGCGGCCGCAAGCTGGCGCCGCAACTGTTCGACGATTCCGCCCAGCCCGGCGCCAACAACGCGGACAAGGCCGAGGACGCCGGCATCGGCTTCCTGCACCGCCAGGGTTTTACGATGGTCTGGGTCGGCTGGCAGGGTGACATCCCCTCCAAGCCGGGACAGCTCGCGCTTGCCGCGCCGGTGCTGAAGAACGTCAGCGGCCCGGCGCGCGAAGAATTCGTCTTCGACAACACGACCAACCCGTCGCGCGCGACGCTGACCTGGCCGGCAGCCGATCCCGCCAATCTCAACGTCACGGTGCGCGCGGCCTGGGCCGACGCACGGCAGACGCCTTCCAGCCTCTCCGCAAAGCTCATCGATCCCGTGACGGTGGAGATTGTCAGGCCCGACGGTTTTGACGCCGGCGCGCTCTACGAGATCACCTACACCGCGCGCGATCCGGTCGCCCTCGGCATGGGCTATGCCGCCGTGCGCGACGTCGTCAGCTTCCTCCGCCATGACGAGACCCAGGCGAACCCGCTGCTCAGCGGCCTGCATCCGTCGGTCAGCCGCGCCATCGGCTTCGGCGTCTCGCAATCCGGCCGCTTCCTGCGGGACTACCTCTATCTCGGCTTCAACGAGGATCTTTCGGGACGCACGGTGTTCGACGGATTGATGCCGCATGTCGCGGGCACGCGACGTATGGCGACCAACGTTCGCTTCGGCCAGCCCGGCCGCAACCCGCGCCATCCGCAGGATCCGGCGTGGCAGGCCGATCTCTTCCCCTTCACCTATGCGAGCCTCAGCGATCCCTACTCCGGCAAGACCGATGGCCTGCTCCGCCGCTGCGCGCTCTCGGCGACGTGTCCGAAGGTGATGCAGACCGACAGCGAGCACGAATGGTGGGCCTCGCACGCCTCGCTGCTGGTCACCGATTTGGCCGGCAACCATCTCGACCTCCCCGACAACGTCCGCGCCTACATGATCGCGGGCACTCCGCATTTCGCGGAAGCCAGCGATGTGATGCGCAAGGGCGTGCCCGCGATGTCGCTGCCGCAAAACCCGATGCATGCGGGCGGGCCCATGCGTGCGCTGCTCACCGACCTCAACGCCTGGATCGGCGACGGCACAAAGCCGCCCGCAAGCCGCGTTCCCATGCGCGCCCACGGCACGCTCGTGTCGGCGCAAGGCGCCGTACCGACGGATATCCCCGGCCTGCCCTACGCCGGCATCCACACGCTCGCCGCCTTCTCCGACCAGAGCGTGCTGCCGCCGAAGGAGATCGGCCGCTATCCCGTGTTCGTGCCAAAGGCGGACAATGACGGCATGGCCATCGCCGGTATCCGCCAGCTCGCACTCGCGGTGCCACGCGCGACCTACACGGCGTGGAATCCGCGGGCGCAGGGATTTGGCCCGACGGCGCTGTATCCGCTGCAGGGCGCGGTAGTGCCGTTCGCGCCGACGGAAGCGGCGCGGAAGGAAGTGCACGATCCGCGGCTCTCGATCGCGGAGCGTTATGCGGATGACGGCGCGTATGCGGCCGCGGTTCGACGTGAGGCGGCGCGGCAGGTCGCGGAGCGGTTGCTGCTGCCGGAGGATGCCGAGCGCGCGGTCGAGGCGGCCAAGCAAGGCAAGCTGGCGAAGCTTGGGCAGTGAGGGAGCCAGCGGCCGTAGGGTGGATTAGCTCGCGGCTGCGCGAAGCGCAATCCGCTGGCGTAATCCACCTCTTCTCTATCCGGCGGAGCAGACGTTGGCGGATTACGCCTTCGGCTAATCCACCCTACCAACTTTGCAAAAAATTCCACCCCGCTGTCGGAACGCGCGCCCCTCGTCCGTCCTATGCCCAGACAGCACGGAGACACCGCATGGCCGACCTCACCCTGACCACCTTCAATTGGGTTCCCGAACTGCCGCGCGGGTTCGTGCGCGACCTTCGCGTACGCTGGGCGCTCGAAGAGGCCGCCTTGCCCTACCGCGTCGCCAGCGTGCCCTTCGACGACCGCGGCGCCGCGCATCTCGCGCATCAGCCCTTCGGCCAAGTACCGTGGCTGACCGACGGCGACATTTCCATCTTCGAGAGCGGTGCGATCCTGCAGCATCTTGGCGAACTCAGCGCGAAGCTGATGCCATCAGATCCGCGCGGCCGCGTTGAGGCGACGGAATGGCTGTTTGCAGCACTCAACTCCGTGGAGATGGCGAGCCTGCCCTGGGCACTTTTCAGGTTCACCGGAAATGATGACGGCTCACCAGCCGTGAAGTTTTTCGACGACTTTCTCAAGCTTCGCCTCAAGCACATGGAGCCGGTGCTGGCCGGCCGCGAATGGCTCGCGGGCTCCTTCTCCGTCGCCGACATCCTGATGTCGGACGTGCTGCGCCTCGTCGATCACTTCGACGGGTTGACGGAGCATCCGGCCTGCCGCGCCTACGTCGCGCGCGCCACCGCCCGCCCGGCCTTCGCCAAGGCCCACGCCGACCAGATGGTGCATTTCGCTGCGGCGGACGCGAACCGCTGACGCCGTGCCTGCCTAGCATGTGACGTGCCTCACATAACTAGCCCGGTGTTAGCCGTAGGCTCGCCGCCATCAAATAACCCCTGCGGAAGGTGACACATGGCCCGCATCGCATATCTCAGAGACCAGCTTGCCCGCGCCGAAAGACTGGCAAAGGCAATCCTCGACCGGCACACCGTGGAGCAGCTTCAGGCGTTTGCAGCCGAATGCCGCGAGGAGCTGCAGGTGCTGACGCGCAGGGCCGCGGCGTGACATTGGCGCCCGCCAAGCGCCGCGTCACACCAGCTTCATCGGCGTATCGGCGACCACGCGAAGGTCGATCCTACCGATCAATGCCAAACGGCGCGCCTCCGCAACACCGATAGCGTCGTCCGTCTGCCGCAACGTGCTGACGTTCGAGCCAAGTGAAACAATTCCGCCGAGCACCAGAGCGATGGATCCCAGCGCGGTAGTCTGACCGGCCCCCAACAAGCCGAGGATCGTACTCAACAGCAGCGCGCCTCCGCCACCAATGGCGATCTTGGACGCCAGAATGTACTTCCGGCATCGCTCCGCGATCTCGGCCAAAGCCTCGATCCGATCTTCGATGTCGGAAATCTCGTCGGTTGGATCGTCTTCGGTCATTCGATTTGGATCGAGGATGCCAAGCCAGAAGCAAAATCAGTAGTCCCGCATGAGCGAAGCGACATGCGGGACTTGGATGGAAAACCCGGATGTCGCTACGCTCATCCGGGTTACGCGTCTCTACAACGGCAAATTGTCGTGCTTCTTCGCCGGCGTCTCGACCTTCTTGTCCTTCAGCATCGACAGCGCCCGCGCGATCCGCTTCCGGGTCGAGTGCGGCATGATGACGTCGTCGATGTAGCCGCGCTCGGCGGCGATGAAGGGGGACAGGAAGCGGTCTTCGTATTCCTTCGTTCGCGCCGCGATCTTGTCGGGGTCGCCGATGTCGGCGCGGAAGATGATCTCGACCGCGCCCTTGGCGCCCATCACCGCGATCTGGGCGGTCGGCCAGGCGTAGTTCATGTCGGCGCCGATCTCCTTGGAGGCCATGACGTCGAAGGCGCCGCCATAGGCCTTGCGGGTGATGATGGTGACCAGCGGCACGGTGCACTGTGAGTACGCGAACAAGAGCTTGGCGCCGTGCTTGATCAGGCCGCCATATTCCTGCGCGGTGCCCGGCAGGAAGCCCGGCACGTCGACGAAGGTGACGATCGGGATGTTGAAGGCATCACAAAAACGAACGAAGCGCGCGGCTTTCCGTGAGGCGTCAGAGTCGAGCACGCCGGCCAGCACCATCGGCTGGTTGGCAACGAAGCCCACCGTGCGGCCCGCGATGCGGCCGAAGCCGGTGACGATGTTCTTGGCAAAAGCGTCCGCGATCTCGAAGAAGTCGCCCTCGTCCACGACCTTCAGGATCAACTCCTTCATGTCGTAGGGCTTGTTCGGATTGTCGGGGATCAGCGTGTCCAGGGACATGTCGACCCGGCCGATGTCGTCAAAGCTCGGCCATTCCGGCACGCCGTCGGTGTTGTTGGACGGCAGGAAGTCGATCAGGCGCCGCATCTGCAGAAGCGTCTCGACGTCGTTCTCGAAGGCGCCATCGGCGATCGAGGAGCGCGTGGCGTGCACCGAGGCGCCGCCGAGCTCTTCCGCCGTGACGACCTCGTTGGTGACGGTCTTCACGACGTCGGGGCCGGTGACGAACATGTAGCTGGTGTTCTTCACCATGAAGATGAAGTCGGTCATCGCAGGCGAATAGACGTCGCCGCCGGCGCAGGGGCCCATGATGACGGAGATCTGCGGGATCACGCCGGAGGCAAGCACGTTGCGGCGGAACACGTAGGAATAGCCGGCGAGCGCGGCGACGCCTTCCTGGATGCGGGCGCCGCCGGCATCATAGAGGCCGATGATGGGCGCCCGCGCCTTCATCGCCATGTCCTGGAGTTTTGTGATCTTCAGCGCGTGGGTCTCGGACAGCGAGCCGCCGAACACCGTGAAGTCCTTGGCAAAGACAAAAGTCTTGCGGCCGTTGACGGTGCCCCAGCCGGTGACGACGCCGTCGCCGGGCACCTTGTTCTTCTCCATACCGAATTCGGTGGAGCGGTGCTCGACGAACATGTCGAATTCCTCGAACGATCCCTTGTCGAGCAAGAGCTCGATGCGCTCGCGCGCGGTCAGCTTGCCGCGGGCATGCTGCGCCTCGATGCGCTTCTCCCCGCCGCCGAGCTTTGCGCCGGCGCGACGGTCTTCAAGGGCGTCCAGGATGTGTTTCATTTGCTCCCGCCAGTTCTTAAGTGATGCGGGGTTCTAACACGGCATTTTGCGAGCCGGAAAGCGCCTTTCGGCCTCGCAGGGCTGCCTTGTCCGGGCCGAAACCGTGAGGGATTACAACGTTTTGCCTTGGGAGGTGAGCATGACCGAAGGAACGGTCGAGACCGGCGCGGCGACGGGCGGCGTCAACATCCTGCTGCGGCTGGAGGGCCTGACCCTGTTTGTGGGGATGGTGATGCTCTACTGGACCTGGGACGGCTCTTGGGCAGTCTTTGCCCTGCTCTTCCTCGTCCCCGATCTGAGCTTCCTCGCCTATCTTGCCGACGCCAAATTCGGCGCGCTGGTCTACAACGCCACCCACAGCTACATGGCGCCGGTGACGCTGTTGACGCTCGGCTTCGGCCTGGCTTCGCCGCTCACCCTGTCCATCGCCTTGATCTGGCTCGCTCATATCGGCATCGACCGGGCACTGGGCTATGGCCTGAAATATTCGGCCGGGTTCGGCTTCACCCATCTCGGCCGGATCGGCCGGCAGAAGGGTACCTGAACCCCGCGCGCTGCCGGCAAATTTGGGGGCCCGGCCCGGTTGACCGGACCTGCCGATTCAGGCTTGCTCCAGGCTCGCGATCAGGCGCCGAATGTTGCGTGAGCTCAGTCGGTACGGCGGCGGTCATCATTTCCGGCTGCAAGCATCACCTCATGTCCGCGACGGTTGTCCCACTGCCGCCGAACCCATCGTCCGAAACCACCGACTTCCTGCGGCGCATGGCCAGCATGGTGTCGGGGCGGAACGGCGAGATGCTGTTGCGCGCGGCCGCGCTGATCGAGTCGCTGGCGCAGCGGGCGATGTCGGCGGAACGCCTCTATCACCGGGAGCACGAAGAGAACACGCGCAACACCGAGCTGCGCGAGGCCGGTGAGATGGCGTCCGACGCCATGGTCAAGCAAATTGACGGGCTGCGCAGCCAGCTTGCCGAGGTCACCGCGGCCGCGGCGGCCGAACGCGCGGCATTCGATGCCGAGCGCGGCAACCTGCTCGGCCTGATGCAGCATGCGGAGAGCCATATCGGCAAGCTCACAAGCGAGCTGGAGACGCTGCACGCCTCGGTCGACAGTTTCAACGAGACCGTCATCTCCGTGCCGATCGAGGTGCTGCGGCTGGCACGCACCCAGTTCGATTTCCTCTCCGAAGGCTTTGCCCGCAAGGGCGACGTGATCTCGCAGGCGATGAGCGAGATCGGCGGTTTTGCGATCGACCAGGCGCTGACGGTTAAGAAGGCCGATCCCGCCTGAGGCGGGCGCTAGCCAAATTGACAGCGCGCGGTCGGATTGTTCTACTCAACAAAAATCACAAGGGAGGATCCGATGCCGACGGCATTCCGCGTCGCGATGGCGCTCTGCATTTCAACGCTGTTCGCTGGCATTGGCGCCAACGCACAATCGCTTCCCAGGGAAGTCGCCACCCGCGCCGAAATCTACCCGATCCCCTCGCTCACCCTCTCCGACCAGCAATTCCTCAGCGGCGACGCCGCGGCAGGCAAGCCGGTGACGGTCGCCGGCGAATTCCGCGTGGCGCAAGGCAGCGGAAAGCTCCCCGTCGTCGTGCTGATGCACGGCTCGAGCGGCGTTGGCGCAACGACCGAGGCCTGGGTCCACGCATTCAACGCCATGGGCATCTCGACCTTCGTGATCGACGGCTTTACCGGCCGCGGGCTGACGGTGGTGGGGCCGAACCAGGCGCTGCTCGGCCGCCTCAACCTCGTCATCGACATCTACCGCTCGCTGGAGATCCTCGCAAAACATCCCCGCGTCGATCCTGATCGCATCGTGCTGATGGGCTTTTCACGCGGCGGACAGGCGACGCTCTATGCGAGCCTCGACCGCTTCCACAAGCTCTGGAACAAGTCCGGCATCCAGTTCGCCGCCTACATTCCGTTCTATCCGGATTGCTCGACGACCTACCAGAGCGACACGGACATCGCCGCGCGCCCGATCCGCATCTTCCACGGCACGCCCGACGACTACAATCCCGTCAAGAGCTGCAAGGCTTTCGTCGAGCGGCTCAAGGCGGCCGGTCGCGACGTGGTTCTGACCGAATACCCCGACAGCGCGCACGGCTTTGACAGTGGGCTGCTCGGCGTCAACACGGTCGCCGTGTCCACGGGCGCGCAGACCGTGCGCAACTGCCAGATCAAGGAAGGCGACGGCGGCGTGCTCATGAACGCCGACACGAAAGCGCCGTTCACGTACAAGGATTCCTGCGTCGAGCTCAATCCGCATGTCGGCGGCAATCCAACGACTGCCGCCGAGTCGCGCAAGGCGGTGGAGGAGTTTTTGCAGGCGCTGTTCAAGCTGGGATAGCCGAACCAGCTTGGCCTTCATGGTTCGAGACGCGCCGTAAGGCGGCGCTCCTCACCATGAGGGTCTGATATCCCGCCGCGAAACAAGACCTCATCCTGAGAAGCCCGCGAAGCGGGCGTCTCGAAGGATGGCCGCAAAGAAGCTGCCCGCCCTACGGCTCGCCGGGCTTGAACGGCTCCTGCTTGTCCGGCGGCACGGTCTCCTCCGCCATTGCGAGCAGCATCGCGACCATCACGTAATTGCCGGCGAGTGCAGTGATGTCGACGATCTGCTGGTCATTGAAGACCTTCTTGGCGCGCGCGTAGGTTTCGTCGCCGATCTTCCTGGTCGTGGTGAGCTCGGTGACGAAGTCGTAGACGACGGCCTCGTCCTCGGCCATGTTCGCAGGCCGCTTGTTGGCCTTCAGCTCCGCGATGATGTCCGCCGACAGGCCCGCCTTCGCCGCCAGCGGCGCATGGGCGTACCACTCGACCTGCGAGCGCCATTGCCGCCCGATGATCAGGATCGCGAACTCGTTGAGCTTGGTCGGGACCGAGGTTTCCCAGCGCAGATAGTGGAACAGGTCGAACAGGCGCTGGCCGAGCACCGGGCTGCGGATCATCGGATTGTAGGGACCGCCGATGCCGACACTCGAGACCTTCATGATCTGCTCGCCGAGCGGCTTCTGCTTCGCGTCGAGCTGGTCCATGGTGAGCTGCGGAAAGCGCGGCTCCCTGCTGGTGGCGGGACCGGCAAACATCGTGGCGGCGAGCCAGCCGCCTGCGGCGGCAAGCGTGAGCGACGACAGCCAGAGCGGCGTTGAGTTCATGTTGTCCTCCCGGTTTTTCTTGACCGGAGGATGCTAGTCGAGCGGCGCCAACGCGATAGCGCTAGATCGCGCCGATCTGGGAAAGGCAGGCTTGCGTCAGCGGCATGCGCTCGCCGACCAGACGCGGCTCCTTGCAATCCATATTCAGCGCGAACACGGTGTGCGCTTCGCCCTTCTCGGCCCAGCCCACCATCCAGCCAAGCGACGGCTCGCCGCGCTCGGCGCCAAGCAGCCCGGACTTGGCGCGAATGACGCTGTCGCCGACCTTGGTCACCGGCAGGATGTCAGCGACGAGATCCTGGCTGCGTTTGGAGATCGGCAGCGCGCGGCGGCGCAGCCTGTCGACGAAATCGACCTGCTCGACCGGATCGATGCGCAAGGCGCCGGTGAGCCAGAACTGGTCGATGCCGCCGCCGATATCGCGATTGCCGTAGTCGAGCAGATCGACATATTTCTGCATGCGCTCTTGCCCGATCCGGCGCGCGATCTCCTGATAGACCGGCACCGCGCTCACGAGAATCGCGCTGCGCAGGGTGTGATCCTTGTTCCAGGCTTCGATCGGACGCTTGACGCCGTCCCACGGGAAGACGTCCTTGTCGGGGTCAGCGACCACGCCGGTCTCCAGCGCGATCAGCGAGTTCGGAATCTTGAAGGTCGAGGCCGGCAGCTTCGCCTCGCCCGAACGCTCCTTGTCGCTCGCAACGATCAGATAATCCTCGACCTTGTAGCCGACGAAGGTCCCGGCCGTGCCGAGGTCGGTGAAGCGCTTTGCGAGGCTCTCGCTGATTTCGTTGCGTGGCGGGGCGACATGAGCAAGCGCGCGGGACGGCACGGTGGCGGCTGCCGCGAGAAAGCCGAGAGCGGAACGGCGGGTAAGCAAGGGCGATGTCCGTTGAACGATGAAAGTGGCCGCGACCATGCAGCAATTATCGTGGTGAAACGATGACAGCGCGTTACCGCCCCTGGCCCGACAGCCGCAGCACGAACACCAGCACTTCGGCGACGGCCTTGTAGAGGTCGGGCGGAATCTCCTCGCCGAGCTCGACCTTGGACAGCGCACCGGCCAGGATCTCGTTCTCCTCGATCGGGATGTCGTTGGCCTTGGCGATCTCGACGATTTTTTCGCCGATCGTGCCCTTGCCCTTGGCGACAACGATAGGCGCGTTGCTGCCCTTCTCGTAGTGCAGCGCAATCGCAAGCTTCGACGGGTCGCTCATGTGGCGCGATCCAGGAAGTGGCCGGCGCGGGCCGGTGCGGGCTGTGGCGGGGTGCCATCGCGGACAAGGATATCGCCGGGCTTGAGCTCGGCCCTGGTCAGGGCCTGGTTGAGCTCGCCGATTCCGGCGCGGAGCTGCTGTGCGGTCGCCGGCCGCTCCGCCCACATCCGCACGAAAGTCTTGTCGCCGTTCAGAGTAATCAAGGCGTGCACGGGGCCGGCCGGCTCGACATTGAGCGTAAACCGCGCGCGCCAGGCGCGATTGGCGGGATCGGCGGATTCATTGCCGCCGTCGCGCGAGATCTCGAACTGCGCCATCGCGGTGCCCTGCGGCGTTGCGAACGGAATCTCGAAATTCCACTGCGGCACCGTCGGATCGATCCTGTGACCGCTGGCGTCAGTGCGATCGGGGAGCGAAGCGACCTGGAGCAAGGTCTGGCGCGCGATCGCGGCATCGGTGTCGTCGAGCAGGCGTTGCACGGTCGCCGCGAGCGGCGCATTCGGTACGAGTGACGGCGAGGCGATGGATTGCAGCGACGGCAGCGCGCCGCGAACCGGCGGTGGCGTCGCGTGCGCTGCGGCTTCGAAAACATGTCCGTCAGGCACGGCCTTGTTCGAACCCGGCACGTTGCCCGTCATGCGCGGCAGGTCTTGCGTGATTTCTTGCGTGATCTCTTGCAGGAGGCTCGCGGCAAGGCCTGCGGTCATCGTCCGCGACATCGCGGCCTGCGGAGCACCGCCAGCGATGTCCGCCAACACAGAGGCCGCGAGATTGGCGCTGCGCGACATTTGCGGCGGTTGGGCGATCTCGGGTTCGGTTGACGGCAATGCGGCCGGCGCGGCCTCTCCCGCTGCCGGAGCCGGTGCGGCGGCAACCTGCGGTGTCCCGGGAGTACCAGCGGAAATCGCGGCCCCCTGTGGCGCGGCGGTCTCGAGCGTCGTCAGCGTCTGGCGCAGCACCAGCAATGCCGCCTTCAGGTCCGGCATCGTGCCGGAGGACGGCGTCGCGCCTGCGGCGAGCGAGGCCTCGAGGAACAGCCCGGACTTCTGGAAGGCGGATTCGATGTCGCCGCCATCGAGTCCGGTGTTGAGCGGCGTCTGCTGCGCCAGCACGCCCAGCATGGCCTGCTTCAGCCCCGCCGGAAGATCGCTGCCGGTGACGACCGCGGCCAGATTGGCGAACAGCGGCGCCTGGCTGCCCTGCTTCGTCACGGCCTCGGCCGAGGCGGCTGTGACGGCGACCTGCTCGGTCGGTGTGAGTGTGTTGCGGGCCGCGCCCACTGACGGCGCCAGCGAAGGGCTGTCCACCAGCGAGGCCGCAGCCGGCGTCAGCGTGACCTGATCGGCGGCCGCCTCGCCTGCCCCGCCCATAACGGCGAGCCGGATGGTGCCGCCGTTCTGCGACACCGCAAGCTGGAGATTTTGTCCTGGTGTCAGCGACACCTCGGACATCACATCCATCGAGAGATTGGCGATCGCGATCCGCACTAGATTGTCGGCGAGCACGCTGACGACTCTTGCGTCGACCACGCTGCCGGCCTGCAGCACAAGATCCGGCGTCGCCGCGTCAGCAACAGGGCTGGCAGCACTGACGGGAAGGATCGAGTTTATCGGCGTCGGCATCGCGAGGGGCCCGGGGAGCGCTGGCCCCACCCTAAGGCCGCCCTCGTAAACCTCTCGTTAAGGACCTTCGATCACGGACGGCTGCACCGCGGTCAAAACCGCCACGGCGGCCTCGAAATCCCGCAGGCGGGCGGCCCGGCGGCCGGCCGCCTCCTCGTCCACGCCCCACTTCTCGGCGTTCCAGTCCTCGTCGACATGAGCGGCGGCCCAGACCTGGCCGGCATCGCGCACGCCGTGGGCCAGCGCCAGCGCCAGCAGCGCCGAGCCGGTCAGGGTCGTCACCACGTGAAGCGCCGCGACCGACCAGGCATCGCCGGGCAGCGCGGCGCGCACGGCCTGGACCGCCTCGTCCGGCTGCGTCACGTGTATGATGCCCTCGGACAGGATGAAATGCGCCCCCAGCGTCTCGGCGGCCCAGAACAACACGGGGTCCCAGTGCGCAGCTTCGCGGGCAACCAGCCCCTCTGGATCACCGGCGCGGTAGAACAGCAGGTCAGTCTGGAAGTATTTTGCGAGGTCCTCGCTGACGAGATCGACGCGCTCGACGACGCCCTCGACCACGCTGTTGGCGATCCGTGTCAGCGGCATGGTCATGGGATTGATCGTCTCGCCTTGGGCCGCCCATTCCGCGGCCACTGCGTCGGCTAGCGCGCGCGAAGGGATGAGCACCTGGCGCCTGGACGGCGTGCGGATCGGCTTGCCATCGAGCGTGATGGCGAAGCCGCCCTCGGCCTCCGCGACCCCCACCTCCTTGTAGAAGCGCTTGCGCCGCGGCGTGCGCGCGGCCTGGCGGACCGCCTCCTGCGGATCGAGCGGGGATCGCCCCGCCATCTCGTCGAACAATTCGCGCATCTGGTTTTCGGCCCCGATCACTCAATGCTAGGCTTGTAAGGTAAGACCGGCGGCCGATAAAGCGAGCGGCAGGTATGAGGGAACTTGCGGGCATTGCGGCCCTGCTGGCCGGGTTTTGGCCGGCCGCGGCGGAGGCCGGCTTTCGGACCCCGGAATCGGTGGTCCGCAACGTCTACGCCCATTACGGCCAGGGCGCGCCGGAGCTTTCAAAAGGCCTGCCGCGGGATGCCGCCACCGCCCGGCAATTCTTCGACCCCTCCTTACGCAAGATGTGGTCCGCGCCGCGGGTCGAGCCCTACGATTTCCTGGTGCAGAGCCCGAGCTGGAAGCTCGGCCCCGTCGCGATCGCGGTCATTCGCAGGCAATACGACAAGACCTATGTCGCGGTGAATTTCGACAACCGCGGCCGGCGGGTCACGCTGAACTTCATCGTGGTCAACGGGCCCGAGGGTTGGCTGATCACTGATATCGAGAGCCCGCACGACAGCTTGCGGATGTTTCTGGAGCAGTTTCGGAATTGAGTGGGGCCAAACTGCCGATCAGACACTCGGCGTCGTCCTGGCGAAAGCCAGGACCCATACCGCGTGATCTATCGAGAAAACACCGCGGCCAATACCAACCGTCTCACGGAATCTTGGGATAATGGGTCCTGGCTTTCGCCAGGACGACGTCGCGGAAATACCTACTCCTCCGGCGCGTCCTCGATCGGATCAAATCTGCTTGCATCGAGCCCGAGCAAGTTCCACGACTGCTGCATGTGCGGCGGAAGCGGTGCGGTGGCGTCGATCACGCCGCCGCGCGGATGCGGAATGACGATGCGGCGCGCGAGCAGATGCAGCCGGTTTTGCAGGCCGCCCGGCAGTTGCCAGTTCTCGATGTTGAAATATTTGGGATCGCCGACGATGGGGTGGCCGATATGTTCCATGTGGGCGCGCAGCTGGTGGGTGCGCCCCGTCACCGGCTTCAGCGACACCCAGGTCAGCTTGTTGCCGGCGGTCTCGACCACCGCGTAGTAGGTCACCGCGTGGCTTGCGCCCTCGTCGCCATGCTGGGCGATGCGCATGATGGTGTCGTCCTCGCTCTCCTCTTTCGCGAGGAAGGTCGAGATGCGGCCCTGCTTCGGCTTCGGCAGCCCCGGCACCAGCGCCCAGTAGGTTTTTCGCGCCGACCGCGAACGGAACGCGCCGGTCAGATGCGAGGCAGCAAAGCGGGTCTTGGCGACCAGGAGACAGCCCGACGTCTCCCTGTCGATGCGATGCACGAGGCGCGGCTTCTGGCCCTTGGAATCGCGCATCACCTCCAGCATCTGGTCGATGTGTCGCGTCATGCCCGAGCCGCCCTGCACGGCGAGGCCGAGGGGCTTATTCAGCACGAGAACGTCGTCGTCCTCGTAGATCGTCATCTCCTTCAGCGCGGCAAGCGTCTTTTGCGCTGCCTCCGACTGCGGGCTGGCGGCCTTCGGCGTGTCGAGCTTCAGCGGCGGAATGCGAACGCTCTGGCCCTCCTCCAGGCGGTCCTTGCTGTCGACGCGCTTGCCGTCCACGCGCAGCTCGCCTTTGCGAACGACGCGCTGGATGTGGGAGAACGACAGGCCGGGAAAGCGCGCTTCGAGGAAGCGGTCGACGCGCATGTTGTTCTCGTCGGCCGTCACCTTGACGGTCTGCACCTTGGTCGGCAGCAGGACCTCGACGGGCTTTGCCGGCGCAGCCTTTTCCGGCTCAGCTTTGGGCGCGCGCCGCTCGGCGCGCTCGCTCGCAAAGCGCGGCGGCTTCGCGCCGGGCTTGCCGCCCGGCCGCGGCCCAGCCGTCTTCGCGCTGCGCGCCTTGAACGGACGCGAATCGTCGCGCTCGTCACGCGAACGGGGCTTTGGGTTCATTCTCTTGATGCGGCGGCTCATGGGTGCCTGCCTAGCCCAAAAGCGACCTCACGTCACGGCGAAATGGCGATTTTGGCTTCAGCCGCCCCGCTCCTTGCGCAGCTTCGCCCAGTAATCCAGCCGCTTACGGATCTCGCGCTCAAAACCGCGCTCGGGCGGGTCGTAGAAGGTCTGGCGGCCCAGGGCTTCCGGGAAATAGTCCTGGCCGGAGAAGGCCTCGGGGGTGTCGTGGTCGTATTCGTAAGATGCGCCGTAGCCTTCCGACTTCATCAGCTTGGTCGGGGAATTGAGGATGTGTTTTGGCGGCAGCAGCGAGCCGGCCTGCTTTGCGACCTGCATCGCCATGCCGAAGGCGGTGTAGACGGCGTTCGATTTCGGCGCGGTGGCGAGATAGACCACGGCCTGCGCGATCGCGAGCTCACCTTCGGGATGGCCGAGGAAGTCGAAGGCGTCCTTGGCGGCGTTGGCGATGACCAGCGCCTGCGGATCGGCAAGGCCGATGTCCTCCACCGCCATGCGCACGACGCGGCGGGCCAGAAACAGCGGGTCCTCGCCGGCATCGAGCATGCGCGCGAGATAATACAGCGCGGCATCGGGATCGGAGCCCCGCACCGACTTATGCAGCGCCGAGATCAAATTGTAATGGCCGTCGGCCGACTTGTCGTAGATCGGGGCGCGGCGCTGCAAAATCTCCTGCAACTGCACGGCGTCGAAAATCTCGTCCTTGCGCGCGGCGCGCCAGACTTCCTCGACGAGCGTCAGCGACGCACGGCCGTCGCCATCGGCCATGCGCACCAGCACGGCGCGCGCCTCGGCGTCGAGCGGCAGCTTGCGGCCCTCGACCTCCTCGGCATGCGCGAACAGTTTTTCGATCGCGGCAGCGTCGAGCGAGCGAAACACCAGCACGCGCGCCCGGGACAGAAGCGCCGCGTTGAGCTCGAAGGATGGGTTTTCGGTGGTGGCGCCGACCATCACCACCGTGCCGTCTTCCATGACGGGCAGAAACGAATCCTGCTGGGCGCGGTTGAAGCGATGCACCTCGTCGACGAACAGCAGCGTGCCCTTGCCCATCTCGCGGCGCGCACGCGCGGCCTCAAAGGCCTTCTTCAAATCGGCGACGCCGGAGAACACCGCGGAGATCTGCTCGAAATGCAAATCGGTGGCATCCGCGAGCAGCCGCGCGACCGTGGTCTTGCCGGTGCCGGGCGGGCCCCAGAACACCAGCGAGCCCAGCGTGCGCGTCTCCAGCATGCGCGTCAGCGCGCCGTCGGGACCCAGGATGTGATCCTGGCCGACGACCTCCGAGAGAGCGCGCGGCCGCAGCCGATCCGGCAGCGGATGCGGAGCCTCGTGATCGAGCCCCGCCGCGGCGAAGAGAGTTGGCGTCTCCTGTGGTCGCTTCGGACTCATCCGCCCAGCGTGACGTTAATTTGCTGGCCGCCACGCACCAGCGTGATGCGCCAGATGCGCTGGCGCTCGGCCGCCGCCTTTTCGAGATCGCTGGTCTTGCCGATCTTTTGGTTGTTGACCGCCAGGATGACGTCGCCCTTCTGGAACCCGACATTCGCGGCCGCACTGTCGCCGCCGAGATCGGTGACCACGACGCCTTCGGTATCGGCGTCCAGATGCAGCTCGTCCGCGAGCGCCGGGGTGATGGTCGAGACCTTCGCGCCTTGGAGAGGCGAGCGCGCGGTGATGACGAGCTCATTGCGGCCGATATCGGGCGCGGCGTCCAGCGCCACCGTCAGCTTGACCGGCTTGCCGCCGCGCTGCACGTCGATCTGCGCCGTGCCGCCGAGCGGCCGTGTGGCGAAGCGATAGTCGAAAGCGTTGGGATCATCCACGGTCTGGCCGTCGATCGAGACGATCAGGTCGGAGGATTTCAGCCCGGCCTTGGCCGCCGGTCCGTTCGGAACGACGCTTGCGACCAGCGCACCGGTCGGCGAACGCAGGCCGAGGCTCTCGGCGATCTCGGGCGTCACCGCCTGCAATTTCGCGCCGAGCCAGGGCCGCTTCACCGCCTTGCCGCCGCCCTTGGCGGAGGCGACGACGACGCGGACCATGTTGGCGGGGATCGCGAAGCCGATGCCCTGCGAGCCGCCGGAGCGCGAATAGATCGCGGTGTTGATGCCCGCGAGCCTGCCGTTCATGTCGACCAACGCACCGCCGGAATTGCCAGGATTGATCGCCGCGTCGGTCTGGATGAAGAACTGGTAGTCGGTGATACCGACCTGCGTGCGCGCCAAGGCCGAGATGATGCCGTGCGTCACGGTCTGGCCGACGCCGAAGGGATTGCCGATCGCCATCACGACGTCGCCCACCATCAGTTCGTCCGAATTGGTGAATTCGAGAGCCGGAAACTTCTCTTTGGTGTCCTTCAGACGCAGCACCGCGAGATCGCTGCGAGAGTCCTTCAGCACGATCTCGGCCTCGAACTCACGCTTGTCGGACAGCGACACCTTGACCTGGTCGGCGCCTTCGATGACATGGACGTTGGTGACAACGAGCCCGGACGCATCGACGATCACGCCCGAACCGAGCGAGCGCTGCACCTGCTCCTGCTGCTGGCCGGGCACGCCGAAGAAGCGGCGGAAGATCGGGTCGTCGAGCAGCGGGTTGCGGTTCTGCACCACCTTGGCGGCATAGACGTTGACGACCGCCGGCTGCACCCGCTGCACGATCGGCGCATAGGACAGCCGCAGTTCGGCGGGCGAGGACGGGACACGGCGATCCTGCGCGGCGGCCGGATTGAAGTTGGCCGAAAAGGCTATGCACAGTGCCGTGACGACGGCGGTCCAGGTCGATCGAAACATTCCTACCTCTTGGAAAAGACGCCGGAATATAGGCGCGTTCGCCCCCTAATAGAAGGGCGCCGGGCGGCATATTCAGCCCCCTTTTGGTGTGTCCGGCCTGCAAGCTCTGCGTGCGAAATAGCAATTTGCCTGGGCTGTGGATTGGCATGATGTGCGTCATCTTGCATGGTGGTGCAAGGCGGATTCGGTTGCGGCGAATTTACATCAGCGGGAACCGCGCAACCGGGCGCAGCGTCGCGGGGCAGTCATCGATCATACCTAGGCTCCCCGCCAGCGACTTGGGGAAGTTCGTCAAACGATGGAGTCATGACGTGAGCAGGACAAGAATTGCGGCCGCGGCGATTGGTCTCGCCGGCGCGCTGGCAGCCTCGCAGGCCCAGGCCCAATCAGCGAGCAGCAGCGACCAGGAGATCGCGCTCCTGAAGCAGCAGTTGAAGATGCTGGAGCAGAAGCTCGACAAGCTCCAGAGCCAGACCGCCGCGAATACCGCGGCCACGGCGAAGGCCAGGACCGAAGCGAAGGCGGAGGCGAAAGCCGAAGCGCGTTCGGAAGCGAAGGCAATCGTCGCAAACGCCAACGCGGCGATCCCGCTCAAGGGACCGGCGCCCGCTTCCGGCGTCGTCGTGACGATGCCGAACAACCGGCCGACCATCTGCACTGCCGATGGGGCAAACTGCGTCGGGATCACAGGCCGCGTGCATTGGGACGTCGGCGGCTACGACTATCGGCCCAACACGGCGGCAACCGTGCCGCAAAAGCTCGACAGCGGCGAGAATGTCCGCCGCGCGCGCATCGGTCTCGCCGGCAAGTTCTTCAACGACTGGAATTTCGCGCTGGTCTACGACTTCGGCGGCTCCTCCGACGGGTTTGGCGGCGCAGCCCCGGGTTCGCTGCCCGGCGGCGGCGTCTCCGGCGTCGAGAACGCCTATCTCAGCTATACCGGCCTGAAACCGTTCGGCGGCAAGATGGCCATCGAAGGCGGCATCATGGACCTGCCCTACACCCTCGATGAGGCCACGAGCTCCAACGACATCATGTTCATGGAGCGCGCCTCGGCCGGCATCGTCGCCACCAGCATCGCTGCGGGCGACTTCCGTTCGGCGATCGGCACGCGCTGGTACAATGACGTGTTCTGGGCCGGCGCCTATGTCACCGGTCCCGCCACCGGTGCGATCCACTCCGCCTCGAGCGTTGCACCGAACGGCACCACGGAACAATACGGCGCGGTCGCCCGTGTCGCCGGCCAGGTCGTCAGCGGCAAAGACTACTCAGTCCATCTCGGCGGCAATGCCGAATGGCTGATCCAGCCGACGCGCAATCTGGTGACAGGCGCGCAGACGGTGGCGCTGAACGATCGTCCGGAACTGCGCATCGATCCCACGGCACTGGCTACGACCGGCGCAATCGCCAATGCCTCCGGCGCGCAGGTCTACAGCGTCGAAGCGGCCGCCACCTATGGACCGCTGATCCTGCAAGGCGAGTATTTCTGGTACAACATCGATCGCAGCGCCAATACCGGCCTGCCGCCACTGGGTGCGCCGAGCCTCAAATTCCAGGGCGGCTACGCGCAGGCCGGCTACGTGCTGACGGGCGAGGGACGCAGCTATAACGCGGCGAATGCGGCCTATGGCGGCGTCAAGCCGGCGCACCCGTTCTCGCTCGACGGCGGCGGCTGGGGCGCTTGGGAAATCGCGGGACGCTTCTCCACGATCGACCTCAACGATCAGCTCGGGACCGCCACCGGCATCGCAGGCGGCCGTCAGACCGTCTACACGGCGGCGCTGAACTGGTACGCCAACGGCAACGTCCGCTTCATGCTGGACTATCTGCATGGCACGGTGTCGAAGCAGGCCTCGCCGACCTCGACCGCCGATGTCGGCTCGAAGTTCGACGCAGTCGCAATGCGCACGCAGTTTGCGTTCTGACGATCTCTTCCGGGAGCGGCACGGTCCGCTCCCGGAAATCACGCCGCGCGCTTCGGCTTCTTGATCGGCTCCGCGTCAGACGCCGGCGCGCAGGACAGCCGCTGCTGATGACTCTCGCCCCAGGCCTTGAGAATATCGATCACCGGCCGCAGGCTCTCGCCGAGTTCGGAGAGGCAATACTCCACCCGGGGCGGCACTTCCGCATAGACCTTACGGATGATCAGCCCGTCCTCCTCCAGCGCGCGAAGCTGCTTGGTCAGCATACGCTGGGTGATGGCGGGCATCAGCCGGCGCAATTCGCCGAAGCGCCGGGTGCCGCTCTGAAGGTGATAGAGGATCACGCCCTTCCACTTGCCGTCGATCAGATCCAGCGTCGCCTCGACCGAGCAGCCGGGACGACGGGCAAAGTTCCGCCGTTTCATGCGCCTTTTCCCAATAGTATCCAAACAGGGACTATATCCCCGAATTTACAGTACTTGCCAAATCGGGGCCATGGCGACAGTTAGAGCGGCAGGCGAGCACGCCATCTGATGGAGACAAACCATGAAGGCCGTCGGCTACAAGAAGTCGCTTCCGATCGAGGATCAGGACGCGCTGATCGATTTCGAGACCGCAAAACCCGAGCCCAAGGGGCGCGACATCCGCGTCGCCGTGAAGGCGATCTCGGCCAATCCGGTCGATTACAAGGTGCGCAAGCGCGCCGTCCCGCCCGAGGGCGAGACGAAGATTCTCGGCTATGACGCGGCCGGCGTGATCGACGCCGTCGGTCCCGACGTCACGCTGTTCAAGCCGGGCGACGAGGTATTTTACGCCGGCTCGATCCTGCGCCAGGGTACCAATTCACAATTCCATCTGGTCGACGAGCGTATCGTCGGCAACAAGCCGAAGAGCCTGTCGTTCGCGCAAGCCGCGGCTCTTCCCCTCACCTCCATCACCGCCTGGGAGCTGTTGTTCGATCGGCTCGGTGCGGTGCCCGGCAAGAGTGTCGATCCGCGCACGCTGCTGATCACGGGCGGCGCCGGTGGCGTCGGCTCGATCCTGATTCAGCTCGCCCGCCGCCTCACCGGGCTGACGGTGGTCGCGACCGCGACGCGGCCGGAATCGCAAAAATGGTGCCTCGATCTCGGCGCGCATGCGGTGATCGACCACGGCAAGCCAATGAAGGAGCAGATCGAGAAGCTGCCGCCGGTCGCGCTGGTGGCGAGCCTCACCTTCACCGACCAGCACTACAAGGCGATCGCGGATATCATGGCTCCGCAGGGCAAGTTCGGCCTGATCGACGATCCCCCGGAATTCACCATGAGCGCGTTCAAGGGCAAGGCGATCTCGGTGCACTGGGAATCGATGTTCACGCGCTCCTCGTTCCAGACGGCCGACATGATCGCGCAGCATCATCTGCTCAACGACGTCGCCGACCTCATCGACAAGGGCGTGCTGCGCACCACGCTCGACCAGGCCTTTGGCACGATCAACGCGGCCAACCTCAAGCGTGCGCATGCGCTGCTCGAGAGCGGCAAGTCGCGCGGCAAGATCGTGCTGGAGGGGTGGTAGTTTTCAGCATCCGGCCGCTTCCAAGCGGCCGGCCCGCTCTGTTACGATCCGCCACCCGTTGTCCCGGGCGACGATTGTCAGGGGTGAGCTGAATGAGCTTCTGGATGAAAACAACGATTTTTGCGGCTGCATTCGCGGCTGCCGCGATGTTCGGCGGAGCAAACCTGGCTCTTGCCGACGACTATCCCGAAAGGCCGCTGCAATTGGTCGTGCCGTTTCCTCCTGGGGGCGCCTCCGACGTCGTCGCGCGCATCATCGGCGGCGAGCTCGAGGCCCGGCTCGGCAAGCCCGTCATCGTCATGAACCGTCCGGGTGGCGGCACCACGATCGCGGGCAAGGAGGTCGCCCGCGCCGCGCCCGACGGCTACACTCTGTTCTTCAGCTCCAACTCGACCTTTACCCTGCCAGCGGCCGTCAAGGAAATCGTGCCTTACGATGCGGCCAAGGATTTCGAGCCGCTGGGGCAAGTCGGCAAGATCACTCTGGCGCTGGTCACCTACAAGGACAATCCGATCAAGGATCTGGCCGCGCTTGTCGCGGAAGCCAAGGCCAATCCGGACAAGCTGTCGCTCGCGTCCTTCGGTGCCGCGACGGTGTCGCACTTCGCAGGCGAGCTGTTCAAGTCGAGTGCAGGCATCAAGATGGTGCACCTGCCGTACAAGGGCAGCGCGCCCGCGATGAACGATCTGATCGGCAAGCACATCCAGTATCACGTCGATACCGTGATCGCGGTCAAGCCGCAGCCCGACGCCGGCACCGTGCGTGTGCTCGCGGTGTTCTCGGCCAAGCGGACGCCCTACCTGCCTGATGTGCCGACCCTCGCGGAGCTCGGCTATTCCGGCATCGATTTCGCGTCCTGGGGAGCTGTCGTCACGCCGAAGGGGGACTTCCGCCGGCCATACGGGACAAGCTGACGGCCACGTTGGAAGCCACCATCAACAACCCCACCGTGGTCGAGCGCTTCACCAAAGTCGGATTCGAGCCGGGCTTCGCGCGCTACAGCGACTGGGCCTCCGCGATCAACAAGGAGACCGCGGAGATGAAGCAGATCGCGCAGACGGCGGGAATCAAGGAAGACTAGAGGGGTTATCGAGCGAAGCGGCTACCGGCTCGCGTGAAGAAGACGCGTCAACAAGGATCTAAAGCGTCGGTTCTGATTCAATCAGAACCGACAATACTCTCGTCCTGCTCGCGCGCTGGCCTACGACGGCAACACGCCCTCGACAAACAGCAGCCGGCGCTCCAGCGCCGTCCGCCGCAGCTTCAGCGCTTCGGCGTACTCGGCCGAGGCATACCATTCCTTGAGCCGCGCCATCGAAGGAAATTCGACGATGATGATGGTCTTGGCCGGGAGGTTGCCTTCGGCGAGTTCGGCGGCGCCGCCGCGCACGAGATAACGGCCGCCATAGTGCGCGATGGTTGCTGCGGCCAGCGTGCGATAGGCCTCCATCGCGGCTCTGTCGCGCACCTCGACCTCGGAGATCACATAGGCCGGCATGCGCAGGCCTCAGGCAATGGTGTTGACGATGCCGCCCTCGGCACGCAACGCCGCGCCGTTGGTCGCGGACGCTTCCTTGGACGCGATATAAACCACCATGTTGGCGATTTCGTCGACGTTGGCGAAGCGCTGCAGCAGCGAGCTTGGGCGATGCTGTTTGACGAAATTGGCGGCGGCCTCATCGACTGACTGGCCGTTCTGCTTGGCAAGATCCTTCACAAACGTCTCCACGCCCTCCGACATTGTCGGGCCCGGCAGCACGGAATTGACGGTGACGCCCGTGCCGCGGGTGAGCTGCGCGATGCCCCGCGCGACCGAGAGCTGCGCCGTCTTGCTCATGCCGTAGTGGATCATCTCGACGGGAATGTTGAGGCCGGACTCCGAGGAGATGAAGACGATGCGGCCCCAATTGCGCTTGAGCATGCCCTTCATGTACGCGCGCGAGAGACGCACGCCGCTCATCACGTTGACCTCGAAGAAGCGGCTCCAGTCCTCGTCCGGAATGTCGAAAAAGTCTTTCGGCTCGAAGATGCCGGCATTGTTGATGAGGATGTCGACGTCTGGCAGCGCCGCGGCCAGCGCCTTGCAGCCCGCAGCGGTCGAGACATCGGCGGCGATGCCGCGGACCTTCCCGCCCACAGCCTCCAGCTTGCGCACGGCCGCATCGACCTTGTCCTGGCCGCGTCCGTTGATCACGACGCTCGCACCCGAGCCGGCAAGGCCTTTTGCGATGGCGTGGCCGATGCCGGCGGTCGAGCCGGTCACCAGGGCGGTCTTTCCGGAAAGGTCGATCTTCATGCTATGTCTCCATTAGAGCTGACGGAGATATCGTGCGCTGCAAGGGCGCGTGCAATCGCTCCTCACCCACGCGTGAGGATTCAGTTGCGAGGCGGAAGCGTCCTGAGAAACGCGACGATGGCATCGAGATCCTGGGCCGTCATGTTGGCATAGGCAGCATAGGCCATCGGCGGCTTCAGTTTGTGGCCGTCGCGTGCGATGCCTTGCGTAATCGCACGTTTGATTTCGTCGTCGCTCCACCCGCCGAGGCCCGCGGCTGTATCCGCGGTGATGTTGGGAGAGACGGATTCACCCCACGGCCCCTTGAATGTCCGACCGCCCTTGCCGCTCGCTGCTGTGAAATTGTGCACGGCGGACGGGCCCTCCGGCGTATGGCATTCCAGGCAATGGGCGATGGTCAGGAGATAGCGGCCGCGTGCGAGCCTGTCGGCCAGTTCAGATTCGCTCGCCTGCTTGCCGGCATAGGTCGGCGTCTCCGGCTTCAGCGCGATCCGGTATTCCGGCGCCGGCGTCTCGTGATGCGCCGACGGCACTGAACGCAAATAAGCCGCGAGCGCATCGAGATCGCGCGCCGTGAGCACCGTGTAGAACGCGGTCGGCATGATCGGCGCGACCCTGGTTCCGTTCGGCCTGATGCCGCTGACGAGGAACCGCTTCAACTCGGCATCGCTCCAGCTGCCGATGCCCGTGTCCTTGTCCGGCGTGATGTTGGAGCCAGAGACCTTGAAGGCGGGCTCATCAAAAACCTGGCTGCCGCCGGAGAGCGCGCGCGAGAGATCGAGCCCTTGCGGCCCTCGCGGCGTGTGGCAGTTGTGGCAAACCATCACGCTGTTGACGAGATAGGCGCCGCGCTCGACCAGCGTCTCGCCAGATGCCGGCGACATCAGCAGCGCCAGCGCAATCCCTGACACAATCCTCATCGAGAGCCCCCCGGCCGGAATCGCGTTCAACGAAACGATGCGCGACATGAGATGTCGCCGCGCCATACAAAAAAGCGGCGCCCGAAGGCGCCGCTTTCTGAAAACTCTCTGCCGGTCGGCTTACGCCGCCTCGGCTTCCTTTTCCTGCACCGGACCGGAGTCCTGGCCCTTGGCATCGACGTCGCGATCGACGAACTCGATCACGGCCATCGCGGCGTTGTCGCCGTAGCGGAAGCCGGCCTTGATGATGCGGGTGTAGCCACCCTGGCGATCCTTGTAGCGGGGCGCCAATACGTCGAACAGCTTCCTGACCTGATCCTTGTCGCGCATCTCGGAGATGGCCTGGCGGCGCATGGACAGCCCGCCCTTCTTGCCGAGCGTGATCAGCTTCTCCACGATCGGGCGCAATTCCTTCGCCTTGGGGAGCGTAGTGACGATCTGCTCGTGCTTGATCAGCGCGGCGCACATGTTGGCGAACATCGCGCGGCGATGCTCGGCGGTGCGGTTGAGCTTACGATGAACCTTGCCGTGACGCATTTTTCTATTCCTTGAATTCCATTCGTCGCGACGGTTCGTCGGACTTGTTGCTCAGGTGGGCTGCCTGCGTTCGCCCGTTAAGGCGCGAGGAGTTCGCGCCTTAACCTGTTGTCGTTCAGATCAGTAGTGATCCTCGAAGCGCTTGGCGAGCTCGTCGATGTTCTCCGGCGGCCAGCCCGGCACTTCCATGCCGAGGTGCAGACCCATCTGAGCCAGCACTTCCTTGATCTCGTTCAGCGACTTGCGGCCGAAGTTCGGAGTGCGGAGCATTTCGGCTTCCGACTTCTGCACGAGGTCGCCGATGTAGACGATGTTGTCGTTCTTCAAGCAGTTGGCCGAACGCACTGACAGCTCGAGCTCGTCCACCTTCTTGAGGAAGGCCGGGTTGAAGGCGAGGTCCGGGATAATCTCCTGGGCGACTTCCTTGCGCGGCTCTTCGAAGTTGACGAACACGTTGAGCTGATCCTGCAGGATGCGCGCAGCGTAGGCCACGGAATCATCCGGCGTCAGCGCGCCGTTGGTCTCGATCGTCATGGTCAGCTTGTCGTAGTCGAGGATCTGGCCCTCGCGGGTGTTCTCGACCTTGTAGGAGACCTTGCGGACCGGCGAGTACAGGCTGTCGACCGGGATCAGGCCGATCGGCGCATCCTCGGGGCGGTTGCGCTCGGCGGGCACGTAGCCCTTGCCGGTGGCGACCGTGAACTCCATGCGGATCTCGGCGCCCTCGTCGAGCGTGCAGATCTGCAGGTCCGGGTTGAGCACGACGACGTCGCCGACGGTCTGAATGTCGCCGGCGGTGACGACGCCCGGGCCGGACTTCTTGACGACCATGCGCTTGGGGCCTTCGCCCTGCATCTTGATCGAGATGTCCTTGATGTTGAGCACGATGTCGGTGACGTCCTCACGGACGCCCGCGATCGAGGAGAACTCGTGCAGCACACCGTCGATGTGCACCGACTGCACCGCCGCGCCCTGGAGCGAGGACAGCAGGATGCGGCGCAGCGCGTTGCCGAGCGTCTGGCCGAAGCCGCGCTCGAGCGGCTCGGCGACGATGGTCGCGAAACGGTTCGGATCGCTGCCGGGCTGCACCTGGAGCTTGTTCGGCCGAATCAGTTCTTGCCAATTTTTCTGGATCGTCACTGTTTCACCCATACAGGCCAGTCAAACTGCTGTTGCAGGCACTGGCGTTGGAGAAAGGCCGCAGATCATTCCCACGGCTTTGCAAAAAGTCATCGCGGGCGCCAATGCGCCCGCAATCTGGTATCAAACGCGCCGACGCTTGCGGGGACGGCAACCGTTGTGCGGGATCGTGGTCACGTCGCGGATCGAGGTGACGGTGAAGCCCGCGGCCTGGAGCGCCCGGAGCGCCGATTCGCGGCCCGAACCCGGACCGGCGACTTCGACTTCCAGCGTGCGCATGCCGTGCTCCTGCGCCTTCTTGGACACGTCCTCGGCGGCAACCTGCGCGGCATACGGGGTCGACTTGCGCGAGCCCTTGAAGCCCATCGTGCCGGCGGAGGACCAGGCAATCGTGTTGCCCTGCGCGTCGGTGATGGTGATGGTCGTGTTGTTGAACGACGAGTTCACGTGCGCGACGCCGGAGGCGATGTTCTTGCGCTCACGACGACGAACGCGGGTGGCTTCCTTGCCCATAGACTACCTTTCCTGAAGATCTCAAACGCCGCCGTAATGCCAGCGGCTACACCTGTGGAACGAAAGGCGCGTGGCGAACGGGTCATCCCCTTTCGCCACACGCCGTGATTTGGATTCGAAAACTTACTTCTTCTTGCCGGCGATGGCCTTGGCCGGGCCCTTGCGCGTGCGCGCATTGGTGTGGGTCCGCTGGCCGCGCACCGGCAGGCCGCGACGATGGCGCAGGCCGCGGTAGCAGCCGAGGTCCATCAGACGCTTGATGTTGATACCGACCTCACGACGCAGGTCGCCCTCGACGAGATAGTCGCGGTCGATCACTTCGCGGATCTGAAGCACTTCAGCGTCGCTGAGCTGATTGACGCGACGATCGTCTGGGATCTTCACCTTCTCCATGATCTCACCGGCGATCTTCTGGCCGATGCCATGGATGTACTGGAGCGCGATCAGCACGCGCTTGTTGGTCGGGATGTTCACGCCGGCAATACGGGCCACGGCCTTCTCTCCTGTCGCCGATCCCTCGTCAGGAATCGGGCTTTAAGTGCTTGGTTTCTCGGGCAGGTGTTCACAAACGCGAACACGACGCCCACCCCTAGTCTTCCTGGGGCCCGGCATCGTTTGAAACTATCCGACTTGGATGCGGGGCTTATTAGGGGATTCAGGGGGCTTTCGTCAACCGCTGCTAGCGCTTAGCTCGCCTTTTCGTGACCTTTTTTGCGGCCTTTTTGGCACCCTTTTTGACAGCCTTCCTGGCGGTCTTTTTGGCTGCCTTCTTCTTCCCCGCCTTCTTGACGGCTTTCTTCACCGTTTTCTTGGCCGCCTTTGTGGCACCCTTCACGGCTTTCTTGGCCACTTTTTTGGATTTGGCAGCCTTTTTGGCCGTCTTCGCCGGCTTTTTGGCCGATTCCTTCGCCGTCTTGCCCTTTTTGGCTGGGTCCGCCTTGGCCGCGCTCCGGGTCTTGCCATGCGTCTTGGGCTCGACCGCCCCGAGTGCCAGGAGCAGGCGATGGATGGCGCGGGTGACCTCGTCGATGGCCATCATGCCGTCGATGGTCGAGAGCTTCCGCCGCTCGGAATAGTAGTGAATCAGCGGTTCCGTCTGGTTGCGGTAGCTGGCGAGTCGCTTGGTCAGGACCTCCGGAGTGTCGTCGAGCCGGACCTCCTCCCCGCGCTCCCGCATCTGGGCGACGCGAGTCTCGACACGGTTCAGGAGCGCGCTCTCGTTGACGCGGAGCTCGATCACGGCGTCGAGCTTGAGGTGCTTGTGCTTGAGCAGCTCATCCAGCGCCTCGGCCTGCGGCACGGTGCGCGGGAAACCGTCGAGGATGAAACCGTTTCTGGCATCCGGCTGATCTATGCGGTCGGAGATGATTCCGACCACGACATCGTCGGGCACGAGGCCGCCGCTGGCCATGATCTCCTTGGCTTTGAGCCCGACCGGCGTTCCAGCCGCCACGGCCGCGCGCAACATCTCGCCGGTCGAGAGTTGGACGATACCATAGCGCTGCAACAGCAGTTGCGCCTGGGTCCCCTTGCCCGATCCCGGCGGTCCCAGAAGTATAATTCTCATCGGCGTACGCCCCCGGATTGGTGAGCGATTCGTCGCGCACCTGTGTTTTGAAGTCCGATTACAGTGCAAATCATAATCAGCGCCGCACCGCTACCCATATCATAGGGGAGCAAATGGCCGCACGCCAAGAAGGCCTTTGAGATCAGTGATTGCGCTACGGTGAGAGCGGCTCTGCCGATGCGACCGAATAACCGGCTCGCCGCCCCCACGGGCGCCGCGCGTTGCTCGCGCGGCGAATCGGCGGCGCAGTTGCGCCGCCCGCGAGGACGCCGCGCTTAACGGCGGCGGCCGCGCAGCTTCGACTTCCGGATCAGGCCTTCGTACTGATGCGCCAGCAGATAGCCCTGCACCTGCGCCACCGTGTCCATGGTGACGCTGACGACGATCAGCAGCGAGGTGCCGCCAAAGTAGAATGGCACCGACGCGTAGGAGATCAGGATTTCCGGGATCAAACAGACGATCGCCAGATAGACCGCGCCGAGCACGGTGATCCGCGACAGCACGTAGTCGATATATTCCGCGGTGCGCTCGCCGGGACGGATGCCCGGAATGAAGCCGCCGTGCTTCTTCAGATTGTCCGCGGTCTCGGTCGGGTTGAACACGATCGCGGTGTAGAAGAACGCGAAGAACACGATCAGCGCCAGATACATGATCAGGAACAGCGGACGGCCGTGGCCGAGCTGGGTGTTGATCCACTGGAACCATTCCGGCCCGCTGCCCGCGTTGAAGTTCGCAACCGTGGTCGGCAGCAGCAGCAGGGAGGACGCGAAGATGGGCGGGATCACGCCCGAGGTGTTGAGCTTGAGCGGCAGATGCGAGGACTGGCCCTCGAACATCTTGTTGCCGACCTGGCGCTTCGGATACTGGATCAAGAGCCGGCGCTGGGCGCGCTCCACGAACACGATGAAGGCGATCACGGCCACCGCCATGATGATGACGACCAGGATCAGGCCGGTCGACATCGCACCCTGACGGCCAAGCTCGAGCATGTTGGCGAGCGCTGCGGGCAGCTCGGCGACGATGCCGGACAGAATGATCAGGGAAATGCCGTTGCCGATGCCGCGCGAGGTGATCTGCTCGCCCAGCCACATCAGGAACATGGTGCCGCCGGTCAGCGTGATCGCCGTGGACAGGCGGAAGAACATGCCGGGGTCGCTGACGACGTTGCCGGCGCCCTCGAGGCCCACCGCGATGCCGTAGGACTGGAACGCGGCCAGGATCACCGTGAGATAGCGGGTGTACTGGTTCAGCAGCTTGCGGCCGGACTCGCCTTCCTTCTTCAGCGCCTCGAGCTGCGGCGAGACGGTGGTCAGGAGCTGGATGATGATCGAGGCCGAGATGTACGGCATGATGTTCAGCGCAAAGATCGCCATGCGGTGAATGCCGCCGCCGGCGAACATGTTGAACATGCCGAGGATGCCGCCCGCCTGGGACCGGAACACCTGCTCCCAGATGTTGGGATCGATGCCGGGCAGCGGGATGTAGGTCCCGAGCCGATAAACGAGCAACGCGCCCAGGGTGAACCAGATGCGCTTCTTCAGTTCGTCGGCCTTGGCAAACGCACCGAAATTGAGATTGGCTGCCAGTTGTTCCGCTGCAGAGGCCATCTTGGACTTTCTCCCGCCGCCTTTTGCGCCGTTATGCCCGCGGCCGGGCTACATTATACCGGACACCGGACATTATCTGGGGCTACGGCTTCGATAAGTCCATCGTCCCGCATGCGTAAAGGCCCGCGAGCCGCGGGCCAATGACGCAGTTGTTACGCCGCCTCGCCTTCTTCCTTGGCAGGCGCGAGGATCTTCACCGAGCCGCCGGCCTTCTCGACTGCCGCGATCGCGGTCTTCGAGGCGCCGTGCACTTCGATGTTGAGCTTGGCCTTGAACTCGCCGCGGCCGAGCAGCCGCAGGCCACCCTTGGCGCGGCGCAGCACGCCGGCCTTGACCAGCGATTCGACGTTCACAACGCTGCCGGCGTCGATCTTCTTGGCATCGACCGCGTCCTGGAGCCGGTCGAGATTGATCTCGGCGAACTCGATGCGGAAGATGTTGTTGAAGCCGCGCTTGGGCAGACGGCGATGCAATGGCATCTGACCGCCTTCGAAACCCTTGATGCGCACGCCCGAACGCGCGGTCTGGCCCTTGCCACCGCGGCCGGCCTGCTTGCCCTTGCCCGAACCAATGCCGCGGCCGACGCGCATACGCTTCTTGCGCGAGCCGGCATTGTCGGCGATATCGCTGAGCTTCATCGCCCTGCTCCTTGTTTCTTGCGCATGACCTTCACCGAAAACGGGTTCCCGCTTTTCGGGATCGTGCGCCTTTGCTTACTTCTCGTCGACGATGCGAACGAGATGGTGAACTTTCAGGATCATGCCGCGGACCGCCGGGGTGTCCGGCAGTTCGCTGGTGCGGCCGATCTTGTTGAGCTTGAGCCCGATCAGCGTCGAACGCTGCGAGTGATGGCGGCGGATCGCGCTGCCGGTCTGCTCGAGCTTGATCGTCTTTGCGGTCGTAACGGCACTTTTGGCCATGGGAGTCTACTCCGAAAAGCTTCCGTTATTCGGCAGCCGCCTCAGCGTCGCCACCGATACGGCGGGACTGAAGGGTGGACACCTTGATGTTGCGGCGGGCAGCGACCGAGCGCGGCGAATCCTGATGCTTCAGCGCATCGAAGGTCGCGCGAACCATGTTGTACGGGTTCGACGAGCCGATCGACTTCGCAACCACGTCCTGGACGCCGAGCGTCTCGAACACGGCGCGCATCGGACCACCCGCGATGATGCCGGTACCGGCCGGAGCTGCGCGCAGGTAAACACGGCCCGCGCCATGACGGCCAGCGATGTCGTGATGCAGCGTACGGCCCTCGCGCAACGACACGCGGGTCAGGTTGCGCTTGGCGGACTCGGTTGCCTTGCGGATCGCCTCAGGCACTTCGCGCGCCTTGCCGTGACCGAAGCCGGCGCGGCCCTTCTGGTCGCCGATCACGACCAGCGCTGCGAAACCGAAGCGCTTGCCGCCCTTGACGACCTTGGCCACGCGATTGATGTGGACGAGCTTGTCGACGAACTCGCTGTCGCGCTCCTCCCTGCGTTCACGTCCGCCGCCGCGTTGATCGCGTCCACCACGTTGTTCGCGTTCTGCCATGGTTTTTCCAGTCCTTCAGAGGCTTACGCCTCAATCCTCAAATTCTGTTAGAAGCTCAGCCCACTCTCACGCGCCGCGTCGGCAAGAGCCTTGACGCGCCCGTGATAGAGATAGCTGCCGCGATCGAACACGACTTCCTTGACACCCTTCTCGGCGGCGCGCTCGGCCAGCAGCTTGCCGACCGCCTTCGCCGCATCGATGTCGGCGCCGGTCTTGCCGCCATCGCGCATCGACTTCTCGAGCGATGAGGCAGAGGCCAGCGTCTCGCCCTTCAGGTCGTCGATGACCTGGGCGTAGATGTGCTTGGACGAGCGGAACACTGACAGGCGCGGACGGCCGCCACCCGAGCGGCGCAGCTTCAGCCGTACACTGCGCTTGCGCCGGGCATTCGTAACCTTGGCTTTCGACATGACCGGCTCCGTTACTTCTTCTTGCCTTCCTTGCGGAAGATGAATTCGCCAACATACTTCACGCCCTTGCCCTTGTAGGGCTCCGGCGGACGATAGGAGCGAATCTCGGCGGCGACCTGGCCGACGCGCTGGATGTCGCTGCCGGTCACCGTGATCTCGGTCGGCTTCGGCACGGTGATCGTGATCCCTTCCGGGATCGCGTAGACCACATCGTGGCTGTAGCCGAGCGCGAGCTGCAGGTTCTTGCCCTGCAGCGCGGCGCGGTAACCGACGCCGGTGATTTCGAGCTTCTTCTCGAAGCCCTTGGTGACGCCTTCGACCAGATTCGCGACCTGGGCGCGAGCGGTCCCGTACAGGGCCCGCGCGCGGTTGGTCTCGACCCGCGGGTTCACCTTGACCTGGCCGTTGTCGAGCTTCACCTCGACGTCGTTATGGACGACGAACTGAAGCTGGCCCTTCGGCCCCTTCATCTTGACGGTCTGCCCGTCGACGGTCGCGGTCACACCCGACGGCACCGCAACCGGCCTTTTGCCAACACGTGACATGGATCAAAAATCCTTCTCAGAACACCGTGAAGAGAACTTCACCGCCCACGTTCGCTTCACGCGCACTGTGGTCGGCCATGATTCCCTTCGGTGTCGACAACACCGAAATGCCGAGTCCGTTATTGACCCGCGGCAGGTTCTTCACCGAGGCGTAAACACGACGCCCGGGCTTGGAGACACGCTCGATCTCGCGGATAACGGGCTCGCCGTCGAAATACTTCAGCTCGATCTCGATCTCGCTGCGGCCCGAGGAGTGCTCGAGCGTTGCGTAACCGCGGATGTAGCCTTCGCTCTTCAGCACCTCGAGCACGTTCTCGCGCATCTTCGAGCCAGGCGTGGAGACCTTGTTCTTGGAGCGCATCTGCGCGTTGCGGATGCGGGTGATCAGATCGCTGATTGGATCGTGCGTAGACATCTAAACGACCCCCCTTACCAGCTGGACTTCACGAGGCCCGGGACCATGCCCTTGGAGCCAAGGTCCCGCATTGCGATACGGGACAGTTTGGTCAAGCGATAGTTCGAGCGCGAACGGCCCGACAGCTCGCAACGCAGACGGATGCGGGTCGCCGACGAGTTGCGCGGCATTTCCGCCAGCTTCAGGGTCGCGGCGAACCGCTCCTCCATCGGCAACGTCTTGTCGGCGATGATCGCCTTCAACCGCTCGCGCTTCGGGGCGGCGTTCTTCGTCATCCGCTTGCGCCGGTTGTTCTTCTCGATTGAACTCTTCTTTGCCATGCTTGGCTCCTGGGTATCCGCGTTTGAGAGGCTTTAGGTCAGCGTCTCACTGCCGGAACGGGAAATTGAAAGCGGTCAACAAGGCCCTCGCCTCGTCGTCGGTCTTGGCCGTGGTGCAGACGGTGATGTCCATACCGCGAGCTTCCGTGACCTTGTCGAAGTCGATCTCAGGGAAAATGATGTGCTCCTTGAGGCCGAGCGAGTAGTTGCCGCGGCCGTCGAAGCTCTTCGGGTTCAAGCCGCGGAAGTCGCGGACGCGCGGCAGCGCGACCGTCACCAGGCGATCGATGAACTCGTACATGCGGGCCTTGCGCAGCGTGACCTTGCAGCCAATCGGCTGGTTCTCACGCAACTTGAAGGTCGCGATGGCGATGCGCGAATAGGTCACGATCGCCTTCTGGCCGGCGATCTGGGTCAATTCTGCAGCGGCGGTCTCGGCCTTCTTGCGGTCGTTGACGGAATCGCCAACGCCCATGTTCAGCACGACCTTGTCCAGACGCGGAACCTGCATGACGTTCTCATAACCGAACTTCTCGGTCATTTCCGTCCGGATCTTCGCGTCGTATTCCGCGCGCAGGCGCGGCGTGTAAGCGGCCTCAGCCATCGATCTCAGCTCCCGAGCTCTTGGCGATGCGGACCTTCTTGCCGTCCGCCAGAATCTTGAATCCCACGCGGGTCGGCTTTCCGTCCTTGCCGACATACGCGATGTTGGACAGTTGGATCGGCGACTCCTTCGAGATGATGCCGCCCTCCTGGGCCTGCGTCTGCTTCTGGTGACGCTTGACCATATTGATGCCGCGCACGAGCGCGGTGCCGGCGACGGGACGCACTTCGAACACTTCGCCGGTGCGGCCCTTGTCGCGACCGGTCAGCACGACGACCTTGTCGCCCTTGCGGATCTTCGCAGCCATCACAGCACCTCCGGCGCGAGCGAGATGATCTTCATGTGGTTCTTGGCGCGCAGCTCGCGCGGTACGGGCCCGAAGATACGGGTGCCGACCGGCTCGGACTGGTTGTTGATCAGAACGGCGGCGTTGCGGTCGAAGCGGATGACCGAACCGTCAGCGCGGCGGATGTCCTTGCGGACGCGCACCACGACGGCCTTCATCACGTCGCCCTTCTTCACCTTGCCACGCGGAATCGCTTCCTTGATCGAAACGACGATGATGTCGCCGATCGTGGCGTAGCGGCGCTTGGAGCCTCCGAGCACCTTGATACACATGACACGGCGTGCGCCAGAATTGTCGGCCACGTCGAGGTTGGTCTGCATCTGAATCATTGATGCACCTCGTCCTCTTCTCTTTGCGCCAGCCCAGCCGGCGCTCAACATTTCCCTGAAGTCAGTCGGCTAAAGCCGACAGATCAGGCGCTTTTCTTGTGTTCGCCCCGGATCACGACCCAGCGCTTCAACTTCGAAATCGGCTTCGATTCCTCGATCCACACCATGTCGCCCGGCTTGAATTCGTTGCTCTCGTCGTGCGCGTGGTAGTTCTTCGAACGGCGGATCGTCTTCTTGTAGATCGGGTGTGTGAAGCGGCGATCGACGCGCACCACGATGGTCTTGGCTTGCTTGTCGCTGACGACCACGCCCTGCAAAGTACGTTTCGGCATATTCGTAAGCCTCTTACTTCTTCTTCGCGCGCGTCTGCGCGGCGACGGTCTTGATCCGGGCGATGTCACGGCGGGCCTCGCGCAGGCGCGAGGTGTTCTCGAGCTGCCCGGTGGCGCGCTGGAAGCGCAGGTTGAAGCGCTCCTTCTTCAGGTTCAGGATGGCGTCATCCTGCTGATCGGGGCTCAACGCGCGGATGTCTTCGATCTTCATCTGGGCCATGGCCATTACTCCGCAATGCGCTCGACGAAGCGCGTCTTGATCGGCAGCTTGGCTGCCGCCAGGGTCAGCGCTTCACGCGCCGTCTGGGTGTTGACGCCGTCGATCTCAAACAGCACCCGGCCCGGCTTGACGCGCGCGACCCACAATTCCGGCGCGCCCTTGCCGGAGCCCATGCGGACTTCGGCAGGCTTCTTCGACACGGGAACGTCGGGGAATATGCGGATCCAGACGCGGCCGGCGCGCTTCATGTGGCGGGTCAGCGCGCGGCGAGCGGCCTCGATCTGGCGCGCGGTGACGCGCTCAGGCTCGGTCGCCTTCAGGCCGAACTGGCCGAACGCCAACGTCGCGCCCGAAGACGCAACGCCGTGGATACGGCCCTTATGCGCCTTCCGGAACTTCGTTTTCTTAGGTTGCATCATGGCTTCAAGCCCTCAAATTCTCTGTGCTGGCGTCAGGCCGCAGCGTTGTCACGGCGCTGCCGGCCGCCGCGATCGCCGCCGCCACCAGTCTCACCTTCGGCCATTCTCTTGTCCTGGGCCATCGGATCGTGCTCGAGGATCTCGCCCTTGAAGATCCAGACCTTGACACCGCAGGTGCCGAAGGTCGTGAACGCGGTCGCAACGCCGTAGTCGATGTCTGCGCGCAGCGTGTGCAGCGGCACGCGACCTTCGCGGTACCACTCCATGCGCGCGATTTCCGCACCGCCCAGACGTCCCGAGCAGTTGATGCGGATGCCTTCCGCGCCGAGACGCATCGCCGACTGAACGGCGCGCTTCATGGCGCGGCGGAACGCCACGCGGCGCTCCAGCTGCTGCGCGATCGACTCGGCCACCAGCGTCGCATCGAGCTCCGGCTTGCGGATCTCGACGATGTTGATGACGACGTCGGACGAGGTGATGTCCGCGACCTTCTTGCGCAGCTTGTCGATGTCGGCGCCCTTCTTGCCGATCACCACGCCCGGACGAGCCGAGTGGATGGTGACGCGGCACTTCTTGTGCGGACGCTCGATCACGATGCGGGCGACAGCCGCCTGCTTGAGCTCCTTGTGCAGGATCTCACGGATCTTGACGTCTTCGTGCAGCAGCTTGCCGTATTCCTGCTTGCCGGCGTACCAGCGGGAATCCCAAGTCCGGTTGATGCCAAGACGCAGACCGATCGGATTGATCTTTTGACCCATCGTGTTCTCCTGCGTCCCTTAAGCCGCTGCTTCGGCTTCGACCTGACGAACGATGATCGTCAGCTGTGAAAATGGTTTGTAGACGCGACCCGAACGGCCACGGCCGCGGGCGGCAAAGCGCTTCATCACGAGGCCGTTGCCGACGAAGGCCTGCGCCACGACGAGATCGTCCACGTCGAGGTCGTGGTTGTTCTCGGCGTTGGCAATAGCCGATTCCAGGCACTTCTTCACGTCAACCGCGATCCGCTTGCGCGAAAACTGCAGGTCGGCGAGCGCAGAAGCCGCCTTCCGGCCGCGAATGAGCTGGGCGACCAGGTTGAGCTTCTGCGGGCTCACCCGCAGCATCCGGGCGACCGCCTTGGCCTCGTTCTCGGCAAGGCTCCGTTCGCGCTTAGGTTTGCTCATCGTTTAATCCTCAAGCCTTCTTGGCTTTCTTGTCCCCGGAGTGGCCATGGAAGGTCCGGGTCGGCGAGAACTCGCCGAACTTGTGACCGACCATTTCCTCGTTGACGGCCACCGGCACGTGCTTCTGACCGTTGTAGACGCCGAAGGTCAGGCCGACGAATTGCGGCAGGATCGTCGAGCGACGGCTCCAGATCTTGATGACGTCGTGACGGCCGGACGAACGCGCGGCATCTGCCTTCTTGAGCAGAGAACCCTCGACGAACGGGCCTTTCCAGACTGAACGAACCATGTCCGGCGTTCCTTACTTCTTCCGCTTGTGGCGGCTTAGGAGAATGAATTTGTTGGTCGACTTGTTGGAGCGGGTCTTCTTGCCCTTGGTCGGCTTGCCCCACGGAGTAACCGGGTGGCGACCGCCCGAGGTACGACCTTCACCACCGCCGTGCGGATGGTCGATCGGGTTCATCGAAACGCCGCGGTTGTGCGGCTTGCGGCCCAGCCAACGGTTGCGGCCGGCCTTGCCGATCGAGGTGTTCATGTGATCCGGGTTCGACACCGCGCCGATCGTGCCGCGGCAACGGCCGTGCACCAGGCGCTGTTCGCCCGAATTCAGGCGGATGATCACGTAGTCCTGGTCGCGACCGACGAGCTGGGCGTAGGTGCCCGCGGAACGGGCGAGCTGGCCGCCCTTCCCGATCTTGACCTCGATGTTGTGGATGATCGTGCCGACCGGCATGTTGCCGAGCGGCATGACATTGCCCGGCTTCACGTCGACATAGTTGCCGGCAACGACGGAATCGCCGACGGCCAAGCGCTGCGGCGCCAGGATATAGGCCTGGGTGCCGTCTTCGTACTTGACGAGCGCGATGAACGCGGTGCGGTTCGGATCATATTCCAGCCGCTCGACCGTCGCGGGCGCATCGACCTTGTCGCGCTTGAAGTCGACGGTACGCAGCGTCCGCTTATGACCGCCGCCGCGGAAGCGCACGGTGATGCGACCGGTGTTGTTGCGGCCGCCAGAGGAGTGCTTGCCTTCGGTGAGCGCCTTGACCGGCTTGCCCTTGTAGAGGGCCGAACGATCGACCATGACCAGCTGGCGCTGGCCCGGCGTCGTGGGATTGAATGTCTTCAGTGCCATCGTCGTACGACCTTACAGACCGGTGGTCACGTCGATCCGGTGACCCTCTTCGAGAGTCACGATCGCGCGCTTTGAGTTCGACTGCGAGCCGAGATTGCCGCGGAAGATCTTGGTCTTGCCCTTGCGGACCAGCGTGTTGACGCTCTTGACCTTGACGTCGAACAGCTTCTCGATCGCTTCCTTGATCTGCGGCTTGGTCGCCTTCGCAGCCACCTTGAACAGCACCTTGTTGTGCTCCGAGGCGATCGTGGCCTTTTCGGTCACGACCGGCGACAGGATCACGTCGTAATGGCGAGGCTCGATGTTCTTCGTCATTTGAAGCGCGCCTCCAGCGCATCGATGGCGGCCTTGGTCAGAACAAGCTTCCGACGGCGCAGGATGTCATAGACGTTGATGCCTTGGATCGGCAGCACGTCCATGTTCGGGATGTTGCGGGCCGCAGCGGCGAAGCCGTTGTTGAGCTCGGCGCCGTCGATGATCAGCGCGTTGGTCAAGCCCAGACCGGAGAAATGACCGAGCAGCGCCTTGGTCTTGGCAGCTTCCAGCGCGGCCTTGTCGATCACGACGAGATCGCCGTCCTTGGCCTTGGCCGAGAGCGCATGCTTAAGGGCGAGCGCACGGACCTTCTTCGGCAGGTCGGTGGCGTGCGAACGCACCACCGGACCGAAGGCACGGCCACCGCCGCGGAACTGCGGCACGCGCGCCGAGCCGTGACGAGCACCGCCGGTGCCCTTCTGCTTGTACATCTTCTTGCCGGTGCGCCAGATCTCGGCGCGGCCCTTGGCCTTGTGTGTACCGGCCTGGCGCTTGTTGAGCTGCCACTGCACGCAACGTGCAATGATGTCCTGGCGCGGCTCGAGGCCGAAAATGGTGTCGGAAAGCTGGACCGAGCCGGCTTCCTTACCTTCGAGGGTCGTGACCTTCAATTCCATCTCACGCCTCCTGCGCAGCCGGAGCAGCGTCCGCTTCGCCAGCAACCTTGAACTTGCCGGGCTTCGGAGCTTCCTTCGGCAGCGGCTTCTTGACGGCGTCGCGCACACGGATCCAGCCGCCCTTGGAGCCGGGAACGGCGCCTTCGACGAGGATCAGACCGCGCTCGACATCGAGCTGAACGACCCGAAGGTTGAGCGTGGTGATGCGGTCGACGCCCATGTGACCGGGCATCTTCTTGTTCTTCCAGGTCTTGCCCGGGTCCTGACGGCCACCGGTCGAACCGATCGAACGGTGCGAGACCGACACGCCGTGGGTGGCGCGCAGACCGCCGAAGTTCCAGCGCTTCATACCGCCGGCAAAACCCTTACCGACCGAGGTACCGGTGACGTCGACGAACTGACCGACGACAAAGTGGTCGGCCAGGATCTCGGCACCGACGGGGATCATCTGATCCGCAGAGACGCGGAATTCCTCGACCTGCCGTTTCGGCTCGACCTTGGCGACCGCGAACTGGCCGCGCTCCGCCTTGGGCATGTAAACGGTCTTGCGGCTGCCAGAACCAAGCTGGAGCGCGACATAACCGTTCTTTTCTTCGGTGCGGTGGCCTACGACCTGGCAATTGCCGAGCTTCAGCACGGTCACGGGGATATGTTCGCCGGCCTCTGTAAAGACCCGCGTCATCCCGACCTTTTGTGCGATCACTCCGGAGCGCATCGGCGTGCTTCCTGTTCTTTCTGTCCGCTAGTCGCGAACGTGATCCAAAAATCTTAGAGCTTGATCTCGACGTCGACACCGGCGGCCAGGTCGAGCTTCATCAAAGCATCGACGGTCTGCGGGGTCGGATCGACGATGTCGAGCAGGCGCTTGTGGGTGCGCATCTCGAACTGCTCGCGGCTCTTCTTGTCGACGTGCGGCGAACGGTTGACGGTGAACTTCTCGATGCGGGTGGGCAGCGGAATGGGTCCGCGGACCTGCGCACCGGTGCGCTTCGCCGTGTTCACGATCTCGCGGGTCGACGTATCGAGGATACGATGGTCGAACGCCTTGAGACGGATACGAATATTTTGGCCGTTCATTGCCGTGGTCTTTCTTCAGTGGGGTGGCGAATAGCGAATAGCGAATGTCACATTCGCTATTCGCCGATCCCTATTCTCGTAATTACTCGATGATCGAGGCGACGACGCCGGCGCCGACGGTACGGCCACCTTCGCGGATCGCGAAGCGGAGCTTCTCTTCCATCGCGATCGGCACGATCAGGTGCACTTCCATCGCGATGTTGTCGCCCGGCATCACCATCTCGGTGCCTTCCGGCAGATGCACGACACCGGTCACGTCGGTGGTGCGGAAGTAGAACTGCGGACGGTAGTTGGTGAAGAACGGGGTGTGGCGACCGCCCTCTTCCTTGGTGAGGATGTAGGCCTCAGCCTTGAACTTGGTGTGCGGCTTGACCGAACCCGGCTTGCACAGCACCTGGCCGCGCTCGACGTCCTCGCGCTTGGTACCGCGAAGCAGCGCACCGATGTTGTCGCCGGCCTGGCCCTGATCGAGCAGCTTGCGGAACATTTCGACGCCGGTGACCGTGGTCTTCTGCGTGGCGCGCAGACCGACGATCTCGATTTCCTCGCCGACCTTGACGATACCGCGCTCGACACGGCCGGTCACGACGGTGCCGCGGCCCGAGATCGAGAACACGTCTTCAACCGGCATCAGGAACGGCAGGTCGACCGGACGCTCCGGCTGCGGAATGTAAGCGTCGACCTGCTTCATCAGCTCGAGGATGGCGTCATGGCCGAGCGTCTTGTCGGAATCTTCGAGAGCGGCGAGCGCCGAGCCCTTGATGATCGGGATGGTGTCGCCCGGGAATTCGTACTTCGAGAGCAGTTCGCGGACTTCGAGCTCGACGAGCTCGAGCAGCTCCGGATCGTCGACCATGTCGCACTTGTTGAGGAACACGACCAGCGCGGGAACGCCGACCTGGCGGGCGAGCAGGATGTGCTCGCGGGTCTGCGGCATCGGACCGTCAGCGGCCGACACGACCAGGATCGCACCGTCCATCTGGGCGGCGCCGGTGATCATGTTCTTCACGTAGTCGGCGTGGCCGGGGCAGTCGACGTGCGCGTAATGGCGGTTCTTGGTCTCGTATTCGACGTGCGCCGTCGAGATCGTGATGCCGCGCGCCTTCTCTTCCGGCGCCTTGTCGATCTGGTCGTACGCGGTGAACGTCGCGCCGCCGGCTTCGGCGAGGACCTTGGTGATCGCCGCGGTCAGCGACGTCTTGCCATGGTCGACGTGACCGATGGTGCCGATGTTGCAGTGCGGCTTGTTACGTTCAAACTTTGCTTTGGCCATTTGACTCTCCGTTCAATCGTCAGTTCGAGACCGACGACAATCAGGCAAACTTCTTCTGGACTTCTGCCGACACGTTGGCCGGCGCTTCTGCGTAGTGGTCGAACTGCATGGTGAAGGTCGCGCGACCCTGGCTCATCGAGCGCAGGTTATTCACGTAACCGAACATGTTCATGAGCGGCACCATTGCGTTGATGACGTTGGCGTTGCCGCGCATGTCCTGACCCTGGATCTGACCGCGCCGGGAATTCAGGTCGCCGATGACCGAGCCGGTGTAGTCTTCCGGGGTCACCACTTCGACCTTCATGATCGGCTCGAGCAGGACGGACTTGCCCTTCTGCAAGGCTTCGCGGAATGCAGCACGCGATGCGATTTCGAAGGCGAGCGCCGACGAGTCGACGTCGTGATACTTGCCATCGACGAGCTGAACCTTGACGTCGACCACGGGGAAGCCCGCGACGACACCAGAGCCCATCACGCTGTTGAGGCCCTTTTCGACGCCGGGGATGTATTCCTTCGGAACCGCACCGCCGACGATCTTGGACTCGAACTCGTAGCCCTTGCCGGGCTCGTTCGGCTCGACGATGATCGAGACCTCGGCGAACTGACCGGTACCGCCGGTCTGCTTCTTGTGGGTGTACTTGACCTCGGCCCTCTTGGTGACGCGCTCACGGAACGCCACCTGCGGCGCGCCGATGTTGGCATCGACCTTGTAGGTGCGGCGGAGGATGTCGACCTTGATGTCGAGATGGAGTTCGCCCATGCCCTTGAGGATGGTCTGGCCGGACTCCTGGTCGGTCGACACGCGGAAGGACGGATCCTCCGCGGCGAGCTTCGCCAGCGCCACGCCCAGCTTTTCCTGGTCGGCCTTGGACTTCGGCTCGATCGCGATCTCGATGACCGGCTCCGGGAATTCCATCTTTTCGAGGATCACCGCCTTGTCGGGATCGCACAGCGTGTCACCGGTGCGCGCTTCCTTCAGGCCTGCCAGCGCAACGATGTCGCCGGCATAGGCTTCCTTGATGTCTTCGCGGTTGTTCGCATGCATCAGCAGCATGCGGCCGATGCGCTCCTTGCGGTCGCGCGTCGAATTGATGACGCCGGTGCCCGACAGCAGCGTGCCGGAATAGATGCGGCAGAAGGTGATGGTGCCGACGAACGGGTCGTCCATGATCTTGAACGCCAACAGAGCCAGCGGCTCCTTGTCGTCCGGCAGGCGAACGATCTCGTTGCCGTCTTCATCGACGCCCTTGATGGCGGGCACGTCGACCGGCGACGGCAGATAATCCACGACCGCGTCGAGCAAGGGCTGCACGCCCTTGTTCTTGAACGCCGAGCCGCACAATACCGGGAAGAACGCGCCAGTCAGCACGGCCTTGCGGATCAAGCGCTTCAACGTCGCCTCATCGGGCTCCTTGCCGTCGAGGTAAGCGGCGAGAACGTCGTCGTCGAGTTCGACGGCGGCTTCCAACAGCTTCTCGCGATATTCCTTGGCCTTCTCGACCATGTCCTCGGGAATATCGATGTCCACGAACTTGGCGTCGAGCTTCTCTTCTTCCCAGACCACGCCCTTCATACGGACGAGATCGACCAGACCCTTGAAGTTGTTCTCGGAGCCGATCGGAAGCTGGATCGCGATCGGCTTTGCGCCGAGGCGATCGATGATGTCCTGCATGCACTTGTAGAAGTCAGCGCCGGTCTTATCCATCTTGTTGGCGAAGACGATGCGCGGAACCTTGTACTTGTCGCCCTGGCGCCAGACCGTCTCGGTCTGGGGCTCGACACCCTGGTTCGAGTCGAGCACGCAGACGGCGCCGTCGAGCACGCGCAAGCTGCGCTCGACTTCGATGGTGAAGTCGACGTGGCCGGGAGTGTCGATGATGTTGAGACGCTTGCCTTCCCAGAACGCGGTGGTCGCGGCCGACGTAATTGTAATGCCGCGCTCCTGCTCCTGCTCCATCCAGTCCATCGTCGCGGCACCTTCGTGCACTTCGCCGATCTTGTGGCTCTTGCCGGTGTAATAGAGGATGCGCTCGGTGGTCGTGGTCTTGCCGGCATCGATATGCGCCATGATACCGAAGTTGCGGTAATTCTCTATGGCATGAACGCGGGGCATGGAGTGTTCCTTAGATTCCGTGTGTCGCCGTTACCAGCGATAGTGCGAGAAGGCGCGGTTGGCTTCCGCCATCCGGTGCACGTCTTCGCGCTTCTTGACGGCGTTACCCCGGTTGTTCGACGCATCCAGGAGCTCCGCAGAGAGCCGCTCGGTCATCGTCTTCTCGTTGCGGTCGCGCGCAGCCGAGATCAGCCAGCGAATGCCCAGCGCCTGACGGCGCACCGAGCGAACTTCGACCGGAACCTGATAGGTTGCGCCGCCGACGCGGCGGGAGCGCACTTCGATCGTCGGCATGACGTTCTCGAGTGCCTGCTCGAACACGCCGAGCGGGTTCTGCTTGGTCTTGGTTTCGATGAGACCGAACGCACCGTAAACGATGCCTTCGGCGACCGACTTCTTGCCGGCGTACATCACCGAATTCATGAACTTCGTGACAATGATGTTCCCGAACTTCGGATCGGGAAGGACTTCGCGCTTTTCGGCAGAATGGCGACGAGACATGGACCTGGTTCCCGCTTACTTCGGACGCTTGGCGCCGTACTTCGAACGGCGCTGCTTACGGTTCTTGACGCCCTGGGTATCCAGAACGCCGCGGAGGATGTGGTAGCGCACGCCGGGCAAGTCCTTGACGCGACCGCCGCGGATCATGACCACCGAGTGCTCCTGGAGGTTATGGCCCTCACCGGGGATGTAGCCGATCACCTCGAAGCCGTTGGTCAGGCGCACCTTGGCAACCTTACGAAGCGCCGAGTTCGGCTTCTTCGGGGTCGTGGTGTAAACGCGCGTGCAAACACCGCGCTTCTGCGGCGACTGCTGCAGCGCCGGCACCTTCTTGCGCGACTTCTGCACTTCCCGCGGTTGAGCGATCAGCTGGTTGATCGTCGGCATCCTGGCATTACCCTTTGTGTTCTGCCGCGGCCCGTCACCGGGTCCGCAAATTCTTTCGAGCTACCCGCCCGACGAGGCCGCTTTCCGCGGAACAATCCGCACAAAGCGAAATCGCGCCAACCACCCATCAACGAGCGGAAAGCGCTTCGACGCCACAGAGGACCGCAGTATTCGGACCGGTCAGCTTGAAGCTGCGGCCCGCGCACCGAGGTCATGCATCCGAATTCGACCTCGAGAGAACATGCTCAAGAGACCTAAAATCGCACTGGCATTGCCTAGCTATGATCGACAGCGTTTGAGCGGCATTCGTCGAGGTTGGTGCCCGTCCTGGCGACCCCCAGAGGGATCAAACGGGTGGCCCGTTCCGACGTTGGCGATGCTCACCGCCTGTCGTTAAGTGAGGGGGGTTCTATAAGTGGGTGTCGGTCAAGTCAAGGCGAAACGACAGTCAGAAGCGCTTCCCGCAGCTGTCGAAATCGCTTCCTGGCCGCCTCGCTGCGCCCTTCCGATATGGGAATGAAGAGCGGGTTCCGCTACGCCAAACTCAATTTATACCCGGGTCAAATATACTTTTATAACCCTTGCTAAGGCTTTTTTTCCTGTTGGAGCGTCAATGTGCCGCCTTCGGCGGAGATTTGCGCCATGCGGTACACCGACATTGCGATTATCGGCGGGGGATTGTCCGGCTCGACCGCCGCCGCGATGCTCGGCCGTACCGGTATTTCAACCATCCTGATCGATCCGCATGAGAGCTATTCGGCGGATTTTCGAGTCGAAAAACTCAGCGGTCACGTTCAGGTCGGGCGATTCTTGCAGACGGGAATCGCCGAATCGGTGCTGCGCCGCGCGACCTTTGTGGGTGAGAACTGGATCGCGCGCTTCGGCCACCTTCTCGACAAGGCGCCAAGCCGGCAGTTCAACATCCTCTACGACTCCCTCGTCAACGCTGTCCGCGACGAAATTCCTGCCGGCGTCGAGCGCATCTGCGCCAAGGCCGTCTTGGTCGAGACGAGTGCGGAGCGGCAGAAAGTCACTCTCTCCAACGACGAGATGGTCTCCGCCCGGCTGGTCGTGCTCGCCAACGGCCTCAACGTCGGCCTGCGCCACCAGCTGGGGATCGCGCGAAAAGTCGTCAGTGCCTGCCATTCGATTTCGATCGGGTTCGACGTGGTGCCCGCGGGACGGGACTCGTTCGACTTCCCGGCGCTGACCTATTTCTCGGAACGGCCGAGCGACCGCATCCCCTACCTCACGCTGTTTCCGATCGGGACGCGGATGCGCGCCAACCTGTTCGTCTATCGCAGCTTCGACGATCCCTGGCTGCGGGAGTTGAGCCGCGCGCCCGCCGCGACGCTGAACGCCGCGCTGCCACGGCTCAAGCGCATCACCGGACCATTCGACATTCCCGGTGAGCTGAAAATCCGCCCGGTCGATCTCTATGTGAACGATGCAAGCGGCCAACCCGGCCTCGTGCTGGTGGGCGATGCCTTCTCGACCTCCTGCCCCGCCGCCGGCACCGGGTGCGACAAGGTCTTCACCGACGTCGAGCGGCTCTGCAACCTCTACATCCCGCAGTGGCTGGCCTCCGACGGGATGGATACAAGCAAGGTCGCCGCCTTCTACGCAGATCCGGTCAAGCGCGAGTGCGACGAATGGTCGGCGGCGAAGGCGTTCGACTTCCGCTCAGTCTCGATTGCGACGAGCCCTTATTGGACGGCGCAGCGCTGGGCACGCTTCATTGCCTGGTCGGTTCAGGGGCTATTGCGGCCGCTTGGAGAAGCCTTCCATCTGGAGCCGAACTTCCTCGGTCACTCCTCCTCATCGTCCTCGTCGAGGTCGTCTTCATCCTCGTCGTCATCGTCGCTGTCCTCGTCGACGTGAGCCGGCGCGCCATGCGGTTGGTGGATCTGGTCGTTCCACAGCTTGCGATAGGTGCCGTTCTTGGCGAGCAGCTCGGCATGCGAGCCGCGCTCGATCGCCCTGCCCCCTGAAATCACGATGATTTCGTCCATCTCGACCACCGAGGTCAGGCGGTGGGTCGACCAGATCATGGTGCGGCCCTTGGCAACCTTCAGCAGCGTGCGGTTGATCGCAGCTTCCGTGGTCTGGTCGAGTGCCGAAGTGGCTTCGTCCAGCAGCAGCACGGAGGGATTGCGGATGACCGCGCGCGCGATCGCGATGCGCTGGCGCTGGCCGCCCGACAAGGTATCGCCGCGCTCGCCCACCGGCGTGTCGTATCGCTGCGGCAGGCTCATGATGTAGCGGTGGATCTCGGCCTTCTTGGCCGCCTCCTCCACCTCCTCGTCGGACGCGCCCTCCTTGCCGAGCCGGATGTTCTCTCGGATCGACATGTTGAACAGCATATTCTCCTGGAACACCACCGCCATGCTCCGGCGCAGGGAATCCAGCGTCACCTTGCGGACGTCGACGCCGTCGATGGTGACGCGCCCCTCGTCCGGCACGTAGAGCCGCAGGATCAGATTCAGCAGCGTGCTCTTGCCGGAGCCCGAGGGACCGACGATGGCAATGCGCTTGCCGACATTGAGCTTGAGGCTGAGATTGTCCAGCACCGGCGTCTGGCTGCCTTCGTACTGGAACGTCACGTGGTCGAAGGTGATGTCGTTGGTGATGCGCGGCAGGTCGGGCGCTCCGGCACGATCGGCGCTGCGCGTGGGCTCGTCGAGCAGCTCTTGCATGTGACGAATCGCGGCTGCCGAGGAGATCGACACGGGAATGAAATGCATCACATGGGCGATGTTGTAGGACACCTCCCAGAACGCGCTCTCGAAGGTGACGAAGGTGCCGATGGTGATCTGCCCCTTCGTCGCCAGATACGCGCCGATCGCGAGCACGACGAGATGCAGGAGCAGCACCGAGATGGTGACCGTCCGCTCCACCATGGTCGACAGGAACGCCGCCGAAGCCATCCGGTTTCGCGTCTCGTCGTTGCGAAAGGTGAAGAAGCCGAACATCCTGCGTTGCAGGCTGAACGCCTTGATCACGGCCTGCGCCGCCACGTTCTCCTGCACCATGCCGAGCAATGCGGACTCGTTGAGCTTCTGCTCGTAATTCGCCTGGACAGCCTTCGGCGTGAGCATGCGCGGACCGATCAGCGTGATCGGAAACACCAGCAGCGCAACCACCGCGAGCTGCCAGTTCAGGAACACCATCAGGATGATGCCCGCGATCAGCTCCAGGAACGGCAGTGCCGCGCTGTTGGCAAAGGTCTTGACCGAGCCCTCGAAGGCTGCGAGGTCGACCGAGAAGCGCGACAGGATCTCGCCGCGCTTGGTGCGGCCGAAATAGGCTGCCGGCAGGTCCTGGACGTGCTCGAACAGCCGTTTGCGGACGTCCGAGATGATGCAGGCCGCAAGCCGCGCATCCCAGCGCTCGTACCAGACCGCGACGATCGAGGTGAAGATGCCGGCGACCGCGAGCACGCCGAGGATCTTGTACAGCGCCTGGAAATCCTCCTCGCCGAGCGCGTCGTCGATCAAGTACTTCAGGCTGAGCGGCATGATGACGTTGAATAGCGTCTCGACGAAGACGCCGAACGCCACGAAGGACAGCATCCGCTTGTAGTTGACCAGGAAGGGCTTGACGAAACCCAGGATGGTCGCGAGCGCGCCGGCGGCCTCGCGCGCGGTAAAGACGACGAGGTCCTCGTCCTCATCGTCGTCATCGAGCTCCAGCCCGCCATCCTCCTCGTCTTCATCGTCCTCGTCGTCTTCGAGGTCCGGCTTGGCGGCAGGGACGAGCTTGTCGTCGAGCTCGGCCGCCTCTTCCGCGGCGAGCTTCTGTTTGTCGGGCGGGAGGGGCTTGGACGCCATGAAACCAACCGATGCTGACGGCCGGCATGACCGCAGAGAAAGCAGGAAATAGCGGCAACCGCTATTGCATCGATTCTATGCGATCAGGATGAATTCGGCAAAACAATTGGCGAAGGCGGCCGCTTCAAGCGGCTAGTCGTCTTCCTCGTCCTCGACCTTGTCGAAAAAGGAATAGCGCAAGGAATCGGCGTCGGCGTACCACTGGCCCGGGCCCTTGTTGGCGGCGAGCGTCGTCTCCCAGAGCGCGTCGGTGCAGTCCTTGCGGTGCATCGACAGGTCGAAGCCGTTGCCGAAGAACAGTTCGGACCATTCCCACCAGGTGCCGAGCTTCTTGACCCCGCGCAGGAGGTCGTAGCGGTCGATCAGTGCCGGCGCCATGTCCGAGGTGACCGAGCCGAACACAAGGCCGGTCTTGACCACTCGGTTCAGCTCCTTGATCGCACGGACCACCTGCTTCGGGGAAACATGGCAGAGGCTGGTCTCGAACACGAAGTCGAACGCCCCGTCCTTGAACGGCATGTCGGTGATCGAACCGAGCTTGTTGTACTTCTTCAGCGCCTTCGGCGTTCTGGCGTGAATGGCGCGGTTGTTCTCGATGCCCCAGGCATCGATGCCGCGATCGCGCAGCGCGCCGACGAGCTCGCCGCTGGCCGAGCCCGCGATCAGGAGCTTCGTGCCTTTGGCCTTGCCCCAGACGATGCCGATCAGTTTTGTGAGATAGTCGGGATCCGTGAAGTGTTGCCATGCTTCGCTGTAAGGACCCTGGCCGCGATAATTGTCGAAATAGTCGCGATCGATCTTGTCCGAGAGCGGCTTGTCGTCCTGCGAACGCTCGCGGCGCAGGCGCATCATCTCGGTCAAGATGATGTCGGTCGCCGCGTCCGAGGAATCGAGCAGGCCGTTCAGCGTCGAGTCGAACAGATAGTCGCCGACCACCACGATTCCGGGATGTTCCTTCGGCTCGGGCCGGTGATTGGTCATGACGTCGCGCACGGGCAAGCCGCCGGGAATCGCGTTCACCGACGACAGCCAGCGGTGGATCTTGCCTTCCATGAAATGCGCGCGCGCATCGCCGAGCGATGCCGGCAGCGATTTCAGCGCGGCATCGATCAGCTCCTGGTCGGAGAGATTCGCAAAGGCCAGCGCGTCGGAGCCCGGAATCAGCCAGTTCAGCACGCCGTGCTTGCCCACATCATGGCGCGCGCCCTCGTTATAGACGCAGCAACCGCCGAAGGCCTCCGACATGAACCAGGCGCCGGCGATCTTGTCGCCCCAGAACGGGGTGTCGAACAGGATCGAGACACGCAAATAGTGCGCGGGCCGGTCGAAGTACGAGACGTGCTTGACCATCGACTTGCGGAGCTGTTCGCCCTCCCAGCCGACGGTCCCGAGCCAGGAATGCGGCAGGCAGACCAGCACGAGGTCGAAGTCGCGCGTCTCCGGCCCCTTGCCGTTCATCATCTTGAGCTGATAGCGGCCGGTCGGCGCCTTGCCGACCGTGAGCACGCGGTGATTGAGCTGGATGTCGGCATTGACCTCCGACTGGAGGCACTCGATGAGCTGCTCGTTGCCGTTCTGGATGGAATAGAGGCCGATATAGCCGTCGACATCCATCAGGTAGTTCTTGAGCGCGTTGAGCCCGTTGGTGTTGTGGCTCTCGGTCGCGAGGTCCGAGCGCGCCATCACCTTGAAGAATCGCTTTGCAGTTTCGTCCTCGACCTCTTCGTCGAGCACCTGCTCGGCGGTCTTGTAGGCCCAGGGATTCTCGTTGTCGTGCGCGCCGACGCCCTCGTAATACTCGATCGGCGTCATCGCCTCGGCGCAGCGCTTACGGAACCCCTCGATCGCGGCCGCGGTCTTGGCGCCGTATTTGCGGCGCATGCCCGCGACGTCGTTGAGGAGCTCGCCGCCAAACTGCACCTGCTCGGCATCCATCGGAATGGTCTGCAAGCCGAAATGCTGGATCAACTCGCGCAACGGATCCGGCCCGGTCATCGAGTAGTCGTAGATCTCGGCAACGCCTGCCTCGTACATCGCGGGCGCGGAATCGAATTTGCGCGTGACGATCTTGCCGCCGAGCCGGTCGGATGCCTCGTAGATGGTGACGCGGCAGAGGTCGCCGAGCTTGCGCTTCAGATACCAAGCGCTCATCAGCCCGCCGGGCCCGCCGCCTACGATTGCGAGATCAAGCATGAAAATTCCGTGGTCTCCGGCCCGCCCCCTTCACGGGACCACCCGGTCTAAGCTCTCATAACAGAAGCGCTTTTGCGCCTGAAGGAAAGATGAACAAAGGTTGATCCTGCACCGCAACAGGGAAACAAAGCAGCAAAAAGGCCGGCTTGCGCCGGCCTTTTCATTGTCCTCGGTATTCCTACGGATGAACGATTATTCCGCAGGTGGCAGCGCCATCGGCTCCACTTCCGGCGCCGGCGGCACGACGGCCGCCTGCTTCTCGCGCTCGTCGAGGATCATCTTGTCGCGCTTCACGGCGACTTCGCGGATCTTGGCCATGGAGGCGCCGGTGCCTGCCGGAATCAGCCGGCCGACGATGACGTTCTCCTTGAGGCCTTCGAGCGGATCGACCTTGCCGTTGACCGCCGCTTCCGTGAGGACGCGGGTGGTCTCCTGGAACGAGGCCGCCGAGAAGAAGGAGCGGGTCTGAAGGCTCGCCTTGGTGATGCCGAGCAGAACCGGCGTCCCCGTGGCGATCTTCTTGCCCTCTTCCTTGGCCTTCTCGTTGATCTGGTCGAACTCGATCTTGTCGATCTGCTCGCCCGAGATCATGTCCGTGTCGCCCTGGTCGGTGACTTCCACCTTCTGGAGCATCTGACGGACGATCACCTCGATGTGCTTGTCGTTGATGAGCACGCCCTGGAGCCGGTAGACTTCCTGGATCTCGTTGACCAGATAGGCCGCGAGTTCCTCGATGCCCTTGACCGCCAGAATGTCGTGCGGCGCCGGATTGCCTTCCACGATGAAGTCGCCCTTTTCGACGACGTCGCCGTCCTGAAGGTGGATGTGCTTACCCTTCGGGATCAGGTACTCGCGCGGCTCGTCGGTCTTGTCCATCGGCTCGATCGAGATGCGACGCTTGTTCTTGTAGTCGCGCCCGAACCGGATGGTGCCCGCGATTTCGGCGATGATCGCCGCATCCTTCGGACGCCGAGCCTCGAACAGTTCCGCCACCCGCGGCAGACCGCCGGTGATGTCACGCGTCTTGGCGCTTTCGGTCGAGACACGGGCGAGGATGTCGCCCGCCTGGACCTTGGCTCCGACATCGACCGACAGAATGCCGTCGACCGACAGCATGTAGCGAGCATCGCCGCCACGGGCGAGCTTGAGCACCTTGCCGTCCTTGCCCTTGATCACGATGGCGGGACGCAGGTCCCCGCCGCCGCGCATCGAGCGCCAGTCGATGACCACGCGCTTGGCGATACCGGTGGCCTCGTCGAGCGTTTCCGAGATCGACTGTCCCTCGACCAGATCCTCGAAGCCGATGGTGCCTTCGACCTCGGTGAGGAGCGGACGGGTGTAGGGATCCCATTCGACGATACGCTGGCCGCGCTTGACCATGTCGCCCTCGTCGACGTGCAGGCGCGAACCGTACTGAATACGGTGCGTCGCACGCTCGGTGCCGTCGGCATCGACGATCGCGATCACCATGTTGCGGACCATTGCGACCAGGTGGCCTTCGCTGTTGCGGGCGATGGCCTTGTTCCTGATCACGATCTTGCCGTCGAAGTTGGATTCGACGAAAGATTGCTCGTTCAGCTGCGCCGCACCGCCGATGTGGAAGGTGCGCATGGTGAGCTGGGTGCCCGGCTCGCCGATCGACTGCGCCGCGATGACCCCGACCGCTTCGCCGTGGTTGACCGGCGTGCCGCGAGCGAGATCGCGGCCGTAGCACTTGCCGCAGATGCCGTTGACGAGCTCGCAGGTCAGCGCCGAGCGGATCTTCACCTCCTGGACGCCGCCCTGCTGGATGGCATCCAGATGGCTTTCTTCCATCAGCGTACCGCGCTTGAAGATCACCTTGCCCGTGCTGTCACGCACGTCTTCGCAAGCCGTGCGCCCGAGGATGCGCGAGCCGAGCGAAGCGACCACGGTGCCGGCATCGACGATGGCGCGCATCTTGATGCCGAGCTTGGTGCCGCAATCGTCCTGCGTGATGATGCAGTCCTGCGCGACGTCGACGAGACGACGGGTCAGGTAGCCGGAGTTCGCGGTCTTCAACGCGGTGTCCGCGAGACCCTTGCGGGCGCCGTGGGTCGAGTTGAAGTACTCGAGCACCGAGAGGCCTTCCTTGAAGTTCGAGATGATCGGCGTCTCGATGATCTCGCCCGACGGCTTTGCCATCAGGCCGCGCATGCCGGCGAGCTGGCGCATCTGGGCCGGCGAACCGCGGGCACCGGAGTGAGCCATCATGTAGATCGAGTTGATGTCGGCATCCGCCCCGCTCGCCGTCTTCTTGGTCGAGGAGATCTCCTTCATCATCGCCTTGGCGATTTCTTCCGTGGCCTTCGACCAGGCGTCGACGACCTTGTTGTACTTCTCGCCATGGGTGATCAGACCGTCGTTGTACTGCTGCTCGAAATCCTTCGCCAGCGTACGGGTGGTCTCGACGATCTTCCACTTGGAGTGCGGCACGACCATGTCGTCCTTGCCGAACGAGATGCCGGCCTTGAACGCGTTGTAGAAGCCGAGCGCCATGATGCGGTCGCAGAAGATCACCGTCTCCTTCTGACCGCAGTGGCGGTAGACCTGGTCGATGACGCCGGAGATCTCGCGCTTGGTCATCAGCTTGTTGATGATCTCGTACGGAACACGCGGGTTCTTCGGCAGCAAATTGCCCAGCATGACACGGCCAGCGGTGGTCTCGATCCAACGCTTGGAGATCTTGCCGGTCTCGTCAATGCCTTCCCACCGGTACCTGATCTTGGTGTGGAGGTGGATGACCTTCGCGTGCAGCGCGTGCTCGAGCTCCGCCATCTCGCCGAAGATCTTGCCTTCGCCGGGCAGGCCTTCGCGCATGATGGAGACGTAGTAGAGGCCGAGCACGATGTCCTGCGACGGCACGATGATCGGCTGGCCGTTCGCCGGATGCAGGATGTTGTTGGTCGACATCATCAGGACGCGCGCTTCCAGCTGCGCTTCGAGCGACAGCGGAACGTGCACGGCCATCTGGTCGCCGTCGAAGTCGGCGTTGAACGCGGCGCAAACCAGCGGGTGAAGCTGGATCGCCTTGCCCTCGATCAGCACGGGCTCGAACGCCTGGATGCCGAGGCGATGCAGCGTCGGCGCGCGGTTGAGCAGCACCGGGTGCTCGCGGATCACCTCGTCCAGGATGTCCCAGACCTCGGGCCGCTCCTTCTCGACCAGCTTCTTCGCCTGCTTCACCGTGGTGGACAGGCCCTTGGCGTCAAGCCGCGAGTAGATGAACGGCTTGAACAGCTCGAGCGCCATCTTCTTCGGCAGGCCGCACTGATGCAGGCGCAGCTCGGGACCAACCACGATCACCGAACGGCCCGAATAGTCGACGCGCTTGCCGAGCAGGTTCTGACGGAAGCGGCCCTGCTTGCCCTTGAGCATGTCGGCGAGCGACTTCAGCGGGCGCTTGTTGGCGCCGGTGATGACGCGGCCGCGGCGGCCGTTGTCGAACAGCGCGTCGACGGCCTCCTGAAGCATGCGCTTCTCGTTGCGGATGATGATGTCCGGCGCGCGCAGCTCCATCAGCCGCTTCAAGCGGTTGTTGCGGTTGATGACGCGGCGGTAGAGGTCGTTGAGGTCCGAGGTCGCGAAGCGGCCGCCGTCCAGCGGCACCAGCGGACGCAGGTCCGGCGGAATCACCGGCACCACGGTCATGATCATCCATTCCGGCTTGTTGCCGGAGTGGCGGAACGCTTCAACGATCTTCAGGCGCTTGGCGAGCTTCTTGTGTTTGATGTCGGAGTCGGTCTCCTGCATCTCCGCGCGCAAGGTCAGCTCGAGCTTCTCGAGATCCATGCCCTTGAGCAGCTCGCGGATCGCTTCCGCGCCGATCATGGCGGTGAAGGAATCCTGGCCGTACTCGTCCTGCGCCTTCAGATACTCGTCTTCCGACAAGAGCTGACGGTCCTTCAACGCGGTGAGACCCGGCTCGAGCACGACGTAGTATTCGAAGTAGAGGATTCGCTCGAGATCCTTCAACGTCATGTCGAGCAGGAGGCCGATGCGCGAGGGCAGCGACTTCAGGAACCAGATGTGGGCGACGGGGGCTGCGAGCTCGATATGGCCCATGCGCTCGCGCCGGACGCGCGACAGCGTGACCTCGACCGAGCACTTCTCGCAGATGATGCCCTTGTACTTCATGCGCTTGTACTTGCCGCACAAGCACTCGTAGTCCTTGATCGGCCCGAAGATGCGGGCGCAGAACAGGCCGTCGCGCTCGGGCTTGAAGGTGCGGTAGTTGATGGTTTCCGGCTTCTTGATCTCGCCGTACGACCAGGACAGAATCTTCTCGGGGCTCGCGATCGAGATCCGGATCTGGTCGAAGACCTGAGCCGGCGTCGTCGGATTAAAGAGATTCATAATTTCTTGGTTCATCGTCTTCTCCTCGCGTGCCGGTCGCCTCCGGCAGCAAATTCGAAAATCACTATGCGGGGCGCCCTGCCCTCGCGACGCGGGGACTGGGCGCCGATGCCCGGCCGTTCAGGCCGGGCATGAGGGTCGTGTTACTCGGCCGCTTCCGCCGTCCCCGGTCCGACCTTGGAATTGTGCAGGTCGACGTTGAGGCCGAGCGAGCGCATTTCCTTGACCAGCACGTTGAACGATTCCGGAATACCGGCCTCGAAGGTGTCGTCGCCACGCACGATCGCCTCGTACACCTTGGTACGGCCGGCGACGTCGTCCGACTTCACGGTCAGCATCTCCTGGAGCGTGTACGCCGCGCCGTAAGCCTCGAGCGCCCACACTTCCATTTCGCCGAAGCGCTGGCCACCGAACTGCGCCTTGCCGCCCAGCGGCTGCTGGGTGACGAGCGAGTACGGACCGATCGAACGCGCGTGGATCTTGTCGTCGACGAGATGGTGCAGCTTGAGCATGTAGATGTAGCCCACCGTCACCTTGCGATCGAAGGCATCGCCGGTGCGGCCGTCATAGACGGTCGACTGGCCCGAAGCGTCGAGACCGGCAAGCTTCAGCATCTCCTCGATGTCGGCTTCCTTGGCGCCGTCGAACACCGGCGTCGCGATCGGAACGCCGCGGCTCAGATTGTGACCGAGCTCGATCAACTCGTTGTCGTTGAGCGACTTGATCGTCTCGTCCTCGCCGTAGACCTTCTTCAAGGTTTCCTTCAGCGGCCTGATGTCCTGCTTCGACAAATAGGCATCGACCGTCTGGCCGATACGCTTGCCGAGGCCGGCGCAGGCCCAGCCGAGATGGGTCTCGAGGATCTGTCCGACGTTCATGCGCGAGGGCACGCCGAGCGGATTGAGCACGATGTCGGCGTGCGTACCGTCTTCGAGGAACGGCATGTCCTCGATCGGCACGATCTTCGACACCACGCCCTTGTTGCCGTGGCGGCCGGCCATCTTGTCGCCGGGCTGGATCTTGCGCTTCACCGCGACGAAGACCTTGACCATCTTCATCACGCCGGGCGGCAATTCGTCACCGCGCTGCAGCTTTTCGACCTTGTCGAGGAAGCGCTGTTCCAGCCCCTTCTTCGACTCGTCGTACTGCTTCCGCATGGCCTCGATCTCGGCCATCAGCTTGTCGTTCGGCGAAGCGAACAGCCACCACTGCGACTTCGGGTACTCCTCGAGCACCGCACGGGTGATCTTGGTGTCCTTCTTGAAGCCCTTCGGACCGGCGATGCCCTGCCGTCCCTCGAGCAGCTCGGCAAGACGGTTGTAGACGTTGCGGTCCAGGATCGCCTGCTCGTCGTCGCGGTCCTTGGCCAGACGCTCGATCTCTTCCCGCTCGATCGCCAGCGCACGCTCGTCCTTGTCGACGCCGTGACGGTTGAACACGCGCACTTCGACGATGGTGCCCTGCACGCCCGGAGGAACGCGCAGCGAGGTGTCGCGGACGTCGGAAGCCTTCTCGCCGAAGATGGCGCGCAGGAGCTTTTCCTCGGGCGTCATCGGGCTTTCGCCCTTCGGCGTGATCTTGCCGACCAGGATGTCGCCGGCGCGCACTTCCGCGCCGATGTACACGATGCCGGCTTCGTCGAGATTCTTCAGCGCTTCTTCCGAGACGTTCGGAATGTCGCGGGTGATTTCCTCGGGTCCGAGCTTGGTGTCGCGGGCCATCACCTCGAATTCTTCGATATGAATTGAGGTAAACACGTCTTCCTTCACGATCCGCTCGGAGAGCAGGATCGAGTCTTCGAAGTTGTAGCCGTTCCACGGCATGAACGCGACCAGCACGTTCCGGCCGAGCGCGAGCTCGCCGAGATCGGTCGACGGACCGTCGGCGATGATGTCGCCCTTCTTGACGATGTCGCCGACCTTCACCAGCGGACGCTGGTTGATGCAGGTCGACTGGTTGGAGCGCTGGTACTTCATCAGCCGGTAGATATCGACGCCCGACTTGGTCGGATCGAGATCTTCCGTGGCGCGGATGACGACGCGGGTTGCGTCGATCTGGTCGATCACGCCCGAACGGCGCGCTGCGATCGCAGCACCCGAGTCACGCGCAACCACGCCTTCCATGCCGGTGCCGACGAACGGCGCTTCAGCGCGAACCAGCGGCACCGCCTGGCGCTGCATGTTCGAGCCCATCAGCGCGCGGTTGGCGTCGTCGTTCTCGAGGAACGGGATCAGCGCGGCTGCGACCGAAACGAGCTGCTTCGGCGACACGTCCATGTAGTCGACCTTGTCCGGGGTCACCGGCAAGACTTCGCCGGCGTGACGGCAGACCACGAGATCCTCGGTGAAGCGGCCCTTCGGATCGAGCGGCACGTTGGCCTGCGCGACCGTGTAGCGGCCCTCTTCCATCGCCGAGAGGTACACGACCTCGTCGGTGACGCGACCGTCCTTGACCTTGCGGTAGGGCGTCTCGACGAAGCCGTACTTGTTCACGCGCGCGAAGGTCGCGAGCGAGTTGATCAGGCCGATGTTCGGACCTTCCGGCGTCTCGATCGGGCAGATGCGGCCGTAATGCGTCGGATGCACGTCGCGCACCTCGAAGCCGGCGCGCTCGCGGGTCAGACCGCCCGGTCCAAGTGCCGACAGGCGGCGCTTGTGGGTGATCTCCGACAGCGGGTTGGTCTGGTCCATGAACTGCGAGAGCTGCGAGGAGCCGAAGAACTCGCGCACGGCGGCGGCCGCCGGCTTCGCGTTGATCAGGTCCTGCGGCATGACCGTGTCGATGTCGACCGAAGACATACGCTCCTTGATCGCGCGCTCCATGCGGAGCAAGCCGATGCGGTACTGGTTCTCCATGAGCTCGCCGACCGAACGCACACGGCGGTTGCCGAGATGGTCGATGTCGTCGATCTCGCCCTTGCCGTCGCGCAAATCCACCAGCGTCTTGATGACGGAGAGGATGTCTTCCTTGCGCAGCGTGCGCTGGGTGTCGGGCGCATCGAGGTCGAGGCGCATGTTCATCTTGACGCGGCCGACCGCCGAGAGGTCGTAGCGCTCGGCGTCGAAGAACAGCGACTGGAACATCGCCTGCGCCGAATCCAGCGTCGGCGGCTCGCCGGGACGCATCACGCGGTAGATGTCGAACAGCGCGTCCTCACGCGTCATGTTCTTGTCGGCCGAGAGCGTGTTGCGGATGTAGGCGCCGACATTGACGTGGTCGATGTCGAGCAGCGGCAGTTCCTTGTAGCCTTGCTCGTTGAGAGCCTTCATCGACTTGTCGGTGATCTCTTCACCGGCTTCCGCGTGGATCTCGCCGGTCTTGGGATTGACGAGGTCCTCGGCGATGTAGTTGCCGACCAGCTCCGCATCCGACAGGCGCAGCGCCTTCAGCCCCTTCTCCTGCATCTGACGCGCACCGCGCACGGTGAGCTTCTTGCCGGCTTCGAGCACGACCTTGCCGGTATCGGCGTCGATCAGGTCGTTGATGGTCGAGTAGCCGCGGAAACGATTGGCGTCGAACGGAACACGCCAGCCTTCCTTGATCCGCTTGTATTGGATCTTCTTGTAGAAGGTGCTGAGGATCGCCTCGCCGTCGAGGCCGAGCGCGAACATCAGCGACGTCACCGGAAGCTTGCGGCGACGGTCGATACGCGCATAGACGATGTCCTTGGCGTCGAACTCGATGTCGAGCCAGGAGCCGCGATACGGGATCACGCGGGCGGCGAACAGCAGCTTGCCCGAGGAATGGGTCTTGCCCTTGTCGTGGTCGAAGAACACGCCCGGCGAACGGTGCATCTGCGAGACGATGACGCGCTCGGTGCCGTTGACGATGAAGGTGCCGTTCATCGTCATGAGCGGGATATCGCCCATGTAGACGTCCTGCTCCTTGATGTCCTTGACCGACTTCGCGCCGGTTTCCTCGTCGATATCGAACACGATGAGGCGCAGCGTCACCTTGAGGGGGGCCGCGAAGGTCATGCCGCGCTGGCGGCACTCGTCGACGTCGTATTTCGGCGGCTCGAACTCGTAGCGGACGAATTCCAGCATCGAGGTGCCCGAGAAGTCGGAGATCGGGAACACCGAGCGGAACACCGCCTGCAACCCCTCGTCCGACCGACCGCCCTGGGGCTCGTCGACCATCAGGAACTGGTCATAGGATGCCTTCTGAACCTCGATGAGGTTCGGCATCTCGGCCACTTCCTTGATGTGTCCGAAGAACTTGCGAACGCGTTTGCGACCGGTGAATGTCTGCTGCGCCATCGTGGCCTCTCATTTTCGTCGCCCGATCTGGGCGCGCCCTCCGGAACGCGGCTACCGCCGCTCCCCGGGTTGAATTTTTCGAACCCGCTTTGGGGGCCGGAGACTCAGTTTCAGGTAGGAATGTCCTGAATCTGTTCTTCAGACCTTCAAAACGCAAAACGACGCGCGGGGCGCAGTAGCGCGCCCGCCCGTCACAACCAACCTCTTCACGGACTGCAAAAGCCCGAAATAGCGTGCTCTCCCAACGGCTTACAGGGAAATCCGGAATCCCTGCCCACCGCGCTTTCGTGCTGCCGACCCGATATGGGGCGACATTAGTGCAGATTCGAGGGGTAAACCCTCAAATCCCCACACTTTTTCGTGTTCGGCCTGCGTCGGGTCGTTCCGTCGCACGCCTTTTGCATCTGGCCCACCCTTTTGGGGAGTGGACCGAGATCCCGGTTGCGCTGATGCTCACCGGGATCTCGTGCCAGCAAGCGTTGCTTACTTGAGCTCAACCTTCGCGCCAGCCTTCTCGAGCTGGGCCTTGAGCTTCTCGGCTTCGTCCTTGTTCACGCCTTCCTTGACAGGCTTCGGCGCGCCCTCGACGAGGTCCTTTGCTTCCTTCAGGCCCAGGCCGGTGATGGCGCGGACTTCCTTGATGACCTCGATCTTCTTGTCGCCGGCGGCGGCAAGAACGACCGTGAACTCGGTCTTCTCTTCAGCCGGAGCGGCGGCAGCGCCACCACCAGCCGGGCCGGCCACGGCGACAGCCGCGGCAGCCGAAACGCCCCACTTCTCCTCGAGGAGCTTCGCGAGTTCGGCAGCTTCGAGCACGGTGAGGCTCGAGAGGTCGTCAACGATCTTCTGCAGGTCAGCCATTGTTCAGTTTCCTTGAATGTAAGTCTGGTTCGGGTTTGAGTTTTGCGAAGGGCGTCAGGCCGCTTCGCCCTTTGAGGCATAAGCCTGGATGACGCGCGCGAGCTTGCCCGCGGGCGCGTTGGCGAGCTGAGCGATCTTGGTCGCCGGGGCCACAAGCAGGCCGACGATCTTGGCGCGCAGTTCGTCAAGCGACGGCAGCGAGGCAAGTGCCTTCACGCCGTCGACATTCAGGACGGTCTTTCCCATCGAGCCGCCAATGATGACGAACTTTTCGTTCGCCTTGGCGAATTCGACGGCGACCTTTGGCGCCGCTACCGGATCGTCCGAAGTGGCGATCACGGTCGGTCCCTTCAGCATGGGGCCGATGGCAACGACGTCAGTGCCTTCAAGAGCAATTTTGGCGAGACGGTTCTTCGAGACCTTCACCGAGGCGCCAGCCTGCTTCATCTGCATGCGCAGCTTCTGCATCTGGGCAACGGTCAGGCCGGAATATTTGGCAACGACCGCGACGCTCGTGGTCTTGAAGACCCCATTGAGCTGTTCGACCGCTTCCTTTTTTGCCGCTCGTTCCACAGCAAGCTCTTTCCGGTTGGCGGTCATCGCGAAAGCGGGACCGCCGGGTTGCACCCATCGTCCCGCCCAAACCTGAACCTCAGGGCCAAACCCATCGGACACGCCGGGCAAGACGACAATTCAAAGCCTGCCCTCCGGGAGCTCCTGAGAGCCCACGGCGTGTCGAGGTCCGAACCAAACCCATTCCGCAACCGACCCTAAGGCGGACACGAAGTGAAATCCGGTCTTCACCCGTCTATGCAGGCCATGCGATTAAGCCATTGAGAAATCGAAATTCCTCGCGGGCGCCTGCAGTCTTGGACAGGACAAGGTCAGCCGGCGAACCGCCCGACCTCTGCCCGCATCCCACACCCGACGGGTTTCCCTCCTTTTCCGGCAAATCCTCACGGACGCCCTGAAAAAGAATGATCTCCATCGCTTGTTTTCGGAATGCGTGCACGAACGCGCCAGCCGAGGCCGGCACGTCCGGAAGCGGTTCTTTAACCGCTCGGGGCCGGCTTGCCAAGAGCAAAATTCACACCAGTTCCAATCCGTTGCCGCTGGCGCTTGACCCGGGCCGACAAGGGCCGATTCAGGCTCCTTTGACCCCGTAAGGCAGCGGCTTGCCCTCGAAAAACGCGGTCAGATTCGCCAGCACGCAGTTCTGCATGGCGACGTGTGATTCCAGGGTGTGGCCGCCGAGATGGGGAGCGAACACGACGTTGGGCAGCGCCGTCAGCGCGTCCGGGGCGTGCGGTTCCTTGTCGTAGACGTCGAGACCGGCGCCGGCGATGGTCTTCTCGGTGAGCGCCGCGACCAGGGCTTTCTCGTCGATCACCGAGCCGCGGGAGATGTTGACGACATAGCCGTCCGTCCCGAGGCGCTTGAGGATATCGGCGCTGACGGCATGCTGGGTCTCGGCCCCTGCCCGGACCGCGATCATCAGCACGCTGCACCAGTCGGCGAGCGCCTCCAGCGTCGGGAAATATTGATAGGGCAGATCGTACCTGCTGCGGCTGAAATAGCCGACTTCGCTCTCGAAGGACGCGCAGCGCGCCGCGATCTTGCGGCCGATCTCGCCCATGCCGTAGACGCCGATGCGGCGGCCCGGCATGCCGGCCTGCGGGCGCATCATCGGCGAGGGTTTTGACGCGGCCCAGTCGCCGCTTCGGACGTACTGGTCGGCAACCAGGAGCCGCCGCGTCGCCGCAAGCATCAGGGTCATCGCGATGTCGGCGACCGAGGCCGCATTGGCGCCGGGGCTATGCCCGACCGCGATGTTGCGGGCAGCAGCGGCCTTCAGGTCAACACCGTCATAGCCGGTGCCGTAGCAGACGATGGCGCCGAGCTTCGGAAACAGGTTCATCGCCTCCGCGCCCAGCGGCGTGCCGCCGGCGGTGAGCACCGCGCGGATGCCGCCGAGCTCGTCGGCCGAAAACACCTCGCGCGCCGGCTTGCCGCCGGTGTCGAGCAGCTCGAACCGCTCGGCGAAGCGCGCCATCATCGTCTTGGGAAAGCGCGAGTAGATCAGGACCTTGTCAGTCATTGTTCTTGTTTCCAGTGAACGCCGTCACAAACGACGAGGGGCGGAACTGGTTGCCCAATTCCGCCCCTCGCCTCATGCAATTTACGAACCTTAGCCGAGAATAGTGCCCGGCTCGACCTTCACGCCGGGGCCCATCGACGAGGACACCGCAACGCGCTGGATGTAGGTGCCCTTGGAACCGGCCGGCTTGGCCTTGGAGACAGCGTCAGCCAGAGCCTTGATGTTCTCGACCAGCTTCTCCTCGGAGAACGAGGCCTTGCCAACGCCAGCCTGCAGGATGCCGGCCTTCTCGACACGGAACTCGACCGAGCCGCCCTTGGCACCCTTCACCGCGCCGGTGACGTCCATGGTCACAGTGCCGATCTTCGGGTTCGGCATCAGGCCGCGCGGGCCGAGCACCTTACCGAGGCGGCCGACCAGCGGCATCATGTCGGGGGTTGCGATACAGCGGTCGAAATCGATCGTGCCGTTCTGCACCTTCTCGACCAGGTCCTCGGCGCCGACGACATCGGCACCCGCAGCCTTGGCCTCGTCGGCCTTGGCGCCGCGGGCGAACACGCCAACGCGGAGCGTACGGCCGGTGCCGTTCGGCAGGGTCACCACACCGCGGACCATCTGGTCGGCGTGACGCGGATCGACACCGAGATTGATCGCGACCTCGATGGTCTCGTCGAACTTCGCTTTCGCGCGTTCCTTGACCATCTTAATGGCGTCCGCCAGCGGATAAAGCTTTTCGCGATCAACACCTTCGCGGGCTTTGCTCAAACGTTTTCCGATTGCCATGACCGCTTACCCCGCCACTTCCAGACCCATCGAACGGGCAGAGCCCTCGACCATCTTCATGGCCGATTCGATGGAATCGCAATTGAGATCCTTCATCTTCTTCTCGGCGATCTCGCGCACCTGCGCCTTGGTCACCGCGCCGGCCTTGTCACGGCCCGGCGCCTTGGAGCCGGACTGAATCTTGGCAGCCTGCTTGAGGAAGAAGGACATCGGCGGCGTCTTCATCTCGAAGGTGAAGGAACGGTCCGCATAAATGGTGATGACCACCGGGATCGGGGTATTCTTCTCTTCCTTCTGGGTCTGGGCGTTGAACGCCTTGCAGAACTCCATGATGTTGAGACCGCGCTGACCGAGCGCGGGACCGATCGGGGGCGAAGGATTCGCCGCACCGGCCGGGACCTGAAGCTTCAGGTATCCGGTCACTTTCTTTGCCATGTAACGCTCCTGTTGGGCCGGCCTGGACCGGCGGTTTCAGGTTCGTGGTCTGGGTCGGATGCGGCTGGCAACCGCCCTCTCCCTCCCACGGCCTCTTGTTGCGCGAGACCGAAGTCTCGCGCCTACCCGATCAGACCTTCTCTACCTGACCGAATTCCAGTTCGACCGGCGTGGCGCGACCGAAGATCGACACCGCGACCTTCACGCGCGAGCGCGCCTCGTCGATTTCCTCGACCACACCCGAGAACGAGGCGAACGGGCCGTCGGCCACGCGCACGTTCTCGCCGATCTCGAACGACACCGACGCCTTCGGCCGTTCCACGCCCTCCTGCACCTGGTGCAGGATGCGCATGGCCTCGGCTTCCGAGATCGGCATCGGCTTGTTTTCCGCGCCGAGGAAGCCGGTCACCTTCGGCGTGTTCTTGATCAGATGAAACGCCTCGTCGGTCAGCTTCATCTTCACCAGCACGTAACCCGGGAAGAACTTGCGCTCGGCGTCGATCTTGCGGCCGCGGCGCACTTCCGTGACCTTCTCGGTCGGAACCAGCACCAGTTCGAACAGCTCCTCGAGCCCGCGCTGCTTGGCCTGCTCGCGGATCGATTCGGCGACCTTCTTCTCGAAGTTCGAATAGGCGTGGACGATGTACCAGCGCTTGTCAGACAATTGAGCCGTTGCTGTTGCCATCAGTGAATGCCCAGAAGGAAGGTGATGAGGTAGCGGATGATCTGGTCGGCGGCGAAGAAGAAGATCGAGGCCACGGCGACCATGACGAACACCATGATGGTGGTGATCGTGGTCTCGCGGCGGGTCGGCCAGGTGACCTTGGCGGTCTCCGAGCGCACTTCCTGCAAGAACTTGAACGGGCTGACTGCCATCGTTTGATGTCCAACGTCCGTCGACAGACGCGAATGAATTTCAGGGATCCGAACAGCCGCCGTTGGCCCAGCCCTCTGTCGAAGGATGAGCCGGAAATCGGGCTCGATTGTTCGGGGATTTCAAAGCCGCGCCGGAAATCCGCGTCTAACGGGCCGGCTGCGAGTGCGCGGTATCTACTGCGGATGGGACCAAAGGTCAAGATAGAGAGGGCCCGCCAGGGTAAACCGACCTCCGCGGACGACCGAGCAGAGACCAGGGCGATCAAGGGCTTATCTGCCGCCTGCAAAGAGCCATCCAAGGCCTCAGCCGGTTCCTTGCAGAACACCCCACCGGGGCGCCCCCCTCACCTGCCGCTCCTTTGGCGACCCCTCAAGGTCAGTCGGCCCGGTCGATCGTCGAAATGCCCGGCAACGGCACAACGAACTTTCCGCCCTCGGCGAAATAGCCGGCATGCTTGGCCCGGATCGGGTCCACATAGCGCCAGGCGAAGACGACGACGAACGCCGGCTTGCGCTCGTAAAGGGCGGCGGGCGGCAGGATCGGGATGTCGTATCCCGGGCCGGCCATCACGTTCCCCTTCTTGGGGTCGTCGTCCACCAGGAAGTCGATCTTGTTCTCCAGGCCGAACTGCGGCAGCAGGGTCGTGGTACCGACCGAGACGCCGTAGCCGGCCACGAGTTGGCCGCGCGCATGAGCAGCATCGGCCATCGCGACCAGCTCGTCGCGGATGGCGGCGATCCTCTTCGCATAGGGCACATAATAGGCCGGCTGGTCGACGCCGAGCCGATCTTCCTCGGCGATGAAGCGTGCGACCTGCACGGACGGCTTCTTGGCGCCGCCGGCACGCTGCACCGTCACGCGGATCGAGCCGCCCTTGGTCTCGATGTGCTGGACGTCGATCACTTCCATGCCGAGTCGCGCGAAGAAGCGCGTCAGCGGCTTGATGTTAAAATACGACAGATGCTCGTGATAGACGGTGTCGAGAAGGTTCTTCTCGGTGACGTCGACGCCATACTGCGTTTCGAAAACGAACAGCCCGTCCGGCGCAAGCACGTCGCGAACCCCGATCACCAGCGGATCGAGATTGTCGACATTGGCGATCATGTTGTTGGCGATCACGACGCTGGCCGCGCCGTGGCTTTGCAGGATGCGGCGACCGATGGCATCGGTGAAGAAATCGCCGATGGTCTCGATTCCCGCTTCCGTCGCACGCCGCGCGATGTCGACGGCGGGATCGACACCCAGCACCCGCATGCCGCGTTCCTTGAAGAAACCGAGCAGCGACCCGTCGTTGCTGCCGAGCTCGACGACCAGCGAGCCCGGCGCGATCGCGAACCGGCTGACGACGTCGTTGGCATAGCCTGCGAAATGCTCCCGCAGGCCAAGCGAGAGCGAGGTGGTATAGACGTAGTTTCGGTACTGGATCTCCGGATTGCCGACGTGGAGAATCTGCAGGTGGCCGCAGTCTGCGCACAGGTGCAGCGCCATCGGCACCGCGGCCCGAAAGACGGGATCCTCGACGCTGGCGTTCGGTACCTGGAAGTTCGGCGTCCCGATCGGCATGCCTGCCATCGGGACGACCAGCTCTTGCTTGTCCGAATGACAGAGGCGGCAGGTATGGCGGACGTAGAACAGGTTTTTCATCGTAGGACCGGAAAACGGGGACATGCGAGCGGGTGAGGCAATCTCACCCCGTGGTGATCAGATCGACGGCAATGGTCAAGAGAGTCAAGGGTGGCGCGCTCAATGTACACCAGCACGGCGGTCGACAGCAGCAGCTTCACCGAAAATAGCCCGCCTGCTTCAATCGCGACTGCATCGGATGCCCGCCTCAGGACGCCGGATATTCCGCGCGACCGATGATGAGGTCGATCGCGGCCATCATCCAGAACTGATGCGCGGTCTCGACGATGTTGTAGCTGCGGCTGTCGACGTAATAATTGACGTCGCCGAGATTGCGCAGCGGATTCTCCGCGTTCATGCCCGACAGCGTGATCACATCGAGCTTCATCTTCCGCGCCTGCACGACCGCATTGAGAATGTTCTTCGAGCGTCCCGACGAGCTGATCGCGACGAGGCAGTCGCCGGCGCGGGCGCTCAGCCGCACAGCATGCGCAAGCCAGTCCTCGAAACCGTAGTCATTGGCAAGGCACGACATCATGCTGGCATCGCTGAAGCAGAGTGCGGGCACCAATGCGTTCTTCGCCAGATCGATCGCGAGATGCGAAGCGATGCCGGCCGAGCCGCCATTGCCGATGAAGATGACGCGGCCGCCCTGCTCGCGCGCGCGCAACCAGGCCGTGCGGGTGGCGGAAATCCTGGCGCAAACCCCGTTGTCAATCGCCGTCGCGCGATGGAGGCGTCCCACATAATCGTCGAGGAAAGCCTTGTGATCGGGATCGATGGGCTCAACAGGCATGGGTTAGCAGCTCGACGGCAACATGACGCCCTGATACCGGCTATCACCAAGGATTGCAAAGGTATAATACCTTCAAAGTCTATCAGCAGCCGATTCGGTTTCCACCTTACACTCAACATTGGCGGGCCTGTTTCGCTGGGCATTCGCAGCACGGATGTTCCTATGAAATGCATCGTTACCGGCGGCGCCGGTTTCATCGGCAGTCACCTCGTCGATCGCCTCCTCGACGACGGTCACGAGGTCGTTGCGCTCGATAATTTCGTGATCGGACGCCCCGAAAATCTGTCCTCGCGCACTGATTCGAGTCGGCTGAAGATCGTGCGAGCCGACGTCACCGAACGCGAATCGATCAAGCCACATTTCGACGGCATCGACTGGGTGTTCCATCTCGCCGCGTTGGCCGACATCGTTCCCTCGATCGAGTCCCCGATCCCGTATCACCGCGCCAATGTCGACGGCACGGTCAACGTTCTCGAGGCTGCACGGCAGGCGGGCGTCAGCCGCTTCGTTTATGCCGCGTCGTCGTCCTGCTACGGAATTCCCGACGTCTATCCGACGCCGGAGAGCGCCGAGATCCGGCCGATGTATCCCTATGCCCTCACCAAGAATCTCGGCGAGCAGTGCATCATGCACTGGTGCCAGGTCTACAAGCTGCCCGCGGTCGCGCTGCGCCTGTTCAACGTGTACGGGCCGCGCCATCGCACCACGGGCACCTACGGCGCCGTGTTCGGCGTGTTCATGGCGCAGAAGCTCGCCGGCAAGCCCTTCACGGTGGTCGGCGATGGCGAGCAGACCCGCGACTTCACCTTCGTCAGCGATGTCGCCGACGCTTTCGTGACCGCCGCGCGCTCCGAGGTCTCGAACGAAATTTTCAACGTCGGCTCCGACAACACCTACAGTGTCAACCGGCTGGTCGAGCTTCTCGGCGGCGACAAGGTTCACATTCCCAAGCGTCCCGGCGAGCCCGATTGCACCTATGCCGACATCACCAAGATCAAGCGGATCCTGAAATGGACGCCAAAGGTAAAATTCGAGGACGGCGTCGCGACGATGCTGAAGTCGATGGATCAGTACAAGGACGCGCCGCTGTGGACAGTGGACAAGATCGCGGACGCCACGAAGGGCTGGTTCAAATATCTCGGTGACGACAACGACGCGGCGTCCGGCGCGCCGCAGAAGGCAAGCCAGTGAACAGGTTCGCGGGGTATCGTTGCCCCGAATCGATCAATTCCGGGCCGTCCGGCTGAGGCCGGGCGGCGCTTTGGGTTATTCACATGGGCAATCTTCCGACCGACAATCCCGCGTCGAGCGACCAACTGGCGGCGCACGAAAAGATCAAGTCGATCGAGGAACTGGGCGAGATCGCGCGGTCCGCGCAAGCGCGGGGCAGGAAGGTTGCACTCTGTCACGGCGTCTTCGACCTCGTGCATCTCGGCCATATCAGACACATCCAGGCGGCGCGCAACGAGGGCGACGTCGTCATGGTGACGATCACCGCCGACCGTTACGTCAACAAGGGACCGGGTCGGCCGATCTTCCCCGAAAACATGCGGGCCGAGATGCTGGCCTCGCTCGCGAACGTCGATTGGGTCGGCATCAATCACACCTCCAGCGCCGAGCCGATCCTGGATACGGTGCGGCCGGACATCTATGTGAAGGGGTCCGACTACGAAAACCCCGAAGACGACGTAACCGGCAAGATCCGGACCGAGCGCGACGCCGTCGAGCGTCACGGCGGACGAATCGTTTTCACCCGTGACGTGACGTTCAGCTCCTCGTCGCTGGTGAACCGGTATTTCGACATCTACGATCCTCCACTCCGCGACTACCTGCAAAAAGTCCGTGAAGGTGGCGGCGCCGAACGCCTGCTGAAGCTGATCGACAAGGTGCAGGACATGCACGTCGTGCTGGTCGGCGACACCATCATCGACGAATACCAGTATGTCACGGCGCTCGGAAAGGCCTCGAAGGAAAACATCGTCGCCACGCAGTTCAAGAGCGGCGAGCAATTTGCCGGCGGCGTCATTGCCGCGGCGAATCATGTCGCGAGCTTCTGCAAGTCGGTGGAGATCGTCACGACGCTGGGTGGCAACGACTACCCTGAGGAGTTCATCCGCGCGCATGTCCGCCCGAATGTCACGTTGACGCCGATCCGCCTTCAGGGCCGTCCGACGACCCGCAAATCGCGGTACGTCGAACTCGGATACCTGCACAAGCTCTTCGAAGTCTACACCATGGACGACACGCCGCTCGACGAGGCCGATCGGAAGGAGATCGACCGTATCGCTACGGATCGCGTGCGTGGCGCGGACGTGGTGATCGTCACCGATTTCGGTCACGGCATGATCGCGGCGAGCACGATCGACACCCTGATCGCCAACTCCAGGTTCCTGGCGGTCAATGCCCAGAGCAACAGCGGCAATCACGGCTACAACCTGATCACGAGGTATCCGCGGGCCGACTACATCTGCATCGACGCACCGGAAGCGCGCCTGGCGGCAACCGACAAGTTCAGCGACATCGCATCCGTGATCGAGACCGGCCTGCACGGCAAGATCGACTGCGACAACATGATCATCACGCACGGCTCCTTCGGCTGCTACCCCTTCTCGTCGAAAACCGGTGTCACGCGCGTTCCCGCCTTCACCAAGACCGTCGTCGACACCGTCGGCGCGGGGGACGCCTTCCTGACCATCACCGCGCCGCTGGTCGCCGCCGGCGGCAACATCGAGGACGTCGCCTTCATCGGCAACGCAGCCGGCGCGATCAAGGTCGGGATCGTCGGCCACCGCAGCTCGGTCGAAAAGGTGCCGCTGGTCAAGTTCGTCACCGCGTTGTTGAAGTAGCGCGACGGTAGATACTGGAGAACGATAGTGATTGGTCGAAAATGGAATGTGATGGTCACCGGTGGTGCCGGCTATGTCGGTAGCGTGCTGGTTCCCCAGTTGCTCGCCGCCGGCCACAAGGTCACCGTGCTCGACCTGTTCATGTATGGCGAGGACGTGTTCGATGCCGTCCGCAGCGATCCCAATTTGCGCCTGATCAAGGGCGACATCCGTGATGAAGCCGCGATCAACGAGGCCCTGCGCGGCAACAACGCCGTGATCCACCTCGCCTGCATCTCCAACGACCCGTCGTTCGAGCTGGACCCGGGGCTCGGCAAGTCCATCAATTACGACTGCTTCCGGCCGATGGTGCGCGCCGCCAAGAAGGCGGGCATCAAGCGCTTCATCTATGCTTCCTCGTCCAGCGTCTACGGCATCAAGGACGAGGCCGAGGTGACCGAGGATCTGTCCTGCGAGCCCCTCACGGACTACTCGAAGTTCAAGGCGATGTGCGAGACCGACCTTGCCGACGAGGCCGCGTCCGGTTTCGTCGCCTGCACGGTTCGTCCCGCCACCGTCTGCGGCTACGCACCGCGACAGCGGCTCGACGTCGTCGTCAACATCCTGACCAATCTCGCGGTCAACACCGGCCGCATCCGCGTGTTCGGCGGATCGCAGCGCCGGCCCAATTTGCACATCGAGGACATGTCCGCGGCCTATCTGTTCCTGCTCCAGCAGGACGACGCCAAGATCGACGGCAAGACCTACAATATCGGCTACGAGAACCACTCGCTGATGAAGATCGCCGACATCGTCAAGTCGGTGGTCGGCAGCAATGTCGACGTCGTCGTCGAGCCGACCGACGATCTCCGCTCCTACCACGTCTCTTCGGAGAAGATCCGCCGCGAGCTCGGCTTTGCGCCGTCCCACACGATCGAGCAGGCCGTGTCTGGCCTCGTAGACGCTTTCAAGGGCGGCCGCCTACCGAACTCGCTCAACGACCCCCGGTATTTCAACATCAAGATGATGCAGAACATCAGCCTGAAGTGAGCGGCGTGCGGATCGGCATCGATTTCGACAACACGATCATCTGCTACGACAAGGTCTTTGCCGCCGTCGCACGTCAGCGTGGGCTGGTGCCGGAGGGGTGGGAGGGGCTGAAGACCGACGTACGGGATCATCTCCGGTCCCGCGCGGGCGGCGAGCTCGCCTGGCAAGGACTGCAAGGCTTCGTCTACGGCAAGGGAATTGGCGGCGCCGAAATCTATCCGGGGGTGCGGGAATTCCTGGCGGCGTGCAGGCAGGCCGGTGCGAAGGTCTCCATCGTCAGCCACAAGACCCGATTCGGTCATCAGGACCCCGACTGCACCGACCTGCGCGACGCCGCGCGCAGCTGGCTGCGGGGAGCCAGCCTGATCGACGCTGCGGATGCGGCGCTGACCATCGGCGACGTCTATTTCGAAGACACGCTGGCCGCCAAGGTCGAGCGGCTCGCGAGCCTGGAGCTCGACGTCTTCATCGACGATCTCGTCGACGTATTCGAGCAACCGCATTTTCCGAAGGCCACGCGATCGATCCTGTTCACGCGGTCACAGCCTCCCCACCCCGAACACTGCAAGCCGATCGCGACATGGGCCGATATCCGCCGCGAGGTGTTTGCGGCATGAGCGAGACCGACATCACCGCGCCGGATGCGATGGCGATCGGCAGCCGCCTGGCCGGTGGGCGTGTCGCAGCCGCCCAGCCGGCACGGTCCGGCGGCAACAACAGGGTGTTTCGGCTGGAGATGGCGGAGGGACCGCCCCTTGCCCTCAAGCATTATCCGTCCGACGGACGCGATCGCCTGGGACAGGAGTATGATGCACTCTCGTTCCTGGCGCGCCACGGCATCATGTCGACGCCGCGGCCGGTCGCGAAGGACGCGGATGCGTTCTGCGCGCTGTACCAATGGTTCGACGGCGAGCCCGCGGGGCTGCGGCCCCAGGGGGACGACGCCGACCAGCTCGCCGATTTCCTCATCGGGCTGCAGAAACTGCGCGACGCCGAAGGCGCGCAGAATTTGCGCAACGCCTCAGCCAGCATCTTTTCGCCCGAGGCCGCTATTGCCCAGTACGAGCAGCGTCTGGACGGACTGAGGCGAGCTTCGGATAATCATCCCGACCTGCGCGCGTTCATCGAAGGCAGCCTGGTTCCCAGCACTGACGTCGCGATTCGGCAGCTCCGCCGGCGCTACGCGGAACTCCGTCGGGATCCCGCAGCGGACCTTGCGCCCGGCCATCGCGCGCTAAGTCCGTCCGATTTCGGACTGCACAACGCATTGCGCGCCGAAGACGGGTGCTTGCGATTCATCGACTTCGAATATTTCGGCTGGGACGATCCGGTCAAGCTCGTGTCCGACACCGCCATTCACCCCGGCAGCGACCTGCCGGAGGCGAGCGCGAATCGCTTGATCGAACGGCTGTCGCTCGCCTTCGAGGCGGGCGATGACGCGTTTGCGATCCGCCGGGACGTACTGTATCCTGTGTTCAAGGGAATCTGGTGCCTGATTGTCCTGAACGCCTATTTGCCGGACAGCCGCTCCCGGCGCGCAATGGCTGCGCAAGGTGGCGATGTTACGATCCGCCTCGCCGGTCAGCTCGACAAAGCCCGCCGGCTTCACCAGACGATTCGCCCAACCGATTTACCGACGTGATCCAGATCTCACCCCACGCTGAAGCCGCCCTCACCTGCACGCTGGACGAGCGCAGCCTTTATCTGCGCCGACTGGTCCTCGCTTCTGTCCGCTCCGCCGGACGCGGACATGTCGGTCCGGCATTGTCGCTGATCGAGATGGTCCGCGTACTCTACGACGACGTGCTGCGGATCGATCCGAACAACCCGCGCGATCCGGCCCGCGACCGCGCGATCCTCAGCAAGGGACACGGGTGTCTGGCGCTCTACGCGCTGCTCGCCGATCGCGGCTTCTTTCCGCTGTCGGAGCTGGACGGCTTCTGCGGCCCCGACAGCATTTTGGGCGGACATCCCGAATACGGAATGGTGCCAGGGGTCGAGGCGTCGACCGGCGCGCTTGGACACGGCCTGTCGATCGGTGTCGGCCTCGCGCTCGCCGCACGCATGCGCGAGCGCACCTACCGCACCTTCGTCCTGCTCGGCGACGGCGAGATCAACGAGGGATCGGTGTGGGAAGCTGCCATGGGCGCGGCCAAGCACGGGCTCGACAATCTGGTCGCGCTGATCGACTACAACAAGCTGCAGAGCTACGGCCCCACCGATTACGTCCTGCCGCTGGAGCCGCTCGCGGACAAATGGCGCAGCTTCGGCTTTGCCGTCCAGGAGCTCAACGGCCACGACGTCGGCGCCCTGCGCGCCGTCCTGAAGCAGGTCCCGGCCGTTCCGGGAAAACCCACCGCGATCATCTGCCATACCGTCAAGGGCAAGGGTCTGCCGGTCGCGGAATCCAACGCCGATTGGCATCACAAGAACAAGCTGACCGACAGCGAGCTCGACGCCATCCGCGTCGCCGTCGGCGATTTTTGATCGGCCCCCCATGCGCAACACCGCCATGAACATGGTCCACAAGCTCGCCACGCGCGACGAGCGTGTGCTTTACATCGGCTCCGATCCGGGCGCGGGCACCTTGCGCGCGATGAGCAAGGAGTTTCCCAAGCGCCACCTGATCGAAGGCATTTCGGAAGCGCACATCATCGGCATGTCGGCCGGTCTCGCGATGGAAGGCTTCGTGCCCTACGTCAACACCATCGCCACATTCCTGACCCGCCGCTGCTACGAGCAAGTCGCCGTCGATCTCTGCCTGCACAATCTGCCGGTACGGCTGATCGCCAATGGCGGCGGGCTGGTCTATGCGCCGCTCGGCCCCACCCACCAGGCGATCGAGGACATCGCCATTATGCGGGCGCTGCCGAACATGACGGTGGTCTGCCCGTGCGATGCCGACGAAGCGGCGCGCCTGATGGAGCAAACGCTCGACTGGACTGGGCCGATCTACATCCGGCTCGGCAAAGGTGGCGACGCCGTCGTCTCGAGGGCCGAGCACGGCTTTGAGATCGGCAAGGCCATCCTGATGCGGCCGCCCGGCGACGTCGTCATGATCACGACAGGCATCATGCTCCAGCGCGCACTCGCTGCGGCCGACCTGCTGGCCGCGCAGGGCATTCGTGCCGGCATCCTGCACATGCACACGGTCAAGCCCCTCGACACCGAGGCGCTGCTGCAAGCGATCCGGGGCACCAGGCTCGTGGCGACGCTGGAGGAGCACGTGCCCTCCGGCGGCCTCGGCAGCGCAGTCGCGGAGGCGCTGATCGACAAGCTCGGCTCTGGCCTGCCCGCGATGCTGCGGTTGTCGCTGCCGGACCGGTTCATGCACAATTACGGATCGCAAGATTCGCTGCTGAAGAAGCACGGACTTTCCGCCGACGCCATTGCGACCTCGATCGAGCGCGCGCTCACCGCCTCGCACACGTCCTATCCTCAACTTCATTCCACCTGACGGGCCCCATGCACGACGTTCGATATTCCTATCTGCTCGAGCAATTCTCCGACCCGGCACCGATCCTGGCCGAGATCGGCCGACTGGTGGCGACCGGTGACTTCACCCTGGGCAAGCCGGTCGCCGAATTCGAACGGCGCTTTGCCGAGCTGATCGGCGTGCGTCACGCCATCGGCGTCGGATCGGGCACCGATGCGCTCAAGCTGCCGCTCAAGGCGCTCGGCATCGGCCATGGCGACGAGGTCATCACCGCCGCCAACACCTTCATCGCCACCGTCGGCGCCATCGCGGAGACCGGCGCGACGCCGGTGCTTGTCGACTGCGACGACTCCTTCTGCATGAACGTCGACTACGTCGAAGCCGCGATCACGGAGAAGACCAAAGCGATCATGCCGGTTCAGTTGACTGGCGAGGTCACCGACATGGGCAAGCTGATGGCGATCGCCCAGCGTCGCAACATCCCCGTCGTCGAGGATTCCTGCCAGGGCATCCTGTCGGAGTTCGCGGGAAAACGGTCCGGCACCCACGGTATCGCGGCCGGCTTCTCCCTGCATCCACTCAAGAACCTCAACGTCTGGGGCGATGCCGGTGTCGTCGTCACCAATGACGACGGGATGAACGAGCGGCTTCGTCTGATCCGCAACCACGGCATGAAGAATCGCGACGAGATCGCGATCCTCGGCTGCAATTCGCGGCTCGATTCCCTCCAGGCGGTGGTCGGCAACTGGCTGATCGGCCAGACCAGCGAGATCACGCGCCGTCGGATCGAGAACGCGGCCTATTACGACGCGGGCCTTGCCGGCCTGCCCGGCCTGCGCGTTCCGCCGCGCCGGCCCAACGTGAAGCACGTCTACCATCTCTACATGGTGTTCGCCGAGCGCCGCGACGAGCTCTACAAATACTGCCTGGACAACGGCATTGAAGCGAAGATCCACTATCCCATCCCGCTGTATCAGCAGGAAGGCCTCAAGCACCTCGGCTACGCGCCGGGCACCTTCCCGGTCACCGACCGCCATGCCCAGGAAGTCATCAGCTTCCCCGTCGACCAACATCTGACACGGGCGCAGCAGGACCGCGTCATCGAGATCGTCCGGAAGTTCTGCCATGGACGCTGACACCGGGCGCCGGCGCATCAGTTACGTCAATCTTCCCGCGCAATTCGAGGAAGAGCGCGTTGAGATCATGCAGGCGGTCGAGGGTGTGTTTCGCCGCGGCGATTTCATCGGCGGCGCGGCCGTTGCGAAGCTCGAAGAGGAGCTCACCACCTATCTCGGTTCGCCGCACGTGGTGACGCTGAATTCCGGCACCGATGCGCTGATCCTGTCCTTGAGGGCGCTCAACATCGGTCCCGGGGACGAGGTGATCACCCCGCCGAATTCGTTCGTGGCATCGACCGCCGCCATCATCGCCGTCGGCGCCACGCCGGTGTTTGCGGACGTGCTGCCGGACCAGAATATCGATCCAGCCGCGGTCGAGGCCGCCGTCACCTCGCGGACCAGGGCGATCATGCCGGTGCACCTGACCGGGCGCATGGCCGACATGAACCCGCTGATGGCGATCGCGGCCAAACACGCTCTCGCCGTGATCGAGGACAGCGCGCAGGCCGTCGGCTCGACCTATGACGGGCGTATGAGCGGGACCATCGGAACGTTCGGCTGCTTCTCCGCCCACCCGCTGAAGAACCTCAATGCCGCCGGCGACGCGGGCTTCGTCGTCACCGCCGACGCCGGGCTTGCCGCGAGAATTCGCCGCCTGCGCAATCATGGCCTGATCAATCGCAGTGACGTCCAGGAATGGGGCATCGTGTCACGCCTCGACACGGTCCAGGCCGAGGTGCTTCGCATTCGCTTGCGTCACCTGCCCTCTGTCATCGAACGCCGGCGCCGCAACGCCGCGCAATACCGCGCCGAACTCGCCGGCCTTCCCCTGTTCATCCCGGTTTGCCGCAACATCGAGTTCAACACCTTCCACACCTTCGTCGTGCAGACGGACCGTCGCGACGACTTCCAGAAATATCTTGCCGACAAGGGTATCGAGACCGCGATCCACTATCCGGTACCAATCCACCTCCAGGAGGCGGCGGCGCATCTGGGTCACGGCCGCGGCGCGTTCCCGGTGACCGAACGGCAGGCGGATCAGATCCTCACGCTTCCCATCAACCAGTTTCTCTCGGCCTCGGACATCAGCTATGTTTGCGCGACCGCCCGGGAGTATTTTGCATGACGGACACGGCTTTCCTCGAGGCCGATGAGCAGGCGCTGGCGCAACGCTTCATCGACGACGGCTTCGTCACCACGCCGGCCGACGATCGCGCCGGGCTCGACCGGATCCAGCGGCGCGCCGCCGATCTCGCGGCGGACTATCTGAAGCTGCCGCACGGCAACGATCCCTATGCGATGCTCGACACCATCCACACCCGGGTAAATGTGGATGATCTCAACGGCCTGCGGCTGCACGTCTTCAACGGCCTCAACGCCGAGCCCTGGTTCCGGCCGACCTATTTCCGTCTGGCGCGCTCGACGATCGAGACCATCGTCGGCAACGAGCTCTGCATGCAGCGCCGCGTCAATCTCAGCATCCAGCTGCCGGGCGATGATTCGTCGCTCCTCGCCACCCATTCCGACGTCTGGTCGGGCGACTCGCCGTTCGAGGTCGTGGTGTGGGTCCCGCTGGTCGACGTCCACCGCACCAAATCGATGTACCTGTTGCCGCCGTCCCTGAATGGCGACATGCAGGACCGCATGGCCAGCCTGCGCAGCGCCGAGGAACTCTACAAGACCATCGAGCCGCACGCGACCTTCATCGAGATCCCCTACGGTCACGTGATGCTGTTCAACCAGACCCTGATGCACGGCAATCGCATCAACGAGGAAGCCGGCTCGCGCTGGAGCATGAACTGCCGCTTCAAGAGCATCATGTCGCCCTACGCGGACAAGCGGTTCGGCGAATTCTTCGAACCGATCCTGCTGCGCCCGGCGACACGCGTCGGCATGCAATACAAGCTGCCGGGAGGCTTCCATGGCTGAGCGAGCCGGCCATCGCGGCTATATCGGCGCCCGGCCGCTGAACGGCAGCCGTACCCCGCAGCACGTCCAGAACATCGTGATCCGCGACTACGCGCGGCGGAAGAACCTGCATTATCTGCTCAGCGCCGCCGAGCACACCATGCAGGGCAGCTACATGGTGCTCGAGGACATCCTGGACGAGCTGCCGCGGTTGCGTGGCCTGATTCTCTACAGCATCTTCATGCTGCCGCCCGAAGAGGCACGGCGGCGGGAAATCTACGACCGCGTGCTGAGCGAAGGTTGCGACCTGCACGCCGCCGTCGAGGAGATCACACTGTCGTCGCGCGACGGCATCCAGGCCGTCGAGGACATCCTGCTCGTCAACAAATTCGCGACCATCCTGTGACGATGCCGCGGACCGGTTGGAGACAATGACCGAGATCAACCTGCTCCAGCCGATGCACGCATCGACCAAGCGGAACTACGTTCAGCGGGTGGTCGAGCACGACAAGGCGGAATCCGCCACTGTCGCGCGGCAATGGGGACACGACTACTGGGACGGCGACCGCCGCTATGGCTATGGCGGCTACCGCTACGACGGACGGTGGCGCCCGCTCGCCCAGACCCTGATCGACCGCTATGGCATCAAGCCCGGGATGAGCGTGCTCGATGTCGGCTGCGGCAAGGGCTATTTGCTCTACGAATTCACCCAGCTCGTCCCCGGCCTCACGATCGCCGGCATCGACATCTCCGACTATGGCATCGCCAACGCCAAGGAGGAGGTGCGGCCGCAATTGAAGGTCGGCAGCGCCGTCGAGCTCCCCTATCCCGACCACAGCTTCGATCTCGTGGTATCGCTCGGCGTGCTCCACAATCTTCCGCTCGAGGACGTCTTCCGCGCCGTGCCGGAGATCGAGCGCGTTGGGCGTGGCGCCTCGAAATATCTGATGGTGGAATCGTTCCGCGACGAGCGCGAGAAGGCGAACCTGCTCTACTGGCAGCTCACTTGCCTGAGTTTCCACGGTCCGGAAACGTGGGCCTGGATCTACGACAAATGCGGGTACCGGGGCGACCATGGGTTCATCTTCTTCGAGTGATGCAGCGGGCCTGCGCCGGCCGACTTCGCTGCGTGCGCAAAATCCCGAAGTGTATTATTCGGACGACGCCATCGTCACGGCGGATGACGCCACGATCGCGGAACTGAAGCGCATCGCCGCAGGCAATCCGCGTCTGCGCAGCCGGCTGTGCACGCATCCCGATCCCTCGTCCGGCCTGCACGAGATGCTGATCGTGCATCATCGCGAGGCCTATGTGCGGCCTCACAAGCATTTTGGCAAACCCGAGTCGTTCCACGTCATCGAAGGCACCGCGCAGGTGGTGATCTTCGAGGATGACGGCCGCATTCGCGACGTGCTCGAGATGGCGCCTTACGGCCAGGGCAAGCGCTGCTATTACCGGATGCCCGAGCAGGTGTTCCACTCGATCCTGATCACCTCGGAATGGCTGGTGTTTCACGAAACCACCGCCGGTCCGTTCGATCCCTCCCGCACGGCATTTCCCGACTGGGCTCCCGAGGGCAGCGATGCCGCCGAGGTCCAGGACTACGTCACGAAGGTTGGTGCGCTCGCCGCGGAGCATCTGGCGAGGCCAAAGATTTCAACCGCCGTCGCTGCTCGAGGAGTCCGCCGTGACTGATCGAGGATCCCGGTGCGGCAACTTAAGAATTGTGGCACGACCTGTGGCGCTATATAGGCTTCAACTGCGTGGCGTACCGCCCGAGGCGGCGATCTTTCCTTGCTTTTCCAGCATAGAGCCAAACCCGTGACCGATCATTGCCGCCTCTGCCATTCGACCAATTTGCGCCCGGTCATCGACCTCGGACAGATGCCGATAGCACATCGGCTTCGGCACAGCCGGGACGAACAGGACGAACGGTATCCGTTCGAGGTGCTGGCGTGTGGCGAGTGCGGCCTGCCCCAGATCGTCAAGCCGATCGATCCCGACATTCTGTATCGGCAGTTCAACTACAATTTCAGCAGCTGGAAGCCGGAGCCGCACCAGGTCGACGAGCTCGATACCATCGCCAAATTCTCGAACCATCAATCCGTGTTCGAGATCGGATGCAACGACGGCCTGTTCATGGACAGGCTTCGCGAACGCGGTGCGAGGGTTTTGGTGGGCGTCGAGCCCAACCCGGTGTCGGGCAAGATCGCCCGCGAGCGCGGCATCAAGGTCTATGCCGACATGATCAGCCCGGCGCTCTGTCATGACGCGGCCGCAGAGGCCGGCAAGTTCGACCTCGTCGTCTCGCGACAGGTGCTGGAGCACATCGTAGACTTCGAGAACTTTTTCGACTGCGTGAAGATCGCGCTCAGCGACGACGGGCTGCTGTTCATCGACGTGCCTGATTTCGCGCCGGGATCGACGGCGGGCGACCTCTCGGTCCTCTGGGAAGAGCACGTCAGCTACTTCACCGAGCCGACGCTGCTTGCGTTGCTGGCGCGCCACGGCTTCGAGGCGGTGTCGGTGAAGAAATACAATTTCAGCGGCGGCAGCCTTGCGATCGCAGCGCGCCGTGCCGCGGGCGCGGTGACGGCGCCGCCAGCGCCGGCTGGCGTCGGCGAGAAATTCGGCCAGCGCGCAAGGGAGTATGGCGCGCGGCTCCGCCCGATCCTCGCCAAGGCCCGCGCCAACGGCGCCGAGATCGCCATCTACGGCGCCGGCTGCCGCGCCTGCACCTTCACCAATGCCCATGGACTCGCGGATCTCGTCGACCTCTCGGTCGACGACCAGAAAGAGCGTCAGGGCTTGTTCCTGCCCGGCACCGGCATTCCGATCCGTTCGCCGGAGGACCTCGCCGGCAAGTCGGGTCCGCTCGTCTGTCTTCTCGCCGTGAACCAGGAGAACGAAGACAAGGTCAGCAGCCGGCTGCGCGAAAACGTGAAGCGTCCGCTCCACATCGTTTCGATCTTCGCGCCCTCGGACATCTGGAGCGAACTCGATCGCCTCGAGGCGGCCGCAGGGTCGCGGCATGGCTGAGGACAAGCTCTTCAACTACTACGAACGTCAGGACGTCCTGCCGACGTTCGGGAATTTCAAATCCGCCGCCGAACTCGAAGCCTATGCCGGCGTGCGGCGCGAGTTGTTTTCGGACAAGCTGGTGCTGCCGCCGCGGTTGTTCCGCGACGCAGACGTGCTCGAATTCGGCCCCGATTCCGGCGAGAACGCGCTGGTGTTTGCGGGCTGGGGCGCAAACATGACGCTCGCCGAGCCGAACCGGCATGCGCACGCGAAAATCCAGGCTTACTTCGCGCATTTCAGCCAAGCCCAACGTCTCCGCGAACTCGTGTCGTTCGATGTCGAAGGATTTCGCAGCGAACGTCAATTCGACATCATCGATGCCGAAGGATTCATCTACACGGTGCAGCCGACCGAAAATTGGCTCGGCATCTTTCACCGGCTGCTCAATCCGGACGGTTACGCCGTCGTGTCCTACTACGAGCGCTATGGCGGCTTCTTCGAGCTCGCGCTCAAGGCGATTCATGCGGCCGGCAAGGTGCTGACGGGCCGTCCCGGGCTCGAAACGGCGAAGATGCTGTTCGACGCGAAATGGAACAGCATCCCGCATACGCGCAGCTTCGAATCCTGGCTGATGGACGTGCTCGAAAATCCCTTCGTCCGGCACCGCTACTTCCTCGACGCGGGAGCCTTGTGTACGGCGGCACACGAGCAGGGATTCGATATCCATTCGGCGTGGCCCGCCTATCGCGACAGCCTGGACGTCTACTGGCACAAGAAGGTCCTGTCCGATGACGAGAAGCTGCGGCGCGCGGCGCGCCATCTCGGCCGCAGCCGTCTGAGCTTCCTCGGCGGACGGAAGCTCTATCTGGCCGGCAAGACCGAAGCGGTCGACGCGATCTCGGCTTCGATCGAGACACTGGTTCTCGATGTCGATGCGATGATTGACGACCCCTTCGGCGCCAGCCTGCCCCGCGTGATCGCGAGCCTCGCGTCGCTGCGCGAGACGATACGGACGACGGAAATTCTCGCCGACGATGCTTCCGACGTCGACGCCATCATCGCGACCCTCGACAGCTTCCATCGTATCTTTGGCGCGATCGCGCGACGGGATGTGTCCGCGGTCACCGCCCTCACCCAGTCAGACCCGGCTTTCATCAACACCTGGGGACAGCCGGCGCATTTCCTCGTCATCCGGAGCGCTTCGAGGGATCCTAGCAAGTGAGGCCAGGCATTGGCATCATCGGAACGGGCATGGTCGGCCAGATGTGCCACCTCGCCAATTTCGCGGCCAATCCCGCCTGCCGCGTTGTCGCGATCGCGGATCTCCGGCCTGACCTCGCCGCCGCAGCGGCGCAAAAATTCGGCATCGCGCGGATCTACGGCACGCACCGGGACCTGCTGGCGGACAGCGAGGTGTCCGCCGTCGTCGTCGTGACGAAGCGTCGCGCCACCGGTCCGATCGTGCTGGATGCGTTGAACAGCGGCCGCCATGTGCTGTCGGAGAAGCCGATGGCCTACACCACGGCTCAGGCCGTTGCACTGGCCGAGGCGGCGCGGCGGCAAAACCTTGTCTACAGCATCGGCTACATGAAGCGTCACGACGCCGGCGTGGCGCGCGCGGTAGCCGAGTTGGCTCGCATTCGAGCGGATCAGTCGCTTGGACGCGTTATCGGCGCACGAGGCTGGTGCTTCGGCGGCAACACTGGCCGGTCGCAGGACAACTTCGTCATGACCGGCGAAGCGCGGCCGGACGGGCTCGAGCTCTGGCAGGACGGCCCCGACTGGATGCCGGGTGCGATGCGACCCGGCTACGACAATTTTCTGAACGTGTTCAGCCATATCATCAATCTCGCGCGCTACGTGCTCGGATCGTCGCCGGCCGTCGCCGAAAGCACCGTCGAGACCTCGGGCGCGGCGACCGTCACACTCGACTTCAACGGCGTCGCCTGCGCGCTGCAACTCGCGAATGGATCCGAAGGCGTCTGGCGCGAGGGGTTGAGCATCGCGTTCGAGCGGGGCGCACTGACCATCGAATTGCCCCCGCCTTTTGCCGAGCAGGAGGCGGAGGTCGTCCTCGATCAGCAAGGACAACGTACGCGATTGTCGCGCGACAAGAGTTGGGCGTTTCGGCGTCAGGCCGAAGCATTCGTCGCCGATATCGTCGAACAGAGGGCGCCGCTGGCGTCCGGCGAAGATTCCGTGGCCGACATCGCCGTTGCGGAGGCGATCTGGAAACCGCGGGTCAGCGGCTAGGTTTCACGCCGTCCGGCGGCAATATCCGGGCGGTAGCTGATCGCCCCCAGCTTGGTTAAGTGTTTGATTTCGCTGGCAGGAGTGGCAGGGCTCGAACCTGCGACCCCCGGTTTTGGAGACCGGTGCTCTACCAATTGAGCTACACTCCTACGGACCCTGCGTTGCCGCGCGGATCAGGCCGCTTTGAAGCACAGGGGGCGGCCGGATTGCAAGGCCGGATTGCAAGGGTGAAGCGCGCCGGCTTCGCTTGTTTGTGCCGCGCCTTCTGGGCCACAGTCCGCTCCGAATAATAACAAGCAACCGGGAGTGCCCATGACTGCCCAAGCTTCTGCGACTGCCCAAGCCTCTGCGACTGCCCAAGCGTCTGCGACAGCCGCCCACCGCCCCTCGACCTCGCCGAAAACCCCGCCTTTGCCGGAATCCCGCCCCGAGACGCTCGGGCTGTCGCGCCCCCGCCTCCAGGCCATGTCTGAGGCCTTCAGGCGCGAGATCGACAAGGGAACCGTTCCGGGCGTCACCGTGCTGGTGGCACGGCACGGTCAGGTCGGCTGGTTCGAGGCGCTCGGCAAGCAGAGCCCGACGGGCTCGGCGCCGATGGCGCATGATTCGATCTTCCGCATCTTCTCGATGACCAAGCCGATCGTGTCGGTCGGCATCATGGCGCTGGTCGAAGACGGCCACCTGCTCCTTGCCGATCCCGTCGCGAAATTCATCCCGGAGTTCGCCGACCAAAAGGTCGGCGTCGTCAGCGGCGGCAAGCTGGAACTGGTTCCGCCGAAACGCCCGATGACGGTGCAAGACCTGCTCCGCCACACCTCTGGCCTGACCTACGAGCACCAGGGCGACGGCCCCGTGCACAAGATCTACCAGGACTCGCGGGTGCGCAGCCGCAAGATCACCAATGCCGAGCACGCCGCCCTGGTGGCGAGCTTCCCGCTGGTCTGCCATCCCGGCGACGAGTTCAACTACAGCCGCTCCACCGACATCCTCGGCCGCATCATCGAGGTCGTCAGCGGCAAATCGCTGGGCGCGTACCTCGCCGAGCGCATTCTCGCGCCCTTGCAAATGGCCGAGACCGGCTTTGCGACAGCTGAGGCCAATGCCGGCCGGCTCGCCGAGCCGTTCGCGGCCGATCCCTGGACCGGCGACAAGGTCGCGCTGTTCAACATGCTCGAGCAGCCAATCATGGAGTCCGGCGGCGGCGGCCTCGTCTCCACCGCCATGGACTATGCCCGCTTCGCGCTGATGCTGCGCAATGGCGGCACGCTCGACGGCAACAGGATCATCGGCCGCAAGACGCTGGAGCTGATGGCCTCCGATCATCTCGGACCTCACGTCGTGACCAACGGCACGCTGCTGTCGCCCGGCCACGGTTTCGGCCTCGGCTTCGCGGTACGCCGCGAGGCCGGCATCGCGCCCTTCCCCGGCAGCGTCGGCCAGTATTTCTGGAGCGGCATCGCGGGGACGTTCTTCTGGATCGATCCGAAGGAGGACCTGTTCGTCGTGTTCATGAGCCAGGGCCCGGGACAGCGCGACTACACGCGGACGCTGGTGCGGGATCTGGTGTACGCGGCGGTGGATTAGACTTCGTGCCCCGGACGCGCTGCAACGCCCTTAGCGTTGCTGCGCAGAGCCGGGGCCCATGCCTCGGCGATCTCGATCCTCTCGACATTCTGGGTCCCGGCTCTGCGGAGCAGCACTTCGTGCTGCACCGCGTCCGGGACACAAGATCCTCAACTGATCGTGGCGCCGCCGTCGATCACCATGGTCTGGCCGGTCATGAAGTCTCCGGCCTTCGAGCCCAGGAACACCGCAGCGCCCGCGATCTCGTCGGGGATGCCGATGCGCAGCAGCGGCGAACGCGCGGTCGAGGCTTTCAGGTTCTCCGGATTGTCCCACAACGCTTTCGCGAAATCGGTCTTGATCAGGCCGGGCGCGATGCAGTTCACGCGGATGTTGTGCGGGCCGTATTCGCAGGCCAGGTTGCGCGCAAGCTGCATGTCGGCGGCTTTCGAAATCGCGTAGGCGCCGAGGATGGTCGAGCCTTTCAATCCGCCGATCGAGGAGACGATGATGATCGAGCCGTCCTTGCGCTCGATCATCTGCGGCACCACCATCGAGATCAGCCAGTTGTTGGCGACGATGTTGTTGTCGAGAATCTTGCGGAACTGATCGTCGGAGATGCCGGCGAGCGGACCGTAATACGGGTTCGACGCGGCGTTGCAGACCAGCACGTCGATCTTGCCGAAGGCGCGATTGCTCTCGTCGATGAGGTTTTGCAGGTTTTCCTTCGAGGAGATGTTGGCGGCGATAGCGACCGCGGTGCCCTTGCCGAACTTGTCGTTGATGGACTTCGCGACCTGGTCGCAAACGTCGGCCTTGCGCGAGGAGATCACGACCTTGGCGCCGTGCTCGGCCATGCGCTCGGCGATCGCAAGCCCGATGCCGCGCGTCGAGCCGGTGATGACGGCGACTTTCCCCTTCATGTCGAACAAGGTCATGTTTCTCTCCCAGAGTACGTTTTGATTGTTTGAAGCTTACGCCGCGTCCGCGCGACCGGGCAATTGCTCAGGCGAGCTTCTTGACTTCCGGTCCCGCGAGTTGATGCATCGCCGCATGCGCATCGTCCGCGATCCACGGCTGCTGGTTCACCATCGGCAGCCGCCAGACATTGCGCTCGGGGCTTGCGAAATGATCGAGCCGCGTCACCGAGCAATTGTCGATATCGAACGCGAGCCCCCGCTCCGGCTGACCGTCGAGCGCCAGCCCCAGCGCCGCCTTGATGGTGCCACCATGCGCGACCGCGATCACGTCCTGCCCGGCCACCTCACTGTTGATCCGCTCGATGGTGCGGCGGGTGCGGTTGTAGAGGTCCATGAAGCTTTCGCCGCCGGGCGCAGGCTCGTTGATGTCGGCAAACCAGCTCGAGCCGACGGGACGGCTGGCGATGAACTCGGCGCGGTTCATGCCCTGCCAGCGGCCGAGGTTTTGTTCGGCGAGATCCGCTTCCCATTTCATCGCCGCAGGCCTCGGGAAGCCCGCCGCCCAGATCGCTTCGGCGGTCTGGTGCGTGCGCATCAGATTGCTCGAATACCAGACCGCCTTGCGTGGCAGCACCTTGGCAACAGCATTGAAGACGTAAGTATCGCCGGTGTCGCAGGCGAGATCGGACTGACCGTAGATATTGCCGCCGTCATTTCGCACCGGCGCGTGACGGACCCACCACCAGCGTGTCGTGACCACATTGGGCTTGTCTGCACCTGCCATCGAAACCCTTCCATCCCGTCTGATGTCGCTGTACGTCAGTAGCGGACGTGTCTCAAGACACTTTACCGTTTGAAATCTTGTTTGAAATTCCGTCGCGCGGCAAGCGTCGCGTACGAACCAAAGGGAGAAAACGCATGGGCCGTCTGCAAGGCAAATCCGTCATCATCACCGGTGCCGGCAGCGGCATCGGCCGCGCAGCTGCGCTGCTGTTCACCAGGGAAGGCGCCAAGCTGATCGCCGTCGATCGCACCGAGGCGGTGAAGGAGACGGTCGACGAGGTGAAGAAGGCCGGCGGTGTCGCGGAAGCCATGATGGCGGACGCGGGCTCGGAAAAGGACGTCATGGCCGTGATCGACAAGGCGGTGAAGACGCACGGCCGGCTCGACGTGATCTGGGCCAATGCCGGCGTCTCCGGCGGACTCGTCCCGCTCGGCGAGCAGACCGTGGAACAGTGGCAGGAGGTTTTGCGGATCAATCTGATCGGGCCGTTCCTCGCGGTGAAGCATGCGATGCCGCACATGGTGAAGCAGCAGTCCGGCGCAATCGTGCTGACCGCGTCCGTCGCGGGTCTCAAGGCCGGGGCCAGCGGTCATCCCTATGCCGCAAGCAAGGCCGGCGTCATCTCCCTGGTGCAGACCACCGCCTATTCGCTCACCGGCACCGGCGTGCGCATCAACGCGGTGTGCCCGGGCCTGATCGAGACCGGCATGACCAAGCCGATCTTCGACCGCGCCAAGGAGCGCGGCACGGCCGACAAGATCGGCCAGCTCAATCCGCTCAAGCGCCCGGGCCAACCGCACGAGCTCGCCGCGATGGGATTGTTTTTGGCCAGCGACGAGGCGTCGTATGTGAATGGTCAGGCGTTCCCGGTGGACGGCGGGCTGACAGCGTCGATGCCGTATACGGGCAAGCCGGTTTAGCGTTCCCGGTCGTCCCGGCGAAGGCCGGGACCCATACCGCGAGGTCTATCGGCTTGTGCACGGTGCAAATCCCGAACGACTGGTCTTCGCAAAATTGCTCCCTGTGGTTTTGGGTCCCGGCCTTCGCCGGGACGACGTTGGGGAGATAGTGCGCAACTGCAGCATCGTCATTGCGAGCGCAGCGAAGCAATCCAGACTGCCCCCGCGGAAAGACTCTGGATTGCTTCGCTGCGCTCGCAATGACGGAGTATGTCGTAACGGCACTCCTCTCTCTCGTGTCCCGGACGCGCTGCAACGCCTCTTCGCGTTGCTGCGCAGAGCCGGGACCCAGCAGGCCACGCACTCGCTGTTGCATGGGCCCCGGCTCTGCAGCGCACCGCTAAGAGGCGCTGCGCTGCGTCCGGGGCACGAGAGCGTTGTCGAATGACTGACATGAGATCGCATCCTCGCGGCTCATTGCGCCCGAGCTTTGCTTCGTCGCTTCACCCCCCATATGAAAGAGGGCGCAGGGAAGACCGGGTGCCGGCTGGCACCCGCGGTCCACTGTGCGAAAGCGTGTGTTAAAAAAAGCTGCACAGCGGCATACAGGTGAAGCCACAACAACCGGCCTTCCCTGCGCAGTGGTTTTACGGCTTATGTCGTGCTCTCCCCGGGGAGCGATGCACTATTGCCCCCGTCGCCGTGCAGATGACTGATGCAAGCGTCCCGGTCGGACCGCCACATCACCGCAAGACTTGACGCACAGACCCCGGGCGTCAGGACCACACGATTTCGCCGTACACGAGCTACACCTGTCGTTGGCGCGAAGTCTTCGCTCACAGTCGCCTGCCCTGCGAAGCTTTTCGCGCCGATGCAACTCACGTCCACCGCCGCCCGGCCCACGTTCGTGACGATCGCGATACGCCCCTCTTCCTTGGGCCGGAGTGGGCGCACTATCCGCCAATTCCGAATTTCGGTAAAGTGGAATATTTTCGCCAGGGCGGATTGACCGACGGTTTGGGTGTTTTGCCCGACGGGCAATACAAGGGCTTGTAGGGTGGGTTGCCGATCACATTCGTGGTGGTTCCGCGAGACGAGGTGCAAGGCGTAACCCACCATACTGCAGAGACGGAAGTGGTGGGTTACGCTACGCTAACCCACCCTACAAACCGATGTTGATTTGCTCATTGGCGCACCACGTTGGTATGGTTCATGCAAGCAACCTTAGCCTCCATCTCCCTCCGACAAGAAATGACAATGCCCAACCCGATCTTCCCGAGTTCAAGACCCGATCGCATCCGCCACCTTCTCGCCGACCTCGTTGGCTTCGACACCATCAGCGACCGCACCAATTTGCCCCTGATCGCCCACATCGAGAGCTATCTCGCTTTCCTCGGCGTCAAGGGTGAGCGCATCGTCGACGAGACCGGACAGAAAGCCTCGCTGTGGGTCACCATTGGACCCGAGGACCGCCCCGGCCTGGTGCTGTCGGGCCATACCGACGTCGTGCCTGTGGTCGGCCAGGACTGGAGCCACGATCCGTTCAAGCTGGTCGAGCGCGACGGCAAGCTCTACGGCCGCGGCACCACCGACATGAAGGGCTTTGTCGCGGTGTGCCTTGCCATGGTGCCGGAGATGCTGGAGGCGAAGCTCGCAACGCCGATTCATCTCGCCATCTCCTATGACGAGGAGATCGGCTGCGTCGGCGTTCGGCCGATGCTGCACGAGGTCGCGAAGAAGCGGATAAAACCGCTCGGCGCCTTCATTGGCGAGCCGACCGAGATGAAGGTCATCATCGGCCACAAGGGCAAGCACGGCGTGCGCGCGACGTTCCGCGGGCTCGCGCGCCACTCCTCGATCGCGCCCGATGGCGTCAATGCGATCGAATATGCGGCCGAGCTGATCGTCGAGATTCGCCGTCGTGCGGTGGCGCTCGCAGCCGTGCGAGCGACCGACAGCCTCTACGACGTTCCGCACTCGACGCTACTCACCAGCATCGTGCATGGCGGCGCCGCGCTGAACATCGTGCCGGATACCTGCACCGTGGATTTCGAATGCCGCGGCATCGGCATCACCGAGTCGCGGGAAGTCACGGATGCGATTGTCGCCTGGGCGAAGGCCGAGCTCGAGCCCGCGATGAAAAAGCAGCATCCGGACTGCGGCATCGATTTCGAGGAGATCCTCGATTACCCCGCGCTCGACACGGCGGCCGACGCGACAATCGTCACCCTGGCCAAGAGCCTCGCGGGCCGCAACGACCACGCCAAGGTCGCGTTCGGCACCGAGGCGAGTTTGTTTGCCAGCATGGCCGATATCCCGTCAGTGGTGATCGGCCCCGGATCGATCGCGCAGGCGCACACGCCGGACGAATTCGTGGAGATGGCGGAGCTGGAGAAGTGCGCGGGGTTCGTGGAGAGGCTGATCGCGCATTGTGCGAAGAAATGATCGGTGACTGCGACCAACTGGGTCCCGGCTCTGCGGAGCAGCGCTACGCGCTACACCGCGTCCGGGACACGAGCACCGCCGCTAATCCGTCCCGCCACGATGGAAATATAGACCCCGGGAAATCCGGTCTCGTGTCCCGGACGCGGTGCGGCACGAAGTGACGCTCCGCAGAGCCGGGACCCAGAGGTGCTTGGCGATCGGGTCGAAACATGCAATCTTAAGTCGCGCTACTATAGGACGACGGTTGCATGGACATGCTCTACTTCGTGTACATCCTCGCGAGCCAGCGAAACGGGACTCTTTATGTGGGAGTCACCAACGATCTCGCCCGGCGAATGACCGAGCATAAGGCCAAACTCATATCTGGCTTCACGCGGCAATACGGCGTAACTCTCCTGGTCTATTTCGAAACCTTCGAGTCAGTGCTCGAAGCTCGCGCGCGCGAACATTCGCTGAAGCGATGGCGGCGTGCCTGGAAGCTCAAGCTGATCGAGGAGCTCAATCCGGATTGGCGCGATCTCACGGATGAGCTGAATACCTTGGCGGCATGACTGGGTCCCGGCTCTGCGGGGCAGCACTTCGTGCTGCGCCGCGTCCGGGACACGAGAACGGCGCACAACCGAAAAGCGCGGCCATCGACCGCGCCTTCTTATTAGTCCCTACACCGCGCCCGCCTTCTGCGCGTAGTCCCACGACGCCTTCGACAGCGGCACGGTGCGCCTGGCGGATTCGAGGGCTTTGGCATTCGCGGCGGTGCCGTCGCGGACGCGGCCGGCGATTCCTTGCGTGATGCCGGCGAGGCGGAACAGGTTGTAAGAAAAATACCAGTTGAGATCAGGCACCGTCATCTTGGTGACGTTGCAATAGATCTGCGCGGCCTCTTCCACGCTCGGGATATTCAACGCCTTGAGGTCGGCGCCGTCCAGGCCCGGCATGACCCACTGCATCAGCAGATAGGTGAAGTCGGCCATGGGATCGCCGAGCGTCGACAGCTCCCAATCGAGCACGGCCTGCACGCGCGGTTCCGTCGCGTGGAAAATCATGTTGTCGAGGCGATAGTCGCCGTGGACGATCGAGATGCGCGCCTGCTCCGGCACGGTCTTCGGCAACCATTCGGCGACCTTCTCGAACTCCGGAATGGTCTGGGTCTCGGAGGCGCGATACTGCTTGGTCCAACGATCGATCTGTCGGGCAAAGTAGTTGCCGGGCTTGCCGAAGTCGCCAAGACCGATCGCTGTGGGATCGAACATATGGAGGTTTGCCAGCGTCTCGATCTTGCTGGTGAAGATCTTTCGGCGGTCCTCCGGCGTCTGGCTCGGCAGCGTCGGATCCCAGAACACCCGCCCGTCTTCCATCGACATGATGTAGAAGGCCGAACCGATGATGCTGTCGTCCTGGCACAGCGCATAGGCCTTCGCGACCGGAAAACCCTGTTTTCCCAGCGCCGCGATCACACGGTATTCACGATCGACCGCATGCGCCGACGGCAACAATTTGCCGAACGGTTTTCTGCGCATCACGTAGGAGCGGTTCGGCGTGTCGAGCCGGTAGGTCGGGTTGGACTGGCCACCCTTGAACTGCAGGACGACCAGCGGTCCCTGATAGCCCTCGACGTTGCCGCGCATCCAGGCTTCGAGCCGCATCTCGTCGATACGATGACGCTCCTCGACCGGCTTGGTGCCCGAGAATTCTTCGTCTTTCCTGACGCCGTCAGCCACGATGACGCTCCCTCTTCAGTCCTGACCATTTCAGGTCGAGCATGATCCTAATCGGTAACCGCTGACGCACTTGCGTCAAGCGGTCATTCCGAAAGCGGATCATGCCCCGTCGTTTCTTCAGATCGGGAGCGCCGCAGGGCTTTCCCTTTTAGTGACTGGAAGAGTTTGCATACTTCCGAACTTCAAGCCTGGCAATGGCGCGATTGTGCACCTCGTCCGGGCCGTCGGCGAGACGGAGCGTGCGGATGTGAGCGTAGTCCTTGGCAAGGCCGGCTTCGTCCGAGACACCTGCACCGCCGAAGGCCTGGATCGCCTCGTCGATGATCTTCAGCGCCATGTTGGGCGCCGCGACCTTGATCATGGCGATCTCGGCCTGCGCGGTCTTGTTGCCGACCTTGTCCATCATGTCGGCGGCCTTGAGGCACAGCAGACGCGTCATCTCGATATTGGTACGGGCCTCGCCGATGCGCTGCTCCCACACCGAATGCTCGACGATCCGCTTGCCGAATGCAGTGCGCGAGGTGAGCCGCTTCACCATCTTCTCAAGCGCCTCCTCGGCCTTGCCGATGGTGCGCATGCAGTGATGGATACGGCCGGGACCGAGGCGGCCCTGCGCGATCTCGAAGCCGCGGCCTTCGCCGAGCAGGATGTTCTCCTTCGGCACCCGCACGTTGTCGAGCAGCACCTGGGCGTGGCCATGCGGCGCGTCGTCGAAGCCGAACACCGGCAGCATCTTCTCGACCTTGATGCCGGGGGTGTCGAGCGGAACCAGGATCTGCGACTGCTGCTGGTGCTTGGCCGCCTTGAAATCGGTCTTGCCCATCAGGATCGCGATCTTGCAGCGGGGATCGCCGACGCCGGACGACCACCATTTGCGGCCGTTGATGACGTAGTGGTCGCCGTCGCGCGCGATGCTGGTCTCGATGTTGGTGGCATCAGACGAGGCCACCGCCGGTTCCGTCATCAGGAAGGCGGAGCGGATCTCGCCGTCCATCAGCGGACGCAGCCATTTGCGCTTCTGCTCCTTGGAGCCGTAGCGCATGAACACTTCCATGTTGCCGGTGTCGGGCGCGGAACAGTTGAACACTTCGGAGGCCCAGGAGATGTGGCCCATCTGCTCCGAAAGCAGCGCGTATTCGAGATTGGTCAATCCCGCGCCGCGAAATTCGTCATCCTCATGCTCGTTCGGCGGCATGAACATGTTCCAGAGGCCTTCGGCCTTCGCCTTCTTCTTGAGGTCTTCGAGCACCGGGATCACCTTCCAGCGTTCGCCGGTGCGATCCTGCTCATCATAGACCGGCACCGCCGGACGCACGTGCTTGGTCATGAAGGACCGCACGCGGTCGAGCCATTCCTTCTGCTTCGGCGACAGATCGAAATCCATGGGACGCTCCTCGTCTTTGCCAACTCGTTTTGGCGAACTTGTTTTGGCGAACTTGTTTTGGCGAACTTGTTTTGCGCCGGACTGTCCTCCCGCACCGGGCGACCTGCAAGCGCGAATGCGCGGCTTGCGGACGCTTCGGAACCGGTTCGCGCGTTTGCGAACGAGTCCCGATTGCGGATTGACTTTCCCGGCCTTCAAACGATAGTTTCATACAACTGTTTGAATTGCAACTCCCTCCCCGAGGGGCTCCCATGGCCAGCGATCATACCCGGACTGCCATTCTCGCCGCCGCCGAACGGCTCTATGCCGATCGCGGGTTCGGCGACGTGACGCTGCGCGACATCGTCGCGGAGGCCAATGTCAACCTCGCGGCGGTGAACTATCATTTCGGCTCGAAGGACGAATTGATCGCGGAGCTGTTCGTCACCCGTTCGATCGCCACCAACCGCGAGCGTTTGCGCGAACTGAAGGCGGCGGAGGAGCAAGGCGGCGGCCGCGCGCCGATCGAGCTGATCCTGCATGCCCTGGTCGGCCCGACGCTGCGCGGCTGCCTTGGCCCCGAGAACCAGCGCTCGGCCGCGGCGCGCTTCATGATCCGCGCCTCGATCGAATCCGTGCCGCCGATCCGCCGCATCAAGAACCGCGAGATCGACCATTTGCGGAAATTCGCCGGCGCGATGCGCCGCGCCCTGCCCGACCGCAGTGACGTCGATATCTATTGGGGCCTGAATTTCGCGCTCGCGATGGCACACCACACCATCCGCGAGAGCGAGCGGCTGATAAAGCTGTCGGAAGGCAAATGCGACCTCGACGACGTCGAGGACGTGATTGCGCGGGTGGTCAGCGTCGCGACGATGGCGCTGACGGCGGGAAAGGTGGAGACGAAGGCGCGCGCACTGGCGCGCGACGCCCGCTAGCCCCCCTCACATCATCGCGATGCAGTCGATCTCGACGTCGAAGGGGCCGAACCATTCCGGCGTGCAGACGAAGATCCGCGCGGGAGGATCGTGCGGGAAATAGCGCGCATAGACGGCGTTGAACGCAGCGAAGTGTTTTGTCGAGGTGCAATAGACGTTGCACTTCATGACGTTGTCGAGGCTCGCGCCCGCCGTCTCAAGGCACAGCTTCATCTGCTCCATGACGAGCTCGCTCTGCCGTTCGATCGGGACTTCCGCGATCTCGCCCGTCTCGGGGTCGAACGGCGGCAGGCCGGCGACGAAGATCATGTTGCCGGCGCGCGTGACCGGCGAGGTCGGCGCCTTCCAGCGATCGAGGAATGTCGAGATCGGTTCGACGCGAAGCGCTTCGCGTTTCATTTCAGGTTTCATGGGCGGCCACCTTCGGTTCAAGCGAGATGACGGCTTGCTACATCATCTTGCAGCCGTCATGCTTCGCTTCTGATCGAAGTTTGCTCGCCGAACCGCCTAGGCGTGCTGCGGCATCTCCTCGGCCTCTTCCTTGGCGAGCAGCAGCAGCATCTCGATGCCCATGTCACCTTCCTGCGGCGAGCGGATGAACTTTATTTCGTCGGCGCTTTGCCGCAGCGCGGCAATGATCGCGACGGCCTGGTTGGCCGTTGCCGCCTCGGTCGCCAGAATTGCCTTCTGGTTCTTGGCCTGAAACCCGATCGTGTAGGACATTCGTTCCCTCCCGGACTGAGTGGACGGATCGAATCTGAGTCGCGCGCGGAGCGAAAGCCTGTGTGAGTACGGACCGGGATTATCTGGGGATTGCCCGCAAGCCTCAGGCAAGCCCGAGCATCGCGCGCGCAAGGCCAAGCATTCGCGCCAACTTGTCTTCAGGTCACTTGTGTCCCAACCGCAGAAAAGTTGTATTATTTGATACGGCTATCTTTGCTTGTGCCTATGCCTCGGCTATGGTGAACAACATTTCATGCGTTTATTTCATTTTGAGGCATCCAATGCGATTTTCCGTTCCGTCGCTTCGGTGGCAAAGGATTGGCCAAATCGTTGCCGCTCTGGTCGTATTCGCTGCCGCCTCATCCCTTCTTCTGGCATGGCTCGGGACGGGACCCAGCAATACCAATGTCATCGAAGAATGGAATGCCACCATCAGCAAGCTCGGCATCGATCCGGTTTTCCCGCCCGAAGAGGATGTCGCCGTCGGCGACATCTACGCGGTCCTGGATGACAGCGAGAACGGGCAGCCTTCGCGCACCGCTCTGGCGCTGCGCTCGATCAAGCTGACGCATCAAGACCTCACGGCCGACCTCGATAAAGCCTATCGGCAGTCCTACCTGTTTCCGAACACCAAGCCGCGCCCGACCGACCAGACCCGGCCTTGGGATCAGGAGCCCAACGCGGAAGGCATACTGAGCCATCCCGAGAAACGCACTACACTGCCGATCGCGGCGTTCCCGGGCTTCACGATCAAGCAGCAAAGCGGCTTCAGCGGCGGCCTGCTCGGTTGGCTCTCGACGACATTCGGTTTCAAGTCGGACAGCGGAATAGAGCTCAACATCCCGGTCGCGGAGACCTACGGAATACCGAGTATCGAAGCCGTCGGCGAACTCGAGAAATTCTGTTCCGACAGGAACGATCCCAACCGCTGTACCGACGAAACCCTGCGCAGGCACCTTGCCTTCGTGACGCCGCGCGCGTTCGATTTGAAGCCGAAAGACAGCAATGATCCATCAACAGTGGACGCTGGCGGGGCATCATCATCGTCGAGCAATCCATACAGGTATCCGCTCCAGGTGGTGCTAGTTAACCGCGTCTACCTCGCACGCTACATCGACCAAAGCACCCATCGGTCGCGCTCAGGCGAGACCGCGATGGGAGGGCCGGGCCGCACCGTCAAGCTGGAAAAAGGGACGGCCGCGAACACGCCCGAGACGACGACGGCTCGGCCGGCCGGGAACGAAACGACGTTGCAAATCGAGACCTCGAATGGCCAGTCACTCAAGCAGACGTTCCTTCGCCCGATCGCGATCGGCTATCGCGCGGTCAAGCGAATTCCCAAGGACAACGTCATTGACCCGAAGACCGACACCAGCCTGGTGAAGGCTGCGGTCTCGCAGAAGGTGCAGGCGTGCTTCAACGGGCTGGGCGACTGCAGTCGCGACGAACTCGGATCCACGCCTCCACTTGCGATCAATACGGCGCAGGCGACCAGCAGCGTCAAGCAGGACAACAACGATCCTAAGCGCTTCCGCCTGTATCTTCATACGGCCGGCCAGCCTGATGACGTCGTCAACAAGGTCAAGGAGGCGTTGACCAAGGCTGGCTATGCCGTGCAGGGGTCAGAGGCTGACGCCGACACGCAAGGCGGCGCAGGCATCGACTATTTCAACGAAGCCGACGGCGTGGGAGCCGCCAACGTCGCCAAGTTGGTTTCCAACACGTTCGGCGGGTCGGAGCAGAAGCTCGTTGTGCCACCCCGCCGCCAGAGAGTGTACAACCCGATCGGCGTTCTCGGCGTCTGGCTTCCCGGACTCCGGTCATAAGACGGCCAGCCGGGCGCGTCTGATCGGGACTTGTGTCGCTCAGGCAAGCCCGAGCATCGCGCGCGCCTCAACGGCGGTCGCGACGCTCGCGCCGAGGCTCTTCAGGATGCCGGCGGCGTGCGCGACCAGCTCGGCATTGGTCTTCGCCAGCACGCCCTTGGACATATAGAGATTGTCCTCCATGCCGACGCGGACGTGGCCGCCGAGCAGCCAGGCCTGCGCCACCATCGGAAATTCAGCGCGGCCGATACCGAAACCGGACCAGATCGCGCCCGGCGGCAGCAGGCTGCGGGCATAGAACATCGTCTCCGGCGTGGCGGAGAAGCCGTACTTGACGCCGAGCACGAGCGAGAACAGGCCCGGTCCCTTCAGCGTGCCATCGGCGAAGAGGTCGCGCGCCAGATGGCAGTCGCCGGAATCGAACAGCTCGATCTCCGGCAGCACGCCGGCCGCCTTCATCCGCTCGGCCATGATGCGGACGTTGCGCGGGGTGTTGATCACGACCTCGCCGCCGGAATTCATGGTGTTGAGATCGAGCGTGCAGATGTCGGGCTTGAGCAGCTCGATATGCTCGACGCGCTTTTCGGGGGGCAGCAGCGTGGTGCCCGGCCCGGCGACGCGGGGATCCTCGATCGAAGGAACAAAACGTCCGCCCGGACCGGTCGTCAGGTTGATGACCAGGCTGTTGTTGCGGGCGCGGATCAGCTCAACCACCTCGCGGTAGAGATCGATCGCCATCGAGGGCCGCCCCGTCGCGGGATCGCGGACATGGATATGGGCGATGGCGGCGCCGGCTTCGGCCGCTTCCAGCGCCGATGTCGCGATCTGCTCGGGCGTGATCGGCAGATGCGGCGACTGCTCGGGCTTGGTCAGGTTGCCCGTGATCGCGCAGGTGATGATGGTTTTGGTGGGGGTCATGCGTGCTGTCCCTTGCTCGTCTCTCTCAACACGATCGGCGCCGTCTTCCCTTCTCCCCTTGTGGGAGAAGGTGGCGCGAAGCGCCGGATGAGGGGTTCTATCCACGCGCTCAAGCAAGAGTTTTACTCGCGGAGCGAACCCCTCACCGTCTTCGCTTCGCGAAGCCACCCTCTCCCACAAGGGGAGAGGGAAACAAGATCAGATAATACCCTGCTGCTTCAGCGTCTCGATCTTGCCGGCATCATAGCCGAGCTTGCCGCCGAGCACCTCCTGGGTGTGCTCACCGAGCAGCGGCGGGGCGCGGTAGGTCTCGATCGGGGTCTCCGAGAGCGTCAGCGCGTTGCGGATCAGCGAGAGATCGGGCTGGAAGGGATGGTCGACCTTCACCCGCATGCCGCGCGACTGGACGTGCGGATCGGAAAACACCTGCTCGAAATTGTTGATCGGGCCAGAGGGCACGCCGGCCTCCTCCAGCTTGTCCAGCCAATAGGCCACCGGCTGCTTCAGGAACAGGCCGGCGAAGATCGCCATGATCTCCTTGCCGTGCACGACGCGGTCGTTGTTCTTGACGAAGCGCTTGTCGCTCGCAAGCTCGGGCTCGCCGAGCACGGCGCAGGTGCGCTGGAACTGGCCGTCATTGCCGACCACCAGCATCAGCTCACCGTCGGTGCAGCGGAACACGCCGGCCGGCATGCCGCCATTGCCCCAGGTGCCGCGGCGCGGCGGCGTCTTGCCGTTGACGAGGTAGATCTGCAGCCAGTGCGACAACGATGCGATGACGGTGTCGAACAGGCAGACGTCGATATGCTGTCCCACGCCATCATTGACGTCGCGATGGTAGAGCGCCGAGAGAATCCCGATCGAGGTGTTCATGCCGGTCATGTAGTCGACGATCGACGGGCCGACCTTCATCGGGCCCTCGCCGGGCTCGCCGTCGATATGGCCGGTGACGCTCATCAGGCCGCCCATCGCCTGCAGGATGGCATCATAGCCGGCGCGCGGCGCATAAGGTCCGGTCTGGCCGAAGCCGGTCACCGAGCAATAGATAATGCCGGGATTGATCGCCTTGATGGTCTCGTAGTCGAGGCCGTAGCGCTTGAGATCGCCGACCTTGTAGTTCTCCATGAAGACGTCGACGTCCTTGGCGAGCTCGCGGATGATCGCCTGTCCCTCGGGCTTGGCGATGTTCACCGTGACCGACTTCTTGTTGCGGTTGGCGCAGAGGTAAAACGAGTTGTTGTTGTTGGCCTTGCCATCAGGGTCGGTCAGATAAGGCGGGCCGAAGGCGCGCGCGTCGTCACCGGTGCCCGGCCGCTCGATCTTGATCACCTCCGCGCCCAAATCGCCCAGCATCTGGGCCGACAAGGGCCCGGCAAGCACGCGGGTGAGGTCAAGGATCTTGATGCCTGAGAGCGGCAGGGCCGACATGTCGATTTCCTCCGGGGAACTGGATCTTGGCGCGGCGGCTTGCGGCGGGCCGCGCTCCCTGCGGATACACCATTTTCGCGCTCTGAGCACTGCACTGGCGGCATACGGCCATCCCCTCGCTCGCCAGGACAGGTCACCCGCGTGGTCAATTTCCGCAGTGCGAATATTTCAGGTCGCGGCCGCCGCAGCCACCTGCGGTCGGCGGCGGCCGAGCAGGACCAGGATCAGCACCGTGGCGCAGGAGCAGACGAAGGTGAGACCAAGCGCGCCGCGGCTGCCGAACTGGGTGAGCAGGCCGACAAGGAGCGGCGGCGAGACCGCGGATGCGAGATTAAGCGGCAGCGCGATCATCGACATTGCCTTGGCGAACTCGGCCTGATCGTAGAACACCAGCGGGATCGTCGCCCGCGCCACCGCCATCGCGCCGCTGCCGGCGCCGTAGAGCAGGATGAAGACCGCGACCGCCCAGGTCGCGCCCTCGCCCGTCATCAGCAGCATCATGGCCACCGGCAATGCCGTGCCCGCCACGAGCCCGGTCGTGATCCCGTCCCACCGCCCTCCACCGAGAAAATCGAGCCCGCGGGCGCTGACCTGGATCACGCCCAGCATCGAGCCGAACGCAAGCGCCTGCGCCGGGGGAAGCCCCTCCGCCCGGAGCAACTCAATCATGATGGCGCCGATGCCAAAATTGACGAAGGCATTCAGCGTGATCGCGGCGACGACGAGGCTGAAGGTGCTCCTGGGAATGGCAGGCGGCGGCGAATGTTTCACCGGCTCGCCACCACGATCCCCGGCGATTTTCCGGCGCGGTGCGAGGAACGCATAGAGCGGAAGGTTGATGACGATCATCATCGCCGCGTAGACGAGGCACATCGCGCGCCAGCCGAGCTGACCGCTGAGGAAAGACGTCGTCGGCCAGAAGATGCTGCTCGACAGGCCCGTCACCAGCATGAGCGCGCCGATGGCGTTCTTGGCCTGCCGCCCGGCGACCTCGTTCAGCATGATATAGGCGCCGGTCGAAAGCGTGGCGCTGCCGGCGATGCCGAGGACGATCCAGGCGGCGAAATACAGCATCGGCTCGCGCGCGAGGGACAGCAGTATGAAGCCCGGCACGGTGAGGACCGTGCCTGATATCATGACCTTTCGTGCGCCGTGCCGCGCAAACGACTTGGCGAGCCAGGGCGCGCACAGCCCCATCGACACGTAGAGAACGGACGTCCCGGCGAACACCGCCGGCAGGCTCATGCCGAGATCGGCCGCGAGATCGCGTCCGACGATGGCGGGAAGACCTATCGTACCCCACCCAACAAGTTGGGAGACCGCGAGCACCACCAGGACGCCGATGAGCCTCCTGTCAGATTTCAGAAACCGCATTCCAACCGTCGCCTGCCCGCCAGGCGCAGATCACGCCTGTGACACCTGTCTTAGCTGGAGATGCGAGAATCGGGAATGATGGTTCCGAATGGCACCGCAGCGTCAGCCGCAGAGCAACTTCTTCTTGTCAGCAGCCGGCAGCAGGGGGCGAACTCCTAGCTGCCGAGCGCGTTCTCGCCGGCTTCCCGGCCGGGCACGCTGACATGGACTTCGTGGCCCTGGCGAAGCGCCAACGAGGCGGCGGCCACCGCCGATTCGAACGCCGATTCCTTGGTGGCGTATTTACCGTTGACGTTGCCGTCGTGAAGCACGCCCCATTCGTCCTGCACCGGTACGATGGCGTATTGAGCAAGGCCCATGGTGTAACTCCTCGATATCTATCGCTGCGTGAGCTGCGGATGCGCCGCCGTTACGCGCCAGACCGTGTTGCCGCTGTCGTCGGCGACCAGCAGCGCGCCGGTCTTGTCGATGGCGACGCCGACGGGCCGCCCACGCGCCTGGTTGTCGTTGTTGAGGAAGCCGGTGACGACGTCCTGCGGCGGACCGCTCGGCTTGCCATCCATGAACGGCACGAACACCACCTTGTAGCCGTTCAAGACCTGCCTGTTCCAACTGCCATGCTCGCCGACGAAGGCGCCGCCGCGATAGGCGGCCGGCAGACCAGCGCTTGTGTTGAAGGCCATTCCGAGCGGCGCGACATGCGAGCTCAACGCGTAGTCAGGTACGATCGCCTTTGCGACGAGGTCGGGCCGCTGCGGCTTGACGCGGGGATCGACGTGCCGGCCGTAATAGCTGTAGGGCCAGCCATAGAAGCCGCCGTCCTTCACCGATGTCATGTAGTCCGGAACGAGATCGGGACCGAGTTCGTCGCGCTCGTTCACCACCGTCCACAGCGCCCCGGTCTGCGGCTCGAAGCTGAGGCCGTTGGGATTGCGCAGGCCGCTCGCGAAGATGCGCCAGCGGCCGCTGGCACGGTCGACCTCGAGGATGGCGGCGCGATTGTGCTCGGCCTCCATGCCGTTCTCGGTGATGTTGCTGTTGGAGCCAACGCCGGCATAGAGCTTTGAACCGTCGGGGCTCGCGACCAGGCTCTTGGTCCAGTGATGGTCGATCGGCCCGCCCGGCAGCGGCGTCAGCACCGTGCCCGGCGCGGTGATCTTCGCATCACCCTCCGTGTAGGGATATCTAACTATCGCGTCGGTGTTGGCGACATAGAGGTCGTTCCCGACCAGCGCGACACCGAACGGCGAGTTGAGATGGTCGAGGAAGACGCTTTGCGTGTCCGGCACGCCGTCCCCATTGCTGTCGCGCAGCAGCGTGATGCGGTTGCTCTCGCCGGTATCGCCGCCGGATGTCGCCCAGGACTCGATGTATCCCATCACGATTTCCTTGGGCCGCTTGATCGGGGCACCCTTCGGCGCCTTGGATTCCACCACCAGCACGTCGCCGTTGGGAAGCACGTAAAGGAATCGCGGATGCTGCAAGCCCGTCGCGAAGGCCTTTGCCTGCAAGCCCTGCGCAACGGCCGGGGTCTCGTCCTTCTTCCAGCCGACGATGCGGGCGATGTGCATCGGCGGCAGCAGATATTGCTGGATGTCGGGAAGCGTCGGGTTGGCGCCGGTTTGCGCCTTCGGATCGCCGCTGCCGTCGTTGCAGGCGGCCAGGCCCAGCAGCGAAGAGCACAACAGCGCGCGAGCGATTGAGAATTTCATCGCGCAACTCCCACGCCGTGGCGGTACACCATGGCCCAGCCAAGCCAGCCGGTGACGGGCAGGATCAGCACGGTGATCACCGAAAGCGCGAGCCCGGTTGGCCACACCGAGGTCCAGGCGTCACGCATGTGGATCATGGTGTTGACGATGGCCAGGACCAGCGCCACCGCGTTGCCGATCAGGTGCGGCCAGGCCGGCGCCTGTGCCCGCACCAGGCGGTTACCGAGGAAATCGGTCAGGCCCGCGATCGCCGCCAGCACGCCGAAGATGATGCCGACCACCAGAAGCCAGGCCGAAAAATCCGCCCACATGATCTCGGCGCTGACGACGTAGGCGATGTCGGTCAGCAGCGCCCCGATGAAGCACGCGATCGGTATCGGCACCAGCATCGGATGAATCGGATGGCCCGCGATCTGCGCGGTGGTGCGCACGCGCACGTTGTCTTGCACGGTCGGCCTCGTGTGACTTTCGCCCTGCCCGACGGCCAACTCGTCCTTGCGATGAAGGTTCCTACGCTTGTTGCCCTTGCGCCGTCACCGGTGCGCCGGCCTGATACGCCGCGTATGCGCGCGTCAAGCCATCGTGAAGCGGCGTCGTCGCGCGCCAGCCGAGTTTTGCGAGGCGGCTGACGTCGAGCAGCTTGCGCGGC
>NZ_JAFCKJ010000015.1 GCF_018130465.1 Bradyrhizobium canariense
TCTGGATTGCTTCGCTGCGCTCGCAATGACGGAGTGTGCGGTAATACCTGGTGCAATCAGATCAGCGTCTCGTACAAATCCATCCAGTCCGGATTGACGCTCTCGATCAGCGCGAGCTTCTTTTCCCGGCTGCCGGCCTTGATCTGCTTCTCGCGTGTGATCGCGTCGGTCATCGTCGCGTGCAGCTCGTACCAGACGAGAAGCTTGCAGCCATACTTTGACGAGAACCCCTTCACCAAGCCCTCGCGGTGCTCGAACGCGCGGCGCGGTGGATTGGACGTGACGCCTGTATAGATCGTCCCGTTGCGGCGATTGGCGAACATGTACACGCAGGGCTGCTTCATGATCGTGCTCAGCTGAGGAGAGCATTCATGATATCACAACCAAGAGATGATTGCGAGACTTTCGCCACATCGTCATTGCGAGGAGCACTTGCGACGAAGCAATCCAGGTTGCCTCCGCGGAAATATTCTGGATTGCTTCGCTGCGCTCGCAATGACGGAGTGTGCGGTAATACCTGGTGCAATCAGATCAGCGTCTCGTACAAATCCATCCAGTCCGGATTGACGCTCTCGATCAGCGCGAGCTTCTTTTCCCGGCTGCCGGCCTTGATCTGCTTCTCGCGTGTGATCGCGTCGGTCATCGTCGCGTGCAGCTCGTACCAGACGAGAAGCTTGCAGCCATACTTTGACGAGAACCCCTTCACCAAGCCCTCGCGGTGCTCGAACGCGCGGCGCGGTGGATTGGACGTGACGCCTGTATAGATCGTCCCGTTGCGGCGATTGGCGAACATGTACACGCAGGGCTGCTTCATGATCGTGCTCAGCTGAGGAGAGCATTCATGATATCACAACCAAGAGATGATTGCGAGACTTTCGCCACATCGTCATTGCGAGGAGCACTTGCGACGAAGCAATCCAGGTTGCCTCCGCGGAAATATTCTGGATTGCTTCGCTGCGCTCGCAATGACGGAGTTTGTGGCACGGCCGTCGCGCCCCCTACTCAGCCAGCGCCTTCATTTCCTTGTAGAGATCCGATTTGCCTTCGAAGCCGATGCCGGGGAGATCGGGCATGGTGATGTGGCCGTCCTCGACGCGGACGCCGTCGGGGAAGCCGCCGTAGGGCTGGAACAGGTCGGGGTAGCTCTCGTTGCCGCCAAGGCCGAGGCCGGCGGCGATGTTGAGCGACATCTGGTGGCCGCCGTGGGGGATGCAGCGGCTCGGCGACCAGCCGTGGGTCTTCAACACCTCCAGCGTGCGCTGGTATTCGCACAGGCCGTAGGACAGCGCGCAGTCGAATTGCAGCCAGTCGCGGTCGGGCCGCATGCCGCCGTAGCGGATCAAATTGCGGGCGTCCTGGTGGCTGAACAGGTTCTCGCCCGTTGCCATCGGCCCCGGATAGAATTCGGCGAGGGCTGCCTGCAGCGCGTAGTCGAGGGGATCGCCGACCTCCTCGTACCAGAACAGCGGATAGTCGCGCAGCATCTTGGCATAGGCGATCCCGGTCTCCAGATCGAAGCGGCCATTGGCGTCGACGGCGAGCTGCGCGTCCTTGCCGATCTCCTTCAGCACCGCCTCGATGCGGGTGCGGTCATCCTCGATATCAGCGCCACCGATCTTCATCTTCACGACGTTGTAGCCGCGATCGAGATAACCGCGCATCTCGCCGCGCAGCATCGAGAGGTCCTTGCCCGGATAATAGTAGCCGCCGGCGGCGTAGACGAACACGCGCGGATTTGCCTTGACGCCATGACGCTCGGCCAGCATGCGGAATAGCGGTTGGCCTGCGATCTTCGCCACGGCATCCCACACCGCCATGTCGATGGTGCCGACCGCGACCGAGCGCTCGCCATGACCGCCCGGCTTCTCGTTGGTCATCATCGCGCCCCAGACCTTGTCGGGGTCGAGATTGTCGCCGGCCGCGTTCAGCAACGATTTCGGATCGGCCTCCAGGATACGCGAGGCAAAGCGCTCGCGGATCAGGCCGCCCTGCCCGTAGCGGCCGTTGGAGTTGAAGCCGTAGCCGACGACGCGCTTGCCGTCGCGGACGACGTCGGTGACGACGGCAACCAGGCTCGTCGTCATCTTGGTGAAATCGATATAGGCGTTGCGGATCGGCGAAGAGATCGGTTTCGTGATCTCGCGGACGTCGACGATGCGGATAAACATGGGGTTTCCTTTCGTCATTGCGAGCGAAGCGAAGCAATCCAGAAATGCATCCGCGGAGATAGTCTGGATTGCTTCGTCGCAAGGGCTCCTCGCAATGACGAGGAGAGAGCGCGCGCTCTTACTTTTTATCCCTGAAATACGGCTCGACCGGGCCGTGCACCTTGATGGTCAGCGGGTTGCCGTGGCGGTCCTTGGCGTTGCCTGCGGTGACGCGGACCCAGCCTTCGCTGATGCAGTATTCCTCGACATTGGTCTTCTCGACACCCTTGAAGCGAATGCCGACGTCGCGCGCCAGGATGTCGGCGTTGTAATAGGGACTGTTCGGATCGACCGAGAGGCGGTCCGGAAATTCGTCGCTCATGATTGTCTCGCTCATAACAGGGTCTCGATTTGCTGCCGCAATCCTTCGGGCCGTGCGGTCGGCGCGTAGCGCGAAACCACCTTGCCGGCGCGATCCACCAGGAATTTGGTGAAATTCCATTTGATGGAGGCGCCCAGCAGGCCGGATTGCTGGCGTTTCAGGTACTCATACAACGGATGCGCATTGCTGCCGTTGACGTCGATCTTCTCGAACAGGGGAAAGGTGACGTCGTAATTGGTCGAGCAGAACGCCTGGATCTCGCTCGCCGCTCCAGGCTCCTGCGCGCCGAACTGGTTGCAGGGAAAGCCGAGCACCGAGAAGCCGCGGGGATTGAGATTGCGATGCAGATCCTCCAGCCCGCGATATTGCGGCGTGAAGCCGCATTTGCTCGCGGTGTTGACGATCAGCAGCACCTGTCCCTCGAAGCGTTTCATCGGCACTTCTTCGCCGAGAAGCGAGTTGGCCTTGAAGTCGTAGATCACCGACATCGCTAACCCACGGGGTCGATCGGCGACGGCGGCACGCCGCCCGCCTCGATCGCCTCGCCTGCGAGCAGGCAGAGATCCTCGCGATAGCGGCCGGACACGATGTGCACGCCGACCGGCGCCTTGCCGACGAGGCCGGTGGAGACCACGAGGCCCGGCAGGCCCATGAAGGGAGTGGCGATCTGCGGCAGCTGTGCTTCCCAGACGCGTTTGAAGGACGAGTCGTCCTTGCGGTCGAGATGATCGGGGAACGGCAATTCGCCGGAGACCGGCGTCAGCAGCACGGCATATGTCTCGAAGAACAGCATCCATTCGCGGGTCAGCGTGGCGCGGCGGGTCAATGCCTTGGCGTAATTCGCCTGGTCCATCGGCGTGACCCTGGCGCGGTTGCCGCGCAGGCACGCCAGCGCGCCGGGATCGCCCTCACGCTCGGCCATTTCGAGTTGCGCCTCGTAGCCGTCGCCGAGCCAGAGTTTTATCTGCCACTCGACGGCCTCGCGCATCGGCGGCGCGTTCTCGATCACGTCGACAGTCCAGCCCGCACGCTCCAGCCGCTTGCCGGCATCGTTCACGGCCGCCTTCACCTCCGGCGTGGTCGCAAGGCCATCCGGATTGAGGCAGAGCGCGGCGCGCTTGGGCCGCGCGGGGCCTTCCAGCGGCGCCGGCACGAACCAGGGATCGCGGATGTCGCGGGCCGACATCGCCGCGAGCGAAATCCTGATGTCGTTTACGGTGCGCGCCAGCGGTCCCGACACCGCCATGATCTGCGGCCCGATCGGGCGCTCCGGCAGGGCCGGATTGAAGGCCGGGATGCGGCCCAGGGTCGGGCGCAAGCCATGCACGCCGCAGGCATAGGCGGGATAACGGATCGAGCCGGCAATGTCGGTGCCGTGGGCGATATGGCCGATGCCGGCCGCGACCGCCGAACCGGCGCCGCCGGACGAGCCGCCCGGCGTCAGCGAGGCGTCGCGGGGGTTCTTGGTGTCGCCGTGGACCAGGTTGGTGGTGAACCAGCGATAGGAAAAGGCCGGGCAATTGGTGCGCCCAAGCAGAATGGCGCCGGCCTTGCGGAAATTGGCGACCACCGGATTGTCCTCGCGCGCGATCAGGTCGCGCTGGAGCTTGAGGCCGTTGGTGGTGGCAAAGCCCTCCTGGTCGACATTGGCCTTGATGGTGACGGGCACGCCGGCCAGCACCCCGGGGTCCTCCCCCCTCGCAATGGCGGCATCGACGGCGTCAGCCTGCTTGAGCACGTCCTCCGGCCGGTGGTCGATCACGGCGTTGAGGCTGGGATTGACGGCGTCGAGCCGGGCGAGGCCGGCCTGCGCGGCCTCCCTGGCGGAGACCTTTTTGGCTTTGACGAGGTTGGCGAGGTCGGCCGCCGACAGGCGCCAGAGATCTTGCATGGTTTGCTCCGTGTAACCGGCGTCTTTTAGCGCCGGGAACGCGGCAAAGCCATGCAGATTTCGCAGGGGCGAAGGACGGGTTTGGTGCCGGATAGCGCCTCATTCTCCGTCATTGCGAGCGCAGCGAAGCAATCCAGACTGCCTCCGCGGAAGCAGTCTGGATTGCTCCGTCGCAAGGGCTCCTCGCAATGACGGGGAGAGAGTCGGGGACCTAATGCCTGGTCGCGGACTGGTCGGGGATGTCCAGCAATGCCTCGGTGAAGGGGAATTCGAGCACAATCTCGCCTTCGAGGTCGGTGACCTCAATGACCGCCTCCATCAGGGCCGGCTGGGTGCCTTCCGATCTCAGCACCTCCAGAATCATCTGGCGGGCAACCTCCCAGGCGCGGTCGGGATTGCGCAAATCCTCTCCCTCAGGATCCACGATCAGTTCGTCGCCGATACGGGTGTTGAAGAAATATCTGGGCATCACGAAGTTCCAATTGGGTCGCCTGTGCCGGATTGAAAGCTGCACCGCACTCACAACTGCTTTATCAGGACAGGGTTCGCGACCGAATGCGCCAAGCGCAAGGCTGCGTCCTCAGAAGTGATGTTCCGCCATCATATTTCGCGGCGCAACATGAGTTTCTCGGGAAGATTTCACTAGCGAACTTTTCCGCCCGCATTACTTTAACCGTGGGCGGATACGTCCGAATTCACGAAAATGGAGAGCCGAAATGGCCTGGAAAGCCCCGAAGATCGTCGAAGTGCCCTGTGGCATGGAAATCAACATGTATGTGAGCGCCACCCGCAAGTAAGTGGCTGGCGATCTGCGTTCAGCGCAGGTGGATCTTTCGGTCACGGCAGGTTTCCGGCCGACGGAAACCGTGTTGGCCTGAGATCCACCTCGCAGCGTTCCTTCCAGGAGACGGATCATGCTTCGCGTCGTCGTCCTGGGCGCCGCAGCCGGCGGCGGAGTGCCGCAATGGAATTGCGGCTGCGAGGGCTGCCGGGCGGCCCGTGAAAACGGCCAGGAGCTCCAACGGACCCAGGCCTCGGTCGCCTTCAGCGGCGACGGCGAGCACTGGTTCCTGATCAACGCCTCCCCCGACCTCCGCCAGCAATTGAATGCCACGCCACAGCTGCATCCGAAGGCAGGCGCGCTGCGCCATACGCCGATCGCAGGCGTGATCCTGACCAACAGCGAAGTGGACGCGGTGGCGGGCCTGCTGTCGATGCGCGAGGGCTCGCCCTTCACCGTCTATGCGCATGAGAAGGTGCTGGCGATCCTGAAGGCCAACAGCATCTTCAACGTGCTGAACGAGAAGAACGTGCAGCGCCAGCCGGTCGACATCAACGAGCCGTTCGAGCCGCGGCTGCCGGACGGGGCGCGCTCAGGACTTGAGGTGCTGCCCTTCGCGGTCTCGGGCAAATCGGCCTGGTACCTGGAAGGCAAGGTGCATCCAGGCGGCGACACCGGCGAAGGTGATACGCTGGGGCTGAAGATCACCGAAAAATCGACCGGCAAATGCTTCTACTTCATCGCCGCCTGCGCCGAGGTCACCGACGCGCTCAAGGCCGAGATCGACGGCGCTTCGCTGGTGTTCTTCGACGGCACGGTGTGGCAGGACGACGAGATGATCAAGGCCGGCCTCGGCCACAAGACCGGCAAGAGCATGGGCCATGTCGCGATGTCCGGCGACCACGGCACCATCGCGCGGCTCGCCGACCTCGCTCTCGACAGGAAGATATTTCTGCATATCAATAACTCGAACCCGGCGCTGCTGCCCGCTTCCCCCGAGCGCAAGGCCGCTGAACAGGCGGGCTGGCAGATACCCGCTGACGGAACGGAGATCGTGCTGTGAATGCCGCGTCACTGACTGGAATGACCGCGCTCTCGGTCGGCAAGGACATCAGGCTCAACTCGGCCGAGGAGCTGGAGGCGACGCTGCGCCATATCGGGGCGACGCGCTATCACAGCCTGCATCCGTTCCATAAGCTGCTGCACGGCGGCAAGCTGAACAAGGGCCAGGTCCAGGCCTGGGCGCTGAACCGCTATTATTACCAGAGCACCATCCCGATCAAGGACGCGGTGGTGATCTCGCGCTTCCGCGATCGCGCCACGCGGCTGGAATGGCGCCACCGCATCGAGGATCATGACGGCGATATCGGCTCCGAAGGCGGTATCGAGCGCTGGCTGAAGCTGACCGACGGCCTCGGGCTGGACACGGCCTATGTGGAATCGACCGAGGGCATCTTGCCCGCGACTCGCTTCGCCGTTGAGGCCTATGTGCACTATTGCCGCGAGAAGTCGCCGCTGGAGGCGATCGCCTCCTCGCTCACCGAGCTGTTCGCGCCGAACCTGCACGAAGAGCGCATTGCCGGCATGCTAGAGCACTATGACTTCGTCAATCCCGATATCATGAGCTACTTCAAGCGGCGCCTAACACAGGCACCGCGCGATGCCGGCTTTGCACTCGACTATGTCAAGGCGCATGCCACGACGCCCGAGCAACGCGCGTCCGTCTGCAACGCGCTGATCTTCAAGACCAACGTGCTGTGGGTCCAACTCGACGCGCTCCAACACGCCTATGTCGAGGGCCACATTCCGCCGGGCGCGTTCGTGCCCCAAGAACACTAAAAAGCGAGCTGAGGAACAATTGATGGCCGGGCCGCGTAACATCAGCGTCAGCGAGACGAGCCGGCCGGTGCTGCCGAGGCACGCCAAGCTGAAATATGACGAAACGCGGAAAGTATGGGTGATCCTGGCGCCCGAACGCGTGCTGGCGCCGGACGAGATCGCGGTCGAGGTCTTGCAGCTCTGCGACGGCGAGCGCAATGTCGGCGACGTTTCCGACCAGCTCGCGGCAAAATACGCCGCGCCGCGCGAGGCGATCCTGGCCGACGTCATTGTCATGCTGCAGGATCTCGCCGACAAGGGCTTTCTCACGGAGGCCCGGGAGAAGACGTCATGAGCGATGTGCTCGGCAATCCCACCATCCCGCCCGACGCCAGCGACAGCCTCGCGGTGCTGGAGAAGAGCCGCTCGACGGCGGAGGCGTTCGGCATTCCGCTCGCCGTGCTGCTCGAAGTCACCCATCGCTGCCCGCTGCAATGCCCCTATTGCTCCAACCCGGTCGAGCTCGACCGCTCGGGCAAGGAGCTGACCACCGAGGAATGGAAGAAAGTCCTGAGCGAACTCGCCGAGATCGGCGTGCTCCAGGTCCATTTCTCCGGCGGCGAGCCGACGGCGCGCAAAGACCTCGTCGAGCTGGTCAAGCATGCCAGCGACGTCGGCCTCTACACCAACCTCATCACCTCGGCCGTGCTGCTGACGCGCGAGCGGCTGAGCGAGCTTGCCGATGCCGGGCTCTGCCACGTGCAGATCAGCTTCCAGGGCACCGAAGAGGGCCTGGCCGATCGCGTTGGCGGTTACAGAGGCGGGCACCACAAGAAGCTCGAAGTGGCAAAATGGACGCGCGAGCTTGACCTGCCGCTCACGGTGAATGCGGTGATGCACCGGCAGAACCTGCACCAGCTCCCCGACATCATCCAGATGTCGGTCGATCTCGACGCCGACCGGCTCGAGGTCGCCAATGTGCAATATTACGGCTGGGCGCTGAAGAACCGCGCCGCGTTGATGCCGACGGTGGCGCAACTCGACGAGTGCACCCGCATCGTCGAGGAGGCCCGCGAGCAGCTCAAGGGCCGGCTTACGATCGACTATGTCGTTCCCGACTATTATGCGCTGCGGCCGAAGAAGTGCATGGGCGGCTGGGGCCGGCAGTTCTTCAACATTTCGCCGGCCGGCAAGGTGCTGCCCTGCCACGCTGCCGAGAGCATCACCGGGCTCGACTTCGAATCGGTGCGCTCCAACCATTCGATCGCCTGGATCTGGCAGAATTCGGACGCCTTCAACCGCTATCGCGGCACCGGCTGGATGAAGGAGCCGTGCAAGTCCTGCGAATTCCGCGAGATCGATTTCGGCGGCTGCCGCTGCCAGGCCTTTGCGCTGACCGGTGACGCCGCCAACACCGATCCTGCCTGTGCTCTGTCGCCGCTGCACGAGACCATCTTCAAGCAGGCCGAGCGCGAGGCCGAGGGCGAAACCAACCGCTTCATCTACCGCAATTTCGCCGGCGGCACCCTGGAATCCGAGAATGGTGCCTGACGCCGACGCGGCCAGCTCAGTCAAGCGCGCCGATCCCTTTGCGCCGCTGACCTCCGAAACGCTCGACGTCGGCGACGGCCACGAGCTCTATGTCGAGGGCGTCGGCCGCACTGGCGGAATCCCCGCGGTCTATCTGCATGGCGGCCCCGGCAGCGGTTGCCAGCCCGACCATCGCCGGCTCTTTGATCCTGACCGTTTCCATGCCGTGCTGTTCGACCAGCGCGGCTGCGGCCGCAGCCGGCCGAAGGGATCGCGCGAGCACAACACCACGCAGCATCTGATCGCGGACATGGAAAAGATCCGCGAAAAATTCGGCTTCGACCGCTGGATGGTGGTCGGCGGCTCCTGGGGCGCGACGCTGGCGCTGGCTTACGCGCAGGCGCATCCCAAGCGCGTCTCCGGGATTGCGCTCCGCGCGACGTTTCTCGGCACGCGTGCTGAAGTCGAGATCGCCTTCACCTCGCGCCTGTCGCAATTCTACCCCGCGCTCCACGAGGATTTTCTGAGCGTGCTGCCGGTCGAGGAGCGCGCGCGGCCGGTGGAAGCCTACTATCGCCGCATCCTCGATGCCGATCCGGCCGTGCATGGCCCCGCATCGCGCGCCTGGCACGACACCGAGCGCGCATTGTCGGAGCACAAGGCGGCAAAGACGCGGCTGGACCTGGCGTCGCTGAATGTCTGGCGCACATTGCCGGCGACGCCGTTCATGGAGGCGCATTATTTCGTCCAGGACAGCTTCATGACGGAGAACCAGTTGTTGCGAAACGCCGGCAAGCTCGACGGCATTCCCGGCATCATCGTCCAGGGCCGCTACGATCTGTTGTGTCCTCCCGAGACATCTCAGGCGCTCGCGAAGGCGTGGCCGGGTTCCGAGATTCGCATCGTGGAAGAAGCCGGCCATTCGCTCTATGATGGCGGCGTGCGGGACGCGGTCATGAAGTCGATCGCGGATCTTGCTTCGAAGACCTCGCGCTAGATCTATCTCCTCATCCTGAGGAGCGCTCCGACGGAGCGCGTCTCGAAGGATGTAGGCCGAGATGCAGCAGCGGGGGCCTTCATGGTTCGAGACGCAACTTCGTGGCTCCTCACCATGAGGGTCTGAATGGGAAGGACAACAAGAAAATGCCGCTCGCCGGTAAGGGCATGCTGCTGACGTCGATGGACATCGACGCGGCCGATGAAGCCGATTTCAACCGCTGGTACGATCGTGAGCATCTGGAAGAGCGCGTCGCGATCGACGGATTCCTCGAGGCGCGGCGCTATGTCGCGCATGCCGCCAATCCCAAATATCTCTCCTTGTATTCGACCGCGACGCTCGACGTGCTCGACAGTCCCGCCTACCGGGCGCGGCTCGCCAATCAGACTGAATGGTCGCGGCGGAGCATGGCGCATTTCAAGAACATGCTGCGGGTGGTGGCCCGCATCACGGTCAGCAACGGCACTGGCCGCGGCGCGGCGCTCGGCCTCGTGCGGCTGCGGCCGGCGCCGGACAATGCAGTCGCGTGGCGTGACGCACTGCAAGAAAGGCTGGCGCCGGAAAAGCGCGAGGGCGTCATCTCGATGCATCTGCTCGAGAGCGAACCGGAATTGTCGGGCGCAACCGCGGACATTCCGGCGATGCGCAACGAAGGCGCGCGCGACTGGTTCGTGCTGATCGACGGCACGCATGTCGGCGCGGTCTCGGCCGTGATCGCCGAGCGCTTCACCGGCCCTGCCGCCCCGCCATTCCCGCTTCCTGTGTCGGTCGGCACCTACAGCCTGATGTGGGACCTCGCAAAGAGCGACATCGCGCGCAACTGAGCAATCGGACGCATCGCAACATATTGCACCGCCACATGCTGCGCGCGGCCGTTAATGCTGTGCGCGCGTAGCTCCCATGAAAGAGGGGAAGCGCGGAAATTTGCCGTTGTACTTCGGAGTGGTTCTAATAAGCTAACCCAATGACGTCATTCAGAAACCAGATCGCCGCGCGTTAGCGTTCGCCAAGCTCAAGAAAAGGCCGCGGGGTCTTTGAGCCTGCGCGGACAGGGTAGGAATGAAACCGACCGATATCGCGGCCCCCGACTACTTTCACAAGGTGGTCGATTGCCAATGGGCCTGTCCTGCGCACACCCCGGTTCCCGAATACATCCGACTGATCGCCCAAGGCCGCTACAGCGACGCCTACATGATCAATTGGAAATCGAACGTGTTTCCCGGAATTCTGGGGCGCACCTGCGATCGTCCATGCGAGCCGGCGTGCCGCCGCGGACGCGTCGAGGAAACGCCGGTCGCGATCTGCCGCCTGAAGCGCGTCGCCGCCGACTTCAAGGACGACATCACGCAACGCTTGCCGCGGCCCTCGGCCAAGAACGGCAAGCGCGTTGCATTCGTCGGCGGCGGTCCCGCTTCGCTGACGGTGGCGCGCGATCTCGCGCCGCTCGGCTATCACTGCACCGTGTTCGACGGTGATCCCCAAGCCGGCGGCATGATGCGCTCGCAGATCCCGAAATTCCGCTTGCCCAATTCGGTGATCGACGAGGAGACCGGCTACATCCTCAATCTCGGCGTCGAATTCAAGGGCGGCCACCGCATCGAGAGCATGAAGGCGCTGCTCGCGGAGAAGTACGACGCGATCTTCGTCGGCTCCGGCGCACCGCGCGGCCGCGAGCTCGACATTCCCGGTCGCAAGGAAGCAACCGCCAACATCCATATCGGCATCGATTGGCTGTCCTCGGTCTCGTTCGGTCATATCGACAAGATCGGCAAGCGCGTCATCGTGCTCGGCGGCGGCAACACCGCGATGGATTGCTGCCGCACCGCGCGCCGCCTCGGCGGCGAGGACGTCAAGGTGGTCGTGCGGTCCGGCTTCGAGGAGATGAAGGCCTCGCCCTGGGAGAAGGAAGACGCGCTCCACGAGGACATCCCGATCCTCAACTACCTCGTCCCCGTCGCTTTCGTCCACGACAACGGCAAGCTCACCGGCATCACCTTCCAGAAGGTGAAGGCCGAATACGACGCCAAGGGCCGCCGCAACCTCGTGCCCTCGGGCGAACCGGACCAGACCATCGAGTGCGACGACGTGCTGGTCGCGGTCGGCCAGGAGAACGCCTTCCCCTGGATCGAGCAGGACTGCGGCATCGAGTTCGACAAATGGCACATGCCGAAGGTCGATCCGAAGACCTTCGTCTCCACCAATCCAAAAGTGTTTTTCGGCGGCGACGCCGCGTTCGGGCCGAAGAACATCATCTGGGCGGTGGCGCAGGGCCATGATGCCGCGCTGTCGATCCACAAGATGCTCTCGGGCGAGGACATCACCGAGCGGCCATTGCCCGAGGTGTACATCTCCTCGCAGAAGATGGGCATCCACGAATGGAGCTATGACAACGACATCTCCAACGACAAGCGCTTCAAGGTGCCGCATCGCGACAAGGTGATCGCGCTGAAGGACATCCGCGCCGAGGTCGAGCTCGGCTACGACGTCAAGCTCGCGCTGGGCGAGGCCGAGCGCTGCCTGAACTGCGACGTCCAGACCGTGTTCTCGACCTCGCTCTGCATCGAGTGCGATGCCTGCGTCGACATCTGTCCTATGGACTGCATCACCTTCACTGACAACGGCGAGGAAGGCGATCTCCGTCAGCGCCTGAAAGCGCCCTCGCCGCATCCAGACCAGGATCTCTATGTGTCCAGCGACCTCAAGACCGGGCGCGTGATGATCAAGGACGAGGATGTCTGCCTGCATTGCGGGCTGTGCGCCGAACGCTGTCCCACCGGCGCGTGGGACATGCAGAAATATCTCATCGAGATGACTTACGCAGGTTCAGCATGTCCGACAAAAAGCCGATCAGCAGCGTAAACGACTTCGTCGTCCGTTTCGCAAACGTCAACGGATCGGGCTCGGCCAGCGCCAACGAGATGTTTGCGCGCGCGATCCTGCGCCATGGCGTTCCGGTGAGCCCACGCAACATCTTCCCCTCCAACATCCAGGGCCTGCCGACCTGGTACGAGGTGCGGGTGACCGAAGACGGTCATCTCGGCGCCCGCGGCGGCGTCGACATGATGGTGGCGATGAACCCGCAGACCTGGGACAAGGACGTGGCCGGCATCGAGCCCGGCGGCTATCTGTTCTACGATTCCACCAAGCCGATGCCGTCGACGAAATTCCGCGACGACATCACCGTGATCGGCGTCCCCCTGACCGCGATCACCAACTCGACTTACACCGATCCGCGCCAGCGCCAGCTGTTCAAGAACATCATCTATTTGGGCAGCCTTTCGGCGCTGCTCGACATGGACCCGAAGCTGATCGAGCAGCTGATCGGCGAGCAGTACAAGGGCAAGGAGAAGCTCTTGTCCTCCAACGTCCACGCGCTGCATCTCGGCCGCGACTGGGCGCTCCAGAATCTGAAATGCCCGACCGGGCTGCGGGTGAAGAAGTCCGACAAGGTCGGCGACCGCATCTTCATCGAGGGCAACAGCGCGGCCGCGCTCGGCGCCGTCTATGGCGGCGCCACGGTATGCGCCTGGTATCCGATCACACCGTCCTCGTCGGTGGCGGAGGCTTTTACCGCCCACTGCAAGAAGTACCGGCATGATCCGGAGACCGGCAAGGCGAAGTACGCGATCGTGCAGGGCGAGGACGAGCTGGCTTCGATCGGCATCGTGATCGGCGCCTCCTGGAACGGCGCGCGCGCCTTCACCGCCACCTCCGGCCCCGGCATCTCGTTGATGACCGAGTTCATCGGCCTGTCATATTTCGCCGAAATCCCGGCCGTGATCATGAACATCCAGCGCGCCGGTCCCTCGACCGGCATGCCGACCCGGACCCAGCAATGCGACATCATCGCCTGCGCCTATGCTTCGCATGGCGACACCAAGCATGTGCTGCTGTTTCCGGAGGATCCCGCCGAAGCGTTCGAGTTCGCGGCCGCGGCTTTCGATCTCGCCGAGCGGCTCCAGACCACCATCTTCCTGATGCTCGACCTCGACATCGGCATGAACCACCGGCTCTGCCGTCCGCTGAAATGGGACGACGCCCGGCAATATGACCGCGGCAAGGTGATGACGGCGGAGATGCTGGACGAAGGCCGCGACTTCGGCCGCTATCTCGACGTCGACGGCGACGGCATCCCCTACCGAACCTATCCCGGCACGCATCCGACCAAGGGCTCCTATTTTACCCGCGGCACTTCGCGTGACCGCTATGCGCGTTACTCCGAGGAAGGCTCGGTCTACGCCGACAACATGCAGCGCCTCATGCGCAAGTTCGAGTCCGCGCAGGATATGGTGCCGCGGCCGCTCCAGGCCAATGCGGAACGGCCGACTAAATACGGCGTGATCTATTTCGGCTCGACCTCGCCGGCGATGGACGAGGCGATCGGATTGCTGGACGCGCGCGGTCATCAGCTCGACCGCCTGCGCATCCGCGCCTTCCCGTTCCACTCCAGCGTGGCGAGCTTCCTCGCCGAGCACGATTTCGTCTACGTGGTCGAGCAGAATCGCGACAGCCAGCTGCGCCAGCTCATCGTCAACGAGAACGGCATCGACCCGGTGCGGCTCGTGCCGATCGTGCATTACGACGGCTCGCCGATCACCGCCCGCTTCATCGCAAAAGCCATTGGCGACCACCAGGATCACCTCAAGGTGACCCCGCTCCGCAAGGCCGTGTCATGACCGACGTCTTGCTCTCTCTTTCGTCATGCCCGGGCTTGACCCGGGCATCCACGCCTTTCTTCCCTGCCACCGAGACGTGGATGGCCGGGACAAGCCCGGCCATGACGGCCTTGGAATCGCAGGTGCCCTGATGACCTACATTGCAAAGCCGAAATTCCACCATCCGGGCCTGAAGAAGAACGAGCTCGGCTACACCCATCGCGACTACGAGGGCAAGATCTCGACGCTGTGCGCCGGGTGCGGCCATGACTCGATCACGGCCTCGATCATCGAGGCCTGCTATGAGCTTTCGATCGAGCCGCACCGGGTGGCGAAGATCTCCGGCATCGGCTGCTCGTCGAAGACGCCGGACTATTTCCTCGGCAATTCGCACGGCTTCAACTCCGTGCACGGCCGCATGCCCTCGGTCCTGACCGGCGCCAACCTCGCCAATCGCGACCTGATCTATCTCGGCGTCTCCGGCGATGGCGATTCCGCCTCGATCGGTTTCGGCCAGTTCGCGCATTCGATCCGGCGCGGCGTCAACATGACCTATATCGTCGAGAACAACGGCGTCTACGGCCTGACCAAGGGCCAGTTCTCGGCGACCGCCGACCGCGGTTCGAAGTCCAAGAAGGGCGTCACCAACACCGACAACGCCATCGACCTCGTCGCGATCGCGCTGCAGCTCGGCGCCACCTTCGTCGCGCGCTCGTTCTCCGGCGACAAGACCCAGCTGGTGCCGCTGATCGCGGCTGCGATCGGCCACAAGGGCGCGTCGTTCATCGACGTCATCAGCCCCTGCATCGCCTTCAACAACCACGCCGGCTCGACCAAGAGCTTCGACTATGTCCGCGAGCACAATGACGCGGTGAACCGGCTCGACGTGCTGGTCGGCCGCGATCCGATCGCGGTGGATTACGCACCGGGCACGGTGCAAATGGTCGAGCAGCATGACGGCAGCAAGATCGCGCTGCGCAAGATCGACGCCGACTACGATCCGCATGACCGGCTCGGCGCCCAGACCTTCCTGCAAAAGCACGCCGCAAAGGGACAGATCGTCACCGGCCTGCTCTACGTCGATCCCGACGCGGATGATTTGCACGAGCATCTCAACACGGTCGAAACGCCGCTCAACACGCTGGAAGCGGACACGCTCTGCCCGGGTTCGGCCGCGCTGGACAAATTCAACGCCAGCCTGCGGTGATCGCCTACCGCGCCGTGACGGGCTGCCTGACGCGTACGGTGATCTTCTCCGACACGATGGGCGGCTCGAACGGATAGTGCTTGGCATCGCCCAGCACGAGTTGAAGCGTGTGCGTCCCGGGCGGAAGCTCGAGAAGCGTTTCGGTCTGCCCTGCCCCGAAATGCAGATGCGACTTGTCCTGCAGGATCGGCTCCTTGGGATCGACGGGGTCGTTGACGTCGATCAGCAAATGATGATGACCGGCGTTCTGATACTCGTCGCCGGCATGGGTCACTCCCATGTTGCGCAAGCCGAACCGGACCCAGAATCCGCCGCGGACCTTCTGCCCGTCATGCGGGGTGATGAAATAGAGCTTTGCGTCCTTGGGGGCTGCCTTGCCTTGCGAAAAGGCGACCCCCGGAAGCAATGCGAGCGCCGCCGCCAGCGCGACGCAACGAAGGATCTGCATCAAACCAACTCCTCCACTTAAGGACTGAGCGCCACGCGGAATCCGTGCGTCGGGTAACGAACATTGGTGTCGTAGCCATCGCGGTTGGACGGCCGGACATATCTCGAATCGTTCTTCCAGGAGCCCGAGCGCAGGACGTGAGCGCTGCAGTCCCCGCTGCTCCATGCCGAGCCGTCGCCGGGCGCGCCCTGATAGGTTTTGTGCCAGCAGTCCTCGACCCACTGATCGACACCGCCGCCCATGTCGTGGAGCCCGAACGGATTCGGCCTGAAGCTACCGACCTTCGCGGGCTGCTCGGCCGCGAGATCACCGCAATCCTTGCAACCGGCCATGCCCGGCTGCAGCTTGTCGCCCCACCAATATTTGGTCTGCGTTCCGCCCCGCGCGGCAAATTCCCATTCGGCTTCGCTCGGAAGCCGATAAGTCTTCTTCGTCGCCTGAGCGAGATAGGCCGCATATTGCTGCGCGTCTGTCCAGCTCACATTGCTGACTGGCGCTTCGTCCTTGCCGATGGCCGTGAAGCCGCACGCCTTTGCAGCGGCGCACTCGTTCCATTCCTGCACGGTCACCGGATATTTGCCGATCGAAAACGGCTTGACCGTAACCTGGTGGACCGGACGCTCGGTCGGGTCGTCATTGCTTCCCATCGCAAAGCTGCCGCCGCGAACGGCGACCATCTCGGGTTCGCGGACGGGAGTTGCCGATTGACTTGGACTTGGCGCCGGAGCGGGCGATGGAGGTGACGAAGCCGATGAGGGAGAAGGCTGCGGCGTCTGCGCCGCTTCGCGCGGCGGAGGCTGCGGGCTTGGTGATACGGCAGGAGAAGCGGCAGGGGAAGCGGCGGGCACGGCGGCCTGCTCGCTCACCCTGCCCGGCGGCTGCGCCAGCAGATACCACAGGACGCCGGCGGCAATCACCGACAGCGTGATTCCCAGGAGAAAGATCAGGGCATTCTCGCGCCGCCCCCGCGTCCCGCCGACGGCATCTGCATCCGGCAGCACGCGATAGACGCGCACGGGATCGGTGATGTTCTTGACTTTGCGGTCCCCGAGCGACTCGTAACCGCACACGACCTTGTGCTTGATCTGCTCGTAGATCGCGCCGGAGATATAGACTTGGCCTGGCTCGGCGATGCCCTCGATGCGCGTTGCGATGTTGACGCCATCGCCATAGACGTCGTCCGGCTCGACGATGACGTCACCGAGATTGACGCCAATCCGGTACTCGATCCGGGTATCCTTCGGAAGCGAGGCGTTGCGGCCGATGAGATTCTGCTGGATGACGATGCTGCATCGCACGGCCTCGACCGGACTGTCGAAAATCGCGATGAAGCCATCGCCCGTCGTCTTCACCAGACTTCCATGGTGCTCGACGATGCTCGGCTGGATGAGATCCCGCTCGATCCGCTTGACGCGGACGTGCGTGCCCTCCTCGTCAGCCTGCATCAGGCGGCTGTAGGAAGCGATGTCGCCGACAATGATGGCCGCGAGACGACGCGGCATTGGGCCGTGTGAGGGCGGCTCGTCATTCCCGGATCTGAAGTTGCGAATTTCGCCCATTGCGGGGGGACTCCACAAACTTGCAAAGGCAGGCCCCAGCCTACGACTGCCAAAGGCGATCGTCTGTGAACGCTATCACATCGATGAAATGGGGCAATGTCGCAGGAATCGCAGGCGTCGAGTTCCGGATGGCGAAGACGTCACATCGAATGAACCTTCATGACCCCACCGATGACTAATGCCCGGCGTGGAACTAATCACCTCGCTCCGCCCTGCGATGGTCATGTCAGGGATGTGCGAACGTTGAACGCGTTGCACCTGGGCCGCGTCTACAGCGTACAGCTCAGCTGCTGCACGCGAGGCCCTCATGAAGCTTTCTCTCTTTGCTGCCGTCTTCCTTGCCGCGCTCGGCGGCGCCGCCCACGCCGAGGAGGCCGACGATATCCGTGAGGCCAGCAAGGCCGAAGCCGAGACCTTCAACGCGCGCATCTACGGCGGCGCGCCGGGCAACAAGGCCTATGCCTGCTTCGTGCGGCGCTACGACGCCGAGCATCTGGCGCGTCATCCAAAGCAGAAGGTCGCCTCGATGAAGCTGCTGATCTCGGCGGAATTGGACACGGAAGACAAGCAGCTCCACAACTCCTTCCGCCTCGGCTTCAGATATCGTCACCGCTCCGGCGATTTCGACTCCAGCGGCTCCTGCCATCACGCCGTGTTCACCAAGGACGGCACCGAGGTCCGCCTCGGCTGCGGTGTCGACTGCGAGGGCGGCGGCATCGGCGTTGCGCTCTCAAAGGACGACAAATCGGCGATCGTGCGGCTGGCACGGGTCAGGGTCTGGCAGAACAACAAGCCGGATGACGACGCCGAGCAATCGCTGGTCGCCGGTGCCGACGACGGGATTTTCCGCCTAGATCGAACGGACAACAGGGAATGCGCCTCGCTCGTGACCGACCGCAAGGAACTCGCCGCGCTCCGCCACAAATGATATGTGTCCGGCGCAATCGAGGGAGATCGTCATGAACCGCCGGAACATCTTGTGGAGCGCCGTCTCGGCTTTGGGCGCGGCGCTCGGCGCCTCCCGCGCGAAGGCCGCGCCGGAAGCCGGTACGGGCGGCAAGCTGAAGGTGGTCTATCACCTGAGCGATGCCGAGAAGGTCCATTTCGTGCTCGGCAACATCCAGAACCACATCGACGGCGTCGGCGGTCCAGACCATGTGACGATCGCGCTGGTGATCCACGGGCCGGCGCTGAAGGCGTTTCACTGGGCGCAGGCCAACCCTGACATCAGCAAGCGCGTCGGCGATTTCTCCAAAGATGGCGTCGAGCTTGCCGCCTGCGGCAACACGATGAAGGCGCAGAACGTCACGCTCACGGATCTCTTGCCGGGCTTCGTCAGCGCGGAGAAGGGCGGCGTGGTCCGTTTGGCCGAGCTCCAGTCGCAGGGCTATCTCTATCTGCGGCCGTAGGTCCGCGAGAGGCACCGCCACATTCTCCGTCATTGCGAGCGCAGCGAAGCAGTCCCTCCGCGGAGGCAGGCTGGATTGCTTCGTCGCAAGGGCTCCTCGCAATGACGGCGGAGCGGGTTGCGCGCGAGGGCCCATCCTCGCATCGCGCTTGACTCATCCATAACTCCAGGGTTATGAGTATATCCATAACTTACAGGTTATGGATTTTATGTCCGCCGCTCACGACCTTCTGTTCAGGGCGCTCGCCGACCCCACCCGTCGGGCGATCTTCGAGCGTTTGTGCCGCGAGGGCGAACAGACGGTCGGGGCCCTGACAGCACTGTCGGGCGTTTCCCAGCCGGCGGTCTCAAAACATCTCGGCGCGCTGAAGCAGGCTGGCCTCGTGCGCGACCGGCATCAGGGACGGCAAACCCATTACAGCGCACAGCCCGGCGCGCTCAATCCGCTGATCGACTGGACCAGCCAGATGGCCGGGTTCTGGCAAAACCGGCTCGATGCGCTCGACGATCTCCTGAAGAGGATGGACCAATGAACGAAACTGCCGCCGACATGCGTTCTGTCGTCATCGAGCGCGAATTTGCCTTTCCGGCAGAGCGGATCTGGCGCGCGCTGACGCAGCCGCATCTGATCGAGGAATGGCTGATGAAGAACGACTTCAAGCCGACCGTCGGCCACCGCTTCAACCTTCGCGGCGAGTGGGGCGGCGTGCTGGACTGCGAGGTCCTCACCATCGAGCCGCAGAAGACGCTCGCCTACACCTGGAATTTCTCGCATGACGACGCGGCGTTCGATCTCAAGAGCGTCGTGACCTTCACGCTGACGCCGACGGGCGCGGGCACTCAGTTGCGCGTCGAGCAAGCCGGCTTCAGCCCGACGCAGAAGCAGGCTTTTGGCGGCGCGCATGCCGGCTGGAAGCAGTTTTTCGCCAAGCTAGACGAGCTGCTGGCAAAGGTGGACTAGCTCCGCCACCGGCCTTCATTCGATCATCTCAACAGGAGGTTTCATTGACCGGGAATATGTGGATTCGACAGATCCATCGCTGGCTGTCGCTCGCTTTCACGCTCGCCGTCATCGCCAACTTCGTCGCCATGACCATGCAGCTCCAGGCCGTGTGGATCGGCTTCCTCGCGCTCGTCCCGCTGATCCCGTTGCTCGCGACCGGGCTCTATATGTTCGCGCTGCCCTATCTCGGCCGGCGCGACGGCACGCGACAGGAGGCGAGATCGTGAAAAAGGCCGTGACCGCGACAAAGAGCAGCGCGAAGGACGCGAATGGGCCCTCGCCCTCCAGGCTGATCGACGGCAGGATCAAGGAACTCGGCGACTGGCGCGGCGAAATGCTCGGGCGAATCCGCGGCCTGATCAAGGAGGCCGATCCTGACGTCGTCGAGGAATGGAAATGGCGCGGCGTGCCGGTGTGGGAGCATGACGGCATCATCTGCACCGGCGAGACCTACAAGGCCGTGGTGAAGATGACGTTTGCCAAGGGCGCGGCACTGGACGATCCCGCGGGGCTGTTCAATTCCAGCCTCGAGGGAAATGTGCGGCGCGCGATCGATTTTCGCGAGGGCGAGAAGATCAATGAGAAGGCGTTGAAGGCACTCATCCGCGCAGCCGTGGCGTTGAACGCGTCCAAAGCCAAGAAGAAGCCGGCGAAGCTTTCCGGATAGAACAGCCGTTGTGGAGCCACGAACGCTTTCCTTCTCCCCTTGTGGGAGAAGGTGGCGCGAAGCGCCGGATGAGGGGTCTCTATCGACACGGGAAATGTGGAGAGATACCCCTCACCGCAGTGAGCTTGTGTCTCCCGGCGTCGCCGCCCTCTCCCGCAAGGGGCGAGGGCACATCAACGTGCATCTCGCCGTATTGCTCCGCATAGTCAGCAGCGTCAGGCCACCGCCGAGATCGGGCGCGGGCTCACGACATATTCGCGCAGCACCTTGTCGTTGGCATCGACCTCGATCAGCGCGACGTCGTAGGTCCAGAGATCGGCCAGATGCTGGAGCACGCGCTTGGCGTCGGTCTCGTTGAGCTGCGAGCCCTTGATGACATGGTGATGCAGGATCAGCCGCCGGTCGCCGGAGAGATCGACGTCGATCACCTCGATATTCGCGTCGATGTAGCCGACATCGTGCTGCCGTGCCAGCTCGCGCCGGACGCGGCGGAAGCCGCGCTCGTCGTGGATGGCGTCGACCCGGATGCCGGCGCGTTCCTCGGGATCGTCATGCAAGTGGAACATGCGGAGGTGCCGCATCAGCTTCGGACTCAGGAACTGGGCGATAAAACTCTCGTCGCGGTAGTTGGCCCAGACGTCGCGCAGCACGCCCATCACGTCGTTCTTGCCGGCGATATCCGGGAACCACTCACGGTCCTCGTCTTCCGGCCTGGTGACGATGCGCTCGATGTCCTGCATCATTGCGAAGCCGAGCGCATAGGGGTTGAAGCCGGAAAAGCGCTGGTCGTCGAATTCGGGCTGGAACACGACGTTGGTGTGCGACTGCAGGAATTCGAGAAAATTGCCGTCGCTGATGCGACCCTGCTGATGCAGCTTGGTCATGATGCGATAGTGGACGTAGGTTGCCGTCCCCTCGTTCATCACCTTGGTCTGGCTCTGCGGATAGAAATATTGCGCGATGTGGCGGACGATGCGCAACAGCTCGCGCTGCCAGGGCGCCAGCCGCGGCGCGCTCTTCTCGAGGAAATACAGCAAGTTCTCCTGCGGCAGGCCGAGCAGCTTGCGGCGGCGTTCGATGCTGATCGTTGACCGGGTCTTGCTCTTTCCTGCCGGCACGGTGCGCCAGAGGTCGTTGAAGACCTCCTCCTCGTGCTGGCGACGGCGCCCTGCCCGCTTCTCTTCGGCGCGAAGGTCGAGCTTCTTCTTGCCGGGATAGCGGTCGATCCCGTGCGACATCAGCGCATGCGCGGCATCCAGGGTGCGCTCGACCTCGACGCGGCCGTAGCGATCCTCGCATTGCATGACGTAGTTCTTGGCGAAATCCAGATAGTCCAGGATGCCGTCGGCGTCGGTCCACTGCTTGAACAGATAGTTGTTCTTGAAGAAGTGATTGTGCCCGAAGGCGGCGTGCGCGATCACCAGGGTCTGCATCGTCGCCGTGTTCTCCTCCATCAGATAGGAGATGCAGGGCGAGGAGTTGATCACGATCTCATAGGCGAGCCCCATGAGGCCCTTGCGATATGAGGCCTCGTGATACGCAAAGTGCTTTCCGAACGACCAGTGCTTGTAGAACAGCGGCATGCCGACCGACGAGTAGGCATCCAGCATCTGCTCGGCGGTGATCACCTCGATCTGGTTCGGATAGACGTCGAGCCCGAGATCTTTCGTCGCCACCTCCTCGCAGGCATCGGTGATGCGCTGCAAGGTGTGAAAATCCCAATCGGCGCCTTCGAACAAGCGTTCCGTCATGGAGCGGATTTCTCCTGGGAAGTTTCGCGGCGCTGGAACAGATCGTGGAACACCGGAAAAATCTCGCTGCGTTCGCTGACCTTGCGCATCGAGAGCGGTGCGCCGCTGTTGCGCAGGCGCTCGTAGAGGGTCCAGAGCGAGGAGTCGGACAGATCGAAGGCGCTGCCGCCGGACTCGCCGACCTCGAGATAGGCGAAGAACTGGCAGACCGGCAGGATCTTGTCGGTCAGCAGCATGCCCGTGAGCTCGCCGTCGGAATAGGAATTGTCGCCGTCGGAGGCTTGCGCGGCGTAGATATTCCAGTCCGACGGGCTGAAGCGTTCGCGCACGATCTCGTGCATTGCCTGCAGCGCGCTGGAGACCAGCGTGCCGCCGGAGGCCGGGCCGTAGAAGAAGGTCTGCTCGTCCACCTCCTCGGCGCGATCGGTGTGGCGGATGAAGACGATGTCGACATGCTTGTAGCGGCGCTTCAGGAACACGTAGAGCAGCATGTAGAAGCGCTTGGCGAGATCCTTCATGTGCTCGGACATCGAGCCCGACACGTCCATGAGGCAGAACATCACGGCCTGGGCAACGGGCTTGGGCACCGTCTCGAAGCGGCGGTAGCGGATGTCGAGTGGATCGATGAAGGGAATGCGCTTGGTCTTCGCTTTCAGCTTTTCGAGCTGGGCCAGCAGCACCAGACGCTCGTCCTCATCCGCGCATGCGGCGATGGCGGATTCCAGCTCTTCGATCTCTTCCTTGCTGGGGCGCTTGAGCGCGATACGGCGCGCCATTGCGCGCCGAACCGTCCGGCTCACCGAGATGTTGGATGGCGAGCCCGACGTGGTGTAGCCGGCGCGCTGGATGCCCTCGCTCTCGGTGTGCGCGATCTTGCGCTTGGCAAGGTCGGGCAGCTCGAGATCGTCGAGGAAGAGATCGACGAATTCGTCGCGGCTCAGCACGAAGCGGAAGGCGTCCTCGCTGTCGCCTTCGCCTGGACCAGAGTCCTTGGCGCTGCCCTGCCCGGAACGCTGGAGATAGTCGCCCTCGATGAACTTCTTGTTCCCGGGCAACACCATATCACGGGTTCCGCCGTCGCGGCGGAAACGCGGCTCGTGCATGCCGTCGAGCGGGATCGTGACTTCGCCACCCTCCAGGACGTCCTTGATGTCGCGTTCCTGCGAGGTCTTCTTGACGGCGCCCTGCACCAGGGATTTGGCCCGACGCAAGAACCGCTGCCGGTTCTCGAGACTCTTGCCGCCTGGATTCAGGCGCCTGTCAATAATGTGAATCGGCACTTTTCCATCCGCCTCAACCGGCCTGCTTCACGCGCATGTACCATTCGACGAGCCGGCGAACCTGACGCTCGGTGTAGCCACGCTCCACCATGCGTGCGACGAACTCGCCGTGCTTCTTCTCCGTCTCGCCGTCCTTCTTCGACCCGAAGGAGATGACCGGAAGCAGATCCTCGACTTGGGAGAATATCCGCTTTTCGATCACATCGCGAATCTTCTCGTAGGAGATCCAGGTCGGATTCTTGCCACCGTTCTGGGCGCGGGACCGTAACGAGAATTTGACCACCTCGTTGCGGAAATCCTTCGGGTTGGCGATACCCGCCGGCTTCTCGATCTTGGTCAATTCCTGGTTCAAGAGTTCGCGATCAAGCAGCTGGCCGGTGTCGGCGTCCTTAAAATCCTGGTCCTCGATCCAGGCATCGGCGTAGTCGACGTAGCGGTCGAACAGGTTCTGGCCGTAATCCGAGTAGGATTCGAGATAAGCCTTCTGGATCTCGTTGCCGATGAACTCGGCATAACGCGGTGCAAGGTCCGCCTTGATGAATTCGAGGTAGCGCTTCTCGACCTCCTCGGGCAGCTGCTCGCGCTTGATCGACTGCTCCAGCGCGTACATCAGATGCACGGCGTCGGCGGCGACCTCCTGCGGATCGTGGTTGAAGGTGGCAGCCAGGATCTTGAAGGCAAAGCGGGTGGAAACACCGTCCATGCCCTCGTCGACGCCGGCGGCCTCGCGATATTCCTGGACGCTGCGCGCCTTCGGATCGGTCTCCTTCAGGCTCTCGCCGTCGTAAACCCTCATCTTGGCGTACGTCGTCGAATTCTCGTGCTTGCGCAGGCGCGACATCACCGAGAACCGCGCCAGCGTCTCCAGCGTCGAGGGCGCGCAAGGCGCGGCCGCGAGCTCGGAACCCTGGATCAGCTTCTCGTAGATCTTCTGCTCTTCCGTGATCCGCAGGCAATAAGGCACCTTGATCACGCAGATGCGGTCGATGAAGGCCTCGTTGTTCTTGTTGGCCTTGAAGCTCGACCACTCGGCCTCGTTGGAGTGCGCGAGGATGACGCCGGTGAACGGGATCGCGCCGATGTTCTCGGTGCCGATGTAGTTGCCTTCCTGCGTCGCGGTGAGCAGCGGGTGCAGCATCTTGATCGGCGCCTTGAACATCTCGACGAACTCGAGCACGCCCTGGTTGGCGCGGTTGAGGCCGCCGGAATAGCTGTAGGCGTCGGGATCGTTCTGCGCGTAGGTCTCGAGCATGCGGATATCGACCTTGCCGACCAGCGAGGAGATGTCCTGGTTGTTCTCGTCACCCGGCTCGGTCTTGGCGATCCCGATCTGGCGCAGCCGCGACGGCTGGATTTTTGCGACCCGAAACTGGGAAATATCGCCACCGAAGGCTTCCAGCCGCTTGTAGCACCACGGGCTCATCAGGCCGGTGAGACGACGGCGCGGAATGCCGTATTTCTCTTCCAGCATCGGGCCGAGCTGATCCGGATCGAACAGGCTGAGCGGGCTTTCGAACACGGGCGAGAGTTCATCGCCGGCCTTGAGCACGTAGATTGGATGCACTTCCATCAGCGACTTCAGCCGCTCGGCGAGCGAGGATTTGCCGCCGCCGACCGGGCCGAGCAAATAGAGGATCTGCTTGCGCTCCTCGAGGCCCTGCGCCGCGTGACGGAAGAAACCGACGATGCGCTCGATGGTTTCTTCCATGCCGTAGAAGCCGGCGAAGGCCGGATAGGTGCGGATCGTGCGGTTCAAAAAAATACGGCCAAGGCGTGGGTCCTTGGCCGTGTCAATCGTCTGAGGCTCACCGATCGCTGCTAGCAGTCGTTCGGCCGCGTTCGCGTATTTCATGGGATCGCTTCGACACGATTCCAGATATTCCGCCATCGACATGTCGTGTTGGCTTCTCGCCTCGAACGACTTAGCGAAAGCGTTGAATAGAGAATCGTTATACATGATCCCTCTCCGCGTGAGTTCCGCTACACAACTGAACGAAAGCAGCGACTGGACCGTTCCTTAGCGCCACTCTCGAATCAGCGTGAGCACATGACGATCATTCGACACCCGGGCGCCTTCTCGGCGCAACGCACAACGTAGGCACAGGGTGAGTTACGAACAGGCACCTGCCTGATATTTGAGCGAATCTCCGTCTATATTGGCTCATTTCCAGAAAATGTCACTCGCTCGCAACATCCGGGCGTTACCGGGTATGAGTCCGTCCGGCGCCGCAGCATAGCGGTCTGCGAACGGCGATCTTATGACGCTTGTACGGCGAAGCCTTGCGTGCTGCGTTCATCTTCCTGCTGCAATGCGGTGCGTGGACCGGCGGCAGCGTGACAGTCCCGGCAAGCGCGCAGCAGTGTATCAAAATCGGTCGCCAGGCCCTCCGACCGGATGACAACCCGGCCGTTCCGCCGATCGTCCTGCGCACAACGGGTCAAGCCGCGGATGGTGCAGAGCTGCCGCTGCAAGGCCGGCGTCGGGGTCAGCACGATCATCTTGCGCCCGCGGCATTCTTCAGCCGAAATCTCCGCGATCGAGTCCCACAGCAGAAATTCATTGCCGATGCGGAGATCGCGAATGCCGTAGGGGGTGACGATCACCACCGGTCCCCGTTCGGAGGGGAGCATCCAGATCAGCCGACTGGTCATCAGGGCGAACACCACGACGCCGGCATAGCCGACCGTCGTATCGTAATCGCCAAGAGCGTTCCACCAGTCCAAGGCGAGGGTTGCGCTGAGCAGCGTCATGGCGAAGCCCGCTACGACCAGCAGCCGCAGTTGGGTCGTACATGGACCGATTTCGAGATCGTGGGACGCATCGACGCATCCGGCCGACATGACCGATTGCGGGCTGTCTGTGACGGCGAGCGCCAGGCCGTCATGATGTGCGTGCATGCTTTCCCCCAGCATGGCCATTCGCGACCGAGCCACGATGCATCAGGCGGACCGGAATCCGCTGATGGTACTCCGCACAGCCACTAGCGGCGAGGCGAAGCAGCTGACGTTACGCAACGAGGCCCCGGCCGATTCCTCACGGCCAACGACTTTTTACGCAACTCGGCTCCTTCTACGCGGATCGCCATGACCGCGACGGAGTTACACTGGAGGGTATGACGCCCATACCCTTGATTGGTTCCCTCAAGGAAGCATGTAAGCTAGAGGATAGCGCGTCAGGACCGGCGCGGAAACCCCTCGCCCGCAGGCTTGGAGATAAATAAGCATCATGAATCCCGTCAAAGAACTGGAAAAGCACGGACAAGCCGTCTGGCTGGACTTCCTGGCCCGTGGCTTCATCGCCAAGGGCGACCTGAAGCGGCTGATCGACACCGACGGCGTCAAGGGCGTCACCTCCAATCCCTCGATCTTCGAGAAAGCGATCGGCAGCTCGGACGAGTACGACGCGCCGATCGGCAAGGCGCTGAAGCGCGGCGATCGGTCGGTCGCCGACCTGTTCGAGGCTGTCGCGGTCGAGGACATCCAGAACGCCGCCGACGTGCTGCGCCCGGTCTATGACCGCCTCAAGGGCGGCGACGGCTATGTCAGCCTGGAAGTCTCGCCCTATCTGGCGATGGACACCGCCGGCACGGTCGCCGAGGCACGGCGGCTCTGGAAGGACGTCGACCGCAAGAACCTGATGGTGAAGGTGCCGGCGACGCCGGAGGGCCTGCCGGCGATCGAGCAGCTCATCGGCGACGGCATCAGCATCAACATCACGCTGTTGTTCTCCAAGGACGTCTATCTGCAAGTCGCCGAGGCCTATCTCGCCGGTCTGGAGACATACGTCGCTGGTGGCGGCGACCCCTCGCATGTGGCCAGCGTGGCGAGCTTTTTCGTCAGCCGCATCGACTCGGTGGTCGACAAGCAGCTCGACGAGAAGATCGCCCGCGCCAACGATCCGAGCGAGAAGGAACGGCTCGCCGCGCTGAAGGGCAAGGTCGCGATCGCCAACGCCAAGGTCGCCTACCAGGATTACAAGCGCCTGTTCTCGGGTCCCCGCTGGGACAAGCTCGCGGCCAAGGGCGCCAAACCGCAGCGCATGCTGTGGGCCTCGACCGGCACCAAGAACAAGGACTACAGCGACGTTCTCTATGTCGAGGAATTGATCGGTCCCGACACCATCAACACCGTGCCGCCCGCGACACTGGATGCGTTCCGCGACCACGGCACGCCGCGCGACAGCCTGGAAGAAAATGTCGACGATGCCCGCCGCGTGCTGGAAGAACTGGAGCGCTCCGGCGTCTCGCTCGATGCCATCACCGAGGAGCTCGTCAAGGACGGCGTCAAGCAGTTTGCGGACGCCGCCGACAAGCTCTATGGCGCGGTCGCCCACAAGCGCGCCACCGTGCTCGGGCCCGCGATCGACCGCCAGCTTCTCTCGCTCGGCGACGGTCTCGGCAAGGCCGTGGCCAAGAGCACCGAGGAATGGCGCGCGTCGGCAAAGATCCGCAGGCTGTGGCAGCGCGACAAATCGGTCTGGACCGGCACCGACGAGGACAAATGGCTCGGCTGGCTCGACAGCGCCGCCAAGGCCGACGTCGCCGACTACGAGGATTATGCAAGCCGCGTGAAGGGCCAGAAGTTCTCCGACGCCGTCGTGCTCGGCATGGGCGGGTCCAGCCTCGGCCCCGAGGTGCTGGCCGAGACGTTCGCACGGAAGTCCGGCTTCCCGAAGCTGCACGTGCTGGATTCCACCGATCCGGCGCAGGTGCGGGCGATGGAGGCCAGAATCGACATCGCCAACACCGTGTTCATCGTCTCCAGCAAGTCCGGCGGCACCACCGAACCGAATGCGATGAAGGATTATTTCCACGCGCGCGTCGCGCAGGCGGTCGGGCCGAAGGTCAAGACCGGCCATCGCTTCATCGCGGTCACCGATCCCGGATCGTCGCTGGAGAAGGCGGCGAAGACGCTGAACTATGCGCGCATCTTCCACGGCGAGCCCTCCATCGGTGGACGCTACTCGGTGCTCTCGCCGTTCGGCCTCGTGCCGGCGGCAACCGCGGGCATCGATATCAAGACCTTCGTCAAGCACGCGCTTGCGATGGCCCGCTCCTGCGGACCCGACGTGCCGCCAGCCGAGAACCCGGGCGTGCAGCTCGGCCTTGCCATGGGCCTCGCGGCGCTCGAAGGCCGCGACAAGGTGACGATCCTGTCGTCGAAGAAGATTGCCGATTTCGGCGCCTGGGCCGAACAGCTCATCGCGGAATCGACCGGCAAGGATGGCAAGGGCCTGATCCCGATCGACGGCGAGCCGCTGGGCGAGCCCGCGATCTACGGCAATGACCGGCTCTTCATCGACATCCGGATCGAGGGCGAAGCCGACGCCGCCCATGACTCGAAGCTTGCCGCGGTCGAAGCGGCCGGTCATCCCGTCGTGCGCATCGTGATGAAGTCGATCGACCATCTCGGCCAGGAGTTCTTCCGCTTCGAGATGGCGACGGCGGTGGCGGGCAGCATCCTCGGCATCAACCCGTTCGACCAGCCGGACGTGGAAGCGGCCAAGATCAAGACCCGAGAGCTCACCGCGTCGTTCGAAAGGACTGGCGTGCTGCCGGCCGAGCAGCCGGTGGTCAGCACCGCAGACGCCGATCTCTATACCGACGAGACCAATGCCGCGGCCCTGCGCGCCGCCGGCGCCAACGGCGATCTCACCTCATGGCTGAAGGCGCATCTGTCGCGCTCCAACCATGGCGATTATGTCGCCCTGCTCGGCTACATCGCGCGCGACAAGGCGACGATCGACGCACTGCAGACCATGCGGCTCGAAGTGCGCGAGAAGCGACATGTCGCAACCTGCGCCGAGTTCGGACCGCGCTTCCTGCACTCCACCGGGCAAGCCTACAAGGGCGGGCCCGACAGCGGCGTGTTCCTGCAGATCACCGCCGACGATGCCAAGGACTTGCCCGTGCCGGGCCAGAAGGCCAGCTTCGGTGTCATCAAGGCCGCGCAGGCGCGCGGCGACTTCGACGTGCTCACCGAGCGCGGCCGGCGCGCGCTGCGGGTCCACCTGAAGGGCGGGCTCAAGAAAGGTCTCGCGGCGCTCAACGCCGCGCTCACGGACGCACTGAACTAAGGGAATCTCTCAGATGCAACTCGGCATGATCGGCCTCGGCCGGATGGGCGGCAACATCGTTCGCCGGCTGATGCGCCACGGCCATTCGACCGTGGTCTACGACAAGGACGCCAAGGCCGTCGCGGGCCTTGCCGCAGACGGTGCGACTGGTTCGGCGACGCTCGAGGAGTTCATTGCGAAACTGGAGCGGCCGCGCGCGGCCTGGGTGATGCTGCCCGCGGGGCGCATCACCGAGATGACGATCGACACGATCGCGGGCGCGATGCAGGAAGGCGACGTCATCATCGACGGCGGCAACACGTTCTGGCAGGACGACGTCCGTCGCGGCAAGGCGCTGAAGGAGCGCGGCATCCACTATGTCGACGTCGGCACCTCCGGCGGCGTCTGGGGCCTCGACCGCGGCTATTGCATGATGATCGGCGGCGAGAAACAGGTGGTCGATCGGCTCGATCCGATCTTCGCCGCGCTCGCGCCAGGCGCCGGCGACATTCCACGCACGGAGGGACGTGAGGGGCGCGATCCCCGCATCGAGCAGGGCTACATCCATGCCGGCCCTGTCGGCGCCGGGCATTTCGTCAAGATGATCCACAACGGCATCGAATACGGCCTGATGCAGGCCTATGCCGAAGGCTTCGACATCCTCAAGAACGCCAATATCGAGGCGCTGCCCGCGGATCATCGCTACGACTTCGATCTGGCCGACGTCGCCGAGGTGTGGCGGCGCGGCAGCGTGATCCCGTCCTGGCTGCTCGACCTTACGTCAACCGCGCTCGCGGATAGCCCTGCACTGGCGGAATATTCCGGCTTCGTCGAGGATTCCGGCGAAGGACGCTGGACCGTGAATGCGGCAATCGACGAGGCCGTGCCGGCCGAAGTCCTGACCGCGGCGCTCTACACACGTTTCCGTTCCCGTCGGGAACACACCTTCGCCGAAAAAATTCTCTCCGCGATGCGTGCGGGATTTGGCGGCCACAAGGAGCCGAAGCAGCCGGGCGCTTCGAAACCCAAATAAGAACCAGCAAAGCGAAGGCCGACAATTCGTGACAAAAGACCCGCAAGCCAAGCGCAAGCCCGAAAATTGCGCCTTCGTCATCTTTGGTGTCACCGGCGATCTCACCCATCGCCTGGTGATGCCCTCGCTCTACAATCTCGCCGCCGAGCATTTGCTGCCCGAAAAATTCTGCGTGGTCGGCGTGGCCCGCAAGAGCCAGTCCGACGACGAGCTGCGCGACAGCCTGTTGAAGGGACTGCGCGAGTTTGCAACGCGCCCGGTCGACGACGACATCGCCCGCAAGCTGCTGCAATGCGTGACCTTCGTCGAGGCCGATCCGAAGGATCCCCCCTCGTTCGACCGTTTGCGCGAGCATCTGGATTCGCTGGAATGCGCTCAGGACACCGGCGGCAACCGGCTGTTCTATCTGGCAACGCCGCCTGCCGCGTTCGCGCCGACTGCGCGCGAGCTTGGCCGTACCGGCATGATGAAGCAGAACGGCGCGTGGCGGCGGCTCGTGATCGAAAAGCCGTTCGGCACCGACCTCGCCTCGGCGCGCGCGCTGAACGCCGAACTGCTGAAGATCATGGACGAGCAGCAGATCTACCGGATCGATCACTATCTCGGCAAGGAGACGGTGCAGAACATCCTGGTGCTGCGCTTTGCCAACGGCATGTTCGAGCCGATCTGGAATCGCAACCACATCGACCACATCCAGATCACCGTGGAGGAGAAGCTCGGCGTCGGCCATCGCGGCGGCTTCTACGACGCCACCGGCGCGCTGCGCGACATGGTGCCGAACCATCTGTTCCAGCTGATGTCGCTGGTCGCGATGGAGCCGCCTGCCCGGTTCGATGCGCATTCCGTACGCTCCGAGAAGGCCGACGTGCTCAACTCGATCCAGCAGGCGAGCCGGGAGGAAGCGCTGAAAAATTCTGTCCGCGCGCAATATCTGGCAGGCCGCATCGGCGACGACGAGATCACGGACTATCGCAAGACCGAGGACGTCAAGCCCGGCAGCACCACCGAGACCTTTGTCGCGCTCAAGCTGATGATCGACAATTGGCGCTGGGCCGGCGTGCCCTTTTACCTGCGCACCGGCAAGGCGCTGGGTCACAAGCGGACGGAAGTGGCGATCAAATTCAAACAGGCGCCGCTGTCGATGTTCTCGGGCACTGACATCGACCGCCTGTCGCAGAACTTCTTGACCATCGGCATCGCGCCGACCGAGACCATCGAGCTGCAGTTCAACGCCAAGATTCCCGGTCCGAGCATCACCATCGACGGCGTCGAGATGAAGTTCCGCTATGGCGACTATTTCCGTGCCGATCCCTCGACCGGCTACGAGACGCTGATCTACGACTGCATGATCGGCGACAACATCCTGTTCCAGCGCGCCGACGGTATCGAGGCCGGCTGGCAGGCGGTGCAGCCGTTCCTGGACGCCTGGAAGAGTGAAGGCACCAACGGCATCGAGACCTATCAAGCCGGCAGCGACGGTCCGAAATGCGCCGACGAGCTGCTGCGGCGCGACGGGCGAAGCTGGCGGAAGTTTACGTGATGGCGGCGGCCATCCAGCCGAAGCTGATCGTCGCGGCCGATGCCGAGGCGCTGGCGCAAACCGCCGCCGAGCGGTTGATGGCGCGGATCGCGGCCAACCCCGGGCGGATCGCGATCTGCCTGACCGGCGGCTCGAGCCCGAAGAAGCTCTATCAGTTGCTCGGCAGCGATGCCTGGCGCGGCAGGATTCCGTGGGAGCGCGTGCACTGGTTCATCGGCGACGAGCGCTTCGTGCCCGAAAGCGATCCCCTCAACAACATGGCGGTCGCGCGCGCGACCTTTCTCGATCGCAATGCGCGCTCCGGCCATATTCACCCGATCCCGACGACGGCTGACAACCCTGACCAGAGCGCCGAGGCCTATGCGCGCGAGCTGCAGTCCTTCTACGGCGCGGAAAGCCTCGATCCGGCACGGCCACTGTTCGACATGGTCTTGATGGGCGCGGGCCCGGACGGCCACACGGCTTCGCTCTTCCCGGGCTATCCCGCGATCGAGGAGACCGGACGCTGGGTGGTCGGCGTCCCCAAGGCCAATGTTGCCCCCTTCGTGCCGCGGGTCTCGCTCACCCTGCCCGCGCTGGCGTCATGCCGCGAAATGCTGTTCGAGATTGCCGGGCACGACAAGCAGCCGATCTTGACGCGCCTGCTCAATGGCGAGACTCTGCCGGCTGTACGCGCGCGCTCGAATGGTGAGACCGTCTGGCTGGTCGACCAGGCCGCGCTTCCGGAGGGAATTCGTGGGCCGCGTTGAAGCACCTTGTGCATTGATCGTGATGGGCGTGTCGGGCTCGGGCAAGAGCACGGTTGCAAAAGCGCTCGGCGAGCGCCTCGGCTGGCGTTTCGAGGACGGCGACAGCTTTCACCCCGCCAGCAATGTCGAGAAGATGCGGGCCGGCCATCCCCTCACCGACGAGGACCGCTGGCCCTGGCTCAACGCCATCGCCGACGAGATCGCGCGGGTCTGTGACAAAGGCGAGCACGTCATCATCGCCTGCTCTGCGCTGAAGCACACTTATCGTGACGTGCTGCTGCGCGGACGCGACGACGTCCGCTTCGTCTTCCTGAGGGGCACGAAGGAGCTGATCGCCGCTCGCCTTGCGCAACGCAAGGGGCACTTCATGCCGCCCGGCCTGCTGACGAGCCAGTTCAACACGCTGGAGCCGCCGGAGACTGGCGAGCACGTGATCACCGTCTCGATCGACGAATCCGTCGAAGCGATCGTGGACGGCGCGGTGCGGCAGCTGAAACTGGGCGGCGCGAAACGCTGAGGCCAAACACCCAAGAAATACCCAAGAAACACTCAAGGGACTGCCATGACAAAAATCTCACTCGTGGTCTCCGACGTCGACGGCACGCTGCTGACCAAGGACAAGACGCTGACCGACGGCGCGAGGTCCGCGGTGCAGCGGCTGCACCAGGCCGGCATCGGTTTCACGATTACGTCGAGCCGCCCCGCGATCGGCATGCGCTTCCTGATCGAGCCGCTGGCGCTCTGGCTGCCGGTCGGCCCGTTCAACGGCTCCTCGATCGTCGATCCCGAGATGAATCCGGTCGAGCAGCATCTCATCCCGGCCGGCGCGGCCGAACGAAGCTTGCAAATTCTCCGAGACTTCGGCGCCGACATCTGGCTGTTCACCACCGACAAATGGCTGATCGATAATTCGAGCGGCAAATACGTCGCGCATGAGCAGCACACCATCCGGTCTGCCCCGACCATCGTGACGGACTTTTCGCCCTACCTTGCGAGCGCCTGCAAGATCGTCGGCGCCAGCGCCGACGCGGCGGGCCTCGAAGCTTGCGAGAAGGCGATGCGGGAGGCGCTCGGCAGCGAGGCGACCGCAGTGCGCTCGCAAACCTATTATCTCGACATCACCCCGCCCGGCTTCGACAAGGGCACGTTCGTGCAAGCCATGGCCAAGCGCCTCGGCATTTCGACCGATTCAGTCGCGACCATCGGCGACATGCAGAACGACCTCGCGATGTTCCGCGTCAGCGGCACCTCGATCGCCATGGGCAACGCCACCGACAGCGTCAAGGACCAGGCCACCCACGTCACCGCCACCAACGAGCAGGACGGTTTTGCCGAGGCGATGGAGATGATCTTGAAGCGGAACGGGGGCGCATAAGTCGCTACTTCGACCGCTGAACCGCCGGCTTGTCGCACTCCTGCCTCGCCGCAGACAGATTATGCGCGGTGTTGATCAGCGCGATATGGGTCAGCGCCTGCGGGAAATTTCCGGTCTGACGGCGCGCAATGGAATCATATTCCTCGGCCAGCAATCCGACGTCGTTCGCCAGGGCGGCCACGCGGTCGAACAGCTCCTGCGCCTTGTCGAGATTGCCGGACAGCACATGGGCATCGGCCAGCCACAGGCTGCAGGCCAGGAACGCGCCCTCGATCGGCTGATGCTCTTCGGACACTTCGCGCGGATCGTGCCGCAGCACGAAGCCGTCGCGCAGCAGGTGTTGTTCGACGGCCGCGACGGTGCCGCGGATGCGCCGGTCTTCCGCCGGCAGGAAGCCGACGGCCGGCAGCAGCAACACGCTGGCATCGAGCAGTTTCGAGCCGTAGGATTCGACAAAGGCGTTTTCCCCGGCGTCGAAGCCGTTGTTGCAGACGTCGCGATGAATGGCTTCGCGCAAGGCGCGCCAATGCAAGAGCGGCGCCTTGAAGCCAAACGTCTCGGCGCTCTTGATGCCGCGGTCGAAGGCGACCCAGGTCATCACCTTGGAGAAGACGTAGTGCCTCGGCTGCCCACGCCGCTCCCAGATGCCGTGATCGGGCTGGTCCCAGACCTCGGCGAGATGGTCGAGCACGGCGCATTCCAGCGCCCAGGTCGTCTCGTCGTCGAGCTTCAGCTTGGCCATCCGCGACTGGTGAAAAGCGTCGATCAGCTCGCCGTAAACGTCGAGCTGGAGCTGCGCATGCGCGGCATTGCCGACGCGCACCGGCTGCGCGCCCTCATAGCCGTCGAGCCAGTCCGCCTCCCATTCCAGCAATCGCCGCTGGCCCCATATGCCGTACATGATCTGCATGTTCGCCGGCGCGCCGGCGGCCGCGCGCAACAGCCAATTGTGCCAGGCCGAGGCTTCGTCCGTGTAACCGGAATTCATCAGCGCGAGCAGCGTGAAAGTTGCGTCGCGCAGCCAGCAGAAGCGGTAATCCCAATTCCTGGCGCCGCCGAGCTTTTCCGGCAATGACGTGGTCGGTGCCGCGACGATGCCGCCGGTCGGTCCGAAGGTCAGCGCCTTCAGCGTGATCAGCGAGCGCACGACGAGATCGTGATACTCGCCGTCATGCGTCGAGCGGCTGCACCACTCCTTCCAGAAGTTTTCGGTCTCCTGGAGCGCGATCTCCGGGTCAATCGGCGCGGGTGGATCGAGATGCGAGGGACCATAGGTCAGCACGAAGGGCACGGTCTCACCGGCCGCCACCTCGAACTCAGCGACCGTCGTCAGATCCTCGCCGCGGGTCTCGACCGGCGTGCGCAACACGGTCATGTCCTGGCCGGCGACCGCCAATAGCGAGCCATCATTGCAACGCCGCACCCAGGGAATGTCGGTACCGAAGCCGAAGCGGATCACGAGCTCCATCCGCATCTTCACCGTGCCCGTGAGGCCGCGGACCAGCCGCACGATGTCGGAGGCCTTGCCGCGCGGCGGCATGAAGTCGATCAGCGCAACGGCGCCGCTCTTGGTCTCAAAGCGCGTTTCGAGGATGAGGGTGTCGCCGAGATAGCGGCGCGACGTCGCGGTGACGTCCCCGGCCGGGGCTATCAGCCAGCGGCCGTTCTTGTGCGTGCCGAGCAGTGCGGCAAAGCAGGCATCGGAATCGAAGGCCGGCCAGCACAGCCAGTCGATCGAGCCGTTGCGCCCGACCAGCGCCGCGGTCTCGCAGTCGCCGATCAGCGCATAATCCTCGATCCTCTGAGACAATGTCGTGCGAGCCTCGAAACGGCGTCCTGGAAGACCCCGGCGATCAACGCCCGCCGGGCAACGAGCGTTCCCGTGTCGCGGCCTTCAAAGCCGCGAGATCGACCTTCGAGGCGATCTTGTCGAGCGCCACAGGCAGGCGCTGGCGCCAGTTCGGATGCTCGTCGATCGTGCCGGGAATGTTGGGCTGGTCGATCACCCCGAGCAGATCCTCCATCGACACCGCAAGCAGCCGCGAGGGCGTGCGCGACAGGAAGGCGAGCACCGAATAGAGGTCGTTGGCGTCGATGCCGTTCTGGCGCAGGATCTCGTCGAGCCTGCCGAGCGCATCCCAGCGCGCCTGCTCGTCCTCGCCGGGGTCGAGCCCGAGCGAGAGCTTCATCCTGAGATCGCTGAAGGAGCGCCAACCGGCATAGGTGCACAGATCATGCGTGTTCAGCGTGACCAGGGCGTTGGGCCGGTAATGATCGGTATCGCGGAAATGGCCGGCATCGTCGCGCTCGAACATCATGACGAGATAGGACCAGATGCCGAAATCCTGCATGGTCTCGCGGAAACCTTCCGGCACGGTGCCGAGGTCTTCGCCGATCACGATGCATTTGTGGGCCGCGCTTTCGCGCACCACGGCGCCAAGCAGCGCCTCGAACGGCATCTGCACATAGGCGCCGTTGTCGGGCTTGAAGCCACGCGGCACCAGATACAGCCGCTTCAGGCCCAGCACGTGATCGAGCCGGATCGCGCCGGCATGCCGCATCGAGGCCGCCAGCATGTCGGCGAACGGCACGAAGGATTGCGCCTCCAGGCCGCCGGCGTTGAAGCCGGCAAGGCCCCAATCCTGGCCGATGGTGTTGAGCACGTCCGGTGGCGCGCCGACGGCGAGATGACGGGAGATCGCCCCCTGCTCGTTCCAGGCATCGAAGCCGTTCGACTGCACGCCGACGGCAACGTCGAGATAGAGCCCGACCCGCATGCCGAGCTGACTGGCAAGCTCCTTGGCCGCATGCAACTGGCTGTCAGCCGTCCATTGCACGAATTCGACGAACTCGACTTCGCGCTTGCCCGGGCCATTGCGCAGCTCGGCGCATTTCGTCTCGTCCGGCTTTTGCCATTCCTCCGGCCATTCCCACCACGGCGCCGTGAAGCGATGACGGAGCACCTCGAAGCAGGCAAAACGGGACAACAGCGGCGCGCGCGCCGCGCGGAAGGCGTCGAACTGGTTGCGGCGGACACCGCTCGCGCTTTTCACGAAACTGTCGAAGGCGGCGCGCAGGCCGAGCCACTTCAAGGCGGCCATGTCCGGATAGGGCACACGATCGCCTTCGCGGAGCCGCGCGGCGGTCGCAGCCGCGTCGGGGACGAGGTCGGGGGAAAATTCCGGGATCGCCTCGACGTCGATATAGAGCGGATTGAGAAACAGCCGACTGTTCGGCGAATAGGGGCTGCAATCGGCAGGATGGTCGTCGAACAACACGTGCAGGGGATTGAGCCCGACGCCGTCGGCCCCCAACTGCTTGGCGAGCCGGACGAGATCGGCGAGGTCGGTGAAATCGCCGATGCCCCAATTGCGGTCGGAACGGACGCTGTAGAGCTGCACCGCAAGCAGCCAGCCGCGGTCGAAATCGCCGCCAAAGGCCCGTTCCGGCGCCACGATCATCGGCACCTCTTCCGTCACGCCTTCGGCATCGGTCAGCGTCAGGCGGTGGTAGCCGAGCGGCAGGCCGGCGGGCCAGGCAATCACGGGCTCGCGCGTGTCGCCTTGCGCGATCACGTTGCCGTTGCCGGTCATCTTCCATTTGAGCGGAGGCGCACCGACCGTCGCCAATTCGGTGCGCGGATGTCCCAGGGCGCGTACCACCACGGGCCCGCTGACGAAGCGGTAAACCCGCTTCTCCGGCAGGGCCTCGAGGATGGATTTGAGGGCCACGGGATCGGTGACCCGCCGCTTTCCGAGGGCATCGACGAATTCGGATTGAACGCCCTTGATCCGGGCTTGAGCTAAAAGATCCATACGGCACGCAGTTTGCAGGCCATCTTCTGGCCGGGGGCATCGATTTTAACGAGGTCGCGGAAGAGGTTAGTCGGGGTTAAGTCGCAAACCGTGCCTGCCGTTCCCCAGGGAACCAATGACACACAAGCGGCTTTCTATATAGGTATCAAGCGTAGGTTCCCGGCAAGGGAAACGGGCTCCTGCTTTCTTGTCAATGGCATCACCGTGAACAAGACAATTCAAACTGTCGAGAGTGCCGCAGCCGGCAGCGCTTTCCTCATCGAGGACGTCTATCCCTTGATCGACGGCGGCCGCTTCCCCGTGAAGCGGATCGCGCGCGAACGGGTCGAGGTCTGGGCCGACATCTACCGCGACGGCGACGCCGTGATCGGCGCAGCGCTGATCTGGCGACAGGAGCAGGACCGCGAATGGCGGAGCGAGCCGATGATCCCTCACGGCAATGACCGCTGGTCCGGCGCATTCACGCCCGTCGAGCCCGGCAAATATGTCTATGCGATCGAAGCCTGGACCGACGAGTTCGCCACTTGGTCGCACGCGGTCGCGCGCAAGCAGCGCTCCGGTGCCGACGTCACTCTCGATGCGATCGAGGGAGCCGGCCTTCTGACCAAGGCGCATGGTGCGCAGCAGGACGCCGCCGCTGTCATCGTCAGGCAATGCGAGGACTATCTTGAGACCGGCGACGTTGCCCCACTGCTGGCAACCGAGCTCGGCGAAGCCATGGCCGAGAGCCAGTCGCGGCCCGACCTCACTCGCTCGGCGCCCTTCCCGCTCATCGTCGACCGCGACAAGGCGCGCTTTGGCGCCTGGTATCAGATGATGCCGCGCAGCCAGAGCGCGGTGCCAGGACAGCATGGCACGCTCCGCGACTGCATTGCGCGCGTGCCCGGCATCGCCGCGATGGGCTTTGACGTGCTCTACTTCACGCCGATTCACCCTATTGGCCGCACCCGGCGCAAGGGCCGCAACAATACGTCGGCGGCAACCGCAGGCGATCCCGGCTCGCCTTATGCGATCGGCGCCATTGAGGGCGGGCACGATGCGCTGCATCCCGAACTCGGCACGATCGAGGATTTTCGCGCGCTGGTCGCGACCTGCCTGGAATACGGCCTCGAGCTCGCGCTCGACTTCGCCGTGCAATGCTCGCCGGATCATCCCTGGCTGACACAGCATCCGGAATGGTTCAAATGGCGCCCGGACCGCTCGGTGCGGGCGGCCGACGGGCCCTATTCCGATATCGTCATCCCCGATTTCACGTCCGTTGACCGGGCTGGACTGTGGAACGCGTTCCGCGACGCGATGCTGTTCTGGATCGACCACGGCGTCACCATCTTCGCCATCGACAATCACGACACCGCGCCTCTTGCCTTCTGGGAGTGGCTGACCCGTGACATCCGCCGCCGGCATCCCGAGGTGATCCTGTTCTCCAAGACGTTTGCGCGCCCGAAGCTGATGAAGGGCCTCGCCAAGCTCGGCTTTGCACAATCCTTCAGCTATTTCCCGTGGCGCACGGCGAAGTGGGAGCTGGAGCAATATCTCGGCGAGCTGACGCGCTATCCCGAACGTGATTTCTATCGGCCGAACCTGTTCGTGAACACACCCGACCTGCTACCCTATCATCTCCAGGGCGGCGAGACCTGGGCATTCAAATCGCGCGTCGCGCTGGCCGCGACGTTGTCCGGCAGTTACGGCGTCTACAGCGGGTTCGAGTTGCTGGAGCACGACGCGATCCCCGGCCGCGAGGAGTATCTCGACTCCGAGAAATATCAGCTCAAGCAGCGCGACTGGAACAAGCCCGGCCATATCAAGACCTACATCGCGGCGCTCAATCGCATCCGCAACGAGAATGCTGCGCTTCAGCAGACGGCGAACCTGCGCTTCCTCGGCATCAAAGACGACGAGACGATCGCCTTCGTCAAGGAGGCGACCGACCCGGCCAACGTCGTCGTGGCCCTGATTGCGCTGTCGCGCCACGTGCGCGAATTCTGGTTACCGCTCGGCGACGTCACGGTTGACGCCGGCGGGCAGCGACACCATGTGTCGGCACTCGAAAACGTCCTCACCGGCGAACAGTCCCGCATCGAATGGGGCGGGATCAGGTTGCGTATCGATCCCGACCGCGATCCGGCGCTGCTGTTCCGCTGCCTGGCGTAAAGGCTCACGCCATGAACGTATTGTCTTCCGTCGACACCAAGAAAGCCGAGGCTGCCGAGATCGTGGATGAGCTCTGGTACAAAGACGCCATCATATATCAGCTCCACGTCAAGGCCTTCGCCGACAGCAACCATGACGGCATCGGCGATTTCGCAGGGCTGACCGAGAAGCTGCCCTATCTCCAGGAGCTCGGCGTCACCGCGCTCTGGCTGCTGCCGTTCTATCCCTCGCCCGGCCGCGACGACGGCTACGACATCGCCGACTACGGCGCGGTCAATCCCGATTTCGGGACGATGAAGGATTTCAAGCGCTTCATCCAGGAAGCGCAGAAGCGCGGCTTGCGCGTCATCACCGAGCTCGTCGTCAACCACACCTCGGACCAGCACAAATGGTTCAAGCGCGCGCGCCGCAGCCCACCGGGCTCGAGCGCCCGCAACTGGTATGTCTGGAGCGACACAGACGAGAAATACCAGGGCACGCGCATCATCTTCACCGACACCGAAAAGTCGAACTGGACCTGGGATCACGAGGCCGGCGCCTTCTACTGGCACCGCTTCTTCTCGCACCAGCCCGACCTCAATTTCGACAATCCGCGCGTCGTCAGCGCCCTCATCCAGGTGATGAAGCGCTGGCTCGATGCCGGCGTCGACGGCTTCCGCCTGGACGCCATTCCCTATCTCTGCGAGCGCGAAGGCACCTCGAACGAGAACCTCCCGGAGACGCATGCGATCATCAAGCGCCTGCGCCAGGAGCTGGATTCCTACTCCAAGGGCAAGCTGCTGCTGGCCGAGGCCAACCAATGGCCGGAGGACGTGCAGGAATATTTCGGCCGCGGCGACGAGTGCCACATGGCCTACCACTTCCCGCTGATGCCACGATTCTACATGGCGATCGCCCAGGAGGACCGCTTCCCGATCACCGACATCCTGCGCCAGACGCCGGACATTCCCGCAAGCTGCCAATGGGCGCTGTTCCTGCGCAACCATGACGAGCTGACGCTGGAGATGGTGACGGACGTCGAGCGCGACTATCTCTGGACCACCTACGCCAACGATCCGCGCGCCCGTATCAATGTCGGCATCCGCCGGCGCCTCGCGCCGCTGATGGACAACGACCGGCGCAAGATCGAGCTGATGAACTCGCTGCTGCTGTCCTTCCCCGGCACGCCGATCATCTATTACGGCGATGAGATCGGGATGGGCGACAACATCTATCTCGGCGACCGCAACGGCGTGCGCACGCCGATGCAGTGGAGCCCGGACCGCAACGGCGGCTTCTCGCGCTGCGACCCGGCCCGCCTCTACGCGCCGCTGATCATGGATCCCGTCTACGGCTACGAATCGGTGAACGTGGAGGCGCAGTCGCGCAGCCTGTCCTCGCTGCTCAGTGCCACCAAACGGCTGATCTCGGTGCGCAAGTCGACGCTCGCCTTCGGCCGCGGCACCATGACCTTCATCCGCCCGGCCAACCGCGCCGTGCTGGCCTATGTCCGGCAGTACCACGACGAGGTGATCCTCTGCGTCGCCAATCTATCACGCGCGGCCCAGGCGACCGAGCTCGATCTGTCGCCATGGAAGGACCGCATCCCGCAGGAGATGCTCGGCCGTACGCGTTTTCCGCCGATCGGCGAGCTGCCCTACATGGTGACGCTGGGGCCCTATGGCTTCTACTGGTTCCAGCTCACGGAGCGCGACAAGTCCGAGCCGGTGACGCCGCGCGCGGTGCCGGAATTCGAGACGCTGGTGGTGCCGGTGAACTCGACCTGGGTGTCGCTGGCGCGCGAGCGCGGCGTGTTCGAGCATGAGGTGCTGCCGGGATTCCTGTCGCGCACGCGCTGGTATCCAGAGCACAATCCCAAGCACATCAAGCCGACGCTGACCTCGGCGGTGCCATTCTGCGACATCGGCGACAACAGGCCCTGGATCGCGTTCTTCGAGGCGGCGCAGGACGACGTCACCACGCGCTACGTGCTGCCGATGCAGATCGAATGGGTGCGCTTCGACCGCGAACGCTTCAATCCCAGGGCACTCGCCGCCGTGCGCCAGGGCGCCCGCGAAGGCACGCTGCTGGATGTGGCAACCGAGCAGATCTTCATCGGCCTGTTCCTGCGCAATCTGTCGCAGAACCTGGTGGTGGAAGAAAACAATCTGCGGCTGGAGTTCAAGGCGACCAGCCGGTTTGCCGAGTACACCATCAAGGAGCCCGAACGCATCCGCGCGATCGAGCAGTCGAACAGCACCGCACTGGTCGACAACCAGTATGTCGCCAAGATCTATCGCCAGCTCGAAGGCGGTATCAATCCCGAGATCGAGATCGGCTCCTACCTCACCGAAATCGCCCGGTTTGCCAATACGCCGGCACTGCTCGGCAGCGTCGAGCTGGTCGAAGACGGCAGTCGCAGCGCAGTCGGCGTGCTGCACGCCTATGTCGAGAACCAGGGCGACGGCTGGGCCGTCACCGCGGGCTATCTCGACCGCTACATCGACGAGCAGCGGGTGCTGCCACCGGGCGAGATGCCCCGCGAGACCCAGGAGCAAGCGCCTTATCTGCACTTCATCGCCCAGATCGGCCGGCGGCTCGCCGAGCTGCATGTGGCTCTGGCCGCCGCAAAGCCCGACGATCTCGCGCCGGAGCCGATCGGCTCCGCACACGTCAAGCACTGGTCATCAGAGCTCAAGGCACGGGCCGAGCGGGTTTTCGAGCGGCTGGCAGGCAGCAGCGACGGCCTGCGCGAGGTGGACCGGCCGCTGGTCAATCAGCTCGCCGCGGAGCGCGCGTCCCTGTCCAGCCGGCTGACTGCGCTATTGCCTTCCGAGATCGGCGGGTTGAACATCCGTCATCATGGCGACTTCCGTCTCGGGCAAACTCTGATCGTGAAGGACGATATATTCATCATCGACTTCGACGGAGATCCGCGTTCGCCGCTGGCCGGCAAGCGGCGCAAGCTGCCTGCGGCGCGCGACGTTGCCGGCCTGATCCGCTCGATTGATCTTTCAGTTAACGCGGCGCTCAACCGCGCGCTCACGGGCGCCTCCGACGAGCAGGACCGGCTCGCGACTGCGCTTGGCGAATGGCGCGAGCGCGCCACCGCGACGTTCCTCACCGCCTACCATGACGCCATGACCGATCGGCGGCTGTGGCCGGCGGATCGGCAATCTGCGGCAGGCCTGTTAAGGTTTTTCCTGCTTGATCAAGCGTTCGACGAAGTAGAGTACGAGCTGTCCCACCGGCCTGAGGGGCTCCATGCGCCGCTGTCCGGACTGCTTCGCATTCTGTCCAGTATCGAGAGCGAAGCCCATGCCTAAACTCCCAGCCGAGGCCTATGCGATCATCGAGGGCCGCCACGCCGATCCCTTCCACTATCTCGGGCTGCACCCCGAGGGCGGCAAGAGCGTGGTGCGCGCGTTTCTTCCCGAAGCCTCCAACGTCGAGGCGGTGGGCGATCACGGCGAGGTGGCGAAGCTCGATCGGGTCCATGATTCCGGCCTGTTCATCGGCGCTCTGCCGAACGGCTCGAAGCACTACCAGCTCCGCGCGAAGTTCGGCGACAGCGTCATCGAATTCGAAGACACCTATCGCTTTCCGCCGATCTTGACCGATTTCGACCTCTATCTGCTCGGCGAAGGCACCCACCAACGCCTTTACGACAAGCTCGGCGCACATCCGATGCGGCTCGAAGGTATCGACGGCATCGGCTTCGTGGTGCTGGCGCCGAACGCCCGGCGTGTATCCGTGGTCGGCGACTTCAACTTCTGGGACGGGCGGCGCCATCCGATGCGGGTCCGCGGCGCGGGTTATTGGGAATTGTTCATCCCTCACGCCAAGGCCGGCGACCACTACAAGTTCGAAATTATCGGACCGCATGGCCATCTGCTTCCGCTGAAGTCCGATCCGATGGCGTTTGCGAGCGAGGTGCGCCCGAAGACGGCGTCCATCGTGTTCGACGAAGCGCATCTGCCGCGGCCGCGACCGGCGCCCGACGGCATCAACGCATTGTCCGCGCCGATGTCGATCTACGAGGTCCATCTCGGCTCATGGCGGCGCAAGAACGGCGATGAATGGCTCACCTATCGCGAGCTGGCCGAGCAGCTGCCGGCCTACGCCCGCGACATGGGCTTCACCCATCTCGAATTCCTTCCCGTCAGCGAGCATCCCTTCGACGGCTCATGGGGCTATCAGCCGACCGGCCTGTATGCGCCGACCAGCCGCTTCGGCACGCCGGAGGATTTTGCCGCGCTGGTCGACGCCTGCCACCGCGAAGGCGTCGGCGTGCTGCTCGACTGGGTGCCCGGCCACTTCCCCGACGATCCGCACGGGCTCGGCAGTTTTGACGGCACGGCGCTGTACGAGCACGCCAACCCGCTCCAGGGCCGTCACCTCGATTGGGGCACGCTGATCTACAATTACGGCCGCACCGAAGTGACGAACTTCCTGGTGTCGAACGCGCTGTTCTGGCTCGAGCGCTACGCAATCGACGGACTGCGCGTCGATGCCGTCGCGTCCATGCTCTACCTCGACTACAGCCGTCCGCCCGGCGCGTGGATTCCGAACCAGCATGGCGGCCGGGAGAACATCGAGGCGATCGCGTTCCTGCGCCGCTTCAACACCGAGCTGTTCGCGCGTTTCCCGCAGGCGACCACGGCCGCCGAAGAGTCCACCGCCTGGCCGCAGGTCTCGCGCCCGGTCGAATTCGGCGGGCTCGGCTTCGGCTACAAGTGGAACATGGGCTGGATGCACGACACGCTGAACTACATCAGCAAGGACCCGATCCACCGCAAGCATCATCACGGCGATATCCTGTTCGGCCTGCACTACGCCTTCTCGGAAAACTTCATCCTGCCGCTGTCGCATGACGAGGTCGTGCATGGCAAGCGCTCGATCCTGGGGCGCATGCCCGGCGACGAATGGCAGCGCTTTGCGAATTTGCGCGCCTATTACAGCTTCATGTTCGGCCATCCCGGCAAGAAGCTGCTGTTCATGGGCGCCGAGATCGCGCAAAGCCGCGAATGGAATCACGACCAGTCGCTCGACTGGCACTTGCTCGAGCACAAGACCCATTCCGGTATCCAGGCGCTGATCCGCGATCTCAACCGGCTCTATCGCGCGGTGCCCGCTCTTCACCAGATGGACTGCGATCCGGCCGGCTTCGAATGGCTGATCACCGACGACGCCAACCGCAACGTGTTCGCCTGGCTGCGCAAGGGATCTGACGAGCACGCCCGGTGCATGGTGATCGTCAACTTCTCACCCAACGTCTATCGCAACTACCGCGTTCGCGCGCCCTTCGGCGGCAAGTGGAAGGAAGTGTTCAACTCGGACTCCGCCCACTACGGCGGCAGCAATGTCGGCAACATCGGCGAAGTGCACGCCGTCAATGGCGAACTCCGCCTCACCATTCCGCCGCTCGCCGCGATCTTCCTCGTTCCGGAAAGCTGAACGATGCGCCTGACTGCTGGATCGCCCGCACGCCTCGGCGCAAGCTGGGACGGACGCGGCACCAATTTCGCGCTGTTCTCCGCCAACGCGCAGAAGGTCGAGCTGTGCCTGTTCGACATGCAAGGCCGCCGCGAGCTCGAGCGCATCGAGCTGCCGGAGCGCACCGAGGATGTCTGGCACGGCTATCTCAACGACGTCTCGCCCGGCCAGCTCTACGGCTACCGCGTGCATGGCCCCTACGAGCCCGAGCATGGTCATCGCTTCAACGCCAACAAGCTGCTGCTCGACCCCTATGCCAAGCGCCTTTCAGGGCGGCTGGTCTGGAGTGACGCGCATTTCGCCTATCGCACCGGAAGCCCGCGCGAGGACCTGTCCTTCGACCGGCGCGACAACGCCCGCGGCATGCCGAAAGGCGTCGTCGTCGACGAGACTTTCAACTGGGGCCGCCGCGAGATCCGGCCCAACATCCCCTGGGAAGACACGATCATCTATGAGGCCCACGTCAAGGGCCTGACCCAAAAGCGCGACGACGTTCCGCCGAATCTGCGCGGCACCTATGGCGGCCTGTCATCGCCGGCGATGATCGAGCATCTGAGGAAGCTCGGCGTCACCACGGTCGAGCTGTTGCCGATCCATGCCTTCGTTGACGACCGCATCCTGGTGGAGAAGAAGCTCGCCAATTACTGGGGCTACAACACCCTGTCCTTCTTCGCGCCCGAGCAACGCTACGCCCAGGACAACGCACTCGATTCCTTCCGCACCACGGTCGCGCGCCTGCACGACGCCGGCATCGAGGTGATGCTCGACGTCGTCTACAACCACACCGCCGAGGGCAATCACCTCGGCCCGACGCTGTGCTACCGCGGCATCGACAACGCCTCCTATTACTGGCTGAACCGCGAGAACCCGCGTTATTACGACGATTTCACCGGCTGCGGCTCGTCGGTGAACCTCACCCACCCGCGCGTGCTGCAGATGGTGATGGATTCCTTGCGCTACTGGGTCGAGGTCTGCCACGTCGATGGTTTCCGTTTCGATCTCGCCACCACGCTGGCGCGGGGGCCGAACGGTTATGATCGCGGCAGCTCGTTCCTCACCGCGATCCGGCAGGATCCGGTGTTGGCGAGCGTCAAGCTCGTCGCCGAGCCTTGGGACCTCGGCCTCGGCGGCTACCAGGTCGGCGCATTTCCCTCGCAATGGTCGGAGTGGAACGACCGTTACCGCAGCGCCATGCGCCGCTACTGGAGCGGCGAAGGCAGCCTGATCGGCGACATATCCAGCCGAATGACGGCGTCCTCCGACCTGTTCAACCACGATGGACGGCGGCCGCGCGCCAGCATCAACCACATCACCGTCCATGACGGCTTCACGCTCGCCGATCTCTTCAGCTACAACGAGAAGCACAACGAGGCCAATGGCGAGGACAATCGCGACGGCTCCAACGACAACCACAGCAACAATTGCGGTGTCGAGGGCCCGACCGACGATCCCCAAATCCTCGGCTTGCGCCGGCAGCTTCGCAAGAACGTGCTGGCCTGCCTCATGCTGGCGCAGGGCATTCCGCTGATCCTCGCCGGCGACGAGGTCGGGAATTCACAATCAGGCAACAACAACGCCTATTGCCAGGACAACGAGGTTGGCTGGGTCGGCTGGAACAATCTCGGCAAGGACGGCGACGACATGATCGATTTCGTCGCCGAACTCGCCGATATCCGCCGCCGGTTCTCGCAGCTTCGCAGCCATCGCTGGCTCGACGGCCGCCCCAAGGACGGCATCTCCTACGGCGCACTGTGGCTGACGCCGGCCGGCGACGAAATGACGGAAAGCGACTGGAAATTCCCGGAAGGGCGGTTTCTCTCCTATGTGATGGGGCCGATGGAACCGGGCAGCGCCGCGATCTTTATCGTACTGAACGCAGCCCCCGAAGAGATCGCATTCAAATTGCCCAAAATGACCGAATACAAGAGCTGGCAGCAAATCCTGAATACGACCGACGCCAAGCTGAACACGATCGACTTTCCGCCCGGAAGTGACAGCAAGGCGCCGCCGCGCTCCGTGCTCGCTTTCGCGGGGGCGCTATGAGGCCATCGTTCGGGGCGAGGCCGACGAAGGACGGCGTGTCGTTCCGGCTGTGGGCGCCCGCCGCGCGCCGTGTCGATCTCCTGCTCGACAGACGACACGCGATGCAGCGCCGGCAGGATGGCTGGTATGTCGCCGAGATTGCCGGCCTGGTCATTGGCAGCACCTACAAATTCAGGATCGACGACGAGATCGACGTGCCAGATCCGGCGTCTGCATTCCAGCCCGAGGACGTGTTCGGCCCGAGCGAGGTGATCGATCATGACGCCTTCGCCTGGCGCGCGCGCGATTGGCGCGGCCGTCCCTGGGAAGAGACGGTGCTGATCGAGACGCATGTCGGCACCTTCACTGCGGAAGGCACCTATAGTGCCATGATCGACAAGCTCGATCATCTCGTCACGACCGGCATCACCGCGGTCGAGCTGATGCCGCTGGCTGATTTCGCCGGTCGCCGCGGCTGGGGCTATGATGGCGTGCTGTGGTACGCGCCCGACAGCGCCTATGGCCGTCCCGATGATCTGAAGACGCTGATCGACGAAGCGCATCTGCGCGGGCTGATGGTGTTCCTCGACGTCGTCTACAATCATTTCGGTCCCGAGGGAAATTACATCGGCCGCTACGCGCCGACCTTCTTCACCGACGCGCACACGCCATGGGGCAGTGCGATCGATTATCGCGTGCCGCAGGTTCGCGCTTTTGCCGTCGAGAACGCGCTGTCATGGCTCAGCGACTACCGCTTCGACGGCCTGAGGCTGGATGCCGCCAATCACATCATGGCGATTCCCGGCGAGCAATCGATGCTGCAGGACCTCAGCGTCGCCGCGGGCGAGCTTGCCAAGGCCACGGGTCGGCATCTCCATCTCGTGCTGGAGAATGGCGACAACCGCGCGAGCCTGCTCGACGCCGCGCAGGAGCCCCCGAACGGCAAATATCGCGCGCAGTGGAACGACGACTATCACCACGCCTGGCACGTGATGCTCACCGGCGAACTCGCCGGCTATTACGCCGACTATCAAACGCCGCGCCTCGATCTCGCACGCGCGCTCGCCTCCGGCTTCGTCTATCAGGGCGAGATCTCGGAATTCTGGGGCAAGCAGCCGCGCGGCGAGAAGAGCGGCGAGCTGCCGCCGGCAACCTTCGTCAACTTCCTGCAAAACCATGACCAGATCGGCAACCGGCCGCTCGGCGACCGGCTCGAAAGCCTGGCATCGCCCAGGCAGATCGAAGCCGGGCTTGCGGTGACCCTGCTCGCGCCGATGGTACCGATGCTGTTCCAGGGCGAGGAGTGGGGCTCCACCGCGCCCTTCCCGTTCTTCTGCGACTTCCAGGGCGGACTGGCTGATGCCGTCCGCAAGGGGCGCAAGCAGGAGTACGCCTGGGCCTATGAGAAATACGGCGACGAGGTGCCCGACCCACTCGATCCGGCAACGCTGCAATCGGCCGTGCTCGACTGGACCGGCCACACGCCGGAGCAGCACGCACGTCTCGCGCTGGTGCGGGATCTGCTCGCACTCCGCCATAAAGAGATCGCGCCACGACTGAAAGGTGCCCGCTTCGGTGATGCCGCCGTGGCCGATAGCGGCCTGCTCACCGCACATTGGCGCATGGGAGATGGCGCGACGTTGCGCCTCGTCGCCAATCTCTCCGACAACGACATCGCATACTCCAACAGCGGTGGGGGGACCCCGATTTGGGGCGGCGCGATCGGCGACCGGCTTGCGCCCTGGTCGGTGGTCTGGCGCCTCGGAGGTTGACATGCCTCCAGCCATTCCTCTCGCAACCTACCGGCTTCAGCTCACCGCGGATTTCGACTTCGACAAGGCCGCCGCGGTGGCGCCCTATCTGAAGGCGCTGGGGATCACGCATCTCTACACCTCGCCGGTGATGAAGGCCCGCCAGGGCTCGACGCACGGCTATGACACCGTCGATCACAGCCAGTTCAATCCGGAGCTCGGCGGCGAGGCCGGCTTCGCGCGGCTGAGCGAGGCGCTGACGCGGAACGACCTCGGCCTCATCATCGATTTCGTCCCGAACCATGTCGGCGTCCACTTTGCCGATAATCCCTGGTGGCTGGACGTGCTGGAATGGGGCCAGACTTCGCCGCACGCAGTTTCCTTCGACATCGACTGGGATCTGCTGCCCTACCGCGCCCGCGACGGCGTGCTGCTGCCGATTCTCGGCGCCCCCTATGGCGAGGCACTGGAACGCGGCGAGATCGAGCTGCGCTACGATTCCGAAGAAGGCAGCTTTTCGGCGTGGTATTTCGAGCACCGCCTGCCGATCGCGCCGGAGCGCTATGGCGAGATGCTGCGGATGATCGTGAAGGAGGCGGATGCGGCAGAGACTGAGGCCGGCAAGGGCCTGCTGTCGCTTGCGGCGCGCTACACGGGACTGCGCCGCCCCAACCGCAAGGAAGCGCCCGGCTTCAAGGCGGAGCTCAAGGAGATCGCAGGCAGCGCCGACATCATCGCGCGCGGCCTCGGCGCCTATCGCGCCGCCAAGGACCGCCCCGCGCAGACGCTGGCGCTGCATCATTTGCTGGAGCGCCAGCACTACAAGCTCGGGCACTGGCGGCTTGCCTCCAGCGACATCAACTATCGCCGCTTCTTCGACGTCAACGGGCTCGCCGGACTGCGCGTCGAGGATCCCGGCACGTTCGCCGCCACGCACCGGCTGGTGAAGCAACTCATTGCCGACGGCAGACTTCAAGGCATCCGCCTCGATCATATCGACGGCCTGCGCGATCCTGCTCAATATTGCCAGCGGCTGCGCCGGCTGGTGCGCGACGCGCAGGGCACCACAAAGCCGTTCTATACGGTGATCGAGAAAATCCTGTGCGAGCACGAGCGCCTGCCGCATTTCGCCGGCGTCCAGGGCACCACCGGCTATGAGTGGATGAACGCCATCACTCACGTTCTGGTCGACGCCAAGGGGCTGGAGGCCCTGGACGAGACCTGGCGGCAGATCAGCAACCGGCCGCCGCGGCTCGCGCCTTACGTCAAGGACGCCAAAAGGCGCGTGCTGGAGACGCTGCTGACCAGCGAATTCTCGGTTCTGACGCGCCTGCTTGCGCGCATCGCCAACGGGCACTACTCGACCCGCGACTTTTCCGCCGACAGTCTGCGGCAGGCGCTCGAGCTCTATGTGCTGCATTTCCCGGTGTACCGCACCTACCTGACGACAAGCGCGCCAACGGCGAACGATCGCAAGCTGATCGACGACACCATCAAGCACGCTCGCCGGGAATGGTTCGCCGCGGACGAAGGCATTTTCGACTTCCTGCGCGACGCGCTCACCATGGACCTGCTCAAGCCTGGCCGTCCCCCGCACAGCGCCACGCGCGTGCGCCGCTTTGCGCTGAAGGTGCAGCAATTCACCGGGCCGATGATGGCGAAGTCGCTGGAGGACACCGCCTTCTATCAATTCCACCGGCTGCTCGCCCTGAACGAAGTCGGCGGCGATCCCGCGAGCAAGGGCCTCGCCATTCCCGCTTTCCACGAGACCATGCAGGCCCGCGCCAGGGAATGGCCGCAAGGGATGACGGCGACCGCCACGCACGACACCAAACGTGGCGAGGACGCCCGCGCGCGGATCGCCGCCTTAAGTGAAATTCCCGGCGAATGGACCAGTGCCGTGGCACGCTGGAAAGTCCTGAACGCGCCGCACCTCGCGCTCGACGGCAATCTGCGCGCTCCGTCGGCCACGTTCGAATACATGCTCTACCAGACGCTGCTCGGCGCATGGTCCCTCCAGGAGCCGGTCAATGTCGGCTTCGTCGAGCGTATCCAGGCCTATGCGCTCAAGGCCGCGCGCGAGGGTAAGGAGGAGACCAGCTGGCTCAACCCGCACGAGGCCTACGAGAACGGCGTAACGAGCTTCATCGCGAAGATTCTCGATCCAGCGCAATCCGGCGAATTCCGGGAGGCGCTGCAAACCCTGGCACGCCGCGTCGCGCTGCTCGGCGCGCTGAACGCGCTGAGCCAACTCACCCTCAAAGCGACGTTGCCGGGCGTGCCCGACTTCTACCAGGGCACCGAATTCTGGGACCTGTCGCTGGTCGATCCCGACAACCGGCGACCGGTGGATTTTTCCGCGCGACACGCGGCGCTGGGCACGCTGGACAATCCGGATTGGAATCATCTGATCAAGAGCTGGCCGGACGGCCAGCTCAAGCTGGCCTGGACGCGGCACCTCCTCAAGCTGCGCAACGAGCTCCCCGACGTCTTCGCGCGAGGTGACTATCAGCCGCTTCAGGTGCGGGGCGCACATGCCGACCATGTCGTGGCCTTTGTCCGCCGCCACGGCCGCGCTGCGGCGATCGTCGCTGTCGGACGCCACTTCGCACCTTTCACGCAAGCAGGACGCGAATGGCCGGCGCTCGATGGGTCCGACGCCACCATCGACGTCAGGGGCTACAACGTGCCGGGTTTCGCCGGCAACGATCTGCCGCTCGCGCAGGCGCTTCGCGGTTTTCCCGCTGCGGTCATCCCGGCGCGCCCCGCGGGCGCGGCGAAGCCGGTGCGACAGCGCACCCGCGCTTGAGCGCTAGCTTTTCCCGTCTTTGCCCAACAGCAGCTGGCCGCGCTTGCGGATCGTGGCCTGCGCCATCTCGGCAAATCGCTGCAACAGCCAGGGCAGCACCACCTGCACCTTGACATGGTCGTCAGCGACGTCGACCTGGCCGCTCGCAATCTGCCCCAGCGCACGGATGCGAAAATTCATGCTGTCACCACTCCAGCGCTCCTCCTCGACCTGCATGACGGGAATGCTGGCTGCAGCGCGCCCCAGCCCGGTCTTGAGCCGGCGCACCGCCTCCTCGCGGCCGAGACTGTGCGGAATAGAGACGACTAGCGGTGCTGACATGGCCCTGCCCTGTGAGTGATTGATCCTCACATAATCATGCCGGCCCGTGCGTCAAAGGTTCCATGCAAGTTGACCGTGCAACTGCTGTTTCATCGGCGGAACTTTAAAACCTGCGGCAAGTTGCCCTCGCACAACGGGACAAGTTGCAGACGACCCTTTCAACAAAGGGCTGGAGGAGAATTCGCATGTCTATCGGTACGATCATTCTGATCATTCTGGTCATCGCCTTGCTCGGCGGCTTCAGCGGCATCGGCGGCGGCCCGTTCTACGGCACCGGCTATTATGGTGGCGGCGGCCTCGGGCTCGTCATCGTCATCCTGCTGATCCTGCTGCTGCTGGGACGGATCTAGCGACCGAGCGAAGATCTAGTAGGGTGGGCAAAGCCGCAACGCGCCGTGCCCACCTTTTTGCTCGGCTGAGAGAAGATGGTGGGCACGCTTCGCTTTGCCCACCCTACTTCATTTTCCCGGCGAGCTTCTTAATCGCGGCCTTGATCGACGCGGCTGCATCGTCGTAGCCATCCCACGCCTTCGATCGCGCCAGCAAGCCGGGCACTGTCCGCACCGTATATCGCTTCGGATCAAGGTCGCTCTTCACCTGCGCCCACGTGACCGGCATCGACACGGTGGCGCCATCTCGCGCCCGGGGGGATAACGGCGCCACCGCCGTCGACATCCGATCGTTGCGCAGATAGTCCAGAAAAATCTTCCCGTTGCGCAGCTTCTTCGACATGTTGAGCAGATAGCGCTCGGGCTCGTCATCCGCCATCCATTGGCAGACGCCTTGCGCGAAGGCCTTGGCCTCCTTCCAGCTCACCTTGTCCCGTGCGCCATGGAGCAGCGGCACGACCACGTGCAGGCCCTTGCCGCCGGTGGTCTTGCAGAAGCTTTCCATGCCGACATCGGTCAGGCGCTGCCGCATCTCCTTGGCTGCATCGACGACCTCGGGAAAATCAACGTCCGGCGCGGGATCGAGATCGAACACCAGCCGGCCCGGCGTGTCATAAGCGCCGGGCGCGCAATTCCAGGGATGCAGCTCGACGCCGCCGATCTGCGCCACGGCCGCGAGCCCCTCGACGCAATCGATCTGCAAATAGGGCTTGCGATCGCCCGAAACCTTGGCGAGCTCGATCAGGTTCGAGGTGCCCTGCATGGCGTGTCGCTGGAAGAATTTTTCGCCGCCGATGCCATCAGGCGCACGCACGATCGAGCAGGGACGGCCCTTGATATGCTCGATCATCCAGGAACCGATCGCCTCGAAATAGCGCGCGAGATCGAGTTTTGTCACGCCCTCGCCGTCGCCGCCGTCCGGCCACAGCGCCTTGTCCGGCTTGGAGAGCACGACGCCCATCACCTCGGCCCCGCTGCTTGCCTTCGGCCGGGCGGCAGGCTTGGCCCTGGCCCGGGACCTGCTGGAAGGCTCGGCGAGCTTGGTATCCACGGGCGTTTCCGCCTCGACCTCCTCCGCCGGCTTGTCCTGCCGCAGACCCTTGAAGGCGGCTTGGCGGATATTGCCGTCGGCGGTGAAGCCGGCGAACTCGATCTCGGCCACAAGCTTTGGCTTCAGCCAGTGCACCTCGCGCGCTTTTTTCGGTGCGTTCTTGCCGCCGAAGGGGCTTTGCGTAGCCTCCATGGCCTTCAAGGACGGCATGATGCGCTTGACCGTGTCGGCGCCGAAGCCGGTGCCGACCATGCCGACGAAGGCGAGATGATCACCGCGGTGCACGCCGGCCATCAGCGAGCGGAATTTGCCATTGGTGGTCTTGTAGCCGCCGATCACGACCTCATGGCCGGCGCGGCATTTTGCCTTGGCCCAGCTCTCGGTGCGACCGGAGCGATAGGGTGCATCCAGCTTCTTCGACACCACGCCCTCAAGCTCGAGCTTGCAGGCCGATTGCAGCACGGCGTCGCCGCCGCTTTCGAAATGCTCGACATAGCGAATCTGGGTCGATTTGCGCTTGCGCGCCTCCAGCACCCCCTTCAACCGCGCCTTGCGCTCGCCGAGCGGCAGCCGGCGGTAATCGAGGCCTTCCGCAAACAACAGGTCGAATGCAAAGAAGATGAGCTCTTCGGTCTTGCCGTCCGAGAGCGCGGCCTGGAGCGACGAAAAATTCGGTGCCCCGTTGTGGTCGAGCGCGACGATCTCGCCGTCGATCATCATATCCGGCAACGCGCCCGCCTCCTTCGCGATATTTGCGAATTTGCCGGTCCAGTCGAGGCCTTTGCGCGTCTTCAACGTCGCCTTGCCGTCCTCGACCCGAAGCTGCACGCGGTAGCCGTCGAACTTGATCTCGTGACACCAGCCATCGCCACCCGGCGGGCGCTCGACCGGCGTGCAGAGCTGCGGCGCCACGAAATCCGGCATCTCCACGGCCTTCTTCGCGGTCGTCGCGGTCGTGGCTTTCTTCTTCGCCGTCTTGCCGGTCTTCAACGCCGCGCGCGGCGCCGGCTTGACCGTGCGTCCTTTCGTCTCCTCGGCCCGGTTGGACTGCCAGACCGCGTCGGCCTTGCCCTTGGCGCCCTTGGCGCCCTTCGCCAGCATGAACGGTTTTGGCGCGCGTCCCTTGCCTCCGGCGATCTGATCCATCGCGCGGCCGGAGGCGACCGACTTGTCCTCCTCGAGAATGTCGTTCTCCGCACCTTCGCGGACATATTCGTCGCGGTGCTTGATCAAGAGCCAATTGGTCCGTTTGCCGCCGGTGCGGTCGTTGCGCATGCGCACCAGGACCCAGCTTCCGTGCAGCTTGTCGCCATGCAGGGTGAACTTGAGGTCGCCCTTCTTGAAACCGCGTTCGGGATCATCGGATTCCCAGGTGCCGCGGTCCCACAGCATGACCGTTCCGCCGCCGTACTGGCCCTCTGGAATCGTGCCCTCGAAATCACCATAGTCGAGCGGATGGTCTTCGACCTCGACGGCCAAGCGCTTGTCGCGCGGATCGAGCGAGGGACCTTTCGTCACCGCCCAGGACTTGAAGACGCCGTCGAACTCGAGCCGCAGATCGTAGTGCAGCCGCGAGGCGTCATGCTTCTGGATCACGAAGCGCCGCTGCTTCGATGGCGCCACCGCCGTCTTCCCCGACGGCTCCGACGTCTTCTCGAAATCACGTTTCTGTCGATACTTGGAGAGCTTTTGCAGCACGACTGGTCCCGGATTCTCTTTCGGCGTGGAAGCCTATCATGGCCTGCGTCCCACCCGGAACCAAAACCCCACGGGACGGTTGGGGTTCCAAAATGCCTCGAAGACACTGGAGAACGGAATGGCCCCGCGCGCCTATTGGAAGGGAACGTTGAAGCTCTCGCTGGTCAGTTGCCCGGTCGTGCTTTATCCGGCGACCACCGCGGCCGAGAAGACGCGGTTTCACATGATCAACCGCGAGACCGGCAACCGGTTGAAGCAGCAGATGATCGATTCCGAGACCGGCGACGTCGTCGAGAGCGACCAGAAGGGACGCGGCTACGAGCTGCGCAAGGGCAAATATGTCGAGATCGAGCCGGAGGAGCTCGAAGCGGTCCAGATCGAGAGCAACCACACCATCGACATCGAGAGTTTTGTGCCGAGCGACGAGATCGACCAGCGCTATCTCAATCATCCCTATTATATCGCACCCGACGGCAAGGCTGCGGCCGATGCCTTTGCCGTGATCCGCGACGCCATGAAGGACCAGGATCGCGTCGCGCTCGCCAAGATCGTGCTCACCAACCGCGAGCACATCATCGCGATCGAACCCCTCGGCAAGGGCCTGCTCGGCACGACGCTGCGCTTCCCTTACGAGCTGCGCGACGAGGACCAGTTCTTCGACGACATCAAGAGCCCGAAGATCACCAAGGACATGGTTGAGCTCGCCAGCCACATCCTCCACACCAAGGCGGCGCATTTCGACCCCAGCAAGTTCAAGGACGATTACGAGAGCGCGCTGAAGGCCCTGGTGAAGCGCAAAGCCAGCGGCAAGACAATCGAGCTGCCGGAGCCGGAAGAGCAGCCGAGCAATGTCGTGAGCCTGATGGATGCGCTGAAGCAGAGCTTGAAGGGACGCGGCGGCGGAAAAAAGACGGCGAAGTCCCACGCGCGCCGAGCATCGGGGCGACAGCGGGCCGCAAAGAAGACGCACCGGTCCACGGCAGCGCGTCGAAAGGCGGGGTGATTTGCCCCGTCATTGATGCTGTCGTCGTAGGATGGGTAGAGCGCAGCGAAACCCATCACGCGTCGTCAGGCGCGGAGGGATGATGGGTTTCGCTGCGCTCTACCCATCCTACGGATCTGCGAGAATCAGTCCCCCGCCTTCAACCGATAGCCAATCCCCGTCTCCGTCAGCACATATTGCGGCCGCTCCGGATCGGCTTCGATCTTTTGCCGGAGCTGGCGGACATAGACGCGCAGATATTGCGCGTCGGTCAGTTCGTCCCAGAGCTCCTTGAGCAGGAAGCGGTGGGTGAGCACCTTGCCGGCGTGCTGCACCAGCACACGCAGGAGGTCATATTCCTTCGGCGACAGTTTGACGTCGCGCTCGCCGACCTTGACGATCCGGCGCACCAGATCGACCGAGAGATCACCGGCACGGAACACCGGGCGTTCGCCCTGGATCTGAAGCTGGTGCCGCAGCGCGGCGCGCAGGCGCGCCAGCAATTCGTCCATGCCGAACGGCTTTGTCAGGTAATCATCGGCGCCGAGGTCGAGCGCCTGCACCTTGCCGGCCTCGTCGCCACGGCTCGACAGCACCACGATCGGCACAGCTTCATTGCGGGCGCGGATGGTGCGCAACAACTCATGGCCCTGGATGTCGGGCAGGCCGAGATCGAGGATGATCAGCGCGGGATCCTCGCCGAGCTTCTCCAGCGCGATCTTGCCGTTCGGCGCCTCCAGGATTTCATAGCCTTGCGTCGAGAGCCCCATCCGCAGCAATTTGCGGATCGGCGGCTCGTCGTCGATGACCAGCACTTTGATCGGGGCAGCGCTCATGCGGCGGTATCCAATGCGCGGGTCCGGGCCGGAATGGGCAGACGGATGGTTAGAACCGCGCCGCTCCGGTCGCCGCGATTCGCGGCCGAGATCGTGCCACGCATCGCCTCGACGAAGCCACGGGAGATGGCGAGCCCGAGCCCGGTGCCGGGACGGACATGGTCGCCCTTCTGCACGCGGTAAAACTTGTCGAACACGCTTTCGAGCTCTTCGGACGGAATGCCGTCGCCCTCGTCGGCAATTTGGAGCACCACATGGTCGCTGTCGCGCCGGCTGCGAATCGAGACCGTCGCGTGGGGCGGCGAATATTTTGCGGCGTTGTCGAGCAGGTTGAACAGCACTTGCTCGAACAGCACCGCATCGAGCTGGAGCATAGGAAGGTCTGCGGCCAACTCCAACTCGACCTTGTGGGCGGTGAGGATCTTGGCTGCACGCCGGAGCGCGCTGCCGACAATCTCTCCGAGATCGTGCAACGCAGTGTTGGGCACGATGGCGCCGGATTCGAGCTTGGTCATGTCGAGCAGATTGGCGATGAAGCGGTTGAGCCGTTCGGATTCGTCGATCACCGTCGCGAGCAGGTCGCGCTTCTCGGTGTCGGAGAGCGCGCTGGCGAGATCGCGCATGGTCGAGGCCGCACCCAGCACGGATGCGAGCGGCGTCTTCAGGTCGTGTGAAATCGAGGTCAACAATGCGGAGCGCAGCCGCTCGGATTCGACGGTGCGCTTGACGCGATCGACGTCCTCGACCAACAGCACGCGCTCGATCGCCAGCGCGCCCTGGTCGACCAGCGCGTCGAGCAGGCGACGCTGGTCCGGAGTCAACAGCGGACCGGTGCGGTCGTTGTCGATGCCGATCACGCCGATCGGGCCACGCCCGGTGCGCATCGGCAGGAACAGCCGTTTTGCGCCCGGCAACGTGTCCGAGCCGCGGCCTGCAGGGCGGTCATTGCTCCAGGCCCAATTGGCGGCGGCAAGGTCAGCCTGATCGAGATCGTCCTCGGGGGGATAGCCCGACTTCACCGTCAACAGGCCGTCTTCCGGCAGCAACAGCACGACGCGGACCTTGAGCATCAGCGCGGTCTGGTAAGCGGTCGCCCACAGCACGTCGTCGAGCGTGCCTGTCCCCGCAAGCTTGCGGCTGAACGCATAGAGCTGTTCGGTGGTCCTGATGCGCCCGATCGCGGTGTCGGCCTGGGTCCGCACCCGTCCCGCGACATTCGAGACCACGAACGCAATCAGCATGAAGAAGAAGAACGCCGCGACGTTGGTTGGATCGGTGATGGTAAAAGTGTAGACCGGCGGCAGGAAGAAGAAATTATATGCCAGCGACGCCGCGATGCTTGCAAGCAACGACGGCCACAAGCCATAGCGGACCGCCACGGCGACCACCGCGGTCAGGAACATCAGGTCGACGTTCTCAATGCCGAAATACGGCTTGATGGCCACGGCGGCGGCAAGGCCAAGCGCGGTGATCCCGAGTGCCTTCAGATAGGGCCGGGCATCGAACGGGTCCGATCGCGCTGCGGTCTGCACCGCCGTCTTCGGCGCCGGCTCGCTCGTGAGTTCGTCGCCAGGAATGACGTGCACGCTGATATTGCCGGAGCGGCGCACCAGATCGTGCACCACGGAGCCGCGCGTCATCTCGAACCACTGCGAGCGCGTCGACTTGCCGATCACGATCTGGGTGACATTGTTGCCTTGCGCAAAGCTGACGACGTCGTCGGCGATGCGGCGGCCGACAGCCGGAATGGTCAACGCCTCGCCGCCGAGCGCTTCGGCAAGCCGCAGCGTGTCGGCGAGCCGGTCTCGCGCCTCGTCTGAGAGCTGGAGCGAGCGCCGCGTCTCGATCGAGATCGCAGTGAACGGCGCATGCAGCCGGTCGGCCAGGCGCTTGGTATAGCGCACGAGCCCGGCCGCGCGCGGATCTTCGCTGACGCAGACGAGGATGCGCTCGCCCGCAGCCCAGGGACCGGCGATCGCGTTCGCCTGCATGTGGGTGAGCAGCTGCTCGTCGACCCGTTCGGCCGTGCGCCGCAGCGCGAGTTCGCGCAGCGCGGTGAGGTTGCCCGGCGAGAAATAATGCTCCAGCGCCCGCTCGGCCTGCCTGGAGACATAGACCTTGCCCTCTTTCAGCCGCTGGATCAGGTCGTCGGGCGTGAGGTCGATCAGCTCGATGGCGTCTGCGCGGTCGAACACCGAATCCGGCACGGTCTCGCGCACCCGCACATGGGTGATCTGCGCGACGACGTCGTTCAGGCTCTCGATGTGCTGGATATTGACGGCGGTGTAGACGTCGATGCCGTGGGACAGAAGTTCTTCGACATCGAGATAGCGTTTTGGATGGCGGCTGCCGTCGGCATTGGTGTGGGCGAGCTCGTCGACCAGCGCGATTTTCGGCCGGCGCGCAATCACGGCGTCGAGGTCCATTTCCTCGACAATCTGGCCGCGGTAATCGAGCTTCTTGCGCGGGATCACTTCCAGCCCGCGCACCAGCGCCTCGGTCTCGGCGCGGCCATGGGTCTCGACGAAGCCGACCACGACGTCGATGCCGGCCTTGCGCCTGGCGTGTGCGCTTTGCAGCATCTCATACGTCTTGCCGACGCCGGGGGCGGCGCCGACGAAGATCTTCAGCTTGCCGTTCGCGCCCTCCTCCCGGCGCGCTGCTTCCAGCAGCGCCTCGGGCGACGGACGTTGTTCGGTATCGCGGCGCTCTCGAACCATTTTGCCAATATAATCATCCGCGCGCCGCGAGCCTAGACCGCTATTTGGCGGCGGCGCGATCCAGTGAAAGATTCAACGCCAGAACGTTAACCTGAGGTTCGCCAAGCAGGCCGAGCAACCGGCCTTCAGTGTTGGCGGTCACGAGCTGCTTGACCTGATCCTCCGGCATATTCCGCGCCTTCGCCACGCGCGGGACCTGGAATTGCGCCGCCTCCGGCGAGATGTCGGGATCGAGGCCGCTGGCTGACGTCGTCACCAGATCTACCGGCACGGCCGCGTTGGGATTCTCGCCCCTGAGCTTGTCCACGTCTTCCTTCAGCCGGTCCGCCAGCGCCTTGCTGGTCGGACCGAGATTGGAGCCACCCGAATTGGCGGCGTTGTAGGGCGCCGGCACCGTCTTGGTCGAATCGTTCGGGTCCGGCGCGACCGTCGCCGAGGGGCGGCTATGGAAGTATTTGTCGTCCTTGAACTCCTGCCCGATCAGGGCGGAGCCTATGACCTTGCCATCCTTCTCGATCAGGCTGCCCTGCGCCCGTGCGGGAAAGAGCGCGCCGGCAATAGCGGTCATTGCGAGCGGATAGGCAAGTCCGGTGATGGCGGTGAGCACCAGCAGCAGGACGATGGCGGGACGGATTTCTCTGAGCATGTTGTGTCTCCTAAGTCTTCGTCATTGCGCGGGCGTCGTGCGCCCGGCGATGACGGTTAAGCCAGGTGCAAAGCGGTCACCACAAGGTCGATCGCCTTGATGCCGAGGAAGGGAATGACGATGCCGCCGAGGCCGTAGATCAAGAGGTTGCGCCGGAGCAGTGCGCCGGCACCGACCGCGCGATAGGCGACGCCCTTCAGCGCCAGCGGGATCAGCGCGACGATGATCAGCGCGTTGAAGATGATCGCCGACAGAATGGCGCTCTGCGGGCTCGACAGGTTCATGACGTTGAGCACGTTGAGCTGGGGGTAGAACGCCAGGAACATTGCCGGGATGATCGCAAAATACTTCGCGACGTCGTTGGCGATCGAGAACGTGGTCAGCGCGCCGCGCGTCATCAGCAGCTGCTTGCCGATCTCGACCACCTCGATCAGCTTGGTCGGGTTGGAATCGAGGTCGACCATGTTGCCGGCCTCGCGCGCGGCCTGGGTGCCGGTGTTCATGGCGACGCCGACGTCGGCCTGGGCGAGCGCCGGGGCGTCGTTGGTGCCGTCGCCGCACATCGCCACCAGCTTGCCCTTGGCCTGCTCGTCGCGGATCAGCTTGAGCTTGTCCTCGGGGGTTGCCTGCGCCAGGAAGTCGTCGACGCCGGCTTCCGCTGCGATCGCGGCGGCCGTCATCGGATTGTCGCCGGTAATCATGACAGTACGGATGCCCATGCGCCGCAGCTCGGCAAAGCGCTCGCGAATGCCGCCCTTGACGATGTCCTTGAGCTGGATGACACCGAGCAGCTTGCCGTCCCTGGCGACCGCCAGCGGCGTGCCGCCGGCCTTCGATATTTCGTCGGCAATGGTCTGGACCTCGCGGCCGATGTCCGAGAGCCCGCCGGGCTGGATGGAACGAGCCGTGTTGCCTGAGGCGACCACCAGCGGTGCACCGCCACCGACATAGTTGAGGATCGCATCGACCGCGCCCTTGCGCACCGACGAGCCGCCGGCATCGACACCGCTCATACGGGTCTGCGCCGTGAACGGGATGAAGGTGGCTCCCAGCTCGGCCATGTCGCGGCCGCGGATGCCGTATTTCTCCTTGGCCAGCACCACGATGGAGCGACCTTCCGGGGTCTCGTCGGCGAGCGAGGCGAGCTGGGCCGCATCGGCGAGCTCCTGCTCGGTGACGCCGCGCACGGGACGGAACGCGGTCGCCTGCCGATTGCCGAGCGTGATCGTTCCGGTCTTGTCGAGCAGCAGCGTGTCGACGTCGCCGGCGGCCTCGACCGCGCGGCCAGACATCGCCAGCACGTTGAAGCGGACCAGGCGGTCCATGCCGGCGATGCCGATCGCCGACAGCAGCGCACCGATCGTGGTCGGGATCAGCGTCACGAACAGCGCGACCAGCACAACCACCGAGATCGAGCCGCCGGCATAGGCCGCGTAGCTCGGGATGGTGACGGTGGCGAACACGAAGATGATGGTGAGGCCGGCCAGCAGGATGTTAAGCGCGATCTCGTTCGGGGTCTTCGCCCGCTCGGCGCCCTCGACCAGCTTGATCATGCGGTCGATGAAGGTCGAGCCTTGCGCGGCGGTGATGCGGACGCGGATCCAGTCGGACAGCACCTGGGTGCCGCCGGTCACCGCCGAACGGTCGCCGCCGGACTCGCGGATCACGGGCGCGGATTCGCCGGTGATGGCGGCCTCGTTGACGGACGCCACACCCTCGATCACCTCGCCATCGGAGGGAATGGTATCGCCGGCCTCGACCAGCACGATGTCACCAACCTTGAGGCTGGTCCCCGGCACGAGATTGAAGGCCAGGCCGGCGCCGGTCAGCAGCTTGGCCTGGCTCTCGGTGCGGGTCTTGCGCAGCGATTCCGCCTGCGCCTTGCCGCGGCCTTCGGCCACCGCTTCGGCGAAGTTGGCAAACAGCACCGTGAACCAGAGCCAAACGATGATCTGGAAGGTGAAGCCGAGATTCTCGCCGCCGGTGAGGAGATCGCGGAGGAAGATCACCGTGGTGAGCGCAGCCACGATCTCGACCACGAACATCACGGGGTTCTTGATCATCAGCCGCGGATCGAGCTTGGCGAAAGCAGCGCCGATGGCGGGCACCACGATCTTCGGATCCAGCATCGCCGAAATCGGCATGCGTTTGTTGGTCTTAAGGACAGTTTCCATGGACGTAACTCCGAAAGAGCTCGATCAGAAGACGTTGCCGGCGTTCATCGCGAGATGCTCGACGATGGGGCCGAGGGCGAGGGCCGGGAAGAAGGTCAGCCCGCCGATGATCAGAATGACGCCGACGACGAGGCCGACGAACAGCCCGCCCGTGGTCGGGAACGTGCCCGCCGACGGCGCGATCGATTTCTTGGCGGCCAGAGAGCCAGCAATTGCCATCGCCGGAACGATCATGAAGAAGCGGCCGACGAACATCGCGCTTGCAAGCGTGAGGTTGTAGAAGATGGTGTTGCCGGTGAGGCCCGCGAAGGCCGAGCCGTTGTTGCCGGTCGCCGAGGTGAAGGCATAGAGCACCTCGGTGAAGCCATGCGGCCCGGCATTCGCCATCGAGGCGACCGCAGCCGGATAGACCACGCCGACCGCGGTCCAGCCCAGATACATCAGCGGCAGCACCAGGATCGCGAGCATCGCCATCTTGACCTCGCGCGCCTCGATCTTCTTGCCGACATATTCCGGCGTGCGGCCGACCATCAGGCCTGCCACGAAGATCGCGAGCACGACGAACAGCAGCATGCCGTAGAGACCGGCGCCGACGCCGCCGATGATGATCTCGCCGAGCTGCATGTTGATCAGCGGGATCATACCGCCGAGCGCGGTAAAGCTGTCATGCATGGCATTGACGGCACCGCAGGAGGCGGCCGTCGTGATCACGGCGAATAGCGAGGACGCGACGATGCCGAAGCGCACCTCCTTGCCCTCCATGTTGCCCCCGGTCAGGCCGAGCGCATGCAGCGTCGAGGTACCGTTGGCCTCGGCCCAATAGGTGACGGCGACACCGGCGAGGAACAGCACGCCCATGACCGAGAGAATCGCCCAGCCCTGGCGCTGGTTGCCGACCATGCGGCCGAACACGTTGGTGAGCGCGGCGCCGAGCGCGAAGATCGACAGCATCTGGATGAAGTTCGACAGCGCGGTCGGATTCTCGAACGGGTGCGCCGCGTTGGCGTTGAAGAAGCCGCCGCCATTGGTGCCGAGCATCTTGATCGCGACCTGCGAGGCGACCGGCCCGACCGCGATGGTCTGCTTGGCGCCTTCGAGCGTGGTCGCCTCGACATAATCGCCGAGCGTCTGCGGCATGCCCTGAGAGACGAGGAACAGCGTGTAGACGATGCAGATCGGCAGCAGCACATAGAGTGTGCAGCGGGTGACGTCGACCCAGAAATTCCCGATCGTGCGCACCGAGGCGCGCGAGAAGCCGCGGATCAGGGCGACCGCGAGCGCGATGCCGGTGGCTGCTGACAGAAAATTCTGGTGCGTCAGGCCGAGCATCTGCACGAGGTAGGACAGCGTGCTCTCGCCACCGTAGTTCTGCCAGTTGGTGTTGGTGATGAAGGAGATCGCGGTGTTGAAGGAGAGATCCTCGGCGACCGCCGACTGCCCGGCCGGATTGAACGGCAGCACGGCCTGAAGCCGCATCACGCCGTAGATGATGAGGAAGCCGCCGACATGGAACAGCAGCATGGCGACGGTATAGGTCAGCCAATGCTGCTCGCGCTTCTCGTCGACGCCGGAGAACCAGTAGATGCCGGCCTCGATCGGACGCAGCACCGGCGACAGGAAGGTCCGCTCGCCGTTGAACACGCGCGTCATGTACCAGCCGAGCGGCTTTGTGAGCGCGACGATAATGACGCAGAAGAGAATGATCTGGAGCCAACCGATCACAGTCATGGAATTAACCCTTTAGATCTTGTGTCCTGCGCAGGAGCGGCAGGATCAGCGCGAGCAGGCACGCGACGAGCGCGGCGTCCGCGAGCAGCAGTTCGAGAAGCAGGAGCACGGTCAGAATCGCTCGGGCCGCAGCAGCGCATAAGTGAGGTAGAACAGGAGGCCGAGCGAGACGGCGCCGGCGAGCGAATAATCGAAGATCATGGTCCGCTCCCTCAAAGCCGTTCGCAGGCGTAGGTGTAGCCGATCGCAAGGGCGAAGAAGCCGAAGCCCAGCGCCAGCATCAGAATGTCCATCATCGGAAAACTCCTCGTTGTGCTCTGTTCGAGAGGCAATCGTGCCTTTGTTCCCCCGGCAGGCAGCTGGCGGTAGATCAAGCGCAACACGTGTTCCGCAGACCCGATCGGGACTTTCACCGCGCTGAAGTGCCACCACGCACATAGGTTTTCGAGATGAGGCCTATGGCGGAGTTATAGGAATCCCATAAAGGCCGGCCGTTCGGGACAACGGTCGCAGCGCGCGATCCACCATCACCATGCCCCCCGATAGTTACGGCAGGCTGCGGCAAGTTCTTTTCAAAACGCCGGTTTGTATAAGCCTCCATCTGCGGCGGAGACGACAGTCGGGAAATGGGCGCCGTCCGCGCCTCTTGCCCGCACCGCGTGCATACTTATGAAATCCCTATATCTCCCGCCCCCTCCTCATCTCGTTTTCAAATGCGCTTCCAGCCATCTTGGGAATGCCGGCCGACTGACCGACGCCAATTCCAGGAGGCCTACATGACCGCCGCACTTCGATGTTACGATCCGCTTTCGCTAGGCGAACGCCTGCGCAATGCGCGAGCGATGACCCGGCCGCTGATGCTCGAGATCATCGATCGCGTCTGTCGGCGTTTCCCCTCGCCCGGCCAAAGCAAGCGCGCCACACGCATCGTGCGCCTGATCGACGTTGAGGCCTGGGCCGATGCCGCACTGGCGCTGATGGAGCTCGAGCTGCCGCTATGGCAGGTCCGCCGCATCGCCTATGACGAGGGGGAGTGGCACTGCGCGCTGTCGCGCGAGCGCGAATTGCCGGATTGGCTGGACGCCGCCGTCGAAGCCCACCACGCCGACCTCGCGCTCGCCGTGCTGTCGGCTTTCGTCGAGGTGCAAGCATTGGCCGTGGAGGTGCCGCGGCCCAGCGTCCCCACCGTGCGCCCGACCCTGGAATCGCTCTACGAGCCGGTCGGCTGCGACAATTTCGGCTAGGACGCCGAACGAGGTTTGGCCTTGTCGCAAGCTCCGGACATGCCACGCACGCTGAGCCCGACACGCGTGATGGCTCGATTTGCCGTCCGCGTGGCGCTGCTCGCCACCTTTGCCGCATTCGGCAGCGTCGGTTTTGGCCGCAGCCTCGCCGCCCTGCTCTGGATGTCCATTATCCTGTGCAGCCTCGCCGGCCTCGTCAGGCGCGAGCCGCTGTTCGGCCCCGACCTCAACCATTGGGACGAAGGCGTCGCGTTCGGCGCGCTGTTCGCGCTGGTCCATACCGTCAATCAACTGATCTGAACAGCCGGCTCGCGGCTTTATGACGTTCCTATGAGATCACCGCGGGGGCACCCTCGAAATCATATCCGCAAGACAGGATATTGAGCGCGCTGGTGCGGCAGATGTTGCCACCGCCTGTAGCGATCAGAAGGAATACGGAAGTGAAACTCGTCGAACCTCCCTCGTGCAGCGCGCCTTCCACCATCGTCTTCATTGGCAGGAACAGTCGCGGCCAGTGGATCGCGCAGGAGCAGAACGGTCTCTATGGCGGCCTGTTCGTCAGTCGCGCCCAGGCCATCAAATATGCGCTGTTCGAAAACGGACAGCATCCCGAGACCATCGTCGAGCTGCCACGCGAGATCGAGCTCGACATGGGCAAGACCCCCAATCTCTCGCAACGCGCCGCCTGAGCGCGCCCTTTCCGGCGAAACGCCATGTTCATTCCCCCCTCTGCCTGGTTCACCGGCTTCATTCCGGACCTGCCGACCCCGTTCGACGCGGCTGACGCCATCGATCTCGAGGCGTTCGCCGCGCTCTGCGAGCGCCAGATCGCGGCGGGTGTCCCCGCGATCGTGGTCTGCGAGACAGCCGGTGAAGCATCAACACTCTCGTCGGCCGAGCAGGAGCTCGTCATCCGCGCCGCGGTCGACGCTGCCCGCGGCCGCGTCCGGATCATCGCCGGCGCGCTGTCGAATGCCACCAGCCAGGTCATCGAAGTTGCGCGGCGGGCGGAAGCGGCCGGCGCCGATGCCGTCATGGCGGTGGTGCCGGCCTACAACAAGCCGATGCAGGAGGGCATGCTCGCGCACTTCCGCGCGATCGCCGGCGGGATCGGCCTGCCCGTGATCCTGCACGACGTTCCCTCCCGTACGCTGCGCCCACTTGCCGACGAGACGCTTCTGCGCCTGGTCGAATCCCGTCAGTTCGTGGGCCTGCGCGACGCAAGCGGTGACATCACCCGCCCGATGCGCCTCGCCCGGCTGCTGCCATCAGGCTTTCGCCTGCTCTCCGGCGACGACGTCACCGCCTTCGGCTATATCGCGAGCGGTGGCGACGGCGCGATCTCGGAGGTCTCCAACATCGCCCCCGACCTTTGCCGCACGATCTTTTCGCAGATCAAGCAGGGCCGCCTGCAATCCGCCGGCTACCTGCACAAGCGCCTGGTCCCGCTCGTCGCCTGTCTCGCCAAGGACAGCCCGGCAGCGCTCAAGAGCGCCCTGAGCGTGCTGGGTCTGATGTCGCCGGCCACGAGGCTGCCGATCGTGCCGCTGAACGCGGCCGCGCAGAGGGAGGTGGTACGCGCCTTCGCCGCGATCGCCGACGAGGAGCTGATCGACAGCGTCGGAGCCTGACGCGTCTCGGCGTTGCGGATATCACATGCAGCCATCAGTCGAAGACCATCACAGGCTGCTCTGCGCCTGGCAGCTGGCAGTCCTGCGCTTTGCAGCGACCCGAACCTCTTCAAAGGACTGCCGGCGCGACCGCCAGCATCTTTATGACATTCCTATGCGGAGGTCCCAGCGATCATCTCGCAATCCTACGCGGCGGCGGCCATCATGAGAGGCAGATTGGAGCGGCCGTCTCGCCGCACCACAGACAAGGACTTCCAAGATGTCGATGCTGACACATAGCCTTGACCGGCCCTTCGATGAAGCCGATCGCCCGTCGCGGATCTCGACGGCGCGCAAGGCCCAGCTCAAGCGCGTCGCCCTGCAAGGGCTCGCCCTGCTCTCGATGGGCAGCGTGCTCACTGCGCTGATCGCACTGAGGACCGCAATCTATGTCTGGCACATGCACGGCTGACCCGCAGGGAGGCCCCTATGACCTTGCAGATGTGTGAAGAGGCCGCCATGACCGCAATCGCCCTTCAGGCTTCCCGTCGCCGAGCTGACACCAAACAGGCGGCAACGCTCAGGCCGCTCGATCCGGATGTCGTCAGCGCCGCCATTCCCGCCTTCTTCATTGGGCGCAACAGCGCCGGCCTCTGGGTCGCACGCGAAGCGAATGAACGTGTCGGCGGTCTATTCCTGTTCAAGAGCTCGGCGGTGGATTTTGCCCACCGTCAGAGCGCACCGGCGCACTGCGCCCTGGTGTTCCCGACCGAGACCTTCGAACTCGACGTCGATAACCGCGGCAATTTCCTGATCGTGCTGGCGCAGGGAGCCAGGCAGATTCTTGCGCGCGTGGTGGCGAGGCTGCGGCCATGATCGAGCTCAAGATCGCCATCCTGGTCGCATTGCTGGCTGCACTGCTGCTCGGCACGCACTTCGGCGCAGCACCTGCCGCGGACAAGTAGCGTGCAACTCTTCAAGGGACATCTCGAGCACGCGGTCACCACGACGATCCTGACCATGACGCTGAGCCTGGTCTGGGGCGCGATCCTGACGATTGTGATCACGCTCGTGGCGCGGGGGCTTGGGGCCTAGCCCCCTCACCTCGTCGCTTCCGCCTCGATCAGCCGCGCCAGTTCCGCCGCCGTGACCTCGATCGGCCGGCCGCTGCGTTCGACGCGGGCCTGGATCAGCGCGCCCTGGAGGGCCGAGGTACAGAGCACGGCCAGCGCGTCCGCACGCGGCCGGGCAAGGCCGTCGGCGAGAAGCTTGTCGCGCAGGATAGCGATCCGCGCCGCATAGGCCTTGCGGCCGGCATCCGACACGGCCCGCTCGCGTGGCGCGAGTTCCAGCAGCACGGTCGTGATCGGACAACCATTGCGATAGCCGGAGCCCTGCATCCACCCTGCCAGCAACCTTGCGTGCGCGCGCAAAAGTTCGCCGGTCGAACCGCACTCCTCCGCGAGCTTTGCGATCGTTGCCGCCACGCGCCGGCCTGCCTCCTCGACCGCCGCCACCGCGATCGAGGATTTGCCATCCGGAAAGTAATGATAGAGCGACCCTTTTGGCGCGCCGCTGACATCGACGATGTCGTTCAGGCCGGTCCTGGCAAAGCCCTGGCGCCGGAACAGCGTCACCGCCGCGTTGATGATGGGCTGGCGATGCTTCGGCACGGCCGGCATGGCATTCTCCTTCGGACAAAAACTATATTGATTGGTCTACATCAGCCTCCGACAGTCAAGGTGTGGCAACGACAGGAAAGAGGCAAATGACTGAGGGAATGAGCTACGAGCTGAAAGACGGCGTCGCGCGGATCGTGCTCGACGACGGCAAGGTCAATGTGATGTCGACCGCGATGCTGGCCAAGATCGGCGCGGCCTTTGACCGTGCCGAGACGGAGGCTCAGATCGTGGTGCTGCGCTCGACGAGGCCTGGCATTTTTTCCGCCGGCTTCGATCTCAAGGTGTTCGCATCGGGCGACGCCGCCAAAAGCCTCGAGATGATCCGGGCCGGCGCCGAGCTTGCGCTGCGGCTGATGTCGTTTCCGCATCCGACCATCGGCGTGATGGAAGGCCACGCCTTCCCGATGGGGACGTTCCTGCTACTCGCCTGCGACGTCAGGCTGGGCGCGGCCGGGCCGCACCGCATGGGGCTGAACGAGGTCGCCATCGGCATCGCGCCGCCGGGCTTTGCCATCGAGCTTGCCCGCAGCCGCCTGCATCCGGCCTGGCTCAGCCGCACCGCGACGCTGGGCGAGATGTATGAGCCCGGGGAGGCGTTGACGGCGGGCTTTCTCGATCGCGTGGTTGCGCCGGAAGCCATCGACAACACTCTCGAGGAGACCATCGCGACATTGCGCGCGATCCACCAGCCGTCGCACGCGATCGCAAAGAAGCGCCTGCGCCAGCCGGCCATGGACGCCATGCGTACGGCAATCGACCGCGAATTGACCATGGCTGCCTACGAGGCGAGCAATCGGCTCCGCAGCGCGGTCGCGATGCCCGGCTGAGGCCGCGTCCCCCTCGGAAAACGCCAGCCCGATCTGGCGCGATTTCAAGGAACCGTGTAGATCGGTTTCATGAGCAGCAGCAACGTCCACGTCGTCGCCCATCCCCTGGTCCAGCACAAGCTCTCCCTGATGCGGGAGAAGGACCGCTCGACCAAGAGCTTTCGCGAGATCCTGAACGAGATCGGGATGCTGCTCGGCTACGAGGTGACGCGCGATCTGCCGCTGGAGCTGGTCGAGATCGAGACGCCGATTGCGTCGATGCGGGCGCCCAAGATCGCCGGCAAGAAGCTCACGCTCGCGCCGATCCTGCGCGCGGGCGTCGGCTTCCTCGACGGCATGCTGGCGCTGATGCCCTCGGCGCGCATCGCCCATATCGGGCTCTACCGCGATCCTGATACGTTGCAGGCCGTGGAATATTACTTCAAGGCGCCGCAGGACCTGTCGGACCGCACCGTGATCCTGATGGACCCGATGCTGGCGACCGGCAACTCGGCCTGCGCCGGCGCCTCCCTGCTGAAGGCGCGCGGCGCCCGCGACATCCGCTTCGTCTGCCTCCTGGCCGCGCCTGAAGGCATCGCGCAGTTCCAGAGCGAGCATCCGGACGTGCCGGTCTGGACCGCCGCGATCGACGAGTGCCTCAACGACCACGGCTACATCGTGCCGGGCCTGGGCGACGCCGGCGACCGGATGTTCGGCACCAAGTAGACAGGTTTGCGCGATCGGGTTAGTCCGGTTGCCATGAACGCCAACCAATTTTCGCTGCAATCGCTGATCCGGACCGAGGCCGCCGCCGATCCGGCCTTCGTGTTCGACGGCACGCCGGTCTCGCACGCCGAATTCTCAGAGAAGATCGAGCAGACCGCCGCCTGGCTTGCCGCGCACGGTATCGGCAAGGGCGACGTCGTCGCGGTCTGCCTGGTCAACCGGATCGAATGGATCGCGCTGCTGTTCGCCGCCGCCCGGCGTGGTGCGGTGATCGCCGCCGTCAACACGCGCTATCGCAGTGCAGAGGTCGCGCATCTGCTTAGGGTGTCCGGTGCGAAGCTGATGGTGGTCGAGGCCACATTCCGCGCGATCGATTTCTCCGCCATTCTCGCCGACGTCGCCAAGGACGAGGTGCCCGCGCTGCAAAAGCTTGCGGTGGTCGGTGCGGATAAGATTCCCTCCCAATGGCCCTGCGTGCGCTTCGATGCCTTCGACAAATCCTACCCGTCGGCCTCGCCGCCGCCGGACGATGTCGATCTGCCGGTTCTGCTCTACACCACGTCAGGCACGACCAAGGGGCCAAAGCTCGTCGCGCATTCGCAGCGGACGCTGGCGACCCATGCCGCCTCCGTTGCCAAGGCGCTCCAGCTCGATCCGCAGCGCCATTCGCTGCTGGCCATGCTGCCGTTCTGCGGCACCTTTGGCATGACGAGCCTGCTCGGCTTCGTCGCAGCGGGCGCGACCGTCCATGCGCTCGACGCCTTCGAGGCGGCGCCGGCGCTGGAGATTCTCCGCGAGTGCGGGATCACGCACGCCTTTGGCTCGGATGAGATGTTCCGCCGCATCCTCGCCCTCACCGAGGCGCCGCGTCCGTTTCCGCATCTCGAAGTCTGCGGCTTTGCCGCGTTCCAGCCCGGCTGGCGCGAGCTTGCCGCGGAGGCCGAAGCGCGCGGCATGCCCCTGTTCGGCCTCTACGGTTCGAGCGAGGTGCAGGCGCTGTTCTCGATCGCCCGCTCGAGTGACGCGTTCACCGATCGCATCGAGGGCGGCGGCTGGGCGATGTCGCCGGAGGCCAAGGTCCGTGTGCGCGACACCGAGACCGGCGAACTCGCCGCTCGCGGCGTCTCTGGCGAGATCGAGATCAGCGCGCCGTCGCGCTTCCTCGGCTATTTCAACAACCCGGACGCGACGCGCGATGCGATCACGGCCGACGGCTTCTTCCGCACCGGCGACATCGGCCGGCTGCGCGGCGACGGCGCCTTCGTCTACGAAACCCGCGCGGGTGATGCGATGCGGCTCGGCGGCTTCCTGGTCGCGCCCGGCGAGATCGAGGACGAGCTCAAATCGTGCGCTGGCGTGGCCGACGCCCAGGTGGTTGCGGTCGATCTGAAGGGACAGGCGCGCTGCGTCGCCTTCGTGATCCCGGCCCAAGGACCTCACACAGAGCCGCCACGGCAGGACAAGCTGGTCGCACGCCTGCGTGAGCGGCTTGCCGGCTACAAGGTCCCGGCGCGGATCTATGTCGTGGAGGCCTTCCCCGTCACCGACAGCGCGAACGGCGTCAAGATCCAGCGCGCCCGGCTTCGTGCCATCGCGATGGAGCGCATCGCGGCCGAATGAGCCTGCCCTATTTCAGATAGCTCGAAAGATTCAGGCTCAGGATCTTGCCAAGCGCCGAATAGGACGCAGTAAGTTGCGCCTCGTAGGTCGAGAGCTCCGCCGTAACGGCAGCGACGTCGACGCTGGTGAGGTCGCTCGACAAAGTCTCGGCATAGCTCTTGTAGTCGCTCTGGCGGGCGCTGGCCGTCTCGATCGAGGACGCCGCGCTGGAAAGCTTTGCCTGCACGGCCGCCGTGTCGTCGAGCGCCGTGCCGGCAAGATCGAGCGCGCTGGAGATGTCCGCGGACGACAGCGAGGTGCTGTTGGCGACGAATTTCAGCACACGCATCACCTCCTCGAACGCCGAATTGTCGGCGGTTACACCATAGGAGACGGTCTCACCAGCGCCGACACGCACCGAGGCGATCTCGTCGTCGCCCCCGTAGTAACTGCTGTCCGCCGTGGCCAGAGACCCCGCCCCCGACGAAAAGCCCGTGAGATCGACCGGGGCCGTGTCCGTCTTGCCGCCGGCAAAGACATATTGACCGTCATACTGCGTGTTCATGATCGCCCCCATCTCCTCCAGCAACTGCTGGGCGGAGCTGATCACCGAGGTCGCCTCGGTCGAGCTTCCGGTGGAGGCGGCGCTGAGCTGGGAGCGAAGCTGCGTGATGATGTCGGTGATCGAGCCGACCGCCGAATACATCACCTGCACTTTGCTGTCGGCCAGCGTCGCAGCATCGATATAGGACTGCGCGCGCGTCACCGAGACTTGGAGGTTGACGACGTGCTGCGCGTCCGAACCGTAGCCGCCGATATCGCTCGAGATGATGCCGGACGATTCCTGGACCTGCTTCTCGGCCATGACCGCCTGTACGCGCATTGCGTCGGAGATCATCTTGTTCGACTGCGCGAAGGTCGCGACCCGCATCGCCACCATGCCCGAGTGCCTCCTATGTCGACTGCACGGCAGAGAGCAGCGCCGAGTACATGGAGTTGATGGCCTGGATCAGCGCGGAGGCCGCCGAATATTTGTTCTGGAGCGTGCTGAGTTTCGCCGATTCCTCGTCAAGGTTGACCCCCGACTGCGACGACAGCGAGTTCGCATAGGTCGACTGCGCGATATCCTTGGCGGTGTAGTTGGTGGAGGCCTGCGACGACTTGCTCGCGACATCGGACACGACGGCCGAGGCGTAATCGGCGAGGGAGCCGGTGGTGGCGGCGAGCCCGCCGGTGGAGGAAAATGTCCGGGACTCCGTCAAGGCATCGTAGAAGGCATTGACGACGGTGGCAGACCCCGACGACAGCACCGCGCTGCCGACCGTCAGGCTCGACGAAGCGTCCAGTGTCGCGAGCTGAAGCTCGTTGGTTCCGGACAGGATCTTGCTGTTGACCGCGATATCCGACGCGCTCGTTCCCGTCACCAGATCGTTGAGACCGAAATACTCCGAAAACCCCTCGCCGGAGCTTCCCACCGAGCTCGTCATCTCGTTGATGGCGACGCCATTGCCTGAGCCGGTCGCCGTGATCGAGAGATGGCCGTCCGAATCGACCGATGCGGAGAGTCCGGAGATTCCGTTGATCGCGGTGACGAGATCGCCGACCGTGGAATAGGACGAGAGGTCGAGATCACCGTAGGTGACCAGATTGCCGCTCTGGTCGGTGGAGGCGATGCGCACCGAGCCGGTGGCGGAGAGCGCCGTGCTGCTGGTGACGGCCGTCGTGCCGGTCAGGCTGGTCGGCGCCGGCACCGAAGAGGCGCCGTTCGAGACGCTGTTCATGGCCGAGGCGAGCTGCTGCGCGAGCTGGTCGAGCTGGGACTGCGCCGCCGGCAGGGTCTTGTCGCGAAGCGTGACGAGCGCGCCGATGTCGCCGCCGGATATCTGGGAGGTGATATCGACGCCGTTCACCGTGATCGCGCTAAAACCGCTCGACGATGAGCCGGCGCTGTAAGTCGTCGACGCCGTCACGTTGGCCGCGGCGGTATAGCTGATCGTGTGCGCGGAACTGTCGACCAGCGCCTGGCCGGACGTGGTATAGATCTGGAGATCGCCGTTCGACGTCGTGAAATAGCTGATGTTCATCTTGGAGGCGGCGTCCTGGAGCGCGGTGTTGCGCTGGTCCTCCAGGTCCGCGGTCGATTGGCCGGCCGCCGCCGTCTGCTTGATCGCGGCGTTGAGATCCGCGATCTGCTCAAGATCCGTATTCACATCGTCGATCGAGGACGAGATGTCCTGGTCGGCGTCGCCGCGGAGCTTCTGGATACCGCTCGACGTCTCCCGCAACTGGCTCGCGACGTCATCGAGCGCGCTGACGACGTTGGATTGCAGCGAAGCGCTGCTCGGCGTGCTCGCCAGGGACGACAGCGCCGATTCCAGCGTGGCGATGCTGTTTGCGAGCGAGGTTCCCGTGGAGCTTCCATCGGTGCTGCTGGTCGAGCCGTAGAGCTTTTCAAGCGAGGTCAGATAGGTGTTGGTCGTATCGGCCGAGCCGAGCTCGGAGGTCGCCCCGACCAGCGACTTCAGCAGCAGCTTGTCGACGGTCGAGGAGATACCTGTGACGGTAACGCCAGTGCCTACACCGTTGGTGACGCTGCTCGACTGGTTGGCGGTCTTCTCGGTGTAGCCCGTCGTGTCGGCGTTCGAGATGTTCGACGACGTCACGCTGATCTGCACCGACGTGGCCGACAGCCCGCTGAAGGCGATCGATCGTGCGATATTGAGTGACACGGCGAGATCCTCGAATCGTCAGGCGCTGCGGCTGGTGCCGCTGGAGACGGGGCGCGCAGCGACCCGGCCGGAAGCGCCATAGGGCGACACCGCCGCGATCTGCTCGCGGATCGCCTGCATGACGGCCTCGATCCGGCGGTTGCTGGCCTCGATCGCCGCGCGCAGGCGCACCAGGTTCTCGTCCATCGCCGTGCGCAGCTTCAAGATCCGCGCCAAGAGCTGCTCGCGCAGGATCCGGTCCGGTACGTTCAGGCTGGTCGTGCCCGCAGCACATTCGGCAACGGTCTGCTCGAACATCTCCGCCAGGCGATTCTTCTCGTCGACCTGCTTCAGGCGCGAGGCCGGCAGGCCCTTGGCGAGCTCGGCATTCTCCTCGGCGACCAGCGCAGTCAGCGTGTCGATCAGCGCGATCAGCGACTTGATCCGGACGTCGCCATTTGCGGCGCTCGTCCTCGTGGCTTGGCTCTTGGCGTGGGCTACAGTCATGGTCATCGCCTTCTTCTAGTTATTCCGTTTGCCGCGGCTGACCTGCGCATTGCGCAGGTACGCGGCGATCGCAGTCGTCCTGACGGTTGCTTGCCTCATCTCGCCCTCGACCTCCGCGCATTCCCGCAACAAGCCGCGGCGCGCCGTCTCGACGTCGTCGATCAGTGCGAGCAATTGCCTGCGGTCGCCGCCTCTGACGGTCGCGGCCCGTGTCACCAGCCGTTGCAGCCGGCGCAGCAGGGCCTCTCCGACAACCCTGGACTCTTCACTGCGCACCACTCACCTCATCGCCGAGATCAGGGTGTCGTACATCTTGTTGACGGTCGAGATGACCTGGGACGCGGCCGAATAAGCCTGCTGCGCCGAGATCATGCTCGAGAACTGGCTGGACGTGTCGGTGGTCGAAGATTCCAGCTCGCTGCCGTAGATCGTGCCCGCACCGTTCTCGCCGGAGGCCTGCAGGGCGGCGTTGCCCGACGTCACCGTCGCCGAATAGATCCCGTCGCTGGAGGCGGCGAGCCCGTTTGGGGCGGCGAAGGTCGCGACCGCGATCTTGTAGATCGCAATGGTCTGGCCGTTGGAATAGGTGGCGTCGACGACGCCGTCGTCGCCGATCGATATGCTGGACAGCTTGCCGTAGGACAGGCCGTCCGAGTCGATGCTGGTGACGTTGACCGACGGCGTGGTCTCGCCGGACGCGTATTGCGTCAGACCGTCGGTCTTCCCGGCGGTGCCGAGATCCATGGTAATCGTGCTGTCGGCCGCGCCGTCGGTCCAGCCTGTGATCGAGACGGTCGCCGGGTCCGGGCTGGTGCTGGCCAGCGAGCCGTCGCTGTTGAAGGTGATGTCGATCGTGCCTGACGCCGTGCCGGTCGCGGTCGTGGTGTCCGAGGCCGTGGTCGGGTTGGCGAAGCTCGCGCTCCAGGTGTTGGTGCCGGTCTTGGACCAGGTGATCTGCATCGAATTCGCGGCGCCAAGCGAATCGCAGACCGTCATCGAGCTGGTATAGGTATCGCCCGTCGCGGCATCCGAGGGCAAATTGGCTGCGATCGTGGTCTTGGTGGTGGCACTGCCGCTGGTCGATGCGACCTGGGTGTTGATGGGCTCGAGGTTGCTCGCCGTTTCGTTGCCGACGACGTTGCCGTCCGCGTCGGTGCGCCAGCCCTCGAGGTAATAGCCGTTGTTCTGGAGATAGCCGGCATTGTCGGTGGTGAAGGCACCGTTGCGTGTGTAGGCGACGGTGCCGCCCGACTTGGCGTCGGTCACAACGAAGAAGCCCGAGCCCTGGATCGCGATGTCCGTGGCGTTAGAGGTCGCAGCCAGCAGGCCCTGCTGGGTGATGTTGGAGCGGCCCGACACGGTGACGCCGCCCGAGGCATAGGAGGTGGTGTTGCTCGACGCGGTCACGAGCGCGTCGAACATCCCGGACGCCGTCTTGTAGGCGGTCGTATCGGAATTGGCGATGTTGTCGCTGATCATCGACAGGGACTGGCTCTGCGCACTGAGTGCCGAGATCGCCGAGGATAATGCACCGGTCAGACTCATGGTAGAACTCCGGAAGAAATCAGGATGTGACGCCGATGATGTTGGCGGCGCTGACGGAAATGCCGTTCACGGTAAGCGAGGGGGTCGAGGTCGAGGTGTCGATGCCGGTCACGGTGCCAGTGACGGTCGTGTAGTTGAGGACCGAATTGCCGGAGGAATTCGTCGCGGTCACCGAGATCGTGTACTGGCCGCCGTCGGAGAGCTGGTTGCCGCTGGAGTCCTTGCCGTCCCAGGTGAAACTATTGGAGCCGGAATTGCCGGTCCCGGTGCCGGTGTAGACAACATTGCCGGAGGAATCCGAGATGCTGATCGACACGTCCGAGGCGGCCGAGGACAGCGAGTAGCCGAACGTCGCCGAGCCATTGCTCAAGGTCGAGGTGTCCGTCTTCGCCTCGACGGTGTGGCCGATGTAGTTCACGGAATTCAGCGTCACGAGGCTCGAGAATGAGCCCGCGAGCGACGAGAGATTGGAGTTGATCGACTGCTGAGAGGTGAAATTCGCATATGAGGTGAGCTGATTGACGAGGTCGGTGGTCGAGGTCGCATCCAGCGGATTCTGGTTCTGGAGCTCGCTGACGAGCAGGCTCAGGAAATCGCTGGATGTCAGCGTCGAACTGGACGACGTGCTCGACGACGACGATGTCGTCGTCGTGGCGGTCGACGCAGAACTCGTGGCGGAAACGGTCATCAGAAACTCCGGCTTCCTTGCGTTGCCGGCGACGACATGTCGGTCGGCGGCGCTTGAAATCTGTGTGCTGATGAAACGGCTGGGCGTGCGAAGTCAGGCGGCGATTCACGTACGCAAAAACAGCTTTCGACACGGCAAAATCTGCCGCGTGCGCGCGTGTCAAAGCAGCGATGATGTCAGGGTCGCTTGTTGCGGCGACGGAGCCGCGCTTCCTCGCCTCACTCGCGGCAAAGCAATCGCATACAAGATGAGGGTTCGGGGTGCCGACGCTTCCACCGCGTCATTGGCCTGCGAAAGCTTTTGCTGCCGCAACCACAACGAGGTGAAGATACGGGATTTCAGAAGAGCCCTTCAGCTTTCCGCCGTCTCGCCCTCGGTGCGCGGCTCGGCGGTGTCGCCCTTCATTTTCGCGGCAGCAGTGACGATGCGGTCGGCGAGGCCTGCGGGCGCGCGGACCGGGGGTGCTGCAAGCGCGCGGCGCAAGACGCGCGACTCTTCCAGCAAGGCTTGCGCGGCGGCAGACCGCGCCAGCAGCTCTTCGGCGGGTATACGCCGATCGTCTGGCCAGAGGGAGAGATCCTCGCCCAGCCGATCAATCAGTTCCTCAAACTCGGTGACGTCCATCGCCCGCCGGTCCCGCCTCGGTCAGGCCACGTCATAAAGCATTGCTGGCGCGGCGGAAACCGGATTTCGGCGGGTTTGGGCCCCAAAACCGCCCGCAGCACTACGGAAAGCGTCCGAAACGACCGGCCGCAGATTCGCCGGTGCGCTCCGGAATCGGGCAGCCCGCGCTTTCAGCCCTTGCGGACCGAATCGGCCGGCGCGGTCTTGCCTCCGCGCAAGGTCGCATCGACGTGCTCCCAAGCCTCCCGTAACTCCGTGAGCCCGGCGATGATGCGCCCAAAACTCTCGCGGGCGTGCGGGCGACCGTAAGCCTTGAGGCATGCCAGGATCATCGCGTTGTAGGTCTGGAACAGCCGCTCGGCCACGGCGCCGCCCTTGGTGAAATCGAGATTGTGGCTCAGCCCGCGCAGGATCGCGGCCGCCTTCATCAGATATTCGTGCCCCTCCTCGAAGCGCCGCGCTTCCTGCGCGGCCAGCGATTTCTGGAGGAAGGTGATCGTGCCGCCGAGCAGCATCGAAATCGCCTTGAGCGGCGGCACGCTGGTTGCCGCCCCCCGGTAAGCCTGGTTGGCCATGTACGCCGTCGGATTATGCATCATCAATTACTCGAGCTGGAATTGAGCAGGGCCTTGAGATAATCGAGCGTGCTGTTGGCGCTCTCGATCGCCGACTGGTATTTCGCGTATTGCGTCTCAAGCCGCGACTGCAGCGTCGACGCCGCACTGTTGATGTCGTCGACCTTCTGCTGGAGCTCGTCGTCGCGCGTCGTCAGGCTGGTGATCTGCGTTTGCAGCGCGCCGGACGACGACGAGTAGTTCTTCGCGATCTGATAGAGCTGCGTCGCAATGCCCAAGGTCGACGTCACAGTGATCGACTGCGAGGTCGAGCCGCTATAGGTGAAGGCCATGCCGGCATAGATCGAACCAGAGGCGCCGATGATCGTGGTGCCGCTGACGGTGAAGAGCGATGAATCGCCGCCGATCGAGGCCGAGCTGAGATTGCCGGAGGAATCGACCGTCAGGTCCAGAGTGAAGGACTGCGGCGAGGTTCCGGTATTGACGACGCTGAGCTGGCTCGACGAAGTCGTCGTCTGAGCCGACAACAGGGTGGTCACACCGCTCAGATTGGTGCTCAGGATATCCGACAGCGTAGAGGTATCGAGCTCGAGCTCGTTGTTCTCGTTGAAGGACAATCCAAGGTCGGCCATCGTCAGACCGCCCACGGTGCTGTTGAGCCCGCCCTGGAGCTGATCCATGATCTCGCGCACGGTTCCGTCGCCGAACAGCACCGCACTCGAGGACGCGGTACCGTCCGTGTCGGTCGCCTGCTGGGCAATGACTTCGTCGCGAAACGCGTTGTAGTTGGTGACGAACGTCTCCAGCGCCGATTCGATCTGGCTGGTGTCAGTCTCGATACTGATGTTCAGCGTCGCCCCGTCCGGCGTCTCCTGGAGCAGGCTGAAGGTGACCCCATTCAAAACGTCCGTGATGTCGTTGGTGCTGCGAGTCATCGTGATGCCGTCGAGCGTGAATTCGGCAGCCTGCGCCTCCTGGAGCACGTCGGCGAAGCTCCCCGAACTGTCGGTCACGCCGAGCTTGTTCAGAATGTCGTCGCCAGACGTGCTCGAATAGGTGATGTCGGCGGCATCCTCCATACCCGTCAACACCATCTCGTACGAACCGCTGGAGACCTGTACGATCGACGCCTGGACGTTGGTTGTCGAGGTCTGGGCATTGACGGCATCGACGATATCCTGGAGCGACATCGTGCTGGTGACACTGATATCGGCCGTACTGCCCCCCTCTAGGCCGATTGAAAACGTGCCGGCGTAGCCGAGTTCGTCGGTTTGGCTCGACTGCGACGTACCGACCACCTTCTGCGCGGTGGCGAGCTGGCTTATCGTCAGCGTGTGGTCGCCGATCGCAGCCCCGCTCTTGATGGTCATGGAAAGCGCCGACGATGCGCTCACGTCGCCGGTAGAACTGATGCTGGCCGAGCGCGTCGCAAAAGCGCTGGTGGACAGCGAGTTGACCACCGCGGTCGAAAGCGACGCCAGCCCCGAATACAGCGTCTTCAGATCGCTCTGGAGCGTCTGATAGGCCGAGATCTTGGCTTCATTGTTCGTAATCGTGGTCGAGATCGTGTCCGCCTGCGCGGTCTTCGCGTCGACGGCGGATTGGATCAGCGCCGTCCAGTCGATGCTGCTCGAATTGGTGGTTCCGCTCGTCGTGACCGATACGCCCGACGAACTTGTGCTGCTGGTGCTCGAACTGACGCTGGTCACTTTGCTTGGCCGCCTCTGGCAGAGAGGGCCGGGCCGGCATCATGCCGGCCCGGTCAGTTGATCATCAGCCCAGGAGCTTGAGGAGGTACTGCGGCATCTGATTGGCGGCGGCCAGCGCCGACACGGCGGCCTGGGTCTTCACCTCGGCCGAAGACAGCTTGGACTGCTCGGCCGCGATATCCACGTCCTTGATCGCGGAGTTTGCCGACTGGAGATTCTGCGTCTGGGTCGAGATCGAATCCGACGAGAAGTTGAACCGCGATTCCTGGGCACCGATCGAGGCGCGTGCAGCCGAGACTGTGTCGATCGCGGTATCGAGGGCGTCGAGCGCCGAAGTCGCGCCGGACTGGGTGCTGACGTCCAGCGAGGTGACGGCGAGCGACGACGCCGTCAGGCTGGTCAGCGTGATGGTGATGGTGTCGGAGCCGTCCGAGCCGACCAGCACGGACACGCCGGACGAAAATACGCTGGTGCCGTCGAGCAGACTCTGGCTGGAATAGCGAGTGCCGGTCGCGATCGAGTCGATTTCGTCGTTGAGCTGCGAGAATTCCGATTGGATATAGGCGCGGCTGGAGTCGGTCGTGGTGCCCGAGGCCGATTCGGAAGCCAGCGACTTCATGCGCGCGAGAATGTCGGAGATGTTCGAGGCTCCGCCGTCGGCCGTCTGCAGGATCGCGTTGGCCTGCGAGGCGTTGGTCGCGGCCTGCTGCAGCGTGGTGACGTCCGAGGAGATGCGCGTGGAGATCGCAAGGCCCGCCGCGTCGTCGGATGCCGAGGTGATGCGCGAACCGCTCGACAGCTTCGAGAGCGAGCTGCTCTCCTGAGCGGAGTTGATGTTGAGATAGCGGACCGCGGCGTTGGCGGCGGTATTGGTGTTGATTGCGGGCATTGAAGGCTCCTGTGCTGATGGGCATGGCGTGCCGCATCGTTGAAGACGATTGACGACGCGGACCGCAGCCCCGTCCGTTCGCTCAAACGGCAGAGCGCAAGGAGATCAGGCGCGAAATTTTCACAGGGCCAATTTTATGGTTAGCAGTCGGTAAACGCGGTGCGGATGTCGCGTTCGTGCTTGCGCAGGAGCTGGCGAAGCTGCTGGCGGCCGCGCTTGAGCAGCGACTCCACGGCGGCCACCGTCGTGTCCATCACCTGGGCGATCTCGCCGTTGCTCATACTCTCATGGTACGACAGGATCACCGCGATGCGCTGCTGCTCGGGCAGGCGCTGCATCGCGACCTCCAACATGCCGTTCAGCTCGTTGCGCTCGAGGATCTCGACGGCGCCGGGCTGGGCGTCGGCGACTTCGGGCACCGTCTCGACATTCTCGTTGCGCGGCTTGCGGCGCAGATCAATGCAGCGGTTCGAGATGACACGGTAGAGCCAGGTCGAGAACTTGGCGCGGCCGTGCTGCCAGCGACCGCGATGGCTCCAGATCTTGAGCATGGTGTCCTGCACCACGTCCTCGGCGTCCGCCGTGTTGCCGACGATGCGCAGCGCGATCGCGTAGGCACGGTCGATGTGGCGCACAACCAGCGCGCGGAACGCGACCTCGTCGCCGGCCGCGAGCCTGTCGAGGAGTTCGCTGTCCTCGTCGTAGACGACGTCGGCGGTGACAGGCGCGCTGTCCGGCGCGAGCGGCACAGACGGCATCACCGGCACGATCGCATCGACCGGCGTCGTGATCTCCGCCTCAGCGGGAGCCCAGACATCAGCAGCGTAACTCATCCCGCAATCTCCAACCCGCAATGCCGGCAGCGCACATGCCACACGGCTTCCAGGCGTTGAACGCGGCGCCAAAACAATCCAGGCGGCGATTTTTTGTTATTTTTCAAGATCTTAGTCGGTATCTTTTGCCGAGTGTCGGGCAATAATTGCCGACTGCTCGCGTTTCTCGCGCATCACATCTGCGATCATCGCATCGTCTCGCGCCATGGCGGATCATCCATCCTGAACAGATGCACTCGGGGAAAACGCTGACATTACGCGACACTAGGTGATCGAACACGACACGCGCTCTGCGCGTGAAGAAGAGATTGTTTCCGAGTGTGAATGAACGCGAGACGACTTCTGCACTCGGCAATTTTTTCCGAATCACCTTTTTCGAACCTAGCGTTTTTTTTGAATCTGTCAGTCGCGACGAACGCGATTTTGAATCGCGCGTGAACTTTTTTTTGCATTTGTGGCGCCTGACTCCGCGCCTGCGCACGTTAATCGTCCTGGTGGACGGGGAATTGCCGCATGAAGATCGCAACGGCCGGCGCGGAGCGCCGCGGCCAAATTGTTTCTGCTTGGTCGTTCGATGTTTTCGATACGTTTCTGCTTCGCGCCTGCACGACGCCGGATGGCGTATTTGAAAGGAGTTACGAGCTTTCCGACATTTCACGAACTTGTCCGAATGTTTCCACGAGTTTCGTTCAGCATCGAATCCAGGCCGAAGCGCGTGCGCGCCGGACCGCGAAGGCGAAGCGCGGCGGATGCGAGGTACACATCTCCGAGATCTATTCCTGTTTTCCGTTCAGGCTGTTCGGCCTCACCCGCCGTCACCTGAACGATCTGGTCGAATCGGAGTTCGCCGCCGAGATCGAGCTCTGCCGCGCCAATCCCGACATGATCAGGCAATATCTGGACATGAAGCGGGCCGGCCACCGCGTCGGGTTCATCTCCGACACCTATTGGGATTCCGACCAGCTGGCGCGGCTGCTCCGGGCCTGCCATCCCGGACTGACGTGGGACTTCCTCTACGCGTCCTGCGATCATGGCACCAGCAAGAGCGAAACCCTGTTCGCCACATATCTCTCCGAGCAGGGCATCGACGCCACCGCCTCCTTTCACGTCGGCGACAACGACAAGGCCGACATCAAGGGGGCGAAGCGCCACGGCATTCGGCCCCGCTATTATCCGCAGGCGACCGCGCAATTGGCCTCGAAGTTTCAGCGAGAGACCACCCTGTTTGAACTGCTCTGCCATGGCGCGCCGTCGCGGCTCGATCGTGGCGCGCGCACCTTGCGGCGCATGGTCGCCGCGCGTAGCGCCGAGAAATCTCCGGCGTTCCACCTCGGGCTGACGGTGCTGGGCCCGGTGATGGCGGCCTTCGACGCCTTCGTGACGCGGCGCTGCGAGGCGGTTTCCGGTCCCGGCCGAAAGGTCACGCTCGGCTTCCTCGGCCGCGACGGCTTTCTGCCGCACCGGATCTGGCGGGACCTGCACGGCATGAGTTCGGCCTATCTCGAGATCAACCGCCGTGTCAGCCTGATCGCATCGGCCGACACCATGCGGCCGCTGGTCGATCTCCTCAGCAAGGTCTTCAAGATCGATGCACCGACCTTCCGCGACATGGTGAAGATCATGCCGCCGAAGGCCGCGGCGTTCTTTGCCGATTTCCCCGGCGGTATCGCCTCCGGCGAAGCGCTCGCCAAGGCGCTCCCCGGACTGATGGATCCCGCCGAAATCGCCGAACTCGCCGCAGGCTTGCGCGCCCGTCTGCTCGCCTATCTCCGCCTGGCAATCCCCGGCTTCGACGAATGCACCGATCTCGTCCTTGCCGATCTCGGCTATTCCGGCAGCGTGCAGAAGGCGCTGCGCCGCATCTTCGACCTGGAAGGCATCAAGATCCGCCTCCACGGCGCCTATCTGATGTCGCTCGACGACGCCTTCGACGACCTCGCCGAAGACGACAGTGCCGCCGGATTCATCTCTGACCTGGTGGTCACGCCGCACGTCAAACGCATGCTGATCCGCAACATCGCGCTGCTGGAGCAGGCCTGCTGCTCCGCAGATGGCTCCGTGCGAGATTACGACGGCGGCGCGGTGCTGCGCGAGATCAATCCGCGTCCGGCGGAGCAGCTGGCGCTCGCAGCGGAGATTCAGGCCGGCGCGCTGGCCTTCGCGGCAAGCGCGAACGACGTTGCGCTCGACTATGGCCTCTATCCCTATGCTGCGTCCGACGTCGCCGCGCGCTGGTGCGCAGCGACATTGGCGCGGCTTCTGCTGCTGCCCGACGACGACGAACTCGCGCTGCTCGGCACATTGAAGCATGACGTCAATCTCGGCACCCACGCGCTCGCGCCCATGCTCGACGCAAACTTCGTCCGCGACCAGATGGCAGCCCGCGGCCTCTCTGCCGCCTGCGCCTCGGCGGCACCACCGATGTGGCTCGCCGGCAGCTTTGCCGAGCTGTCGCCGTCCTACGGTTACCTCTATGTGCTGTTCGGCGCCAACCGTCTGCCCGCCGACGTCTTTGAGGAGAGACCCTGTGGCCCGGTTCAGGTCGGATTGTTCGGTGCCGGCGGCGATGCGACGCTGGAGACCGCGACCGTCCACCGCACCGGTCTCGGCGAGTTGCGCCTGCGTATCCCCCTGTCGCGCACCATGGCGATCACCATGATCGCGTTGCCGCTGGCAAAATTCGCGCCCCAAGGGCTTCTTCACGGCGTCACCGTGCAGCAGGGCGACGACGTGCGCGACGCCGCGGAGAGCCAGGACGTTGTCAGGATCGCGGCCGAAAGCCTGATCTACGCGGGCGTGCACCGGGACGGTGACCATTATCGCGCCGAGACCGTGGACGGCTGCCTGCTGATCCCCGTCGCCCCGATGACGGAAGATATCGCGGTCTATTCCGTGGCAATCACACCGCTCGGCGCCAGCCCGAAATAATGCGCCTGATCACGCCACCCGGAACGTTGAAGTCCAAGGGCTCGGACTGGGGGTACGGAATTGACGGACGGGACGCACGAAGACCTTGATCTGCTGCTGCAATCCAGCGGCGTCAAGCTTGGCCGGGCCCAGCGCGATCGGCTGGACTGGCTGGTCAGCCAGTACGGCACGCCGACGTTCGGCGATCTGCCGGAGAGCCGGCGAAATGGCGTCATCATCCTCAAGGAACCGCCGAGCGGCGCGGCGGCCGAACTGTTTTACCGCTCGCTCACGCCCGGCTGCGCTCTCGTCATCCCCAGAAGCGAGAATCCCGGCTTCGATTTCCTCAAATCCAAGTTGACGGAATTCGGCACCGTCGGCCCCTGCGGCGCCGACGGCCCGCACGAGATGTGGTGGGGCGGCATCGGCTGGTCGAAATTCCTCGCCGCGGCCGACGCGTCCACCGTCCGCCCGCGGATCGTCTCCTGCTATCCGCGCGGCGACGACGCAACGGCGGCCTTTGCCTTGCGGCGCTCGCTCGAGCGGTTTGACGTCGCCTGCCATATCGAGGCGATCGAGACCGAGTTCAGCGACCGCCTCCTCTGCTTCGAGAAGGCGGAGTTCATGACGCGCATGTGGAACAAATATCGTGAACCGCTGCTGTTCGTCGAAGCCGGCGCGACCTTGCGCGAAGCGCCGCTGCTGCCGTCCTCCCTCGGCTGCGACGTCGCGCTGCACAAGTGGAACCGCTGGGAGATGTCGGCGCGCACGCTCTATTTCGGCCGCTCCAAGCGCGCTGAAATGATGCTTCGCGCATGGCAGCAGCTCGCGGCGTCCTACCCCGCCATCTGGGAGGGCTATCTGCTCGACCAGGCCTGGAGCTTGACCTCGTCGCAGGTGCCGCTCGACACCGTGTGGCTGCCGCGATCCTATCACGCGCTGAAAGGCGATCTCGGCGCGTCGCGCGCCACGATTCTACACGACCGGCAGACGACGACCTTGGAACTCGGTCCCGATCCCGGCTTTGCAAGCATCGTACGCTCCGCTCGCCGTGCGGGCCGCACCGGCGCCCGCGATGCCTTCATGGTCATGACCGCAAAGCCCGAGACCGCCAACGGCGTCGCCGTGATCCTGCGCGACATCTCGGCCAGCGACGCGGGCGCGGTGGCCGCGACGGTCGAGGCCGTGACTGGCGCCTATGCCGCCGATAGCGGCGGATACGGCCGGCTCGAGCTGTCGCTCTGCGCCTGGCAGGACGACATCGGCGCCGCGCGCGACGCCGCCGCTCTCGCGCACTATCGCATCCTGGAGGTCGCGCCGGGACAGTGCATCGGCAACGATTTCTTTGCCGCCCACGCTTCCGACGCGGCGGTCATGACCGCACGACACCTCTTTCCCTGACGGACATTACCAATGCTCAAGACCATCATCCTGCTCACCGACACCGTGCAACAGCAGCGGCCGCTGGCCAATCTGCTCCGCGAGCACAATCACGACCTCGCCTTCTGCTCGGCGCTGCGTCCCCAGGACCTCGCCGCGATCGAACCGGACGTGCTGAGCGAAGCGCGGCTGGTGTCCTTTGCAGCCGACGTCGCCGTCTCCGAAAGATTCCTGCTCCAGCTCGGCTACGGTGCCTACAAGTTTTACGCAGCGCCGGTGCAATATCCCGGCTTGATGCCGGCACCCGACGAAAGCGACGAAGATCCGCGCTGCTACTCCGTGATCGCGCAATCGATGACGATCTGGCCAGATTTCAAGAAAGTGGTCGGCCTCGAAACCGTGACGGTCCCTGATGGTACCGTTCCTGCCGAGCGCGAGCGGCTGGTATTCTCGCACCTTGCCCATCTGTTCTGGCGGATGTCGGGCATGATCGCCGGTGAGGCGACGGATCTCCCCGGGATCATCGAGTCCAGCGAGAGCCAGCGTCCGACGCTCGCGATGATGAACTGAGCTAACGCACGGAGCCACGAAGCTGCGCCGATAGCGCGTCGCGGTGATGGGGCGCCGCGATCGCGATCATGCGGCGCGCACGCTCGGCAAGGCCGCAGCCGCGCAGCTCCGCAATACCCCATTCGGTAACGATGGCATCGACATCGGCGCGAGGGGTCGTCACCGTCTCGACGTCGGCGACGATCCGGCTGGTCCCGTCGGACGCCGTCGCCGGCAGCGCGATGATCGCCCTGCCCCCGCGCGAGTCATTGGCACCACGCACGAAATCGAGCTGCCCGCCGATCGCACCGATGGCGACGCCATTCAGCGTCTCGGAATTGACGCTGCCATCAAGCCCGACCTGGAGTGCCGAGTTGATCGCGATCAGCCGGTTGATCCGCGCCAGCACGTCCTGGCCGTGTGTGTATGACGTCGGCCGCACCGAAACAGCCTTGTTCTCGTGCACGAAGCGATAGAGCCGCTGCGTCCCGATCACCTGGTTGGTAACCGTGATTCCGGCATCGATCTCCTTCTCCGCATTCGTCACCGCACCGCACTCGATCAGATCAACGACGGCGTCGTTGATTAGGCCGGAATGGATTCCGAGATTGCGTGCGTGCGAGAGCGAGGAGAGAATCGCGTCCGGGATTCGACCGACGCCGAACTGAAGCGTGCTGCCGTCGTCGATCAGGCCCGCCGCATGCGCTGCAACGCGCCGCGAAATATCGTCAAGCGGCGGCGAACCCAATTCGACCGGCCTGCGGCGGGCGGGCACGCGCACATGGATCGTCACGTCCGGGGGCCATTCCGCTCCGAACGTAAAAGGCGAATCCGGGTTGATCTCGGCGATGACGAGGCGTGCACCGCGCGCGGCATCGACGACATAGTCGTTGGAGAGGCTGGCGCTGAGCTGTCCTTCGGCATCCGCGAGTTGCACCAGAACGACATCGGCCGTGTGGCTCCGCGCGGCAAAGTCGGCACAAAAGGCGCTGTAGTTGCTCGGAATCACCTCGAGCCGTCCGGCCTTGGCAAGTCGCCGCGCATTGCCGATCACGCCGTAGCTCATGAACGACACGTTGGGCGCGCTGCCTGCGGGAAACGTCTCCGAGAACACCGGTCCGACCATCAAGCGGAAGGGCGGAAGACGGGCCGCTTGTGCCATCAGCGCCTCGGTCAGGGTGACAGGTTCAGCCGTTGCCTGCCCGCACACGACGAGGTCACCCTCACGGACCAGGCTGGAAAAATCGATCGGCGACGCGGGCTCGGGCATCGCCACCTCAGTCGATCGGCATGAGGCGCACGGAGGATTCGCCGAGCAGCGTGCGCAGCTCCGTCTTCACGATCTTGCCATAGCTGTTCTTCGGCAATTCGTCGGTGAGGTAATAGTGCTTCGGCCGCTTGAAGCGGGCGATCCAGGCATTGCACATCTGATCGAGTTCGTCCCGCGTGACCGCCCTGCCCGCGACGGGAACGACGACCGCAACCACCTCCTCGCCCCATTCCGGATGCGGACGGCCGATGACCGAGACTTCGGCGACTGCCCCATGCCGCAACAGCACTTCCTCGACCTCGCGCGGATAGATGTTGGTGCCGCCGGAGATGATGACGTCCTTGGAGCGGTCCTTCAGCGTGAGGAAGCCGTCGGCGTCGAAAGCGCCCATGTCGCCGGTATAGAGCCAGCCGTCGCGCAGCGTGTTCGCAGTCGCCTCGGGATTTTGCCAGTAACCGGACATGACGGTATCGCCGCGCACGATGATCTCTCCGATCTCGCCCGATGCGACGTCGCGGCCCGCCTCATTCACGGTGCGCACCTGTACCACGCCCTGCGCGATCCCGACCGAAGCGAGGCGTTCCTCGTGGCGCGGATGGCCGGCGTCGAGATGCATGGATTTCGGCAGGTAAGTGATGGTCATCGGCGTTTCACCCTGGCCGTAGATTTGCGCAAGCTTTGGTCCGAACACGGCAAGGGCGGCCTTGCAATCGGCAACATACATGGGGCCGCCGCCATAGATGATCGTCTTCAGCCCCAGCGCGGTCGCGCCGGCCGCTTCCGCCGCGACCGTCAGGCGCCGCACCATGGTCGGCGCGGCGAAGAAAGAGATGCCGTCGCGCTTCGCTGTCAGCTCCAGGATCTCATCCGGCTCGAAGCGACCGCTCTCCGGAATGATCTGTGCGCCCATGCCGAGCACGTGTGGCACCATGTAAAGGCCGGAGCCATGCGACATCGGCGCGGCGTGCAGCAGCGCTTCGCCCGGCACGACCGGGTTGATCTCGGCCAGATAGTTCAGCGACATTGCGAGCAGATTGCGATGGCTGAGCACGGCCCCCTTCGGACGCCCGGTGGTACCGCTGGTGTAGAAGATCCAGGCGGGATCGGTGATGGCAACATCGGCGATGGCGATGCCGTCGGTCTTTTCGAGACCACGATGCTCGGCCGAGCCAATTTCGACGATGCGCGGCTTGGCCGCAACAAGTGCCAACGCTTCCGAGGCAACGCTCGCCATATCCTCGGTCACGAACACCACCGCAGCACCCGAATTGTCGAGGATGAACGCGACCTCGCGCGGATGCAGCTTTGCGTTGATAGGAACGGCGACCAGTCCCGCGTGCCAGCAAGCGTAGAGGCAGGCGACGTAATCTGGAACATTTTTCATCAGCAAGGCGACGCGGTCGCCATTGGCCAGACCAAAGCACTGCTGCAGCGATGCAGCCAGCGACGCCACCGTCGTGGCGAGCCGGCCGTAATCGGCGACCGACGTCAAACCCTTGAACAGCGCGGGCGCGGAAGCGTCGAGCTTGGCGGCACGCAGCAGATGGTGAGCGAGGTTCATGGCAATCCTGCCGAACGGTGCGCGCGTCAGCCTAGTAAGACTTGGCCAGTCCAAGCACCTTTTCCGCAATAAAGCTGAGCGCGAGCTGCGGGCTGACCGGCGCGATACGCGGGATCAGGACTTCGCGCAAGTAACGCTCGACGTGGAACTCCTTGGCGTAGCCGAAGCCGCCATGGGTCATCACCGCCTGCTCGCAGGCGTGATATCCGGCCTCACCCGCAATGTACTTCGCGGCATTGGCGGCGCCGCCGCAAGGCATGCCCTTGTCGTATTGCCAGGCCGCCGACATCACCATCAACCAGGCCGCCTCGAGCTCGACCCAATTTACGGCCAGCGGATGCTGAATGCCCTGGTTCTTGCCGATGGGCCGGTTGAACACGACGCGGGTCTTGGCGTATTCGGTGGCGCGCGACAGCGCGAGCTTGCCGAGGCCGACGGCTTCCGCCGCGATCAGGATGCGCTCCGGGTTCATGCCTTCGAGGATGTACTGGAAGCCTTTGCCTTCTTCTCCGATCCGGTCTTCCATCGGGATCTCGAAATCCTCGAAGAACAGCTCGTTGGAATCGACGGCCTTGCGGCCCATCTTCTCGATCTCGTGGACCTTGATCTTGTTGCGGTCGAAGTCCGTATAGAACAGGCTCAGCCCATGCGTTGGCGAGCGCACCTCCTCCAGCGGCGTGGTGCGCGCCAAAAGCAAAATCTTGTGTGCGACCTGCGCGGTCGAGATCCACACCTTCTGGCCGTTGACGACGTAGCGGTCGTTCTTGGCGACCGCGCGGGTCTTGAGCTGCGTGGTGTTGAGGCCGGTGTTGGGCTCGGTGACGGCAAAGCACGCCTTCTCGCGGCCCTCGACCATCGGCGGCAGCATGCGCTTGCGCTGTTCTTCGGTGCCGAACACGACAACGGGATTGAGGCCGAACACGTTGATGTGCACCGCGGAGGCGCCGGACATGCCGGCGCCGGATTCCGCGATCGCACGCATCATGATCGCGGCTTCGGTGATGCCGAGCCCGGAGCCGCCGTAGGCTTCGGGCACGCAGATGCCGAGCCAGCCGGCGTCGGCGAGCGCCTTGTGGAAGTCGTGCGGAAAGCCGCCGTCGTGGTCCTTCTCCAGCCAATAGGCATCGGGAAAGCCTTCGCAGATCTTCGCGATAGCGTCGCGAATGGCCTCCTGCTGATCGGTGAGCGCGAAATCCATGATGGTCTCCTTGCTGGAGGCTCGTTAGTTCTAGCGCCCCATCTGCGAGGGCAGCCAGAGAATGATAGACGGAAACGCCACTAAAATCGCGATGGCGATCAGGTGGGCGATGAAATGCGGGAAGGTGCCGTGGAACACCTCGGCGACCGGCCGCTTGGCGTAGCGGGCGACGATGAAGCAGTTGAGCCCGACCGGCGGCGTGATCATGCCGACTTCGGCGGTGACGATCTTGATGACGCCGAACCAGATCGGATCGAAGCCGAGCGTCTTGATCAGCGGCAGCACGATCGGCACCGTCAGCACCAGGATCGCGATCTGGTCCATGAACGAGCCCAGCACGATGTAGCCGCACAGAATCAGCGTGATGATCACCCAGCGCGAGGTGGGCAGCGAGCCGATCCAGGCGACGAGGTCCTGCGTGACGTGGGTCAACGTGAAGAAATAGCCGAAGATCGAGGCACCGACGAGAATCGTCACGATCATGCAGGTGCCATGGCAGGCGCTCAGCAGCGCCTTGTAGAGCGAGCCAGGCGTAACCCTGCCCTTGGCGATGGCAAGCACCAGCGCTCCCGCGGCGCCGAGAGCCGAAGCTTCCGTCGGCGTCGCGATGCCGAGATAGATCGTGCCGGTGACGAGCGAGAACAGCAGCACCATCGGGCCGACCTGCCAAAGCAATGCGAACCGCTCCCGCCACGGCACCGGCTCCACGCGCGGGGCTCGCGAAGGATCCTGCCAGACCAGGAAGCCGATCGTCGCCATGATCGTTGCCGTCACGAGCATCGCCGGAATGATGCCGCCGATCAGCAGCTGCCCGATATTGACTTCGGCGAGCAAACCGAAAATGACGAGCGCCACGCTGGGGGGGATCAGCATGGCCAGTGTTCCCGAGATCGCCACGACGCCGGCCGCCATCTTGGGCTCATAACCCTGTCGGATCATCGCCGGGAGGCTCGTCGAGGCCAGCGTCGCTGCGGACGCCGTCGAGGTGCCGCAGATCGCGCCAAAGCCCGCGCCTGCCAGCGCAGTCGCCATGCCGAGCCCGCCGGGAATGCGGCCGACCCAGGCAGATGCCGTCTTGAACATGTCGTCGGCGACACCGGACAGCAGGACGAGATCAGCCATCAGCAGGAACATCGGGATGGTAATCAGTTCATAGGACGAAACCGTCGAAAGTGGCGCCGTCTGGAGAATGCCGAACAGCGTGCCAGTGCCGCCGACCATCAGCAGGCCGATCGAGCCGGCGAATCCCATGGCGAAACCGACCGGCGTACCGATCGCCAGCAGGAGGAAGAGCAGCGCAAGAACGATGATGACTGTCATGAATGGGTCGCTACTCGAACGAGTTGGCTTCGCCGGTCCCGGTCTCGGGCGGCAGGGGATAGAGATCATGACCGCTCACCAGGCTGAGCCCGTGGCCGATCAATTGCAGCGCCAGACGCAACACCAGCACACAGCAGCCGAACGGCACCAGCGCAGCCGATATCCACGTCGGCCACGGAATGGCGCCGGCGAGCACGTCGTGCTGCTGGTAGTTCTCGAGCGCGCGCTCGAACCCGACCTTCGAGATCAGGACGAAGACGAACAGCCCCGTGAGCGCGGTCACAACCTCTGACAGCCGCCGGCCCGCCGGCGGAAGGCGTGACAGCAGGATGTCCACGCCGACATGCGCATGCACGCGCAAGGTATCCGACAGCGTCAGGAAGAACACGCCGGCAAGGAGATAGAGTCCGATCAGATCATAGGTGAATGAGAACGGACTGTTCATGACGTAACGCATGAACACGTCGGCCACCACGAGCGCCATGATCGCAAAGAGAGAGATCGCCGCGATCACCGTCAGCGCGCGCTCCAGCACGCCGAGCACATCTGCTGCTCGCTTGATCATCTTCGACGCCTCCCTTCCGCTTCGATCGTGCCGCGCTACTTCGCGCCGCCGGCGGCGAGCAAACCCTCGAACTCCTTGAGCGCGGCAGAAGCCTGCTTGCCGCGGCTGTCCAGCCCGGTCGCCCATTCCTGCGCGACGCCCTTGAGCTTTTCCTTCATTTCCGTGCGTGTGGCATCCGGAAGCGCAGTGAAGCTGATGCCCTGATCCTTCATCTTCTGCCGCGTGACGTCCTGCTCTTTGTCGACATCGGCACAGGCCTTTGGCGCGATCGCCTCCGACGCCTCGTCCATCGCCTTCTTCACATCGTCCGGCAATTTGTCCCAGACCGATTGATTGATCGAGTAGGCGACGATGAAGCTGCCGAAGCTGACGCCTTCGGTCGCATACTTGACGAGCTTGTCCAGGCCGTATGCGACGACGCTGTCCATTGGGAACAGAAGCCCGTCCATGGTGCCGCGCGACAGCGACTCATAGGCATCCGGCGCGGCCATGCGCACCGGCACAGCGCCGAGCGTACGCACGGTGAGATCCTGCGCGCCGCCGGTGGTGCGCAGCTTCAGGCCAGCCATGTCCTTGATCGTCTCGACCTTCGCCTTGGCGGTCCACACCTGGTAGGGCGGCAGCACCACGGCCATCAGCAGTTTGATCTTGTTCGGCGCGTATTCCTGCTTGGCCAGGATGCCTTCCCGCGCGGTCTTCCAATAGGCGAGTGTGCCCTGGCAGCTGGTCTGGAATGAGCCCGGCAATTGCGCGACCTCGGAGAGCGGCATCTTGTCCGAGACGTAGGACGGCCCGATGTAGCCGATGTCGATTACGCCGGACTGGGTCAGGCGCAGCATGTCGGTGGCCTTGCCGATCTGCTGGTTCGGATAATGGACAAAGGTGACAGCGCCGTTGGTCCGCTTGGTGACATCCTCCATCCACGGCTTGAGCATGAGACGGACGAGATAGTGGTCACCGGGGAAGCTATCGGCGACCTTCAGCTCCAGCGCCTGGGACGACATCGTCGAGATCGGCAACGAGAGAGCGAGCGCTGCGACGACCCAGACCAGATTCCTCTTCATTTCGTTCTCCTTGACGCGTCCCCACGCCGAAGGCGGCAGCTAAACGCTGCAGCACCGTCCGGCCCTCACTCCAATTCGTGCTTGAGGAAAATGTACATATATGTGAATTTATATGTCAAGTATATGAACTATGCATAGAGCTATGCGCCGCAGTGCAGGGAGGTCGAATTGACATCCGCAATTTCTGAACTCTAACTCCACGTATATGAATTCATCTAACGAGGCCCCATGGGACCGCTAGCCGGCTTCACCATTCTCGACCTGACCTCGGTGCTGATGGGCCCCTATGGCACCCAGGTGCTGGCGGACATGGGCGCTGAAATCATCAAGGTCGAAAGCCCCGAGGGCGACATCGTTCGCCAGATCGGTCTCGGCCGCACGCCCGGAATGGGCGGGATGTTTCTCAACGCCAACCGCGGCAAGCGTAGCATCGTCCTCGACCTCAAGAAGAAGGAGGGGCGCGACACGCTGCTGCGGCTCGCCAAGCGCGCCAACGCACTCGTCTATAATGTGCGCCCGCAGGCGATGGCGCGGCTCGGCCTCGACTACGAGACGCTGGCCGCGGTCAATCCCGCTCTCCTCTATGTCGGCGCGTTCGGCTACGGCCAGTCCGGCCCATATGCCGCAAAACCCGCCTACGACGATCTGATCCAGGGCGCGGCCACGATCCCGACGCTTCTCGCAGCCGCCGGCGACGGCACGCCACGCTACGTTCCCGTCACCATCGCCGACCGCATCGTCGGACTGATGATGGTCAATGCCATCATGGGCGGATTGATGCACCAGCAGCGCACCGGCATCGGCCAACGCATCGACGTGCCGATGTTCGAATCCATGACGGAGTTCGTGCTGGTCGATCACCTCGGCGGACTGACCTACGACCCGCCGCTCGACCATGGCGGCTACGCCCGCCTGCTCTCGCGCTATAGAAAGCCCTACAAGACCAGCGATGGCTATCTCTGCGTCCTGATCTACAACGACAAGCACTGGCGCAGCTTTTTCGAGGCGATCGGGCAACCGCATTTCCTCGATCAACCGCGCTTTGCCAACCACGCTGCGCGCACGAAGCATATTGACGAGATCTACGAAGAGATCGGCCACATCTTCGTCACGCGCACCACTGCGGAATGGCGCGGACTTCTGGAGCGCGCCGATATCCCGGTGATGCCGATGCACACGCTGGAGACGATTCTGGACGATCCGCATCTCAATGCGATCGACTTCTTCAAGACAGTGGATCACCCCGTGGAAGGTCGCATCCGCCAGATGCGCGTTCCCTCGACCTGGAGCGTGACCCAGCCGGAGCCAGCCGGCCCCGCGCCGACACTCGGCCAGCACGGCCGCGACATTTTGCGTGAGGCCGGCTTCTCGACCAAGGAGATCGAACGGCTCGCAGAGCAGAAAGCAGTTCACCTGGCGCCGCCGCCGTAAGAAGCGGACGCCGGCAAAAAATCAAGACACAGGGAGGAAACCGCGATGGCCGGACTTTATTTCGAAGACTTTTCCGTAGGCCAGGAGTTCAGGCATCCCCTGACGCGGACCGTCACGGAGATGGACAACACCATGTTCAGCCTGCTGACGCTCAATCCGCAGCCGCTGCACATCGACGCACATTTTTCGGCCCAGACCGAGTTCGGCCAGCGCATTTTCAACAGCCTTTACACCCTCGGCATTATGATCGGCATGACGGTCTATGATACGACCATGGGGACCACCGTTGCCAATCTCGGCATGACCGACGTCACTTTTCCGAAACCGGTCTTCCATGGCGACACCCTGCGTGCGACGACGAAGGTGCTTTCGTTGAGGGAATCCAAATCGCGCCCCAAGGCGGGCATCGTCGAGTTCGAGCACCACGCTCTCAACCAGAACGACGAGATCGTCGGCAAATGCCGCCGCATGGCGATGATGCACAAGAGGCCGGTCTGATGCGTTCGATGCTGTTCGTGCCGGGCGACTCCCCGCGCAAATTCGAGAAGGCCAGTGAAGGCAAGGCCGACGCGCTGATCATCGATCTCGAAGATTCCGTCGTCACCGACAAGAAGCCGGAGGCGCGCGGGTTGACGCTGGCGATGCTGAAGGGCCGTAACAAGTCCCATCAGCTCTATGTCCGCGTCAACGCCCTCGACACCGGCATGACCCTCGCTGACCTCGCCGCGGTAATTCCAGGCAAGCCCGACGGCATCGTGCTGCCGAAATCGCAGGGCGGCGACGACGTGCGGCAGGTCGCGACCTGGCTCGAAGCTTTGGAAGCTGCGGCTGGTATCGCAATCGGTTCAACGCGCATCGTCTGCGTCGCGACCGAAACCGCAGGATCGATCTTCGGGCTCGGCAGCTACAAGGGCTGCTCCCCTCGCCTCGCGGGCCTGATGTGGGGCGCGGAAGATCTTTCGGCCTCGCTCGGCGCCACTGAAAAAGCGTCAGGCGGCGTGTTCCACAGCCCTTATCGTCTGGCACGCGATCTCTGCCTGATGGCGGCCGCTGCGGCCGAGGTCGCGCCGATCGACACCGTCTATACCGACATCGACAATCTGGCGGGCCTGGAGCAGGAAACGCGCGCCGCGCGGCGCGATGGATTCTCGGCAAAGGCGCTGATCCATCCCAAGCATGTCGATGTCGTTAACGCCGCCTTCGAGCCGACCGAGGCCGAGCGCAATTGGGCGGAGAAGGTGATCGCGGCGTTCGCGAGCAATCCGAACTCCGGCACGTTGCGTCTCGACGGCCAGATGATCGACAAGCCGCATCTTCGCGCCGCGAAGAAGATCCTCGGCCAGCCCTAGATCAGGACGCAAGCCTCACCATGATCGTTCGCCAAGCCGCCAACGTCCTGGAGATCATGGAATTCTTCGCGCAGACGAGGAAGCCGGCGACGCTTGCCGAGATCGCCGATCATTTCGGCTGGCCCCGTTCGTCGACCTTCAACCTGCTCGCGACGCTGTCGGAGAAAGGCTATCTCTACGAACCGCGGCCGCGCGCCGGCTTCTATCCGACGCCACGCTGGCTGGCGATGGCGCGGATGATCTCCGAGGTCGAGCCGTTGCCGCCATGGACGCATACGCTGGTGACCGACCTCTCGGCCGAGACCGGCGAGACCGCCTCCATCGTGGCGCCGGCCGGCGTGATGGCCGTGTTCATCGACGTCGTCGAGTCCAAGGCAGCGATCCGTTATTTCGCCACCATCGGCCACCGCGTGCCGATCCATGCCACGGCAAGCGGTCGCGCGCTGCTGCTGCAATACTCGCAGGAGGAGCGCGACTCCGTCTATCGCAAGATCGAGTTCAAGCAATACGGCCCGTCCACGCCGATCAGCATCGAAGCAGTCGAGACCGAGCTGCGCAACTCGATCCAACGCGGCTACTGCCAGAGTTTTGGCGACTACAGTCGCGATCTCGCCGGTGCAGCGATCCCGCTGCCGATCAGCGATCGCAGACTTTCGGTTGTCGTCGCGGGCCCTGAGTTCCGGATCGGGCCGAAGGTCGAGGAAGTCGCGGCGCTGATCGCACGGACGGTCGATCGGCTGCGGCCGAAGGCGGCGGCGTAAGCTGACCTCAGTCGAATCCTTGAACCGGCGGCGTCGTGGTCTGCGCGGGCACCGCAGGAGCAGCTTGAACGGGCTGCACCGCAGGCGCGGCTTGAACCGGCGGATTGCTGGCAGCTCTCATCCGGCCGTTCGCATCCATCGCCTCGCGTGTGCGCGGCGGAGCGCCGGTCGCGGCCGCACGGTACGCCTCCCGACGCGGCGGCTGCCGATGTCTTGCCGAGCGTGAATCTCTCGCGCCCCAGGACCGCGCGATTGCAGGTCCGGCGGTATAACCGACCACCGCGCCCGCGACGGCACCGATCGGACCCAGCACGACGGCGCCTGACACGGCTCCCAACGCCGCAGCACCAGCGCGCTCCTGCGCGACGGCGCTCGCAGGCACGCTAGCCAGCATCACGACGGCGGTGATCAGAGCTTTGTTCATCGGAGCGCCTCCCTCACGGGAGTGACTCATACTTAAATATGGCTGCACGAGGTTTGTTCGTTGCCCAACACAGGGCAATCGTCGATGGAACTCCGGCAATTCAAAGGCCCCTGCCTTCAGATCGTGGTCCCAGCGGAGGCAGATCGGCAACTACGGCGCGACCTTGTCGCTGGTAAATCCGTTACCGTCGAGCGCGCTTCGCACCGTGCCATCCGCCTTGGCCTCGTCGAGGAAATGCGCGGCCCAGGCCTTTGCCGCGGCCTTGCCCTTGGGAACGACCACGACCACGCCTGTCGACTGGATCACTTGGTCGAGCACCCTCGTTCCAGGCAGCTTTCGCGAGAGGTCTTCCAAGGCGCCCATGCCCATCGCGAGAGCATCGAGCTCGCCCTTGCCGATCAGCTCAGCCGCCTCTTCCGGCTTCACGAACTTTGTCAGCTTCGCCTGCTTCAGCGACCTCTCGACCGTGCGTGACGTCGACGTCCCCTCGATGCAGCCGACACGCATCCCGGCACGATCGACATCGGCAACGGAGCGGATGTCCGAACCGGCGCGAACGAGATAACCGCTCATATAGGCGACGTAAGCGGGTCCCTGGTCCACGAACTGCTCGCGCTTGACGTCCGCCGGCATGAAGGAGAGGTCCCAGACGTCCTTGCCGCTGGCGGCGGCGATCTCGTCGGAGCTCTGGTATTCGACGAGCAGGAGCGGAACGTGCAGCTTGTCGGCAGCGGCCTTGGCGAGTTCGACGGTGACGCCGCGCGGCTTTCCGGTTGAAGGATCACGCGTTGTCCAGAACGCCGACGCGGCGGGGCCGACGGCCACCGCCACGCGCAGCGCTCCCGTGGGGGCGACGTCGCTCTTGCCTTCAGCGTTTCCCGTTACTGCGCTGGTGACAGCAAAGGCCAGCCCCAACGTGGCGACCATGGCATACCGCAACATGTTGCACTCCCGGTCTGGGGCTCGATCAATCAGACGATCTTGATCGACATGTCCGGCAAGCCGTCGAGCTTGCACAGGAGCACGTCGCCCTTCACGACGGGACCGACATTCTCCGGCGTGCCGGAATAGATGATGTCGCCGGCCTTGAGCTCGAAAGCTTCCGACAGTTTTGCGATCTGCTCGGCCACGCTCCAGATCATCTTGCTGAGATCCGAGCTCTGCTTCACCGTCCCGTTGATCGCCAGCGAAATGGCGCCCTTGTCGAAATGGCCGGTCTTGCTGGCCGGATGGATCGGGCCGATCACCGCGGCGTGGTCAAAGCTCTTGCCGATCTCCCACGGCTTCTTTTCCGCGGCCATGCCGTTCTGGAGATCGCGCCGGGTCATGTCGAGGCCGAGCGCGTAGCCATAGACATGGTCGAGCGCCTTCTCGGCCGGGATGTTGGAGCCGCCGGACTTGAGCGCGGCGACCAGCTCGACCTCGTGGTGATAGTTCTTGGTCAGCGACGGATAGGGATGATCGGCGACCTCGCCCACAGCAACGTTCTGGATTGCGTCGGTCGGCTTCTGGAAGAAGAACGGTGGCTCGCGGTTCGGGTCCGAGCCGCGCTCGATCGCGTGCGCCGCGTAGTTGCGCCCGATGCAGTAGATGCGGCGGACCTGGAACACCTGGGTTTCGCCGACGATTGGGATCGCGACCATCGGCACCGGAAAGATCGGCTTCGACCCGGCCTGCCCCGCAGCCGGCGTTGCTTCGGCGATTGAAGCAGCACTTGCCGCCGCGGCAATTGCAAGCAACTCTCGTCGCGTTGGTGAGGTCTCTTTCATGTTTCGTGCTCCCTTTTATGTTCATTGGGCGCATCATGCGCGCCGGGCCGCCTGATAATCGATATTCAGTATGCCAGCAACGCTGGACTGGCACGGCGTCTAATTGATGAGAACAAGCCCGCCTGCGGCCTAGACATTCAAGCCTGCCACCTTAGCCTAGCATGGAACTTGCATAAATTCTGGGCGACATGGACGCCACATGAACCTCATCAGTCTCGACATCCGCATGCTCCGGTCGCTGATCTCGGTGGTCGAGACCGGCAGCATTACCGAGACCGCGCGCCGGCTGGGCCGCACCCAGCCGGCGATCACCTTGCAATTGCAGCGGCTGGAGGAGCTCACCGGCAAGCAATTGTTCGAGCATGCCGGCCGCCGGCTGACGCTGAGCGAGGATGGCACCACTGTTCTCACCTACGCCAAATCCATCCTCCGGTTGCATGACGAATTGATTTCGCAACTGGCGTCACAGGAGATCGAGGGTCAGGTCGTGCTCGGCACGCCCGACCTCTATGCCGCCTTCATGCTGCCGCAGATCCTCAGCGTGTTCCGAAAATCCTTCCCGCGCGTTCAGGTCGAGCTCAATTGCGCGCTCTCGACGCCGCTGGTGGGCCTCGTCAAGCGCGGCGATGTCGACATCGCGCTCGTCACCCGCATGAACGATTTTACGGGCGGCCAAGTGGTACGGCGCGAGCAACTGGTCTGGATGACCGGCGAGCAGTCCGCCGCGCACCAGGAACGGCCCATTCCGCTGGCGCTGCTGCCGCCCGGCAACATCTACCGCGACTACGCGATCGACACGCTGGAACGCGCGAATCTGCGCTGGCGCATCGCCTGCGTCAGCGAAAGCGTCGGCGGCCTCCAGGCAGCCGCCTTCGCCGGCATGGCCGTGACCGTACTCGGCCGCAGCGCGCTGGTGCCTGCGATGCGCGAGATCGGCCCCAACGAGGGCCTGCCACCGCTGCCGAAGATCGAGCTGCTGCTCTACAAGTCGAGCGGCGCGACCTCGAAGGCGGCGACCGCCCTGCACGACTATCTCGCGCACTATTTGCGCCTCGACGAAGAACTCAGCGGCCGCGGCGCGCCGATCGAGCTGTCTTAGCTTACGCTTTCTGGCGCAGCGCCATCTGCGGCCAGAATTTTGCCCAGGGCTGCGCCGCTTCGAACGCGGCGGCGATGCGGAAAATGGTCGGCTCGTCGAGCCAGCGCGCCACGATCTGCAAGCCGATCGGCAGACCATCGCGATCGAAGCCGCAAGGCAGCGTCGCCGCCGGAAGGCCGGCGAGATTGATCGGCCAGGTGAAGGGCGACCAGCCCAGATGCGGATCGACCTTGCTGCCGTCGATCGTGTCGACGCCGATCCGGCCGGCTTCGAACGCGGTCACCGCGACCGTCGGCGTCACCAGCGCATCGACGCGCTCGAAAAGCTTCAGGAAGCCGCTGCGAGCCTGACCGCGACGATACCCCGCTTCGATATAGTCCGAGCCGCTGTAGCGCCGGCCGGCACTGATGACATCAAGATAATCTGCTTCGGAGCCGGCGAGATCGGCCGTGGTCCTGGTTGCGACCGCAGCCGCCTGTTCGGTAAAGGCGATCGGCTTCAGCGTGTGCTCCAAAATGCCGGGATCGAGGCCCGGACCATCCATGGTGACCTGCGCGCCGCAAGCATCGAGAATGGCCAGCGCCTTGCCGAACGCCGCGCGCACCTCGGGGCTGACGGCGGCGTAGCCGAGATCGACGCTGGCGCCGATACGAATGCCGTTCAACGGCTCGGCGTTCGTATCGAACCGCCGCGCCGCCACCGGCAGGCTCGCGGGATCGCGCAGGTCGTAGCCGGCGATGATCTCCAGTGTCAGCGCGGCATCCGTGACCGTGCGCGTGATCGGCCCGGTATGCGCAAGCGAGCCCCAGGACGGTGGCGAGAAGCCGGGCGAGCGCGGCACCAGGCCAAAGGTCGGCTTGAGGCCGAACACACCGCAAAAGGACGAGGGCACGCGGATCGAGCCGACGCCGTCGGTTCCGATCGCGATCGGACCGCAGCCTGCGGCAACGCCCGCCGCCGCGCCGCCGCTCGATCCGCCGCTGGTGCGACCGGGGTTCCAGGGATTGCGCGTGGTACCGGTGACCGGGCTGTCCGCCGTCAACTTGTAACCGGACTCGCAGGTCGTGGTCTTGCAGGTGACGATCGCACCCGCCTGCTTCAGCGACGAGACAACCGCCGCGTCGACGTCAGGCACGAATGCCTTGTTCATCGGCGAGCCGCCATAAGCCGGCACGCCTGCGACAAAGACGAGGTCCTTGATCGTGACGGGTACACCGGCGAGCGGCCCCTGGGGCTCGCCGGCGCGCATCTCCCTGGTGAGACGATCGGCCTCCGCCCTCGCCTGCTCGTACATCGGCGTCACCACCGCGTTGCAGGTCTCGTTCGTCACCTCCAGCGCGGCAATGGTGTCGTCGACGACATCGCGCGGAGTGAACGCCTTGCGCCGGTAGCCGGCCAGGATCTCGGTTGCGGAAAGCGAGCCAAGGCCAGTCGGCGCCGGCGGGAAGGCCGTTCGGCCGGAACCATCAGTCATCATCAACCCTAAAAGAGCTAGCTGAGCGCCGCGTCGACGGCGCGCTTGGCCATGACCGTGACGAGATGTGCACGGTAGTCGGCTTCGGCGTGGATATCGGAGGTGAGACCGTCGGTGTCGATCCTGATCGCCGCGATCGCGGACGGATCGAAATTTTGCGACAGCGCTTCTTCCATCGGGGGAACGCGGAATACGCCGGAGCCTGCTCCGGTCACGGCCACGCGAACGCCATCGGCGAATTTCGCGACGAACACGCCGACCAGCGCATAGCGCGACGCCGGCGCCTTGAACTTGGCGTAGCCCGCCTTGAACGGCACCGGAAAGCGGATCGCCGTGATGATCTCGCCAGGTTCTAGCGCGGTCTCGAACAGGCCACGGAAGAACCCGTCGGCCGCGATCTCGCGTGTGCTGGTGACGACGGTGGCGCCAAGACCGAGCACACCCGCCGGATAATCGGCCGCCGGATCGTTGTTCGCGACCGATCCGCCGATGGTGCCACGGATGCGTACGGCGGGATCGCCGATCATCGAGGCCAGCGCGGCGAGACCGGGAATCTTTGCCTGCACCAGCTTCGAGGCAGCCACCACCGCATGCGGCGTCATCGCGCCAATGGTGACGGTGGCGCCGTCGTCGGTGATACCCTTGAGGTTCTCGAGCCTCGACAGGTCGATCAAGGCAGGCGGACTGGCCAGCCGCTGCTTCAGCGTCGGGATCAGCGTCATGCCGCCGGCGACGAGCTTGCTGTCCTCGATCGAGGTCAGCAGTTTTGCAGCGTCGGGAATCCGGCCCGGCTGGTGATAGGCGAACGGCTTCATTGTTATCCTCCCTATTCCGCAGCGACCGGCAGCGACGCGTTCTGCAGCAGGCGCCAGATCCGGTTCGGCGTCGCCGGCATGTCGACATGGGTGACGCCGAGATGCGACAGCGCATCCACCACCGCGTTGATGACCGCGGCCGGCGAACCGATGGTACCGACCTCGCCGCAGCCCTTCACGCCCATCGGCGTGTGCGTGCACAGCGTCGAATGGGTCGCGATTTTCATCATCGGCATGTGGTCGGCGCGCGGCATGCAGTAGTCCATCAGCGAGCCCGACAGCAGCTGGCCCGAGCCCTCGTCATAGACCGCGTTCTCGTACAGCGCCTGACCGACGCCCTGCACGATGCCGCCGTGCAACTGGCCCTCGACGATCATCGGGTTGATGACGGTGCCGACGTCGTCGACCGCGGTGTAGTCGACCAGCGTCACCGTGCCGGTTTCCGGATCAACCTCGACCTCGGCGATGTGGCAGCCGCCGGGATAGGTGAAGTTGACGGGATCGTAATAGGCCTGCTCCTCAAGCCCCGGCTCCAGCACTTCGAGCGGATAGTCGTGAGGCACGTAGGCGGCGCCCGCGATCTCCTCGAACGTCTTCATGCGGTCGGTGCCCGCGACCGAGAATTTTCCGGCCTCGAATTGGATATCGACTTCGGCCGCTTCAAGCAGATGCGCCGCGATCTTCTTGCCTTTCGCGACCACCTTGTCCGTCGCCTTCGACAGCGCCGCGCCGCCGACCACCAGCGAGCGCGAGCCATAGGTGCCCATGCCGAACTGCACGCGATCGGTATCGCCGAACACGATGTCGACATTCTCAAAGGACACGCCGAGCTTTTCCGAGACGATCTGCGCAAACGTCGTCTCATGGCCCTGGCCGTGATTGTGGGTGCCAATCATGACCGTCACCTGGCCGGTCGGATGCACGCGCACCGTGGCACTTTCATAGAGCCCGCCGCGCGCTCCCAGCCGCCCGGCAAAACGCGACGGCGCAAGGCCGCAGGCCTCGACATAGGTCGAGTAGCCGAGCCCGCGGAATTTGCCCCTGCGCGCCGAGTCCGCCTTGCGGATTCCGAAGTTCTTGACGTCGGCCGCGACAAGAGCGCCGTCGAGACACCCCATCGGATCGCCGGAATCGTACTGCACCAGCACCGGCGTCTGATAGGGATAGGCCTCCTTCGGGATCATGTTGCGGCGGCGGATCTCGACCCGGTCGATACCCATTTCGGCTGCCGCGACGTCGACGATGCGCTCCAGCACGAAGGTCGCCTCGGGTCGGCCCGCGCCGCGATAGGCGTCGACCGGAACGGTGTTGGTGAACACCACCTTCACGTTGCAGTAGATTGCTGGCGTGGTGTAGACGCCGCCGAGCAGCGGTCCGTAGAGATTGGTCGGGATGTTCGGTCCGAAGGTCGAGAGATAGCCGCCCATATTGGCGAGCGTGTTGACACGGAAGGCGAGGAATTTTCCGGTCTCGTCGAGTGCGAGTTCGGCCTCGGTGACGTGATCGCGGCCGTGCCGATCGGAGACATAACCCTCCGACCGGCTCGCGACCCATTTGATCGGCCGCATCACGCGCTTGGCGGCCCAGGTGATCACGGCCTCCTCGCCATAGTGGAACTGCTTGACGCCAAAGCCGCCGCCGACATCGGGTGCGACCACGCGCAGCTTGTGCTGCGGAATGTTCAGCACCAGCGCGCCCATCAAAAAGCGCACGACGTGCGGGAACTGGCTGGTGGTCCACAGCGTGAAGCGATCGGTGCCGGGCTCATATTCAGCGATCGCCGCGCGCGGCTCCATCGGGTTGCCGATCAGCCGGTTGTTGACGAGGCTGAGCTTTGCGACATGCACCGCTTTCCGGAAGGCGGTCTCGACCGCGGCCTTGTCGCCGAGCTCCCAATCGCAGCAGATGTTGTTCGGCACGTCGTCGAACAGTTGCGGCGCGCCCGGCCGCACGGCTTCGAGCACGCCGACCACCGAGGGCAGCACCTCGTAATTCACCGTCATCAGCTCGGCTGCCGCGTTGGCCTGCTCCGGCGTCTCCGCGACGACGAAAGCCACCATGTCGCCGACGAAGCGCACCTTGCCCTGCGCCAGCATCGGGAATGGCGGCTCCTTCATCGGCACGCCCTTGGCATCCGAGATACCCCAGCCGCAGGGCAGCGAGCCCAGCTTGTCGGCGGCGACATCCTCGCCGGTCAGGACCGCGATGACGCCGGGCGATGCGAGCGCCGCACCCTTGTCGATGCCGCGCAGGATCGCGTGTCCGTGCGGCGAGCGCACGAACACACCCGCCGTCATGCCGGGACGCTTGATGTCGGAGACGTAATTGCCGCGGCCGGTGAGGAAGCGCTGGTCCTCTTTCCGTTTAGGTGACGCGCCGATCCCGATCACATTGCCCATGGTCACTCTCCCTTGGCGGCGTTCATGGCGGCGGCGCCTGATATCACCGAGACGACGATGTTCTGATAGCCGGTGCAGCGGCAGATATTGCCTTCAAGGCCGTGGCGGACGTCGGCTTCCGTCAGGTCCGGCTTCTCGGTCGCGAGCGCCACCGCCGTCATCAGCATGCCGGGCGTGCAAAAGCCGCATTGCAGACCGTGATGCTCACGGAACGCCTCCTGCATCGGATGCATCTGGTTCGAACCGGGGGCGCCGTGAAGCCCCTCGATGGTGAGCAGCGTCGCACCGTCGAGCGCAGGCGCCAGCAGCGTGCAGCTCTTCACCGGCAGGCCGTCGAGATGCACCACGCAGGCGCCGCACTGGCTGGTGTCGCAGCCGATATGGGTGCCGGTGAGGGTGAGCCGCTCGCGCAGCAGCTCGGCGACGAGCGTCGCCGGCTCGACATCGACAGTTGTTGGCCGTCCGTTGAGTGTGAAGGATATCTGCACGATCATACTCCTGTGCGCGACGGGTCTTTAGGCGAGTGGAAGCGCGCTGCCGGTGGCCCATGTGGCCATCACGACGTCGCCGACGGTGAAGGGATCCGCGAAGAAAGTCTTTTCCGGCACATAGGCGACGAACGCGTCGTCCGGCACCGTGTCCAGCATGACCTTGACGAAATAGCCCTGGTATTCGATCGCGAGCACGCGACTCGGCAGCGACGTGGTGCAGCCCGGCGGCAGCTCCCTGCCCGGCCGGACCAGCGCGACATCGTCTCGGCGCACGGCGATGTCGACCTGGTCGCCGACGCTGACCGAAGGCCGCGTCTGAAGCGGAACCTCGATGCCCGACGACGCCGCCTGCGCCAGCGTGAAGCACGACCCGTTGACCTTCTCGACCCGGCCCGACAGCACGTTCTGCCCACCCATGAACTCGGCGACGTAACGATCGTGCGGATGGGCATAGACGTCGCGCGCCGCACCCGCCTGCTTGATCTTGCCCTGCTCCATCACCACGACCAGATCGGCGAGTGCGATCGCCTCGAGCTGGGTGTGGGTGACGTGGATGAAGGTAATGCCGAGCTCCTGCTGCATCCGCCTGAGCTCCTGGCGCATCTGCACGCGGAGTTGCTCGTCGAGGGCAGACAGCGGCTCGTCGAGCAAAAGTACCCTCGGCTCGGTGATCGCGGCGCGCGCCAGCGCCACACGCTGCTGCTGGCCGCCGGAGAGTTGCGCCGGCAGGCGGTCGGCGAATTGCGTCAGACGCACCTTCTCGATCATGACATCGGCCGCACGCAGGCGATCGGCCTTCGACAGGCCGCGCACGCGGAGCGCAAAGGCGATGTTCTCGCGCACGCTCAGGTGTGGGAACAGCGCGTAGGACTGGAACATCATCGCGGTTCGCCGCTGCACCGGCGCGAGCCCGACGACGTTCTGGCCGCCGATCACGATCTCACCCGCGCTCGGGTCTTCATGGCCGGCGATCATGCGCAGAATCGTAGTCTTGCCGCAGCCGGACGGGCCGATGAAGCAGCAATAGGCGCCGTCGGCGATCTTCAGGTTGACACCGTCGACCACATTGGTGACGCCGTCAAAGCTCTTGCAGACGCCCGCCAGTTCGATATCGCCGCGATCGCTCTTCATTCCGCGCTCAACCCTTTGTGCTGCTGCCGCGCTTGTTCTGGATCAGCACGATGCTGCCCAGGCTCGCGCCGATGACGATGAAGGAGACGATCGTCGTCACCGTGCCGAGCGCGTAAAGCGAGGGCGACGTGACGTTCAGGGTCATGCTCCAGATCTCCAGCGGCAATGTGTTCAGTGAACCAGCGGTCTGAAGGCTGCGCGCGAACTCGTCGTAGGAGAGCGTGAACCCGAACAGCGCGACCGCGACCAGGCCGGGCGCCAGCACCGGGATTATCACCAGCCGGATCGACTGCCAGCGGCTGGCGCCGAGGTCGTAGGCCGCCTCCTCCCAGACGTGGTTGAAGCGCGACATCACCGCAAACATCACGAGCACGCCGAACGGCAGCGTCCAGGACAGTTGCGCGCCGAGCGCCGAGGTGTACCAGCTCGCATTGAGCCCGAGCGCCTGGAACAACAGACCGGTACCGAGGCCGAGCACGAGACCCGGTGCGACCAGGCTGCCGATCATCATGTAGAACACGACGGTGTCGCCGCGAAAACGCTTGCGAAAACCGAGCCCGGCGAGGAACGAGACCACCACCGTGATGACGGTGACGATGACGGCGAGCTTGATCGATCGATCAAACGAGCCCTTGACGTCGCCGGTCCTCACCTGGGTGAAGAGATCGACGAACCAGTGCAGCGAGGTGCCCTTCATCGGGAAGACGAGGCCGCCGCGGATGTCCTGGAACGACAGGATGTAGATGCAGAACATCGGGCCGTAGAGGGCAAGCACGTAGAGCGCAAACAGCGTCGCCAGCACGTAGAACGTCCGGGGCCGCTCCCCGCGGCTCGGCGCGATCGCCTTGGTCGTCGCCGGCGCGACCGTCTTGGTCGCTTCAGTCTTGGGCATGTCGGCAAGAACCGCGCTCATCGCGTGATCTCCTGCCGGATGTCGACGGTGCGCAGGATCAGCGAGACGATCGCGACCAGCACCAGCGTCAGCAGCACCGCGCTTGCCGCTGCGGTCGGATATTGCAGCACGCCGACGTCCTCGTAGAACGCGCTGACAACCGAAGCCGAACCGCCGCCGGACATCACTTTGACCACGAAGAAATCACCCATCACGATCGACACGACGAAGATGGTGCCGAGCGCGATGCCGCTCTTGGACATCGGCACCACGATCAGGCGCATGATGTCGAACCGGCTGGCGCCGGCGTCGATCGCGGCCTCGATCAGCTTCTTGTCGATCCGCGCCATGGAATTGAAGATCGGCACGATCATGAAAATGGTGAGCTGATGGACATAGGCGATGACCACCGCGAGGTCGGAGAACAGCAACACCTCAAGCGGCTGGCGGATCACGCCGAGCGCCATCAGCGCCTGGTTGATCAGGCCTTCCTTGCCGAGCAGCGGAATCCATGAAATCATCCGGATGATGTTCGAGGTCCAGAACGGCACCGTGCAGAGCAGGAACAGACCAATCGCCAGCAGTTGGTTGCGGACGTGGAAAACCAGGAAGTATGCGACGAAGAAGCCGATGATCAGCGTGAAGATCCAGGTCAGCACCGAGAACTTGATCGTCGCCAGATACAGCTTCAGCGTCAGCGCAGAATGCAGCACCTCGACATAGCTTGCGAGCGTGAAGCCCGGCGTCAGCCCGCCAAAGCCGTCGGTGGCGAAGAAGCTCGCGGCCAGCACGACCAGGATCGGCGCCACGAAGAACGGCACGAGCACCAGCACAAGCGGCGACACGTAGAGCCAGCCGGCGAGATTTGCGCGTGGTGGAGTTTGACTGGACTGCATGTCGGCAAACGCCTCGAAGTCGGTCTTTTGGCACCAGCGCGTCGCCGCGCCGGCGCTTCGTTCACGTCAGGGAAGGCAGGTTTCAGGCCACCTTGAAGTCGTTCCAGCGCTTGTTCATGTAGGCGGCTTCGTCCATCAGCGTGTTCCAGCACGAGATGTTCTTGACGCGGTCGAGGAATGAGCCGCCGTCGCGCTTGGTGCCGGTCTTCTCCATCGGCACGCCATAGGGGTCGTTGACCACCTCGGGCGCGGGCTGGCCCTCGTACCAGAACGCCCATTCGGCCGGCGTGAGGAATTTCTTCGCAGTCGAGGGGACCGGGCTGTAATAGCCGTAGCGCGCGACGAAGCCGCCCTGCCAGCCCGACAGATACCAGTTGAGATATTCGTAAGCCGCGTCCAGCTTCTTGCCGGAGAGATGCTTCATCAGGCCCATGCCGTTGCACCAGCCGCGATAGCCTTCCTTGCCGTTCTTGATGTTGACCGGCGCGTAGACGCAGGGGATTTCTTTCACGCGCACGGCGGCGACCGCCGGCGACCACATCGACTGGATGACCACTTCGCCCGCCGCCATCAGCTGCACCGACTGGTCGAAGGTGGTCCAGGTCGCGCGGAACTGGCCCTGCTTCTTGAGCTCGATCAGCTTGTTGCAGGTGAAGTCGATCTCCTCCTTGGTCATGTTGCCCTTGTTGCCGTACTTGATCAGCCCGGCGCTTTCGAAGCAGAGCGCGGCGTCCATGATGCCGATCGCGGGCACGTCGAGGATCGCGGCCTTGCCTTTGAATTTCGGATCGATCAGATCCTTCCATTCTGTGACTTCATGGCCGACGAGGTCGGGGCGGTAGCCGATGGAGTCGGCATTGTAGACCTGCGGCAGGAAGGTCGCCCATTCGGTCACGCCGTCGTTCAAATCGGTCGAATCGGGCTTGGCGATATACATGGCCTCGTAGGGCGAGATGCCCTGGCGCGGGATCTTGTGACCGTCGATCTCGCCCTTGGTGAAGATCGGCAGGATGTTGTCGAACTCCTTGACCTTCTTGACCTCGATGCCCTGGATCACGCCGCGCTTGGCAGCGAGCTTGGCCTGCCAGCCCTCGAGGTCGGCGATATCGACCGTATTAGGCTGGCTTATGAAGCGGTTGATGGCGGCAGAGGTGTCGAGGTTCTGCATCGTCACCTTGAAGCCCAGATCCTTGGCCGCCTGGTCGCCGATCGCCTTCACCACCGAATAGGACACGCCGACATGGCGCAGCTCGATGTCCTTGATCTCCTGCGCCCAGATGGTCGGGAATCCGCGGATTGCGTCCGATCCTGCGGCCGCGCCGGCCACCGCCGCGGCGCCCTTCAACAGCATGCGCCGGCTCAGCTTTTTCGCAGACTTGTCGCTCGTCCCCGCCGGATTGGCAGTGGATGTCCCCTTGTCCCTGTCAAGCATGGCAACCCTCGTTGGCTACAATGAACGCTGTGCACCGGTCGCCATTGACCGGCTGCGGACGTGATCAATTGCGGGCGAGGCTATGGGCGGGATGTTGTGAAGTAAAATTGGAAGTAAAAATCTGCTGCATAAACGCGGCTAATGGTTCGCCCCGCTGCATCGGCTTTTGGCAACGCGCATAAGAAGGCGTCAGGACCTGCATACAAAGCGATAGCTTCGAAGGTGCGGGCCCGCTCGCGCGGCAGACGTGATGAAAGCGGTGCTCAGGACCTGAGCGAGTCCCGCGCCGTCTCCGGCGCCATCAGCGTCGCGATGATGGTGACGATCGACAGCGCGACGATGTAGACCGAGACGGCCCAATAAGAACCGGCCCATGCCAGCAGCGCGGTCGCAATCAGCGGCGAGAAGCCGCCGCTCAGCGCGGCCGCAACATTGGCTCCCAGCGATGCGCCGCTGTAGCGCACCTGGGTGCGGAACAACTCCGGCATGAAGGCCGCCTTCGGTCCGAACAGCAGCGCATGCGTCAGTGTCATCGTGACGACGAGCGCGAGCGTGATCAGCACCGGCTCCCTGGTGTCGAGGAACCAGAACAACGGAAACGCCAGCGCCACCGAGAACACGCCGCCGGCGAGATACAGCGCTTTGCGGCCGAAGATGTCGGACAGCCAGCCGGCGAGGGGCAGCGTCGCAAGCTCGACGAGCGCGGCATAGACCACCGCATTCAGGATCACCTGCCGCGGCAGGCCGAGCTGCGTCGTGGCATAGACCACGGTGAAAACAGTGAGGAGATAAGCGAGCCCGACTTCGGACACGGTGATGCCGATCGCCAGCAGGAAGCTGCGCCAGTCGCGGCGCAGGACTTCCAGCGCCGGCTGCGCCAGGACCTCCTTGCGCTCGACCACCTCCTTGAAGTGCGGCGTCTCCGCGAGTTTCAGCCGCACGATGAAGCCGACGCCGACGAGCAGGATGCTGATCAGAAACGGCACGCGCCAGCCCCAGCTCAGAAAGTCCGCTTCGGGCAGCTGCGTCATCAGACCAAAGATGCCGGTGGACGCGGCGACGCCGACGGGGAAGCCGATCTGCACCAGACTGCCGTAGAAGCCGCGGCGGTTGCCGGCGTGCTCGGCCACCATGACCACGGCGCCGCTCCACTCGCCACCGAGCCCGATGCCCTGGACGAAGCGCAAAATGACGAGGAAGATCGGTGCCCAGACGCCGATCTGGCTGTAGGTCGGCAGGCAACCGATCAGGAACGTGCCCAGTCCCATCGCGATCATGGTCGCGACCAGCATCTTCTTGCGGCCGAGCCGGTCGCCATAATGCCCGATGATCGCACCGCCGATCGGCCGCGCGACGAAGCCGACCGCATAGGTCGAGAACGCCGCCAGTGTGCCGACGAAGGGATCGAAGCTCGGGAAGAACAGCTTGTTCAGCACCAGCGCCGCCGCCGTGCCGTAGATCAGGAAGTCGTACCACTCGATCGCGGTGCCGAGCGCGCTCGCCCACACCACATGCGCCGTCGCCGATTTCTCCACCGCCGTGGAGATCCCCGATGCTGCCGTCATGCCATGCCCCAAGATTCCAGGTTGCATCATGGCCAATCGTTGTGGCGGTTGCAACTTGCAGGAGTGTTAGTTCTCCCCAAGATCACGATGCGAGATTTTCGCGCCACTGCCTCCTCACCGTCGTCCCGGCGTAGGCCGGGACCCATAACCACAGGGAGGAGTTTGGCGAAGACCCGTGCTCCGGTACTGCGGCCACCCGGCATCGAGAGATCACGCGACATGGGTCCCGGCCTTCGCCGGGACGACGGCGAGCCTTTATTCGCCATTGACAAACTTATTTGCTAATATCTAATTTGCCGCCACAATAACCGGCCGTCCCAAGCGGCCCATAAACGAGAGGGAACGACGATGAGAGGGTTTTTGGCCTGCGCCATGCTCGCGGCCATGACTTCGGCTGCCATGACCACCGTTGCGAACGCGCAAATCTCCGACGACGCCGTGCGGATCGGCGTGCTGACGGATCTGTCGAGCTGGGGCCGCGACAACAGCGGGCCGGGCTCCGTGGAGGCCGCGAAAATGGCGGTGGAGGAATTCGGGCCCACCGTGCTCGGCAAGCCGATCGAGATCATCAGCGCCGACCACCAGATGAAGACCGATGTCGGCGTGCAGATCGTGCGCGGCTGGTTCGACAACGGCAAGGTCGATGCCGTCGTCGACATCCCCAATTCCGGCATCGCGATCGCCGTCCACAACATGGTGCGCGAGCGCAACAAGATTGCACTGCTCTCCGGCCCCGGCGCGAGTTCGCTGACCGACGAGCTTTGCAGCCCGAACACCGTGCACTTCACCTACGATACCTACGCGCTGTCGAAGGTGACGGCCTCCGCCGTGATCAAGGAAGGCGGAAAATCCTGGTACTTCATCACCGCCGACTACGCGTTCGGCCAGCAGCTCGAGAAGGACGCCACGCGCTTCATCAACGAGATGGGCGGCAAGGTTTTAGGTGGCGTGAAACACCCGACCAACACCGCCGATTTCTCGTCCTTTGCGCTCCAGGCGCAAAGCTCGAAATCGGACGTCGTCGCCTTCGCCAATGCGGGCCAGGACACGGACAATGCGATCAAGCAGTCGGGCGAGTTCGGCCTGGTCCAAGGCGGCCAGAAGCTGGTCGGCCTCTTGATGTTCGACACCGACGTGCATGCGATCGGCCTCAAATCCGCGCAGGGCACCTACATGACCACGGCCTCGTATTGGAACATGGACGAGGCGACCCGCGCATGGTCGAGGAAATTCTACGAGCGAACCAAGGTGATGCCGACCATGATCCAGACCGGCGTCTACGGCTCGGTGCTGCATTATCTCAAGGCCATCAAGGCCGCCGGCACCGATGATCCCGCCAAGGCGATGGCCGGGATGCGCGAGCTGCCAATTGAGGATACATTCGTTCATGGTGGACGCTTGCGCGAGGACGGCCGCGTCATTCGCGACATGTATCTCGCCAAGGTGAAAACGCCAGAGCAGTCCAAGGAGCCGTGGGATTACCTGGAAATCATCAAGACGGTGAAGGGCGAGGACGCCTTCCGCCCGGTCTCCGAGTCCAAATGTCCGCTGCTCAAGAAGTGAGGCCTGCATGACCGGCAACGAGCGCAACGCAATTGAGACTTACGAGTGCGACGTGCTCGTGGCCGGATCGGGCGCCTCCGGGATGTCGGCCGCGATCACCGCGCGCTATCGCGGCCTCGACGTCCTGATCGTCGAGAAGGAGCCACGCTTCGGGGGCACCACCGCCCGCTCCGGCGGTTGGTTGTGGATTCCCGGCACCTCGCTGGCGCGCGCCTACGGCATCTCCGAGACGCCGGAGCAGGCCCGCACCTACCTGCGGCACGAAGCCGGCAACAATTACGACGCCGCACGTGTCGATGCATTCCTGAGCGCCGGGCCCGAGGCGGTCGATTTCTTCACCAGCAAGACCGCGCTCCGTTTCGACATGCCGCTGGTGTTCCCGGACTACCACGCCGAGGCGCCCGGCGGCACCCAGGGTGGTCGTTCGATGGTGGCACGCCCGTTCGACGGCCGCGAGCTCGGCGACCAGATCAAGACCCTCGGCACGCCCCTGCCCGAGCTGACCGTATTCGGCATGATGCTCGGATCCGGCAAGGACATCGTCCATTTCATGCGCGCGACGAAGTCGCTGACCTCGGCGGTCTATGTCGCAAAGCGCCTGTCGCGGCATCTGATGGACGTGCTGCGCTACGGCCGCGGCATGACGCTGACCAACGGCAATGCGCTCGCCGGGCGCCTGGCAAAATCCGCGCAGGATCTGAAGATTCCGATGTGGCTGTCCGCGCCGGTGCGCGAGCTGACGGTCGAGAACGGCGCCGTCACCGGCGCCATTGTCGCCCGCGAGGGACGCGACGTCCGCATTCGTGCAAGACAAGGCGTCGTGCTCGCCTGCGGCGGTTTTCCGCATGATGTTGAGCGGCGCAAGAAGATGTTCCCGCACGCGCCGACCGGGAACGAGCATTTCTCGCCGGGGCCGACCGGCAACACTGGCGACGGCCTGCGCCTTGCGGAAAGCGCCGGCGGACATGTCGAGGACCGCCTGCCGAACGCGGCAGCCTGGGTCCCGGTCTCGGTCACCAAGCGCAAGGACGGCTCAAACGGCGTGATGCCGCATTTCATCGACCGCGCCAAACCCGGCGTGATCGCGGTGATGCGTGACGGCAAGCGTTTTGCCAACGAGGGCAATTCCTATCACGACTTCGTCCAGGCCATGGTCAAGGCGGCGAAGCCCGGCGAGGAGATCGCGGCGTACCTGGTCTGCGATCACCAGACCCTGCGCAAATACGGCCTCGGCTGCGTGCCGCCATTCCCGATGCCGCTGGGTCATCACCTCAATACCGGCTATCTCATGCGCGGCGAGACGCTTGAGGCGCTCGCGGCAAAAGCGGGCATCGACGCCGTGGCGTTGGTCGAGACCGTCAAGCAATTCAATGCCACCGCGCCGCAAGGGCACGACGCGGCCTTCGGCAAAGGCTCAAAAGCCTATAACCGCTACCAGGGCGATGCGCTGCACGGCCCGAACCCCTGCGTCGCGCCGATCGAGAACGGCCCGTTCTACGCCATCAAGATGGTGGTCGGCGATCTCGGCACCTATGCCGGCATCGTCACCGACGAGAATGCGCGGGCGCTCGATGCGGAAGGACGGGTGATTCCCGGGCTCTATGCCGCCGGCAACGACATGGCGAGCATCATGGGCGGCAATTATCCCGGGGCCGGCATCACGCTTGGGCCGGCGCTGACCTTCGGCTACATTGCCGGCCGTCATCTCGCCGACAGCGCGGCCCAGCGCAACGCGGCGTAAGCGAGCCGCACGCCAGGAGGCGCATGAAAAGAGAGAGCCGCGGCATCCAGTCGATCGAGGTCGGCGGAGAATTGCTCCGCGCGCTTGCGAGATGCGGCGAGCCGATGATGCTGCGCGACCTCGCGCGCGAGGCCGGCATGACGCCGGCCAAGGCGCATCCCTATCTCGCCAGCTTCTCCCGCATCGGCTTGATCGAGCAGGACGAGACCACCGGCCGCTACGAGATCGGCGCGCTGGCGCTGGAGCTCGGCCTGATCAGCCTGCGCCGCCTGTCCGGCGTACGCGTCGCAGGACCGAAGATCGCGGCGCTCGCAAGTCAGATCGGGCATGCGGTCTCGCTCGCGGTCTGGGGCACGCACGGCCCGACCGTGGTGCAGCTGGAAGAACCCGGCCAGCCCATGCACATCGTGATGCGCGCCGGCTCGGTGATGGCGCTGCTGGAGACGGCCACGGGCCGGGCCTTTGCGGCCTTCCTGCCGGAAAAGACGATCAACGCCGCGCTCGAAAGCGGCCTCGATCGTCACGGCGTCGGCTACAATCCGAAACGCGCGGTGAAAGGCGCGAAGGTCGCCGACATGCTCACCGAGGTCCGCAAGCACGGCCTCGCCCGCGCGCTCGGCGATCCCCTGCCCGGCGTCAATGCATTCTCTGCGCCGGTGTTCGACCATTCCGGCCATGTCGCGCTGGTGATCACCGCGATGGGGCCGGAAGGCACGTTCGATGCCCGCTGGGACAGCCCGATCGCACACGCGCTACGCGACTGCGCCGGCGGTATTTCGAAACGGCTGGGTCACGGGATGACGGTTGCGGCGGAGTGATCGACACGTCGCCAATACAACTACCGCTGTCATGCCCCGCGAAGGCGGGGCATCCAGTACGCCGCGGCCCTTCGGTTCCATAGCAGGCGTCACGGAGTACTGGATCGCCCGGTCAAGCCGGGCGATGACCCGGAATGTGGAGCGTCGCCGTCTCCTTACTTCTCCTTCACCGGCACCGTGTAGTTCAGGATCAGCCGGCCGCCATCGGGATAGATCGTCTGCCCGGTGATGTACGAGGCATCGTCGCTCGCAAGAAACGCCACGACGGAGGCCACCTCGCCCGGCTCGCCGCCGCGGCCTGCCGGCGTACGCGACAGCACGGTCTTGCGGGCATCTTCGGACGTGTAGATCGCGGACGCCACCATGTCGGTCAGGATCGTACCGGGTCCGACGGCCACCACACGAATGTTGTGCGGGGCGAGCGCGACGGCGGCCACTGATGTGAGCTGCTTCATGCCGCCCTTGGAGATGGCATAGGTCGCGAGCGTTGGGATCGCCAGCAGCGCGTTCACCGAAGACATGTTGATGATGACCCCGCCGCCGCCTTGCGCGATCATCTGCTTCGCCGCCGCCTGCACCCCGAAGAACGCACCCTTCAAGTTGATGGCGATGATTTCGTCGAAATCCTGCTCGGATATCTCCAGAATGTCCTGGTTGCGGGCAACGCCGGCGTTGTTGACCATGATGTCGAGCCGGCCGAACTCCTTTACGGCGGTGGCCACGAGCAGGTCGACATCGGCACGCTTGGCGACATTGCCGACGACGGTGCGCAAGGCATCCGGCCGCGCGAGTTCGGCGGCGGTCGCCGCCAAGCCGTCGGCATCGACATCCGAGATGACGACCTTGACGCCGTCGTCGAGGAATCTCTTCGCACAGGCCTTGCCGATGCCGCGCGCCGCGCCGGTGATGGCGGCGACCTTGCCGGTTAGTTTCATGGTCTCACTCCAGAATAGCTGCTTGGGGCAAACCTATTCCGGGCAAGTGCCTCAGCTCAAGCCGCAGCAAAACCGAGATGAGCACGGAACCGGTTCTTGATAAAGACGGCATCGCGCGAGGGCAGCGAGCGCGGCGGATTTTCGGCCAGAACCTTGATGACAAAAAGCCGCGGACCATCGGCCGGCTCGGCGATCTGCCGCGTGAGACGCTCCACTTCCTCGAGCGTCCGCACCGTCCCGGTCGTAGCAAAACCGCAGGCCGTGGCGATGGCGGTGAGATCAACCCCGCGCCCGGTGTGGCTGGCCTGCATCCCGGTCTCGCCAAAATGCTGGTTGTCGATCACGACGATGTCGAGATTGCGCGGGCGCGCGACGCCGATGGTGGCGATGCCGCCGAGGCCCATCAATTGCTCGCCATCCCCGGTCAAAGCGAGGACGGGCTTTCCCGGCTGGGCTTGCGCGAGGCCGAGCCCGATCAGCGCGGCGCCGCCCATGGCGCCCCAGAGATAGAAATTGCCGTCGTGGTCACCGACCGAATGAAGGTCATAGGTCGGCGAGCCGAGGCCGGAAACGACTAGCGTATTCTTGCGATCCTTCAAGAGCGCGGCAACAGCGGCGCGACGATCGAGTTGAGCTTGCATTGGCATCACCACTTCTTCTTGCCGATCAGACGCTGTCCGATCAAAACCGCAATCTGCTGATCGGATTCGTAGGCAAGCGCTGCGGCCGATTCCACCGTCTCGATAAGATCTTCCGCTGTCTCCGCGCGCATCACCTTCAGGCCGATCGCCTCCAGCGACGGCTGCGTCGCCCGGCTCATCGGCACCTGCCAGGGATTGAACTCGGCCCATTCGCCGCGCATCGTCACCAGCATCAGCAGCGGAAAGCGACCGATCGCCGACAGTGACAGCATGTTGATGCAATTGCCGACCCCGCTCGACTGCATCAGCAGCACGCTGCGCTGACCGCCGAGCCAGGCGCCGGCGGCGATGGCGACGCCCTCCTCTTCCGTCGTCAGCACGTTGGTGGTGACGTCTTGGTCCGCCGAGGACAGACGGATGAGCTGGCTGTGGCCGGCATCGGGGACGTAGGACATCTGCCGCACGTCGGCAGCTTTCAGGATGCGGTAGAGCTCGGACGGCCAGTCATCGCTTGTGCGAGAGTCGGGATTCGGTTGAGGGCTATGCACCGCTTGTCTCCGTGAATTACGAGCGGCACGCTAGCGATGTTCGCGCGCGAAAGCTCTGACCGTCTGGGACGATCAGATATCGAAGGATTGTATAGCTGGCCTCTCACTGTCGTAGGGGCCAAAGTGCGATGCGCATGACTGCGCCCTCTCCCCTTGCGGGAGAGGGCATCACCGTTGGTCGACAAACACTCGCTTGGGTGAGGGGTTTATCTCCACGTATTCAATCGCATCCGCGCGCGCCGAGAGATACCCCTCATCCGGCGCTTCGCGCCACCTTCTCCCGCAAGGGGAGAAGGGAAGAAAGAACCTCAATTCCCCGAAGACCTCGCCGTCGCCGGCATGTAGATCTGCGCGTAGCCTTCCTTGATCGCTGACGTGATCCGATCGAGGCGGCGGTCGATGTGCTTTTCGAGCACTGACACGCAAGCGTCTTCGTCGCGGGCCTTCAGGCCTTCGACGACGGCGCGGTGTTCGGCCTGGGTGTTGGAGCGGTTGATGCTGTCCATGTCGATCCAGCGCACGAAGCGGATGCGGGCGTTGACGTTGCGCAAGACGCGCAGCATCTCCGCATTGTTCGACATCTCCATCAGCCGCTCGTGAAAGGTCTCGTCGAGTTCGACCAGTTCCACCGAGGAGCGCTCGCCCGGATCTGGACCGGTGGCTTCGAGGAATTTCAAGAGCGCGTCGATGTCCTCGTCCCTGGCGCGCCGGATGGCGAGACGGATCGAGGCGACCTCGATCGACTTGCGCAGCTCGTAGAGATCGAAGATCTCGTGGGCGTCGAGCTCGCGGCAGAAGAAGCCTTTGCCCGGCGTGAAGCGCAGGAAGCCTTCGGTATTGAGACGATTGAGCGCTTCGCGCAGCGGCGTGCGGCTGACGCCGAGACGCTTGGCGAGTTCGCCCTCGTTGAGCCGCTCGCCCGGCTTGAACTCATAGCTCACAGCCATCGCCTTGAGCTGTTCGTAGACGCGATCGACGATGCTGTCGGAGGGGGGGTCCAGGTGCTTGTTCATAGGCAACTTCTCGACCTCTAGCCAAACTGACGCGGCCGCAGTCCGGCATGAAACCACATAATCATGGAATAGATATCATAGACGGGCAATCCGACTTCGGCCTGAAGCGCCGCCGCATAAGGTGGCATGTTGGTGCATTCCAGCACGATCGCGCCGACATCCGGGTTCCTGGCGACCAGTTCCTTGCCGGCCTCGACCACGTCACGTTCGGCCTGCGCGATGTCCATGTCGTCCTTCTCGGCCTTGATCAGGACGCGGAAGAATTCCTTGCCGTGCTCGGTGCCGACCAGCGGTGTATCAAGCGGCACGCCGGCGCCTTCGAGATGGGCCGGCGTCAACGACGAACCGGACACCGTGACGAGGCCGACGCGCTTGCCCGGCGGCAAGGTCGCCTGCACCCACGGCACCTGCATCAGTGACGAGGTCGCGACAGGAACGCCGACCGCGGCTGCGATCTCCTTCTGGAACAGCGAGAGGAAGCCGCAATTGGTGGTGATGGCTTCGGCTCCGAGCCGCACCAGATCCTTCGCCGCGTCGATGAAATCCGGCAGCAGACCGGCCGCCCCCTTCAGCACCACCTTCTCCGGCGAGGCACCGCTCACCACGCGATAAAGCACGGGGAAAGGCCAGGTGGTGCCGTTGCCCATGTCGCCGGGAATGCGGGGAAAGCGCGCCTCCAGCATCAAGATGCCGAGCGGCGCCCCATAAATGGCCTTGCCGCCGCGGGCGATTCGGGATGACGATTTGGCTGGAGTGGTCATGGTGCGATCTCAGAGGAAACGATCGGGCGCGAACGGTGCGAGCGGAATTTCCGGCGGCTTGCCGCTCAGAAGCTGGGCGACGAGACGACCGGTACGGGCCGAGCCGACCAGGCCGATATGACCGTGGCCGAAGGCGTAGACGATATCGCGCGAGGCCCGCGCGTAGCCGATGCAGGGGCGGCCGTCCGGCATGCTCGGCCGATGACCGAACCAGGTCTTGATGCGTGAAGCGGGAATGTCCTTCGGCAGCTTCGGGAACATGCTGAAGAGATGGTCGCGCAAAATCTCGGCGCGCTTCCAGTTCGGCGCGGCCTCGAGGCCCGCGATCTCGACCGTGCCGGCGGCGCGCAAACCCTTGTCGGTCCAGTTCACCACCATCTTCGCATCCGAGGCCATCATCGAGCTGCGTGGCCCCGTTTCCGGATTCTCGATCATGACGTGATAGCCGCGCTCGGTCTCCAGCGGCAGCGGATCGCCGACGGATGCGGTGAGCCGCTTCGAATGCGCGCCGGCCGCGACCACCGCGGCATCGCAAGGGATCTCGCCGGTCTCCGTGACGACGGCGATGAGCTTGCTGCCGTTGAGCTTCAGGCCTGTCGCCTTGGCGCGCACGAGCTTCACACCGCTCGCCAGTGCATGATTGGCGAGCGCGGCGACATAGGCTCCGGGGTCACGGCAGCGCCCGGCCTCCTCCACCACCACGCCAAAAGTGTAGCGTGGATGCAAATCGGGCTCGCGCTGACGCATCTCGTCGGCCGAAAGCTCCAGCCATTCGACACCGACGCGCTTGCGCAGGCGCCAGCCGAGATCGTTGTCGAAATTGCCGCGCGACGGGAAGACATGCATCACGCCGTTACGCTCGATCAATTCAGGGACGCCCGCCTCCTCCGCGAGCTTCCTGTGCAACAGCGGCGCGTCCTTCAGGAGGTCGCGCAGCGCAAAGGCCGTCTTCTCGACGCGCGCTTCGGTCCAGCCCGAGAGCAGATACCTGATCAGCCAGGGCAGCGCCTTCGGCAGATAAGACCAGCGGATCGCGAGCGGTCCGAGCGGGTCCATCAGATAGCCGGGCACCTTCTTCCAGACGCCGGGTTCGGCCGGCGGCATCACCGAATGCGAGGAGAGCCAGCCGGCATTGCCGTAGCTCGCCGCCTGTTCGCCACCGGGCTCGCCCGGATCGATCAGCGTGACACGATGTCCCTCGCGCAGCGCCTCGATAGCGCTGATCACGCCGACCGCGCCGGCACCGATGATGGCGACGTGGCGGCTCTGCGTCATCGCTTAAGCCTTCACCGCAGGGGCAAAGTCCTTGCCGACCGACATCGCGCGCGGATCGATGATGCAGTGGAGGATCGACGGCTTGCCCGAGGCGAGCGCACGCTCGAACGCGGGCGCGAACTCTTCGGTGCGCTCGACGCGCTCGCCATGGCCGCCGAACGCTTTTGCGTACATCGCAAAATCCGGGTTCTTGAGCTGGGTGCCGACCACGCGTCCGGGATAGTCGCGCTCCTGGTGCATGCGGATGGTACCGTATTGCGCATTGTCGACGACGATGACGACGAGGGCTGCGTCGTACTGCACGGCGGTCGCGAATTCCTGCCCGTTCATCAGGAAGCAGCCGTCGCCGGCGAAGGCTATGACGGTACGATCCGGATATTGTCGCTTCGCGAGCACTGCCGCCGGCACGCCATAGCCCATCGAGCCCGAGGTCGGCGCGAGTTGGGCCGCAAAGCTGTGGAAGCGGTGATGGCGATGGATCCAGCCCGCATAATTGCCGGCGCCGTTGCAGACGATCGCGTCCTTGGGCAGGCGATCGCGCAGCCAGGTCATGACCTGGCCATACTGGAACGCGCCCGGCAGCTCGCGCGCTTTCTCGGTCCAGGCCAGATAATCGGCATGCGCCTTGGCCGCCTCGCCCTTCCAGGCAACCGCGCCGGCAGGCTTCAACGCTTCGACGGCGGCGGCGAACGCGGCGGGCGTTGCCTGCATCGCGAGCGCCGGCTGATAGACGCGGCCGAGTTCTTCCGAACCCGGATGAACATGGATCAGCTTCTGCTGCGGGGTCGGAATATCGAACAGCGTGTAGGACGAGGACGGCATTTCCGACATGCGGCCGCCGATGAGCAGAATGACATCGGCGCCGTCGATGCGCGCCTTCAGGCCCGGGCTCGGACCGATCCCGAGATCGCCGGCATAGTGCGAGTGATCGGCGTCGATCAGCGACGCGCGGCGGAACGAGGTCGCGACCGGCAGGTCGAATCGTTCGGCAAAGCGCGCGATGCTCCTGGTCGCCTCGTCCGTCCAGCGCGAGCCGCCGAGGATGACGAGCGGCGCCTTGGCGCTCGCAAGCATGGCGCCAACGCGCTCGATATCGGCAGGTGCCGGCCAGCTCACCGCCGGCTCGATGCGCATGGCGTCCGCAACGGCAGCAGTCTCAGTCAGCATATTCTCGGGCAGCGAGATCACCACGGGACCGGGACGGCCCTGCATGGCGACGCGGAAAGCGCGCGCGACCAGCTCCGGAATGCGGTCGGGACGGTCGATCTCGACCGCCCATTTCGCCATGGTGCCGAACACCGCCTTGTAGTCGAGCTCCTGGAACGCCTCGCGCTCGCGCATTCCGGTGTCGACCTGGCCGACGAACAGGATCATCGGCGTGGAATCCTGCATCGCGATGTGGACACCGTGGCTGGCATTGGTGGCGCCGGGGCCGCGGGTGACGAAGCAGATTCCGGGGCGGCCGGTGAGCTTGCCATAGGCCTCCGCCATCATCGCAGCCCCCCCTTCGGCGCGGCAGATCATGACGTCGATCGGGCTGTCATGCAGCGCGTCGAGCGCCGCAAGGTAGCTCTCGCCCGGCACGCAGGTGACTCGCTCGACGCCTTGCGCGACGAGCTGATCGATCAGGATCTGGCCCCCGGTGCGGGTGTTGCGAATGGTCATGACGGCTCCCTCAAGGCTTTGGCGATGCGCTTCGCAGCTTCGCGAAAATTTTGTTCGGGGCTGGCGTAGGACAGGCCGACAGGGCGCGCAAGATCGAAAGGCTTCCCACACCCTGCGCAGGCGTCATGCCCGCCCCTGCTGGTTGCACTACCGCCCATTCGCGATGATGCGGCGGCAATGATCGAGCGCCGCGCCGATAAGATTGTCGCTCGCCTCGGGCGTGCGGAAAGCCGAATGCGCCGACAGCGTCACGTTCGGCAGTTTCGTCAGCGGGTGGCCTGGCGGCAGCGGCTCGACGCTGAAGACGTCGAGGCCGGCATGGGCTATGCGGCCCGTGCGCAGCGCATCACACATCGCGTCCTCGTCGACCACGGCGCCGCGCGCGGTGTTGATCAGGATGCTGCCGGCGCGCATCCCCGCGATGCGCTCGCGCGACAGGAAGCCTTTGGTCTCGTCGTTGAGGAGCAGATGCAGCGAGACGACGTGGCTGTCCGCGAGCAGCTTCTCCAGGGATACGAACTCGACGCCGGGATGCGCCTTCGGTGTCCTGTTCCAGGCAATCACCTTCATGCCGCAGCCGAGCGCCATACGTGCGGCTTCCGCAGCGATGCCGCCAAAGCCGATCAGCCCGAGCGTCTTGCCGGTGAGCTGCACCGCGTCACGGCGCAGCCAGTTGCCCGCGCGCATGCCGCGATCCATCTCGCCAAAACTCTTTGCGGAGGCCCACATCAGCGCGATCGCGCATTCGGCAACCGCCGTATCGCCATAGCCCTTGATGGTGTGAACCGCGATGCCGCGTTCGGCAAGATCTTCCGGATTCATGTAGCTGCGCGCGCCGGTGCCGAGGAAGACGATATGCTTCAGGTTCGTGCACTTCGCGGCGACCGCGGTCGGCACCGCGGTGTGGTCGACGATCATGATCTCGACACCATCGAGCAGCCCGGGCAGGTCCTCGGGCTTGATGGAGGGATTGCGGTTGATGCCGACCGGCAGATCCTGTGAGCGCAGCAGCTTTTCGGTCACCGCGGCGAGGGTGTCGTTGGCATCGACGAAGAGAGCGCGCACGGGGGTGTCTTTCATGTCGGGATTAAAGAAATACCGTATTGCATTTACCTCTGAATACAGAAATAGTCCAGCCGCCGGGTTCAATGTCCATAGGCGACTGCCCAGGAGAACTGCCATGAATCGCAGGGACGCACTCACCACTGTCGCCCTCGCCGGTGCCGCGATCGCCGCAACCGGCTCAGCCAAGGCCGACACCGGACCGGGCTCGACGCTCGAGCGGATCAAGAAGAGCGGCGTGCTGCGGATCGCCGTCATCGCCGGCCAGGATCCCTATTTCCACAAGGACCTCACCACCAATCAATGGTCGGGCGCCTGCATCGACATGGCGACCGACATCGCCGCCAAGCTCGGCGCCAAGGTCGAGACGCTGGAATCGACCTGGGGCAACCAGATCCTCGATCTCCAGGCCGACAAGATCGACCTCGCCTTTGCCGTCAATCCGACCCCGGAGCGCTCCCTGGTCATCGACTTCTCCACGCCCATCCTGGTGCATTCCTTCACCGTCATCACCAAGAAGGGTTTTGCCAAGCCGCAGACCTGGGCCGAGTTGAACAAGCCCGAGGTCAAGATCGCCGTCGACATCGGCTCGACCCATGAGACGATCGCGCGCCGCTATTGCCCCAAGGCGACAATCCTCGGCTTCAAGGAGCGCAACGAGGCGATCCTCGCCGTCGCGACCGGACGCGCGGACTGCAACATCTCGCTGGCCGTGCTTTCGGTCGCGACGTTGAAGAAGAACCCGACGCTCGGCGAACTCTCGGTGCCGCGTCCCTTGCTCACGCTGCCGACCAATCTGGGCATCCGCGCCGAAGGCGACCGGCGCTACAAGGATTTCCTCAGCGCCTGGGCCGACTACAACCGCGCGCTCGGGCAGACCCGCGAATGGATGCTGAAGGGCTTTGAGGCCGTCGGTCTCAGCGCGGACGATATCCCGGGCGAAGTTCAGTTCTGACGGCAGAATCAGACTTTACGTTGGGGGGGCCACGACGGCCGGGCGCAATGGCCACGCTGTCATTGCATGTTCTACAACGCGGCGAAGCTCGCCAACAGTCGCGCCCGCTTGCGGCAAATTCATTATGGCCTGCAACACGCCGAGATAGTGCCACGCCAATCCGTCGATGTCGGCTGCCGCCGCCAATTCTCCATCTGCGACCGCCTCACGCAAAATCTCGACGAGGATCGCGCGCTGCTGCGTAAGTCCCTGCCGCGCGACCGACTGGCCTGCCGGGGGCAGATCGACCATCTCGGCACAAGATCGGGCCAGCATGCACCCAGCGGGTCGCACCGTCTTGCCTCCCCTGGGCAGGAATTCGTGCAGCAGCGCTTCGAGCTGTTGGCGCTTCGTGTTGCCTCGAACGGCGTTCATCCGCCGCACGACGCGCTCGACGTAAGTCGAAAGGACTTCCTGGAACAGCCCGTCCTTGTCTTGAAATCGCTTGTACATGCTGGACCGCGACAAACCCATCGCTGTCGTCAATTGATCGATTGACGAGGCTGAATAGCCGTGACGCCAAAACACGTCCATCGCGGAATTGATCACGGCATCGTCATCGAATTGGGGTTTTCCGCTCATCGTATTCCCGCTTGACATCTTGGAATGATCGTTCCAAGTATCCTGAACTGATCGTTCCAAGATACTGAAGGTTATCCGGATGTTCAACCCCTCCCAGCATAGCGCCGGCCGTCCACGCATTGCGGTCGCCGGGGCCACAGGTCGCGTGGGCTCCGCCTTGATCTCGAAACTGGTCGCCGAACCGGTTGACCTTGTGGCGTTGACCCGCACGCCGGGCGCTGAACGCCTGCCGTCCGGTGTCTCCCTTGCGACCGTGGACTTCGATGTACGGTCAACTCTGGACGACGCGTTGCGCGGCGCTGACCGTCTGTTCCTCGCCCACGGCACGTCTCCCCGGCAGGTCGCCAATGAGATCGCGCTGATCGACGCAGCCGTGGCCGCCGGCGTCAGCCACATTGTGAAATTGTCCGTGTTGGGACCGCCATCTCGGCTGCATCCGTTGGACTGGCATATGCAGATTGAGGCGCATCTTGCGGCCTGCGACGTGGGCTTTACGGTTTTGCGGCCTTCGAGCTTCGTTGACATCCTGGCGCGGGCTGGCGCTCCAATCGTCAATGACACATGGGGCGGGGCAGCGAGCGACGGATTGGTCAATCTGATCGACACACGCGATGTCGCAGATTGCGCTTTTGCCGTCCTTCTCGAGGATGCGCACGCGACGTCTCAACGCGCCTATCACCTGACCGGGCCAGCCGCAGTGAGCATGCCTGGGATAGCAGACGAACTCTCCGGATTGCTCGGTCGCGTCGTCACATATCGCCACCGAAGCCCTGCGGAGCAGCGTGAGAATCTGCTCGGTTCGGGACTCAGCGAATTTGTCGCCGACCTGCTGCTCGGTCTGGATCGCCTTTTCTATGAATCGGTCCTCGCAGAAACCACCTCAACTGTTCGCGAGTTGACGGGCCATGCTCCGCGTCCTGTAACCGATTGGCTAAGCGACAACATCTCGCTGTTTCGAAAATAACCAAGGCTCTGCGGCGGTGCATCATGAGTCTAATCTCATGGTGCTGCATCGCTACATAGCGGCCGCAGCACTGAACGCGGCCACCACATGAACGAGGGCACTTCCGCGGCGTCGGTTCCTGCGCTGATCGCCTTCCGGACGATCAAAGACAATTGAATCGATTTCGATCGCCCTGAAGGCGCGACAAAAACACACACCGTCGTCGTCGTGCGAATTTGCAAATGCCGCGGCGGCACAGTTTGACAACATCGCCACATCAGCGACACGCTGCATGTGCCGGTCCAACAATTCGACGACGCTCGCTGGAGCGTACTCGTTCGACGTCACGTCGCGCGAGGACGCGCGAAAGGACACCGATATGATCGAGCTCACGGTCAATGGGATCAAGCGCCAGGTCGATGTTGTTGCGGAGATGCCTCTGCTCTGGGTGCTCCGCGACGAGCTCGGCATCACCAGTCCCAAATACGGCTGCGGGGTCGCGCAATGCGGCGCCTGCACCGTCCAGATCGACGGAATGGCGGTCCGGTCCTGTCAGGCGCATATCGGCGAGATCGCAGGCAAGTCGGTCGTCACGCTCGAAGGGCTGGAAAAGCGGGACCAGCACCCGGTTCTGCAGGCCTGGATCGAACATCAGGTTCCACAGTGCGGTTACTGCCAGACCGGGCAGATCATGCAGGCCATCTCGCTTCTCGATCTGATCTCCCAGCCGACCGACGAGGACATCAACGAGGTGATGTCCGGCAATCTCTGCCGTTGCGGCACCTATCCGCGCATCCGCGCCGCGATCCATGCGGCCGCTGCAAAGAAGATGGCGGAGAAGTGAGATGGGTCACATGCAGAACCTCTCCCGCCGCGCTTTCGTTTTCGGCTCCGCCGCGATCGCCGGCGGCATCGCTTTCGGCGCCTTTGGTACGGCTGAAGCGGCTGCCACCGCCGGTGACAATCCGCTGACCGCCGGCCTCGGGCCGAACTCCGTGACCTTCAATCCCTGGGTCGAGATCAGCCCGGAGAAAATCACGCTGATCGCGCAGCATGCCGACATAGGCCAGGGCGTCGGCTCGGTGCAGCCGATGATGATCGCCGAGGAGATGGATCTCGATCCCGGCCAGTTCGAAGTTCGCTTCGCCAGCCCCAGCCCCGCCTATTTCAACACCGGCTTCGCCGACGAGTTCGCGCCGTTCGTGGCTGCGGACCAGAGCCCCGCCGCCGAGGAAGCGCGCGCCAAGACGCTCGAATGGCTGAGGCAGTCCGGGCTACAGATGACCGGTGGCTCGAGCACGCTGCCGGACACCTATGAGAAGCTGCGCGTTGCCGGCGCGGTCGCGCGCGAGACGCTGAAGGCCGCCGCCGCCAAACGCTCCGGCGTGGCAGTGGCTGACCTGCGCACCCAATCCGGCCATGTGATCCTGCCCAACGGCACGAAGGTCGCCTATGTCGATCTCTCCGCGGACGCCGCGAAGATTTCGCCGGTGCTCGATGCCAAGCCGCGCGATCCTTCGAAATGGCGCATGCTGGGCAAGCCGATGACGCGCCTCGACATCCGCGACAAGGTCATGGGCGAACTGAAGTTCGGCATCGACCTGAAGATAGACGGCATGCTGTACGCCGCCGTCAAGCTGAACCCCGGCAAGGGCCAGCCCCTGAAGTCATATGACGCCAGCAAGGCACGCGCGATGCCAGGGGTCAAGAAGGTCCTTGAAATCAAGAACGGCATCGCCGTGATCGCCACGAACAGCTGGTACGCCATGAAGGCGGCCGACGCCGTCATTTGTGAATGGGCACCCTCGGCCTATCCCGCGGAGCAGGCCGACCATTGGAAGGTGCTGGAATCCTCGTTCAAGCCGGAATTCCTCGGCAAGGAGTGGCGCAAGATCGGCGATATCGAGGCCGGCTTGAAGACAGGCAAGCTCGTCGAGGCCGAATACCGCGCGCCTTACGTGGCGCATCAGCCGCTCGAACCGCTCAACGGCATCGGCCTCGTCACCGACAAGGGGATGGAGATCTGGGTCAGCCACCAGAGCCCCCGCTTCGTGCAATATGTCGCGGCTACGGCGATCAGCCTCAAGCCGGAGCAGATCACCTTCCACAATCAGTGGGCGGGCGGAAGCTTCGGCCACCGTCTCGAATACGAGAACGTCCGCGTTCTCGCCGAGATCGCCAATCAGATGAAGGGAACGCCAATCAAGCTGGTGTTCTCGCGCGAGGAGGATTTCCTCCAGGACATTCCACGGCAGATCGCGATCGCCCGGCACCGCGGCAGCGTCGACCAGGGCAAGATCGTCTCGGCCGATCTGCAACTGGCCTCGACGACGCCGCTCAAGGGACTGCTCGAGCGGTCGGGCAGGCCTTCGAAGGATCCTGACGGGCAATTGGCCGCCGGGCTGTGGAACGTCTATTACGACATCCCCAATTTCCGGGCCACGAGCTACGAGGCGCAAGGGCTGTCGCCGAGCACCACATGGCGCTCGGTCGGCGCCTCGACATCGGGCTTCTTCACCGAAAGCTTCATCGACGAGCTGATCCATGCCGCGGGCCTCGATCCCATGAAGGCGCGCATCGCGATGTGCATCGTGCCGCACTATCGCAAGGTGCTGGAGACGGTCGCGGAGATGTCGGACTGGAAGGGACCGCTCGGCAACGGCCGCGGGCGCGGCGTCGCCTTCGTCGAGTCGTTCGGCACGCCGACGGCCGAAGTCGTCGAAGTCTCGGTGACGGAAAGAGGCATCCGGATCGACAAGGTCTGGATCGCGGTCGATGTCGGCAAGGTCGTCGATCCCGTCAATTTCGAGAACCAGGTGCAGGGCGGCGTGATCTGGGGGCTCGGCCACGCCATCAATTGCGAGCTGACCTACGCCAAGGGCGCGGTGCAGCAGACCAACTACAATCATCACGAAGCGATGCGGATTTACCAATGCCCCGTCATCGAGGTGCGCGGGCTCGAGAACGATCCGAAGGTGAGAGGCGTCGGCGAGCCGCCCGTTCCGCCCGCTGCGCCCGCACTTGCGAATGCGATCTTCGCCGCGACCGGTAAGCGCATCCGCGAAATGCCGTTCAACAAGTTCATCGATTTCGTGTGAGCCGGGCCATGAAGAGATCACTGATCGCGCTCGCCCTCGCCGCTTCCGCCATTGCGGCCCTCACCGGAATCGTCGCGGCCAAGGACGAAGCCAAAAAGGACGTTCTGCCGCCCGGCAGCATCAGCCGCGCCGAGGGGCTGGAGGCCTGGAAGCGCATTGAAGCCGTGGTGACGCATCCGCGTTGCGCCAACTGCCATGTCGATGCCAAGGCCATTCCAATCTGGACACCGGCGGGCGAAACCAGGCCGCGCATCCATGGCATGAACATCCACGGCGGCGACAGCCGCATCGGCGCCGAGAAGATCGCCTGCTCGACCTGTCACATGACGTCAACCCAGGCGAATGAGCCGGCACCGTCGCCACCGCGCGCCGGCATCGACTGGCAGCTTGCGCCGGTCGCCTTCATCTGGTTCGGCAAGAGCGGCGCCGAGATCTGTGCGCAGCTGAAAGATTCCAAGCGCAACGGCGGTCGCGACGCCGCGGGTCTCGTCGAGCATCTCAGGCACGATGCATCGCTGAACGGCTTCATCCCGCGCGGATGGGCGCCCGGGGCGGGTCGTACGACGCCGCCCGGCACGTTTGAGGATCACGTCAAGGACATGGCCATGTGGGGCGCCGCCGGGCAACCCTGTCCAAACTGACGGCGACGAGCACGCACGCGCGGTGAACTCGCAGGAGCCTAGAATAAAGCGGCGTTGAGGGCCTGTCCGTAGATCATTGCGGCCACGAGTAAGAGCAGCAGGCCCGCTCCCGAGAAGATGACGACGACTTTCAGAGGCTCGACATCGACATTGGTTCCCGTCGCGCGGGATATTGCTCTTGCCAGTGCAGCAATCATCGCCAGCTCCGAAACGGACCGCGCGGAAGCGGGGCCTCACTTCATCTAGCGTCACTCGCCACATTCGCATGTGAAACAGATTACAGGTGTGATCGTGCCGAAGCGCCCTTATCGGAAGTCAACTCCGCCCTAGTCCCGCGACACCCGCGGCGTCGAGGGCGTGACGTTCGCCGGCGTGTGGAATTCGAGGCGCGCGCGGTTCTCCTCGCGCACGCCGCTATCGTCGCCGAATTCGACATAGGTCTGCGCGTCCTGCTTCCATTGCGGCCAAGGTGTCGCCGGCGTGCCCGGATTTCCCGTGCGCGCGAAGGCTATGAGCGTGTCCATCATGCGCTCGGACAGCGCGCGGTCGAACTCGGTCCAGACGCGCGTGGTGCGGAACTTGTTGAAGGCGTCTTGCGTGCCGAACCAATAAGGGACATCAGAGGTGTGATAGGCGCCGATCTTCTGCGGGCTGTCGAAGAACTCGACACCGGGCGCAAAGGGATGCACGCGCGAGAACATGTACATGTAGAACGGCGCCTTGCCGGTCTTCGTCTGCGCGGCGGCCCAGTTGCGCGTGCCGATCTCGACCAGCCCCTCGCGCGCGGCGAGCAGGCCCATGGCCTTCGCCTCGTTGTCGGTCTTGGCGGGATAGAGCGAGAGGAAGCGGTCGGCCTGATCGCCATAGAGTTTTCGCGCGGCCGCGACATAGGCTTCGAGCGTGCCAGCGGTACGCAAGTCGTTCGAGCTCTCGTCGCTGGTGAAACCGGCGACAGTCGCAACATCGTTCTGCTTGCCGGCCGCAAAGATGTTCGGGACGGTGTCGGGCAGCACGTAGCCATCGATATCGGGCGTGACGGAGATCGTGCCGGCGCAGCCGAGCTGGCAGTCCTTCTGAATTGCAAGAATCTTATCGGCCTGGATCTGCCGCATCTCGGCAAGCGAGGGCGCACCGAGCGCCGTCTGCACCTCGAGGCCGATCTTCTCGGCGGCCGGCAGCGTCGGGAATTTGAAGCGGCTGTCGAACATGCTGAGACTCATCGCGAAACCGCGATTGAACAGGCCTTTCGCCAGCGGACTTGCTTCGAGCGCGGACACCGACATGGCACCTGCAGACTGCCCGGTGATGGTGACGTTGTCGGGGTCGCCTCCGAATTGCGCGATGTTGCGCTTGACCCATTGCAAGGCCGCGATCTGGTCCATCAAGCCGTAATTGCCGGAAGCATGGTTCGGCGATTCTGCGGTCAGTTCGGGATGGGCGAGGTTTCCCAAAATGCCGACGCGGTAGTTGAAGCTGACGAAGAGCGTGCCTTTCTTCGCAACGGCTTCGCCGTCATACATCGCCATGCCGCTGGAGCCGAGCGTGAAGCCGCCGCCGTAGATCCAGACCACCACCGGCAGCTTTGCACCCGATTTCGCATCAGGGTTCGCCCAGATGTTCAGATAGAGGCAGTTCTCGCTCGTCGCCTCCTCGCCGAAATAATGATTGAGGTTGTGCCGGCGCAGCACCTGAATGCACTCCGGTGCCAGCCGATCGGCGTGATAGACGCCCTTCCAGGCCTCGACCTTCTGCGGCGCCCGCCAGCGCAAGTCTCCGAGCGGCGGCGCGGCAAAGGGAATGCCGAAATAGGCCTTCACGCCGGACGTCAGCACCTTGCCGGAGATCGCACCGCTATCGATGCTGACAGGATCTTCAGGGATCGGTGTAGCGACGATCTGCGCCGCCGACGGCATGACGGCCAGCAAAGAGAGGATTGAGGCCATCGCACAAACCATGCGCGAGAGCGCGCGCCCGCTATCTGAATTGCTCATCCGATCTCCCCTTTGCTTTTCTTGTCAGGCGACCGCTCCGGGACGGGCGGTCAGCTCCGCCCACGCCCGGAAGCGCGCGCCGTCGTTGAGCGGAATAACATGGAACGGCTGACTGAAGATTGCGAGGGGCTCCTTGGCGGGCTCAAACCTCGGCCAGGCTTCCGCGATATCCGGCACGCCAGCCGTGACGAAGCGCAGCACATTGGCCTGAAACCGCGCCGCGACGTCGATGTCTTCGGGCGTCATCGGGCCGCCCATGCGCTTGAGGATCGGGCGATCGATGAAATTTGGCAGATGCGCCCAAAGACAGGCATTGTCGGCACCATGAGTCGGCCCTTGCGACAGGAACGGCTCCAGCGCCGGACGATGGTCGAAGCGGCTCAGCCACACCGCGCCGCCCGCAGTGGCATGAACCCGCGCAAGATCCGACATCGGGCGATGCCAGAACGCATCCGACAGCAGCGCTTCGTACGGATCCTCGTCGACGCGCGCCGTGGCGCGGTAACAGGACAGCAGGCGCTCCCAGCCGGCCTCTCCGAATGCCGCACGAACCTGCCGCTCGGTGGTGCGGATCATCGCGGCCGGCGGCATGCTCTTCAAGAACATCGCCATCTCGTCGCGGCAGGAACCGAGCCAGAGCGGAATGTCGCACAAGCTGCCGTCGGCAAAGACCTCGCGCGGCTCATGCGGGATCACCGTGCCGTCGAGCACCGGCCCGAACAGGGTGCCTGCCTCGGTCTCGTCCGCGAGCCTGCGACTGACACGCTCCACCGCCGCGAAGAGAGTTGGCAGCGGCACGGACGTGATCGCGCCGGCGTCGCCCGCCAGATCGAGTTCCTCAAGCACGCGGCGCGCGACGTCGTCGGCATGATCGGCGCTCATGATGTTTCGCCCGGGCGCACTGAGCGCAAGGGCGCGGATGAACTTGCCTCTGGCCTGCGGCAGGGTTGCGAGCGCGATCACCATGGAGGCGCCAGCGGACTGGCCGGACAATGTGATTGCGTCCGGATCGCCGCCGAAATTTGCAATGTTGGCACGCACCCAGTCGAGCCCGGCGAGCGCGTCCGACATGGCGAGGTTGTTGGCCTCTCCAAAGCCATGGCGATGCAGTTGCAGGAAGCCGAGCGGGCCAAGCCGGTAGTTGATGGTGACGATGACGGCCGGGCCGTGCGCGGCGAGGAAAGAGCCGTCATAATCGGCGCCACCGCCGGTGACGAAGGCGCCGCCATGAATGAAGAACAACACCGGCAGCGGGTGATCCGCCGCCGGCGCCCAGACGTTCAGGCTGAGACAGGACTCTTCAATCGCAAGATCGAGATGACCGGGCTGCGGCGCATATGCACCGTAATCCGTGCAATGGCGCGGCTCCGTCCACGCAGCCGGCGCCACCGGCTTCGCAAAGCGCCGCGCGATTGCGAACGGCACGCCCTTGAAGGCACGCACGGCCCCCTGCTCGACGCCGACAACCGGCCCATTCGTAGTCGGAACTGCGTTGGTCAGCATGCGATCGCTATCCTGTCTTTCGCTCAAGCTCGCCGCTTGCCGAGATCGGCCATGTCGACATTGTGGGTTTCGCGCGCGGTGGCCGCTGCTGCCGCCGAGATCACGCAGCAGCAGGCGACGAAGATCGCGACTGGGATCCAGCCGTTTGGTCCCTCGCCGACCAGGCTCGCGCTCACCAACGGCGTGAAGCCGGCGGCGAGGAACCCGAGCTGGGTGCCGATCGCCGTGCCGGAATAGCGCACGCGCGCATCGAACATCTCGGCGTAGAAGGACGGCCAGATCGCATTCGGCGCGGCGTAGATGATTCCGGACAGAATCATCGCGGCGGCGAAGATCGCGATCGTATTGCCCGACGTCACCACCATGAAGTAGGGAAACAGCAGCACCGCGCAGCCGAGCACGCCGCCAATGAACACCGGCTTGCGACCGATCTTGTCGGCGAGCAGGGCCCAGAGCGGCTGGGTGATCAGCGCCGTGACATTGCCGAGCACGCCGGCCCACAGCATGGTCGGGCGTGCCACGCCGAACTTGGATGTGACATATCCGAGCGTGAACACGGCGGTCATGGTGCTCACGGTCGCGATCAGCGCGCAGGCAATCACGCGCAGCACGTCGGGCCAGTAGTCGCGCAACAGCGTGACGACGGGAAAGCGCGCAACTTGCGCCTTGCCCTTGATGTCCTCGAAAACAGGCGTTTCCGGCATGGTCCGCCGTACCAGATAGGCAACCAGCAGCACCAGCGCGGAGAGCAGGAACGGAATGCGCCAGCCCCAACTGAGGAGCTGGTCTTCCGGCAAGCTCGACACCGGAATGAACACCAGCGTCGCCAGGATCGCGCCGGCCTGGGTGCCGCTCAGGGTCCAGCTCGTGAAGAAGGCGCGGTTGGAGTTGGCGGAGTGTTCAAGCGTAAGCGAGTTCGCCCCGCTCTGCTCGCCGGCTGCCGACAGGCCCTGCAACAGGCGCAGCAGCGTCAGGATGACAGGCGCGGCGTTGCCGATCGCCTTGGCATCCGGCAACAGGCCGATCGCGAGCGTCGATCCGCCCATCAGCACCAGCGTGAACAGCAGCACGGTCTTGCGTCCGATGCGGTCGCCGAAATGGCCGAGGATGACTGCGCCGACGGGCCGCGCGATGTAGCCAATGCCGAAGGAGAGCAGCGCGAGCAGCGTTCCGGTCGCAGGATCGACATTGGCGAAGAACACTCTTGGGAAGATCAGCGCCGCCGCGGTGCCGTAGATGAAGAAGTCGTAGTATTCGAGCATGCTGCCGACGAAGCTGACGAGCGCCGCGCGCTTGGGCAGCTTGTTCGGTGTGGCTTCCGCGCCGGACGCTTCGTGCAGTGATGCGGTTGACGTCAACGTCATTGAAATCTCCTCCCCATGTGTCCGGTGCGGTTCGCGTCAGGCCGTCCGCCGCGCGCGTTTTTGTGGTTCTGGTTGCCGCAACCTTGGTTTGGGATCATAATGTACGAACTAGTACGTTTATGCAATACGCGTTGGATCAGTGCCCCGGCGGGTGAAATTTGCCTTCACCTTCAAGATGATCCGTGGAAACTGGCGGGAGAAACAGCGATGCTCGAGCGCATGCCGCCCCTATCGAAGCGCACCAACGACCCCGAGCGCACCAAGCGCGACATCCTCGAAGTGGCGATGCAGGAATTTGCCTCGGAAGGCTATTCCGGCGCCCGCGTCGATGCGATCGCAGCGCGGACGCGCACGTCGAAGCGGATGATCTATTACTATTTCGGCGGCAAGGAGCAGCTCTACCTCGCGGTGCTGGAGGAGGCTTATCGCAGCATCCGCGCGCTGGAGGATCAGCTCGATATTGCGAGCTGTGACGCCCGCGAGGGATTGCGGCGCCTGATCGAAGCGACCTTCGACCATGACGAGCGCAATCCGAACTTCATCCGCCTCGTCAGCATCGAGAACATCCATCACGGCAAGCACCTGAAGCAGAATTTGCAGCTGCGCCAGCTCAACGCCAGCGTGATCGCGACGCTCGACGGCATCCTCAAGCGCGGCCGCGAGGAAGGTGTCTTCCGCGACGACGTCGACGCCATCGACCTGCACCTGGCCATCTCCTCCTACTGCTTCTTCCGCGTCGCCAACCGCCACACTTTCGGTGCCCTGTTCGACCGCGACCTCAGCGAGGCCAGGGTGCTGGCGAGGAGCAGGACGCAGATCGTGGAGATGATCTTGGCGTGGCTGGCGGCGAAGGGGTGACGGGGCGAGGATCGCGCCAAACATTCGGTGTCGTCCTGGCGAAGGCCAGGACCCATAACCACCGAGCGCGCTTTGGCGAAGACTCGGAGTGACCAGCTCGCGCGACAAGTTCTCCCAGGGGTAATGGGTCCTGGCTTTCGCCAGGACTACGAGCAAGAATCACCCACTCTTCTTCTGCCGCGCGCTGGCCAGCAGCACCAGCATGAAGGAGGCCACCGTCATCAGCGTCGAGATCGCGGCGATCGTGGGGTCGATCTCGTCGCGGAGCGCGGTGAACATGCGCTTGGTCAGCGGCTGATACTGGCCGCCGGAGATGAACAGCGCGACGATGGTCTCGTCCATCGCCGAGATGAAGGCGAAGATGCCGCCGGCGACCACGCTGGACTTGATCTGCGGCAGGGTCACCGCGAAGAAGCTGCGCAGCCGGTTCATGCCGAGGCTGCGCGCCACCATCTCCTGCGCCGGGTCGAAGCTTTGCAGGCCCGCGAGCACCGAAATGATGACGTAAGGCAGGCCCAGCATCACGTTGGCGAGCACCAGGCCGGGCAGCGTCGCGACCAGGCCGACCTTGGCATAGACGAAGAAGATGCCGACGGCGGTGATGATGATCGGCACCACCAGCGGCAGCAGCAGCGCCATATGGATGACGCGCATGATGCGCAGCTTCGACTGGCTGATGGCGTAGGCGGCGGCAACGCCGAGCGGCGTCGCGATAACCACGGTCAGGAGAGCGACCGTCAGCGTCACCCGCGTCGCCTGCATCCAGGCCGCGTTGGAGAAATACTGCTGATACCAGCGCAGCGAGAACGACGGCGGCGGAAAGGTCAGGAAGCGCGCGCTGGAGAAGGAGATCGGCGCGATGATCAGCACCGGCAGGATCAGATAGACCAGCACCAGCGCGCTGATCACATAGAGGGCGATCCGGGCGGGTGACAATCGCGTCATTTCTGCCCCAATATGCGATCGAGCGAGATGAAGCGGCTGACGACGGCGAAAATCAGCAGCACGCTGGCGAGCAGCACGACGGCGACCGCGCTCGCAGCGCCGAACTGGTTGTAGAGCTCGACATTGCGGCTCACCAGCATCGACACCATCACCGTGCGGCCGCCGCCGAGCAGTTCCGGCGTGATGTAGAAGCCGAGGCAGAGCACGAACACCATGGTGCAGCCCGCGAGCACGCCCGGCAGCGACAGCGGCAGGAAGACGCGGACGAAGGTGAGCGACGGGCTCGCCCCCAGGCTGGCGCCGGCCTGCATCAGGTCGTTCGGGATCTTCTGCATCGTGGCGTAGAGCGGCAGCACCATGAACGGCAACAGGATGTGTACCGTCGCGACCACCGTGCCAAAAGTGTTGTGAACAAGCGCGAGCGGTTCGCTTGTCACGTCGAGGTAACGCAAAAGCTGGTTGATCACGCCGGTGCGCTGGAGCAGCGCCAGCCAGGCATAGGCACGCACCAGCACGCTGGTCCAGAACGGCAGCACGACCAGCGACAGGATGAGAATGCTCCATCCTTTCGGCACCGAGTTGGCGAGGTAGGCCACGGGATAGCCAAGCAGCAGCGCGATCAATGTGACCGCGAGGCTGATCTCGAAGGTCAGCGCAAAACTGCGCCAGTAGATGTCTTCGGTGAAGACGCGGCGATAATTCTCCAGCGTGAAGCCGTCATGGTAGATCGACTGCCAGGCGAGCCAGCCGACCGGCAGCACGATCAGCAGGAGAATTACGAGCAGCGCCGGCGACACCAATGCCAGCATCAGGCCGTGTTCGCGGCGCTGATGCTTTTGCGATGGATCTGGCACGGATGTCGTCAACACGGCCTCGCTTCGCTTACTTCTGCATGAACGACGCCCAACGCTTCTCGGCCGCTTCGCCCGCCGGCGAGGACCACCAGGCGTAGGACATCAGCGCCTGCTTCGCCGCATTAGCCGGCTCGCTCGGCAATTGCGCGGCGCGCTCGGGCTTGATCACGCCGGTATCGAACGCCTTGGGATTGCCCGGGCCGTAATCGATATTGAGCGGCAGATTGGCCTGGTGCACGGGGTCGATGGCCTCGTTGAGGAATTTGACTGCCGTCTCGAGATTCGGCGCGCCCTTGAGGATGCAGAGCGAGGTGCTCTGAAGGATACCCTGATTATAGGTGAACGCGACCTTGGCGCCTTCCTTCGCGACCGCGCTGACGCGGCCGTTCCAGGCCATCTCCATGTCGACCTCGCCGTCGTTGAGGAGCTGCGCCGACTGAGCGCCGGAGGTCCACCACACCGTGATATTCGGCTTGATCTCTTCCAGCTTCTTGAAGGCACGGTCGACGTCGAGCGGATAGAGCTTGTCCGGCGCAACGCCGTCAGCCATCAGCGCCGCCTCCAGCGTGGCGATCGGGTGGTTGCGCAGCGCGCGGCGGCCGGGGAATTTCTTCACGTCCCAGAAATCAACCCAGCTGTTCGGCGCGTCTTTCGGGAAGGTCTTCTGGCTGTAGGCGAGCACGCTGGAATAGAACTCGTACGAGACCGAATAGGGGTTGCGATACGCCTCCGGCATCGCCGCAGCGTTCGGAATCTTGGAGAAGTCGAGCTTCTCGATCAGCCCTTGCTCGCCGCCGCGCAGGCAATAGCCGGTTGGAGTATCCACGACGTCCCAGATCGGCTTGCCGCTGCCGACTTGTGTCTTGATCGCGGGCCAGGCATCGGGAATGGAGTCCTGGTTGATGGTGATGCCGAGCTTCTTGGCGGAGGGATCAAGGATCGCCACCGTCTGCGCCTGCTGATAGGCGCCGCCCTGCGAGACGAAGGTGATTTGTTCGGCAGCGGCGGCGATGCCGGTTGTTGCGAACAAGCCGAGTGATCCGCCCAACAAAGCGTAGCCAAATCCAAAATCTCGTTTCGTCGTCATCATCGCCTCCTCTGTCACCAATTAAATGTCACTGTCCGATCGCATCGAGAAACTGGTACCAGCCGGCGACCATGCGCACGGCGGGCTCGCGCAGCGGATAGAACGGAATGGCTTTCATGCGTCGCGCGTCGAGCAGCCCGACCTCGGGCGCCTCGCCGCGCACGAAGGCGGCGAGATAGCGGCCCATCAGGCTCGACATCGCCACGCCCGCGCCGTTGTAGCCCAACGAGAACAGCGTGCGGTCGTCGAGCCGGCCGATATGCGGCACCGAGTCCAGCGTCATCCCGACCAGGCCCGACCATTTGTAGGCGAGCGGGACGTCGGCGAGATCCGGGAAGATGCCGACCATCGCCTTGCGCAAGGCGTCGAAGGCGGTTTCCGAATCCTGCTTGCCGAACGCGCCGCGGCCACCAAAAATCACGCGGTTGTCGACCATCCGGAACCAGCGCATCATGCGCTTGGTCTCGGTGTAGGTACGCCCGGTCGGCATCAGGCTTCCCGCGAGGTTGCGCGGCAGCTTGTCGGTCGCGATGATGGCGCTGCGGAACGGAATCAGCGTGCGCTGCATGTTCGCGGTCGCGCCGGTGAGGTCGGAATAGCTGTTGGTGGCGATGATCGCCTGCTTCGCGCGCACCGCGCCCTGCGGCGTTTCGGCGACGATGCCGCTGTCGTCGCGCCGAAGCCTTACGACCGGCGACTCCTGGAAAATGGGGATGCCGCGGCGCGCCACGCCATCGGCAAGGCCGCGCAGATAATTCAGCGGATGGATGCCGCCGGAGCCGGGATTGAGCACGCCGCCGACGAAGATGTCGGAGCCGGTCTCGTCGCGCACTTGCCCCCTGTCGAGGATGCGGACCTCCGCATCACCCATCTCGCGCTTCATCCAGTTGGCCTCGTCGATCGCGGCCTTCAGGGTCGTCTCGTTGTGGGCGGCCTTGACCTGGCCGGTGCGCGTCAACGCGGCACTGGTGATGCCAAATTCGGAGACCAGCTCCTCGACGATATCGGTGGATTCATGCGCGATCCCGTACATGCGCTGCGCCATGGCGCGGCCGTGCACGGCGTCGATCTCGCGGAACGACAGCCGAAACTTTGCGGTGATCACGCCGCCATTGCGGCCACTCGCGCCCCAGCCGGGGCGGTTGGCCTCGAGCACGATCGGCGACAGACCGCTCTTGGCGATGTGGTGAGCTACGGACAGACCTGTGTAGCCCGCACCGATGATCACCACATCCGCCTGGTGCTCGCCCGACAGGACCGGAAACTCGCGCGCCGGCTCGGCCGTGGCTACCCACAGCGAGTTGGCCGATGGCAGCGCGCTCCAGTCCCGTGTCATGCCACCGCTCATGCCTTACGCCGCCGGCCCGATGGCCGCGTCGGCAAGCGCCTTCAAGGTCGGAAAATGGAAGTCCGGCTTGGTCAGCGTCTGCACGGCCGGTGTGCCTCCGAAGCCGGCCATGCCCTGGCGGCGCTCGATCCAGCACACCTTGTAGCCGAGTTTCCGCGCGATCCCGATGTCGTGATACTGGCTCTGCGCGACGTGCAGGATATCGGACTGCTTGTAGCCGAAAGCGGACTGGCGGCCCTTGTTGTACGCGAAGAACTCCGGATCGGGTTTCGCAACGCCAGTCTCGTCGGCGCACACGGTATCGTCGAAGGGATTGCCAAGCGCGTGCGCGTAACAAGACAGTGCGACACGGTCGGCATTGGTCATCGCGACCAGGCGGAATTTCGTGCGCAGGCGCTTGAGTGCCTCGACCGAGTCCGGAAACGGTCCCCAGCGCAGCACCGCGAGTTGGAAGACGTCGCAGGAGGCGTCATCCGCCTGCAGCCCGAGCTCCTTGGCGAGATAGCGATAGACATGGAACATCACTTCGCTCGAACGCTCGTGGTGCTTGTCGCGGCCGCGCTTGTAGGATTCGAAGATCTTGTCGTCGCTGAGCTCGGCCGGCGACTTGCCCGAGATCTTGCGCACCGCGGAGAGCACGCCGGTCTCGAAATCGATCAAGGTGCCGACGACGTCGAAGGTGAGAACCTTGAAATTGCTGAACGAGGCTGCTGACGACATTTTGGCTTCTTCTCTCGGTTGGACAAGGCTTAGGTTCAGTCCCTCACCCTGGGCACGACGATGGTGTCCTCGGGGTGAAGGGTCACGATGAGGCTGCCGCCGAGCGGCGGGATACGGCTGTAGGCCTGGTGATAGCTCGCCTGGCGCAGGCTGAGCACGATGCCATCGGCAAGCGCCAGGAAGATGCGCAGGCTCTCGCCCTGATAGACGATGTCGGTGACCGTGCCGGTGAGCTGATTGCAGGCGGCGTCCGGCGCGCCGTCGTCGATCAGCAATTTTTCGCTGTGCACGGCGAGCATCAGCGCGTCTCCGTCAGGAATGGCCCGGGCGCTGCGCAGAAGGACATTGCCGAGCGCAACGCTGGAGGCGTCGACGCGACGCACGGGAAGCATCGTGGCCTCGCCAATGAAACTCGCGACGAAGGAATCCGCGGGATGATCGTGCAGGCGCTCGGGCGCGTCGATCTGGATCAGCCGGCCGTCCCTCATCACGGCGACGCGGTCGCTCATGGTCAGCGCTTCGCGCTGATCGTGGGTGACGTAGATGATGGTGGCGCCGATGCGCTGGTGCAGCGTGCGCAGCTCGATCTGCATGGATTCGCGCAGCTGCTTGTCGAGCGCGGACAGCGGCTCGTCCATCAGGATCAGCCGCGGCTCGAAGATCATGGCGCGTGCGAGCGCCACGCGCTGGCGCTGGCCGCCGGAGAGTTGCGCGATGCCGCGCTCTTCGTAGCCGGCAAGGCCGACCATCGCGAGCGCCGCGCGCACCTTGTCCGGCCAGGCTGCCTTCGGCAGCCGTCGCGCGCGCAAGGGAAAGGCGACATTCTCGCCGACGCTCATATGCGGGAACAGCGCGTAGTTCTGGAACACGACGCCGATGTCGCGCTTGTGCGGCGGCATCCAGGTGACGTCGCGGCCGCCGAACAGGATCGTTCCGCTCGATGGCAGGATGAAGCCGCCAAGGATGCCGAGCAACGTGGTCTTGCCGGAACCGGAGGGGCCGAGCAGCGAGACGAACTCGCCAGCGGCGACATTGAGGGACACGTCGTCAAGCGCGCGAACCGCGCCGTAAGCCTTGCTCGCGGATCTGATCTCGACGCTTTCCGCTCGCTTGTCCAACGATCGACCTCGCCATGCCGTTAGCTGGCGTGCCTCACTGCGCGCCATAAGCCTGCTTTATAGACAGAGATTTGGAGCACTCACGATCGAAGCGTGCGCCGCACCAAATCTTCTCTCTCGACGCCTGTCTTTAGGCTGTGATGCCAATGACACCAGACTTGGCAAAACTCGGCAATTGCCAAATTCTCACCCGGCTCATAACATGGCGTTATGCCCGAGCTGCGCCGGATGCTGCCTTCAAGTAACGCCCTGTTCGTCTTCGACGCGGCGGCGCGCAATGGCAGCTTCACCGCAGCGGCCGCCGAACTGAACGTTACCCAGCCTGCGGTGAGCCGGATGCTAGGCCAGTTCGAGGACCATCTCGGCGTCCGCCTGTTCGACCGCAAGGCGGGACGCGCTGTGCTCACCGAGGAAGGCGAACTCTTATATCGCCGCGTGCTCGAAGGCTTTCGCAGCATCGAGAGCGGGCTGGTCGAGATCGAGCGGCGCCGCAAGGGCACCGAGACGGTGACGCTGTCGGTCTCCTCCGCCTTCACCACGCATTGGCTGATGCCGCGCATCGACAAGCTGCAGCGGCAATTCCCGCAGGTCGATTTGCGCTTCCAGCTGATCTCCGGCGCGCTGCGCGGACCGGTGGAAAATGTCGATCTCGGCATGCGCTTCCGTGATCGCGAAGAGCCGTCATCCGGCGGCACGCTGGTGATGAAGGAAGTCATGCTGCCGATGTGCAGCCCTGCCTATCTTGGCGAAACCGATCCCGCCGAGGGCAACACCATCATTCGGCTCGCCGAGACCCCGGGCGACTGGGCCGCGGATTACGCGTCGCTTCTCACGGGGCGCCGTGGTGCGGCCAAGGCGCTGAGCTTCACGGACTATGCCGTCGTGATGCAGGCCGCGCTGCTCGGCCAGGGCATCGCGCTCGGTTGGCTGACGGTCGCCTCGCACTGGCTGTTGACCGGCGCGCTGGTGCCGGCCTCCGACACGCTCACCACCACGCGCCGCATCTGCGAATTCCTGCCACCGCGCAACCGGCCGATGCGGCCCATCGCCGCCGAGATCCGCGACTGGATCACCGCACAGATGAAAAGCGAGATCGCCGCGATCGACCGGCTCTATCCGAAGCTCGGCGCGATGGCCGCGTGCTATTGAGGACGGGTGATCGCGGCGCGCTACCCGGACCGGAAGCGCAAATTGGCGCGCGACAGCTGGCTGATCGACGTGCACCCCATCAGCTTCATGCCGCGCTCGAGTTCGGCGCGCAGTTGGCCGAGGGCGCGTTCGACACCGGGCTGGCCGGCGGCGGCAAGCGGATAGAGATAGTATCGTCCAAGCCCCACCGCCTTGGCTCCGAGCGACAATGCTTTCAGGATATGGGTTCCGCGCTGGATGCCACCATCCATCATCACGTCGATACGGTCACCCACGGCGTCGACGATTTCTGCGAGTTGATCGAAGCCTGAGCGGGAGCCGTCGAGCTGGCGTCCGCCATGATTGGACAGAACAATCCCCGCGCAGCCGATATCAACCGCGCGGCGTGCGTCTTCCACCGACATGATCCCTTTCAGGCAGAACGGCCCGTTCCAGGTTCGCACCATCTCCGCGACATCGTCCCAGTTCATCGCTGGATCCAGCATCTCCGTGAAATAACGGCCGATCGACATGGCGCCGCCGCCCATGTCGATGTGCTCCTCCAGTTGCGGAAGTCTGAATTTCTCATGGGTGACATACTGGATGCCCCACATCGGCTTGATCGCGAACTGAAGCATGCCGGCAAGCGTCAGGCGAAAGGGAATGCTGAAACCGGTGCGCAGATCGCGCTCGCGATTTCCTCCGGTGATGCTGTCGACCGTCAGCATCATCACCTCGACGCCCGCCTCCTTGGCGCGCTGCATCATGGCACGGTTGAGACCGCGATCCTTGTGGAAGTAGAATTGGTAGACCTGCGGCGTGTCGTAGGTCTTGCGCAATTCCTCGAGGCTCACCGTGCCCAGCGAGGAGACACCGAACATGGTGCCATATTTCGCAGCCGCCGCAGCGACGGCGCGTTCGCCGTCATGATGGAACAGCCGCTGCAGGGCGGTCGGCGAGCAGTAGAACGGCAGCGCGAGCTTCTGGCCCATGACCGTCACCGAGAGGTCGACCTGCTGCACCCCGCGCAGCACGTTGGGCAGCAAGTCGCAATGCTCGAAGCTGGCGCTGTTGCGGCGATGGGTCGTCTCATCATCGGCCGCGCCGTCGATGTAGTTGAAGATCGGGCCGGGCAGCCGGTGACGCGCCAGTCGCCGGAAGTCGTGGAAGTTATGACATTGTGCCAGGCGCATCTTTCACCTCCGCTCACACACGGCCGCAGATCTCCTATCGATGCTCGATCGCGCGGATCGCGCCGCGGAGTTCGGCTAGGCCCCGGAGGCGACCGATCGCGGTGTAGCCGGGATTGGTGCGCTTGGTAGCCGCGAGGTCGTCGAGCATGCGATGACCGTGATCGGGCCGGAACACGATTCTCGCGTCGGGCGAACGCCGCGCGTTCTCCTTCAGCAGCGCCTTCAGCACCGCGACCATGTCGACGTCGCCGTCGAGATGATCGGACTCGTAGAACGACAGGCCGTCCGCCTCCCGCTTGGTCGCGCGAAGATGCGCAAAGGCGATGCGCGGGCCGAAGCGTTCGGCCATGGCGGGGAGATTGTTCTCGGCACGCACGCCGAGCGACCCCGTGCACAGGCAGATGCCGTTCGCCTTTGACGGCACGGCATCGAACAGCGCCTGATAGTCGTCGGCGCTGGAGGCAATGCGCGGCAGGCCGAACAGCGGGCGCGGTGGGTCGTCCGGATGCAGCGTCAGCGAAACGCCGAGCTGCTCGGCGACGGGCGTGACGCGGCCCAAAAATTCGGCGAGATGCTGCCGCAGGATTTTCGGCGTGATGTCGCGATACGTTTCGAGTCGATCGCGGAATTGCGGGATCGTCATCGGCTCGGTGGTCGAGCCCGGCAGCGCGCTGGCGATCACCATGACGAGATAGTCGATATCGGCCTGGCTCATCTGGTCGAACAGCTTTTTCGCGCGAGCCTGCTGCTCCGGCGAATACTCCTGGACGGCGGCGGGGCGCTTCAGGATGTGCAGCTCGAAGGCGGCAAAACGGTCCTGGTCGAAGCGCATGGCACGGGCGCCGTTCGGCAGCTCCCATTCCAGATCGGTGCGGCACCAATCCACGACGGGCATGAAGTTGTAGCAGATGATCTTGATACCGGCGGCGGCAACCGCCTCCAGGCTGGCGATCCACGTCTCGATCGAGCGCGTCGCCTTAGCCCCGAGACGCTTGACGTCGTCGGGGATCGGAATCGATTCTACCACCGACCAGGTCAGTTGCGAGCGGCCAGGCTGGCCGCGCTCGATGAAGTTCTTGCGCTCCTCGACCGCCTTGCGCGTCCAGGCTTCGCCGATCGGCACCTGATGCAGCGCCGAGACGATATCCGTCGCGCCGGCCTGCCTGACGTCATCCAGCGACACGGGATCATCGGGCCCGTACCAGCGCCATCCCTCTAGCATCATGAAAATTCTCCGGGATCAGTTAGCGGTCAGCACGACCTTGACGCTCTGCGAGCGGTCGAGCGCCAACCGCAGCGCATCGGGCGCGGTCGACAGCGGCCGCTCGGCGGTGACCAGCGACAGCACGTCGACGCTGCCGTCCGCAATCAGCTCCACCGCGGTCATGAACTCGAGCCCGAAGCGGAACGAGCCGCGCAGGTCGATCTCCTTCGCCATCACCCCATTGGCCGGCACCGGAATCTGGCCACCCGGCAGGTTGCCGATCTGCACCACAACGCCGCCGCGCCTGACGATACCGATCGCACTGGCAAGGCCTGCAGCCGTGCCCGAGACTTCGAAAGCGACATCGTAGGGGCGCGACGCGGCCTGCGCCTTCAGGCCTTCCTCGCCGGCCGCGACATTCTCGACGTGCGAGGCGCCGAGCCGGCTCGCAAAGGCCAGCGGCGCCGGCGCGATGTCGGCGACCGTGATGTCGGTCATGCCGGCGCGGCGCGCGGCGAGCATGGTCAGAAGCCCGATCGGACCGGCGCCGAAGATGATACCGCGCTTGCCTTCGATGTTGCCGGCACGCGCGACCGCGTGCAGGCAGACCGCGAGCGGTTCGGCCAGCGCCGCGGCCTGATAGGACACATGATCGGGGATCTTCACGCACTGCGCCGGGATCGCGTCGAAATAGTTGGCGAAGCCACCCTGCATGTGCGGGGTCTTCGAGGCCGAACCCATGAAGTAGATATTTTCGCAGAGATTTTGCCGGCCTTCGCGGCAAGCGACGCAATGGCCGCACCAGCGCGACGGGTTGACGGCGACACGGTCGCCGAGCTTCAGGTTCGCTGCGGAGCCCGCGATCTCCACGACCTCGCCGGAAATCTCATGGCCGAGCACCAGCGGCGATTTCACCACGAAATCGCCGGTTCGGGCATGACGGAAATAATGCATGTCCGAGCCGCAGATGCCGCCGGCACCGAAGCGGAGGCGCACCATGCCTTCGGCGAGCTTGTCGAGCGGATGCTCGACCATGCGCAGATCTTCGGGGCCGAACAGGGTTGCGGCGAGAGCTGTGGATGTCATTTGGAAAGTCCCATGTATTTCGGCAGCCAGAGGGTCAGTTCGGGGATGTATGTGATCGCGATCAATGCGAGCATCAGCGGCACCAGCCAGGGCAGGATCGCGACCGTCGTGCGCTCGACCGAGAGTTTTGCGACACGCGCGAGCACGAACAAGACCATGCCGAGCGGTGGATGCAACAGGCCGATCATCAGGTTCAGCGTCATGATCAGACCGAAATGAATCGGGTCGATGCCGAGCTTGAGCACGATCGGCAACAGGATCGGCACCAAAATGGTGATGGCCGCCGTGGTGTCGATGAAACAGCCGACGAACAGGATCAGGACGTTGGCGAGCGCCAGGAACACCCATTTGTTGTGGGTGATGCTGAGCATCCAGTCCGACAGCATCTGGGCTGCCTGCGACACCGTGAGCAGCCAGGCGAAGATCGAGGCTGCCGTGACGATGAACAGCACCGACGCCGTGGTCTCGATGGTGTCGAACGTCGCTTTCGCGACCGTCTTCAGCGTCATGGTGCGGTAGCGCACGAGGCCCAGGAACAGCGACCAGATCACGGCGGCGACCGCGGCTTCCGTCGGGGTGAACCAGCCGAGCGTCATGCCGCCGATCAGGATCACTGGCGCCATCAGCGCCATCACCGCGGAGAAGTCGAAGTACCAGTCGATCGCGAGCAGCACGACCAGGCCAAGCCCAACTGCCCAATTGGTGGAGAGACCGGCGACTGTCAGAAGCCAGACGGCCATCGGGAAGCTCAGTACGACGACGATCTCGAGCCCCGCCGATCCCAATTGCGGCCAGGAGAACGGCGTATCGCTGCCCCATTTGTTCTTGTGGGCGAAGTAGGTGACGGTGGCCATCATGAGCAGCGTCAGGACGACGCCTGGAATGACGCCCCCCAGAAACAGCGCGCCGATCGAGACATTGGCCATCATGCCGTAGATCACGAAAGGCAGCGACGGCGGGATGATGGGGCCGAGCGTGGCCGAAGCCGCGGTGACGCCGACGGAGAACTCCGTGGAGTAACCGTGGTCCTTCATCGCCTTGATCTCGATGGTGCCGAGACCGGCGGCGTCCGCGATCGCGGTGCCGGACATGCCGGAGAAGATCACCGAGCCGATGATGTTGACGTGGCCGAGGCCGCCGCGCATCCAGCCGACCAGCGCGACGGCGAACTTGTAGATGCGCCCGGTGACGCCGGCGATGTTCATGAGATTGCCGGCCAGGATGAAGAAGGGCACGGCGAGCAGCGGAAAGCTCTCGACGCCGGCGATCATGCGCTGCGCCAGCGTGACGTCGGGCGTCACGCCGCTGACCAGGATGTAGAGCAGCGACGACGCGGCCATGGCGATCGCCACGGGAACGCCGAGCAGCATCAGGATGAGGAAGCCTCCAAGCAACAGCAGCATGAAATTACCCTTCAAAACCGTCGTAGGCGCCGGGACGTTCGAGGATCGAATAGCCCTGTCGCAAATGTTGCACAGCCACCTGCAGAGAGCGCACGAACATCAGCACGAAGCCGAGCAGCACCGCGTAGTAGACGTAGTCCTTGGGAAGATTGATCGTGGTCATGGACTCGTCGCCGATGATCTGGATATAGACCCAGACCAGCTTGATGGCGTAGCCGAAGAAGGCGATCCGGATCAGGTCGATCACCGTCGACAACGCGCGCGCCACGAGGTGCGGCAGATAGCGGTAGATGAGATCGACCTGGATGTGCCGCGACAGCCGCACGCACATCGAGGAGCCGATGAAGACCACGCCGATCAGGCAGTAGGTCGCGATCTCCTCGGTCCAGGCATAACTGTCGTTGAGCACGTAGCGGGTGAAGAACTGGAGGAAGACGGCGAGCGCCATCACCCAGAAGATCGCCAGCGCGACCCAGTCCTCGAAAGCGTAGATGCCGAGATCGACCTTAGGTGCCGCCTCCTCCTCGAAGGTGTGGGCGATCTCGTCCGCGGTGATCTGCCGGTGCGTTTCGGCGGTGGACATGGGGCTGCTCCTCAAACTGATCACGTCGTTCCGGGATGGTGCGTCAGCACCAGACCCGGAACCTCGAGATCCCGGGCTCGGTCCTACGGACCGCCCCGGGATGACGACTACGTCGTCACTTCACGTCCTGGATCCGTTCCCAGTCGGCCTTGCGGTAGCCGAAGGTCTCGAAAGCGACGTTTTTCAGCACGGTGTCGCGGAACTCGTTCTTGTCGACCTCGGTTACGGTCAGGCCCTTCTCCTTGAAGAAGGCGACCAGCTTGGCTTCGTTCTGCTTGATCTCCTCGGTCGCCTTGGCGGCGGCTTCCTGCGCCACGTCGGTGAAGATCTTCTTGTCCTCGTCGCTGAGCTTCTTCCAGAGCGCGCCCGCGACCACCGTGTTGAGGTGGTCGACGATGTGGCCGGTCAGCACGATGTGCTTCTGCACCTCGTAGAACTTCTTGGCCTCGATCGTGGTCAGCGGGTTCTCCTGGGCCTCGACGGTGCCGTTCTGGAGCGCGAGATAGACTTCGGCGAACGCGATCGGCGCAGTGTTGGCGCCGCAGGCGCGCGGCATCGCCAGATAGGCCGGAACGTCGGGCACGCGCATCTTCAGGCCCTTGAGGTCGGCACAGGTCTTGATCGGCTTGTTCGACGAGGTCTGGCGCACGCCGTAATAGGTCACCGCGATGATGTGGTGCCCGCTCTTGTCCTCGTAGCCCTTGGCGAGTTCCTTGAAGATGTCGCTCTTGGTGTAGGCGAGCAGGTGATCGGCGTTGCGGAAGGTGTAGGGATAGTAGGTCACGCCGATCGGCGGAAAGCTCTTGGCCGCGAAGCTCGAGCCGGAGATGATGATGTCGACCGAGCCGAGCGAGAGGCCCTGGTTGATGTCGGCTTCCTTGCCGAGCTGCGACGCCGGATAAACGTCGATCTGATAGCGCCCATTGGTACGCTTGCCGATTTCCTGCGCGGCCCAGACCGACGCGGTGTGGAAGGGCTCCGAGGTCTCATAGACATGGGCCCATTTCAGCTTGGTCTGTGCCATGCCGGAACCGGTCGCCGCACACATTGCCGCGGCCGAGACCGCCAGCACCATTGTCATTTTTTTCAACACTGACTTTTCCTCCATTTTTCAAGTCTGCTTCTTTTAAGTCTGCTTCTTGTCCGCCCGCCCCCAACGCGGGTGCGGGCCGCCCAATCTCATCGCCGTCGCGCGCTGCTCCTCGCGGCCCGCTTCTTCTTCGGCGCATGTTCCGGTTTTGACGGCTTTGCCATCGATCGCGCCGTGCGCCCGGAAGACGGTCCTGCCGCGTTCTCGGCGCCGAAGTTCTGCGCAAAGCGCTCCTGGGATCGCGCGAGATGATCGCGCATCGCATCGCGCGCGACCCCGGGATCATGCGCCGCGATCGCGTCGCGCACCGCGCGATGCTCGTCGAGCGCGGTGCGCCACGTGCCCGGGCTCTCGAAATAATGCGCAAGCTGCGCGAAATAGGGATTGAGGCGCTGGTCGAACAACTCGCCGACCACGCGCACCAGAACGGCATTGCCGAGGCTTCCGGCAATCGCGACGTGGAAGGCGCGGTCGTGGACCATCGAGGCTTCGCCGGGGTGTTCTACATTCTCCATCGCGACAAGGGACGCATCGATGCGGGCAACGTCGTCCTTCGTCGCCACGCGCGCGGCTTCTTCGGCAATGGCGCTTTCCAGGAATTCGCGGGCGCGCAGCAGCTCGAACGGGCCCTCGATGACGGAAGCAGGCGCGGGCGCCGCAACTGCGGCGGGCTCGATCACATAAATGCCGGAACCGACGCGGATGCGGAGGCGGCCCTCGACTTCGAGCGCGATCAGGGCTTCACGCACCGTCGGCCTGGAAATCTTGAGCTGCTCGGCGAGCTCGCGCTCGGTCGGCAAGCGGCTGCCGACCGCGTACTCGCCGCTGTCGATCAGGCTTCGCAATTGATCGGCGACCTGGCGATAAAGCCGTCTCGCCTCCACAGCTTCCAGCGGCACGCTGGTCCTCCCGAAAGGGTCATGCCGGCAGCTATCGCACCCGCGGCCCGCCAATTTTGGAAAATTGGTCTTACCAATTGACCGCAGCATTGACCGAGGACAGGCGCCATGTCAAGCAGCGGCAAAGCAAAGGGAGACGTCCATGCGCCCTGGTTCAACGCGCCTTGGCCGAGCCAATCTCGACCGGATGCCATCTGGCATCCGTCGCCCGGCCTATGACCGTTCGCGCGTCACGCCCGGCATCGTACATCTGGGCCTCGGGGCTTTTCATCGCGCGCATCAGGCCGTCGTCATCGACGATTGCCTTGCCGCCGGCGCCACATCATGGGGCATCGTCGGCGCTAGCCTGCGCAGCCCTGACACACGCGACGCCCTCGCCCCGCAGGATCATCTCTATACGGTTGCGGTCCGTGCGGCCGAAGGCACCGAACACCGCATCATCGGTGCGCTGCTCGACAGCGTGGTCGCGCGCGAGAGCCCGGCACGATTGGTCGAGCGAATGGCCGATCCCGCCATTCGCATCGTCTCCCTCACCGTCACCGAGAAGGGCTATTGCCACACGCCGCAGACCGGCGATCTCGACGAGCGGCATCCTGATGTCGTGCACGATCTCAACAATTTCGACGCGCCGCGTTCGGCGCCCGGTTTCATCGTTGCAGCGCTGGCGCGCAGGCGGGCGCTGGGCGCCCCGCCCTTCACCGTGCTAAGCTGCGACAACCTCGCCGCCAACGGCCACACCGTGCAGCGGATCGTGACGCAATTCGCCGCGCTGCGGTCGAAGGATCTCGGCAAGTGGATCGCGGATACGGTGGCCTTCCCCTCGACCATGGTCGACCGCATCGTGCCGGAGACGACGGATGGCGACCGTGATGCGGTTTCATCCGCGCTCGGTTTGCGCGACGCATGGCCCGTCATGACCGAGCCGTTCACGCAATGGGTGGTCGAGGATCGCTTTACGGCGGGCCGGCCTGACCTTGCCGCCGCCGGCGTCGAACTGGTGAACGACGTCAAGCCGTTCGAGCTGATGAAGCTGCGGCTGCTCAACGCCAGCCATTCGGCGCTGGCCTATCTCGGCTATCTCGCCGGCTACGAGACCATCGCCGACACCATGCTGGACCCGCATTTCGCGCGTCTCGCCGAGCAGGTGATGGAAGAGGCCGCGGTGACGCTGACGATGCCTGCTGGCGCGGATCTGGCCGCGTATCGCGCCTCGCTGCTCACGCGCTTCGCCAATCCGGCACTGCATCACCGCACCTGGCAGATCGCGATGGACGGCTCGCAAAAGCTGCCGCAGCGGCTGCTTGGCGCGATGCAGGATCGCCTGCTCAAGAACCTGCCGATCGCGACGCATGCGCTCGCGGTGGCCGGCTGGATGCGCTACGTCACCGGCCTCGACGAGAAGGGCCGCACCATCGACGTGCGCGATCCGCTCGCCGCCGAGTTCGCCGGCTTGGCGCGCGAGGCAGGTCCCGTCGCCGAGCGATTGGCGCCCGCACTGCTTGGGGTCGAAAAAGTGTTCGGGCCGCTGGGCGCCGAGCCGCGCCTGCGCGAAGCCGTGACCGCGGCGCTCGGCCGGCTCTACAAGGATGGCGCGCGGCGTGCGGTGGAGACGCTGGTCTCGGCGTGACCACAAAACGGGCAGCAATGCTGCACTGCGGTCCAGATCGAACAGAAAGTCGACGGAAGTCGCGCTTGATTTTTGCCTGTCGTTGCCCCACCCGAGAGGCATGGCAAAGGACGACAAGGTGATCGCCGCGAACGCGGCGTTCTACGCCGCGTTTTCGACCGGCGATTTCGACGAAATGGAGCGGATGTGGGCGGACGACGACGCCATTTCCTGCATTCATCCCGGCTGGCCGGCCATCATCGGCCGGGCCACGGTGATCGGAAGCTGGCGCGACATCCTGCAGAGTCCGGAGCGGCCGCAGATCGTCTGCGCCGAACCGCAGGCCATCGTCGACGGCGACAGCGCGCGCGTGCTCTGCATCGAGATCGTCGACGGCACGGCATTGGCCGCTGCCAACCATTTTCGGCGCGTCGGCGACGGCTGGCGCCTGGTGCATCACCAGTCGAGCCCAATTGCGCAGATTGTCGAGCAGTCTGAGGATGATAGAACGAGCCACCGGGTCCACTGAACGCGGCCGGCTCGCAGGCACTTTCTACTGTGCATGGGGTTGTTTTTCAGTTTTTTTGTTCTGCGGCCTCATCCAAGCCCCCGACAGATCATCCAGCACGACCCGTGCCTGGCTAAAATCATCGTCCCGGAAGAACATGCTTCTGGTGATGAGTACGGGAATGTTCGCCCGTGAGGCTGCGATCAGGCCGTTGGCGGAATCCTCGATCGCGACGCAGTCGGACGCGTTGAGATTCAGCCGCGCCAGGATCTCGACATAGACATCCGGCGCAGGCTTCTTGTGCCGCACGTCGTCCCCGGCGACGATCGCATCAAAATCCGCGGCCCAGCGCTTTCCCAGCGCCCGCGACAGCAGCGCATCGATGTTGCCGTGCGACGTGGTCGTCGCGATCGCGAGCCGCTGGCCGCGCGCCTTGGCAGCGATGAGGAGATCCGTCACGCCGGGCCGTAAGGGGCAGCAGCCGGTCTCGACCAGTTCGGCGTAATGCGCAGTCTTGATGCGATGCAGTTCCGCGATGTCCTCGTCCGACAGTGGCGGGGCGACCGGCAGCCTCGTGTGGAAGGCGCGGATGCGCTCCTTGCCGCCGGTGACCCGCAGCAGGTCCTTGTAGACCGCTTGGTCCCACTGCCAGTCGAGACCGTGGCGGACGAAGGCATGGTTGAAGGCCTGCCGATGCAGCTCCTCGGTCTCGGCCAAGGTGCCGTCGACATCGAAGATCAGCGCGGCGGCATGCCGGATCAGTTCAGCGGCCTCACATGGCACTATGGCGGGCGCTTCTGCCTGCATGATCGATACGTCCCTCCCGACGAGCGACCATCGCCTGCACTGGCATGCGAGACAAATTGCAATATCTTTTGCCGGACCCAAAAATCTCTTATGAGCGGGGGGCGCGCTGCGGCGTGAACGGGAACTCCGACCAGCAAGGAAGACGTATGCGGCTCTTTATCCTTGGTCTCGGCTACAGTGCCCGGTGCTTCGTCCGCCTATTCGGTGGCCACTTCTCGCATATCGCCGGCACGGTGCGCGATCCCGCGCAGCGGGGCGATCTCGCCGGCATCGAGGTTTATCGGTTTTCCGGGAGCAATCCGGATCGCGGGACAGTGCAACGTATCGGCGACGCCGACGTCCTGCTCATATCGATCCCGCCCGGCAGCGCCGGCGATCCCGCAATCGCGGCCTTCCCGGACATGCTGGCAGCGGACCGCCACCGCAGGATCATCTATCTCTCCACCATCGGCGTCTATGGTGACCACGCCGGCGGATGGGTCGACGAGAGCACGCCGCCGCAGGCCAGCCTCGACCGCACGCGCATGCGGGTCGCGGCGGAACAGGCCTGGACGGACACGACCAGTGGCGACGCCGCGATCCTGCGGCTTGCGGGTATCTATGGCCCCGGCCGTAACGCGCTGGTGACGCTGCGCGCTGGAATGGCACGGCGCATCATCAAGCCGGGACAGGTCTTCAACCGCGTCCACGTCGACGACATCGCGAGCGCGATCATGGCCGCGGTTCATCACCCAAGCGGCGGCACGTGGAACGTCTGTGACGACGAACCGGCGCCGCCGCAGGACGTGATCACTTACGCGGCGAAGCTGATGAATGTGGCGCCGCCGCCCGAAGAGGTGTTCGAGACCGCCGAGATGTCGGTGATGGCCCGCAGCTTCTATGCCAGCAGCGCCCGTGTCTCCAACGCGAAATTAAAGCGCGAGCTCGGCGTCACGCTTGCTTATCCGTCCTACCGCCACGCCCTGGACGCGTTGTGGCAGGCGGGAGAAGGACGATAGGATTCCGGCATTCCTCCCCGCGTCCCAGACATGCCCCGCCCGCGCTTGACTTCGCGCCGGTGCGGTCGTGATCTAACCACCTAGCGGGCCACTGCATAACGAGCTCGCGCTTGGGAGGATTCAATGAAGACGATCGCCATGATCGCGGCGGCCGCTGCCGTCATCACGTTCGGTGCAGCGCGTGCCGCGCCGCTGCCCGAAGCCAGCCCCGACGACGCCGGCTTCTCGAAACAAGGCCTTGAACGGCTCGACAATTTCTTCGCGCGTGAGATCGCCGCCAAGCGCGTCCCCGGCGCGGTCGTCGCAATCGCCCGGGACGGCAAGCTCGTGTATTACAAGGCCTATGGCATGCTGGATCCGGACAAGGGCACGCCGATGCCGGTCGATGCGATTTTCGCACTGGCCTCGATGACCAAGCCGATGGCGGCGGTCGCGGGCCTGACATTGATGGAGCAGGGCAAGCTGCCGCTCCAGGCCAAGCTGTCCGACTATTATCCCGGCTTTGCCAACATGAAGGTCGGTGTTCAGCAGGGCGACGATTCATTGAAACTCGAACCGCAGGCCTCACCGATCTTCATTCACGACCTGTACCGACACACGTCCGGCCTGATGTATGGCGGCCGCCCGGACAGCGCGAGCCCGGTGGCACGGCAATATCCTGAGGGCACCGCGCCGGCGATGGAAGGCGACACCCAGGCGTTCATCGATCGCATCACAAAGCTGCCGCTGGCGCATCAGCCGTCCACGGAGTTCGAATACGGTTTCTCGATCGACGTGCTCGGCGCCGTCGTCGAGAAGGTCAGCGAGCAGAAGCTCGGCGACTATCTCGCCGCCAATGTCTGGCAACCGCTCGCCATGAAGGACGCGACCTTCCATCCGACCGACGCACAGCGCCCTCGCCTCGCCCGGCCGTTCGCCAACGATCCGCTGACCGGCAAGCCGCAAGCCATCAAGCTTTTGGACACGCCGACAAAATTCGACTGCGGCGGCGCCTGCTCGTTCGCGACCGTCGGCGACTACATCCGCTTTGGACAGATGCTGCTCAACGGCGGTGCGCTCGATGGCCAGCGCATCCTCGGTCCCAAGACCGTGCATCACATGACGACCAATCATCTTGGCCCCGAGATCAAGAACAACGTGGCGAATATCGAGCCGCATCGTGCGGGTTTCGGCTTTGGCCTCTCGGTCGCTGTCCGCACCAGCGAAGGATTGTCGTCGGTCCCCGGCAATCCCGGCGAGTTCACCTGGAACGGCGCGTACGGGACGCAGTTCTTCTGCGATCCCAAGGAGCGTCTCGTCGTGGTGGTGGGAACGGCCGCGCCGGGCGAGCTGCGCAAATATTATCGCGAGCAGGTCCAGGACATCGTCTATGGCGCGATGGTGAAGTGAGATCGGTACACTGAAATGGAAAGGGCGACCGCTCGGGCCGCCCTTTAAAGCCGGGCCTCAGCTCAGGACGCCGTATTTCTTGAACCAGGCCTGCGCCTGCTTCCAGGCATCTTCCGCGGCGTCCTTGCGGTAGCTGCCGCGGTAGTCGGCATGGAAGCCGTGCGGCGCTTCCGGATAGATCTTGAATTCGGCCGTCTTCTTGTCCTGCTCGAGCGCAGCCTTCATCTGCTCGACCTGAGTGATGGGAATGCCGGTATCGGCGCCGCCATAGAGGCCGAGCACCGGCGCCTTCATCTCGGGCGCGAGCTGCATCGGGCTCTTCGGCCACAGCGGATTGGCGGGATCGACCACGGTGCCGTAGAACGCAACACCAGCCTTGAGGCTGCCGCTGTGAGCGGCATATTCCCAGACGGTGCGTCCGCCGCGGCAGAAGCCGATAATGCCGAGCTTGGTGGTGTCGCCGCCTTGCGACCCGGCCCACGCCGCTGTCGCATCGAGATCGGACAGCAGCTCCGCGTCCGGCTTGGCATTGACGACCGGCAACAGGTCCTTGATCTCGGTGATTTTGGTCAGATCGGTACCCTTGCGGAAGTAATAGTCTGGCGCGACTGCGAAGGCGCCGAGCTTGGCGAGGCGCCGCGTCACGTCCTTGACGTATTCGTGCAGGCCGAAGATCTCCATCGCCACGATGATCACCGGCGCCTTGGTGTTGCCGGCCGGGCGGGCGAAATAGACAGGCATCTCTTCGGAGCCGACCTTGATCTTGGTGTCGCCGGTCTGGAGGCCATTGGTGTCAGTCGTGATCGCCTCGGCGCGCACGGGCCCGGCCGCAAGCGTGTAGCCGGCGGCGACGGCCGCGGTGGCGCTCATGAATCCGCGACGCGAGACCGGGGCGACCTTGGTCAGCCCGACGACGTCGGATGTCATGGTGGTTTCGATACTCATCGGTTCATCCTTCCTGATGCCTGCCCCTGATCCTTCAGGCGACGCATTCGCCAATAGTTGCAGGCGAAACGCAAATCACCAGCCTGCGAGCGCGCCGCTTTGACGGACAGGACGCCGAAACCAACCAGGAGCGACAGCGCGCCGGGGGCATGGACGATCCACAGGAAGGTCGGGTAGGTCAGCAGCAGCGTTGCGAACTGCGGCCAGATCATCACCAGCGCGCGATGCTCGGGCGGGGCGATCTCGATCAGATAGGCGGTGGTCGGCCCAACCTCGCCGCCAAGGTATGGCCGATCTGGATGGCGAAGAAGCTGTAGGTGATGAAGTCGTAGAATTCGAGCATGTTGCCAACGGTGGCCGCCAATGCTGCGCGCTTGACGCTGAACGGCTTCACCTGCTCGATCACAGGCGACACTCTGGCATTCCCGGGCTCGATCGTATTTCGGATTTAACCGCCTGACCGCATTGCAACGCAACATCCATTAACCGAAAACGGCGGTTCCCTCGCCCCCGCTCCCGCTGCCACGAGTTGAAGCCGATCCGCCGGCGCGCGCAATTCGAAGCGCATCGCGGCAACAAATGGGATTTGCGTGGCCGCAACGACACATCATGTTGCTCGCACATCCCACGCGATCGGAATTTGCACGCAAACTGCGGTCATTTGACTGAAATTTTCAGAAGAGTTGAGCCGGGCGATTTACTCGAACTTTCTTCGTGACGCTCTAGTTCCACGGCCGGAAGGTTCCGCCCCTCTCGGGATCCTCATTATCAGCCACCCGGATTGCGCTACCAAAAGCTCAATTGAATTAAGATCTATCCGACCTGGAATTGAAATGAACCTGGCTCGCGAGTCGATTGAACTGTTGGAACAAGTTGCCCGGATCCTGTGGTTCGAAGGCACCAAGCACGGCTTGCGCGACCGCGAGTGGATGGCGCTGCGTTTCCTTTCCCGTGCCAACCGGTTTTCCCGGACGCCGTCGGCGCTCGCGAGTTACGTCGGCACCACGCGCGGCACCGCCTCGTTCATCATCGGCGAGCTGGAGCGGCTCGGCTATCTCGAGCGAAAGCGCTCGGCCCAGGACAAGCGGTCGGTGATGCTGAGCGTGACACAGCAGGGCAAGAAGTTCCTGGTGCGCGACCCCGTCAACGTCCTCGTCGAGGCCATCACCGTCCTCGAGGACGAGGCGAAGGTCAGCTTCCGCGACGCGCTCCGCCACGTGCTGGATCAGTCGGACGCAGCCGAACAGCGGCACCATACCGACGTCTGCAAACGATGCATCTTCCTCCGCGAAGATCGCACCACCACGGAGAGCAAGACGACGGCCGAGTTCAGCTGTCGCCTGTTTCGCGCGCCGATCGCGGAGGCGGAGGTCGACCTGCTATGCACCAGCTTCGAGCATCACCGCAAATAGAAGGCGGAGCTCGATCAGGGCGTCGCCTTGCGTGACGAATAGATGACGCCCCCGCTGGACTCGACCACCAGACGTCCGTTCTCGTTTTTGATCTCCTCGATGCGGCCAAGGCCCGGCACCTGCTGTCCCAGCACCGCCTCGATGACGCCGTTCGGGCCCTGCAGGATCGCAATCCCCTCATAGGCTTGGCGGACCGACCAGCCCTTGATGGGCTTGCGCGGCACTGACGTACGCTCGGAGGGAGGCACCGATCCCGTGGTCTCGGGCGCCGCGACCGAAGCCATCATCGGCATTGGCTGTGAGGCGACGGGCGTCGGAGCCTGGGCCTGCGCCTGGGCAAGCTTGTCGAGCTTCACCGTCGAGGACGAGCTCACCCGTTCGATGCGGTCCAGATTCTCGCCAAAACGGCCAAAACGGTCGTTGGTCGCCTTGCTCGATTGATCGACCGCGGTGCGCAGGCCGTCGAGATTGTCGGACACGCCCGACACCTGCTTGCGCAGTTGCGCCACAGTCTCCCGCAGATTCCTGATCTCCGTATTGGCCGCGACGTTGCTCTGGGCGGGCTGCGTGGTGAGATAGGCGATCACGCCGGTGCAGGCGCAGACGACCAGGATCGCAGCGACCGCCAATGTCGCGAGCGGAGCGACCCATGTCGGACGCGGCGGCGGCGGCTTGGCCACGATCACGGCCGGCTTGATCACAGTCGGCGTAGGCTTGGGTATCGCCATCTTGTCGAGGCGCGCCTTGGCGCGAATACGCTTCAGACCCTCGAGCGCCTCTTTCGCCAGAGCTTCATCACTCGCTGCCGCCGCCACACGCTTGGTGTTCGCAGCAGGCTTGGTATTCGCAGCGGGCTTGGCGGCTGACGCCGCATTGTCCCTGGCATCGCGCGCCTCCGCAGCCGGCTTCGCTGCCGCGGAAACATCTGCGGTCGCGTTGGGGCGAGCTTGTCCATCGGACAACATGTGAAAATGCTCCGTTCGGGTCGATCTGTCGAACGGTGACGTTATTTGTCGAAGCTTGTCTGAAACGTGCGCATCGAAAACTTTTCATCGCGCGCGATGCGACGTCACATGAGTCAAACGCGTCATGCACGTGGCGATAGTGCGACTCGAAAGACACACACTCGCCAAGATTTCGCCAAGCTGGAGTCGCCTCGCCATACATGAGTCGAATTGTCGCATGTGGAAACAGGACGACGAGAGTCAATCCCGGGTTGAAAACCCCTCAATGTGCATGAACCGCAGCACCACCCAAAATAGCTGCAATCATACGGGGATGCGGAACTTTAGAACCGCCAAGGTGCAAAACTAGTTTGAATACCAAATCAACTGATGCGATTGGATATACAAAGAAACAACTCGAAACAAACCAACAGCATCAAGCGCGTGTAGCAATCGCTTTGTTGGGCGCGCTTGATCGGAAATCGGCAATTGTTACGGTCCTACTCAAGTGATTCTCGCCAGTTAGCGAGGAGATCGACACAGTACAGTAGCGTTCGGACGCAACTAGCAACTTGGCGCAACTGTTCTAGGTGGCTTTCTCAATCCGCTCCGCGAGGTGATCCGTAAGACACCCGCCGAGCCTCACGCAGTAAGCGTTCAGTATCGAGTCGAAGTAGCAGGCCTGCGAGACGCAGGCACTGAATGCGTAGGGCTGCCCGCGAATATCGAAACCATAACAACGGTTCGCGGGAAGGAATGTCGTCAAACAGCACAGTTGCCGAGCCGGGCATCACAATAACGAACCGGCCGCGACAAGTGCGAAACAGGGGCGAAAGACTGATGTATATTATCGTTGATGATCGCGAGAGCGTCACGAACAGCTATGTCGGAGGGCTCGTTCGCGAAGGTGTATCGTCGATCGGCTTCTCCTCCGGAGAATTCTGGGACTGGCTGCAATCTGCGAGTGAACCGGATCTGGCCGCGGTGGACGCTTTCCTCCTCGGGGATTGCGACACCCGCGGAAGCCTGCCGCGGGCGATGCGCAAGCGCTCCTCGGCTCCCATCATCGCCATGAGCGGCCAGAAGATGCTCAAGAACACGCTGGAGCTGTTCGAATCGGGCGTCGATGACGTCGTCCATGTGCCGATTCATCTCCGCGAAATCCTCGCCCGAACGGCCGCGATTGCGCGCCGCCGGGTCGGGGAACTGCCGAGGCCCTGCGAGACCAGGATCCAGGTCTTCTTCAACGGACGTGACCCCGAGATCGCCGGCCACGCCCTCACCCTGCCCCGCCGCGAACTGCGCATTCTCGAATATATGGTCAGCAACCACGGCAAGTGGGTCACCAAGACGCAGATCTTCAACGCGGTCTACGGCATCTTCGAGGCGACCTTCGACGAGAGCGTGATCGAGAGCCACGTCAGCAAGCTGCGCAAGAAACTCCGCGACCGCCTCGGCTTCGATGCGATCGTGGCCCGGCGCTACGTCGGATACCGCCTCGACATCCCGGCCGGCGAAACCATCGACGTGCCGATGCAGGAGCTCGACGAGGTCGGCATCCTGCTGAACAGGGCGCATGCCGCCCCGGCGGCGTATCCGGCCGGAAACTGATCGGCAGGACGCTAGCCACGAAACCGACAACGGCCTCTGCGAATCACCTTCGCAGAGGCCGTTGTACTTTCAGCGACGCAAACGACGAACACAGGCGCGGCGGTACCGGCGCTGCGGCACGCGTTCAAACAAAATTCGAGAGCCTCGCTTCTGATTCAATCAGAACCGATCATGCCCTAGGGCTTCTGCTGGAATTCTTCCTTCGACACGTAATTGAAGTCCTCGACAAGGACGTCCTGGACCACTTCGGCCTGCATTCGCTCGTTGACACGCTGCTTGATGGCCGCCGTGAGGATGGAGAGGTCGTAACGGGCGAGTTTTCTGAAATCGAGGCGGTCGTCGGCATAGATCCTGCGGAAGGCTTCATCGACGACGAACGGCTCGGGCGGAACGCTGAGCTGGTGCATGGTCCGCGCCTCCACGGTGTAGACGAAGCGCGCGACGATGTAGCCCTGCACGTTGCCGCTCTCGACCATGGGCACGCTCAGCGGCCGCGTCTTCTGGTACTGCAGCCCGTCGAGATATTCGTCCTTTGCCGGCAGCAGGCTGCCATTTTCCTTCCAATAGGCCACGGCATAGCTCGTTCCCGCGGTGAGGATGCATACCCAGAGCCCGGCCAGCACGAGTCTGATCATTTTCCGTCCTGTGCTGCGCGACCGGTATAAGTGCCGTCCGACTCGGCGTCCTTGATGGCCTTGACGATGATGGCCGCGACCTCGCGCACCGCATCGTAGTGCATTTCGAGGATGGAACGGTTTCGCTCGAGCTTCTCGCGCAGCCGCTGGATTTCCTCGGTGATCTCGACCTCGCCGCCGAGATGCATTCGTGCCCGCATCAGGCGGACGAATTCCAGCATGCTCCGGCTCTTCCGGGCGCTGAACTCGTCGAAGTCGATCTTCTTGCCCGTCGCGAGCGCGACCGTCTCCTCCTCGACGATGCTTTCGAGCCGGCGGATCGCGGCCAGCAGGCCGCGCACCTCGTCCGATCTCGCCGCATCCGCGCCGCCGCTCGCCACCTCGCCGCCGACATTCGGCAGCAGCACGGGCAACAGGGCATCCCCCGACGCGGCCGCCGTCGTCATCGCCTCGGTGTCCACGACCGGCTGCTCCATCACCAGGGCCGCCGCGCCTTCTTGTGCCTGCATAGGAAATTCACCCTTCAACTTCTGTCACCCATTTCCGGATCGTCATCCGGCCTTGCCCGTAACGGCCGGCCCCGCCGGATGCGCGGCGGCGAGCTGCTTGGCAATGCCAATACCCTTGCCCTTTGCCAGCTGAGCACCAAGTTGCTCCGCCAGCATCGACTTCCAGACGCCGCCGGCCGTGCCCTTGCCAAAGACCTCCTCCGACTCCTTCGGCAACATCGTCTCGACGAAGGTCTGGAGGATGAAGGCTTCGAACTTCCGGTACACCTCGCCGGATGCCGGCGCCTTGATCACCTGCACCGGCGCCCCGTTCACCGCCCCCGACTGCGCTTCCGAAACCTTCGTGGCGGATTGATCGGCAGCAGCCGCCTTGGCCTTGCCGACCTCCGCGTCCATCGTGGCGGCGAAATCCGTGTCCGATGATTTCAGCGCGTCGAGCTTCGCGGTGGCCGCTCGCTGCGTCACGGGATCGGCGGCGTCGAGGACGTCGAGAACGAGGTCGGGTGTCGCTGTCACGATCATGTCTTGTTCCGGTTGGCTGGCCGTGGCGTCCACTCGCGCACGGTGAGGCTTGTTCCCGTCATCTCCTCGAGCGATCGCTTCTCGGCGTCGCGAAGCTTGTCCGCAAGCGCCGCCTTCGCGACCTGCTCGAACTGCTTCACACGGCGGCTCTCCGCGCGAACCTGGTCGAGCTGCTGCGAGGCCTGCGCCTGAACCGCGCGCGCGCCGACGCTGGTTCTGGTCAGGCGCCGCGCGATCGATTCGCTCGATGATCCCGCCGGCGGCTTGCCCTCGGTGAGAGTTCCGACCAGCCATTCCTGCTCGTCCTGCAAGCTGCGCTCCTGCTGCCGCAGATGCGCGAGCTGCCACTCGGACAGCCGGAGCTGGAGCTTCACGAGCGAGACCATCCGGCCGAGCTTGTCCGCGCGCGACGTCATGATCGATCACTCCGCCAGCCACGACGAGACGCCGAGCATGAATTGCGTCAAGAGCTCGTCGCTGGTGAGGTAGAGCAGCAGGAAGCCGCCGAACAGCACGAACGGCACCGAGATGAAGTAGACCGGAATTGCCGGCGTCAGCTTGTTGATCAGGCCGACCGCGAAGTTGACGACGACCGAATAGACGATGAAAGGGCTGGCGATCCGCAGCGTCAGCACGAATGCCTCCGACAGCCGGCCGACGAGCTGGTCGAGCGGCATGCTGCCGCCGAGCCTCTCGCCTGGATGCCAGACGTCGTAGGAGTTCATCAGCCCGCGCAGGACCTGCCAGTGCTGGTCGGTCATGAAGAACAGCGTGGTGACGGACACCATGATCAGCGGCACCAGGGCCGGCGCCGGATCAGTGTCGCCGACCGGCGTCCCCGGGATGTTGCTCAGGCCGATCGCACTGGCCATCATCGTGGCCATGGTCTGGAGTGCAAGGAAGAACACGCGGCCGCCGAGCCCGATGACGCTGCCGACCACGAGTTCGGAGCAGATCAGGAGCGCGAGCGTCAGCGGCGCTGCGTTGTCCGTGAGAGGCTTCAGGACAGCGACCAGAATCGGCGTCAGCGCAAACGTCGTGACGAGCGCGACGAACAAGCGGACCTGGGCCGGAACGTTGACGCTGGAATAGCCGGGCACCAGCATCAGGCAGGCACCGATGCGGCAGAACACGATGAACGTCACCAGCACGCTGTCGGTGAGGCCGCCGATCACGATATGGCTCCGAGTGCCCTGATCTCGGTGCTGCGCGCGACTTCGACATGCGACAGGATCGGCAGCGTTGGAAACACCCGTTCCAGGATCATCCGGACGTAGGGACGCGCTTCGGGGGTCACCGCCAGCACGACGCTGGTGCCGTTCTCGGTAAACTTGCGGATCGCGGCGCTGGCTTCGGTCGCAAACTGCTCGATCAGGCGCGGATCGGCGTCGAATTCGACGACGTCGCCCTTGGCGTCGCGCTTCAGGCTCTGGTGGAACGCCAGGTCCCAACGGTTGCCGAGACGGACTACGTTGAGCACGCCGTTGTCGGAGAGATCGCCGCAAATCTGCTGGGCAAGACGCGTACGGACATGCTCTGCCACCTGCTCGGAGCGCCGCACATGGGGCGCGATCTCGGCGATGGCCTCCAGGATCAGATGGAGGTTGCGGATCGATACGCGCTCGGCCAGCAGGATCTTCAGGATCGCCAGCAGTCCCGAGTACGATATCTGCGACGGGCAGAGATCCTCAACCAGGCGCTTGTATTCGGGATCGAGCCGGTCGAGCAGGCCGCGCATGTCCTTGTAGGACAGGAGCTGGGCGAGGTTGGCCCTGATCACTTCGCTCAGATGCGTGAGCAGCACCGACAGATTGTCGACCGGCTTGCAGCCCTGACGCTTGACCTCGTCGGTGAACGCGTCCGTCACCCACAGCGCCTTCATGCCGAAGGCCGGCTCGATCACCTCTTCGCCGGGCACGTCGGGCTTGCCGTCCTTGTCGACGAGCACCAGCACTTCGCCAAGCCTGAGCTCGCCCTGGGCGACGCGGGTGTCGTGGATCCGGATCTGGTATCCCTTGGGATCGATCGAGAGATTGTCGCTGAGCTTGATCTCGGGAATCACGAAGCCGTACTGCTTGGCGAACTTCTTGCGGATCTTGGCCACGCGGTGCGCCAGCTCGGTGCGCGAGCCCAGCAGATGGACCGAAAGGTGGCCGCCGAGCGCCAGCTCGATCTCCGCGGTCTTGAGCGATTCCTTGACGGATTCCTTGGCCTCGATCTGGGCGCGTTCGTCGGCCTTGCGCGCATCTTCCTTCTGCTTCAGGGCGGCCTGCCGCCTCGGCAGCGAGTATCCGACGAAGGCCATGACGCCGCCGAGCAGCACGAAGGGTGCCATCGGCAGCCCAGGCATCAAGGCGAGCACGAACATCATCAACGACGCCGCCGACACCGCGCGCGGGTAGCCGCCGAGCTGCCGCAGCACCGCCTGCTCTGCCGAACCCCTGGTGCCGCCCTTGGAGACCAGGAGGCCCGCCGACAGCGACACGATCAGCGCCGGCATCTGCGTTACCAGACCGTCGCCGACGGAGAGTTTTGTGTAGACGTCGGCAGCGCGCGACAGCGTCAGACCGTGATGGGTAACGCCGATGATGATGCCGCCGAAGATGTTGATCGCGGTGATGATCAGGCCGGCGATGGCATCGCCGCGGACGAATTTCGACGCACCGTCCATGGCGCCGAAGAAGGAGCTCTCCTCTTCGAGTTCGCGGCGCCGACGCTGAGCTTCCTTGTCGTCGATCAGGCCCGCGGACAGATCAGCGTCGATCGCCATCTGCTTGCCCGGAATTGCGTCCAGCGTGAAACGTGCGCCGACTTCGGCGATACGCGTCGCACCCTTGGTGATCACGACGAAGTTCACCGTGACCAGAATCGCGAAGATGATCAGGCCGATGACGAAATCGCCGCCCATGACGAACTTCGAGAAGCCGGCAACGACGTGGCCCGCGGCGGTCTCCCCCTCCCCGCCGCGCGACAGGATCAGACGTGTCGTCGCGACGTTGAGAGCCAGCCGCAGGATCGTCGCGATCAGCAGCACGGTCGGGAAGGCGGAGAAATCGAGCGGCCGCTGGATCCACAGCGCGACCATCAGGATCAGCGCCGACAGCGCGATCGAGAAGGCGAGGCCGAGATCGATCAGGATCGGCGGGATGGGCAGGAACAGGATCGTGAGCATGGCCACGATGCCGCCTGCGAAAAAGGCGTCGGCGCCCAATCGTCGCGGGGTCGGCAGGCTAGCAGCTAACGTATCGGCCATGGGTCACCGGCAGAGGATCCGGCCCGTAATCTGCCGTGCAAAGCTTACGCGGGGGTGGTGGCAGGAGGTGGCCAGGGCCGCCCGGATCAGAAGCCGCGCTCGATGTGCGAATAGACCATCTCGGTGAAGGTGGAGAGATGGGCCCCGATGAAGGAGCCGGAGACGGCAACGACCAGGAGAATGACGATGATCTTCGGAACGAAGGTCAGCGTCATCTCCTGGATCTGGGTCAGAGCCTGGATCAGCGCGATGATGGTGCCGACCAGCATCGCGGCACCGACCGCAGGCCCGGAGGCGACGATGATGGTCCAGATCGCCGCCTGCACGATGTCGAGAGCATCCCGTTCGTTCATGACTGGCTGATCGTGAGACCGGGACCGATCGCGACTTTCGTGCCGTTCTCGAGCGTCGCGACGGAGCCGTCGCTGTTGATGGAAATCGAAGCGACCTTGCCGCTGAAGCTCGCGCCGGTCGAGTCCGTGAAGCTGACGGTCTTTCCGATCAGCCCGTCGGCCTGCGACAGCGACTGCGAAGACAGCAGAGCGTCGAGCTTCGTGTTGGTCTGCATCGCCTGCTCGACCGACGAGAGCTGCGCAAACTGGCTCATATATTGCGAGGTATCCATCGGATTGGTCGGATCCTGATTCTTCATCTCCGCGATGAGGAGCTGAAGAAACGTGTTGTAGTCGACGCCGGTGCTCGACGTCGACGTCGTCGAGCTGGTCGAACTGGACGACTTGCTGGTGCTATCGGTAGCGCTGGTGACGTTCATGTGCCTCTCCGCTGTCAGGCAGCCTCGAATGGGGAAACGATCGTGGCGCCGGCCAGGATGGCCTGCTCCACCGGAAACAGCGCCCGGATCCGCTTGAGCGCCTCGAAGTAACGGGTCGCCCCCACCAGCTCGTCGACCGCGCCAAGTCCGGTCAGCATCTCGTGGCTCTCGCACACCGCGATCAGGGCCGCGTGATGCTGCCCGTAGAGAGCCGAAGCATCCCGGACGTCGGTCGGATTCATCAGCATGAGCTGGACGATGAAATAGAGCTGCCGCAGCGCCGTGGTGGCGTCGGAGGCCTGCATGATCTGCCCTTCGAGCAGGAACATCACGTCGTTGACGAGCTCGACGGAAACCTTGCGGTCCACGCGCAGCACCGCGCCGTTGATGTAGACCCGTTCGCCCGCTCGCAAGGATATCTTCATCAAAGAGCGTCTCGGATCAGGCGGTTGATTTCGATGAGCTGCACCACGTCGTTCGATCTTTCTTCGCGAAGGCGGTCGGCTTCCTTGACGACCCATAGTCCGATCGAGATGATGTCGGCGCGCAGCTTCTCCGGAAGGCCGTTTTCCGGATGCGCGAGATCCTCGATGAAGATCGTCCACAGCCGCCGCACATAGAGCAGGCTCTCAACCAGATCCTCGAGGCTGAAGCGGCCCTTCTGGATCCGCTCGAGCCGATCGATGCCGAGACTGAGCGCCTGCCGCTCGCGGCCCCGCGCCTCATATCCGCTCTCGTCGACGACCGCTTCATAGGCTTCAAAAGTCATCGGGACCACACTGCACAGAAGACCAAATAACGGGACATGGATTGCGAGTCTTCCAAACGAGCCTTGGCTCAGAGATAGTTGATGAGGCTGATCTTCTGGAGCTGCGACGTCAGCGCGAGTGCGGTCTGAATCTGGGTCTGCAAGGTGTTGACCCTGACCGACGCTTCCGTCGGATCGACCTGCTCTATACCGACGATCTGATTGTTCAGAATGTCCTGCTGCGTCTTGAGCTTGTCGGTTGCGGAGGTGATCCGCTGCTGGACCGTGCCGATGTTGCCGCCGAGGGTGGCAAGGTCAGTGATGGCGTTTCCGACCAGGCCGATGGCCTTGTCCACGACGACCTGGAATGTCGCCTGGTCCAGGCTCGTGTTCCCGAGATCCGCCATCATGGTGTAGGCCTCGGCGAGCTTGCGGAAGCCCGTCTGGTTGGCGCTGACGGAGGTGTCGGCGATCTCGGTCGTGGAAATACGGCTTTGCATGACCTGGTCGGTGGCCGTTGACCAATTGGTGTTCCAGGCCGGGCTTGCGAACTCGGCATCGAAGGTGGTGTCGAGGAAGGTCTGCATCTGGGCCGGGGTGATGGTGCTCACGCTGGCCGAGGATTGCGAGAAGCCGAAGGTCGCAAGGAAGTCGGAGTCGACCTGGTTCTTGCTGGCCGAGCCCGCGGTGTAGGCCGTGATCGGCGTGTTCTGCGTGTTGACGCCCGAGAAAAGAAACGAGCCGTTATAGGAGACGTTCAGTGCGCCAATCAGATCCTGGAGGTTGGAGGACGCAGGCGGCAGGATGATCCGCCCGCCGCCGTCGGTACTGCGGGCCGCGATCAAGTCCTTGAGGAAGTCCGTTGCGGTCGAACCAAGCTGGGTGATCCGGCTCTGCGTTATGTCCAGGCGTCCCGAGACCAGCCCGTTGGTATCGACGAGCTGATCGGCGAAGCTCAGGTCCGCCCGCAGGCTGACGTCGCTTCCCGTCGTGGCACCAAGCTCGAGGCCGACATCGGCGAAGCGGCCGGTGGTGGCTTCCTTCGAGGCCTTCGCCAGCGCGGCCTGATTGTTCGTGATCGAGGACCTCAACGACGAAGACAGCATCAGCGTCGAGATGTAGTTCGCGCTCATCATGACTTAATTCCCCACGGCAGCCAGCAGGCTCTGCAACATTTCGTCGACGGTCGAGATGATCTTCGACGAAGCCGAATAGGTGCGCTCGACCTGAAGCATCAACGACATTTCGTCGTCCATGTTGACGCCGCTGACGTTCGACAGCGCCGCGGTGCTGCGGTCGAGCAGCGTTTTCTGGTAGGTGACGTTGGAGTCCGCGGTCTTGCGCTGGTTTTCGATCCAGCTCGTCGACGACGACGCGAAGTCGATCAAGCTGCCGTTCGGCTTGCCTTGCGTGGTTGCATCGAACGGCTGCGACGCATCCATGCCGCCGATGAGCTGCTGCAGCCGGGCCGAGTAGCCGCCGTTGCCGGCGGTATTGTATTGGTATGCGATGTTGCCGCTGATCGCGCCGTCGCGCAGCAGATTGGGATTGCCGCCCTGGGCCGGATCGACCGATGCGGCAACCGAGATCGTGCCGGCGAGGCCCACCGAAACGGTAGCGCTCGCCGGCATCGCCGGCGAGCCGGGATAGGTGAAGAGACCGGGAACGTCGGGCAGCGTCGGAACAGCTGACTGGTCACTTTCCTTGAAGGTATTGATCAGGCCGCGCGCGATTTCGTCGAGCTGACTCTGATAGGTGACCGTGTCCTGGTCACGCAGCTGAGCGAGGCCCGCAAGCTTGCCCGATTTCAGCGGCATCACTGAATTGGCCCCGGTCACCGGCACGCCGTCGACATAGACCGCATTGCCCGTGGTGCCGGCCGTATAAGCGTTGGTGGGCGCGAAACTCACCGTACGCGCCACCTTGTCGAACAGGACGGCGCCGCTGTCGGTATAGAGCGCCGCGTCTCCATTGGGACGGGTCGACATCGTGACGCCGAGCTCCTGCGACAGCTGCGAGACGATGCTGTCGCGCTGGTCGAGGTAGTCGGTGATGTCGTCGTCGGAGATCGTTCCCTTCACGATCGCGGTGTTCACGGTCTGGAACTGGGAGAGCAACCGATTGATGTTCTGAACCGACGTATTCATGTCGGCATCCGCGCCCTCACGGACCGACTGCACGGTCTGGGTCGCCTGATTGAGCGCGGTCGCCATGTCCTTGGCGGACGTCACCGCCGCCTGCGCCAGCGTGGTGTTGTCCGGGGCGTTGGCATATTGCTGCAGCGCCTTCTTCAGCGCATTGAGCTGCGCCGTCGGCGACTGGTCGAGCTCCGGATCATCCACCGTGGCAGATGCGATCTTCTGGAGACCGTCGAGCATCGCGCTCTGCTTGGCCGACGACGAGGTTGCGCTCAGCACGTTGGTGTAGAGGCCCGAGCTGGCGGCACGCTGGATCGCCGCGACGTAGACGCCGGTCCCGGGCAGGTTGTCCAGCACGGCAATCTTGCGCGAATAGCCGGTGGAGCTGGCACCGGCGATGTTGCGCGAGATGACCGACGACTGGATGCCCGACGCCATCAGCGAGGAGCGGGCGGATTCGAGAGCGGCGGTAAGGTTCATGATCTGCTCTTGCCGGGAACGAGCGCCGAGAGACTCAGCGCTTCAGGTTGACGACGACGTCCAGCAAGTCGGCGCCGGTCTGGAACGATTTCGAGTTCGCGGTGAAGCCGCGCTGCGCCTCGATCATCGCGGTCAACTCGTCGGCGAGATCGACGTTGGAATCTTCCAGAGCACCCGACTGGATGGTGCCGAGCCCGCCCTGGCCGGCGAGGCCGACCTGCACGTTTCCGGAATCCAGGTTCGGCGAGTAGACGTTGCCGACTTCGGGCGTCAGATGGTCCGGGCTCGGAACGTTCGCGAGCGCGATCTGGAAGCTCGGCAGTTCGGTGCCGTTCTTGAGCACTGCGGTGACCACGCCCTTGTCGTCGATGTTCACCTTCTCCACCGCGGACGGAGCGTTGCCGTCGACGACCGCCTTGAAGTCGAAGCTGGAGGCGACCTGGGTCATGGCCGACAGGTCCATGTTGAAGGACGAGCCGCCCGGGATGGTCACAGTGAGCGATGTCGGGCTTGCGGCGGCCAGCTTGCCCTTGCCCGCTGCGGTGACGTCGAAGGTGAAGGTATTGAGACCACCCGGGAGCGCGGTGCCGGTGGCAGAATTATAGAGCTGGATCTGCCAGGTGTTCGCGGCGGTCTTCGCCGCATAGACGTCGACCGTCACCGCGTTGCCGATGTTGTCGTAGGTGACGACCGAGGTCTTCGACGTGTAGGCGCCGGGACCCGGCGGGCCCGCGATGATCGCGGCGCTCGGATCGAGATTGGCGGCGACCGTCGCCTTGGTCGAGGGCGACGCCTGGAGCGCCATCTGGTTGACGTTGATGACCTGGAGGCCACCGAAGCCGTTGGCGGCGACGGTGGGCGTCGCGCCGTTCGCGATGTTGTAGCCCATCAGCTGGAAGCCGGCGGAGTTGACGAGATTGCCCGTGCTGTCGGGCACGAAAGCGCCGGCGCGCGTCAGGAAATTGTTGCCGTTCGGATCCTGCACGACGAAGAAGCCGTTGCCCTGGACCGCGAGGTCCGTCGCCGAGGTCGTGAACTGGTAATTGCCGGCATCGCTGATGGCGTAGCGGACCGTGGTCTCGACCGCGCCGGAATCGTAATTGCCCGAGCCGCTCTTCAGGATCAACGAGGAGAATTCGGTCGAAGCCCGCTTGTAGCCGGTGGTGTTGACGTTGGCGATGTTGTCCGAAACCGTCGACAGCTTGTTGGACTGCGCGTTCATCCCGGAAACGCCGGTGCGCATAACACCATACAGGCTCATGAATTGGGCTCCTTTGGTAGGTTGCTGTTACAATGGGGGTTGTTGCTTGCGCGGAGCTGATGATCGGGAACGATGCACAACTTGATGCCGTCCCTTCAGGTCGTTTTGGGCTGACAGAACGAGCGCGCCTTGTCGGTCCACGCGCCGAAGCCGCTGGAGACGAGATGAGCGACGATGTGACAGACGTAGCGCTTCTGCGCCGGCTGGTTGTTGGGGCCCGCATTGTAGCGGGCGACTGCCATGGTCCAGCTTCCCTCGCGCTGCTTCAGCTCCTTCAGGAAGCGCGCGGCGTAGTCGACGTTCCCAGCGGGATCGAACATCGCCCGCACCGAGGCGAATTTGTCGCCGTGATAGTAGTGGTTGATCTGCATGCAGCCGAGGTCGATCAGCTTGATCCCCTTAGCTCGCATGGCTTCGAAGTTCGCGATCGCGTCGTTCATGTCCTTGGCGAACACGGTCTGCCCGTCGGCGCCGAGCGCGTAAGGATAAAGCGCGCCGCGCCGTCCGGTCTCGGTCAGGCCGACCGCGTAGAGAATGCCGAGCGGAATTCCGTGCTGCTGGGACGCACGCGCCATCTCGCGCTCGCAGGGGCGCGCGTTGTCGGTCGCCGCGGCCGCGGCGCCGGCGTTACAGATAAACAGGGCCGCGACGAATCTGCGGCGCCACGTCCTGGTCATGACGCGTCTCCTGGTTGGGTTGGCGCTCCTGCCGGGCTTGCTTCGCGCCACCGTCCGATTGTCCCGACGAATTGCTCGTGCCGTCGAACGTGCCTTGCGACTGCGACGAGGGCTGTTGCTGGCCCGAAAGCTGCGGCTGCGACTGGCCGGAGCCGCTCTGGAATCCATCCAGCGAGCCGTGCTGGACGGGCGCAACGTCGGCGACGTAGCCCGCCGACTGCATCAGCTCGCGGATCGAATCGCGCTGCTGGTCCAGCATCTGGCTCGTGTCCTTGCGCTCGGCGGCAAGGTGGACGGACACCTCGTTGCCGACGAGGCGAAGGCGCACGGTGACGTTGCCGAGCGCGGGCGGCTCGAGATTGATAGTCAGGATCTTGAGCGGCTGATCCGGCGCATTGGCTTGGGACGCTGCAAGATCTGGAGCTGCGGACGCAGTCGGTGCCGGAGATTCCTTCAGCTCGGCGACGACGGCATTGGCAACCTGTTGCGGAGCGTTGAACTGCGCCGGGGGCAGATGGGTCTCCTGCTGGACCACAGTGACCTTGGTCGTCTCGGGCAATGCGTCCCGCGCCGAGGCCTTGGCAGCACGCTCGACATTGGCCGCGACGGCCTCGAAGCCGGGTGCCGTTGCCTTCGGCGATGGCTCGCTGCCGTGCGTCGATGCCGCCTGGGCGGTGGCCGTCGCGTGCGAAGCCGCGGCCTGCGAGTGCGCGGCCGTCGGTGCCACGGGAGATGGGGAGTCGGCTGTCGTCGCCTTCGCCGTGCCCATGGCCTGAACTTCGCGCTTTGTCGTCGAAGACCGCTCGTCGCGCCCGGACGCATCCTTCTTGTCGCCGGCCGGTGCTTGCATCTGCGGCTTCACGACCGGCGCGGCGACGATCTCCTGTCCGACGATCGCGGCAATGCTCGATCGGCTCTGGACGTCGGCCTGCTCGGCATGGTCGACGGGTCCATGTTTCCCGGACGATTTGTCGGTCTTTTTGTCGGAAGATTTCTCGGTGGACTTCTCGCTGGAGCTGGGCTGCTCGGCCGCCGCGGTACGTTCGTGTACCGTCTCGTCCTTCGCGTTGTCCTTCTCGCTCTGATGCGCCAGGCGCGTCCGCAGCGTTCCGGTTTTCACGGCCGTGTCGCTGCCCTCGTCGCTGAGCGCCCGCTTCGCGAGATTCGAGACGGTGTGCAGCAGATCGTTGAAGGACGAGTCCGCCTGCGCTTTCGCCCCGGCGCTCTTGCCGGAGCGCGATGCGCCTCGCATGTTGAGGCTTTCGGCGAGACCCGAAAAGACCTGTCCGGAGGTTCCACTGAGCTTCGTCATGGACGGCGATCCCTGGTGAGGCGTTCGAGCTCCCCGAGCTGCTTCTGCGCGCGAGCAAGCGTTGCGGTCGACGACGCGAGATCGAGACGCGCCGGCGTGACCGGAGGCTTGTCGGCTGCGGCGGCGGATCCGCCGGCGAACGGCTTGCGAACGTCTAGTGCGAGCTGCACCGTTGCATTGAGAAAGGGGATGTCGCGCTCGGGCAGCTTCGACCGGTCGAGCACCTTCAACTCGGCGAGACCGCCGTCATATTCGTCGGTGAGCGCCCGCGACACGCCGCGGAACAGATGCGCCCGTTCCCGCTCCGCCGAGGCATCGGCGCTGAGCGTCAGCGCGCGTTCGCCGGCAAGCCGGGTCACGGGCAGCCCTCCGCGCACCATCGCGGTGCGAGCGATCACGAGATAGAGCTTGAGGCGGCTCGCGCGGTCGATCTGCTCCAGCAGGGTGGTGATCCGCGCAAACCGACGCTCGTCGAGCGCGAGGCTCGATTGCGTCAGGCCCGTGGAAAAACGCTGCCAGAAGTCCCCTGCATAAACCGAGTTGCGGTAGTGGCGGATATAGGCCAGCGTCAGGAACTCGAACTTGTCGAAATCCTCTGCCTGCCCGACCAGCAGGATCTCGCGCCGCAGCGCGGCCTCCTCCACCAATGTGCCCGGCAACAGCAGGCGCGCGTCATCCAGGCGCTCGATCGCGAGCGATGCCTCGGCGCGTGCGAACAGCGCGCCCTGGACCAGCGCGACCTGTCCGCCCAGGCCCGACGGAATCGTCCGCGGCCTGACGTCCTTGAGCAGCTCGCGCGCTTCGTCCTGACGACCCTCGACATACGCGAGCGCGCCATCGAACAGTCGTCCGTCGACGTTCAGCTTGTCGCGCGGCAGCTTGCGGATGATTTGCGGCGCGCCGCCGCTGAGCAGGTAGATCACGGCGGCCTGACCGTTCTGCAGGTTACTCCACACGCCCGGATCGGCGGCGAGAAATTTTTCACCGATCTGCCGGATCAACGCGGCGTGGTTGCCGTGCGCCGCGGTATCGCCGTTGGCGATGCCGTCCTGCACGGCCTGCAATGCGCGAACGAGCTCATACGGCTCGCCCGATGTCGATGCCGCCGGGGCCGGGGCCGGCGTCGGTGCCAGTGCCGGCTCGGCAAATGCGCCTGCCGCCGTGAATGGCAGCAGCAGCAGCGCGGCGCGGAGAAGAGGCCTGATCAAGGACGCTTCTCCCGGACCATGATCTCGATCCGGCGATTCTGCGCCGCCGCCGGATCGTTTTGCAGTTTCGGCCGCCGATCGGCATAACCCTCGACATGCTCGATGCGCTGCGCGTCGACGCCGGAGCGGACCAGCATGTAATAGGCCATCTGCGCACGGGCCGTCGACAGCCGCCAATTGTCGTAGGTTTCCGAACGGTACGGCCGATTGTCGGTGTGGCCGCGGACGATGATCATGCCGGGGCGCTTCGTCAGCAGCGGGCCGATCTTGTCGATCACACGGATGAGTTCGGGCCGCGGCTCGGCCGAGCCGACCGCGAACATGCCGAAATTCGCATCGTCGGTCAGGCTGATCAGCAGGCCTTCCTCGACCTGACGCACCTCAACTAGCGGTCCCGCGCCGGCCTTGACGTCTGACAGCGCATCCGCGATCGCCGACTGAAGCTGTTTGACCGCCGGTTGCTGCGTCTGAGCCGCGTCGCGCGGCTCGGATTCCTTCGTCGCATCGTTGGGACGCGGCTGCGCGGCGGCAGTGGCTTGAACGCCGGACTGGGCGCCCGGCTGCGCGCTCCCTTCGCGTGAAGACTGCGACGGCGCGGGCCCCGGCGGCAGCAGGGGCGACAGGCTTGCGGACGACGCATCGGCGTTGGGAGCCACGCTTCCGCCGGCATCGTCCTGCTTGGCTCGGCGTGCCTGCGGCTCACCCTGGCCTGTGCCGGACGCAGCGTCGCGCGCGGACGCATTCGGCTTGGGCTCGCCCTCGATGAAGCGGTCGGCATCCTTGGATGCCTGCGGCGCCAGCTTCCAATAGCCGGGATCGAAGGGATCGCGGTAAGCGTCGCCTCCCTTGAGGCCATCTTCTTCGGCGGACGTCAGAGCGCCGGCGCGCCGCTGGCCCGAGGCCTGGTTCGCGCTGCTGGCGATCTCGGCGAGCGTCGTATAGGGATCGCGGAACAGGACCTTCTCCTCGTAGAAGGGCGGCTTCTCGGCCGTCGGAGAGTCACCGCGACGCTCCTCGCTCGGTCCTCCCGGCTGACGCCTGCCGTCCTGGCCATCGAACGACGACGGCTCCTTCTTGGAGAGATCCTTGAGCCCCTTCGGGGCAGGTGCGTTCTCCGCGAGCTTGATCGGATTGAAATAGCTCGCGACCACCTGCTTCTGATCCTGGTTGAGCGCATTGATCAGCCACATGACCAGGAAGAACGCCATCATCGCGGTCATGAAGTCCGCATAGGCGATCTTCCAGACGCCGCCGTGCGGCTTCTCGTCGTCGAAGGCGCTCCGCCGGCGGATGATGACGAGTTCTGACTTGACCTCATTCATGACGGACTACCGGCGCGCCTCTTTCAGGCGCTCGCTCCAGGCCGTGATCTGCGTCTCGATCACGGTTTGGTCGGCTACGACGCGAACCTCGAAAGTATCAGCGGCCTCGTACTCGATGCCCGTTCGCCTGCTAGCTTCGAGCTGCGTCTTCACCAGGTCGAGCAGTTCGCTCGGGCCGGTGACCTTGAACACCGGCACCGGCGAATTGCCGGTCAGCACCGCAATCTGCTCGACCAGCGACCCGATCGCCTTGTCGCGGACCGCCTCGGCGAGGAACGGCAGCAATATCCGCGCAACGGAGCTCGCGATGTTGGTCTCGATCTCGCGGCAAGCCGTCTCGAAGCCGCTGACGATCGCGACCGCCTGCTGGTCGGACCACTTGGCCCGCTCCTCGCCGAGCCGGATCGCGCTGCGCACGCGCTCCTCGGCGATCCTGGCGTCTCCCTCCGCTACGCCGGCCGCGTGGCCGCGCCGATAGGCATCGTCCAGGAGATTGACCGCCGGGGCTTCCGCCTTCGGCGCCGGAGGCGACGACTGAAGCTGCGGCTGCGAATGGGTCTGCGGCTGAGGCTGAGGCTGAGGCTGAGGCTCGCGCCGGACTTCCTTCGGCCTCGTCAGCACATCCTGGATCTTGGGCGGCGGCGGAGGTGGCGGCGATTTGACTCGCCCGTTCGCGTCGAACTGCGTCAGAAGTTTTCCGATTGCCGCGTTCATGCCGCCTCCTCGCGTCGCATCCAGTCTTTAAGGATTGCTGCCGCCTGCATCTGATCGAGACGGACGATCTGCTCCAACCGCTTCTGCGGCGTTCGCTGCATCTTGCCTTCGAGGTCTTCGACCAGGTTGAGTTCGGCCTCCTCGCTGTCCGCTAATGCAAGGACTCCAGCCGCGGCCGCCTCGAGCTGGGCGGCTTCCGCCGCCTCGGTCTGCTCCTGCGCCGCGCGATGGGTCAAAATGCCGTTGACCGCGGGCCGAAGCCCGAACCACACCAGCATCGAAGCCACGGCCAGGATCGTGACCGCGTTGATGACGCTGCCGAGCTGCTTGTTGATCATCTCGACGAAGCTGATCGGTGGCACCGGCGCCAGTTCGCGCGAGCCTTCGATGAAATCGACGGCCGTCACCTGGATCTGGTCGCCACGCGCCTTGTCCAGCCCGCCGGCCGTGGCCGCGAGCTGGCTGATCTCGGCGAGCTTGCTGTCGACGATGGCCTGGTTGCTCTTGTCGCCGAGGTCGGCAACGAGCCGCCCGCGGTTGACCAGCACGGCGATGAACAGCTTCTTCACCGAATAGCCGTCGCTCACCGTCGTCGTGGTCTTGGACGAGACCTCGAAATTGGTGACGTCCTCGCGGCGGGTCTTGTCCTCGCTGGAATTCTTGGTGCCGCCGGCGTTCACCTGCTGGTCGGGAAGGTTCTGCTGCACCGTGGTCGGCTGCGAACGGTCCGCGTTCTGCGAAGACTCCTTCTCGCGCACGTTCCGGACCGAGCGCTCGGCGCGGCTCTCAGGATCGTAGACGGTCTCGTTGATCTGCCGCTTGTCGGTAGAAAGCTGCGGCGAGACGCTCACCTCGAAATTGTCGAGGCCCAGATACGGCGTCAGGGCCTTGCGGATGCTCTCCTGCACCATCCCGCCGACCGTCTTCTGCAGGCTCGCCATCTTGGTTGGAGCAGCAGTGGCCTCGTCCTCTTCGGCCAGCAGCATCGAACCGTCGGCATCCAGCACCGTGACCTTGTCGCGGCTCATGCCCGGAATGGCAGCCGCGACGAGATGACGGATCGACTGCGCGGTGCGCGCCTCGATCGCGCCGTCGGTGCGCAGCACGACCGATGCCGAAGGCGGCTGCTGTGTCGCGCGGAACGACCCCCGCACCGGCAGCACGATATGCACCCGCGCCGCCTTCACGCCCTTCATCAACTGCACCGTGCGCGCGATCTCGCCTTCCAGCGCCCGGAGCTTGGTGACTTCCTGCATGAACGAGGTCAGACCGAGCGAACCGATCTTGTCGAACAGCTCGTAGCCGGAATTGGCGCTGGTCGGCAGCCCCTTCTCGGCGAGCAGCATCCGCGCCTGCATGGTCTGGCTCGGACGCACCGAGACCGCGTCGCCGGCTGTATTGACGTCGAAGGCGATGTTTTGCTCGCGCAGCGCGGCGCCCATGCGCGTCACGTCCTCGCGGGAAAGCCCGGTATAGAGCGTTTCGAACTCAGGCCGGCTCAGGTAGTAGGCGCCGCCGACGACGGTAACGAGAACGGCAAAGCCGATCAGGCCCAAGGCCATCAGACGCCGCGGTCCAAGTTCCAGCAGATTGTTGAGCAGCTGCTGTAGCTGCGCACGACTGAGCATATGACCTCGTACCAATGCGACCGTGGACGACAGTCTGCTGCGAACCTTGTCTGAAGGTTGCGCGAGGACGCGAATGTGTCGGTTCGCAGGCGAGGCGTTGCAATTTTACAAGAATCTCGGGTGACGCAATTGGTTCAGCAGCGACGAGCGGGCGCGCGAGCGCAGGCCAGCGCGATCGGTGACGTGTTGCATGAAGTCTGGCGTCGAGAGGTCGATTGCGGGCACGTCATGTGCCGCCACATCCGCCGTTCATGGCGGGGACCGCGCTCCCGTGGGAGCACGGTCGTTTCCAAGGCCGAGGCTTACTTGAACAGCGACAGGATGCTCTGGCTGTTCTGGTTGGCGATCGAGAGCGCCTGAACGCCGAGCTGCTGCTGGGTCTGGAGGGCCTGAAGGCGGGTCGATTCGGCGTTCATGTCGGCGTCGACGAGCTGACCGACACCGCGGTCCACCGAGTCCATCAGGGTCTTGACGAATTCCGTGTTGGTCGCGATGCGGTTCTTGACGGCACCGAGATTGGCGGCGGCCGAGGCCACCGAGTTGATCCCGGCGGTGACCTGCGCGATGTAGCCATCGAGCGTGGTCTGGTCAGCCGCCGAATCGGTCAGCGCGGAGATGTTGATCGTGTTGATCGACGGAGCGGACGAACCGGCCGTGTCCAGAATGCCGGTCTGCGTCGAGGTGTAGAGCGAGTAATTGGCGGTCGTCACGGTGATGGAGCCGATGGTGGGCGTACCGCCGACACGCGAGTAGGACGACACCAGATTGAAGCTCGTCGGCGTGGTGCCGGTCGTCGTGCTCAGCCAGTTAATGCCGTTGAAGGTCGCCGAGTTGGCCTTGAGCTTCATATCCTGCTGGATCTGGGTGATGTCGGCCTGGATCTTGGTACGGTCGATACCGGCGGTCTTGGCTTCGACCAGCAGCGCCTGGAGCTTGGTCAGGCCGGAGTCCTTGTCACCGATGACCGAGCCCAGAGCGGTATATTCGGTGTCGACGGTCGCGGCCGACAGACCGAGCGAGTCGGAGACCGCGGAGAGCGCGGCATTGTCGGAGCGCATCGAGGTCGCGATCGACCAGTAGGCGGCGTTGTCGGACGCGGTAGACACGCGCTGGCCGGTCGAGATCCGGTTCTGCGTGGTGGCAAGCTGCGAGCTGACGTTGCGGAGGGTCTGCAGCGCGGTCATTGCAGACGAGTTGGTGAGGAGACTAGAACTCATTTTTGACGTCCCTTTGAAGCGGATTGTATTTTTGGGGACATACCGGACTTGCACCGGTACGGCAGGGCGGCGTCATGCCTTTGGGCGGCGAAAAGCAGGCCCAACCTGTCGTAGCGGTGACGATAGCCCGCGAAGTTTGTGCGAGGCTTGTGGCTCCGTGACCGGACCGCAACAGAGTGAGCCAAATCGACGCGCAAAGCCGACGTGCCAAGATGACATGCCAAGATCATGGGGCCCGGCCAGCGCAGGCCAAAATGAAAAGGGCCGCGCTTCGCGAGAAGCGCGGCCCTCCCCAGATGGTTTGAGGCTTAGCGGAACAGCGACAGGATGCTCTGGCTGTTCTGGTTGGCGATCGAGAGCGCCTGAACGCCGAGCTGCTGCTGGGTCTGGAGGGCCTGGAGGCGGGTCGATTCCGCGTTCATGTCGGCGTCGACGAGCTGGCCGACACCGCGGTCCACGGAGTCCATCAGGGTCTTGACGAATTCCGTGTTGGTCGCGAGGCGGTTCTTGACGGCACCGAGATTGGCGGCGGCCGAGGCCACCGAGTTGATCCCGGCGGTGACCTGCGCGATGTAGCCATCGAGCGTGGTCTGGTCAGCCGCCGAGTCGGTCAGCGCGGAGATGCTGATCGTATTGATCGACGGAGCGGATGAACCGGCCGTGTCCAGAATGCCGGTCGCCGTGCTGGAGTAGAGCGTGTAGTTGGCGGTCGTCACGGTGATGGAGCCGATGGTGGGCGTACCGCCGACACGCGAGTAGGACGACACCAGGCTGAAGCTCGTCGGTGTGGTGCCGGTCGTCGTGCTCAGCCAGTTGATACCGTTGAAGGTCGCAGCACTGGCGGTCGCCTTCATCTGCTGCTGGATCTGGGTGACGTCCGCCTGGATCTTGGTACGATCGACACCGGCGGTCTTGGCTTCGACCAGCAGCGCCTGGAGCTTGGTCAGGCCGGAGTCCTTGTCGCCGATAACCGTGGTGAGAGCGGTGTACTGCGTGTCGACGGTCGCAGCCGACAGACCGAGCGAGTCGGAGACCGCGGAGAGCGCGGCGTTGTCTGCGCGCATCGAGGTCGCGATCGACCAGTAGGCGGCGTTGTCGGACGCGGTGGACACGCGCTGGCCGGTCGAGATCCGGTTCTGCGTGGTGGAGAGTTGCGAGCTGACAGACCGCAGGGTCTGGAGCGCGGTCATGGCTGTCGAGTTCGTAAGCAGGCTTGACATTGCGAATGTCCCTTTATGTACGCGTTACATTTTCACGAGGGGACATACCGGGCTTTCACCGGTACGGAGGGGCGGCATCATGCCTTTGGACTGACGTGGGTGGGGTCCAACCCGCCGTGCCGCATTGCTAGCACGCCGAATCTTGCGCGCGGATTAAGATCGGCTTGAATTTCATTGTAAAATCAGATGGTTAACGTTACCTACCGCTAACCATAGGCCGGTACTTCTCGCTAACCATAACCCGCCGCCGGCTGGCGCTCGTTGCTGTTATGAGAACGACCGCACCAGTCCGGAGGCGAGCAGGTTCCAGCCGTCGATCAGCACGAAGAACAGCATCTTGAACGGCAGTGCGAGGATCGTCGGCGGCATCATCATCATGCCCATCGACATGGTCAGCGTCGCCACGATCATGTCGATGACGAGGAACGGCAGGATGATGAGGAATCCGATCTCGAACGAACGCCTGAGCTCGGAAATCATGAAGGCCGGAATGATGACGCGCATGTCGACGCGCTTGTCGTCGAACTTCCTGCGGAAGCTCTCCGCGGCGAGCGATTCGAAGGTCTGCAGATCCTTGTCGCGAACATGGGCCAGCATGAACTCGCGGAACGGATCGGTGATCTTCAGATAGGCCTCTTCCTCCGAGATCTCGTTCTTCATCAGCGGCTGAACGCCGGTTTCCCAGGCGCGGTCGAAGGTCGGCGCCATCACGTAGAACGTCATGAACAGCGCGAGGCTGATCAGCACCAGATTGGCCGGCGTGGTCTGGAGGCCGAGACCGGCGCGCAGGAACGACAGCGCCACCGCAAATCGCGTGAAGCTCGTCACCATGATAAGCAGCCCCGGCGCCACCGACAGCACCGTGATCACCGCCATCAACTGGATGATCCGGCCGCTGGTGGAGCCGTTGCCCGGCGGCAGCAGCGAATTGAGGTCCGGAATCTGGGCCAGTGCCACCTCGGGCAGCACGACCAGGATCAACGCAAGCAGCAGGACTCTCAGCTTCACTGGATCACCAACGTCTCAATGATCAATTCGCGGATCTTGCCCGAGGAGCGGATATTGGCGCGCTCGGTCAGGTCGTCACGCAGATGCTGAAGCCCGCGCGATCCCTCGAACTGCGCAACCGTCGCCGACCGCAGATAGGTGACGATGTCCTCGCTGATATGGGCCGCAAGGATGCCGGCATCCTCGTCGCTCATGCTCTCGGTCACCATGGAGGCTTCGATGCGGGCCCAGTTGTTGGCCGGCGCGCCGAGATTGGTCACGATCGGGGACAATTTCCTGAGCCGCGCGCTGCCGGCGTAGCTCGAGGCAAGAGGCGGCGGCGTGGCGGTTTTCTTCGCATCGGCGACGCGCTCGGCGGCCGCAAACAGATGCAGGCCGGCAAGCGCGCCCGCGCCGATCGCAATCAGGGTCAGCACCACGATGGCCGCAATCAGGCGCATGACGTCCCCTGCCCTCGTGACGCGGCCCGACGGTCGCTGCTCTCAGAATGGTGCCACGGCGTCATAGATCCGATGTCCCCATCCAGGCTGCTGCACGTCAGACAGATTTCCGCGACCGCCATAGGCGACGCGCGCCTCGGCGATCTTCTCGTATGAGATCGTGTTGGTTCGCGAGATATCGCGTGGACGCACGATGCCGCCGACGTTGAGCACGCGCATCTCCGTGTTGACCTTGAATTCCTGCGAGCCGCTGATCATCATATTGCCGTTCGGCAACACGTCGGTGACGACGGCTGCGATCGACAGCTTGATGTCCTCGGTGCGGTCGATCTGGCCGTTGCCCTTGATCTGGGTGTTGGTGTTGAGGTTGGCGCTCGTCGAGCCCTTGTCCTGCCATCCCGCGACGTCCATCAGCCAGTCGAGCCCGAACTTGATCTGCGAATCGCGCGAGCGGTCGGTCTTGTTGTCGAGCTTGGCCTTGTCCTGCATCGAGATGATCACCGTCACGACGTCGCCGGTGCGCCGGGCACGGGGATCGCGGTAGAGATCGGTTCCGTCGTCCCAGGTCGAGCGATAGCTGACGGGCGAGCGCATGCGGGGCGTCACGGGAATCGGTTCGGCCTGCGTCCTCAAGCCGCTCCCCACCGGCGACAATCGCGGACCGGTCAGGACCTCGGCCGGATCGGTGACGCATCCGGCAAGCGATAATAGCGACAGGATGAGGATCAGTTTCTTCATCTATTTGGTCTTTCCGTCATCCACGCGACGCATCCCGCCGAGCAGATCGGCGAGGTGCGCCGCGCGCCCCGTCTCCATCTCGTTGAAGATTGCGCTCGAGCTCCTCGGGCTGAGCTTTGCAAGCACGGCCGCAGCCGTCTCGTCCGCCATTCCGGCGATCTGGGTCGCGGCGGCGTCCGGCTTCATGCGCGAGTAGATCTCGACGACGCTCGCTTCGGCCTTCTTCAGGAAGTCGTCGCGCAACGCCATCCACTTCTCGTATTCGGCGCGCTTGGCCTCGACCTCGGCGATCCGCTCGCGGAGCTGATTCTCGGCCTTCTCCAGCTCCTTGAGCTGCCAGGCCAGCCTTGCATCGACGGCGGGGTCGGCGACATTGCTGCAGAACAGGGCGACTTCGTTGTCCGCGGTTGCAGCGGCCTGGGGCGGCACCGGCTTCGGCGGCGCCGTGACGCTGCCGGGCCTGGCCGGTCGCACGGGCGCGGCTGCGGGTGGCGGCGCGGGCTTCTCGGAAGCTGGCACGGCACCCGTGGTCGCGGGTCCTGAATCTTCGGCTGCCCACGCCGTCGCCCGCATCGACGCATTGTCGCTCGGGATCGACGTGATCGGCTTCTGCGGTCCAGGCGCGCGGGCGCGCGCGAAGGACAGCAGGTTGAGCGGCCTCGACGGCTTGGCCTCATCCAGCGCCAGCGCGGGCGAGGCGCTCGCGAGCGCGGAGGCCGCGACCAGGAGGAGGAGTTTGGCTTTATGATCCAGCTTCAACATCGGCCCGCGTGCGATTCTCGGTCGAGACCAGAGCATTGAGCGACCAAGCTTGCACGACGCTTACGCATCATTGCACGATGACATCCGCCTGAAGGGCGCCGGCCGTCTTGATCGCCTGCAGGATCGCGATGATGCCTGATGGTTTCAGGCCGATCTGGTTCAGCCCGCGCACCAGGCGCTGGAGATCGACGCCGCTCAGGATCGCCACCTGCGATCCGGCCTCGTTGGCCTCGACCACGGTCTGGGGCACGACCACCGTCTGCCCTTGCGAGAACGGCGCCGGCTGCGACACCACGGGAAGCTCGGTGACGCGGACCGTCAGATTGCCGTGCGTCACGGCAACAGTCGATATCCGTACGTCGCGTCCGATCACCACCGTGCCGGTACGCTCGTTGATCACCACTCGCGCCGGCGTGTCCGGCTCGACGGTCAGCTCGCCGATTTCGGCAAGGAAGCGGACCGGGCCGATGTGGCGCGGCTTCGACAGCACGATCGTGCGGTAGTCGCGCTCGAAAGCGATCTGCGCGCGGTAGCGGCCACCCGCGTAGCGGTTGATGGCGTCGAGGATTCGCGTTGCGGTGACGAAGTCGGGGTTCTTAAGCTCCAGCACCAGGTACTCCATTTCATGGAGACTACCCTGCACCTCGCGCTCGACCAGCGCGCCGTTCGGGATGCGGCCCGCGGTCGGCGTGCCCTGGCTGACGTTCTGGGCCTGGCCTCCGACGCTGTAGCCGGCGACCGTGACCGCGCCTTGCGCCACTGCATAGACCGCACCGTCCGCCGCGCGCAGCGACGTCATCACCAGGGTGCCGCCGAGCAGCGAGGTCGCATCGCCGAGCGACGACACGGTCACGTCCATGCGCTCGCCCGCACCGATCGAAGGCTGCAGGTCCGCGGTCACCATCACGGCCGCGACGTTGCGCGTGCGCAGCGTCGTCGGACGCGGGGGATTGTTGGTGCTCGTGGTCTCGTTTCTGACATTGATGCCCATGTTCTCAAGCATCGACTGCAGGGACTGCTCCGTGAACGGCGCATTGCGGAGCGTGTCGCCGGTGCCGTTCAGGCCGATGACGAGGCCGTAGCCGACGATCTGGTTTTCGCGCAATCCCTTGATGTCCGCGATGTCCTTGATGCGGACGGCGGCCTGGGCGCTGGCGGCGCAAACGAGCAGGACGAGCGCAAGCAGGACTCTGGTCATGACCCGTCCACGACCTTGACGGTGCCGTCCGGCTGGACGACGCCCCGGATGATCACGCCCGTATCGGTGTTTCGTATCGGGATGAGCGCGCCGGGCGCTCCCGACTGCATCGCTGCGCCGTAGGTCACGATCGACAGGCCGCTGTCTTCGACCACGACCTTGACCATCGCGCCGCGGGCGACCGTCCAGGGATCCTCCACCGAATTGGTCGGGATCGGCTGGCCGGGCAGCAGCGCGCGGCGCGCCATGCGGCCGACCAGGACATGGCGTCCTTCGATGAACATGGCGACACCGAGCACGTTCGGCGCGAAGGCGCGCTCGGTGATCATGTCATCCCGGATCAGCTCGCCGGCACGGATCGAGACGGCCGGCACGGGAAGCCGCTTCTCCTCGGCCGCGGCGACCTGCGCCGAGACGAGAACCAGCAGCACGGCGGCCAACCCGCGCATGATCAAGCCCATCCTGTTCAACATGGATACACCGGAACTAGCGCATGCCCTTCGAGACCGTCTGGGCCATTTCATCCGAGGCCTGGATGACCTTGGCATTCATTTCGTAGGCGCGCTGGGCAGAGATCAACTCGGTGATTTCCTTGACCGGGTCGACGTTCGAGGCTTCGAGATATTGCTGGTTGATCTTGCCGTAGCCGGAATCGCCGGGCAGCCCGACGACCGGCGTGCCGGACGCCGTGGTCTCGCGATAGAGATTGCTGCCCAGCGGTTCGAGGCCGGCTTCGTTGGCGAAGTTGGCGAGGTTGAGCTGGCCGATTTGCCTCGGGTTCACTTCCGTATCCAGCTTGGCGAATACCTGTCCGGTCTGGTTGACCGTGACCTGGACCGTTCCCTGCGGCACCGTGATTGCCGGATCCAGCAGGTAGCCGTCGGTCGTGACGAGCTGGCTGTTGGCATTGGTGTTGAACGAGCCCGCGCGGGTATACTGCACCTCGTTGTTCGGGCCGAGCACCTGAAACCAGCCGCGACCGTTGATCGCCATGTCGTAGGGATTGCCGGTCTGCGTGAGCGCGCCCTGGATGTGCAGCTTGCGGATCGCCGCCGACTTGACGCCGAGGCCGAGATTGGCGCCTTCCGGAATCGGCGACGAGCCGCTGGTGTTCGCAACGCCCTGCATGCGGTCCATCTGGTAGAACAGATCGGTGAATTCTGCCCGCGCCCGCTTGTACGACGTCGAATTGATGTTGGCGATGTTGTTCGCGATGACTTCGATGTTGGTCTGCTGGGCGTTCATGCCCGTAGCCGCAATGGCAAGCGATTTCACAGCGTCACTCCCTGATCAGATCGACATCCGAACGACTTCCTGGTAGGCCTGCACGACCTTGTCGCGAACCGCGACCGCCGTCTGCAAGGCCTGCTCGGCCGACATGAGCGCCTCCACGACGCGCCGCGTCGATTCCTTGCCCTGCATCGCCGAGATCGAGGCCGCCTCGCCCGCCTTCAGCGTCCCGATCGCGTCCGTCGTCACCTGCTTCATCACCGATTCGAATCCGACGTCGCCGCCGGACTGGATCGCGGGCGTCGCCGCCGGCGAGATGGCCTGCGTCTCGGTCGCGCGGCTCGCCGCTTGCCCGGCCGAAATCGCCGTGGATGAAATCGCTTCAAGCATTGTCAGCTCCTCAGCAGGTCGATGGTCATGCCCAGCATCGACCTCACCTGTTTCACCACCTGGAGATTGGCTTCATAGGACCGGTTGACTTCCCGCATGTCCGCCATCTCGATCATCATGTTGACGTTCGGCAGCTTGACGTAGCCGGCCTTGTCGGCAGCGGGATGCCCCGGGTCGTACTCCACGCGGTACGGCGTGGTGTCGACCCCGATTTCCTTGACCTTCGCCAGCTGCGCGCCCGAGGCGCGGTCCATCGCGGCATCGAAGGTGATCGTCTTGCGCTGATAGGGATCGGCGCCGGCGGCGCGTCCCGTCGACGTCGCGTTGGCGAGGTTCTCCGAGACGATGCGCATGCGCGTCGACTGCGCTTCGAGCCCCGAGCTCGCGACCGTCAACGAGGATTGCAGTGAGTCCAGCATGTCAGTTCACCTCAGGTCTTCGCGCTCGACAGCAGCATGCGGTGAAACGACCGCACGACCGCCGAGTTCATCGAGTAGTCGCGACTGACGTCGCTGCCCTTGATCATTTCCTGCTCGAGACTGACGGAGTTGCCGGAGTGAACCACGTCCCAGCTGTCCTTTTTCGCGTTCGCCCGCGTGTCACTCTCGGCGGCAGAGAGCTGCATATGCGACGGCGACGTCATCGCGAGCCTCACCGGCATGCCGTCCAGCACTTTGTTGAAGGGCTCGACGTCGCGCGCCTTGAAGCCCGGCGTGTTGGCGTTGGCGACGTTGGTGGCAATCGTCGACTGGCGGAGCTCGAGGTATCGCGCCTGCGACGATGCGAGTTCGAAGAGATAGAGCGGTCCCACGGCAGCACCATTCTGGTTCAGACGGTGTAACCTTAGGGTCGCAAGCTTTCGTCAGGCTGATGGAACAGACGCCGTCCTCGGAATTCTACTGGACCTTCTCGGTCCGCGGCGTCTGCTTGGATTGCAGGAAGTAGATGATCTCGGCGACCGGCCTGAAGAACTCCGCCGGAATCACCTGGTCGACCTGAACCGCCTCGTAGAGCGCGCGCGCCAGCGCCTTGTTCTCGATCACCGGAATCCGGTTCTGCTCGGCGACTTCGCGGATCTTCAGCGCTATCACGTCCATGCCCTTGGCCACGACGATCGGCGCCGGATTTTCCTCGCGATTGTAGCGCAGCGCGATCGCGAAGTGCGTCGGGTTCGCGATCACCAGCGTCGCGCGCGATGCGGAGGCGATCATGCGCTGGCGCGAGCGGTCGCGCGCCAGCGAGCGCAGACGCGCCTTGATCAGCGGATCGCCTTCGGCCTGCTTGTGCTCGTCCTTGATCTCCTGCCGCGTCATGCGCAGCTCGCGCCGCCAGTGGAAGCGCGCCCAGGCGAGATCGACCGCGACCAGGACGATGGTGGCGATGCAGATCGCCGAGACGATCCGCATGGCGATGTTGAGAATCATCTCCGGCAGCGCCACCGGATCGGTGTACATCGCCTCGAACGCCCTCGCTTCCGACGAGCGCAGCACGAACGCGACGACGACGGTCACCGCGGCGAGCTTGAACAGCGACTTGCCGAACTCGACGAGGCCCTGCGATCCAAACAGCCGGCTCCAGCCGCTGAGCGGGGAGATTCGCGAAAGGTCCGGCGTGATGCGCTGGAGCACCAGACTGGGAGCGTTTTGCAACAGCGAGGCTGCGAGCCCGAACGCTGCCAGGATGACGACCAGCGGCATCAGGAACCGCAGTGCCTGAAGGCCCACCACGGTGAGGAGATTCTGGGCGTCGGCCCCGGTGCTGAGAGGGAAGCCGCCGGGATCGTCGAGAAAGCCCGTCAGCGTTGGCGTCAATTGCTGCACGCCCTGGCCGATCAGGAACGCCTGGATCACCATCAGCGCGGCCATCGAGGCGAAGATGGGAGCCTCCCGAGAGACCGGGATTTTGCCCTGTTCGAGCGCATCGCGGACTTTCTTCTCGGTCGGCTCTTCTGTCTTGCTCTCCTGATCGGTTGTTTCTGCCATGCCCGTTCAGCGGTCAGCGGAAGACCAGCTCATCCTCCTGCTCGGGGTTGAGCTCGATTTCGCCCTTTTCCGCCAGGTCGAGCGCGAGGTCGGTGATCACGCGCCGCGCCTCCAGCACGTCGCGCTGGTTCGACGGTTCGCCGATGGCGAGTTCGTGCTCGACGACCCGGCGGACGCGCGAGGCGACCGAGGACAGGATCATCTCGCGGAAGTGCTTGTCGGTGCCCTTCAGCGCGATGACGATGCGATCGGTCGGCACCTGGTCGAAGATCATGGTGCGCGCCTTCGGCGTCAGGTTGGTCACGTCGTCGAAGGTGAAGAGCAGCTCCTTCAGCACTTCGGCCGACTTCGGCCGCTTCTCCGACAGGCTCTTCAGCATGTCCTCGATGTGTCCGCGCTCCATCTTGTTGATGATGTCGGCGACGCGGGCGTAGGTGTCCGCGCCGAGGTTGCGAGCGAAGTTCAGCGTCAAATCCTCATGCAGCGTCTTCTCGAGCACCTTCATGGCATCGTCGACGATCGGCTTGAGGCTGAGCACGCGCCGCATCAGCTCGTTGCGCAGGCTCGACGGCAACTGGCTCATGACCTTGGCGGCGCAGGACGGCTTGACCTTGGACAGGATGAGCGCCGCGGTCTGCGGATGCTCCTTGGACAGGTAGGTCGCCAGCGAGTTTTCCGATACCGACGAGACGCGATCCCACACCGACCGGCTCGAATTGCCGAGCAGGTCCGACATGATGGCAGAGACCTGGTCGGCCGGAAGCACGTCGCCGAGCACGGCTTCCAGGCCACCCAGGGTGCCGAGAATGTTGGCGCCCATCGAGAATTGCTGGGCGAACTCCTCGACGATCGACTCGAGTTCCTGCGCGGTGATCGGCCGCAGCTCGGCCGCGGCCTTGGTAACGATGCGGATATCCTGCGGCTCGAACTGCGCGAGCACGCTCGCGGCCGCCTGCCGGCCCATGGCGAGCAGGAGTGCCGCGACCTTCTCCGTTCCACCCAGCGTGGCAACGCCTCGCTGCTTGATGGGAGCGATGCCGACCTGTGCCGCCATGGTCAGGTATCACCCTGCCCCAACGGCCCGACAATCTCGGTAAGCGAGACGCCGAAACGGGAATTGTCTTCTTCGACCACGACCACCTCGCCGCGGGCGACGATGCGGCCGTTGACGACGACGTCGACGGGTTCGCCGACCCGGTGGTCCAGCGGAACCACCGCGCCACGGCCGAGCTTCATCAGGTTTGCCACCGGAATGGTCGCCGATCCCAGCACCACCTGCATGGTCACGGGAATGCGCAGGATGGCATCGACATTGGCGAACTTGCCACTCTCCTCCGCGGTGCGCGCGGCGATCTCCGCCAGCCGCTCCAGCGGAGATGTCTCGGTATGCCCCTCGTCGGACGCCGATGCTGACTCATAGTCGAAGGATTGCGCCATTTGGTACCGCCTCTTGGTATTTCCGCTCCCGGAGCGCCGCGACGTTCCGATCGTATTTATTCCGCCGGCTTCGGCTTCAATGCTTGTTCACGTCGGCGCCGCCCGCAGTCGCCGCGGATGCTAGCCCGCTCCTCGCATCGAGCGCCGCGATCGCCTCGTGGGCCTGATCGATCTTCGTGCTCAGCACGTTGGCGAGCCGTCCGAGATTTGCGGTGGAATCATGCGCCGCGGTGATGACCGTGTCGAAGGCGCCCGCCGTCTCCTGGACGATGGTCGAGAACTCGCCCTGGTAGCTGCGCAGCCGCGCCAGCTCGCGATGCATCCGTGTCACCCGCATGCTGGTGAAGGCGAGCGCAATCAGCAGCACGGCATCAACGAGATAGGATATCATCGACGAACTCCCGTTTCTGATCGACGGGATCTGCCACCTGCATGGCGTAATAGCCATCAAGCTGGCCGATCTGACACCAGAACAGCACCTGGTTGTTGCTCTCGAGCCGAGCCAGCGTGCGCGGCGTGGCTTCGAGCTCGAGCACCTGCCCGACCTGGAACTTCACGACGTCGCCGAGCGAGATCATCTTCTCGTCCAGCACCGCGCTGAGCGTCACCTCGGTGCGGTGAACCTCGGTTTCCATCTGCTCGCGCCAGCGCGGATCGGCCGCGCGGCCGTCGCTGACGACGACGGTCGCGAGCTTCTGCCTGAGCGGGTTGAGCGCGGAGTGCGGAATGATGAGGAACATCTGACCGCCGCGGTAGAGTGCCTGCAGCATGATGTTCGCGCAGATCGACATGTTGCCGCTTCGCCCGATTGCCAGCGACGCCATGGCGGTCTCGACCCGCTCCACGCGGAAGGTGACGTTGGAGGTGCCGGCGAAAGCGGATTGCAGCGCCTTGGCGAACCGCTCGAACAGCGCCTGGACCAGGCGGATCTCGATGTTCGAGAAGCTGCGCTCGACGTCCAGCGGCGGTTCGGCGCCGTCGGAGCCGAACATCGCCTCGACCATGGTGAACACGAAGTCGCGGTCGAGCATGATGATGATGCGGGAGTCCCACTGCTCGGCATAGAGCACAGCCGCGACCGCGTTGGCCTCGTAGTCCTTGATGATGTCGCCGACGCGGTCGTTGGTGATGCCGTTGACCGAGAAATAGCACGGCGTTCCCGCTATCGGCTGGAGGCTGTCCGTGCACGATGCCGCCATGCGATCGAAGATCACATTGAGCATCGGCATGCGCTCGATCGATATGCCGGCGGCGTCCAGCAGATAGTTCGGCAGCTGCTTCCGCTGATCGACGTCGAGGTCTTCCGTCATCATGCGCGCGCAGCCTTCGGTTCAGCCTCGGTCACGACAGCCTTGGGGCCCGCGATCGTCTCGTTCTCGACGACGTCGATCGAGGGCCGCTCGGGGCTCGCGATCATCTTGCGGCCGTGCTCGACGGCGATCTGCGGCATGGCGCCGTTCATGAACGCCAGCAGCGTCTGCTTGACGATGATATAGGGACGGCAGCGCTTCTCGCGCGTCATCTTCACCTTCATCGCGAAGGGCGAAATCATGCCGTAGGACAGGAAGATACCTGCGAAGGTGCCGACGAGGGCGGCGCCGATGAAGCCGCCCAGCAGCTTCGGCGACTGGTCGAGCGCACCCATGGCCTTGATGACGCCGAGCACCGCGGCGACGATGCCGAGCGCGGGCAGCGCTTCCGAGACCACCACCAGCGCGTGGTAGGGCGCCAGCTTGCTCTTCACGATGGTGTGGATCTCCTCGTCCATCAGCGCTTCGATCTCGTGCGTTCGCGCGTTACCCATGATGATGAGGCGCACATAGTCGCAGATGAACTGGAGCAGCGACGGATCTCCGAGCACGCTCGGGAACGCCTTGAAGATCTCGGAGGACGCGGGATCGTCGATATGTGCCTCGACCTCGTTGCGGCCCTTGCCGCGCAGCTCCCGCATCAGCGCGTGCAGCGCGCCGAGCAGATCGAGATAGTAGCGCTGACCGGGCACCGCCCCCGTCACTGCCTGCATGCAGGCAAGCCCGGTATCCGCGACCGTCTTCCAGGGATTGGCCATGATGAAGGTGCCGGCCGCGGTACCCATGATGATCACGAACTCCCACGGCTGCATCAGCACGCTCAGATGCCCGCCCATGGCGGCAAATCCGCCCAGCAGTGCCGCTACCGTGATGACGATCCCCACGAAACTGCCCAACGCGCCGCTCCATCACCGATCCCAGCGGGAATATCTAGTCGGCGAGCCTTGCGCGAGGCTGGCTTGCCCGTCGCCAGCCTCGCGCAAGCAATTCGCGGCAGCTTGGGACGACGTCGCAAGAGCGGCCAGAGGGACGCGTGTCATGCTATCCACCATCGCGGACTACACCAGACTGACCAAGGACATGGGCAAGTCGCTGACGCAGGTCGCGACGCAGCCGGATGTCAGCCGCGACACCGACTATTTCCTCAGCCACATCGGCAACGTGAAGACCATCGACGACTTCCTGAAGGACTATCGCCTCTACTCCTACGCGATGAAGGCCTTTGGTCTCAGCGACATGACCTACGCCAAGGCGTTCATGCGCAAGGTGCTGACCGAGGGTATCGCCGACAACACGACCTTCGCCAACAAGCTGACCGACACCCGCTACCGGCAATTCGCCGCCGCGTTCAATTTCGCCGCCCTCGGCGACAAGGCGACCCAAGCCGCCGCGGCCACGACCGGCACGGCGACCCAATACGTCACGCAGACGATGGAGGAGAAGGCCGGCGACCAGAACGAGGGCCTGCGGCTGGCGCTCTATTTCACGCGCAAGGCCTCCACGATCACGACCGGCTACCAGATCCTGGCCGACAAGGCGTTGACCCAAGTGGTTCAGACCGCCATGGGCTGGTCGTCCACGATCAGCTCGTCCGACATCGACGCCCAGGCCAAGATGATCACGAGCAAGATCGATCTCACCGATTTCCAGGACCCGGCCAAGGTCACCAAATTCGTGCAGCGCTTTGCCGCGATGTGGGATGCGACCCAGGCCCAGAGCGACAACTCGACCAACCCGGCGCTGGTCCTGATCGGCGGGGCGGCGTCGATCGGCATGGATACCGACATGCTGTCGAAGCTTCAGTCCATCAAGTTCGGGAAGTAAGCCATGCAATCGGCTCTCTATGTGGGATTGTCGGCGCAGGTCGCCCTCGAAAAGCGCCTCCAGACGATCGCCAACAACGTCGCCAACGTCAACACGGCGGCGTTCCGCACCGACGTGGTGAAGTTCGAGACCGTGCTGTCCAAGGCGGGCGCGAACCCGGTCGCCTTCTCCTCGCCCGGCGACAACATCATCTCGCGCGAGATGGGCAGCATCACCGAGAGCGGTAACCCGCTCGACGTCGCCGTGGTCGGACAGGGCTGGATCGCCTTCGCCGGTCCGAACGGCACGGTCTATACGCGCGACGGCCGCCTCCAGATCGCCCCCAACGGCGACCTTCAGACCGTGTCCGGCTTCCCCGTCATCGATTCCGGCGGCGCGCAGATCACCCTCGATCCGAACGGCGGACCGATCTCGATCGCGCGCAGCGGCGCGATCACCCAGGACAACAACGAGATCGGCACCATCGGCCTGTTCAACATTCCCACCGACGCCAATCTCGACCGCTACGGCAATTCGGGCGTCACGCCCAATCGGCCCGCGACCGCCATCGCCGATTTCTCCCGCGACGGCTTCAAGCAGGGCTATGTCGAGGGCTCCGGCGCCAATCCGATGATGGAATTGACGAAGCTGATCGCGGCCTCGCGCGCCTTCGACGGCACCAATTCGATGATCGAGGGTACCGAGAGCTCGCTCCAGAACGCAATCCGGACGCTGGGCGAACCCGGCAAATAGACTGCGCCCCGCGCGCAATGAAGTTGGACGGTTTCCTTGAACGCTCTTCGGCAACTTGAGTGGGCGCTGCTGGAGCTTCAGCAGAGCACTCCCCTGGCAAGCGTCAGCGGCGCGATCTCCGAGATCGCGTCGACGCATTTCCGCGTCTCCGGCCTGTCGCGCTTCGTCAGGCTTGGCGAACTGATCGGCGTCAACTCCGGCGGCAAGCCCCAGATCGGCGAGGTGGTGCGGATCGACAGCGAGGGCATCATCGCCAAGCCGTTCGACCGGCAGTTCGCCGGCGGCCTCGGCTCGGTCGCCTACCGGATGCCCCCACTGTCCTTCGCGCCCAATCCGAGCTGGAAGGGCCGCGTCATCAACGCGCTCGGGGCGCCGCTGGACGGACAGGGCCCTCTCACCCACGGGTCGCGTCCGGTCTCGGCCGAGGCGGAGGCGCCTTCGGCCATGAAGCGCGCGCGGGTCCACAAGCCGCTGCGCACCGGCGTACGCGTCATCGACCTGTTCGCTCCGATCTGCGCCGGCCAGCGCGTCGGCATCTTTGCCGGTTCCGGCGTCGGTAAATCGACGCTGCTTGCGATGCTCGCCCGCAGTCAGGGTTTTGACACCGTCGTGCTGGCCCTGGTCGGCGAGCGCGGTCGCGAGGTGCGCGAGTTCATCGAGGACGTGCTGGGCGCCGATCGTCACCGCGCCGTCACGATCGTGTCGACGGGAGACGAGAGCCCGATGATGCGGCGACTGGCGCCGAAGACGGCCATGGCGGTCGCCGAATATTTCCGCGACCGGGGCGAATCGGTCCTGCTCATGGTCGATTCGATCACCCGCTTCGCCCACGCCGCCCGCGAAGTCGCGCTCGCCGCCGGTGAGCCCGCGGTCGCGCGCGGCTACGCACCCACCGTCTTCACCGATCTGCCGCGCCTTCTGGAGCGCGCCGGACCCGGCGAGGAGGGATCCGGGACGATCACCGGGATTTTCTCCGTGCTGGTGGACGGCGACGATCACAACGAGCCGATCGCCGACACCATCCGCAGCACGCTCGATGGGCACATCGTGCTCTCCAGGCACATCTCCGACCAGGCACGTTATCCGGCGGTGGATGTTCTGGGTTCCGTCTCCCGCCTCGCCCATAACGTCTGGGACCCCGAAGAACGCGAACTGGTGAGCAAGCTGCGCGCCATGATCGCCAAATACGAGGACACGCGGGACCTTCGCCTGATGGGCGGATACCAGGCGGGACGTGATTCGGGTCTCGACCAGGCCGTCGACATGGTTCCGAGAATCTACGGCGCGATGCGGCAGGACGCCTCGGCTCCGCCAAGTGCCGATCCGTTCCGCGAGCTGCGGGACATGCTCAGGGGCGAGTAGCAAGTCTCAGGTTGAGTCGGCGCGCGAGGCGCCCCCGCGAATCGCACCTTGCTCGTTGTTTTCGACAGGCGATTGCGCATGCCGCCACGCATCCAGCGCATGCGCGTGCACAGCCGTCGCACGGTTTCCGCCGTGATCGCCCCCACCGTTCGGGTGAGCGAATCGCACAGCCGCGCCGAAAGCGACTGAGCCGACGACTCCACGATCCCGGCCTGGACAACCGCCACGTGTAATTCCTGTGAGTTCCCTTGTGCGATTTGACGGCAGAACGCACAAGTTGTGGATGATATGCCGATGCACATCGTCGTCATGCACAAGCTTCGTTCAACTTGCATCAGCGACAGCCAACAACGCGCCGTGCAATGAAATCGTCGCATAGTCGAGTGCATGTTGCTCGTGGGCCAGCGTATTGCGTTCACCATCATGTGTCCCGAAGAGCGAGATTGTCTTGAACGTTACATTCGCCTGCGACGACATCCCGTCTCCGGGAGGGTCTCTACTTGATTTTGTTGAGAAGCTCATTCATCGTTTCGTCGGAAGATAAGAAACGTCTGCTTGTGACTTGAACTTTAGGGGCTTCGGTTGAACTACTCCGATCCATCGTCTGCTGGCGACGGCTACTCGGGCTCCCGTGCGACGACGCCGCGATTGGCATACCATCAGCAACACCGCTTCCCGCGCCATAGCTTGCAGTGCCCATCGGTGCAGGTCGGGCGCCGGGCAGTCCATGCGTTCACGCGAGAGAAGAGCACGGTGCATGGGTCGGAGATTGCGGATGGTACGGCTTCTCGCAAACGGCTCGCGCGCGACGACGGAAGGCGGCTCCGGGGCGCCGCAGACGTGACTCCCGGAGCAAGGTAGGAATTCATGCCATTGGCAAGAGAAGCCGTCGAGCTGCTGGTTCAGGCGGCGAGGGCTTGGTATTTCGAAGGCAATCAGCATGGGTTGCGCGATCGGGAATGGATGGCGCTGCGCTTTCTCGGCCGTGCCAACAGGTTTTCGCGCACGCCGTCTGCGCTCGCCGGCTTCATCGGAGCCACAAGGGCGACCGCATCGCAGATCGTGAAGACGCTGGAGGGTAAGTCCTTCCTGGTGCGAAAGCCGTCGCACGAGGACAAGCGTTCCGTCGTTCTCCACGTCACTGCACAGGGCGAGAAATGCCTGAACCAGCACGATCCGATCAATCACGTGCTGAACGCGGTCACTGCGCTCGGAACCGACGAGTGCGTCAGGCTGCGCGATTCGCTGCGGGAGATCCTCAATCATCTCGATGCGGCACATCAGCGGCTCGATGCCAGCGTCTGCCGGGACTGCATGTTTCTCGCCGAACGCGGGCCGGGTACCGGCAAGGGGCGCACAACGGCCGAATTCATGTGCCGGCTGTATCGCGCCCCGGTCTCGCTCGAGGAGACCGAACTGCTCTGCACCAGTTTCGAGCGCACCCGCGACCGCCCCAAGATCGAGGAACATCTCGACCGCGCACGCGTCGCGAGCCAGGGGTGAGGCGCGCGTAATTTCCGCGTGCGGGTCCTGCGCAGAGCCTGCGGAATCTTTCGCAGCGGTGGCGATCTTTGAAAGCCGCACACGGAGCCTCCTCGCGTTCCGGACAAGCTGCAACGCGCTTATGGCGTTGCTGCGCAGAGCCGGGACCCAGAGGCGATACGGCGTAATGTGGAGGGATGGGCCCCGGCTCTGCAGCGCACCGCAACGGCGCTGCGCGACGTCCAGGGCACGAGAGCGGAGTGTGGTGCACACTCTCTCCACATCGTCATTGCGAGCGCAGCGAAGCAATCCAGAATCCGTGCCGCGGAAATAGCCTGGATTGCTTCGCTGCGCTCGCAATGACGGAGCAAGGTGCAGAGCCATCGCTTTCTAACTCGCATTTGAATCGCAGACACGCCTTCGCATTCTCGCGGCTGATTCGCCCGAGCTTTGCTTGGTCGCTCCACCCTCTCTAAGCCAAGAGGGCGCAGGGAAGGCCGGGTGCCGGCTGGCACCCGCGGTCCGCTGCGCGAAAAGCACACGCAGAAAAACCGCACAGCAGCATACAGGTGTAGCCAATCACTCGGCCTTCCCTGCGCAGTGGTTGGACGGCTTATGCCGTGCTCTCCCGGGAGCCGAGTTCGTTCTGGCCTCCCTCGCCCCAGCGAAAGTCGCCGA
>NZ_JAFCKJ010000016.1 GCF_018130465.1 Bradyrhizobium canariense
CACGCCGTCGAGGTCGCACGCAGGGTGGAGGTCGTCTCGTCCTGGATGCGCTGGCCGCCGAAGCTGTTGGCCCAGACCGTGATCGGCGCGGGATCGGTCCAGAGACTGTGTGGTGCCTTGGTGAAGGGTCCGGCCTGCGCCGTCTCGGGCGCATAGGCTATCGCCATCATGTTGCTGCCGGCCGTGCCGCCACCGCTCAGCCTGCCTTGCACCAGCGAGGACACGCCGCTGGTAAAATCCATCAGCGTACGATCCGTCTGCGCCAACGCGGTGGGATCGAATGTTGCGAGTGTGGTGCCGGAAACGACCGAGGGACCGTTGAAGCTGCCGCCCGAGACATTGGTGTTGATGGTACCATTGAAGTTGATGAAAGTCGGCAGATTGACCGTCGTCAGCGAGGAGACCCTGGCGTTGATCGGCGAAAGGCTCACGTTCACAACGTCATTGCCGAACCCGAAATCGACCACGCCGTTGATCTTCGAGCCGGGTAGCAGTGTCAGCGTGTCAGCCGCACTCGACAGCTTGATCGCCGTGCCGCCAGTGCCGGTAATCGTGCCGGAGTTCGTGATCGCCGCCGCGCCCGCTGACGTAATGCCGAAGTTGCCAGTGATTGTTCCGGAATTGTTGACGTTGGCATTGAATGCCAGAATACCCGCGCCATTGCTCGCCGTGGCTTGGACAAGGCCCGTATTGGTCACGTTGGCTATGCTCGCGTTGATTGCGGCGCTAATCCCGATGATCGTGCCTGAATTATTGACGTTCCCAAGGCTCGCATTGACCCCGCGGCCGCCGGTAACGGTCCCGGCGTTGTCGAGGTTGACGGTGGCGCCACTCAGGGCGAAACCGATCGGCGACGAAATCAGTCCCGTATTGGTTACGTTGACCGTCTCCGCAAAGATCGCGACTCCCGTGCTGGAGATCCTGCCGCTGTTGACCACATTTGCGGTGCGGTTTGCGCGGATGCCGGCATCAGTTCCGGAGATCGTGCCGCTGTTGCGAACGGTCGCGTTGCCGGAATCGGCATCGACGCCAACGCCGGTACTTCCGTCGGCGGCGATGATCCCGGCATTGTCGACGACTGCGGACGCACCGAAGACTGCGCTATTGTGTGCGATCACGGTGCCGCCGGCGAGGTTCGTCAGAACGACCTGGCCAGCAGCAATCCCGGTCGCCGCGGCTGAAATTTCACCCGCGTTGTCGATCTGGACCTTGCCCGACGCATTGGAGGAGATGGCTACGCCGCTCGCATCCGTCGCGAATATTCTGCCGCCAAGGCCGTTGACGATGGTCGCCTCGCTTTCCACCGAGATCCCCGCCGCTTCTCCCGTGATGACGCCGGTATTCGAGCTTAGATTCAGCGTGGTTGCTGCGATTCCGATGGTGCCAGCGCCGACCCCGGCGATCGTGCCGGAATTGCTCACGTCAGCGGTGGCAGCCAAGATGCTGCTGCTATTGCTACCGCGGCCATTACTCACGATCGTGCCTGCGTTGGTGAGAACAAGTCCTTGCGCCGCGATGGCGTGAAATCCCGTGATCGTGGCACCGCTGAGATTGGAGACGGTCATTGTTACTCCGGAGATGCCCGCAGATCCGGATCCGTCGATCTTGCCCATATTGGCGAAGTCGCCATCGTTCCCGGTCGCAATGCCGAAGTCGCTTCCGTGAACGTTGGCACCGGCCTCAATCCTATAAGTATTGCTGTTATCGTTGTGGGTACCGTAGCCGGCGCTATTGCCCTGCTGCGTGTCGACGTCGCCCGAGCAGACGATCGTCGCGTTGCTGACAGGCGCCACCGGCGTGCAAGCGGCCTCGGCGCGCTCGACCGTGAGCAGCGGCGCAACCAAAATCGCCGGCACAAGAATGCGCATCGACCGCCACGCGAAACTCCATCGCGCAACTTCACCCAGACCCGTCACACTCATTCCCAGTTCCTCGGTCGCCGTCGTCACGCCCCACCGGCGCACAGGCAAATAATCGCCAGCCTCCTCCAATCGGAGGAGGTTGGCTGACGCGAATTGGATTCGCTGGACGCCAAGGTAGAAAGGATCGTCGCTTCCGACTTGGACGGCAGCGACCGGGTCGCGGCTCAGAACGAACCGATGCTGTTTCGTGCAGTACTGATGCAGCGTTGCGACATTGTCACCGGGACGCTCACGCCTGGTCCCAGCCGACCCTCTCCGCATTCTCCGACCAGACGGCGGCGCGATAGATCTCGCGCCCGCTATTGTCCCGCACGCGGATCCAGGCGTCGCGATCACGCAGATCGTTGCGCCAGACGAACAGATGGCTCGCCATCTCGTTGGCCACCACGAATGTTGCTTCCGCGCATTCGAACACCATGCCGCCGGGGTCGATCTTCACGACATTGTCGACCATGAGGTCGAAGAAAAAGCGACGCATTCAACACTCCGGCTGACGACGACGCACGCAGCGCTGCATCATGATCTACTCCGCGCGCCAGAAGACGTAGTCGGCCGAATACGGCGCGCTGCGATAGGCGCCGGCCTGTTCGCACGGACCGCGCACCAAGCCACCTTGCGTGTTGATGCGCTGGACATGAGTGACGCCGTCGAGCAGGCCATTGCCGGTCTGCGCGAGCACCTTGAACTTCAGCCACGGAAGATCGTCCGTGGTGCGGCCGGCGATGCGGGCGACGATCCTGGCCTTCACCAGGCTGCCGTCCTTGTGCTCCCAGACCAGTGTGCTGGCGTCGACGGTCTCCCAATGCAACGCTGCATAGTGGCGGCCGACCGAGTTACCACCGTCGATCAAGGTCGCCACCGGCTCTCGCGGCTGCCAAGCCAGCTGGTTCGCGCCGGCGGCCTGGCATTCGTAGATCTGGGCGCCCTCGGCATGGAGCGAGGTGCCGGGGATCTCCCCGGGAACCCTGATCTCGTCGGGCATTCCCGCGAGGGCCGAAGAGCCATATAGGCCCGCAACAATGAAGCCGCGGCACAACGCCTTGGTCATGGCTTCGCAATCAAGGATCAATGTCAAATCCCCGTTTCCTGGTGAAATCGGCCGATGGTTGAAATTCAGTCGCGCACGGTCACGGCATGTCACCACTCCTGACATCACTCGGCGTCGCGCCATAGGTTCGCCGGAAGCAGCGGTTGAAATAAGAGAGATCGCCGAAGCCGACATCGTAGGCGATCGAGCTCACCGTTCGCTCGGCGTATCCGGGTTCCCGCAACATGCGATGGGCGCGCTTGACGCGTTGTTCGATCAGGAAGGACGAGAACGTCTTGCCGTCGGCCTCGAACAGGCGCTGGAGATAGCGCGGCGTCACGCCGAGTTCCTGGGCGACCGTGGCCACCGACAGGTCCTGCCGCCAGCAATTGTTGGCGATGGAGACTTTCGCCTTTTGCAGCCGTGCCGCCTTGACGCCGCGCCGCCCGGCCAGCTCCCGCGGCTCGTTGGTGGCACCGAGGACGATTGCCAGAAGATCGTGCAGATGTCCGACCCCGAGCTGCCGCAAATTGGGCGTCTCGAACGCCTTCTCTCGCACCATGGTCTCCGCGTAGTTGACCAGCAATCGAAGTCCCGTTGAGCTCTCGGGCATGACACGCATCACGGCGTCATCGACGTCCACGATCATCGGCGCCAGCACGCGTCTCGGCACGCGCAGCGAGAAACAGCTGCCCAGCGACAATCGCTCGAACGTCGTGACGTCCTCCGCGCTCGTCAGGACCGCCTGTCCTGCATGAAGGTTCAGATCGTGTCCTCGCTCGGATATCCCAAGCACGCCAGATCGATTCACGATCAGGGCCAGGCTGTCGTCGCCATCGGCAACCAGCTGCTTGGTGCGAATGACCCGCGCGCCGCACAATCCTCCGATCAGCAACTGGGCTTCCGGCAAGACGTGGGACGTGAAGCTCGCTGCGAACGGCTTGCCTTCCCTCGCCTCGACCTCCGCCTTCAACACCCCGCGGCAATAGAAATCGCGAAGCAGCGGGACACGCTCGTTTTCGGGAATGTCGTTCGTTGAAACGTTGAGAACGGAAAAATCAAACTGGTTCACTGCAATCCCTCCAACCGACGAGCAGGTCCGGCCACACGCTGTCGTTTCCTCACACTCGCGGTCGATGCCGTCGCGGCATCGCTTCGCGGCGCTTGCTGCTCTTCACTTTATCTGGGACGCGATATACGAAAGTATCAAATGACTCGCGTCCTGCATTCGGAGGACACGAGAGCTTGGCTCATCACAATGGATTGAGATTGCGGCACATACCGGCGAACCATGTGAAATGGATCACACGGCGTCGTCACCGCCGTTCGTTCGCCGCGCGAATGGAACGGCAAAGCCGGTGGCGATCTTGACCAGATCGGCCTGCCTGCCGGCGCCGGTCTTCTCGAACAGGCGGCCGAGATGCGTCTTCACCGTCGTTTCAGCGATGCCGAGCTTTGCCGCAATGTCGGGAACGCCGCCAATCTCGACAATGGCCATCAATACGCGCAGTTCGGACGGTGTCAGCCTGAAGGCCGCTGCGATCGCATCGGCTGCCAGCCATGTCGCCGCCGAGGCCTTCTGAACGAAGAGCACCGTAGCTGCAGCATCTCGCGATAGACTGCGATCGCGCTTCAGGGGAAAAGCGTGGAGCAGATAGTGCTGCCCATCAACTGACGTCGCAAGCTCGATCTGACGGCGGGCAGTGGAACGAGTTTCGCTGCCTGCATCGATTTCGCACAGACCGCGGAATATTTTGTCGGTCTGGGTGTTTCGGGCCACGATCCGATCGCCGACCATCGCGAGCAGGTTGCCATCGGCGAACAGCCCGCGGCATGCTGCGTTCGCATGCACGACCCTGCCATCTGCGTCGAGCAGGCAGATCGCCGTGCTCAGCCCATCGAGGACATCGGCAAGGTCGTCCACGGTATGCGAGCGTGCCCTGATCTGCCGGCCCATGATCCTGGAGCGCTGGAGGTGCGGAGCAAGCAGCCGCATGCGCTCACGCATCGGCTCGTCAACGGTTCCGCGCGATCGGTGGCGCAACACCTGCAGGATCGTGGTGCGCGCGTCCGACTTCTCGAGTGCAACGGTTGCAAGGTCTATCGCCCCTTGCGGTTCCACCCACTCGCGATAGAAGCTCGTTGCCAGGAAATCCGCACGAGGCATGATGTCGGCTACGCCGATCGTCTGCTCCGCCGCGAGCGTGAGATGACGATCGAGCAGAGGGTCGAGCTCCACATATCGGTCGCGATAAAGCTGGCGGAAGCGGGATTCGGTGCCAAAATGCTGATGGATCTCGATCGAGAGCCTGGCTGAGTCCCTGGACAGGATGGTCGCGGCACATCCGCCGACGAAATGCGAAACCTGCTCCAGCGCCCCGCTGCGCAGCGCGGGATCGACCGCCGCGTCGTAGATATCGCCGACGAGGGACGAGAACCGATTTGCGTGGAGGATCGTCATTGGCCGGACGACGCTATCTGCGTATGGCCCGCGCGCGCGCCAGAGATTGCGATCCGGGAAATGGCGGAGGAGACGGGCCGGTCAATCGCCCCCTTCGACGCGGAGAAAACGTTGCAACGAAATGCTGGAATATCGAACATCGTCCTTGCGTAACGTCAACCGCAGGATGCGGCTTGGACGTTTTCGCCAAAGACTAGGATAAATGCGAACAGCGCGCGGACTGTGTGCGATGAGTCACGCGTGCGATGAGTCAGGCGACGGCGCGCTGCGGAATCTTGTCACCACCGATCCCGCCGGCCTCGCAGCTTGCTCCGGCAACTTACTTGCGATTCTCCTCGCAGAATTTCAGCGCCGCCAGCGCTTCGCCGGCACGCGGCACCTGCATCTCGATGCTGTCGTCGTCATCGTCCTCGAAATCGAGCGAGAGACGCTTGGCCTTGGACAGCCGGTCCATCATGGACTGATCGTATTCGAAGATGCCCCGCACGGTGGTCTTGTCCATGACCTCCCACTTCGCCTTCTTCATGATATCGGCGTCATCGGTGCCGACATCGGCCCGGAGGATCTCGCCGACCTTGTCCCACTCCCAGCCGTCATAGATCATCACAATGACGATAGCCTTTTCGGAATAGGTGATGACGATGACGTAGTCCCGGTTCTCGTCTTCCTTGTCCTTGTAGCCACGGCTCGCGTTGCAATGCGCGTCCTGCGTGCGCTTCTCGATGGTCCAGTCGCCGACCTTGGATTGTTGCGCCTGCACCGGTCTCGCGGTCAAAGCGACTGCGCTCAAGGCGCCGGCCAGCAACCCGGCGGCGAGAAGAGATCGTTTCATGTCAGCCTCCAGCGTGTTCCCCGGGCCGAGATGACCACCTCTGCCGGTGACCCGCAAGAGCTTCAGGCGCCTGTGTAGAGCTCCGCCGGCCCTACTCCCGCCGCGGCACGATCGCGATCGGGGTGAAGGTGTAAACCTCCTCGCCGCTCTGGTTGAACATCGTCCATTTCACCAGTGCGATGCCTTGCGGCTTCGACTTCGACGGCGTCAAGCTCATGACCTCCCCGACCAGATGCAGGCGGTCATCGGGCCGTACCGGGATGGTCCAGCGCAGCCCGTCGACGCCGGCACCGATCAGCGGATGCGGGCCGAAGGGGCGGGTCTGGATCGCAAGGTTCATGGCGATCGCGGCGGTGTGCCATCCCGAGGCAGCGAGCCCCCTGAAAAGGGTCTGCTTGGCGGCTTCGTGGTCGAGATGCATCGGCTGCGGATCGAACTCGGCCGCGAACCGCTTGATGTCGGCCTCGGTGACGTGAACTTCGGGGGATTTGAACTGCATTCCAATGGTGAGATCGTCGAACCACTCGACCTGCGCCATGATTTCGCCTCGCAATGTGATGCGCCGCCTCGCGGCTCACAGGATTGAGCAAGAGCGGGATGTAGCGGCTCCGCAGCGCACAAACCAGCCCGGGGGGCCTCCACGAAACCCGTTTCCCGATGCGACGAAACACGCCTGAAACAGATGGTCGGTTAACTGGTCGTCAAAATCATACAGGGACGGCCACCATGCAATTCTTCCTCGACCTGATCTGGGATTATTCCTGCTGTCAGCACCTCGTCGCCCTGCCGCCGCAGGAGGACGAGCTATGATCGAGCTGATCTCGGCCCTGCTCGCGCTTTGCAGCATCGGCGTTTTTGCGGCGCACGCGGTGGATGCCTATCGCACCACACACTGAACGCCTCGCCCTAGAACGGCCGCCGGTAGAAGTGCTCCGAATGCGTTGCCGGCGGAAACCTGTTGGCGAGTGCGAGCGCGCCCCTCTCATCCGTCTCGAGCGCGATCTTCTGTGCGAGCATCACGTCGCCCGGGACGAGAAAGCCTGACGGGACGAAGCACCACCCCATCGTCGCATTTCCGGCCTCGTCGATCTCATGGACATTGGCGGCCGTGCCATAATGGATGCGATAGGTCTTGCCGGTATCGCAGCCGACGACATCGAAATACCGGTGCTGCTCGAATTGCGTGCGCTGCGCCGGCGACAGCCATTCGGCCAGAAGCCGGCGGCCGCGGGCATCCGGCGTGTTCTCGCCGAAGAAGCGCCGATAGAGTTCGCGTAGCGCATGCAGACGCGCACGCGCCGGCGCGCGGAGCCAGACTGCCGCGATCATGAGCAGCTCAGATCAACCGCCGACCAGGCGGGGATAGAACAGCGTTTCCTCCACGGTCGGGTCGAACGATCGGATCCGGGTGACTTCGCCAGGTCCGGTTCGCAGCGCGGCGGTGAAGCCCGCTCCAGTCAGCTCCCGAAAGCGCCGTTCGGCCCGCGCCAGCGCTTCGGCATTGCCAGGATCAAACTCGTGGCGCGTGTCGCCAGTCTGGTCCATCACGATCTGGGTTGCCATGTTGAGTCTCCTCATGCCCAGCCCTGTCCGATCAAAGCAAACCTCGTGCCGTCGGTTCCCGTTGGCAACAACTTTCTCTTGTCGGCCCATCACGCCTTGCTGAGCAAGAGCGTTTTCGAGCGAAGTGGATGCCGGTTCGCGTCAAGAAAACGCATCAAAACAAGAATCGAGAGCCCCGTTCGAAACGGGGCTCGCGTCAACGCGAGGCGGCCGCTCCTCCTCCCTCGTCGATCTGCCGTCCCATCAGGGCGATTGCCTTCTGATAGACGCCGGCGGCATTCCAGGCCTCGATGGCGACGAAATTCGGCTCGCCCGGCTGGTAACCGGCTCCTGCGCGCCAGCCATGGGCCTTGAGGAAATTCGCCGTCGAGTTCAGCGCATTGGCGGCAACTTCGAGATTGCCGGTGCCATAGGCCAGGATGTTCTTGGGCATGAACTGAGTCTGGCCGACCTCGCCGTGCATCGAGCCGCGGGTTGCCCCCGACAGCGTGCCGCGATCGACCAGCTTCAGCGCCGCATAGAGCTGATCGGTGAAGAATTCGGGACGGCGGCAGTCATAGGCGAGCGTCGCGATCGAGGAGAGCATGTTCTGGTTGCCGCGCTGGCTGCCGAAGCCGGTCTCCATGCCCCAGATCGCGATCAGCGGCCCCGGCGGGACGCCATAGCGCTGCTGAATCGAGGCGAACAAGGCGGCCTGCGACTGCTTGAGCTGGCGCCCCTTGGCAACGATGGTGGTGGCGCCGCGCTTGACGAGGAATTGGTCGAGCGACAGCGAGAAGCTGCGCTGGCCGCGGTCGGCTGCGATGGTGGCACTCGCATAATTGGTCTGCATCAGCGCCGAGAGCGCGGTCTGGCCGACGCCCTTGCCCTGCGCCTCCGCGCTGAACTCGCGCTTCCAGGCCTCAAAACCCGCCGGCGAACTGCCGCATGTGGCGGCGTGGGCGGCGGGCGCCAGAGAGAGAAGCAGCGCAGCCGCGCCAATCATGGCCGTCGCAACGGTCCTGCCCTTGATCATTCCTCGTTCCTCTCACTTGACGTGCGCGACCGGCTCGCGCGGGCGCATGATCCTATGTCGGCCCCGATCGTCAAGTCCCACAGAGGGCAACCGGCGCCGCAAGGCCCCTTGACACCCGGGTGGTCACCTACCCCTGGCCGTCGCGGCCGAGCAGGAAATCCACCATGATGCCCTGGTGCTGCTCGTACATGTCCGTTCCGGTTCCCGTCACGCAGCCGAGCTTTCGGGCCGCTGCGATAAAAGGTGAGATTTCCGGCTTGGTGATCACGCAGCCGCAATAGGCCGACGGCGCAAGCCGCGTGACATCGACCGGCAGCGGGTCGCCATCCATCATCCCCGCAGGTGTCGCATTGGCGACGAAATCGAAGCCCGTGGGATCGATGCTGCCGACCCGAACAGGCGCTTTGCCGAGCCCGTTGAGCCGGCCGATCAACGCGTCGCGGCGCTCAGTGGTGCTGTCATGAATGGCGAGTTCACCGACGCCGGCCTCGACCAGCGCAAGCGCGACCGCCGATCCCGCGCCGCCGGCGCCGACGAGGAGCGCTCGCATCCCCTTCGGATCGATCCCCTTCGCTCGCGCCGCACCGACGAAGCCGAGACCGTCCACCATGTCGCCATGCCATGAGCCGTCGGCGCGCCTGCGCATCAGGCTTACGGTGCGCAGGAAATGCGCGCGCTCCGTCGCTCGCGTGCAGGCCCGGTAGCAGGCAAATTTATGCGGAATGGTCACGACGATGCCGTCGAGATTTTTCAATCGCGTTGCCACCGAGAGAAAATCGGGCAAATCCACTGGCGCGACCTGAACCGGCATAAGCACGCCATCGTGGCCACGTGCGGCGAAGGCGCTGCTCACGCCTGCCGGCGAGCGCACCTGCGCGATGGGATCGCCGACGATGACGTAAAGCCGTGTTGCGCCAGATGGTGCCGGGATCATGCCGCTCAAACCGGGACCGGGGAGCCGCTCGCCTCCGCGGCAGTCCCGTAGGTCAATTCCAGCCCGTCCAGATTGCCCTCCTTGCGCCATCTGTCGAGCAGCCGCAGGAACGCCATGGGCCCGCGCCAGTACTGGCTGTTCCTTGCCGCGATCGGATCGAACACGCCCTCGTTGTTGTAGTAGCCTGGCGTGCATTCGGCGAGATAGGTCTGGCGGCCGAGCGCGGCCTTGACGACCTCCTCGACCCAGGCGTTCTCGGCAGCGTGCGTCGGCTCCAGCGTCCTGGCGCCGCGCTTGCGCGCCTGATCGATGACATAGGCGATGTGCTGCGACTGCTCGTCGATGATATGCGGGAAGTTGGCGCTCTGGCCGGCCTGCACCGTGACGATCAGGAAGCAGTTCGGGAAGCCGCGGCTGTAGAAGCCGTGCATCGTCTTGACGCCGTCGCGCCACCGCTCGGACAGGCTTACCCCGCCTCGGCCATAGACCTCAAAGCCCATGCGGCGGGCGTAGTCGGTGCCGACCTCAAAGCCGCTGGCATAGATCAGGCAGTCGAGCTCATAGGCTTTGCCGTCGACCACGACGGCGTTCTCGGTGATCCGCTCGACGCCCTGCCCTTTGGTGTCGACGAGATGCACGTTGGATCGATTAAAAGTGTCGAGATATTCGTCGTGAAAGCACGGGCGCTTGCAGAACGCCTTGTACCAGGGTTTGAGTGCTGCCGCGGCCGCCTCGTCCTTCACCACGGCATCGACGCGCGCGCGGATCTCTTCCATCTTGCGATAATCGGCCTGCTCGATGACCTTGAGCGCCTCCTCGATCGAGGTCACCGGCTGCTTCTGGCGGCGCGGCGCCAGCAGGATCTCGCCGAGCAGGCCGGTCCAGCCGTCCTGCACCAGATCCTGCTCGAACGGCTCGCCCGAGATCACCGCGGTGAAATTGTCCATGCGCTCGCGCTGCCAGCCAGGCCTGAGCCTCTGCGCCCAGCTCTGATCCGTCGGGCGGTCGTCGCGCACGCCAATCGCCGACGGCGTACGCTGGAAGACGTAGAGCTCCTTGGCCGAGCGGCCGAGATGCGGCACGCATTGCACGGCGGTGGCGCCGGTGCCGATGATGCCGACTCGTTTGTCGGCAAGACCGCTCAGACCACCTTCGGCCGTGCCTCCGGTGTAGGCATAATCCCAGCGGCTGGTGTGGAAGTTGTGTCCCTTGAAGCTTTCGATACCGGGAATGCCCGGCAGCTTCGGACGGCTCAGCGGGCCTCCAGCAAGGATGACGAAGCGCGCGCGGATGCAATCACCGCGATCGGACTCGACCAGCCAACGCGCCTCCTGCTCCCGCCATTCCATACGCGCGATGACGGTCTGAAACAGCGCGCGCTCATAGAGACCGAAGTGACGGCCGATGCGGCGCGAATGTTCGTAGATCTCGGGTGCCCGCGCATATTTGCGCACCGGCATATAGCCGGTCTCTTCCAGCAACGGCAGGTAGATGTAGCTCTCGGTATCGCAGGCCGCACCAGGGTAGCGATTCCAGTACCAGGTGCCACCGAAATCAGCGGCCTTTTCCACCATCCGGAAATCATCGATGCCGGCCGCGCGCAGTCGCGCGCCGCACAGAAGGCCGCCGAAGCCGCCGCCGACGATGAGCACCTCGGTCTCTTCGCTGACAGCCTCGCGCGCAAATCCGGAACTGGCCCAGGGATCGTCGAGATAGCGCCCGAATTCGCCGGTTACCTCGACATATTGCGCCTTGCCTTCGGTGCGCAAGCGGCGATCGCGCTCATCGCGATAGCGCGCACGGAGTGCGGCAATTTCGATTGTAGATTCGCCGGCTGCACCGGTCTTGTGTCTTTGCGCTGACATCCGTTTCCTCCCCGGCGGATACTGCGTCGCCGGCAGCTCGCATCACTTAGCCCTGAAAAAGTGACGCATGCAATCACGTCCCGCGCTTTTTGCGTGAACGTCGCGTGGCGTTCCGCTAACCTCAAGCGCACATCACAAGCGTACGTCATGCAACGACATGGCGGTCCGGAGGAGACGATGCAGGGATTGATGATGGACATGCCGCTCCTGATCAGCGGCCTGATCCAATATGCCGCCGATTATCACGGCGAGGCCGAGGTCGTCGCCCGCGAGATCGAAGGAGACATCCACCGCTACACCTATGCTGACGCCCATCCGCGCATCAAGCGCATGGCATTGGCGCTCAAGAGGCTCGGCATGATGCCCGGCGACCGCGTCGGCACGCTGGCCTGGAATACCCACCGGCATTTCGAGATGTTCTACGCCGCGCCGGGCATGGGCTATGTACTGCACACCATCAACCCGCGGCTTTTCCCCGAGCAGCTCGTCTACATCATCAATCACGCCGAGGACCGCCTGCTGTTCATCGACCGCGCCACGCTGCCGATCGTGGAGGCGATCGCGCCGCAGCTCAAATCGATCGAAGCCTATGTCGTGATGTCCTCGCGCGAGCGGATGCCGGAGACCAAGCTTGCCAACGTCCATTGCTACGAGGACCTGCTGGAGAACGTGCACGACGCCGGCTTCGCCTGGCCCGAGTTCGACGAAAAATCGGCGTCCACCATCTGCTACACCTCGGGCACGACGGGCAATCCGAAGGGCGTGATCTATTCGCACCGCGCCGCGATCCTGCAGACCATGGTCTCCTGCAATTTCGACTTCCTGCCCGGGCACCTGGAAGGCGTGCGCGAGGTGATGATGCCGATGGCGCCGCTATTCCACGGCAACGGCTGGAACATGCCGTTCACCGCGCCCTATACCGGCTCGAAGCTGGTGCTGCCCGGCCGCAATTACGAGCCCGACAAGCTCTATGAACTGCTCGAGGGCGAGAAGGTGACGCTGTCGGCGGGCGTGCCGAGCTTCTGGCTGATCCTGCTCGACTGGCTCGGACGCACCGGCAACAGGTTCTCGACACTTCGTGCAACATTGTCATCAGGCTCGGCGCCCCCGCGCGCGATGGTCGAGAAGCTCAAGCGCGAGTATGACATCGACTACATCCAGGCCTGGGGCATGACCGAAGCCTTGGGCTGCTCGATGCCGGGCTTGCGGCCGGGCTCCGAGCATCTCGGCGACAAGGAGAAGTTCGACCGCCGCCAGGTGTCCGGCCGCGCCTGTTTCGGCACCGCCTTGCGTATCGTCGACGACGGCGGCAACGAGCTGCCGCGCGACGGCAAGAGCGTCGGTCATCTGCGCGCGCGGGGCCCGTGGGTTGCGTCCGGCTACATGAAGCTCGACGAAGGCCTCGATCGCGACGGCTGGCTGATCACCGGCGACATGGCCGTGATCGACCCCCAAGGCCACGTCACGCTGACCGACCGTTCCAAGGACGTGATCAAGTCCGGCGGCGAATGGATCTCCTCGATCCAGCTCGAGGACGTCGCCTTGTCTCACCCCGATGTGCTGCAAGCCGCCGTGGTCGCGATCAACCATGAGAAATGGCAGGAGCGGCCCCTGCTCCTCGTCGTCCGCAAGAAGGGCGCGACCGTCGACGGCAAGACGCTGCTCGACCACATGCGCCCGAAGATCGCGAGCTGGTGGATGCCCGACGCCGTCGAATTTTTGGACGAATTCCCGATGACCGGCACCGGCAAGGTGCTCAAATCGGCGCTGCGCGAGAAATTCAGAGAGTATCGCGTCGCGTGAGCCGATCGCGCACCGGCCTGTCCATCGATCAAGGAGACCAAAGATGCTCTACCCAATGTCGCCCAAAGTCGTCGAGCTCAAGCGCACGCTCGAAAGTTTCATGGACCGGCATATCTATCCGAACGAGGAACGCCTTTATCGCGAGGCGGAGGAGCTGGGGCCCTGGAAGGTCTATCCGGTCGTCGAGGAGCTGAAGCCGCTGGCGCGCGCCGAAGGCCTCTGGAACCTGTTCCTGCCGGAATCCAGCCACGGTGCAGGCCTGACCAATCTCGAATATGCCCCGCTCTGCGAGGTCATGGGCCGCTCGCATCTCGCACCCGAAGTGTTCAACTGTTCGGCGCCCGACACCGGCAACATGGAGGTGCTGGAGCGCTATGGCACGGAGAAGGACAAGGAGCGCTGGCTGAAGCCGCTGCTCGCAGGCGAAATCCGCTCCTGCTTCGCCATGACCGAGCCTGCCGTCGCCTCGTCCGACGCGACTAACATCGAAAGCTCGATCGTCCGCGACGGCGACCATTACGTCATCAACGGCCGCAAATGGTACACGACCAACGCGACCGACCCGCGCTGCAAGATCTGCATCTTCATGGGCAAGACCGATCCTGATAATGCGGACCGCCACAAGCAGCAATCCATGATCCTGGTGCCGATGGACACAGCGGGCGTCGAGGTCAAGCGTCCCCTGCCCGTGTTCGGCTTCTACGGCGTGCCCGACCGTGCCTCCGAGGTCGTCTTCACCGATGTGCGCGTGCCCAAGGAGAACATGCTGCTCGGCGAGGGCCGCGGCTTCGAGATCGCGCAGGGACGCCTCGGCCCCGGCCGTATCCACCACTGCATGCGGCTGATCGGGCTCTCCGAACGCACGCTGGAGAAGATGTGCCGCCGGGTGCGCAGCCGCGTCGCCTTCGGCAAGCCGGTGTCCGAGCAGACGGTGACGCAGGAGCGCATCGCAGAAGCCCGCATCATGATCGAGCAGGCCCGGCTCCTGACGCTCAACGCCGCCTACGCGATGGACATCGTCGGCAACAAGGTGGCGAAAGCCGAGATCGCGATGATCAAGGTCGCCGTGCCCAACATGGCCTGCCAGATCATCGACTGGGCGATCCAGGCCCATGGCGGCGGCGGCACGTCGAATGATTTCGGCTTGACGCAGGCCTACGCGACCGCGCGTCTGCTACGTCTCGCCGACGGCCCGGACGAGGTCCACAGGAACCAGATCGCGCGGTTCGAGCTGAAGAAGTACTCGAACGCTTGAGAGAAGCGTTCGTCAGAGGGCGCGGCGCTCTTCGTCCCTCGCCTCAGTTCACCACGTAGACGTCAGGATCTGCGCTCGAGCTCGGCTTCTTGAAGGCGTTGCGCAAGGCGCCCGACATCGGGACGTTGTAGTTGAGGCCGCTCGGCGGCGTCGGCGATTCCAGCCACTTCTTGTAGAGGACCTCGATCTCCTGGCTCGCGTATAGCTCCGCGGTCGCGCGGTCGGCGAGCGCCTTGAAGGACGCGTCCTCCCGCCGCAGCATGATCCCGTAAGGCTCGGGCTTCGAGAACGTTTCTTCGCTGATCATGAAGAGCTGCGGCTCCTTCGAGCGCGCAATCGCAACCGCGAGCTGCACGTCGTCGAGCGCGTAGGCCTGCGCGCGGTCGGTTTCCAGCAACAGGAAGGCTTCGGCCTGGTCCTTGGCCGGCATCACATTGATGCCGAGATTGCGCTCCGTGTTGACCTTGGCGAGCTGCGTCAGGTTGACGGAGCCGGCCACCGCCGTCACCGCTTTGCCCTTGAGATCGTCGATGGTGTTGATCTTTGCGGCTTTCTTGGCCGCAAATCGCGTTGCGCTGAGGAAGTGCGTGTTGGTGAAGGCGACCTGCTTCTGGCGATCGGCATTGTTGGTGGTCGCCGAGCAATGCAGGTCGAGCGTCCCGTTGACCATCAGCGGAATCCGGTTCGACGACGTCACGGCGAGCGTGTCGACGGCGATGTCGGGCATGCCGAGTTGCTTCTTCACCGCATCCACGATTCTAAGGCAGATATCCATGGCAAAGCCCACCGGCTTCTGGTTGCCATCGAGATAGCTGAATGGAACCGAGGCCTCCTGATAGCCCAGCGTGATCTTCTTCGTCTCCTTCACCTTCTGAAGCGTACCCGACAGGTCTTCGGCGGAGGCAGCAGTTGCAAGGCATGTGAGGGCCAGGACAACAGTGGGGAAACGCATCGGGGACTCCTCAAGGAGGCTTGCGCCTCCATGCCGGGCGCAGCAATCGCACCGTTGATAGCGCAGGCGCGCGGCAGCCGCCAGACGAGCTTGCATCTATCAGCTATCGCGGCTTGCGATATGGCGACCGGCCGTTTGTCTCCATGGAATCGGGGCGGCTCAAGCGCCGGGATGGCTGTTACGCGTCGATACCGCGCTGGACCAGGATGCGCTCGGCGCTGTCGTTCCAGACGTCCATCTTGGTGATCTGGCCATTCCGCACCACGAAGCGGTCGACGTAACGGTTGCCCTCGAACGGGGTCCCATCCTTCCATTCGCCGTAGAGCGTGCCCACACTATAGACCACAGTTTCGCCGTCGCCGGGGCAGACGTCGAACCGGTCCATCTTCTTCTTGACCCAGCGGTAGCGATTGGCGTTGAAAGCGGTCGGGCCGCGCGGATGATCGAACTCGCGCCCACCGGTAAAGGTGATCACCGTGCCCGGCGCCATGTAGGCAGCCGCGGCGTCAGGATCGGGGATCATCGAAGCCGTGAGATAGGCTTCCACGATCTCGGCGTCGGACGACGAACCGGTTTCGGCTCTTGCGGCAACGGACATGGCTTATTCTCCCGGGTTTGCGGAATACTAACGCCGCTCTCGGGGAATACGTGCATATATTTTGAACATTTCCGCCGCTACACTGCCGACAATCTGGAGCCGCCAACCGCGGCTGACTGCATTAAATTCCTTCCGCAAGAGCCATGACCACGCAATCCGCCTTTGACCTGATTTTTCGCAATGCCGTGTTGCGCGGTGCCGCCGGCCCAATGGATATCGGTGTAACGCGCGGCCGGATCACCGCCATCGAACCGACGCTCGCCTGCGAGGCCGTCGAAGTCGATGTCGGCGGGCGCCTCGTCCTGCCCGGCTTCGTCGACAGCCACATCCATCTCGACAAGGCCTGCCTGCTCGGCCGCTGCGGGCACGATTACGGCAGCGTCTCCGACGCGATCCGCGCCGTCGCCGGGATGAAGAAGGATTTCACGGTCGAGGACGTCTACGCGCGCGGCGCCCGGGTGCTCGAACGTGCCATCGTCCACGGCACCACGCGGATGCGAACCCACGTCGAGATCGATCCGCGCATCGGCTTGCGCGGCTTCGAAGCGGTGAAGGCGCTGAAGCGTGACTATGCCTGGGCGATCGACCTGTCGCTCTGCGTCTTTCCGCAGGAAGGCCTCACCAACGATCCCGGCAGCGAGGAGCTGCTGATCCAGGCGCTGCGCGACGGCGGCAAGGTGATCGGTGGCTGTCCCTACACGGACACCGATCCCAACGCCCATCTCGCACGCATCTTCGACCTCGCACAGGAATTCGACGTGGACGTCGACCTCCATCTTGATTTCGATCTCGATCCCTCCTGGTGGCACCTCGACGAAGTCTGTCGGCAGACCGAACGGCGCAACTACGGAGGGCGCGTGGCAATCGGCCATGCGACGAAACTCTCCGCACTGCCACCGGAACGGCTGAGGGCCGCCACCGCGCAATTGGTGAAGGCCGGCGTTGCGGTCACCGTGTTGCCGGCAACCGATCTCTATCTGATGGGGCGCGAGGCGACCCACAATGCGCCACGCGGGCTGACGCTCGCCCACAAGCTCGCCGGCGAAGGCGTGGTGTGCTCGGTCGCGACCAACAACGTGCTCAATCCCTTCACGCCGTTCGGCGATGCCTCGCTGCTGCGAATGGCGAATTTCTACGCCAACGTCGCGCATGCCTCGGTCAACGACTTCGAGACCTGTCTTGATCTCGTGACCGAGCTGCCGGCACGACTGATGAACCTCGGGGATTACGGCATCAAGGTCGGAAACCCCGCCGATCTCGTCGTGCTCGATACGCAGGACAGCCGCTTCGCCATCGCCGAGCTGCCGGATATTGTGATGGGCTTCAAGAGCGGCCGGCAGACTTTTGCGAGGCAACGGCCCACTCTATTTGGCCCCGGCTCCTGATCTGCTCTCCATGCATATCTGCATTGAAGGGCGGCTGATTGCCGCGCAGCTTCCGTTCGATGTTACCGCCCATCATTCCACAATTCCGAATCCGGTAGATTCCCGGATAGTAGATTCCTGCTGATTCTCGATAGCTGCGCGCATTGCAAGTCCCGCGGTGCCGGTCATAGTACGACCTGCACTGATGTCTGCATTCAACGGGGAAGCATCGACATGTTCAGCGCATTCAGCGGCATCGACTACCATTCCATTCGAGCCAGAACACCCAGCGAGGCCGCCGCGAAGCGGCTCGACGGCATCGGGCACGTCCTGTCGGACCTCGATCTGGCGGGCGTCCAGACACAGGATGACCTGACGCGCATGCTCCTGACGCTCGATACCGCCGACAAATGTATCCGATCGATCCGCGCAGAATTCCGTACCGAAGCCGCGAGCGATCGGCTGGCCCGCAAGGCCGACGACCTCATGACGCTGATCGAACGCGCGCGCGACGAGCTCACTGGCTGTCGCACGACAAGGTCCTGAGCAGGAGCCGCTTTATTTCTCGCGACTGATCTTCGCCAGAATTCGGTCCGCCTCGGTGCGCCAGTCGGCGCTGCGGGCGAACTCCTTGGTCCCCTTCGTTCCGAACAGGCCCTCATCGGCGAGGTCCGCCACCCAGGCCTGCCGCTCGGCGGTGCCCTGCGCGGACCACGGCGTCAGCCCCGCTTCACGCACGGTCTCGGCGACCTCGCGCACTTCCTCGGCGCGGCGGCGGCCATGCTCGATCACGCGCTGGAAGAAATAAGCACCCTGCTTCTCCCAGTTGATCGTGGGAAAGGTCTCCGCCAGTGAAGCCAGCACCGCATCCTCGACGCCATAGGCGCGCGCGGTGGTGAAGCTTTCGATGACCATCGCCTCCAGGCCCTTGATCATGATGCTGCGGCACATCTTCACCGCAGATGAAACACCGAGTTTGTCGCTCGCAACCTTGGCCGCAAAACCGATCGCGTTCAAAAGCGGCTCCAGCTCCTTGGCGCCTGGACCACCGAGCAGCAGCGGCACCTTGATGCGATAAGGCGGCACCGACGTCATAACCGCGCCCTCGACATAGCGTCCGGCGGCGCCATCGATCAGCGCGGCGGCGCGCTGCTTGGCGCCGGGAGACGCCGAATTGAAATCCAGGAACCAGGTGCCCTGATTGATCGCGGCCGCGCAGGCCTTTGCCACCGGCACGGCCTGGCTCGCGGTGACCGCGGAGATGATGAAATCGGATTTGGCTGTCAGTTCGGCGTGCGAGGCTGCGAGCCCGACACCGAATTTCTCAGCATGCTCCTTCAGCGAACCGCCCTGCTCGCCTCCGAGCTTGATGTCATAGGCAGAGACCTTGATGTCCTGCTGGCGCAAATCCTCGGCCAGGATCCTTCCGACCTCGCCGTAACCGACCAGCCCGACCTGCCATCGCCTCGGATCACCCGCCATCAGTTCAGTCCTCGCGTCGTCTCGTCGAACAGCTCCTCGACCGCATAGCGGCGTGGAATCAGCGCCTGCTGGAACGCATAGTCGACGATCAGCTCCAGCGGCTTTTTGTTCGCCTCGATCCCGAACGGCACGAGATCGGGCGTTGCCGCCGGTCCCGCCTGCGCCTTGTTCCGCTTGAGCAGATCATAAACGCCCGCAACCACATCGGGGCGCGATTTCGCGAGCTTCTCGGTCACGACCACGAGATGGTTGACCGGCACGACGCCGCGACGGGCGTACCATTTGGCGGCTTCCGCGGCCGGATCGGAGAAGAGCGTCTTCAGCTTCGGATCGTTCGAGGTCTCACCGAGGACCGCGTCGAGCTCGCCATCGATCAGCATCTGCAAAACCTTCTTGTCCTTCGGCGCGCGCTCGGTGGTGTCGACATATTCGGCCACATGCGGGTCCTCGAACGTGATCCAGCGGATCCTGTCGAGGTTGACGCCGTAGTCGTTGGCGAGGATGCCCCTGATCCAGGCGCCGGTCGTGGTCGTGAACGAGCGGATGCCGACGCGCTTGCCTTCGAGATTGGACGGCCCGAGCGTGCCATGCGCAGGATTATAGAGCGCGTAGGAATGCTGGAAGCGGCCGAGCATGGTGGCAGGTAGCAGCACCAGCGGCTTGCCATGCGCCTTCGCCATCAGATAGGTGACGATCGCCATCTCGCAGACGTCGAAGGCCTGCTCGCGCACCATCGGCTTGAACGCCGTATTGGTCGGCGTGTACTCGATGAAATCGAGATCAAACAGGTCGGAGCGGAGCTCACCGCTCTTGACCGCCTGGACATGGGGGTGACTGCCGAGCACGGCCTTCAGCTCGAGACGATCCATCGGCCCACTCCGCTGATTGCTTTAGACATCCTCGGGATTGTCGACATAGACCAGCCCGGCCTTCGCCAAGGCCTCGCGCATGCTGTACATGTCGAGGCCCAGCTCGCCCGAAGCCAGCCGCTTGCGCTTGCCGCCTTCGTCCGCGTTGCGCTTCTTCGCCTTCTCGGCGACCTCGGCCGCGTAGCGCTTCGACACTACCACGACGCCGTCGTCATCGGCCACGATGATGTCGCCGGGATCGACGTTGACGCCGGCGCAGACCACGGGGACATTGACCGAGCCGAGCGTCGCCTTGACCGTGCCCTTGGCCGAGACCGCGCGCGACCACACCGGAAAGTTCATCGCGTGCAGCGCTCTGACGTCGCGGCAGCCGGCATCGATAATCAGCCCCCGCACGCCGCGTGCTTGCAGCGAGGTCGCAAGCAGCTCGCCGAACATGCCGTCGGTATTGTCAGTGGTACAGCCGACGACGAGAACGTCGCCCTTTTTGCACTGCTCGACCGCGACATGGATCATCCAATTGTCGCCGGGCTGCGCCAGCACGGTGACGGCGGGACCGGCGATCGCCGCGCCCGGCCACACCGGCCGCAGATAAGGCTTCATCAGGCCGATGCGGCCATAAGCCTCGTGCACGGTCGAGACGCCGTACTCCGCCATTCCGGCGGGATCGGCGCGCTTGATGTTGCGAACGACGACCGGCTTCATGCCAGCACCTCCGCGACCGTCGGGAACAGCCGCTGATAGGCCTCGCCATAAGTCATGGGCACGCCGGTGTTGCGGCTGCCCTGGATGCCGCGGTTGAGCGCGACGCGCTCGTAATAGCCCCAGAGATGCTTTTGCGCGGCGAGGATCTGGAACGCCTCGTACTTCTCCTTCCAGACCTCGTCGATCTTGAGCAGCACATCCGGCTTGTAATTGCACTGCTCGGGCTGGTGTGGCTCGAACAGGAACACCGGCGGCGCCGAATATTGGTACTGCGCGCCGGGCTTGTGGCCCATGGCCTGCGCGACCACGCGTGTCTCCTGCGCGAAATGCGACGCGTTCGGATGGTCGAAATTATAAGGGTCTTCCAGCGCGTGCGTCAGCACGAAGCTCGGGTTCAGCTCGCGGTAGATGTCGACCATCCGGTCGAAATGCGCCTCGGTCAGCTTCAGCGGATAGTCGCCGCAGTCGAAGAACTCGATCTCGGCACCGAGCAGCTTTGCGGCACGCTCCGCCTCATCCTTGCGGCCGGCCTTGACCGATTCCAGCGTCGCGCCCTTTTCCTTCCAGGCGAACTGGCTCTCGCCGCGCTCGCCGAAGGACATGCAGACGATCTTCATGCGAAAGCCCTTCTTCGCATGCAGCGCGATGGCGCCGCCGGCGCGCCAGACGAAGTCGCCCGGATGGGCGGTGACCACGAGACCTGTTTTCATGGGACAAACTCCCCTCTTTGTTCGTAAGCGTCATAAGTTCATCAAGCCGCGGCGGCGGGTTCCTCGCCGTCGAGCACGCGCTTCAGGCGGTCGCCATCGAGCGCGCCTTCCCATTTGGCAATCGCGATGGTCGCGACCGCGTTCCCGATCAGATTGGTCGGCGTCAGCCCCTGCGACATCAGGCGGTGGATGCCGAGCACGAGCGCCACGCTCGTCACCGGAATGCTGCCGGTGGCGGACAGCGTTGCCGCCAGCACGACAAAGGCGGCGCCCGCGATACCCGCCGCACCCTTGGAGGTCACGAGCAGGATCAAAAGCAGCTCGATCTGCTCGGCGAGCCCGAGCGGCGTGTTGGTCGCCTGCGCCAGGAACACCGAGGCGGCGGCAAGGTAGAGGCAGGTGCCGTCGAGATTGAAGGAATAGCCGGTCGGGATCACCAGCCCAACGACGCTCTTCTCGCAGCCGGCCTTCTCCAGCTTGGTCAGCATCCGCGGCAGCACCGTCTCGGACGATGTCGTGGCGATGCAGATCAGCAACTCTTCCCAGATGTAGCGGATCAGCTTGAGCAGCGAGAAGCCACACAGCCGCGCGACCGGGCCGAGCGCCACGATGATGAAGATCACGCAGGTGAGATAGAAGCCGCCGAGAAGCTTGCCGAGCGAGGCCAGCGAGCCGACGCCGAACTTGCCGACCGTAAAGGCGATGGCGCCGAAGGCGCCGATCGGCGCCGCCCACATCACGAAGCCGACGACGGCGAACACCATCTTGGCGGCGATGTCGATGAGATTGACCAGCGGCGCAGCCCGCTCACCGAGCTGCACCAGCGCAAAACCTGATAGCACCGAGATGAACAACACCTGGAGGATGTTGCCCTCGGCAAAGGCGCCGATGAACGTCGCGGGCACGATGTTCATCAGGAACGGCACGAACCCGATCACGCCGGTCTGCTTGACATAGGGCTCGATCGCGCTGGCATTGATGCTGGCGGGATCGATGTTCATGCCGACGCCGGGCTTGAGCAAGTTCACCGCAACGAGACCGATGATCAGCGCGATCGTTGTCATGATTTCGAAATAGACGATCGCCTTGACGGCGACGCGCCCGACACGGGCCATGTCGGCCATATGCGCGATGCCATGGACGACCGTGCAGAAGATGATCGGCGCGATCAGCATCCGGATCGCCTTGATGAAGGCGTCCCCAAGCGGCTGCATCTTGGCGCCCGCCTCGGGATTGACGATCCCAAGCGCGATGCCGGCAGCCATGGCGATGAGCACCTGGATCCAGAGCTCCTTCCACCAGGCGCGGCCGCGCGGCTTGTCGATCGCAAGCGCCGTCATTGGTCGAACTCGAACAGGCGCGCAGGATTATCGACGAGGATCTTCTGCTGATACTCCGGCTCCGGCGCGAACAGCGGGATCAGGTCGACGAGATCGCCGTCATTCGGCATCGCCTTGACGTTGGGATGCGGCCAATCGGTGCCCCAGATGACCCGGTCGGGCGCGGTCTCGACGATCCTTCGCGCGAACGGCACGGCGTCGATGAACGGCGGACCGGCCGACGACACCCGCTCCGAGCCGCAGATCTTGACCCAGCACTTCTCGTCGCGCTGCATGAGCTCGATCAGGATCTTGAACGGAAGCTGATCGAGCCCTTCGGACGCCTTCACACGTCCCATATGGTCGATCGTGTAGCTCAGCGGCAGCTTTGCCAGCATGTCGGCATATTCGGGCAGGTCGATCGCGTCGAAATGCAGGTCGATGTGCCAGCCGAGCGGCGCGACCATCGCGATGACCCGATTGAACATGCTCTTGTCGGGAACGCCGCCGAGATGGCGAACGAAATTGAAGCGGCAGCCGCGGAAGCCGCCCTCGTGCAGCACGCGAAGCCCGCGCTCGGTGATGGTGTCGTCGATATTGGCGACTGCGCGATAGGCACCATTGCTTTGCGCGATGGCATCGAGCGCCACCGTGTTGTCGGTGCCATGGACGCTGGCATTGACGATGACCGCCCGCTCCACCCCGAGCTTGGCGTGCAGCGCACGGAAATCCTCCAGCGGCGCGTCGGGCGGCGTGTAGGACCGGTCCGGCGCGTAAGGGTATTTCGCGCCGGGCCCGAAGATGTGGCAATGCGCATCGCAAGACAGCTTCGGCAGCTTGAACTTCGGCGTACGCGTGTCCGGATCGGGCGGCGGAATGGTCGGCGTGTACATCATGCTCATCAGGTGAACTTGAACAGGCGGGCCGGATTGTCGACCAGCAGTTTTTGCCGGACCTTCTCATCAGGCGCGTAGAGGGGGATCAGGTCGACGAGATCGCCGTCATTCGGCATGATCTTGACGTTGGGGTGCGGCCAGTCGGTGCCCCAGATGACTCGATCGGGCGCATTGTCGATCAGCGCCTTTGCGAACGGCACCGCGTCGTGGAACGGCTTGCCGGCCGCGGATGCTCGCTCGAGGCCCGTGATCTTGACCCAGCACTTCTCGTCCTTCTTCTGGAGGTCGAGCAGCGCGGTGAAGCCGGCATCGTCGAGCCCCTTCGCGGCCTGAACCGTTCCCATGTGATCGATCACGTAAGGCGTCGGCAGCGCGGTGAAGAGGGCTGCGAATTCGGCGATCGTGCCCGGCTCGAAATAGACGTCGATGTGCCAGCCGAGCTCGGCGACGCGATGCACGATCCGCTGGAACTTGGTCATGTCGCCGACGCCGCCAAGGCGCTTGAGGAAGGCGAAGCGGCAGCCGCAGATGCCGCCCTTGTCGAGCGCCGCCAGCTCCTTCTCGGTCATCTCGTCGTTGACGTTGGCAATGCCCTTATAGGCGCCCTCGCTCTGGGCGATGGCGTCGGTGACGACGCGATTGTCCGTGCCGTGCACGGTGGCATTCACGATCACGCAGCGTTCGACGCCGATCTTCTCGTGCACGCTGCGAAACGCCTCCAGCGGCGCGTCAGCCGTGTTGTACGGCCGCTTCTCCGAGAACGGATAGCGGGACGCCGGACCGAATATATGGGTATGGCTGTCGCAGGATTTTGCCGGCAGCTTGAACGACGGCGTCTTCGGATTTGGATCCGGCGGCGCGATCGTCGGCATCGCCTTCTGCTCGGCCCCTTGCGCATGCGTCTCGCTCGCGAGCGCCGCGCCGGCCAGTCCGCTCAAGAGATGCAAGCACTCCCGCCTGTTCATGTCCTCGACACCCCGTCAACTGGTCCGCTTGCGAGCGGAAGCGCGAAGCCGCGCTCCTATCGGACGGCTTCTTTCAAGTCTTGCTGCTGACGACGGGCCGCCGCCGTGCCGGCGCAGCCTGATCGAGCGCCGGCGCCTGGAACGCGGCCACGGTGGCTTGCACCAATTGCTCGATCGCGCTTGCGGCATCGCTACCATCGGCCTCGCCGCGCGACAGGCGCGAGACGCGATCCGGCGTCACCAGGGAGTAATAGAGCGCGCCAAGCAGGAAGTGGCTGCGCCAGACGATGTCGGTGCGCGGAACGTGCGGAAGGCTGTCGTGGATCGCGTCGATGAAGGCGTGGCTGGTGTCGTCAAAAGTCTGCGCGATGATTTTTCGCGCGACCTCATTGCCCTCCGCAGACATCACCGCACGCAGCCGCGTGAACCGCGCCCCGCCCCCGGCAAGATCACTGCCCGAGGTGAAGGCCGGCGCGACATAGGCCCGCACCACTGCCTCGAGCCGATCCTGGAGATCGCGCACGCGCTTGGCGGCCGCGAGCAGCTCGGAACGGCGCAAATTCATTGGCCCGCAATGGCGCCGGTAGATCTCCAGCAGCAGGCCGTCCTTGGTCTTGAAATGATAGGTGACGCTGCCGGGATTGGCGCCGGCGGCATGTGCGATATCGCGCACCGACACGGCGTTGAAGCCGTTGGTGGCGAACAGCTCCTCGGCCGCGGCGAGGATCGCCTCGCGCATGTTCGGCTTGCGGGCCGTTTCCTTGCTGGTGGGCTTGCGTACCATGTGATTTGTACTATCGTACAAAAGATCAGGTCTCGTCAACAAAAACCATGGGCGACGTCCGGACGGCTCGCAAGACCGACGGTCCGCGCGCAAACGCCCGCAAGGAGTGCCGGAAAATGCTGGGTTTGAACAAGAAGATCGGCGGCTTGATGCTAGGTGCCGGTCTGCTGCTTGCGGGCGGCGCCGCGCAGGCCGCCGACAACTATCCGAGCAAGCCGGTTCACATCCTGGTGCCCTACGCCGCCGGCGGCGCGGTCGACGTGCTCGCGCGCACGCTCGGGCAGGCATTGGCGAAGACCTGGGGCCAGCAGCCGGTGATCGACAACCGCCCCGGCGCCGGCGGCATCGTCGCCTCGCAGGCACTGACGCAGGCCGCCCCCGACGGCTACACGCTGATCCTGGTCGCCAGCGGTCATCCCCTGAACCAGTTCATCTATCCGAGCGTACCCTACGACACGTTCAAGGACTTTACCGCGATCACCGAAGTCGCCTCCTCGCCGCTCGCGATCGTGGTTGCCAAAGACAGCCCCTACAAGACGCTCGGCGATCTCCTCGCTGCGGCGAAGAAGGACCCTGACAAGCTCTCCTACGGCATGTCCGGCAACGGCACCTCGGCGCATCTCGCCGGTGAGTTGTTGAAATACATGTCCGGCACCAAGATCGTCGCGATCCCCTACAAGGGCGGCGCGCCGGCGCTGACCGCCGTGATCGCCGGCGACATCCCGCTCAGCATCAACCCGCTTGCGGAGGCGATCAGTCAGCTCGAAGGCGGCCCCGTGCGCGCGCTCGCGGTGACCTCGGCCGAACGCTCCAAGGCGCTGCCAAACGTTCCGACCATCGCGGAGTCCGGCGTCCCCGGCTATGACGTCTCGGTCTGGTGGGGCGTGCTGGGCCCGGCAAAAATGCCGCCGGAGATCGTGGCGAAGCTCGAAACCGATTTGAAGGCGGCGTTGCAGGATCCGAACGTGCTGTCGACGCTCGGCAAGATCGGCGCCGCGCCAGTCGGTTCCTCCGCCAAGGATTTTGACGCCTACATGCACGCCGAGGCGACCAAATGGGAGCCGGTGCTGAAGGCCGCCGACATCCGCGCACAGTGAGGCGGATCATCTCATGAGGATATCTTCCTGGAGGCACCCTGCGCTCGCCGTCCTGCTCGCGATTGCCACCGTCGGCTTCTCCGGTTCGTTCGCGAAGGCCGATGGTGAAGCAAAGCTCCTGGCACCGGGCGGGACTCTGCGCGTGGGCATCTATCCGGGCAGCCCGACCTCCATGGTCACAGATGCAGCCGGCAAGCCGCACGGCCTCGCCTACGATCTCGGTGGCGAGCTTGCAAAACGGCTCGCCGTGAACGTCGATTACGTCAAGTTTGAGCGCGTCGCCGACATCGTCACCGCGATCCACCACGGCCAGGTCGACTTCACCGTGACCAATGCCACGCCGGCTCGCGCCAGCGAGGTCAGCTTCAGCCAGCCCGTGCTGGCGATCGAGCTCGGCTTCTTGGTGCCGGCCAACTCGCCAATCGGCAAGGTCGAGGACATCGACAAGTCCGGCGTGAAGATCGGCGTCACCAAAGGCTCGACCTCGGAGCGCACGCTGCCAGCGAAGTTCAAGAATGCGACCATCGTTCCTGCCGAAAGCGTCAAGGTTGCCATCGGCATGTTCGGCCGCGGCGAGATCGATCTCTACGCTACCAACAAGCCGACGTTGTTCGAGATGTCCGACCAGATGCCGGGCGCGCGGATCCTCGATGGCAATTGGGGTCTGGAGCACATGGCCATCGCGATCCCCAAAGGACGCGAGGACGCGCTCCCCCTGCTCAACCGCTTCGTGACGGAGGAGCAGTCCTCCGGCGCGCTGGACACGATCCGGCAGCAGGCCGGCTTGCGCGGCGCGACCAAGGCGACGCGCGAGTAGGTCAATTGCGTGCGCTCGCCCGCATCTTTTCCGGCGCGGCCGGCCGCCGCAGGAAATCGGCATCATCGTCGCCTCCTCCCGACGGGATCAGGATCGCGCGCTCGCGCGGCAGGGCCTCCGGCATCTCGTCACGGATGAAGGCGATCAGCTTCTCTCTCATCTCGCAGCGCAGGTCCCAGGACTGCGGCGCATTCCTGGCGCTGACGAGGGCGCGAAGCTCGATGGTTCGCGAATCCGCGTCGATCACCTGGAGATTGACCACTGCGCCGTCCCAAAGCTTGGACTGTTTCACCGCCTCCTCCAACCAGCGCCGGATCCGCGGCACGTCGGCGCGATAATCGACGTGGAGCGCGATCACGCCGATCAGGGACGCGGTGTCGCGGGTCCAGTTCTGGAATGGCTTTTCGATGAAATAGGACAGCGGCACCACCATGCGGCGCCAGTCCCACAGCCGGATCACCACATAGGTCGAGGCGATGTCCTCGACCCAGCCCCACTCGTTCTCGATGATCACGGCATCCTCGATGCGGATCGGCTGGGTGATCGCGATCTGCATACCCGCGATCAGATTGCTCAGCAGCGGCCGGGCGGCAAGACCAACGATGATGCCGGCTGCGCCGGCCGAGGCGAACAGGCTGACGCCATATTGCTTCACTGAGTCGAACGTCATCAGCGCGGTGGAGACCGTGATGATGACGATGATGGTGTCCGTGACGCGCTTGAAGACGCGGACCTGCGTGACGTGCTTGCGCGCAACGAGATTCTCGGTGACGTCGCGAAAATTCTGGAGATAGCGCGCCGCGCTCATGTCCACGATCCGGATCGAGATCCAGCCGATCAGGGCGATGAAGGCCACGACGAACACGCGCATCAGCGGCGTGCGGATGGTGTCGTCGAGCGGCGCAAGCGGCAGGACCAGTGCGACCGCAGCAAGACACAGGGCCAGCCGAGCCGGACCGGCCGTACGCTCGATGAACACAGCCAGCAGAGGGAGGCGGGTTCCGAAGGCACGGTTGAGGAGCCATACCGCGACCCGATACAGGAACAATGCGAGCAGGATCGCGACGGCGATCAGGCCGAGACCGACGAACCACGAAGGCACCCAGCCGAGCATCTCGTCGATGTCGGCCATAATTGCTTGCAGATTCATCCGTGTCCCCGCGTTGCATTGGCGTCCGCGCTCAACGCGTTCACAGCGGCTTCGCTCCCCCCGCTCAGTGCAATGCACCATCCCTCTGGTGCAACCGTCGTCGAATTGCGCTATCTGTGGACGATCATGACTCGACGGACCGGCAGCGCCGACCTCCCCCTTCACACCGGCCGGGTTCCACCCTGGCTCGCGACCCGCATGGCTTCGCTGGGCGCGATCGTCACGCAGGCGATCGTGCATCATTATGGCCGCGACGCATTCCTCCAGCGCCTCTCGCATCCGTTCTGGTTCCAGTCGTTTGGTGCCGTGATGGGGATGGACTGGCACTCTTCCGGCATCACGACATCGGTGATTGGCGCGCTGAAGCGGGGGCTGGGCCCGCTCCAGGACGAGCTCGGAATCTACGTCTGCGGCGGGCGTGGCCAGCACTCGCGCAAGACCCCGGACGAACTGATGCAGCTCGGCGACCGCGTCGGCTTCGACGGCGCAAGGCTCACGCGTGCGAGTCGCCTCGTGGCGAAGGTTGACAGCGCCGCGGTCCAGGACGGCTTTGACCTTTACCTCCACGGCTTCTTCGTCACGGCCGACGCCAAATGGACCGTGGTGCAGCAGGGCATGAACGGCGACAAGCGGCAGGCTCGCCGCTATCACTGGCATTCCGAGGCGCTGAAGAGTTTTGTCGATACGCCGCACAGCGCGATCGACGGGCCGCTGCAAGGCGAGATCGTCAATCTCACCGACCATCGTGCCGCTATCTCGCGCACCGCGCAGCTCGAGCTTCTGAGCGATCTCGGCCCGGATCGCATCCTTTCCGAATTCGAGCGGCTCACCGGGACTGCGCCCGAGCCCGCGCAGGCGATGCTGCCGCACCTGATCATGCCCGCGCATCACGACGTCCGGCCCAAGGACGTGTTCGCGCGCCGCCTGCACGGCACACTCGCGGCCGCGGCCGAGCGCGGCCCGGTCGACTTTCCGGACCTGCTGCTGACGCCCGGCGTCGGCGCGCGTACCGTGCGCTCGCTGGCGATGGTCGCCGAAGTGGTGCATGGCGCGCCCTATCGTTTCAACGATCCCGCTCGCTTCTCGCTCGCCCATGGCGGCAAGGACCGGCATCCCTACCCAGTTCCGATCAAGGTCTATGACGAAACCATTCGCGTGCTGAAAGGTGCGATTCAGCACGCAAAGCTCGGGCGCGAGGAAGAGATGCAGGCGATCAAGCGCCTCGACGACCAGGCGCGACGGCTGGAGCGCACCGCGCGCGGGCCATCGGTCGAGTTCTATATCGCCGGAGAGCGTGCGGCCTCGCCCGATCTCGACGGCCGCTCCGTGTTCGGCTGGGAGCGCGATCTCATCGCTTCGAAGAAGTCGACCGGCTCCTGAAGCTGTGGCTTGGACTATTGCCTAGTCTTCAGCCTCCTCGTCGTCGAGCAGCCGGTTGGCCGAATGATCCTGGTACTGCTCCGTCTGGATGAACTTTCCATCCATGCCGCGAATCTCGGAATGTTGCGCCTTGTCGCGGTTCGACAGGATCATGTTGTCGCCGACCTTGTCTTTCGGGATGTCCGTGAGTGCGCCCGTCCCCGCGCCCTTGCCATGCGTTCCGGATCCGATATGCGTCTTGCCGCCGTTGGGCATGGACTGCTCCCTTGCTGTTGCGTGCATTGGGGCAACGCCCGCGCAATGGAGATTGTTTCGCATCTCACGCAGATGATACGCGCGGATTGCTCCGGGCACCGCGTGCGCGATGTCAATCCGCCAGCAACGGTTCGGCGGCTGCCGTACCACGGCTCGGCTGGCGGTTCTCGGCGGCAACGACAGACAATATCGCGATCGCACGCATACCCGGCCGCTTTCGCCAGTGAATTTGCGCGGGGTCGACGGCGAGCTCGAGTTTCGGCCATCGCGCAAACAGCGCCTGCAATGCGCAACTCGCCTCGATCCGTGCGAGCTGGTGGCCGAGGCAGAAATGAATTCCTGTTCCGAACGACATGTGGCGATTTGGCTTGCGCGTGAGGTCGAGCTGCTCAGGCAGGTCGTGGACTGCCGGGTCCATGTTTGCGGCGGCGAGCATCACCATGACGCGATCGCCCTGCTTCAGACGCACGCCCGCGAGCTCGATATCCCGCCTCACATAGCGCGGCTTGGAGAACTGCACCGGCGACACGAAGCGCAGGAACTCCTCCAACGCGAGCCCAACGCGGCTCCAGTCCTGCGCCAGCCAGTCGCGGACGCCGGGATTTCTGAGGAGCTCGTAGACAGAACCGCTGATGAGATGCGTCGTGGTCTCGGAGCCGGCAGCGAGCAGCAGGAACACCATCGACACCATTTCGTCCGGCGTAATCTGGCCGCCCTCTCGCTCGACCTGGACCAGCTCCGCGATCAGGCCCTCGCCGCCCCGCACGCGCGCAAGCTGCAACTGCCGTTCGAGGTAGGCTCGCATCTTGCGGAACGCGAACAGCAGGCGGAAGAAGCTGACGACGTTCGTGAGCGAGGACATCGTATTGGCCCAGGCGATGAACCGAGGGCGATCGGCCAACGGCAACCCAAGCAGCTCGGAGATCACCGCGAGCGGCAGGATGCGGGCATAGCGCTGGACGAGATCGGCCGGGCTTCCTGCCAAGAACAGCTCCTCGGCGAGACCGTCCGCGATGACGCGGATGCGCGGCTCCATCGCGACGATCGCGCGGCGGCGGAAGGCCTCGTCCACGATGCTACGCAGCCTTGTGTGGTCCGGCTCGTCCATCGTCAGCATGTTGTTGGCGATGGTTCTGACGTAGTTCGGCATCCACCAGCGCAGGCCTGCGACGTCGCCATCCTCCTTGCGCAGCGTGAAATTGCTGCCGTCCTTCAGGACGTGTGCCGTGGCCTCGTGGGTCGTGGTGATCCAGACATCGCCGACGATAGGAAATCGCGCCGCGACCACAGGACCGGACATGCGCAACGTTGCGATCGCCCTGGGCGGATCGCGAAAGAAGGCCTCGCTGGTGAAATCGAGGCGTGGTGCCATGTGATCACCGAAGCGGTTGACTGTTTCTCACCGACATGGTGCACGACGCCGCCAGCGCAAGGGGTACGGAACCTTCGCTTCGGGTACAGGCGTAGAGAGACGAGTCTATCCCCGCCCCGGCGAACGCGGACCGATCTTGCGCTGCTGCTGATTGGTGTAGGCGTCCCAATTGCTCCAGCTGCCGTTGCTGAGGCTTTGCAGGTCGGTGGTGAGCGGACGGCGTGTGCGCTTGTCGTGATCGGCGATGGCGCGCTCGGACTGCGCGATCTTACGCTTGAGTTCCCCGATCGCCGTCTGGGTCTGGCCGTTCCGCTTCGAAGATGCGATCTCGCCCATCGTGAAGCGCGCGGTCTCGCGCGCCTTCAACTCGGCGCGGTTCTTTTTCAACTGAACCCGGTGCCAGGCGATGTTGCTGTCGCTGTCCGCAACCATGTGGGAACTCCGCTGATTCGCTCCCACAGTGTATCGCGTGCCGAATCGGCGCCGCAACGGGCACCCGGCGGCGAAAATACGGTCTTATTGCGCGGGAGTTCCGGGCCTAGCGCTCGGCGAAGGCCTTTTCGACCACGAATTGGGCCGGCTCGCCGTGATTACCCTCGACAAGACCCCGCTCGCCAAGGAGCACGCGGGTATCCGCCACCAGCGCCGGGCTGCCGCAGATCATGACGCGGTCGTGGGCAGCTTCCAGTGCCGGCAGGCCGATATCGGAAAACAGCTTGCCCGAGGTGATGAGGTCGGTGATGCGGCCGCGATTGCGGAAGGGATCGCGCGTCACGGTCGGATAGTAGATCAACTGATTGCGGATGTACTCGCCGATCAGCTCGTCCTTGGGCAGCGTCTCGGTGATCATCTCGCCATAGGCGAGCTCCTTCACGTGCCGGCAACCGTGCAGCAGCACGACCTTCTCGAACCGCTCATACGTTTCGGGGTCCTTGATCACGCTCAGGAACGGCGCAAGGCCCGTACCGGTGCCGATCAGGTAGAGGTTACGTCCGTCCTCCAGATTGTCGATGACCAGCGTGCCGGTGGCCTTGCGGCTGACGATGATCTCGTCGCCTTCCTTCAGATGCTGGAGCCGTGAGGTGAGCGGGCCGTCCGGCACCTTGATCGAGAAGAACTCCAGCGTGTCCTCGTAATTGGCGCTGGCGACGCTGTAGGCCCGCAGCAGCGGCTTCTCGCCGACCTTGAGCCCGATCATGGTGAACTCGCCGTTGCGGAAGCGGAAGGTCGGGCTGCGGGTGGTCTTGAAAGAGAACAGCGTATCGGTCCAGTGATGGACGCTCAAAACGGCTTCCTGATTGAAATTGCTCATCTCACCCTTCCGTGTCGCGTCTGTGCGGTTCCGAGGCGGTCAGCTATGCGTCGTTTGTATACGATCATTCGTATACAAACGAATAATCCGGCTTGATCCCGCGGTCAAGGCTGCCCAAGATCGGAAGCGTTGCAGTTAAGGATAAGGACCCATTCCATGGCGCATGACGCACCCCAGGCCACCGGACCCTCGAAGCTCGTGATCCGCAATATCGGCCTGATCCTGTCCGGCGCGCTGGAAAAGCCGATCCTGGATGGCGACACCATCGTCGCCGAGAACGGCAAGATCACCGCGATCGGCCGCTTCAAGGACCTCAACACCGAAGGCGCGACCACCATCGTCGAGGCCAACGGCACCACGGTGGCGCCCGGCCTGATCGACAGCCACGTCCACCCTGTTGCGGGCGACTGGACGCCTCGCCAGAACCAGATCGGCTGGATCGACAGCAATTTGCATGGCGGCGTCACCACCATGATCTCCGCCGGCGAAGTGCACATGCCCGGCCGCCCGCGCGACGTCGTCGGGTTGAAGGCGATGGCAGTCTTCGCCCAGCGCGCATTCTGGAATCTGCGGCCCGGCGGCGTGAAGGTTCACGCCGGCGCGCCCGTGATCGAATGCGAGATGGTCGAGGAGGACTTCAAGGAATTGGCCGCAGCTGGCGTCAAGCTGCTCGGCGAAGTCGGCTTGGGCGGCGTCAAGGACGGCCCTACCGCGCGAAAAATGGTCGGCTGGGCCCGCAAATACGGCATCCAGAGCACGATTCACACCGGCGGGCCCTCGATCCCCGGCTCCGGATTGATCGACAAAGACGTGGTGCTGGAGGCTGACACCGATGTGGTTGGCCACATCAATGGCGGCCACACGGCGCTCCCCGACGACCAGATCCGCTGCATCTGCGAGGGCTGCAAGCGCGGCCTCGAGCTCGTGCACAATGGCAATGAGCGCTCGGCGCTGTTCACGTTGCGCATCGCGCGCGAGATGGGCGATCTGCACCGCGTCATCCTCGGCACCGATGCGCCGGCCGGCTCCGGCGTGCAGCCGCTCGGCATTCTGCGCATGGTGTCGATGCTGTCCTCGCTTGGCGACCTGCCGGCCGAGATCGCGTTTTGCCTGGCCACCGGCAACACGGCGCGGATGCGCGAATTGGATTGCGGACTGATCGAAGTAGGCCGTTCCGCCGACTTCGTCATCATGGACAAGGCGCAGCACTCGGCCGGCAAGAACATCTTGGACAGCGTCCAGCTCGGCGACCTCCCGGGCATTGGCATGACCATCATCGATGGCATCGTGCGCACCCAGCGCAGCCGCAACACCCCGCCCGCCGGCAGGGTGCCGGAGGTGATGGCGAAGTGACGCAGCTCTACAGGCTTTGAACAAGTCTGCTGCCTGCGGCGTCTAACGCAGGCAGCCCTCGGCGGCGGCAGTTCATTGCTGGACCATCGAGGGAGACATGAAAAACTCATCGCGAATAGCAGTCGGCGTTGCTGGCGCGGCAGCGGGCTATGTCGCGACCTTTGTGCTGTTCTCCCTGCTCGATTTCGGCAACCGCGCAGACCCGATCACATCGGGTCTGCTGGGGCTGTTCTTCTACTCCCCCATCGGCGCGATCGCAGGCGCCATGCTCGCCAGTTGGCTGGTGACGCGTTCGGGCAAGGACGCAGGCAATGCGGCGTCGCGCGCAACAGCCTGAAGTCGCTCGGCATCCTCGTCTTGCTCTGCGCCGCCGGTATCGGCGTCTACATGGCCTACGCCTATGCGACCGCAACGCCTTGGCTCAACCGGAACGGCAGCACTCCCCTGCTCGTGTTCGAAGTTCGCCTTCCGGCCGGCGCAACGGTGCCGAAATCACCGCAAGGCATCACCATCGGATTGCAGACCGACCTCAACACCATGCCGGGCGAATTGAACCCAGCCGGCTTCCGTAGTGATGGCGATCAGCCCGTTATCACAGGCGAAGTCGAACTGGCGTTCCGAACCTCGCATCGGCAGCTCGCCGTCAACATCCAGGGACAGCCCAGCCGAGTCTATCCGATCGGATTGACGGCCTGGGCTCCGCATACGCCGGAGTTCGGCACGTGGCGACGGCTCGCCGACGGCAGCGAAATCCGCTACCGCGCGAAATGGCCGGGAAAGACGTAAGGGGATCAGCGCGGCTTGGCGATCTCGCAACGCACATAGGTCTGGCGCTTCCCTTGGCCGACCGGGCTGTTGTCCATCACCAGCTTGCCATCCGCGGCAATGGAAACCCGGGGACTGGAGCGATACTTGTCGCCCTCGCCTTCGCAGGAGAGCTTCATTTTCCAGCTCAGCTTCCCGTCGGCAATGATCTCAGTGGCGCGGCACCGGGTCTCGTACCAATAGAGACGGTTGCCGCCCTCGATGCTCATGCGGTTGGCACTGTCCTGGTCGCGGCAATCCTTTCTGGTTGACGCCCAGAACCCCTCATAGGCTGGCGCCGCCAGGGCGGGAGCACACTGGCCCGCCAGCACCGCACTCATACTCAGAGCCATCGCAAACCGGGTCGCCGCTCTCATATCAAAAACCTCGATAAGACCTTCACCGAGGTTAGTCGCGCTTCACCGTAGCTTGTTCAACAGCGCCATCAGCATCTCGCGCTCCTTTGCCTCGAGCGGCGCCAACGTCTCCCGTGTGATCGCGAGCGCATTCGGCGCGACCTTTTCCGCCAGCTGCTGCCCCGCGCGCGTCAGGCTGACCAAAAGCCGCCGTCCGTCCTCGGGATCCTGGCTGGTCTCGGTGAGGCCGCGCGCCGTCAAACGATCGATCACGCCCTTGATGGTCGCCACATCCATCGCCGTCAGGCGCCCGAGTTGGTTCTGCGAGCATGGGCCGGCCTCGGCGAGCTTCGACAGCGCCGCCCATTGCGTCGGCGTAATGTTGGTGCCGATCTCGCGAGAGAAGATCGCGCTGTGGCGCTGCCAGACCTGGCGAAGGATGAAGCCAACCTGCTCGTCGAGTACGTAAGGAGGCTTTGCCGGTTTGACGCTTTTCTTCGCCGCGACGCTTCTCGCCATCCGCTCCCCGCCCCCTTACAACGACAAATGCGCGTCGCGGATATCCGGACGCGCGTCGAGCTCGGCCATGGTGCCGCCGAAACAGATACGGCCGCGCTCGATGATATAGGCGCGGTCGGAGATCAGCCGCGCAAAATGCAGATTCTGCTCGGAGACGACGATGCTGACGCCCTCCTTCTTCATGGTCAGGATGGCATCGACCATCTGCTCCACGATCTTCGGCGACAGGCCTTCCGAGGGCTCGTCGAGCAGCACCAGCGACGGATTGCCCATCAGCGTGCGTGCGATGGTGAGCATCTGCTGCTCGCCGCCGCTCATGCGGCCGCCCGGTCGATTTTTCATCTCGCCCAGGTTTGGGAACAGCGAAAACAGCTTGTCGCGGGTCCAGTGCGGCGCGTTCGGGCGCTTCGGTTGGCGGCCGACTTCGAGATTCTCTTCCACCGTCAAATCAGTGAAGATGCGCCGCTCCTCCGGCACATAGCCAAGCCCATCCCGCACGATCTCATGCGTGGGACGTGCAGAGACATCCTTGCCTTCGAACATGATCCGTCCCGAGCGCTGCGCGACGAGCCCGACGATCGAGCGGAACGTCGTCGACTTGCCGGCGCCATTGCGGCCGAGCAACGCCACGACCTCCCCCTCGCCGACCTCGAATCCGATGTCGAACAGGATATGCGCCGGGCCGTAATGACTGTTGAGGTCTTGTACCGTGAGCTTCATGCCGAGGCTCCCTCGCGATGCTGGGCATCGTAAAGGAGGCCCTCGCCGAGGTAGACCGCCTGCACCTGCGGATTGCCCCGGACCTCGGCCGGCGAGCCCTCGGCGATCAGCGTGCCGCGGTTGAGCACGATGATGCGATCGGCGTGCTCGAACACCACGTCCATGTCGTGCTCGGTGAAGAGAACGCCGATCGATTTTTCCCGGGCGATCTGCGCGGTCAGCCGCATCAAATCGACGCGCTCGCGCGGCGCCATGCCGGCGGTCGGCTCGTCCATCAGCAGCAGCTTTGGCTGGTTGGCCAGCGCGACGGCGAGCTCGAGCCGCTTGAGATCGCCATAGGCAAGCTCGCCGCAAGGGCGATCCGCGTAACCGCCCATGCCGACCAGCTCGAGCAGTCGCCCGGCTTCACCACGGTCGAAGTTCGGCGCCGAGCCCCAAAGATTGTACAATTGCTTGCCGTGCGAGATCAGCGCGACCTGCACGTTCTCACGCACCGTCATGGTCGCGAAGGTCGCGGTGATCTGGAAGGTGCGGCCCACGCCCATCCGCCAGATCTCGCGCGGCTTCCGGCCGGTCGTGTCCTCGCCGAGCAGGCGGACGTGACCGGTATCAGGCTTGTTCTGGCCGTTGAGCATGTCGAAACAGGTGCTCTTGCCCGCGCCGTTCGGTCCGATCAGCGCCAGGATTTCGCCGGCGCGCAGCGAGAACGAGACGCCGCGCACGGCGTGGACGCCGCCATAGGATTTGGTCAGTCCTTCGACCGCGAGAAGTGGGGGGGCGACGCTCATTCGGCGGACTCGATCGGCTTGGCAAGCAAGGGTGATCCCGGCGGCGATGTCTTCCTGCGGCGCTGCGCCAGCATCTCCAGCATGCCGACGATTCCCTTGGGGAAGACGACGACGATCAGAACGATGAAGCCCCCGAGCACGAGTTTTGACAGGTCGGTCTGGCTGACCAGCCAGATGTTCAAAGCCTTGTAGACGATGGCGCCGATCACTGCGCCCGACACCGTCTCGACGCCGCCGAGCAGCACCATGACCAGCGCATCGACCGAGAGCGAGATGCCGAGATTGTCCGGGAAGACGCTGCCCTTGAGATAGGCGAACAGCGCGCCGCCGATGCCGGCGGTCGTGCCCGCGATCACGAAGGCCGTCCACTGGATGCGCTTGGCGTTGATGCCGACCGCTTCGCTGCGCAGCAGCGAGTCGCGCGTCGCCCTCAGCGCATAGCCGAACGGCGAGAACACCATGGCCCGCAGCGCGATCGTGACGAGCGCCGCAACGCCCAGCGCAAGCCAATAGAAATGCGATGGGCTCGCCGCCCAGCTTGAGGGCCAAACGCCCAGGATGCCGTTATCCCCGCCGGTGACGCTCACCCACTGGAACGCGATCGACCAGACGATCTGCGCGAAGGCGAGCGTCAGCATCGCAAAATAGACGCCGGAGAGCTGTACCGCGAAGAAGCCGAACACGGCAGCGCCCATGCAGCCGAGCAGCGGACCGAGCAACAGGCAGACGATCATCGGCAGTCCCGCCATCTTGGCGAGGAAAGCGACGCCGTAAGCGCCGAGGCCGAAATAGGCGGCGTGGCCAAAGGACGCGAGCCCGCCGACCGACATCAGGAAGTGCAGGCTGACAGCGAAGATCACGAAGATCGCGATCTCAGAGCCAACGGTCAGCGCATAATTGCCGGCGAACAGCGGCAGCGTCGCCGCGATGACGAACGCTGCAAGCGAGGCCAGCCGCTCATTCGACGTCAGCGGTCGCCAGGGATTGACGGTGAGACCCGGCGTCTTGCGCGCCGGCGCCTCGGGCCTGCCGAACAGGCCCCAGGGCCGCACGATCAGAACCGCCGCCATCACCAGGAAGACCAGGATGATGGAGATTTTTGGAAAGATCAGGATGCCGAAGGCGTTGAGCTCGGAGACCAGCACCGCCGCGACGAAAGCGCCGATGATGCTGCCGAGGCCTCCGATCACGACGACGACGAAGACCTCGACGATGATGCGCAAATCCATCGCGTGATGCACGGCGTCGCGCGGGATCTGGAGCGCGCCGCCGAGAGCGGCGAGGAAAACGCCGACCGCGAACACGCTCGTGAACAGCCATTTCTGATTGACGCCCAGCGCCGCGACCATGTCGCGGTCCTGCGTCGCTGCGCGCACCAGCACGCCCCAGCGTGTGCGCTGGAACAGGAGCCAGAGAATGCCGAGCACGACCGGCCCGAGCACGATCAGGAACAAATCATAGCTCGGGATGTTCTGGCCGAAGAAGTCGATCGCCCCCTTGAAGCCAGGCGCACGGCGCCCGACCAGATCGTCCGGCCCCCAGATCAGGACGACGAGGTCCTCGACCATCAAGGTCAGGCCGAAGGTCGCGAGCAGCTGGAACAGCTCGGGCGCGTGATAGATGCGCCGAAGCAGGACCATCTCGACCAGCACGCCGATCAGCGCCACCGCGAACGCCGCTATGACGATCGCGCCCCAGAAGCCGAACGCACCCGACAGGCGTTCCGTCAGCGTGAAGGCGACATAGGCGCCAATCATGTAAAAGGCGCCATGCGCAAAATTCACGATCCGCGTCACGCCAAAGATGATCGACAGGCCCGACGCCACCAGGAACAGCGACGCTGCGCTGGCGAGACCGGTCAGAAACTGTACGACGTAAAAGGCCATCTGCGGTCCGGGTTGGTGTTGCATCCCTCTCCCCGCTTGCGGGGAGAGGGAGAAGAAAGAGATCAATCCTTCGGACGCAGCTTCTCGACTTCGGCGTCGCTGGGCAGATAGTCCGCGCCCTTCTTGTAGGACGAGTCCACCATCACGCCCTTGCCGTCCTTCAGCGCGGTCTTGCCGACATAGGCACCCAGCGTGGACTGGTGATCGATCTTGCGGAAGGTGATCTCGCCGAACGGCGACGGCATCGACAGGCCCTCCGCGGCAGCAATCAGCTTCTCGGGATCGGTGGAGCCCGCCTTCGCCAGGATCGCCGCTGCAGACTTGATGGTCTGGTAGCCGACGATCGAGCCGAGCCGCGGATAGTCGTTGTACTTGGCCTGATAGGCCTTCAGGAACGCGTCGTGCTCGGGCGTCTTGATCGAGTACCAGGGATAGCCTGTGACGATCCAGCCCTCGGGCGTCTCCTCCTTGAGCGGGTCGAGATATTCCGGCTCGCCGGTGAGGAACGAGACGACCTCGCGTCCCTTGAACAGGCCGCGGGTGTTGCCTTCACGCACGAGCTTCACGAGATCGGCGCCGAACGTGACGTTGAGGATCGCTTCGGGATTGGCCGCGGCAACGGCCTGCACCACCGGACCCGCGTCGATCTTGCCCTGCGGCGGCCACTGCTCGTCGACCCACTGGATGTCAGGCCGCTTCTCCGACATCAGCTTCTTGAACACCGCGACCGCGGACTGGCCGTATTCATAATTCGGCGCGATCGTCGCCCAACGCTTTGCCGGCAGCTTGCTGGCTGCTTCCACCAGCATCGCCGCCTGCATGTAATTGGAGGGGCGCAGCCGGAAAGTGTACTTGTTGCCCTTCGACCAGGTGACGGCGTCCGTCAGCGGCTCGGCCGCCAGGAAGAACACCTTCTTCTGGTTGGCGAAGTCGCTGACCGCAAGACCGATGTTCGACAGGAACGTACCCGTCAGCATCGCCACGCCCTCGCTCGACACCAGCTCGTTGGCCGCGGTCTGCGCATCCGCCGGCTTGCCGCCGTCGTCCTTGGATACGACGATGAGCTTCTTGCCGTTGATGCCACCGGCTGCGTTGATCTCTTCGACCGCGAGCTGCCAGCCCTTGCGATAGGGCTCGGTGAACGCGGGAAGCAACGAATAACTGTTGATCTCGCCGATCTTGATCTCCTGCGCCAGGGCCGAATGAGCCATGCCGCTTGCCAACAGCGCAAACGCCGCGCCGACAAAATAGTTCTTTGCTCGCATCCCAACCTCCACCGTTAAAATTATCGCAGACCGTCTTCGCCCTTGATCTCCGCGGCCGTCAGCCCGCCGACGCGCGGCAGCGGACGGCCGCTGTCGGTGACGGCGACCGCGACCATGATCTCGTTGGCGCGCGGCGCGTCGTTGATCTGCACTTCCATGCCGTCGAAATGACTGCGCACGAAGGCTGCATCCTTGTGGCCCAGCGGAATGTCCAGCGTCGTGCCGGGTCCACTGCGCTTCTTCGACGACGGGATCAGCGCAGCGCCCTTGCTCAGCACTTTGCGCACCGGCGCGCCCATTTTCGGGTGAAGGATGGCGGCTGCATGCTCCAGCTCGCCGTTCTCGCCGACGGCCGCCGCCTTGCCATAGCTCTGCGCCTTGGAACCGTCGATGCCGAGCGCCGCCACCGCACGCTTTGACAGCAGCTCGCCGAGCTCCTCGCCAATCGCGATCAGGGGCGAGAGATCCTCGACATACTTTCCAGCAAACGGATTCTCGATCACGGCGATTGCCGCCGCACGCCGCGTCGGCGGCGAGACCTGGCGGCCCATCTCCATCTGCGTCTCTTCGACGACGGTGACGATCTTGCGGATGATCGCGCTCATGATTGTTTCCTTAGACTCTTCCCTGTTCAGGCATGAACCGCGTTCTCCAGCACAAGCGGGCGCGATCGTTGCCGTTCAATATCCCTGGTCCCGATGACAAGCATATCACCACAAAGCTGCAACACGGCACCCTCGATCAATCCGCGATCGAATAATTGCCGTGCACATTCCGCGCCAGATTCGAGCGCAGTCATGATCTCGTTCTGCGACAATCCACTGACGTCGCGGGTCACGAGCCGCGCGCCGAGATCGCTGTCGGGCTGAAGCTCACTCGCAGGCTTTCGGATGATGGCGGGATGCCCCGGCAGATCAACGGCGTTCGCGATGATCGTCGCAGCCGCATCGGCTTGCGACGCCGTTCCCGCCAGCACGGTCACCGCATCGGCGATGCCGAGCGAAAAACTGCGGCCGTGCCGTCCGCTGGTGGCGATGCCGCGCACGGGGTCATCCGAATCGATTCTCATCGTGCGCATCACGCCGTCGCGATCGGGCCGGTCCATCAGGCCGACCGAAAAATGCTCGCCCTCGCCGAGATGCAGGGCGATGTCGCCGCCATTGTTGACATAGACTCGATCGAGCGCCGCTGCATTCAGCAATGCGCCGAGAATCTCCTCCGCCACACTGCCGGCAACAGCCGCCATCGGTGTAATGAAATCACCGGCGGCATAAGGCGCGACCGCAGCGTGCATGCGGCGCGCCACGACGCCGACCAGCGATGTCCGCTTCGGCTCAGCCGCCGCCCGCAGTCCAGGCAGTTCCGCGCAGAGCTCGTCGAGCAGCCCCGTGAAGCGCCGCGTCGCCGCCTCATAGGCCGCACGCACCTCGCTCGGCTCTCCCCCCGCTTCGACGATCAGATCAATCGGTCCATCCTGCAAATGCAGCCGCCGGCCATCAGACAGCAAAGCGATTTGCGGGAGCCTTGTCATGCCCGAGGTCCCGGAATCGGGTTCTGCCAGGGCAATTGGCGGACATCGTCGCCGCCCTGCACCTCGGACAGCGGCTTGACATAGTCCATGTGTCCGCCGAGCGCCGCGTAGTCCGACAGCTTCATCGTGAATTCGATCGGGGCGACCAGCGCCGGTGTCGGCACGTAACCGAACGCCCCCGCCGGCATCTGGGTCACGTCGACCATGTAGGTGATGCCACCGCCCGGCCAGACATAGACCGGCGCGCCGCCACTGGTGACACGCGTCAGCGCGTCCTTCACCGAGCGCGTCAGCCGCACCGGATTGTCGGTCACGCCCGCCCGCAAAGAACCACCGGCACCCGCCATGAACAGCACCGTGCACAGCGCCGGCTCGCAATTCTCCTGAATGCGCTCGACCGAAAACTTGAGGTCATCAGGCATCTCGGTCTCGACCGGCTTCAAGGCCTCGTCGAGCACGTAATAGGACGAATGCTCGCCGGTCGTGGAGACCATCAGCATGGAGAGACCAACCCTGGCTTCCTTGGCGTCGAACGGTCCGAGGATTGCGAGCGGATCGGAGATATTGGTGCCGCCCCAACCCGTGCCGGGATCGGCGACCTGGAAATAACGGCCGGGCGTCGAGCGGCGCCCTTTCATCTTGATGCCGGTGTCGGCGATGTCGAGCAGCTTGCCGGCCTGGTGCTCTGAGAGCACGCCGGTAATGTGATCGTCGACCACGACGACCTCGTCGACCTTGCCGTGCCACTGCTTGGCGAACATGCCGATCGTCGCCGAGCCGCAGCCAACGCGCATGCGCTCTTCTTTCATGCCGTTGACGATCGGCGGTTGGCCGGCCTGCACCACCACGCTCGCGCCGCCGTCGATGGTGAGCTCGACCGCCTTGCAATTGGCGAGATCCATCAGCGTGTCGCAGGTGACGCGGCCTTCCTTCTTGGAGCCGCCGGTCAGATGATGCACGCCGCCGAGCGACAGCATCTGGGAACCGTATTCGCTTGTGGTGACATGACCGACCGCCTCGCCTTGTGCGCGGACGGCCGCGGTCTCCGGCCCGAGATACCGATCGGTGTCGATCTTCACCTTGATGCCGCAATAGGAGAAGATGCCCTCGGTGACGACAGTCACCATATCGACGCCGTCGACCTCCGCGGAGACGATGAACGGCGCCGGCTTGTAGTCGGGATAGGTCGTGCCCGCCCCGATCGCCGTCACAAAGGTTGAAGGCTCGTGGACGATCTTGCCGTCCCAATCTTCGGTGCGGCTGAACGGGACGAGCTTGCCGCCATGCGAGACCGTGCGCTCCAGGATCACATGCGGATCGACGCGGACGAGCTTGCCGTCGTGGTTGGCATAGCGGTCGCAGGCGCCCGCCGCGCCCGGCTTGATGTAGCACATCACCGGACAGGCATCGCAGCGGATCTTGTCGATGGCAGAGTTGGTTGTTTCCATCACCATGTCAAAGCCGGCGGACACCGCGGTTATCATTCGTATACGAACGATGTTGCGCGCGCTCCGGAAGGCTGTCAAGCGGCGGTGCGGCGCAAAAGATGCGCCTGCCGCATAAAACCTCATTTGCCTATCCGCCCTGTCCACAAAGAAGGCATTCGCGCTGCACTGCGGCATGCACGGCTTGCACGTTTGTGTACAAACGGTATCGTCGCAACGTAGATTTTGAGCGGGCTTGGAATTTTTGCGAAGCTTTGGCCGTGGCGCTCAACGAGTCGACTTGGGAACGAGGATGACGCAGACACCGATCCGCCTCACCGTGAACGGCAGGGTCCATGAGATCACTGCGGCGCGAGACACCCCGCTGCTGTACGTGCTGCGCAACGATCTCGCGCTCAACGGTCCGAAATACGGTTGCGGCCTCGGTGAATGCGGCACCTGCACTGTCCTGATCGATGGCGCGGCGGCGCGCTCCTGCGTTATTCCGATCAGTGGCTGCGCCGGCCGCGACATCGTGACGCTCGAAGGGCTCGGCACCCGCGACAAGCCGGATGTGGTGCAGCAGGCCTTCATCGACGAGCAGGCCGCGCAATGCGGCTATTGCCTCAACGGCATGATCATGACCACCAAGGCGCTGCTTGCGATCAACCCGCGGCCCACCGAACAGGAGGCGCTGGCGGCGCTGCGCTACAACCTCTGTCGTTGCGGAACGCATGTCGAAATCCTGCGCGCCGTGATGCGTGCGTCTCGCCAGTTCGCCGAGGCCGGTGATTGATGGCCTCCCCTGTCTCGAACGGAGCTGAGCTGCAATCCGGCTCGCTCGTCGTCGTCCGCACCGTGGACGAGTGCACATCCGAGACCTTCGTCCGCATCACCGCGGACGGTTCGATCACAGCCTATAACGGCCATGTCGATCTCGGCACCGGCATCCGCACCGCGCTCGGCCAGATCGTCGCCGAAGAGCTCGACGTCTCCTTTGCCCGCGTCGTCGTGGTGCTCGGCGACACCGCGGTTGTCCCGAACCAGGGCGCGACGATTGCCAGCGAAACCATCCAGATCACCGCCGTTCCCCTGCGCAAGGCCGCCGCGCAGGCGCGACACTTCCTGATCGCACGTGCGGCCGAGCGACTGGAACTGCCGGCAGCCGATCTTAGGATTGAAGACGGCCTTGTGCGCGGGCACGACAATCGCAGCGTCAGCTATGGCGAATTGATCGGCGGAGAGACCATTCGTCTCGAGCTTGCCGACGACGTCTCCGTCAAGCTCGTCGGCGATTACACCATTGTCGGCCAATCGATGCCCCGCGTCGACCTGCCGGCCAAGGCCACGGGCGAGCTGACCTTCGTGCACGACATCCGTGTGCCCGGCATGCTGCACGGCCGCGTGGTGCGCCCGCCCTATGCCGGCGTCGACGCCGGCCCGTTCGTCGGCACCAGCCTGATTTCGGTTGATGAATCCTCGGTGCGCGATATTCCCGGCATCATAGCCGTCGTGCGCATCGGCGATTTCGTCGGCATCGTCGCGGAGCGCGAGGAGAACGCGATCCGCGCGGCGGAGCAGCTTGCGGTGAGCTGGAGGCCGACGCCTGATCTGACCGATCTCTCCGATGTCGAGACCGCGCTTCGTGCCAACTCGTCCACGCCGCGCACGCTGATCGACAAGGGCGACGTCGAAGCTGCCATTGCCGGCGCGGCCAAGCCGATGCAGCGCACTTACGTCTGGCCCTATCAGATGCATGCCTCGATCGGACCGTCCTGCGCGGTCGCGGACTTCCAGGACGGCAACATCCGCGTCTGGTCGGGCACGCAGAATCCGCACGTGCTGCGCGGAGACCTATCGCTGCTGATTGAGCGTCCCGAGAGCGAGATCGAGGTCATCAGGTTGGAGGCGGCGGGCTGCTACGGCCGCAACTGCGCCGACGATGTCACCGCGGACGCGCTGTTGCTCTCGCGCGCGGTCGGCCGGCCCGTGCGCGTACAGTTGACGCGCGAACAGGAGCACGCCTGGGAGCCGAAAGGCACCGCGCAACTCATCGACGTCAATGGTGGCCTGGATGCGGACGGCGGCGTCGCCGCTTACGATCTCGCCACGCGCTACCCATCGAATGCCGCGCCGACGTTGGCGCTGTTGCTGACGGGGCGGATATCGCCGAAGCCGGACGTCCTCCAGATGGGCGACCGCACCGCGATCCCGCCTTACGATTACGACCATATGCGCGTCGTCGCCCACGACATGGCGCCGATCGTGCGCGCGTCCTGGTTTCGCGGCGTCTCAGCCCTGCCGAACACCTTTGCGCATGAATCCTATATCGACGAAGCCGCGACCGAGGCCAGCGTCGACCCCATCGAATACCGGCTGCGTTACCTGAAGGACCAGCGCGCCGTCGATCTCGTCCATGCGGTGGCCGAGCGCGCGGGCTGGACGCCGCGGCCGGTGCGCGAAGAGAAAAACGGCGAGATCGTGCATGGGCGCGGCTTTGCCTATGCGCTCTACGTTCACAGCAAATTTCCCGGCTATGGCGCGGCGTGGTCGGCCTGGGTCGCCGACGTTGCCGTGAACAAGTCGACCGGCGACGTCAACGTGACGCGCGTGGTCGCCGGGCAGGACTCTGGATTGATGATCAACCCGGACGGCGTACGCCACCAGATCCATGGCAACGTCATCCAGTCCACCAGCCGCGCGCTGATGGAGGAGGTCTCGTTCGAGCGCGGCGCAGTCACGGCGCGGGAATGGGGCGCCTATCCGATCATCCCCTTCCCTGACGTGCCCAAGATCGACGTGTTGCTGCTGCCGCGGCCGGACCAGCCGCCGCTCGGCGTCGGCGAGTCCGCCTCGGTCCCGAGTGCGGCTGCGATTGCGAACGCGATCTTCGATGCCACCGGCGTGCGCTTTCGCGAGCCGCCGTTCACGCCCGAACGCATCCTGAGAGGATTGCACGGCGGCGCACCGGCCACGCCGCAGGCGCTGCCCGCTCCCGCTACGCCACAGCCATCCCGTATCTGGGAGAATCCGTTCGCCAAACGCGCCGGCATCTTCGCGACGATCGCGGCCATCTGCACCGCCGCAATCGGCATCGGCGCGGCGCTTCTTCCGGGGCGCGCGATTGCGCCGATCGCGCGGCCTGACGCATCGGTCTATTCCGCCGCGACGATCGCGCGCGGGCAACAACTGGCCGCACTCGGCAATTGCGCGGAGTGCCACACCACGATCGGCGGTGCGCTCAACGCCGGCGGCCGTGCCCTGGAGACGCCGTTCGGCACGATCTACGCGACCAACATCACGCCAGACGCTGAAACCGGCATCGGCGCCTGGTCCTATCCAGCGTTCGAACGCGCGATGCGCGACGGACTGCATCGCGACGGACGGCAGCTCTATCCCGCCTTCCCGTACACGCACTTTTCGAAGACCAGCGACGCCGACATGCAGGCGCTCTATGCCTACCTGATGGCGCAGCCGGCGGTGCGCGCGCCGGCGCCGGCGAATGCGCTCGCCTTCCCGTTCAATCTTCGCCCGCTACTTGCCGGATGGAATGCGCTGTTCCATCAGACGCGCGAGTTCAAGCTCGATCCTGCCAAGTCCGAAGTCTGGAATCGCGGCGCTTATCTTGTCGAGGGGCTCGGCCATTGCAGCGCCTGCCATTCGCCGCGCAACGCACTCGGCGCCGAGCAGCGTGACGCCTATCTCGCCGGCGGCTTTGCCGAGGGCTGGGAGGCGCCGCCGCTGACCTCGCTCTCGCACGCGCCGATCCCATGGAGCGAGGACGAGCTGTTCGCCTATCTGCGCACGGGCAATTCGCGATACCATGGCGTCGCCGCCGGGCCGATGGCGCCGATCGTCAGGGATCTCGTGGCCCTGCCCGACCAGGACATTCGCGCCATGGCCGTCTATCTCAACTCGTTCAACGAAATCGCGACCGGGACGCCGATGCAGTACGCACTCGCGACCAGGCTCGAAGCTTCAACGCAAGTGACGGTCGCTTCCTCCACCGGCGCGCGACTCTATCAGGGCGCCTGCGCCGTCTGCCACGAGGTCGGCGGCCTGCCGCTGTTCGGCAGCCGCCCCTCGCTCGCGCTCAACAGCAATCTGCACAGCGCCACATCGGACAATCTCGTGCAAATCATCATGCACGGCATCACCGAGCCGGTGTCGAGCGATCTCGGCTACATGCCGGCATTCAAGAACAGCATGAGCGATGCGCAGATCGAGGAACTGATCACCTTCCTGCGCAAGCAGTTCGCACCGGACAGGCCGGCATGGACCGGCGTGCGTGAGACGATCGCGCGCGTGCGCACCTCCACTCACTAGATTGTCTTGAGCATGACCTTATCGGAAAACCGCTTCACACTTTTCCGGGTCATGCTCAGCCGTGCTTCTTTACTTCCACCGGCGGCGTGCCGTGCGTATGGAACGACTCGATCGTCTTCAAGCCCCACGCCTGCCCCTTCTTGCGCTCCTCTTCCGTCCACACGATCGGCTTCCAGTCGGGCGCGAGGATGAGGCGCGCGCCGGCGTTGGCGACCTCGACGCGATTGCCGCCGGGCTCGTAGACGTAGAGGAAGAAGGTCTGCTGGATCGCGTGCTTGTGCGGGCCGGTCTCGATGTGGATGCCGTTCTCCAGGAAAATGTCGGCGGCGCGCAGAATCTCCTCGCGGCTGTCGAGCGCGTAGGTGACGTGATGGAAGCGGCCGGGCGTGCCGGAATGGTCGAGCGAATAGGCGAAATCGTAGCTCTTGTTCGACATCGTCAGCCACATCGCCGCTTCGCGGCCGTCGTTCAGCACGATCTGCTCGGTGAGGCGGCAGCCGAGATAATTCTCGAAGAACTCGCGGTTCGCCTTGATGTCAGTGGCGAGGCAGTTGAGATGGTCGAGGCGCCGGACGTTGACGCCGCGCGCGGGAAAGCGCTGGGCCTGGTTCTTCAATGCGGGCTTCAGCTCGGGCGGCGCCTGATACCATTCGGTCTCGTAATAGAGCTCGACGATATGTCCATCGGGATCGCGGCAGCGGAAGGTCGGCCCCTGCCCCATGTCGCCGTCGACCCAGCCGATGTCGAAGCCGGAGCCTTTCAGCGCCGCGACGCGGCGCTCCAGCGCCTGCTGGCTGCGCGCGCGCAGCGCCATGTGCTCCATGCCAGATGTCTTCGACGCCGTCAGTTTGAGCGAATAGCGCTCGTAATCGTCCCAACCGCGCAAATAGACCGACTCGCCCTTCTGTCCGCTGACGGTCATGCCCATCACGTCGACGAAGAATTTCAGGCTCTCGTCCGGCTTCGGCGTCAGCAACTCCATATGGCCGAGATGAGCGAGATCAAGGATCGGTTCGGGCTGCATGGTTTCCTCCAAGGCGTGGCTTGCGATCGCTGGACCGGATTCCGCGAGCTGGCGCAGGCTGCAATCCGCTCACGCGCCGGTGGGCGACACTGAGGCCGCCGGCTCATTTGTACTAATGTACAAATGATTAGGTCCCGTCAACAAACTCCCCGTGGCCTACCCCGATACTGCTCGATCGGGGGCCATCGAATCCCCGGTTCTGCGTCAGCCCCTACGGCCTATCCGCGCCGGGTCAGGGGCAGCGCACGCGGTTGATTTGCCGTCCTGTCCCGGTTTAGCTTGACGGCGCACGCTATCTCAAGCTGTATTGCCGGGAACCCGAGCGGCAGCCAAGCGCTCGGTGCGCCGGGAGTTGAGGGAAGCTCGATGGCCAAGCAATCAGGGAGCACAGGTCCGGCCGCCAGTTCGACGCCGGGTATCGCGACGATTCGCGCGGCCGGAGTCCCCGATACGCCCGTCACCAATCCCGAACGGCTCGCGCGCCTCGCGCAGGAATGGACGTATCTCCTGCGGGTGCGCTCGCGCTGGGCCTTCGATGTCGAGTTGCGCAAATCCATCGCCGAGCGCGCCGTCAAGGACCTCGCAGGCGTGGGCGTGTCGACCAAGCGTTTGCGCGAATTGGCGACGGCCAAACGTATCGAGATCGAGGTGCACGATTGGGACCGCGCGGATGCACGGATCTGTGCGATCCATGAGGCGGCCTGTGAAATCCCCTGGGAATACCTGCTCAGCGCCGGCACGCGCGCGGCAGGCCGTTACCACAGCACCTTGATCTCGCGCCTGTTCGACAACGGGCTCGCGCAGGTCACGCCACACCCGCCGACGGGCATGCTCTTCGTCGAGAGCGCGCCCGGACGCTTCTGGGACAAGTACGATTTCGCGGACGAGGAAAACCGCATCAGCGTCGCGATCGGTGCGACCGACAAACCGGATAACGACAAATACCGGACGATCCTCCGTACGCCTCAGACAAGCGAGCTCGCCAAGACGATCCACGGCTCGAAGTGGGAGGCGATCCACGTCACAGGCATAGATACCCATCAGGCCGCCTGGATCGTCGAAGACTTCTACGTGGACATGAAGACGAAGAACAAGCCGCTGTTCGACACGCTCATCGACTCCACCGGACGGCTGCCAGACGGAATGATCCTTCGCGAGGGTCACGAGAGCGAGCTTCCCGTTCCCTACGGCGACCTTGCAAAGATCCTCGTGGGTCCGACGCCGCCCCGGATCGTGACACTCAATCTCTACTATTCCGGCGCCCGCGTCGCGCGTGAGCTGGTCAGAAACAAGGCCCACGTCGCTCTGGGGTTTCTCGACGAGATCGACGACGAGGTGGCGGAGCTGTTCTTCCAGGCATTCTACTGGAACTGGTTTCACGGAAAGGACGGACTGATCCTTTCGATCCCGGATGCATTCCTGGAGGCTTGGGAGGCGATGCCTTCGGACAAGGCACACGGCACGTCAATCGTGATCTGGATGGGACGAAGCATCTTCGCGCCAGGCAGCGAGTCTATCAAGAAGCCGGCGGCGAGATCGCGTTCCGTGAAGAAGGCGTCTCCCCGGAAGAAGAGGGCAGACAGATGATCCCGATCCAGGTCGACCTGGAAGTGGCGGAGGCAATCAACTATTCCCTCCTGCACAACAACAGGCCCTTGCTCGACAAATTGACGCTGACACGGCTGACCCAGCAGCCCGTCGAAGCGATCACGATTCGGGTCGAACTCTGTGTCGGCGCCGACAACTACCCCTACCGTTACACGATCCCGCTCATGGAGGAGTTGCAGCTGCCGCTGTCCTCCGACGTGATCATTCCTCTCACCGCCGGCTTGAGCCGTTCGCTGCACGAACGGGTGCAGTCCGCCGTTTACGTCAAGGTGACCTGTGGGGGACGGACGGTATTCGAAGACACCAAACGCGTCACGTTGATACCCGTGGACGAATGGCTCGACGACACCAAGAACAATCCCTGGCTGCCGTCCTTCGTGCTGCCCAGAGATCCGGCGATCCTTGCGATCATCCACGCCTCCCGGCGTTACCTGATCGGCATCCTGGACGATCCCGGCGCAGGGTTCGACGGCTACCAGCAGGGCGAACAGCGCGCCGTCGATCAGCAGGTTCAGGCCATATGGACCGCGCTCGTCAACGAGTACCGTCTCCAGTACATCAACCCTCCCCCCGCCTACTCGGAACAGACGCAGCGGCTGCGCACCCCCAGCGAGATCGTCGCTTCCAACACCGGCACCTGCATCGACCTGGCGCTGCTGCTCGCCTCATGCCTCGAATATGTCGGCATCTTTCCGGTCGTGGTGTTGCTCACTGGTCATGCCTTCGTCGGTTATTGGCGGTCCGAGGAGGCGCACGACGACTTCGTGGGAGTGACGAAGGTGCCCGTCACGGTGCCGACCGTCGGCGATGCCGCGACCCGCGATGCGGGCCTGTGCTACGTCGACCCCTACGGCTGGAGGCTCACCAAGATGAGTTACACCGAGATCAGGGCCTATGTGACGTCGGGCGATCTCGTGATGCTGGAAGCCACTTACCTGACCGGGGCCTACAGCTTCAAGGACGCGCAAACCGAAGGACGGGCCAATCTGCGCAGCCAAAAGGAATTCGACAGCATGCTCGATATCCAGCACGCACGAAGCCTGAACGTCACCCCGCTTCCGATCATCAATGAATGACGGAATCGAACATGTCACAGTTTGTTGCGGAAGACCCCGGACGTTTCCTGTCGCAGATCAAGGCGGCCGAGGACAATGACGACCTGTTCGTACCTCTTTATGTCGACCATGACGACCGGATGGACTCCGTAGCCGGCCTGCGCCGACGCAGACGGCGCGCGTCCAACACACCCGACGACAACATCCTCGCAGCTTCCCTGGTCGAGGAAAACGGTGTCCTGCGCTGGTATGACGGCGTTCCGGCACGCGCGGAAGCGCCGCAGCGCCGTCGTCGCGCACGGCGGGCCGGTGGGCCGCCGCCGCTTCCCGATCAGACGGTGATACTGACCAAGGAATTTCCAAGGCTCCAGCCGAACAGGGCTGCAGCAGCCATCGGCGCCATCGACATGCGCCTCAACTCCGCAATCGATGTCTCGCTGCGCTCACACATACGCCAGTTGCGGGGCGGTCCGTCCAACTTCGTCATCGACGTTGCCGATGCCCACGGGCCCTTCAAGGGGCGGACCCTGCTGCTGGTCCACGGGACCTTCTCGAACGCGGTCAACATGATCGGCGAGTTCCAGGCGACTGCCGACGGCCAGGCGTTTCTCGGCGCCGCCTTGAACGGACCCAACAAGTACGATCAGGTTCTCGTTTTCGAGCACGCGACCCTTGCCGTAAGCCCGGTTTTAAATGCGCTCGAGCTTGGGCGCGCATTCGTCGATGCAACCGGACAAATCGACGTCATCGCCCATAGCCGCGGCGGCTTGATCGTGCGGTGGTGGCTGGAGGCGTTCGGCCGCTCGCTCGCCGCCACGACACGCGTCGTCTTTGCGGGCTCGCCGCTCCACGGCACCTCGCTCGCCGCGCCCGACAAGCTCCAGCACGCACTGAGCCTGCTTTCCAATATCGGCACCTTCGCCGAGAAGACGTTACAGCTCGCCGGTGGCGCCAATCCGTTCCTGTGGGTCGCCGGCAAGCTGGTCGAGGTGGTGATGACCGTCACCGGCACGCTTGCACACACGCCGCTCCTTGACGGGCTGGTCGCGCTCGTTCCGGGGTTGTTCGGACAATCCATGATCGAAAACAATTACGAGCTCAATCTGCTGCGGCTCGGTCCTTGTACGACGCAGCCCGCCTACTTCGTCGTCCAGTCGAACTTCGAGACCGAGAATCCCGGCTGGCAGTTCTGGAAGAATTTCAGGGCACTGCGGATCGGCGACCTGGCCGCCGACGAAATCTTTCCCAGCAAGAACGATCTCGTGGTCGATACAGTCTCGATGTCGGACCTGGGAGCGACGGGCTTCCCGCTCGCCATCCAGGGCATCGAGGATTTCGGCAACTCGCCCGACGTTTGGCACTGCAACTATTTCCGCCAGACCAGAACGATCGGCTTCATCCAGCGCAGCTTGGCCTAATCCGCGGGGACCGACAGCTTCGTCGCGTGCTCGCGGAACAACGCACGCAATTGCCGGCGCAGCGGCACCAGCGGCTTCGACGCGGCACCGAGCTCGCCCGACGGCGCAATCAGATAGGCCTGTGCCTCGTCCTCGATGACGTGTTGCGCGTAACCGGCCTTTGCAATCTGCCGCTCCAGCGCACGCGTATCGTATGAGCGCATCGCCTCGCGAACTCCCTTGCGGTAGCCGGCATCGATGAAGAACAGCGCATGCGCGAGTTCGTGCGTCAGGGTGCTGCCGTGGCCCTGGTAGATCCCGATCACGTAGAAGCGTCCGCGCAACCGTTCGAAAAGGCGAAGCAGACGCCTCTCCTTCCGCGTGAGCGGATCGAACGCGCCGGCATAGAACGGAGCGAACGCCGTCGAAGGCACGTTGAAGCCGGACCAGTCCTGATAGTAGGTGAAATTGCCGTGTTGTTCCGCATACCAGTCCATGTACTGCTCGAGCGAGAAGACGCGCCCGTGGAACTTCGGCGACTCGTAGTGCTCCTGTACGCGCAGAAAGGTCGACGTCAGCTCATATTGTGTCTTGAAGCGAAGCAGGTAAATGCCCGGGCCAACCCGCTGCTTCACGATCTTTTCCGACATCCGCCGCGTCTCCCTCGACGGCCGCTTCGGGCTGCGCCGGATTCCACACTGCCTCTTGGCGTATGGTAAACTATTCCTTAACCCACCCGCACCCCAACCGGCCTAGGAAAGCAGCATTTCCGGCCGTTTCTGCCCACAAGTATGCATTAGGAACAAACCTCACGGCCGAATTGTCGCGGATTTAAGGAAGCGCCCGCGGCTGCCGTTTAACCGTTTGTCCAGCGACGGCCGCGCATAGTTCGGGACAAAGCCCTCGCTCTTGCCAGGTTCATTCATTGTGACATCCTTTGGACGCGTGATTTCGGTTCGCGGATCGCTCGCCCGGGTCGGGTTGCTGGCTGAAAGCCGGATGCCAGTCTCGGAAGTTCGGGCCACCGTCGGCCGTTTCGTCAGCATCCGCTGCGCCAGCTCGGTCATCGTCGCGATGATCACCGAGGTGTCCTGCGAGAACCTCTCGAGCACCGACAATTTGATCGCCATCGCCTCGGTCGACCTGTTGGGCGAAATCCTCAATGCCACCGGCAAGGCCAAATTCCAGCGCGGCGTCACCAACTATCCGACCATCGGGGATTCCGTCGACCTGATCACGAGCCAGGAGCTGCGCACGATCTACGCGCCGACCGGCTCCGACCAGATCAATGTCGGGTTCCTTCAGCAGGACCCGTCCGTCGTCGCCTATGTCGACATCGAGGAAATGCTCTCCAAGCACTTTGCGGTGCTGGGATCGACCGGCGTCGGCAAATCGACCGGTGTGTCGCTGCTGCTCAACGAGATCCTCAAGGCACGCCCGAACCTGCGCATCTTCCTGCTCGATGTGCACAACGAATATGGCCGCTGCTTCGGCGACCGGGCGCTGGTGCTCAACCCGCGCAATCTGAAACTGCCATTCTGGCTGTTCAATTTCGAGGAAATCGTCGACGTGCTGTTCGGCGGCCGCGCCGGCGTACCCGAGGAGCTCGACGTCCTCGCCGAGGTCATTCCGCTCGCCAAGGGCGTCTACACCCAGTACCAGAACGCCGACCGCATTGGCCTGAAGCGCTTCGATCCCAAGCAGATCGGCTACACCGTCGACACGCCGGTGCCCTATCGCCTGGTCGATCTGATGTCGCTGATCGACGAGCGCATGGGCAAGCTCGAGAACCGCTCCTCGCGCATCATCTATCACAAGCTGATCTCCCGCATCGAGGCGGTCCGCAACGACCCGCGCTACGCCTTCATGTTCGACAACGCCAATGTCGGCGGTGACACCATGGCCGAGGTGATCAGTCATCTGTTCCGCCTGCCGGCCAACGGCAAGCCGATGACGGTGATGCAGCTCGCCGGCTTCCCGGCCGAGGTCATCGATTCCGTCGTCTCGGTGCTCTGCCGCATGGCCTTCGACTTCGGCCTGTGGAGCGACGGCGTTTCGCCCATGCTGTTCGTCTGCGAAGAGGCTCACCGCTACGCCTCCGCCGATCGCAATGTCGGCTTCGGGCCGACCCGCAAGGCGGTGTCGCGCATCGCCAAGGAAGGCCGCAAATACGGCGTCTATCTCGGCCTCATCACCCAGCGTCCGGCCGAACTCGACGCCACCATCATCTCCCAGTGCAACACGCTGTTCACGATGCGTCTTGCCAACGAGCGCGACCAGGCGCTGCTGCGCGCCGCGGTGTCGGATGCGGCCGCGAACCTGCTCTCGTTCGTGCCCTCGCTCGGCACCCGCGAAGTGCTGGCGTTCGGCGAAGGTGTCGCGCTGCCGACGCGGCTGCGCTTCAAGGAGGTGCCGCCGCATCAATTGCCGCGCGGCGAAGCCACCATCAGCAGCGTGCCCTCCGTCACCTCCGGTCACGACATGCATTTCGTCGGCGCCGTGCTCGAGCGCTGGCGTGGTGCCACCTCGCAGCGCGACGTGCCGAACGATCCGGTATTCTCGGCGGCGCCCGCGAAGACGCTCTCCAACGTCGAAGCCCCGATGCTGCAACCGTCGATGGGGCTGGATCCGGACCGCTTCTCGCTGCTGAAGAAGCCGCTGCGGTAAAGCAACGCTCGTTCTCCAGCCTCGTCATTGCGAGCGTGGCGTCACGTTGAGCATGGCACCGGCATCGACTATGGTTGCCGGCCCCAAGCCGGAATCCATGCCCATGACAAAGCCCGCGCAACGCTTCCCCGCCCCCGCCCTCGACACTCTTCCCGACGACATCCGCACGCGCCTTCTCGCTGTCCAGGAGAAGAGCGGCTTCGTGCCGAACGTGTTTTTGACGCTGGCCTACCGCCCGGACGAGTTCCGCGCCTTCTTCGCCTATCACGACGCGCTCATGGAGAAGGACGGCGGCCTCACCAAGGCCGAGCGCGAGATGATCGTGGTCGCGACCTCGGCGGCCAATCAGTGCCAGTATTGCGTGATCGCGCATGGCGCGATCCTGCGTATCCGCGCCAAGAACCCGCTGATCGCCGACCAGATCGCTACGAATTACCGCAAGGCCGACATCACGCCGCGGCAGAAGGCGATGCTCGACTTCGCGATGAAGGTCTCGGCCGATGCGCAGCGGATTTCCGAGGACGATTTCACCGCGCTCGCGCCGCATGGCTTCAGCGACGACGACATCTGGGACATCGCCGCAATCTCCGCCTTCTTCGCGCTGTCGAACCGGCTGGCGAATTTTACCGGCATGCGGCCGAATGACGAATTCTATCTGATGGGACGCCTGCCGAAGAAATGACCGCCCGCCGCGAGCGCGGAGGGAACCGCCGCCGACAAATGCAGGGGGATGAGTTCCCGCTTGACGGGAACTCTGTGTTTTCGCAATCGCACACGTTTAATTAAGAATCTCGCCCTCAACTAGCATAAACGCTTTGGCACAACTTGCGCAGTTTCCGTCACCGGAGACGCTGATGAGTCGTGCCTGTTGAGGGGCTTCTCATGAACGTACGGGCATTTGTTATCGCGACCTGTATTGGCACGGCATTCTTCGCGGCCGGATACGCATGGAACTATCAGCCCGAGATCATCAACGCGAACGAGATATGGAGCATGTTCGAATCGGAGCATGGCAAGGCGCGGGCTGCCGTCTTACGCGTCCTCGTTGCACCGAATTCAGCTCACTTCAACGGCCTGCGAACGATCGATGCAGACCAGGCAAGATACGTATGCGGCTCCGTAAAGGCGATGGATAAGGAGAGGCAGTATGTCGAGGCCGCGTTCGTTTACACCGTCGCGATCGATTATGCCCGTATCGACGACGACGGCCGGATGACCTCGCAGCGCTCTACTTACAAGCCCTGCCCAGGCGCGGCCGATGACAAAATTGCCGACCAGAACACGCTGATATCGCCAGGCGCGCTGTCGATGATCAAGACCGTCGAAAAAATCATCCCCAAGTCCAGCGGCGGAACGATGGAACAACAGCTTGGCCAACTGGCCGGACAGACAGCGGCGGTCGCGCCAGGTTCGGCGGTCCCGCGGAGATCGGCCGGCTCATCGGGTTCGGCAGCCTCAGCAGGGGCAGGATGGGCGCCAGCAGCACAGCATTTAAGTTCGGGCGTGGAGGCGCGACAAGCAGATGAACTGACGTGGCGTGTCGACCAGCCGCCGGCCGCATGGCCGACGTTCCCCTCGAACCATGCGCTGGCGAAATCGACGCAGAAGCGGACGAGCACCGAGGCCCTGGCTTTCGCGAAAGAGATCGAGGCTCGCTCGGAGGAAGCCAAATCATCCGGCGTTCCGGCCAAGCGTCCTTCGCCTGAGGAGATCAAGGAAGCATGCCGCGCGCTGCTTACGATAGATCCCTCGGACAAGGATTATCCGCGGGCCTGGGCCGCCTTTGTGCGGTTGCGCAAAATCGATCGCGACGCTGCTGGTTGAATTGACGGGCCTCGCTCACACCTTTCGCCGCAGGCTCCAAAGGCTCCCGAGAGCCACGACGGCGGTCATGAGCAGGATGGCGACGAAGGTTTGGATGATCGTGAAATTCAGGGCGTCACGCGCGACGAACAGCGCGGTGACAGCTCCGGCGAACACAAACAGAATGCGAAGAATCAAGCTCATCATCATGTCTCCAGACGGCATGATCTGGAGCCACCCGGCGACGCGGGAGCGCAACGCTGGTTCGGCAGTCATGCCGGCGGACCTTAGCGGCCGGCACCAAAGTCTGTTTGCGATACGTCAAGCGCGCTACGCCGTTAGGCAGCAGGTCTCGCACCGCCCAACGCACGCAGTGGCGGTATCACAACTGCGCTGCCTGCGGCTGCGAAGCACTGTGGCGCTGGACTAGCGCTTCGCCATCAACTCCAGCGCCGGGGCGAAGCGCTCGGAAAACGTCGATGTCTTGGCATGGTGAACCGCAGCAAACGATGCCGATATCCCTGCTGAAGCGACCACGAGCAGTGCAAGGACGAAAACCAGACGGCGCATTTCTGCCTCCTGTGTGAGCTCAACCACTCCAACAGATGGCACGGCTTTGTTTCAGCACCGCTTCGCGCGGACGGAAGATGGTTTCGCTCAAGAGGCTGTGATCAGATCCGGTTTGTGGAGCCGCAGGCCGTACTGATGTGAGCGTTGGCCTAATCATCCTCCGCCGGTCCGCACCAGCCGGGCAGATAGATCGCATCCTTGCTCTTGGCTGAGGACATCGCCTTCTCGAGCGCCTTGTCGAAATTGGCATCCACAGCCTTGCGCGACAGCTTGCGGCGCAGATAATCGGCCCACAGGAATTCGGAGAACGGCGTGGTGTCCTTGGCGAAGCCGCCCATGCGGCGCAGCTCGCCGGCAAGGCTCCGGAAGGGATCGTCCTTGAGATCGACGACGGATTTCGGCAAATCGCGGAACGGTCGCCTTTCGCCCTTGGCGTCGTAGGGATAGACCCAGCGCTTGTTGTCCATCACGCCCCAGAACGCTTCGCGCTCGACCATCCTGAGGTCGCCGACGATGGTGACCAGCACCTCCTTGACGCCCTCGTCGTGCAGCGCGCGGCCGAGATGATGATGGTCGATCACGTAATAGCGCTCGTCGGGGCCGTGCACGACGGGGATCATGTGCTTGCCGAGCAGATCGGCCTGCTTCTTCTTGTCGTGCTCGCGCCAGCGCTTGCGCTTCTCCTTGACCTCACGCATCCCGACCGTCATCTGCGTCGGCCGCAGCGACAGGATCGACACCGGATGCACTCTCGGCTCGCGCGTATTGGTCATGGTCGAAGAGCCCTTCACATGGTTGCAGCTGCGTAGTCAGGTTCCCAGGATTATGCCATGGGCACCGCGACGGCAAAATGCATTCGGCTGGGCGGACGTTATTGCATCGCACCCTCTGCATGCCGGACGACGACGGTTCCGCGCGCATTCATTCGCAGCCCTGCAGGATAGTGCGAACGCGCAATGCACGAGCGCGTTGAGAAGATTTTCTGCAACGCGTTCACCACGTATGCTATCTAAAAATCGCTGCTTCGGAGTGATCCCTGCACCATGAAAACCCAGCGGCCCATAAGCTCGGATGACGAGCACCGGGTGCTCCAGTTCAGGCCGCGCACCGCGCCTTCCCCGACGGGCTACCGCGGCAACGGTACCGTGCAGCAATTGCGCGCCGCGCCCGAGCCGCTCGACCTGTCGCGCTACGAGCAGCCCCGCACTGAACCGGACGATTTCCGCCATCGTATGCTCGCCAATATCGCGGCGCTGGCCTTCACCATCGCGCTGACAGCGATCGGGATCTGGCTCGCGGTGAGCATCGCCGACCTGCGCCGGACCCAGGATTGCGTGCTGATGGGCCGCCGCGACTGCGTCAAGATCACGACGCCGCACATCTAGACCAGACATCTAGTTGGCAAGACATCCGGCGAGGCCCGCCGACGGTTCTTCGGCGGAAACGGCTCAGCCGGGCATCCCCAGCCCTGCCCCACCCCGTCCGGCTCCATTGAACTCAGGGCGGCGCTCCGATATACGGGCTTTCGACCCGGCCAGAGGGGGGTTGAGGGCGTCATCGGGGCGCGATGCCCACCCACCGTTCCACTCTGGACAATCTGACAAATATCCGCAATATATCAAAGGCTTAGTGATGTCCTCCACATTCGATCAGGTCGCTACGATCATCGCTGAAACCTGCGACATCCCGCGCGACACGATCACGCCGGATAGCCATGCCATCGATGACCTCGGCATCGACAGCCTCGATTTCCTGGACATCGCGTTCGCGATCGACAAGCAATTCGGTATCAAGCTGCCGCTGGAAAAGTGGACCCAGGAGGTCAACGACGGCAAAGCGACCACCGAGCAGTATTTCGTGCTGAAAAACCTGTGCGCCCGCATCGACGAACTGGTTGCGGCCAAGGGCGCGAGCGCCTAAGCGCGCGGTCATGCAACTCGAATACTTCCACATGATAGATCGCGTCGTCGACCTCAACGTCGACGCGAAGACGATTGTCGTCGAGGCTCAGGTCCCGATGGAGAGCACCATCTTCGAGGGGCACTTCCCGGGCTATCCCCTGATGCCGGGCGTGCTCCTGATCGAATCGATGGCGCAGGCCTCGGGCTGGCTTCAGCTTGGCGTGCTCAAATTCGAGCGCATGCCGATCCTGGCCGCCGTGAAGGAAGCCAAGGTTCGCGGCTCGGTCTTCCCCGGCGATCTCATGAGCATCGAGGCAACCCTGTCGCATCAGGGCTCGGGCTATGCCGTGACCGAAGCCAAGATCAAGGTCGGCGGCAAGCTGCGCGCGAACTCGACGCTCACCTTCACGCAGATCCCCTTCCCCAATCCGGATATGCGTAGCTTCATGGACGCGGTTGCCAAACGCGTCGGCTTTCCGCAACAGGCCGTATCGCCATGACCGAGACTGCTTCGAAGCCCGGCCAGACGGAAGTCTGGATCACCGGCATTGGCCTGGCCACCTCGCTCGGCGAGGGCCTGGACGCCAACTGGGCCGCGCTTCAGGAGAAGCGCATCAATGTCGACGAGAAGGGCTTTGCGCCCTACATCGTGCATCCCCTGATGCCTGTTACCTTCGACAGCCAGATCCCGAAGAAGGGCGATCAGCGCCAGATGGAAGCCTGGCAGCGCATCGGCACCTATGCGGCCGGCCTTGCGCTCGACTCCGCCGGGATCAAGGGCAACAAGGACATCCTGTCGAAGATCGACATGGTGGTCGCCGCCGGCGGCGGCGAGCGCGATCTCAACGTCGACACCGGCGTGCTCACGGCCGAGGCCAAGGGCGCCAACGCGCCCGGCTTCCTCAACGAGCGGCTGATGAGCGATCTCAGGCCGACGCTGTTCCTCGCCCAGCTCTCCAACCTGCTCGCCGGCAACATCGCCATCGTGCACGGCCTTGGCGGCACCTCGCGCACTTTCATGGGCGAAGAGGTTGCCGGCGCCGATGCCGCCCGCATTGCGTTGTCGCGCATCGCCTCGGGCGAGAGCGACATTGCGCTGATCGGCGGCTCGCACAATGGCGAGCGCAAGGACCTGATGGTCCTCTATGAATTCGGCGACTTCAATTTGAAGGACAAGTTCGCACCCGTGTGGGCGCGCAAGGACCACGCCGGCTTCGCGCTCGGCTCGGCCGGCGCGTTTCTGGTGCTGGAATCGAAGGCGCATGCGGAAGCGCGCGGCGCAAAGCCGTTCGCAAAGCTGTCGAGCGTCGTTGCCGACCTTGCTCGGCGCAAGAGCCCGGGCGACATGGCGGCGACACTGGAGAAGCTTTGGGCGAAGTTGCCGAAGCGCGACGGCAAGGGCGCGATCATATCCGGTGCGACCGGCGCGGAGCCGGCGACATCAGAAGAGCGCGGCTTCCTGAAGGGCCACGCCGAGTTCCCGGTGCGCTCGACCGGTACGATGTTCGGCCACACCATGGAGACGCAATTCCCGCTCGGCATCGCGCTCGCCGCGCTGTCGATCTCGCGCGGCGCGCTGTTTCCGCCGAACGATTCCACGGGGACCGAGATTGAAATGCAGGGAGCGCCCACCCAGATTGTGGTGGTGGGGGCCGGACACTGGCGCGGCGAAGGCATGGCGCTGGTCGAGGCAGTAAGCTAAAGCGCGTTGCGCTTTGGCAGGTTATTGTTTGGGCATGATCTTCTCGGAAAACGGCGTCACACTTTTCCGGATCAGGCTCTAGCTCAAGCGGGGGATCGACATGACTGCACCACGCGACAAACTCGGGCGTCCCGTCGTCGTCGTCACCGGCATGGGCATCATGACCTCGCTCGGCAACGGCAAGACCGACAATTGGGCGAAGCTCGTCGCCGGCGAATCCGGCATCCGCACCATCACGCGCTTTCCGGTCGACGGCCTCAGGACCACAATGGCCGGCACGGTCGATTTCGTCAGCGTTGATCCGTTCTCCTCCACCGGCCTGTCCGAGCGGATGGCAGAGCTGGTAACAGAGGAAGCGCTGGACCAGGCCGGCATCGGCGCCAAGGGCGACTTCCCCGGTCCCCTCTTCCTTGCGGTTGCACCGGTCGAGGTCGAGTGGCCGCAGCGCCGCGAGCTCGGCCGCGCCGTCGGCGCGCCCGACTTCACCTATGACGACCTCCTGCGCATCTCCGGCGGCGGCAAATACAGCGCCTATCATCACCGCTTCATGTTCGGCTCGGTCGCCGCTCACCTCGCCGAGACGTTCGGCACCAAGGGTTCGCCGATCTCGCTGTCGACGGCCTGCGCCTCGGGCGCGACCTCGATCCAGCTCGGTGTCGAAGCGATCCGCCGTGGCGAGACCGATGCCGCGCTGTGCGTCGCGACCGACGGCACCGTGAACCCGGAGGCCCTAGTGCGATTCTCGCTGCTCTCGGCGCTGTCGACCCAGAACGATCCGCCGCAGGCGGCCTCCCGCCCCTTCTCCAAGAACCGCGACGGCTTTGTCATGGCCGAAGGCGCCGGCGCCCTCGTGCTCGAAAGTTATGAGGCCGCCACTGCGCGCGGCGCAAAAATCCTCGGCGTGATCGCCGGCTGCGGCGAGCTCACGGACTCTTTCCATCGCACTCGCTCGTCGCCCGACGGCAAGCCGATCATCGGCTGCATGAACAAGACCCTGGCCGATGCCGGCATGACGCCGGACCAGATCGACCACATCAACGCGCACGGCACCGCGACGCCCGAAAACGACAAGATGGAATTCAACACGACATCGGCCGTGTTCGGCGAGCTGGCGCAGAAGATTCCGGTTACCTCGAACAAGTCGATGGTCGGCCACACCATCTCCGCCGCCGGCGCGGTCGAGGCGATCTTCTCGCTGCTGACGCTCGAGCATCAGCGCATCCCGCCGACGATCAACTACGAGACGCCGGATCCCACGATCCTGTTCAACGTCGTCGGCAACAAGGCGCGCGATGCTCGCGTCACAGCGGTGATGTCGAACTCGTTCGGCTTCGGCGGCCAGAACGCCTCGCTGATCCTGACCCGCGAACCGGCCTGACCGGACGCATGGCGCTGCTTCCTGCGAGCATGAAGGCCCGCGCGCGGGAAGCCGCCAAATTCATCGGCGGAAGCCTGATCGGCGCCGCCACCGTCGGCATGCTGCGCACCACGCGCCATTTCGATCCGGTCAAGACCTCGGATTTCTTCGCGCGCGCGACCAAGCTGATCGGCCCGCGCCTGCGCGAACACCGCATCGGCCGCGCCAACCTCACCGCCGCCTTTCCCGAGAAGTCGCCGGAAGAGATCGAACAGATCCTGATGGGCGTATGGGACAATCTCGGCCGCGTCGGCGCCGAGTTCGCCCATATGGACCGTGTCTGGGATTACGACCGCGCCCATCCGGAGAAGAGCCGGATCGAATTGTCGCCGCGCAGCATCGAGCTGTTCGACCACATCCGTGACGACGGCAAGCCGGCGCTGATCTTCGCCGCACACCTTTCCAATTGGGAACTGCCGGCGCTCGCCGCCGTCGCGCATGGGCTGGACACCGCGATCCTCTACCGCCGGCCGAACATCGCCTCAGCCGACCGCATCATCCAGGAGATGCGCCAGGTCAACATGGGTACGCTGATCCCTGCGGGGCGCGACGCGCCGCTGCGGCTCGCGCAGGCTCTGAAGGACGGCAAGCACGTCGCCATGCTGATCGACCAGTATCTGACCGGCGGCGTCGAGGTCACCTTCTTCGGCCGCAAGACCCGCGCCAATCCGATGCTGGCGCGCCTGTTGCGCCAGGTCGAATGCCCGATCCACGGCGTCCGCGTCATCCGCCTGCCCGGCAACCGCTTCGCCGCCGAACTGACGGAGGAAGTCCAGCCGGTGCGCGACGCCGACGGCAAGATCGACATCCAGGGCACGACCCAGGCGGTCACCAACGTGGTGGAGAGTTGGGTGCGCGAGCATCCCGAGCAGTGGCTGTGGCTGCACCGAAGGTGGCGGTAGCGGTCGCGGGCGCAACTCTTGCCGTCATGGCCGGGCTTGTCCCGGCCATCCACGCACCACACAGCAGGAAAGACGTGGATGCCCGGGACAAGCCCGGGCATGACGACCGAGCGAGGCGTGCGTCCGCTTCGTCTCAGCGTCTTACCGCCCCGTCTTCACCTTGGTCCAGAGCCTGTTGATGATCCGCTGCGTCGCCGGCTCTCGCGCCGTGATGACGAACAGTTTTGAGAGTTTCGCGTCGTCCGGATAGATGTTCTTGTCGTTCAGGATATTCGGATCGACCAGCTTCTGGCTGGCTAGGTTGCCGTTGGCGTAGGACAGGAAGTCCGAGTTCTTGGCGGCAACGTCAGGGCGGTAGAGATAGTTGATCAGCTCGTAGGCTTCCTTGACGTTCTTGGCATCCGCGGGGATCGCCAGATTGTCGAAGAACATCTGCGCACCCTCTTTCGGAATGGTGTAGCCGATCTCGATGCCGCTCTTGGCCTCGGCCGCGCGGGCGCGCGCCTGCATGATGTCGCCGGACCAGCCGACCACGAAGCAGATCTCGCCGGTGGCGAGCGCGCTCAGATATTCGGAGGAGTGAAATTTTCGCACGGAGGGCCGAACCTTGGCCACGACATCGGCGGCCTTCTCGAGGTCCGCCTGCTTGGTCGAGTTCGGATCGAGCCCGAGCCAGCTCAGCGCCGCCGGAAAGATGTCGTCGGCGGAATCCAGCATGTGGACGCCGCAGTCCTTGAACTTGGCCAAATTCTCCGGCTTGAACACGATGTCCCAGCTGTCGATCTTGGCGTCAGGCCCGAGGATCTGCTTCAGCTTGGCGACGTTGTAGCCGATGCCCGTCGTGCCCCACATGTAATTGGCGGCGTAGACGTTGCCGGGGTCGTAGATGCCAAGGCGCTCAGTCACCACAGGCCAGGCATTGCCAAGGTTCGGCAGCTTCGACTTGTCGAGCTTCTGGAAGATGTTGGCCTTGATCTGGCGCTGGAGGAAATAGGCCGTGGGCACCACCACGTCATAGCCGGACTTGCCGGCCATCAGGCGCGTCTCCAGCGTCTCGTTGGCGTCGAAAGTGTCGTAGACCACCTTGATGCCGGTCTCCTTGGTGAAGGCCTCGAGGACGTCAGGCGCCACGTAGTTCGACCAGTTGTAGAAGTTGACGACCCGCTCCTCGGCCCCGGCGGGACCCGGGAGCAACGTCAGCGCCACGGCGAACGCGAGACCAAGGCGAGCCCCTGAGCGGCTGACGTTCGTCATCTCCCCTACCTCTTGCGCCCACGCACCGCGTCGGACAGCCGCTCCAGCGCGGTGTCGAGCGTCTCGTCCTTCTTGGCAAAGCAGAAGCGCACCACCGAGGTCACAGGGTCCTGCTCGTAGAAGGCCGACACCGGGATTGCCGCGACCTTGTAGTCCTTTACGATCCGCCAGCAGAACTCGGTGTCGCTCTCGTTGAGCCCGAGCGGCGACAGGTCGACGGTGAGGAAGTAGGTGCCTTGCGACTTCAGCACGGGGAAGCCGAGGCTCTCCAGTCCCTTGGCGAGGCGGTCCCTGCTCCGCGTCAGGTCCTTGCGCATCGACAGGAAATACTCGTCCGGCTTGCCGAGACCATAGGCGACGGCGGCCTGGAGGTTCGGCGCGGTGGTGAAGGTCAGGAACTGGTGCACCTTGGCGGCAACGCGCAGCAGCGGCGGCGCGGCGCAGACGAAGCCGATCTTCCAGCCCGTCAGCGAGAAGATCTTGCCGGCCGAGCCGACCTTGATGGTGCGCTCCCGCATGCCGGGGATGGTGATCAGCGGGATGTGCTTGTGCTCGTCGAAGGTGACGTGCTCCCAGACCTCGTCGCAGATCGCGATGACGTCGAACTCTTGGCAGTAGCGCGCCAGCAGTTCGAGGTCCTCGCGCGGAAACACCACCGCGGACGGATTCAGGGGATTGTTGAAGAGCACCGCCTTGGTCTTTGAATTGAAGACGCTTTTCAGCATGTCCTCGTTCAGCCGCCAATGCGGCGGCTCGAGCCGGACCAGGCGTGGAATGCCGCCGGCCTGGCGGATGATCGGCAGATAGGAATCGTACACCGGCTGGAAGCACACCACCTCGTCACCGGGCTGGACGACGGCGAGGATGGCCGAGGTCAGGGCCTCCGTACCGCCGGAGGTCACCATCACCTCGCTCATCGGATCGAGCTCGAGGCCGTGCCAATGGCCGTAATGGGTCGCGATCGCCTGGCGCAGCTCCGGCAGGCCCATCATCGACGGGTACTGGTTGTAGCCGTTCAGCGAGGCATCGGCCGCGGCGCGGCGGATGTCCTCAGGACCGGGATCGTCGGGAAAGCCCTGCCCGAGATTGATGGCGGCATTGTCGCGCGCGGCCTGCGACATCGCCTCGAAGATGGTGACGGGAAGGTCAGCGAAGACCTTGTTCAGGGAAGAGCTTTTGGACATCGGCCGGGTCAGCCACCGACTTTGCTGGGAAGACCCGCCGCCTTCCAGCCCAGCATGCCGCCGGCCAAATGCTTGTCATACGGCAGGCCTGCCGCCTGCGCCGCGAGCGAGGCCGTCACCGAGCGCTTACCTGAGCGGCAGGCGAACACGACCTCCTTGCCGGCGGGATCGGGGATTGCCTTGGGATCGAAGGTCGAGAGCGGCACGACGACACCGTAGGGATAGGCCTCGGCTTCGACCTCGTTCGGCTCGCGGACGTCGACGAGGAGATAGCGGCCCTCCGCGACACCCTTGGAGACCTCGTCCGGGGTCAGATCCTGTACCTGGTTTGCCATATCATCCTCCAACGTCGCGGGCCGCATGCCGGGGCGACCCCGGCGGGCGGCAACCTCGCCTCTCAGTGAGCGAAAATCAAGCGCTACAAAGGCTTGGGCTCAGCCCTGCAAGTTAAAGCTAAATTGCAGCGACTTGAAGTGCGACCTTCAAATGGAGGACCAGACCGTCACTTTGGATCGTTACTCCAGGTCGTCGCTTTAGCTCGTCGCTTTAGATCGTGACCTGGGTGCCGACCTCGACGACGCGGCCGCTGGGGATCTGGAAATAGTCGGTGGCGTCGTTGGCGGAACGGCTGAGCGAGATGAACAGCCGGTCCTGCCAGCGCGGCATGCCGGAATGGGCGGCCGGCTTGAGCGCTCTCCGCGACAGGAAGAACGAGGTCGACATGATGTCGAACTGCCAGCCGAGCTTGCGGGCGATCGCCAGCGCCTTCGGCACGTTGGGCGATTCCATGAAGCCGAACTTCAGCGTCACCTTGGAGAAGGTCGGGCTGATCTGCTCCAACCTCACCCGCTCGGCCGGATCGATGCGCGGGGTCTGTGCGGTCTCGATGGTGAGAATGACGTTCTTCTCGTGCAGCACCTTGTAGTGCTTCAGACTATGCATCAGGGCGGTCGGGGCGCTGAGGGGGTCGCTGGTCAGGAACACGGCCGTGCCGGGCACGCGTTGCGGCGGCCGTTTCTCCAGCATCGCCACGAGGTCGGCGAGCGGGAATTCGAGCTTGCGCGACTTCTCGAACAGCAGCCGGCTGCCGCGCCGCCACGTATACATCAGGATGATCATGAGCGCGCCGAGCGCCAGCGGTACCCAGCCGCCCTCGAACACCTTGAGCAGATTGGCGGCCAGGAAGGTGAGGTCGAGGAACAGGAACGGCGCGATCAGGGCGGCAGCCGTGAACGGCGACCACCGCCAGACCTTCCAGATCACCACGAAGCCCATCATCGCCGTGACCACCATGGTCCCGGTGACGGAGATGCCATAGGCCGAGGCCAGCGCGCTGGAGGAGCGGAACAAGAGCACCAGCAGGACCACCGCGACCAGCAGGAGCTGGTTGATACGCGGGATGAAGATCTGGCCCGAATGGGCTTCGGACGTATGGCGAATTTCAAAGCGCGGCAACAGACCGAGCTGGATCGCCTGACGCGTCAGCGAATAGGCACCGGTGATGACCGCCTGGCTCGCGATAACCGTTGCGGCGGTCGCCAGCACGACCATGCAGCCGCGGAAAAAGCCTTGCGGAAAGAGCTGGAAGAACGGGCTCACGATCGCGCCGGGATCGCCGAGCACGAGGGCGCCCTGCCCCAGATAGTTCAGTGCCAGCGACGGCACCACGATGAACAGCCAAGCGGTCTGGATCGGCCGCTTGCCGAAATGGCCGAGGTCGGCATAGAGCGCCTCGGCACCGGTGACCGCCAGGAACACCGCGCCGAGCGTCACGAAGCCGATGATGCCGTGGTGGATCATGAAGGACACGGCGTAGAGCGGGTTCAGCGCGAACAGCACCTGCGGCTGCTGGATGATCGGGTGAATCGCCGCGATCGCGATCACAGCGAACCAGACGCACATGATCGGGCCGAAGAAGGCGGCGACGCGAGCCGTGCCGCGGGACTGCACGGCAAACAGACCGACCAGGATGATCACGGTCAGCGGCACGATGTAGGGCTCGAAGTGCAGGGTGACGTCCTTCATGCCTTCGATCGCCGACAGCACCGAGAGCGCCGGCGTGATCACGGCGTCGCCGTAGAACAGGGCGCCGGAAATGATGCCGAGCAGGACGATGGTTGTTCCGCGGGTGCCGACTGCGCGCTGGGCCAGCGCCATCAGCGCCAGCGTGCCGCCCTCACCGTTGTTGTCGGCACGGAGCAGGATCACGACGTATTTGAGCGTCACCACGACGATGAGCGCCCACAGGATCAGCGAGAGCACGCCGAGCACGGCCGCCGGCGTTGGCACCCCCTCCGCGCCAGAAGCCGCCATCACCGCCTCGCGGAACGCGTAGAGCGGGCTGGTGCCGATATCGCCGTAGACGACGCCGATGCTGCCAAGCGTCAGCGCACCGAAACCGGCGGTGGTGTGGGCATCGCCATGCCCATTGGCCGCCGCCGTTTCCGGGGCGGAAATCGCTACGTCACTTGTCATGGGAGAGCCTGATGGCCTCTAAAAATGCTTCACTGCACAACGGCGGAGGAGCGCGCGGCTTATAGGCCTGCGCTGCCGGCATAGCCTAGCCCGATTTCGGGGCTTAGACATGCAATTTTGCATGACCCCGTCAATCGTCGTTTAGATGGTGACCTGGGTTCCAACTTCAACCACCCGTCCGGTGGGAATCTGGAAATAGTCGGTGGCGTCGTTGGCGGACCGGCTCAGCGCGATGAACAAATGGTCCTGCCAAAGCGGCATGCCGGACTGCGCCGAAGCCTTCAGCGAGCGCCGCGACACGAAGAACGACGTCGACATGATGTCGAACTGCCAGCCCTGCTTGCGCGCGATCGCGAGCGCCTTCGGCACGTTCGGCTGCTCCATGTAGCCGAAGCGCAGACGGACCTTGAAGAACTTGTCGCTGATCTTCTCCATCCGGAAACGCTCCGATAGATCGACCCGCGGCGTATGCGCGGTCTCGATGGTCAGGATCACGTTGTGCTCGTGCAGCACCTTGTTGTGCTTGAGATTGTGCAGAAGCGCGGTCGGCACGAAGGAGGGATCGCTGGTCAGGAACACCGCCGTGCCCTTGACGATGTGCGGCGGCCGCTTCTCCAGGCTGCGGATCAGATCGTCCAGCGGCACCTCGATCCGGCGCGTTTTCTGGATCAGGATCCCGGACCCTCGCCGCCAGGTCCAGATTGTCCCGGCCATGACCGCGCCGAACAGCAGCGGCACCCAGGCGCCTTCGAGCAGCTTCAGAAGGTTCGCGCTGAAGAAGCTGATGTCGACCACGACGAAGGGCATGATCACGGCTGCGGCCGTCGCGGCGCGCCAGTTCCACAATTTCCAGATCACGATGAAGCCCATGATGCCGTCGGCAACCATGGTGGTGGAGACCGCGATGCCGTAGGCCGAAGCCAGATTGCTGGGGGTGTGGAACAGCAGCACCAGCAGCATCACACCGATCAGGAGCAGCCGGTTTACACGCGGCAGATAGATCTGGCCGGCGTGAGTTTCCGAGGTGAAGCGCACCTCGAAGCGCGGCAGGAGGCCGAGCTGCACGGCCTGATAGACCAGGGAATAGGCCCCGGTGATCACCGCCTGGCTCGCGATCACGGTCGCCGCGGTCGCAAGCCCGACCAGCGGCAGCACCAGATATTCGGGCACCATGCGATAGAACGAATGCTCGATCGCGCTGGGATCGGACAGCACCAGCGCGCCCTGCCCGAAATAGTTGATCAGCAGCGAGGGCAGCACGAAGAACATCCAGGCCGACTGGATCGGCTTGCGGCCGAAATGGCCGAGATCGGCGTAGAGCGCCTCGCCGCCGGTCACCGCCAGAAACACAGCGCCCAGCGTCACGAGGCCGATCGTGCCGTGCGACAGCAGGAATTGCAGCGCGTAATAGGGATTGATGGCGGCGAGCACCGAGGGATCGTCGGCGATATGGACGGCACCCATCACCGCAAGAGCCGTGAACCAGACCACCATGACCGGCCCGAAAGCGGCGGCCACCAGCGCCGTGCCCTTGCTCTGGACCGCGAACAGCAACACCAGGATGATGACCGTGATTGGCACGACATAGTGCTCGAAGGCCGGGGTCACGAGCTTCATGCCTTCGACCGCCGACAACACCGAGATCGCCGGCGTGATCATGGAATCGCCGATGAACATGGAGGCGCCGATCACGCCGAGCGCCATCAGAAACCAGCTTCGCCGTCCGAGCGCACGCTGGCCGAGCGCCATCAGCGAGAGCGTGCCGCCCTCCCCGTTGTTGTCGGCCCGCAGCAGCAACAGCACGTATTTGGCGGTGACGACGATGAAGAGCGCCCACAGGATCAGCGACAGCACGCCGAGCACCATGCCCCGCGTGACGGCCTCGCCATGGGCCGCGCCCCGGACCGCCTCGTGGAAGGCGTAGAGCGGCGAGGTGCCGATGTCGCCGAAGACGACGCCGATGCTCCCGAGCGTCAGGCCCCAGAAACCCGAGGTGACCGGCCCGTCCTGAGCTTCGGTCGATGTGATGCTCGCCGTCATGTGAAACTGGAAACGCTTCTGCCCGAGAATTGATCCGGCGCCTTTTGACGGTTCCGGCGCGCCTGTCAATCAGCCCACCACCATAGCAGGCACCGAGGCAGATGCTGTGACGGCGCGGCAACGGTCGTCGCCAACGCGACGACATGCCTCAGGTAAAATGGTAGCACAAGAGCCTGAGCCTTTCCGTTCCGATTGAAGCGGAACGGGCTCTACATTCTTGTTTTGTCGCGTTTCTTCACGCGAAACGGCGTCCACTTCGCTCGAAGACGCTCTAGGGCTTCAGATTCGGCGGCAGCGGCGGATCTTCGCGCATCAGGGTGATGGTCACCCGCCGGTTGGCTGCGAGCGAGGGATCGTCCGGAAACAGCGGCTGGGTGTCCGCCTTGCCGGCGACGGCGAAGACATGGGCGGCCGGCAAGCCCTCGCGTTCGAGGATCTGACGCACGGCATTGGCGCGGTCGGCCGACAGATCGAAGGCGCCGTAGTCGCTGCGGTTCGGCACGAATCCGGCCGCGGTGTGGCCGGCGATGGAGACGCGCAGCGGCGTCGCCTTGAGCGGGACAGCGAGCTTCTCGATCAAGCGGCGGGTGCGGTCATAGGGCACCTTGGAGCCGTCGGCGAACATCGAGCGGCCGTCCTGGTCCACGATCTCGAGGTTGAGGCCCTGCTTGGTCTCCTCGAACATGATGTGCTTGGACATCTCGGTCAGTTCCGGCATGTCCTGCAGAGCCTGGCGCAGCGAGGCCGCCGCCAGCGCAAAATTGCGATCGACCTTGATCTTCGCCCCCGACGTGCGGTCACGATCCTCCTGGTCCGGCGTCGGCGTGTTGGAGGAGTCTTCAGGCTGAATGTGATCGACGTTCTTCAGCCGCGGGCGGGTCGGCAGGCCGTCGGACTCGACGATGCCGGCGTAGCGCGCTTCGGTCTGGACCCCGAAGGCGTCGCGCATGGAGCCTGCGACGACCTTCAGCTTGTTGGCATCCTGGGTCGAGAACGCGACGAGCATCACGAAGAAGCTCATCATCAGGCCCATCAGGTCGGCGAAGGTCACGAACCAGCCGTGACCGCCCCCGTGTGAATCGCCGCGCTTCTTCTTGGCCATATCTCAAATCCCGGCGGGCAGCATTAGGCCGGAACCGGCTCGCCTTCAGCGTGGCGGTGCTTCTCGGGCAGATAGGCCAGCAGCATTTCGCGGACCAGCGTCGGGCTCTTGGAGTCGCGGATCATCAGGATGCCGTCGATGATCAGCGTGCGGTTGGTCTCTTCGTCCAGGAGCTTGCCATGCAGCTTGTCGGCGATCGGGGTACAGAACAGGTTGGCGACCAGCGCGCCGTACAGCGTCGCGAGCAGCGCGGTCGCCATGAACGGGCCGAGCTTTGACGGGTCGGTCATGTTGGCGAACATCTGCACCATGCCGATCAGCGTGCCGACCATGCCGAAGGCCGGGGCGCAGTCGCCGATGGCGCGGTAGATCTTGCTGCCTTCGTCCAGATGCATCAGGAAATTGTCGCGGTCGCGCTCGAGATTGTCGCGAATGAAATCGAGGTCGTAGCCGTCGGCGACGTAGCGGATGCCCTTGGCGAGGAACGGCTCGTCGGTCTCCACTTTTTCCAGCCCCACCGGGCCCTGCTTGCGGGCGATCTCGGCGATCCGGGCGAGCTCGTCGACCAGATCGTGCGCCGACAGACGGCTCATCGTGAAGGCGAACTTGGCGCCGAGCGGCAGGCCGTGGATCAGCGTCGAGAGCGGAAAGCGGATCATGGTCGCAGCCGTCGAGCCGCCGAAGATGATGATCATCGCATGCTCGGAAACGAACATGTGGAGATCGCCGCCCAGCAGCATCATCGTCGCGATGACGACAATACCCGCCACGAGCCCGATGCTCGTCATGATATCCATGGGAGACTCCAACGCGAACGCAACAACGGCCGTCCTGGCCGATGGCGCGGCCCAACCCCGAACCGCATCGGAAACCCTAGTGAGCCGCGATTAAAGACGCGTAAAGGTTAAGTTGAACCGACGCGCCTGGCGGACGCAGCGCGCTGAAAGGCGCCGGCTTTGCCGACTGCCGACGGCAATTTCAACGTTTTGCTAACCATAGGGCTCGCGCGCCCCATCACTCAAGGCTCCGCGCGCGAACCCTTTGGCTGCGGCCCTGCGCCACATCGGGGGCGACGGATCAGTTGGTATTCTGGCGCGGGCCAGCACGCTCATGGCGGCACGCTCTTGGCGGAAGGCATTGCAATGGTGACGCTGTTCAGTCTTCTCACCGCGCTTCCCGCAGTGCTGGCGCTCCACATGCTCGAACCCCAGCTCGTCCTGCCGGCGTTCAGCGTGCTGCTCTTTATCGAGGCGGCCCTGGCCGTGATCGCAGCGCGCTTGATCCACATCCCGGACAATGCGGAAGATATCACCCTGTGGGATTTTGCCGGCGGCTTCACCTTGATCGGATGCGCTGCCGCGGTGTTCGGCGAGCCGGATCAGGCTGCCCTGTTCCTGACGGAACAGGGCAGCCCGCGAGCGGCGTCGCAGCCGTAGATCGTTCCGGTCCCGCCGCTAGTGAATCTCCGCCGAGCGCTTCAGCGCAGCCTTCAGCTTCTCCAGCGAGAAGTCGGGGCTGCGGGCGATCTCGAGGATCGGCGTCTCGCGGCGGCCGCAGAGCTCGGCGGCCTCGGGCAGCTTTGCGGCGATGTCGCGCGGGATCACGATGGCGCCGTGCTGGTCGGCGTGGATCAAGTCGTCCGACTTCACGGTCATGCCGGCAACGCGCACCTCGCCGCCAAAGCTCTCGGCATGCACCCAGGCATGCGAGGGGCCGATCGAGCCGGCCAGCGCCTGGAAGCCCGGCGCCCATTGCGGAATGTCGCGGATCGAACCGTCGGTGATCACGCCGAGGCAGCCGAGCGCCTTGTGCACGTTGCTCTGCACCTCGCCCCAGAACGCACCGTAGCCGACGTCGGGACCGTCGATGTCCTGGATCACCGAGATGCGCGGACCGTGACCGGTACCGACATATTCGTAATATTCGATGCGGCGCTTTGACTGCTCTTCCGGCGGGAGCGAATTTTTCAGCACCGAGCGGATCGCGACCGTGCGGGCGTAGCCGACGATCGGCGGCAGATCGGGGAACGGGCAGACCAGTGGCTTGGTGGTGTAGCCGATCAGCCGGCGCTCGGGCGCCACGATCTCCATGGCATTGCAGATCGTCGGGGTGTCATAGCGGCCCAGCGCTTCGAGGACGGAAGCGGGCAGCGGCCCGGTCGCGGTATCAGTCACGGCGTTCTCTCCCAGATTGGCGGCCGCTGTTGGCGCGGTGCCGCCGGCATCGGGCGATATAGCCGAGATCGGGCCTCAACCCAACTCAGGGCGCCTCATGGCAGATATCCAAGTATCGCTTCAGTGCCTTGCCGTTCAGTGCAACCGGTCGGGCCGGTCGTCGTCGCGCGGCGGCTCCGACAGGTTTGCCAGCGTCGGTGCCGACGGCGGCGACGAGACCTCGCCTCCCGCCGGCGCGGTGGCTTCCATCGCGCGCGCCTGGTCGCGATAGGATTTGTAGCCGAGCGGCAAAGCGAGGAGATACAGCACCGTGCCGATCGACAGCACGTGCCAGGGATAAGCGATCAGCAGCGCGATGAAGACGATCACCGCGACGAATGCAGGCAGCACCAATTCGGGCGGCACGCGCATGCGCTTGGTCTTGCCGGAGAACACCGGCAGGCGCGACACCATCAGGAAGGCGATCAGCAGCGTATACGCAGCCGTCACCGCCGCGGGCAGCCGGCCGAGATCGAGGAACGCGACATAGATCGGCAGCAGCACCGTGATCGCGCCGGCCGGCGCCGGCACGCCGGTGAAGAAATTGGCGGCGAAGGCCGGCTTGTTGGGATCGTCCATGGTGGCATTGAAGCGCGCCAGCCTGAGGCCACCGGAGATCGCAAACACCATGGCGGCGATCCAGCCGGCATTGCCGAGCTCGTGCAGCTGCCAGAAATACAGCATCAGGCCGGGCGCCACGCCGAAATTGACGAAGTCGGCGAGGCTGTCGAGCTCGGCGCCGAACTTGGACTGCCCCTTGATCATGCGCGCGATGCGGCCGTCGATGCCGTCGAGCGCCGCCGCGAACACGATGGCGTAGACCGCGAGCGACATCCGCCCCTCGATCGAGAGCCGGATCGAGGTCAGGCCGGCGCAGATCGCCAGCAGCGTGATGACGTTGGGCACCAGCATGCGCACCGGGATCGGGCGGAACCGCCGGCGGCGCACATCAGGATCTTTGAAGTCATAGGGCGTCATGGCTCGTCCTCACCTTGGGGCGAGATATAGCAAGCCGTGTTCCCCTCCGCCATTGCGTCGGAAGGCCCCTCAGGCCGACTTGATGGTTAATTGGCGCGGTAGGCGCGACTCGGGTCGTCTCCGGCGAGATCGGCCAGAATCGTCTCGCCGGCGATCGAGGTCTGCCCTTCCGAGACCAGCGCCTTGGTGCCCAGCGGCAGATAGACGTCGAGCCGCGAGCCGAAGCGGATCAGGCCGAAACGCTCGCCGGCGCCGATCGCCTGCCCCTCTTTGACGAAGCAGACGATGCGCTTGGCGACCAGGCCCGCGATTTGGATCACGCCGATCCGCGCCGTCGGCGTCGTGATCACCAGCGAGTTGCGCTCATTGTCCTCGCTCGCCTTGTCCAGCTCGGCATTGATGAACAGGCCGGGGCGGTAGGCGATACGGTCGACCCGGCCCGCGATCGGGCTGCGGTTCACGTGGCAGTTGAACACGCTCATGAACACCGAAATGCGCGGCAGCGGCCGGTCGCCGAGCCCGAGCTCGGCCGGCGGCAGCGCCATGGTGATCATCGAGACGCGGCCGTCGGCCGGCGACACCACGAGCCCCTCGCGCACCGGCGTCACCCTGACGGGGTCGCGGAAGAACAGCGCGCACCACACGGTCAGGATGGTGCCGATCCACCCCAAAGGCGACCACAGCCAGAACAGGATGAGACTTGCCAGCGCAAAGCCTCCGATAAAGGGATAACCCTCCTTGTGGATCGGCGGGATCTGACGCTGGATCGAATCGAGAATGGACATCGCTATCTGCCGCTCAGGGTTGATGGCGCAGGTCGTCCCGCGCGGTGGTGTTGTTTAGGCCAGAGTTGGGACCGGAGACAAGGTCACTCCGCCGCCGCAGGCGTCGTCAGGACATCGGCGACCGGCGGTGGCTCCCGGTTGGGTGCCTCGCCGGAGTCGGCCATCCTGGCCAGTTTCTCGCGCGCCGCCTCGGCCTCGCGCTGCCTGTTCCACATGCTGGCGTAAAGCCCCCCCTCCCCGAGCAGCTTTGCGTGGGTGCCGCGCTCGGCGATACGGCCCTGGTCCAGCACGATGATCTCGTCGGCACCGACGATGGTCGAGAGCCGATGGGCGATCACCAGCGAGGTACGGTTCTTCGCCACGCGCTCGAGCGCGCCCTGGATCTCGTGCTCGGTGTGGGTGTCCAGCGCGGAGGTCGCCTCGTCCAGCACCAGGATCGGCGGCGCCTTCAACACGGTGCGCGCAATCGCGACGCGCTGCTTCTCGCCGCCGGATAGTTTCAGGCCGCGCTCGCCAACCTGGGTCTCGTAGCCCTTCGGCGCCATCCGGATGAAATGGTCGATCTGCGCCAGCCGCGCCGCTTCTTCCACCTCGGCATCGCTGGCGTCCCAGCGGCCGTAGCGGATGTTATAGCGGATGGTGTCGTTGAACAGCACGGTGTCCTGCGGCACCATGCCGATCGACGCGCGCAGCGAGGCCTGCGTGACTTCGCGAATGTCCTGGCCGTCGATCAGTATCTTGCCGCCGGAGATGTCGTAGAGGCGAAACAAAAGGCGCGAGATGGTCGACTTGCCCGCACCTGACGGGCCGACGATCGCGACCGTCTTGCCGGCCGGCACCTCGAAGCTGATGCCCTTGAGGATCGGGCGCGCAGGCTCATAGGCAAAGCGCACGTCCTCGAAACGCACATTGCCTGCGGAGACCACCAGCGGCTTCGCGTCCGGCCCGTCCTTGATCTCGGCCTCGCGTGCCAGCACGTTGAACATCTTCTCGATGTCGATGATCGCCTGCTTGATCTCGCGATAGACCATGCCCATGAAGTTCAAGGGCTGGTAGAGCTGGATCATCATGGCGTTGACCAGCACGAAATCGCCGACCGTGTTGGTGCCGTTGCGCACGCCGATGGCGCACATCAGCATGGTCGCGGTCAGCCCCAGCGTGAAGATCACGGCTTGCCCGGTGTTGAGCACGGCAAGCGAAGTATAAGCCTGCACGCTCGACTCCTCGTAACGCGCGACCGATCGGTCGTAGCGCTGCGACTCGCGGGTCTCGGCGCTGAAATATTTGACGGTCTCGTAGTTGAGCAGCGAGTCGATCGCCTTGGTGTTCGCCTCGGTGTCGGCATCGTTCATCTTGCGGCGGATGCCGATCCGCCACTCGGTCGCGATGTAGGTGTAGTACATGTAGACCGCGACCGTGACGAGGGTCGCGAGCACGTAGCGCCAGTCGAACTGCCACAGCAGCACGGCCATCAGCAGCGAGACCTCGACGATGGTCGGGATCAGCTGCAGGATCACCATGCGCACGATGACCTCGATGCCCTCGCGGCCGCGCTCGAGCACGCGCGTCAGGCCGCCGGTCTTGCGCTCCAGGTGGAACCGCAGCGACAGCTCGTGCATGTGGATGAAGGTGATGGTGGCGAGCTTGCGCACCGCGTGCATGGCAACGCGCGCGAAAATGCCGTCGCGCCATTGCGTCAGCACCGCCATCACGATGCGCATCACGCCGTAGCTGGCGGTCAGCAGCAGCGGCGAGGCGATCACCCAGAGGTGCCAATTGTCGGCCTGAACCGGCGCGGTGTTGGCGCCGGTCAGCGCGTCGGTCGCCCATTTGAAGCTGAAAGGAACCGTCAGCGTGATCAGCTTGGCGGCCAGCAGCAGCACCATCGACCAGACCACGCGCATCTTCAGGTCGAAACGGTCGCCCGGCCAGATATAGGGCCACAGATGCGCCAGCGTGCCCATCAGCGTGGCCCGTTCCAGAGGCCCCCCGGCGGGAGGATCAGGAACGTTGGCGCCGTCGAACGATTGAGGTTGGTCCATCAAAAAGCCTGAAGGCCCGCCGGATGCGGACGCGGTACGATCTGCGATTTTCGCTCGTGATATAGAGCCTTCCCGATGCCAGCGCACCCCGCCAAATGGCGAATCTTCGATTGTTTGCCGCCATTTACCGGTAGATTTCCGGGTGACCCGAATCACCGATTGGGCTTGACGCCTCTTCGCTGCAATGCATCATGGCACCAATGAGCACGATCAAAACCGTCTGTGTCTATTGCGGCTCCGGCCCTGGAACCAATCCCCGCTTCACCGAAGGCGCCAAGGCGTTCGGCAAGGCGCTCGCCGAGAACAACATTCGCCTCGTCTATGGCGGCGGCTCGCTCGGCCTGATGGGCTCGGTCGCGACCTCCGTGCTCGATCACGGCGGCACCGTCACCGGCATCATTCCCGAATTCCTCCGGAAGCGCGAGAACGCGCTGACCCGCGTGCAGGAGATGATCGTCACCCCCGACATGCACGAGCGCAAGCGGCTGATGTTCGAGCGCTCCGACGCCTTCGTGGCGCTGCCGGGCGGCGTCGGCACGCTTGAGGAGCTGGTGGAGCAGCTGACCTGGAAACAGCTCGGCCGTCACGCCAAGCCGGTGCTGCTCGCCAATATCGACAATTTCTGGGAGCCACTGTTCTCGCTGCTGTCGCACATGCGCCAGACCGAGTTCATCCGCGCCGGCCTCTCGGTCGACATCCTCAAGGCCGATCGCATCGAGGAGATCTTGCCGAAGCTGAAGGCCGCCGTGGCACAGCTCGCTGACGCGGAAAAGCAGCTCGCCCCAGAAGTCGCGCGCAAGCTTTAGTCAGCAGGAAACGTCACCGCCTCGATCCGGTTGCCGTCGGGGTCGACGACGAAGGCCGCGTAATAGCGCACGCGGTCGTGCGGGCGGATACCCGGCGCGCCGTCGGACGCGCCGCCGGCGGACAGCGCTGCAGCGTGAAACGCATCGACTTCGCTCGTCGCTTTCGCCCGCAGGCAGATGTGCACGCCGCTCTCCGGCGTGACGTGCGGCATGCCCTCGCGCAGATTGATCCAGAATTCGGGATAGGCCTTGCCGAAGCCGACTGTCCGCGGCCGCGTGACGAGGCGCGCGAGCCCGAGGGCGGCGAGGGTCGCCTCGTAGAACCTTGCGGAGCGATCGAGATTGCTGACGCCGACGGAGATGTGGTCGATCATGCCTTGGTCCCTCTCACCCCAGCTGTCATCGCCCGGCTTGACCGGGCGATCCAGTATTCCGAGATGCCAGAGAGCTACCGAAAAGCCACGGTGTACTGGATACCCCGCTTTCGCGGGGTATGACAGCCATTGTGGGTCCTAAGCCGGCGCCCCCGACTTCACCAGCTTGTAGATCACCGAATCCATCAGCGCCTGGAATGAGGCGTCGATGATATTCGGGGACACGCCGACCGTAGTCCAGACATCGCCGTTCTCGTCCTCGCTCTCGATCAAGACACGCGTGACCGCGCCGGTGCCGCCGTTGAGGATACGGACGCGGTAGTCGATCAGCGTCAGGCCTTCGATATATTTTTGGTACTTGCCGAGATCCTTGCGCAGCGCCACGTCGAGCGCGTTGACGGGACCGTTGCCTTCGGCCGCCGAGATCAGATGCTCGCCGGCGACGTCGACCTTGACCACCGCCAGCGCCACGGTGACGCGCTCGCCATGCGAATTGTAACGCTGCTCGACATTGACGTCGAACTGCTCGACCTCGAAATAATGCGGCACCTTGCCGAGCGTGCGCCGCGCCAGCAGCTCAAACGAGGCGTTGGCGGATTCATAGGCGTAGCCTTGCGCCTCTCGCTCCTTCAATTCCTCGACCAGCCGCGACAGCTTCGGATCGCTCTTCTCATAGACGATGCCGGCGCGGTCGAGTTCGGCGATGACATTGGAGCGGCCGGCCTGGTCGGACACCAGCACCTTGCGGTGATTGCCGACCAATTCCGGCAGCACGTGCTCATAGGTCTGCGGATCCTTCAGCACGGCGGAGGCATGGATGCCGGTCTTGGTGACGAAGGCGCTCTCGCCGACATAGGCTGCATGCCGGTTCGGCACGCGGTTGAGCATGTCGTCGAGCGTGCGCGACACCTTGACGAGGGTTGCGAGCTTCTCCGCCGTGACGCCGATCTCGAAGGCGTCGGCAAATTCCTGCTTCAGCTTCAAGGTCGGGATCAGCGAGCAGAGATTGGCATTGCCGCAGCGCTCGCCGAGGCCGTTCAGCGTGCCCTGGATCTGCCGCGCCCCGGCGCGCACCGCGGCGAGCGAATTGGCCACCGCCTGCTCGGTGTCGTTATGGGCGTGGATGCCGAGATGATCGCCGGGGATGTGCTTTGTCACCTCGGAGACGATGGCCTCGACCTCGTTCGGCATGGTGCCGCCGTTGGTGTCGCACAACACCACCCAGCGCGCGCCGGCTTCATAAGCAGCTTTCGCGCATGCGAGCGCGAAACTGGCGTCCTCCTTGTAACCGTCGAAGAAATGCTCGCAGTCGAGCATCACTTCCCGGCCGGCGGCCTTGGCCGCCGCGACGCTGTCGCGGATCGAGGCGAGGTTCTCTTCCTTCGTCGTCTCCAGCGCAACGCGCACCTGATAGGCCGACGCCTTCGCCACGAAGCAGATCGCGTCGGCTTTGGCTTCCAGCAGCCCGGCGACGCCGGGATCGTTGGAGACCGACCGCCCCGCCCGGCGCGTCATGCCGAACGCAGTGAAGCGCGCATGGGCGAGCGTCGGCTTGGTGCCGAAAAACTCGGTGTCGGTCGGATTGGCGCCGGGATAGCCGCCCTCGACATAGTCGATGCCGAGTTCATCGAGCATCTGGGCGATGATCTGCTTGTCGGTCAGCGTGAAATCGACGCCATTGGTCTGCGCGCCATCGCGCAGCGTGGTGTCGAACAGATAGAGACGCTCCTTGCTCATTGCAGCGCTCCCGACGCGGGTCCGGTGCCCAGCGTCTTCTGCATGGTGGTGTTGGCCAGCCACTCGTCGTTGACGGTAATGCTGTTGCGTTGCATGGCGACATAGCCGCGCTTGGCGAAAAAGCCCTGCGCGTTGTCGCTGGCGTCGACCGTCAGCTTGTCGGCGCCGCGGCCGCCCGCAAGCTTTTCCAGCGCATCGACGAGTATCGTCGCCAGGCCCTGCCCGGCCACGGCCGGATGCACATAGAGCATGCGGATATGATCCTTGCCGCGCAGTGACGCAAAGCCCACTGGTGATCCCTCCAGCGTTGCGATCAGCGTCAGGTCGGAGGCCAGCCGAGTGCCGAACTCTTCGCTTTCCGCCGCAGCCATCCAGGCTTGCTGCTGCGCCTCGTTATAGTCGTCGCCGGTCAGTTCTTCGATGCTGGCCGTGAAGATCGCGGCGAGAACCGGCACGTCGTCCGGCAGGAAGGGCCGCAAGCCGGGCTTTGGCAAAGTCTGTCCCATCGTCTTCACCACATCCCATAGAGTTTCAACGCCAGCGCCACGGCAGCAGCAAGCAGCAGGATCTTCAGCGCGATGTAATAGAGCCAGTGCCGCGGAAAAGGCGTGTCGGGCCGCTTCATCGTGCGACCTCCCACGTCGTCCCTTCCTTGGAGTCCTTGATCGCAACGCCCATCGCGGCAAGCAGATCACGGATACGATCGGACTCCGCAAAGTCCTTGCGCGCACGCGCCGCCGTCCGCTCCGAGATCAGGCGCTCGACTTCCTTGGCATCGACGCCGCTCGCCTGCTGCTTGCGCCCTTCCCACTGCGCACCGCTCTCGGAGAGAAAGCCGAGCAGACGCAACGAACCTGCGAGGGCACCGACATCATTGCCGCGCAGGCCATGCAGCGCCGCGATCGCCAGCGGCGTGTTGAGGTCGTCGAGCAGCGGCTCGACCACTGACTGGGCAGGATTGCCGGGCGCGACGTCAGCCGCGACCCGATACCAGTCGTCGAGCGTCTTGACGCTCTCCTCCAGCGACTTCATCGTCCAGTCGATCGGCGAGCGGTAATGCGTCTTGAGCATATTCAGGCGCAGCACTTCGCCCGGCCAGTCCGCGAGCAGCTCGTGAATCGTGACGAAGTTGCCGAGCGATTTCGACATCTTCTCGCTCTCGACCTGCAGGAAGCCGTTGTGCATCCAGTAGTTCGCCATGCGCTCCCGGTGGAAGGCGCAGCAGGTCTGCGCGACCTCGTTCTCGTGATGCGGAAACACGAGATCGATGCCGCCGCCATGGATGTCAAAGTGCTCGCCGAGATGCTTCCAGGCCATGGCCGAGCACTCGACATGCCAGCCCGGACGCCCCCGCGCGCCGATGCCGGCCGGTGACGGCCATGACGGCTCGCCGGGCTTGGACGGCTTCCACAGCACGAAGTCGGTGTTGCCCTTCTTGTAGGGCGCGACATCGACGCGGGCGCCGGCGACCATCTCGTCCAGCGAGCGATTGGACAGCGCGCCATAGCGCGGCAGCCCGGAATCGGCCGCGTTCATCGCCTGCGGCGAGAACAGCACGTGATCTTCGGCGACATAGGCAAAGCCGCCGGCAACCAACCGCTCGATGATCTCGCGCATCTCGCTGATGTGCTCGGTCGCGCGCGGCTCGACGCTCGGCCGAAGTGCGCCGAGCGCATCGACGTCGGCGTGAAACTGCTTGCCGGTTTGCTCGGTGACTTTCCGGATCGCCTCGTTCAGCGGCAGGCCGGGGAAATCACGCGCGGCGCGGTCGTTGATCTTGTCGTCGACGTCGGTGATGTTGCGGACATATCTGACGTGCGCCGCGCCATAGAGATGGCGCAGTAGCCGGAACAGCACGTCGAACACGATCACCGGCCGGGCATTGCCGATATGGGCGAAGTCATAGACGGTCGGTCCGCAGACATACATGCGGACGTCCTTCGCATCGAGCGGCACGAAGGTGCGCTTTTCCCGGCTCAGCGTATCGTAAAGACGCAATTCCATATGACACCCGTCGGCTGTTGGCCGGGCGTCCAGTGCTCTCAATGGTTTTGAGAAAAGACGGCTCCAGCCAGCGAATCGCTAGCTCGTAATCTCGCGGCAAATGGCGCAAATGACGAGGAGACCGTTCATGCGGCGACATATGGGCCACGAAGGCCCCTTGCGTCAAGAGAGCCGCGGAAATGCCGCTTTATCTCCGCAATGCCAGCCGCCCCGCCTTGATGGTTCATCATCCTTAACCATTTGAGCCCATTCTGGAACCGGCAGTTCCTTCTTTTTTGCCCCCGGTGTTTTCATGCGATCATTGCTCGCGCTCATTTCCTGCGCCTCCGTCCTTGCGGCATCCAGCGCTCTCGCCGAGACCCGCGTCTTCATCATCCCCAACCAGGCGGATGGCTACGGCGTCGACCAGTGCCTGGCCAAGGGCGACAAATGCGGCGCGCAGGTCGCCCGCACCTACTGCCAGTCACGCGATTTTGCCCAGGCTTCCGCCTATCGCCGGGTCGATCCCGACGAAATTACCGGCTCTGTCCCCAAATCCGGCGCAAACTGCTCCCATGGCCATTGCGATGAATATGTCGCAATCACCTGCCAGCGCTGAATTCGCTCGGAACTGGCGTACCTTAGGCCCAATCCTTGGCCTCTGAAACGACGTGACGATGCCGCAGGAAGCGGCTATGGGAGGGCGCGCTTCGGCCCCCCAAATCACGCGTGGCCGTGACCTCGCTAGAATGGCGGATATGCCTGAATTTTTGTCTCTCTCCCGTGCTCGCTCGATCCTTGCCTGCGCCGTGCTCTTGAGCACGGTCGCGCTCGCCAATGGTGCTTTCGCGCAGGCCGGCCCGCCGGGGCCGCCGCCTCAGCCCGGCCAGAACGGGCTTGGACCCAACCCGATGTGCGCGCGCCTGGAGGGCCAGCTCGCCGGTCTCGACCGTGGCGGCGGCGGTGGTGATCCCGCGCGCGAAGACCAGATCCGCCGCTATCAGGAATCCCAGACCAAGCAGCAGTCCGAGCTCGACCGCGTCACCATGCAGGCCAAGCGCATGGGTTGCGATTCCTCCGGCTTCTTCTCGCTGTTCAACGGCCAGTCGGCGCAATGCGGTCCGGTCAACACCCAGATCCAGCAGATGCGGGCCAATCTGGACCAGATCACCGGCAATCTCGAACGCCTGCGCAGCGGCGGCCCCGGCGGCTTCAGCCCCGAACGTGACAACCAGCGCCGCTCGGTGCTGGCCGCGCTGGCGCAGAACAATTGCGGCCCGCAATATGCCAACGCCGCGCAGTCGCAGGGCGGCGGCAACTTCCTGAGCAATCTGTTCGGCGGCAACAACCCCAACAATAATCCACAAGGCGTGCCGCCTTCCGATCTCGGCCCGCAATCAGGCACCTACCGCACCGTGTGCGTGCGCACCTGCGACGGCGCTTACTTCCCGGTCTCGTTTGCGACCGTGCCGGCGCGCTTCCCCGACGACGAGAAGACCTGCAAGGCGCTGTGCCCGGCCGCCGAAGCCGTGCTCTACACCCATCGCAATCCCGGCGAAGACATGAACTCCGCGGTCTCCACCAGCGGCCAGCCCTACACGGCGCTGCCGACTGCGTTCAAATTCCGCAGCGAGTTCAACCCGTCCTGCTCCTGCAAGGCCGCGGGCCAGACCTGGGCCGACGCGCTCAAATCCGCCGACGACAAAGCATCGGCCGAGCAGCAGGGTGACATCATCGTCACCGAGGAGAGCGCCAAGAAGATGCAGCAGCGGCAGCTCAACAAGGGCACGCCTGCGAATGCCAAGAAGGGCGCGGCTCCGGCACCGACGACTGCTGGCGCGCCGGCAGCAACGCCGCCGGCGGATACGGGCACCCCTGCGACGCCTTCCGAGAACAAGCCGATCCGTTCGGTCGGCCCGAGCTTCCTGCCGCAGCAGCAGAAGTAGTTGTAGCGGCAGGCCGCCGCCTCACACTCAGTGTCATGCCCCGCGAAGGCGGGGCATCCAGTACTCCGCGGCGGCAATTGGTTTTCACAATGACGGCCGCGGAGTACTGGATCATCCGCCTTCGCGGATGATGACAGCGTCGTACGTGGTGACACCGTCCATCCCACGAACTTACCCCAGCCTCACCCCTCGAACGCATCAATCGACGCCCTACTCCCACGCGACACCAGCGTCTCGTCCGGGGCGGCCAGCTGCTCGCCCTTGTCGCGAAATCGGTTCGTGATGGGATAGCGGCGGTCGCGGCCAAAATTCCTGGCCGTCACCTTGACGCCGGGCGCGGCCTGGCGGCGCTTGTATTCGGCGACGTTGAGGAGATGGTCGATGCGGGTGACCGTCTCGCGGTCAAAGCCGGCGGCGATGATGTTGTCGAGCGGCTCTTCGCGCTCGATCAGACGCTCCAGGATGGCATCAAGCACGTCGTAGGGCGGCAACGAATCCTGGTCGGCCTGGTTCTCACGCAACTCCGCCGTCGGTGGACGCGTGATGATGTCGGGCGGAATGATCTCACCCGCGGGCCCTAGCGCCCCCTCGGGCTTCCACGAATTGCGCAAGCTTGCCAACCGAAACACCTGCGTCTTGTAGATGTCCTTGATCGGGTTGTAGCCGCCGTTCATGTCGCCATAGAGCGTGGCGTAGCCGACCGACATTTCCGACTTGTTGCCGGTGGTCACCACCATCAGCCCTGTCTTGTTGGAGATCGCCATCAGCAGCGTGCCGCGAGTCCGGGCCTGGAGGTTCTCCTCGGTGACATCGGGCGGCAGATTCTTGAAGACGCCGGACAGGATGGTCTCGAACCCGTTCACCGCTTCCGCGATCGGCAGCACCTCGTAGCGGATGCCGAGATGGCCGGCGAGCTCGCCGGCGTCCGCAATCGAGCTCGGCGCGGTGTAGCGATAAGGCAGCATCACGCCGTGCACCTGATCGGCACCCAGGGCATCGACCGCAATCGCTGCGCAGAGGGCAGAGTCGATGCCGCCGGAAATGCCGAGTAGCACCCCGGGAAAACCATTCTTGGCGACGTAGTCGCGCAAGCCCAGCACGCAGGCCGCGTAGTCGGCATAGTCGCCCTCGGGCTGCGCGGCGATCGGACCGGTGCAGCGCCAATCGTCGCCGTTCCTCGTGAACCGCAGTGTGGTGACGCTCTCCGCGAACGCCGGCAATTGCGCCGCCAGCGAAAGGTCGCCGTTGAGCGCGAAGGAAGCACCGTCGAACACGAGCTCGTCCTGGCCGCAAACCTGGTTGAGATAGACCAGCGGCAGGCCGCTCTCGGTGACGCGCGCGACCGCGACCGACAAACGCACGTCGGCCTTGTTGCGGGCGTAAGGAGATCCGTTCGGCACAAGGATGATCTCGGCGCCGGTCTCGGCCAGCGTCTCGACCACGTTCTCGTAGTCTTCGGACTCCTCCAGCCAGATGTCCTCGCAGATCGGCACACCGATGCGCACGCCGCGCACGGTGACGGGGCCGGCTGCAGGGCCACGCGAAAACAGCCGCTTCTCGTCGAACACGCCGTAATTCGGCAGATTGCATTTGAAGCGCAAGCCAGCGATACGGCCGCCGTCGAGCAGCGCGCAGGCATTGTAGAGCCTGCCCTCCTCGACCCATGGCGTGCCGACCAGCATGGCCGGCCCGCCATCGGCGGTCTCGCGCGCCAGCGCTTCGATCGCAGCGCGGCAGGCGGCCTGAAAGGAAGGCTTCTGCACGAGATCTTCCGGCGGGTAGCCGGCGATGAACAATTCCGGAAACAGCACGAGATCGGCGCCGTCGGCGGCTGCCTGCACGCGCGCTGCGCGCGCCTTGGCGGCATTGCCGTCGATGTCGCCCATGGTCGGATTGAGCTGGGCGAGCGTGACCGCGAATTCGTTGAGACGTTCGGTCATGGCCGCCGCGCTCCGATCAGAGCATGATCCGGAAAAGTGTGAAGCGGTTTTCCGAAAAGACCATGCTCAAAAAAACAGTCTAAAGCGCGATGCGCGCTTTAGAGAAATCCCAATCGCTCGACGATGGCGATGATCCAGAACGCGCCGGCCATCAGGAGCGCAACACCGACCGCGGCCGAGCCCATGTCCTTGACCCGCCCGATCTGCTTGTCGTGATCCATGGTCAGCCGGTCGGCAAGCTTCTCGATCGCAGTATTGAGCAGCTCGACCACCAGCACGAACGCGACTGAACACACCAGCTCGACCGCGCGCATCGCGGTCGCGCCGACGAACCAGGCAAGCGGCAGCGACAAGAGGAGCGCAACGATCTCCTCGCGGACGGCCTGCTCCGAGCGGAACGCAAAGGCCAGACCGTTACGGGAATTGATCGTGGCCTTCCAGATCCGCAGCAAGGTCTTAGAGCCCCGCTGCGACCGGCATCGGCCTGACCTTGCCGGCGCGTTCCTGCTTGAGGAGCTCTGCGACCAGGAAAGCCATGTCGATCGATTGCTCGGCATTGAGCCGGGGATCGCAGACCGTGTGATAGCGGTCGTTGAGATCCTCGTCCGTGATCGCGCGGGCGCCGCCGAGGCACTCGGTGACGTCCTGGCCGGTCATCTCCAGATGCACGCCGCCGGCATGGGTACCTTCCGCGGCGTGGATCGCGAAGAACGACTTCACCTCGGACAGGATGCGGTCGAAGGGCCGCGTCTTGTAACCCGACGTCGAGGTGATGGTGTTGCCGTGCATGGGATCGCACGACCAGACCACCACTTTGCCCTCGCGCTTCACGGCGCGGATCATGTTCGGCAGGTGCTCGCCGATCTTGTCGGAGCCGAAGCGGCCGATCAGCGTCAGCCGGCCCGGCTCGTTATCTGGATTGAGCACGTCGATCAGCTTCAGCAGTTCGTCGGGCTTGAGCGACGGGCCGCATTTGAGCCCGATCGGGTTCTTGATGCCGCGGAAATATTCGATATGGCCGTGGTCGAGCTGGCGGGTGCGGTCGCCGATCCAGATCATGTGGCCGGAGGTCGCGTACCAGTCGCCGGTGGTGGAATCGACCCGGGTCATGGCCTGCTCGTAGCCGAGCAGCAGCGCCTCGTGGCTGGTGTAGAAATCGGTCGCGCGCAGCTCGGGGTGGGCCTCGAGATCGAGGCCGCAGGCGCGCATGAAGTTGAGCGCATCGGAAATGCGGTCGGCCAATTCCTTGTAGCGGCGGGACTGCGGCGAGTCCTTGAGGAAGCCGAGCATCCACTGATGCACGCTGCCGAGATTGGCATAGCCGCCGGTGGCGAACGCACGCAGCAGGTTCAGCGTCGCGGCCGACTGGCGATAGGCCATCAGCTGGCGCTGCGGATCAGGGACGCGCGCTTGCTTGGTGAAGGCGATGTCGTTGACGATGTCGCCGCGATAGCTCGGCAGCTCGACGCCGTCGATCTTCTCGGTCGACGAGGAGCGGGGTTTTGCGAACTGGCCGGCGACGCGCCCGACCTTCACCACCGGGACGGCGCCGGCATAGGTCAGCACCACCGCCATCTGGAGCAGCACGCGAAAGAAGTCGCGGATGTTGTTGGCGCCGTGCTCGGCAAAGCTCTCGGCGCAGTCGCCGCCCTGCAGCAGGAAGGCCTCGCCGGCCGCGACCCGCGCCAGCGCCTTCTTCAGATTGCGCGCCTCGCCCGCGAACACCAGCGGCGGAAAGGTCGCAAGCTGCGCCTCGACGTCGGCCAGGGCCTTGGCGTCGGGATAATCGGGCACCTGTAGCACCGGCTTGCTGCGCCAGGACTCGGGCGTCCACCGCTCGGACATCGCAATCTCTCCGTGAAGCAAAAAGCACAACCTGATCTGTGGGTTGCGAGGGTCGCCTTATACACAGGCTGGCCACCGGCCGCCAGTTGTAAATCCATTTGGCACTGCAAAGCCTTGCGGGGAAAGCCAAATTCGCATTTGCTGGGAAACGGCGAGGAACTGGCAGGATACCTTCTGCCCATGGACGCGGCACTGGACGACGTTTTCATCGACGAGATCAGCTTCCCGGCGACCGACGGGTATGCGCTGACCGGTACGCTATTCCTGCCGCGCGGCACCAAACGTCATGCCGTGTTGGTCAATTCGGCGACCGCCGTCCCGCGAAAAATCTATCGCGGCTTTGCCTCCTATCTCGCCCATCGCGGCTGCGCGGTCCTGACCTACGACTATCGCGGCATCGGCGACTCCCGGCTGCCGGCGATGGTCGGCTACAACCAGCCGAAATCGCTGGTCGGCTTCAAGGCCTCGATGTCGGACTGGGCCGCGCTCGACGTCACCGCCGCAGTGCACTGGATGCGCGAGCGCTACAATACCCTGCCCCTGGCCTATGTCGGCCACTCCTTCGGTGGCCAGGCGCTCGGGCTGATCGCGAACAACACGGACATCTCGCGCGCCGCGTTCGTGGCCTCGCAGGCGGCGACCTGGCGGCTGATGACGTCGCCGGAAAAATACCGCGTCTTCGCCTTCATGAATTTTGTCGGCGTGCCGCTCGTCCACGCGCTCGGTTACGCGCCGGGCTGGGCCGGCATCGGCGAGGATTTGCCCAAGGGCGTCTTCCTGCAATGGGCCGATTGGGTCTCGAGCCCCCGCTATCTCTTCGATTCAAAGCTGCCGGCGCTGGAGAATTTCGCCAAGTTCAAGGGCGAGCTGCGCACACTCTGCTTCTCCGACGATCCCTGGGCGACGCGGCCCGCGGTCGAACTGCTTGCGAGCGGATTCACCGCGATCAAGCCGGAGGTGCTCAACGTGAAGCCGTCCGACGTCGGCGCCAAGGCGATCGGCCATTTCGGCTTCTTCCGCCCCGAACACCGCGACACACTGTGGCGTGGCGTCGCGGAATGGATCCAGGGAGAGTTGACGGGCGCTTAGCGGATGATCGTCGTCAAAGACGAATAGCGCCTGTTCGGCTTGGCCTCGCCCGGCGAGAATTGCGCAAAGGCCTCGCTGACGCGGACGGCCGGCGGCGTATCGCCGGCGAAACGAAACTCCTTCGGCCGCGGCGCGTAGAAGCTGGCGCGGTAGTAGGCGTCGTCGAAGCGCGCCTCGCCGATCCCGAACATTGCGTCGCACGCGAACAGAAGCGCGTAGACTCCCGCGACCGCGACGACGACCTCCCTGAGAACTGACATGCTGATGCCCCACCCTGTTGCAGGCAGGATGCACGTCAGTTCCAAAGCCGGGGTTTAAGGCCGCGTGGTTCTTATCCGCAGGGTTTGCCGCCGCTGAGCGGAATGCAGACAATTTTATCGATTTCGAAAAAGAGCCCGCCTGCACGGGTGATCAGGCGGGCTCCAGGCTTGGCCGTTCGGGAGGTATCAGACGGCCAAATTCATCCAGACAGCCTTGGGTTCGGTGAAATTGTCGAGCGCGGCGGTGCCGTGCTCGCGGCCGAGGCCGGAGTCGCGCTCGCCGCCCCAGGGCAGGCGCACGTCGGTATAGCCATAGGTGTTCATCCAGACCGTGCCCGCGCGCGCCCGCTTGGCGAAGCGCTGCAGCTTGCCGATGTCGCGGCTCCAGACGCCGGCGGCGAGGCTGTAAGCCGTGCCGTTGGCAATCCGCAAAGCGTCGGCCTCGTCCTTGAACTTGATGACGCTGACGACGGGGCCAAAAATCTCCTCCTGCGAGATCCGCATCTCGTGCGCGACATCGGCGAACACGGTGGGGCTGATGAAGTAGCCGCGATCACCGACCTTCTCGCCACCGGTGACGAGGGTCGCGCCCTCCTTCCGACCGATGTCGACATAGTCGAGGATCGACTTCATCTGCTTCTCGGAGATGACGGGACCGAGCACCGTCTTGCGGTCGAGCGGGTCGCCGATCCTGAGCGACTTTGCGCGCGCCGCCAGCCGCTCGACGACCTCGTCATAGGCCTTCTCCTGCACCAGCACGCGGGAGCCTGCCGAGCACACCTGGCCCGCATTGAAGAAGATGCCGGAGGCCGCAGCCCTGGACGCCGCTTCGAGATCGGCATCGTCGAAAATGACGTTGGCCGACTTGCCGCCGAGCTCGAGCGAGACGCGCTTGAAGTTGCTGGCAGCGCCCTTCATGATTCCACGGCCTACACCGGGCGAACCGGTGAAGGTGACCTTGTCGACGTCAGGGTGATTGACCAGCGCGTCGCCGACGACGCGGCCGGGGCCAGTGACGACGTTGAAGACGCCCGCCGGCAGGCCAGCCTCAAGCGCGAGTTCGGCGATGCGCAGTGCCGACAGCGAGGTCAGCTCGGCCGGCTTCATCACGATGGTGCAGCCGCAGGCCAGCGCCGGCGCGAGCTTCCACATCCCGATCATCAGCGGGAAATTCCAGGGCACGATCGCCGCGACCACGCCGACCGGCTCGCGCACGGTGTAGGTCAGGGCATCATCGCGCACGGGCACGACGTCGCCGCTGATCTTGTCGGCCCAACCGGCGTAGTAGATCAGCGTGTCGACGGCGGCCGGAAAATCCTGCCGCGATGTCGCAGCAATCGGCTTGCCCGCATCAATCGACTCGAGTTCGATGATCTCGTCGGCATTGGCCTTTAGCAGATCTGCCCAGCGCAGCAGGATCAGGCCGCGCTCGGACGCCCGCATCGTGCGCCAGGGGCCTTCGAAGGCCCGGCGCGCGGCCGCGACCGCATGGTCGACATCGGCCTCGTTACCTTCGGCGACGATGGCGATGACCTGCCCGGTGGCGGGATTGAGCGATTTGAAGGTGCGCCCGGAGCTCGGGGGGACGCGGCGGCCATCGATCAGCAGATGCTGCGGCCGGGACATGAACTCGGTGGCTGGCGAATGCGCAAAGTCATATGCAATAGACATCATATTTCCTTCAGTTCTGGTATACCAGAATAGGCGCCTATAGGCCGGAGTAAATATGATATGGATTGCAAATGGACAGCCACCATATGAAGGACAGTTCATAAGGAGGATCAATGCTTCAGATCGAGATCGAGGTCGTCTGGCGGTTTCGCCGCGAGGGCAATCCGCGCACCGCCATCATCATGCTCGGCGTCCTCAACGAGATCCGGAGGACCGGGAAGATCACCAGCGCGGCCAGGGACGCGCACCTCTCCTATCGCCACGTCTGGAATCTGATCGAGCAATGGTCGGAGTTCTTTGGCACGCCGCTGGTCGAAACCCAGCGCGGCAAGGGCTCAAAACTCACACCGTTCGGCGAGCGACTGGTGTGGGCGGGCGAGCGCATGCAGGCCCGGCTCGGACCTCAGCTTGAGAATCTGGCGCAGGAACTGGCGAGCGAGATCAAGCCATTCCTCGAGCAACGCCCGACGGTGATCCGCGTTCATGCCAGCCACGGCTTTGCTGTTGCAAAACTACGCGAATTCCTCGACCGTGAGCCCGGCATCGGCGTCGATCTGCGCTATGTCAGCAATCAGCATTCGCTGGTTTCGCTGGCGCAAGGGGCCTGCGACCTCTCCGGCCTGCATCTGCCGCACGGTGCGCTGCGGGCCCAGGGCATCAAGGCGGCGCGCGAATGGCTCGATCCACGCGAGGATCGCATCATCAGCTTCGTCACACGCGAAATGGGATTGATGGTCGCGCGCGGCAATCCGCTGCGCATCGCTTCGCTTGATGATCTCACCGGACCAAAAGTCCGCTTCGTCAACCGCGACCACGATTCCGGCACGCGGCTTTTGTTCGACCAACTGCTTGCGGCAAACGGAATTGACGAGAGCCGCATCAACGGCGCGCAGCAGATCGAATTCACCCACGCCGCGGTCGCAGCCTATGTCGCGAGCGGCATGGCTGATGCGAGCTTCGGCGTCGAGGCGGCCGCCCGGCATTTCGGCCTCGATTTCATCCGCCTCCTCACCGAGGATTATTTCTTCGTCTGCAAGCGCGCGTTCCTGGACACCGGGCCGATGCAGCGCATTCTCGAGATCATCCGCAGCGCCGATTTTCGCGCGGCCGTCGCCACCCTGCCCGGCTATGTGCCGTCGGACACGGGCACTGTCACCGGCGTGAAGGCGTTTCTGGAGATGCACGCCGTGCGATGATGCCGAAGGATGCCGTCACTCCGCGCCGGTCAGATCGCCGGCTCGTCCTTCAGTGCCGACATGACCTGCTCGCCCTGCGCGGTCAGGCGATACGTCACCAGCGGACGGCTCGACGGCGGTTTTCGCGCGAGCTCGACGATGTAGCCGCGCACCATCAGGGCTTCGAAGCTGCCGTAGTAGCCGAACATGCTGATCTGGTTCTGTCTGAGCAGCTTGAACTCGCGCAAGAGACGTATCTCGTTACCCGATAGCAGCGACCGGCGCACGCGCTGAACGAACCGCGCGCGCTGCTCGAACCAGGCATGGTCCGGCAGTTCGTGCGAAGTCGGTGCCGGGGCCCGCTCGCAGGGACGCGCGTCCTGCGCAATCTCGACCGTAACCTGCGGCAGGTACGGCATGCTGCTGCTGACAACCGCGTCCTTCACGCCGTCGAGCAACGCGAGCGGCCAACGTCGCTTGTTGTCCACGATGACCGGCGGCGGGACGACGTTGTCGCGCACCAACTGCTCGAAGCGGCCGGCGGTCACCCCAACATAGGCAGCGGCGCGACGGCGATCGACCAGCCGGACGTCCCGCACGACCTCGGGCTCGCAAACAATGTTCTCGTCCACCCCGGATCCCCTGGCGCCTCGTTGCGCATGGCATGGCGGTCCGGCGGGACCGGCCAACCCGGCGGCGAACCTAGGTGGGAGGAGCGCGCTCGAAAAGCACAGAATTTCGTACATGTTGATGCCGTTTCGGCAACAGCTATAGTCCGGCCGGGGGTCCCATGCGATTTCACTCACCGGCCATTCAGTACTTCCACGCCGTCCGCCGCACCGGCTCGATCCGGGCCGCGGCACGCGTGCTGAACGTTGCCTCGTCGGCCGTAAGCCGCCAGATTATCAAGCTTGAACAAGAGGTTGGGTCACCGTTGTTCGAGCGCTCGGCGCGCGGCCTGACGCTGACGACGGTCGGCGAGATGCTGGCCCGGCACGTCATGAACGTGCTCCAGGACCTCGACCGCTTCCGCTCGGACGTCGCGTCTCTGTCGGGGGCGTGGCACGGCACCGTCAGCATCGCCTGTATCGAGTCGCTCACGGAGTCGGTGCTGCCGGACCTGATCGCCTCCCATCGCGGCCGGGCCAGGCGTGTCAGCTTCACCACCGAGGTGAAGGGATCGTCCGATGTGCTGGAGGCTCTGAGCCGCGGCGAGGCCGACATCGGCATCGCCATGGCGCTGCGGCATCCGCCGGACCTGCGCCAGGTCGCCTTGAAAAGGTTTCGCCTTGGTGCGGTCGTGGCGCACGATCATCCACTGGCGCGCCGCAAGACGGTCACGCTGCCCCAATGTCTCGCCTTTCCCGTCATCCACGCGCTGCCGGAGCTGTCGATCTATCATCTGCTCCAGCCGCTGATCGCGCAGCTCTCCGAGACGCCGGAGCCGGCCATCCAGGCCAACTCGATCGACCTGATGCGCGAGCTCGCCGCGCGCGGAGTCGGCGTCGCCTTCCAGACCCAGCTCGGCATCGGCAGGCTGTCACGCGACAGCCGGCTCGTCTTCCTGCCGCTCGACAATGCCGGCAGCCCGGTATGGTCCGACCTCGGCATCTACGTTCGCGCCGAGCGCACCCTGCCCGCCTACACGGAATCCTTCCTCCAGGAGCTGGTGCGCGAATTGGGCGAGCGCGAGCGGCGGGAAAGCGCGGCCTATCCGCAAGTTGCGTGATCAAGCGTCGCAGTAGTTTCCCGGGATAGGGCCGATGGTCGGCCATCTGATACCCTTTGTATTTGCGGCCCATCCCTCACGCCAGGATCCCAAATGCCGCTAGCTCGGCTGAAGCCTTCGCGAGTCCTCGGTATCGAGCGTTTCTCGGACTTCGGCGAATTTCGCGCCAACGAGGTGCTCGGCCTCGGCACCAGCACGCCGCTCCGTCCGCGGGAATTCTCGCTGTCGCGCGCCATCCTGCCGCTTCAGGACGGGCTCTTGGTGCTCCAACGCTCCTTTGCGCGGCTATTTGAGGCCGAGATCGGTACGGACAACGGCGTCGGCCTCGTTGTCCCCCTCACCTTTCATTCCATAGCCAATGGCCGCGAGGTCGATAGTTCAACGATTGCCGTCATGCGCGGCAAAGCCCCCGTAACCGCGATCGAGCATCATCCCAACACTTACCTGATGCTGCGCTTCAACTCGGACATGCGTCATCGCGGCTGGACGGATTTCGACACGGGCCTCGTCTATGTTCGCGCGCAGGACGATCCGATGGCGCGCTTGCGGGCCGCCATCCTGGAGATGTTCTCGCTGGCCTCGGCGTGCAACGATCCCCGGCAGTTCGAGGCGCTCAACCGACCCATCCAGGAGACGCTGCTCGCCTGCCTCGACGACGCCCTGGCGCCGGCAGGCGGGCTGGCCGCGCGACGCGGATCGTTCGCCAAGCACCGCAAGCTGGTCGCGCGCCTCGACGAAATGGTCATGTGGTCCGGCAGCAAGGCGCTCTACAGTGACGACCTCGCCTCTGCGCTTGGCGTGTCCGTGCGCACGCTCCAGACCGCCACGCAGGCGGTGCACGGCGTGAGCCTGCACCACTATCTGCGTCTCAAGCGGCTGTGGTCCACCCGCATCCAGCTCATGGTCGGAAGCGACGGCATGAGCGTCAAGGCCGCGGCACTCGGCAACGGCTTCTGGCACCTTGGTGACTTCTCGCGCGGCTACAGATTGGCGTTCGGCGAGACACCCTCCGAGACGCTGGCGCGGGGCCGGCGTCCCTGAGCGCAGCCTTCGGCCTTTGAGAGCCACGCTCAGCCGTGGCCGGCTCCCTTGCGCTGGCCGCTCTCGCTGAGGCGGTCGACCCAGGCGATGCCGATCGCGGAGACGATGAAGGTCAGGTGGATCAGCACCTGCCACATCACGCCGCTCTCGGTGAAATTGCTGCGCGTCGTGCCGAGATTGCCCGCCTCGATGAAGGTCCTGAGCAGCGAGATCGAGGAGATGCCGATGATCGCCATCGCAAGCTTGATCTTGAGCACGCTGGCATTGACGTGGCTGAGCCATTCCGGCTCGTCCGGATGACCGCTCAGATTCAGGCGCGAGACGAAGGTCTCGTAGCCGCCGACGATCACCATGATCAGAAGGTTTGAGATCATCACGACGTCGATCAGCCCGAGCACGACCAGCATGATCTGCTGCTCGCTGGCGTCGAACGAGTGGACGACCAGATGCCAGAGCTCCTTCAGGAACAGCAGCACATAGACGGCTTGCGCGATGATGAGGCCGACATAGAGCGGTACCTGCAGCCACCGCGAGCCAAAGATGACCTGCGCAAACAGGCCGATCGGCGGAGGCGGCACAGGCGCCACCGAAGGTGCTTTGGGTTCGGACGTCATTGATCGCTCCGGATGATAGACAGGCGCGTTGCCTTAGAGACTCGCGATCACAGGCGCGAGCTCGAGCGACCCGCGATAGATCATCTCGAAGGCGACGTAAACGATGATGGCGAGGCCGACATAACCGATCCAGCGCTGCTTCTGGAGCACGCGGCCGAGCAAATCGGCGGCAACGCCCATCAGAGCGACAGACAATAACAGGCCGAAGGCGAGGATGTAGGGATGCTCGCGCGCGGCGCCCGCGACCGCGAGCACATTGTCGAGCGACATCGAGACGTCGGCGGCGACGATCTGCACGGCCGCCTGTCTGAAGGTCTTGCGCGGGGCAGGAGCAGCGCTCCCGCCGCCGCCATGGCTGAACGCGAGCTCGTTCGCATGCGCGGCCTGCTCGCGCAGCTCCCGCCACATCTTCCAGCAGACCCAGAGCAGCAGCACGCCGCCGGCGAGCAAGAGGCCGATCACTTGCAGAAGCTGGGTCGCGACGCCGGCAAAGACGATGCGCAATGCGGTGGCGGCAATGATGCCGACGACGATGGCACGCCGGCGCTGCTCGGCCGGCAGGCCGGCTGCGGCAAGACCGATGACGACGGCGTTGTCGCCGGCGAGCACGAGGTCGATCAGGACGACCTGAAGAAGCGCGGTCAGCGCATCGGTGGTGATGAATTCAGTCATGATTGATCATTTTTCGGTGCGGACGGATCGAGCCATTGCGGCTTCTTCCGCTCGACCCAATCCAGGACCTTGGCGCGCGAGGATCGCAACGCGGACACGTCCTCTGCGAGCAAAGCGAGGCCGAGCGGCAGCATCCAGACGCCGAGCACCGGCAGGAAGGAGAGCACGCCGCCGACAATGAGCAGCGCGCCCGAAGGGATTCTCACCCAGCGGCTGGACGGCTTGAGCAGATAGGTGACAGTGTCGCCCATGCGCGGCGGCAAGCGACGGACAAGCTTGTCGAGGCGCGGATCGCCGCCGGCCATCTGGCCGGCAGCGCCCGCAGTCCCTGTCGTATCCTCGTCCGAAGCTGCGCTCATGCTCACTCCACTGCGGCTGTGCGCTGTTCGGCGCGCACTGCGCCGGGCGCCACCGGCTTTGCGCGCGGCAGCACCAGCGTCAGCAGGCGCAACAGCTTGATCGCCTGCACTTCATGGGGATGCACGTCCTCGTCCGCCGCTGCGACGCGCTCCGACAGTTCCATCAGGTGAGACGACAGCGGCAGGTCCGAAACCGGTCGCAGATGGTCGATCACCACATTGGCGAAATCCGGTTCCTCGAGGCGTTCGGCAAGCTCGTCGAACATCGCGTAGAGCCGGTCCTCCGGGATGTGCGGCGCCAGCTTGCGATCCCGGATAAACCGGACGACCTCGTCGCGTTCGACCGGCGAAACCTGCCGGTCGGCGACGGCAACCAGCGCGCCGACGATCACCAGCGCCACCGCAGCCTGCTCGTTCAGGCTGGACGGCTCGGTGATCTCGATTTCGATCGGATTTGAATGCTTGGCGTCAGGCATCGTAGCTCCCTTAATCTTGCGAAATGACCGCACGGAGCAGCGATGGGGACGATTGAGTCGGAGAGGCTCTCAAGAAGACCCGACGATCGGCCGATCCATCGCATTCGCGCGGGACAGGTCATCCGACATCACGAGGTTTTGCCGACAACGTCGGCTTCCTCGCCAGAGGGGCCCGGATTCTTGTTCCTTCCACAAATAAAGATGGGCCTGTCGGAATCAAGGCGATGAGACTGCGACCAGCCGCCGCATCGGGTTCCGTGTTGGTCCATTTGGCACACGCACCGTCGTTGCGACGGAGCGTGTTACCCCACCCGCTCGACAAGATGCGCCCGCGAGGACGACGGCTCGAACCTGTCGCCGAAATACTGCGTCTCGTGCGCCACCAGGCCGTCGCGGAACTCCATGATGCTCACGACGTAAGACGGCACCCCGTCATAGGTCAGCACGAATTCGCTCACCCAGAGATCGTTGCCGCCGACGATTCGCCGAACCGTGAAGCGCTTCTTGTTCGGCTGCACGAAGCGGCTCTCCTGGATGTTTCTGCGACCGCGGATGCGCTCGCCGGATTGCGGATAGTCGAGCACCGCGTCCTCGCGATAGATGTCGTGCTCGGCCTCGAAATCGTTCGCGTCCGAAGCGTCCCAATGGCGCCGGAGCGCGGCCAGCTTGCCCTGATCATCCATCGTGATCTCCCGTCTTTGCCGACTGCATTACGCCATCTCAGATTGGCGTGCAGGCAGCCGGTGACAAGGCGTGCTCGCAACGTCTAACAACGACTAACGAGCCAAAAACCTGGTCCGGATGCAAGGATGACGGCAGAGCCGCGCAATCACGATCGGGAACACGCAATGGCACGTCTGCTTTCGGTCAATGTCGGCCTGCCCCGCGACGTCGCCTGGCAGGGTCGGACCGTCCACACCGGCATCTGGAAGGCGCAGGTCAAAGGCCCGCGCAGGGTGCGCCGGCTCAACATCGATGGCGACGGCCAGGGCGATACGGCCGGTCATGGCGGCGAACATCGTGCCGTATTCGTCTATCAGGACGATTCCTATCGATACTGGCAGGAGCATCTGGGTCGGTCGAACCTCGTCCATGGCCAGTTCGGTGAGAACTTCACGGTCGAGGGCCTCGCCGACACCAACGTGTGCATCGGAGACCGCTACAGGATCGGCTCTGCCCTGTTCGAAGTGACGCAGCCGCGCGTCACCTGCTACCGGCTCGGCATTCGCATGGACGAGCCCGACATGGCTGCGCTGCTGGTCAGGCACGGCCGGCCCGGGTTCTATTTTCGTATCATCGAGGAAGGCGACGTCGAGGCCGGTGACGAGATCATGCAGGTCGCAGCCGGGCCCGAGCGCATGAGCGTGTTCGAGATCAATGCACTGCTCTACATGCCGCCTCATCCGCGCGAACGCCTGGAGCGCGCGCTGCGGATTCCCGCGCTGAGCCGCGGTTGGCACCGCTCCTTCGAGGCGCTGCTCGAGCAGCAGCGCAAGGAGGGCAAGGCCGCGGGAAACGCCGGGCTTGGACCGGCGGCGAGCCCACCTCCGGCCTGGCGCGGATTCCGGCCGTTTCGCGTGGCGCGCAAGATCGCCGAAAGCGGCAACGTGACGTCGCTGATCCTCGAACCCGTCGACGGACATCCCGTGGCGACCGCCCTGCCCGGTCAGTTCGTCGTCATCAGGCTCGATCCTTCCGCTGCGCAAGTGATGACGCGCAGCTATTCGCTGTCGAGCGGCTCCGATGACGCGTCCTATCGCATCAGCATCAAGCGCGAAGCACGCGGCGCCGCCAGCCACTACATCGCCGACGAGTTGCTGCCCGGCGCTCCCGTGCAGCTCGGTGCACCACGCGGCAGTTTCACGCTACGACCAGGGGCCCGGCCCGTCGTCCTGCTGAGCGCCGGCATCGGCGTCACCCCGGTGCTCGCAATGCTTCACGCGCTCGCCGCGGAAGCGACGACGCGGGACGTCTGGTGGCTGCACGGCACCCGCAACGGCCGCGAACATGCGTTCGCCGCCGAGGCGCGCGGGCTGTTGGCCCGGCTCGCTCGCCATCACAGCCATCTCTGCTACAGCGCACCCGATCCGGGCGATCGCCCGGAGGCGGATTTCGACACCGCCGGTCATCTGGATGCGCGCCTGCTCCAGAAGCTCGACGTGCCGCGCGATGCGGACTTCTATCTCTGTGGACCGTCCGCGTTCATGAGCGATCTCACGGCGGGCCTGGCAAATTGGGGCGTCTCGCCCGACCAGATCCACACCGAATTGTTCGGCGCCAGGCCATCCCTGACGCCCGGCATCGTGGCTTCGCCGCCGACGCCCGCACATGTGCCGGTCGGCGCCCCCGGCCCCGGCCCGATGGTTTCGTTCGCCCGCAGCGGCCTCAATGTCTGCTGGGGACCATCCTATACCAGCCTGCTGGAGCTGGCCGAAGCGTGCGACGTTCCCGTGCGCTGGTCGTGCCGGACCGGCGTCTGCCACAATTGCGAGAGCGGGCTGATCGCGGGAGAGGTCAGCTATGCGCCGGATCCGATCGACGCACCGGGGGACGGCAACGTCCTGATCTGCTGCTCGCGGCCCCGAAGCGATGTCGTGATTGATCTGTGAAAGTGGGAGAGTCTTATGCGAGCTGACATGATGCCGGGAGCAACCTTCCCGGATTACGAGCTCAGCGACCACACCGGCAAGCACCGAAAGCTCTCCGAGCTGCAGGGTGGCGACCCGATGGTGCTCGTGCTCGGCCGCGGCGGATTTTGTCCGAAGGATCGCCGCCAGGCCGAAGGCTTGCTGCAACTGCATCGCGAAATGGAGGTGGGCTATTGCCGGATGGTCACGATCACCACCGACAACATCACCCAGACCAGCGAATATCGCAGCGGCGTCGGAGCGCACTGGCCCTTCCTCTCGGATTCGCGACGCCTCGTTCAGAAGGATCTCGACATCGCCGAATACACCGACCCCGTCCACAATCCGATGATCCCGCACGTGATCGTGCTGGAGCCCGGCCTCGTCGTTCACAAGATCTACAACGGCTACTGGTTCTTCGGCCGCCCGACAGTCGAAGAGCTCCGCCAGGACCTCAGGGCGGTCGGCATGAAGTGCCGACCGGATTGGGACATCGCGGCGCCCGGCCTGCGGGCGCTGTGGGACCAGGGCCGCAAGGAGCATTTTCATCCCTACGGCAAGGCTTACGTCGAAACTCTCGGCGAACGGGATTAGAACCACATTCCGACATCGTCCGCTCGGGCGAATGCCGACTTCGAATGTGGATGATCCGGATGAAGACCAATCCCGCTCCCCGTGCCGGCCGCATGGGCGCGCGCCAGATCTACGAAGCCCTGAGGGATCAGATCATGGCGCGGGTGTACGGGATCGACGGGCTGCTGCCGTCCTCGCGCGCGCTTGCCGGCGAGATGGGCGTGGCGCGCTCGACCGTCACCATCGCCTACGAACAGCTCGCCGCCGAAGGCTTCATCGAAACACGCCATGGCGCGCGGCCGCGTGTGGCTGGCGCCGTCGTCGAGCGGGGACGTCCGCGCGTAGCGTCGCGGCCGTCGGCGCGGAAGGTGCGGCTGTCGGCCTTCGGCGAGCGGCTGCTTCAGGACCCGCCGCGGTGGACCGAGCCGCCGCGCGGGCTCGTCGCGAATTTCCGATATGGCGAGCTCGCGCCGTCGGATTTCCCGGTGCTGGCATGGAAAAAGGCCGTGACTGCTGCGATGGCGCGCAAGCCCGAGCGGCTGGCCTACGACAATCCCTGCGGCGCGCTGCGGCTGCGGACCGCGCTTCAAGGCTATCTGTGGCGGTCGCGCAGCGTCCGCTGCGAGGTCGATCAGATCGTCGTCGTGAACGGCTCGCAGCAGGGCCTCGACATCTGCGCGCGCCTGCTGCTCGACGCCGGCGACCGCTTCGTGATGGAGGATCCCGGCTACCAGATGGCGCGGCATACTTTTGCGGCGGCGGGCGCCGAGACGATCCCGATCCCCGTCGATGCGGATGGACTGGAGACAGCGCGGCTCGACGGCATCGAAGCCCGCCTCGCCTATGTCACGCCGTCGCACCAATATCCGCTCGGCGGCGTCATGCCGATCGGACGCCGGCACCAATTGCTCGCCTGGGCCAGGGCAAACGACGCGTACGTGATCGAGGACGATTACGACAGCGAGTATCGCTACGACACCAGGCCGATCCCGCCGCTGCATGCGCTGGAAGGCGGCGACAACGTGATCTATCTCGGCACCGTCTCCAAGACGCTCTCCCCGACCTTGCGGATCGGCTATCTGGTGGTGCCCGCCGCCCTGCGATCCCTGTTCGCCGCCGCCAAGCAGATCATGGACCGGCACACGCCGCTGATCGAACAGGACGCTCTCGCTTCGATGCTCGAAAGCGGCGCCTATGACGGCCACGTCAGGCGCGTGCGCCGGCGCAACGCCGAACGCCAGCAGGCGCTGCTCGACGCGCTTCGGCGCCGGTTCGGGGATCGCGTCCGGATCGAGGGCACGGCCGCCGGCCTGCACATCGTGGCGTGGTTCGATGATCTGCCGCAGAAGCGCGAGGACGCCTTGATCAAGGCAGCCCATGCCAAGGGCGTTGGCATCTATCCCGTCTCGGCACTGTTCGTCGGACCTCGCCGACCGCGGAAGACAGTCGGCCTCGTCATGGGCTATTCGGCACTGGAGGTCGCACAGATCGAGCGCGGCTGCAGGCTTCTCGCACAGGCCGTCGCCGAACTGGTCTGATATAATGGACGATAACTGGCAGTTTCTTACAGACCAGATTACGGCTATCTCCAGACCACACCGGAGATAGCCCATGTACATCCCTCCCGCCTTCAAGGACGACATCGAGAGCATCCGGGCGACCATTCGCGGCGCCCGCCTCGCCAGCCTGGTAACGGCCACCACCGAAGGCCCGGTCGCTACGCCGCTGCCGCTCTTTCTCGACGAGAGTGAAGGCGAGCACGGCGTGCTGTACGGACATGTGGCGAAGGCCAACCCGCAATGGAAATTGCCGCCGATCGGAGATGCGCTGGCAATCTTCAGCGGTCCCGACGCCTATGTGACACCGTCTTGGTACGCGACCAAGCAGGAGACCGAAAAGGTCGTACCGACCTGGAACTATGTCGCGGTGCATGCCTACGGCCCGGTCGAATTCTTCCAGGAGCCCGAGCGCCTGCTCGACGCCGTGACCCGGCTCACGAACAGACACGAAGGATCGCGCGCCAAGCCGTGGGCCGTTACGGATGCCCCCGCCGATTTCATCGCGGCGCAGCTGCGCGGAATCGTCGGCGTGCGCATTCCCGTCATGCGGTTCGAGGGCAAGCGCAAGATGAGTCAGAACCGTCCCGAGGCCGACCGCCTCGGCGTCGCACAAGGTCTCGCAGCGAGCGAGAACGCGCATGATCGCGAGGTTGCGCGGTTGATTCCGGTTCCGGTGTAGTGGCCACCTGGTTCCCGACATTCGCTGTCGGGAACCATCGTCCTGTCAGGTTCGTTGATACATTTCAGCAAGCATCTCCTGACAGGATTCCTATGTGCCGCTGGATCGCATACCGGGGCGAGACCACGTCTTTCGAGCCCTACGTCACCGAGCCCGAGCATTCGCTGATCGCGCAGAGCATCCGCTCGCTCCAGTCGACGGCCGGCTCGAATGGCGACGGCTTTGGTCTCGGCTGGTACGGCGAGCATCCGGAGCCTGGTCTTTATCGTGAAACACGCCCGGCCTGGTCGGACGAGAATCTCCGCTACCTCTGCCGCCATCTGCGCTCGCATTTGTTCTTCGCCCATGTGCGCGCCGCCACCGGCACGGCGGTGACGCGGCAGAATTGTCATCCCTTTGCCTGCGGCCAGTGGATGTTCATGCACAACGGCTTCGTCGGAAGCTGGAATCGCCTGCGGCGCAAGGTCGAGGCGCTGATCCCCGATGCCTACTATCCCTCGCGGACAGGCACGACGGATTCGGAAGCCGTGTTCCTCGCCATGATGGGCGCGGGTCTCGATAGCGATCCGCTCGGCGCAACGCATCGCGTGCTGCGAGCCCTTGTCGGCCTCGTCCAGGAAGGCGAGCTTCGTGAGCGGCTACGCTTCACCAGCGCCATCGCGAATGGCCGGGATCTCTATGCCTTCCGGGTTGCGGTCAACGATGCCGCCAACACGCTCTATTTCCGCGAGGCCGGCGGCCAGGTCATCGTCGTGTCCGAGCCGTTCGACAAGGAAACGGACTGGACGGAAGTGCCTGTGAATCACGCGCTGGTCGCGCGCGCGTCCGAAAGCGCGAAAATTGTTCCGTTCGACCTTGCAATTTCCAGTGGATTCGACGCGGAACCCGCCCCTGCCAGAAGGATTATCGCCCGCAGGTAAATACCTTGGCCGGGTGGCACCATGACATTTGCTTCAGACGTCTTGAAACTGCTGCGGCTCGATTCCTCCGAGGACAGGCAGCACCTCGTCATTCGCTCGGCCGGCGGACGCGGCAAGGCCGCGGAATATTCGTTCGGCATCGAGGAGGAATATTTCCTCGCCGACCGGCAAACTTTGGACGTTGCGATCGAAACTCCAAATGCCCTGTTCGAATCGGCGAACTGGTCGACCGGCGGCCAGGCGATGCGGGAGATGTTGCAGTCCCAGCTCGAGGTCGCCACCAACGTTCACGTCGACGTCACCGACGCGCGCGAAGAGCTTCGCTTCCTGCGCCGCGAAGTCGCGAACGTCGCGGCACAATACGGCTTCGCGATCATGGCCTGCGGCACGCATCCGACCGCGGTCTGGCGCATGTCGCAGCCGAGCCCCAAGCCGCGCTACGAAGAGATGATCGAGGATCTGCGCAGCATCGGCCACCGCAACCTGATGTGCGGCATGCATGTGCACGTCCAGTTGCCCGATCCCGAAAAGCGCATGGCGGTGATGCGAGCGATGCTGCCGCATCTGCCGCTGTTCATCGCCCTGTCGGCCTCCTCCCCGTTCTGGAATTCCCACAAGACCGGACTGAAGGGCTACCGGCTCGCCGCCTATTCCGAGCTGCCGCGCACCGGCCTGCCCGAATTGTTCGAGAGCAGGCAGGACTACGACGAATATGTCGGCGCGTTGCAGCGCTCCGGCGTGATCCCCGATGAAAGCCACATCTGGTGGGCCATGCGCCCCTCCATGAAGCACCCGACCCTCGAGCTGCGTGCGCCCGATACCTGCACCTTCGTCGACGACGCCGTTGCCATTGCCTCGCTCTATCGCTGCCTGACCCGCTATCTCTACCTGCGACCTCATCTGTCGAAAGAGGTCACCGTGGTCGAACGCGCGATCGCGGTGGAGAACAAATGGCGCGCCCAGCGCTACGGTACCGATTGCATCTTTGCCTCCAAGGACGGGCCGGTCACGATCTCCGAGCTGCTCTCCCGTGTGATTGACGACATCGCCGGGGACGCGGCCGCGCTGAACTGCGCCGACGAGGTCGAACACTGCCGCACCATCGTCGAGCGTGGCAGCTCGGCTGAATTCCAGCTTCGCGCCTTCCGCGACAATGGGGAGGACATCGCCGCCGTGTCGCGCTGGATCGCACACGCGACAATCTCGGGGACGAGCGCCCCGGCCGCAGGCGCCACTGCGCCCTCATAGCCCCCGCGCAAGCTTCGGGAGCAACAATGTCGTTCCTGAATTCGGAAGGTCGCGGAGAGAAGCATGGATCGCGTCACGTGTTGCGCTGGCTGCGGCCATGGACTCATTCCGATGCTCTCGGCCAAAGGTCGCGCGGAGCTCAGCTGCCTGTGGTGCGAGCTCATCGACGCGCGCGCAGTGGACATGGCGAAGTGGGCTGACAGCCCGTACGGCAAGCCCGAGCGGACCGTCCGTCGATCCTTCGAATGAACGGCTTCAGACCCCCATCCGCCGGCGTTGACTGAACGGCGCGGCTGCACGTCCGCGCCAGAATGCCGACAAATTAGACAAGACACGTCTCGTCACCAGGCTTGCAGACTTGGCGAATATGGCCATGCAGGCTGGTGACGCGTGTCATCTAACCTCAGGTGCAACCTCGATTTTTCTTCGGGTGGCGGCGAGCCGGAGAGCCTGCGTGCCGCGCGACACCTCGACTGGCCCAAAATTCGCAAGGCAGCATCAGGCCTGATTCCCTGCTCTCCCGCGAATTGGAGCAGCAAGATGCGTGCGCCGAGAGACCGGATGAGCGGCCCAGATCGGAGAATGCCATGAACGTGCATGCCGCCGGCGATCTCAAATTCACCGGCCTCACCCACCCGGACGGTGCGCCCCTTCGTCTCAACGCTCGGGATTTCGTGGCGATCGATCGCGACCGAAACGCGAAGTTCGAGGCGACGTACCGGCCGCAAGCACTCTACAATCGCGCCAACGAGGGCTTTCACGCCAACAACGAAACCTTCCTGCTGCACGAAGTCGCGACCAATCTGCCGATCTACCGTCCGGACACCGGCCCGACCGATTTCCATCTACACCTTCCGCCGGGCGGCTTTCAGCTGGTGCTGGTCACTTCGGGTGCGTTCACCTTCGACTATGACGGGCGCTTCTACAATGTCGGCCCCGGCGCGGTGATGCTGCAAAGCGCGATCGTGCATCGCCAGCTGTTCTACACCTGGTCGGGACTGTCGACCGAAGAGAACCTGAAGACGCCGCAGACGGTGGTGCCGGATCCGATTTCCATGGGCTATTCGGGCAAATTCCTCGAAGCCTTCGTGACCGATCCGACGACCTTTCCGAACCCGACCATCGTCGGTCCGGACCAGATCAACGAAGCCGAGACGCCGCGTGTGGCCTGGAGCCACGCTCTGCACGACCGCCCGGTCGATGCAGGCTTCTGGCTTCAGGACCCCTTGGCGCTGGACGCGCTGTTCAAGCCGCTCACCGACAGCCCGGTCAAATCGTCCATGCCGGTCTTTGTGCGCGATATCGGGATCGAGGTTCCGAGCGGCCATCTCGTCACCGGCCACATCATCGCGACCGACCCCCGCGGCCAGTCGCTTTTGCCGAAGAGCACGTCGGCCGCCGCGGACGCCAGCTGTTTTGCTAAGGGCGAGGTTGCGATCTATCGCGTCATTCGCGGCACGGCCGAGTTCAGGAACAAGGCCGGCGAGACCTTCGAGCTTTCGGCCGGCGATGTGGTGACGGCGGGCAAGAACGCAATCAGTCTCTCAAGCATCGGTGAGAACACGCAAGTGCTGCGGCTTGGCCTTCTCAAAGGCATGAACGACCTTCGCAGCTGGACGCCGACGCAGCGCGATGAGATCGACGGCCTCGCCGGTCAGATCATCACGCAGAAGGACGTTCGTCCCCTGCGTACCGAAGGTAAGCCTGTCGGATATCTGTACGGCTGAGCGCAGAAGGCCCGCGTTGTCTATTCCGGAAGCTGGCGGCCCGGAGAGGTCAGACAGGCATTGATATCGACAGCCATCTTGTTGCGGTGTGCCTTGTTCAAGAGCGCATCTCGCTCTGTACCGGGTTCCAGGAGCGAGGCCTGTTCGCGCAACCTCAGTGCATCGGCCACAAGACGCGCGGCAAGTGAACCCTCCTGATGGATGCGACTACGCTTCTCGGCCATGACAAATGTCCTTGCGGTGCGTTGGGATGGGGCGACGCAGATCAAGCCTGCGCATTCTGGGACAAAGGTCGCAGGATCGGCGAGGTCAGGCCGTCGAGCCAGTCCTGCGTCTCCGCGAGAGCGAGCCAGGCATCACCCATCCGCCTGTACCGCTTGCGCGCCGCGTCGCTGAGGGCGGAGCCTTCCAGGGTCAGGCAGTGTCCGGCGTTCTCCCGAAGACGCCGGGACCGACTCAGCCGGATATCCGCGCTGCTCGCGGGATCGGCGGAAGTCTGCCAGGAGTTTCGGCACGCAGAACACCGCCACTGATGGACGAACTTGCCCGTGGGCAGGTAGGTCGAGTGCATCGGGGCCGCAGCGAGCCGCCCGCACACGGTGCAGCCGTCCGTCGCCTGCGATGCGGGCCGTTGGCCGGCGCCCTGAACCACTTTCCCGCTCCAGCGGCGTTCGAACTTGCGGCAAAGATGCAGGGGATAGAGCAAAACGTTCATGCGCGCCTCCTGTTGTGGCGGGAGCGCGGTAACGTCTCTCGGTCACCAGCGCCTGTCACGTGCGTGCCGGTGATGCCTTGAATATGGTGTCTCAACCGACATTCGCCAGAGCGCCGTGCCGAGAAAACCCTGCTTGGCATCCGGCGAGCGGCCATGCCCCACCACACTTCGCGTGTCGCGCGATAAACGATGACCCCGCCATCGTCATTGCTTGAACGACAGCCTCCCTGCCGTACCGATCCCGTCGAATTTGGAACTTATCTCTACCTCTCCTGTTGCCTCTGCCGATAGCACCCGTGGATGCGCATGCCGTCCCCCACAAACGGAGATTGGGTCACGGGGTGCACTCCTCTCATCCAGCCGAAAGTCTCAGATGCGCATTTTGAAAAAACGTTCGCCGTCGTTGGCGGCCACGGCCCGTCACGCTCTCGCGGAATATCCGGTGGCGTCCGCCGTTGTCGCGACAGTCGGCTTGATGGCTGCGGCCGCTGTCGTCAATCGCCGGCTCGCCGACAAGGCCCAACGCGAGAACCCGCCACAGGGACGCTTCGTCGACATCGACGGTGTTCGTTTGCACTATGTGGAGCGGGGATCGGGCCGCCCGCTGGTCTTGCTTCACGGCAATGGCAGCATGATCCAGGATTTCGAGTCGAGTGGACTGATCGATCTCGCCGCCAAGGACTATCGCGTCATCGTGTTTGATCGTCCGGGCTTCGGCCACAGCCTGAGACCCCGAAACGTCATATGGACGCCTGCGGCCCAAGCCGACCTCTTCAGGGATGCACTTGCGCACCTTGGCGTCGAAAAGGCGATCGTGCTCGGGCATTCCTGGGGAGCGTCGGTTGCGATTGCCTTGGCCAGCAAGCACCCCTCGATGGTTGAGGCCTTGATACTGGCGTCGGGATACTATTTCCCGACAGCCCGCACCGACGCGATGATGGCGATGGCCGGGCCGGCGATACCTGGATTCGGCGATATCCTCAGCCACACGATTTCCCCGATCCTCAGTCGTCTGATGTGGCCGTCCATGCTGCGGCAGCTCTTCGGGCCCAAATCCGTCCCTCAAAAATTCGACGGCTTTCCGAAATCACTGGCCGTGCGTCCATCGCAACTTCGCGCCGCCGCCGCCGAGGCAGCATTAATGGTCCCTGCGGCAATTCTGTCGGCGAAAACCTACGGCGAACTGGCCATGCCGGTGTTCATCCTGGCCGGCGAAGAGGATCGCCTCATCGACATCGACGAGCAGTCCAGCCGCCTGCATGACGAAATCAAGCACAGCAAGATGCGCCGCGTCCCGCGAGCGGGTCATATGATCCAGCAATCGGATACGGCCGACTTGATGGCCGCAGTCGACGAGGCGGCGGCGGAAACGTTGCACTGATTGGGAATGCCAGAAGCTGTCGGAAAGGAATGACTATGCCCACGAAAATCAAAGAGCGGACCTGCCCGGCATGCAGCGGGACGGGCTTTCCCCTGTCCAGGCAACCGGCTTCGCCGGGCCGCAAAGTCTATCCGGTCAAATGCGAGGCCTGCAAAGGCAAGGGAAAGATTACCGAGGCCGAGTGAAGAGCCCCCGCAAGCGAGGCCCTCTATTCCGCCGCCTGGCGCACGTGGCGTGCGGTCGGGGTGCGCATGGTGACGAGCTCTTCGGCCGCGGTCGGATGCAGCGCGATCGTCGCGTCGAAGTCCGCCTTGGTCGCCTTCATCTTCACCGCAATCGCGACCGCCTGCGTGATCTCGGCCGCGGCATCGCCGACGATGTGACAGCCGAGCACGCGGTCGGTCGAGCCGTCGACCACGAGCTTCATCAGCACGCGGGTATCGCGGCCCGACATCGTCGCCTTGATGGGGCGGAACGTCGTCTTGTAAATGTCGACATGGCTGAATTGCGCACGCGCCTCGGTCTCGGTGAGGCCGACCGTGCCGACCTCCGGCTGCGAGAACACGGCGGTCGGAATGTTGGCGTGATCGACCTGCACCTCACGCTTGCCGAACACGGTGTCGGCGAACGCATGGCCCTCGCGGATCGCGACCGGCGTCAGGTTGAAGCGATGGGTAACGTCGCCGATCGCATAGATGCTGTCGACTGAACTCTTCGAGAAATGGTCGACTGCGATGCCGCCGTTCCTCGGATTGATGGCGACGCCGGCCTTCTCCAGGCCGAGATTGGCGACGGCGGGATGGCGGCCGATCGCGAACATCACCTGGTCGGAGGCAAGGCTCGAGCCGTTCGACAGATGCGTGGTGAATTCCTCGCCGTGGCGATCGACCTTCGCGACCGTGCAGCCAGTGAGGATGGTGATGCCCTGCTTCTCCATCTCGGCACGGACGTGGGCGCGAACATCCTCGTCAAAACCGCGAAGAATGTTGTCGCCGCGATAGATCACGGTGACGTCGGAGCCGAAGCCGGCGAAGATGCCGGCGAACTCCAGCGCGATGTAACCGCCACCCTGGATCACGATCCGCTTCGGCAGCTTGGTCAGGTGAAACGCCTCGTTGGAGGAGATCACGTGCTCGATGCCGGGAATCGAAGCGCCGTGATTGGGCGCGCCGCCGGTGGCAATCAAAATGTATCTTGCGGTGATCTTCCTGTCGTTCTCGAGCAGGCGGACGGTGTGCTTGTCCTCGATCACCGCGCGGCTCTTGACGATCTGCGCGCCCGACTTCTCGACATTGGCGGTGTAAGCCGCCTCCAGACGCGCGATCTCCTTGTCCTTGTTGGCGATCAGCGTCGGCCAATCGAAGGTCGCAGGCGGAACGGTCCAGCCAAAACCGGCGGCGTCCTCGATCTCATGGCGGAAATGCGAGCCGATGACGAACAGCTTCTTCGGCACGCAGCCGCGGATCACGCAGGTCCCGCCCATGCGGTACTCTTCCGCGATCATGACGCGGGCGCCGTAACCGGCTGCGATGCGGGCGGCACGCACGCCGCCCGAACCACCACCGATGACAAAGAGGTCGACGTCGAATTCAGCCATTATCCACTCCGACCTCTTTCAGAACATGATCCGGATTCTGATCAGATAGGAACTGTCAGATCTCCTTGCCACGCTTGCGCATCTCGGCGCGGAAGGCACCCATCACGGTCTCGGAGAAGTTCTGGGCCCAGGAGTTCATGAAGGCCATGCTCAGCCCGATGGCGCGCGGCTCGGCCTCGATCAGCTTCTTGCCCAGCGGCGACTTGTAGAAGGTGACGAGATCCTTCAACTCCTGCTCGGTGAACTCGCTGGCATAGACCTGCGCCATGCCTTCTCCGATTTCCTTTTCGCGGCCGGCCAACTGCTGGTTGACGACCCCGGCGACCTCGGTGAGATCCTTCTGATAGTTGAGGTTCTGCTGGATCAGCGCGATCTTGGTCTTATCGACCAGGCCGGGCACGGCGTTGGCGTACATCGCACCGGCGTTCTTGATCGCCAGGATCTCCTTGGCGGCCGCGACGGCCGCAGGCGACGATTTCGGCGGGGCTGCCTGCTGAGCCGCGGCCGGGACCGCGCAAAAGGCCAGTCCCACAGCGAGGGTCGCGGCCGGCAAGAATCTCAAAACACTCTTCATTCCCAGTCTCCTTTCGGCTTTCGCCGTTCAATCACGCGGATTCCCTCGCCACCCGCCAAAACAGCCGAGCTGGCCAAGCCGATGAACAAACCATGCTCGACGACGCCGGGGATCGCGCTCAACGCCGTGGCGAGGCGCGCGGGATCCGCAATCTTTTCGAGCTGGGCATCGACGATCCAGTGGCCGCCATCGGTGACGAAAACGTGGCCGTCCTTGTCCTTGCGGACCGCCATCTGCCCGGAAACGCCGCATTCCGCAAACGCCTTCTCGATCGCGCGACGCGTTGCGCCGAGCCCGAACGGAATGACCTCGACCGGCAGCGGAAAGCGGCCGAGCGTCGGCACCCATTTGGTGTCGTCGGCAATCACGATCATGCGATCCGAGGCGGCCGCCACGATTTTCTCGCGCAAAAGCGCGCCGCCGCCACCCTTGATCAGATTGAGTTCGGGATCGATCTCGTCGGCGCCGTCGACGGTGATGTCGAGATGGTCGATCTCGTCCAGCGTGGTCAGCGGCACGCCGCATCGCATCGCATCGAGGCGCGTCGCCTCGGAGGTCGGCACACCGATCACTTTCAGCCCGGCGCGGACCCGCTCGCCGAGCAGCTCGACGAAATGTTTTGCGGTCGAGCCGGTGCCGAGCCCGAGCTGCATGCCGTCACGCACCTCCTCGAGGGCGCGCGCCGCAGCCTGCCGCTTCAACTGGTCCATGTTCACGATGCGCCCGCCCCTGAATTAAGAGTGTGCTGCCGGATAGGCTCGCGGCGGCCTGTGTACCCTCGTTTTCCCTCGGAGAACAGGGTCTGGGGGAACAGGCCTCTGGGCCGATCTTATAAGGTGATCTTATGGCTTCGGCCCTTGCGCGGGCGGGGCCGGGCCGGTAGCGCTGGACCATGACCTCCTCCCACACCATCGTCTTCGATCTCGACGGCACGCTTGTGGATACGGCGCCCGACCTGATCACCGCGCTCAATTACGTGCTCGACCGCGAAGGGCTGCCGCCCGTGCCGATGGCCTCGGCCCGCAACATGATCGGCGCCGGCGCCCGCAAGCTGATCGAGCGGGGGCTGGAGGCCGAGGGCCGCAGCGTCACGCCCGCCGACATGGACCGGCTGACGGCCGATTTCATCGCCTATTACGCCGACAATATCGCCGTCGAATCCCGACCCTTCGAGGGGCTGGAGGCCGCGCTCGACCATTTTGCGGCCCAAGGCCATCGCCTGGCGGTCTGCACCAACAAGCTGGAATGGCTGTCGAAGCGGCTGCTGGACCAGCTCGACCTGAGCCGGCGCTTTGCGGCGATCTGCGGCGCCGACACTTTTGGCGTCCAGAAGCCAGATCCGACCATTTTCCGCGAAACGGTGGCGCGGGCCGGCGGCGAGGTCAAAGCCAGCATCATGGTCGGCGACGCCGGACCCGATGTCGGCGTGGCCCGACGCGCCGGAGTTCCCGTGATCGGGGTCAGCTTCGGCTACACAGACGTGCCGATCGCCGAACTGAAGCCGGACCGGCTGATCCATCACATGCGCGACCTGCCGGCCGCAGCCCACAGCCTGATGACTGCCCCGGCGCCTATCAAGTAACTGATATCGCTTGGTATTTTGCAGGCGCCTGCGTTAACCATCTACTAACTATGCGCGGCCCGCCAATTGCTTGCTTGGAACGACGCTCCTAAGTTTGGGCGGGGATGTGGCGGTTCGTCGCAGTAGAAGTGGATGGTCATGCGTCGTGTCATCGCGATTGCGTTAGCTGGGGTAAGCCTCCTGGGAGCAACGAGCCTTGCCGGCTGCTCCTCGATGTCCTGGGACATGTTCAAATCGGCCCCGCCGACCAGGTCCGGCTCGAATCCAATCCCCCGGGCGCTGACGCCACGACCTCACTAGGCGCAGGCTGCAAGACCCCCTGCTCCGTCTCGGTTCCCGCCCCCAACGCCCCCTTCACTGTCACTTTCGCGCTGCCAAAATACCAGCCGGCGAGCGTGCCGGTGAACGTCATCAAGAATCCCGGCGATTTCACTACGCCCGCCTCGGTCACCACTGACCCCAACCCGGTTTTCGCGGAACTTCAGCCGGCCACTCCGCCAAAACCGGTCCGCAAGCCGCATCGGCCGAGGAAGCCGAAACCGGCGGCGCCCGCCGCTGCCCCAGCTGCTGCTGCCGCACCGGCCTCAGGCTCGCCGTTCCCCGATCCGAACGCGGGCAAGCGCTGACCTCCGTTATCCCCCCAATTGTCTCTGACGCCTCCGATGCTTACATTGCTTTCAGAGCACCGCTGAAGCAAAGCTGCGCCCGTCGCCGCAAGTGACAAGGCATTTGGTATGAACGGACTTTCCGCGAGCCCCCGCGACGCGCTGTCGAGCGCGATGACCGATCCGTTCGGACGGACCATCTCGTATCTGCGGGTGTCCGTCACCGACCGCTGCGACCTGCGCTGCTTCTACTGCATGTCGGAAGACATGACGTTCCTGCCCAAGGCGGACCTGCTGACGCTGGAGGAACTCGACCGGCTCTGCTCGGCCTTCATTGCCAAGGGCGTGAAGAAGCTGCGGCTCACCGGCGGCGAGCCGCTGGTCCGCCGCAACGTGATGACGCTGGTGCGCTCGCTGTCGCGGCATCTTTCGAGCGGCGCGTTGAACGAGCTGACGCTGACCACCAACGGCACCCAGCTTGCGAAATACGCAAGCGAGCTCGCCGATTGCGGCGTCCGCCGCATCAACGTCTCGCTCGACACGCTCGACCCGCAAAAGTTTCGCGAGATCACCCGGTGGGGCGAGATCGACAAGGTGCTGGAAGGCATCGAGGCGGCACGCGCTGCGGGCCTCGCGGTCAAGATCAACGCCGTGGCGCTGAAGAACCTCAACGAGGACGAACTTCCCGACCTGATGCGCTGGGCCCACGGCAAGGGCATGGGGCTGACGCTGATCGAGGTCATGCCGATGGGCGAGATCGGATCGGGACGAATCGATCAGTATCTGCCGCTGTCGCTGGTGCGCGCGCGCCTCACCCAGCACTTCACGCTGACGGATCTGGCCGAGAGCACCGGCGGCCCGGCGCGCTATGTCAGCGTCGCCGAGACCGGCGGCAAGCTCGGCTTCATCACGCCGATGACCCATAATTTCTGCGAATCCTGCAACCGCGTGCGCGTCACCTGCACGGGAACGTTGCACACCTGCCTCGGCCACGAGGATGCCTCCGATTTGCGCAAACCTCTGCGTGCATCGGGCGACGATTCGCTGCTTGCGGATGCGATCGACCGCGCCATTGGCCTGAAGCCCAAGGGCCACGACTTCATCATCGACCGGCGCCATAACCGCCCCAGCGTCTCCCGGCATATGAGCGTCACCGGCGGCTAGCGTCGGCTGGCCGGCCGCGGCTTATTCCCCTTAACTATCAACAAACTTCCGATTGACTGGCGGCACACTCGCTGGTTTGGTGCGGCAGCCTCATGCCTGCGCGGCGAGACAAGCCAACGCGCCACTCGGCGCAGTCAAGACGGCCGGGGCAAATCGGGGAGGACCAATCTTGCAAGCGCTCCTGAAGCTGAGCAATGGAATTGACGCGTTCACACGTTGGACCGGCAAGCGTCTGGCGTGGCTGATCCTGGTCGCCGTCGTCATCTCGGCGCTGAATGCGATTATTCGAAAGACGTTGGACACGTCCTCCAACTCGTGGCTCGAGCTGCAATGGGTGCTTTTCAGCATCGTGTTCCTGCTGTGCTCGTCCTGGACGCTGCTCGATAACGAGCACATCCGGATCGACATCTTCAACAGCATGATGCCGAAGCGGGTTCGCAACGTCATCGACATCATCGGGCACGTCTTCTTCCTGATACCGCTGACCGTTGTCATGATCGTGACCGGGGTACCGTTCTTCCTGCGCTCGCTCCAGATCAACGAGCAATCCGGCAATGCGGGCGGCCTGCCGCAATGGCCGGCCAAGTCGCTCATCATGATCGGCTTCGCGCTCCTGCTTGTTCAAGGCGTCTCCGAACTGATCAAGCGGATCGCCATCATGCGCGGCATGATTCCGGATCCCCACGAGTCGCAGATTTCGGCGCTGGAGGCCGAAGTCGAGCACCTCGTTGAAGCGATCGAACAGAAGTGATCGCCAAGCGGCATCGTAGGGGGATTCAATGACCGCGTTTCTCATCGCCAATATGGCGCCAATCATGTTCGGCACGCTGGTGATCGTGCTGCTGCTCGGCTATCCGGCGGCATTTTCGCTCGGCGCCGTCGGCCTCTTCTTCGCCATCATCGGCGTTGAGCTCGGGCAATTCCACCCGGACTTTCTCCAGGCCCTGCCGGAGCGCGTCTATGGAGTCATGAACAACGACACGCTGCTCGCCATTCCCTTCTTCACCTTCATGGGACTGGTGCTCGAGCGCTCCGGCATGGCCGAGGATCTGCTCGACACCATCGGCCAGTTGTTCGGTACCATCCGCGGCGGCCTCGCCTACGCCGTGGTGTTCGTCGGCGCCCTGCTTGCGGCGACGACCGGCGTCGTGGCGGCGTCGGTGATCTCGATGGGCCTGATCTCGCTGCCGATCATGCTGCGCTACGGCTATGACCGTCGCATGGCGACCGGCATCATCGCGGCCTCCGGCACGCTGGCGCAGATCATTCCGCCCTCGCTCGTCCTGATCGTGATGGCCGACCAGCTCGGCAAGTCGGTCGGCGACATGTACGAGGGCGCGTTCATTCCGGGCCTGGTGCTCGCAGGCCTCTATGCAGGCTACGCGTTCCTTGTGACCCTGATTTTCCCGAACGCCGCCCCGGGCCTGCCGAAGGAGGCCATCGGCTTTCGCGAGGAGAGCGGCGACCGCGGCCTCAGATCGCTCGGCGTGCTGTTCCTGGCCAGCTGCGTGTTCGGCTGGTTCATGATGCGGAATTCGGAGACCCACGGCGCCGACTTCGTCGTGCTCAGCATGTTCTTCGGCATCCTCTTCGCGTTCTTCGTCGCCGTCGCGAACTGGGCCATCGACAAGCTGACGGGCTTCCGTTTCCTCTCGAAGATGGCGCAACAGACCACCTTCGTCATGGTGCCGCCGCTGTTCCTGATCTTCCTGGTGCTGGGCACGATCTTCATCGGTGTCGCGACGCCCACCGAAGGCGGCGCGATGGGCGCGGCCGGCGCCCTCATTCTCGGCGCCATGAAACGGCGGCTGACCTGGGACCTCGTTCGTCAGGCGACCGAATCGACGGCAAAGCTCTCCGCCTTCGTCGTCTTTATCCTGGTCGGGGCACGCGTATTCTCGCTCACCTTCTACGGCGTCAGCGGCCACGTCTGGGTCGAGCACCTGCTGACCTCCCTGCCCGGCGGCCAGATCGGCTTCCTGATCTTCGTCAACGCCTTCGTGTTCGTGCTGGCGTTCTTCCTCGATTTCTTCGAACTCGCCTTCATCGTGATCCCGCTGCTCGGGCCCGCGGCGGAGCATCTCGGCATCGACCTGATCTGGTTCGGCGTCATCCTCGGCGTCAACATGCAGACGTCGTTCATGCATCCGCCGTTCGGATTTGCGCTGTTCTATTTGCGCTCGGTCGCGCCAAAGGAACGTTATACCGATCGTGTCACCGGCAAACGCATGGAGCCGGTCACGACGGGACAGATCTATTGGGGCGCGGTGCCGTTCGTGGTCATCCAGCTCGTCATGGTGCTGCTCGTGATCATGTTCCCGTCGATGGTGATGCACTACAAGGGCGTGCAGTCCACGGTCGACCCCAACAGCATCAAGATCGAGATTCCCCAGATCGATCTGCCGCCGCTCGACTTCGGCCAGCCGAAGCAATAGCGCCCGGCCCGCCCGCAAAAAAGAACCCGGAGCTTTCGCTCCGGGTTTTTTCGTTTGGCCGATCGCGCTCCGCGATCAGCTCTGCGAGTTGCGCGCCATGAAGTTGTCATAGCCGACTTCGGCGACCTGGAACCACTGATATCCGTTGTTCGAGAACGCGGTCAGCGATTCGTAGACCTTCTTGAAGTCCGCGTTGCTGGCCGAGACTTCGGTGTGCAGCTCCTTTGCCGCCTTGAAGCAGGCCTGCATGACCTCCGGCGAGAACGGATGCAGCTTGGCGCCGGCCGCGAGCAGGCGCCGCAACGCCTGAGGATTGGCCTGGTCATATTTCGCCATCATCCAGTTGTTGGCGTAGTGCCCCGCCTGCTCGAGAATGCTCTGATAGTGCTTCGGCAGCGCATTCCACTTGTCCTGGTTGACGAAGGCGAGAAGCATGGGCCCGCCTTCCCACCAGCCCGGGAAGTAATAATGCGGCGCAACCTTGACGAAGCCGAGCTTCTCGTCGTCATACGGTCCGACCCATTCGGCGGCGTCGATGGTGCCCTTCTCCAGCGCCGGATAGATGTCCCCTCCGGCGATCTGCTGCGGCACCGCGCCGAGTTTGGCCATCACCTTTCCTGCGAAGCCGCCGATGCGGAATTTCAGCCCGCTGAAGTCCTGAGGCGTCTTGACCTCCTTGCGGAACCAGCCACCCATCTGACAGCCGGTGTTGCCGGCAAGCAGCGAGACGACGTTGTACTTCTTGTAGAACTCGTTGAGGATGTCCCTGCCGCCGCCGAGCGTGTACCAGGCTTGGTTGATGCGCATGTTCGGTCCGAATGGCACCGACGATCCGAAGGTGAAGGTCGGGTCCTTGCCGAAATAATAGTAGGACGCGGTGTGGCCGATTTCGCAGGTGCCGTTCTGCACGGCATCGAGCACCTGAAGGCCCGGCACGATCTCGCCGCCGGCAAATGTCTGAATCTGGAATTTGTTGTCGGTCGCTTCCGCGACCATCTTGGCCATCATCTCGGCGCCGCCATAGAGCGTATCGAGTGATTTCGGCCAGCTCGTCGGCATGCGCCATTTGATCTCGGGCATCGTCTGCGCGATCGCTGGAGCGGCGAGCGTCGCGGCACCCGCCGCACCAAGTCCGGTGACTTTGATGAAGTCTCTTCTTTTCATGATTTCCTACCCTGATGGATTGTGATTGTGGGCCTTCTTGCCGAGGCTTGGAGGCCAGCATGGAACATTGCGACGCCGATTTCCATCCCCACGATGGTGAGGGACAAAAATGCCCAGCTCCCGCGCCATCCTACGACTTTAGGCTTAGGCGGCCAGCTGCCATGGCCGCCACATCATGTTCCGCCCCAGCGGTGCATGACGCGTGCGCCGGGCCCGTGACAAGCGCCGGAAACACGGGCATACCGCGCCATCCTCCAACCTAGGGGCCGCCGCGCATGCCTCGATCGCACCCTGTTCCATCGCTCGTTGGTCCGTTGATCGCGTCGCTCTGGCTGGCATGTGCCGCAACCACGGCGCATGCCGAGCCCAGTGCGAACGTCGTGGCCGACATCCATGCGCTGGCACAAAAGGAGCAGCAGCCGCTGCTCGACACGCTACGCGATCTCGTCAGCATCGAATCCGGCAGCAAGGACGTCGAAGGCCTGAACCGGATCGCCGAGCGAGTTGCCGGCCAGCTCAAGCAGCTCGGCGGCACGGTGGAGATCCTGCAGCCCACCGACGTCTATCGCCTCGACGACACGCCCGAGAAGATCGGCCCGGCCGTACACGCCGTATTCAAGGGCACAGGCAGCAAGAAGATCATGCTGATCGCCCACATGGACACGGTGTACCTGAAGGGCATGCTGAAGGATCAACCGTTCCGCATCGACGGCGACAAAGCCTACGGCCTTGGCATTGCCGACGACAAGCAGGGCGTCGCGCTCATTCTCCATACCGTGGCGTTGCTGCAGAAGCTGAGCTTCAGCGATTACGGTACGCTCACCGTGCTCACCAATGGCGACGAGGAGATCTCCTCGCCGGGCTGGCGCAGCACCATCACCAGGTTCGCCGGCGATCAGGACGTGGTGTTCTCGTTTGAAGGCGGCGGCACCGACGGCACGCTGCGCCTCGCCACCAGCGGCATCGGCTCGGCCTATCTCACGGTGCAGGGCAAGTCGTCGCATGCAGGTTCACGGCCCGAGGGCGGCGTCAACGCGCTGTACGAACTCTCGCACCAGGTGCTGCAGATGAAGGACCTGTCCAAACCAGAGCAGGGCCTGAAACTGAACTGGACGGTCTCCAAGGCCGGCACCAACCGCAACGTGATCCCCGCCGAGGCCACCGCCCAGGCCGACGCCCGTGCGCTCAAGGTCGCGGATTTCGACGAGCTCGAGAAGACACTGCAGGAGAAGATCAAGAACCACCTGCTGCCCGATTCCAAGGTCGACCTGAAATTCGAGGTGCGCCGCCCGCCCCTCGAAGCCAACGACGCCTCACGCCGCGTCGCAGCTTACGGCAAGACGATCTATCAGGAGCTCGGACTGTCTCTCAAGGTCGACGAGAAGGCGACCGGCGGCGGCACCGACGCCGCGTTTGCCGCGCTCAAGACCAACGGAGCCGTGGTGGAAGGCATGGGCCTGTCGGGCTTCGGCGCGCATTCCAACGATGCCGAATATGTGCAGCTGGGCAGCATCGTGCCGCGGCTTTATTTGACCACGCGCATGATCATGGATCTGTCCACCGGCAAGCTGAAATAGCCGCTCCGCTCTTCCTTCTCCCTTTGTGGGAGAAGGTGGCATAGGCGGCCTTGGACCGCCGTTTCAAGAACGCCGAAGCGAAGCTTCGGCTATGGCGCCGGATCAGGGGTTGCCTCCGCGCATTCAACTCGCGGTCGGACTCGCGGAGGGAGCCCCCTCACCCGTCTCGCCGCTACCGCGGCGAGCCCCCTCTCCCACAAGGGGCGAGGGTGCAGCGTCAGTGCCGCACCGCTTTCAAATCAACGCCGCCTGTCTTCTCCGCCAGCCTGAACCGCAGTGTGAACTGCGCGCCGCCGCCCGGAAGATTCTCCACCGCAACCGTCGCTGCGTGATCATCCGCTACGGCGCGTACGATCGACAGCCCGAGGCCGGCGCCGTCGCTGCGCTGGCGGTCGGCACGCCAGAAGCGGTGAAAGATCAATTCACGCTCGGCTTCCGCAATTCCCGGGCCGCAATCGCGCACGCGCACCGCACCGTCCCCGCTCACATCGACATCGACCGACGTGCCCTCCGCGGTGAACTTGATGGCGTTTTCGGCGAGGTTGAAGATCGCGCGCTGGAGCATCACGGAATTGCCGTGGATCAGCACCGGCGCCTCGGTGCCCCGCAGCGCGATATCCTTGTGCTGCGCGATCGCGAGCGGTGCGATCGAACCGACCACCTCGGCGCACACCGCGCGCAAATCCGCGGTCTCGCCGGGATCGAGCACCAGCGTGTCGAGTTCGGCGATCTCCAGCAGCTGCGCGACGATGCGGCTCATGCCCTCGATGTCGGCATGCAGCGCCTGCCTTGCCGCGCCGTCGCCGAGCGTCTCGATCCGCGTGCGCAGGATCGCGAGCGGCGTGCGCAATTGGTGCGCGGCGTCGGCGGTGAACTGCCGCTGCACCCGAAAGCCGTCCTCGAGGCGGTCGAGCGCCTGGTTGACGGCGGTGACGAGCGGCATGATCTCGCGCGGAATCTGCCCCGTCGGCAGGCGGATGTCGGTGCGCGCCGGGCCGATATTGCTCGCCTCCTCGGAGGCCTTCCACAGCGGTGCGACAGCGCGGCGAAAGATGATGATGTCGATGGCGAGCAGGACCAGCAGGATCGGAATGGTGATCCATCCGACCCGCCGGAAGAAGTTCGACACGATGTCGTCGATGATGACGTCGCGGTGCGCGAGGTCCTCCGCGACGCGAATGCGTATCACCTTGCCGTCGATGGTGCGGGTGACGCCGGCGCCGGAAATCGTCTCGGAGAGCGGCGGTGGCGCGGCCGTGGCAGTGCCGGTCTTGCGGCGCGACGAGAACAGCAGATGTCCCTCGGCATCGCGAATATCGTATTGGTAGCGACCATAGGCCTCCGAATAGAGGCCCCTGAGGCTGTCGGGCAGGTTGAACGTCAACAGGCCGTCGGGCTGGGCGACGATGCGCTCGGCCAACACCTCGGCCTGCGCGCGCATGGCATCGCGATGCAACTGGTCGATCTCGGAATTGAGCAGCCAGAACAGCACCAGCGGCAGGAAGATCGCGACCACCGCGACCGCCACGATGTGCAGGAACACGATGCGCCAGATCAGCGATTTGAAGGTCGGCGACCTCGCATGGATCCCGGCGCGGAATCCGGCGTGAGATCCGATCTGGGCCACTCTACTTCTCCTCGGCCATGAGATAGCCGACGCCGCGGATGGTGTGGATCACGACCTTGGCGCCGTGCTCGGTGAGCTGCTTGCGCAACCGCGAGACGTAGACCTCGACCGCGTTGGAGGCGACCTCGCCGTCGAGCCCGAAGATGTGGTCCTCGACGTTCTTCTTCGGCACCACGCGCCCCTGCCGGCGCAGCAGGATCTCAAGCACCGAGGTTTCGCGCGCGGAGATGATGCGCGGCTGGTCGTCGACGAAGATCTGGCGGCTTTCGGTGTCATAGACGAGGTTGGCGAGGCGCAGCGAGCGGCCGAGCAACTGGCCCGGACGGCGCAGGATCGCCTCCAGCCGCGCCACCAGTTCCTCCATCGCGAACGGTTTTGCCAGATAGTCGTCGGCGCCGCTGCGCAGGCCGCTGACGCGATCCTGCAAGCCGCCGCGCGCGGTCAGCACCAGCACCGGCAACGGCTCCATCTGTCGGCGCAGCTCGCGCAGCACCGACAGGCCATCGCCGTCGGGCAGGCCGAGGTCGAGGATCATCGCGGCATAGCTGACACTGCTCACCGCCTCGCGCGCTTCAGCGGCACTGCCGACGATGTCGCTCTCATAGCCGGCCGCCGACAGTCCGCCTGCAACGAGCCGCGACAGCTCCGCATTGTCCTCGACGATCAGAAGGCGCATCACATTTTCCCGCGGGATGTTCCGGTGCTACCCGCACGGCTCGCACCGCATCTTCGCTGTCTTCCATCATTCGGGGCATCTCGGCCAGCGAAAAAGCAGCAGCGGCCCTGTCACCCCCTTCCGTCAGGTTCCTGTAAGCCAATCGGGGCACGTGCGGATAAGGTCGCGGATGGTACGGAAGTTTGCCGCCTCGAGCGCCTCCGCCGGCAGGGCTATCGCACATGAAGAAAAACGTGGCGGGAAGCTCGCCTGCGATCATCCTTCGAAACGCCCACCTCACCTTCATGGCTCGTTTGCTGAGGACGGCTTCCGAGCCAACTCGCGCGCGGAACCACACTTCAACCCGCCCTTTCGATCGAACCGAGACCTTCCCGACCGGTTATGGTATCGTCTATCGCCGGACGGCAGAGCTGCCGATTTGGTTAGATAAGCAGGAAAGCAAAGCGCAATGTTTCCTAGCCACGTGACCATGCCGTTGTGGCACGAAAAGCACCTCCGGGCTGCAACTCGCGCCGCCGGTGTCGCTCTATGGTCCTGGAACGTTGATACTGACGCCATCACCATGGATGAGGCCGCGTACGACCTTTGGGAGGTGTCCAAGGACGAGCGGATAATTACGTTCGAGATACTCTCCAAAAATATCCACCCAGCCGATCTTGAGAGGGTCAGATCGGCATTTGCGGCCACGCGCGCAGTCGTAGGCTCTTACGAGATCGATTTTCGTATTCTAACCGGAAGCGACATCCGATGGATTTCCGCTCGGGGCCAAGGCGACGACGCCGACATAGCGGATCGAACTATGTTCGGTATTTTCCTGGATGTAACCCAACGCAAACAAGCTGAGGAAGCCAACGAGCTACTAGCGGGCGAGATGAGCCACCGGCTGAAAAACCTTCTAACCATCGCAACGGCGCTTACTCGAATGAGCTCACGCTCGGCAGCATCAAAAGAAGATATGGCCCAGGAACTGACCAGTCGCCTGATCGCTCTTGGACGTGCTCAGGACCTTGTTCGCCCGGTCCCAGGACGAAATAGAGAGGGGACGCTTCTTGGAGACCTCATCTCTGTTCTGCTTGCGCCGTACGACGAGAAGGGAGCCAGCGTTCGTATTCGCGTCTCGGTCCCCAAGATGAACGTGGGAGAGGCTTCCAGCACAGCGCTCGCCTTGGTGATGCATGAACTGGCAACCAACTCTGCCAAATACGGTGCGCTGTCGCTTTCAAGTGGCACCTTGGACGTATCGTGCAACGCCCACGAGGACGAGGTCCTGGTCAAGTGGACGGAGCGGGGTGGTCCCCCTGTTGTCGCTCCAGCAAAGCTCGAAGGCTTTGGAAGCAAGTTGGTGCACCGAAGCATGGCCGCCCAGCTTGGCGGGGCTATAACTTTTGACTGGTCGGAAGAGGGTTTGGTGGTCATCCTGCGAATGAGTAAAGTCCGTCTTGCGAGTTGATGTTCAGCTGATTTCGCGTGCACATCATGTCTCCCGTGTCTGCGATTGGCCCTAAGCTGACTTCGTACGATGCTCCTCAAACGCGGCTCTGAGTTCGGCCAGTTCATCGTTTGTCGCTCCCAGTGCCGCATCGGCACGACTTGCAGGCACGTCCATGTAGGCGATCGGCTCGTCGAACTGGCTCGCCGTGAAGTCGTACCTCTTGCCCTCGATCCGATTGTAGAAATGATCGCCGGCCGGCAGCGGCGTCTTCAGAAAATCGCCGCCGAAGAGTTCGTGGATCAGCAGCGACGTCACGTTGCATTGCCCTGCCGCAGGATTGTCCGCCGTCCATTGGCTGGCCGTCGAGCCGTCGACAACGACCAGGCCTTGCGCAGCGCGCGCTGAACCTCGTCGGGATCGAAGCTCATCATCACCTCCGGGAATCGGCGCCACAGGCAAATTTCGGATTATTCGATTATCGATTTTTAGCCCTGTTTTGCCCGACGAGTCAAACTGCTCCAATGAGCCCAACTCCATCCCCTCGTCATTGCGAGCCAACGGCCGCGCTTCGCGCGGAGCCGTTGGCTCGCAATGACAGCTTAGAAGCAGAAGCGAAGCCCGACGCTCGGCCTCGAAATCCCATTTCCGCCTCAATCGCGCGATGATTGCGCCGTCCGCCGATTTGCCCCGACGCGTCAGGCGGTTGGCCGCATCCGCCGGCTAACCTGCCCTCACCCCGTTTCTACTGTGCATGGGGTTGTTTTTCTTATTTTTGCTTTGAGCACCTGCCGGCAGCAAAGAAAAACCCGGCCTCGCGAGCGAGGCCGGGCTCTGTCGTTGTGCGACGTTTCGAAAGATCAGCCGCGGGTGCGCGAGCGGATCATGAAGCTGTCGTAGGTGTATTCGGCAACCTGCCACCACAGATATTCGTCGGAGCGGTAGGCCTGCATGGCGTCGATCGACTTCTTGAAGTCGGGATTCTTGGCCGAGATCTCGCCCCACAATTCGTTGGTCGCTTTGAGACAGGCTTCCAGGACCTCATTGGTGAACGGGCGAAGCTGCGTACCGCCGGCCACCAGACGCTTCAGGGCGCCGGGGTTCACCATGTCGTAGCGCGCGGCCATCCAGGTGTTGGTGTTGACGGTCGCGTTGGTGAGGATCGCCTGGTAGTTCTTCGGCAGCTCGTTCCACTTGTCGATGTTGGCGAAGGCGTGAACGGTCGGACCACCTTCCCAGAAACCCGGGTAATAGTAGTACTTGGCGACCTTGGCGAAGCCGAGCTTCTCGTCATCGTAGGGGCCGACCCATTCGGCCGCGTCGATGGTGCCCTTCTCCAGCGACGGATAGATGTCGCCGCCGGCGAGCTGCTGCGGCACCACGCCGACCTTCTGAAGCACCTGGCCGGCAATGCCGCCGATGCGCATCTTGAGGCCCGAGAGGTCGGCAACGGTCTTGATCTCCTTGCGGAACCAGCCGCCCATCTGGGTGCCGGTGTTGCCGCACGGGAAGCCCATCACGTTCGACTTCTTGAAGAACTCGTTGGCAAGCTCGTTGCCGCCGCCCTGGTAGAGCCAGGAATTCTGCTGGCGTGCGTTCAGGCCGAAAGGCACCGACGCGAAGATTGCGAAGGTCGGGTCTTTGCCGACGTAATAGTACGACACCGTGTGGCACATCTCGACGGTGCCCTTCTGCGTCGCATCCAGCGCCTGCAGGCCCGGAACGATTTCACCCGCCTGGAAGACCTGGATCTGAAACTTGTTGTCGGTCATCTCGGCGACGTACTTCGCCATCTGCTCGGCACCGCCATAGATGGTGTCGAGCGACTTCGGGAAGCTCGACGTCAGGCGCCACTTGATCTCGGGCGAGGACTGCGCGATCGCCGGCGAGGCCACCGCGGCGGTCGCCGCCGCGCCGGCTGCCGACACTTTCAGGAAATCACGACGCTTCATCTTCAGTCTCTCCTTGTTGGGGCGTTTCCCCTAACTTCCTCTTTGCTGCCGCTCATTCCAGCGACGCGTTTTTGGGCCGCGTCGAACCGAAGGGGCTTGACTGCCGTGGGCCTTTAACACGGAAGCCCTGCTTTCGAAACGCGACATTGGCATGACGGGGCTCTACAAAAGTCGCATGTCGCCAGGGTATTGGTTTGAAGGGATTGCCTTGGACCCGCTCAGGCCGCGGCGATGACGCCCTTGAGCTGGTCCCGGACCTGTCCCGCAATGGCGCGGTAGATCGCCGCATGGGGACCGTCCGGCTCGCTGTCCACCACGGGCGTGCCGGCGTCCGAGGTGGCGCGAATCGCCATGTGCAGCGGGATCTCGCCCAGGAACGGTACCCCGAGCTTCTCGGCCTCGTGGCGCGCGCCGCCATGGCCGAAAATGTCGGATTTCGTGCCGCATTGCGGGCACTGGAAATAGCTCATGTTCTCGACGATGCCGAGCACGGGCACGTTGACCTTCTTGAACATCGCAAGCCCCCGCCTTGCGTCGATCAGGGACAGGTCCTGCGGGGTCGAGACGATCACGGCGCCCTTCAAGGGGACGTTCTGCGCCAGCGTGAGCTGGGCATCACCGGTGCCTGGCGGCATGTCGACGACGAGGACGTCGAGCTGGCCCCATGCGACGTCGCGCAGCATCTGCGTCACCGCCGACATCACCATCGGCCCACGCCAGATCATCGCGGTCTCTTCCTCGACCAGGAAGCCGATCGACATGATGGCCAGGCCATAGCGCTTGAGCGGAATCATCTTGCGCTCGCCGTCCAGCTCCGGCTTCTGGTGGAGGCCGGTCAGCCGCGGCACCGAGGGGCCGTAGATGTCGGCATCGAGCAGCCCGACCTTGAGGCCGAGATCGCGCAGGCCCAGCGCCAGATTGAGCGCGGTGGTGGACTTGCCGACACCACCCTTGCCGGAGGCGACTGCGATCACGGCGGCGACGCCTGGAATCTCGGACTGCCGCGCCATCGGCGATTGGGCGCCGCCCTGTGGCGGCGGCTTGTGGGCATGGACCGGCTGCACGCCCGGCGTGCCGCGGCTGGGAGTTGGCGGCGGTGGTGGCGCCGCGCCGGCCTTGCGCTCGGCGGTCAGCGCCACCATGACGGTGGTGACGCCGGGAATGGCACGCACCGCGGCCTCGGCCTCGGCCCGGACGGATTCCCAGGCTCGCGCCTCGGCGGCATCGACATTGATCGAGAAGAACACCTTGCCGTCGGCCGCGCTGATCGCGCTCAGCACATCGGCATTGGTGAGCGCGACCCCGCGGGGCGACTTGATCCTGGCGAGGCTGTCGAGAACCTGTTGCTGCGTCACGCTCAAAGCGCATCTCCTGAACAGAGCATGATCCGGAAAAGTGTGGAGCGGTTTTCCGACCAGATCATGCTCAAGGCGTTAGGATGCCCCATTAGAGCGGAAACGCCCAAAAGGCTACTGCCTGCCGATATCGTCAGCCATCTCGGCGGGCGCCGCCCCCTGCTCCCGGGCTGCCTCGTAATTCAGCTCGATCATGACCCCGTTGGGGTCGTGGACGAAGATCTGCCAGAGTTCGCCGCCGGGCACCTGGCGGGAGTCGAACTTCATCCCCTTTGAGGCCAGCCGCTGCTTCATGCCGTCAAACCCGTGGCTGGCGAAGGCGACGTGGTGGACAACGCCGGAATCCGGCTTTTGTGGCTCGGCAGTCGGAGAAATATCGACGAGGTGCACCACCGGCTTGCCCTCGCTGTACATCCAGGCGCCGGGGAAGGCGAAATTCGGCCGGGCGCCATTTTTCAGGCCCAGCACGTCCTCGTAGAAGCGGACCGTCTCGGCCAGATTCCGGGTCCGGATGTTGAAATGATCGAGCACGCCCACGCTTATCCCGCCCATGCCTTCGCTCCCTTTTTTTGAAGTCCTTAGGTCAGCCACCCTAGCACAGGCGGGGGCCAAACGAAGCCGTTGCCCTCCGGCCTCAAGGGTTTATGGTGCGCCCGATCTGCCGCAATGGCGGAACCCGGCGCCCCCCGCCGGGCAAGAACCGTAAAACCCAAACTACGGACAAGGTACCACAGATGGCTAAAGTCGCTTTCCTCGGTCTCGGCGTGATGGGCTTCCCCATGGCCGGACACCTCGTGAAAAAAGGGGGCCATGAGGTCACCGTCTACAACCGCACCGCGGCCAAGGCGAAGGAGTGGGCGGACAAGTTCGGCGGCAAGAGCGCGGCAACCCCGAAGGCTGCAGCCGAGGGCCAGGACTTCGTGATGTGCTGCGTCGGCAACGACAACGATCTGCGCGCGGTCACGATCGGTGCCGACGGCGCGTTTGCCGGCATGAAGAAGGGTGCGACCTTCGTCGACCACACCACCGCTTCCGCCGAGGTCGCGCGTGAACTCGATGCGGCCGCCACCAAGGCCGGCTTCAAATTCATCGACGCCCCGGTCTCCGGCGGCCAGGCCGGCGCCGAGAACGGCGTGCTGACCGTGATGTGCGGCGGCGCGCAGGACGCCTATGCCGGCGCCGAGCCGATCATCACAGGCGCCTATGCGCGGATGTGCAAATTGCTGGGGCCCGCCGGCTCCGGCCAGCTGACCAAAATGGTCAACCAGATCTGCATCGCCGGCCTTGTCCAGGGCCTCTCCGAGGGTATTCACTTCGCCAAGAAAAGTGGCCTTGACGTCGCGGCCGTGATCGAAACCATCTCAAAGGGCGCTGCGCAGTCCTGGCAGATGGAGAACCGCTACAAGACCATGAACGACGACAAATACGATTTCGGCTTTGCGGTCGAATGGATGCGCAAGGATCTCTCGATCTCGCTGGCCGAAGCCCGCCGCAATGGCGCCAACCTGCCGGTGACCGCGCTGGTCGACCAGTTCTACTCCGAGGTCGAGAAGATGGGCGGGAAGCGCTGGGATACGTCGAGCCTGCTCGCGCGCCTTAATCGCTGACACCTGACGAAGTGATCCTGCCTTGCTGACCGCACTCGCCGCAATCTTCGTCCTCGCCTATGCGGCGATCGCGCTTGAGCATCCGATCGGGGTGAACAAGAGCGCGTCTGCGCTACTCGGCGCGGGCGTGCTTTGGACCATCTACGCGCTCGCGACCGGCGACCACACGCTGGTCGGCCGTCAGCTTGATGAGTCCGTCGCCTCCACCGCGCAGATCGTGTTCTTCCTGATCGGCGCGATGACCATCGTCGAGGTCATCGACGCCCATGACGGTTTCGAAGTCATCACCTCCCGCATCAGCACGACCAGCCAGGTCCGCCTGATATGGCTGATTGGCTTCGTGACCTTCTTCCTCAGTGCGATCCTCGACAATCTGACCACCACCATCGTCATGATCTCGCTGATCCAGCGGCTGATCGCCAAGCGCGACGACCGCCTGCTGTTCGCCTCCCTCATCGTCATCGCCGCAAATGCCGGCGGTGCATGGACCGTAATCGGCGACGTCACCACGACCATGCTGTGGATCGGCGGACAGATTTCACCCCTGAAAATCATGGGCGCGGTGTTCCTGCCCTCGCTGCTCAACCTGCTGGTGCCGCTCGCTTTCATCAGCTTTTCGCTCAAGGGCAAGACCATCGCACCGCCGCCGAAAGAGGACGGATTGCAGGGCGTCGATCCGTTCGAGCGGAACGTGATGTTCTATCTCGGACTCGGCGTCCTGATCGCGGTGCCCGCCTTCAAGACGGTCACGCACCTGCCGCCCTTCATGGGCGTCCTGCTCGGGCTCGGCATCGTGTGGTTGGTCGGCGAGATCGTTCATCGCGACAAGGATGAGCATGTCCGTGGTCCGCTCACGCTTGCGAATGCGCTGACGCGGATCGACATGGGCTCGATCGTGTTCTTCCTTGGCATCCTGCTCGCGGTCGCCAGCCTCGAACATGCCGGCCTGCTCTCCATGCTGGCCAAATGGCTGGACACCGCGATTGGCCGCCAAGACATCATCGTGATCGTGCTCGGGCTGCTCAGCGCCGTCATCGACAACGTGCCGCTGGTCGCCGCGACCATGGGCATGTACGACCTGGCGCATTATCCGGCCGACAGCTTCATCTGGGAGTTCATCGCCTATTGCGCCGGCACCGGCGGCTCGATCCTGATCATCGGCTCGGCCGCAGGCGTCGCCGCCATGGGGCTCGAGCGCATCGAGTTCCTCTGGTACGCCCGCCGCATCGCCGTCCCGGCGCTGGCCGGCTATCTGGCCGGAGCAGTGGCGTACATCGCGCAGCACGCGGCGCTGCAATGAACGGCGCGGACGGGACCAAAATTAACGCCGGGTTAACGTAATTCTTTAGCTCCTTAAGTCACCTCTTAAGGATTTCTTGCCAGAGATAGACAATGCAGAAGGCCCGTCTCGCGCGGGCAGGAATTGTTGTTGTGCGATGAGTAAACCCGCTGAAAAGCCCGAGGTTGTGCAGCTTCCGGCCGAGCCGGTGAGCGCGCCGTCGGCGAGCAGCCGAAGGGCTGCGGCGCAGCGGGTGCGCGAGGCGCGCGACAAGTTAACGTCGACCAGCGGAACCCGGCCGGCTTTCGACGCCGAAATGCTGCGCCAATATGCCCAGACGCGGCTGTCGGCCTCCTATGTCGTGATGCTGCTGGTGGTCGCGACCGGCGTGCTGTTCGGGCTGTGGATGCAGCCGATCCCGGCCGCGGCCTGGACCGCCGGCATGCTCTGCATCCATGCCGCGATGATCCGCAGCTGCCACCGCTTCCTGGCCGAGCCCGCCTCGCCCGCGGCAACGCGCGCATGGCAGACGCGCTTCGTCGTGCTCGACCTGCTCTATGGCCTTTGCTGGATGGCGATCCTGATCCATCCCGTGCTCGACATGATCACGGAAACGCTGATGATGTTCCTGATGCTGCTGGTGATCGCAGTATCGAGCATGCTGGCGGCCAATCTGCCGATCGCCGCCCTTGCCGCCACCGCGCCGGTCGCGGTCGCGATGGCGCTGAGCTTTGTAATGACCGGCTCGCTGGACAATTACATCCTGGCCGCGCTCGCGCTCGCCGCCGAAGGCTATTTCGTGCTGCTGGCGCACCGCCTGCACTCTTCGACCTTCGCCACGCTCGAGGCACGCGCCGAGAAGGACGCGCTGATCGGCGAGCTGGAACAGGCCAAGGCGATCTCGGACGAAGCGCGCCACCGCGCCGAATCCGCCAACGTCGCCAAGTCGCGCTTTCTCGCGCAGATGAGCCACGAACTGCGTACGCCGCTGAACGCGATTCTCGGCTTCTCCGAGGTGATGAAGAGCGAGATTTTCGGCGCGCATGCCGTTCCGGTCTACAAGGAGTACTCCGGGGACATCCACAATTCCGGCGTCCACCTGCTCAACCTCATCAACGAGATCCTCGATCTGTCGCGGATCGAGGCCGGCCGTTACGAGCTCAACGAGGAAGCGGTCTCGCTGGTCGGCATTGTCGCCGACTGCCATCATTTGATGAAGTTGCGCGCCTCGAGCCGCGGCATCACCATCCACGAAGTGTTCGAGCAGGCAATGCCGCGGCTCTGGGCCGACGAGCGCGCGATCCGCCAGGTCGTGCTCAATCTGCTTTCCAACTCGATCAAGTTTACCCCGCAGGGCGGCGAGATCTGGCTCAAGGCCGGCTGGACGGCCTCAGGCGGACAATATTTCTCGGTGAAGGATTCCGGCTCTGGAATCCCCGAGGACGAGATCCCGATCGTGCTCGCCTCGTTCGGCCAAGGCTCCAACTCGATCAAGTCGGCCGAACAGGGCGCCGGTCTCGGCCTGCCGATCGCCAAGAATCTGATCGACCTGCATGGCGGTACGTTCACGCTGAAATCGAAGCTGCGCATCGGCACCGAAGTGATCGTCACCTTCCCGCCGGAGCGCGTGATGAGCGCGCTGGCGCCGATGTCGGATGATTCTCCGCCGCTCCAGCCCGAGAGTTCCGCGGTAGCAGACGAAAAGCGCCGGCCCCGTCGCAAGCCGATCATGAGCGCAGGTACGGGCTCGTAACGAGATGCTTGCAGACATGCCCGACCATCCGCCACTATGCCCTAATGAACAAAGAAACGCCGTGCGTGGCCGTCTGCATGATCGATCCCAAGACCAGGCTGTGCTTCGGCTGCGGACGCACATTGCCGGAGATCGCGCGCTGGCACGCCATGGAGAGCGCGGAACGACTGGCGGTCATGGCGCTGTTGCCGGCGCGCATGAATCAGGCTGGACTTGCGCCCATCGCAGGATCGCCGAAACGCGCCTGACCGGTCGGCGCGCATCTGGAGATGCGCAATGATCCGCTTCCTGCTCGTTCTCATCATGCTTGCCTGCACGGCAGGTGCCGTCGTCGCCTATGGCGATTCCGACCAGATCGCGCGCGCGAGCAGCAAGGTCTCGCATATCTTTCGCACACAGACCGCATCGCCCGCCCCCGCCGTGCAGATCCCGCGCGGCCAGGGCGGCGAATTCGCGCTGCGCGCGAAGATCAACGGCGTGGCCGCACCGATGGTCATCGACACCGGCGCGACCTCGGTGGTGCTAACCTGGGAAACCGCGAAAGCGATCGGGCTGCCGCTCGAGATGCTCGAATACGACGTCGATCTCGAAACCGCGGGCGGCCACACCAAGGCGGCCCGCCTCACGATCGACCGCCTCTCCGTCGGCCACCTCGTCGAGAAATCGGTGCCGGCCCTCGTCGTGCAGCGCGGGCAGATGAAGACCAACCTGCTCGGCATGAGCTTCCTGGACCGCCTGGAGAGCTGGGGCGTGCGCGCCGACAGGCTGATGCTCACCGGTTATCCGGAGCTCCAGACCAGTCGCCGCCGCCCGCGCCTGGCAGTCGACTAGACTCCTCACGAGAGCTCCGCCGCCACGGCCGACAGACGCGATCACGCGGGCTGCCATCCATCACGGCCTCAACATCAGGCGGCGCGCTGCGAAAGCGCGCAGGTGTGGCATTCGCGCTATTTACAAACCAACCGGTCGGTTTATAACCGATCCATTCCCGGATCGGGTTTGGACGAGCGCTGCTCCCTTGAGGGAGGTGGCCAAGTGGGAGACTGAGAATCATGATTGCCAGAGCCGCCTTACGCTGCACGATGCGTGCCCTGCCCTTTGCCGCGGCGTTCGCCGCAGGCGACGCTTGCGCTGCGGACCTGTCACCGCGCTACGCAGCGCCCTCCTCCACCTACACGGCACCGCAGCCAGTCTATTCCTGGACCGGCCTCTATGCCGGCCTGAACGCCGGCTATGCCGAGAGCGGCGACGACGCTTTCAACAATCTCGACGGCACGAGCGGCGGCAAGGTCAAGGGCGCCTTCGGCGGCGCGCAGGTCGGCTACAACTACCAGCTCTCGCCGATGTTCGTGGTCGGCATCGAGAACGACTTCGAAGGCGGAGACATCAAAAATCACGATGCGCTCAACAGCGCCGCGGTGAGTCTGCCCTGGTACATGACCGGCCGCGCCCGCGCCGGCATCGCGACGATGGATTCACGCCTGCTGTTTTTCGGGACCGCGGGTCTTGCCGCTGGTGAGTTGAAGGATGGCCCGATCAACAAGATGAAGATGGGCTGGGCCGCGGGCGGCGGCGTCGAATGGGCATTCCTGCCGAAATGGTCGGCCAAGGCCGAGTATCTCTACACCGAGTTCAAACACGACGATTTGCCGGACTGGAACGCTGCCAAGTTCCACACCTTCCGCGTCGGCGTGAACTATCATTTCGATCTGTTCCGCTGAGGCGGATCGCGGACGAGCCGGATTTTTGCAATCCGGCTCTTCATGCGGCTACGGCTAGGCCGCCGCCTCCGCCGGCGCGCGCGCACCGACATGCGCAATCGCATCGCGCAGCACTTCGAGGCCGGCGCCCGGCTTCACCCCCTGCTCGGCAAGATGGCGGCGGAAGGCGCGCGCGCCGGGCACGGCGTGGAATGCGCCGACGAAATGCCTCGTCATGGAGTGCAACCGCGTGCCGCGCGCGAGTTGCTGTTCGATATAGGGCATCATCGCCTCGAGCGCATCCTGCATCGAGGCATGCGGCGCCGCATCGCCGAAAATGTCGGTATCGACCGAGAGCAGCCGCCATGGCTCCTGATAGGCGGCCCGTCCGAGCATCGCGCCGTCGACGTGATCGAGATGTGCTTTTGCCTCGTCAATGCCGGGGATGCCGCCGTTGATGATGACAGGCACATCGGGCATCGCGCGCTTGAGGCGATAGACGCGATCATAGTCGAGCGGCGGGATGTCGCGATTCTCCTTCGGTGACAAACCGTTGAGCCATGCTTTCCGGGCATGAACGATAAGCGCATCGCAGCCGGAGGCGACGACCGCGCGCGCAAGCTTGTCGAGCGCGACTTCCGGATCCTGGTCGTCGATGCCGATGCGGCACTTCACGGTGACGGGCACGGCAACCGCACGCTTCATCGCCTCGACGCACCTCGCCACGAGATCAGGCTCTGCCATGAGGCAAGCCCCGAAACGGCCGTCCTTCACGCGGTCGGAGGGGCAGCCGACATTGAGGTTGATCTCGTCATAACCGAACTCCTCGCCGATCCGCGCCGCCAGCGCGAGCTCGCCCGGACCCGACCCGCCGAGCTGAAGCGCCACCGGGTGCTCGACCACGTCGAACCCAAGCAGCCGCTTCCGGTCACCATGAATGATGGCACCCGGGGTCAGCATCTCCGTATAGAGCAGCGCCCGCCTCGTCAGGTGACGGTGGAACACCCGGCAATGCCGGTCGGTCCAATCCATCATGGGCGCCACGGAAAAGCGATAGTCTTGATATTTCAACAGTTTATCTTACTCTTCAATGGGATGAACAGCGAACGTGTGCACTCCAAACTAGACGAAATTGCACACGTTTGTACCCGTTTTGACCTCTCAGTGCACACATAGTGCACACGAAAGTCGGAGTGCACACGCGTGGCGACCTTCACACAAATGGCATCCGGAAATTGGCGCGTCCAGGTCCGCCGCAAGACCCGCTATGTGGCCGAGACGTTCCGGAGACGCAAGGATGGCGAAGAGTGGGCCCTCGAAATGGAGCGCAACATCGACCGCAACGGTTCGGCTAAGCCACGCGCCGCACGGAACGTTCGCACGTTTGGCGACCTCATCGACGTACATGACGACGACATGCACGAAGTTGGAAAGCCCCCTCGCCGTTCAAAAGCTGCTGTGATGGCGTCGCTCAAGGCCGAGCTCGGCAGTGTGAAACTTCCCGCGCTCAATCGAGAGCGGCTGATCGAGTTCGGAAGGAAGCGCGCCAAACAAGGCGCTGGTCCCGCAACGTTGGCAATCGATTTGTCGTTCATCCGGACAATCATAACGCATGCCGCTGCGGTCCATGGCATCGAGGTTTCAGCCGAGGAAGCCCGCCTCGCGCGCGTCGCGTTAAGCCACCTCAATTTGGTCGGAAAGAGCAAGGAGCGTGACCGACGGCCCACGCAAGACGAGCTCGACGAGCTAATTGAATACTTTGAGACGAACCGTCGGCAATTCATACCGATGGGGCGGATCGTCAGATTTGCCGTCGCAACGACATTGCGCCAGGAAGAGATTTGCAAGCCCGAGTGGCCGCTGGTCGACATGAAAAAGCGGCTGGTGGTCATTCAGGACAGAAAGGACCCGAGGAATAAGGATGGAAATGACCAGAAAGTGCCTTTGCTCAACCTAACGGGCTATGACGCGTGGGAAGTCGTGCTTCAGCAGCGAATTGTGACTCGAGGGTATGGGCGAGTCTTTCCCCATAACCATAGATCCGTAAGTGCGGCATTCACCCGGGCGTGCGATGAACTCAAGATCGAAGATCTGCACTTCCACGATCTACGTCACGAGGGGACGAGCCGTCTGTTCGAAGCGGGACTTCCAATCGAAAAGGTGGCACTGGTCACCGGCCACAAGGATTGGCGGCAGCTCCAGCGCTATACCAACCTCAAAGTCGAAGATCTTATCAAGCTGCAGTACGCCCAGCAGCCGTCGATGGAAGAATTCATGGCGACGTTAGCTGCCTCTTAGACGATCAAGCCTGCTTGCGGCAAACCTAATCACGAATACCGAGGGGAGTTGCCAAGGTTGAGGGTTGAGCGAGTCCCTGCCCTTGTACGCAGCGCGGCCAACAAAAAGATAGCAAAGCTTTTCCTCCATCACCGTGGTGCCGCTCAGCAAGACCACCTCGTGGCTCCAGTCGAACTGGTAGGCTTCGCCGGTCCAGGATTTCGGGTAGGACGAGATCAGCATCGACGTATCGCCGTTCAGGCGCAGATAGGCAAAACGCTGAAAGCCGAGCCGCTGGGTTAATCGCATTCCGACACGTTCAAATGCTTCCGCGTCAGTCGCGGTCTGAATCGCATCCACGAATTCTTGGAAGATATTTTCGATGACTTTCAAGGTAGCACCAATATCTTCGAGATCAGCCGATCTTCGTCATATCCAACGCCAATCAGCGGCTCCGACGGTGTCGCATTGCCCGCATTACCGAGCGGAGCTTCACCGCCAGAATTTCATCGAGGCTACTGACGACATACCGCGAGGACCCATCGTCGTAAGTCCTGGCGACAATCGAGGTCACTCCCCCTGACACGACGCAACGTGTGCTCGAAGAGCCGGCAAAGCAATGACCCTCAATGGCTGGTCCGGCGTAGCGGCAGCCAACGCGTGAGCGCAACTTCGGCCAGCTCGACTGCCGCGTAGACGCCCAGACCGAGAAATGAGAGTGCAAACAAGGCTGCAAAGGCGAGCGGCGTGTTGAGTTGCGAAGTTGCACTGAGCAGCAGATAGCCAAGGCCTTTGCTCGAGCCCATGAACTCACCGATCACTGCGCCGATAACGGCGAGTGTGACTGCCACTTTCGCCCCCGTCAGCACAAAGGGCAATGCGGCAGGAAACTACACTTTATAGAAGGTTTGCCACGGCGATGCCTTAAGACTGCGTGCCAGGTCGATCAGTTGCGGCGGCGTTGAGCGCAGCCCGGCGGCCGTGTCGATGATGATCGGAAAGAACGCGACCAGCCAGACGATAGCGAGCTTCGATTCCAGCCCGGTACCGAGCCAAACCAAAACGATAGCGGCCAACGCGACCTTGGGTACGGACTGTAGCGCCACCAGAAGGGGATAGAACATCAGATTGAGCGGTCGCGAGTTGGCTATCGCCACAGCCAGCGGCAGCCCAACGGCCATCGCAAGCGCGAAGCCGAGCAAAGTTTCCGTCAGTGTCACCCACCCTTCACGCAGCAAAAGTCCGAAGCTGTCGGCGAACGCAACGATCACCGCGTCGGGCGACGGCAGCACCGCCTCAGGAATCTTGAACAGCACACACAGCATCGCCCAGGTGGCGACGATGATAACTGCCCCCGCAAGGGGATATCCAATTCGCGATCGGGTCTCGTTGCTTATCATGCTCAATGCTCACGGCCGGATGGAGCTAGCAAGCCGAGCGCTTCGCTGGCACGACGCTCGGCGTCGGCAAATGCGGCGGTAAACCGGCAAGCCTGATTGCGCGGAGCTGGAATGCCGGCCCGGAATTCAGTGCTGACCCGCGGCGCCGACGCGTAAACACCACCACCTTAGGCTGAAGGCATGACGGCGGTAGTGCCACCGTCCACGGCAAGTATCTGACCCGTGATATGCTTCCCCGCGTCGCTTGCGAAAAGCAGCGCGGCACCTTTCAGATCATCGTCGTCGCCGATCCGCTGGAGCGGAACGCCCGAGATTAGTTTTTCCATTCCAACCGATTCCAGCGTACCGTTGGTCATCTTGGATGGAAAGAATCCCGGAGCAAGTGCATTGACCGTGATGCCGTGACGGCCCCAGCTTCCCGCCAGCGCGCGAGTAAAATTCACGACGGCACCTTTGCTGGTATTATAGGCAATCGTCTGCATCGCTCCGACACTGCCGCGCAGTCCGGCTATTGATGCAAGGTTGATGATGCGGCCATATCGGTTCGGAATCATGGATCGTTTGCCGATCTGCTGGCTGAGTAGAAACAGCGCACGCACGTTCAGATTCATCACCTTGTCCCAAGCCTCCATCGGATGATCTTCGGTAAGCGCTCCCCAAGTCGCACCAGCATTGTTGACAAGAATGTCCACACGCCCGTGCCTTGCCATGGCTTCGTCCGCCAGCCGCTTGACGTCCTCGTCCTTTGCGTTGTCTGCGGCAATCCAGTCTGACTGGATTCCAGCATTCGCAAGGTGAGCTTGCGCCTTCTCGAGATCGGCGGCTTTGCGCGACGAGATGATGACCTTCGCGCCATATTCACCGAGAGCCTCCGCAATCTGAAGTCCCAATCCGCGCGATCCTCCGGTGACGAGCACGGTCCTGCCGCTCAGATCAAATGCAGTCCGTAAGCTACCCATGCCTCCTCCTTGCGGTTTCACTGGCAGTGCTCTGCCCCGATTCAGGTTCAGGGCAGTCGGATTCAATTTATTTAGTTACGTACTATTCAGTATGTTGTCAATCACGGCTGTATTGCATGGCAACGATGCCGACTATCTATTTGATATGAGAGATAAAGCGTTATGCGGACGCGACCTCACAGCTGCAATCACTGATCAAACGGACCGCGAGCTTGAACTGTTGCTGGCCTCGGAGCCTGTTCGGAAACCCGATGCCGACGACGTCGTTGTGCGCATCAACGCAACCCCCATCAATCCATCCGACGTCGGCCTTCTGTTTGGAGCTGCCGACTTGAGCTCGGCAACACAAAGCGGGATTTCTGGTCAACCCGCAGTCGCCGCCCCGATATCACCGCCCGCCATGCGCGCGCTTGCTGCGCGCGTCGGCGTTGCGCTTTCTGACGGAGCGCCAGAGGAGGATGGAGCATCGGCCCACATCAATTCCTTGACCGCACTTGGCATGGCCGAAACGATGCGAAGCGAAGGGCGCACGGCGCTCGTGCACACCGCCGCGGCATCCAATCTCGGACAAATGCTCAACAGGATCTGCATGCGCGACGGCATCGGCCTGGTCAATATCGTTCGCAACCGGAAACAGGCGAAGTTGCTGAAATCAATCGGCGCGAGCTATATCTGCGATTCTACGCTGCCGAGCTTTTTCTCCGATCTTACGGAAGCCTTGACCGCGACCGGAGCAACATTGGCCTTCGATGCCATCGGCGGCGGCAAGATCGCCGGACAGATCCTGACTTGCATGGAGGCTGAAGTAAATTGGGCTGGCAGCGGCGCCGCTGTCGCAATGGCTGCATGCTGGCTTGAGACAAGCGGGGCTCGAGGCAGTCCTGCTCGAAACGCGACATGTGAAGGCCGCATCTCGATCCAAGTAACCGGCCTTCCATAGTCAATCCAAAGCTTTTGCTATCTCGTGAGTTTCCCCGCCCGAGGCTCGTTGAACCTCGGCCGCTGCCTGCCAATGCGTCCGCAGGAGCCTCGCCAGCTTTTCGTCCCCAACCTGCTTCCGCGTCATCAGCGAAATGCTCCATGAGGTGTTCGCTCGCGCTTGCTCGCGCATTCGCAACGCGCATTCGCAACGCGCATTCGCCCTCCCGGCAAGGTGGGGAACAGGCGGCACGAGCCCTTGCATTGCATTTCGGACGCCGCTTGACATGGTAGGATACCGCATTTAACTTACTGACCAGTCAATATCTATTATAGGATGCGCTCCTGTGTTCGGCGGCTATCGGAGCTGACTGATGGACGCGACCGACCGCCGTGGGGAGAAAGCGAAGATGAGCAAGCAAATTGAGTTCTATTTCGACTTCGGTAGCCCCTACAGCTACCTCGCACAGACGCAGTTCAACAAACTGGCGGCAGATACGAAGGCCACCATCGTCTACATGCCAATAAACGTCCTGGAATTGATGAAGGCGACGGGAAACACGCCCACGACGCTTGAGTGCAAGTCGAAGAGGAAATACGCCAAGAACGATCTGCAGCGCTGGGTGAAGAAGTACGGCATCGGTTGGGAGCCCAACCACAACTTCCGGCACATAGACCTCAACTTTCTGCTTCGCGGAGCGATCGCGGCGATCAAGCTAGGGGTGGGCGCCCACTTCGTATCGAAAGTGTTCGACGGTCTTTACGCTCAAGCGCTCGATCTCGGTGATGTCGGAATCCTCACGGACTTCCTGAACAAGAACGAGCTTCCCGCAGACAACATCATCGAGATGATGGCGCGGCCAGAGATTTTCGATGAACTCAAGGCTCGCAACAAGGCCGCCGAAGATGCCGGTCTGTTCGGCACGCCTACGTTTCGGGTTGGAGAGGAGATTTTCTTCGGCAACGATCGGCTCTCATTCGTCGAAGCCGCAGCAAAGACGCAGGCATGACCATGACAAAGCCAGTTTGTGTTATCACCGGCGTTGGTCCAGGTACGGGCAGCGCACTCGCGCGTCGCTTTTCTGGAGGCGACTATCATGTCGCTCTTCTGGCGCGCTCCGAGAAGCGCATTCCGAAGCTGCAGGCTGAGCTGCCGGACGCATCCGCATATATCTGCGACGTCACGCAGGAATATCAGGTGAGCGAAACCGTCGCTAAAATCACTCGCGACTACGGTGCGCCCGCGATCGCCATCCACAATGCAGTAGGCGGGACCTTTGGTAATTTTCTGGAAGTGGATCCGGCGGCTCTCGAGACGAACTTCAAAGTGAACACGATGGGGCTGCTTTACCTCGCCAGAGCGGTCGCTCCCGCGATGATCAAAGCGCAAAAAGGTGCCATCGTCGCGACTGGCAACACCTCCGCCTATCGGGGAGTCGAAAGCTACGCCGCTTTTGCGCCGTCGAAGGCCGCGGAACGCATCCTGGCCGAATCGATGGCGCGGCATCTAGGGCCAAAGGGCGTCCATGTCGCCTTTCTGATGATCGACGCAGTCATCAACGTGCCATGGGCCCGCAAGATGTTCCAGGACAAGCCGGAAGAGTTCTTTGCTCAGCCGGCAACGATTGCGGATGAGATTTGGCATATATGCCATCAGCCTCGCTCCGCATGGTCGTTCAATTACGAACTCCGCCCCTACGGCGAGAAATGGTGAACCCCTTCGATCGTTTCATCTCTCAATAGACCCTGGACCAAAGACGCCGGACGTGTGCCCGTATTGTTCGACTCGTCCGGCTCTTCAGCTGCCGACGACGTCAGAGCGCCGGCCAGCGACCAAGTGGCCGAAGATAATACGATCCCCGGGACACGCGGATTACGAGACGCATAGAGCCCCCGAAGGTTGGCAGGCGGCGTCGATCCTCTAACAGATTTGTTTGCATTTCAGCGGGGGCTTATTGCTGTACACAAGACAGACGAATGGGAGCCGGCGCTTATCGTTTTGGATAGCCAAATCTTCGGCAATTAGGTCATGGCTCGTCCGAACCGCCGTTCTGGCGCCAGGCTTGGTGGCTGCGTCTGTGATTTCGGTCTTGGCTGGTTACTTGCGGACGCTGCCGTACTTGTCCGTCGTCAGCCCTATGATGTTGGCGATGCTGATAGGGATAATCCTCGGCAATGTCGCAGGCCAACCAGCCTGGCTTAGAGACGGCATTCTGTTCAGTCAGCGGCGGTTACTCCGGATCGCCATCGTACTGCTCGGGCTTCAGCTCACTTTCGCCGAGATATCGAGGTTGGGCCCAACGGGCTTAGCCATTCTGGTTGCAGCACTGGCGTCGACCTTCGTCTTCACCGTGTGCGCTGCACGATTATTGCGCGTCGAAGAAAAGGTCGCCAAGCTGATAGCCGCGGGCACGTGCGTATGCGGCGCGTCAGCCGTGGTCGCGGCGAACGCCGTCTTGCGCGGAACGGAAGAGGACGTGACCTATGCGGTCGCATGCGTCACCATCTTCGGGACAGTCGCCATGTTCCTTTTTCCGTTGCTGCCTGAGCTTCTCCATCTGAATGCACGGGAGTTCGGGCTTTGGACCGGCGCTTCCGTTCACGAGGTTGCTCAGGTAGTTGCGGCTTCGTTTCAATACGGGCAGATCGCCGGCGAAACGGGCACGATCTCAAAATTGTCTCGGGTCATGATGCTCGCCCCGCTCGTACTTGCGATGGGTCTGCTTTCGCGTGGCCGCGACGAAGAAGGGAAAGAACCGGCAGGACGCGTACCGACGGCCCCATGGTTCGTCTTTGGCTTCATCGCAGCTACCTGCATCAACAGCATCGTCACCATCCCGGCAGAGATGAAATCGAATTTGGCATGGCTGACGACCTTCCTGCTGACGGCCGCGCTTGCCGCAATGGGAATGCATACCGACCTGTCCAAACTGGGAAGCCGCGGCTTTCGTCCCGCGCTGCTTGGCTTACTTGCCTCCGTTTTCATAGCGGTGTTCACTATGGTTTGCATCAAGCTGTTTTATTGAGCACAAGCGGCTGTCGTCGTTCACCTGCGTCCGACGTGACGGTTACGGCTCTGATGCAAGCCTCACATGCTAATTGGGCAATCCGCAAAAAAGCGGCCCGAGATCGGAGATCCCGGACCAGTCTGGGAGGTTCGCACCCGTCAGTGCAATCCAAAGAACGGGCTAGACGATGATTGCAAATGCAACTCGAACGTCGGCGCGAGGAGCTGACCTCATCTGACTTCGTGGGAGTTATATCTGGAACGAACTCGATCGCTAGTAGAGCGCATTCCATGCCCATCCGATTCTACGGCCATGCGCGTCTTTTCTCAGAGACGATTTTCCTGCACTTGCGCCCCTCAACGTTCGATCTCGAATGTGAGCCCGGCGTTTCGAACCAGCCGCGAAATCAGCTTCTCGCCCATGGCCGCGCCGGGGGTCCAGATGCCTGCAGCAACGTCGCTCGCGTCCTGAAGCAGGCAGATCGCGCATTCGGTGACTATTTTGGACGTCGATCCGTAACCGGGGTCCCTGTCACCTCTCACCGCTACCGAAATCTTGCCGTGGTCCTTGCTGCTCCCGATGAACAGAATGTCGTAACAACCGGCCTCGCGCTCGGCCTTCGATGGTCCTTCCCCCGGCTTCGGGCTGCCTTCGCCGCCGAATGATCTGTTTTCTTCCACAATCTTGGCGGCCGCAATCTCACCCTGCTTGTCCCGTCCCGCTACAATCATCTCGTCGTAGACGAAGTCGGTCCCGTAGGGGTGACCCATAAGCGCGTTGGATCGATGGACGTTGCGTGTGTTTATCGGCGACATGATGAAAGGTGCCACCCAGGCGCCAAGGTCCTCGTCGAACTCAATCTTCATACCGTGTGGCTGCTTTGGACCAGCAAAACCGGGAGTCAGAAGAAAGGGGTTCTTCAGCTGATCGAGCACCTGCGGATCGCTTGCGGCGGCAATGGTCGCCCGTGAACTGGCGGCAGTTCCGCCGGAAAACGTGCCCTTCATCAGCCGGACCCTGCCCTTTACGTGCGTAGCCGCCGTTCCTCCCCATGCCTTTCGCGCAGCGTTCTGCAGGAAGAACACGCCGAGTTCGAACGGGACGGAATCGAAGCCGCACGAGAAGATGATACGCGCTCCGCTGGATCGTGCGTCCTGCTCGTGAGCGTCGATCATGCTCCTCATCCACACGGCCTCCCCGCTCAAGTCGAGGTAGTCCGTTCCTGCGCGAGCACACGCCTCCACCAACTTCGATCCGAAAAGCTGGAACGGGCCGACCGTAGAGATAACGGTGCGTGTCGTCCGAGCCAGCCGTTGCAGGGAGGCATCGTCGCCAGAGTCAGCTTCGATCAGCAGTGTATCGTTGGGCGCTGAGATTTCGGCGCGGATAGCGGCGAGCTTCTCGAGATTGCGGCCCGCCATCCCCCATTTTATCTTGTTTCCGTACTTCGCTGCGATGTATTCGGCCACGAGCCGCCCGGTGAAGCCGCTGGCGCCAAAGACAACCAGATCGCAGGCGCTATCGCGTGCCATGTTCTCCCTCCATCGATGCGGGAGGCCGGCCCACGTAACAATGCGCTACCCCGGAACTTATTTGACACGATCGCCGACTGTTCATCATCAGATCTCCTGCTAAGCCGCAGCCACCTTCATCGGTGGGAAGCGACCGTAAAACGTCTCGTTCTTCGCCGCCATCTCGATCAACAGCTTCGGCGGGGTGAACCGCGAGCCGAAGCTTTTTTCGAGCTTCAGACAGAGATCAACGAAGTTCTTCGTGCCCATGAAGTCGATGTAGGACAGCGTACCGCCGGTGAAGGGCGCGAAGCCGAACCCGAGTATAGATCCGACGTCCGCCTCGCGCGGATCGGTGATCACCTGATCCTCCACAGTACGCGCCGCTTCTACCGCCTGCACGACGAGAAATCGTTGCTTCAACTCCTCGACATCCAGCGTATCCGGATCGAGATGCTTCGGCTGCAGCATTGACAGGTCGGGCCACAGCTTCTTCTGGCCCTTACCATTCTCGGGATAATCGTAGAAGCCCTTGCCGTTCTTGCGGCCGAAGCGTCCACGCTTCTCAACCATCTCGACCAACAGCTTCTTGTGTTCTTGATTTACAGCTTGCGGACCCAGGTCGGCCTCGGCCGCCTTTAGGATCTTCAGCGCAAGATCGATGGCAGCCTCGTCGCTAAGCGCCAGCGGTCCGACCGGCATGCCGGCCATCTTGCCGACATTCTCGATCATCACCGGCGGTATGCCTTCCAGAAGCATCTCGTACGCCTCGAAGAGATAAAGCATGACACAACGGTTGGCGTAGAAGCCGCGCGAATCGTTGACGACGATGGGTGTCTTTTTTATCTGGCGTACGTAGTCGAAAGCGGTGGCCAGAGCTGTCTCGCCCGTGTTCTTCCCGACGATGATCTCCACCAGCATCATCTTTTCGACAGGCGAGAAGAAGTGAATTCCGATGAAATTCGAGTGATCTTTCCATTCTTCTGCCAAGGAAGTTATGGGCAGCGTCGACGTATTCGAGGCGAATATTGCACCATCACGAACGAACGGCTTCGCCTTGGCATAGGTCTGCGCCTTGACCGCTCGGTCCTCAAACACCGCTTCGATGACGAGGTCGCAATCTCCAATCATGGCGTAATCGGCTGTGGCGGTGATGCGCGACAGGATGCTTTCGCCATCGGAAGCCATCATCCGGTTCTTGGAAACTGCCGCATCGATGGCCGCCTTGGTGTAAGCCTTGCCTTTATCGGCGCTCTCCTGATCGAGATCGATCAACACTACGTCGATGCCGGCTTGGGCCGAGACGAAGCCGACGCTCGCCCCCATGAAGCCAGCGCCGATGACGGCCAGCTTCTTGACCTTCGTGGGCGGTACCGTTTTCGGACGACGTGCGCCCTTGTTCAAATCCTGGATCGATAAGAAGAGTGACCGGATCATCGCGGCCGCCTCCTTTGAGCGCAGGATCTTTGCGAAGTAGCGCGACTCGACGCGCAGCGCTGCGTCTATCGGGAGCTGGAGGCCCTCATAAACGCATTGTACGATCGCGCGCGCGGCCGGATAGTTGTCGTAGGTATCTCGCCGCAAGAACGCGTTTGTCGGCGGGAAGAACTGCGTGCCCGCTTTCGAATATACGGGGCCGCCGGGCAGCTTGAAGCCCTTCTCATCCCACGGCGCAACGGGCTTGCCGCCTGCCTTAATCCAATCCTTCGCGCTATTGATCAGATCCGCCGGCGGCACCACTGCGGCGACGATGCCCCAAGCCACCGCCTGCTTCAGATCGATCGCATCGCCCTTCAGCAACATCCGCATCGCATCCTTCGGCTGAAGCATGCGCGAAAGACGTTGCGTACCGCCACCGCCGGGGAAGACCCCCACCTTTACCTCAGGCAAGCCAAGACGTGTTTTCGGATTGTCGGATGCGACCCGGTGATGACACGCCAACGTGATTTCGAATGCACCTCCGAGCGCGAGCCCGTTGATCGCGGCGACCCAGGGCTTCCCGCTGATTTCGATTTCGCGGAGCGTCTGCGACAGCTTGCGGACCTCGTCGAAGACGTGCTTGTTGGCAACTTCCTCGCCCTTGCTCATCAGCAACTCGCTGTGCGCGCGATTGATGCGCTCGAGCATGGTGAGATCAGCCCCGCCGGAGAATGCGTCCTTACCGGAGGTGATGACGACCCCCTTCACCGCGGAATCCTTCGCTGTCGCCTCCACGATCGCGGCGAGTTCGGTACCCGTAGTCTCGTCCAGCACGTTCATAGACCTTCCGGGAATGTCCCACGTCACCAGGACGATCCCGTCGATGTCGGTTTCAACTTTAAAGTTTTTATAGGCCATGGTGTCTCCAACGCTCCGCCGTGCCCCTAAGGGGTCGGCAACCCTGGTTCGTCTGCTTCATCCCGCCAGCAACGCGAACGTGAAGCTCAAACCCGCTCGATGATGGTCGCAGTGCCCATGCCGCCACCGATGCACAGCGTGACGAGAGCGGTCGATTTGGCGGTGCGTTCGAGTTCGTCGAGCACCGTGCCGAGAATCATCGCGCCCGTGGCGCCGAGTGGGTGGCCCATCGCGATAGCGCCACCATTGACGTTGATCTTGGCTTCATCGAGTTCGAACGCCTGAATGTAGCGCAACACCACCGAAGCGAACGCCTCGTTCAGCTCGAAAAGATCGATGTCTTCCAAATTCATGCCGGACCGATCAAGCACCTTCTTCGTCACGTCGACAGGACCAGTGAGCATCATTGCGGGCTCCGAGCCGATATTAGCGAAAGCCCGGATCTTCGCTCGCGGCTTGAGACCGCGCTTCTTTCCGGCTTCCGCACTGCCCAGCAGAACGGCGCCCGCGCCGTCTACGATGCCAGATGAGTTCCCCGCATGATGCACGTAGTTCAAAGCCTCGATTTCAGGATGCGATTGCACCGCGACCCCATCGAACCCGCCCATCGCACTCATGGCGGCAAATGACGGTTGCAACTGTGCGAGCGACTGCATCGTTGTCCCGGGGCGGATGTGTTCATCCTTGTCGAGAATGGTGATTCCGTTGACGTCTTTCACTGGGATCACGGACTTGTCGAAGCGGCCTTCGTCCCAAGCCCTTGCGGCGCGCTGCTGGCTCTGAACCGCGTAGGCGTCGACTTTGTCGCGGGAGAAGCCGTACTTCGTAGCGATCAGATCCGCCGCCACACCCTGCGGCATGAAGTACAATGGCAGCGCAACAGAGGGATCCATCGGCCAGGGCGTACCCGACGATAGGATGCCGACTCGGCTCATGGATTCCGCTCCGCCACCGATGGTGAGCTCGTGCTGGCCGGAGATCACCTGCGCCGCGGCGAAGTTAACAGCATCGAGGCCCGACGCGCAAAAGCGATTGATCTGAATTCCTGGGACCGAGGTGTCGAAACCCGAGTTCAGGGCCGCGAAGCGCGCGATGTCGCCACCGGCCTCGCCGACCGGGTCGACAACACCGAGGACCACGTCGTCAATGCTGTCAGGGGCCAGATCATTGCGTTCCCTGAGGACCTTCAGGGGCGCCGTTGCCAGCGCCAGCGCCGTGACCTCATGCAGGGCGCCGTCGGACTTGCCTTTGCCGCGCGGCGTGCGGACGTGATCGTAGATAAATGCCTCCGGCATTGGTTTTCTCCTTTTCTATGCCCTCCCCTCTTGAGGAAGGTAGAGTTTCGTCGTTCTCGCCGATCGTCTCGCGGTTTGATGTCCTCTACGAGAACGATCTGCTTCCCGCCACGGTTAAGGCGTCCGCATGACTTATGAGTCGAGGATCATTCAACGCGATCGTTCAATCCTTGGCCGAGACATCTTCGGACTCGTCCTGGATGATTTCACCGAATAGAATCCACCGCTCACCGTTGAATCGGGCAAGCTGCAGCTGCTGAATTGGAAAGTAATCGGTCTTTGAAGTCTTGAGCTTTATTCCCGGTAGAAGCATTGGCAGTTCGACATTGAGCGCCGAGGCTTTTGCCATAATATTGGCCCTCGAGACGTCATTTCCGCATGCCTCCAAAACGGCTCGGAAGGATTGACCAACGCTGTAGCCAACAACGTTGAAGAAATTGTCGGGGTCGCCATTGGCGTAGTACTTCTTCATCCAAGCCCGATACTCGCCCATAGCCGGATCGTTGGACCACTGCGGATCGGACGGCTCCTTCAGATAAAGCGCAGAGACGACGTCTTTCGACGCGTCGATGCCGGCTGGCTTGAGGACAGTATTTATGCTCGATGAAGGTGAGGTCAGAAGCTGAAGAGGCTTCCAGCCGATAGCATGGGCCGTCTTGATGGCCTGAGCGGCAAACTTGACGGTCGCGGCATTGTAGAAGACGTCGGCTCCGGCCGACTTCATCGAAACCACCTGGGAATCGACCGTCGGATCGGTAACCTCGTACTTTTGGGCCGACACGATCATCTCACCGGCCCGGGCACCAAGAGAGGACTTTAGAGTTTCGAGAGCGTCGCGCCCAAAATCATCGTTCTGATAAAGCACCCCGATCTTTGCGTTCGGCTTCGTGTCCAGGATGTATTTGCCGAAGATCTTGGCCTCGAGTACGTTGGTGGGAATCCATCCCATGGTCCAAGGATATTTTCCTGGATTACTGAACTTCCCGCTCGCAGCGACCGAGAACAGTTGCGGGACCTTTTTCGCGTTTAGATACTTTTGAACGGCAGCGTTCGTTGGAGTTCCAAGAAGCCCCAACACAAGCTCGACTTCGTCGGATTCCACCAAACGGCGAACCTGCTCGACGGTCTTGGGCGGACTGTATGAGTCATCATAGGAAAGGAATTTGATCGTGCGACCGCCAACTCCGCCGTTCGCATTGAGCATGTCGAAATAGGCAGCGAGAGACTTTCCGACCATGGCGTAGCCTGACGCTGGGCCGCTGTATGGGGCGGTATTGCCAACTACGATTTCGCCGCTCAAACTGGGCGTTGCAATAGCCAAACAAGATGCTGAAACAGCTGCCACGATTGCAGTGCGGTGGGTTCGCAGCGGGCGCCAAATACTCATTCTGAAACTCCCTTCGAGCAGCAGTCAAGATGCCGCGCGCCGATCGCTCGGCCGCAAGTAAGTATTTCACTTGTGCGAACAGCGAGAGGCTAGGCCTCTTGCCGTTGTTGTCCTCGGATCAGTTCGAGTTTCTCTCGTACGAGTGCGCGAAGCGCGTCCTTTTGAACCTTGCCGAAGGAGTTTCGCGGCAGCTGATCGAGAACAACAATTTCACGGGGCCGCTTGTAGCTTGCGAGCGCTCCGCAACCTTTTATGATGGCGTCCAAATCAACGACGCCATTAGAGTTGCCGACGATGGCGGCGACAACGATTTCGCCCCATTTCTCATCAGGCATTCCTAAGACTGCAACTTCTCGGATCGCGGGATTCTCAATCAGCGCCTGTTCGACCTCGGCGCAATAGATGTTCTCGCCGCCAGAAATGATCATATCTTTCTTGCGGTCCTTTATCGCGAGATATCCGTCGGCGTCGATAAGCCCGATATCGCCGCTTCGGTACCAGGCAGTTCCGTTCAGATTGACGATCGCTTCGCGGCTCGCTTGTTCGTTATTCAAATAGCGAGAGAACGCCGTCGGTCCGCTGATCAGAATTTCGCCTGCTTCACCGACCGGAAGCACGCCACGTGCTTCGTCATGGATGATCACCTGCGTCTGCGGCGCGGGCAGCCCGACGGTACCGGGCTTTTTGGCCAGCATCGCTGGCGGGCACGACGAGACAAGCAACATCTCCGTAATGCCATAGGCATTTATGACACCATTTGGCAGGTCGAACCGTTGCTGGATGCGTTCTGAAAGAACCGGCGGCAGAGGTGCCGAAGCGGAAACCCAGTGCGTGAGGTGCGGTAACGGCTTTCTTCCGACGAATGGCTCTTGGATAAGCTGCCAAGCCAGAGTGGGAACGATGAACGCGCAATTGATCCTGTACTCTTCCAGGTGCGCCAACGTTTGGGCCGCGTTGAGCTTCTTGAAGAGAAAATTCGTTCCGCCGCGCATGATAACAGGCAGCGCAAAATTTTCGACCGCTGCGCGATGAAAGAGAGGAGCAGCCCCCAACGCTCTGATTCCGTCGGGGAAGCCGAATACAATATTGCAGAGCATCGCAGAGGCAACCGCCGATCGATGCTTAACTACCGCGCCTTTTGGCCGGCCCGTTGTGCCAGAGGTGAACCAAATGCCGCTATCGGCATCGGCGCTGACCGCTGGAAGGTTCACGATGTCGTCGGCCTGGGGTCGCATCGTGTCGGCGAAGGCAAGCTGACCAGGCACGGCCTCTCCCCCGACCACGATTTGTAGAATGGGGAGATCGGAGATTGAAATCGCTTTGGAGGCCAGTTCGGCGAGATCTTTGTCGACGATGATCGCTTTGCAGTCCGCCTCCGCAAACTGATACGCTAGCTCCTCGGGGGTCAGGCGAAAGTTCAGAGAAACAGTCAGAGCACCGATCCGCACGATCGCGAAGTAGGAGATAAGGAGCTCTCGCTGATTCCAGAGAAGATAGGCAACTCTGTCCCCCTCTCCGATTCCGAGTCTGCACAGTGCACGAGAAAAGCGATCTACGTCCGCGTCGAGCTCGAGGTAGCTCAGTGAGCCCGCTTCATCTACGATCGCCTTCCTTTGCGGCATCGCACGCGACGTAGCCCGCAGGATATCTGAAACGGAAATAGCGCGATCCAGCACGATAACCTCCCCTATATTTCGGTTATTGCAGCTTATGCTGTTCTTAATTTGTTGGTTCAACGCGGTGGCAGCTCAGGCTGCCACTTCACCCAGTGAAAGAACGACTTGCATTGCCCGCATCGGAAAAGTACCTCCGAAACGCTGCCGCCAAACGGCGAGTCGACCTTCACGTTGCGGCTGTCACAATGCGGGCAAGTGACGTTGGAGGCATCAAGCGGCAGCTCGAAACTTGGCTCGGTCGGCTTCACGGAAGCGCCAGTTCGCGGTTCTTGAAGCGGATTTGCTCGAATAGCTTCTCCGGAATTCCCGGACTGCCGCCGCGACGAATGGCTCGCTTCCATGACTTTGCGGAACTGACGATCACGTCTGAAGCGTCGAAGGTCTCGCTGACCGCCGCGAGGAAGCGCTTGCGGAGCTCCGATTCCGACGTATCACGGCAACCACTCGAAAAGAGTATGTCGGACTGTTCAAAATCACCCCACCAATCCAAGGCCTCGACCAAGCGCCGACGGGCATCTTCATCGACCGTCGACTCGGGACTCTTGCGGAGCGCCTTGATCCAGCCGATGGAATAACTGAGATGGAATCGCGATTCCTTCAGTATCTTGTCGGCCAGGCGAGCCAACGTCCTGTCCGCCGCGTTTGTCCTGTAGGCGCTCAATTGAGTTGAGATGGCTTGTTCAGCCATGAATAACGTCGCGATGAAGTCGGACCACGACTGCGGCGGCCGGTCGAGCAGCTTGGGCGAACGAATATCCTTTGCACCACGCGTCCACTCGGCCTCTTCGCGAGTAACACCAAAGCGAGCGAGATGTTGATAGATCGCGCGGGCATGCCCGTATTGGCCCTGCATCATTGCGCAAATGGATGTAAAGTCGGAGATCGAGCGGCCGTTCTGCAGCACCAACATGTACCAGCCTGCCAGGACGACCTTGGCGTCTGCGATGCAGTACAGCTCGTCCCTCAGGAATTGGTCGGCTTCAGAGAGAGAACCGGTCGGAATGGTAATGGTCATCATTACACCACCTTGACCTTTGCATTGCTTCCGCGTTCGGTAATCGTAACGATGGCCGAGAGCGGAACGATGCACATTTCCTTCCAGGTATCGTGATCGTAAACGAACCAGGCGCGGGCTTCCGCGAGTTCTGCATTGGGGGCGTCGATCGAACCGATGTGAGTGAGCGGTTCTTCCGAGTTGCGGCGTGCAAATACTTCGTATAAGTCGAGCTTGTCTCCGCCGAGCTCCACTTGTCTATCGATAACCTTCTTCATTGTCGCACCTCTAGACTTGTATTCCGAAGCGGCGCATGAGCTGGCGTGCACCCGGGTCGATAGCTTCTGTCGTCCATTCATGATGCCATCCTTCAAGGATGTTGACCTTGCGGACCCCTTCCAGCCTACCAACTGCGTCGTTGATCGATTGCTTCAACATCGACACCCCTGGGCAAGCCAGGCACGGAATTGCAAGCTCGACATCAACTACACCGGTTTCTGAGATTTCAATGCCGCGCAACATCCCCATGCTTTCGATGCTTGTGGGAATATGCGGGTCGTTCACTGCGAGGAGCGCCTCGCGGACTTCCTCCTCGGTTACCATAGATCTTGCCCCCAGAGCTCCGTCTGCATGCGCCGGAGACCTGGCAGTTTGATCGGCCCGCCCTTCTTCCATTGCGCGAGCTTCTCCTCCCACGTCACCGTGCGGTAATCCCACTTCATGGTTTCCAGGTTGAGCAGAATGGGCATTTCGTAATCCAGGACGTAGATGCCCTTTTCGCGGTCGAAATGAGCCGGCACCTTCAATCCAAGCTGCTCACAGAAGGGCACGAGGCGCTGCATCCAGATCTGCCTAAGCTGATCATTGCTGCTTCCGCGGATGCGATAGTGGAGCTGATCCGTCCTCGACTTTACGTTGTCCGTCGTCCCGAACCATTCAGCGGCCAGCGGAAACCAGAAGTCCAGAGCTTCCTGAACTCGAGCTCTTATTTCCGGTCCTTGCTGCATATAGTGGCGAATCATGTACTCGCCGCGCTTGACGTGAAAATTCTCCTCGAAGTTCACCTTTCGCAACGAGCGGCTGTATGGCCCGAACGAGCAGTTCGCCTCTAGATCGCAGGTCGTGATGTATCCTGCCTGATCGCCACACAGGTGCGCCATTCCCGTGTCGATCGCATCCTGGGGCGCGAATTCCAGCATGAAGAAGGTCTTGAATTTTTCTGGCTCGCGCTCGAACACTGCCTGATAGGCATCGATACCGAAGTCCCCGAGCATGCGAAACATAACCTGGGCATGCCCCATTTCATCCTGAAGAGCAGATGTGATGGCGATTCGATCGTTGAGACCAGGCGCCATCATTATTGCAGGAAAATCGAGAGGCAACGTCATGATTTCCAGATCGGCGGCGATCCTCATGGTGTCGACGAGCACGCTCCGATAGCGAGGCGTCATCTCGCTGACATCTTCCAGAGTTCCGCCAGCTTTGACTCTCGTTTGCAAGGCAATCTCGTTTGCCTCTTCCGTGCTCTCACGCGCGAGCGCCGTTTGACCCATGGTTGATCCTCTGCCGTTACAATCGCGACACGTTATGCCAACCCTCTTCCCACTCGAGAGCGAGTGTGGAGAGACACCCACGACATTCATGTCAGGAGAAGAACGTCCCCTCCCAAACACTCGAGAGCAATGCTCTAAACCTTCTCAAAAGCCGAAACCCGCGCCACCTCGCTGAACGAAAGGCGGTGATTAATTTCGGATTTTCGCAAGACGCCATCGGACATTTAGTTGACTGAGAGGCAACCTACAAATAACTTACTGTCCAGTCAATATCTTTGTTAACGGATGGAGAAACGTCATTTTTATTCTAGATATCAGCGACATATACGAAGGCACCACCTCGCGTAAGCGCGCGCTCGATGAAAAATCCCAAGGTCGCGCGCGGTCCGCTGCCGCGAAAGGATCAAGGACGAGTAAGGAAACTGAACTCTATTCGACTTCGGAATCCCATACAGCTAAGTCCCCCAATCGCAACTCGAGCAGCTTGAGGCAGACGCGTCGGCGACCATCATCTGGCCAATAGGCGTCATGGGACTGATAGTGGCCACCGGCGAGGGGGCGCCCTCCTCGATTGCATGCCGAAGATCGCACTGAGCGCCTCGGCTGCGAGCTCAACCCCAACTTTGGCGTATTGATCTCGTTATTTCCATCTTGGGCCGATTGTGGCGATCAATTTTGGAGTACCCTCGGCGCAACGAAGTTATTCGGCAGCCTGGAACCTCAGGTGGTTGACCCGATCATGTGGCAACCCTCTGGCGCTTTTTAAGACGAGCTCTGCCGACCACATGATTGCACTCAGGCGCGCGGACGAATCTTCGATGAGCTCAATGCGCGCAATAATGCGGCGGAAGAGGTCCAGCTATTCGGCATCCGACTTTATGATGCCGTCCGCCGGAGATCGGAAATCTTCTGGAATCGGATCTGATTGGTGCGGGGACCGGCATCGTTCCTTCGTGACCCCGGTTTACATCTGAGCGGTTATTTGTGGTTCTTTAGATTGCTGCGCAAGACTTCAATGACCGATGGCCCCTCCGCGACTTCAATGTCTCGAGGGGACTCCGATGCGAATTGCAGACCAGAAATAATGACCGCCTGCAGGGCACGAACGAGGCGGTGGACGCCCATACGGTGATTCTGACGCAGACATTCGAGCATCATTCCGTCGGCAGACGCGATGATAATCCCGGCCATATCACCACTGCTCAAGTCGGAGCGGAATGCGCCGGAAGCCTGCCCAAGCTCCAAAACCTTCCGGATCTCCTCTGCGAGCCGGTTATAACCAGCGGCGACTCTGCGCGCAGGTTCGGATCCGGCTTCAGCCTCAAGCGACACGACGATCGGCAGTAGCATCGAGCCCGGATGTTCAAGGGCAATCTTACCGGTTCTTTCCAGCAGCCTTCTCATGCGCTCTACCGGGGTGCAACTTTCGTCTCGCAGCAGCTGGACGTATGGGATCAGAACGTTGGCCTGGACCCGATTGAGCAAAGCAAGGAGAACCCCCTCCTTGGTGCCATAGTAGAAATACACGCTGCCTTTCGTCAGACCCGCGAATTCACCGATTCTCTCGGTCGTTGTGCCAGTGTAACCTTGAGTTACAAAAAGAAACTCGGCGGCAGCCAGAACTGCAGCCATGCTTAGTTCGCGATGTTCGGAGTTTGTCAGGCGTTTCTTGCGCTTCTTCATGCCCACAAACGTATATTCGGCAACTCGCACGCAAAAGGTTATAGGTTTAACTTACTGATCAGTCAAACATTTCCAGATAGGAATGTCGTTAGCGGTTTCAGCGTCAGTGACCTACCCCACGCTGCGATCGCGCACCTTCGGAGACTGCTTCTGAAGCTTCATCCGAAGTTGGACGAGGATGGATGATGCGCTTAATGAACAACCAAAGGTGGCGCATCATAGACGGATCTCCTCTATTGCGGAAGCTTTTTACATCTCCGCCCGCAAGATCTTACCTCCCTTCGCGCCCCCCGTTTCAACAAATCGGCAATTTGCTCCGGGACAATGGTGAGCCGGCAAGCGCAGTCTAGGATCCTGATGCTCGGCCCGCCGCATGCGATTTTTGGATTTTCCAAAACCGTTGCTCGCGATGGGCGGCCATAAACGGATCGCGCTCGCCGTGCCGGAGACCTCGAGGGCTTTCGTAGGGATAACGGTCCCTCTGGCGACATAACCGGGTTATACCGAATCGTCATGTAAGCCGAGCTGATCAACGCTGAATTAGGCCCGATGCCGATTTGGCCGCTTGCTGACTGAACAGAGGTAGCAAACTCCGCCGCAGCCACCCGCGCCAGTCGGGATCGCACCGGTCTTCGACGCCTGTCTCCGAAAAGGTAAACATTCTCCATTTCCCGTGGGACCGCAAGGTGGGTGCGGTCGACATCGGTCCGGAAGTGTAACGCACACTACCGCCTCAACTCGTCACACCTGACAACAGCAGCTTCGTTGCGGGAATCGATCTCGTCGCTACCCCCTCACCTTTCATGATGACGCCGCCGTCGCCGCCGCCATGGCAGTTGCGCACCAGGCCCCGATCTTGAGCGAAGTAATCGACCTGTCCAACCGCGGTCTTGCCGTCACTAGAGAGGGGCCGCGGCGTCACCACTTGGCGGCATTTACGACGATGTCGTCGCCCTCGCAGATGATTTCGCGAAGTGCTGTCTCGCATCGCAAGTCGACGCCGGCGGGGGTCCAGGACGCGACCCTTTGTAACCTCGCGTTATTGCGAACTAGCTCATGCATGCCTGCGAGGCAATCTGAAATGCTTGTTGCCTGTTGGCTTCCCGGGCCACTCGGTAGCCGTCTCTGCTGGTCGTCCGGCCGAGGTACTGCATCAATCCATCGGGAAGGTTTAATCGATAATCCAGCGCCCAGGTGAGGCAAGTCGTCAGCAGGATGTCCGCTGTGGTAAACTGATCGCCCAAAAGATATCTGCGATCGTCGGTCAATGCGAGCTCGACATGTTTGAGCTGCACCATGAAGTATTCACCGGCCTTGGCAACGACCGATGGCGATTCGCCATAAATGTGCGCGAGACCTTTGCCCGTACTATGCCGGCGCATGACATAGAGACTCGTCGCATCGAGTTCAGTCACAATGAAAAAGCACCATTCCAGCCACCTGGCATGTCCAGCGTCATCGACCGGAATGAGATGGCTTGCTCCGCCGTATTTGCGAGCCAGATAGGCCACGATGGCCGCGCTCTCTCCGATCGTGAATGCTCCATCCTGGAGTAGCGGAATTTTCTGTCTGGGATTCAGTACGGTATATTCGGGGGTCTTGGTTTCGCCCGATCGCGCCAGAATTGGCTTGCACCCGTATGCGAGTCCGAGCTCATGCAACGCCCAATGCGGCCGGATTGTCCGGCTGGTCCCAACGCCCCATAGAGTGAGTTCGGAGTTCATCACCAGGTCTCAACCGACGGCCGCAAGTCAAGTTCGTGAGTCCAGGCGTCACGAGCCTGCCGATGGAGAAACCAGTACGCGTTCGCGATAGAGGATGGCTCGGCCAGCGAACCGGCAGGCAGACCTTCGGCATCGACACCCCTCTCCTTGAGCCGCCGGTGTATTTCTGGGCTATTGATGCCGCCATCGATGATCAGGTGGGCGACATGAATGTTTTTCGGTCCCAGTTCGCGCGCAGCCGATTGGGCGACGGCTCTCAGACCAAATTTCGCAGACGCGAATGCGGTAAAGTTTTTGCTGCCCCTTAGGCTGGCGGTTGCGCCCGTGAATAGAATCGTGCCGCGTTCGCGGGGCACCATGTATTTCGCGGCCTCCCGACCCACCAGAAAGCCTCCGTAGCAGGCAAGTTCCCAGGCCTTGAAGAACAACTTCTCGCTCGTCTCGAGCACCGGCTTCGCGACATTGGCTCCGGCATTGAACAGACAGAGTTCGATCGGACCGAGCTCCGCCTCAACACTCGCAAACAGCGCTTGAACTTCGTTCTCCTTTCGGACATCCATGCTCTTTGCACAGACACGTTGGCCGATGTTCGTGAGTTCATCGACCAGCGCCGTAGATCTCGATGCATCTCTTCGTGCTATACATACCTTGTACTTTTCTGCTGCAAATCGGCGCACAACAGCGGCTCCGATTGCGTCTCCTGCTCCGACCAGCAAGGCAACTCCGGGATCTGCGCTCACGATCACTTCCTTTCGACCATCAAGTTGAAACGACCCGAACGGCTTTCCTGGCGATCATGTCGTTGATCGAGGCATCGGCGTAGCCGATTTCCCGGAGGATCTCGCGTGAGTGCTCTCCGACGCGGGGCGCGGGCCCGGCGATCCTCGCTTGGTTGACCTTGAATTTCGCGGCCGGTGTCGGCTGCCGCACCGTCCCGACGGTCGGTTGCTCCAATTCTTCGATCAGGCCGCGCGCCACGACCTGCTCGTTGTTGATGACTTCGCCGCGTCGCAAGATCGGTGCGCAGGGCACATCTGCCGCATCGAGCCTTTCAAGCCAGACGGCCGTCGTATGCTGACCGATATATTCCTGCATCTTGTTGATGCGTGCGGTCGCATTGATGAACCGGCCACCGGGCGTGGCGAATCGCTCGTCGCTGCCGAGTTCGGGATCACCGCTTGCCCGGCAAAATCCCTGCCATTCGGAGTCGGAGATGGTACCGCAGGTGAGATAGCCATCCTGCGTCTTAAAGACGAGATCGGGCCGATCGTTCGGGTCGCTGACCGCATCTTCCTTCCCGACGACCGTGTATTGCATCATGCCTTCTGGCCAAAGATAGGAGATCATGGCATCAAGCATCGCGACGTGAATATGATCACCGAGACCGGTTTTCTCTCGTGCATAAAGGGCGGCAGCCACCGCCTGAGCGGTGAAGACGGCCGTGGTCTTGTCCGCCACGATGGTTCGGATCATTTGCGGCCTGTTGGTCACCGGCTGGGATTGGATGTCGGCGAACCCTGACAGTCCCTGAACAATCGGATCGTAAACGCGCTTCTTGACGTAGGGACCGCTATCGCCGACGCCGCTGATAGACACGAAAATCAGCCTTGGGTTCCTGGCACGCATTTCGTCAGGGCCAAATCCGAGCCGCTCCATCGTGCCGGGACGAAAGTTCTGAACCACGACGTCGGCCCGGTCGAGCAGACGTCCCAAGATGTCGCGGCCGGCATCGTCTTTGATATCGATGGACAGTGAGCGCTTGCCCCGATTTGAGGAAATGAAGAGCGCGGAAAACTCTCCAGCCTTGTCGATCGTGGCGCGGCTCCGGCGGGTAATATCTCCACCGATCGGCTCAATCTTGATGACATCCGCCCCCTGATCGGCGAGGAACATGGTCGCGAACGGACCCGAAACCACGCTCGTCAAATCGACGACGCGCACGCCATTCAACGGTCCAGGCATCAAGTTTCTCCTTGGGTTTTGCATTGCCGCACCTTCAATCGCTTATTTTTATTTGAGAAGGCCACCCGCCAGCGCCGTCGACAGGACCGAGACGGCCTGGGCCTAGCAACGGACCCTCGGCTTCCGACGCGGCCTCGATGGCGCGCCATTCCCGATCTGCACCGAACGAAGCTCATCCCTTACCGCGCTGCTCTTTGCCATGAAATCGCGAGATGTAAGTGAGGTTTCCATCGTTTTTGGTCGGCTCGAAAACGCCGATCAGCTCGATCCCATGTCGAGCAAGCCGCGGAGCGACGGGTGCCTTGAAACGCTCGCGCATCCCTTCTGCTTTGCCGGCAGGCGGCTCATAGAGCCGAATTTTGCAAATCACCACATATTCCCCTTTACGTGGTCTGACCGTCGTCAGACAGGCACCGTTCCGGAAGATTGCTGGAGCGATTGCAGGGCACGCGTCCGCAATTCCTGCTTCAGAACCTTGCCGGTGCCGTTTCTTGGCAAGCTGTCCACGATGAAAACATGTTTGGGTTTCTTGTAGCCGGCGATCCGTTCTTGAACGCTGGCGATCAAGTCGGCAGCGGTCAAGAGCATCGTGTCCTGACGTTCGATGAACGCAACGACGGACTCACCGAAGATCTCATCAGGTACGCCGATCACCGCCGCGTCCCTGACACCTGGATGAGCTAGCAGCGCCTGCTCGACCTCTTTGGTGTAGATATTCAGTCCACCGCTCAGAACCACGTCCTTCTTGCGATCGACGATGTAGAGATATCCGTGCGCGTCGGCCTTCGCGATGTCACCGGTGCAAAGCCAACCGTCGCGCAATACCTTCGCGGTTTCGTCCGGTCGATTGTAGTAACCGCGCATTACCGTGAAACGGCCAGGTTCGCCGGCGCGGACCAGCAACTCACCGGGTTCGCCCGGCGCCACCGCGATGCCGCGGTCATCGACAATCCTGATCTCGACACCCGGCGTCGGGCGCCCGATGGAGTCCGGGTGAACAAACTGCTCTTCGTGGGAGAGCGAGGTCACGGCGCCGGCTTCCGTCATGGCAAAGAACGACACGAGCCGCACATCAGGAAGAAGCGCCATGAACTTGCGCTTGAGTTCGACGGGAAACGCTTCACCCGTGACGACGATGCACTTTAGCGATGCACATCGGGATGGATCTTCCTGGATCGCGGGCAGCATCATGCGGCAAACAGTCGGGACCATTCCGGCGACCGTTATTCCTTCCGTCTCCACGGTTTTGACCGCAACTTTCGCATCGAACGACTTCATGATCACAAGCGTGCCGCCGAGGCTCAGTGCATTCACCAGCCGGGCGAGCCCCGCGCGGTGCGCCAGCGGCGTCGTTACCAGATAGCGGTCCTCGTTCGAGATTCCCCATTCGACCGCATGCACGAAGTAATTCTGCACAACCATATTCGAATGGGTGATGATCGCTCCTTTGGGAGCTCCGGTCGTGCCCGAAGTGTACATGACGAGCGCATCGTCGTCGGTCGGCAGTGCGCCCAGGATCCCGGCTTCGGTTGACCGCAGTTCGGTGAAGTCGACCGAGCGTCCTTCCCGCGCTTCCGTCGTGATGAACAGAGCCCGAGGGAGGTCCTTTGCGAGCGCCGCACAGGTTGCGGGATCACCCGCCAGGGCAATGGCAAATGGCTGGCTGTCCCGGCAGATATGCTGCAGTTCGGGAAGCGTGAGGCGGGTGGATACGGGAACGACGATCGCCCCTATCGAGAAGGCCGCATAGAGAAGCTCTACCAGCTCGGCTCCATTTCCCAAATAGACGACGATCCTGTCCCCCGGCTGCGCCCCGAGCCGCATCAATCCTTCGGCAACGCGCCGCACGCGCGTATCGAGCTCACCATAGGTGATGCGGTCGCTCCCGCAGACCACGGCGGTCTTCTCGGGATATCGAACGGCTTGCGCCCGGAAAACAGTATCGAGCCGCATCGGCGTCCTCAGACAGTCCGGAATGACGGGTACTGAACGTCGTCGGAGAGGCGATCCCACGCCAATTCGACGCGCTGGCCGATCACGACCTTGTCGGCCTCGACATTCACGACGTTGCCAAGGATGCGCACGCCTTCGTCGAGTTCGACGGTGACGACGGAAAGTGGCAGGCGCTCATCGAGGCCAGGTCCAGGCACGCGTATAACCGTGCAGGCATAGACCACGCCTCGCCCGGACACCTCGCGCCACTCCAGATTACGGCTTCCGGTGAAAATGCTGACCGGACGCGGATAATGCTGGAACTGGTTGGTGTCCTTGCAGAACTGAAGGACGAGCTTTCCCTGCCTCGCCGCGTCCCAGAACGGCGTGGTATCGACATAAACCGAAGCGCTGGGGATAGAACGCGTGCTCTTTTGCTCGCTCATCGTCATGCCTCTAGGATCAGGGCGGCACTCGTGCCCCAATTGCGCGCAAAGGGAATTACGCCGATGCCTGTGACCAGCGCGTTGCTCGCGTCTTTCACTTGGCGCTCCCCGCCCTCGCCGAACATCTGCCGCACAGCTTCCGCCAGATTGAGACCGCCACTCGCCAGTCCCGGTTGTCCAGCAGAAATCTGGCCGCCCCCGGTATTCAAAGGCAGCGAGCCCTTGAAAGAAAGGTCAGTTCCAAGCGTAAAATCGCCGCCCTGTCCGCGCTCGCAGAATCCGAAATCCTCGAACTGCATCATAACCGCAATGGTGAAGTCGTCGTAAGGCTGGAACATCTTGATGTCCTTTGCTCTCAGGCCGGAATGTTTGTAGATCAACGGAGCGACCGCCGAGAAGCCGGTCTCCGTGATATCGGGGCATGATTGATCCCCATGGAGATTAGTGATTTCCGCGTAGGCCGTGGGATGGACCATCTTGGTCAGGCCCAGTTCCCGGCTACGCTTTTCCGAGGTCACCAGGAACGCATTGGCGCCGTCGCAGAACATGACGCAATCCAACAGCCGAAGCGGATCAGCAATCACGCGCGACTTCATATAGTCGTCCATCGTGAGCGGCGTCTTGAACTTGGCGAGCGCGTTTTCATTGTGCAACGTGTGTTCGCGCTGGGTGATCGCGATCTTGCCGAGCGCCTCGGGCTTGATTCCATATTGATGATGATATCGGCTCATCAGCAAGCCGAACGTCGCGGGCGGACCCTGCACGCCGACCGGATCCTGGAATTCGCTCCGGTAGGCTCCGTAATTTGCCCGCCATGCCGTACTGGGTGAGTCGGCAGAAAGCACGACCGCGACTTCGCACTGCCCATCGCGGATCGCAGAAGCGGCGCGCGCGACGCCGCCGGTCGCCGAACATCCACCCGTGCCGCTATAGTTCAGCCATTTTGGTGAGAGGCCGAGCGCCTCGGCCATGTAAACCGGAAAGAATGGGTTCGTGCACTCACTGAGTGGTGCTGCAACAGCCATCCCGTCAATCTCAGACTTCGGCACGCCAGTCGACTGCAGCAGTTTTGCGAAGGCTTCACCCCCGAAATCATAGGCGCTGCGGCCTGACTTGAAGACGACAGGCGTTTCCGAATAGCCCGCAATGACGATGTCACGCTTCTTCGACAATCTCACTCTCCTCGAAACTGCGGTTGCCGCTTTTCGCGGAAGGCCTTGAGGCCCTCTTCGCGATCCGTCGTGAAATAGAGCAGGAAGGATGCATCCCCCTCCGCCTCGAAGCCGTCGGCAAGCGACATGTCGACACCGCGATCAATGACTGATTTGGACATCATGACAGGGATGGGCGCATTGCCGGCAATACTCCCGGCGACCTCCCGAGCCTTGGTCAGGGCTTCGCCAGCCGGCACGATGTGGTTGACCAGCCGATAGCGCTCAGCATCGGTCGCGCCGATCCGGCGGCCGGTCCACATCAGTTCTTTCGCCAGAGGCTTTCCGATCAGGCGCGGCAACGTCTGCGTGCCACCGCCACCCGGCATAATGCCAAGCTTGATTTCCGGCAGGCCGAAACTTGCTTTCTCGCCAGCAATGAGAATATCGCCCGCGAGAGCCAGCTCCAGCCCACCGCCGAGCGCGAAGCCTTCGACTGCCGAAATCACGGGTTTGGTGTAGCCGAGCACGTCCTTGAACAGACGGTTCACCATTCGCGATCGCTTGCGAAAACGATAGAAATCGAAGTAGCCGCCTTCGGCTACCTGAAATTCGCTGGTATCGATTCCGGTACAAAAGGCCTTTTCACTCCCGCTCAGAATCACCGCTCGCACGTCCCTGTCGTGCTCGGCTTCTGCTAGAACGCCGAGTATCTCCTCAGCGGTTTGCTCGCGCAGCGAATTGAGTTTGTCTGGCCGGTTGATCCTGATCTCGATCCATCCCGCTTCACGGCCAACTACGATGTCTTGAACCGTCATCCTCGTTCTTCTTGTCGCCTCGATCTGAAAATCCGCTTCCGCGTGTTCCGAAAACGATGCTCACGGCTGCTTCCAGGGCAGCCCCTCGGCTTTCCAACCGGTCGTGGTACCGCGATGCCCCTGCCGGTCGACTCCGCCTTCGAAACCATCGGCAAGACTGTATGATCGGTCAAAGCCGGCATTGAACGCCGCCTTTGCGGCCGCAAGACTCCGCCCGCCGCTGCGGCAGATGAAGATGACGGGATGTTCGAGCCTCATCGCTGACCGCAGTTCCGGCACGAACTCCACATTGACGTTCATCTCGGGAAAGACGTGCCAGGAGATCTTGACGAGTTCCTTACCCATGTCAGCGAGAAGCGGCTCGCCGACATAAAGCCATTCGGGCTCCGTCCGCACATCGACGAGCTGTGCGCTCTTGTCGCTTCCCAGCATATCCCAGGCCTGCCCCGGCGAAATCTCTGCTTCCATGGGCTTCACAACGGAATGACGATGAGGATGTCGACATAGCGCGAGTCGAGAACAACGACGCGCTTCTGGAAGCGTGCGCGACCCTCATCCAGCACGACCTCGTCAAGGTATTTGCCGACGGCGAATAGGTCCATCCGCCCGCTTTCCATGGTCCGAACGATCTGGAAATTGGAACGGACGGACAGAACACCGGGCGACTGCGTGTCCGAAAAGGCCGGACGGCCGATGACGTGGTTATAGACATGAGGTTCGAAGATGTTGGCGGAATGGAATGCCTTCACCCGATCCGTCATCATACCCCTGCCCAGACAACGGACGATTCCAATCGGAAGGCCCGCTTCATGGTTTTCACGCGTCGTCACATGATACAGTGCGTCGGCCGTGAAAAATTCCGGCCACGCGTCCATCTGCATATCATCGAGCGCGTGCGCATAGGCGGCGACCAACTCTGCAGCCAGATCGTGGGCGGGCGCGTCCATGCTCTTGGCGGGCTTTTCGAGAATATTATGCATCGTCGTCTGCCTAAAAGCCCATGATGTTGCGATAGCCATACCAGAAGCCGCGAACCGCGGTTTCGGTCGCACGGGAGTTTCGCTCGGACTCGACCTGGCGCCCCCCCATTTCCATGAAAGAGGCCTGACCGGGATCCGCCCGCGTCCCGCGCTGGACAAACTCGTTGATGCAGCCGTCTTCCAGGGAAACCAGACCCGCCGCCCCCGTCAGATTGCTTTGCATGACGCGCATTTTCGCCTGTTCCTCGGTGTCCCGCTCATAGCCGAGGTAGATCCAGAACAGTTCGGTCTGATCGACGCCGCGCGGGGCGAAGAAGCGAATGGCCAGTGAATTCAGCGTGAACTGAACACACATGTTGGGAAACACGGTCTGGATGCTATGGGTAATGCCGTCGTCGAACTCTTCCCAGGCCTCGAGCAGACCCGGTCCGTCGAGCGCGGATTCATAATTGGCGGAATGCACCTTTGCCTCGGCGTATTCCGCGGCCTCGTCTATCTTCGCGCGGCGAGCGTAGCTCAGGTGATGCCATTTGCGCTCCGACAGCGTGATGCCGCCATCCATGTCGAGACGATTGACCTTGAAGGTGGTGTAGAACGTGTGCAGCAGTGTTGCGTGATAGGAGTCACGCAAATTCTCGGCATAGAGTTTCCAGTTGTTGTGGATCATCTGGCTGTGCGTTCCGAGAACGCGCAACGGCCGTCCCAGATTGCGCTTGATGAACGACGCCATCTCGGGGCCCAGATAGGTTTCGACGTCCTCAACTTCGTCCGAGAACGTTCCAAAGATCATGCCGCAAAACGACTCGACCCTGAGCGGCTGCAGCCGATGCTGCGTCGGGTCGAAATCATCTGGCATACCGCCATGGCCGCGCAGGCCGTTGCGGAATGCCACGCCTTTCAGCTTGCCGTCGAGCTCGTAATTCCACGCGTGATAGACACAGGTCAGGCTCGGAACATTGTCTTTCTTCTTCAGACAAACCAACGCGCCCTTGTGAGCGCAGCGGTTGACCATCGCATGAACGCTGCCGTCCCGGTCTCGCGTAACGATGATCGGCGTTTCGCCGACGGTCGTCGTCCGATAATCGCCGGCGTTCTTGATCTCGATATCGAGACACAGGAAATTCCACGTCTTGCCTCTGAAGATCCGCTCCTGTTCGAGCTTGTAGATTTCCGGGTCCGTAAAGAGCTGATAGGGCGCGCGCGTCACGCCTTGTGGCGGCCAGGTAAATTTGGTGACTTCCGATCGTAACGCTTGGCTTGAAGGCGACATAACGAGGCTCCCGCAAATTCCCTCCCGCTCAGGGGGGACGTCTTGCAAGATATTACTCGTCGGTTATGCAGGGTCTCCAATACATAATTTCACGTTATTAATAAGCCGCGCGTATCAGGGATCTCCGCGCCAACAACTCATCAGCCGGGACGCGCGGCGTGCTTCAATTCCTTGATGAATGAAAGCAGGACAGGCGCCCGCTCGGACTTCCTGTGAACCATAGCCAGGTCTGATTTATGATCGGAGTTAGCTACCGGGCGATAGACAACATCGGGGATCTTCAGGTTCTTCACGGAGCTAGGAACGAACGCCAGTCCAAGTCCGCCGGCCACCATGCCGGCAAGAGCCGTGAACTGTCCTGCCCGCTGGGTGATCTGCGGCGTTAATCCAGCTATCGCGCAAAGTTCGGCAACCTGTGCGTTGAATCCAACCCCCTCCTGAATTTGAACGGCGACAAACGGCTCGCTCCGGAGCCGACCGGCAGGCACGGCCTTCAGTTTCGCCAACGGATGCCGTGCGGGTATCGCCAGGATGATCGGATCTCGATAAATGGCGGTAACTGCCAGCTCAGGTACCAGCGATTTCACTGGCAAGCGTATGATGCCTATGTCCAGCCGGCCGCTTGCAACGTCCTGAAGCTGCGGCAGGATTCCCAGCTCGTTCAACCGGAACTCGACCAGGGGATTGGCCGCGCGGTAGCGCGCGATCGCACGCGAGAGAACGCCGGCAAATACAGCCGATCCCACAAATCCGATTTCGATGTGACCAAGTTGACCTCGCCCGGCCTGCTTGACCACCAGCACGGTTCGCTCGACCTGTTGCAAGGTCCGCACGGCTTCGCCCAGCATGACCTGACCCGAAATGGTAAGCCTTACCGACCGCTTTGTTCGGGAGAATAATTGCACACCGATCTCCCGCTCGAGAGATTGAATCTGCTGCGTCAAGGCCGGCTGGGCAATCCCAAGTCGCTCTGCAGCGCGGCCAAAGTGCAGCTCCTCTGCCAGGACTGTCATTGATTTGAGCCGCTTCAAGTCCATTGGTCATGTCCCCCGGGTCGTTTTCAGATGGAGAAGATACCATCCGCTTCACTTCCGACTGCCGCGCACTTATGCGTCGACGCTATTGGATGACGTTTATAAGCCATCCTTATTTATTTGGCACTGCGACTTTATTGGAAGCGCCTGACTACGGAAGCTTATACTTCCTCCGCAGCTTATCCGCGAAGCTTGCGCGCAACAAAAAATCAAGCGGACGCGGAGGGAGCAACTTGAAGAAGCTCAGCGGATACAAAATTGGGTTATTGCTGCTGCTGGCGGCGTCTCAGAGCCTCAGCTTTATCGACAGAGTCAATCTTTCGGTCGTTTTGCCGGAGCTGATTAAGGATCATTCGTACTCTGCGACCCTCGCGGGGCTCCTGATGTCGATCCTGAACTTTTCCTATGTTGCGGCGATCATCGTTGCCGGTCCGTTGACCGATCGTCTCGGCGCTCGCATCGTCTTTCCTGTTGCGGTCGGAGCTTGGTCCGCGTTCACCGCCATGTGTGCCCTCACTTCCGCATTTTTGCCCTTGGCGTTCTTGCGTGCCTTGGTTGGCATCGGCGAGTCCCCTAATATCCCTTCAGGGTCCCAAATCATCAAGCAGGCGTTCGAGAAGACGGAGCGTGGTTTTGCCGTCAGTTGCCAGTTTTCCGGCACGAAGATCGGTCTCGCGGTCGGTATTCCGTTGTCAGCATTTCTGCTGAGCGAGTTCGGCCGACCTGCCGTATTCTATGCGACCGGATTGCTGGGAGCCATCTGGGTTGCGGCCTGGCTCCTCGTTTATCGCAAGTCCGAGGCCGCGACGGCGGCCGCACCAACGGAGAAGACGTCCAATGTCCGATGGTCGACCCTGCTGAAGGTCCGTTCCGTTTGGGGAATGGTACTTGGGCAAGCCGGTTATCTCTACGTCTACTACGTCTTCGCCAGTTGGCTTCCCGGCTATCTTACGCTTCGGTACGATCTTCCAATCATGCGCACGGGCATTCTTTCGATGCTTCCCTTCATTTCCGGCATCGCGTTCACGCTGTTCGGCGGTTGGGCAGCCGATCGATGCATCGCAAAGGGATACAGCGTTTCGGCTGTGCGCAAATCGTTCGCTGTCGGCGGCATGCTGGGCGCGACGATCTTCACGGTCGTGGCGGCCTTTGCGCCGGTCGCATGGATTGCAGTTGTGGCCTTCACTCTCGCCTTGTCATCCATCAGCATGACGACGTCATCTGCCAACGCCATGCCGATCGATGTCGCACCGGCGCATCTGGTTTCGTCATGCGTGTCGATCCAGAACTTCGGCGGCAACATCGGCGGGGCGCTCGCCCCGCTTTTGACTGGCTTTCTCGTCTCCTTGACCGGCGATTTCGTCGTGCCCTTGCTCTTTGCGGCACTGGTCGGCCTAGTCCTTGGATGCGGAGGATTTGGAATCATCGTCCAGAAACTGGACCAAGAAATCGGCACGAAAGCGTTCCAGAAGGCGTTCGCGCCGTTCGCCGCTGATACCAGCATATCCAAGTTCGATGCCAACCGCGCGAAACTCGATCGGGCATGAACTTGGACGAGCCAGTAACGCACAGGCAGATATTTTGAACGCCTGCTGCGTCTTCATCGTGAAGTGCGGCGGCGAGCGCCTGTACGCCGCTAAATGCCTTGAAACGTCTTCACTGACCTTGCCCCCAAGTTTTATCCACGCCTGAGTTCGTTCGGGCTGTTGGATGTGCCCGTGTGGGCGGCGGGAGCTGGCGCGGAGCCTTCGGCGTAGCGCAGCGCCAGATCCCGGCGCGGATTGCAGGTTGCGGCTAACTCGGATGGCGTCTTCCACCCGAGTTGCGGGTGTGGTCGTGCATTATTGTAGTTGGCACGCCAGCATCTGAGGGCGATGCGTGGTCGTGGTGACCTCGGTCAATCGGCTGGCGGCGGCTCACCTGCACACCGTTGCAAACGATGAGGCGCTTGCGACCTCGGAAAGGACCATGACCTCAGCGACGGGCAGCTGATCGCATTGAGATTTGGGTAACGGCTAATCGGCCCACGATTACCGAGCTGGCTATCGATCTACCAGCCGCGCTCGCCCGTCTCCGCAACCCGACCCGCTCCGACCGAAGGCAAACTGCATGTTCCGGTCGCCGGGGTGTATTCGCTCGAGCAGGCAACTCAGGCCATGGCGCATGCGCAAAAAGGCTGGAAAGTCCTTCTGAAACCCAACTAATGGATCATCAACGGTCAGGTGCCCTGAACTCTAGGGCGCCTGAAACTACGACTAGTCCGATATGGAAAGCGATGGTCCTAATTCTAATAGAGCCAACCGGAGGAAACATAACTGCTCTTTTAGATCTGGTGCTTGAGTCTCACGGAACTCTTGAACGATGGCGAAAATTCAACGCGATCGATGTGAACCTTTCAATACATGGTTCGCACTGGACTAGAAGGGATGGGACGGTGTCTTCAAAAATGTTCAATTGAAGGCGCAAACGAAAGAACAGCGAACTTGCTATGCGCACTTTACCGAACAAGGCGTGCAAAGTATCTACGAGCCGGATCGTGTTCGGCTAGAGACAATCGACGGGAAGCTTATTGAGGAGCGCGTACATCCAAGAAAAGCGTTTGAAGGACACACCCTTCAGACTACGTGGGATAGGCTCCATCTGGCTTACTTTACCGGGTATGCACTCTGGAATTATCTGAATACTCCATTTATGTTTGTCACTGAGAGTGCCAAAGCGGAAGAAATAGACCCGGCGTCCGACCAAGGCACGCTACGCCGGCGGCTGAAGATCACTTTTCCCGAGAAGGTCGGGACTCACTGTCCGGACCAGATATTCCACGTCGATGAAAACGGGCTCATCGCTCGTTTGGATTATACCGCGCTGGTGGCAGGTGGCGCTCCAGCCGCGCACTACGTGTCCGAGTACAAGAACATTCAAGGGATTATGATGCAAACCAAACGGCGCGTTCAGGAGAAACCCGGACGGAACTCTAAATACTGAATCTGTCCTCGTCGGTATTGATATCTCTGCAATAACCTTGACTTAAGAAAAGCATTGAGACGGCAGGAAGCACGCAAACAAATGGGTATCTCCGTTGTTATGCAAGGGCAGCCTGCCTTAGCGAGGCAAGAGCCGAGCCTGATGACCGGGACCGTCAGTGCCGGCGCATAGAGACCGCCACCTCAGCGGCACGGCACGCTGATCGATGTCGGCTTTGTAGATGATCGTGACGGCGACATTGCTGATGTTGCGGCATGCCGAGAGCCTTTCGATAGAGGTTCTTTCCAACAGCGATACATTTTCTGGCGAAGGTATTATTTTCCCTTCGGCTCTGGGGACACTAGCGGGCTGTCAGCAGCTATGAATCATGGCGTCGTGTGTCCCCGACGATAGCAGAAGGACAGTAGAGTTCATTGCAGACGGCTTTGGCGTAAGCCCATGTTACTCTCCGGGTAGCGATGTATCAGTCACTTCGACGGCGAAGGGTTTGCTGTTCGAAGGCTGGACGGTGAACGTAGCAACAGACGTTGTCGCTCTCTGCGCTCTCTCGTACACACCGTTAGCTCGAAGCGCGGCTTCGGTCATTACGGAGAAAAAATCGGCATTCGGATTTTTCTTCAATTGCTCGCCAACCGCCTATACGTTCCGGCGGCGGGTGCCGACGGTCCGAAGCCCGCCATATCGATGGCCCATGGATATGCCGGCGTTAAGGAGCATGGCATCGAGCCTTTCGCCAAAGCCTTTGCCGATTCAAGTTTCGTGGTGCTCCTGCACGATCACCCCAACTTTGGCACCAGCGACGGCGCCCTGCGCCAGGATGTCGATCCGTGGCGGCGGATCGCCGATTGGCGCCGTGCCATTTCGTTCCTCGAGAGCCAGCCGGAAGTGGACGCGTCGCGGATCGGCACCTGGGGCACGAGCTACGCGGGAGGCCATGTCCTCGTCCTCGGCGCGACCGACCGGCGCGTTCGCGCCGTCGTCGCCCAGGTGCCAACGATCAGCGGATACGAGCAAGGGCTGCGGCGAATTCCACCCGATGCGGTGGCGGGAATCGAGAACGCCTTTTCGGAGGACGAACGCGCGCAGCTTCGCGGCGAAGCACCTCGCCGCCAGGCGATCGTGAGCGCGGACCAGTCGGCGCCGGCGTCCTATCGGTCCAAGGACGCGATCGACTTCTACCTCCAGCCGATCCCCGAAGGGGTCTGGCAGAACAGCGTCACGGTCCGCTCCACACGGGCCGCGCGCATGTACCCGGCGCCTGGGTTCCCAGAATTTCTCCGACGCCGTTGTTGATGATCGTCGCGCTAAACGACGCGATCACTGTCACCGATTTGGCGCTGACGGCCTATGAGCGGGCGCTGGAGCCGAAGCGGCTGGTCACGATCCCCGGCGGTCACTTCGACCCCTATCTCGGCCAGTTTTCAAAATCGAGCGCCGCTGCGCTCGCCTGGTTCAAAGAGCATCTGGCCTGAAGAAAGAGAATTTATGCCGCACCTGACGCATTCCCTCGAGAATGGCATCGCCACCATTGCCCTGAACAAATCCCCCGTAAAATCGGCTCTCTCCCCAAATGGTCGACGAACTCGACGCAGCGCTGACTGCGATACCGGATGAAAGCAGGTAGCCGTGTTGCGAATCGCCAACGAGCCATTGATTTCGTTCGAGCCGCAAAGGCCCCGGTCGACCACCTCAATTCTTCCGCGCCTTGTGTTCGACCTGTCCCATTTTTACGCCATCATCCGATTTCCGCACGCGCGTTCAGCACCACGCTGGATGCACGCCTAGCTCCGCCTGAACAAGTCGGTATGGCTAGTCTCGCTACCTGGTCTTAAAGAACCATCGAACCAATGCGCTGCGGCCACAGCGTCGCGCGGTCGCCTCGCCTTCAAGCCCGACACCGCTTGGTCGAAGTGCCACGCTTTAGTGGCTCCGCGCCCACGCAACGATGGCCTGAACGACGGCCGCGGGCTGTTCACAGGGAAGAGCGTGGCTGGCGTTTGGCAACACGACCACGCTCACGCGGTCGCCGAAATCGTTCTTCAATTCGTCAGTCGTGTCACGCGGCCGAAATGGGTCATCTGCCGCTTGCAGATCGAGTATCGGCGCCATGCCGCCCGCCCACCAGGATTCTCGTTTGGTGTTGAGGCCCGCGGCCCGCTGGCTCTCGGTGACATCCTTGTACCACCCTTCGAGCCAGGGCGACGCATCGTTACCCGGAGCGAAGAAGGCCAATTCCAACGCCTTCAACCGTAATGCCCTTGGCTGGCTGCGATCGTTGATCGTGGTGATGGCATCGCTGAGCTCGCGCGGCCAAGTCTTCGCACCCGCCGCCATCAACACGACTCCGCGGACAAGCTGCGGATGGTCGCTTGCCATCGTGCGGGCGATCCAATTGCCGTAGGCGTGGCCCGCAATGACGGCCGGACCACCGCCTTCGTGCCTGATGATCCCTGCGATGTCCTTGGCGAAATCGTGGAAGCTGACGCCCGTCATCGGCCCGACACTGCCGCCGATGCCGCGCGGTTGAGGGCGTAGCACCCGGAACCCCGCCTGCGCGAGTCCTCCAGCGAGCACGTCGAAGTCGTCCGGACCGCGACCGGTGGATGGGAGCAGGACGATCAGAGGTCCCTGCCCCTCGGCGATTATCTCGATCCTGGCTCCGCCGACGTCGACGACATGCCGCGATGGGCCTTCGGCCGCGGATGTGATGGTGAGATGAAGAACAAGACCCATCGCGATCCCAACGCAGCCGAGAACAGCTCTGGTCATACGGGACTCCGTCAGACGTCAACGCGCTGCTTTGCGGCCAATCGAAGCTCGCCCTCGTGAGGCTGCGCCGTCGCGGTCGCAGATCCGTTCGGTCTCGTTCCCACGAGCATCACCACGGCGCCGAGCGCCATGATCGCTCCGTAGGCGTATAATCCGTAAGTCAACGACCCCGTCGCCGTGGTCATCCAGCCGACCAGCGTCGGCGCGAAGAACGCGCCGATACCGCCGCAGGTCGTGATCAAGGCGATTCCGCCGGCCGCCGCCGACCCTGACAGATAGAGGCTGGGCATCGTCCAGAACGGACCGGTCGCACCGAGATATCCGGCTGTCATCACCGTGAGCAAACTTACGGCCATCCAGGGATGGCTCATCGCCTGCGGAAGCAACATCCAGCAGAACGCGCAAAGCAGTGTCGGCACCGCGGCGTGCCAGCGGCGCTCGCGCAAGCGGTCTGAGCTTCGCGCAACGAGTTGCTGCACGACCACGGCGATGATGTAGGGGATGGCAGAGAGCAGACCGATTGTGAACGAGTCGCGAATTCCGGTCCCCCGGAGAATGGTCGGAAGCCAGAGTGGAATGCCGGCACCGCCGGCGATCAGACCGACCGACATGCCGGCAAGGAGATAGAGGCGCTTGTCGCGCAGAGCCGCCGCAAAATGATGCTGGCGCTGTTGCTGGCCTGTATTCGCTTCGCTCTGCAATTCTCCAGTGATGATCCCAAGCTCGCGTGCGGAGAGCCACTTCGCCGTCTGAGGGCTGTCAGCGAGCACGAGGTAGATGACGATGCCCGTCAGGGCCGACGGCAGCCCCTCGATGAGGAACAGCCATTGCCAGCCCTTCAGGCCGAGCAGGCCGTCGGTCGCGCCGAGAATCGCGCCTGACAAGGGCCCGCTGACGATGCCGGAGATGGCAATCGCAGACATGAACAGCGCGGTGAACTGGCTGCGGCGCGACGGAGGAATCCACGTGGTGAGATAGAACAGCACCCCTGGAAACAGGCCGGCCTCAGCTGCACCCAGCAGAAAACGAAGAATGTAGTAATGAGAAGGCGCAGTCATGAAGGCCAGCGCCGCCGAGCAAAGCCCCCAGCAGATCATGATGCGCAGCAGCGTGGTCCGCGCTCCGATGCGGGCGAGCCACAGATTGCTGGGTATCTCGAAGACGCTGTAGCCGAGATAGAAAAGGCCGCCGCCAAGTCCGAACGTCGCCTCGCTGAAATGCAGATCACCCATGAACTGCAGCTTCGCGAACCCGACATTGCCGCGATCGATGAAGGCAAGCACATAGGCCAGCATCAGGATCGGAACGAGGCGCCAGGCCACTTTGCGAAACGTCGCATCGACCTCCTGGCGATCCGGCATATCGATGGTTCTGTCGGTCACCCGCGCCCTCCCGTTCGGCCGCGCTCATGGCGCGCCGTTATATCGTTGTGACATAAATATGGATTATAGGGCTAAGCTTGTCTAGCGGCGCGTTGTTACAGACGCATGTCCAGACGAACGAGGTCCCCCCGATAGACGCCCTTGGACAGGAGAATGAGGCGTTCGCGATCATCAACGGCCGATCGATCGACGAGGCAGACCGGCGCGTTCAGCGGAAGCTCGAGCAGCGCGGACATTTCGAGATCGGCGGCGCTGATGACGATCGTCTGATGGGCGTGGCTGATGTTACGTGGAAAGAAAGTCGCCAGACGCATCGCCGTCGTACTGCTCAGAGCTTCGCGGGGGATGAGGGGAAAGAACTCCGCATCGATGAACACGTCGGCCACCAGGAATATCTGCCCCTCGCGCGAATGACGCCGTCTCAGCCGGCGATATCGTGATGTCGGCGTGCCGATATCATGAAAACGCAGCGGTAAATGGCTTACATCCTCCTCTTCCAGCACCTCGATGACGGCGCCCTCTCGCGCATTGAGAAGCCCGCGCCAATCCGTGGTCATGTCGAGCCAAAGATGTTGACGCTTCTGCGCGTTGACGAAAGTCCCCTTCGCCCTGAAGCGGCTGATGAGGGCATCGCTTTCCAGGATGCCGAGCGCCTGGCGAATGGTGGCGCGCGCCACGCCATGTTGCGCAGCCAATTCGTCGACGGTCGGGATCTGACCACCTGCCGGCCAATGGCCGGACTCGATGTGACGGCGAAACAGTGTCGCCAGCTGGACGTAGCGGGCAACATTGCTGCGTGAGAGGTCCGGCTTGGCCAGGGACATGGTGCGATTAGGCATGACAGGACTGCGAGACAGCAATGATCAATAAACTAGACATATGATCTTTTTCCTTCTAAGGCGAGAGGCATCATAACGCTGCAAGACAGGAAACGCTCGTGTGTCTCATGTCCATTTCCGACGAGGCCGGCCGTGAAGCTTCATTGGTCGCCTCGTTCGCCCTACGTCCGCAAGGTGATGGTTGCCGCACATGAGCTCGGACTCGCCGAGCGCATTACCTGTGTGCGCAGCGTTGCAGCCCTGCCGACGCCCAATCCTATCATCATGGCGGACAATCCCCTGAGCAAGATCCCGACCCTGATCCTGGATAACGGAGATGTCCTGCTCGATTCGCGGACGATCGTCGAATATCTGGACAGTTTGGCAGGACCGGGCGTGCTGGTGCCGCTTGAAGGGCCAGCGCGCTGGCGCGCTCTCAGCCGGCAGGCCCTCGCGGACGGCCTGCTCGACCTGCTGATCCTGTGGCGAAACGAGCGCACCAAACCGGCGGAGCGACAGACAGAGGCGTGGCTCGAAGCGTTCGCGACCAAAGTCAACGCGACATTCGATCGGTTCGAACAGCAGGCCGCGGATACCCCGACGTCGAGTTTCGGTATCGGAGAGATCGCGCTCGGCTGCGCGTTGTCTTACGCCGACTTCCGTTTTGCCGAGCTCGATTGGCGAGCCGGACGTCCGCATCTTTCCAGATGGCATGAAAGCTTCGCCATCCGTCCGTCCGCGCAAGCCACGGAGGCCGTCGATGGCTGACGACACTCGACCGGCCGAACGCACCGGGCCGCTCAGCCATATCCGCGTGCTGGATCTCAGCCGCATCATGGCTGCGCCCTGGGCCACGCAGATTCTGGCCGATCTCGGTGCGGACGTGATCAAGGTCGAGCGGCCGGAGTGCGGCGACGATACGCGCAGTTGGGGCCCACCCTTCCTGAAAGACCCGGAGGGCCGGACCACCAAGGATGCCGGCTACTTCCTCGCGGTCAATCGCGGCAAGCGGTCGATAACCGTGGACATCTCGCAGCCGAAGGGACAGGCGATCGTGCGGCAGCTCGCGGCGACGGCCGACGTCGTCATCGAGAACTTCAAGACCGGCGCGCTCGCTCGCTACGGATTGGATGCGAGTTCGCTTCGTGCGCTCAATCCCGCGCTGATCTACTGCTCGGTGACGGGCTTCGGTCAGGACGGACCGCGCCGCGATCAGGCCGCCTATGACTTCGCTATCCAGGCGATGGGCGGGCTCATGAGCATTACCGGAGAGCGCGACGGCCGCCCGGGATCGGGTCCGCAGAAGGTGGGCATCCCCATCATCGATCTCATGACAGGCATGTACGCGGCGGTCGCGATCCTGGCCGCATTGACGCGCGCCGCGGAGACGCGCCAGGGCGAAACCATCGATCTTGCGATGCTGGACGTTTCGGCCGCGATCCTCGCAAACCAGGCGATGAACCATCTGCTCACCGGCCGGATTCCGACGCGCGGCGGCAACCAGCACCCGAATATCCAGCCGCAAGACGTGTTTGCGTGCGCGGACGGGACGTTCGTCCTCGCGGTCGGCAATGACGGCCAGTTTGCCAAGCTTTGTTCGGTTCTCGGCAATCCCGAATGGGCCAACGATCCGCGGTTCAGAACCAACGCCGCGCGCGTCACGAACAACGCCGTACTGACCGAATTGCTCGGCGCGCAGTTCGCCGGGCGCACACGACGTGAGATCGTCACCGCTCTCGACGAGGCCGGCGTCCCCGCGGCGCCAATCAATACGGTCGACCAGGTCCTGGCCGACGACCAGATCCGGCACAGAGGGATGCTTCAGCAGCTGTCTCACCCCATCGCCGGAAGCTTGCCCCAGATCGTCAGCCCGATCCGGATGCAGGACGCTTCACTCCGCTTCGACCGTGCGCCTCCTATCCTCGGTCAGCATACACGGTCGGTCCTCGCAGAGATCGGTCTCAGCGAAACCGAGATCGCGGCGCTCGCGGCCGAGGGCATTGTATGAGCATCGGCAGCAAGAGAGCGTCCTGCGACGAGGCGCGCATTCCGCTCCTCAGCGTCGGCGAGATGAGTCCCGCGCAGCGGCAGATCTATGATCAGGTGGTGTCGGGACCACGCGGCCAGATGATCGGTCCGCTCCGTGCCGCAATCCACAGTCCGGAGCTCGCCGCGCTCTGGTCCGAATTCGGAGAGTTTCTGCGCTACCGCACATGTCTGCCGCCGCGATTGAACGAGCTTGCCATCCTCGTCACCGCGCGACGCTGGACCAGTCAGGTCGAATGGTGGGTGCATGCCCGAGCCTGCGCTACGGCCGGAATGCCTGAAACGGTGATCGAAGCAATCGGCGCCAAACGCGCGCCCGTCTTCACCGAAGAGGCGGATCTTGAGGTTTACGAATTTGCGCGGATGCTGCAGCAGACCGGTCAAGTCGGACAGGAGACATACAACGCAATTCAGCGACGCTGGGCCACCCGCGGCGTGGTCGAGCTGACCGCCGTGATCGGCTACTACACGATGGTCTCGATCACGCTGAACGCACACCGATTGCCGCTGCCCGAGGGCATCGATGAGCTGCCATTGGAAAGCGATCTCGTTATCCTTCCACCGGGACGGCTCGGAGCGGCGTCGTGACCGGCAGGTCGGTCATGACCATCCCTGCCCCGCTCGCCTCTGCGCCCTCACGCGCCCTTCCCCCGGGAGCCTGCGACGCACATAGCCACGTCTTCGGACCTTTCGATCGCTTTCCGCCGATCGAACGGTCCGTTTACGCGCTTCCGGAGGCAGCGCCCGAGATTCATTTCGCCGTTCGCAACACGCTCGGTGTGGCGCGCGGCGTGCTGACGCAACCGGCGCCCTATGCCAACGATCCAAACGCCATGCTGGCGGCCATCGCCGGCGCCCCGAGGGCCTTGCGTGGAGTCGCGGTGACGGACGCCTCCGTCGACGATTCGACGCTGGAGCGCTGGCGCACGGGCGGCATAGTCGGATTGCGCTTCACCGAAATGCGCACGCCGTCCGGCGAACGCTATCCCGGCAGCGTCGGCTTTGCGGCGCTTGAAGCCCTCGCGCCGCGTATGCGCGAGATCGGCATGCATGCCCAGCTCTGGGCCAGCGCATCTCAGCTCGCGGAGCATTTGCCCGCATTGCTTCGGCTTGGCGTGCCGCTCGTGATCGACCACATGGGGTGCCCGGATCCGCGGCAAGGTCCGGACGGGCCGGCCTTTGCTGGGATTGTCGATCTGCTCGCGGACGGCGCGCTGTGGATGAAGCTGGTGATCTGCCGGCTCTCTGCCGGCGGATCGGACTACGCGCGCATCCGGCCCCTTCACGATCGCCTTGTCGAGCGCGCCCCGCACCGGCTCGTGTGGGGCTCCGACTGGCCCTATGTCCGCATCCAGCCCACGCCGGACGCCGGATATCTCGCCGACGTCGCTCAGGATTGGGTCCAAGACGACGAGCTCATCCGGCGCATCCTGGTCGCGAACCCGGCCAAACTCTACGACTTCAATGAGGAGGAAAAAGCATGAGAGGGTTAGAAGATATCGAGCGTTTTCGTATCGCGGTCGAGGCTCATGTTGCGACCGTCACGATCACCGCGCCACCGGTGAATGCGCAGGACCGTCGTTTCCGCGAGGAATGCATTCGCGTCTTTGACGTGCTCGGAGCTGACGTTGACGTCCGCGCAATCGTCCTGACGGGCGACGGCAAGACATTTTCCGCAGGTGCGGATCTTTCCGAGCGCCCCGGAATCCTGGCCGAGCCCGGCGGGTACTCGCGGCACAACCGGCTGGTTCGTGCGTCTTTTGATTGCGTGCTTGAATGTCCGAAGCCGGTGATTGCCGCGGTCAACGGCGCCGCGATCGGCGCGGGCTGCGTCCTTGCGCTCGTGTGCGACATCCTCGTCGTCGCCGAGGAGGCGTTCTTGTCCATGACCGAGGTCGACTACGGTCTTGCCGGCGGCGTCCGTCACGTGCTGCGCGCCTTCAGCCCTTCCGATGCACGCCTGATGATCTACACGGCCAAGCGCGTCTACGGACCGGAGCTGCTGCGAATGAACGCTGCATCCCTGTGCGCGCCGAGGGCGAAGCTGCTCGAAGAAGCCAGCTCCATTGCACGGACCATTGCCGACAAGGTTCCGCTCGCCGTGATTGCCGCGAAACGCTCGTTCGGCCTTACCGAGGAAATGCCGCTCCGCGATGGCTATCGTTATGAGCAGGGCCAGACCGCCGCTTTGGCGGAAACCGAGGACACCAAGGAGGCGCTGGCGGCGTTCCGCGAAAAGCGAAAGCCGGTCTTCAAGGGCCGGTGAGATCATGCCGCAGGATACGAAGGCGCGAGAGCTGGATCGCCTCGAAGCCTTGAGCGACGAGGCCTTCCGGCTCGAGCTGCGCGACTGGATCGAGGCCAATTATCCGCCCGGGATGGTCCGCTATCCCTCGCGGCGCCTGTTCTGGCGCGAGAACCGCGAATGGTTCGTGCGGTTGTCGGCAAAGGGCTGGATTGGCGCCGAGTTGGCCACGTGAGCATGGCGGCATGGGGCTGTCGGGCACGCGCCAGCTCATCATGATCGAGGAAATGGAGCGTTTCGGCGCGGGGCGCGTCAACGATCAGGGTCTCGTCATGCTTAGCCCGCTGCTGATCCAAAATGGGAGCGACGAACAGAAGAGGTTTTTCCTGCCGCGAATTCTGTCCGGAGAGCACGTCTGGGCGCAGGCATATTCCGAGCCGGCGCCGGATCGGATCTCGCCTCGTTGCGCCTCGCCGCCAGCGATCACTGGGACCATCGGGTGCTCAATGGGCAAAAGACCTGGATCACGCTGGGATCGGACGCGAACTGGGCTTTTGTGCTCGCCCGCACCAGCAACGAGGGCAAGAAGCAAGAGGGTATCTCATTTCCTCCTTGTGCCCGTTGACAGCGCCGGTCTTGCGGTTCGCGGCATCACCAATCTCGACATGCACGACGAGTTCGCGGAGATATTCTTCGAGGACGTTCGCGTACTCGGCGCTCTCGGATCCGCAAGTCCTGCACCGAGAGATGGTCCGTGAGAATCCGGATCCGGAGGTCGGCGCGTTCCGCTTCATTGCCAACCCCCGTGCGTCTCTCCGAAACGCCGGCCCAGTACGATCGTCTGCTGCCATCCCTTGGCGAGTATACCCGGAACGTTCTGCCCGATTGGCTGGGCTCATCTGAGAAATAGACCAGAGTTGACTCGCGATGGATGAACACAGACTGGAGCAAGTACAAGCGATCCGCGAGAGTGCGGCCGCGGTGGCTCGCGAGGGTACACTTGAGCGTGTGTGTAAATTGCGCTTTGCGCCACTTGGCTTCGACCCCGCGGTCTGGAGACGGATGGCTGAATGGGCTGGATTGGGCTCCGCATTCCTGAAAGCCAGGGTGGAGTCGGAATGGGCCTGATGGAGAGCGTCGCGCTACACGAGGAGCTCGGCCGGGGGCCCGTTGCCGAATCCCTGATCGCCGGGAGCCTGGCAGCTCAGGCGCTGGCTCTCACTAACGAACATCGGCTGCTGGAGCGAGTCACCGCAGGCGACACTTGCTGGCGCTCGCTTGGCAAGAAGTGCCGGACGGACCGGGGCTGGGCGACGGGATTGCACACTCCAGGCTATTCGCTCCTATGACCGGGGCCGCGGAGCTCTACCTCGTCCCGGTCGCCCAAAAAGGTGGTATTCATCTCCTGCTGTTCAATCCGAACGAACTGTCTATCCTTCCACACCTGCAACAGGATGGAACGACAGTTGCGGCTGTTCAAATTCCCGTGGGTCGCGGCCGCGTGGTGTCAGGCAACGTGAAGGACGGACTGATGCAGGCGCTTGATGAAGCTGCCCTGGCCACTGCCGCGTATCTGCTCGGGCTCGCACAGCGAGCCTTCGAGATCACCCTCGATTACCTCAAACAAAGGCAGCAGTCGGCCAGCCGCTTGCGGCGTACCAGGCCTTGCAGCATCGGGCAGCCGCCCTGATGATCCAACTTGCCCTGACCCGGGTCAGCATCGAGGGTGCGCCAATTCAAGCAAAGCGAAGCTCCGACCCGATGACGCGCATCCTGGCGGTCTCGCGGGCCAAAGCAAGAGCAAGCGACACAGCCCTCCCAATGACGCGGGAAGCCTTGCAAATGCATGGGGCGATCGGCTGGGCCGACGAATGTGATATCGGTCTGTTCGTGCGCAAAGCGCTTGCGGTTGCAAACCAGTACGGGTCCGCCTTGGCTCACCGCACCCGCTTTGCGCGATTGGCCGCGTCAGTATAATGCGCCGCGGGTTCGATCAAGAACCGAGGATGCGAACGCTCATGTCAAACCGCTGTCAGCCGTAACCCTCTGCACCACGCCGGAAAACTCTTCCACGAGACGAGAAGCCGGCCGTTTTGTTCCTTTCAGCAACCGCGCGACACTTTGCAGGCTTGGCGCGAACGGACGCGTGACGAGATCATTGGTTCTGGCACCGAGCAGCCCGAGCCCGTCCAGGATCGCGATGCCAGCACCGGCACGGACCAGCTCGCAGGCGATATTCGACTGCGACGCCTCCACGGCGATGCGTAAGCGTAGATTCGCCTCGGCAAAGGCAATAACGATTGCAGCCCCGATCGACAAATGCGGACCAGGACAGATCACCGGCTCGTCGGCAAGATCGGGCGCACTCAATGCATCTTTAGCTGAAAGCCGGTGGCCGACCGGCAGCACGCAGCCGAGGTTCGTCGTGCAGAGAATAGTGCTCTCAAGGGACGGATCACCGATCGGGCCGACGGTCAGGCCGAGATCAGCTCGCCCTTGGGCGACGCGGGTGACGACCTCCGGCCCTGTCATCGTTTGAATGACAACCGAGACGTCCGGCCGTTCGGCGCGAAAGCGCCGGACCGCTTGCGGCACAATGGTGTGACCGAAGCCGGTCACGGTCGCAACCGTCAGGAGCCCCGCCCGACCGTCGCGAAGCTCAAGCGCCAGCCGTTGGGTGTGCTCGATCGCCGCGAACACGTTCATAACCTCTGCGAAAAGGCTCTGCGCCTCGCTCGTCGGTTTCAGTCGCTTCTTCTGGCGTACGAACAGCCTGAAGCCGAGACGCTCCTCCGCCTGCTGCAGCATGCGGCTGACCGCCGGCTGCGAAATATTCAAGGTGATGGCCGCGTTGGTCACCGAGCCTGATTGCATCACGCATCGGAACACGTCCATCTCGCGTACGCTGATTGCCATATATAACTCCAGAGCATGAATTATGATCAAATCGGTATTTGAAACTATGTTATGGGCGGCGGCAACATGGATCGAGACGAATAGTGGTTCTCCATGTATTTCCTTGATCGACGCCCGCCCCGCCCTATCACAGACGCCCTGCGCGCGACGGTGCTCGAAGACCTGCCGGAACTTGCGCACATTCGGGATGAAGAACTGCGCCACAAGGCCATCGAGGCTTGGGCCTATGCATTGGCCGAAACCGATTTTCCGCGGCTCACCGCCATTCCCGGAGAGGCGACGCCGGGGGTCTTCGCGCTGAAGCGGGGCAGCCAGGCGGTGCATCTGCGCAGCGTGGCCCGAATCTCGATGGCGATCGCAGACGAGTTTGCCCAGGAATTCCCCGAAGCCGTTGTCGACCGCGACATCGTTCTTGCGGGTGCACTGCTGCACGATGTCGGCAAAGCCTGGGAGTTCGATCCCGCCAACCGAAGGCGATGGGAGGCAGACAAGTCGCAGGCCGGCTCGCCCGCACTGCGGCATCCGGTCTACGGCGCCCACGTCTGCATTGCGGTGGGGCTACCAGAAGAAATCGTGCACATCGCACTCGGCCATTCCTACGAGGGCGACCTGATGCAGCGCAGCCTCGAATGCCTGATCGTCCATCGCGCCGATCACATGTGGTGGTCGATCGCGGGCGGTTTCGGCCTGCTCAAGGCAGAAACAGCGGGCATGCTCGAAGGCAGAAAAATAACGCCGCGCGGCTTGCGGCCGCCGAAAGAGCGGGAGAGACAGGATGACAAGGGCGAGAGGGCTGACGCGGCGGGTTAGCCTAGGCCTGCTCGGCGCGCTCGCAACTCCCTGGCTGGCCCGCGCGCAGAGCGATTATCCCAACCGGATCATCAAGCTCATCGTGCCCTACGCGGCTGGCGGGAGCAGCGACGTGGTCGCGCGTTTCATCGCAGAGCGCATGCGCGAGCGGCTGAGGCAGTCGATCGTTATCGAGAACCGGCCTGGCGCGGGCGCGATCATCGGGTCGCAATTCGTCGCAAAATCCGTATCCGACGGCTACACGCTGCTGCTCGGCGGCGTATCCACCCACGCGGTGAATCCGCATCTGCGTAAGCTCCTCCCCTATGACGGGATCAACGACTTCACTTCGCTGGGGCTGATCGGCACCGGACCTCTGGTGGTCTCGGTCAATCCTGGCATGCCCGTGAACAGCCTGCAGGAACTGATCGCCTATGGCAAAGCGAACCCGACCAAGCTCGCCTACGGTTCTGCGACCGGCGTCATCCTGCATCTCGCCGGCGAGTTGCTGAAGAACATGGCCGGCTTCGAGATGTTGCATGTTCCCTATAGCGGCAACGGACCGGCGCTGACAGATGTGCTCGGCGGAAGACTGCAGGTGATGATCGACGCTGTCGGCAACTCGTCGCCCTACATCGCCGAGGGAAAATTGCGACCCTTGGTCGTCCCATCGCAGCATCGTACGCGGCTGCTGCCGGACGTGCCGAGTTCGGCCGAGGCAGGCTTGCCCAACTATCAAGTCGAAACATGGTTCGCGCTCTATGGTCCGGCAGCGATTTCGGACGAAACCATCGGCAAGATCAACACGGCACTCAATGCTGTGCTGCAGGAGCCCGACGCGGTGGCTCAGTTCGCCAAGGTTGGCCTCGAGCCGCGGGCTACGAGCCCGGATCAAGCGGCTGCGCTGCTGAGCGCGGAATCGGAGAAGTGGGGAGATGTCATCCGTCGGATCGGGCTGCAGGTTGAATAGGATTCTCGATTGGCTGCCATCGCGGCTTTCGAGTGCGGAAACACGCCTACCTCGCGACGTCGGCAGGACCGCGCCGTAGCAAATGAATGCGATGGGTCACAAACGAACGCTGCTTCGGGAGCTGCGCAAAAAAAACGTAGGAAGGAAAGCAATGAAAGCACTTGCAAGAATGAGCGTCGCCGTACTCGCTCTCCACGCCACGCCTTATGCGGGCGTGCTTCACGCCGCAGCGGAGTCGTTACCTCAGGGACCGCTCGTTGGTGACCAGGATCTGTCGCCGTTCTACCGCTGGAGCGGTGCTTTGCCGGAGAAGCCAGGTGTCATGCTACGCGAGGAGGGCATACCCGATCAGTCTGAGATCGTTGCGGCCGCAACGGCGAAGAGAATCCTGTACACCTCGACGGACGCAAGGTGGCGATCCGGCATCATTCCAGTTAGCGGCACGCTTTATCTTCCAAAGCGAGCCGCGCCACAGGGCGGATGGCCGCTTATTGCCTGGGCGCATGGCACGCTCGGCGCCTCCGACAGGTGTGCCCCGTCCTGGAGCAGGCATCGACCGAGGGACGGCGAGTACATCAACAACTGGCTGGAACAAGGGTTCGCCGTCGTTGCGACCGACTATCAAGGTCTCGGCGGACCCGGCCCGCATCCTTATCTGAACTGGGAGGCAGAAGGACGCTCGGTGCTCGATGCCTCAAGGGCCGCGCTCGAGCAAGGGAACGGTCAGATCGCCAACACCATCATCATCACGGGTCAGTCGCAGGGCTCCGGTGCCTCCCTCGGGGCAACGCGCCTCGCACCTTCATACGCGCCAGAGCTCAACATCAAGGCATCGATCGCAACCGGCATCGTTTCTCGGTTTCCCGCGGCAGACCAGAAGCCTTCAGGCGAGCCAAGTTTTGCACGTACCGTTCCGCCGCAACTCAGCCTTCTCATGATGATCGGCGGCGCTCTTGGGGACGATGCAAAGAAGCCGGACGACCTCGTGACTGAGCCGGGGAAGCCCCTGCTGCAAGCCGCCCGAGAGGGATGTAACGCGGAGCTTGCTCAGGTCGTTCGCAACAATGGCCTCACTCTGGCAAACAGCCTGAAGGATCCGGAGATCACGGACCGTCTCAGCGCCGTGATAGACATGAGCCCGGTGCAAATGCCGGTACCGGTCTTTCTCGCGACAGGCCTAGCCGACAAGTCGATCCTACCACAGCGCCAATATGCTGCGGTTGTCGCACTGTGCGCTGCAAGGAGCCATGTGGTTTGGAAGACCTATGCCGGCGTGAGCCATAACGGAACGGTGCACGCAGCCTATGCTGACGAGCTTGCATTCGTTCAGGCCGCCCTGGCGGGGAAGCCGATGCAGTCCAATTGCGCTTCGATTGCCGATCCAGGGCCGGTCGGCGAGCCCTTGCCCGGTTTCAAATTCAACGATTGAGCCATGTCCTCATTGACGCGAAGAACGATCGTCGGGTCGGGGCTGGCAACCGCGCTTTCTGCTTCGCCGTTGCTGCGAGCAGCCAAGGCGCAGACTTACCCGCAACGACCCGTGAAACTCATCGTCCCCTATGCCGCGGGAGGTGCCTCGGACATCATCGCGCGGCTGATTTCATCGGAAATGGAACGTGCCCTGGGCCAGCCCTTCATTGTCGATAATCGCGGTGGCGGCGCCAGCATGGTCGGCACGCAGGCGGTCGCGACCGCCTCCCCCGACGGCCAGACGATCGGAATGATCGATAGCGCCTTTGTCATTAACCCCGGGCTGTTTCGCGCGAAGCTTCCCTACAACACCAAGAGCGACTTTGCGCCGATCTCGCTCCTGGCAGCTTCCCCACTCGTTCTCGTCGTACATCCCTCTGTGGCCGCCAATAGCCTGCGGGAGTTTGTCGCGCTCGCCAAAGCTCAGCCGGGCAAGATCAACTTCGCCTCGGCGGGGCTTGGAACCGCCATTCATTTGGCCGGAGAGCAACTGCGACAAGCCGCCGAGATCGATATTCTTCATGTGCCCTATCGAGGCGGAGCACCGGCCATTACCGATCTGATTGGCGGTCAGGTCCAAATGACGTTTGCCACCGTTGCAGCGATTGGACAGCAGGTCCGTCAGGGCGTGGTCCGTGCCCTGGCCGTTACAGGAGACGGCCGCGTCGCACAGTTGCCGGACGTCCCCACGATGGCCGAGGCCGGCTTGCCGGCCGTCGACGCCACGCCAATCTTCGGCCTGGTCGGACCGGCCGCGCTGCCGCCTGTCATCATCGACAAGCTTGCGGAGGTTGCCGGGAAGGCCTTCAAGGGTGAGGCACTGCGGCTCAGGATGACGGAACTCGGCTTTATTTCCGTTGGCAGCTCGCCGTCGGAATTTGCAGCACGCATCGATGACGAGATCGCCAAATGGGCCCGTATCGTCGAGAACGGAAATATTCAGCCGGGCTGACCCCTGCCCTCGCTTGCACCCAGTGATCCGCTATGAAAATCATCGAAATTCATGGTTTCAATCTTAGCTTTCCGCTGGCCGAGCCCATGGGAAACGCACTCAACGTGTTCCGCAAGCGGGACGCGTTGCTTATCCAGATACGCACAGATAGCGGGCTTTCCGGCTGGGGAGAGGCAGGCAACTCCCCGCACGCCGCCGGCGCGTTCATCCGCGCCCGGTTGGCTGGACTCATCCTGGGCAAGTCGCCCGCCGAGTATGGCCGCCATTTTCAATCGATGTGCGGCTCGGTCGGGTATGATCGGCGCGGCGCGGCGATGATGGCGATATCGGCCGTCGACATGGCCTTGCACGATCTTGCTGCGCAAATGCATGGAATCAGCGTAGCAGCACTGATGGGTGGAGCGGTGCGCAACGAAGTGTTTGCTTACGCAAGCGGACCCTTCGTGCGAATGCAGCCTGATCCCTACCGGGAGTATCAGCGCGAGGTCGATCAGTATCTTTCGCTTAACTTCAAAGCCATAAAGCCCCGGGGTGGCGTTGAGCCGAGAGCCGACGGCATCATGGCAAACGCGCTTCGCAAGCAGGTGGGCCCTGACATCGGTATCATGGTCGATATCAACCAGAGCTATACCGCGGCCGCCGCCATCCGCGCGGCCAAGTTCATGGAAGATGCCGACCTGCTCTGGATTGAAGAACCAGTACAGCCGGAGGACCTCCCGGGCTATCAAACCTTTGTGCGGGCCGCCAAGGTCGCAACGGCTGGAGGAGAAGCGCTCGGAAGCGTGCGCGCCTTTCGCGATTTTCTCGCCGCAGGCACCCTCGATATTCTTCAACCCGACCTTTCGATATGCGGAGGCTACAGCGGCTTTCGCCAAATTTGGGCGCTCGCGCAGGCCTATGACCTGCCCATCATGCCCCATGTGTTTGGCACGACTGTGAACTTCCACGCCTCGCTTCAAATGTCGGCGGTGCTTGAACCGCGCCGTGGCGGAGCCTGCGCCGCGTATCCATTTGTAGAGTGCGACATGATGGACAACCCGCTCCTGCGCCTTGCCGGCACACCGTACGTCAGCCGGCATGGCATGCTCGCGATACCGGAAGCCTCTGGAACGGGACTGGACTTGCAGCCTGAACGGCTCGAGCCATGGATCACCGACTCCTGGTCGGAGCATCTTTAGGAAAGATGCACGGCCTCTGGAGCGCTTATTCCTAACGCAATATGCTCTCCCCAATCGCGTCACAACGATCTCCGGCCCGCCTCAACAGGCCGAATCAAGGATGCGGAAGCGACGGCAATGACCCTCCGCCCGCCCGCACATCGGGCTCGAACAATCGATCGGGCCAGACAGCGCCCCTGAAAACGACTTTGACCGGCGGCAGTGAGGGAGCCCGAATTCGGCCTGCCAACCGCCGAAGCCCTCGCATCCAATCGCGTGTGGACATGCCCTGCTCGCCACTTGTGGCAGAGAACATCGACATCGGCCAGGCAGGTGACTTGCGTCGTCTACTCTATGATTGCCGCGCCAGGGCTCTTGTTACGTCTCCCCACTTTTCATTTTCATGCTTCATGAATAATCCGAAATCCGGACCGCACCGTGTACCTACTTCCGCGCCTGTCACTTTGAAGCTTTTTCGTACGCTCGGGCTCTACAGAACCCGCTCAATGTCAGCAGTCACTTTGGACAAGATATCGGTTGGCGTTCTCGCCGGTGCTAACACCCCGAACCAAGAAGTCGATCCTCGAGAAAATCAATTCCAACTAGAATTGACCTAAGTTCCCGTCCTGATGGCTGTAGCCGGGAGAGGGCCCCCTCATACCTCGTCGCGCTTTTCCCATGCAGTGGGAAAGAAATCATCGTTGATCGAACTTGGTCAGTCGCCACCTCACCAGATCGTCGGCGCCTGGGCCGGCCTGAGGCCGAACATCCCTCATACGGACCACCTCCCCTGACTTCTCATCCACGAGCGCCAGCTTCACTTGGCGTCCGCTGTTCTTGTTGATGAACTTGAGAGGGGGGCCGGCGTCCCCGGTAATTCCCCATTTGTCCCCGACCTGGGCAAGCGCCCGAACGACTAGGATGACGTCCCTGCCCTTTTGGGTCAGGAGGTACTCGTAACGATCGGGACCCGACTGATACTGCCGCCGCTCGATCAGTTCATTTTCCTCAAGGTGCTTGAGGCGGTCGGACAAGGTGGCATGGGTAACATCAGTCGACTTTCTCAAATCCTCGTATTTGCTCAAACCCAGCGACAGGTCGCGCAGGATCAGAATTGCCCAGCGATCGCCGACGGCATCGAGCACCCCGGCGATCGAACAAGCCATTCCCTCAAAACTCTTCGAGCGCATCTGCGTGGACCTCCGAATAACTCTTATTACTAGAGTAAAATCGCATGGCCCGCTATCCAACGGCCCGACCAGGACTTCATGCAAGAATTCACTTGTCTTTTTGCCACTCTTATTATTAGAGTTACCGAACGCAAGCGCCAACCATTTCCGACAGTTCATTACGAACCTAGCATGGTTTTGTGTCGAGCCGTCGGCGAACCCATGAGAATAATTGGCGGAATAAGCCATACGGCTCTCGCGGAGGAACAATGAAGTTTTTGCAAATGGCGAAGTTTGGCAATCCCACAGAGGTGGTTGAAGTTGTCGAAAGCGATCCACCCCCACCGCCCGCAGCAAATGAAGCCACGGTCGCAGTCGAATACTCAGCGATCGGTCCCGCTGAACTTCTGATGATCCGTGGCAGGTATGGGATCAGGCCACAGCCGCCGGCGCCGCTCGGCAACGAAGCTATTGGACGCGTTGTCGCCGTTGGAGCCTCGGTTAAAAATGTAAAGACTGGCGATCGTGTCGCCATTCCGACCGGACTTCCCGTGTGGAGGCAGGCCATAACGGTCGCGGCCGCCGATCTCATCGTCTTGTCTGAGCAAGCCGATCCCCAACAGCTGTCAATGCTTCGGATCAATCCGCTGACAGCGGCATTGCTCTTAACCGAGTATGTCGAACTCGGCAAGGACGACTGGATCATCCAGAACGCCGGCAATTCCGGTGTGGGGCGCAGCGTCATTGCGTTTGCACGGGAGTTCGGACTGCGCTCGGTAAGCCTCGTGCGCAGATCCGAACTCGTGGATGAGCTCAAGTCAGCCGGAGCTGACATCGTGCTTGTCGATGGACCGGACGTTGCGAAGCAGGTCGCAGCGGCGACCGGCAAGGCTGGAATCAAGCTGGGCATCGACGGCGTGGGTGGCGACTCCTCGCACTCGGTTGCGTCTTGCCTAACGTCGAACGCCAAGATGGTTGCCTATGGCGGCATCAGCGGAAAGCCCGCGGCCATGAGTCCTCTGATCATTATTTTCAAGCAGGTGACCCTGGAAGGGTTTTGGCTGGGATATCCGCGCTTTCGAGGTGCACACGAAAAGCTTGCGGCTCATACTCGGACAGCCGAGCGACTGATCGCCGAAGGCAAACTGCACGTTCCGGTCGCCGGCGTTTATTCGCTCGAGCAGGCAACTCAGGCCATGGCGCATGCGCAAAAAGGCGGGAAAGTCCTTCTGAAACCCAACTAATGGATCATCAACGGTCAGGTGCCCTGAACTCTAGGGCGCCTGAAACTACGACTAGTCCGATATGGAAAGCGATGGTCCTAATTCTAATAGAGCCAACCGGAGGAAACAT
>NZ_JAFCKJ010000017.1 GCF_018130465.1 Bradyrhizobium canariense
GGCTGCAAGCTACTGAAACAATTCCGAGATTTCACTTCCACTACAAGTACAAGCACTGCCACGGGCGGTACGGCTAGCCAATAAGATCAATGGGTTAGACATTTCGACTGTTCAAAACTCCGTCGTTTTTGTCTAACTCTTGAAAGCGTTTCGATCCCGGTGGTGCTTGCCGAACTTCAGGGGCCCCACGAATGGACGGCGCTCGCTATCTTGAGGATGGCAAGCTCACGATTTTTCGGCGCAATGGCACCTACTACGCCCGCCTGCGACTTTCACCGGGGAAATACGTCACTCGATCGTTGAAGACGACGGTCGAGGAGATCGCCGTTCAGGCAGGCCGGCGGCTGCTTCGTCCAGGTTGCCTTTGGCCTATCGCGCAGGGTAGCCCGAGGGTGATCGCTTCCCCTTGAAGCGCAGCAATTCATTTGCGGAATCCACTTTAGGCTAACTTGCATTCAGCGCACGTTCTCCTCTACGTTGCAGGATCGTCGATTCCATAAATTGAGCCCGTCATTCGAAATGTCCGAATTAGTGAATATTTGGAGGGAAATTGCCTCAGGAAATCGTTTCGGAGAAACGAAACTCGTCTTTTTTATCGGCTTATGCCTTGGCATCCTTGGGCTTCAGAATAGCCCAGATCAGTCTTTCTCGGCCGCGACCGTAGCACGGGGAGGATCTTCTGCCCTTATGGTTCCGACGCTCATACTGTGCATTCTTCTGGCGCTAATGGCTCTCATTCCTCAGCTGTCTCCCGGAAAAAGCCTGCCGTTCATTTTCCCTAAGAGTAAACGCCTCAACATCTACTACTTTTTGGATATCGCGAGCCTCAACTCAAGTGCCGAATGGCTTGCACTGACAGGAATTGAGATTTCCGACCGGGAAAAGGCCCGAGCCGCAATGCTCGCCGATCAGACGTACGTTGTGGCGAAAATCGCAGCGAAGAAATTTCTGCTTCTTCGGTACTCGACGATCATTCTCTGTATCGGGTGGGTCGCCTCTTGGGCACCATTGATCGTAGCCTCACTGAGGAGCTACGTATAACGTGAGTGCCTCCAATGACGTAACGACATTAGAGAAATGGCTGGAGACACTACCAACCTCTGTTGCTTATGACGAACCGAGTCGCGGTTCCCTTTCGCGGCAACAATATCTAGACCAGATTTCTAGGATCACGGAGCCGCCTACCGTCGTACTTGCCTATCTTCAAGACGAGAAGCAGGGGGCTGGGCCGTTCCTAACCTTAGCCTACGGAACGCCACCCGGTGCAAAGGAATCTGGGGCTCCGGCACGCATCGCGCTGAAGAGCGTTGATCCGGAAAACAACGAGATCAAGCTGTCGAGAAGATCGATCGCAAGATTTCTAAAGGAATGCGGCAGCAACTATGAGGGTTCACTGATCTATATCTTGCCAGCCAAAGGAAAAATAACCTCGCTGGATCGAAAGCAGAAATTAATCCCCCATGACAGCGCTGGCATTGCCATAGCCTTTCTTCCGCAATCGACTGAATTGTCGCCGCTCATTTTGATGCAACTGGAGATCACCAGGCGTCAATTCTTTGCCGAGATCGCGAGATCACGAGATGAGCGAGTCGCATCGGCCCTAAATGAGATGTTGACGCTACTCTCTGAGGGAGCCTCGATCTCTCAAATCTGTGAGCTAACTCAGGAGTATTGTCGATCACGTTCAATCATGCTCTTCGAGCTGACGGGCAATGAATATATCTGCATAAACGCCGTTTCGGAGAAAGGTCGACGGCGAAAAAAACCGTCCCCCATCCCAGCTCCAATTATCGCTCCGTTGATCGAAGGTCGCAGGTCAGCCCGAAGCCATGTAGTTGAGAGGCGCATTCCCGACGAGATCATCGCCATCGTTGGCAACTCGCCCTGGATGATAGTGCCTTGCTCGACCGATGCAGTGAACGTTCTGACCGGTCAGAACACGAAATATGCTCAGTATTTGATTGTAGCGATTGGTAAGCAGAAGGCCGATTATCTCGGTAATGATTTTAGCCTGACAGACCTCAACGTGACCGTTAGCTTGGCGTCGCTTCTGTCTACGCACCTCCCCTATGTCAACGTTTCCGCAATACACGGAGACATATCGAATAAGCTAGACCAACGAGGGTTGAGAAATTTTGATCTATCCTGGCTATACAAACAGGCAAAACCCGTAATCCCCGGGCTAAAGGCCATAGCCATTTTCCCCGAATTTCCCAACATCGACGACGCGAAATTTGAGCCGGAGCCATTCGAGATAGATCATCGATCGGTTTATTATTCAGAAGCGAGCCCGCGCAGCAACGGCGCTTGCCTAGCCCACAGTGACATTGGGAAACGCGATCTAAGTTGCATGATTTTCAACGCTTCTACTGAATATCGTAATTCGCAACGCATCGTACTTTGTTTCGAAGATCAGCTGATCCAATCTGCGCACTTACAACTGCTGGACCCAATCCTTGAACACATCCGCGGCGCATGCGGGGTAATTGACTTTCGAGAATACAATCTCGCTACGCAAGCACAAATTCGGCACGTTATCCGTGGGTCCCTTTCGGCCGCCATCTCCGAGGTCGAATTGATCTCGGACCGGGTGCGCATTTACTCTCGGATGCCCACTAAGCTAACAAAGCTCTTCGACACCCCCACAATGCGAACCGGGATCTCAGATGCTCTACTATGGCTAAACGAAGCTTATGCACTGGCCGATGCTCCTCGTTATCTACTGGATAGCTTCGACAAGACGTCGATCCGCTGGTCTGATGTCGATCCCGTCGAGCTTGTAAGGGATACATTGGCCATCAATCGAGGCGAAATCCGCCGCCGTGGCCTGCGAGTTGAATTGATCGTACATCCGGATATGCGGCGCCGTTGGGTTTCCGCCGACAGAGAATTTCTAAAAATCGTCATTTTTAATTTGATCGACAACGCCGTGAAGTATTCTTTCCAGGATCGGCACTTGACTATCGAATTGAGCTTTCTCAAGAGCAATCGTTGGAGGTTCGAAGTTCAGAACGTCGGCGTCCCAATTGATGAGGATGAGCGACAGAAAATCTTTGATCCATGGGTTCGCTCTTTTCGACAGTACTTGGCCACTCGGCGGCCGGGCACAGGGCTTGGGCTCGCAGTAAGTCAACGCATCCTACTAGCGCATGACGATACAGCTGTGTTCGACTTCGAATCCGAGCTAATTTCAAAACGGCCTCCAACGGCCACGACGTCATTCTTCTTTGAATTAGACGCCAAAGGGAAAGGGGAGGCATCTCGGTCGTGAAAATCATACATTTAGAAGATGAATGGCCAAAGGCTCGGTCGCTCGCGCACCAACTTCACGATCGGATCTTTGAATTCCTTCCGCCAGAGTCCGCCGTCGAGCTTGATCTGGTTGAAGAAGAGGACGCGAGCAGCCGCATTCCGTCAAAGATCGTTGTTAGTCTTGTCGGGCGGCGCCCAGCCCCGATTTTCGAATATCTGTTTGTGGTAGACCTAGACACCTTGAAGGATATCGCGACACCTGCGGATTTGGTCATCGTCGATATAATGAGGAACGACAAGAGCGGCCGTTTCGTAAGCATTCTTCCAGCTGTTATGGAGGTGTTTAACAGTGGGGAGTTCAGCAGGGACCGTTGGAGATATTTCTCGGCTTATCCAGAAAAGGTCCCGGCTGAGTGTGACCTAGCCGGCCTCACTAAGAAGGAGCACACCAAGCTAATTGGTTTCTTGTTCGAAAAAATCTGCGAGCAGCAGCCATGGACATAGCAGATGGCTGGTTTTGTTTTGAGAGGCTCGATGACATTCATCGGCCTCCGCAATTCCAGAGCGTTGAGCTCGACAGTCTATTCTTAGAAAGTTCGCGGATCAAAATCCGAGCTGCTTGGTGCGTCTCGTGCTCAGATCGCAGGCTAGTTTTCTTTTGGGGGAATCGATCCTTCAAACAAGAGCCGTCACCCGCAGCTAGTCCAAGCATGAGTGGACGATATGGGTATTACCTCCGGAAGTTCAAACCTCTGTTTGACAGCTTTGCCTCGGCGAGCAGCGGTCTTCTTTCGTCGAGTTTGTTTGAAATTGGGCACACCACTCCGATAAAGTACGTCGACACAAGGCCAATCTTCAAAAAATCTGTAATAGAGATTTTCGCTGGACGGGGGTTTCTCTTTTTCTATGCACTAGACGAGGCCGACACCTCTGAAGAAGACTTGCTCGACCGGCGGACGTTTCTACTTCGCTGCAGCGAGCGTGGACAAGAAATTTGCCGTGAGGCCCGATATTTCTTTAAACATGTTCCCGCGGACGTCTTAAGAATTGAACTCGATAGCAACCGGTTGTTTGAGCAATACTACGGCCCCAGCTCGTTCGATCCGATAAGAGAGCCGCATGTTCCATTCGTCTGGCCGTGGCAACGCTGCGTGGAAGTCAGAAAAGAGGCACTACACCCACGCGAGATAGAGACGATATCGCTTGTAATGGATATCCGCAACTCTTCGTCTGCAATGTTGCTGACGACAGACCCACCGAAATTCTCGATGTTTATCGATAAGGTGGTCGAGAGCGCTCAGGACGCGATTACTCGGCATGGTGGTTACTTCGACAAAGATACAGGTGATGGGGTAGTAGGGCATTTCTATCTACCCCCAGATGAAGTCGATGCGGGCGCCGTCGTAAAGCAAGCCCTCCGTGCGTCAAGGTCAATGTCATTGAAGACGACTCAGCTTTGTAGAGCGTATCAGGAGAACCTGAGCTTATCGCTCGCCGGCTTAGGCTGTGCGATTGGATTATTTTCGGGCAAGGCTGTTTGGCTTATGTCCTGGAAGGGAGTGCGAGCAATTGGCAGCTCCGTCGTCAACGCCTCTCGAATCTGCTCAAATGCTAAGTCGGGAGAAATCGGCTACTGCAATGCAATCGCGAGGGCTCTGACTTCAGGTGCGATAGGATCGGATTCGTTTCCGCTAGATGGCTTCCGGAGGCAAATCGACGTCTCCGAAGTTAGGGGAGCGGCACTTCCGGAGGCTTCGTTCGTAAAGATCATCTAATTGTACTTAGCTATTTGAGCTCGCCGCTGCGATTGACCTTTTATTAATGTGGCGCCTGACTTTTGAAGTGCCGCGAGCGGGACCAAGCGCCCGGCATAATAGTCGCTGGCCATTCGAGCGTCAGGCTCAATCATGGGAGGCGATTCGCTATCAATAGTCCACGTCCCCACGGATTGCGTAGAACAGCGACCCAGGAGCCTATAGCTGCAGGATCTCATAGGAGCGAAAGATGGCTGAGCCGACGATCGCTAAGCGGCCCAAGAAGAGACTTGCTGTCTTTTTAGATGGTACGTTCAATGCAGTCGATGACAACACGAACGTGTGGCGGCTCAAATCAGTCTGCGCACCAAAAAGCGAAGATGATTCTGAGCAACACGTATACTACGCAAGAGGTGTAAACGGATTTTGGGGCGGAACGGTCGGCAAGGGATTGGATGATCTGATCAAAGGTGGCTACGAGTGGCTGATTGACCAATATGAAGTAGGCGACGAGGTCTTCATCTTCGGTTTTAGTCGTGGTGCCTACGCAGCACGGAGCTTGTCAGGGCTCATTACCAAATGCGGTCTTCTCAAGTCCGGAGGCGCTCTCGGCGTCAAACAGCTTTATGCGAGATATCAGCGCTCTGAAGCTGACACGATATGGCATCTCTGGGAAAATGGAGACAGCGGTAAGGATCCCGAGGAACGCCTTTTGGTAAAGTACTCGCAGCGGGTCGCCATCAAGGTAGTGGCGGTTTGGGATACCGTTGGCGCACTCGGTCTGCCGTTCGGCCACATCCCGGGGATAAGTCGTTCAAGTTTTGGATGGCTCCATACAGGACTGAGGGTCCCGATAGAGAACGCATATCACGCAATGGCGATCGACGAACATAGGCGGGCATTTTCCCCGACGCTCTGGACGACTAGAAGGCCGACGGACCCAAACGCTGTTGTAGCCGCTCCTCGGACGCTAGAGAGCGTAGAACAGAGATGGTTCGTTGGCGCTCACGCCAACGTAGGCGGAGGCTATCCGAGCGACCTCCTTGCTCAAATTCCCCTAAGATGGATGATGAAGAAGGCCTCGTTGCATGGGCTGACCTTCAAAAATGATGTTGAGCTGGACGGCGACGCACTGAAAGCAGACATTTGCGATTCGTACCGTGAATTTATGTACGGCCTGTACTCAAAATTATCCAGGCGCTACTACCGGCCGATCGGAGAAGCCCCACAGCCGAATAACGATGGGACGAACACCAACGTGAACGAAACAATAGATGCATCCGTATTTGACCGATACAGGACTGATAAGAACTACAGGCCTCGCGGCATTCTTGAATGGGCGAAACGATACCAAATTGAGCCTGCTCAAGTGCTTGGCGCTGTGAGAGCAAATGAGCCAAGGGCTCACGTTCCAGATTAGAAGCGCGATCGTCTACAGGTGCAGCCGGAGCCCCCCCCCCTTTAATTTTCCTCGAACAGAACAAGAACGCAGAAGGCTTGCTTCGTCTCCGCTTGCGCTTTTGATATTGTTCAAGCTTTAATTGTGTAGGTGAGGGCCACGTTGGCGGATGTACCGGGACGCCTTTTAACGCAATCAACTCCAGCGTGGAGCAGGCGAAGTCACACAGATTGGAGTGCCGGGGAATCGGATGTCGGGCTTTCTCAGTCTGCCTCTCGAACAGACTCTAACCCTTTTTAGAGAGCTTTCCCGCAGTCCCTTGCTCTTCCCGCTCCTAGTGGTTTTCCTTTGGCGCGGAAGCAATGGAAGCCTTGCTCCCACTATCTTTCCGACGATAACGATTTTAGGCCTGTTCTTCTTCGAACCAGCAATTCGATCTGGGGGCCCTTGGCTCTCCTGGTTCGCGCCGACGACCCTCGAATTTCTCGATCCGCACACGTGGGTCTCTTCCATGCTTCGAAGCCAGCAGATGGTGCTCGAATTTGTGGAGCAGCACAGTCCCGGGTGGCGTCTAGAGGACTTCATGGTATCGGGAAGGACCATGACCTATGCGTTTCTCACGTTTTCGACACTGTTACTTAGGTCAGATACTGGAACGTTCAAAGGTCTCTTAGAGTTCACGGGTCTGATAATCGCGGTCGGAGTCCTCACGATCGCACTCATCTTTGTTTTCATGTTGGGCGCCATTCCTATTCTTCAAAATGCCGACGTGGCAACGGAGGAAGAACTCGCTCGAAAATCGCGGGTCGCATTGGAGTATCTGGCACGGGTGCCAGAATTGGCAGCAGCGTCAGCAATGCTCCTGTGCTTGTTTGCTGGTCAGGCTGTGAGCTACTTGCGATCCGCGACAACCAGTCTTTCCTTCGGTCTAATTCTTCTCAGTGTGATCTATCCTTGCCTGATTCTTGGCGGCGGCATTCTCGGATTCAGCCTCCTGAGCTTCTGGAAGGGCCTGTTGTTCTTGGCATTTATGATCGTCGGTTATCCCGTCTGCTTAGCATTTACGCGAAGCGACGTCGCTGATGCGACTCTCATTAAGCGATACTCCCTTGGCGTTGAGCAGCTCTTTGGAATCTTCCGTTACAAAGGCGGTTATCTATGAAGATCGTTGTATCTGTAATCTTGCTCGCTGCCGCTCTCGCTGGCTTCTATTTTCTACAGTGGCCAAATGCCGTTCTGTTTTTGCTCTTCCTTGTAATAGCTTATCCGCCGGCACTTGCTACGACAGTCGCCGACGAGATTCCCTCTCGGGACATTGTTCAAATGTATAAAATTGGCGTCTCGCAGATCCCATTCTTGGGCGGGATCATCAGTGCAATCATGGGCACGAACAACCGGCAGCGGCGTGACAGGGGCTAGCCAATCGATCAAGCGGGGGGATTAAAGACCAAAGCTAGCTGCGACCTCATGCCTCTATTTCTAGAACGATCACAGCCTAACGATCATAGAGAAGCTTTGCTACGACGCTCGACGTAGAACCGACTGAATTCCTTAAGCAACAAAAGCCACAAGCAAACGCTCGTTAGAGTCGGGCGACAGCACCTAATGCAGATACCCGGGAGATCGAGAGGATAAATTGTGACGGTCGAACTCTACGGAGCCTACAATTCTTGCAGATTACTTGGAACGTCAATTCAAGTGCCAGCTTTCAGAAGAACGCCGGATGTTCGCCTCTAATCGCTAGGCAGCCGAGGAAACGGTTGCGACTCATCTCGAAGGTGTGGCGGCCCAAGTCGTTAGGCAGCCCAACGAGCGAGGACGTAGGCGGAAATGTGATCCCGACACAACATTCGCTCTCGTCCAGACTGTGAGGAACTACTGAATGCTCTTGGAAAATACGAAGAGCGAAGTCCCGGATGGCTAGACCCTTTAAGGGAGCCCGCTCGCCATCAGTAAGTTCAATAGCTGAACCGCGTATCGGTCCTGTTGGACAGGCGATGCAATACTTTTGTATCTTTAGCGGGCCCGCTTTGCTTGATGCAAGCACCACTGGAATTCACGATGGAACCTACGCACGGCTCCCGCCTGGTTGTTACAGTCCACGGAATAAGAACGTATGGTCAGTGGCAAGAGAGATTAGAACAACTGCTACATGAATCATTGTTGCCGGATCAGCAGATAGACTTTGTAAACTACAAGTACGGGTACTTCTCCGTTTTTGCATTCATCTTGCCGATTTTCCGATGGATCATAGTGCGACGCTTTCGCAGCGAATTGATTTCGATCTCAACTGCGAAAACTTATTCTCGAATTGATCTTGTTGGGCATAGTTTCGGAACGCACGTTATCGGATGGAGCCTCATCGGAAAGAAGGCTCGGAAGATCCCTGGCATTCATACAGTATTGCTTGCTGGAAGTGTACTCCGCAGCGGCTTTCCGTGGCGAGATCTAATCGGGACCAGGGTGAAGCGGGTCATAAATGACTGTGGTTCGAAAGATGCAGTTCTGCTCCTGAGCCAGTTTTTAGTTCTGTTCACAGGGATGGCGGGCCGCACAGGGTTTTCGGGGGCTACTGGATCCTCCTTCCGGAATCGTTACTCTGAATTTGGACATAGCGGCTACTTCACAGACGAAGCGGGCAACGCGAGCGATCAGTATATGCAATCGCATTGGCTCCCCGCACTTATCGATGACAGTGCAGTTAGCCCATTTGACAACCGCGTCTCGCACTGGAGTGACGGCGCTGTTACTTTTCTGGGAAACAACGCCGAGCCAATTAAGCTGACTGTCTATCTAGCTCCATTGCTTGGAATTCTGGTCTGGATTTACTCTCTCTACAGTTCCGAGAACGAGGCTCGCGCTCAGGCTGTGCTTGCTCGTAACAACGAAACTGTGCTTCGAATAGCCTCAGATGATCTTCGGAAAGCAGCCGATCGTTCGCGCGACGAAGCCTTACGACAACTTCGCCAAACTCAGATTCAAGAGTCTCTTCGACTCACGGAAATCTCGAAGCAGCACGCTGACAAAGGCGATTATGGAACAGCGTTGCAGCTTGGTATCGCCGCTCTTCCTCGTCGCCGAGCGGATGATGATCGGCCTTACGTGGCGGAGGCTGAAAGGCGACTGTATGATGTTGTCACTCAGATAAGTGAGCTGGCTGTCTTTGAACACGACCAGAGCAATGTAAAGAGCATTAGCTTAAGCCCGGACGGCAACCGTGCCTTGATCTCAGGCGGCAATGCCATTCTGATTGATGTGCGGTCCGGTCGAAAGTTGAGTTCTTACTTTGACCAAAAGGCCAATGCTTCGAGAAGCGTTTTTGTAGACGATCAGCATGCATTCTTCACAACTACCGATGGTCAGGCATTAATCATCAGGCTCGAAGACGGCACTTCAGTAGCTCGCATGAACGCGGAAAGCGTTGTCAGCCTTCTGGCGCCGAGTTTCTGCCCATCTGCAGGACTTATAGTCACCAGCGATGCAGAAAAGGTCCAGCTGTGGGGTAAATCGGGGACCCTGAACTTCCAAGTTAATCATAAGGGTATCAAGTTCGCCCAACTATCTGGCGACTGCAAGGTCTTAACACTTAGCTATTATGGCGTCTCGGGTTCGTACACAGAACTATGGGATGTTCCACGAAAGCAACTCACTTCTCGGCTTCGTGCTGATGGCAGCACCCACAGCATCGCACTTCGTCCAGGGCTGGCAGGCTTTGCGAGATCGATTTCATCGAACGACGTGACAATCACTGATGGTTCCGGTGAAAAGGTTCGGACGTTTCAAGCACATAAAGGCCGGGTTCAATCACTGGCATTTTCCAACGACGGGCTGCGACTTGCTTCAGTTGCGGATGACGGTCTCGCGATCGTCTGGGAAAGCGAGACTGGAAAAATACTCGCTACGCTGGACGGGCGGATTGGTCCGCTCACACGAGTACTAGTCTCGTCGGACGGCTCGCTCGTGATAACGGGCGCACAAGATGGGACCGTGCAAATTTGGAATTCAAATAAAGCTAAGCTGCTTAAAACCCTGCGGGGCCACACCGATGAGATTCTAGATCTGCTCCTTACGCCCGGCAAAGAGAGCCTATTCACCCTCTCACGCGACGGTTCAGCTCGTTTGTGGTCCGTTGGCCCTGTCCCAGCGATAGGGCGACAAGTCTGTTTGGGTGATGACTACTCCATACAGGGCACATTTCCGTCTCCCGATGGGAGTAAAGTCGTGGTTTCTCCGGATTTTGGGATCCACTATCCTCATTCATCAGTTCTTATTGACGTGATCTCTGGTCAGCAACAGCAGCTTCGAGATCGGTCACTGACCTCGACTACCATGACCACGATCAGCTTTTCGCCCGACAATCAGCTAATGGCACTTGCATTTGTTGATAACACCGTTCGTATAACTTCAATTAACAATCGATCTCTTGTGTCGACCTTAGCCGGACATACCAAGGGAATTTTTCAAGTTATATTCTCTTCCGATGCTCGTCAGGTGTTCACGTTCTCTCGGGATGGATCGACTAAGGTTTGGGATACCGCTTCTGGCCGCGAACTCCGATCGTTGGAAACGATGATAACGAACCGCGGTTCACGGGTGTCACTGAACGGTAAACTTCTTGCCCCGCAAGGATACAACGGTCCGATTCTCGTCTGGGATTTATCCGACGGAACCGTGGTTCGCGAACTCCCTAATATGGCCTTGGGAGTTCGTTTCGATATTTCTGGTGACGGCAAGCATGTCGCGATGGCGAGGGGAAGGGACCTGACTATCTTGAGAGTGGACGATGGACTTATAGTGCGCAACATTGAAGCACGAAGCTATCTGTCCGGTTTACGGTTCTCCCCTTCGGGCAAAATGGTAGCTGCCGTCGGTGCACAAGAGGGGCGCATTTGGAATATCGATAATGGAAACGAGACCGAGCTCTCAGAATATTCGGGAGAACTCGTTGAACTCGTATTCAATGCACGCGGAGATCGCCTCGCCGGTTCTTACAAAGATGGCACAGTTAAAATTTGGAGCAGCCAGAGCGGAGAATTGCTCGGCGAGTTATCGGCTAACTCTGAGCCAGCTAGGATGTGGTTTACCGATAACGATCGCTTTTTGGCGGCGACCTCAAGCGATGGTTGCCTGAGGGGTTGGCGGCTATTCGATGACGCCGACCGACTAGTGGAATACGCTAGGTCGGTTGGCCCTCGTGCCCTGACGAAGGGCCAGCGCCAGCAATTTTTTCTTTCCCAAGACACAAGGTAAGCTAAAATGCGCTAGTCACATTAGTCGCCCAACCTCGTTGCGAACACGGCAGCCGTTGCCTGCTTACCGTAGTACTCCTGAATGACTTCCACTGAGGTACCCATGTTACGGGCGACCTCGAACACTCCAACTCCATTCCGCAGCGTTTGCACCGCATAGAAGTGGCGAAGACTGTAGATGGTGTACTTCTCTCCGAAGCTACTCTTCAAAGTGCCCGCATCTCGCAGAGCTGCATTAAACTGATCGATCAGAGTTATGATCTCTGATCCATCGGGCATGACAAATAGCAAACCGTTGGGATCTTCCAACCGACGTTTTGTCAGATATTTGTCAACCCGCTTATTTGCAGCCGACCTGATGATAACATCTCGCTCTCCGGTCTTTCCTCGTACAACGAAGCGATAGTTGCTACGGCCCTTGTCGTCTTTGAATGGGTGAACGTCTCGCACACCTACATTGTTCGCTTCGCCCGGTCGGAAGCCCGAGTTCGCAAGAATCAAAACATAGATGCGAAGCAACTCCCGGCTCTTTCGTGTGCGGTCGTCTCGGGAGTCTTTTATTCGCCTGCATAGCGTTCGCCATAGCTGACGAAATTCCCAAAGCTCGAAAGCTGGCCGCACCCGCTTCTTCTTGGGTGTGAACGATACAGTGATCGGCGGCTTGTTTCCTCGGAGCTCAGCAGCCCACTTCACGATTGCTTTGCCAAGCATCATGTCCCACTGAAGGGTCTTGTCAGACGGATGCCGCTTGGCGTTCTTCGGAAGCGCATCGAACGAAGCATAGTAGTCCCGGCGCCACGGAATAAATTCCCGCATCACTTTGTCGTCGATGTCTTCGACAGCCAACTGCCCAGCGTATTCACGCCAGAACTTCGAGACTCTCCTGATCTGCCGCAGCATCCCGGCCGAAGTCTTGCCGTGCGCATGATCCCGCTCACGAAAGCGGATGTAGTCGTCGATGACAGCCGAAAATGATTTGGATTTCGGCGGAAGGCCCTGCTCGGCTCGATGTTCCAATTGGAACAGCAGCCGCCGGCCTGCCTGAACGGCGATCTCCTCGACCGTCGTCTTCAACGATCGAGTGACGTATTTCCCCGGTGAAAGTCGCAGGCGGGCGTAGTAGGTGCCATTGCGCCGAAAAATCGTGAGCTTGCCATCCTCAAGATAGCGAGCGCCGTCCATTCGTGGGGCCCCTGAAGTTCGGCAAGCACCACCGGGATCGAAACGCTTTCAAGAGTTAGACAAAAACGACGGAGTTTTGAACAGTCGAAATGTCTAACCCATTGATCTTATTGGCTAGCCGTACCGCCCGTGGCAGTGCTTGTACTTCTTGCCCGAGCCGCAGGGACAGTCCTCGTTGCGGCCGATCTTGCCCCAGCTTGCCGGGTTCTTGGGATCGCGCAACGCGGCGTCGGTGGCCTGCGCTCCGAGCGAGACGCTGGCGAGCGCCATTTCGTCCTCGCCGGTGTTCGGGTCGAACTTGTGCGCTTCCATCGGCGGCAGCACCGGGGCTTCCTGCTCCGGCGGCACGATCTCGACCCGCATCAGTTGCGCGGTGACGGCCTCGCGCAGATGCGCACTCATCTCCTGGAAGAGATTGAACGCCTCGGTCTTGTACTCCTGCAACGGATCGCGCTGGCCGTAGCCGCGCAGGCCGATGACCTGGCGCAGATGGTCGAGCATGATCAGGTGCTCGCGCCAGAGATGGTCGAGCGTCTGGAGCAGAATGGTCTTCTCGACGTAACGCATCACGTCGGGCCCCCATTGCCCGACCTTGGCCGCCATGTGCTCGTCGGCACGGCTCTCGATGCGCGTGAGCAGCTCCTCGTCGGCGATGCCCTCTTCCTTGGCCCAGTCCTCGACCGGCAGGTCGAGATCGAGCACGCGCTTGAGCTCCTCCTTCAGGCCCGCGACGTCCCACTGCTCGGCATAGGCATGCTCGGGCACGTGCTTGGCGACGAGGTCATCGATGAAGGCATGACGCATGTCGGTGACGGTCTCGGCGACGCTGTCGTCCTTCATCAGGTCGATGCGCTGGTCGAAGATCACCTTGCGCTGGTCGTTCTGGACGTTGTCGAACTTGAGCAGGTTCTTGCGGATGTCGAAGTTGCGCGCCTCGACCTTCTGCTGCGCCTTCTCGAGCGCCTTGTTGATCCAGGGATGGATGATGGCCTCGCCCTCTTGCAGGCCGAGACGCTGCAGCATGCTGTCGAGGCGATCAGAGCCGAAGATGCGCATCAGATCGTCTTCCAGCGACAGGAAGAATTTCGAGCGGCCGGGGTCGCCCTGACGGCCGGAACGGCCGCGGAGCTGGTTGTCGATGCGGCGGGATTCGTGGCGCTCGGAGCCCATGATGTAGAGGCCGCCGGGCTTCTTCACGGTCTTGGCGGGCTTGCTCCCCTTCGCCGGCTCGATCTCGACCTCTTCCTCGGCCTTCAGCACGATGTCGCGGAAGTGCTCGATGTCGGCCTTGATCTGTTCGATCTTCCTGGCCTTCTCGGCCTCGTCCTCGATGGAAGCGGCCTCCTGCTGGATGCGCATTTCCAGCGAGCCGCCGAGCTTGATGTCGGTGCCGCGGCCGGCCATGTTGGTCGCGATCGTGATCGCGCCGGGTACGCCGGCTTCCGCGACGATGTAGGCTTCCTGCTCGTGGAATCGCGCGTTCAGCACCGCGAACAGCTTTGCCGGTTTGCCGGCGCGGGCCGCGGCGTACAGCTTCTGCATCGAATTCTCGCTGCCGAAATCGATCTGCCGATAGCCGTGCTTCTTCAGATATTCGGCGATCACTTCCGATTTTTCGATCGAGGCGGTGCCGACCAGCACCGGTTGCAGTCGCGCATTGGCGCGCTCGATCTCGGCCAGGATCGCGGCGTATTTCTCGTTCTGGGTGCGATAGACCTCATCGTCCTCGTCCAGACGAGCGACCGACAAATTGGTCGGGATTTCCACGACCTCGAGCTTGTAGATGTCGAACAATTCGTCGGCTTCGGTCAGCGCCGTACCGGTCATGCCGGCGAGCTTTTCGTACATCCGGAAATAGTTCTGGAAGGTGATCGAGGCCAGCGTCTGGTTTTCCGGCTGGACCTGCACATGCTCCTTGGCTTCGAGCGCCTGATGCAGGCCTTCGGAATAGCGGCGACCCTGCATCATGCGTCCGGTGAACTCGTCGATGATGACGACCTCGTCGTCGCGGACGATGTAATCCTTGTCGCGGGTGAACAGCGTATGGGCGCGCAGCGCCTGGTTGATGTGGTGCACGACGGAAACGTTCTCGACGTCGTAGAGCGATTCGCCCTTGAGCTGACCGGCATCGCGCAGCAGCGTCTCGATCTTCTCCATGCCGGCTTCGGTCAACGTCACCGTGCGCTGCTTCTCGTCGACATCGTAGTCGGACTTGTCGAGCTTGGGCAGGAAGCCGTCGATGGTGTTGTAGAAGTCGGAGCGGTCGTCGAGCGGGCCGGAGATGATCAGCGGCGTGCGCGCTTCGTCGATCAGGATGGAGTCGACTTCGTCGACGATCGCGTAGAAGTGCGGCCGCTGGACCATGTCCTCGAGCCGGTACTTCATGTTGTCGCGCAGATAGTCGAAGCCGTATTCGTTGTTGGTGCCGTAGGTGATGTCGCAGGCATAGGCCGTCTTGCGCTCGGAATCGTCGAGGCCGTGCACGATCACGCCGGTGGTCATGCCGAGGAAGCCGTAGATCTGGCCCATCCAGGCGGAGTCGCGGCGGGCGAGATAGTCGTTGACGGTGACGACGTGGACGCCCTTGCCGGCGAGCGCGTTGAGGTAGACCGCGAGCGTTGCGACTAGGGTCTTGCCTTCGCCGGTCTTCATCTCGGCGATGTCGCCCTCGTGCAGCACGATGCCGCCGATCAGCTGGACGTCGAAATGGCGCTGGCCGAGCGTGCGCTTGGCGGCTTCGCGGACCGTGGCGAAAGCGGGGACTAGGAGGTCGTCCAGGGTCTTGCCCTCGGCGAGCTGCTTCTTGAACTCGGCGGTGCGGGCCTTGAGCGCCTCGTCGGAGAGCTTCGAGACCTCGGGCTCCAGCGCGTTGATCGCGTTGACGCGGGACTGATATCCCTTCACCCGCCGGTCGTTGGCGGAGCCGAAAAACTTGCGGGCGAGCGCGCCGATCATGCCTAGTTCCTGTGTTCGCAATTCAACCGCGTTGCAGCCAAGAGGTTGTCACCCGCCTGCCTATCAACTCACCGTGACGTCTGGTGGCCCCAGAGCCCGGACTGCGGGGGGTCCATCCGCCATATGGGTGGGAGTTGGGCAAGTCTGGGTTCAACGGCCAAAAACGCAGCAAAATAAACGCCATCGCCATGGACGCGACCGGGCAGAGATATGGCCCGGTCAGGGCCTTGTCAACGGCGGGCGCATTGCGGCCAATTCATCATTTTGACAGACTTTTCGCGTTGCCAAGCCCCCCTGAATTGGGCGAGTGTCCGCCCCGCTCGAGCAGCCCCCTGCTTCAACAAAAGGATTTTCCATGACCACCTCGTTCCCGGTAACCAAAACCGGCCTGCGCTTCGGCCTCGCCACCGCCCTCGTGGGCTGCCTTGCGCTGGCGCTGATCGCGGGTCCTGGCCGGGCTGCCGACGATCCGGTGCTGGCGAAGGTCAATGGCGCTGAAATCAAGAAGAGCGACGTCGCCATGGCCGAGGAGGAACTCGGGCCGAGCCTCGCCCAGATGGACCCGGCCACCAAGGACGAGAACGTCCTGTCCTTCCTGATCGACATGAAGATCGTCGGCAAGGCCGCCGAGGACAAGAAGGTCGCCGACGGCGAGGAGTTCAAGAAGCGCCTGGCGTTCGCCCGCAACCGCCTGCTGATGGACAGCCTGCTCGCCGGCGAGGGCAAGGCCGCCACCACCCCGGACGCCATGAAGAAGGTCTATGAGGAGGCCTCCAAGCAGATCACCGGCGAGCAGGAAGTGCGCGCCCGCCACATCCTGGTCGAGACCGAGGACGAGGCCAAGGCGGTGAAGGCCGAGCTCGACAAGGGCGCCGATTTCGCCGAACTCGCCAAGAAGAAGTCCAAGGATCCGGGCTCGGCCGATGGCGGCGACCTCGGCTTCTTCACCAAGGAGCAGATGGTGCCGGAATTCTCGGCGGTCGCCTTCGCGCTCGAGCCGGGCAAGATCTCCGACCCCGTGAAGTCGCAATTCGGCTGGCACGTCATCAAGGTCGAGGAAAAGCGCAACCGCAAGGCGCCGGACTTCGAGCAGGTCAAGGCCCAGATCGAGCAGTATGTCACCCGCAAGGCCCAGGCCGACTACGTCGCCAAGCTGCGCGCGGAAGCCAAGGTCGAGCGGCTGGACCAGCCGGCCGATGCGGCAAAGGACGCCAAGCCGGCTGATGCCAAGCCTTCTGATGCCAAGCCCGCCGACAGCAAGATGGCGCCGCCCGCGAAGAAGTAAGAATTCGCTGTCACTTCACGGACGCCAATAGTATCTAACGTCGCAATGGCCGGGCAAATGCCCGGCCATCTGCATATCCAGACCCATCAAGGCGACCCGCGATGTCCTCAACCGTCTCCCCGCTTGCGCCCAAAACCGTTCCCGACATGCCCATGATCGCGGGAATCCGTCTCGCGACGGCCGAGGCCGGCATCCGCTACAAGAACCGCACCGACGTGCTGCTGGCGGTGATGGACAAGGGCACCGCGGTCGCAGGCGTCTTCACCAAATCGAAATGCCCCTCCGCGCCGGTGGAATGGTGCCGCGCCAAGCTGAAGGGCGGCAAGGCGCGCGCGCTGGTGGTCAATTCCGGCAACGCCAATGCCTTCACCGGCAAGACCGGTCGCAGCTCCACCGCGCTGACCGCGAAGATCGCGGCCAAGGCCGTCGGATGCACCGAGGGCGAAATCTTCCTGGCCTCGACCGGCGTGATCGGCGAACCGCTGGACGCGACCAAGTTCGACGGCGTGCTCGGGCGTCTCGCGGAAACCGCCGAGGCCGGCGATTATCTGGCGGCCGCCAAGGCGATCATGACCACCGACACCTTCCCGAAGGTCGCGACGGCGACCGTGAAGCTCGGCAAGGCCAAGGTCACGATCAACGGCATGGCCAAGGGTGCCGGCATGATCGCGCCCGATATGGCGACGATGCTGTCCTTCATCTTCACCGACGCACCGATCGCGCCTGCCGCGCTGCAGGCTTTGCTCAAGAGCGGCGTCGAGGACACGTTCAACGCGGTCACGATCGACGGCGACACCTCGACCTCGGATACGCTGCTGGCCTTTGCCACCGGCGCTGCTGCAGAACACGGCGCGCCAAAGATCAGCCGGGCCAGCGACCCGCGCCTGAAAGCCTTCGTCAACGCCTTCAACGAGGTGCTCGCCAACCTCTCCGAACAGGTCGCACGCGACGGCGAAGGCGCGCGCAAGCTGGTCGAGATCACCGTCGAGGGCGCCAAGACCAAGGCCTCGGCGCGCAAGATCGCGATGTCGATCGCGAACTCGCCGCTGGTGAAGACCGCGATCGCCGGCGAGGACGCCAATTGGGGCCGCGTGGTGATGGCGGTCGGCAAGGCAGGCGAGCCGGCCGACCGCGACAAGCTCTCGATCTCCTTCAACGGCATCCGCGTCGCCAAGAACGGCGCGCGCGATCCGTCCTATGACGAGGCGCAGGTGTCGGAGGCGATGAAGGCGCCGGAGATCTCGATCAAGGTCTCGCTCGGCCTCGGCAAGGGCCGCGACCGCGTGCTGACCTGCGACCTCACCAAGGAGTATGTCGCGATCAACGGGGATTACAGGTCGTAGAGTTTACGACTGCCTCACCGTCATCCTAAGGGGAGAGCCGCGCGGCGAGCAGAAAGGATGAGCGGCCACGCTGCGGCCGTACGGAAAGAGCCGGGCCGTCGCCCTTCGAGGGCCGCTGAAGCAGCGGCCACCTCAGGGTGACGGTGAAAGAACTCTGATCCAACTCACCCCGAGATCCGCGCGTCCGCGACCGCCTTCTTGAACAGCGCGTTCATCGCGGCCGAAATGCCCTGGGTGGGGCTAACCTCGAAATAGAATCCCGGGGAAGCGCAGCTCTGCATGTTCTGCGCGATCTTGCTGTTCGGAGACGGCCCCCACGGCCCGGCGTTAAAGGGCGATATCCACGTGGTGTACCAGCCGTCAGTAGGCGGTTGGTATGTCGTGTACAGCACCGCGATCTTGATCCCGCGGTTCTTGATGGTCGTGCAGAGCGCCGGATTGATCGGCGACTGACAGCGGTTCGATGACGCGAGAGGATACGAGGAGGACGAGACACTACACATCGTCGTGCCCGAGTTGGCTTCGTCAGCGACGCCATCGGATACAAAAAACAGATATTTCAGCGGTGACGCGGATGTACCTGCTCCAGGCGAGGCGATTGCGCTATTGATTGCGGGAAAAATAGTGGTGAGGGGAGTATCTTTGTCGACAGTATACACGTCATTCTGACCGGCAACCGCCATCAGGTCGATGTTTCCCGCCGCCGTCTTGGCGGAGGTCAGGCTCGAAGAGAGCGCGAACAGATTTCTCAATCCGATCGTCGCTGACGAAGCGCCGAAATCGTAGATCGCCATTCTGAACTGGTTCGAATAGGTCTGAGTGGCCTGGGCTGTGTCCATCAAGTTCGCGCTCGCCTGGCGCACCACGTCAATTCGGGTCGTGATGCCGTTTGCTTTGGCGATGTCGTAGTTGCTTGTGCCGGCGGCCTTGGTGGTGTCGTGACACGCGAATGCACATCCGCCCGTCTTTGCCTGCAAATTCGTTATGTCGGTCGGTGTCGCTGCGACACCCATCGACGGAGAATTGTCGAGCAGGAGATAGAAGTCGACATAGAGCGGCATGTTGGCCGTCGACGTCGACGTGCCGCTCATGGTCAGCGCGGTCCTTCCGATCAGGCCGAGAAACATCGTGTTGATGGTGGCGGTGAACGAGACGGTCGAGTTGATGGTCGAGCCGCTCTTGACGACGGTCGGGGTGACGCTGTTGAGCGTATAGCCGGTCAGGTTGGCGCGATTGGCGTCGAAGATGTTCTGGGCGTCGGTGACGCCGACCGAGATCGTACCATCCGTGGTCATCGAGCCCGCGGCGGCAAACCCCGGCGAGGCTTTGGCGATCGCACCGACGCTGGCCGCGTCGGCCGCGCCCTGAAGCTTCGCCCGGACCTGCGTCGCGCGGGAGTAGTCGATCGCGCTGCCGATGAACGCGATCAGGGGAACGCAGCAGATTGCGAAGATCACCGCGACATTGCCGCGCCGGTCGCGGACGAATCGGCGGATAATAGTATCAAACACAGCGCGCATGGATCGGGCCCGGAATGGTTGAAGCGTTTCCACTCTAGGAACCGTGGATTAAATATGACTTATGGAGACCTCGGAAACACGGGCCGTAACAGGGTTAACGAACCGTTGCGGATGATCCTTCAGCGAGCGACATTCCAGGCATGACCGATCTCAAACTGACGCTCGTAGTGGCTTGCGCACTGGTCGACGCCGACAAGCGTGTCCTGATCGCGCAGCGCCCCGAGGGCAAGACGCTGGCCGGCCTCTGGGAATTTCCCGGCGGCAAGTGTGAGCCCGGCGAGCGGCCGGAGCAGAGCCTGATCCGTGAGCTCCACGAGGAGCTCGGCATCACCGTCGCCGAACCCTGCCTGGCGCCGCTGACCTTTGCGAGCCACGGCTACGAGACGTTCCACCTGCTGATGCCGCTCTATATCTGCCGGCGCTGGGAGGGGCAGGTGACGGGCCGCGAAGGCCAGACCCTGGCCTGGGTCCGCGCCAACAAGCTGCGCGACTATCCCATGCCGCCCGCGGACATTCCGCTGATCCCGCATTTGATCGATCTGCTGATGTGAATTGGGCGTGCCCCGGACGCAGCGCAGCGCTCTTGCGGTGCGCCGCAGAGCCGGGGCCCAGAGGCTACAGAGCTGGGTCCCGGCTCTGCGCAGCAGCGCAAGGGCGCCGCGGCGCGTCCGGGACACGTCACTCTTTCCCCGCCTTCTTCACCGCCTCCGCCAGGCTCGCCTTCGCCGAGCCCGGCTTCAGCGGCTGCTGCTGGCTCGCATGAGGGGCCCAGCCGGAGAGCCAGATGATGTCGAATGTCGCGCGGATGCGGCCGTCGGCATCGGCAAAGCGTTCGGCGTAGATTTCAGCCATGCGCAGCAGCGTCGCGCGCCGGCTCGGCGTGCGGCGCCGCTCGATCAGCACATTGGCGGCGCCCATGCGGCGGAGATCCTGCATCAGCGCGAATGCATTGCCATAGCGCACCACGACGCGATCGACGTCGGTGACCGGCAGGGCAAAACCTGCGCGCTGCAACAGCGCGCCGACGTCGCGCAAATCCGCGAACGGCGCCACACGCGGCGAAACACCGCCCTCGCATTCGGCCTCCGCCGCAGCAAAAGCCTGGCGCAGCTCGGTCAGGCTGTCGCCGCCGATCATCGCGGCGAGCAGCAGCCCGTCCGGCTTGAGCGCACGACGGATCTGCGCGAGCACGCCCGGCAGATCGTTGACGAATTGCAGCGCCAGCGCCGAGACCACGAGGTCGAGGCTTTCCGGGGCAAAGGGCAGCTTCTCCGCACCCGCTGCATCGAGCTCAATGCGCTCGATCGAGGGCAGTCGCGCGCGCAGCACCGCAAGTCCCTCACCGGGCGTCCAGAGATCGGCCGCCGCGTGAAACTCGCGCATCACCGCGGCCAGCCGGTCGGACATGTCTTCCGCGACCCGATCGAGCAGAAAGCTCACGGCACCTTGCGCCTGCGCGCGGCGCTGTCGCGCGTGCAGCAAAGCACGATCGAACAAAGCGGGCGGGGTTTGCGGGTCTTGAGCCATGCCGCTGGTTACGCCGATCCCGCCGGCTATTGCAATCTCCTCTCTCGTGTCCCGGACGCGGTGCGGCACGCAGTGGCGCGGCGCTGCGTCCGGGCCACCAGAGTCCTGCTTGAGCCGACAAGCGCGGAACGCTAGCCTCGCCCCATGGAAGCCGATGCCGCCCCCTCCCGCTCCATCGCCGCCCCCCTGCGTGCCGCATGGACGGCCGGCCGTCACGCGCTGGAGCGTGCGGCACGGCTCGCGCTCGACATCGCGCTGCCGACGCTGTGCGTGTCCTGCCGCGAGCCGGTCGACGGCGAGGGCGTTTGCGCGGCGTGCTGGGCGCGGCTGTCGTTCATTGAACGGCCGTACTGCCCGCGGCTCGGCATTCCCTTTGTGTACGATCCCGGCCCCGACATGCTGTCGATGGAGGCGATCGCGAGCCCGCCGGCCTACCAGCGGGCGCGCGCCGCGGTGCGTTATGACGACGTCGCGCGCACCCTGGTGCATGCGCTGAAATACCAGGACCGCACTGATTTGGCGCCCGCCATGGGCCGCTGGATGGCGCGCGCGGGCGGCGAGCTGCTCACCGAGGCCGACATGCTGGTGCCCGTTCCCCTGCATTGGCGAAGGGCCTGGCGCCGCCGCTACAGACCAGTCCGGGGCGCTGGCGCGGATCATCGAGCGGCAGAGCGGGGTGAAAGTGAAGGCTGAGGTGCTGCGCCGGGTACGCGCCACCGAGCAGCAGATCGGCCTGTCGAGGGCCCAGCGCGCCACCAATGTGCAGGGCGCATTCCAGGTATCCCCCGACCGTCAGGCGGACGTCCAGGGTCGGCGCATTGTCCTCATCGACGACGTCCTGACGTCGGGTGCGACGCTGGATGCCTGTGCGCGGGCCCTGCTCCGCGCCAAGGCGGCGCAAGTGGACGTGCTGGTCTTTGCCCGGGTTGTCGAGAGCCGGTGAAGTCCCATATAATTCAATGAATTCGTGACATGAGAGCGCCAGACACCATGACCGCTGCTGTCGAGATCTACACCAGGCCGGGCTGCGGCTATTGTTCCGCCGCCAGGTCGCTGCTGACCCGCAAGAAGGCGACCTTCACGGAGTTCGATATCGCCAAGAACCCGTCCTGGCGGGACGAGATGTACGGCCGCGCCGGCGAGGGCTCGACCTTCCCGCAGATCTGGATCGGCGGAACCCATGTCGGGGGCTGCGACGAGCTCTACGCGCTCGACCGCGAAGGCAAGCTCGACGGCATGCTCGGCAACGTGAAGGCGGAGTCATGAGCGAGATCAGGACCTTCACTGCGGCCATGGTGCAGATGCGCACCGGCCTGATGCCCGAGCCGAGCCTCGAGCAAGCCAACCGGCTGATCCGCCAGGCTGCGGCCAATGGCGCCGACTACGTGCAGACGCCCGAAGTCAGCAACATGATGCAGCTGAACCGCAAGGCGCTGTTCGAGCATCTTCAGAGCGAAGAGGACGACACCTCGCTGAAGGCCTACCGCGCGCTCGCGGCGGAGCTGAATATCCACCTCCATGTCGGCTCACTGGCGCTGCGCTTCTCCGACGAAAAGGCGGTCAACCGCTCCTTCCTGATCGGGCCCGAGGGCAATGTGCTCGCGAGCTACGACAAGATCCACATGTTCGACATCGAGCTGCCGGACGGCGAGAGCTATCGCGAATCCGCCAATTACCAGCCGGGCGAGACGGCCGTGATCTCCGACCTGCCCTGGGGCCGCGTCGGGCTGACGATCTGCTACGACGTGCGCTTCCCTGCGCTCTACCGCGCGCTGGCCGAGAGCGGCGCATATTTCATCACCGTGCCGTCCGCGTTCACGCGCAAGACCGGTGAGGCGCATTGGCACATCCTGCTGCGTGCCCGCGCGATCGAGACCGGCTGCTTCATCTTCGCCGCGGCGCAGGCAGGCACCCACGAGAACAAGCGCGAGACCTATGGCCATTCACTGATCATCGATCCCTGGGGCGAGATTCTTGCCGAGGGCGATGTCGAGCCCGGCGTCATCATGGCCAAGATCGACCCGGCCAAGGTCGAGACCGCGCGCCGTGCGATCCCCTCGCTCCAGCACGGCCGCCGCTTCGGCGTCGCCGACCCCAAGGGCGGACCGGACCATCTGCACCTCGTGCGGGGATCGGCATGATCCGCTATGCGCTCCATTGCGACCGCAACCACGACTTCGAGAGTTGGTTCCAGAGCTCGTCGGCGTACGATTCGCAGGTGAAGCGCAAGCTCGTGACCTGTCCGATCTGCGGCTCGGCCAAGGTCGACAAGGCGATCATGGCCCCGCGCATCGTCGGCAAGAAGGGGCGCGGACGCGCGACGCCGCCACCAGAACCCGCCGCGGCGACGACCACGCCCGAGGCTGTGCCGTCCGGACCGACCTCGCTGCTGATGGCGCAGGAGCGCGAGCTTCGCACCAAGCTGAAGGAATTGCGCGATCACATCGTGAAGAACGCCGACAATGTCGGTGAACGCTTCGCCAACGAAGCCCGCGCGATGCATTACGGCGACAAGGAGCACCGCCCGATCTACGGCGAGGCTTCCCCCGACGAAGCAAAATCGCTGATCGACGAAGGCATCGAAGTGTCGCCGCTGCCGACGCTGCCGGAAGACCGGAACTGAGGCTTTCGCAGTCTTCGTCATGGGCATGACGCCGGCTGAGTGATTTAGCTAAACGCCCACCAGCACCGCCACGCCGACCACGATCAGCGCGATGCCGATGATCTCGCGCGGCGCGATCGGCTGCTTGAACGAGTAGTACGCCACGCCTTGCGCGAACAGCACCTCGATCAAGGCGAGCGTGCGGACATTGGCGGCCGCCGTCAGCGCGAACGCAAGGAACCAGAACTGCGAGGAAAAGGCGCCCATGAAGCCGGCGAACAGCGATGGCTTCCACAGGCCAAGGATCGCCTGCAGAATCTTGGGCGCGCGCCAGAGCAGATAGATCGTCAAAATCAGCGTCTGCACGAACAGGCCCAGCACAAGCGTAAACGATGCTGCCGTCACGAAGGAGACATCAGGCACATTGATGATGGCGCCGCGGAAGCCGACCGCTGACAACGCGAACGCTGCCGCCGCGACGAGACCGGTGATCGTCGGCTTCAATTCGGCAAAGCTCTTCTCCCCACCGGGCCGCAGCGCGGTGATGACGACACCGACCGTCGCGACCACGATCGCCAGCACCTTCAGCCAGGTGAGATGATCGCCGAGGAAGACGAAGCCGAAAATCGCGGTCTGGATCGCCTCGGTTTTCAGGTAGGCCGTCGTCACGACGAAGGAGCGGTCGTTCATCGCGAGCAGCATCAAGCCGGTGCCGACGATCTGGCTGAGCGCGCCGAGCAGCAGCCACGGCCAGAACGCCGACGGCGGCATGCTGAGATGATCGCCGGAGACGACCAGCACCACGGCCAAGAACAGCAGCGAGAACGGGAAGCCGAACAGGAAGCGGATATTGGTCGCGCCCCAGGTCCCCAGCGGCTTCGTCAGCGACCGCTGCATCGCATTGCGCGCGACCTGCCCGGACGCGGCAATGATTGTGAAGGGAATCCAGAGGCTGGCGACGGTGAACATTGGGGATGGGGACGGTGGTTGGTAAGATTGCGGCCAACCTGCCGTTAGCGCCCAAGCAGGTCAATCACGCGGATGTCATGGGTGCGATGCTTGCGCGGCAAATTCAGTGTCGTCCTGGACAAGCGAAGCGCAGATCCAGGACCCATTACCCCCGAGAGTGGTTTGGCGAAGACTCGTGGTTATCAGTCTTCGCCCAATTAGACCCTGGGGTATGGGTCCCGGCCTGCGCCGGGACGACACCTAATTTGCGGAGACAGCTAGGCCGCCACGAGCAGCACCCGCTCACACCATGCCTTCCGCCACCACCATGTAGTTCACGTCCATGTCTGACGAGAGGGTCCATTTGTCGGCGAAGGGGCTGTAGACGACGCCGGTCTGCTCGGTGATGACCATGCGGTTGTCGAGCAGGTATTTCGTCAGCTCGTCTGGGGTGACGAACTTGTTCCATTCGTGGGTGCCGCGCGGCAGCCAGCGCAGGACGTATTCGGCGCCGACGATGGCGAGCGCGAAGCTCTTCCAGTTCCTGTTCAGCGTCGAGACAACCATCAACCCGTTCGGCTTCAGCATCGAGGCGCAGCGCTTCAGGAAAACGCCGACGTCGACGACGTGCTCGACCACCTCCATCGCCAGCACGATGTCGAAGCGCTCGCGCGGGTCGATCTCTTCCACCGTGGTGCAGCGATAGTCGATCGACAGATGCGCCTTGTCGGCATGCAGCTTGGCGGCCGCGATGTTGCTGACCGACGGATCTACGCCGATGACCTGCGCACCCAGGCGCGACAGCGGCTCGCAGAGCAGGCCGGCGCCGCAGCCGATATCGAGCACGCGCAGACCACCGAGGCAGTTGAGGCTGCGCAAATTACGCTCGAACTTGCGGCAGGCGGCATCGCGGATATAGCCGAGCCGCAGCGGGTTGATCCGGTGCAGCGGCGCCATCTTGCCGTTGGGATCCCACCACTCGGCCGAGAGCTTTGAGAATTTCGCGATCTCGGCGGCGTCGACGGTCGAGCCCGGCGGGGTGCTTGCGGTTGCGGAAGTATTTTGCTGCATGCTCATCGTAAGCGCGGTCCTACCGCGTGGTGATCGAACTGCGGAAGGCGAGCGGCGAGGCGATGGTCCGGATGGTTTCGCGACCTTCCCCCACGCCATTGATGGTCACGTCGCCATAGTTGAGAATACGTCCAAGAATGGTCTGATTCACATCGACGCTCTCGACCTTGTCCAGCGCCATCTCGAAGGTACGGCGCTTGATGAAGCCGGTCTTGTGCACGACCCGCAAATTGGTGACATCGGTCTCGGTGGTAAAGCGATGGAACCAGCCCTTCACGGTCCAGTACAGCGCCGCCAGAGCCACCAGGCCGGCCCCGACGAGGCAGAGCAGCACGAGCCCTTCGACGATGGTTTGCCGGGACAGGACGAACAGGACCAGGGCCACGATCCAGGCCAGGATCGCCGGAAAATAGAAGATCCAGTGCGCATTGGTCGAATACAGCACCCGCTCGCCCGGTTGCAGGATCTCGTCGATATAACGCGCCATAACCTCGATTAACCCATTGCCCGGATTGGCCCGCGCAGGAACCCGCTTGCCCCCGGCCCCGCCGCTCTGTATACGCGCGGTCGGTATCGCAGGCACCCGTCCAGCGCGGGTCACCATACTTATCCTTATGAGGGAATGCACGCGTCGTCATGAGCCGCCTCGTGATGAAATTCGGCGGCACATCCGTCGCCAACATCGAACGTATCCGCAACGTCGCACGCCATGTGAAGCGTGAGGTCGACGCCGGCCATGAAGTGGCCGTGGTCGTCTCGGCGATGTCCGGTAAAACCAACGAGCTGGTAGCCTGGTGCACCGAGGCCTCGCCGATGCACGACGCGCGCGAATACGACGCCGTGGTCGCCTCGGGCGAACAGGTGACGTCCGGCCTGCTCGCCATCGTGCTTCAGGGCATGGGTATCCAGGCCCGCTCCTGGCAGGGCTGGCAGATCCCGATCAAGACCAGCGACGCCCATGCCTCGGCCCGGATCGAGGACATCGACGGCAGCGAGATCATCAAGCGCTTCAGGGAGCGCAAGGAGGTCGCCGTCATCGCCGGCTTCCAGGGCATCAACCCGGAGACCAACCGCATCACCACGCTCGGCCGCGGCGGCTCCGACACCTCGGCCGTGGCGATCGCCGCCGCCGTCAAGGCGGACCGCTGCGACATCTACACCGACGTCGACGGTGTCTACACCACCGATCCGCGAATCGTGCCGAAGGCGCGCCGGCTCGACAAGATCGCGTTCGAAGACATGCTGGAACTGGCCTCCCAGGGCGCCAAGGTGCTCCAGGTCCGCTCGGTGGAACTCGGCATGGTCCACAACATGCCGATTTTCGTCCGCTCGAGCTTCGACAAGCCCGAGGATATCGACCCGCATGCCAACCAGCCGCCCGGTACGCTGATCTGCAGCGAGGAGGAGATCATGGAAAGCCACGTCGTCACCGGCATCGCCTTTTCGAAGGACGAGGCCCAGATCTCGGTACGCCAGATCGAGGACAAGCCGGGCGTTGCGGCGTCGATCTTCGGCCCGCTCGCGGATGCCAACATCAACGTCGACATGATCGTGCAGAACGTCTCCGAGGACGGCAAGACCACCGATCTCACCTTCACGGTCCCGGCTGCCGACTACACCAGGGCCAAGGAGACGATCACCGCGGCCAAGGGCCAGATCAATTATGCCCGGCTCGACACCGCTACCGACGTCGCCAAGATCTCGGTGATCGGCAGCGGCATGCGCAGCCATGCCGGCGTTGCCGCCCAGGCGTTCTCGGCGCTCGCCGGACGGAACATCAACATCCGGGCCATTACAACCTCCGAGATCAAATTCTCGGTTTTGATCGACGCCGCCTATACCGAGCTTGCGGTACGCACCCTGCACACGCTCTACGGTCTCGATCAGGCTTAGGCTAATTTTCTCTTAGCGGTCGCAGCAAACGCGAAGGTGTCCACACTTTCGCGTTTGGCAGGCGTTTTGCTTGGCAAAACAAGCCCCAATTCGCTATACGGCGAACAGGGTGGGCTGCCAGAAACTGTGCCCCAGTTGAGGTGGTGCTGATTCGGCTCTGGCAACCGCCGGGGCCGGCGCCGGACGAGCAAACTTGTTGTTTTTCTGGATTTCTGGGCGAGCCGCCGCGGGCCCTTTCGGCCCCGGCAGACGGAGGAGATTGACGGTTCATGCGGAGCGCGTCGGGAGGTCCCCGCGTCTTGTTGAGACGGCTCCGCGAAACCATGGCGGAGCAGGTCTCGGCCCAGGAGCGGCTGGACAAGATCGTGGTGCTGATCGCCGCCAACATGGTGGCCGAGGTGTGCTCCGTCTATGTGCTGCGCATCGACAACACGCTCGAGCTCTATGCCACCGAAGGTCTCAACCGCGAGGCGGTGCACCACACCGTGCTCAGCGCCCATGAGGGCCTTGTCGGCCTGGTCGCCAGCGAGGCAACGCCTCTCAACCTGAACGATGCGCAGAGCCATCCGGCCTTCTCGTTCCGCCCGGAGACCGGCGAAGAGATCTACCACTCCTTCCTCGGCGTGCCGATCCTGCGCGCCGGCAACACGCTCGGCGTGCTGGTGGTGCAGAACCGCGCCAAGCGCAACTATGTCGAAGAGGAACTCGAGGCGCTTCAGACCACCGCGATGGTGCTGGCGGAGCTGATCGCCTCCGGCGAGCTGTCTGCGCTGGCACAGCCTGGCCATGAGCCCGCGGCGCGCCATTCGGCGCAGAAGGTCGGCGCCATCCTGTCGGAAGGCATCGCGCTCGGCCATGTCGTGCTGCACGAGCCGCGCGTCGTCATCAAGGACTACATTGCCGAAGACCTGCCGAAGGAGATCAAGCGGCTCGACACCGCGCTCGCCAAGCTGCGCGCCGATCTCGACCGCATGCTGGAGCGCGGCGACGTCGCCGAGGGCGGCGAGCATCGCGAGGTGCTGGAAGCCTACCGCATGTTCGCCAACGACCAGGGCTGGTCGCACAAGCTGCACGAGGCGGTCGCCACCGGCCTCACGGCGGAAGCCGCCGTCGAGCGTGTGCAATCCGACACCCGTGCGCGCATGCTGCGCTCGACCGATCCCTATTTGCGCGACCGGCTGCATGATCTCGAGGATCTCGGCTATCGCCTGATGCGGCAGCTGGTCGGCCAGGATCACGCGCCCTCACGCGAACAATTGCCCGACAATGCCATCGTCATCGCGCGCGCGATGGGGCCGGCGGCGCTGCTCGACTACGACCGCAAGCGCCTGCGCGGCATCATATTGGAGGAAGGCACCGCCAATTCCCACGTCTCGATCGTGGCGCGCGCGCTCGGCATTCCCGCGGTCGGCGAGGTGCCGAACGCGCCTGGCATCGCCGATCCCGGCGACGCCGTCATCGTCGACGGCACCTCCGGCATGATCTATGTGCGCCCATCGCAGGAGGTCGAAGCGGCCTTCGCCGAGCGCGTGCGCTTCCGCGCCCGCCGCCAGGCGCAGTATCTGGCGCTGCGCGATCGGCCCTGCGTCACCAAGGACGGCCAGAAGGTCGAGCTGATGATCAATGCGGGTCTCGCGATCGACCTGCCGCATATCGAGGACACCGGCAGCGCCGGCATCGGCCTGTTCCGCACCGAGCTGCAATTCATGGTCGGCCAGAGCCTGCCGCGCACCAGCGACCAGCTCGCGCTCTATCGCACCGTGCTGGATGCCGCCGGCACCAAGCCCGTCACCTTCCGCACCCTCGACATCGGCGGCGACAAGGCGCTGCCTTATATGGAAGCGGTGATCGAGGAGAATCCCGCGCTCGGATGGCGCGCGATCCGGCTCGGGCTCGACCGTCCCGGCCTGTTGCGCGGCCAGATCCGCGCGCTGCTGCGCGCCGGGGGCGGACGTGCGCTGCGCATCATGTTCCCGATGATCTCGGAGGTGGGTGAATTCGATTCGGCGAAGGCGCTGGTCGAACGCGAGCTGACCTATCTGCGCCAGCACGGCCACACCCTGCCGGAGCGGATCGACATCGGCACCATGGTCGAGGTGCCGGCGCTGCTCTATCAGCTCGACGAGCTCCTGAGGAAGGTCGACTTCATCTCGGTCGGCTCCAACGATCTGTTCCAGTTCCTGTTCGCGGTCGACCGCGGCAACGCTAAAGTTTCCGAACGCTTCGACACCATGTCGGCGCCGATCCTGCGCGCGCTACGCGACATCGCACGCAAGACGCAAGCCGCAAATAAATCGCTGTCGCTCTGCGGCGAGATGGCGTCGAAGCCGATCGGCGCGCTGGCCCTGATCGCGATGGGCTATCGCTCGCTGTCGCTCTCGGCGACCGCGCTCGGCCCGGTCAAGGCGATGGTGATCGATCTCGACGCCAAGAAGGCCGAAGCGATGCTCGGCCCGTTGCTGGACGCGCCCGCCGGCAGCGTCTCGATCCGGCAGAAGCTGACGGAATTTGCCGAGGCCGAAGGCCTGGCGTTGTAGCGGGCCTGTCGCCCCTTCCTGTCGCCCCTTCTTGCCGCCTCGCCCTTTTTCGCATTTTGAGACTGAACCGATGTCGTCACTTCCCGAAGCCAAACTGGACGTGCTCCTTGCACATCATGCCTCTCTCGAGGCGGAATCGCTGGGGCAACTCGCCTCCGAACGCTATGTGCAGATCACGCGTGAACTCGCCGAGCTCACGCCACTGATCGAAGCGGTCAAGGCCTATCGTTCGGCCGTCAAGGAGCTCGCCGACACCGAGGCGCTGATCGCCGATCCCGCGACCGATGCGGAGATGCGCGGCATGGCGGAAGCCGAGCGCGACGAGCTGACGCCAAAAATCGAGGAACTGGTCCAGAAGATCCGCGTCGCGCTGCTGCCGAAGGACGCCATGGACGACCGCAACGTGGTGCTGGAAATCCGCGCCGGCACCGGCGGCGACGAGGCTTCGCTGTTCGCCGGGGACCTGTTCCGGATGTACGAGCGCTTCGCGGCCCTTCAGGGCTGGAAGGTCGAGGTGATCTCGGCGAGCGAAGGCACCGTCGGCGGCTATAAGGAAATCATCGCGGAGGTGCAGGGCCGCGGCGCGTTCTCGAAGCTGAAGTTCGAATCCGGCGTGCACCGGGTGCAGCGCGTGCCAGACACCGAGACGCAGGGGCGCATCCACACATCCGCCGCCACCGTAGCCGTGATGCCCGAGGTCGAGGAGGTCGACGTCGATATCAAGAACGATGATTTGCGTATCGAGACCATGCGCGCGGGAGGCGCCGGCGGCCAGCACGTCAACAAGACCGAATCGGCGATCCGCATCACCCACATCCCGACCGGCATCGTGGTGATGATGCAGGACAGCCGCTCGCAGCACAAGAATCGCGCGTCCGCCATGAACATCCTGCGCTCGCGCATCTACGACGCCGAGCAGCAACGCCTCGACGCGGCGCGCTCGGCCGAGCGCAAGGAGAAGGTCGGCTCCGGCGACCGCAGCGAGCGCATCCGCACCTATAATTTCCCGCAAGGACGCGTCACCGATCACCGCATCAACCTGACGCTCTACAAGCTGCCGCAGGTGATCGCGGGCGAAGCGCTGGGCGAATTGACGGACGCGCTGACCACCGAGCATCAAGCCGCGCAGCTCGCCGCCCAGGGCGCGGCGGCGTGAGCGGCGCGTGAGCAACCCCTTCACCGGACTCTCGATCGAGAGCGCGCGACGCGCGCTGGCTGCGCAACTGAGATCGGCGCAGCTCGACGAAGCCGAGCTCGACGCACGGATCCTGCTCGGCGCGGCACTCGGTCTCGATCTCACAGGCCTCGTTGCACAGGCCGCCCGCCTGCTCACGGAGACCGAGGCGTCGCGGCTCGCGCAGTATGCCGGGCGCCGCATCGCCGGCGAGCCGGTCGCCCGCATTCTCGGCACACGTGAATTCTGGGGCCTGCCGTTTCGTCTGTCGGAAGCGACGCTGGTGCCGCGTCCCGATACCGAGACCGTGGTCGAACTCGCGCTCGAAATCTTTCGCGAGCGGCAAGCCTCCCATCAGATACGCATCGCCGATATCGGCACCGGATCGGGCGCCATCCTGCTTGCGTTGCTGCACGAAATTCCCGGCGCCTTCGGCGTCGGCACCGATCTCAGTCTGACCGCGCTCAAGACCGCCAGAGACAACGCCGCGGCTCTGGGCCTCGCCGACCGCGCCAGCTTCGTCGCCTGCTCCTACGCAGCGGCGCTCCGCGGCCCGTTCGACCTCGTCGTGTCGAACCCGCCCTACATCCCGTCGGCCGAAATTCCGAAGCTGAGCATCGAGGTGCGCGAGCACGATCCGCATCTGGCGCTCGACGGCGGCAATGACGGTTACGACGCCTATCGTGCCCTAATCCCGCAGGCGACCGAGCGTCTAGCCCCCGGCGGAGCACTGATCGTCGAGGCCGGACAGGGCCAGGCCCGGAATATTGAAACCTTGATGACGGCAGCCGCGTTGGTTGTGGACAGGCCGCCCCGGACCGATCTGGCGGGCATCCTGCGGGCGGTTTCGGCCCGAAAAAAGTCCCCATAAAAGCCGGATTGGGCTGCAAAAAACCTCTTGGAATATCCCTTGGGAACGACTACCTTCCGTTTAACACATCGGTGCCGGCCCCGTAGACCTACGGGCAAAAGCCGGGCTCTCGGGCGAGAGCTTACTGATAAAGGTTCCAAGCCGCAGGTCCTGTTGAGCGCGATGGCCATTTGAGCTGCGCTGCTTACCGACCGCAACGTGAACGAAAGCCTGATATTGCGCTTGAAGACTTACGCAACAAAGCAGGGCTTGTTTCGGCAGGCGATATGAATGGGTTCGCTGGCGATGGATGCTGGCGGGTGGGGAACGCGTCTTTGTTGAACGCGACGGTCGATGAACATCGGCAGGGATCAATCCGCTCTTGCGTGCGGTGCGCGCAAGCGATGTGAACCGCTGTCATCAAGTCACTCTCAGCAATCAGTAATGCGTGCAACCTTTAGGGCTGGAATTAAAGGCAGGACATGAGAAACGGTCAGAACAAGCAGCGGATGCGCAACCGCAACAATAATAATAACAATAACAACAACAATAATAATAGGCGCGGCCAGAACCCGATGACTCGGGTCTACGAGTCCAACGGACCCGACATCAAGATCCGCGGCACGGCCTCGCATATTGCCGAAAAGTATCTCCAGCTCGCGCGCGACGCGCGCTCCTCCGGCGACCCCGTTGCGGCCGAAAACTACTACCAGCACGCCGAGCATTATTTTCGCCTGATCGCGACGGCTCAGGAACAGTTCCGGCAGAACCAGCAGCCGCGCGGCGACGAGCCCATCAGCAACAACAGCGGTGACGACAGCGAAGACGACGGCGAGAATTTCTCGAATTTCGGCCAGGAGCCGGGTTTCGTCCCGCAGCCGCCGCAGCAGCAGACCTTCGCGCGCGACCGCGATGGCCAGCGCGATCATCAGCCGCGTGATCATCAGCCGCGCGACAATCAGGCTTATCAGCGCGACAACCAGCAGCCGCGCGAGCATCGCGAACGCGACCATCGTCCGCAGCCGCAATATCAGCCGCAGCCACAACCGCTACCGCTGAACCAGCCCCAGCCCGTCGTTGCCGACGCCGTCAGCGTCGATCGTCTGCCCTCCTTCATCACCGGTCCGCAGCCGCAGGTGAACGGTGGCGCGCCCGGCCAGGCCGGCTTCGAGGGTGGTGGTGGCGAACGCTTTCCGCGGCGGCGCCGCCGGCCGAATGGCCCGCGCCCCGAGCGCGAAGCCGCTCCGGCCGCCTCGAGCGACGAAGTGGCCCCCGGCGAGTAAGCCGCAGCCCTTTCGCCAGACATCCTGCGCCAATACCTGAATCGTCCCGGCCTCGCCGGGACGATTTGTTTTAGCTGCGCGTCGCCGTCGTCGAGGACGGCACCAGCACCGGCTTCGCCAGCGAGGGAATCAGCCGCGCCCGCTCGCGCTTGGCTGGGATCGCGCGGTAGACTTGCTTGGTCGCCTCGACGATATGCACGCCGGCAAAGGGCAGCGACAGCGCCGCGCCGGCGCGCTCCCACATCTGTGCGGATTTCAGCACCCAGCCGCCGGCATAGGGCGGCATGAACAGCGCCTCGCCCCATCCGGTCGGGGTGAACCAGGTCTGGCGCAACAGGTCGGTGATCTGCGAGCGCGAATAGGGCCGGCCGTGACCGAACGGCGTGCTGTCGGTGCGGGTCCACACCCCGCGCCGGTTCGGGATCACCGCAATCACGCGGCCGGACGGCGACAGCACGCGCCACACCTCGCGCAGCAGCGCGGCCGGATCGTCCGACATTTCCAATGCGTGGACCAGCAGGATGCGATCGACCGCGGCGTCGGGAAGCGGCAGTGAGAATTCATCCACCAGCGAGGCGAGCGCCGGTCGTCCCGTCGGCCATTTCAGGACGCCCTGCGCCGACGGCATGAAGGCGATACAGCGCTCCGCATCCTCGCGGAACAACCCGAGATAGGGCGTGGGATAGCCGAAGCCGAGCACGCGCTGGCCCTCGACACGCGGCCAGCGCTCCCGGATGCCGCGATTGATCATTTGCCGCGCCACAATCCCGAGGCGACGGGAGTAGAACTCGCGGAGGTCGACGACATCAATGGTCATGGCGGCAATGTAACATGCACGAGGCGGGCCCCGCGCGCGGAATATTGCATTGCCTGCGCAACGTTAACGCCATATTTGTCAGGCGGAGCTGAGCGCGATGGAGATGACATGGCCGCCGAAATTCGTACTTTCACCTGTTTAAACGACAATTTCGGTTATCTGATCCACGATGTGGAAACCAAGGCGACGGCGTCGATCGACGCGCCGGAAGCCGGTCCCATCATCAAGGCGCTCGAGCGCGAGGGCTGGCAGCTCACCGACATCCTGATTACCCATCATCATGGCGATCATGTCGGCGGGGTCGCCGAACTCAAGCAGAAATACAATTGCCGCGTCGTCGCGCCGCATGACAAGACGACGAAGATCGCGGACGTCGACCTGCGCGTCGCCAATGCCGAAATCGTCAAGGTCGGCAGCTTGCTGGGGCGCGTACTGGAGACGCCCGGGCACACGCTCGACCACATCTCCTACGTGTTCGACACCGAGAAAACGCTGTTCGCCGCCGACACGCTGTTCTCGATCGGCTGCGGCCGCGTGTTCGAGGGCACCTATCCGATGATGTGGGATTCGCTTCTGAAGCTGCGTGCCCTACCCGACGACTTCAAGCTCTATTGCGGCCATGAATACACCGCGTCCAACGTCAAGTTCGCGCTGACCGTCGATCCCGACAATGCGGCGCTGCAGGCGCGCGCGGCGGAGGTGGCGAAGCTGCGGGCCGAGAACAAGCCGACCATTCCCTCACTGCTTGGTGACGAGAAGCGGACAAACGTGTTCCTGCGCGCCGATGAACCGTCGATCGCAGCCAGGCTGCACATGAAGGGCGCGGATGCCACCGCGGTGTTCGGCGAGCTGCGCGAGCGCAAGAACAAGTCTTGAAGAACAGGTCTTGAAGAACAGATCCTGACGGGAATCGATGCCGACCGCAGCCGAGATCATCGCGCGCCTCGAACTCCGCCCGCATCCCGAAGGCGGGCATTACCGCGAGACGTTTCGCGACCAGACCACAGACGCCAACGGCCGCGCGCGCTCGACCCTGATCTATTTCCTGCTCGCGCGCGGCGAGCGCTCGCACTGGCATCGCATCGATGCTGTCGAGAGCTGGCACTATTACGCCGGCAGCCCGCTGACGCTGCGCATCGCCCATGACGGCTGCTCCCAGCACGAGGTGCGGCTCGGTACGGATTTGTCGAGCGGCGAGCGGCCACAGGCGATCGTACCGGCCGATGCGTGGCAGATGGCGGAGACCACCGGCGAGTGGACGCTGGTCGGCTGCACCGTGGCACCGGCCTTCGAGTTCGCAAAGTTCGAGCTCGCGCCGAAGGGCTGGGAGCCGTAACGCCCGATCTGGAATCGGGTGGGTTCGATCCGTTGCACAGCGTAACACAGCGCATCCAGTGAACAGGAGCGCGTGATGCACGGAACATTCGATCCGCCAGCAATTCAGATCGACCCGGCCATTTTGTATTTCGGAACGCCCGTCGTCCTGATTGGCTCAACCAACGAAGACGGCTCCTCCAATCTCGCGCCGATGTCGTCGGCATGGTGGGTGGGATGGCGCTGCATGCTTGGGCTCGCGCGCAATTCCAAGACGACCGAGAACATGATTCGCAGCGGCGAATGCGTGCTCAATCTGCCGTCCGCCGACCTCGTCGCCGCCGTCGACCGCCTCGCCCGCACCACGGGCTCGGATCCGGTGCCGCCGGGAAAGCTCCATCGCGGTTACCGGCACGAGAAGCACAAGTTCGGTCTCAGCGGATTGACGGCGCTACCGGGCGAGACGGTCGGCGCGCCACGCGCCGCCGAGTGTCCGGTGCAGATGGAGGCGAAGGTCGCGCATGTGCATGAGATGGCGCAGGACGATGCGGTCTGGCGTGGCAATCTCGCCGCGATCGAAGTCCGCATCACCCGCGTGCATGCGCATCCCGGCATCATGATGGACGGCGCGAGCAACCGTATCGACCCGGACAAGTGGCGGCCGCTGATCCTCAGTTTTCAGGAATTCTACGGCCTGACGCCGCAACGCTTGCAGCGTTCCGAACTCGGACAGATTCCGGAGGCGATGTATCGGCCGCCGGGGTGGCAGCCGGCGCTTTAATGCGCCCTCATCGCTTCCACACCATATCCTTTGCCGCAATCAGGCCGCCGCCGGCGATCAGGACCGCAGCAACGGCAATGTTGGCGCTGGCCTTTGCAAAACCGGCGGCGATGAGGAAGCCCGTCGAGAGCAGCGGCGTCGCGTAGGAGGCGGCGCCGAGCACGCGGATGTCGCCGCGCTTCATGCCGATGTCCCAGGCGTAGAAAGCAGCACCGACGGGGCCGATGCCGAGCGCGATGACGGACAGCCATTGCAGCGTCGTGTCCGGCCATACCGTGGTTTCAAGCAGACCATGCATCAGCGCGGCAAGCACCGCGGTGGCAAGGCAGAATCCCGCGACCGCATCGGTCGGCACCGCCTTCAATCGCCGCGACAACACCGAATAGATCGCCCACACGAACGCTGCAATGAAGGCCGCAGCCAATCCCGGCAATTGCCCCTGCGTGAAACCGGAGGTGTTGCCGGCGAACAGCAGCACGGTGCCGACGAGGCCGAGCACGGCGCCGACGATGTGATGCACGGCAAGCCGCTCGCCCGGCAGGAACGACGAGAACAGCACGATCAAGAGCGGCCACAGGTAATTCAGCAAGCCGGCTTCAGCCGGCGGCGCGAAGCGCAGCGCGAGGAAATACAGCGCGTGATAGCCGAACAGTCCGCCGACACCGACGGTCCACACGGCCAGCGGTTGACGCAGGCTTTTGGCCGCCTCGCCGCGGCCGATCCAGGTGAGCAGGCCGACGAGACCGCCGATCGCGAACGTCATCGCGGCCAGCTGGAACGCCGGGATCTTTCCGGTCGCCACCGTCATCACTGACAGCAGCGACCACATCAGGATCGCGGTCAATCCGATCAGCGTCGCAGTGCGGGGAGTCATCGGCCAGATACTTTCGTCATGGCCGGGCAGAGCCGTCTGAAGGACGGCGTCGCTTCCGCTCGCCTATGTTCCGGCCATCCACGTGACGTGGAGGCCGATGGTTTTAAGGCCTTGGATGCCCGGGACAAGCCCGGGCATGATGAAGTTACCGATATGATCGAACGTGATGCCTGCGCATCACACCATATACTGGCCGCCGTTGACGGTCAGCGTCGAGCCGGTGATGGCGCCGGCCTCGTCGGCGGCGAGGAACACGACCGCGCGCGCGATTTCCTCGGGCTCACCGAGGCGGCCGATCGGGATCAGCGGCAAGATGGCCTTTTCCAGCACGTCCTTCGGCACCGCCTGCACCATCTCGGTGTTGATGTAGCCGGGGCAGATCGCATTCACGGTAATGCCGCCCTTGGCGTTCTCGATCGCCAGCGCCTTGGTGAAGCCGATCTCGCCCGCCTTCGCCGCCGAATAGTTCACCTGACCGAACTGGCCCTTCTGTCCGTTGATCGAGGAGATGTTGATGATGCGGCCGAACTTGCGTCCACGCATGCCCTCGATGACCTGGCGCGACATGTTGAACAGCGAGCCGAGATTGGTGCCGATCACGGCGTTCCATTGCTCGAGGCTCATCTTGTGGAAGGCGCCGTCCTTGGTGATGCCGGCGTTGTTGACGAGCACGTCGATCGGGCCGACCTCGGCCTCGACCTTCTTCACGCCCTCGGCGCAGGCATCGAAACTGCTGACGTCCCATTTGTAGACGGCGATGCCGGTCTCGGCCTTGAACTTCTCCGCCGCCGCATCGTTGCCGGCATAGCTCGCCGCAACCTTGTAGCCGGCCGCCTTCAGCGCCTTGCCGATCGCAGCTCCGATGCCCCGCGTACCACCCGTCACCAATGCAACACGTGCCATATCGTATTTCCTTCCCTTGGACTCTTAGGACGTTTCTGAAGTGATGATTTTTAGCGGTGGATTATGCGGCAGGTTTGACGGACATCAAGAACAAAACGCCCGGCGTCGAGCCGGGCGTTTCTCTTTAGTCGAGGCTTGTTCGGTTGCGAAGAATATTTGATTTGCAACCGCCGCCTTTTTAATCGCGTGCAACGCACTCAGCAACGCGTGCAGCGCACGCGCAAATTACGCGTCAACTATCTCAGTCGCGCGCCAGACACATCGCGATACCCATGCCGCCGCCGATGCACAGCGTGGCGAGGCCCTTCTTCGAATCGCGCTTCTGCATCTCGTGCAGCAGCGTCACCAGCACGCGTGCGCCGGAGGCACCGACCGGATGGCCGATCGCGATCGCGCCGCCGTTGACGTTGACCTTGGAGGTATCCCAGCCGAGATCCTTGTTGACGGCACAGGCCTGCGCCGCGAAGGCTTCGTTGGCTTCGATCAGGTCGAGATCGCCGACATTCCAGCCGGCCTTCTTCAGCGCGGCGCGCGAGGCCGGGATCGGGCCCGAGCCCATGATCTTCGGATCGACGCCCGCCTGCGCCCAGGACACGATGCGCGCGAGCGGCTTCTTGCCTTCCTTGGCGGCCTGCTTTGCGGTCATCAGCACCACCACGGCAGCGCCGTCATTGATGCCGGAGGCCGAACCCGCGGTGACCGTGCCGTCCTTCTCGAAGGCGGGACGGAGCTTCGCCATCGCGTCGACCGTTGCGCCATGGCGCGGATATTCGTCGGCGCTGACGACGACGTCGCCCTTGCGTCCCTTGATGGTGACGGGAACGATTTCGTCGTTGAATTTACCAGCCTTCTGCGCCGCCTCGGCCTTCTGCTGCGAGGCGACCGCGAACTCGTCCTGCTGGGCGCGGGTGATCTGCCACTGCCGCGCGACGTTCTCGGCGGTGTTGCCCATGTGATAGCCGTTGAAGGCGTCCCACAGGCCGTCCTTGATCATGGTGTCGATGAATTCGACTGCACCCATCTTGACGCCACCGCGCAGGTACTGGGCGTGCGGAGCCATGCTCATGGATTCCTGGCCGCCGGCGACCACGATCTCGGAATCGCCGTTGAGCAGCGCCTGATAGCCGAGCGCAACGGTGCGCAGGCCCGAACCGCAGAGCTGGTTGACGCCCCAGGCCGGGCTCTCAACCGGAATGCCGGCATTGATCGAGGCCTGTCGGGCCGGGTTCTGGCCTTGGGCGGCGGTCAGGATCTGGCCCATGATGACTTCGGAGACCCGGCCGGGCTCGATGCCACCACGCTCCAGCGCGGCCTTGATGGCGATCGCGCCGAGATCGTGGGCGGGAAGGGTTGCGAACGCTCCGTTGAAGCTTCCGACCGGGGTGCGGGCGGCGCTGACGATGACGACATCGTCTGACATGGGCATCTCCTGGGGTTGAATGGGGGCAGACGGGGCTGGGGAAACGGCTCGCCAGTCTCGGACGGCATCCTGTTAACGTCGTTGAGGCATGTCAATCGGCCGGCGACCGAATTCATGCCGCAGCGCATTCAAAATAGCGTTCTTGGTGCTTTCGCAAGCACGTTTTTGCTGTCCGATTAACCGTGGCGCACAAAACGGTAGCGTGACCCCTTTGAAAATGCTTATTTTGTTGCGTTGCGTACTCTTCCCGCCCTGCGGCATTGCCCGACAGGTTCCCGTTCTCCGCGCTTGCAAGTGAGAGCCCATGGCGAAATCAGACCAACCCACCACCATCAAGAAATACGCGAACCGCCGGCTCTATAACACCGGAACGAGCACTTATGTGACGCTGGAAGACCTCGCCGCCATGGTCAAGGATGGCGAAGATTTCCTAGTCTACGACGCCAAGACCGGCGACGACATCACCCGCTCCGTGCTCGCCCAGATCATCTTCGAGCAGGAGAACAAGGCCGGCCAGAACTTGCTGCCGACCACCTTCCTGCGCCAGCTGATCCGCTTCTACGGCGACAGCATGCAGATGGTGGTGCCGAAATATCTGGAGCAGGCCATCGCGTCGCTGACCCAGGAGCAGGAAAAGTTCCGCAAGCAGATCGCCACCTCGCTGTCCGGAACCCCGTTTGCGCCGCTGGAGGAACAGGTCCGCCGCAACATGGAGTTGTTCCAGCAGACCTTCTCGATGTTCAAGCCTTTCGCGCCCGGCGCGGGACGCCCCGCGGGCTCCGCGGAGCCGGTGCCCGATGCGGCCGCCGAAGCGCCGAAGGACAGCAATATCGATGATCTGCGCCAGCAGATGAAGGACATGCAGGAACGCCTCGAGCGGATGTCGAAGAAGGACGAGTAGATCGTTCCTATGCGCCGGCTCCCCGGCAAGCCGGAGGACGCGCCATGTCCGACCGAAGCACCCATTGGGACAATGTCTACGCCACCAAGGGCGAAGCCGAGGTCAGCTGGTTTCAGAACAGTCCGGCGACCTCGCTCGCGATGATCAGAACGGCCAATCCGGACCGCGAGGCCGCCATCCTCGACATCGGGGGCGGCGCATCGCGGCTGGTCGACGCCCTCCTGCTGGACGGATATCGCGACGTCGCCGTGCTGGATCTCTCTGCCAACGCGCTTGACGCGGCCAAGAAGCGAATCGGCGCAGCCGCTTCAATGGTCGACTGGATCGTTGCCGACGCCACAACCTGGCGCCCGGCAAAGACATACGATCTATGGCACGATCGGGCGGCGTTTCACTTCCTGACCGATCCTCGCGACAGGACCGCTTACATCGAGCGCCTGCGGTCGGCGGTTGCGCCCAGCGGCCACGTCATCATTGCGACGTTTGCGCTCGGCGGTCCGGAGAAGTGCAGCGGCCTGCCGGTGCAGCGTCATGACAGCGCGAGCCTTGCTGCGGAGCTCGGACCGGCGTTCGAGCTGGTCGAAACGCGCAACGAGACGCATCACACGCCGTGGAATTCGACGCAGGCGTTTCAGTTCAGCCGGTTTAAGCGACGCAGCTAGCTCCCGCCATCGCCAAACCTGCCAGTGCAAGCCTGCCAGTGCAAGCCTGCCCAGGGCATGACGACGGAAAGTGCGAATCAAGCCGCCAGCTTCACCGCATGGGCAAAGTCCCAATAGAGCTTCCGCGCGCGGATGTAGAGCGGGCCCGGCTTCAACTCGCGATCGTCGATGCGGATCACCGGCGCGACTTTTGCGAAATTGCCCGTAGAAAAGATCTCGTCGGCGGCGACGAAGTCGGCATAGCGCAGCGTCTTCTCGACCACGGTGACGCCGTCGGCGCGAAGCAGGCTGATGACGCGCTGGCGGGTGATGCCGTTGAGGAAAGTGCCGTTCGGCACCGGCGTGTAGACCACGCCGTCCTTGGCCATGAACACGTTGGAATTGCCGAACTCCGCGACGTTGCCGAGCATGTCGAGCATCAGCGCGTTCTGGAAGCCGCGCGAGGCGGCTTCGGCAAGCGCGCGCGAATTGTTCGGATAGAGACAGGCGGCCTTGGCCTCGACCGGAGCGCATTCGGCGGTGGGCCTGCGGAACGGCGACAGCGTGATCGCGTTGCCGACGGGTTTGGGCATCGGCGCCTCGTAGATGCACAGGCACCAATCGGTGGTCTCGGGGTCAAACAGCACGCCGCCGCCCGAGCCGTTCCGCGCCCAGTACATCGGACGGACGTAGAGCTCGGCATTCGGCGCGAAGCGTGCGATGCCCTCGTTTGCGAGCGTCAGCCAGGTGCCGGGATCAACCACCGGCTTCAGGCCGAAGTTGACCGCGGATTGATTGGCGCGGGCGACGTGACGGTCGAGATCGGGTGCGACGCCTTCGAACGCGCGCGCGCCGTCGAACACGACCGAGCCGAGCCAGGCCGCATGCGTGCGCGGGCCCATGATCGGCACATTGCCGTCATGCCATTTCCCCTCGAAGAAGGTCCAGCTCGGCGAATATTCGATGGGCTTTTTGATCTCGGCCATGATCGGCCTCCCCCTTGGCGTGGTGCCGTATTATAGCGCCACTATTGGGCGCAATTTCTAAATGATTCCCTGTGGGAAAATGGTGAGATACCCTCCCACAAGGGAAAAGGAGGCACCATGCCGCTCGATCCGCTCGCAAAGCGCTTGTTGTCCATGATGGCTGCGGCTGCGCCGCAGGCACGGAGCCGGCCGAGCGTGGAGGCACGGCGGCAATCATTGGCAAAGCTGATGCAGTTCGCGCGCGCCGATGCGCCTGACGTGGCGACGTCCGACGGCGTGCTGCCTGGTCCCGGCGGCGCGCTACCCTATCGCCTCTATTCACCCGCAAGCGCCGATGATCGCGCGCCCGGCTTCGTGTTCTTTCACGGCGGCGGGCTCGTTGCCGGCAGCATTGCCACGCATGACCGCATCGCGGCGGCGCTGGCGCATGCGACCGGCTGCCGTCTCGTCTCGGTCGATTACCGGCTGGCGCCCGAGCACAAATTCCCCGCCGCCGTGGACGACGCGATCGCCGCCACCGAATGGGTGGCGCGCGAGGCCCCGTCGCTCGGCATCGACGCCGAGCGTCTGGTGCTCGGGGGCGATTCCGCGGGGGCAACGCTCGCTGCGATCGTTTGCCAGCAGGCGGCGCAGACCGCGGGCCTTTCCATCGTCGCGCAATGCCTGATCTGCCCGGTGCTGGATTTCGAGGAGGCCTCACCTTCGCGCGAGGCGTTCGCCGAGGGCCACCTGATCGACCGCGTCACGATCGAAGCCGATCTCGCCGACTATCTGCCCGAGGCCTTGGATGCCGCCGATCCCCGCATCTCGCCCTTGCGCGCGACACGGCTTGCGGGCCTGCCGACCGCAATCATCCACACCGCCGAGTTCGACCCGATGCGCGACGAGGGCAATGCCTATGCGCGCAAGCTGCTCGCCGCGGGCGTCGCCGTCGAGCACGTCTGCCACGACGGCATGGTTCACAATTTCCACGCCATGGGCGCCATCCTGCCGCAGGCACAACTCGTGCTGTCGCAGATCGGTGAGCAGGTCAGGCGGGCGGTGGGGAAATAGGGGCGCAATCAAACGCGCGCATCGAGCACGGCCCTGGCCGCCACGACATAGTCCAGCCAGTGCGCATCCGCGTAGCGTTCAGCTTGCCGCGCACACGTGACATCCGGCGCATGCGCGGCGGCAATCACCCGCGCAAAGCGCTCTTCGGCCACTGTCACGTCGTCAGGCACGGGCGACGCAACGGCGGCGGCCACAGCAGTCGGAGCAACAGCGAGCCCCGCCAGACCAGTGAGCAGGATGCGGCGCGACGTATTCATGGCTGTTGTCCTTCCATTGTCCGGCCTGCACTCTGGCCGGCGAGTGTGTCAGTGCGATCACGACAGGGTAACCGCGCACATCTGTGCCGTCCACCGCTTGCGGTTAACGCTTGACCCCACGAGCGATCACGTTCCATCTAACGACGGTTCCGCCATCAAATCGCCACGCGTCGGATCGCCACGTGTCCCAGCATAGCCCATTGCATCGCCTGGCTTTGCGCGCTGTCGCGCTGGTCTTGCCTTGTCTGGCGATGTCCGCCGCCTTCGCCTCCGACGACGACGCACCGGCAAAGCCGGCTATCGCAAACATCTATCTCGATCTGCGCACGACCTACGCGACGATCCCCGCGGGCACGCTCGGACTCGGCTTCGGCAACACGTCATTGTCGGCTGCGTTCGAAGCGCTGGCGGCACGCCGGGGCGCGAGCTTGCCGAACGGTCTGCCGGCCGCGAAATCGATCGCCGTCGATCTGCCCTTGACCGTCGACGTCAGCGACCGCGTCTCGCTCTACGGCGGCGTCTCGGGCTCGACGACGGACATCGGCGGCGGCTGGTCAGCGTTCGGCGTCACGAGCTGGAACATCGGTGTGCAGGCCGACCTCTACCAGCAGAACGGCGGAAAGATCCCGACGATCACGCTGCAATCCACCCTGACGCAGTCGGTGCCGAACGACCCCGGCATGACAACGTCATTCAACAACATCCTGGAGTTCGACTACGCGCTGGACGAGGACGAGACGCGGGGGTGGCTTGCCGGCGTGCAATACACCTACACCGACGTCGCCAGCCAGCTCGCCAGCATCCGGCCGAACACGATCCTCTATGCCGGCGGCTACTACCAATGGCCGAGCAACTGGAAATTCACCGGCCGTCTCGGTGTGCAATCGTTCGGTGGCGCGCAACTCGCAGGCAGGGTGCTGGCGGAGCCCTTCACCCAGCCGATCCTGCGCCTCGATCTCGATCGCATGGACGACAACGACAACCGCCTGTTCGGCATCACCGCACAGATCGCCTGGATGCCGAAGCCGTCCGACCAGGTGACGTTGCGCACGCCGCTCTACGCCGTGCGCAACTGACCGTGGTCGTGGTGGATTTTCCGTAAAGCGGAGCATTCGCATTTTCACGGGTATCAGGGCAAGGGCCGCTCCCGCCCATCGTTGATGATGAAGGGCTTTTCGCGTTCAGCGCTGACGTGGACGACGCCGGATGCGTGAACCAATTATTAGCCCTCTCGCCGCAATCGCCCACCGCCTTACCTTTCGGCAAATAAGCTTGCGGCAAACTCGGCCGCTGTCGCTTGGGAGGTTGGGAATGCCCCGCTTGGTATCGGAACGAACGTTCCTCGCCGGCCAGATCTTTTTCAACTTCGGTCAATCGACCATCGATTGTGTCGTGCGCCGGATGTCCGAAGACGGCGCGACGCTGGAGATGCAGAGCAGCATCGGCGTGCCCGATCGGTTCCAGCTCCGGCTGGCAGGCCAGGAGATCCTCTCCTGCCGTGTGCTCTGGCGATCGGACCGTCAGGTCGGGGTTGCGCTCGGAGCGGAAGATCATGTCGCGCCGAAGACCGTGGACGAGCAGGAGCGGCGGACCGACTCGCTGATACGCGGACAGATGCTGGCGCTTCGCGCGGCTCTCGATTTCGTCCCGCTCGGCATCGTGCTGCTCGATGCCAATCTCCGCGCGCAGCTGATCAATCGTGCGTTCCGGCGGATGTGGTTGTTGCCTGACGAAGTCGCCAACAGCAATCCGTCTTTCGCAACCCTGATGCACCATGGCCGCGATACGCTCGCCTACGAAATTCCACCGGCCGAGCTCGAGGCCTATGTCGCCGAGCGGGTCAATCAAATACAGGCGGGCGATACGTCGCCGCGCGATCTGCGCCGCACCGGCGGCGACGTCGTTCGGATGCAATGCACGCCGCTGCCTGACGGCGGGCGGATGCTGACCTATACGCCCGTCACCGACATCGTGCGCTATTCCGACGAGCTGAAATTGCTGCGCGATGCCCTCGAGAACGTCGAGGACGGGGTGCTGCTGCTCGACCGCGATCTCAACGCCAGCTTCATGAACCGGCGCATGCGGCGGTTCTGGGAGGTGAGCGAACAGGAAGCCGCCGCCCGCCCGACCTATGCATCGTTGGTGAGCCGGGTGCACCGCGCCAGCGCGCCGGATCTGCCGGCGAACGAACTGGCGAAATTTCCCGTCAAGCGCGTCGCCGAGGTCAAGGCCGGCGATCATGTGCGCGATCTCCAGACACCGGACGGGCGGCGGATCAGGGCCCACTGCACCACGATGTCGAACGGCGGCCGCATGCTGACCTATGTCGACATTACCGATCTCACCAACAAGGCCAACATGCTGGAGCGTCTGGCCACCACCGACCCGCTCACGGGCCTCTATAACCGCCGCCATTTGCTGGGCTCGCTCGACGCCGAATGGAGCCGCTTTCAGCGCTACTATCGCTCTGTTTCGGTCCTGATGCTCGACATCGACCATTTCAAGTCGGTCAACGACCGCTATGGTCACGCGGTCGGAGACGAGGCGATCAAGGCCGTGGCGGCCGCATGCCTCGATGGCAAGCGCAAATCGGACGTCGTCGGCCGCTTCGGTGGCGAGGAGTTCGCGATTCTGCTGCCCGAGACCAGCCTGTCGCGTGCAAGGATCGTCGCCGAGAGAATCCGCAAGCGCGTGATGAGCTCGCGCATCGTTGCCGATCAGGTTCAGTTCGGCGTCACCGTGAGCATCGGCATTGCGGAAGCAAGTGTCAGCATGTCCAGCATCGACGCCTTGATGAGCGCGGCCGATCGCGCGCTCTACCAGGCGAAGGCCGAAGGCCGCAACCGCTGCATGGCATGGTCACCCCCGCCACCCATGAACAAGGCGGCGGAGTGATCGCACCGCAGATCTATTCCGGCACCGGCACGTCGAACGTGTTCAGCGTGACCGACACCATGCAGTAAACGCCGACGAGATAGGACAGCTCGGCCGCGCCGTGCTCGCCGAATTCCTTGACCGCGGCCCGATAAGTCAGTTCCGGCAGTACGCCGCCGCCGACCAATGCGGACGCCACGTCATAGGCGATGGCTTCCTGCTTGGTGAGATCAACCGGCCGCTGTCCGGCGACGATGGTCGCGAGCTTCTCGTCGGAGAGGCCGCGCTGCTCGGCGACCAGCACATGCGCATAGAGCTCGTAGCCGGAGCGGAAATGCGAGCCGGTGACGAGGATCGCGACCTCGCGCACCGGCGCAGGAAGCAGCGGGTTCGACGCGATCGCCTTGACCAGCTCCCACACCGGCTTGCCGAAGCGCGGCTCACGGATCCAGGGATTCCACGGCCCGAGCAGCGCGCCGTCGTCGCGCATGTTCACAAAGCCTTTGAAGTGGTCCTTGATGCCGGCTCGCATGTCGTCATAGAGCGGCTTCTGTTGGTCGGTCAGATCTTTCGGATCAAGAATGGGAAGGCGCACGGTGGGGATCTCCTCGTTGAGAAGCAGCGAGGCTCGCCCGCGTGACGGCGCAAGGCAAGTGAAGTTGCCGTGACGGCCGTGCAATTTTGCAAATGGCAGGGAGGCGCCGGCTACACGGCCTCAGGATTTCGTATGTTCTGCGGATTCGTTACGTCTTCGAACTCAAGCGCCAGTGGCTGCGCTGTATCGAGGAACGACGACAAGGCCGCCTCGAACGGCGCTGGATCGAGACCGCGCGCTTTCAGCCATTCGCGCTCATAATAGGTCTGCCGGTAGCGCTCGCCGGAATCGCAGATCAGCGTCACCAGCGCCCCCGTCTGACTCGTCTTTCGCATCTCCGAGGCGAGCCGGCACAGCGCCAGGAAATTGGTGCCCGTAGAGCCCCCTACCGCGCGGCGCAGCCGGCGCGACAGCACGTTCATCGCCGCGATCGTCGCCGCATCCGGGATCTTCATCATGCGGTCGACCACCCCCGGCACGAACGAGGGTTCGCAGCGCGGCCGGCCGACGCCTTCGATCAACGAGGGTCGTTCGCAAACCCGGGAACGGTCCTGCGAGCTGAAGCAGTCGAAGAAAGCGGAATGCTCGACATCGGCGACGCACAGCCGCGTCGGATATTGGCGATAACGCAAATAGCGTCCGATGGTGGCCGAGGTACCGCCGGTGCCGGCGCCCATCACGATCCAGTCCGGCAGCGGGTGCGGCTCGCCCTGCAATTGCGTGAAGATCGATTCGGCAATGTTGTTGTTGCCGCGCCAGTCGGTGGCGCGCTCGGCGAAGGTGAACTGGTCCATGTAATGGCCGTTCAGGCGGGTGGCGAGCGCGGCCGCCTCGGCGTAGAGCGCACGGCCGTCGTCGATCAGATGGCAATTGCCGCCATAATGCTCGATCGCGGCGACCTTCTCCCCCGACGTCGTGCGCGGCATCACGGCATAGAAGGGCACGCCGATCATCTGCGCGAAATAGGCTTCCGACACCGCGGTCGATCCCGACGAGGCCTCGACGACGGGTGTGCCTTCGCGGATGTGGCCGTTGCAGAGCGCGTAAAGGAAGAGCGAGCGCGCGAGCCGGTGCTTCAGACTGCCGGTCGGATGTGTCGACTCATCTTTCAGATAGATGTCGATGCCGGCGAGCGCCGGCACGATCAGCCGGATCAGATGCGTGTCGGCCGTGCGGCACTGGTCGGCCTCGATCGCGGCCACGGCTTCGTCGACCCAGCCGCGCCGATAGGCCGGCCCGGTCGGATTGAGGTGGCGGAAGGGGAATGCCTGCATCACCTGAATCTCTCATGATGCGGATCGCGCATCAATAGCTTCCGCTCAAAACTCCAGCGGCGCGTTGTCGACGACTTCCTTCATCACGAAGAAGGTGCGGGTCTGGCGCACGCCAGGCAGCGCGATCAGCTGCTCGCCGTGGATACGGTTGAAGTCCTCCATGTCGCCGACGCGGATCTTGAGGAAATAGTCGAAGTCGCCGGCGACGAGGTGACAGTCGAGCACGAACTTCAGCCTGGTGATCGCCTGCTCGAAGATCGCAAAGCTCTCCGGCGTCGAACGGTCGAGCACGACGCCGACCATCACCAGCGTGCCCTTTGCCACCTTCTTCGGCGCGACCATGGCGCGGACGGCGGCGATGAAGCCGTGCTCGAACAGGCGCTGGGTGCGGCGATGGCAGGTGGCGGGACTGATGGCGACGGTTTCGGCCAGCTCCGCGTTGCTGAGGCGGCCGTTATTTTGCAGCAATCGCAACATCTTAAGGTCGATACGGTCGAGACGGGTGGACATGGAAGAAGCTTCCGTAGCTAGCATCTATTCCGAAAGGAATAGCACGTATTTCCGCCATTATCGCAAGATCATGCGCAAGAGAGGCGCAATATTTGAAAGCACCTTTTTGCGGCGCGATGCTAGCGTTTTCGCAGACATTAACGCCAATCGGGATGACCTGACGATGCTCGAAAAATTCGCGCGCTATCCTCTGACCTTTGGTCCGACGCCCATCGAGAAGCTGGAGCGGCTGTCAAAGCATCTCGGCGGCAATGTCGAAGTCTATGCCAAGCGCGAGGACTGCAATTCCGGGCTCGCCTATGGCGGCAACAAGCTGCGCAAGCTCGAATACATCATCCCCGACGCGATCGCCTCGAACGCCGACACGCTGGTCTCGATCGGCGGCGTGCAGTCCAACCATACCCGCATGATCGCGGCGGTCGCGGCCAAGATCGGCATGAAGTGCCGCCTGGTGCAGGAGGCCTGGGTGCCGCACGAGGACGCCGTCTATGACCGCGTCGGCAACATCATGCTGTCGCGCATCATGGGCGCCGACGTGCGCCTGGTCGACGACGGCTTCGACATCGGCATCCGCAAGAGCTGGGAGCAGGCGATCGAGGAGGTGAAGGCGGCGGGCGGCAAGCCCTATGCGATTCCCGCCGGCGCCTCCGTGCACAAATTCGGCGGCCTCGGCTATGTGGGCTTCGCCGAAGAAGTGCGCAAGCAGGAGGCCGAGCTCGGCTTCAAGTTCGACTACATCGTGGTCTGCACCGTCACCGGCTCGACCCATGCCGGCATGCTGGTCGGCTTCGCCGCCGATGGCCGCGCGCGCAAGGTGATCGGCATCGACGCGTCCTTCACCCCGGCGCAGACCAAGGCGCAGGTGCTCTCGATCGCGCAGAACACGGCCAAGCTCGTCGAGCTCGGCCAGGATCTCGTCGCCGACGACGTCGTGCTGATCGAGGATTACGCTTATCCCGCCTATGGCGTGCCGTCGGAAGAGACCAAGGAGGCGATCCGCCTCACCGCGCGTCTCGAAGCCATGATCACCGATCCCGTCTACGAGGGCAAGTCGATGCAGGGCCTGATCGACCTCACGCAGAAGGGCTATTTCGAGAAGGGCGCAAAGATCCTCTACGCCCACCTCGGCGGCGCGCCGGCGCTGAACGGCTATGGGTATGCGTTCCGGAACGGCTGAAGTAGTCCACCGCCATAGCCACATCTTCGGTGTCGTCCCGGCGAAAGCCGGGATCCATAACCCCAGGGAGTGGTTTGACGAAGACTTTCAGTTCGGTACTGGCACCAGTCGAAACCGATAGATCACGCGGTATGGGTCCCGGCTTTCGCCGGGACGACACCGGAGATACCTAACGCGTCCTGACGATCTGCAGCAGCTCGTCGCCGTAATGCTCGAGCTTCTTGTCGCCGATGCCGGGCACATTGCGCAGCTCGTCCAGCGTGGTCGGCCATGCGCGAACGATACCGTCGATGGTGGCGTCGTGCAGCACGACGTAGGCCGGCACGCCACGTTCGCGGGCAATGTCCGAACGCCACGCTCGCAGCCGCGTGCGCAATTCAGGATCGACATCGCCCTGCGGCGCGCCGGCCGCCGGCGCCAGATCACCGCGGCGGGACTTGGCGCGGCTCGAACGTATCCGGGTGCCGGGCGCTTCCTCGCGCAGCCACACTTCCGTTTCGCCGCGCAGCACGCCGCGTGACTGTTCAGTCAGCTTGAGCGCACCAAAAGCCTCGCTGTCGCTCTGCAAGTGCCCCATTGCCACCAGTTGCCGCAGCACTGTGCGCCACTGCTTCTCGTTGAGCTCGCGTCCGATGCCGAACACCGTGAGCTTGTCATGGCCGAACTGCGTCACCTTCTCGGTGAGGCGTCCGATCAGCACGTCGATGAGGTGCATTGCGCCGAAACGCTGGCCGGTGCGATAGACGCAGGACAGAAGCTTTTGCGCCAGCACCTTGCCGTCGCGCATTTTCGGCGGTGTCAGGCAATTGTCGCAATTGCCGCAGCCCTCGCCCATCACGATCTCGCCGAAATAGGCGAGCAGCCGCCGGCGCCGGCAGTGCGGCGTTTCGGCAAGGCCAACGAGCGCATCGAGCTTGCCGATCGAGACCCGCTTGAATTCGTCGGAGCCGCTCGACTCGTCGATCATGCGGCGCTGCTGCACGATGTCCGAGAGACCGTAGGCCATCCAGGCCGCCGACGGCTTGCCGTCACGGCCGGCGCGCCCCGTCTCCTGGTAATAGGCCTCGATGCTCTTGGGCAGATCGAGATGGGCGACGAAGCGCACGTCCGGCTTGTCGATGCCCATGCCGAAGGCAATGGTCGCGACGATGACGATGCCGTCCTCGTTGAGGAAACGGTCCTGGTTGCGCGAACGCACGCTGCTGTCGAGCCCGGCGTGATAGGGCAACGCCACAATGCCGGTGTCGTCGAGCGCAGCGGCGACCTCCTCGACCCGTTTGCGGGACAGGCAATAGACGACGCCCGCATCTCCCGCGTGACGTTCCCGGATGAAATCCTTGAGTTGCGGCACCGCGTTGCGCTTGTCGACGATCTCGTAGCGGATGTTGGGACGATCGAAGCTGGAGACGAAGTGCGGGCTGTCTGCAAGCTGAAGCCGCTCGACGATCTCCTTGCGGGTCAATTCGTCGGCAGTCGCGGTCAGCGCGATGCGCGGCACGTCGGGAAAGCGCTCGGCGATGATGGACAGGCCGACATATTCCGGGCGGAAATCATGGCCCCATTGCGAGACGCAATGCGCCTCGTCGATCGCGAACAGCGCCACCTTCGCCCGCGCCAGCAGCGCCAGGCAGCGCGGCGTCACCAGCCGTTCCGGCGCGACATAGAGCAGGTCGAGATCGCCCGCGATCAGGCGACGCTCGATGTCGGAGGCTTCCTGCAGGGTCATCGACGAGTTCAGCGCGGCGGCGTTGACCCCGGCTTCGAGCATGCCGGCGACCTGGTCGCGCATCAGCGCAATCAAGGGCGACACCACGATACCGCAGCCTTCGCGCAGCAGCGCCGGCAATTGATAACACAGTGACTTGCCGCCGCCGGTCGGCATCAGCACCAGGCAATTGCCGCCGTCGGTGACGTGCCGGATAATCTCGCCCTGCGCGCCGCGGAACCCGGGCAGCCCGAACACCGAACGCAGCACCGACAGCGCATCGCGGCCCTGGGCCGACGCAGGCAGCGGAGCGGTGGAAGGAGAGGATATGGGCATGTCGGGGTGAGGCCGTGAGATTCGTCACAAGGCCAGTCGCATGACCGCGCGGGCGTGGCAAGACTGTTTGCGCGGCAGGACGCGACTCTTCCCCTCTCCCCTTGTGGGAGAGGGTGGCTCGTCGCGTAGCGGCGAGACGGGTGAGGGGTTTCTGTCCGCGGGCTCGATAGAGATTGCTGCGCCGAGACATACCCCTCATCCGGCGCTTCGCGCCACCTTCTCCCACAAGGGGAGAAGGGAAGAAAGCCGCTACGCCCCGATCCTTCGCAGCGCTTCCGCGACCGTCACGATCGGCATGTCGCGCTTCCCGGCAGCCTGCAGCGCATGGCGCATCAGTTGCGGCGTGCAGCCATACGGGCTCGGCGCGTTGGCAATGTCATGACCGTAGAAGATCAGCCATCCGCCGCTCTCAACCGCCTCGTCGAAATAGCGATCGACACCCGCAATATCGATCTCGCAATCGACCAGGGGCGAGGCCCGCAGGAACTGGAGATCGATGACGTCGCGATTGACGCCGGGAAGGATGCCGCGCGCCGAGCGGAAGGCCTTGGCGAGCTGGGGCTTTCGCCACACCGACGCAATGCCATAGGGGTAGGCGAAATTTTCCAGCGTGATCGAGGAATCGATGCCGCGAAAATGGCTGCGGTTTCGCTCGATCTCGCGGGCCATGGCGGCCTCGTCGAGATTGACCGCACTCTGGTGCGAGAAGGTGTGGCAGGCAATCTCGTGCCCGGCCCGGTGAAGCCGCACGATGGCGTCGTTCGACAGGCCGTGCCAGTGATCCGAGGGACGATCGACCAGGCTGCCGGCGAGATAGAACGTACCGCGACCGCCATGCTGCTCCAGAAGCTCGGCGCCCTCGCCTGCGGCGCTATCGGGGGCATCGTCGAAGGTGAAGCTCACCATGGGTGCATGCGCGGGCAGCCGGTGCGGCGCGGCGCGGAAATGCCGGGCCAGCCGATTGCTCACGCGTCCCTGGAGTGCCGACCACACGAATCGCATTTCCTGTTTGCCCCGCCCCCTCACTGAAGCATTCGTGCGCTGCTCGAGGCAAGCTTCACACTTCGTTAGTCCTAACGTCGACCCCGTCGTCCTGACCTAACGCGCAAGCACCGACGCATCGCTCCCAGCGCCGAGATATTGCAGCCAATTCCGAAACAAAGCCGCCGCGGCGCTGCCGGCGGCGATATCGGCACGCAAATTCAGCGCGGGCAGTTCGTTGCTGAGCGCGGGGTGGCGCTGGTGCCTTGCCTGCTTCTCGAAGCGGACAAGCTTCTCCTCCGTCGCTGCGTCAAAATAGCTCACGGGCAGGTGCGGATAATTGTCGCGCTCACGCGCGAGATAGCGGCCGATGTCGCGCAGATACTCACGCTGAAGCGACAGCGCGTCGTATTCCGGGTGGCCCTGGAAGAACACGAAGCGGCTGGCATATTGCCGGACGAAGATATCGACGCCGGCCTTTGCCGAACGCGTCAGCACCTGGTAGCCGGCCTGCGCGAGGTCGCTCTCGGCGATCTCGTTGAGACGCGAATGCGAGACCTTGAGGGGCGCGGGTGCGGCCCGCGTCAGCGGATCGCTGGTCACGGCTTCGCAGTCGAAAATGCCATGACATTTGGCCGGCAGCAGTCGCCGTTCGATGCGGTCGAGATGCAGCACCGCGGCATGCGCAGCAAGGCACGACCAGATCGTCGAGCGCGTGTTGACCTTGGCCCAGTCGATCAGCTCGGTGAGATCGCGCCAATACGGTTCCTGGTCGAGCTCGGGCGCAATCGGCTCGGCGCCGGTCACGATCAACCCGTCGAACTTGTGGCGCCTGAGCTCGGTGAGTTCCGAATATTCGCTCTCGACATGCCACTTCGCTTCCGGCGAGCGCTTGACCGAGGGCAGCGAGAAACAGTGGAAACGGATGCGGCGCTGACCTGCTGCGGCTTGCAGCAGCTTCATGAACTGCCTCTCGGTCGCCTTCAGCGCCGGATCCGGCATGTTGTTGATCAGGCCAATGGTGAGCTCGGCGCCGCCGTGCTCGCGCGCCAGATCGCCCTCTCCCGGCACCAGCGCCGGGCTCGATATGCCTTGATCCCTGTCGATCAAGATCGTCATCGGCGCCGCCGCCTACTCCGCGGCCTGGAGGCGCGCCGACGGGCAGGCCTTTTCCAGTGCCTGGTCGAGGTCCTCGATGATATCGGCGGAATGTTCGATGCCGATCGACAAGCGGATCGTTTCCGGCAAAACGCCGGCGACCCTCTGCTGCTCCGCCGACATCTGCCGGTGCGTGGTCGAGGCCGGATGGCAGGCCAGCGACTTCGCATCGCCGATATTGACGAGGCGCGTGATCAACTTCAGCGCATCGTAGAAGGTCTTGCCGGCTTCCATGCCGCCCTTGATGCCGAAGGTGAACAGCGACGACGCGTTGCCGTCGAGATATTTCTGCACCAGCGGGTAATAGGGACTGTCCGGGAAGCCGGTGTAGTTCACCCAGGCGACTCGCGGATCCTTGCGCAGGAATTCGGCGACCTTGCGGGCGTTCACGCAGTGGCGCTCCATGCGAAGCGCAACGGTCTCGATGCCCTGGAGCAGCAGGAATGCATTGAACGGCGACAGCACCGAACCCATGGTGCGCTGATAGATGCTGCGCGCGCGCTCGATATAGGCCGTCTTGCCGAAGCGCTCGGCATAGACGAGGCCATGGTAGGAGGCATCCGGCTTGTTGTAGCCGGGGAAGCGATCCGCGTATTTGGCCCAGGGGAAGTTTCCGGAATCGACGATGGCGCCGCCGAGCGTGGTGCCGTGGCCGCCCAGGAATTTGGTGAGCGAATGCACGGCGATGTCGGCGCCGTAATCGAACGGCTTGAGCAGGATGGGCGTTGCAACGGTATTGTCGACGATCAGCGGCACACCATGGGCATGGGCGATCTTCGCCAGCGCCTCGATGTCGCAGACATTGCCGGCGGGATTGCCGATGGTTTCGGCGAACACGGCGCGGGTGTTCTCGTCGATCAGCTTTTCGATCGCCTCAGGCTTGTCGCTCTCGGCGAAGCGGCCGGTGATACCCTGCCGCGGCAGGATGTGCGAGAGCAGCGTATGCGTGGTGCCGTAGAGCTGCGGCATGGAAACGATGTTGCCGCCGTGATCGGCAACGTTGACGAAGGAGAAATGCAGCGCGGCCTGCCCGGTCGCGACCGCAAGCGCGCCGACGCCACCCTCGAGCTCGGCGATACGCTTCTCCAGCACCGCGCTGGTCGGATTGGCGATGCGGCTGTAACGATAGCCTTCGGTCTCGAGATTGAAGAGCGCCGCGCCGTGATCGGCGCTGTCGAAGGCGTAGGCCGCAGTCTGGTAGATCGGCACGGCAACCGCGTGCGTGGTGGCTTCGGGCTCGTAGCCGGCGTGAATAGCGATCGTCTCGTTGCGCATCGTGCCACCTCCGCGTGGAGCGGGCCGCACTTATTGGCCTGTATGAGGCATGTGCGTTGTCCGCCGTTCCTCTGTTAGAGGCGGGTGGTAAAGCGGACAATAATTCGTCTAGAGATCGAGGAAGTAACCCTAATGGATATTGGTGAATTGGCTAAAATTCGAGTCAAATTGGATTAATGAAGTTTTGCGGTTTGCGGCGGCAACCACGCTGCACTCCCTTCTCCCCTTGTGGGAGAAGGTGGCATAGGTGGCCTTCGGCCGCCGTTCTTGAAAACGCCGATGCTTCGCATCGGCTATGGCGCCGGATGAGGGGTCTCTATCCATACGGCCAAGCTCGCGTTCGCGGAGAGAGACCCCTCACCCGTCTCGCCGCTGCGCGGCGAGCCACCCTCTCCCACAAGGGGAGAGGGAAACACCCTTCGCACTCTATCAGCCGATCCGTTCCCAGAGCCGATGGGCGAGCACGCCGGCCCGCTTCTCGATCGCGGCCGCCGCATCGAGCGCGAGGTCCTCGCGATAGCGCCCGGCAATGAGCTGCACGCCGATCGGCTTGCCATCGTGCAATGCCACCGGCACCACGGCGCCGGGCAGCCCCAGCACGTTGATCGCGGAGATGAAGCGGATCTCGCCCCAGAAGATCTCGCGCACGCGCTCCGGGCTGACGGTGTCCTCACGCGGGCCCGGCGTCGGCTTCACCGTGGTCGGTGCCAGCACCACCGGATACTCCTCGAAGAACAACTGCCAGGCGCGGATATGGCCGTTGCGCGCGGCGGTCGCCTGCATCCAGGCCTTGAGGTCGAGCACGTTGGCCTTGGCTTTCATGCCGCCCCACGCCTTGTGGAAGTCTTCGGACGTCACCTTCAGCATGCCGGCTTCCTGCAACACCACGGTCTCGTTGGTGATGATGTCGCACCAGGTCTGCCAGACCCCGTTGATGTCGGGCACATCGACCTCGCTGACGCGATAGCCTGAACGCTCCAGATGATCGGCAGCCTGACGCAACGCCGTGCGCACGGACGGATCGACGTCCATGTCCTCGGGGATCCTGGCCAGCGCGACCTTGATCGGCTCCTTCGGCTTTGGCCCGACCAGCGGTGCCGGCGCCCACCAGGGATCGCGCGGATCGCGCTGACTCATCACCTCGAGCGCGAGACGGACGTCGGCGACGTGGCGCGCCAGCGGCCCCTGCGCCGACATCAGATGCGCCAGCATCGGCCGCTCCGCGGTTGCGCTTGCGTTGAACGCGGGAATACGCCCCTGCGTCGGCTTGATGGTCGCAACGCCGTTGCAATGCGCCGGCCAGCGCAGCGAGCCGCCGATGTCGTTGCCGTGCGCGATGGTGCCGATGCCGGCGGCGACCGCCGAACCCGCGCCACCCGAGGAGCCGCCACAGGTGATATCAGGATCCCAGGGGTTCAGCGTCAGCCCGTGCAAGGGATTGTCGGTGAAGCCGCGGAAGGAGAATTCCGGCGTGTTGGTGAGGCCGATGACGATCGCGCCGCCTTTCTTCAGGTTGCGCACCACCGGCGAATCCGACGGCGCGATGAGGTCCTTGTTGGCGGGAACGCCATTGAAGTTCGGACGGCCTTCGTAATCGACGTTCTCTTTGATCGTGATCGGTACGCCATGCAGAAGGCCGAGTTCGCCGCCCTTCGCGCGCTGCTTGTCGGCCGCATGCGCCGCAGCCAGCGCCTCCTCCGAGAGATCGACGACGACGGCGTTCAGCCCCGGGTTGACCGCACGCATCCGATCGAGATGCGCCTCGACGGTCTCGACCGCAGAGATGGCGCCGGAGCGGATTGCGGCCGCGGTCTCGACCGCCGACCATTGCCAGGCCGGCCCTTTGGGGCGGCGTGGCGCGGACGATTTGCGGGGAGCGGCCTTCTTGACCGGCTTCGCTGCGGCCTTCGCAACCACGCCCTTGCGAACAGTGCCTTTCTTGCTGGAGGTCTTCGCTGTTTTCTTTGAAACGCTTTTCTTCTTGGTCGCCGTCTTCTTCGCCACGTCGCTCTCCTGAAATTGCACCGCGGAAGTTATGGAGGTCACGCGACCGTGTACAGGCACGTTTCTGCATGGCGCGCTCGCGACGCTTTGCCACGGCCCGAACGCGAAGCAAAAGTCGCGCATGAACCTTTGGATGCTCTCTCGTGACCCATATACTGGTTGAACGATGGAACAAACGACCGCTAAGATTGCGGCATACCGACCAGATTATGGACGCAGCTATTTGGACAGCGACAAATCGGAGCATTTGCCATGCTCGTGGAATTCGACGGCGGATACGACCAGCAACCATTTCGCGATCTGTGCGCCGACTATCCCGGCGCCGAGGCCTACGATCCACACGACTTCCGGATCGAATGGGGCCCGATCTTTCACCGCGGCCGTCTCGACGGCTCGGCGCGTGTGCTCGTCATCGGTCAGGATCCCGCCCAGCACGAGACGATCGTCCGCAGGATTCTCGTCGGCACCGCAGGCCGGCGGACGCAAGGTTTCCTGGCGAAGCTCGGCATCACACGGAGCTACGTGATGGTGAACACCTTCCTGTACAGCGTCTACGGACAGAGCGGCGGCTCCAAGCACAAGAACGAGCCCGGCATCGTCGACTATCGCAACAGATGGTTGAAGGCCGTGCTCGGGCCCGGCAGCATCGAGGCCGTCGTCTCGCTTGGCGGCCTCGCGGACGAGGCCTGGAAGGCCTGGCTCAAGACGCCCGATGGGGCGGCTTCCAAGACCCTCGCCTACCAGCACATCACGCACCCGACCTGGCCGGAAAGCTCCGCCCATGATTCCGCCACGCAGGCTGCGAACACCAAGATCATGCTGACCAAGTGGAATGCCGCGCTCGCGGCTCTGGCACCTGAGGTCAAGCATCCCGACGTACCGGTGACGCTCGCGCCGTATGGCGACGCCTTCAAGCCTGCCGAACTCGTCGACATCATCGCGAAGGATCTTCCGGCAGGCCTGCCGGCCTGGATGCGCGGAGATACGCCATGGGCCACGCGCCAGGGCGCCGACGCCGCAGCCAAGCGACGCACGATCGCGATCACCGTACCGGACGGGGTGATCCCATGAGCCCGGCCGCAAACCCGAAGCGATGGGCACTGACCGGACGGATCGTGACGATGGCCACTGAGGGCGACGTCATCAAGAGCGGCACGATCTTCATCGAGGACAATCGCATCGCGGCGATCGTCCCCAAGGGACAGCCGGCCCCGTCGGGCTTCGACGCCGTCGAGCCTGTCGCGACCGGCGGCACCATCTATCCCGGTCTGATCGAGCTGCATAATCACCTCAGCTACAACATCCTGCCGCTCTGGCGCGTGCCGCAGCACTTCGACAATCGCGACCAGTGGCAGAACGCCAAAACGTACAAGACGTCGGTGACCGGCCCGATGAGCGCCATTGCTCTCGCCGACGACGGCTCGCTGCTGCCGGCGCTGGTTCGCTATGTCGAGGCCAAGTGTCTGGTCGCGGGAACGACGACGAGCCAGGGGATCACGCTGTCGAACTGGAGCGGCACGATCCACAAATATTACAAGGGCGCGTTGCGCGCCGCCGAGATCGGCAGCCCTCCCGATCTTCCGCGGGCCCACTCGAAGATCCCCGACATAGACGCCGAGGATTGGGCGAAGTTCGACAACGAGCTGAAATCGTCGTCGTGCTTCCTGCTCCACCTCAGCGAAGGCATCGATACCAAGGCGCATAGCCACTTCCTCGCCTTGCGCAATGCCGCTGGAGACTGGGCGATCGAGCCGTCGCTGGCCGGCATTCACTGCACGGCGCTCGATGCGACCGATTTTGGGACGATGGCCGAAAATCAGGCCAAGATCGTCTGGTCGCCCCTGAGCAATCTGCTGCTCTATGGGAAAACGACCGACGTCGCCGCTGCGCGGACGGCCGGACTGACGATCGCGCTGGGCTCGGATTGGTCGCCATCCGGCAGCAAGAATCTGCTGGGAGAGCTGAAGGCGGCGAAGGTCGTGTCCGCGCATTTCAGCCTCGGCTTCAGCGACTACGACATCGTCTCGATGGCGACGCGCAACCCGGCAGCGATCCTGAAGTGGGATGCGAAGCTGGGGACGATCGCCAAGGGCAAGTTCGCAGATCTGCTGGTGGTGAAGGGCGTCACCGGCGATCCCTACGGCCATCTGATCAAATCGCGCGAGCAGGATATCGTCCTGGTCACGATCGGTGGACGACCGCGCTTTGGGACGAAGAAGGCCATGCAGCTAGCGGGCGGAAGCGGCGAGGCCCTCAAGATCGGCAGCAGCGCGCGGCTGATCGACTTCACCTCGCCCGACCAGGATCCGGGAATCGAGACGGTCACGCTGACGGATGCGACGACTCGGCTCCGCGCTGCGCTCGGCAATCTCGGCACGCTGCAGCCGCATAGCATCGCCATGTCGGCGGCGATCGCCGACGGAACGGTGTCACGAGCCGGATGGCGCCTCGCGCTGGACGAGCAGTTCGGCAACAATGTCCAATTGCGCCCGCGGCTCGCCTATGACGGCGTCCGGACCGGTCCTGATCTGGCGGCGGTCGCGGCGGCGGCCGAGCCGCTGCATCCGATCAAGCTCGATGGCCTCACGGTGGCCGGCGATCCCGTGTTCCTGGACACGCTGAAAAGCGAGGCAAATTTGCCGGCGGGAATCGCGACGGCCATCGCGGCGTTCTACTAGACCGCGATCGCTGACCCTCCTGGCCCCCTCATTCAGCCGGGCAGGCCGCAACGGCGGCCTGCGCGCGGTCGAGCCGAAGGCTCCACAGTGCCAGCACGAGGCCAACCGCCGTGATGCCGGCCGCGACCAGAGGCAGCGCGGAGAGGCCGAGTCCGCGATCGATGGTGACACCGCCGGCCCAGGCACCGAGCGCGTTGCCGAGATTGAACGCGGCGATGTTGAGGCTCGAAGCAAGCGTGCGTCCATTGGGGCCGGCGGCTTCCAGCACGCGAAGCTGGAGCGGGGCAACAGTTGCAAAGGCCGCGATGCCGAGCAGCAGGATCAGCACGATGGCAGGGATCTTGACCGACAGCACGGCGCCAAGGCCGAGCAGCACGATGGCGAGCGCGGCCAGCGTTCCGATCAGCGCACGGGCGAGGCCGCGGTCGGCAAGCTTGCCGCCGGCGACGTTTCCGATCGCGAGACCTGCGCCGAATACCAGCAGGATCGGTGAGACCGCGGCCTCCGGGAAGCCGGTGAAGCGCGTCAGGATCGGCTGGATATAGGTGAAGACGACGAACAGGCCGGCAAAGCCGAACACGGTCATGGCGAGGCCGAGCAGCACCTGCGGACGCCCGAGGACCGATACTTCGTCGGCGAGCGAGATCGGCTTGTCGCCGTTGCCGACATGGCCGGGCACCAGCGCCGCCACCACCGCAAAGGCGATCACGCCGATGACGGTCACCGCCCAGAACGCCGCGCGCCAGCCGAGCATCAGGCCGAACCAGGCACCGAAGGGCACGCCGAGCAGAGTTGCAACCGTGAGGCCGATGAACATGGTGGCGATGGCGGAAGCGCGCTTGTCCTCGGCGACGAGGCTGGTGGCCACCACCGAGCCGACGCCGAAGAACGTGCCGTGGGCGAGCGAGGTCAGCACCCGCGCCGCCATCAGCAATTCGTAGTTCGGCGCCAGCGCGCAGGCTGCATTGCCCAGCGTGAAGATCGCCATCAGCGCCAGCAGCACGGTTTTGCGTGGCATCCGCCGCGTGGCCAGCGTCAGCACCGGCGCGCCGACGAATACGCCGAGCGCATAGCCGGAGATCAGCAGACCCGCGGCCGGCACGGAGACATGCATGTCGGCAGCGACCTGGAGCAGCAGGCCCATGATGATGAATTCGGTGGTCCCGATGCCGAAGGCACCGGCGGTGAGCGCGAGGACCGCGGGAGGCATGCGTTGCTCCAATGCGAGGGACGAGCCACGCAGATAGCCGCAGCGCGGCAAAACCATTAGAATGTCCGCAATCCAATCATTTGTGACGTGAATTCAACATGGCCCGTTTCGATACCAACCGCTCCGCCGAGATGGAGGTCTTCGTCCGCGTGGTCGATCTCGGCGGGTTCACGCAGGCCGCGCGAAAACTGCGCCTGACGCCGTCGGGCGTCAGCAAGCTGATCTCGCGGCTGGAGACGCGGCTCGGCTCGCGGCTGATCAACCGCACCACGCGCAAGCTCACGCTGACGGAAGAAGGCCAGGCCTTCTATCAGCGCGCGGTGCGCATCCTCGGCGAGATGGAGGAAGCCGAGCGCGAGGCCGCCTCCGGCTCGGCACCGCGCGGCCGCCTCACGGTCAACAGCAACATTCCTTTCGGCATGCTGCATGTGATGCCGCTGATCCCGCGCTTCCTCGAGCAGCATCCCGACGTCACGCTCGATCTCGTGCTGACCGACACGCTGATTGACCTGATGCAGGAGCGCGCCGACGTCGCTATCCGCGTCGGCCCGCTGCGCGCGTCACGCCTCGTCGCACGAAAACTTGGCACCAGCCGCATGGTCGTGGTCGGCGCACCGAATTATCTCGCGCGCTTCGGCACGCCGAAGACGCCGGCCGATCTCGCCGATCACCGCGGCATTGGCTGGACCTTTCCGCGCACGATCCGCGGCTGGCCGTTCAAGCGCGGCGACCGCACCGAGGAAGCGGTGCCGCCGCCGGTCGCCCGCGTCAGCGATGGCGAAGCCGCCCGCCGCCTTGCGCTAGGCGGCGCCGGCCTCGCCCGCCTCGCGCTCTTCCACATCGGCCCCGACATCGAAGCCGGCCGCCTCGTACCTGTGCTGCAAAGCTACAATCCCGGTGACCGCGAAGACATCCACGCCGTCTATGTCGGCCACACCGCCCCGCTCCCCGCACGCGTGCGCGCGTTCATCGATTTCCTGGCCGAGCACGTGCGGGTGAGTGATCCCGCGCTGAAGCGGGCTGGGGATGGAAGGTGGACATTGATGGGATAAGGCTGATGGCGGAGAGAGTGTCAGTCAACCCTTATTGAAAGATAATGACTTTTTGACCGTTCTCGGCCGAAACCCACCAGTTGAGCTACGGCCCGAAATGGGAATTCGACGTCGGCAAAAGGCCGTTCCAGCCACTAGCGCTCATCGACGCCGTCACGCGCGACTAGCGATCGGCAATTGACGATCGCGCCGCTCAGCCTGGTCGCAGCGCGCTCCTGCCGAATCCCATTGCGGCTAATCGAAATCTTGGCCCAGCCCTTCGTCGCGCGATGATATCCGGCAAGACAGGCCAACGGGATACCTTCAGCGCTTGGCGGTGAGTTGGTCGACAACGGCCTGACCGACTCCATGGGCCGAGGCTGGGTTCTGGCCTGTAATCAGGCGGCCATCGACCACGACTTTCTCCGTCCAGTTGGGCGCCGCCTGGTGCTTGGCGCCATGCGCTTCGAGCGCGGTTGCCAGCAGGAAGGGGACGACGTTGGTGTACTTCACCTCAGCCTCCTCATCGTTGGTGAAGGAGGCGACCTTCTTTCCGGCGATGAGATAGCTACCGTCGGAAAGCTTCGCGTTCACCAGTGCGGCCGGGCCGTGGCACACCGCCGAGACGATGCCGCCGGCTTCCCAGATCTCGCGGATGACCCGGTGCACAGCTTCGCTGTTGGCGAAATCCCACATCGTGCCATGACCTCCCGCGAAGAAGACTGCCGAATAACGGGAAGTATCGACGTCCGCGAGGATCTTAGAATCCGCAAGTTCGGCACGGAATTTCTTGTCCTTCCAGAGCTTGTCATTGATTGGATCGGAAAGGTCGAAGAAGTCGATCGGCGGATGACCGCCGCGTATCGAGGCGATCTCGGTCGAGATGCCGGCTTTCTGGAAGACATCAAGCGGGTGGGTCAGTTCAACCATCGCGAAACCCGTCGGCTCGCCGGTGTCACCGCGGATCGGATGGCTGGTGACGACGCAGAGGATCGGCTTGATGTTATCTGCCATACTGTTCTCCTTCTGATCTGAGCGAGGGACCCTGTTGACGACCGAGCGATGCGTTCACGTCGCCCTTCGTCGCGTGCTGCATCATCTGTTGAGATGGAATGATCTGAGTCCCAAAACGATGCTGTGATCGCGTGGCCGGCGCGATCGGACGGACCGCGAAGCCACTACGCTTGCGGGCACGCGGCGCTGGAGCGCGGTCGGAGGCGACTGGCGCCTCGCTCTCAGGCGTTGCCGGCGGCGAACAGCGTTTCCCAGTTGGTGAAAGGTCCGAGCGGGATCACGTCCCAATCAATCAGTCCGGCCTTGGCGAGAGGAAATTCAGCTAGCGCCTTCTTGGCAGCCTCAACGGATGCAGCCTCCGCGATGATGGCAACGCCGGGACGATCCTGCCGGAAATAAATGTCGCGGATGACGCCGCCCTTGTACATCTGCCACGCGTGACGGGCTTCATCCAGCATATGCGGCTGATATTTCTCCAGGCTCGCACCGAGCTGGGGAATATCGAGGCAAAGTAGTTTCATGATCAGGCTCCTGGGGTGAGGCGGATTTCACAGAAAAAAATGGCGCGCAGTCTCGGCCACGTGCCAGCATAGCTGCCGTTCTGTGATCGCCCCGAAGATTCGTTTTTGCGATCGCGGTTATAACTGGAATGCGAATTGTCATTGCCGATCGTTGTTCCCCTGTTTGCATCCTGGAGTTCTACAATCTCGCTATCGAGCGTGTTGAAGCCGACGGAGCCGCCTGCTACAGCCGTTGCGTCGAAAGAGTGCGGACCGGATGGTAGCCCGGTCGTCGCCAACCACGGGCGGCAACTCTCCCTGATCCGGGTATCCGCGACACCAGGACCGGCTTGCCGGTTATCCAGGTGTGCCCGCTGAAAACCCTGACGTCTTCGTCGGCACACTTTCATTCTCAAGATTGAAGGAAGGCCGACAATGAAGCTGACAGAAAACACCATCCTCATTAGTGGCGGCGCAACCGGCATCGGTTTTGCACTCGCCCGGCAACTGTCCGAGCGTGGCAATCGCGTCATCGTCTGCGGAAGGCGGAAGGCATCTCTCGACAAGGCCAGATCGGAAGTATCGGCAATCATCACCCGCACCTGCGACATCACCAGCGACGAAAGTCGCCGGGCGATGGTCGATTGGCTGAACGCAAACCATCCCGACCTCAACGTCGTGATCAACAATGCTGGCGTTCAAAACCGCCGCGACTTCAACCAGGCCGACGCCCTGAAAAACCTAGATCAGGAAGTAGCGGTCAATTTTACCGCACACGTTCACCTGATCGGCGAGATTTTGCCCTTGCTGAGACGGAACAAGAGAGCCCTCATCGTCAATGTGAGTTCCGGTCTGGCATTCGCGCCGCTTGCTGACGTCCCGATTTACTGCGCCAGCAAGGCAGCCCTGCATTCTTTTACCCTGAGTTTGCGACACCAACTGAGACCGACAGGAGTGCGGGTGGTGGAGATGATCCCTCCGATTGTCGATACCGGACTCGGAGGCGGGGTCCGCAGCGCAGGCACGACAGGTCAGGGCATGATGTCTCCGACCGAGTTCGCTACCGACGCGCTTTCCCAGATGGAAAACGATCAGGACGAAATCCTCGTCGGGATGTCCGCCAACACGCGCAGGCAGGGCGAGGCATTGTTTGAGCGAATGAACAGCCATTAGGCTCTCCATTACTCGCGCACCAAATCAAAAGGATGCAACCTGATGACCAATCTTTTGCTCACTAAAGAGCTACCACCACACAGCGAAGTTAGCGCACTCTCGTTTTACGAGGCGGTCGCGCAACGCCGCACGGTTCGCGAAATTGCCGCAACGCCACTCAGTCCCGCCCAGCTCTCGAGCCTATTGTGGGTAGCCTGCGGGGTGAACCGCACGAGCGGGCCGGACGGGCTACCGGGCCGAACAGCAGCGTCAGCAAGCAACTCGCAGGAAATCGATCTGTACGTCGCGCTCGAAGACGGCGCCTTCCTCTATAATGCCGCCGCTCACCGCCTTGATCCCGTAGCTGCCGGCGACCTGCGGACCGCAGCCATCAACCCACATCAAAAGGTCGATTGCAAAGCACCGGTTCAGCTGATCTATGTGGCCGATCTCCATCGCCTCACCCACACCAAGGGCTTCGCAGAGCCCGGTCTGCACGATCCGGAGATCCAGAAATCGTACTACTTCGTCGACACCGGCATCATCGCCGGTAACGTCTATCTGTTCGCTGCAGCGCATGGCCTGGCGTGCTGGTTCCACAATTGCGACAAGTCGATGTTGACAAAAGCTTTGGCGCTGCGACCCGATCAGAAGGTTCTCTTCGCGCAATCGGTTGGCTTTGCCCTCTGACTGCTGACCAAGGCAGCTATGAACTTGGGCGGGATGAAATGTAGCTCGGTCGGCTACAATCGGTCATATTGATGAGATGCGAGACAAGCTCGATGGAGTAGCAGTCTTTGTCGAAGCGGCGGAGGCCGGCGGATTTGCGCGCGCGGCCGGGCGGCTCGCCCTGTCGCGTTCTGCCGTCGGCAAGGCCATCGCCCGGCTCGAAACGCGGCTCGGTGTCCGGCTTTTTCACCGCACCACACGAACGCAAAGCCTAACGGAGGAGGGCCAAGCCTACTACGAACGCTGTCTCCGGGCGCTCGATGAACTCCGGATCGGCGAAGCCATGTTGGACTCCGGAAGGCGAGAGGTCGTCGGCCGGCTGCGTGTTACCATGCCGGTGCTACTGGGCCGCTATTGCGTTGCGCCGCTGCTGCTCGAATTCGCAAAGGGCCATCCAAAGCTGGAGCTCGATCTCTGCTTCAGCGACCGGCCGGTCGACCTCGTTGCCGAACGGTTTGACCTCGCAGTTCGCAATGGCGCGCTTGGGCAGGGCAGCGGTCTGCACGCCCGACGACTTGCAACCTGGCACAAGGTCTTGTGCGCATCACCCGCCTATCTGGCTGCACGAGGCAGTCCCTCGACCATTGCTGGCCTTGCCGAGCACGATGCCCTCGTTCATTGCCATGCGGGCCAGGTCTATCCCTGGCTGCTGTCCGATGCTGGCCTCGAGTTGACCGAGGTCAGACCAACGTGGCGTCTGCGTTTCGACGACCTCGAAGCCATCGCCGATGCTGCGGCAGCGGCGATGGGACTGGCGTGGTTGCCCTATTGGCTGGTCCGGAAGCGCGTCGCTTCCGGAGCCCTGCGGACGCTTTGGGCAGAGCGGCGTGCGGCCACGATGGACAGCTATGCCGTCTGGCCGACAACTGAATATGTGCCTCTGCGCTTGCGGCTTGCGATCGACATGCTGGCGACAAAGCTACCTGGCGCAGTCGTCGAATGACAGATTCGATTATGAGCTTCGGATAGAAGACCTGTTGGTCAGGCGCTCCCAATTGGCGTGGGCGAACTTTTCCATGCCTAGTTCATCAAGTGTCGCCTCCTCCAGATAGCGACGGGCGCCTCCCCCTGCCCGATGCACGTACGGGTAATCGGTCGAGAACAGGATGCGATCGATCCCGACGATTTCGACAGATCGCTGCAGATAGCCTTGGCTGAACAGCCCGCTGGCTGTGACGTAGAGGTTGTTCTGGACATAGTCCATGAACGGACGCTCAAGCTTCGCCGTCCTGTTCAGCATGGCAAGCCGCTCGACGTAGAAGAGAACGACTTCGCCCCAATGACCAAGAATGATCTGGAGCTGCGGAAAGCGGTCGAAGACGCCAGCCAAGACCATGCGCACGAACTGGACGCCCGCCTCATAATGCCAGCCGATCCCATATGTGGCGAGAGCGAGATCGACCTCATTGCCGAATCCGGAATAATAGGCATCGCGCACGCGCTCTTGCGGTATTTGCGGATGCAACAGCAGCGGTACGCCGAGCTCAGTCGCGCACTCGAAGATCGACCAATAGTCTGTGTGATCGAGATTCCTGTCGCGCACCCTGCCGCTGAGCACGGCACCTTTCAGGCCGAGCTCACCGACAGAACGCGCGAGCTCCCGGGCCGCCTCGCCCGGTACGGGCATGGGCAATGATGCAAGTCCCTGGAAACGGGCAGGATGAGCCGCAATCGTCGTAGCCAATAGATCGTTGGTCCGTTGCGCCAGCCCGACACTGCGGCCGTCCAAATTATTCAATCCTGGCGCGGTCAGCGATAGAACCTGGATATCAACACCGGTCTCGTCCATCAGGCGCAATCGCATCTCTCCAAGGTCGGCCAGGCGCTCGCCGACCTGCCCGCCATTGAGGGGCGCCGTTCCGTCATCGCCGCCAGCAACCGACGCCCAGGCCTCCTGGACCTCACTGGTGAGGAAATGTTCTTCAATCGCTATCAGCTTCATTGTTCACTCCGCCACATCGACCTCACCTGGCTTTAGCGCCGAGTAGGATGGGCAGGGTCTCGCGAAGCTTGAGCGATTTCACCATACCCTGCGTGCCGATCTTGTATTTCTTGAAATGCTCCGTCTCGAGGTGCGCTTTGTAGGCGTCAAGATCCGCGTACATCTCAAAGACGAAGACGAGGGCCGGATTGTCCTTGTCGGAAACGGAGTAGAGCGCCAGTACGCCCGGCTCCGACTCGATAGCCAGCTGGATTTGCTCTTTGACGGCTGCCTTGTAAGCGTCGAGTTGTGTCGGATCGATCTCTATCTCGGCTACTCGTACGTAAGGATCCTTGGCCGGCTGAGCGACCGCGGGGCCGCTGAGCGAGGTCATCGTCGTTGCTGCCAAGACGAGCAGTTGTCTCGTATCCATGTTAGTCTCCGTGAGAGCTGTCCGGACGAGGGATGATCTTGACTGTTGCTGCTCTTGCCCGATCGCCGATCATGGGATCGAGATATGGGCTATCGCGGTACTTCGACCGATAAGCCTCGTCGATGCGGTCCTGAATGGGTCCGGTGACCAGCTCAAATGTGACTTCCTTCATCATGCCCGCGACGGTGATCCGTCCAGCCCTCTGGCCAGAGCCGCCCGATGCCAACGCGATTGCGTGCCATTGTACGCCCGGGCATACAGAGAATCATCGACGACCACCGACCATATCCAGGTTGGCGTGCCGAGAGTGTTTCCGTCCGCACGAAACGGCGCGATGTGCCGGTCGTCGGATGCTGCAATCCTCCGCAGTTCGTCTTCGGACCATGTCATGGAAGCACTGATCTCCCGCCGGGCGCACTTCTACTCGGAATGTGGATCAGCACTGGCGATTGTTTTTCCTTGCCCTGGTTCTTTGCATTCTACAATCACAAGCGCGCGTGATTGCTGGCGCGATACTGTTCACGTCGCTGACGCACGCTCGAACGCAGCAGACTTTCTCGCGAGATTGAGTATGATTGGAGGTTGGGCGCAATGGCGAGCTATGGGCCGGCGTGCGCGTACGCAATCGAGCGTACAAATCGGACAGAGTCGTAGCTTGGCGTGTGAAATCGGACATATGGCGGAGAGAGTGTCGGTCGATCCTGATCGACATATAAGCTGTTTTTCATTCCGAAAGATGGCAACAAGCGGTGCCGGCTACTGGGCGCTTGGAACGCCTCGTAACATGAGGGGGTGATGAGGATGACGACGAACAGGCCCTTTGACGGCTTCGATTTTGAAGGCTTCTGGGACGACCGTCCGAATTCTCTGGAGAACTGTGTCGAGCCTCCGCCGAGCGACGAGCTGATCGCCTCCATTGAGCAGGAAATCGGCGGGTATCGGCTGCCGGCGGCCTATGTCGACCTCGCACGACGCCACAATGGCGGAATCGTCAAGCGAAACTGCCACCCAATGAAGGAGCGTACAGGCTGGGCGGAGGACCACGTGGCTATCAAGGGGCTCTACGCCATCGGCCGAACGTCCACATATTCACTCGCCGGGGAATTGGGCGCCAAGTTCATGATCGAAAAATGGGGCTACCCGCCGATTGGCGTCGGCATCGCCAACACGCCGGCCGGAGGCCACGAACTGATTATGCTGGACTACCGGACCTGCGGAAAGCGGGGCGAGCCGCAGGTCGTGTACGTCGACCAGGAGGATGACTACAGCATCGTCGTCGTTGCACCGGACTTCGAGGCCTTCATTCGAGGCTTGGTCGAGGAATCCGAGTACGACACCGCTGAGGAGGATCAGGCTGCTGCGATCGCAACCGTCGAGCGGGGAACGTTATCGCCCATCGTGGTGCAGGCCTTGGCCGCCGTCGGCGACCATCTGCCGGACGGCGAGCAATTATTGCGCGCCTTGGCCCGGCAGATCGTGGACGAGAAGGGCTTCTTCGCCTTGCACGACGACGAGCGCTCGCACCTGATGTATGGACTGATGTTCTGGCTCTATTCGAGCCTTCGTACCGCCAGGTCCTTCGAAGCTTTCGTAATTCGTCCCAAGACCTGCACCTCCTACGACGACTCGCCTTGCTTCGAGCTGATGATCATTTTCGACCTTGTCGCCGACCCTTATGACTTCAACACGCGCGGGTACGCCGAGGGGTTTGTGAGGGACTGGTGGGACGCGTGCCTCGCCGGCGGCGACATCGTCGAGATGGCGGATGGATACCGTCTGACTCCCAAGGCCGAGGCGACCCTGCTCGAGCGATTGGCGACGATTGCTGGCCCCCAAGTCAATAAGCCAGCGCTATGATTTGAGATTTATGCGATCCAGTCTCAGAGATTGCTTTGCTCGCGCGGGCGGGCGGCGCACATATATCGCGGCCCAATCAGGCCAGACGATCAAATCGCACAAATGGCGGAGAGAGTGTCAGTCAACCCCTATTGAAAGACAAAGCATTTTCGACCTTCTGGGCTCAAAACCCACCAGTCAAGCTACGATCCGAAATGGTTTGGGATACCGAGAAAGCGCCTGTTCTGCTAATGGGCCGCCAACGAGCCCGAGGGGCGGCGCGCCAGAGCGGTTACAACGCGCTACCGAAGTCCGAGCAGCGATCGGTTAAAGCCGCTCGACTTGGCCTCTTTCCGGCACACGTAGCTGCCGTTAAAGCCTGAGCCGTAACGCTTTTGCCCTTGAGAATAGTACCGGCCCACCCGGAAATCGAGCCAGACCACTTCATCACCGGGGCAATGACGTTGTGCCTGTCCCTTGTAACGAAACGGCGTCAGCGGTGCTGCATGCGAGCTTCCGATTCCCCACAGCACGGTCAATACAAGCAGACGACCAGCCCGTCGAACAAATCCCCATGGGAGTTGGAGAGCGGAGAGATGCACGCTCACCTCAGGGAGATGATGATTTCGCTGAGATTGGCGGCGAACTCCAGCCCAGCCTTTGGACCCTGCAGCACGATCGTGATGCCTTTGTCGTTGCGCAGCTGGACCCCATTGATACCGCCGATCAGGGCAGCTCCACCGCCGACCGAACTGTAGGTGCCGGCAAAGTCGCGGACCTCACGAATGCCCGAAGCCCGGCCCTCGAGCCGACCGAAGCTGGCGCCGGCGGTAACGCCCAAGCTCAATCCGGTGACGCGGAACGGGTAGTTGCGGCCGCGATAAGTCAGCACGCCGGTCCCGGCGCCGCCGCCCACCAGCAGCCCCGCTTTCACGATCTTGACGCGGACCTGGCCGGAGACCTGAGCTAAGGAGGGCGTCGTCGACACGAATGCGAGCAGCGCAAGAACTGCCAGACGCACGAGAAACGGGCGCAACATCGCCGTCCGATGCTTAGGGTCTCGCAGCATCGACCTTCTTCCAGGTCTGGTCGGGATCAAACAGCGTGGTGCGCGGTGCGACGAATTCGGTCCGCGGTCCCAAATCCTTCTGGTAGACGGTGCCGGCATGGTTCACCAGAAAGGTCATGACGCCGGAATTGCCGTACTCGGCGGGCCACGCAATCAACGCAAAGCCACCGATCATCTTGCCCTTGACGACATAGTTGAGCGCGCCGCCTGGCGCATTTGATCCCTGCCCTTTCAGGATATGGAAATAGTAGCCGTGATAGGGCGCCGGCCCTTCCTCGGCCTTGTAGCCTTCGCTTGATGCCTGCGCCGCCAACGCGCCGAGCGGACTCGGGTCGCTGTCGTCGCGCCAGAACAGCCCGTCCTTCTTGCCCGCACTGCTGACGATGCGCTGTGCGTAGACGCCGGCCCCCTCGCCGCGATCCTTGTCGGCATATTCGTTCTCGGCATCGACGAAGGCGAGGCTGGTCTGGATCGCATCGAGCTCGTTGCGACCGATCCGGCGATACAGCACTTCGATGCGGCCTTCGGCGGTATCGAACTCCCAGCCGGTCCTGGTGTTGACGAGTGGGATCGGGAACGGGAAGTCGTCCGGACCCAGGATCAGCGTCGCCTTCTTGTTACCCTCCGCCTTGATCGAATGCTTGGCCTCATACATCGAGGTGAAGCGTTGCCGGATGTCCACGTCGGCGACCTCATCGCCGGACGAGACGATGTCCTGAGCGGCGCTGCCGAGCACTTTCAGGATGGCCCTGTCCGGGCCGCTCTTGACGGCGGCGGCGAGCGCTGCCGCCGCATCCTCCGGCGTCGGATAGGACTGCTGCGCCTGGGATGGCGAACTCATGAGCGCCAGCGCCATGATGGCCGGCAAGGCCGCACGATGAAGCGACTTCAGGCCGATCATGGCGTCACCTCCGCAGGGATCATCGCGCCACCGGCGAGCCAGTCGCGGTAGGTGCGGAGCTTCAGACCGAGCTTTTCGTAATAGACTCGGAGATAACCATCGGCCCCGCGGGTGACGGCTTTCGGCATCACCTCCTCGACCTCCTGCGCGATGACACCGACATAGGCCTTGTCGCTGCCGATATAGCTGAAGCGGTAATAGCCGAGGCCATTTGCGAGGTGGCCGAGCAGAATGACATCGTGCTTCAGCGCGATATCGGAGCGCCGTCCACCGCCGCCACCACCACGGCCGCCTCCTCCGCCGCCACCATGGAAGCCGCCGCCCCCACCACCGCGGCCAGCGAAGCTCGCGCCGCCACCGCCGCCACGCGGCCCCGCGCTCGCCATGCTGGAACGACCGCGGGCCGATGCCGCTGCCGCCGAGCGGCCCGACGACACGTTCAACGCGCCGCCGCCACCACCGCGGTTCGCGGCCTTGGCGCCGCCGCCCTTGGCACCGGCATTCTTGGCGCCAGCATTCTTGGCACCGGCGTTCTTGGCACCACCCTTGCCGGCGCGATCGCCGCCGCCCTTTGCACGATCACCACCAGCCTTGGCGCGATCCCCCGCGCCCTGACGGTCAGCACCTCGATCACCTGCGCGGTCTCCTGCGCGGTCTCCTGCACGATCGCCCGCTCGATCCCCAGCACGGTCGCCGGCACGATCTCCCGCACCCGGCCGGTCCTGTCCCGGCTTCAGCACCTGCTGTCCGTCGCGGCCGCGGAAATCCATCCGGTCGGCGGCACCGGCCTTCAAGTTGCTATTGCCGAAGCGCTGCTGAACATTCGCGTTATTGTAGCGTACGCCCTGGCGATGCGCCGGATTGTGCTGCCAGCCGTTTCCGATGTTGGTGGTTCGGTGATTGATATAGACGTTGCGGTTGCCCCAGTTGCAGCCGCCGCCCCAATAATTGCCCCAGCGGCCGATGGCCCAGGCGGCGCCGAAGGCCAGACCCGCTGCGACGACGCCTGCACCGATGTAGGACGGGTAGCCGAAGTAATAGGGCGGATACTCGGTGTAGGGCCACGCTCCGTAGACCGCTGCCGGCTCGTAATACGGCACATACATCGTATTAGACACTGCCGGTTCGATCACGATCACCTGCTTGGTTTCCTGGGTCTGGACGCTGACCTTTTGCTGCTTGGTGGTGACCAGCTTCTTGTTGTCATAGGCCTTGGTGCGCAGGCGCTGGACCGCATCCATCACGTCCGGCTGTTGCGCTAGCACGGCGTCGCCGAGCGCCTTGGTCCAGTCGAGCTTGTCGCTCATCATCGTCAAGACCTCGGCAGTGGAGGCCAGGGCCTTGATGCTGTCGTCCCAGGACTGCTTCTCGACCTCGGTCTTCAGCGCATCGCCCTTCAGGGTCTTCTCTCTCAGCCAGCGATCGGCCTGCACGACTTCCAGAGGATAGGTCGATGCCGCCAGAACATTGGCGAGCAGTTCGTCGGGATAGAGCGCGATCGGCGCCACCAGTGCTTCAAGCTGCTCGGGCTTGAGCAACTCGACCGTCGGCGGTGGCTGGCCTGGCGGTTGCGCCTGACTGCCCGGGGCAGCCGGCGTGTCGGCCGTTTGGGCGGCCGCGGCGACCGGGATCGCCAAGAGCAGCGCCATCGCGATCAAGGCTTTGCCGCAACGAAACATCATATCCTCCCTTGGGGCCTCACCGGAGCAAGCTTCCTGGAAGGTCAGCAGCCTTTGTTGATCGAGATCAAAGGAACGCAGCGGCTCCGCCCGAAAGGCGCCTTGCTGCGATGCGGCTGCGATGTGTGACGGTGCCGGATCATGCCGGAGATCGCGGACATTCTCGCCGACATCAGGCGGGACGATCAGCGCGCCAGTGATCTCGTCGAGCAGACAGTGGCACTACAGCGCAACTTTCGCGCTAACGCACTGTCGCCCGTCGCCATCCGGTGGCGTCACCTCAGTCGAGATCAAGGTCCTGCCTTCGGACCGGCATCTCGGCGCAGACCAAACGCGGGCGCGCTGCTCAAGCCTCAAGCCTTCCGCCCTGCGCAGACAGCAAGATCCGGCGGTCGTGGATCAAGCCCTGAAGGCGATGCGCCGCAACGTTCAGGGTCGTGACATCAAGCGCGTTTTCGTCCCCCGCTGCCGTTCTGGCACGCTGCGCCTGGAGAACCTTGTCGATCTCGGCCTCAATATCGGATAATTCTGTCTCCGCCTCCGTCGTACGGATCCGTGCACCCAGCGCATAAAGCGAGTCCAGTCCCTCTTCCTTCGGGCGTTCAGCCACCCCGAGGAATTTCCAGGCCGCAGCCAGTATCGAGATGAGGCCGCCGAAGATCATCGGCGTGAGAAAAATGGCGTTTCCCCATTTGTCGAGAAAACTCTGCTGTGTGCCGTTGTAGAACGCGGCGGCTCCAGGATGAACGGGGAGAAAGGCGTCCGAGTCAGTGCTCGGCGCGGTCATTTGTGAGAGAATCGGCAATTCACCCAACAGATCCCTGCGCGCCTTCATCAGCTCATCCGCCAGGCTGCCGGCCGCCTCGGCGCTGAGCTGCTTTCGCGCGACCACATAGAACGAGACCCGCAGCGTAGTAAGATCCTCGCTCGGAACGGGCGGCGAACCGCGCAACGTGCCCTTCGGGACATCGAAGCTTTCATAGGCGCGCTGCTTCTCCGCGATCGCCCCCGCCGCCTCTATGGGAAGGAGGATCGGCGCGGTCTTCGGCGTCTGTAGAAAGAGGCCGCGCAACAGAGCCAGATATTTTTCGGCGACAGGAACCACGACCAGAATCGCCCGAACCTCCTTGGCATCGATCGCGCGCCGCGCGTCCGCCGGCTGGAGATCGCGGAACGTCACGTTGGAACGAGCCAAGCCGTATTCGTCGCTCAGAACGTTGACGACCTTGCGATTGATCTCGCCGCCGATCACGCCGACGCTGGTGCGCTTCAGGCCGGCGATGTCGGTAATGGAGGAGCCCGGCGGCGCGACCAGCAGGACAACGGCATGGGCGAGAACCACGATGGCCTGTGCCTGCGAAAGATCGCCGACATCGCCGCGGACGACGGCGAGATCGACTTTCTCGGCCGCAAACAGGTTGGCCGCATCAACCGCGTTGGTGGTCTCCACCAGCTTGAGGCGCACCGGGGCGTTGACCACAGCAAGCCGGCTCGCCAGCGCCGAGACCAGCCGTGTGGCCTCCCCGTCCAAGGATCCGACCGCGATGGTCAGCGTCGTCGGGCGGGAATACCAGCGGTAGCCGAACAGGCCGGCCCCGAGGACCAGCACGACCGCGCCGGCGACAACGATGATACGAAGCCATATCGGCATTCTCGCTGAGACCATACTGCTCTCGCAGTGGCTGTGACGTTGGCGGACCGGACGGGTGCGCTCCGCCCTAGGCAATCGCGGTTTTGCAGGGCTTGCTCGCGCGGTCTAGCAGCGCGTCACCACCCGGCCATAGGCATCCACGACCTGCGCGCAGGTCGGCGCATAATAGGCGCCCGCCGCAACGCCGGCATAACTTATCGGGGTGAGCGGACGCCCAACCCGTCTCCGCATATCAATCCTCTCAAGCTGCAAGGACACCCAGGGACCATTCACGATCACCTTGCTTGATATGAATCAAGCCGGAACCAAGCTCGATCAGTGCCCGCTGAGCACCAGTGTCTTGATCGGCAGCAGCAGGGCCTGGATGCGTAGCAGCATCGCATGCACCAGCCCGACACCGTCCATGACGTGCAATCCGATCGCCCGGGCGGTACTGGTCTCCTTCGCGGAGATCTCCTCGTGATTGCTGGTGTAGGCGTTGACGATGCAGCTACTCCCTGGCGTCACGCCTTCAAGCCCGCCCTTGTAGAGCGGCTCCAGGAAGGCGAGTATCGAACCCGGCTTCCGTGCATTCTGAAGTTCAATCAATTCCTGGCCAGCCTGGACCTGGCCGGCGGCGATGTAATCCTGCACATCGGTGACAATGAGTGGAATGATCACCCACGGCTTGGAGATGCACGTCGCTTCCGCGACCATCCCTGCCTTGATCACCCCCGCTTCGATCTGTCCAAACCCGGCCTGCAGCCTACCCCTGCCGGCATCCGCCGGTATCAACACGCCGGCTGGTCGCATGATCTGGGCAACGAGATCGCCAGACCGAACGAGGAACTGTTCGACCCGCCCATCGACACCGGCGCGAACAAAGGTCTTGTCCAGATCGACCTGCGCTTCGGCCAATGCCGCCTGGGCGCTCGCCTTTTCGGCAGGCAAGAGCGCTGAAAGCCGCAACGTTGCCGACGTCTTGGACGCGGTGGCGGCGTCCACACCGGCCTGCCGCTGGTTGACCACGACCTGTAATTTCTCGATATCGCGCTGCGGGACGATACCGGGGTTGCGGCGCTGCAACTCCGTCTTGACGTCCAGTTCGTCCTTGGCCTGCTGAAGGCTGGCCTTGGCTTCCTGGATCTGCGCTTCGGCTTTGACAACGTCGCTTTCCGCGCTTGTCATCGCCGCGTCGACCTCGGCGATCTTGCGCGTGGCCGTCTCCAAAGACGCCTTCTGTTTCGAATTATCCAGCGTGAACAGGACGTCGCCTTTCTTCACCGACTGGCTGTAGCTGACCTTGACCTCGGCGACGCGCCCCGAACCCTCGGGAAGAATTGGCACGGTCCGGAAGTACATTGCCGCCGAGGTCGTTGACGGGTGAAAGTAGAAGATCATGGTGATCAAGGACACCGTGAGCATCAGGCAGCCGGTGATGCCCCACCGCAGTTCGTACCATATGGAAAAGAACGTGATCTCCTTGCCGAAACGCTTGCCCTGGGCGTAGCGGCGGTAGAGGTAGTCCGGCAGGATGGTCAGAAGGGAGCAGAACATGAGCTCAAACATGGCTGTGCTCCTTCCCCTTGGCGATTGGCTTTTCTGCCAGCGGCAGGCTTGGTAGTTCGGGCTCGCGCCCTTCGCTCGGCGCGGCATCGGCGATTCTCTCGACCGAGCCTGCGATGCTGCGCAGCGGTGTGCCGAAATCGGGCAAATCGATCATCGCGAGCAGCAGGCCCGCCACCCAGAAAATATGCTGGTGCGTAAAGAGCGAGATGATGCCCAGCACAGCTACGATCTCGAATTGCAGCTTCTGTGACTTGTGCGCCATCCGCTCGGGCAGGCTGTGCAGCTTCCAATAGAGCGTACCCACCCAGAGCACGGAGCCGATCAGGAAGATCCCCATCACCACCATCAGCGTGTCCACGCCGCTTTCCGGCGCCAGGTAGAACGGCAGGTGATGGGGGGCCATCGGATGAAGTTGCTCGCTCAACGCTCTTCTCCACAGAAGGGACCCAGGCGGTTTGCACGCCGGTTAGCTAGCGTGGCCGCACAGGTGAGAAAATTGCTTGATATGAATCAAAGGTCGAGACGGTGCGAAACCTAGCCTAGCCCTGACTCTGCCCCAACAGCAAGCGAGGAGGCTCGTCAGCCATGCCCAGCGTCGATGATCTCATCCCCAGTGCAGCGCAAATCCGCAAGGAGGCGGCGCTCAAGGAGGCCGAAAAGGCAGATGAATATGCGCGACTCGCCGCCGCGGCCGAAGCCGAGAAGCGGGCCCTGATCGAGCGCCTGACCAAGCCGTCCGGCAAGACCGAGGAGGAGAAGATCAAGCTCGCCTCGACGATCATCCAGCGTGCGGTGCGAAACGGCCTGACCGAAGTGCAGGTCTATCGCTTCCCCAATACGCTGTGCACCGACAAGGGCCGCGCCATCAACCAGATGGAAGCAGGTTGGGAGAAAACACTGACGGGAATTCCAAAGGAGGTCTTCCAGCTTTGGACCGATCATCTCAAGCCGCGCGGCTATCGCATCGCCTACCAGATCATCGACTTCCCGGGTGGCGTGCCCGGCGACATCGGCGTGACCATCTCCTGGGGAGATTGAACTCGACTGGATCGGACGTAGCGAGAGGCGGAGCATGGCAAAGGACGAAGCCGGGGCGCGGATGAAGCGCAAGGACTATGAGAAGCACTTGGAGAAGCTCCAAATCGAGCTTTGCCAGCTCCAGGACTTCGTGCGGGAAAACAGGCTTCGGGTCATCGTCCTGTTCGAAGGCCGGGACGCCGCCGGCAAGGGCGGCACGATCAAGGCGATCACCGAAAAGGTCAGCCCGCGGGTGTTTCGCGTTGTGGCGCTGCCGGCACCGTCCGATCGTGAAAAGACGCAGATCTTCTTCCAACGCTACATGCAGCAGTTTCCGGCCGGCGGCGAGATCGTGATCTTCGACCGCAGTTGGTACAACCGCGCCGGCGTCGAACATGTGATGGGCTTTTGTACGCCCGCCGAGCACGAGCGCTTCCTCACGCTCTGCCCGCAGATGGAGAAATACGTCATCGACGGCGGGATCATCCTGGTCAAGATCTGGCTCGAGGTCGGCATGGACGAGCAGGAGCGCCGCTTCAGGGCTCGTATCGACGACCCGGTACGACAGTGGAAGCTGAGCCCGATGGACCTGGAATCCTACCGCCGCTGGTACGACTATTCGCGGGCTCGTGACCTCATGCTGAAGAGGACGAGCACGAAGCATGCTCCTTGGTATGTCATCCGGTCCGACGACAAAAGACGGGCGCGGCTGAACTGCATCGCGCATATCTTGAGGGCAATCCCGCACAAGCGGATCAAGAAGGACAAGGTCAGGCTGCCGCCGCGCTCAGACAAGGGACGCTACAATGACCAGGCAGGCCTGCGCGGCATGAAGTTCGTCGCCGAACGATATTGACCGATCGATCGGGCCGCGCTCCAGGTGCGGTCCTATCGTTGAACGCCGGAGCGATGCTGCTGACGGTCTTGGATAGCCCGTCAGCTGCGCTTTGCCTCAGTATGGATACTGGTTGGGGCAGACCCAGTTACCGTACGTGTCCTGATAACAGCCGTTGTTATTGTAGTTGTTGTAGTATCCATAGGCTCCTGCGGCGGCCGCGCCGACGGCAGCAGCACCGTAAGCCGCGCCTCGATAGCCATACCGCGGATAGCCTCCGGGATAGCCAGCGATCGGCCGGCCTGGACGTCCCGCAACGGGGTAACCGGGGCGACCCGGACGACCGGCGATCGGATGGCTTGGCCGCGGACCTCCGGCGTAGTGGCGTCCGCCTCCGCCATGGATCCGTCCGGCGTGAACGGCGCCGCCATGAAAACCTCCAGCGCGCATGCCCCCTCCACCGCCGCGATAGCCGCCACCGCCGCCGCGGCGGGCATAGGCGTCATCAGGAATGAGCGTGGCCGTGAGAAGAACGAAGGCCGCAACAAGAGCTAGAAGATAACGAAGCATGGCATGTCCTCCCTCGATATGGATGCCGTGATCCGCTTTCTCGACGATGCCTCGCGAAACGCGGTTGGCACCCGACCTGGCGCTGATTTGCGGCCGCTTCCTTGGTCTGGTGCATGAGAGAAGCCGCCGCCGTTCAAGCATGAGCGCCGCGACCGCCGAAGCGGCCCGACTGCCGCCCTACCGCTTCAAACTTATCGTCACGCCCCCCACAGCAGCTGACAGCTCCGCTCCGACTTTCGGCCCACTAAGCTGCAGAATTACACCGTTGCCGTTTTGGAGCTGAACGGCTCCAGCTCCCGCGGCGATGGCACCGCCTGCGCCACCCACAGCGTAGGAGCCTTCGATCGACTGCGGCCCCCTCAGATTGAGAGCGCGGCCGACCAGTTTTGTGGTCGAGGCGCCGATCGTGAACCCGACGCTCATGCCGGAGACGGTGAAGGGGTATTTGTGGCCCCGCAGCAGCAGAACCCCTTCGCCGCCACCAACGCCGACGATAAATCCGCCCTTGGTGAAGACGACGGCAACTTGGCCGGTCTCGGCGCGCGATGGCGTGCTGAAACCGGCGACGCTTGCAAGCGAAGCGACTAGGGCGGCGCAGATGGCGACTTTTCTCATGACTTACTTTTCCCTTTGGTTGTGACGCCGAGCTATTGGGCCAGGATCATCGCGAAGTAACCGAACACGGTGAGCAGGATGCCCGACACGGCGTAGCCGACCGGGAACCCGATCCAGGGCACGGAGCTCTGGATTTCCACCGCGGCTTCGCGGCACGGACCGGAGTGCGACCGCGCGCCGGCAACGCCGCCCATCAGCACGGCCGGATTGATCTTGAAGACGTGGAAGCCGATCGCCCAGACGATGAACGGCGGAATCGTGCAGGCGATGAAGCCTGCGACGAAAATCTTCAACGCGACCGCGCCGGTCAATTGCGCCAGCAGTCCGGCGCCGGCGTTGATGCCGACGATGGACACGAAGACGACAAGCCCGAGATCCTCCAGCACGTTGCGCGCCGCGTTCGGGGTATTACCGAAGAAGCGCAGCCGGGAGACCAGGGACGAGACGATCACGCCGGACAACAACAGTCCGCCGGCATTGCCGAGGCCGATCTTGGCGCCGAAGGCCGGAAATTCGATCATGCCGATCAGGAAACCGATGATCATGCCGGCGGCAAGAGTCAAAAGATCGGTCGAGGTGTTGGTCCGCGCGATGCGTCCCCACATCTCGCCGAGTTCGTTGACAGCCGACTTCAGGCCGACCACCGAAACGATGTCCATCCGCTGCAGCTCGGTCTTGAGACCGGCGGCAAGCGGCACACCACCACGCTCGACCTTGGTGACTTGCAACTGGCCGGCAATCGCGGTTTCGCGGAAGGATTCGAAGGTCCGCCCAACCATCTCCTTGTTGGTGACGAGAATGTCGGCCTGGTCCATGGGAATACCGAGCGCCTTGGCATCGGCAACCTCGGGCCCGATCAGGCCCATCTTGTCGGTCAGATGCTCGGTTGCGCCGCCAAGCGCGACGACGTCGCCCTTTTGCAGCACGAGGTCGGGATCGGCACCTTGCGCTTCACCGCGGCGCACCACGTTGACGATGCGGTATTCCGGATTGACCGTGCGGAATTTGGCAATGGTCATGCCGACTTGGGCCGGATTGTCGAGCCGGTAGGCGCGCAGTCCGAACTGCCGATAGCCAGTCAGGCCGCCGCCTTCGAGATCCTTGACGCCGAACTCCTGCTCGTACTGCCTGGCCGCCGCCTTGGCGTCGACGCCCCACCAGCGCGGCAGGTATTTGCAGATCAGGATGATGCCGACGGTGCCCCAGATATAGGTGATGCCATAGGACAGCGCGATCATGCCGGAGGCGTCCTCGGGCTTCATGCCTTCAGGCAGCTTGACGACGCCCGACGTGATGGCCTGCTCGGCCGAGCCGATCGCGGCCGACATGGTCTGCGACCCGGCCAGCATGCCGCCGGCTGCACCGATCGGAAGCGCGAATAGCTTCGAAAAAATGACGACGAGCGCCAGACCAAGGACACTGGACACCAGCGCCAGGATGCAGAACTTGAGGCCATCGCCCTTCAGGCTGTTGATGAAGGATGGGCCCACGCGCAGGCCGACGCCATACATGAACAAGTAATAGAACAAGCTCTTGGCGAAATTGTTCAGCTCGAGCTTCACGCCGTAGACCGACGCCCAGACCGAGAGGCCCGCGCCGACCACGATGGCGCCGGCGACCATGCCGAGGCCATACCCTTTGATGCTGGCTCGCCCAATCCAGACGGCGAGCCCGACGACGAAGAACAGCAGCAGATACGGGTTCTGCGCCAAGAATGTGAAAAAGCCCTTCATGTTCGTTTCCCCTTCAAGACGCCGCCTTGAGCTTCGGCGCAGCGCCGGGCTTGGGCCGGCCGATCTTCGCCAAGGCTTCGGTGCGTACGAGCTTCAAGCCTTCCTTGGCGTCGTAGCCGTGGATCTCCTTCACATCGAGCTTGCGCATGAAGTCGATGGTTTCCTGGGTGATCACCTGTCCCGGCACCATGATCGGAAAGCCCGGCGGATACGGGATCACGAAACTGGCCGATACGAGATCGGGACCGGCCTTGAGGCGGCGGTCGATCTCGGGATCCGCGAGCCGGAGATATTCGCATCCGGCCGCGTCATAGGCCGAGTAGAAGCCGCTGCGGATATCGCCTTCGTTGGTCTTGGTGCCGGCATCGCCGCGGAAACTCTGGTGGAAATGCGAGAAGTTCGGCAGGTCGGGCACATCGGTCATCAGGCTCTTGACCCGCGCCTCGAAGGTCTTCTTCGCGTTGGCGCCGCCCTGCACTAGGCCGCGATCGACCTCGCCCGCGATCTCCGCCAACACCCGGATCAAGTGCGCGACATCGCTGCGGGTGTTGTTGATGTTCGACTGGAACAGCACCGAATTGCGCGACGTCTTGTTGATCTGGATGTTGTAGTCGTTAGCCAGGATGCCCTTGAACTGCGTGCCGTCGTAGCCGGCGGTGCCGCACACCAGCGTCATGCGGGTCGGATCGAGACAGAATTCGTCCTCGTCGAGGCTCTTCAGGACGCTCGCCCAGTTCGTGCCGGCGGCAAGATAATCGGTGAACCCGCTCTGGCGGTATTGCGCCGGCACCATGGCGTCCGCGCCGAGGATGCGGAAGTACTTCGAAATCAGCGGGTTGGTGTTGACGGCATTGCGGATCGCGAGTGCGATCTCGATTGCATTGCCGACCAGACCATAGCCCTCGAGCTCCATCTGGCGCCGAGAGACATCAAGGCTCGCAATGAGCTGCTGGTTCGGGCTGGTCGATGCGTGCGTGAACACGGCCTCCTTGAATTGCTGCTCGACCGTATGGAATTCCACGTCCTTGACGGACAGCATCGAGCCTTGCCGGATCGCCGACATCGACTTGTGGGTCGAGTTGGTCTGGTAGACGCGCAAGCGGATTTGGCGCGGATCAGGGATCAGCCGGGTCTTGAGCAGCACCTCGTCGGAGGGGTTCTTGCCGAGCTCGGCCTGCTGCTTCTCGTAAGCCGCGACCGATTTCGAGTCGTGCATCCAGGCCTCGATCTCGCTGGCGGCGCCCATCGCGGTACGCCGCCGCAGGAAAGGCGAAAAACGTGCAAAGCCGAACCAGGCTTCGTCCCAGAGGAAGATCAGGTCGGGCTTGATGGCGAGGCATTCCTCCATCACCCGGCGAGTGTTATAGATGTGACCGTCGAAGGTGCAGTTGGTCAAATCGAGCAACTTGACGCGGTCGAGCCGGCCGTCGGCCTTCGCATTCAGGAGCGCCTGCTTGACCGTCTTGAGCGGCACAGCGCCATACATCGAATATTCCGTCATCGGAAACGCTTCGACGTAGATCGGCTGGGCGCCGGCCAGCACCATGCCGTAATGGTGCGACTTATGGCAGTTGCGATCGACGATCGCGATGTCGCCGGGCGCAAGCAGTGCCTGCACCGCCATCTTGTTCGAGGTCGAGGTTCCGTTGGTCACGAAGAAGACGCGATCCGCGCCAAGCGCCCGCGCCGCCTTGTCCTGTGCCTTCTTGATGGTGCCGGTCGGCTCCAGCAGGCTGTCGAGGCCGCCGGTGGTTGCGCTGCTTTCAGCCAGGAACAGGTTCAAGCCGTAGAATTCGCCCATGTCGCGGATCCAGTCCGACTTGAAGACCGATTTGCCGCGCGCGATCGGCAACGCATGGAATGTCCCGATTGGACGCTGCGCATACTTCTTCAGATTGTCGAAGAACGGCGTGTCGTAGCGATCCTGAACGCCTTCGAGGATCGAGAGATGCAGCTCCAGCAGCTCTTCGATGGAATAGAAGATGCGGCGGACGACATTTGCCTCCGGATTGCCGGCCATCTCCTCCACGTTGCGGTTCGACATGAGATAGAGGTCCAGCTCGGGACGAATCCGCTTGATGATATGAGCAAGCCGAAGCGCCGAGGCGTCGGACTCGCCGTTCAGTCCGGCCGACGCTGTCAACGTTCGGAGCACCGGCGCTTCGTGCCGGGAGCGCAGCGCAAAGCCTTCGTTGATGACGACGGCCGCGAGATTGGGATTCAGCATCGTTGCGCAGAAGGCGTCTTCGAGGCTACCGACGATAACCGGCTCATAGACGAACTGATCGACCGGGCGCCGCAGCTTCCGCCATTCGCTGGCGAGCGCGGGCCAATTGCTGGACGAGAGGCCGGTGACAATCAGGGCTTCGAAATAGGGACGATGGGCGGTGTGCTGCCCGAATACCTGCGGTACGAGATCGGATGCATCGCCGTCATTTTCATCATTCGCATTCCAGTCACCGGCATGCTGGCGGAAGGACCTCGTCGTCAGGGCCTGCGTCAGCCGCGTTGCGAGGGCGAGAGATGCAGCGGCATCGCCGGTCGCTGACGCTTCCCGCAGGGCCCCCATCAGTTGCAGCCCGGGATACCCGTGATACTCCTCCGTCACGGCAAGTTCCGCCAGCGCGGCATCGTATTTCGCACGATCCCCGCTGCGTGCCCACAGCTTTGCCGCTTCAACCAGATCGCGCCAGTCGTCTGCCCGTCCGCCCGGGCCGGAGAAGAACTGGTCGATACGCTTCAGGGCGGACTTGGTGTCTGCGGACTTGACGTCTGCGGACTTGACGGCTGCGGACTTGGCGTCTTTGGACATATTCTTCTCCCGATCCATATCGAGCCGTAGGGCATGGGTGACGCCGGATCGTGAGTGCCGCGACGCTTGCTCCATTGATCCAAGTCAACGGACGCACGATATGCTGGGGCCGACGGCACGGCCGGTGACGCCGCTTCGCAACGCAATAGGCAGTCGCCGACCGATTGGAGAGATCAGGTCATTCCTTGAGCATCGCCGGACTGGGAGTCGCCAAGAACGCTGTCCAGCGACCGCAGCCAATGGCCGCTGTCCGTCTTCTCTGCCAGGCCCTCCGCCCGCAGCAGATCGCGCAGCTGCGCGTGCGCCCCGACGATGCAGAAGGCAATGTGCCGGGAGGCGAGTTCCTCGTAGAGATCGCGCAGCATGCGCGCGCCCGCCAGATCGATGTACGGCGATGCGGAGAGATCACAAACCACCAGCCTGGTGTCGGCCGATCGCAGCAGGGCGTCCAGGACTGCCTCCAGGATCGTTTCGGCATTGATGTAAAGCAGGGAGGCTTCGGGCCGGAACGCGATGACACCGACCAGCGGCTGAACGCCTTCATGTCGGGCATTGTCGGAGTATCGGCCGGTTCCGGGCAGCCGGCCAAGGAACGCGACATTCGGCCGTGAGGCGCGCGCCAAGAGCAGGACGATCGACGCAATGGCCGCGAGCAGGACGCCTTGCAGGATTCCGAGGAGCAGCACGGCCACAAGCGCAATCACCGCAGCGTAGAAATCGATCCGGCTGACCTTCCACATCCGCAACAATGCCCGGATGTCCACCAGCCTGTAGACGGCGGCAAAGACGATCGCCGCAAGCACCGCCTTGGGTAGATTCGTCAGCAGGCCGGTGAAGAACAGCAGGCACAACGCAAGTGTCACCGAGCAGATCACCAGCGCCAGCGGCGTGCGCGCGCCGGCGCTGTCGTTGACGGCGGATTGCGACAGGCCGCCGGCGACGGGATAGCCGTGGCCGAATGCTACGACGAGGTTCGCCGCACCCAGTCCTAAGAACTCCTGACGGACATCGAGGGCATAACCATGCTTGGCGGCAAAGCTGCGAGCCGCAGAGACACCCTCAATATAGGCCAGCAGCACGCATCCTGCGGCAAGCGGGAACAGCTCGTCGGGCTCCAGCAGACCAAACCGCGGTATTCCGATCGCGGGCAATCCCTCGGGGATCGTTCCCGTGACCGGTACGCCGAGCGCAGGAAGGCCGAGCAGCGTCGCCACCACGATCGACAGCGCCATGATCGTGAGCCCCACCGGCTTTCCCAGCAGACGCCGCTCTCCAAGCAGCAGAAGCAGCAGGGCGATGGCACCGATCGCCAGAACGAGCCAGTTGATGTTACCAAGTTGACCGGCGAGCTTGACAGCGCGATCGAAGAAATTGTGGCCGCCTCCGGCAACCCCGAACAGGCTCGGCAACTGACTCATGATGATGGTGAGGCCAGCGCCGGCCTTGAAGCCAACCAATATGCTGTCGCTAACCAGGCGGACGAGGACGCTGAGCTTGAACAGCCACGAAATGAAGCACAGCAGCGCGACCGCACATGCAGCCAGGCTCACGATCTCGGCGTATTTCCCGGCGTCTCCTCCGGCCAGCGTTCCGACCGTGGCCGCAATCATCAGCGAGATCGCGGAAGTCGGACCGACTGCAAGCTGGCGCGACGAGCCCAGCAGCGCGTAGCCGATGCCTCCCAGCATGTAGCCGTAGATTCCGACCTGGGGCGGCAAGCCCGCCAGCGCCGCATAGGCCAGCGATACCGGAATCGCATAGGCCGCGAGCGTGATACCGGCAATGGCGTCCGGACGCAGCCACCCGCTGCGATATTCCGCAAGCCAGGTCACGGGCGGAAAGTGCCGCGTCCAGCGCGATATTTGCCCGGACGGCGTCGTCATATGCGCGCCTCGCTACGGGGAACTTCACAGCATAGCAATACGATGAGCAGAGCAATGACAGGGATACCAAGCGCCAGATTCGGGATCTGCTTGGTTGCGAAGGCGCCGACGGCGGCGCCGAGGCCGAATGTGACGCATAATGCCGTGAACACGCCGGAGCGTCGAAGCGAACCGTCGCCGGCGATCGCGGCGAACACGCCTTCGATCGCCTGCCGCATGTTGCCGGTGATCATGACGGAGCTGTAGACCACGCCCTCGACCCTGGTGAAGACGGCGCTCTGCATGGCAGCGACAAATGAAATGCCCAGCGTGCCGGCGAGGTCCGGCAGGCGATTATGCAGGATGGCAATCGCGACCAGCAGCGCAATCTCGATCAGCGTGCTGATGGCACTGGCGCGGTCGCCGGTCGCGCGACGCAGCCACGCCGCGACCAGGATGCCGACCGCGAAAGCGAGGATCGGCGGAACGAAGTGAAGCGCCCTCGCCCAGTCGCCGATCGAACCGTAGACCCAAAGCAGAACGAGATTCGCCGTCTGCGCGTTGGCCATCACGCCGTGGACGATCCAGGTATAGGCGTCGAGATAACCGCCGGCGAGCGCCAGCAGCAACGCGATTGGCACCGTTTCGTCGCGGTGCGTCGACGAAGCAGTGGCGATATCCATCGTACTCATGTCCGATACGTCGACTGTCCAAAATCCTGCACAGCCCCATAGGCAATGCCTTGTCATCGGCGAGGATTGATCTGGATCAAGCATCCCGGCGTTTCACGAACCAGATTTGGCCAAACGCGCAGGGAGGATACGAACGATGGGCACCGTCAGGTGGATCATCTCCACCGCTCCGGAGATTTTCCTGCTGCTATCGGTCGCGCTCGGCACCATTCTTGGCCGTGTCCGGATTCTCGGCTTTTCAATCGGCACCACGGCCTGCACGCTCATCGTCGCCGTCCTGATCGGGCAGCTCGGCACTTTCACGTTTCCGTCCCTGCTGAGGGTCATTCTCTTCAGCTTTTTCGTGTTCACGATCGGCTACCGGTCGGGACCCGAGTTCTTTGCCTCGCTGAGTATCCGGACCTTGGCGCAGGTTGCGCTCGCGCTCGTACTTGGCGGCACCGGCCTCGTCATCGTTCTCATATTTGCCAATCTGTTTACGCTCGGTCCCGGCACCGCTTCGGGTCTTGCCGCGGGAGCCCTGACGCAGTCATCGGTCATCGGCACGGCGTCCGGCGCGCTGGCCCAGCTCGGGCTCGCCAAGGACGTGCTGGAGCAGCAAGAGGCGAACATCGCGGCCGGTTATGCGGTGACTTACGTCCTCGGTTACATCCTCACGCTCCTGTTCGTGCCATTTGTCGCGCCGAGATTGATGCGGATCGACTTGAAGCAGGAAGCGGCAAAGCTCGAGGCAGAGCTGTCGGGGGGCAACCCGCCGCAGACTGAAAATCTGCACTATCGAAAATTCCAGGCCCGCGCCTATCGGGTGTCGGTGGCGGCGGGCCGGACTGTCAGCGCCGTCGAAGGCGAAATCGGCAGCCGTAGTGTGGTCGAGCGGATCGTGCGCCAGGGCGCCGATGTCGAGCCGCACGTCGACACCGTTCTTGAAGCAGGCGACGACATCGTCATCGCGGGACGAACCGCAGCTCTTGTCGCAGCAAAGCCCATCATTGGTGCGGAAATCGATGCCGACGAGATCCTGAAGGCAATTCCCGGCAACGTGATCGACGTCCTCGTCGACAACCGCAATCTCCATGGCCGCTCCGTCAGGGACGTGGCCGAACGCGTCGGCGACGCTGCGCGCGGCGTGTTCCTGCGCACCTTGACGCGGATGGGACGCGAAGTCCCCCTGAGCGCCGACACCCGCGTCTATGTCGGCGACGTCATGACACTGGTCGGCAGCCCCCGCAACATCGAGCGCGCCGCAGCGAACGTCGGACAAATTCTGCGCTCCGAAGATCGTACCGACATCGCATTCCTTGCCGCGGGCATCGCCGTGGGCCTGCTCGCCGGTCTCGCGAGCGTCAAGATCGGATCGGTACCCCTGACGTTGGGAGGTGGCGGCGGCGCCCTGATTGCAGGGCTTTTCTGCGGCTGGTTGCGGTCGCGGCGGCCGACGATGGGCGCAATGCCACCCGCAGCGCAGCAAACGCTGAGCGATATCGGGCTCGGCGGCTTCATCGCGGCGATCGGGCTCGGCAACGGCCATGCGGCCTGGGTCGCGATCCAGTCGCACGGCTTGCTGCTGGTCGGCATGGGCCTCGTCGTCACGCTGGTGCCGCTGGTCGTGACGACCCTGTTCGCCCATCGCGTGCTCCACATGAATCCAGTCATCATTTGCGGCGCATTGGCCGGCGCCATGACGGTCGATGCGGCCGTAACCGGCGCCTGCGAGGTCGCCGAGAGCCAGACGCCGGTACTCGGCGTCGCAGTGCCCTACGCTGTCGGCAACGTCGTCCTGACCGTGCTCGGCCCGATCATCGTGGCCAGCACCTTCGCGGGTTGAGAGAGACGTATGGATCACCGGGATGCTTCAACCCTCAGGACGATAGCAGCGACATTGCTCCTCCTGACTTGCCTGCTCGCTCCGGCATACGCCGAGGAGAAATCCGGCGAGATCCAGATCCAGGAGGAGATCTGGGCGTTGCCTCTGCCGCTCCCGATGTTCGCCTACGTGGTCCGGCCCGTCGGCGACAGCCCCTTCCCGCTCGCGATCATGAACCATGGCGTGTCGCTCAAACCGGTCGATCGCAGCTTCTTTCCGCTGGTGGAATTCCGCGACGCCGCGAAGTGGTTCGCAAAGCGCGGCTATTTCGTCGTGGCACCCGTCGGCAGCGGCTATGGCGCAGCAGCCATCGACATTCCCGAGCACGGTCTCTACGGCCCGTTCTTCGCCAAGGTCGGCAACTGCACCAACCCGAACTTCCGTGACGCCGGACGTGCGTTGGCGCTGGCCGATCTCTGGATCATCGACTACATGATCGCCGAGAAACGCGTTCTGCCAAAGGACGTCATCGTCGTTGGACAATCCGCCGGCGGCTGGGCTTCCATTGCGCTGTCGAGCGTGAACCCACCGCAGGTCAGGGCGATCATCACTTTTGCGGCAGGTCGCGGCGGCCGCGTCGACGGCAAGCCCAACAACAATTGCGCGCCGGACAGACTGGTCGAAGCAACCGCGGATTTCGGCCGGACCTCGCGGGTGCCGATGCTGTGGTTCTATATCGAGAACGACACGTTCTTCGGGCCGGCCCTGTCGAAGCGCATGCTAGAGGCCTTCACCGCAGCCGGCGGCAAAGCCGAGTATCATCTGATGCCGCCCTTCGGCAATGAGGGGCACTTCTTCGTCGGCTCGCCCGACACGATCCCGATGTGGTCGCCGCTCGTGGAAAAATTCCTCGACGCGCAAAAATAGCCGAAAGAGGCCGGCGCCTGGAGACGCAACCATGATCAACGCAGCTTCAACACCATGGGACAGGTATGCGCGCGCCTGCCTGTCGATCTTGTTCGCTGTCGTCATTGCCGGACCGGCTTCCGTTCGGAACGTCGCAGCACAAAAGCAGGCGCGCGAGCCGAAGTCCGCCCAAATCGCGCCCCGCGGGCAGCGCGAAGCCAAGGACATCACCTACGGCGACTGGCAGAAGCTGTGCTTCAAGCCGGGAGGCGCGCCCACGCTGTGCCGGACGTCGATCACGGGCAAGTTTCCAACGGGGCAAATCGCAGTGCGCTTGGACCTGATCGAGCGTGACGGCGACCGCACCGCGCGATTGCAACTGTTCGTTCCGGTTGGGATGTATCTGAAGCAGCCGGCCAAGCTGACGGTCGATCAGGGCGGTTCGCAGCTGGTGCCCTACACCTGGTGTCTCACCAATGCCTGCATCGCCGCGGACGTCGCGGATCCCAGGTTCGTCACGGCGATGGAGTCCGGAAAAGCGCTGGTGCTGGAGGTTGTCGATTCCAGCCTTCTGGCCGTGACGACGTCATTGCCGCTCGCGCAGTTCGCCTCCGCCCACAAGGGTGCGCCGGCAAAGACGTTTGAGCAGGACATCGACGAATGAGCAGGCGCGCCGATCAGACGGCACCGAGGCAGGCTCGTTCGACCGAGTCGATGAATGCATTCGCAGCAAACGGCTTCGTCAGGTAGGCAACGCATCCCGACTCGATCGCGGCCGACTGGGTCTCCTGGCTGTCGTTGCCGGTGATGTAGATCACCGGCACGGTGGCGCCGTCGTTCGCGAGCCGGCGGCGGAGAACGATGCCGGATTCGCCATTCAGGTTGATATCCAGAACGATGCAGCAGGCTTTGTCGAAATGGCCATGACGCAGCAGTGCGTCGGCCGAGTCGAACGGTATCGCGTCGAAGCCGTGCTCCCGAAGCAATCGTTCCAAACTTCGACGCATGGATGAATCATCATCCACGACGTAAATGGATTTGCGTGCGGACAAGGGGCTTGCTTTCTCATTCGCCGGGAATTTCCACGGCAACGCGAACTGTGCGGCCCTTCAACAACTCCAACAACTCCGTCCGCCATCGCGGCAGGCAGACGCGACCATGTAGGCAGCTGCCGCCGGATTCTGTCAACAAACTTTCATATTGTCCCTTCGTACAGGTCGCGCGATGGAGCGTGAAGAAGGGCGCATGTACCGACTGGTTACTTACATCTTCTTGGGATCGCGCAGACCCAACCGCTCAGCAATCGAGACCAGTTCAGCGAACGAAACTACCTGCATCTTCTCCATCACCTGATGGCGATGCGCCTTGATCGTGCGTTCGGTCGTTCCAAGCTCATAGGCGATCTGCTTGTTGATCTTGCCGCGCACGATCAAATCGAAAACCTGCCGTTCGCGCGGTGTCAGTGAAGCAACGAGGGCGCGCAGCGAATCGAGTTTGCTTTGTTGGCCGCGCGAGGTCTCCGAGCGAGCCAATGCCCGTTCGATCGCATCGATCAATTGTTCCGACGAAACCGGCTTGGTCAAAAAATCCTCGGCGCCGGCCTTGATGGCGCGCACGGTCGTCACCGTATCGGCATGCCCGGTGAGGAAGATGATCGGCAGCACCGAACCGAGTTCGATGAGGCGGGTTTGCAACTCGGGTCCGCTCAACCCGGGGATCTGCACGTCGAGCAGGATGCATCCCGGCTTTGCGGCGTCGGGCATGTGATCGAGCAAGTCCTGCGCCGATGGGTAGGTCACGACCTCATAGCCAGCCAGCTTGAGCCGGCGCTCGATCGCCATTCGAAACGATTCGTCATCGTCCACGACGTAAACGAGGCCTGGCAATGTCCCCTCGCAAGCCAATCATAGAACCGCAGACAAACCACGCGATCGCGCAGTCCTGACCAAGGCAACCCGAAGCGAGCCACCGGTCGCACCGCCAACCCGAAGTCACAATATACCCGAACACCACTAATATGCCGAAATATCCCGATCGGGTCATATTCACCGAAGGTCGGACAGCCCCTATGACCGGCATATCATTCCGCGCACCAAATCGCCGCCCTGTCCCTTGGTACAATGACCCTAGAGACAATGGCTCCTAGTGCCGATTTCATCGTAAGCAACCTTTGCGGGAACTGGGGATATCGGCGCGGCCCCTTTCCTCCCAAAAATGAAGAAATCTCCTGACGGGCTATCACGTCATCATCAGTTCGGGAGCTGGCCATGCTCGTTCGCAACGCAGCCGATCCATCCGCCCGGCCCAATTCGCTTCGCGAACTCGGGATGATCAGTGATTCAAATCCGATCATAAGTTTAAACGAATTTACGTACAGAAAGGGCACCGAGATCTACGGCGAAAAAGAGCCCGCGGAATACGTCTACCAGGTCAAGCTGGGCGCAGTGCGAAGCTACAAGCTCCTATCCGACGGCCGTCGCCAGATCGGCGCGTTTCACCTGGTTGGCGACATCTTCGGGCTGGAGAACGGCAATGAGCACAGGTTCACGGCAGAAGCGATCGTCGACACCGCGGTTCGCCTGATCAGGCGGCAGAGCCTCGAGCTCGTTGCAGAAGGCGACGCCATGGTGGCCCGAAACCTGCTCAGCATGACCACCAACAACCTTCAGCACGCGGAAGATCACATGCTGCTGCTCGGCCGCAAGACATCGCTTGAGCGGGTCGCGGCCTTCCTGATCGAGATGGACAAGCGGCTGACGGCCGCCGGCATCATGGCACTGCCGATGTCGCGGCGCGATATCGCGGACTATCTTGGACTAACCTTGGAGACCGTGTCCCGCGCACTGTCGCGGCTGCATGAGCTCGGCATACTCGGCTTCATCGGCAATAATCAGCGCCAGATCGTGCTGCTCGACAAGCAACAGCTCGCTAGCCTCGATCTCCAGAACTAGACTCGGGCGCCGCGATCTCGGCCAGGTGTTCGAGCGTTTTGCGAAGCACCTCGAATAGAACGGCGGTCGACCAGCCAAACATCAGGATGCCGTTCATCGCGGTCATCGGTCCAGTCAGTCGCCATCCTTCAACGGGGGTGATATCGCCATAGCCTAGCGTGGTGTAGTTCACGAAGGTGAAATACAGGAGATCGCTGCCCGTGGGCGCCGCGCCGACCATGGCGTAGGCCAGCGCCCAGACCAGGACTTCGGCCGTGTGCGCGACCATCAAAATGACAGCTGCCGTGACCATCACGGCCATCAGGTGCGATCGCGGCCGCGCCGTATGCTTCAAGCCGGCGGTGCGGGCGATGTCGATCGCCGCGACAGTCACCAGCGCGTGGATCATGATGTTGATCACGCTGACGAAGGTACCCAGCAGGAATTGAACCGCCATCGCGCACCCCCATCGGACTCGCCCATGATTCAGGTTTGATTGGTCGGCGCCTGTCATCCAGCGAAGGTGACGATGAGACGCCTTGATGCGGCTCCAGAAATCAAGTTTCGACCTGGAATCGCCTTCGATGCCGGCGACGAGGTCCTTCATCGCTACGGCGCAACATCGGGTCCGGGACAGCGGGATCATGACGCACTTTCGTGCCTGGGATTTTTTAAGTTGCCGTCCATCAGCAGCGCCAGCGTATGCCTTGCGATCATCAGCCCCTCATCGGAAGACACGACGTAGACCGGAATGAGGCTCGCGGAAGACGATATCAGCTGCGAATGCCGTACATTCTCTGCCGCATCGAGTTTGACGCCGAGCCATGCGAGCTGCTCCGCTACGCGCGCACGAATCGACGCGGAGTTCTCGCCGATCCCGGCCGTGAAGACGAACGCGTCGAGCCCCTGCAACGCAGCCGCTAGCATGCCGGCATTGAGGCCGACCCGGTAAACGAAATAGTCGATGGCAAGCTTCGCGCTGGCGTCCTCGCTTGCCTCGAGCTCTCGCATGTCGTTGCTGATACCGGAGAAGCCCTTCAAGCCGCAATCGCGATAGAGGAAGTCATGGACCTTCGACGCCGACATTCCCTTTTCCGAGATGAGATAGAGCACCACGCCCGCATCGATCTGCCCTGGGCCCGTGCCCATTGGAAGCCCATCAAGCGCGGTGAAGCCCATGGTGCCCTCGACACTCCGTCCTCCGCTAAGCGCACACATCGAAGCCTCGCTTCCAAGATGCGCGACAATCACCCGTCCCGCCGCGATTTTCGGCGCGATTCTCGGCAAGGTCTTCGCGATCCATTCGTAGGACAGGCCGTGAAACCCGTAGCGTCGCACGCCCTCGGCATAAAGCCGATGCGGAATCGCATAATGGTCGGCGACTGCGGCACGCGTACGGTGAAATGCGGTATCAAAGCACGCGACCTGCGGGAGCATCGGGAATCTGGCGAGAATCGAACGGATCGGCGCAAGATTGTGCGGTTGATGAAGAGGCGCCAGCGCGGTGAACCGTTCCAGGCGCGCCACGACACCATGATCGATCAGGACCGAGCGGTCATGGTCCGGTCCGCCATGGACGACGCGATGCCCGATAGCGATGGGATCGATGCGAAGCTCATCCCGCAACCACGCGCCGGCGATGTCCATCCCGGCCGCAACATCCGGCACCGCTTCGATCGGATAGGCACGATGGGCAAGCGGATTGCCGCCGGGGCCGCTCGCCCGCAATCGCGGGCCGCTGCCGAGGCCGTCCACGCGCCCCTTGAGCTGCTGCCGCAGTCTTCCTTCTCCTTCGACCGAATAGACCTGAAATTTGACGCAGGAAGGGCCGGCATCGACGACAAGGATGGTGTCCATGGCGCTCACGCCGCAATCGGCGGAGCATGCCGGCGCCCCGCGTCGGCGGTGTATTCAAACGCCGCAACGACAAGTCCGAACATGGCATCACCGGGCAACGCACGCATTTCCACCGCCTTGTTGCGACCTCATCGTCGCATCGGCTTCATTCGAGGGCCTTCGCAACCGCCGACGTTGATGTAGGTCAACGCTCGACCGCAAGCTGCGCGCGCGGAGCACGATCCGTGCGGATCCAGGCGATCGTCAGCTCCCAGGCAACCGACAGAATGATCGGTCCGATGAAGAGGCCGATGATGCCATGGAAGAGGGTCCCCCCGATCACCCCGATCAGGATGACGAGCGCCGGCGTTGTCAGGCCGCGTCCCATGACGAGCGGCTTCAGGATGTTATCGAGCAAAGATACAGCTACGAGAAACACCGTCAGCAAAAGCGCGATCGGAAATTCCTTGTCGATCCATATCCAGATAATGACAGGCAGGATGACGATCGCGCCGCCGACCTGCACGATCGACAGCAACAACACCACGAACGCCAGCAGTCCCGCGACGCCGATGCCGGCCAGCTTGAACGCGATACCTGCCAGCAAGGATTGGACGATCGCGACGCCGATCACTCCCTGGGCGACTGCACGGATGGTGGTACCGGCGAGGTCCAGAAAGTGCTCGCTCTGGTCCGGCACGATCCGTGACAGAAAGTCACGACCCGCGGTCACGAGTTGCGGACCGTACGGAAACAGGACTCCGGCAACGACCACGGAAAGAAGGAACTTGACCGTTCCCACGCCTGCATCTCCGGCAAACCCAAGCAGGGTCGCGGCAAATGGCTTCAGGTAAGGCAACACTTCACGCAAGAGCGAGCGCAGATTGGTCGAGGCCTGATCCCAGAAATCGAATAGCTGAGGCCCGACGACCGGCCAATCCCTGAGAGATTGGGGTGGCGAAGGAACGTGCACCTCGCCTGCCGTCATTTGCCCGGCAAGATCCTTGATCCCATCGACAGCGCCCATGCCGAGCCAGGTTGCGGGCCCGATGAGAACGGCGAGGCTGACGAGGGTGAGAATTGCTGCCGCAAACTTCGGACGGCCGCCGAGGATTTTGGCAAGGCGCTGAAACACCGGATTGAGCGCGACGGCGAGAACCACGCTCCAGGCCAGGATCGGCACAAACGGACGGATCAGGAGCAGGGCCCAGACGATCAGCAGCGCGAGCAATCCCAACCGAATCACAAGCTGGGTGATCTCGTCTCCGGATATGATCTGGCGGAGTGTTCTCACGGACGCGCCTTCAGCCATGGCCACGCATGTTGCAGGCAAGCCTAGTCCCCGCCCTCGCGCGGCGATCTTGATCCAGATCAAGCCCCCTCGGTCGGCCGGGCGGTTCATGAGCCCGCTCGGAGCAAATCCACAAGAACCCGCATGTCGGACACCGCCAGATACAGTGCACGAGAGCACTTGCGCGACGGACGTTATGATGTTCCTCAAGGCAGCATTTGCAGCAACGCTTAGCGCCTATGGCGGCTTTGACGCGAGGCGGAGCCACTATTCCGGCTGGTCAATCCTGCTTCGGATTTGATCGAGCGCGGCGCTCTTGTCGTCGTCGTTCGCGCTCTGCGCCGCGGTTGCGCGGGCGCGGTACCTTTCATTGATCTGGATCAACTCGCAGGCAGAGTACAGCCATCGACTACGACTCCAAACAGAGGAGACCGCGTTGCAAGTTAGCGCCGTGAAAAATGAGGGCCGGCGTTGCTGCCGGCCCCCTGAAGAAGTCGGGCCGGGAGACGTCAGTACCTCGCGACGACCGGGCTGCCATAACTGCCGAAGCGATAGTTGAAGCGAACGGTGACCATATCCACGTCCTGGGTGATCCGATCGTTCACAAAGGCGGCAAGTCGCGGATCGGCGACCGTGAACGAATTGTTCCGATGCCCCATGAACAGATGGTCGTATTCGAGACCCACCGACCAGTTCGGGGTAAAGCCATACTCGAATCCAACACCAATGACACCACCCCAGCGGGTTGCGCTTTGCGCGGCGAGTTCGGCGCCGGACGCGGTGTCAAGGACGCTCAAGCGGTTGTCCGTCACCGCCGCGCCGCCCTTCACGTAGAGCAGTGACGCATTCCAGGCGTAACCGATCTGGCCGGTGAAAAGGCCGATGGCACTCGTTTTGGCGCGAGTAGAGAGGGTCGGATCGAAGAGGCTGACGCGCTGGTTACTGAGATCAGCCCAATCGCCCTGAGCTTCCAGACCAAACACCCACTGGCTGGCTTGCCAGCGATAACCGAGCTGGCCACCGATGACGCCACCGGATCGATCGCGGCAGCCGGAAGCGACGGCGACGCCAGCCGCGTCAAGGAAATCCACGCAGTTGTGGTTCTGAGCCCAACCACCATTGCCGCCAATATAGAAGCCAGTCCAATTGTAGATCGGAATAATCGGCGCCGGCGGCGGCGCTTTCACGGCCATGTCGGCAGCCATCGCGGAACCCGCGACGCCCAGTGCCACCAGTCCAACAGTTGTCAGCAGAAGCCTTTTCATCGTGCTTTCTCCTTGCCGGCCGCTTCTGATTGGTCGAAACGGCGGGTTTGTTGCAATGCAATCATCCCCCAACTTCCGGCTGAAACTCTACGGGCGAGGGCGCAATCTCCACGTGCCATAATGGCAACACTCAAGACATTTCAAATTCGGCGCGGAAACTCGACACTGATCTGTCTCGCCGGCGGGAGCCAACGAGTTGCCCGACGTCGAATACCGTAAAGCCGCCTTCCCGCCGAGGTTCGCTTCTCGTCATCGGCAAGGATCGGCCGTGATTGCGACGGCTATTTTTCCGGGTCGCGCTTGGCCTCGTGGCCGGTAACCTCGTCGCCCTGGCCTTGCTCGATCCAAGTCGGGATGTCGCTCGAGGGAATCAGACGCCGCGGCAGGAAGGGATTGAGCGTGCCTGCGAAGACGATCAATCCCTCGTTGAATTTCTCTCGCGCGAAGGTCTTCGCGTCGGACTCGCTCTCGAACGTGCGCGTTTCCCGGGGGCTTCGCCGCTTTGGCAAGGTCCCGCGCTTGTGCACCTCAAACGTGACGTACCAGGTCTGCGGCATCCGCAGGCGTCCAAATCGCGGTCAAGCGGACATGCGCCGACCAACCATGACCGGTGAGATCATGTCGGCGGCCTAGTGCGCCGCTCTTCGCGTCGCTCGGTCCGTCCTTTACGCCTTTCCTCGCGCCGCTCGGTACGGCCCACGCGACGCTCATGGCGGCGCTCGTGACGTGCTCCCCGCCTCTCCTGTCGTCGTTCCATGCCGACCGTCTGTGCCGGCGCTTCAGTTGCCAACAGGAAGGTCCCGGATGTCGCTATCCCAAGAGCAGCGGCCCATCCCAGCATCGAAAGAACCTCGCGGCGAGCGAGTCGTTCAAACCCTGACGTTTCACTCATGTCAGCAACTCCGGGTCTTGAGGACGTTTCAGTAGGCGATGCTTCGACGTGCATTCGTTGATCAGCGTCAACGGTCAGCGTCGCTGCCGTGGCGCGCAGACGACGCGAACGGAGATTGGACATGCTCACCACACATGGTCGCCGAACCAGCCATATTGCGGCGGTCGTGCCACGAGCCGGATGCGTCTTTCGATGTGTCTCCTTGCAATCTTGCTTTGACGCTGTGGTTTCGCTTCAGTCTTCATCGACTGGCGCGATTGCAGTCGTTCGGCATCGGGCGGTTGAATCTCCGCAAATGCCTCGCGCGCCGGCGTCTGCGGAGAATCGGCGCTCGGCGCGGCACCAAGCTCGGCCTTCGCGATCTCGATCGAGAAGATCGTGGGCTGGCTGGTGTCGAGAACGACCCGCTCTGGCAATTTCCGATCGGAATGGATGCGGATGGCAGCCGAGGGCCCTGGTCCGCCGTGTCCCGCGGGCCGATCCGGAAAACAGGCATCCGCAACGAAGAGTAACGCAAGCAACGTGCCGCCGGCACAGAGCAGATATTGCGAGACCGGCATTGTCAGCGCCATCGCCGCCGAAGATTTTCGCCTGGCAAGCAATGGACGGCGGCAGAATTGGCGAAGCAATGCAACCTGCATGGGCCTGGCTGCCTAAATCGAACCCGCCGTCGCATTTGCCGCGGCGCGTCCCTTGTGAGCACCTGCTGAGGCTTGCGAGACGGTCCACTTGGCACGTGCACGCATGCTGTAACTGCCGATTTTCATCGCACTTCCACCAAGCTTCGCTTGAGGCAGATCAACGGAGTTTCGCAACATTGCCTGGCGCAACGTCGCGCGGCCTGGTCAGTCCCGGTGACATGTCCCTTGGGACAATGACCACAAGGTCAATTGGCCAAGCGCGGCGCACGGCGTAAATTTCGTTTGCGTACATCGCGCTTCTGGCAGGGAGGGCCGATGATGAATCAGTTCGAGCTGAGTTCGCGCGCGGCACTTTGCCGGCAGCTTGCAAGCCAGGAGCCGGTCAACCGATCGGTCTGGATGGCCGAGGCAAGAAGCTGGTCATGCCTGTTGGACGAGACGCCTCATGGCGAGGACGGATCGAAAACCGACCTTGTCACCAAGTTATTTCTGGCGTTCGGAAAACTGTCGATGACGTCCCGGCACCGCTTTGCCGCAGCCGATATCGACCGGGCCTGTGTCGACTAGAATTGTCGCGAAGAGCCCGGCGTCCGAAACGCGCCCCGCGTGATCCGGCGAAATGCACAAGGGTGGGCCGTGGAGCTATGGCTACAGCGGCTGGACCGACTATGCGGCTCGCAACGGAATCGGCTGCGTCCCCGGCTCATTGGTGAAGGGCGGCGATGGCATCATGTACGTATGTCAATAAAGCCCGAGAACGGCACGATGGGCGGAGCTCATAAGCCGCTCATCGTGCCAAGCTACACTCACGCGGCGCCGGCTGTGCGGGGCGAATAGCATGACCTATGTTCTGATTGTCGTCAGCTGGCTCGGCGTTGCCAATGGCGCCGTGATATCGACGCAAGAATTTTCGAGTGCAGAGCGTTGCGAAGCAGCCCGGACGGCACTTATGGAATACGCGAAGGCGCGCAGCACCGACGAGACGCTTAGACCCCTTTGCGTGCAGAAGTAAAAGAGCTGCGTGGAGTGACGCGTGGGCCCGAATTCCGATGAAAGCGTCTTCGCGTTTTCGCCTACGCTTACCAGCTACGCGATTTTCTTCGGTTCTTTGACCTTGATCAATAGTTCGGGCACCGGTCCATGGAGCGATCCACATTCACTCTCACAGTACGGAGACTATCATGAAGCGTGGCATGCTCACCAAAATATCACTCGCGGTTGCCGTGGTCGCCCTCGGAGTGTCTGGTTCAATTGGCTGGTCGGCCGACGAAGGCCTTTCGCTCTCGCTAAGCCAGGCAGAAGCACGGGTCGGGCGGCCCCTGACACCCGTGTCGGTAGCCGGCGTTGCACGCCGCACGACCAGGCGCGCGGTGGTCGGTGGTGCGGCCGTCGGCGCGGCCGCGGCCGGCACGGCATGTGTCCGCGTGCTGGTCAACGGAGCCTATGTCTGCCGCTGATAGCCGGCGTTGCCGTCTGAACACCGCATCCCGCGGGATGACGTTCCTGCGGGATGTGCGCTTCAGGTCCGCGCGCGATTGATTGGGGCCAACAACGTAGGAACTCCAATGGCAGTGCCCCGCTGCCCCGCGAACGAATTCTGCCGGTGCCAGATATGCGCAACGGCGCGCAATCGTGCGCAAAATCGCGGGTTCGCGTAGGAATCGTGCAAGTGGCGGAGAGAGTGGGATTCGAACCCACGGTACGGTTTCCCGCACACACGCTTTCCAAGCGTGCGCCTTAAGCCACTCGGCCATCTCTCCGGAGCGCACTCTCTTGAAGGGGCGCCGATGATTTTGCAAGGGATCGCGGGGAAATCGGGTGAAATTTCCGTAAGATATTGTATTATAAAGACAATATCAGGCGCCATTGCAACGCTCGGAACCGCCACCGGCTGAACCGGCGGCGGGTTTGGCGCGACGATTCACTCAAGACCGTCAAACAAGACCGGGGCATCATGACCATCCGCGACACCATCGCCACGCTGAGCCTGATTTCGGCCCTTGCCGCCGCCTTCGCCGTACCGGCCGCCGCACAGGTCTGCACCCGGCAAGGGGTCGACGTCAGCTGTGACGACGGACGGCGCGGGATGCTTTCGGGCGATGCCATCCTCTGGCCGGACGGCACGCGCTCGAGCGCGACGCCACATCAAAGCGTCATCATCGGCAACAAGAGCTCGGTGCATGTCGGGCCCGGCGTGTTCGTCGGCCAGGGCAAGGGCATGGTGCCGCTCGACGATCCGAACGCGCCGAACAAGCGGCAGTGCGCGATTCTGGAGGGCGTGTCGTACTGTTATTGAGGTTCTCGTCTTCACCTAGCCCCTGCCCTTCCCCGCAAAGAACGGCGAGAGGGAGACTAAATCAACCGCACGCCCGAGATCGCCGACTTCAGCCAGCGCAACGCCTGCGGCGGCTGTGCTGTAAGCGGCGCTACCGCGGCCTTCTCCGTCCGGCACTTCTCCAGTTCAGCGACGAAATCCGCCGACCATTGCTGGATGGTGTGGCCGCGCAGCTTCTTCATCATCGCATCCCAGCGCATCTTGCGCTCGGTGAGCGGCATCGCGGCCGCGATCGCGATCGCGCGCGCCATGCCGTCGATGTCGTGCGGATTGACCAGCAGGGCGGCATCGAGCTCGTTGGCCGCGCCGGCGAATTTCGACAGCACCAGCACGCCGGGATCGGCCGGGTTTTGCGCGGCGACGTATTCCTTGGCGACCAGGTTCATGCCGTCGTGCAGCGGCGTCACTACGCCGATCTGCGCGGTGCGATAGAGACCCGCGAGCACGGCCTGGCTAAAGCCCTTGTTGAGATAGCGGATCGGTGTCCAGTCGGCCTCACCGTGGCGGCCGTTGACGTCGGACACGAGACGGGCGACTTCGTTCTGGAGGTTGCCATAGACCTCGATGGCACCGCGCGAGGGATTTGCGATCTGCAACAGCGAGATGCTGCGCGAGAATTGCGGATGCTCGGTCCAGAGCCGGTCGAACGCGCTGATGCGGTTGACCAGGCCCTTGGAATAGTCGAGCCGGTCGACGCCGATCGCGAGCCGCTCGCCGTTGAGGCTGCGGCGCAGCCTCGACACGTCGGGATGCGAGGCCGACTTCGCCGCGTATTGCGCGAACTTCTCTGCATCGATGCCGATCGGAAAGACCTCGCAGCGAGTTCGGCCATGCTGCGAGATCGCAACGCCGTCCTCGACAACGAGACCCAGCTCGCCCGCGACATAGCCGAGAAAATTCTGGCAATCGTCATTGGTCTGGAAGCCGAGCAGATCGTAGGCCAGCATCGCCGTGATCAGCTCGCGATGATTGGGCACGCCCTGCATCACCGCAGCGACCGGCCACGGCGTATGCAGGAAGAAGCCGATCGGATCGTCGACGCCGAGTTCCCGCAGCTCCGCGCCGAGCGCTAGGAAATGATAATCTTGCACCCAGAACGCGGTTTTTGCTTTCCGGAAGCGCATCAAGGCGCGCGCCATGAAGGCGTTGACCTCGCGATAGCTGACATAGTCATCACGCGAGACGCGGATCAGATCGCTGCGCGAGTGCAGCGCCGGCCACAGCGCCGAATTGGCAAAGCCTTCGTAATAGCCGCCATAGTGCGCCGCCGGCAGATCCAGCGTCGCGATCGCGCCAGAACCCAGTGCTTCGATCTCGGCGAACGGCTCCTTTTGATGACCGTCACGCACGCGGCCCGAGGAACCCACCCAGATCGCACCCGAATTTTCCACGACAGGTAACAAAGCCGCCGCGAGACCGCCCGTCATGGGCTCGTTGGGCTTGCCGCGCGCGACGCGATTCGAAACGACGACTAAGTTCACAGGTCGTCCCCTCCAGTTTCATTCCACCCCATTTAACTGCCGTTCATCAATATGGTTCCTGATCATCCTTTGCACCAATTGAAACCAAAATCGGGCGTGCGCGTTGGAACCGGTTTACCTCCAGGGAACCCGACGATTTCGCTACATAAAGTGGGCATCGGAACTGTGGGCGGGCAGCATGAAGTGGCCGCGCTGGAGATTGCGCGCGCGATAATGCGGCTTTGAGATGTCGATGCCTTATTCCAACCTTGTGTCGTCGAGCAGCCGCGCGAGGAACGCGCGCACATCGTTCGGCGCATCGAAATGGCCGTTGACACCAATGGCGCGGCGGCCGACCGAGAAGGCGAGCCCGTTCATGTCGGGCATGATCGCGAACACGGTCTCGTCGGTAACATCGTCGCCGATGAAGATCGGACGGCGTCCCTTGAAAGGCTCGTGCTTCATCAACTCGCGCACGCCCGTCGCCTTGGTGAAACCGGAGTGCTTGATCTCGCAAACGAACTTGCCGGGCAGCACCTCGATCGGCGCATTGGGCAGGTCGGCGCGGATCAGCGAAACGGCTTCATAGATCGCTTTCTCCGCATGCGGCGCAAGGCGATAGTGCAGCGCCAGCGAATACCCCTTGTCTTCGAGCAGAATGCCGGGACTGAGCTTGGCAACCGCCGCGAGCCGCCGCTTCAACTCCTTGTCCAGCGGCGGCGCGTTGACGGCATCTGCTTCGTTGTCCATCGAAAGCCGCATCTCCGCGCCGTGGCCGGCGACGGCGCGAAATACATCGGGCGCGAAGATCAGGTCGATGTCGTTGAGCGAACGGCCGCTGACCATCGCCAGTGCGCCCGACGTGCGCTCCGTCAGCCGGTTCAGCGTTTTCGACAGGCCTGGCGGCACCCACACCTCGCGCGGCGTCGGCATCAGGTCGAGCAGCGTGCCGTCGATGTCGAGCAGGATCGCTGTTTCATTGAGATGCGGCACGAGTGCGTGAGGCACCGGCACCGCATCGGGCGCTTCATCGTCGACCATGGCGCGCTTTTGATCCAATTCAGCCAGTTCCGATTTCATAGTCTACTCCATGGAGGCAAGCGGCCGCGCGATTTCTTCGAGCGATTTGCGTTCCGCCGAGACGGCATAGCGCCACGCCACGATCGCGGCCGCGATCATCAGGAATGCTCCCAGCAAATAGCCGGCGAACACGCTCGTGCGTGATCCCGTGTCGATCAGCGCACCGAACAGCGCGGGGCCGATCACGCCGCCGATGCCGGTGCCGATCGCGTAGAAGATCGCGATCGCCAGCGCGCGAACCTCCAGGGGAAACGTCTCGCTGACGGTGAGATAGGCGGCACTCGCGGCGGGCGAGGCAAAGAAGAAGATCACCATCCAGGCAATGGTCTGCCCCTGCGCGCTCAGGGCGCCGATCGAGAACAGATAACCTGACAGCGCCAGCAACAGGCCCGACGCGCCATAGGTGAACATGATCATGGTGCGGCGGCCGAGCGTATCGAACAGGCGGCCGAGCAGCAACGGACCGAGGAAATTGCCGGCGGCGAACGGGAGCAGATACCAGCCGACATGATCGGCGCTGATCCCGTAAAAATCGGTCAACACCAGCGCAAAGGTGAAAAAGATGGCGTTGTAGAAGAAGGCCTGCGCGATCATCAGCACGAGGCCAACCATCGCCCGCTGGCGATAGACTGAGAACAGCGTCTGCATCACTTCACGGATCGGCGTATGGTCGCGCATCTTCAGGCGGATCTTGGCGAAGCGCCCGTCGCTCGTATCCTGATCGTGTCCAATCACCGAGCGCTCGATCTCGTCGACGATCGCGTGGGCCCGGTCGGGACGGCCGTGGATCATCAGCCAGCGCGGACTCTCCGGAATCCACATCCGCATCAAGAGCACGACGAGGCCTATGGCAGCGCCGATGAGATAAGCGAGGCGCCAGCCGAGATCGGGGGCGATCACCGCGGGATCGAGCAGCACGATGGCCGCCACGGCGCCCATGGCAGCACCGATCCAGAAGCTGCCATTGATGACGAGATCGGTCCAACCGCGATAGCGCGCCGGCACCAGTTCCTGGATGGTCGAATTGATCGCGGTGTATTCGCCGCCGATGCCGGCGCCGGTGAGAAAGCGAAACAGCGCGTAGCTCGCGACGTCCCATGACAGGGCGGTCGCGGCCGTTGCCGAGAGATAGAGTGCGAGCGTGATGAAGAACAGCTTCTTGCGGCCGATGCGGTCGGTGAGCCAGCCGAAACCGAGCGCGCCGAACACCGCACCCGCGAGATAGGCGGAATTGGCAATGCCGAGATCGAGATTGGAGAAATGCAGCGTGGGACTCTGCTTCAGCGCACCGGAGAGCGCGCCGGCCAGCGTCACCTCGAGGCCATCCAGAATCCAGGTGATGCCGAGCGCGAGCACGACGCGCGTGTGAAAGCCGCTCCACGGCAGCGCGTCAAGCCGTGCGGGAATGCTGGTCTCGATGATGCGATCGGCCGCGGTCGCCGTGGAGACCACAGGTCCATCGTTCGGCGCTGGGCTTCGCTGCAATTCCATCGCGTTGTTGCATCTGACCAATGGACATGGCCCCGGTTCACATGACGTGGACGGGGGCGATCCGATCAAGGGGGTGCGGCATTCCGCCTGCCACCTGCGACAACGTCTGCGGCGAGGGCAGGTTCCCGCAGGAACGACCGTTCGCGCCGCCGGTTTTCGGTGGAGCTGCAAGGAGTTGACGCATGGCTCATGTCAGAAAGACGACACATTCTCGCAAAACAGCGGCGCGCAAGAGCACCAAGCGCGCCGCACCGAAGCGCTGGTCACAGCGCGTGACGAAGGAGAGCGACGCGCTCGACCTCAGACAAGGCGTGTTCAAGCTGACCAGCGCGAAGAAGATCGCGACCTCGCTGAAGCGCTCGGCCGAGCACAGCGCGCGCCGCAAGACCGGCGCCTACCGCTCGGCGCTGTCGATGCTGACGTTCTACATCAACCGCGCCGGCAAGACGCTGCCGCAGACGCAGCGCACGCGGCTGGAGCGAGCAAAGGTGGAGCTGAAGCGGGTGTTCGGGAGGAAGTGAGTTTTCGCTTTTTACTCCGCCGTCGTCCCGGCGAAGGCCGGGACCCATAACCACAGGGAGCGGTTTGGCGAAGACTAGTGGTTCGATACGTCCACCTTCCACAATCGATCGATCACGCGGTATGGGTCCCGGCCTTCGCCGGGACGACATTGGAAGTCGTGGTGCGGCAGCGGAACGCTACGCCGCCCGGATATTCCCCATGAAGCGGTCGAGCTCGGCACGCAGCCGGGTGCTTTCGGATGACAGCGTCTTGGCCGAGTGCAGCACCTCTTCCGAAGCCGAGCCGGTTTCGGCGGCGCCGCGATTGACCTGACCGATGTCGGTGGCGGCGGTCTGAGTGCCCTGCGCGACGGTTTGGACGCTGCGCGCGATTTCCTGCGTCGCCGCGCCTTGCTGCTCCACGGCGCTCGCAATCGAGGTCGAGATCGACGAGATCTGGCCGATGGTCGCGCCGATCTCCTTGATCGCCGCAACCGACTCGGCGGTGGCGCCCTGCATGCCCGTGATGTGCGAGGAAATCTCGTCGGTCGCCTTCGCGGTCTGGCTTGCCAGCGACTTCACTTCGCTGGCCACCACGGCGAAGCCGCGGCCGGCATCGCCGGCGCGTGCCGCCTCGATGGTCGCGTTGAGCGCCAGAAGATTGGTCTGCTCGGCGATCGCCGTGATGAGCTTGACGACTTCGCCGATCTGCTGGGCCGCATGCGAGAGCTTGCCAATGCGGCTATCGGTCTCCTTTGCCTGCACCACGGCGGCCTCTGCGATACGGCTGGAATCGCGCACCTGGCGGCCGATCTCCTCGACCGAGGCCGAGAGCTCTTCCGTCGCGGTCGCCACCGACTGCATGTTGCTGGAGGCCTGCTCGGAGACGTCGGCGACCTGGCTCGACAGACTCTGCGTGGTCTCGGCGGTGCGGGTCAGCGTCGAGGCCGCCGATTCCAGCTGCACGGCAGAGGCCGAGACGTTGGAGACGATGGCGCCGACCGCGCTCTCGAAATCGTCGGCGAAACGGATCAGTTCGGAGCGGCGAGCAGCGCTTGCCTCCCTGTTCTGGACTTCGCTCGCGGCGGCATCGCGCTCGGCCTTGGCCACGGCCTGCACCTTGAATTCTTCTACCGCGCCGGCCATCTCGCCGATCTCGTCCCTGCGGCCCAAGCCCGGCAGCACGACGTCGAAATTGCCCGAGGCAAGCTCGCGCATCGCCTTGCACATCGCGATCATCGGACGCGAAATGCCGGTGCCGAGCAGGAAAGCGAGGACCGCGCCGAGCAGCGTGCCGCCGACAGCCAGCATCAGCACCAGTTGCTCGGTCTTCCCGATGGTCGCTTCCGATTCGGACTCCAACCGCTGCTGTTCGGCAACGAGGTCCGCCTTCATGGCGGTGGCGCCCTGAAGGATCGCGCCGGCCGAGCCGCTCATCTCGGTGACGAGATCGTCGACCATCTTGGCGTTGGCGATCAGCTTCTCCAGCGCTTCGCGATAGGCCCCTAACAGCGCCTTGGCGTCCTTCAGGCCGGCGACGATCTTGTCGTCCATGGAATAGACCGCGCCGAGCGAGTTCTCGACGAATTTCAGCCGCGCCAGCGCGCTGGTCGCGATCGCCTGGTCGGACGTCAGCACGAAATTGGTGGCCGCCCCGCTCGCGGTCTGGAACTGGGCGTTGACCTGCTTGGTCCCGAACTCGATCGCCTGCGCCTCGGAATCGGAGGCATTGTTGCCGATGTCGTCGAGCTTGTATTTCAGGAGGTTGGCGTTGCGCATGAGTTGGTTCTGCACCAGCAGCGCACTGTCACGCTTGGCCTGGAGGACTTTTGCGAAGGTCGCGGAGAAGTTGGAAAACTCCTTGGCGAGCTTGCCCAGACTTTCCTGCCGCGCCGGCTTCTTGGCGCTCTTGATGGCCTGGTCAATGGCGCTCTTCAGGCCGGTCTCCGCGTCCAGCGCCGTCTTGGCGTCGTCCTCCTTGCCGGTGACGACGAAATATTTGACGGCCGAGCGATAGGCTAGCAGCTCCCGGTCGATGTTGCGGGCGAGATCGGCCTCGGTGACGCTGGTGCGGTAGGACCCGACCCCGGACGAGACCCGCTCGAAGCCAAAATAGGAGAAAGCCATGCTGCCGGCGGAGATCACCAGCACGGCGGTAAAGCCCAGAATGATCTTGGCGCGGAACCTGAGGGTCGGCATTATTGTGCGCTTCGAGGAAGACGCGATACGCCCGGACATTCCCACCCCCATTTACTGTCAGCCGCGATCCGGTGGCGCCCCGCCCCCTGACCTGGCTGCGCAAAACTAAGGCAGAATCGATAAGGGGCGGTAAATTCGGCGCGCCCGCGGAGTTTCCGGCTGGATCGGCCAAGGCGAACGGCATGGGAATATAGAGGCTGGCCTCCCAGGCCGGTCCGGCGCGGCGTTCCAATCCGGTCGACTAGCCCCCCAAATCAACGCAGGCCCCTCTGGATCAATGACTTTTCCATGACGCGGGCGAGCAAAATCCTAGTTGCAAAGTTCCGGGTCGCTGTCTCTAATTAGAAATAATCAAAATCGATCCCGGGAGGACTTCAACCGTGTCTACAGTCAAACTGACGGTGAACGGCAAGGCCGTTGCTGTCGACGTCGAGGACCGCACGCTGCTGGTTCAGCTGCTGCGGGACCACCTCAACCTCACCGGAACCCATGTCGGCTGCGATACCAGCCAGTGCGGCGCCTGCGTCGTCCATATGGACGGCAAGGCAGTCAAATCCTGCACCATGCTGGTGGGCCAGGCCGACGGCGCCAGCATCACCACGATCGAAGGCATCGCCAAGGGCGACGAGCTGCACCCGATGCAGGCCGCCTTCCGCGACAATCACGGCCTGCAGTGCGGCTATTGCACGCCGGGCATGATCATGTCGGCGATCGACATCGTGCACCGCTATGGTGGCCAGCTCGACGAGGCCACCGTCCGCCACGAGCTCGAAGGCAATATCTGCCGCTGCACCGGCTACCACAACATCGTCAAAGCCGTACTGGACGCGGCAGGCCGCATGAAGGTCTCGCAGGCGGCCGAGTAAGCGGCCCGCCTCGAAATAAGAACCATCGCTGCCGCTTTCGAGGGAAAGCGCGGTCAAGACAAATTCCGGTCGGGAGGACCAGTCATGGGTGTTGAAGGCATTGGCGCGCGCGTCGTGCGCAAGGAAGACAAGCGTTTCATTACCGGCAAGGGCCGCTACGTCGACGACATCAAATTGCAGGGCATGACCCATGCCCATTTCATCCGCAGCCCGCACGCGCATGCCAAGGTGAAGGGGATCGATTCCTCCGCCGCGCTGAAGATGCCGGGCGTGGTCGCGGTGCTGACGGGCCAAGAGATCGTCGACGACAAGGTCGGCAACCTCATCTGCGGCTGGGCCATCACCTCCAAGGACGGCAGCCCGATGAAGATGGGCGCCTGGCCGGCGATGGCGCCGGAGACGGTGCGTTTCGTCGGTCAGGCCGTCGCAGTCGTGATCGCCGAGAGCAAAAATCTCGCACGCGACGCGGCCGAAGCCGTGGTCGTGAACTATGAAGAGCTGCCCGCGGTCGCCGACGTCCACGCCGCGATCAAGTCCGGCGCGCCGCAGCTCCATCCCGAAGCTCCCGGCAACCAGGTTTATGACTGGGTGATCGGCGACGAGGGCGCCGCGGATGCCGCCATCGCCAAGGCCGCCAACGTGGTGAAGCTCGACGTCACCAACAACCGCCTCGCGCCGAACGCAATGGAGCCGCGCGCGGCGATTGCCGATTACGATTCGGCGGAAGAGCATTTCACGCTCTACACGACGTCGCAGAACCCCCACGTCGCCCGCCTCGTGCTGTCGGCGTTCTACAACATCGCACCCGAGCACAAGCTGCGCGTGATCGCGCCCGACGTCGGCGGCGGCTTCGGCTCGAAAATCTTCATCTATCCGGAAGAGATGGTGGCGCTGTGGGCCTCGAAGAAGGTCGGCCGTCCCGTGAAATGGACCGGCGACCGCACCGAAGCCTTCCTCACCGATGCGCATGGCCGCGACCATGTCACCCATGCCGAGATGGCGTTCGACGCCAACAACAAGATCATCGGGTTGAAGGTGAAGACCTATGCCAATTTCGGCGCCTACATGTCGTTGTTCTCGTCATCGGTGCCGACCTATCTTTACGCGACGCTGCTGTCGGGCCAGTACAACATCCCGGCGATTCATGCCGAGGTGATCGGGGTCTACACCAACACCACGCCGGTCGATGCCTATCGCGGCGCCGGCCGCCCCGAGGCGAGCTATCTGATCGAACGGCTGATGGAGACGGCGGCGCGGCAGTTGAAGGTCGATCCGGCCGCGCTGCGCCGGACCAACTTCATCACCCAGTTCCCGCACCAGACGCCGGTGATCATGGCTTATGACACCGGCGACTTTAACGCCTCGCTCGATGCCGCGATGAAGGCGATCGACTATGCCGGCTTTGCCGGGCGCAAGGCCAAGGCGAAGGCCGAAGGCAAGCTGCGCGGCATCGGCGTGTCCTGCTACATCGAGGCCTGCGGCATCGCGCCGTCGAAGGCCGTCGGCAGCCTGGGCGCCGGCGTCGGCCTGTGGGAATCCGCCGAGGTACGGGTCAACCCGGTCGGCACCATCGAGGTCCTGACGGGATCGCACAGCCACGGCCAGGGTCACGAGACCACGTTCTGCCAGCTCGTCGCGGAGCGCCTCGGCGTTCCCATCAGCCAGGTCTCGATCGTCCATGGCGACACCGACAAGGTGCAGTTCGGCATGGGCACCTACGGCTCGCGCTCCGCGGCCGTCGGCCTCACCGCGATTCTGAAGGCGATGGAGAAGATGGAATCCAAGGCCAAGAAGATCGCCGCGCATGCGCTGGAAGCTTCGGAAGGCGACATCGTCATCGAGAACGGCGAGTTCAAGGTGGCCGGGACCGACAAGGCGATCGCCTTTCCGATGGTCGCGCTCGCGGCCTACACCGCCCACAATCTGCCTGACGGGATGGAGCCGGGCCTGAAGGAAAGCGCCTTCTATGACCCGACCAACTTCACCTTCCCGGCCGGCACCTATATCTGCGAGCTTGAGGTCGATGCCGGCACGGGCAAGACGTCCTTCGTCAACTTCGTCGCAGCCGACGATTTCGGCCGGCTGATCAACCCGATGATCGTTGAAGGGCAGGTTCATGGCGGTCTTGTGCAAGGCATCGGACAAGCGTTGCTTGAGCACGCGATCTACGACGCCAACGGGCAGCCGGTCACGGCCTCGTTCATGGACTACGCCATGCCGCGCGCAGACGACGTTCCCTCGTTCAATCTCTCCCACACCACGACGCTGTGCCCGGGCAATCCGCTCGGCATCAAGGGTTGCGGTGAGGCCGGCGCGATCGGCGCCTCTGCGGCCGTGATCAACGCGATCACGGATGCGATCGGCAAGAACAATCTGGAAATGCCCGCAACCCCGGATCGGGTGTGGCGCACGATCCACGCGGCTTAAGGGAGGAACGAAGATGTACCAGACCGTTTATCATCGCGCGTCCTCGGTTGACGAAGCCGTCAGCCTCTTCTCCAAGAGTAGCGAAGCAAAGTTCCTCGCCGGCGGCCAGACGCTGCTGCCGGTGATGAAGCAACGCCTCGCCAGCCCCTCCGACGTCATCGACCTCGGCAAGATCAAGGAGCTGCAGGGCGTTGAGCTCTCGGGCGACGTGCTGACCATCAAGGCCGGCACGACCTATTTCGACATCATGCAGAATGCCGATGTGAAGAAGGCGATTCCCGCAATCGCCTATCTGACCTCGGTGCTTGGGGACCCCGCCGTGCGCTATCGCGGCACGATCGGCGGCTCGATCGCCAACAACGATCCCGCCGCGGATTATCCGGCCGCGCTGCTCGCGCTCGGCGCCACCGTGAAGACCAACAAGCGGTCGATTGCGGCGGATGACTTCTTCCAGGGCCTGTTCACGACGGCGCTGGAAGACGGCGAGATCATCACCGCCGTGTCGTTCCCGGTTCCGGCGAAGGCAGGCTACGAAAAAATGCGCCACCCTGCGTCTCGCTTCGCGCTGACCGGCGTGTTCGTCGCGCAGACGAAGTCGGGCGAGATTCGGGTGGCCGCCACCGGTGCCTCGGAAAGCGGTGTGATGCGGGTCCCCGCAATCGAAACGGCGGTGAAGGCGAATTGGTCACCGTCGGCGATCGACAGCGTGAGCATTCCGGCGAGCAATCTGCTGGCCGACATCCACGGCACGGCGGAGTATCGCGCCAACCTGATCAAGGTGATGGCGCAGCGCGCGGTGGCTGCCGCAGGCTGATCATCGCGCTTTAGCGCCTCAACACAAATCTTCCGCGGCGCGCAGAAATGCGCGCCGCTTTTATTATGCGCCCATGCATGAAAAGCGCTTGCCTCGCTGGCGTGAAGGCGAGAAAAGTTAATCAGCCAATTAACTCGCCCACAGAGGAATGTCCGAGCGATTGCCGAGCAATCGGCATCCGCCCGCGACCCGAGGAAACAACGACGTGCTCGACAAATCAGCCCCCACCTCCTCCGTTCGCACCTCCGGCCCGCTCGCGGGCTTCCGCATCGTCGAATTCGCCGGCATCGGACCCGGCCCGTTCGCCTGCATGATGCTGGCCGACATGGGCGCCGATGTCGTCACGCTCGATCGGGTCGGCGCCAAGAAGAGCATGAAGTCGGTCGCAGGCCGCGGCCGCAAGGTGGTCGAGCTCGACCTCAAGGACAAGGCGGCGATCGCGGAGGTGCTCGACCTGCTTGCGAATGCCGACGCGCTGGTCGAGGGTTTCCGTCCGGGCGTGATGGAGCGGCTGGGCCTCGGGCCTGATGTGGTGCTCGCACGCAATCCAAAGCTGGTCTACGGCCGCATGACCGGCTGGGGCCAGCAAGGCCCGCTCGCCAATGCCGCCGGCCACGACATCAACTACATCTCCATCACCGGCGCGCTCGCCGCGATCGGCACGAAGGAAGCGCCGGTGCCGCCGCTCAACCTGGTCGGCGATTTCGGCGGCGGCGCACTCTATCTCGTCGTCGGCGTGCTTGCGGCACTGCTGGAGGCCTCGAGGTCAGGCAAGGGTCAGGTCGTCGATGCCGCGATGTGCGACGGCGCGGCATCGCTGATGTCGTTCTTCTTCGACATGACCACGATCGGCCGCTGGACCGAAGGCCGCAACCAGAACTTCCTCGACGGCGGCGCGCATTTCTACGGCGTCTACGAATGCGCCTGCGGCCATTTCGTCTCGATCGGCTCGATCGAGCCGCAGTTCTACGCGCTGCTGCGCGAGCACGCCGGCCTGACCGACGCCGATTTCGATGCGCAGATGGACCGCAAGGCCTGGCCCGCGCTGAAGGAAAAACTGAAGACGGTGTTCAAGAGCAAGACGCGCGAGGACTGGTGCAAGATCATGGAAGGCACCGACATCTGCTTCGCGCCGGTGCTGACCATGTCGGAAGCGACCGAGCATCCGCACATGGTCGCGCGGCAGGTGTTTGTGGAGCGCCACGGCGTGAAACAGCCCGGGCCGGCGCCGCGATTCTCGCGTACGCCGTCGGCCGTGCGGGAACCGGAGGGCGCGGAGATCGGGGCGGTGACGAAGGCGTGGGCGGGGCGTTAAGATCTTCGCTGTCGCATCACACTCCGCCGTCGTCCCGGCGCAGGCCGGGACCCATAACCATAGGACATCGTGGTTACGGGGACTCGGAGCTATCGTTGTCGCGCCAAACTTCTCCCAGGGGGTATGGGTCCCGGCCTTCGCCGGGACGACACCTGTGGGGTGGCAGTAGCTCGTGCCAAACGCGACCTACGCCGCATTCCCCACCTTCAACACCCCGCGCCGGATCTGGTCCTCCTCGATCGATTCGAACAGCGCCTTGAAATTGCCTTCGCCGAAGCCGTCGTCGCCCTTGCGCTGGATGAACTCGAAGAAGATCGGGCCGATCGCGTTGGCCGAGAAGATCTGCAGCAGCACCTTGGTCTGGCCGCCGTCGACCACGCCTTCGCCGTCGATCAGGATGCCGTTGGTCTGAAGCCGCGCGACGTCCTCACCATGCTTGGGCAGGCGCGCGTCGATCCGCTCGAAATAGGTCTTGGGCGGCGCGGGCATGAAAGGCAGGCCGGCTTCGCGCAGGCCTTCGATGGTGCGATAGATATCGCGGCAACCGCAGGCGACGTGCTGGATGCCTTCGCCGCGATAGATATTGAGATACTCCTCGATCTGGCCGGAATCGCCGGCGTCCTCGTTGATCGGAATCCGGATCTTGCCGTCGGGGCTCGTCAGCGCCCGCGAGAACAGGCCTGAGGCGCGGCCCTCGATGTCGAAGAAGCGGATCTGGCGGAAGTTGAAGAGCTTTTCGTAAAAGCCGGTCCAGACGTCCATGCGGCCGCGATGGACGTTGTGGGTGAGGTGATCGAGATAGAACAGGCCGGCGCCGGCGGGCCGTGGATCGCGCGCACCCAGCCATTCGAACTCGCTGTCATAGGCCGACCCCTTGGCGCCGTAGCGATCGACGAAGTAGAGGAGGCTGCCGCCGATGCCCTTGATCGCGGGGACGTCGAGCGTCTTCTGCGCGGCTGACACATCGGCAGGTTCGGCGCCGAGCGAAATCGCGCGGTCATAAGCGACCTTCGCGTCAACGACGCGAAACGCCATCGACGGCGCACAGGGGCCGTGCGCGGCGACGAAATCGTGACCGTGGGTCCCCGGCTCCTCGTTGACGAGGTAATTGATGTCACCCTGGCGATAGACCGTGATCGTCTTGGTCTTGTGGCGCGCGACAGGCGCATAGCCCATCAGCTTGAACAGCGCGTGCAATTCTTCGGGATTGGGATGCGCATATTCGACGAACTCGAACCCGTCGGTGCCCATCGGATTGTCGGCGCTGATCGTGGCCGGCGGTGCATCGTGCGGAAACGGACCCATGGTGCTCTCCCAAATTGCTGCTGCCATGAACTATCCTTCATGGCGCCTGCAATGAGCGTGCAAATAGGACGTCATTTGGCTATCTTGCGCACGATCTGTGCACAGAACGGGACAATTGCGCATGACTTTGGTGGATGCCTTCGACCTCAAGATCCTGGGCGCGCTCCAGGACGACGGCCGCCTCACCAACCAGGAACTGGCCGACATCGCAGGGCTCTCGGCCTCGCAATGCTCGCGCCGGCGGATGCGGCTGGAGGAGGAGAAGGTGATATCGGGCTACCACGCCGATCTCTCCAGCGAGGCGCTGGGCTTCGGCGTGATCGCCTTCATCCAGGTGACGCTGGCGACCCACTCACCGGACAATTCGAAACGCTTCCGAACGCTGGTCAATCGAATCGACGAGATCCAGGAGGCCTATTCGCTCACGGGCGACGCCGACTATGTGCTGAAAGCCGTGCTGCGCGACCTGAAGGGTCTCTCCAATCTCGTCAACGACGTGCTGATGCCGCACCAGAGTGTGGCGCATGTGCGCTCTTCGATCGTGCTCGACAGGCTGAAGGAAAGCACGCGGCTGCCGCTGAAGGAGCTGAAGGCTGGCTGAAATCGAGGGAACTACGGCATTCGCGCTCCACGTCCGATCTGCGATGATCCCGGCCAATCTGCGGAAACTCAGCCATGGCCCTCCAGCTTCGACCGAACTGTGAATATTGCGACCGCGACCTGCCGCCGAACGCGGCGGATGCGCGGATCTGCTCCTATGAATGCACGTTCTGTGCGGACTGCGTGGAGACGAAACTATCCAACGTCTGCCCGAACTGCGGCGGCGGTTTTGCGCCGCGCCCAATAAGGCCAACGCGGGAATGGCGACCGGGCGTGTGCACGATCAAGCAGGCGCCGTCGGACAAGCGGGTGCATCTGAAGTACGGCCTGGAGGACGTCGCGGCGCATTGCGCAAGAATACGCGACGTACCGCCGGAGAAGAGGTGAACTGCCTCTCCGCCGTCATTGCGAGCGAAGCGAAGCAATCCAGACTGTCTCCGAGGAAGCAGTCTGGATTGCTTCGTCGCAAGGGCTCCTCGCAATGACGGAGAATGCAGAGAGAGCTCGGCCCTACTCCGCCGGCAAAATCGTCCCCTCGACCTCGCCAAAGCCGACGCGATAGCTGCTGCCCTGGCACCAGCCGCGCATGACGAGGCTGTCGCCGTCTTCCAGGAACGACCGCTTGATGCCGCCGGGCAATTCCACCGGCTCGGTGCCGTTCCAGCTGATCTCCAGCAGGCTGCCGCGCTGGTTCTTCTCCGGGCCGGAGATCGTACCGCTCCCCAAGAGATCTCCGACATTCATGGCGCAGCCGGAGGAGGCGTGGTGCATCAGCTGCTGCACCGACGACCAGTACATGTACCTGAAATTGGTGCGGCTGATACCGGCAGGCGCGTTGGCTCCGGCGGCGCGCAAGGAGACGTCGAGTTCGAGATCGTAGTTCTGCGGCTTGCCCTGCCTGAGGTAATCGAGCGGCACCGGCTCCTGCTCCGGCCCTTTCAGCCGAAACGGCTCCAGCGCCTCACGCGTCACCACCCACGGACTGATCGAGGTCGCAAACGCCTTGGCGAGGAACGGGCCAAGCGGCACATACTCCCATTGCTGGATGTCGCGCGCGCTCCAGTCGTTGAGCAGCACGAAGCCGAAGATCATCTCCTCGGCCTGTTGCTCCGTGAGCATGCCACCCATCGGCGAGGGCTGCCCGACCACGACGCCCATCTCCAGCTCGAAATCGAGCCGCTTGCAGGGCGCAAAGCTCGGCACCTCGACATTGGGCGGCTTCAGCTGCCCGCGCGGCCGCTTCACCTTGGTGCCCGACACCACGACCGTGGACGCGCGGCCGTTATAGCCGATCGGCATGTGCAGCCAGTTCGGCTGCAGCGCATTGTCCTTGCCGCGGAACATGACACCGACATTGGTGGCGTGCTCTTTCGACGAATAGAAATCGGTGTAGCCGGAGACCGCGAAAGGCAGATGCAGGTTCGCGTCCCGCATCGGGACCAAAGCCTGCTTGCGCAGCTCCTCGTTGTCGCGCAGCTCTGGATGATCGTGGCGCAACAGCTCGCTGATCCGCGCCCGCGTCTTCGCCCAGATCTTTGGCCCCAGCGCCATGAAGGGATTGAGCGACGGCGTCGCGAACACACCGAGCGGCCCGACATCGAGCCGGGAATCCTGCTCGAGCTCCCAGAGATCGAGCACGTAATTGCCGATCGCCACGCCGACACGCGGCGTCGGATTGGCCGCGGTCGAGAACACGCCGTAAGGCAGGTTCTGGATCGGGAAGTCGGAGGCGAGATCGACGTCGATGAAGGAGCGGAGGCTGGGGTCGTTGGGGTGGGACACGGGATTCTCCGAGCTCGAGACCGTCATGGCCGGGCTTGTCCCGGCCATCCACGATCTTTCTTCTGCACTTCAACACGTGGATGCCCGGGACATCTAGCGCGAAGGCGCGCTTCGCGCTTCTGCCCGGGCATGACGACTGAGTAGGTGGCGTGGAGCTACGGCCGGTTCGGGTCGAACCGCTTCTCCAGTCCCTTCCAGCAATCCGCGTAGTCGTCCTGCAACGTCGCAGAATTCGCGGCGTGCGCGGTGACGCGCTGCGCGTAGCGGGTCTCGAACATGAAGGCCATGGTGCCGGTCAGCTTGACCGGCTTCAGCTCACCGTTGCTGGCGTGCTCGAAGGCATCGCGATCGGGGCCGTGTGGCAGCATGCAATTGTGCAGGCTCATGCCGCCCGGCACGAAACCTTGCGGCTTGGCGTCGTAGACGCCGTAGATCAGGCCCATGAACTCGCTCATGATGTTCATGTGATACCAGGGCGGGCGGAAGGTGTTGTCGGCGACCATCCAACGTTCAGGGAAGATCACGAAATCGATATTCGCCGTGCCCGCGGTCTCCGACGGCGAGGTCAGCACGGTGAAGATCGAGGGATCGGGATGATCGAAGCCGATCGCGCCGACCGGCGAGAAGGCGCGCAGATCATATTTGTACGGCGCGTAATTGCCGTGCCAGGCGACGACGTCGATCGGCGAGTGGGCGAGCTGCGTCTTGAACAACGACCCGCCCCATTTCACGAACAACTCGGTCGGTGTGTCCTTGTCCTCGTAGTGAGCGACCGGCGTCAGGAAGTCGCGGGCATTGGCGAGGCAATTGGCGCCGATCGGCCCGCGCTCCGGCAGAGTGAAGGCGCCGCCGTAGTTCTCGCAGAGATAGCCGCGCGCCGGTCCGCTCGGAATCTCCACCCTAAACTTGACGCCGCGTGGGATCACCACGATCTCGCCGGGCTCGGCGTCGATTCGGCCGAACTCGGTGACGATGCGAAGATTGCCCTGCTGCAGCACGAACATCAGCTCGCCGTCGGCATTGTAGAAGTGCTGGTCCACCATCGACTTGGTGATGAGATAGACATGGGCGGCCATGCCGGCCTGGGTGTTGACGTCGCCGGCGGTGGTCATGGTCTGCACGCCCTGGAGGAAAGTCATGTCCTCCTTCGGGATCGGCGCCGGATCCCAGCGCAACTGCGCGATCGGCAGATCGTGTTCATGGCACGGTGCCGAACGCCACAGGCCGTCGCCGGCCTTCTCGAAACGGCCCGAATGTTTCACCGACGGGCGAATGCGATAGAGCCATGAGCGCTCATTGCTGCCGCGCGGCGCCGTGAAAGGAGAGCCGGAGAGCTGCTCGGCATAGAGGCCATAGGCGCAACGCTGCGGCGAATTGCGCCCGATCGGCAGCGCGCCCGGCAGCGCCTCGGTCTCAAAGCTGTTGCCGAAGCCGGACATATAGCCCGGCGTGACCTGGGCCGTGCTGCGAATGATCTGATCGGGCGAGGTATTGATGTTCATGACTATCCTCCTCCTTGCAGGGCGGCCCACATCTCCTGGTCGCGTTTGTCAGTCCAGATCACGGGGTCGTCGATCCCCGACGCCTCGTCATAGGCGCGCGACACGTTGAACGGCAGACAGTGCTCGTAGATGGCGAAGCTTTGGAATTTGGGATCCATGACCTCGCGCGTCGCGGCCATCGATTCCTTCAGCGTGCGGCCCTTGGCGACCGAGATTTCAGCGGCGCCATAGAGCGAGGTAACGAAGTCGCGTGTCATCGCGATGGCTTCGCGCACCGTGGCGACACCCTTCAGCGCATCGCCGCGGCCCGGCGCGATCGCCTTGGGATTGAAGTTGCGGATTTCGTTCAGCGTCAGCGGCCATTCGCGCAAGTGCGCGTCGCCGCAATAGCAGGCCGAGTGGTATTCGATCAGGTCACCGGAGAACATCACCTCGGCATCGGGCACCCAGGCGACGATGTCGCCCGAGGTGTGGCCGGCGCCAAGCTGCATCAGGCGCACCTCGCGCTTGCCGAGATAGATCGACATCTCGCCTTCGAAGGTCAGCGTCGGCCAGGTCAGGCCGGGAATGCTCGATGCGTCCTGGAACAGCCGCGGGAAGCGGCCATACTCGGAATCCCAATCCTGCTGGCCACGCTCCTCGATCAGGCGATAGGTCTCCTGCGAGGCGACGATGCCTTGCGCCTTGTAGGCGGAGGCACCGAGCACACGCACGGCGTGATAATGCGACAGCACAACATATTTGAGCGGCTTGTCGGTGACGGTACGGACGCGCTCGATCACCTTGCCCGCCATCGCCGGCGTCGACTGCGCGTCGAACACCAGGCAGCCGTCGTCGCCGACGATGATCGCGGTGTTCGGATCGCCCTCCGCGGTGAAGGCGTAGAGATCGGTGCCAATCTCGGAGAAGGTGATCTTCTTCTCGGCGAGATCGCCGGTGGATGCGAAGTTCTTCGCCATCAGTTCATCCTCAAGTCTTTGGGGTTATTGTTGTTGCTGTTGCTGTTGCTGTCGCTGTTGCTGCTGCTGGCCGTCGATCATGCGCCGCTTGGCGAGGACGATCGCGTCCCGCAGCACGTCGATATCACCGATATGGTTGGCGAGGATCAGCACCAGCGCCGCGTCGAAGTCGGCGCTTTGCTCGTCGGTGAAGCCACGATGCGCCTCGACGATGGCGCGAAAGGCGTCGTCAGGCCGCGCGAAATTGGAGCTGGTTGAGAGCGGCATGCTAATCCTCAATTCAAGCCAATCTTCGATTCAAGCCTTGCGCCCGCGACAGCGCGGCCGCGATCGCCTCGCGCGTCGGATGGCGAAAGCGCGCCGCAACATAGCCATCGGGCCTGAGCAGATAGGCTGAATCAGGCTCGGCGCCATAGCGCTTTGCGACAAGGCCTGAGGGATCGGCAAGCCCGCCCTCACCGCCGATGCGAATATCCTTCACGCCTTCGGGCGCATCGATCGCCGCGCCATTGCTGAACGACAGCAAGGTGAAGTCCGTTCCATCCTTGCGGAACGCATCCGTCAAATAGGCTTGCTCGCCCGCGCGCGTCGCAACGGGGGCGTCGAGCATCGAACAACCGGGGAGCGGTCCACCGCGCCACGCATCCGCATCGGGCGATGACAGCGGCGAGTCATAGCTGCACGGCACCGAGAGCCGCCCGCCATTGACCATGCGCTTGCCGAACTCCGTTTCCTTGGCCAGCGACAGCACTGCCTTGCGCAGCCGCGCTTCCTGATGCGAGTTCGGTGCCATGAAATCGGTCGAGCGGGTGGATTCGCGGATGTTCTCGTCGGCAGCCAGACTGCGCTCGACATGATAACTCTCGAGCAGGCTCGCGGGTGAAGCGCCGCGCAGCACGCGGTCGAGCTTCCACGAGAGGTTTTCGGCGTCCTCGAGTCCCGAATTGGCGCCGCGCGCGCCGAAGGGCGAGACTTGGTGCGCGGAATCTCCCGCGAAGATCACGCGGCCATGGACGAAGCGGTCCATCCGCCGGCACTGGAATTTGTAGAGCGAGATCCACTCGAACTCGAACTTGTCATGGCCGAGCATGCGCGCAATCCGCGGCCGCACGTTCTCGGGCTTCTTCTCGACGATGGGGTCGGCATAGCGATTGAGCTGGAGGTCGATGCGCCAGACATCGTCCGGTTGCCGGTGCAACAGGGCCGAACGCCCCGCATGAAACGGCGGATCGAACCAGAACCAGCGCTCGGTCGGGAATTCCGCGGTCATCTTGACGTCGGCGATCAGGAACTGGTCCTCGAATACCTGTCCCGCGAAGTCGGCGCCGACCATTTGCCGCAGCGAGGAGCGCGCGCCGTCGCAGGCGACGACATATTGCGCGTGCAGGCGATAGGCGCCCTCCGGCGTCTCGATCGTCAGCGCGACGGAATCGTTGCGGCTCTCCAGCGCCGTCACCTTGTTGCGCCAGCGCAGGTTGATCTCGGGCAGATCGCTGATGCGGTCGACCAGATAGGCTTCGGCGTAATACTGCTGGAGATTGATGAAGGCCGGCCGTTTGTGACCGTCGTCCGGCAGCAGATTGAACTGGTAGAGCTGCTGCTCGCCGTGGAAGATGCGGCCGACGCTCCAGACCACGCCCTTGTCGACCATGCGGTCGCCGACGCCGAGCCGGTCCCAATATTCCAGCGAACGTTTCGAGAAGCAGATCGCGCGGGAGCCCTCTCCGATGCGGTCTGCGTCATCCAGAAGGACGACGCGCTGGCCGCGCTGGGCAAGGTCGATTGCCAGCGACAGCCCGACCGGGCCCGCGCCGACGACCACCACTGGATGCTCGGCCGTGCTCTGGCCGGGACGATCCTGATCGGGGTGGCGGCGATAGCCGAACTGGGTTTTGGCCTGATGCGTATCGGCCTTCGCCATGCGCTAACCTCGGCTCTGGTCAGGAGGGGCCTGATCTGCTAGATAGTCTCACGTGCAACTATTTTGGACCGGAGCCGGCCGGCCGTCAACCGGAATTCGGAGCGCTCTCCTTGGCGAGGACATCCAGCGACATCGCGCTGAAGACACGCGAGGCCGATGAGGCTTCACCGCGGCCAAAAACACGGCTCGACCTGTTCAAGTTCGTGCCGTTCCGCCTCAACCGGCTCGCGGCGGAAGTCAGCGCCGCGCTTTCGGTCGAATATCAGGAACGTCACGGCCTCGACATCCCGGCCTGGCGCGTGATCGCGACGCTCGGCTTCCGCAACGATGCCTGCAGCGCGCAGTACGTCGCGCAATGCACCCGCACCCACAAGTCCACCATCAGCCGCGCGGTGACCATGTTGCTGCACCAGGCCTTGATCGAGCGCGTCGAGAACGAAGCCGACCGCCGCGAATTCCGCCTGCGACTGACAAGGAAAGGTCGCACGCTCTACGAGGAGCTGTTTCCGCAATTGCTGCGGCGGGAAGACGAGATCCTCGCCTGCCTCTCCGCACAGGAGCGCAAACAGCTATCGACGCTGCTCGGCAAGGTCGAGCAGAGCCTCGAACTGATCCAGACCAGCGAAGAGGCCGACGCCAAGCAGGCGTATTGAACTCTCACCCCTCATGGTGAGGAGGCGCGCAAGCGCCGTCTCGAACCATGAAGGCCCCGCTGCTGCAACATCTCCGCCTGCATCCTTCGAGACGCGCGCGAAGGGCGCGCTCCTCAGGATGAGGGTCTGGCACTTACGCTATTTCGCAAACGACCGCGACGGCGGCAGATGCAGCGCCCAGGCGTCGACCTTGTCGCTGGCGCGCGGATAAATCTCGGTCACGATCGGATCGTGGCCGGGAATGAACCGGTCAGGATGGCCGGCGAGACGCTCGATCATCTCCCAGCCCTGCGCCATGTCGCCGACATTGTAGACGATCGGAAACGGGCTCCTGCGCTGGAGATTGGCGTAATAATGCGCGGCGTCGGACGCAAGCACCACCGGCCCGCGCGTAGTCTCGACCCTCACCACCTGCAAGCCGTCGGAATGGCCGCCGACGCGGTGCACGGTGACGCCGGGCGCGACCTCGCCGTCACCCGAATAGAAATTGACGCGCTCGCCATAAACATGGCGGACCATCTGGGTGACGTGCTCGACCGAGAACGGATGTCGCAGCAGTCCGTTGCACATGCAGCGCCCCGTCGCATAAGCCATCTCGCGTTCCTGGAGATGGAAGCGCGCGTTCGCGAAGCGGTCGAGGTTGCCGGCATGGTCGTAATGCAGATGCGTCACGATGATGTCGCGAATGCTCGATGCCGCGACACCAAAGCGCTCCAGCGCGTCGACCGGATTGAGCGTCAGCTTGCGCGCCCGCAAGCCCGCCTCCTCGGCATTGAAGCCGGTATCGACCAGGATGTCGCGGCCGTTGCCGCGGATCAGCCAGACGAAATAGTCGAGATCCTGCGCCGCGCTGTCATGCGGGTCGGGCGCGAGGAAGTTCATATTGGGGGTGCGCGGCGACATCGTCGCATAGCGCAATGCGTAGATTTCGTAGGCGTTTCCCATGGCTTTGATCTTGCTCTTTTTCTGGGTGGACCTTCAGGGGCGATCAATCGCACCAAGCCATCGTCCGCCGCAAAGGTCAAACACCGGAGGTTGCGAAGGACGCCAGTCCGCAATGTGAGATCAATCACATTCTTGTCGCCATGACTGCCCTAACATGCAGTCACAATGGCAACCAGAATGCATCGCGTGCAACCGTGACCGCCCGTTTATTCCCCCCTCAACGTGCCCACGCGTCGCGGTCAATTGTCGCGATAGCGCCGAATCTGCATCCGGTTGACGCCCCCCTTCCCCGGTTTGATAATGCACATTGCGTAAGTTAAGGTCGCCGCGGCGCAAGCTGGAAACGGCGCCTTTTTGGCTGGATCGCGCTGATTATGAAAATTCGCTTGCTTTTCGTTCTGTCCTTGCTCGTCTCGCTCATTCCGACCGCTCCGTCGCTTGCGGCCGGCGATCGCTTTGCGCTGGTTATCGGCAACGCCAAATATCCCGACGCCGACGCCCCGCTGAAGGAACCGCTCAACGACGCACGCGACGTCGCCGACGAGCTCAAGCGCGACGGCTTTTCCGTCGAGATCAGTGAGAATCTGACAGGCGACGGCATGCGCCGCGCCTTCGACAAGCTGTACGGCAAGATCAAGCCGGGGTCGGTGGCACTGGTGTTCTTCAGCGGCTTCGGCATCCAGTCCGCGCGGCAGAGTTACCTGCTGCCGATCGATGCGCAGATCTGGACCGAATCTGATGTGCGCCGCGACGGCATCAGCCTGGAAACCGTGCTCGGCGAGCTCAACACCCGTGGCGCCGGCGTCAAGATCGCGCTGGTCGATGCCTCCAGACGCAACCCGTTCGAGCGCCGGTTCCGCAGCTTCTCCGCCGGCCTCACCCCTGTCATCGCGCCGAACGGCACGCTGGTGATGTATTCGGCGGCGCTGGCCTCGGTGGTCTCGGACGTCGGCGGCGAGCACAGCCTGTTCGTCCAGGAACTCCTCAAGGAAATCCGCGTCCCCGACCTGATGGCCGAGGAGACGCTGAACCGCACCAAGATGGGCGTCACCCGCGCCTCGCGAGGCGAGCAGGTGCCGTGGATATCCTCTTCACTGGCCGAGGATTTCTCGTTCATTCCGGGGGCCGGCGGCTCGCGTCCGACAATGACCCCGCCACCCCCGCCTCCCGCTCCGCCGCCGGTCGTCGCCAACAACCCGCCGCCGGCTCCGCCCGCACCCCCGCCGCCTCCGCCGCCGAAACCGGCCGACACGGGGGCAGCATCGGCTCCGTCACCGAAGCCGCAGGTCGAGGCTGCCTTGCCGCCGGCACCGCCACCGCCTGTGTTGCCGCCTGTGTTGCCGCCCGATCCCGTCACCGCTCCGAGCATGGAAAGCGGTCCGAGTGCGGCCGTCCTGGCCGAGGACCCCACCATCAAGGGGCTGACGGCCAAGATCGCGGCCAATCCGGACGACGTGAACGCGCTTTACCGGCGCGGTCAGGTCTATGCCAGCAAGGGCGCCTACAGCCTGGCCATCAAGGATTTTGACGAGACGCTTCGGATCAACCCGAAGGACGTCGAGGCTCTGAACAACCGCTGCTGGACCCGCACCGTGGTCGGCGACCTCCAGGGCGCGCTGAAGGATTGCAACGAGGCGCTGCGGCTGCGGCCGAACTTCGTCGACGCGCTGGACAGCCGGGGGCTCGTCAATCTGAAATCGGGGGCGGTCAAGAACGCCATCGCCGATTTCGAGGCAGCCCTGAGGATCAATCCGCGCCTGACCTCCTCGCTGTTCGGACGCGGGATTGCAAAGCAGCGCAACGGCTCGGCCCAGGAAGGTGCGCTCGATATCGCCAATGCCAAGGCAATGGACCCGAACATTGTTCAGGAATTCGCAAGCTACGGAGTGCGTTGATATTTTTTTGAACCGGGGCCGATGTGCCTCGAACCCGCGACGGCCCGGCGAAGACTAATCTTACGGATGCCGGAGGCCGCCCTCCGGGGGGGTTATTGCAGGATTTTGGAACCGCGCGAGCTGGCTGCGCAGGAGGGACTGGCTATGAGATTGGCTGCAAAGGGACTTACCGCAATCCTGTCCATCATTACCGTCGGTGCCGCGCTGTCGCTCACGAGCCCGCCGGCATTCGCGGGCGACGACGGCAACAGCAAGAACGTCACCGAGGACGAGATCGTCCGCGCGCTGGCGCCGCCGCCGAAAAAGCCGCTGACCCGCGGCCTCTCGATCGCTCCGCAGGCCGATCCCGCACCGAGTGCGACGGAGACCAAGCTGATCCAGTCCGTGCGCGGCCGCTCGACACGGTCGCTTTCGTCGACCGAGCGTGAAGAAATCGCGTCGGCGGCCAAGGACAAGCCGAACATCGATCTGGAAATCACGTTCGACTACAACTCGGCCAATATCAGCGCCAAATCGCTTGCCTCGGTCCAGGCGCTCGGCCGCGCGCTGACCAGCCCCGACCTGAAGGGCTCGACCTTCGTGGTCGCCGGCCACACCGACGCCGCCGGCGGCGAGGGCTATAACCAGGATCTGTCGGAGCGCCGCGCGGATTCGATCAAGCGCTACCTGGTCGACAAGTACAGCATCTCCGCGACCGACCTCGTCACCGTCGGCTACGGCAAGAGCAAGCTGAAGGACCCGGCCCAGCCGATGGCCGAGGTCAATCGTCGCGTGCAGGTCGTCAACATGGAAAACAAGACCACCGCATCGAAGTGAGCACGACGTAATCCTTTGAAGTGACAAGTCGTGATGTGGTGTAAAGTCTCGCTTCCAGAGCGCGTCCCGCAGCCTTGCGGGACGCTGCTTTATTTCAGGGAACCGCTCTCCATGGGCCGCGTGCGGATGGCCGTGAGCCAGGCCAGGACGATCCGGCGATGAACCTCTCCGAATATCTCAAGCCGGCCGGAACGGTGGTCTTCGTCGTTGCGATCGGCGTCGGCTATTATTTGTTCGAACACCGGCATCGCCCCGAGGTCAAGGAGACGCCGAGCGAGGCGCTGGTCATCGTGACGAAGTCGACCAATGCCTGCTTCTCCGACCTGGTCCGGGTGACCGGCTTCTTCGTGCCGCGCCGCGAAGCCGTGGTCATCGCCGACCAGGAGGGATCCAGGGTCACCGACCTCTTCGTCACCGAGGGCACCCTTGTCAGCGACAATCAGGAGCTGGCGCGCCTGACCGCCCCGCCCCAGATCCCGGGCCAGCCGCAGCGACCCGGCCCGCAAGGCCCGATCTCGCTCAAGGCCCCTGCGCCGGGCCTCGTCACCGAGGTCCGCACCATCGTCGGCGCGCCGGCCTCGCCGCAGGCCGGCCCGATGTTCCGTATCGCCGTCAACAACGAGATCGAGCTGGACGCGCAGGTCCCGGCGGTGCACATGCCCAAGCTCAGCTCCGGCGCGACCGTGCGCATCAGCCGCGACGCCGCGCCCGATTTGATCGGGCGGGTCAGGCTGGTCGCGCCAGAAATCGATCGCGCCACCCAGCTCGGCCGCGTTCGCATCAGCGTCACCAACAATCCCTCGCTGAAGGTCGGCGTGTTCGCGCGCGCCTCGATCGACGCCAAGCGAAGCTGCGGCGTCGCGGTTCCCAAGACCGCGATCGACCATCTCACCGTGCAGGTCGTCAAGGCCAACATTGTCGAGACGCGCAAGGTACGGGTCGGGCTGTCATCGGACAGCGCGACGGAAATCCTGGAAGGCCTCAACGTCGGCGAAATCGTCGTGGCCGACGCCGGCTCGTCGCTGCACGACGGCGACCAGATCAAGACCATGTTCGCCGATGAACTCGATCGCACGCGGGTACGCTGATGGCTCTCAATATCTCGGCATGGTCGATCCGCAATCCGCTGCCGTCGGTCGTTTTCTCCATCATCCTCCTGATCCTCGGCTGGGTATCCTTCACCAAGCTCGCGGTAACGCGGCTACCCTCGGCCGACATTCCCGTGATCTCGGTCGCGGTATCGCAGTTCGGCGCGGCACCCGCCGAGCTCGAATCCCAGGTCACCAAGACGGTTGAAGACGCCGTCTCCGGTGTCGAAGGCGTCAGGCACATCACCTCGCAGATCACCGACGGCCTGTCGGTGACGACCATCCAGTTCGCGCTGGAAACCAACACCGACCGCGCGCTCAACGACGTCAAGGACGCGGTGACGCGCGTGCGCTCCAACCTGCCGCAGAACGTCACCGAGCCGCTGATCCAGCGCGTCGACGTCATCGGCCTGCCGATCGTCACCTACGCCGCGATCTCGCCCGGCAAGACGCCGGAACAGCTCTCCTATTTCGTCGACGACGTAGTCAAGCGCGCGCTGCAGGGCGTGCGCGGCGTCGCCCAGGTCGAGCGCATCGGCGGCGTCGAGCGCGAGATCCTGGTCTCGCTCGATCCCGATCGCCTGCAGTCGATGGGGCTGACGGCCGTCAATGTCAGCCAGAGCCTGCGCGGCACCAATGTCGACGTCGCCGGCGGCCGCGCCGAGATCGGCAAGAACGACCAGGCGATCCGCACTCTCGCCGGCGCCAAGACGCTGAGCGACCTCGCCGGCACCATGATTCCGCTGTTCGGCGGCGGCGAGGTCCGGCTCGACGATCTCGGCACCGTGACCGACACCATCGCAGACCGCCGCACCTTCGCCCGCTTCAACGGCGAGCCGATCGTCGCGCTCGGCATCAAGCGCTCCAAGGGCGCCAGCGACGTGAAGGTGGCCGAGGCCGTGCAGAAGCGCATCGACTCGCTCAAGGCCACCTATCCCGACGTCGACCTGAAGGTGATCGATACCTCGGTCGAATATACCAACGGCAATTACCACGCGGCGATCTCGACCCTGTTCGAAGGCGCCATCCTCGCCGTCGTCATCGTGCTGTTGTTCCTGCGCGACCTGCGCGCCACCATCATCGCCGCGATCTCGCTGCCGTTGTCGATCTTCCCGGCGTTCTGGGCGATGGACCTGCTCGGCTTCTCGCTGAACCTCGTCAGCTTCCTCGCCATCACGCTGTCGACAGGTATTCTGGTCGACGACGCCATCGTCGAGATCGAGAACATCGTCAGGCACATGAACATGGGCAAGTCGCCCTATCGTGCCGCCCTCGAGGCCGCCGACGAGATCGGCCTCGCGGTGATCGCGATCTCGCTGACGATCATCGCGATCTTCGCACCCGCGAGTTTCATGTCGGGCATCGCCGGACAGTTCTTCAAGCAGTTCGGCATCACCGTCTCGGTGCAGGTGTTCTTCTCGCTGCTCGCGGCGCGCTTCGTCACGCCGGTGCTCGCCGCCTACTTCCTCAAACATGGCAATCACCAAGAGCCGCCGCCCGGCCGCGTGCTGCGGTCCTATCACAGGATCGTGGCCTGGTCGGTGAAGCACTATTTCATCACGGTGCTGGTCGGCTTCGGCGTCTTCGCCGCCTCGATCTGGAGCATCACGCTGCTGCCGCAGGGTTTCCTGCCGGCGCAGGACAGCTCGCGCTCACTGGTTGCCCTCGAGCTGCCGCCGGGCACCCAGCTCGCCTACACCGAAAAGGTCACCGAGGACATCGTCGCGCGCCTGCGCAAGCGGTCCGAGGTCAAGAGCATATTCGTCGACGGCGGGCGCGTTCCACCGGGCACCCAGGAAGTCCGGCGCGCCGCTTTGATCATCAACTACACGCCCAAGGACAGCCGCGACATCACCCAGCGCGAGCTTGAATTCTCGATCAGCCAGGAGCTGGAAAACATTCCAGACATCCGCTTCTGGTTCCTCGACGAGAACGGCCTGCGCGCCATCTCGCTGGTCGTGACCGGCGCCGACGCCAACATCGTCAACAACGTCGCCAGCGAGCTCGCGACGCAGATGAAGCGGATTCCGACCATCTCCAACGTGATCTCGGAAACCACGCTGGAGCGGCCCGAGCTGCGCGTCGAACCGCGCGCCGATCTCGCCGCGCGGCTCGGCGTCTCGACCGAAAGCCTGTCGCAGACCATCCGCGTCGCCACCATCGGCGACGTCGGTCCCGCGCTCGCCAAGTTCGACGTCGGCGACCGTCTGGTGCCGATCCGCGTGCAGCTCGAGGATGCCGCGCGCGGCAATCTGAAGACGCTCGAGCAGTTGCGCGTGCCGCTCGGCGAGCATGGCGAGAAGGGCGGCGTGCCGCTCTCCGTCATCGCGGACGTCAAGCTCGACCAGGGTCCGACCAGCATCAACCGCTATGATCGCGAGCGACAGGCCACCGTCGCAGCCGATCTCGTCGGCTCCGCCGCGCTCGGCGACGCCACCAAGAAGATCTACGACCTTCCGGTCATGAAGAGCCGGCCGAAGGGCGTGAAGGTCTCACCCTCCGGCGACGCCGAAAGCCTGAACGAACTGTCCGAGGGCTTTGCCACCGCGATCACGGCGGGCCTGATGATGGTCTACGCCGTGCTGGTGCTGCTGTTCGGCACCTTCCTGCAGCCGATCACCATTCTGTTCTCGCTGCCGCTCTCGATCGGCGGCGCGATCGCGGCCCTGCTGATCACCGGCAAGCAGCTCACGACGCCGGTGTGGATCGGCATCTTGATGCTGATGGGCATCGTCACCAAGAACGCGATCATGCTGGTGGAATTCGCCATCGAGTCCATTCACGCCGGCAAACCGCGCGAAGAAGCCATGATCGACGCAGGCATGAAACGCGCTCGCCCGATCGTGATGACCACGATCGCAATGGCCGCCGGCATGATGCCAAGCGCGCTCGCGGTCGGCGCGGGCGGCGAGTTCCGCTCGCCGATGGCGCTCGCGGTGATCGGCGGCCTGATCTTCTCGACCATCCTGTCGCTGGTGTTCGTGCCCGCGATGTTCATGGTGATGGACGATCTCGGCGCACTGATCTGGCGCTTCGGCAAGCGGCTGGTCGTGCACAGCGAAGATGCGGACGACGCCGGTCATCACGGCGCTGCGCCGGCCGAAGCGATGTCGGCGCCGAAGAACATCGTGCACCCTGCGGCGGAGTAGATTCCGGGCGAGCCGACTCAGGGCGCAAGGGCGAAGGAGCTACCGATCACTTAATCCCTACTCGTTCCGCGCGATTGCCGTCAGCTTGGTCATGTTCCGCAACAGGATGCGGCCGCGCTGGAGATCGAGGATCGCTTCCTTGCGCCAGGTCTGAAGCTGGCGGTTGACGCTCTCGCGGGCGGCGCCGACGAAGACGCCGAGTTGCTCCTGCGAGATGTGCACCTCCGAGCCGAAATCGGCGGCGAGCGCGCAGAGGCGCCGCGCGAGGCGAACCGGCAGCGGCTGGAGCATGGACTCTTCCATGCGCTCGCTCTGCCAGCGGATGCGCTGGCACAGCAGCGCGATGATCTTGATCCCGACCTTCGGCTCGCGTTCGAGGAAAGCGAGAAAGTCTTCGCGCCGCAGCACGAACAGTTCGCTGGCCTCGCCCGCGGTCGCGTCCGCAGTGCGGCTCTGGCCGTCCAGCACCGCAACCTCGCCGAACAGGTCGCCCGGCCCCATGAAGTTCAGCGTCAGGCGGCTGCCGTCGGAGGCGCCGGTTTCGATACGGACCTGGCCTCGGCGCACGCCGAACAGCGCATCGCCCGCGTCACCCTTCTGGAACAGCACCTCGCCGTTCCCCAGATGCTGGGTGTGGCAGAGATTCGACAGCCGCTGGAGCTCGTCTGCGCCGAGATCGGCGAACATCGCATTCATCTTGAGGATGACCGCAAATTCGGCCTGCTTGCTCATTTCAATGTCCTTGTGAATTTCATTGGCAAATCGCTTGGAACCATCAACATCAGGATCGCGTAAAACCGCGCCGGGGAAGTGTGCCATAAGTCACATAACTTTGCAGCACCCCCAGACTATTTTTACGCGCTTGGAGCCGCTTCCCCTCCGGGGATAAACTCAGGCGCAAAGGACGAGTGCAAATGACGGTCATCTGGCGGATTCGACGCCGATCGTCCGTCGCTGGAAAGTCGACATGAGAGCAGTGAAATTCGCCGGCGCGGCGGTGGCCGCAGTCGTCATCGTGATCGCACTCCTGCTGGTGGTCGGGATCCCCTCGGGCTTCCTGACCTCGACGATTGCCTCGCGGGTCGAGAGCGCGACCGGCTATCGCCTGTCGATCGACGGCACCACCAGAATCAGCCTGTGGCCGACGCTGAACGTGACACTGAACGACCTCACGCTTGCCGACCCCAAGGACCGCAGCGGCATCACGCGCCTGACCATCGACAGCGTGCAGGCCGACATGTCGCTCTCGAGCGTCTGGTCGGGCCGCCCGAAGATCAGCGAGCTCGTCGTCACCCATCCCGTGCTCTACCAGCCGCTGCTGCGTGAGCGCCTGCCGAATGCCGGCGGCACGGCGAAGCCGATCGCGCTCGATACCGATGGCGCCGCCATCGACCGCATCAAGGTCACCGATGGCGAGGTCGCATTCGCACGCGTGCGGGATCGCGTCGAGAGTCGCATCAGCACCATCAATGCCGATGCGATCGTCGGTCGCGACCGCAAGATCAACATCACCGGCACCGCACGGGTCGGCGAGCACCCGACCAAGTTCGACATCAAGGCGACCACGCCGGCGCCGCCAGCCGACCGGCCGACCATTCCGGTGGATTTCGCCATCGACATGCCGGACGTGCTGAAGTCTCGGCTCGCGGGGCGTGCCGAGATGCGGCTGAGCGGCGATGTCGTGATGATCAACGGCGTGAATGGCACGCTCGGCGATGGCGCGTTCAACGGGTGGGCCTCGGTCGATATCGCGAGCAAGCCTCTGGTCAAGGTCGATCTCGATTTCCAGCGGCTCATAATTCCGCTGGCGAAATCGCCGGAAGGCGCGTCCGGGCAGCCCTGGAGCGATGCGCCGATCGACGTGTCCGGGCTCAACTATGTCGATGCGCAAATCAGGATCTCCGCGCACGAGGCGGTGATCGGCGATGCGCGCCTCGCGCCGCTGGCGGTCGATGCAAAACTCGCCGGCGGCGTGCTGAAGGCCGGCAGCGCCAATCTCGGCGCCTATGGCGGCCAGGTCTCGGGCGAGGTGATCCTGGATGCGACCAGCGGCGCGCCGAGCTTTGCCATGCATTCCGACCTCGCCGGCGTGCGTGCGCTGCCGCTGCTGCAGGGCCTTGCCGAATTCGACCGGATCGACGGCAAGCTGCAGGCCAAGCTCGCGCTGCGCAGCGCCGGCACCAGCCAGCGCGCGCTGATGGCGAACATGCAGGGCACGGCCTTCGTCAATTTCCAGGACGGCGCCATTCGCGGCATCAACGTCGCACAGATGATCCGCTCGCTGACATCGGGCACGCTGTCCGGGTGGCAGGAAAACCGAGACAGCAGCCGGGAGCAGAGCACGGATTTGTCGCAGCTCTCGGCGTCCTTCCGTATCGACAAGGGCCAGGCGGTGACGACCGATCTCAATTTGACCGGACCGCTGGTCCGCGTGACCGGCGCCGGCACGATCGCACTCGACACCAAGATGATGGGCTTTCGCGTCGAGCCGAAGCTGGTGATGACAACCGAAGGCCAGGGCCGCGCCTCCGAACCAGTCGGCTTCGGCATCCCCGTGATGATCCAGGGCACCTGGTCGCAGCCGCGGATCTATCCCGACATGGCCGGCATGCTGGACAATCCGGACGCCGCCTATGCCAAGCTGCGCGAGATGGGCAAGGGGCTGTTCGGCGCTGACGGGGCCGGGCTCGGCAATATTTTGGGCAGCCTTGGCAGTAACCTTGGCAGTAACCTTGGCCTCGGAGGGACCGCCGCGCCGGGTGGCGGCAATGCGGCCGGCAATGCCAATCCGCAAACCCAGCAGCCGGGACAGAACAACCCGCTCGGCGGCCCCCTGGGCGAGGCGCTCGGCAATCTGATCCAGCAGGGGCTTTCCAGTGGCGCGGGAAACGGCACTGGGACTGGAACTGGCACCGGCCGCAGTCGCAGCCTGCCGGCAGCGCCATCCACACTGATGCAGCAAGCCACGCCAGCGTCCCCCGCTCTGGAGGACCCGCCGGCGGCGCAGCAGGACAGTCAGCCGATGAATGACGTGCTGCGGCAGCTCTTTAATCGATGATTGCAGGACCAAAGCGCTGGACTCCAAGCCCTCCTTGCCAAGCCCATCCCCTTACATCGGCTCGCCCGGCCCCGGCTTCCACCAAACGGATGAGACCGCGACAATTCACCATGCTTCCGCCTACCCCAGCGTCCACAGCGGGTAACCACACCGGCTGTTCGGCCGGCCCCTGACCAGTCCCTTCACAGTGCCTTGGACCAAATTGTGCTAGAAGGCTCGCAGGGTCCGTAGGGCCCGTAGCGCCGGCGCCGATGGCGGCGCGAGAGGATCGGGATGGCAGGAGCGAACGACAAGACACGGTTTCTGCGCGAGGGCCTGTTCGCCAAATACGTCGTCTCTCTCGTCGGCCTCGTCGTGTTCGTACTCGCCGTCAACGGCGCGATGGAGAGCTGGATCTCCTACCGCGCCACCAAGACACAGCTGACCGACGGTCTCGAGGACAAGGCGCAGGCTGCCGCGCGGCGGATCGAGCAGTCGATCTCCGAGCTCGAGCGCCAGATCAGCTGGGTGACGCGGGCGAGCCAGGACACGCTCGAAAAGCGCCGCGCCGACTACGCCCAGCTGCTGCACCAGGTCTCGGTCGTCAACCAGCTGTTCCAGCTCAACGGCGACGGCCGCGAGGTGCTGCGCGTCTCGCGCCAGTCGACCACGACCGGCAGCAATGCCGACCTCTCCCGCGACATGCGCTTCACTGACACCGTCGCCCGCGGCGTCAGCTACGCGCCGGCCTGGTTCTCCGACCGGACGCCGTTGATGTCGATCTCGGTGGCGCATTCCGGTTTCAACGCCGGCGTCACCGTGGCCGAGCTCGACCTCAGCTTTCTCTCCGAGTACCTCTCCGACGCCCAGGTCGGCAAGGCTGCCTTCGCCTATGTGGTCGATCCGCGCGGCCGCGTGCTGGCGACATCCTCGAAAGGACCCGAGGTCGGCAAGGACCTGTCGAAGCTGCCGCAGGTTGCCGCCGCGGTCGCGCCGGGCCACGGGCCCGACAGTTCGGGTACCGACTTCAACGGCCATGCGGTGATGAGCGCCGCGAGCACCGTGCCGAAGCTCGGCTGGAGCGTGATGTTCGAGCAGCCGACCACGCAGGCCCTGATGCCGATCCGCGACCAGCTGGTGCGCATCGCGCTGCTGATCGGCATGGGCCTGTTGGTCGCGATCCTCGCCGGCACGCTGCTCGCCCGCCGCATGATCATCCCGATCACGGCGCTGCGCGACGGCGCGTACAAGCTCGGCGAGGGCGATTTCAGTCATCGGATCGAGGTGCACACCGCGGACGAGCTGGAAGACCTCGCCGGCCAGTTCAACCGCATGGCCGGCCAGATCCAGGAGACCTATTCGGACCTGGAGACCAAGGTCGAGGAGCGCACCCGCGATCTCGCGCAGTCGATCAACGAGCTCAAGGTGCTGGAAGAGGTCGGCCGCGCGGTCGCCGCCTCGCTCGATCTCAACGCCGTGCTGCCGACGATCGCCGCGCGCGCGATCGAGATCACCCATGCCGACGCCGTGCTGATCTACGGCTATGACGCCGTGGCGCGCCGCTTCAATCTGGTCGAGGCCAACGGCATCGACAAATCCGCCGACGGCGCCCATGTCACCATCGACGAAGGCCAGGATATCCTGAGCGATGCGGCCGGGAGCGGCGAACCGATCGCGATTGCCGATCTCGACCAGGCCTCCGAGCAGCCGCTGCGCGACGTCGCGATCGATGCCGGCTTCCATTCGGTGCTGGTGGTGCCGCTGGTCGACCAGCAGGGCACGCTCGGCTCGCTGGTGGTGCTGCGCCGCGCCAGCGGCGAGTTCGCCGCCAGCATCATCGGCCTGATGCGCACCTTCGCCAACCAGGCCGTGCTGGCGATGCGCAATGCGCGGCTGTTCACCGAGGTCGACCACAAGGGCCGCGAGCTCGCCGCTGCGCACGAAACCGTGCAGCAGCAGGCGACAAAGCTCCAGGAACAGACCGAGCAGCTCCGCAACTGGAACAAGTCGCTGGAGGAGCGCGTGGAGACCCAGCTCGGCGAGATCGAGCGAATCCGCAAGCTCGAGCGATTCCTGGCGCCACAGGTGGCGCAGTTGATCGCCTCCTCCGACAGCCCCGAGGGGCTGCTCACCAGCCAGCGCCGCGAAGTGACCGTGGTGTTCTGCGATCTGCGCGGCTTCACCGCGTTCACGGAAGCGACCGAGCCGGAAGAGGCGATGAACGTGCTCCGCGAATATCACGCCGCGCTCGGCACGCTGATCTTCAAATATGAGGGGACGCTCGACAAATATGCCGGCGACGGCGTGATGATCCTGTTCAACGCGCCGATTCAATTCGAGGACCACACAAGGCGCGCCGTGAAGATGGCGGTGGAGATGCGCGACACCATCGGCCCGCTGACCGAGCGCTGGCGCAACCGCGGGCACAGTCTCGGCTTCGGCATCGGCATTGCGCTCGGCTATGCGACGCTCGGCCAGGTCGGCTTCGAGCAGCGGCTGGAATATGCCGCGATCGGCAGCGTCACCAACCTCGCCTCGCGCCTCTGCGGCGAGGCCCTGCCCAACCAGATCGTGGTCAGTCGCCGCGTCTACGGCATCGTCGAGCCCTGGGTCGAAGCCCGCGCGCTCGACGATCTCCAGCTCAAGGGCTTCAACCACCCCGTGCTCGCGATGGAGATTCTGTCGTGGCGCGAGGAGGTGGCGAACGTCGTGGATGCCGCGGCGGCAAGGCGGCGCGGGTAGCCAAAACAAAAATCGCGAAAACAACCCCATGCACAGTAGCCGGGGCGTGCAAGATCAATGACTTACGCGGGTACGGAATTGGGTGGAGGCGGTTTGACTCGTCGGGCAAAACACCGGCAGGATGGCATCATCCCCACGAACCACATCCCTCCTCCTCGCGACTAACCATCGCCTCAACGACGAGACCGAATCCGGATGGAGACGACCTGTGGCGTTTGCCTTGCCTTCGCGTGCGTATGATTTGCAGATGCTGGACCGTCCCGTCGATCGCGAACGCGATCATGGTTGGGTCTACGGCCTGCCGCCGGGCATCACGAGCGAGCAATGGCCGCTCGATCCCGTCACCGGTTTTCCGCTGATGCACGGTTTTACACTTCTGCTGCCGGAGGATTATCGCGTGCACGGCGAGGATATCGTCGCGGTGTCGTTCTTCGCTACCGCGCCAGATCACAATGACGGCGGCGCGCCCGACGACCCCGAGATTCGCGAGGCCGTGCTGGCGCGACCGGCGCATCCGCGGCTTTCGCGCATGACCGACATCCTCGACTATGAATATGCCGCGCTGCTGCTGACCAGGAGCGAGTACGAGGGCCCGTTCGCGATGCCGCCGGCACCACTTGCGCTTGCGGCGGCGGATCGGCCGCGCTGGCTCGATGTCGGCGGCGCCAGTGCCTTCTTCGAATCCGCCCCGCCCTTCGCGCAGAAGATGTTCGCCGGCCCTCCGGGGGCCGATCTGGCGGAGAACCTCGCGATCAGCTTGATGCCGCGCGCGACCGATCCCAACGCTGGCAAGGCCCCGCAGGACCCGCACTTCCCGCGCAACCCGCCGAGCGAGTATCAGTCCTACTACTACTTTGTCGGCGGCGTCCCGAGCACCGAGAATTTCCGCTCGCACGACTGGGGCAAGGACCACGCCCACAACCATCTCGGCGGCACCATGCGGCCCTGCCAGGCGGTGCCGGAGATGAGCCCGTTCTACATCGAGTTCGAGGAATATTTCGGCGGCTACAATTTCGGCACCGGCAACGCACAGCTCGACTTCAAGGACATGAAGTTCGAGTGGGCGTGCGGATGATCATGCCCCGCGCTTCGGCCCAATCGCCTCGAAGCCGGCCTTCTGCTCGTCGCTCAGATCCGCCTCGAAATCGTCGAGCGCGTCACTGATGCCGTTCACGGCTTGCAGCATCGTCTCCAGCCGCGCCTTCACGGCGGTGAGACGGGCCTGCGGTGTCAGTGCTGCCTTTGACTGGCAGGCGCTCAGCGTTTCCATGGTGCGCAGCGTGGTGTCCTGAAGCACGTCGAGGCGCGCGCGGGCGGTGTCGTCGAGCTTGAGCGAGGAGGCGATCTCGGCCGCGGGCCATTGCTGCTGCACGAGCTGCTCGTATTGGCGCTGCACTTTCTCGTCGTAGCGAGGATCGCTGTCCGCCTGGCAGACCGATGCCACCTGGGGATTCTTTTGCTGGACCGCTGCAAGCGCGGCGCGACGGTCCTTGCCCAGGCCGTCGAGCTTTGCCTTCTGGTCGTCGTCGAGGAGACCTTCGAATTTTGCGAGCGGCAATGCGACGGCGTCCGTTGCCTTGATCATGGCCTCGATTCGCTCGCGCATCAGGCCGAGGCGCTCCATGGCCGTCGCAGGGACCTGCGTTGGACAGGCGGCGCGGATGGTGTCGCGCGCGGAGAGCCAGGCGCTCGCGAGCTCGTCGAGCGCGACGCGCTGCAATTCATTCGGCTGCACGGCAGCGGCGATGCGATCGACCGGCAGGCCGCCGGTGTCGCTGGCATCGCAGACATTCTCCGCGGCCGGAGCTCGCCGTCCACGTCTGCCTTGCGGCGCGGTGTAGGCGGCAAGCTCCGTTGCCGCATAGGGCGCGAAGATCGCGGCATAGATGTCGCCATAGCCGTAGAGCGAGAGGCTGGTCGCGTCGCCGAGGATGATCGCGGTGGTGAGGTCGTCATGCGCGAACGGCCAGAACACCGGGCCGACCCAGCCGTAGCTGCCGTCGGGGTGGCGCCACCAGCCCTGCGGACGGCGGCCGCCATGCCAGCCCGCCAGCGCAGCTTGCGCCGTCATCGCCGCACGCAGCATGTAAGGATTGGCCGGCTGCCCCCGTTCGACACCGCGAGGATCTTGACGAGGATCTTGCGACCTCAGCGCTGCGGAGCGGTATCGGCCGCCCCGCACCGCCATGCGGGCATGGCGCAAGCGCGACATGCCGATCACGTGGCCGACGGCAAAGCGCGCAACACCGAGCGGGCCGCCGCGCAAACCGAACTGCGCCTCGGCGCGACTTGGCAATAGCACCGCCAGAATCACGAGGGCCGCGCCGGTCAGCGCCAGCCCTAGCCTCGGTCCCACGCGTGATCTCGACATGACCACTGACCTGTCCACCTTGGCCCTCCTCCGGCGCCAAGCGCGCATCGCGTCGCATCACATTGACGCGCGGCGGAACCAAATGTTCCGGAAGCACACAGGGCAAAGCGTCGCAACGCGCACCGGCAGAGCCGATGCGGCGTCACTCCGCCTTCTGCGGCAGCACAAAGGTCTGGCCGGGATAGATCAAATTGGGATTGTGGATCTTGTCGCGGTTGGCGTTGTAGATCACGGCAAAGCGGGCACCGTCGCCGTAAGCGAGCCGGCTGAGCGCCCACAGGCTGTCGCCGCGGGAAATCACCCGGCTGCCGCCTGTTTCCGCCGGTGCACCGCTGACGACGTCCGCCGGCGAGGCCGCTGCAACGGTCGTGGCCGCGGGAGCCCGCGCCATGACCCCTGACCCGCTCTTCGGCTTCGGAGCGCCCATCTGCCGGGGCCGGTCGGGCATGGAGGCAACACGCGGCGACGGCAGCGATGCCACGACATCCGATTTGTCGCCGGGCTTCTCGGCCTTCGCCTCTTGTCTCACCTCTTGCCTCGCGGCCGGTGCAGGGCGCGCGGGCGGCGGCGCGGCTTCGGCGATCGTCACCGGCATGCTGCGGCCGGATTGCGTGACGGTGCCGTCAGGCGATTTCGCCCGCAGGGTCAGCTCATAGGAACCGGCAGGAAGCTGCGGCGGCGTCATCACGAACTGGCCCGACGCATCCGCCACCACCGTGTCGAGCGGCTTGCCGTCGCGCAGCAGCTCGACCTTGGCGCCTGGCGTAGCCTGGCCCGCGATCACTGCCGCCTCGCCGTGGTCGTCGACCCGCGCGACGTCGAAACGGGGGCCGGCATCCGCAACCGCCGGCGGCGGCTTGACCGGTGCAAGATCGGCAAGCGCGGCCGTGACCTGCCTCTGCGTCTCGGCCAGCGCACCCGTCTTCGTCTCAGGGGCGGGGGACGCGGCTGGCGCCGGCGGCGCGCTCGCGGCAAGCTTGGGCTCTTCCGGCTTGAGCTCCGGTTTGGGTTCGACCTTGGCCTCGACCTTGGCCTCGAACTTGGGTTCGACCTTGGGTTCGACCTTGGGGTCGACCTTGGGCTCCGGCTTGGCGGCGATGTCGGTCTTCGCCCCGTTCGGCAGCAAGCGGCGCAGCTCGGTGGGGCCGATCACCAGCACGGTGCCGCCCACCGCGAGCAAGCAGAATGCAACGAAGGCCTTGGATGCGGTCACCATCAGAAACGAACCTTGATCTGGAAGAACCTTGATCTGGAAGAACCTTGCAAATCAGCCTGAGGCGGCAAGTTGCGCCGTTTTGGCCACGGCAGCAAGACGGTCGATAGGATGATGAGCCGGCACGCCGGGGATGAACCGGCGCACCCCCGCCGGCGTCAAATGATCGGGGCCGCATCGCGGCATTTTTCTTGAGGAATTTTCCCGTGAACGCATTTTGCCGTCCCGCACAATGGCTGGTGTTAGGGCTCGCGCTTGTCCCGACGCTGGCCGCAACTCCGGGGCGCGCCGCTTCCGGCCCGCCGCCGGGTTACATCCTCACCGACAATGCCGATCTCGCCTTCACCTCGCCCGACGGCGCCACCAGGATCGAGCAGTACATGAAGGACAGCGGAGATTTCGACGTCAAATGGCAGGCCTGGGCGAGGCGTGGCGACCAGATGACGGAGCTGAAGCCCGAGCAGGGCTACGGGGCCGGCTTCCGCTTCACCCCCGACTCGCAATGGCTGGTGCGGATGCAGAAGACCGGCTCCGGCGAGCAGGACCTCTATCTCTACCGTGTCGAGAAGGGCGCCTTCGTCAGCGCGACGAAGACCTCGTTCAGCGATCTGGCCTGGGCCTATTTCCACAGCCGGCCGGACACCAGGAAGATGAAGCTCGACTACCACATCTCGGCCAATCTCGTGAAAGGCACCGAAGAGGCCTATCGCGGACTTGGCGTGCACTGGCCGGACAACCGTTACCTCGTGATCTCGTTGTCGGGCGAAATGGACAAGCATCCGAAGAACGTCGCCGTGAAAGGGCTGGCCGACTGGCGCTGCCGCTATGATCTCAAGACCGGAACCTTCGACGTGCCGGCGATGTTCGCAAAGGCAAATGCGGAAGCGCTGAGATGGGAGATCCGCCGGTGAACGCACCGGCCTCGTCGGGAACCATCTCCCTGATTTTGTTTCGATTCATGTTTTCGTAACCCTCGCTGGTAACGGGCTCTTGTCGGTTTTGCTGCATCTTGCATCCCACGGGAGGGCTGCATGGGCACATCGATCCGGTGGAGCGCGCGCATGCGCGCGTTGCTGCGCCATTGGCGCGGCGCGCCGCTGACGTGGCTGATCGTCGGCGGCTTCGTGCTGATGGCCGCAATGGCTATCGGCACCGCGCTCACCGTCGACCGCTTCCGGCAGAATGCGATCGAAAGCGGCCGCGACAGCCTGGAGAACGCGGTCCGGTTGCTCGCCCGGCATTTCGACCGCGAGTTCGAAGACTTTGCGGTGCTGCAGAAGAGCATCATCGCCGAGCTCGAAAGCCACGGCATCGAATCCGCCGACGTCTTCCGCAGTGAGATGGCCACGCTCGCCGTGCACGAGGTGCTGCGCACCAAAGCCAGCGGCTGGTCGGATGTCGCCGGCGCCAACGTGTTCGATGCCAAGGGCGTCCTGATCAACTCGTCGCGGCGCTGGCCGGTCGCCGACATTTCGGTGTCCGACCGCGGCTACTTCAATCGCATCAAGAACGATCCGGCTTCGCAGGAGGAGGTCGAGGTCGTGCCCGGACGGTTGGGCAGCGGACCGGCGATCGTGTTCGCGCGCCGCGTCTCCGGCCCCCACGGCGAATTCCTTGGGCTGGTCACACGCGCGATCGCGCCGGACCAGCTCGAATCCTTCTTCGCCTCGAGCGGGCTCGGCGAGGAATCCTCGATCGCGATGCATAACCAGAACGGCCAGCTGCTCGCGCGCGTTCCGCATGCCGACACGATGATCGGGCAGAATTTCCGCAACGGCACGCGCGAGCAGATGGCGGTGTTCGAGCGCACCTTCGTCACGACGCAGCTCGCAAGCCCGATGGACGGCAAAGACCGCATCGTCGCCTCGCGCATGCTGACCGGCGAGCCGCTGGTCGTGGTCGCGACCAAATCGCTGGACGCGACGCTGGCGACCTGGCACACGCAAACCAAATTCTTCGTCGCTGTCGCCGTGCTGTCGATCGGCCTGCTCGTGCTCACGCTGTTTCTGATCTTCCGCCAGGTGACGCGCCGGCTCTCGGTGGAGAAGCAGCGGCTCGACACCGCGATGAACACCATGACGCAGGGCCTCCTGATGTTCGACCAGGACCAGCGACTGATCGTCTGCAATCGCCGCTACGTCGAGATGTACGGGCTATCGGCCGATGTGGTGAAGCCCGGCGCCTATTTCCGCGACGTGATACAGCATCGCCACGATACCGGCTCGTTCCACGGCGACGTCGATTCCTATTGCGACGGCATTCTAGGCAATTCCGGGCAGACGCAGAGCGCGATCGTCGAGACCGCGGACGGACGGCTGATCGAGATCAAGAACCAGCCCGGCGCCGCCGGCGGCTGGCTCGCGACCCATGACGACGTCACAGAGCGCATCCGCTCCGACGAGCGCATCGCGCACATGGCGCATTACGACGCGCTGACCGACCTGCCCAACCGCGTGCTGATGCGCGGCCATCTGGAACGGCGCGTCGCGGAGCTCAGCCAGGGCAAGCCGTTCGCGATCCTCTATATCGACGTCGACGAGTTCAAGGGCGTCAACGATTCGCATGGACACGAGGTCGGCGACGAGCTGCTGCGCCAGGTCGCGAACCGCCTGCGCGCCTGCGTCGGCGGCAACGACATGGTCGCACGGCTAGGCGGCGACGAATTCGCCATCATCAAGGCCGGCAGCAGCGATGAGGCCGAGCTGGCGGCCCTCGCCGAGCAGATCCTGAAGGCGCTGCGCGCGCCCGTGAACTGCAACGGCCAGGAAATCCCGACCGATGCCAGCATCGGCATCGCGATCGCGCCCGACCACGGCGACAATCTCGACGATCTGCTCAAGCGCGCGGATCTTGCGATGTATGCGGCGAAGTCCGAGGGCCGCCGCACCTTTCGCGTCTTCGCGCCCGAATACGACGCCAAGGCGCGGCTGCGCCGCCAGCTCGAGCTCGATCTGCGGCAGGCATTGGCCCGCGGCGAGTTCGAGGTGTACTACCAGCCGCTGGTCGATCTCGCGGCCAATGTCGTCACCGGCTGCGAGGCGCTGCTGCGCTGGCATCATCCGGAGCGCGGCATGGTCTCGCCCGCCGACTTCATCCCGGTTGCGGAAGAGACCGGATTGATCGGCGAGATCGGCGAATGGGTGCTGAGGCAGGCCTGCACCGAGGCCGCCTCCTGGCCCGGCGACATCCACATCGCGGTCAACGTCTCTCCGGTGCAGTTCCGCTCGCGGACGCTGGCGCTGAAGGTCGCCGCCGCGCTCGCCGAGTCGGGTCTCGCGCCCGGACGGCTCGAGCTCGAGATCACCGAGACCGTCCTGATCCGCGACGACCAGGAGGCGCTGACGATCCTGCAGCAGCTGCGCGAGCTCGGCGTGCGCATCGCGCTCGACGATTTCGGCACCGGCTATTCGTCGCTGAGCTACCTGCACCGCTTCCCGTTCGACAAGATCAAGATCGACCGCAGCTTCATCAGCGACATCGGCCAGTCCGAGGATTCCTCGCCGATCGTGCAAGCGGTGGTGCACATGGCCGCCGCCCGCCACATGGCAACGACCGCGGAAGGCGTCGAGACCGAAGCCCAGCGCGAGGTGCTGCGTCGGCTCGGATGCAGCCAGATGCAGGGCTGGCTGTTCAGCCCGGCCGTGCCGCCGGCGAAACTGAAGCAGCTCTTGTCGGCACAGGCAGTGGCGGCTTAGCGGCGCACGGTCCTCCCCGCACCCACGATTGGGGGGATCGCAGAATCGGACAAGGCTTGCACGCTTCGAAACAAGGCTTACCCGCTTCGAAATTCGGCCGTCCCGCGCCACGAGCGCGCCCGATCGCGGCATCGATGTGACGGCCGTGTGGCGGCCTGCCCGCTTTCTCACCGGCATTTTCCCTCCCCGCCCGCTCGTCGTGCGTTCGCGAAAGCGCGGGCCGGCTTGGAGCAGGATCGGACAAAGCATGGCGGGTTCAGGAAATACGCCCGGCAATCGCGGCGCATAGAACACGCGCCGTTCCGTACAAATACGGACGACTGATCGAAAGCCCGAGCTGATCAGCAGGAGCCACACCATGACCGGGAACACCGCACTCATGCGCAATCCCTCGCACAAGAGCTTGCCGCCCGTGCCTGACGCACAGCCTGACGACCGTTCGACGTCCGAGCGGCGCGCCGCCGACGCGGAGATGGCGCGCGTGCTCAGGACCGAGCCGTTTCGCATAGCGTTGGACTCCTCCGGTGCCGGTATCGCGCACTGGAAGCATGATCCGCTGCACGACGTCGTCGAGCCCATGAGCCACCACGTGATCATGGCCTACAACGGCGTGATGCAGCGCATGGAGCGGCGCTCGGGAAAATCGGTTGCGATCGGCACGTTTCGTCCCGGGGCCCTGATCATCATTCCGGAAGGATCGAGCTCGCGATGGGATATCCCGAAGCCTGTCGACGTCGTTCAACTCTATCTTCCCGATGCAATCCTGAAGCGCGTTGCGGAGGAAGCCGGGACCGCCGGACCGGCCGACCTGCTGGAGCGAACGGCGCATCCTGATCCCATCACGTCCCGACTGCTCCTGAGCGCGGCCGATACGCTGGAGGGCCATGGCGCGCTGGATACGCTATTCCGGCATCAATTGACCGATCTTCTGGCCACGCGCCTTTTGGCTGCGCACGCAGGCTCGCCAACCACGTTCCAGCCGACGATGGGCGGGCTGTCGCCGAAGGTCCTGCTCCGTGCGATCGAACGATTGCGCTCTGACAGCGAAGCGGACGTCTCGCTCGATGCGCTGGCGTCCGATGCCGGCTTATCGCGCTTTCATTTCTGCCGGTCCTTCAAGGAGAGCACCGGGCTTTCGCCGCATGCCTGGCTGCGCCAGCACCGGCTCGAGCAGGCCATGAACATGCTGCGGGAGAGCGACGAATCGGTCGTCTCGGTCGCCGCGGCGCTTGGTTACTCCTCGCAGACCGCCTTCGCCGCGGCATTCAAGAAGCTGACGGGCGAGACGCCGAGCGATTGGCGCAGGCGCGTGCGTTAGCAGCAATCTCTCGACAGCGACGGCAATCGCGCTGGGGCAACGGCAAATCGGGTCGGCTACATCATGACCATGTCCAGACCAATCGAGGGAGACCAAAGATGACCTGGAAAGACTTCGTCAGCCGACGGCTGATGTCATCACGGCGCCGAAGCCTCGCGACCGCGACCTTGTACGGACTCTCCCTGGCCGTTCGCTTCACGTCGGCGACGGGCGAGGAGGTGGAAATTCCGGCGTACTCCATGCATCCGACGCATCCGCTGGTTTCGATCATGACTCGAAATGACCCTGGCCTGCCCTATCAGGACTGGGGTCCAAGGGAGCCTCAACCGCTCGTCCTTCGCTACAGCTTGCCGCCGCGTTCGCCGCTGCAACGCTGCATGGCGCCTTAAGACCGGCGATCGACTTCACCTCTTCGTGCCGCTGCCGGACGCTGCCCTCAACGCAGCAGCGCGGTCGCGCGCGAACCTTCGAAAAGCGCAAACAAGGAGCAAACCCATGCGAATCCTCATCATCGGCGCCGGCTTCGCCGGCATGTACGCCGCCCTCTCTGCAGCCCGCCTGCGCGAGATCCAGGGGGTTTCGCCAGAACAGCTCGAGATCGCGCTGGTTGCGCCCGAGCCTGTGCTCGTGATTCGCCCGCGGCTCTATGAACCGAAGCCCGAGACCCTGTCGGCGCCGCTGCTCGATGTGCTCAAGGCCATCGACGTCACCTATGTGCAAGGCAGCGCCGAGACCATCAACACCGAAGCTCGAACGGTGCAGATCGCCACCACCACCAAGGGAACCGGCAAGGGCACCAGGAAGACGCTCTCTTACGATCGCCTCGTCGTGGCCACGGGCAGCCGGCTGTTCCGTCCGAACATTCCGGGCCTCGCCGAGCACGGCTTCAGCGTCGATACGCTCAACGATGCCGTTGCGCTCGACAAGCATCTGCATGGTCTCACGAGGCGGCCCGCCGTGAACGGACGCGACACGGTGGTCGTCGCCGGCGGCGGCTTCACCGGGATCGAGGCGGCCACCGAAATGCCGGCGCGGCTGCGCGAAATCCTGGGCGCCGACGCCAAGACTCGCGTCATCATCGTCGAGCGCAACAATGCGATCGCACCCGACATGGGTGCAGGCGCCCGCCCCGTCATCGAGGAAGCCCTGCGCAAGGTTGGGGTCGAGACACGGCTCGGCGCCGGTGTCGCCTCGCTCGATCAATCCGGCGTCACGCTATCGAACGGCGAACGCATCGAAACCGAGACCGTGATCTGGGCGGCGGGTATTCGCGCCGCGCCGCTGACCACACAGATTCCCGCCGGGCGCGACAATTTCGGCCGGCTGCTGGTGGACCGCGATCTGCGCGTGCCCGGCGTCACCGGCGTCTTCGCCACCGGCGATGCTGCGCGAGCCGCCTGCGACGACGACGGCAATCACGCGCTGATGTCGTGCCAGCACGCCACGCGGATGGGCGCCTTTGCCGGCAACAACGCCGCGGCCGAGCTGCTGGGCGTGCCGACCAGGCCCTATCACCAGAAGGCCTACGTCACCTGCCTCGACCTCGGCGAAGCCGGTGCGCTGTTCACACGCGGCTGGGAGCGCAAGGTCGAGATGGTCGGCGACGTCGCCAAGAAGACCAAGCGTGAGATCAACACCGTCTGGATCTATCCGCCAAAGGCGGAGCGCGCCCTGGCGCTCGCGTCGGCCGATCCGGAACGCGTGACCGATGTCTAGACGCCCCAGGTGATGACGGTCGCGCCCGTGCAGGGCGCGGCCCGCCACTGCAGACCAACCACTCAGGATCCCGCACCATGAACCAGCAAATCCGCAACGTCGCGTTCGCCATGCCGCTGACGAACCCAGCCTTCCCCCCCGGCCCATATCGCTTCATCAACCGCGAATATTTCATCATCCAGTACCGAACGGACCCGGAGGCATTGCGCCGCATCGTGCCGGAGCCGCTGGAGCTGACTGAGCCTGTGGTGAATTACGAATTCATTCGCATGCCCGATTCCACCGGCTTCGGCGACTACACGGAAAGCGGCCAGATCATCCCGGTGTCCTTCCGCGGCCAGACCGGCAGCTTCGTCCACCAGATGTACCTCAACGATCATCCGCCGATCGCCGGCGGCCGCGAACTGTGGGGCTTTCCCAAGAAGCTGGCACAGCCGAAGCTGGCCGTCGAGACCGATACCCTGGTCGGTACGCTCGACTACGGCTCGGTACGCATCGCTACCGGCACCATGGGCTACAAGCATCGCGCCCTCGATATTTCCGCCGAAGCACGGAAGCTCGTCGCGCCCAATTTCCTGCTGAAGATCATTCCGCATGTCGATGGCACCGCACGCATTTGCGAGCTCGTGCGCTTCCATCTCGAAGACGTGACGGTGAAGGGCGCATGGACGGGACCCGCCGCACTCGATCTTTACTCCCATGCGCTCGCACCGGTCGCCGAGCTGCCGGTTCTTCAGGTGCTCTCGGCCAAGCATATCGTTGCCGACCTGACGCTCGGACTCGGCACCGTGGTGCACGACTATCTGGAGCGGTCCGCGGTGGCGCGACGTGGGGCCGGATCTGAAATCCTGACCGAAACACACCCCGGCTGACCGAACAGGTCGCATTGCAAGGAGTAGTCGCCATGTTCAACGTGACGCGCGAACAAATCGATGCCGCACGACCGATCAATCCGCTGCCCTATGATGTCGTTGCGCTAGTGCTGCAGGGCGGCGGCGCGCTCGGCGCCTATCAGGCAGGCGTCTACGAAGGCTTGCACGAGGCCGGGATCCGGCCGAACTGGCTGGCGGGCATCTCGATCGGCGCGCTGAACGCGGCCATCATCGCGGGCTCCCCGGAACACGAGCGCGTGGCGCGGCTGCGCGAGTTCTGGGAGACGATCTGCGCGACGCCGGTGGAATGGCCTGCCGGCGAGGGACTGGCTGGTGCGCTGCCCTTCGCGTTCGACTTCAACTCCCTGCACAACACGCTTGCTGCGATGCGCGCGCTGTTCCAGGGCCAGCCCGGCTTCTTCAGGCCGCGCTTTCCGTCACCCTTGTGGTCGCCCTTCTCGGGTGACGCCGCGACCAGCTTCTATGACACGGCGCCGTTGCACCGGACGCTGGAACAGTTCGTCGATTTCGACCGGCTGAACTCGGGCGAAGTGCGTGTCAGCGTCGGCGCAGTCAACGTCCGGACCGGCAATCTCACCTATTTCGACACAGCCGAGCGGCGGCTCGGTCCGAAACACTTCATGGCTTCGGGCGCGCTGCCGCCCGGCTTCCCTGCGGTCGAAATCGACTCCGAGCATTACTGGGATGGCGGCGTGGTCTCCAACACGCCTCTCTCGCGCGTCCTGTCGGGCGACGCGAAAGACACGCTGACGTTCCAGATCGATCTCTGGTCGGCCCGGGGCCGCGTGCCACACGACATGATGGAGGTATCGAGCCGGCAGAAGGACATTCAGTATTCCAGTCGCACCCGCGCCGTCACCGACCAGGCGCTGCGCATGCAGAAGATGCGGCAGGCGCTGCAGCGGACGATCGACAGATTGCCTGAGGCCGCAAGAAATGATCCCGAGATGCGCGCCATCGCGGAGCTCGCCCGTCACCGCTCCCACAACATCATCCACCTGATCTACCAGTCCAAGCTCCACGAAGGTCACTCCAAGGACTACGAGTTCGGACCGAAGGCGATGCGCGCGCACTGGCAAAGTGGACGGGACGACATCCGCCGGACGCTAGCCGACGGACGGCGCCTTGAGCCGCCGCCTTCTGAACTCGGCATCGTCACCCACGACGTTCACCGCCGCGATTGACGTCGCCGGCAACCATCATCGAAGGGAATTTTTCATGTTGAAAGGCAAGGTAGCGATCGTCACCGGATCCACCAGCGGCATTGGCCTCGGGATCGCAAGAGAGCTGGCCAGGCTCGGCGCCGATATCGTCCTGAACGGCCTTGGCGATCCGGGGGAGATCGAGAAGATCCGCAGCGGCATCGAACACGAGGACGGCGTGCGCGTCGCCTATGACGGCGCCGACATGTCGGATGGTGAGGCCGTGCGCGGCATGATCGAGGCGACGATCGAAAACTTCGGACGGCTCGACATCCTCGTCAACAATGCCGGCATCCAGTTCACCGCACCGGTCGAGGAGTTTCCGCCCGCCAAGTGGAAGGCCATTCTGGACATCAATCTGTCTGCCGCGTTTCACGGCATCGCTTCAGCCGTGCCTCAGATGAAAAAGCAGCGATGGGGCCGCATCGTCAACATCGCCTCCGCGCATGGTCTCGTCGCATCCACCCACAAGGCGGCCTATGTCGCGGCCAAGCATGGCCTCGTCGGCCTTAGCAAGGTGGTAGGCCTTGAAACCGCCGGCAGCGGTGTCACTTGCAACGCGGTCTGTCCCGGCTGGGTGCGCACGCCGCTCGTGGAGAAACAGATTAGCGACATCGCGGCGGAGAAAGGCATCAGCCAGAAGGAAGCGACCGAAGAGCTTCTCGCCGAGAAGCAGCCGTCGCTGGACTTCGCCTCGCCGAAGCAGCTCGGCGGCACCGTCGCCTTCTTGTGCTCGGACGCTGCCGACCAGATCACCGGCACGACGATCTCCGTCGATGGCGGCTGGACGGCGCGATGATTGCCCATCACTCACATCGTGCCCGTCAGGCGATGGATGGGCGATGTGGCAGCCGGCCGGACCGTTGCCTTGCGAGAATGCGCGCGCCGCCGCACTCACTTCGGCCGATCCGGAGCGCGTGACCAATCTCTAACGCACCAAACGATGACGGCCGCGCTCTCCCTGGCGGCGCGGCCTGCTCAACCAGGACCAGCCAGAGTCAAGACCATGCAAGCACCTCAACCCTCGAAACAGGAGACCAACATGAATCTGCACAACACCTCATATCCCGTGTCATCGGGACCCGAAGAGCTCGTTCCGTCGCGCTATGCGCTGAAGATCGGCGAGATCGACGTGCTGGTGGTCAGCGATGGCGTGCTGCCGCTGCCGACCACGATGTTGGCACACAACGCCGACCCGGCGGTCCGGGCGACCTGGCTGCACGACATGTTCCTGCCGCAGGACGCTTTCGACTGGGCGCTGAACGCCGTCATGGTCCGCAGCGGCGGCAAGACCATCCTCATCGACGCCGGACTGGGCTCGGACCCGAACTTGCACTTGCCGCGGGCCGGGCAGTTGATCAAGCGACTGGCGGCCGCCGGCATCGATCTTTCGTCCGTGACCGATCTGGTGCTGACCCATTTGCACATGGACCACATTGGCGGGCTGATGGTCGACGGGGTGAAGGAGCAGCTGCGCAAGGACCTGCGGATCCACGTTGCGGCCGCCGAGGTCAAGTTCTGGGAACAGCCCGATTTCTCCCGGACTGCCATGCCGGAAGGGTTCCCGGACGCGCTTCGATCGACGGCCAAGCGGTTCCTGAAGGAATACGGCAGTCAGCTGCGGTTGTTCGATGACGCGCACGAGATTGCGCCTGGCGTCGTCGCCCGTCGTACCGGCGGTCACACCCCCGGACATAGCGTGGTTCGCATGGCGTCCGGCGGTGACGCGCTGACATTCGCCGGCGACGCCGTGTTTGCCGTCGGGTTCGAGCAACCCGACTGGCACAACGGTTTCGAACACGACCCCGAGGAGGCCGCGCGCGTTCGTATCCGCCTGTTGCGACAGCTTGCCGAGACCGGCGAGATGCTGGTGGCCACGCACCTGCCGTTCCCGTCCGTGGGTCGGGTGGCAGCCGACGGCGACGCCTTTCGTTGGGTGCCGGTGTTCTGGGACTACTGACCGCTTGCCGGGTTAGAGCCGAAGCAGGGCGCGGACTCGATGAGCCCGCGCCCTCGAAAACAGGATCAAGCATCGACCCTCGCGGCGATCGCCCCGCTGAGACGGCCGGTGCGGGCTCACTTGACCTGCTTGGCCGTGTGGATCTCGACGAACTCGGCATCGGGATGCGCGACGATGGTGGCGACCATGATACCGCTGATGATCAGCGACCAGACGGTGTTCCAATAAATCCAAAACACGTGCCAGCCTCCGTTTCGATCTGCTCCGCTCGCGATCAGGGTAACGGCAAGGCGAGGCTGCCGTTCCCAGTGCGAGTGCGGCGCGGGCGAGCTGCTATTTTGGTTTGGTCGGCGCGGAGTTGCGATCGGTTTGACCGGTGTGGCGCTTTGCCACGACGTCCTCATCTCGCGCACCCTCGCGCGGACGCGGCGGCGGCTTGGGCTGGCCGGCCTGACCGCCATGCTTGCCGCCCATGTCGGGCTTACCTTCAAGATCGTTTTCACGGGGCATGCCGGTTCAATGCGCTCGCGCGGCATTGGTTCGTTTCGCCTGTGAACGAGTTCATAGGATCGCCGCGATTTGCAGTGCACGATCGCCAGGCACGCCCCCGGGAGCATTCTCATTCATATGACTGACGGATTCGGCCTGATGCGGAAACGACTCGTCGCCTGGACGATCCTGACCTGCGCGCTGCTGGCGGTCACCGTGTGGACCGTGCTCGGGCCGCCCCGCCACCCGCCCGGCCCCCATCTGCCCTCCCGCACAGCGGCGATGCGGTAGACCTCCCACCGATGCCATTTCGGCATCGATCGATCCCAATTGGAATTTGGTGCTGCGGGGCGGCTGCCGCTATCCTCGCCGGCAAAACGACAAATGCCGCACCGGCATCCAGGAGGACCCCATGTTGAGATCGACCCGACGCATCGCATCCGGCGCGCCCCGCGCTGCGATCGCCACCACCCTCGCTTTCCTCACTCTCATTTCTGGAGTCCGCGCCGGCATGGCCGAGACCTTCGCCTATGTCGGCAACGCCGACAGCAACGACATCAGCGTGTTCAAGATGGCCGAGAGCGGCGAGATGACGCCCGTGCAGACGGCCGCCTTCACCGGCGTCGAAAAGCCCGGCTCCTCCACGCCGCTCGCGATCACGCCCGATCATCGCGTGCTGATCGCCGGTGTCCGCTCGCAGCCGTTCGTTGCGGTGAGCTTTGCGATCGATCCGAAGACGGGCCAGCTCAGCCATATCGGCAACGGCCCGCTCGCCGACAGCATGGCCAACATCGCCTTTGACCGCGGCGGCAAATTCCTGTTCAGCGCCTCCTATGGCGGCAACAAGGTCGCGCTGAATCCGCTGCTCGCCAACGGCGTCGCGGGCGAGCCGAAGCAGGTGATCCCGACCGGGTTGAACGCGCACGCTTTCCTGCCCTCGCCCGACAACCGCTTCGTGTTCGCGACCAATCTCGGCTCCGACCAGGTGCTGGCCTTCGCGTTCGATGCCACGACCGGTACGCTCACGCCGAGCGATCCGCCGGCCCACAAGGTGCCGGAGAAATCGGGGCCGCGGCATTTCGTGTTCCACCCCAACGGCAAGTTCGTCTATCTCCTCCACGAGCTGAACGGCGACGTCGCGGCGTTCGCCTATGAGGCCAAGGGCGGCGCATGGGACGAGATCCAGCGCACCACCGCGCTGCCGGAAGGCTTTTCGGGAAAACCCTGGGCCGCCGACATCCACATCACCCCCGACGGCCGTTTCCTCTACGCCTCCGAGCGCACCACCAGCACGCTCACGGCCTACAAGGTCGATGCAACAACCGGCAAGCTGACCACGATCGGCAGCGTGCCGACCGAGAAGCAGCCGCGCGGCTTCCACATCGATCCCAGCGGGCGCTACCTCGCCGCGGTCGGCGAGCTCTCCGACAGCATGACGGTCTATGCCATCGACCAGAGCAGCGGCGCACTCGCCAAGCTGAAATCCTACGCCACCGGCAAGAAGCCGAACTGGGCGGAGTTCTTGAGCCTGCCGTGAGATTGCTCCGCTTTGGAGGCTGCGGGATGAGTTCGGCCTGCATGGTTCGAGACGCCCGCTTTGGCGGGCTCCTCACCATGAGGGTCTGACATCTCGCCGCGAAGCACGACCTCATCCTGAGGGCCCGCCGCAGGCGGGCGTCTCGAAGGATGGCCACAGGGACGGGAGGAAGACAGCGAACCTTGGCGCCAGTCCCGAAGACTAATTCAACGGGCGGCATCGCGCCGCCCATGCTGCTGCGGCATTCTCATCCGGCCGGCCCTTATGTGGCCTTGGCTCGCAGCGATCGCTTCTGCTAACGATGAGGCCGTCAAGGCCCCAACCGGAATGACCGATGCGTCCTTTGCCTGCGCGTTCTGTTTCCAGACATCTCGTTGCGATCACCGGACTGCTGTTGCTGTCCGCCCAGCCCGCGCCTGCCGCCGATGACGACGCGCCCAAGGGGCCGGCGGTCACGGTGCTGAAGGTCGCAAAATCCTGTTTCTCCGACATCGTCGAGGCCACCGGCACGATCATCGCGCGCGAGGAAAGCTCGGTGCGGCCCGAGCGGCCCGGCCTGAAGGTGACGGAGGTGCTGGCGGAAGCCGGCGAGACCACCACCGCAGGCCAGGTGCTGGCGCGGCTGGCGCTGCCCGAGGGCGGCACGCTTCAGGTCACCGCCCCCGTGGCAGGCGTGATCGCGACGTCGACCGCGCAGATCGGCAACCTCGCCTCGGCCAAGGGCGAGGCGCTGTTCACGATCGTGGCGCGCAGCGAATACGATCTCGTCGGGCTCGTCGCGACCGGCGATATGCGCAAGCTCGCGGTCAACCAGATCGCGACCGTGCGCATCGCCGGCGCCGGCGATATCGACGGCAAGGTGCGCCGCATCGGCCCGACGGTCGAGCCGAACATCCAGCAGGGCATGGTCTATATCGGCATCTCCTCGCAGAAGCGGCTGTTGCTGAATGCGAGCGGCCGCGCGCTGATCAAGTCCGGGCAGAGCTGCAACGTCGCGGTGCCGCTGACCTCGGTGCAATATTCCTCCGCCGGCACCGTCGTGCAGGTGATCCGCCGCAACCGCGTCGAGACCAAGCGCGTCGAGGTCGGACTGATGTCGGGCGGCAATATCGAGGTGCGCGACGGCCTCAACGAAGGCGATATCGTCGTCGCCCGCGCCGGCGCGCTGCTGCGCGAAGGCGATCCGGTGCGCACGGTGATGTCCGCGGAAGCGGCGAAGTAGATCCCGCCACAACCGTCATTGCAGATGCGCGCTGAGCACGTGGATCGTAGGGTGGATTAGCCGAAGGCGTAATCCACCTATTTGCTTTCCACGCTGACGAGAGAGAGAAGTGGTGGATTACGCTTCGCTAATCCACCCTTACAAGCGCCGCGAAAAACTAGCCGCCGGCTTCGCCGAAATGGACATCCTCGAGCAGCGAGGAGGAGACGGACGGGACCTGGTCGCCTTCGCTCGCGCGCGAGATGGCGACGCGGGTCTTGTTGAAGACGCTCTCGGCGCTGCCCTGCGCATTGAGGTTGTTGAGGAACTCGCTGACCAGCACGCTGTGCTCGCCCTTGCCGTCGTCGACGACCTTGCCGGGCGAGGCCGAGGAGAGGATCAGCGCATTGTCCGGCGCGCTGATCGGCGCGAGGCCGTGGCTGTAGGAGCGGAAACGGCGCTCATAGGGATTGCGGCGGGAGGCGTCGACCACGACGAGCTTGGCCTTGGCGCCCTGCTCCTTCATCATGTCGAGCACGCCCTCGATGGAGACGCCCTGGCGGCGGACATCGTTTTCTTTCCAGATCACGGCATCGACCGGCAGCATGTAGCTCTCGCGACCGGCCTGCACGCCGTAGCCGCCGAAGAACAGCATGACGACGGTGTCGCGCTTGATCCGGGACTTCAGGCGATTGACGGCGCGGACCATGTCGTCCTTGGTCGCGTCTTCCACCATGTCGACGTCAAAGCCGCTCTTGCGCAGCGACGAGGACAGCGCGCGGGCGTCGTTGATCGACTGCGTCAGCGGCGCGCTTGCGTCGGGGTAATGTCCATTGCCGATGACGAGGGCGAGACGCGAGGCCTGGCCGATCGAGCCGGTGATCTGGTCGGTCGAGACGGCCTTGGCTGCATCGAGCGCCCGCATGTTGAGAGCAGCGTGGGCGCCGATCACGAGCGACACCGTGCCAATCAGGGCTGCGGCGACCGCGATCGTGCGTCGGGAAAGGTCGAGCTGCCTTAAATTCATCTCGGTTCGTTCCTGTGCCAAAGACCAGCCAAGCGCGCGCACACTGTTTGAGTAGCGCGATGGCGTCTTTAGGTTTGAGGGATTGGCCGGGGGTGTGCCCCCGAATTGCGCGCAATTTGCGGCGCCGCACCAAACAAACCCTTAACCGGATATCGCCGCCCCGGCAATAGATTGCCCAGACTTTGAGCTAAATCACTGAAGTCATTAGTTAATTCCCTTGCCCAAAAGTCTCCATTTTCCGCGCCCCCGTAGCTTCCCGGAGCCTGATCATGCAGCCTCCGTGCCGGCTTTTTCTGTGACTCTCGTCACATTTGTATTTCCTGCGAATCCGGGTAGCTTTTTCAACGACTTGCAGGGGGTGGCGCGCGGCTGGGAGCGTGCCGGCTGGCCCTCGGCCAAATTCCCGCGACCAGGTATTTCATGAGCTTTCAATATTTTGCCGGCGCCGCCTGCCGGGCGCTGACGGCACGGAAGGACGGCCCCTCGCTTTACGACGTCTGCGATCCCGTATTGTCTGTTGCGGCCAGCGGCGATCCGCATCTGGCCAAGTTCTACAAGACCGCGCTCGGCAATCCCGCATTGCGGGTGCTGCTCCGCCGCGCAGGCCTGCCCGAGCTGCGCGACGAAGGGAAACTGGCCCGGCTGCGCGAGGCGCTGGTTCGCGCCCGCGACGAGGCCGAGCCCGATTGGGCGGCGGTCGGCCAGCCCGTCGCCGATCTCGTCGACAGCATCGCGCTGGATCATCCCAAGCCGCCGCCGGCCATGTTCACCGGCTCCATGCCGCAACAATCGCGGATCGACAGCGCGATCCGGGACTGCGCGCAGCATCTGCTGGGCTCGTACCGCAAAAATGGCTTTCTGCCGACCTACGCCGCGTTCAACCTGATCGGCGATCCTGATTTCCGCGGGCGCGAGCTGACCATGGCGCTCACGGGTCTCAACGCGCGCGGCTACAAGAACTCCTCGCTGCTGTTTAACCTCGCCCGCGTCTTCATCGCGCGATCGCCGGCACGCGGGGTGGTCAATCCGCCCTGGCGAGGGGTTGCCGAACCGATGTGGGAACCGGTGCAGATCCGCCACCGCTCGGCCTATTACGACGCGTTCTTCATCGAGGCGCTGTTGAGTTACGTCGAGACCGGGCTCGCCTCGTCCGCCGACAAGGTTGCGGCGGAGCGCGCGGTCTCCGACATGGTCGATTTCTGCGTCAACATCAGCCGCGAAGAGGTCGAGGGCACCGACGGGGCGCGGTTCAACGTCATCACCGCGCTCGCGCCCGCGCCGCATCCGCGCTTCTCACGCTACTTCGCCCAGATCAAGCAGGACCTCGGTTTCGGCGTCTACGTGCCGGATTGCGACACCACGGCGTGCTCGATCTCCGCGGCAACGCAGGCCGGCTGCACCGATCCGATCCTCGACCAGCCGCTGCTGGATTTCTACGCCGGCTACCAGGTGCACGCCGGCGTCAACGAGCCGCGCGTGACCGTGCCACTCAACGACGATATCGACTACGAGGGCGGGGTTGCGACCTGGATCGACAACCTCAAGGGCGAGCGGCCCTATGGCAACGATCTCGATCCGACGCTCAATCTCGACATTCTCGAGGTCAGCTTCCGTAACCTCGCGCGCTGGAAAGTATTGGAGACGCCGGCGCGGCTTGCCACCGTGCATCGCATCATCGGCTTCCAGAAGCGGCTGGCGGCGAGCGGCGCCTTCGCCAATCCACGCTCGCACATCTATTATTTGCCGGAGCTTTACAGCGCCTATTTCGGCCGCTGCTACGCCGCCTTCCTGGCGCTGCCGCTGGCGGCGCAGGCTGTCATCGATCCCGACGGCGATTTCGATTTCATCCGCCACCGCGTGCTCTCTTACGTCAAGGGCGAGCTGATGGCCGCCGAGATGAACGTGTTCGACGCGGCACTGGCGCTGATCGCGCTCGGCCATCTCGGCGCCGACCCGCGCGCCTTTGCGCCGGCGCTGAACGTGATCGTCGCTGCCATCGGCGAAGGCGGCCGCCGCGGCCCGTTCCGCGCCTATGAATGGAACAAGATGAAGACGCCGACGCGGATCCTGGTGGGCGGCCCGGAGGTCACGTCGGCGTTCGTGCTGATGGGGCTGGCGGTGGCGAAGCGGGCGATGATGGGGCGGGGATGAGGTTTCGTGCCCCGGACGTAGCGCAGTGCTCTTCAGCGATGCGCTGCAGAGCCGGGGCCCAAGCCATCAAGACCAACGCTTGCGGTTTTCTGGATCCCGGCTCAGCGGAGTGGCGTTACACGCCGCACCGCGTCCGGGACACGAGAGCTGTTCACCCGATGACGGGAAGTTGAAAGCCCAACTGTCAGGCACATGCTGGCCGGGCGGACAAAAGCCGACCACAATTGCGGGGTCTATCGCAATTTTCATCACACGCGGACCGGCATGTTGCGAAAATTCCTGATTGCGCTGTCATTGCTCGCCTTATCCTTGCCCGGCTTGCCGGCGCCAGCTGAGGCCGCCGACATCACCGGCATCGCAAAGGTCCGCGCCGGCGACGCCGTCGTGATCGGCAACACGCGGATCAGGCTCGGCGGCATCGACGCGCCCGCGGTCGACCAGCTCTGCCTCAACACCAAGGACGAGCGCTGGACCTGCGGCATCGCGGCCCGCGACGAGCTCGCCAAATACACCGAGGGCAAGAGCTGGGTCTGCCATGCCCGCGCGATCGACCGGCGCGGCCGCACCGTGGCGCGCTGCGAGGTCGGCGGCGAGGACATCCAGAAATGGCTGGTGCGGAGCGGGTGGGCGTTGGCCTACACCCGCGTCTCTCGCGACTACGAACCCGATGAAGCTGCCGCGCGGGAGGCAAAAGCCGGGATGTGGCAGGGCGCCTTCATCGCGCCCTGGGACTGGCGCGTGCGCAACAAGAAGACGACGATATTGGGCGCGACCAAGCCGCCCGACGGCTCGCATTCGGTGCTGCTCGCCTCCGCCTCGGGCCCCGTTGCCCCCTCGCCGGACTGCACCATCAAGGGCAACGTCAACAGTGCCGGCGAATGCATCTACCACCAGCCAAACAGCCGCTGGTACACCCAGATCAAGATGAAGATCAGCAAAGGCACGCGCTGGTTCTGCTCGGTGGAAGACGCGGAAGCCGCCGGCTGCCGCGAAACGAAGAGATAGAGCCCCAGCCCTGCGTTTTACGTGCTTTTCTTGGGCTTCTGCGGCGCGTAAAAGAAAGCAACCTCCAGACCGTTTTCACGACACAAGGAAGAATAGCAATGACCGTTCGCGCGGGCCGGGAATTTCTGGCCATCCCCGGGCCCACCACGATGCCCGACGAGGTGCTGCGGGCGATGCATCGTCCGGCGATCGACATCTACTCCAAACAGATGACCGATCTGACCGAGAGCCTGCTCAGCGACATCTCGAAACTGTTTGCGACCAAGGGCAAGTCCTACATCTACATCGCCAACGGGCACGGCGCCTGGGAAGCGGCGCTGAGCAACGTGCTGTCGCGCGGCGACAAGGTGCTGGTGCTCGAAAGCGGACGGTTCGCGATCGGCTGGGGCAATGCCGCAGCCCTGATGGGCGCCGAGGTCGAGGTGCTCAAGGGCGACTGGCGCCGCGCGGTGCGGCCGCACGAGGTCGAGGAGCGCCTGCGCCGCGACAAGGAGCATACGATCAAGGCCGTCGTCGTCGTCCAGGTCGACACGGCCTCAGGCGTGCAGAACGACATCGAGGCGATCGGCAAGGCGATCAAGGCGAGCGGCCATCCGGCGCTGTACATGGTCGACACCGTCGCCTCGCTCGGCTGCATGCCGTTCGAGATGGACAAATGGGGCATCGACGTTGCGATGTCGGGCTCGCAAAAGGGCCTGATGACGCCGCCCGGCCTCGGCTTCGTCGCGGCCAACGCGCGCGCGCTCGAGGTGCAGAAGAAGGCCAACATGTCGACGCCCTATTGGAGCTGGAGCGAGCGCGAGGGCACCGAGCATTATCGCAAATATGCCGGCACCGCGCCGGTGCATCTGTTGTTCGCGCTGCGCCAGGCCATTGACCTGCTGCACGAGGAGGGGCTGGAGAACGCCTTCCGCCGCCACAGCCTGCTTGCCGAGGCCGCCCGCCGCGCCGTCGGCGCGTGGTCGGAAGGCCAGGTGCTCGGCTTCAACGTCGCTGAAGCCAGCGAACGCTCCAACACCGTGACCACGGTGACGATGAGCAACGGCCACGACCCGGCAATACTGCAACGCTATTGCAAGGAGAAGTGCGGCGTGGTGCTCGGCACCGGCATCGGCGATCTCTCGGGACAAGCCTTCCGCATCGCCCATATGGGCCATATCAACGCCCCGATGCTGCTCGGCACGTTGGGCGTGATCGAGATCGGGCTGAACGCGCTGAAAATCCCGCACGGCAAAGGCGGGCTCGAAGCGGCGGTTGCGTATCTCGGCGAAGAGGTGGCGGTGTAGGCGGAACACTCTGCTGTAACCCCACACTCCCTTGTCGTCCCGGCGAAGGCCGGGACCCATACCGCGTGATCAATCCGTGACGCACGGTGCCCGTACCGCGGAAGACCTTTTAACTGCGAGTCTTCGCCAAACCCCTCCCTGGGTTATGGGTCCCCGCCCCCGTGCGCAATTGCGCACTAGGCCGGGACGACGGCGGAGTTTGTGGTCGCGCCCGGCCTCATACTCGCAGCCGCCCAAGATTCACCGCGGCACGCGATACGCTTCAACCTGCGCCTTCAGCTCATCCAGCGGCGCGAGCGGTGTCTTCGGATCGACCCGATACTCCCCACGCGCCAGCCACGACAGCACCTTCGCATCGACGACCGGCGAATGGTGGATGACGTCGCCGTAATTGTCGAGGTCGTGCGTCACTTCCTTGATCGCCCGGAAATCGTACAGGCGCACATTGGGAAGCTGCGTCAGGCGCTGCGCAATGACAGCCGTGAGGTCGTAGACGATCTTCAGCGTCGCAGGCGAAGCATCGCGCATCGCGACGAATTGCAGGATCGAATAGGGCGGGAAGTAGATATCGAAGGTCACGTCCGGATGGCGCGCGATCAGGCCAACGGCGTCACGCTCGAAATGCCGCACCATGACGTCGTAACGATAGCCTTCGCCGAGAAAGCGGCTGCGTACGGGATCGGTGATATAGGCGAAGGCCGCGAGCGTCCTTTTCGCATTGTAGGCGCGCGCGACGTCGATATCCCGCGGCAGCGCATAGATGTCGTCGACGTCGGACAGTGCAAACTTGACAGGCAGAAAAGGCGCCGCCCGGGTCAGCGGCTCTCGCAGCGGCGGAACCGATCGCAGCAGTGCGAACAGGGATTCCTTCGCCATTGCCGCGCTGAACAGATAGGACGCGATGCCCTTGGCCGTCCCGCGATAGAGATCGACGGACAGGAACGGATCGGATTCGATGTCGGCCGCATCGACGAAGATAAAGTCGTCCATCGCCCAGATCACCCGCCTTGCGCCGCGGTCGATCGCCCGCCCAAGCACAAAACCCTGCTGGCGCGAATTGGACCCGGTCATCGCCAGCTTGAGCGAGTGCACGCCGAGCGCATGGTCGATGTCGCTCTGACGGAAATGGATCGCGAGCGAGGTGCCCATGAAGGCAGCATCGAACGACTGGCTGCGGATCAGACCGGCATTCTGCACGCGCGTGTCGTCGGAATAGAAGGGCGCGACGAGACGCGAGGGGCGAAACAGCTGCAGGGGATCGATGACGTAGGTGAGCGCAGCCGCCCCCAGCACGCACGCGATGCTCGCGAGGAGAAGACGCCCTGGATGTGTGAACGCGCCTCGCATCAGAACCGGAAATAGATGAATTCGCTGTGGCTCTGGATGCCCAAAATCCCGAACGCAAGCACCAGCGACGCACCATAGAGGACCAGCGGCCGCATCCGTCCGGCCATCAGGCCGTCGCCGACCCTGCGATTGGCGTGGTCGTACCCCATGATTCCTTGCGTGTTCGGCGCCAGCCACACCAGCGCGGCATAGATCGTGACCTGCACCAGCGCCGCGATCTCCTCGCGCCCGAAGACGATGTTGGAGGGCTCGGCCATGGCGTGGAGAACCCGCAGCGCCCAATCGACCCGCTCGGCGCGGAAGAACACCCAGGCGACAACGACGGCAAGGAAAGTCAGCACGGCCCCGGCGATCCGGACCGGGCGCGCGAGGAACGTCGGAATGTCAGGCACCAGCGCATTGAAGGCGTGATTGACGCAGAGATAGGCGCCATGCAGCGCGCCCCAGACGACGAACGTCCAGGCCGCGCCGTGCCAGAGCCCGCCGAGCAGCATGGTGAGCATCAAATTGACATAACGGAGCGCGCGGCCACGGCGATTGCCCCCGAGCGGGATGTAGAGATAGTCGCGCAGGAAGTGCGACAGCGTCACGTGCCAGCGCCGCCAGAACTCGACGATGCTGATGGCCTTGTAGGGCGAGTTGAAATTGACCGGCAGGAAGATGCCGAACATCAGCGATATTCCGATCGCCATGTCCGAATAGCCGGAAAAGTCGAAATAAAGCTGGAACGTGTAGGCGAGCGCGCCGAGCCAGGCCTGGTCGAAGCTCGGCGAGCGCGCATCGAAAGCAAGCGCGACCAGCGGCTGGATGCCGTCGGCGAGGCAGGTCTTCTTGAACAGGCCGATCGCGAAGATGATGAGGCCGCACAGGATCAGATGCGCATGCGGATGCTTGGTTTCCTCCCGTTCGAATTGCGGGATCATGTCCTTGTGGTGAAGGATCGGCCCCGCGATCAGATGCGGAAAATATGTCACGAACAGCGCGTAGTGCGGCAGCGCGTAGGCCGCGACCTGCCCGCGCCAGGCGTCAACCAGGAACGCGATCTGGGTGAACGTGTAGAAGGAGATGCCGACCGGCAGCAAGATGTGGACCGCAAAGTGCGTGCCGGCCAGTGCATTGATGTTCTCGGCGACGAAGCCGGCATATTTGAAGACGCCAAGCACGACGAGATCGCCGGCGACGCCGAGGGCAAGTGCCGCCTTTCGTTGCGACGGAGTAAGCTTCGCCACGATGAGGAGGTGGCCCACGCCATAATTGAAGGCGATCGATATCAGCAACAGGGCCACGAACTGCCAATTGCCGATGGCATAGAAGACGAGCGAGGCCGCCGCCAGCCAGATCACCGGGGCCAGATTGCTGCGCCGCCCGAGCCAGAAATAGCCGGCCAGCGCAGCCGGCAGGAACAGCAGGATGAACGGGTAGGAATTGAACAGCATCAGGCTGGACCGGCGGCGGGGACATGGAGCCTAAAGCATAGAAGGGACCGATCAACAACCCGGCGGCTTGGCGCAGTCCCTGGGCGTTCCTTGGCGCGTTCCCTGGCGCGTTCCTGGCGCAGCCGCGCTGGCAATTCGTGGAATCAGGACGATATAAGGTGGGACACGCACCTGAACGAGGATCGAGTGACACAAGCCAAAACACCCTCCCGGCCCCCCGTCGCCCCGCGCCGGCCGCATTCTTTCACGCAGCACGGGATTACCGTGACCGATGACTATGCCTGGCTGAAGGACGAGAATTGGCAGGAGGTGCTGCGCGACCCCACGGTGCTCGATCCCGACATCCGCAAATATCTCGATGAAGAAAATGGCTACACCGAGAGCCTGCTCGGCCACACCGCAGCCCTCCAGAAGACGCTGGTGCGCGAGATGCGCTCCCGGATCAAGGAGGACGATTCCAGCGTGCCGTCGCCCGACGGTGAGTTCGCCTATTTCCGCAAGTTCCGCGAAGGCGGCCAGCACGAGCTGTTCGGCCGCATGCCGCGCGATGGCGGCGAGGGCCACATCGTGCTCGACGGCGATGCGCTCGCCAAAAACCATGAATACTTCAAATTCGGCGGCAGCCGGCACTCGAACGATCACAAGCTGCAGGCCTGGAGCGCCGACACCAAGGGCTCGGAATATTTCTCCATCCGCGTGCGCGACTGGGCGACCGGAAGAGATCTCGACGACGTCGTCGAGGAGACCGACGGCGGCGTGGTCTGGAGCAAGGATGCGAAGTCCTTCTTCTATGTGAAGCTCGACGACAATCATCGCCCCATGCAGGTGTGGCGGCATAAGCTCGGCACCAGGCAGGCCGACGACACGCTGGTCTACGAAGAGCAGGATTCCGGCTGGTTCACCCATCTGCAAGAGAGCACCAGCGGCCGCTTCTGCGTCATCGCGGGCGGCGACCACGAGACCTCGGAGCAGCGGTTGATCGACCTCGCCCATCCCGACGCACCGCCGCGCCTCGTCGCCGCACGCGAGGAGGGTGTGCAATATTCGCTGGCCGACCGTGGCGACGAACTCTTCATCCTCACCAACGCCGACGACGCCATCGACTTCAAGATCGTCACCGCACCGCTCAACTCATCCGAGCGCAAGAACTGGCGCGATCTGATCCCGTATCGCCCCGGCATCTACATCATCGACCTCGATCTCTATGCCGGCCACATGGTGCGGCTGGAGCGCGCCAATGCGTTGCCGTCGATCGTGATCCGCGACCTCGCCTCTCACGAGGAGCACGCCATCGCCTTCGACGAGGCGGCCTATTCGCTGGACACGATGGGCTCCTACGAATTCGAGACGACGAATTTGCGTTTCGCCTATTCGTCGATGACGACGCCGTCGGAAGTCTATGACTACGACATGGTCAAGCAGACGCGCACCTTGCGCAAGCGGCAGGAGATTCCGTCCGGCCACAATGCGGCCGACTACGTCACGACGCGCATCATGGCAAATGCGCAGGACGGCGCCGAGGTGCCGGTCTCGATCCTCTACCGCCGCGGGCTCAAGCTCGACGGCACGGCGCCGCTGCTGCTCTACGGCTACGGCTCCTACGGCATGGCGATGCCGGCCTCGTTCAACGCCAACCGGCTGTCACTGGTCGATCGCGGCTTCGTCTACGCCATCGCCCATATCCGCGGCGGTGCCGACAAGGGCTGGGGCTGGTACCTCGACGGCAAGCGCGAGAAGAAGACGAACTCGTTCGACGACTTCTCAGCCAGCGCCCGCGCGCTGATCGATGCGAAATATACCAGCGCAAAGCGCATCGTCGGCCATGGCGGCTCGGCCGGCGGCATGCTGATGGGCGCGGTCGCCAACCGCGCCGGCGAATTGTTCGCCGGCATCGTCGCCGAAGTGCCGTTCGTCGACGTGCTCAACACCATGCTCGATGACACGCTGCCGCTGACGCCGCCGGAATGGCCGGAATGGGGCAACCCGATCGAGAGCGAGAAGGATTTCCGCACCATCCTGTCGTATTCCCCCTACGACAATGTCGCGGCCAAGGACTATCCGGCGATCCTGGCGATGGGCGGATTGACTGATCCGCGCGTGACCTATTGGGAGCCCGCCAAATGGATCGCGCGCCTGCGTGCGACCATGAGTGGCGGCGGCCCGGTCTTGCTCCGCACCAACATGGGCGCCGGCCACGGCGGCGCCTCGGGGCGCTTCAACCGGCTGGATGAAGTCGCGATCGTCTATGCGTTCGCGCTGTGGGCGGCGGGGATGGCGGAAGCGGGGGTGTAGCGACACACGCCGCTGTCGTCCCGGCGAAGGCCGGGACCCATACCGCGTGATTTATCGGCAATGCGCAGGTAGCGGTACCGCGGAAGGCCTCTTAACTTCTAGTCTTCGCCAAACTGCTCCCTGGGGTTATGGGTCCCGGCCTTCGCCGGGACGACATCGGTGTGAGGCGCGACCCACCTCACACCGCCCCGTGCGCCTCGACGTAAAGCGCATACACCGAGTGGCTGCTGGCCATGTAGAGCCGGTTGTTCTTGGGGCCGCCGAAGCAGAGGTTGGCGCAGCGTTCGGGCAGCTTGATGAAGGCGAGCGGCTTGCCGTCCGCGTTGAACACCATCACGCCGTCGAGATCTTCGGGCTTGCCCTTGAGCTGAAACACCTTGCGGCCGCCGATTTCGGTCGGCTCGGACTGCAGCGCGCCGTTGGAGCCCCAGCCGCACCAGAGATTGCCGTCGCGGTCGACGCGAAAACCGTCGAGCGAGGCCTGGTCGGCGGCGTCGATCAGCTTGGTCTTGCCGCTGAGCGAACCGTCGTCACCGACATTGTAGCTCCAGATGCTGCGGTTGGGCGTACCCTTCCACTCGACGATGTAGAGCTTCTTCTCGTCCGGCGAGAAGGCGAGGCCGTTCGGATTGACGAGGTCGGTGAGCACGGCGGTGAGCTTGCCGTCCTTGGCGATGCGGTAGACGTTGGTGGTGGCCTGCTCGGCCTTCTCCTTCTTGCCCTCCCACTCGCCGTTGATGCCGAACAGCGGGTCGGTGAACCAGATGCTGTCGTCGGATTTCACCACGATGTCGTTCGGCGCGTTGAGCCGCTTGCCCTCGAACTTGTCGGCCAGCACGGTGATCTTGCCGTCCTTCTCGGTGCGGGTGATGCGGCGGGTGACGGAGTGCTCGCAGCTGACGAGACGGCCCTGACGGTCGCGCGCATTGCCGTTGGCGTAATTCGCATTGGCGCGGAACACGGTGGTCTGCCCGGTCTTCTCGTCGAACTTCATGATCCGGTTGTTGGGTATGTCCGAGAACAGCAGGTATCCGCCTTCGGGAAAATAGGCGGGGCCTTCGGCCCAGCGCATCCCGGTCGCGACCTGCTCGACGGTCGAGGAATAGAGCCGGTATTTTCCAAAGCCCGGATCGAGGATCTGGACGGCGGGATCGGGATAGCGCTGGTTGGGCGTGAACGGAAACGACTGAGCACCGGCGGCGCGGGCCAGACACGTGGAAGCCGCCGCCGCGCCAGCGCCGGCCAGGAGATTGCGTCGTGTGAAATTCATAGGAGTCCTCCCTGGGTGATTTAAGGCCGGCGCTTGGTGCGGCCGGCCTGTTTCTTGATAGATTCGGTGCCGGAGCGTGGCCTTACCGGCCGTTCGCCTTCCGCCATGCGGCGAAGTCGGTGAGCGTCTGCGGATCCGTCGCCGGATAGAGACCGAAAATGCCGCGGCCCTTGTTGACTTCCTCGGTGACGAAGTCCTCGAACGCGGTCATCTCGAAGGTCTCGTTGGCGATCTCCTCAGTGAGATGCGCGGGGATCACGATCACGCCGTCGCTGTCGCCGAGAATGACGTCGCCGGGAAACACCGGCGCATCACCGCAGCCGATCGGCACGTTGATCTCGATGGCGTGATGCAGCGTCAAATTGGTCGGCGCGCTCGGGCGGTGGTGGTAGGCGGGGATACCCAGCTTGGCGATCTCGGCCGAGTCGCGAAAACCGCCGTCGGTGACGACACCGGCGACACCGCGCTTCATCAAGCGCGTGACCAGGATCGCACCGGCGGAAGCGGCGCGCGCGTCCTTGCGGCTGTCCATCACCAGCACGCTGCCTGCCGGGCAATCCTCGACCGCCTTGCGCTGCGGATGGGAGCGGTCCTTGAAGACGTCGATGGTGTTGAGATCCTCGCGCGCCGGCATGTAGCGCAGCGTGAAGGCCTCACCGACCATGGTCGGCTGGTCGGCGCCGAGGGGGTGCACATCCTGGATCATCTGGATGCGCAGGCCGCGCTTGAACAACGCGGTTGCGACGGTGGCGGTGGAGACGGATTTGAGCTTGTTGCGGGTGGCTTCGGTGAGTTTGGTCATTTCGTGCTCTTTCATGGTCGTCATTCCGGGGCGATGCGTCAGCATCGAACCCGGAATCTCGAGGTTCCGGGTCTGGTCCTTCGGACCATCCCGGAACGACAGAAACTAGTAAATCGACGGCTCGCCGATCGGCGCGCCGAAATCAGTTTCGAGGAAGTCGAAGTCGCAGCCGTCATTGGCCTGCTTGATGTGCTTGGTGAACATCCAGCCATAGCCGCGCTCGAAGCGGCCCTCGGGCTGCTTCCAGGCGGCGCGGCGCCTTTCGAGCTCGGCCTCCGACACGTCGAGATTGATGGTGCGGGCGGCGACGTCGAGCGTGATGCGGTCGCCGTTCCGCACCAAGGCCAGCGGCCCGCCGACATAGGATTCGGGGGCGACGTGCAAAATGCAGGCGCCGTAGCTGGTGCCGCTCATGCGCGCATCCGAGATTCGCACCATGTCGCGCACGCCCTGCTTCACGAGCTTGGTCGGGATCGGCAGCATGCCCCATTCCGGCATGCCCGGCCCGCCCTGCGGCCCCGCATTGCGCAAAATGAGAATGTGGTCCTCGGTGACGTCAAGATCGGGATTGTCGACGGCCTTCTTCATCGCGGGATAATCGTCGAACACCAGCGCCGGGCCGGTGTGCTTGAGGAAGCGCGGCGCGCAGGCGCTCGGCTTGATGACGCAGCCGTCGGGCGCGAGATTGCCCTTGAGCACGGCGAGTGCGCCCTCCTTGTAGATGGGATTGTCGATCGAGCGGATCACGTCGTCATTATGCACCTCGGCGTGCGCGATGTTCTCGCCCAGCGTCTGGCCGGTGACGGTGATGCAGTCGAGGTGCAAATGCGGCTTGATCTGACCCATCAGCGCCGGCAGCCCGCCGGCATAGAAGAAGTCCTCCATCAGATAGGCATCGCCGCTGGGCCGCACATTGGCGATGACGGGCACCCTGCGGCTTGCGATCTCGAAATCGTCGAGGCCGATGTCGAGACCGGCGCGGCGAGCCTGCGCGATCAGATGGATGATCGCATTGGTCGAACAGCCCATCGCCATCGCCACCGCGATCGCGTTCTCGAACGCCTTGCGGGTCTGGATCGTCTTCGGCGTCAGATCCTCCCAGACCATCTCGACGATGCGGCGGCCGCATTCCGAGGCCATGCGGATATGGTTGGCATCAGCGGCGGGAATCGAGGAGGCGCCCGGCAGCGTCATGCCGATCGCCTCGGCAATCGCCGTCATGGTGGAAGCCGTGCCCATGGTCATGCAGGTGCCGTAGCTGCGCGCAATGCCGGCTTCGATGTCGAGCCAGTCCTTGTCGGAAATCTTGCCGGCGCGCCGCTCGTCCCAGTATTTCCAGCCGTCCGAGCCCGAGCCGAGCGTCTTGCCCTTCCAATTGCCGCGCAGCATCGGGCCTGCCGGCAGATAGATCGCCGGAATGTTCATCGAGGTGGCGCCCAGCAGCAGCGCGGGCGTGGTCTTGTCGCAGCCGCCCATCAGCACCACGCCGTCGACGGGATGGCTGCGCAGCAGTTCCTCGGCGTCCATCGCCAGCAGATTGCGATAGAGCATCGTGGTCGGCTTGAGCAGCGATTCCGACAGCGACAGCGCCGGCAGCTCCAGCGGCAGGCCGCCGGCCATCAGGATGCCGCGCTTGACGTCGTCGACGCGCGACTTGAAGTGCATATGGCAGGGCTGCGCGTCCGACCAGGTGTTGAGGATCGCGATGATCGGGCGGTCCTTCCACTCCTCCGGCGCGTAGCCCATCTGCATGGTGCGGGAGCGATGGCCGAACGAGCGGAGATCGTCAGGCGCGAACCAGCGCGCGCTGCGGAGCTGGTCGGGCGTAATTTTCTTCTTGGTCATGATTGGGTGCCCCATTTCTGGACGGTGTTCCGCTCGATGGCGCGGAAGATCAGGTTCTCGACAAACAACCCGATGATAATCACCGTCAAGAGGCCTGCGAAGACGGCAGGTATGTCGAGCAGATTACGGTTTTCGAAGATGAACCAGCCGAGCCCGCCCTGCCCCGACGATACGCCGAACACCAGCTCGGCCGCGATCAGCGTGCGCCAGGCGAAGGCCCAGCCGATCTTGAGACCGGTAAGGATCGAGCCGAAGGCCGCGGGAATGAGGATTTTCGCCACGTAGGGCAGCCCGCGCAGGCCGTAATTGCGGCCGACCATGCGCAGCGTGTTGGACACGCTCTTGAAGCCGGAATGGGTGTTGAGCGCGACCGGCCACAGCACCGAATGGATCAGCACGAAGACGAGGCTGCCGTTGCCGAGACCGAACCAGATCAAAGCGAGCGGCAACAGCGCGATCGCCGGCAGCGGATTGAACATCGCCGTAACAGTCTCGAGGAAGTCGGTGCCGATGCGCGTCGAGATCGCGAGCACGGTGAAGATCGCGGCGAGCACGATGCCGGCCGAATAGCCCATGAACAGCACCTTCAGCGAGGCCCAGGCCCGCATCGGAATCGTGCCGTCCTTCACGCGGTCGAACAGCGTGACGATGGTGTCGTGCATCGTCGGAAACAGCAGCGGATTGTCGAGGGTGAGGCCGTAGGCCTCCCAGACCGCGGCCAGGAACAGGATGATCGCGGTCTTGCGGACAAAACCATCGTTCCACAACAGCTCAAGCACGCTCAGCTTGCGCTCGACCTCGACTGTGCCGCCGGCGACCGGCGCGTCACGCAGCAATATTCTGGCTTCGCCCATGGCGGCTCCCTCAATGCGCCGTTGCTTCGGAGGCGAACAGGAGATTGTGAATCTCCTTCTCCAGCCGGCCGGCACTGCCATCGTCATTGGAGACCTTGTCGACGTCGACCACTTCGGCCTTGACGCGGCCGGGATGCGGCGACAGCAGCAAGATGCGGTTGCCGATGCGGATCGCTTCCGCGATCGAATGCGTCACGAACAGCACGGTGAATTTGGTCTCGCTCCAGAGCTGGAGCAACTCGTCCTGGCAGGTCCGGCGCGTCAGCGCATCGAGCGCCGCAAACGGCTCGTCCATCAGCAGGATATCGGGCTCCATCGCCATGCCGCGCGCGATCGCGACGCGCTGCTTCATGCCGCCGGACAGCGTGTGCGGATAGGCATCGGCCACGCGTGTCAGCCCGACCTTCTCGATATAGGCCCGCGCCCGCACTTCGGCGTCCTTGCGGGACAGTTTTCGCGCGGTCAGCAGCGGGAACATCACGTTGGCGAGCACGCTCTTCCAGGGCAGGAGCTGGTCGAACTCCTGGAAGATCATCATGCGATCAGCGCCGGGACCGTGGATCTCGCGGTCGTTGATGGTCATGCGGCCCTCGCTCGGCGCCATATAGCCGCCGACAGCCTTGAGCAGGGTCGACTTGCCGCAGCCGGACGGCCCGAGCAGCACGAAGCGATCGGACCTGTCGACGGTGAAGCTCACCCTTTCCGTGGCGGTGACGACGGCGCTGGAGGTCTTGTAGCGCAGCGTCACGGAGCTGACGTCGAGCAGCGCCATCAGTTGCCCTTCAGATCGTGGGCGACGGGGAGATAGTAATCGGTCCAGGCCTTGGGCTGAGTCTTCAGCGTGCCGGTCTTGAACAGATGGGCGGCGAATTTCATCGTGCCTTGCGGTTCGAGATTCCACTCCATCATGCCGGGCTCCTTGAGGAGATCGAGCAGCTCTTCCACCGAGGTCTTGTCGCCGGTGATCTCCTTGTAGATCTCGACCGCCTGTCTGGTGTCGCTGCGGATCAGATCCTGCGCTTCCTTGGTCGCATCGCGCACGGCCTGGATGATTTTCGGGTTGGCATCGGCGAACTTCGTGGTGGTGAAGAACTGCGCCTGGCTGAGCGGGCCGCCCATCACGTCGGGCGACGACAACACGACATGCGCGCCCGGCACGTTCTTCAGCTCGAGGAAGGTGAACGGCGGAATCGAGAAGTGGGTGTGCACCTCGTGCTTGGAGTTGGACAGCGCCGCATAGGCGTCGGGATGGCCGAGCTGGACCGTGTTGGCATCCAGCTTCGACCACTGGTCGGCACCAAAGGCCTCGGCGGCGGCGATCTGAAGCACGATCGCCTGGGTCGAGACTTTTACGGTCGGCACGGCGATCTTGTCGCTGGGACCGAAATCCTTGATCGACTTGATGTTGGCGTCGCGGCTGATCAGCGTCATCGGCTGCGCCGAGGTCGCGACGATGCCCTTGACGCCGCCGCGGGTGCGGTCCCACAGCAGCAGCAGATTGCCGGTGCCGGTGTTGAGGATGTCGACGCCGCCCGCGAGCAGCGCATCGGTCTGCGCACCGCCGCCGGAGAAGGTGACCCATTTGGTGGTGACACCCGCTACCCCGAGCTGAGCTGCGTGCTTCTCGATCAGCTTCTGCTTTTCCATGATGTGGCTCGGCATGTAGAAAATGCCGGGCTGCCGCGACAGCGAGATCTCGGACTTTTGCTGCGCCTTCGCGGGCGAGGCCGTCAGCGCCGTTGCGGCGATCAGGGCGATGGCTGTGAGGCCACACTGCAATTGCTTGATCATTGTTGTTCGTTTCCTCCGGTCGCCATTGACGAGCGATCTCACTGATGCACTAATGCATTAGTGTATCAAAGGCAAGGCCGGCCGGAGCCCTTCGCATGGAAACAGCCCACCCCGCGCCCCGCGCGGCCGCCCGCCCCGGCGCGCGGCTCGACCGGGCCCGGCAGGCCGCCCCGCAAGTGTTCGAGCGGCTGCGCAACGCCATTCTCGCGCTGGAACTGCCGCCGGGCTCGCCGCTGTCGCGCACAGATCTCGCCGCACAATTCGGCGTCAGCTCGACGCCGATCCGCGACGCCTTGATGCGGCTGGAGGAAGAAGGGCTGGTCGACGTGTTTCCGCAGCACGCGACCGTCGTCAGCCGAGTCGATGTCGGCCGCGCCGAGCAGGCCCATTTCCTGCGCCAGGCGCTCGAGCTCGAAATCGTCCGGCTGCTCGCGGAGCAGCACGGCGAAGCCCTGGTCATACGCCTCGACCACACGATCGCGCTCCAGCAACAATTCGCCAAGGCCGGAGACTTCGAGAGCTTCATCGCCGGCGACAATGATTTTCACGCGCAGCTTTATGAAGCGGCCGGCAAGCAGGAGCTCTGGACGCTGGTGCGCAGCCGCAGCGGACATATCGACCGGTTGCGCCGGCTGCATCTGCCCTCACCCGGCAAGGCCCAGAACATCGTCCGCCATCACAAGCTGATCACGCGCGCGATCGAGGACGGCGACGCCGATGCCGCGCAACAGCATCTGCGCAAGCACCTGTCCGGCACGCTGAGCGAGCTCGACACGATCCGAAGCCACTATCCGGAATACCTGACCGACTAGGCATAGGGCGCGCGGTTGTCGCGAGCGCTTATGCACGTAACCGTGCATAAGTTGGCGCGCCGAGTTCGCCTTTTGCGAGCAATCGTCGGATCGCCCGCGAAGTGCTTGCAGGCCGGAGGCAATCCGCGCAACAATTTCGGCGTTGATGGTTTGATTTGCGGTCGCTGGGAAGTCCCATCCGACCCGGAGGATACCAGACGTGGCCAACATCCTGATCGTGGATGACGACCCGGCCGTGCAGATGACGATCCGGCTGCTCCTGGAGCGGACCGGTCATCACGTCACCGTCGCCGGAGACGGCCGCAAGGGGCTTGCGCTGTTCGAGGCCAGCCAGTTCGACCTGCTGTTTCTCGACATCTTCATGCCCGGCATGGACGGTCTGGAGACGATGCGCCACATCCGGGCGCTGCAGCCGGCGATTCCGATCGTCGTCATTTCCGGCCGCTCGCTCACGCCGACGCCTATGCAGAGCCGGATTTCCTCAAGATGGCGACCAAGCTCGGCGCGGTGGCGAGCTTGCAGAAGCCGTTCCGGGCCGACGCACTGCTCGCCGCGGTCGATGGCTGCCTGGACGCGGCGCGGACGACATCGGTGGGGAATCCGAATGTCAGCACCGGCCGCCGATGACAAAGACCTTCATTCTGTTCCAAGCGAGCACGGGCGCGGCCATTCGGGAAGCGGTGCAAATATCCCCATGACGCTCGCCACGCGGCTCGCCATCGCGATGATCCTGCTGGTGGCGGTCACCGTGGCCGCAGTCGGCTGGCTCGGCTATCGCAACATCACCCAGGCCGTCATTCCGCGGGTCCTGGAACGGATCGAAGCCCAGTCGAGCCTGCTGGCCACCCATCTTGAATCCTACGTTGCCGGCGCTCGCGGCGATCTGCTCGGTTATCGCTCCGCCGCAGCCATCAATGGCCTGATCCGCGCCCATATCGGCGGAGGCATCGACGCTCTCGACGGCGTTTCGGAGCAAACCTGGCGCGAGCGCATCGCAGCGCGGCTCGCAGCCGAGATCGACGCGAAACCGAGCTACGGGCAATTTCGAATCATCGGCCTTGACGACGACCAGCGCGAACTGGTCCGCGTCGATCGCGCCGGCCCGAACGGAGCAGCACGGATTGTCCCCAACGGCGAACTCGAGAGCAAGAGCGAACGAACCTACTTCCAGGAGACGATTCGCTTGGCGCCGGGCGACATCTATGTTTCGCCCGTCGATCTCGCCACCCGGCAGGGAGGAACCACGGACCCTCACATTCCGACGTTGCGGGTCGCGACGCCGCTGTTCACGCCGGACGGCAAGCCGTTCGGCATCGTCATCGCCAATATCGACATGCGTCCGGCGCTCGACCGCGTCCGCTCGACCGCGAGCGCAGGGGGAGAGATCTATGTCGTGAATTCGCGTGGTGACTATCTCGTCCATCCCGATCGCGCGCGGGAATTCGGTGCATTGCATGGCAACGCCAACGATTGGCGCCGTGACTTTCCTTTCTTTGCAGCCCGGGCCGGCCTGCCGCAAGGATCCACGCAGCTTCTGAGCGACCGGTCGGGCCGGCCGAGTGGAGCGGCGATCGCACCGGCGCTGCTTGCCGGCAAGGAGTGGCTGGCAATCATCGAGACGGTCCCCCCAACCGTGTTCAGCCGCGTTCCGGCGGCGATTCAAAAGACCTCCACGCTGGTCGGCCTGCTTGCCGTCCTTGCCGCAGCTTTACTTGCGGTGCTGCTGGCGCGCTCATTGACGCGGCCGATTGGGCGTCTGACCGCCGCGGTGGAGGCGATCGGCAGCGGACGGCGCGCCGACATTCCCGTCGATGCGAGCGGCGAGACAGGCGTGCTGGCGCGGGCATTCGCCCAAATGGTCGAGGAAACGCGAGCGAAGACGGCCGCTCTTGAACGCGAGATCGAAGAGCATCGCCGCACCGAGGCCGCGCGAAGCCATCATGAAGCGCGCGAGCGCCTGTTCAGCGCCGCCGTCGAGTCCTCCGACGACGCGATCGTGATGCAATCGCTCGACGCCATCATCACCGGCTGGAATGCTGCCGCCGAGCGCCTCTACGGCTATTCGGCGAATGAGGCGATCGGGAAATCCACCTCGATCATCGTCCCGCCCGACCGACGCGCGCAAGGCAAGGACTTTTTGCAGCGGATCGCCGGAGGTGAACCGATCGAACGCTTCGAGACGGTGCGCCTACGCAAGGATGGCACGCCGGTCGAAATCTCACTCAGCCTGTCGCCGATCAGGGGCCCGTCGGGCGAGATCGTGGGCGCCTCCGGCACCGCGCACAGCCTCACCGAGGCGCGGCGGGCCGAGCGGGCGCTGCAGCAGCAGCTCGAGGAACGGCGACAGCTCTTCGAGACCTCGCAGGATCTGATCATGGTGATGGACGCACGCGGCCACATCGTGCAGATCAGTCCGAGCAGCGAGGCCATTCTCGGCTACCGGCCGGAGCAGATGATCGGCCGCAGCGGCGTCGATTTCATTCATCCCGCCCATCTCGACCAGTCGCGCGACGAGATGCGCGCGCTGCGGCGCGGCGAACGTCCCAGGCTCGCCGACACCCGCTGCTTCCACAGGAACGGCCACGAGGTCTGGCTGTCCTGGCTCGGCAGCTGGTCCGCCGAGGCCAAGCGCTTCTTCTTTGTCGGGCGTGACATGACGGAGGCCCGGCTCGCGCAGGAATCCCTGCGCGAGAGCGAACGGCTCGCCCGCAACATCGTCGAGACCTCACTCGACGCCTTCGTCCAGACCGACGAGACGGGCGGCATCCTGAACTGGAATTCGCAGGCCGAACAACTCTTCGGCTGGCACCGCGACGAGGTGCTCGGCAAGAGCACGATTGAGCTGATCGTTGCCGAGAGCGAACGCGAAAGGGTCAGGACGGGCCTGAAGCATTTCCTGGAAAACGAGGACGGCAGGACGCTGAACCGCCGCCGCGAGCTCATGTGCCGCCGCCGCGACGGCAAGGAATTCAAGGCCGAGCTGAGCGTCACCGCACTGAAGCGCCGCGAGGGCCTGCTGTTCAACGTGTTCTATCGCGACCTTACCGACAAGATCGCGGCCGAGGAGCGCATCCGCCATGCCGAGAAGATGGAGGCGGTCGGCCAGCTCACCGGCGGCGTGGCGCACGACTTCAACAACATCCTCACCGTCATCACCGGAACGATCGAGATCCTGGCCGACGCGGTGGCCAAGGAACCGGAGCTCGCGGCGATCACCAAGATGATCGACGAGGCCGCCGGGCGTGGCGCCGAGCTGACGCAGCATCTGCTGGCGTTTGCGCGCAAGCAGCCGCTCCAGCCGCGCGAGATCGACATCAACGCGCTGATCATCGACACCGCGAAACTATTGCGGCCGACGCTGGGCGAGCAGATCCATATCGAATCGGTGTTCGAGGACGAGAACTGCGTCGCGATCGTCGATCCGAGCCAGCTCACCACCGCGATGCTCAACCTCGCGCTCAATGCCCGCGACGCCATGCCCGGCGGCGGCAAGCTGATCGTGGAAACGGGCGCTGCCTATCTCGACGAGGTCTATGCCAGCGTCAACGACGTCCCGCCGGGACACTACGTGCTGATCGCCGTGAGCGACACCGGCAGCGGAATTCCCGCCAACATGCTGCCAAGGGTGTTCGACCCCTTCTTCACCTCGAAGGGACCGGGCAAGGGCACCGGACTCGGGCTTTCGATGGTCTACGGCTTCATCAAGCAGTCCGCGGGCCATATCAAGATCTACAGCGAGGAAGGCCACGGCACCACGATCAAGATGTACCTGCCGCCCGGCAAGACGCCGGCGGTGGTCGGCGAGGGCGTGACGCCGGCGACCATCGAGGGCGGGCACGAGACGATCCTGGTGGTCGAGGACGACCGGCTGGTGCGCGACTACGTGCTGGCGCAGCTACATTCGCTCGGTTACGTCACCTTGCAGGCTGCGAACGCCGCGGAGGCGCTCGCAATCGTCGCCGCCGGAAAATCGTTCGACCTCCTGTTCACCGACGTCATCATGCCCGGCAAGATGAACGGACGGCAGCTCGCCGACGAACTCCAGAGGACGCGTCCCGATCTCAGGGTGCTCTACACGTCCGGCTATACCGAGAACGCGATCATCCATCACGGCCGGCTGGATTCGGGCGTTCTGCTGCTGGCGAAGCCCTATCGCAAATCGGACCTGGCGCGGATCACCCGCAAGGCGCTGGACGGGTGATATGCAGATCTCGTGTCCGGGACGCACTGCAGCCTGCAACGCTGCCGTGCAGAGCCGGGACCCAGAACGTCAGCCATGAGATCGGAGAGATGGCCCCGGCTCGGCAGCGCATCATTGCATGATGCGCTGCGTCTTGGGATGCGTTGCGTCTTGGGCACGAAAGCGGAGCCAGCCTTACGACGCGCGCTGGGCCGCGGTCATCACGATCCGGATCAGATCGGCGGCATTGCGCGCACCGAGCTTCTTCATGATGTTGGCGCGGTGATCCTCGATGGTGCGCGGGCTGATGCCGAGCGTGCGGCCCGCCTCCTTGTTGGAGGCGCCGGCGGCGAACTGCTCGAGCACCTCGCGCTCCCTGCGCGTCAACGGCTCGCGTCCCGGGAAATGCAGCGAGCCGAACTTCGGCGCTGCGTTCTCCGACTGCCTGCGTGCATAGGCGCCGATCGCCTCGTCGAGCCGGCCGACGATCTCGCTGCCGCGGAACGGCTTCTCGATGAAGTCGAGCGCGCCGCTCTTGATGGCCCCCACCGCCATCGCGATATCGCCCTGTCCGGAGATCATGAAGATCGGTGCCGGATAGTCTTCGCCGTGCAGCTCCTTGAGAATGTCGAGGCCCGACTTGCCGGGAATGTGCACGTCGAGCAGGACCGCTGCAGGTGTGCGGCTTCGCGCGACGGAGAGCAATGCTGCGCCGTCCGCAAAACAGATCACCTCATAGCCCGCCGCCTTCAACACCATCGACAAGGTGTCGCGAACGGCAGCGTCGTCGTCGACCACGAAGATTTCACCGCGAGAGCTTTGTTCGGCCATGTGCCACACATCCGGTTGGCATGAAGGACTCGCGTCCGCGCCAACTGTTATGACGTTCGGCGCGGATTCGGCCCACCGTATTTGTACGGGACACGGACTTAACGCACAAGTAGCGGCGAGGCGCCTAATTGCAGAGGACGGAGAATATCCATGCTAAATTTGGCCGGTACGCCGCCCCTGGTCGCAATGCCCGAAGTCGAGAGCCGTGAGCTGATTGCGGCTGACCTTCGCATGCAGATCTCGCAGATCGAGACCAGCATGCGCCGGATCGCCACAGCCATGGATCGAGAACACGGGAGCGATCCGGAAGGTTCCGCCGACGTCTTCGTACTCGACGACGTCACACCCCGGTATGCCACGGCGCTCGCCGCTCTCGACGCCTGCCGGGCGGGCCTTGGCCACGCCCTGGAATGCCTGTCGGAAGCCGGCAGCACGGAGTAGATCGCGATCGCTGCGGCGCGGTGGCCGCATTTCATCGCATGGCAGGCCCGCGGCTCAGGCGCGGTGCCGCTCCACGATCGCGTCGGTGGCGACACCACCCCAGGTGTGGATCGCCGGGAGGCCCATTGCGGTCTTGCCGAGATTGGCGAGGCTGATACGCAACGCCGCCAGATCCAGCGGCTTGGGCAGGCTCTGGAGCTCGATCCCGACGGAACGGGCGAAGCTGCGGGCGGCGCTGCGGCGCTTGCCGTCCATGCCGCTGATGATGATCACGGCGCCACCGAATTTCGCCTTCGCCATCTCGCCCAGCACGTCGATGCCGTCGCCATCCTCCAGCACGAGATCGAGCGTCACGCAGTCGAAGCGCGCGGCGCGGAGCGCTTGGATCGCTTCCGCCACCGACGGCGCCACGGTGACTTCGTGGCCGGCCTGCCTGGCCGCGACCGTGATCAGGCTGCGCTGCGTGGCGTCGTCATCGACCACCAGGAGCTGAAGTGCGCGCCGCTCGGTGCCATCGGGCAGGTTTGACGGAAGGGGGGAGAGAGAGCTTCTGGGCATTGCCGTATCCTGAGATTGAGACCGGCAATGGATACACGGCTCGCGCTTAGGCGACGTAAAGCCGCGACGGCAAATTCAGTCGGAAGTTTCAGCAAATATGAACCAACGTCCAGCAAACGGCGACGCGACGCACGTGAAGATCACGCCGCCTCGTCACGGCCACCGGACGCGCGCTTCTTCCGGTTCTTGCCGCGCAGGAACTGGATGTCCATTTCGGCACCGTTGACGCGCACCAGCTCGCAGCGGCGGTAGGCGAGGCCGGTGGACGACAACAGCAGGAAGAATTCCTTCAGGTTCAGGCCCTGAATCGAGCCTTCCACCGTGAGGATGGCGTCGGTGTCGGAGATCGCGTTGAGCTTGCAGTCGCGGCGCCATGTGCCGTCGATCGCCATGATGCAGACATCATAGCCGCGACTGAACGTCACGCGTTCCGCGCCCTTGCCATCCTCGGCCATGCCTATCGTCCTGCCATGATCGCCATGCGCGGCGCTGCGCCGGCGAGAGCCGGCTTGGCGGCTGCGGCACGCGGGTCGTTCGGCTTGTAGAGGCCGCGCCGCTCCGGAATCGGCCTGAACGTGTCGGTTAGCCCGACCACCGTTTCGGCCGCGCCCAGCACCAGGAAGCCGTCTCCCTCGATCTGGCGCGCCAGGCGGTTGAAGATGTTGATCTTGGTGTCCTGGTCGAAATAGATCAGCACGTTGCGGCAGAAGATGACGTCGAAGGTGCCGAGCTGGGCGAAATCGTGCAGCAAATTGAGCTGCCGGTGCTGGATCATCGCCCGCAGCTCGGGATTGATCTGCCAGGTCTCGCCGGTCTGCTTGAAATATTTCATCAGCATCTGGATCGGCAGGCCGCGCTGCACTTCGAACTGGCTGTAGATGCCGGCCTTGGCCTTCTCGAGCACTTCCTGCGACAGGTCGGTCGCGATGATCTCGACGCGCCATCCGGTCAGGGCCGCACCCATCTCCTTCAGGCTCATCGCCAGCGAATAGGGCTCCTGCCCGGTCGAGCCGGCGGCGCACCAGATGCGCACGCTGCGGCGGCCGGCGCGGGCCTTGATGATCTCCGGCATGATGGTGTCGCGGAAATGATCGAACGGGACCTTGTCTCGGAAGAAGAAGGTCTCGTTGGTGGTCATCGCCTCGACCACGCTGGTGACGAGCGCGGCCGAGCCAGCACCTTGCAGCTTCTGCACGAGCTCGCCGATGCCGGAGAGCCCGGCCTTGCGCGCCAGCGGCAACAGCCGGCTTTCAATCAGATATTGCTTGTCTGCGGACAGATCGAGCCCGGAATGATCCCTCAGGAACTTGCGCAGATACTCATACTCGGTCGGGGTCACGGATGGCCTCTCGGAAGCTGTACTGGAACACTCTGGCTGGAACACTCCGCCAGACACTCAGACCATCGCTTGTCCGACCGGGATCAAGCCGACTTCGGCGAATTTGTCGGCGATAATGTCTTTGTCGAAGGGCTTCATGATGTACTCGTTGGCGCCGCCGCTGAGCGCCTGAGCGATATGAGCCACGTTGTTTTCGGTGGTGCAGAACACGACCTTGGGCTGGTCGCCGCCTGGCAGGCGGCGCATGTGACCCATGAACTCGAAGCCGTCCATCACCGGCATGTTCCAGTCCAGCAGCACCGCATCGGGCAGCTTGCGCTGGCAGACCTCGAGCGCTTTGGAGCCGTCCTCGGCCTCTGTGACTTCGAATTCCAGGCCTTCCAGGATCCGGCGTGCAATCTTGCGCACGACGCTGGAATCATCGACCACCAAACACGTCTTCATTTTGGTTCTCCGGCTTCGATGTTTTTGGGGCTCACGCAGCCATCTGCACTTCGGTTTTGAGCTCGAGGACGCGGTCGACGTCGAGGACGACCATGAGCTGGCCGTCGAGACGGTGGACACCGCCGGCAAGCTTGG
>NZ_JAFCKJ010000018.1 GCF_018130465.1 Bradyrhizobium canariense
GACCGAAATCCGCAAAGCAGGCTCCGGACACCAGTCCCACATAGCCCGTTCCGATCATCGCGATTCGCATGAAAAACCCTGTTTGGCTTGGTTAACGAAACCCCAATTCGGGGCGGTTTAGCATTTTCCCGAGGCGAGGGAACAGCCCGCGTGCAAAAACCGGCACACGAATTGTACCGGTAAAGAAATCGTAAGCCGCAAGGCGCCACACTGCTCCGCGTTCACACAGACCCGGGCGGAACACGCCTCGAAAAGGGACACATGGCACCATCAGGCACAATCGCCGCGAGCGGGGGACTCAAAGCCCCTTCTGCTGCGCGTATCGATTGGGTCGATTACGCCAAGGGCATCTGCATCGTCATGGTCGTGATGATGCATTCGGTGCTGGGGGTCGAGCTCGCCGCCGGCGAGACCGGCTTCATGCATGTATTGGTGGCCTTCGCAAAGCCGTTCCGGATGCCGGATTTCTTCCTGATTTCGGGCCTGTTCCTGCCACTGGTGATCGACCGGGACTGGCGAACCTATCTCGACCGCAAGGTGGTGCATTTCGCCTATTTCTATGTCGTCTGGGTGACAATCCAGTTCGGCTTCAAGGCCCCCGCATTTGCGGCGGAAACGAGCTGGCGCGACGCCGGCTTGCTATATCTGGAATCCTTCGTCGAGCCGTTCGGCACGCTGTGGTTCATCTATCTCCTGCCGATCTTCTTCGTCGTCACAAAACTGACACGGCGAATCCCGCCGCCCGCGATCTGGCTCATCGCGGCCGCGCTGGAGACGGCGCGTGTCGCAACCGGCTGGACCGCGATCGACGAGTTCTGCGCGCGTTTCGTCTATTTCTATTCGGGCTATCTGTTCGCGCCCTACGTGTTCGCGCTGTCGGACCGCGCGCGCAATCATCCCGCGGGGGCGCTGGCAGCGCTCGCGACATGGGCGCTGGTGAATGCCGGCCTCGTTGTGCTCGGCGCCAGCGAATGGAAGATCGTGTCGCTCGTGCTCGGCTTCGCCGGTGCCTGCGCCATCATCACGATGGGCACCCTGCTCGCGCGCGCGCAATGGCTGAATGTCTTCCGTTTCTGCGGCGAGCATTCGATCGTGATCTATCTCGCCTTCTTCCTGCCGATGGCAGCGACACGGACGCTGCTGTTGCGCACCGGCATCATTCCCGACATCGGCGCGGTGTCGCTGATCGTGACCGTCGTCGGCGTGATCGGCGCGCTCGCGATCTGGCAGGTCGCGCTACGACTTGGCGGCAATTTCCTGTTCGAGCGGCCGGACGCATTCTGGATCGCGCCAAAGAAGCCGGGCGCGGTGTTGCAGGCGGCGGAGTGACAAACTCGCTGTCGTCGCCCGGCTCGACCGGGCGACCCAGTATTCCAGAGACCGCAATGATCGACCGATAAGCCGCGGCGTACTGGATTCCCCGCTTTCGCGGGGCATGACAGCGGGGGATAGTCGCGCCAGCGGTCCAAAAATCCCCCTCCCAAGGCTGTCAAACTCCGCAAAAATTCATACATTGCGGCCATGCCCAAGACATCTCCGAAGACCGCCGCCGATGCCGAAACCAAGCCCGCTGCTGCGACAGCTGCTGCCAAGCCCGTCGCCGCGAAGGCGGCCGGCAAGGGCGACCACATCTTCCTGGTCGACGGTTCCGGCTACATCTTCCGCGCCTATCACGCGCTGCCGCCGCTGAACCGCAAGTCCGACGGCTTGCAGGTCAATGCCGTGCTCGGCTTCTGCAACATGCTGTGGAAGCTGCTCCGCGACATGCCCGCCGACAACCGGCCGACCCATCTGGCGATCATCTTCGACAAATCGGAGGTCACGTTCCGCAACAAGATCTATCCCGAATACAAGGCGCACCGGCCGCCGGCGCCGGACGACCTCATCCCGCAATTCGCGCTGATCCGCGAGGCCGTGCGCGCCTTCGACCTGCCCTGCCTGGAACAAGGCGGCTTCGAGGCCGACGATCTGATCGCGACCTATGCGCGCGAGGCCGGCGAACGCGGCGCGACCACGACGATCGTCTCGTCGGACAAGGATCTGATGCAGCTCGTCACCGACAAGGTGGTCATGTACGACACCATGAAGGATCGCCGCATCGGCATCCCCGAGGTGATCGAGAAGTTCGGGGTGCCGCCGGAGAAAGTGGTCGAGGTCCAGGCGCTCGCGGGCGATTCCACCGACAATGTGCCCGGCGTACCCGGAATCGGCATCAAGACCGCCGCGCAACTGATCGTCGAATATGGCGACCTCGAGCAATTGCTGTTCCGCGCTACCGAGATCAAGCAGCCGAAGCGGCGCGAGGCGCTGATCGAGAACGCCGAGAAGGCACGGATCTCGCGCCAGCTGGTGCTGCTCGACGACAAGGTAAAGCTGGACGTGCCGCTCGACGATCTCGCCGTCCACGAACCCGACGCGCGCAAACTGGTCGCCTTCCTGAAGGCGATGGAATTCACCACGCTGACACGCCGCGTCGCCGACTATTCGCAGATCGATCCCGCCAACGTCGATGCCGATGCGAGCAACAGCAGCGGCGCCAGGGGCGGCGACGGTGTGGCGAAAGCCAGATCGTCCGATGCCTCCGGCGATCTCTTTGCGCCGGCTGCAACCGCAACGGGCGGCGACAAGGGCGACAAATCGGCCAGCGTCAAGGGCGCGCCGATCTCGCTCGCGGCCGCGCGCGAGGAGGCCTTGCGAAAGCTTCCGGTCGAGCACGGCAAGTACCAGGCGATCAAGACGCTCAAGGAGCTCGATTCCTTCATCGCGCGCATCCACGATGCCGGCCATGTCGCGGTCGAGATCCGCGCAAACTCGATCGATCCGATGCAGGCCGATCTCTGCGGCATCGCGCTGGCGCTGGCGCCGAACGAGGCCTGCTACGTGCCGCTGGCGCACAAGCAGTCCGGCGGCGGCGCCGGCCTGTTCGACGCGGGCCTCGCGCCCGATCAGGTCAAGCACGACGAAGCGATCGAGGCGCTGCGGCCGGTGCTGGAATCATCGGGCATCCTCAAGATCGGATTCGACGTCAAGTTCTCCGCCGTGATGCTGGCGCAGCACGGCATCACCCTGCGCAACACCGACGATGCGCAGCTGATCTCCTATGTGCTGGACGCCGGCCGCGGCTCGCACGGGCTGGAGTCGCTGTCCGAGCGCTGGTTCGGCCACGCCATGCTCAAGGAGAGCGAGCTGCTCGGCAGCGGCAAGGGCAAGATCACGTTCGACCAGGTGCCGATCGACAAGGCCGCGCCGCTGTCGGCGGAAGGGGCCGACATCGCCTTGCGCATCTGGCGCGTGCTGAAGCCGCGCCTCGTCGCCGAGCACATGACCGCGGTCTACGAGACGCTGGAGCGGCCGCTGGTCGCGGTGCTCGCGCGCATGGAGCGGCGCGGCATCTCGATCGACCGCCAGGTGCTGTCGCGTCTCTCCGGCGACTTCGCCCAGACCGCGGCCCGCGTCGAAGCCGAGATCCAGGAGATCGCGGGCGAGCCCGTCAATGTCGGCAGCCCGAAGCAGATCGGCGACATCCTGTTCGGCAAGATGGGACTGTCCGGCGGCACCAAGACCAAGACCGGGGCGTGGTCCACCACCGCTCAGGTGCTCGACGAGCTCGCCGAGCAGGGCCACGACCTCCCGAAGAAGATTCTGGAGTGGCGCCAGGTCTCGAAGCTGAAATCGACCTATACCGACGCGCTGCCGACCTACGTGAATCCCCAGACCCACCGCGTGCACACGACCTACGCGCTGGCCGCAACCACGACGGGCCGGCTGTCGTCGAACGAGCCTAATTTGCAGAACATTCCGGTGCGCACCGAGGACGGGCGCAAGATCCGGCGCGCCTTCATCGCAACGCCAGGGCACAAGCTCGTCTCCGCCGACTATTCGCAGATCGAGCTGCGGCTGCTCGCCGAGATCGCCGACATTGCCGTGCTGAAGCAGGCGTTCCGCGATGGCCTCGACATTCACGCGATGACGGCCTCCGAAATGTTCGGCGTGCCGATCAAGGGCATGCCGAGCGAAATCCGGCGCCGCGCCAAGGCGATCAATTTCGGCATCATCTACGGCATTTCGGCATTCGGCCTCGCCAACCAGCTCGGCATCGCGCGCGAAGAGGCCTCCGCCTACATCAAGAAGTACTTCGAGCGCTTCCCCGGCATCCGCGCCTACATGGACGAGACGCGCGACTTCTGCCGGAGCCAGGGCTACGTCACCACGCTGTTCGGGCGGAAGATGTACTATCCCGACATCAAGGCCTCGAACGCCTCGGTGCGCGCGTTCAACGAGCGTGCCGCGATCAACGCGCGGCTCCAGGGCACCGCCGCCGACATCATCCGTCGCGCCATGACGCGGATGGAGGATGCCCTGGTCCGGAAGAAGCTGACTGCGCAGATGCTGCTCCAGGTGCATGACGAACTGATCTTCGAGGTGCCGGACGCGGAGGTCGAGGCGACGCTCCCCGTCGTGCAGCACGTGATGCAGGACGCGCCGTTCCCGGCCGTGCTGCTCTCGGTGCCGCTGCATGTCGATGCACGTGCGGCGAACAATTGGGACGAGGCGCACTGACGGCTCTTCACCTCTGCTCACTTGCGCTTCGCTAACGCCACAAACACGGTGTCGTCCCGGCGAAGGCCGGGACCCATAACCACAGGATCGAGTTGGGCGAAGATTGCCCACTACGGTCCCGCGCCACACTTCTCCCTGGGGGTATGGGTCCCGGCCTTCGCCGGGACGACACTGGAGTGAGATGCACGAATCGAATTGTCCTCCGAGCAATTGCGCGATGGCCTCGCGATCGCCCGCACATTAGAACCGTGCCGTCTCCCGCACCGGTTCAGCCATGCCCCACACCTCCGCCCTGCTCGGCTTCGCCCTCGTCTGCCTCGGCCTCGTGCTCACGCCCGGGCCGAACATGATCTACCTGATCTCGCGTTCGATCACGCAAGGGCCGGCGGCGGGCATCGTCTCACTCGGCGGCGTGGCGCTCGGCTTCGTGTTCTACATGTTGTGCGCGGCGTTCGGCATCACGGCGCTGCTGCTCGCCGTTCCCTTCGCCTATGACGCGCTGCGCTTTGCCGGCGCCGGTTATCTGTTGTGGCTGGCCTGGCAGGCGGTGAAGCCGGGCGGGCGCTCGCCGTTCCAGGTGAAGCAGCTTGCGATCGACAGCCCGCGCAAATTGTTCGCAATGGGATTCGTCACCAATCTGCTCAACCCGAAGATCGCGATGCTGTATCTCGCGCTGCTGCCGCAGTTCATCGATCCCACCGCCGGCAGCGTGCTGACTCAGTCGGTGGTGCTCGGCGCGATCCAGATCGCGATCAGTGTCAGCGTGAATGCGATGATCGCGCTCGCGGCCGGATCGATCGCGCTGTTTCTCGCAAGCCGGCCAAGCTGGATGCTGGTCCAGCGCTGGCTGATGGGCACGGTGCTGGCCGGGCTTGCGGTGCGGATGGCGGTCGAGGCGCGGAAGGTGTGAGGTGAGGCGCGACCCCGCGAAGGCGGCGCATCCAGTACGCCACAGCTTCTCGGCTCAATCCCTTCTGCCTCTGGAATACTGGGTCACCCGCCCCAGTGCGCAAGTGCGCACAAGGCGGGTGACGACAGCCTCCCCCCTCAATCCAGCTTCGCCTCCATGCCCCGCTTTACCGCCGGGCGTGCCATCAAGGCCTCGTACCAGCGCTTGACGTTGGGGAAGTCGGTCAGCTCAACCTTGTGGCGAGGGTGACGCCAGGCCCAGCCCAGGATGGCAAAATCAGCAACCGAGAGCTCGCCGGCGACGAAGTCGCGGTCCGCCAGCCGCCGGTCGAGCACGCCGTAGAGCCGGCGCGTCTCGGCCATGTAGCGCTTGAGGCCGTAGGCGCGGTCCTGCTCGTTCTCGAGCGCGATGAAATGGTGCACCTGGCCCGGCATCGGCCCGAAGCCGCCCATCTGCCACATCAGCCATTCATAGACGGGAATGCGGCCCGAAAGCGATTTCGGCAGGAATTTGCCGGTCTTTTCGCCGAGATAAAGCAGGATCGCGCCCGACTCGAAGATGCTGACGGGCTTGCCGTCCGGCCCCTCGGGATCGAGGATCGCGGGAATCTTGTTGTTGGGTGAGAGCTTCAGGAACTCCGGCGCCATCTGTTCGCCCTTGCTGATGTTCACCGGGATCACCTTGTAGGGCAGCCCCATTTCCTCCAGCGCGACCGAGATCTTGCGGCCGTTCGGCGTATTCCAGGTGTGCAGCTCGATGGTCATTTTTCGCGTATCCTTGCCCAGTTCTCTTGCCCAGTTCTCTTGCCCAGTGTTCTTGTCGGTGTTCTTGCCCAGTTTTCTGCCCGAGATCTCCGGCATCCACCTACTCCAGAAGGTTGCACCCCCACAACCGGCGGGCCGGGATGGCCGATCCCTGTTGACGGGGGAAGCCCCCTCTGGAATGTCGGGGCCGTCGCGGATAAATTCCGCCACCTCCAAGAACGCTCCCGAGGGCCCGCCGTGTCTAAATCAGCCTCCCGCGCCCGCCTGTTCGAGATCATCCGCCGGCGCTCCTTCGGCCGCGGCGACGTGACGCTCGCGTCGGGCCGCAAGAGCGATTTCTACTTCAACCTCAAGCCGACCATGCTCGATCCGGAGGGCGCGACCCTGCTCGCCGAGCTGACCTATGAGGCGCTGAAGGACGATCAGCTCGATTTCATCGGCGGGCTCGAGATGGGCGCGGTGCCGCTGGCCGGCGCGCTGGCGCAGATCTCCTGGATCAAGGGCCATCCCATCGCGGCCTTCTTCGTGCGCAAGAAGCCGAAGGAGCACGGCGCCAAGCTCGCGATCGAGGGGCTGCCCAAGGGCGAGACGCTGGCGGGCAAGCGCGTCGTGATCGTCGAGGACGTCACCACGACAGGCGGCTCGGCGATGAAGGCGGTGGAATCGGTGCGCGAGACCGGCGCCGAGGTGGTGCTGGTACTGACCATGGTCGACCGCGAGGAAGGCGCCGACGACACCTTTGGCGCGGCCGGCCTGCCGTTCCGCTCGCTGTACAAGGCGTCGGAGTTTTTGAAGGCTTGATACCTCCCGTGTCCCGGGCGCGGCGCAGCGTTCCCGGCGATGCGTTGCGCTGCGTCCGGGGCACGAGAGTCCGCTAAGACCTGCCCCCCTTCAACCGCTCATTTACCATCCCGCCTTATGGTGAATCATGTGCTGAGACCTGATGGTCCCGGCCGTTTGAGTAGCGTCGGGTGGAGTAAGCGTTTGCGTACAGTCATGTCCCATGCGCGCCGGCGGCGTCGCGCGATGCTTGTAGCCGCCACACTGGCAGCACCGCTGCTTGCGGCTCCGGCCCCGGTTTCGGCCGAAGGCCTGTTCGACTTCTTCTTCGGCGGAATGCAGCAGCAACAGCGGCCGCAGCGCGAGGTGCCGCCGCAGGCAAGCTCCTACGCCGACCCCTTCACCGGCCAGCAGAATGCCCCAAGCCCGCAATACGTGCCGCCGACACGTTCGGCCGCCGCCGGCGGCTCGGGACCGGCGTTCTGCGTGCGCAGCTGCGACGGCAAATATTTTCCGCTGATGCGCGGCCTCACCTCACCCGCGCAGATGTGTCAGGCATTCTGTCCTGCAAGCCCGACAAAGATCTATTTCGGCTCCTCGATCGATGGCGCCGCGTCACAGACCGGCGAGCGCTACGCCGACAGCGAGAATGCGTTCGCCTATCGCAAGGCGCTGCGCGCCGACTGCACCTGCAACGGCCGCGAGCCGGTCGGCCTCGCTCCGGTCGATCTGGCGCTGGACTCGTCGCTAAAACCCGGCGACGTGATCGCCACCAGCGACGGCCTCGTCGCCTATACCGGCATCCGCGTCGGCAACGACCAGACTGCCGACTTCACCCCGGTCGCCTCCTATCCCGGCCTCACCGCGCAAGTTCGCGCGCGCCTTGGCGAGATGAAGGTGGCACCGGTGCGCGCCGAGACGGTCGCGGCGGATGCCCCGGCCGCGGAGATCGTGCGCGAGACGCTGCCTGACGTGACGGTGCCGAAGACGCAGAAGCCGGCGAAGCGGGCGGGGCTGGATTAGCGACCAGTCTGGTGTCCCGGACGCGACGCGGCATGAAATGACGCGACGCAGAGCCACGAGATCACCGTCCGATGATCACGCCGATCACATTCGGCGCCGCCAGATATTTCTCCTCGATCGCCGCGCGCGCGGCGGCGCGGTTGTCTGCCGTGAGCAGGCCGCGTTTCTCGGCCAGGATCATCCAGCAAAAACCCCACCAGTCGGTGAGCATGCCTTGATCGTCGACGAGGTCATAACCCTGCTCGGCGGCGAAGATGCGCGCATGCGCTTCGTCGAGCGTGTCGAGGAACAGATGGTCCTCGGCCGAGAACAGATCGTCGCTGACATCGTCGATGGTGTAGCCCCAGATCGACTGGCACACCGCGTTGAACTCGCGGTCGAACTGGTCGTCGTCGACCGCATAACGCCGCGCCGCCTGATGCAGCCGCGACAGCGACCGCGCAAAATCGGCGATCCTGGTGAGGGCAAATTGATCGAAGGCAATGGTGGACATGTAGTCCTCGCGAAGTCTGACAGACCCTAGATATTGTGTCGGCAACGCGCCGAATCACAATGATATATCAAAGACTTGCTAAAGTGTTCTTAATTTGTTCTGATACTGACGCCTTCATTTGAGAGCGTCGTCCTGGCGAAAGCCAGGACCCATTACCCCGGTCAGCGTTGCCCTTGCGAGCTGAGGCCATGAGCGCAAGCAGCTACTACGTCTACATCTTGGCGAGCCGCCATCACGGGACAATTTATATCGGCGTCACCAACGACCTCCGCGCGCGGCTTGAGCTGCACCGTTCGGGTCGGGGTTCGAAGTTCGTTCTGAAATACAAGATCTTCCGCCTTGTGCACGTCGAAGCCTTCGCAACTCCGCAAGAGGCGATCGCGCGCGAGAAGCAATTGAAGTTCTGGAAGCGGGACTGGAAGATCAAGCTGATCGAGGAGGAAAATCCCGATTGGAATGATCGGTCAGGCCTTATCTGACAGGCGGGGTAATGGGTCCTGGCTTTCGCCAGGACGACATTGGAGTGGGAGCCTGCGCCGGGACGACCCTCTCTTTTTCTTTGTCTTCTTTGTCGCGAGCCATTCCCCCTCAATTCGAGGCCGACATCAACCTGTCCCCGCACGTGCTCGCGTAAAACTTGCCGCCGCATTGGCGCTTGATGGCGGCGCAGCGGGCGGCTGGCGTTGCGTTTTGCGGGAGCGAGACGGCGCAGCTCAGGCCGTCGGCGCTGCGGCCCATCTTGCCGGCGGCGAAGGCGGCGCTGGAAGCGATGATGCAGACGACGAGCAGGGCCGCGGCGGCGATTTCGATCAGCAGTCTCATCAGAACTCGCATGGGGCGTCTCCTCCACACTGATGGCTGAATCTGCCGCCATTCTAGCACCAAATCCACGTTTCCCCGTATGCGTCCGGGTTCCCAAATCGGCCCGTTCCTTGCATAATTTTACGCCAGCGCAGTGCACGGTCGCACCAGCGATGGTTCCGGCACAGGGGCAAGATGCGTAGGGTCAGTAGTGTTCTCGCGACCAGGAAGTGACGACTTTGCAAGATTCATCGTTCCAGCCCAATTTCCCCGCTCCCGGCCAGCCCATCGACGAACTCGCGCTGGCTGAGATCAAGGGCGCTATCCTGGCGAAGCTGCGCCTTGCCATCGGCAAGGATGCCGGCATGGCGACCAAGCACGACTGGTACCAGGCCGCGGCGCTAGCGCTGCGCGACCGCATCGTGCATCGCTGGCTGTCCGCGGAGAAGCGCAGCTACGATGCGGGGCGCAAGCGCGTCTACTATCTCTCGCTCGAATTCCTGATCGGCCGCCTCTTCAGCGACGCGCTGAACAATATGGGGCTGCTGAAGATCTTCGAGGTCGCGCTCGGCGATCTCGGCGTCTCCTTGCCTGAGCTACGCAAATGCGAGCCGGATGCGGCGCTCGGCAATGGCGGCCTGGGCCGTCTTGCCGCCTGCTTCATGGAAAGCATGGCGACGCTGTCGATCCCCGCGATCGGCTACGGCATCCGTTATGATTACGGCCTGTTCCGCCAGATCATCAATCAGGGCTGGCAGCAGGAATATCCGGACGAATGGCTCGGCTTCGGCAACCCCTGGGAATTGCAGCGGCCCGAAGTGATCTATGACATCCGCTTCGGCGGCGGTGTCGAGCATGTCGACGACAAGGGCCGCGATCGCGCGATCTGGCATCCGTCCGAGACCGTGCAGGCGATGGCCTATGACACGCCGATCGTCGGCTGGCGCGGCCAGCACGTCAACGCGCTGCGGCTGTGGTCGGCGCGCTCGCCCGATCCCTTGAAGCTCGACGCCTTCAACACCGGCGACTATGTCAGCGCCAGCGCCGAGCAGTCGCGCGCGGAGGCGATCTGTAAATTCCTCTATCCGAACGACGAGAGCCCGGCGGGCCGCGAGCTGCGCCTGCGCCAGGAATATTTCTTCGTCTCGGCTTCACTGCAGGACCTGATCAAGCGGCATCTTGCGTCGGACGGCCAGCTCCGCAGCCTGTCGAGCAAGGTCGCGGTGCAGCTCAACGACACCCATCCGAGCCTTGCCGTCACCGAGCTGATGCGGATTCTGATCGACGACCACAATTTCCGCTGGGACGAAGCCTGGAAGATCACGGTCGCCACGCTGTCCTACACCAACCACACGCTGCTGCCCGAGGCGCTCGAGACCTGGCCGGTCGAGCTGTTCGAACGGCTGTTGCCGCGGCATCTCGAGATCATCTACCGCATCAACGTGCAGCATCTCGCGCTCGCGGAGGCGCGCGCCCCCGGCGACATCGACTTCCGTGCCTCGGTCTCGTTGATCGACGAGCGGAGCGGGCGGCGCGTGCGCATGGGCCAGCTCGCCTTCGTCGGCTCGCACCGCATCAACGGCGTTTCGGCGATGCATTCGGACCTGATGCGCGAGACCGTGTTCCACGACCTCAACCATCTCTATCCCGGCCGCATCACCAACAAGACCAACGGCATCACCTTCCGCCGCTGGCTGATGCTGGCGAATCCGAAGCTGACCGATCTGTTGCGCGAGACCTGCGGCGATGCCGTTCTCGACGATCCGACGCAGCTCAGCCTGATCGAAGCCCGCGCCAGCGACGTCGAATTCCAGAAGAAGTTCCGCGCAGTCAAGCTTCACAACAAGACGGCGCTGGCGCGCCTGATCGGCGAGCGGCTCGGCATCAAGGTCGATCCGAGCGCGCTATTCGACGTGCAGATCAAGCGCATCCACGAATACAAGCGCCAGCTGCTCAACGTCATCGAGACGGTCGCGCTGTACCAGGCGATCAAGGACGATCCCAACGGCAACTGGGTGCCGCGGGTGAAGATTTTCGCGGGCAAGGCGGCGGCGAGCTACCGCTACGCCAAGCTGATCATCAAGCTGATCAACGACGTTGCGGAAGTCGTCAACAACGACCCCGCCATCGGCGGCAAGCTCAAGGTCGTCTTCCTGCCCGACTACAATGTCAGCCTCGCCGAGGTCATCATTCCTGCGGCCGACCTGTCGGAGCAGATATCGACTGCCGGCATGGAAGCCTCCGGCACCGGCAACATGAAGCTGTCGCTGAACGGCGCCCTCACCATCGGCACGCTCGACGGCGCAAACATCGAAATCCGCGACCATGTCGGCGCGGAGAACATCGCGATCTTCGGCATGGAAGCCGGCGACGTGATGATCCGGCGCAAGCAGGGGCTGGACGCCTCCGACGTGATCCGCAGTTCGCCAAAGCTCCAGCGCGCCATCAATGCCGTCGGCGCCGGCGAGTTCTCGCCCGGCGATCCCGGCCGCTTCGAATCCATCGCGCACGCGCTACGCTATCTCGACCATTACATGGTCAGCGCCGATTTCGATTCCTATTACGAAGCGCAGCGCAGCGTGGATGCGCGCTGGCAGGTGGCCCCGGCATGGACACGCGCCAGCATCCTCAATGTCGCGCGCATGGCGTGGTTCTCCTCCGACCGCACCATCCGCGAATATGCCGAGGAAATCTGGAACGTGCCGGTCAATCCGACCACGCCGCTGCTGCCGAACCTGCGCGACGCCGCGGGCTGATTTTCCGCAAGGTGGAATCGGTTACCCCGGAGGTAATTGCACAAGCCGGCGACGGACGTGATATGACGTCCGCCATTAGACGCCGGATCAAGCAATGCACGCCAAGCTCCCGCACCCCTTCGACGACGCCACGCGCGTCACCGCCGGCGACTCGAGCTGGCAGGGACACACCAGCGACGATTACTGGGCCTTTGTCGGCCCGTTCGGCGGCGTCACGGCAGCGACCATTTTGCGCGCGCTGATCGACCATCCGGAACGTGCCGGAGATCCGCTGGCGCTCACCGTCAACTACTGCGCGCCGATCGCGAAGGGGCCGGTCGATTTGGACGTGCGGCTGGTGAAGGCCAACCGCTCCAGCCAGCACTGGAGCGTCGAACTGTCGCAAGGCGGCGGCGAGGTCGCAACGCTCGCCACCGCCGTATTCGCCGAACGCCGGCCGTCCTGGGAGCACAGGGTGGCGCAATATCCTGATACGAAGCCGTTCGAAGAGACGCTGCCGTTCCCGAAGATCGCCGCGTCCTGGGCCAACCAGTACGAATTCCGCTTCGTCGAGGGCGAGATGCGGATCGGCCCGCCCAAGTCCGAGCTCGCCAGCACCTATTCGAAGATCTGGATCGGCGACCGCACGCCGCGCAAGCTCGACATGCTGTCGCTGATGTCGATGTCGGACGCCTTCTTCGGCCGCATCTTCCACGCGCGGCGCGAGCTGGTGCCATTCGGCACGGTGTCGCTGACGACCTATTTCCACACGGACAGTGAAGAGCTCGCGGCCGAGGACATCACCCGTGTGCTCGCGACGGCCGATTCGAAGATCATGCACAAGAGCTACGCGGACCAGAACGCCGAGCTGTGGTCACCGAACGGAAGGCTGCTCGCGACGACAACGCAGATCGCGTATTTCAAGGCGTAGGCGCTACTGTCTCCACAGCGTCGTCCCGGCGCAGGCCGGGACCCATAACCACAGGGACTAGTTTGGTGAAGACTCGTGGTGGCTTCGCTGGTACTTGCGCCGCGCTCCCTCGATAGATCACGCGGTATGGGTCCCGGCCTGCGCCGGGACGACACCGAGAGTGTGGTTCGCGCGGGTGGCCACACACAAAAAGGGCGGCCTCGCGGCCGCCCTTTTGCGTTCAAGCAAAAGCGAAACTACTCCGCCGCCAGCTTCACGTCCGGCGCAGCGGCGCGGACCTCGGCATCGACCTGGGCTTCGAACTTGGCAAAGTTCTTCTGGAACATGCCGACCAGCGCGCGGGCGGTCTTGTCGAACTCGTCCTTGTCCTTCCAGGTGTTGACCGGGTTGAGGATCTCGCTCGGCACGCCCGGCAGCGCGGTCGGGACCGCGAAGCCGAAATATTTGTCGGTGCGGAATTCGACGTTGCGCAAGGAGCCGTCGAGCGCAGCGGTCAGCAGCGCGCGCGTCACCTTGATCGGCATGCGCGAGCCGACACCGTACTTGCCGCCGGTCCAGCCGGTGTTGACCAGCCAGCAGTCGACATTGTGCTCGGCGATCAGGTCGCGCAGCATGTTGCCATAGACGCTGGGATCGAGCGGCAGGAAGGGCGAGCCGAAGCAGGTCGAGAATTCCGGCTGCGGCTCATTGCCGAGACCGCGCTCGGTACCCGCGACCTTGGCGGTGTAGCCCGACAGGAAGTGATACATCGCCTGCGCCGGCGACAGCTTTGCGATCGGCGGCAGCACGCCGAAGGCGTCGGCGGCGAGCATCACCACGTTCTTCGGCTGCGGCGCGCGGCCGGTGCGCGAGGCGTTCGGGATGAATTCGAGCGGATAGGCCGAGCGCGTGTTCTCGGTCTTGGAGCCGTCGTCGAAATCGACCACGCGGGTGTCTTCGTCGAGCACGCAGTTCTCGAGCACCGCGCCGAAGCGCGTCGAGGCAGCGTAGATCTCGGGCTCGGCGTCCTGCGACAGCTTGATGCACTTGGCATAGCAGCCGCCTTCGAAATTGAAGACACCGTTCGGGCCCCAGCCGTGCTCGTCGTCGCCGATCAGCGTGCGGTTGGGATCGGCGGACAACGTGGTCTTGCCGGTGCCGGACAGGCCGAAGAAGATCGCGGCGTCGCCCTTGGCGCCGACATTCGCAGAGCAGTGCATCGGCATCACGCCGCGCTCGGGCAGGTAGTAGTTCAGCGTGGTGAAGACCGACTTCTTCATCTCGCCGGCATAGTAGGAGCCGCCGATCAGCACGATCTTGCGGGCGAAGTCGATCGCGACGACGTTCTCCGACTTGCAGCCATGGCGCTTCGGATCGGCGCGGAAGCTCGGCATGTCGATGATGGTGAGCTCCGGCGTGAAGCTCGACAACTCGATCGCCTCGGGGCGGATCAGCAGCGTGCGGATGAACAGCGAGTGCCAGGCGAGCTCGGTGAAGACGCGGGTCTTGATGCGGTAGGCCGGATCGGCGCCGCCATAGAGGTCCTGCGCGAACAGGCTCTTGCCTTCGGCGTGCTTGAGGAAGTCCTGGTAGAGAGTCTCGAACTGCTCCGCGGTGATCGACTGGTTGCCGGCCCACCACATCTTCTTGTCGGTGGTGGCGTCACGCACCGTGAACTTGTCCTTGGGACTGCGGCCGGTGAACTCGCCGGTGTCGGCGCACAGCGCGCCGTCGGCCGACAGCACCGCCTCGCCCGCGGAGAGCGAGTATTGATAGAGTTGCGGCGCACCGAGGTTCCAGTGAACCTGCTTGAGATTCTTTAAGCCGAATTTGTCGGCGCCGAAGGCACCGTTGCGCACGCCCATCTCTTGCACGAAAAATCCTCCTAGAACCCACGACACTCAGCGCGATCATGCTTTGGCGCCGCCGCGGTCACCGTGATTACAGGCCGTCCGGCCTCGGTTGGACGACCTAATACTGATGAACGCTGGCGTTGCCAAGCCGATCCCGCAGGATTTGGTTTATTCAAGGACCGCGCCAAACGTCGCGCATGTCAGCTCTGAGCAGGCGCATCAAAAAATCACGAATGATCGCGCAACCAAATGCGCGTTTCGGCGTTTCTCACGGTTATTGCGACGCACAATTCCAAAGACAATTCCCAAAGACATTCCAATGCCGTTCTATCGTACCTCGCCCTCGCCGATGAGCGCGAACGGCCCCCACATCGCGGGATAGGCGTTGCGCGGTGACGAGGTGTCATCAACGTACGTTAACATCGCGCGGCGCAAGGCTTCGGCACGCCCGATTTTTGGTTCGTTTTTGAGCAGCTCGAAAGTCGATGTGGTCAAGCGGGTGGCAGCTTCCGAATCCACGGCCCAATGCGAGACCAGGAGCGCGCGCGCACCGGCGTAGAAGAACGAGCGCGCCAGTCCCGACAGGGCCTCGGCGCCGGGCTTGTCGCCTGCGATGGTGTTGCAGGCCGACAGCACAACCCAATCCGCATTGAGCTTGAGCTGGGCGACTTCACTCGCGGTAAGCAGACCGTCGTCGAGCTCCGTGGGCTGATCGGGAATGGAGAGCGCGAGCGAGGGCTCGCCCAGTCCCTTGATATCGCCGGCAACGAGGCCGTGGGTGGCAAAGTAGATGATGCCGTATTGAGCAAGCGCTGCACGCTTGAGCGTCGTTTCGCTGGCGTCGCGGCCGAGATGGATATCGGCCGCAGCCGCCCCGACATCCCTGGCCACCGCGTTCACCTCGTCGGCGGTGTCAGGCAGTTGCGGCAACGCCTGCGCAAGTCGCGCGCGATCGACGCCGGCACCGCGCCAGAAGTCGGTATAGGCAATGGTCGCGATGCTGCGCGCGGCAACCTTGTCGTTCGCGGCGCGCCGCTCGGCGGGCCCTTCCAGTGCAGGATTGAACACGGGATCGCCAAAGCCGGTCATCGGCTTCACGCTTTGATCCCGACGCGCGAAGGCGCGCAGCGATTTCAGGCTGACCACCGACGGCAGCACCGAGACGGCCTGACGCCGCAGCAGCCAGGCAGCGCCACGATAGCCTTCGAGCGTGTCCGGGATCGCAGCCTTCGGCTTCTCGGTGACGAGCAGATGAAACGGCAACGCGGTCAGCGCAGCCGACGGCACCACCAGCAGGCTGCGCTTGTCCTTCGTCAACGCCTCGACCGGACCGAGCAGCGCGACATGGAGTTCGTTGGCGATCGCGAGATCGAACAACCCGGATTTGCCGGAGGCATCGCGCGCCTTATCGCGCGCCTTGCCGACATCGAGTCCTTTGCGGAATGCCGTCACCTTCTGCGTCAGCGCATCCGCGCCGAGCGGAATCGCCTTCCAGTCGACGCCTTCGCGCGTGATCGCGATGACATAGCTCTGCTTGTCGACGACGGAGTAGAGCACCATCGCCTCGTCGGCCGACAGCAGCAGCTGGATGTCCTTGACCGTCAACGGCAGGGGATTGGAGAGCGACGCGTAGTCGGGAAATTCGACCGCGAGCGTCTTCTGCAAGCCCGCACGCTCGTTCGCAATCGTTGCAATCCGCGCGCGGCTGCGCTGCTCGGCTGCCAGGTCGCGCTGGGCGGATTGCTTCGACACCGCGGTGACGATCGCCTTGTCGAGTGCCTCGGACTCAGCCGCGAGATCCTGGTCCCGGCGCACCAGCTCGGCGAGCCGGTCGCTGCCGGCGGCAAGCCGAACCGCGAGCTTGTTCACGGCGGATGCGGCGGAGGATTGCGTGCCGCGCTGGATCGCGGCGAGGGCCTCGTCGAGCGCCTTGTCGCCGGACAGCAGATCTTGTTGGCGCGCGGCGAACAGCACCGGCAACACGACGCGCAGCTGCGCGCGATCGCCCCGAAGCGTCTTTTCCGCGAACGGCAATGCGTCCGCGGTGCGCCCGGACACGTAGAGGAAATAAGCGAGATTGCTGGTCGAGGTCGCGACCTCGGGATGATCGGGCCCGAGCGCACGTTCGCGGATGACCAGCGCGCGGCGATAGAGCGGCTCGGCGTCGCCGTAGCGCTGCTGGTGCTCGTAGAGGCCGGCGAGATTGTTGAGGGAGCGGGCAACGTCGGGATGATCCGGTCCCAGCACCTTCTCCCGGATCGCAAGCGAGCGCTTGATCGGCGCTTCCGCGTCGGCATCGCGGTTGAGATCGCGATAGACCTGGCCGAGATTGTTCAGAACGGTGGCCACCGCCGGATGCTCGGGGCCGCCGGCCTTCTGGTAGATCGCGAGCGCCCGCTGAAATAGCGGCTCGGCGTCCGCATAGTGCTGCTGCTTCACATAGAGCGTGGCGAGATTATTGAGGGACTGGCCGACATCGGGATGCTCGCGCGACAGTCCCTTCTCGCGAACGGCGAGCGCGCGCTTGAACAGCGGTTCGGCCTCGGCATAGCGGCTCTGCCGCTGGTAGAGCGCGGCGAGATTGGTCAGTTCGGCTCCAATCAACGGGGTTTCGAGACCGAGCGACTTTTCCATCAGCATGATGGCGCGCTTGTAAAGCGGCTCGGCCAGATCGTCGTGGCCCTGACCAGCATGAACCTGGCCGAGGTTGTTCAGCGCGGCAGCGAGTTCGCGACCGGTGTCGCTCTTTTCCAGGCTAGCGACCATGCCTTGCGCCAAAGGCAGTGCTTCCGAATATCTGCCGGCGCTCATGAGTGCGTTGATCCGCGCGCTCTCGGCGGCAAGACCTTTCTGGGCAAAGCTGGGCGTGACAAGCGATGCGATGATCGCGAGCGTCAAACCCGCAACCAGCGCCAGTCTATTCCGTTCTGCCATGACACTCTCGCCGCCGCCTTCTGACCGCTTACGGTCTTGGGTCGCGGCGATCGGCAGCAGCGTTCAATTTGTTGCGCTCTGGTCCATCCTGGTGCGCGCTTCGCCGGCGAGGCGGACCAGCATCTTGCGCAGCGCCGTGCCATCAGCCACCCGCTCCGGGAAGTCCAGCCGCAGTGCGGTCTGGCCGTCCTGCATGTCGAGGCCCTCCGGATCGCAACCGGTGCAGCGCCAGTCGCCCTCGGCGGCGCCGAGCAGTTTTGTTGCATAGAGGCCCATGGCGTCGCGGTGATCGGCATTCATGTGCCCGACCGCCCCCTCCTCCGCCGCCAGCAATTCCTCGGCCCCCGTGAGATCCGTCAGGAACTGCTCCGGCTCGAGGTCGACAATCCGGCCGAAGCCGGCGACCAGATGGGTTCCCGTCGGCCGTATCCGAAAGAAAGAGAAATCCTTAAACGAAACAAAGGCTTCCGCTGAGGGATGAGCATTGAGATACCGTCGCCGGAGCAGATCCTTGTCCGCATCGGCCGGCTCGGCATGGCCGGACAGCATGATCCGGGCGCCTTCCAGCGGATCGCCCGCCGCCCGCTCGTCCAGCATCAGGGACACCCGGCTATCGCCCAGGATGTTCCTGGTGTGCACGGCCAATCCCGAGATCAGCAGGATCGGAGAGCCATCCGGATGGCTGGCCAGATTGACCAGGGAGCAATAGGGATCGCCGCTGCCGGCCATCAACGTCGCCAAGGCGCCCTGCCGTGACCGCCGCAACAGCGACTTGGCGAGCTTTCCGGGGTCGAAATCAGGGGTCGGTTGCATCGGCTTTCTCGGGTCAGGTGGTTGCATGGAGGGCCTTTTTTCGGGTAAACCGGGGCCTGGTTATGGGTCGAGATGCGGCGAATCTGCCGTGTTTCGTGGAACTTGGTCACACTTCAGCCTAGCTTGCATTGCTCGGTGACAAGGTTCGAACGCCAACATCGGCACCCATGTATGCGGCGCATCAGTGGATTGCTCGCCGTTTCAAGCCACGACCCAAACGGAAAGCAGAAAGCAGAGGCTCATGCCCACAATCGCTTTGGTCGACGACGACCGCAACATTCTCACATCCGTCTCGATCGCGCTGGAGGCCGAAGGCTACCGCATCATGACCTACACCGACGGCGCCTCCGCGCTCGACGGTTTCCGCACCACCCAGCCCGATCTTGCCATCCTCGACATCAAGATGCCGCGCATGGACGGCATGGAGACGCTGCGCCGGCTGCGGCAGAAATCCGACCTGCCGGTGATCTTCCTGACCTCCAAGGACGAAGAGATCGACGAGCTGTTCGGCCTCAAGATGGGCGCCGACGACTTCATCCGCAAACCGTTCTCGCAGCGCCTGCTGGTCGAGCGCGTCAAGGCCGTGCTGCGCCGTTCGGCGCCGAAGGACCCGACCGTCGCGCCGAAGGAGAACGACGCCAAGGCGCTCGACCGCGGCCTGCTGCGCATGGATCCTGAACGGCACACCTGCACCTGGAAGAACGAGCCGGTGACGCTGACCGTCACCGAATTCCTGATCCTGCAGGCGCTCGCGACCCGGCCCGGCGTGGTGAAGAGCCGCAACGCGCTGATGGACGCCGCCTATGACGACCAGGTCTATGTCGACGACCGCACCATCGACAGCCACATCAAGCGGCTGCGCAAGAAGTTCAAGGTGGTCGACAACGAGTTCGAGATGATCGAGACGCTCTACGGCGTCGGCTACCGCTTCAAGGAAGCCTGAGGCGCACGCGCCTCCACGAAAGACTGAGAGCATCGCCGGTTCCGATTCCATCGGGACCGGGATGGCTCTAGGATGCGGGGACCTTCGCACGAGCTGTCCTAACGCGGGCGTGAGCATTGCTTGACCGAACGCAGCCTGACGAGAATAAGAACGCCGAGGACGTCACCGCCCACGGCGCTCCGGATCAATTGGCCGAGGACAAGCCGGCCGTGCGAGGCTGGCGGCCGCTGAACTGGCTGAAGCGCGCCGGGCAGTTCTTCTTCGCGCTGTCCTTCTCGAGCCTGACCCGCCGCATCGTCTCGCTCAACCTCGCCGGCCTCGTCGCGCTGGTGGCGAGCATCCTCTATCTGTCACAATTCCGCGCCGGCCTGATCGACGCGCGCGCGCAGAGCCTGCTGGTGCAGGCGGAGATCATCGCCGGCGCGATCGCGGCCTCCGCGACGGTGCAGACCAACGCCATCACCATCGATCCCGACCGGTTGCTCGACCTCAAGCCGGGCGAGACCTATGGCGGGTCGGACGAGTATTCTCCGCTGGATTTTCCGATCAATCCGGAGCGCGTGGCGCCGGTGCTGCGCACGCTGATCTCGCCGACCAAGACGCGCGCCCGCATCTACGACCCGAACGGCAGCCTGCTGGTCGACAGCCGCAGCCTCGAGACCGTGGTGCGCTTCCCCCTGCCGTCACTCTCCGCCGAGAAGCCGGGCATCGTCGAACGCGGCATGGTCGCGGTCCGCACCTGGCTGAACCGCGGCGACCTGCCGCTCTATCGCGAGCTCGGGCCCGAGAACGGCAATGGCTATGCGGAGGTCGGCGACGCGCTCCAGGGCCAGAAGCGCTCGATGGTGCGGGTCAATGCGCGCGGCGAGGTGATCGTCTCGGTCGCGGTCCCCGTGCTGCGCTCGCGCGCCATTCACGGCGCGCTGATGTTGTCGACGCAGGGCGACGACATCGACCAGATGGTCACCGCCGAGCGCCTCGCCATCCTCAAAGTGGGCGGCGTCGCCGCCGCGGTCATGATCATGCTGTCGCTGCTGCTCGCCAGCACGATCGCAGGTCCGGTCCGCCGGCTCGCCGACAGCGCCGAGCTGATCCGCCGCCGCATCAGGACCCGCGTCGAGATTCCCGACTTCACCCGTCGTCGCGACGAGATCGGCCATCTCTCCGGTGCGATGCGCGACATGACCAGCGCACTCTACAGCCGCATCGAAGCGATCGAGATGTTCGCCGCCGACGTCGCGCACGAATTGAAGAACCCACTGACCTCCTTGCGCTCCGCGGTCGAGACGTTGCCGCTGGCGCGCAACGAGAACAGCCGCACGCGCCTGCTCGAGGTGATCGAGCATGACGTCAAGCGGCTCGACCGGCTGATCTCCGACATTTCCGACGCCAGCCGTCTCGATGCCGAACTGCAGCGCCAGGATGCGATCCCGGTCGACCTGCGCCGCCTTTTGACGACGCTCGTCTCCGTCGCCAATGAAACCAAGCTCGGCCATGACGTCGCGGTCGAGACGCGTTTCGAGGGCCGCGGCCCGAACGACAATTTCGCCGTGACCGGCCACGATTCGCGGCTCGGACAGGTGGTCTCCAACCTGCTCTCGAACGCACAGTCCTTCTCCGAGCCCGGCAACAAGGTGCGCCTTACCTGCCGCCGCGTGCGCGGAGAGATCGAGATCGTGGTCGACGATGACGGCCCCGGAATCCGCGACGACGCGCTGGAACGCATCTTCGAGCGCTTCTACACCGACCGGCCTCATCAGGGCTTTGGCCAGAACTCCGGCCTCGGCCTGTCGATCTCCAAGCAGATCGTCGACGCGCATGGCGGACGCATCTGGGCGGAGAACCGCCCCGGCCCGGCGGACGAGGACGGAGCGCCGACTGTGGTCGGCGCGCGCTTCGTGGTGAGGTTGCCGGCGCTATGAGCGACGGCGGCCCCAGCATTCACGCCTCGGCGGTCAAGGTTGGAGATCTGGCGGTGCTGATCCGCGGGCCCTCGGGCTCCGGCAAGTCGCGCCTTGCCTTCGATTTGATCATGGCGGGACGTAGCGGCGTGCTCGAAAGGGCCGTTCTGGTGGGGGATGACCGTGTCCATCTGGCGACAGTCGGCCGCGAAATTGAGGTCCGCCCCGCCCCGGTATTGGCCGGCCTGATCGAGATCCGAGGGCTGGGAATCCGCCGCTGCGACTTCGTGGAGCATGCGACCGTCGGCCTCGTGGTCGATCTGGACGCCGCGGATGCGGAGCGGCTGCCGCCGGCCGAATCCCTGAAAACAGGCATTTTAGGTGTCGAAATACCGCGAATCCCGGTCGGCCGCGACTATTCGCCCCTCCCTCTGGTTGTTGCGGCCTTGACCACTACCAAGAGTTCATCTTCCGTTAACCCTTCAGGCGATTGTTTGAAGGGAAATGGTAACCATATGAACCCCACTATCGCGACCGAATAGACCGGCGCAGCTCCCCTCATCCATCCGTCTAGATTCAGGGAGATACGCAACATCCCCTCTTGCGCGGGGGCTCTGGATGGTCAAAGTGGCGCGTTCGTGCGGTGCACCAAAAGCGCCCGCGAGGAGTTTTCCGATGATTGGTCTAGTACTTGTGACCCACGGGCGCCTTGCCGACGAATTCAAGGCAGCGCTTGAACATGTCATGGGCCCACAAAAGCAAATCGAAGCGATCACGATCGGCGCTGAAGATGATTCCGATCTGTGCCGAAGCGACATCATCGAGGCGGTTAACCGCGTCGATTCCGGCGACGGCGTCGCGATCCTCACCGACATGTTCGGCGGCACCCCGTCCAACCTGGCAATATCCTGCATGAGCCGACCGAAGGTCGAAGTGCTCGCGGGTATCAACCTTCCCATGCTGGTGAAGCTCGCCAAGGTGCGCGAGGAGCGTCCGCTACCCGACGCGATTGCGATGGCTCAGGAAGCCGGCCGCAAATACGTCACCATCGCCAGCCGTGTACTCGCCGGCAAATGAGTGACGAGGCGCCGCAAGCCGGGACGGGCGTGCCCGCGGGCGCGATCTCCAAGGACCTCCTGATCATCAACAAGCGCGGCCTGCACGCGCGGGCCTCCGCAAAGTTCGTCCAGGCCGTCGAGCGCTTCAGCGCGCAGGTCTGGGTGACGCGCGGCGGCGAAACCGTCGGCGGCACCTCGATCATGGGCCTGATGATGCTCGCCGCCGGTCCCGGCACCACCATCACGGTCGCCGCTGCCGGCGATGATGCTGAAGCCGCGCTCGCGGCGATCACCGAACTCGTTGAAAGCAAATTCAACGAGGAGGGGATCTGAGGCCACGCGCTCGGCTGCGCTCCCTCGCCCCGTTCTTGCGGGGAGAGGTAGGAAGATCACTTCCCCGGCGGCGCGATGTAGATGTTCCAGCTCATCGACGGACCGGCCTTGCCGTGGGTGAAACGGCGCGTCGTCATCACGATGCGCTCGGCGTTCGGCGCAACCTCGGATACCCATTTCTCGAACGCCGGCAGGCGGCCGTCGGCCGGATCGAACACGCCGATGAAGCCGTATCTCTTGACGTCATCGGGCGAAATCAACCCGGACCCCCAGGCTTCGAGCGGCGTGAACGCGGCCGGATGATCCGGGCTGTAGAACACCATCGGCTGGATCGACTCCATGGTGCCGGCGACGACCGCCCAGCGCGAGGCGAAGCGCGCGTGCCAGGCCTGCGTCAGCTCGCGGGCGAGATCCGAGCGCGCGCCATAGGTCGCCGTGTTGCCGGCATTGGCGGCCATCTCGCGCGCGGCGATCCAGGGCGAGGCAATGAGCGTGGCGACGCTGAGCACGAGCCAGATCGCGACAATGTTGAACAGCGCAGCGCTCTGCACCCGCAGCGCCGGGATCGCGACCAGCGCCAAGGGCACCAGGAAGAACAGCGAGATGCCCCAATCGGTCTTCATGTAGATGCTGAAGACCAGCGCGCCTAGCGCGGGGCCGAATGCGACGATGATCTGGACGATCCAGACGTTGCGCGCCTGCGAAAGGTTCACGCCGGAATTCGCGCCGCGCGCCCAGGCCCGCGTGACGATGCGTAACGGCGCGCGCATGAGCAGCGAGACCCAATGCGGCACCAGCGCCATCGCCAGCGCGGCCAGCGCCACCGGCAATGCCAGCAGCGCGACATTATGCAGGGCATAGCCGGCCACGAGCTGATGCACCTGGCCGCTGTCCTCGAGGCTGTAGGTGTCGCCCGCATAGGTCAGCGGCAGGAAATGCGCGTCCGCCAGCCAGACGATGTGCGGGATCATCGCCACCACCATCGTCGCGATCGCAACCCATGGCGCCGGCGACGACAGGAACCTCAATCGCTCCGGATGGATCAGCGCGGCAAGTCCGATGGCGCCGATCATGGTCAGCACCCAGTATTTGGTCATCAGCGCCAGCGCGCCGGCAAGTCCGAGCAAGACCCCGGATTGCCAGCTCCGCTTCTCGAACGCATTGAGATAGGCGAGCACGAGGAGCGGCAAAGTGACGAGCTGGAGCAGGTCCGGATTGTACTTGAAACCCTTGAAATTGAAGATCGGGTAGAGCGCGACCATCACCACGACCAGGAACGCGCGCCGCGCATCCACGACGCGCAGCGCGATGAGCCAGCAGATCACCATGCCGACGCTGACGGTCGCCATCGCCAGCGCATAGGTCGCCCAGTCGGTCGGCGAGAACGCCATGAACCAGAGGCCGGCGACCCAGCCCGACAGCGGCGGGTGCTTGCCATAGCCCCAGAGGAATTTCTGCCCCCAGCCCCAGGCTTCTGCGACGTCCATGTGAACGTCCTGCGCGGCCTTGAGGTTGATCAGGATGAAGGTCCAGAGCACCGCATGCAGGATGGCGAGCTGGATCACCAGCCACAGGCGCGCCTCCGGCCGGGTCGCGCTGGCAACCAGCCAGGCCCGGAAGCGGGCATAGCTCACCCGGGTCTTTGCGCGCGCTCGGGCAGACGGGATCGAGGTCGTCGACATGGGCCTGGACATGGGCCGTTGCGTAGCGCGTTTCCGGCCTTCGTGGAATCAGCTTGGCGTGAACAAAGGCCCTGAAAATACAGCAATATGGTTGCCGCACGGGGATGTGAGTGGTATCCCGCGCCCATGACGACCGTCCCCATTTCGAACATCCGCAATTTCTCCATCGTCGCCCATATCGACCATGGCAAATCGACGCTGGCCGACCGCCTGATCCAGATGACCGGCGGCCTCACCGACCGCGAAATGGCCGGCAAGGAGCAGGTGCTCGATTCCATGGACATCGAGCGCGAGCGCGGCATCACCATCAAGGCGCAGACGGTCCGCCTCGCCTACCGCGCCAAGGACGGCAAGGATTACATCTTCAACCTGATGGACACGCCAGGCCATGTCGACTTCGCCTACGAAGTCTCGCGGTCGCTGGCGGCCTGTGAGGGTTCCCTGCTGGTGGTCGATGCCAGCCAGGGCGTGGAAGCGCAGACGCTCGCCAACGTCTACCACGCGCTCGACGCGGGCCACGAGATCGTGCCCGTTCTCAACAAGGTCGACCTGCCCGCAGCCGAGCCCGAGAAGATAAGGCAGCAGATCGAGGACGTCATCGGCATCGACGCGTCAGACGCGGTGATGATCTCGGCCAAGACCGGCCTCGGCGTGCCCGATGTGCTGGAAGCCATCGTCACCCGCCTGCCGCCGCCGAAGGGCGATCGCGAAGCCACATTGAAAGCGCTGCTGGTCGACAGCTGGTACGACGTCTATCTCGGCGTCGTCGTGCTGATCCGCGTCGTCGACGGCGTCATGAAGAAGGGCAGCCGCATCCGCATGATGGGCACGGGCGCGGCCTATGACGTCGAGCGCGTCGGCTTCTTCACGCCGAAGATGACGCAGGTCGACGAACTCGGCCCCGGTGAGATCGGCTTCATCACGGCAGCGATCAAGGAAGTCGCGGACACCCGCGTCGGCGACACCATCACCGACGACAGGAAGCCGGTGACCGAGATGCTGCCGGGCTTCAAGCCGGCTATTCCCGTGGTGTTCTGCGGCCTGTTCCCTGCCGACGCCGATGACTTCGAGACCTTGCGCGCGGCGATGGGCAAGCTGCGCCTGAACGATGCCAGCTTCTCCTACGAGATGGAGACGTCGGCCGCACTCGGCTTCGGCTTCCGCTGCGGCTTCCTCGGGCTGTTGCATCTGGAGATCATCCAGGAACGTCTGTCGCGCGAGTTCGACCTCAATCTGATCGCGACCGCGCCGAGCGTGATCTACAAGATGAGCCTCACCGACGGGCAGGAAATCTCGATTCACAATCCCGTCGACATGCCGGACGTGGTCAAGATCGCGGAGATCCAGGAGCCCTGGATCGAGGCCACGATCCTCACGCCGGACGAATATCTCGGCAGCGTGCTGAAGCTGTGCCAGGACCGCCGCGGCGTGCAGAAGGAGCTGACCTATGTCGGCTCCCGCGCCATGGTGAAATACGATCTGCCGCTCAACGAGGTCGTGTTCGACTTCTACGACCGGCTGAAGTCGGTCTCGAAGGGCTACGCCTCGTTCGACTATCATCTGACCGACTACAAGCCGGCCGATCTGGTGAAGATGCAGATCCTGGTCAACAACGAGCCGGTCGACGCGCTCTCGATGCTGGTCCACCGCACCCGCGCGGAGGGGCGCGGCCGCGCCATGGTCGAGAAGATGAAGGAGCTGATCCCGCCGCACATGTTCCAGATCCCGATCCAGGCGGCGATCGGCGGCAAGGTGATCGCGCGCGAGACGGTGCGCGCACTGCGCAAGGACGTCACCGCCAAATGCTACGGCGGCGACATCACCCGTAAGCGAAAACTTCTGGAGAAGCAGAAGGAAGGCAAGAAGAAGATGCGGCAGTTCGGCAAGGTCGACATCCCGCAGGAAGCTTTCATTGCCGCGCTGAAGGTGGATAGCTGAGGCGAACGCGCGGGCCGCCTAACGGATCATTCAGCCGCCGTCATGCCCGGGCTCGTCCCGGGCATCCACGTTCTTGGTGCCGTGGGGAAGGCGTGGATGGCCGGGTCAAGCCCGGCCATGACGCCCCCCGATTTGGTGGCGAGACAGATTCGGCCCGAAGCCTTTCGCGACCGGAAACTAAAAAAACGCGAAAACAACCCCATGCACAGTAGCCGGCCCCTTGTCGGCATTGCGTTTTTTTGATTTTACGAAATCCAGTTTGACCCGTCGGGCAAAACACCGGCATGATGTCATGATCGCGGGGCGTGTTGGTCGGGCGTTGCCGTGTCCATCGAACCAGCTGCAATCAGGCTTCTCCGGGCTGACTCGGCACGAATTGCTTTGGACCGGTCAGGATAGGCAGATCGAGCAGGAAACGAGTCCCCGCTCGATCTTTTGAAAGCGTGAGGTGGCCCTGAAGCTGCCTCACCATGCCCGTGACCACCTTGAAGCCCAGGCTTGCCCGCGGCTGATCGATGTCGAACGCTTCCGGAAGGCCAACGCCATGGTCGGAGACTTCGACGTGTAAATATCCATTGATTTCCCGGGCCGAGACTTCGATGTCGCCGCTTCCTTCCGGATAAGCGTATTTGACCGCGTTGGTGACCAGCTCGTTGATGAGAAGCCCCAGGGGAATTGCGTGATCGGCCGCGAGCAGCATTGGATCGGCGTGGCAGTGCAGGGTGTGCCTTTCGGTGTTGCCCCGCAGCTTCTTGCAGAGTTCGGTCATGAAGTCCGCAAGTTCGACATAGCCGATGTGCGAACTGCGCCAAAGATGATCGTGCACCTCGGCTATGGTGGAGACCCGCAAGCTGGCATCTTCCAGCGCATTTTTGACGTCCGTCGACGGCGCGCTGCGCGCTTGGACCCGGAGCAGGCTCACGACTGACGTGAGGCTGTTCTTGACACGGTGGCTCATCTCCCGGGTCAGCAAAGCCTGGTGCTTGAGCGCCTCTTGAAGTCTGGCGTCGGCCTGCTGACGCTCGATTGCGATGCCGAGCAGGCCGGCAAAGCCGGCAAGAAAATTGGCGTCGCCCTGATCGAACTGGCCGGGATCGACGCTATCGACTTCGAGTACGCCGAAGAAGGCGTTACCTTCTCCGCCCTTTTCTATCAGCACGTTGATGGCGCGCCTGATGCCGTGGTCCGCCAACAGCTGGGGCGTGCGAAAGCGAACATCTGCTTCCAGTTGGTTCGAAATGACGGTCATTCCGGTCTGGTAGGCGTAGCCCGCCGGCGATCCAAGGTCGGCGGCGAGTGAGACGGCATCGATGGTGCCCGGCGCCCAGCCGACCCCCGCGCGCACCATCAGACGCTTTGCATCCGGTTCATATTCCAGAACCTTGGCGAACGGAGACTGCAATCCGATTGCGCACAGTTCGGTGGCCCGTTGCAGGATTTCCCGGAAGTCGCGGGTCTGCATGGCGGTACGACCGAATTCGCCGAGTAGCGACTGTTGCCGCAGCCGATAGCCAAGTTCGTCCCGGCTGAGCTGGGAAGGAGTTTCAATCGGCTCCGGGACCGATGTGAAAACCTCATGCATAACGGGTGCTCCGAACACGGTCGCGCCCGGCAATAAGGCCCGAAACTCGCGATGTGCTCGGGCGGAACTGTGACCGCTTTTCTTCGGAGAAGCTGAGCAAAATAGCTCAACTGCCGAGTTCCCATCGGTCCTGCACGTGCGGCTTTCGCTCTGTGGTCTGGACCACCGACAGCGGCAACATCGGTGTGCGACCACTCACCTCCGGTTTCGGAGGTCGATGCGCGCCATGCCTGATTCGGAAAACGATAGTAAATTGGAGCTTGAGGGCCTGCGGCTGGCTTCGGACCTCATGCAACTCGCCAAGGAAACACTCGACCCGGATTTGAAGGAACATTGCCTGCGGATGGCGAAGCATTGGTCTGGCGAGGTGGATGAGCCAGCCAAGGACGATACCGAGGTCGATAAGGATTCAGGTCAATGACGAGCATCATCACTGCCTGTCGTCCTTGTCGTCGAGGATGAACCGGGTGGTCGGCTCGTCTTAATCGAGCGCGGTGATCCAACACCGGCAAATGAGCGCTTTTGCTCAGACTCACCCGCAGAGTGAGTACAAAGTGACGATCCCGATCCTACCCGCTCCCATCGACATGCCGTTGTCCGGATTGCGCAGGAAGCGGAACTGGGACGACATGCTGTCATGGCGAAGGTGCAGACGGACCGTGATCTGCGGAGCAATCGGCTGCTGGGCGCGCTGGAGCCCGCCAGCCGCAGGCGGTTAGATCCTCATCTGGAGCCCGTCGATTTCAAGCTTGGCGACATGGTCTGCGACGCGGGAGGCCCGCTCAAGCACGCCTATTTTCCCCAAGGCTCTGTGCTGTCGCTGTTGACCGTGCTGGAAAACGGCGCGGCGATCGAGACCGCGAATATCGGCCGCGAAGGCGCGTTCGGTCTGTTCGCCGCCATGTATAGCCGGGTCTCCTTCAACCGGTGCATCGTTCAACTCGAGGGGCATACGGTCCGCTGTCCCATCCAGCTGCTGCAGTATGAATTCAAGAACAGCGAGCACGTGCGCGATCTGTTCGTGAGCTATTCGGAAACGCTGCTGTCTCAGGTCCAGCAGACCGTCGCATGCAACGCGATGCATTCGACGGAAGAGCGGATGTGCCGCTGGCTCCTGATGATGCACGACAGGGCCGAGGGCGAAGCTCTTCCTTATACCCACGAATTTCTATCTCATATCCTCGGTGCCAACCGGAAATCCGTGACGCTTGCCGCGCAGTCGATGCAGACCGCGGGTCTCATCAGCTATCGGCGGGGAACGATTCAGGTGCTGGATCGTCCGGGCCTGGAGAAGGCGTCGTGCGAATGCTACGCGATCGTGCAAGAACGCTTCGACGCGTTCCTCACGCCGCCGTCGACCGCGGTCCCGGGCCACAACAGAAGCCGAAGCGACCTGAACGAAAAGGATTGAGTGCGCCTGCCCTGCTCGGCACGACGCATCCCGGCCAAGGTTCACTGCCAACGACGGCCGCGCCACCTTGATCCTCCCCGCCAAATAGACCACCATCGCGGCTTACCGCTCACACCAAGAATGGGCGAGGAAACGCGCATGCACGCAACTGTCGGATCGAATCTGGTCGAACGTGCCCGGGCCATCGCGCCGCTGATTGCGGACGAGGCTGACGAGATCGAGAGGGCGCGGCGGCTGACCGCTCCCGTCGTCTCAGCACTCATCGAGAACGGGCTCTATCGGGCGCTGCTGCCGCAGAGCCTCGGCGGCACTGAAGCTGCACCGGAAGCCTTCATGCAGATGCTGGAGGAGATCGCGAAGGCGGATGCCTCCACCGCCTGGTGTCTCGGCCAAAACAGCGTCTGCGCGATGATCGCGGCCTCGCTCGACCACGACACCGCGCAGGAGATCTTCAACACGGCGCCCGGCATTCTCGCCTGGGGCGCGATTGCGCATGAGGCGCGCATCGTCGAGGGCGGCTATCGCGTCACGGCGCGCTGGGATTTTGCCTCGGGCTCGCGGCAGGCGAGCTGGCTCGGGGCGCATGTCCGCATCGTCGGTGCCGACGGTGTGCCGCGCAAAAATGTCGACGGCGCGCCCGAGGTGCGCACCATCCTGTTTCCAGCCGCGCGCGCGACCTTGCACGACGTCTGGCAGGCGATCGGGCTTGCCGGCACCGGCACCGATTCCTACGAGGTCGCCGACCTGTTCATCCCCGAGCGCTTCACCGCGTTTCGTGACGTGCCGTCCGCATTGCGCGAGAAGGGGCCGCTCTACAGGATCGGCACCGGATCGACCTTCAGCCTCGGCTTTGCCGCTGTCTCGCTTGGCGTCGCACGGGCGACGCTGGATGCTGCGATTGCGCTTTCGCGCGCAAAGCACCAGTCGCTGGCGGCCAGCGCCATGCGCGACAACCAGGCGGTTCAAGGCCTGATCGGCCGCACCGAGGGCGATCTGCGCGCCGCGCGCGCCTATCTCTATGCAACAGCGAATGCGATGTGGCGCGACCTCGGCGCAAGCGGCGAATTCAGCGCGGCGCATCGGAGCGCGGTCAGGCTGGCCGCGACCTGGACCATCCACCAATCGGCGAAGGTGGTCGACACCGCTTACCACATGGCGGGTGCGACCGCGGTGTTCCGCAGCAATCCGTTCGAACGGCGGTTTCGCGACATGCACGCCATCGCGCAGCAGATCCAGGCGCGCGACACGCATTACGAGGATGTCGGCAAGATGATCCTTTCAGGGGATCGCTGACGTCCAATTGCGAAAGTGCACCCACGCTGACCTATATTGAGTTCGCCATCCGGCGTCTTCGTCGCTGAACCTTTGTGGATTTTCCCGGACCAATTTTTATAGCCACAAAAACGACAGCTTTTCCGCTGTGACCGCGCCGACCATATGGAAGTGATAATTCCGAATTGTTTTTAGCGCGCTGCCTTTGCGCAAGAGAGGTCCATCATGGGCCGAACACCTGGCAAGAAAGTCAGTTGCCATGCCATTCAGGGGCATTCGCCGGGATGGCATCATGGTGGCATTCTCATTATCGCCATCCTCTGCAGCGCATGCACTCTGCTATTTGCGAGCGAAGCCGTGGCTCAATGCTCGGCGCGAGACGCCCTGCGGAATCACCTGAAGCTCAAGCAAGCTCCCCCCGACAGGCCGCAAATCCCAATCAGATCCGCCGTCGATCACCCCGCGTGGAAGACGATCAAGATCGGGGCCTTTGCAAACGTCTTCGCCCTCAGTAACGCGTTGGATGCGGCAGGTTGCAGCATCGGAAACTCGGCTGGCGAAATTCTCGCGCGACCGACGTTTACTGTCAGCGCCACGAAAACAAGCGTAGAGCTTTTCGCGGTGTCGGCAGCCGAACTGGGCTTTCGGTCCGACACTGCGTTGCTGGCGGACATTTATGCGCGCGCCAAGCAGTTGGGTTTCGGCCTTGCGGCTGCAGAAGTCGGACCACAACTGAGGCTTCAATATTTTGACCAGCCGACCGGTGAATTTCTCATCATCGGAATGGAGCCTATCAGGACCTGGCAAGGCGCCCCCGTCATCTTGAATGTGGCTAATGGCGGAGCGGGACTCATTCTCATCGGCCGGGATGGCAGCGCCGACGCAGAGATCCCCGTGGCATCCCGTTTTGTATTCGTGCGGTCCCATGAAACCGCTGCTGCCGAGGAGCAAGAGGCCGTAACACTTGTCGGCCACTGAACTTCCAGGTTTGCGCAACTCGAGACGCAAGCCGACATCCCGCAGCTCACGCCACCAGCGCGGTGTCTTCCTCGTCGGCGCCATCGATGCCGCGCTGCGCGGCGAGCAGGCTGATGATCTCGATATTCGGCCGGGCCTTGCTGAACAGAAACCCCTGGCCCTCGTCGCAGCCTTCGGCCCGGAGGCAGCTGAGCTCGGCTTCAGTCTCGACGCCTTCGGCGGTGATGGTGACGCCGAGGCCTTTGCCCAGGCTGACGATGGAGCGAATGATCGCCTGGGCCTCGCGGTTGGCGCCGAGATCGCGCACGAAGGACTGGTCGATCTTGATCTTGTCGAAGGGAAAGCTTCTGAGATAGCTGAGGCTGGAATAGCCGGTGCCGAAATCGTCCATCGAGATGCGCACGCCGAGCGCGCGCAGCGCGTGCAACGTCGCCAGCACCTGGGCGCTCTTTTCCAGCAGCAGCGTCTCGGTGATCTCGAGCTCGAGCCGCCGCGGCGGCAGGCCGGAATGCTTCAGGGCGTCCGTCACCACCGAAAGCAGATTGCCGCTGCGGAATTGGAGCGGCGACAGGTTGACGGCGACGCGGACGTCGTCCGGCCAGGTCGCGGCATCGAGACAGGCTCGGCGCAGCATCAGGCCACCGAGCGGATTGATCAGCCCGGTTTCCTCCGCGACCGGAATGAACTCGGCCGGCGAGACCATGCCGCGCTCGGCATGCGGCCAGCGCACCAGCGCCTCGAAGCCGGTGATGCGACCGCTCGAGAGGTCGATCAGCGGCTGATAATAGGGGCGCAGCACGTCGTTCTGGATCGCGTCGCGCAGCTCGACCTCGATCTTGCGGCGGGTCTGCGCCTTCGCATCGAGCGCCGCCTCGAAGAACGCGAACGTGCCGCGGGCATCCAGCTTGGCGCGCGACAGCGCCATGTCGGCGCTCTTGAGCAGCTTTTCGGAATCGTCGCCGTCGCCCGGCGCCATCGCGATGCCGATGGAGGCGCTGATCACCACGGAATGGCCGTCGAGCAGATAGGGATCGGCGATGGCTTCCAGCAGGCGTTTTGCCAGCATCACCGCGTCCTCGGGGCGCGTCAGGCCGCTCTGCACGATTGCGAACTCGTCCGAGTTCAGCCGTGCCAGCGCGTCTTCCTCGCGCAAGGTGGAGCGCAGCCGCTTGGCGACGCCGCGCAAGAGCTTGTCGCCGACCGCGTGGCCCAGCGTGTCGTTGACCGCCTTGAAATTGTCGAGCCCCAGCATCAGCAGGCCGACCTTGTCGGTGCTGCGCCTTGTATGCAGCAGCATCTCGTCGACCTGCTGGCGCAGCAGATTGCGGTTGGGCAGGCCGGTCAGCCCGTCATGCTGGGCCATGAAGGCGAGCCGCGCCTCGGCGCGCTTGCGTTCGGTGATGTCCATCAGCGCCAGCAGCACCGCGGGCCGCTCGGCATAGGTCAGTTCGCGCGAATAGATCGCAAGGTCGATCAGAGCGCCGTCGGCCTTGACGTGCTTCCAGGTGCGCCCGGCCTGCTCCTCATCGGCCGGATCGGCGGTCCAGGGCGGCTCGCTGTCGAAGGCCTGCAAGGAGCGGATTTTCAGCCGCTCGAACTCGGCGCGGCTGTAGCCGTAATGGGCGAGCGCGGCATCGTTCACGCCGAGGATGCGCTCGTCGTCCAGCGCGCAGACGATCATGGGAACGGGATTGCCGTCGAACAGCAGGCGGAACGAGGCCTCGCGCTGCTTCAACTCGGTGATGTCGACGCGCAGGCCGACCACGCCGCCGTCGTCGGTCAGCCGCTCGTCGATCAGGATGACGCGGCCGTCCGCCAGCTTCTGCTCGTGGCGCGCGCCGGGCTGATAGAGCTTTTGCAACCGCTCGGCGATCCATTCTTCCTCGTGGCCGGCAGCCTCGGGATAGTCGCCGCGGGCGACGCCGATGCGCAGCGTGTCCTCGAGGCGCGCGCCTTCCTCGAACAGATCGGCGGTCTTGCTGTAGATCTCCGCGTATTGCTTGTTCCAGAGGACGTAGCGGCCCTCGGCATCGAGGAACACGATGCCTTGCGGCAGGATCTCGATGGCCTGGCGCAGGCGCTCATGGGATTTGCGCGCCTCCGCGATCGCGGCCTCCGCCTCGGCACGGCTGCGCAGAACTTCGTCGCGTTCGGACGGAGGATGAGGGGCGCGCGCAAAGCGCGGCTTGCGCGGGTGCAGGCCGGACCTGCCAAGCACGCTTCCCTTTCGCTTTTTTGGTTTTCGAGACCCCAAACTCAACTTCACTCGTCCCAGTCGCACCCAGCGACCGCAAGTCTTGGGGCAAGTGTCTGAAAAAAAAGTAATCTTGGGTGGCATGGCGATCGGACGCACGGTCTGGCGGCCTCAAAAAAACGGCCTCCATTGCCCGTTTGCAAGGCGCGGCTGCGTCGATCGGCGCTCCGAGCGCATCGCGTCGTCGTCATCGGAGAACGAGATGGCGCAAAATTACGCGCTGCCTTGAATCATTTCCGAGATCGCGCGCGATTGCATGCAGAAAGGAGAGAGTACGCGTCCCGCGCACGAATTTTGGTCAATGCATGAGAGGGTTATCGCGTCGTTAAAAATCGGCCGGCTCCGCACTGGGAACTGCGACTTTTGGACGATATTTCAGCCGAGGGACTGTTTCTTAACCCTGACGCGGTGTTGGGCTATAAGGATGTCAGCATGAGTCCCCGCCGCCTCGCCCCTCTCCTGCTCGTCATGACGCTCCTGGCCGCCGGCGACGCGCTGGCCCAGGACAAGGGCAGCGTCAACCCGAAGCCGCTGCCGCCGCTTGCCAATCCGAATGATCCCACGATCGGCGCCAGGGAGCTGTTCGCGCGAAAACTGCTGCCCTCGACCGGACCGGCGCATGTCATCGGCTCCTACACCAAGGGCTGCATCGGCGGCGCCATGCAGATGCCGCTGAACGGCGACAATTGGCAGGTGATGCGGCTGTCGCGTAACCGCAGCTACGGCCACCCCGAGATGATCGCGCTGATCAAGCGGCTTGCGGCCAGGGCGCACAAGGACGCGGGATGGCCGGGCATCCTGGTCGGCGACATCGCCCAGCCGCGCGGCGGGCCGGCGCTGTCCGGCCATGCCAGCCACCAGATCGGCCTCGATGCCGACATCTGGCTGACGCCGATGCCGGACCGTCGCTTGTCGCGTGACGAGCGCGAGGAGATGTCGGCGGTGATGATGGTGCGGCCGGACCGGCTCGACATCGATCCAAAAGTGTTCACGCCGGGCCATGTGCTGGCGCTGCGCGATGCGGCGCAGGAGCCGGCGGTGCAGCGCATCTTCGTCAATGCCGCGATCAAGAAGGCGCTGTGCCGCGAGGCCAAGGGCGACCGTTCCTGGCTGTCGAAGATCCGGCCGTGGTGGGGCCACGACTATCACTTCCATATCCGCATGCGCTGCCCGGCGGGCGCGAGCGACTGCGAGGGCCAGTCGTCGCAATCCGAAGACGAAGGCTGCAAGCCCTCCGATCTCGCCTACTGGTTCACCGACGGCGTGCTGCACCCCAAACCGCCGCCGGAGCCACCGAAGCCGAAACCGCCGATGACGCTGGCGCAGATGCCGGCGGCGTGCAAGGCCGTGCTGCACGCGGCCAATGCGAAGCCGTAAAGCTCTCGTCCACTCGCTGCAAACCTCACACTCAGCCGTCGTCCTGGCGAAAGCCAGGACCCATTACCCCAGGGAGGAGTCGTGGGGCGAAGTGATAACCACGAGTCTTCGCCAAACTCCTCCCTGGGGTAATGGGTCCTGGATCGGCGCTCGCTCTGCTCGCTTGTCCAGGACGACGGTTGAGTGTGAGGCTTGTCCGGGATGACGAACGAGTGGGTTGGTTCGCACGACCCGAATGCGATAGAATGCGCTGCCGCCGTGCCGTAAGCCCGCGGCCTTCCCGGGATGCGCATCCCTTTCAACAAGCCTGACCGCAAGCCCGCGTCTTCCGCGTGGCCAACGATGAGATTCCAGATGCGCATCCTCGCGTTCCTCGCCGCGCTTTCGCTTGGCGCAAGCTCCGCCCTCGCCGCCGAAGAGCCCAGCGGCTGCGACAAGTTCAAATGGCCGATCGAGCGCGACCGCGCCGCACTGACCGCGCCGGGCCGTGCCAAGCTCGCCTCGGGAAGCGAACAGGCCGCGTTGCCGCCGGCTGCCATCACACTGGCGCTGGTCGCGCCCGCGGATGCAAAACTGCCGACGCCTCCGGAGCGGGCGCCAAAGGACGGCACGTTTGCCGGCTTCACCAGCATCAAGGCCCCGAAGGCCGGGCTCTACACGATCAGCCTGTCCTCGGGCGCGTGGGTCGACGTGGTCCAGGACGGGCATATCCTCAAGCCCGTGGCCTTCAGCGGCGCGACCGATTGCGACGGCATCCGCAAGACCATGAAATACGAGCTGTCGGCGCAGCCCGTCGTGCTCCAGGTCAGCGGTGCGAAGGACAATTCGCTGTCGATCGCCATCCTGCCGGCGCAATAAGCCAAACGGTCGCCTTTGACCTGAGGCCCCGGCCTGCTATCTTCGAGACCAGCGATATCCCTGCCGGCCGTAAGCCGCCGCAGGGACCCGTGGAACAGCGCTTCCGCCCGTCGCTCGGACCCACCAACGCCGGATTTGCGCGTGCTTCTTGCGCGCGCGATCTCGCACGGAGCGCATCCATGATTCGTATAGCCTTGCTTTTCACGGCCTTCGCGATCGTCGCGGGCGCGAGCCTTTCGCCTGCCGCCGCCGAGGACAAGACCATCACCGTGTTCGCCGCCGCCTCGATGAAGAACGCGCTCGACGAGGTCGACGCCGCCTACACCGCCAGGACCGGGGTCAAGTTCAGCGTCAGCTATGCCGCAAGCTCCGTGCTCGCCAAGCAGATCGAGCAGGGCGCGCCGGCCGATGTGTTCGTCTCCGCCGACACCGACTGGATGGACTACGCCACAGCCAGGAAGACCATCAACGAATCGACCCGGGTCAATCTGCTCGGCAACAGCATCGTGCTGATCGCGCCGAAGGATTCCAAGCTCGGCAACGTCCCCATCGCGCAGGGTTTTGACCTCGCAAAACTCGCCGGCGACGGCAGGATCGCGACCGGCGACGTCAAGTCCGTGCCGGTTGGGAAATATGCCAGGGCGGCGCTGGAGAAGCTGGGGGCCTGGCAGGCGGCCGAGCCGAAATTCGCCATGGCCGAGAGCGTGCGTGCCGCGCTGACGCTGGTCGCGCGTGGCGAGGCCAACCTCGGCATCGTCTATTCCACCGACGCCAAGGTCGAGCCCGGCGTGAAGATCGTCGGCACCTTCCCGGCGGATTCGCATCCCGCGATCATCTATCCCGTCGCTGCGACCACGACGGCAAAGGGCGAGACCAACGACTACCTCGCCTTCCTGCGCTCGACCGCCGCCAAGACCATTCTGGAAAAATACGGTTTCAAGTTCCTGATCAGCCCCTCAACTTAGTTTCTGCGATTTGATGCTCGACATCTCTCCCGCCGAATGGACGGCGATCCTGCTCTCGCTCAGGGTCGCCGTGATCGCTACACTGGTGGCAACGCCGTTCGGCATTGCGCTGGCATGGCTGCTCGCGCGGCGTGATTTCTGGGGCAAGTCGGTGCTCGATGCGCTGGTGCATCTGCCGCTGGTGCTGCCGCCTGTCGTCACCGGCTATCTGCTGCTGCTCACCTTCGGCCGCCGCGGCCTCGTCGGCGGTTTCCTGGCGGACCATCTCGGCATCGTGTTCGCCTTCCGCTGGACCGGTGCTGCGCTCGCCTGCGGCCTGATGGCGTTTCCGCTGCTGGTGCGCCCGATGCGGTTGTCGATCGAGGCGATCGACCGCCGGCTCGAGCAGGCCGCCGAGACGCTCGGCGCGGCACCCTGGAAAGTGTTCTTCACGGTGACGCTGCCGCTGGCGCTGCCCGGCGTGCTCGCCGGCATGGTGCTCGGATTCGCCAAGGCGATCGGCGAGTTCGGCGCGACCATCACCTTCGTGTCCAACATTCCCGGCGAGACCCAGACGATTTCGTCCGCGATCTACTCGCTGATCCAGACGCCCGACGGCGACGCCGCCGCGGGAAGACTCGTGATCGTCTCGATCGTGTTGGCGCTCGGTGCGTTGATTGCGGCCGAATGGTTCGCTCGCCGCGCCACGGCGCGATTGCACGGGAATTGACCATGCTGCGCGTCGACATCGAAAAGCAGCTCGGCGAGTTCTCGCTGTCCGCCTCCTTCGCGAGCGAAGGCCGTGTCATCGGCCTGTTCGGAGCGTCGGGCGCCGGCAAGACCTCACTGGTCAACATGATCGCGGGGCTGCTGCGGCCCGACCGTGGCACCATCGTGATCGACGGCGAGACCGTCGACGACAGCACGGCCCGCATTCATGTCCCGACCTGGCGCCGCCGCATCGGCTATGTGTTCCAGGACGCGCGGCTGTTTCCGCATCTCACCGTCGCGCAAAATCTCGACTATGGAAGGCGGATGAATGGCCTCGCGCCCGATCCGGCGCAGCACAAGCGCGTCATCGAACTCCTCGACATCGGCGCGCTGGAGGGTCGCCGCCCCGGAAAGCTCTCCGGCGGCGAGCGTCAGCGCGTCGCGCTTGGCCGCGCGCTGCTGTCGAGGCCGCGCCTGCTGCTGCTCGACGAGCCGCTCGGCGCGCTCGACGAGGGCCGCAAGCTGGAGATCCTGCCCTATCTGGTGCGGCTGCGCGACGAAGCCAACGTCCCCATGGTCTATGTCAGCCACGACGTCGCCGAGCTGCGCCAGCTCGCGACGCAGATCGTGATGCTGAAGCAGGGCCGGGTAACGTCGTTCGGCGGGGTGAAGGTGTTGACGTGAGGGTGGCTGGTCGTCCCAACCTCCGCTGTCGTCCCGGCGAAGGCCGGGACCCATACCGCGTGATCTAACGATAGCGGCGGTGTGAGTACCGGCGAAGGGCAACTCCGAGTCTTCGCCAAACTACTCCCTGGGGTTATGGGTCCCGGCCTTCGCCGGGACGACAGCGTGTCTCCGCCGCTTCGGCTTCTCCGCCGCAAACACCGCGGTCAAATCCTCACTCGCCGGCACCACATCGTCCAGATGCAGGCGGCTCTCCACGTGCAGAAAATGCTCGCGCGACACCGCAATCGCACGCGCCACGTCGCGGGCGCGGAGCGCTTCGACGATGGCACCGTGCTCGTCCACCGCACAGATCGAATCGGTGGCGGGCTCGTAGACCGAGACCATCACTGAGGACCGGCTGAGCAGATCGGCGAGGAAGCGCGAGAGCTCTGCGTTGCCGAGTGCTTCGACCAGATGAACGTGGAACGCGCCGGACAGCCGCACCGAGGCGGCGCGGTCGCCGCGCGTTGCGGCGGCGCGCTCCTCGGCGAGATGCGCGTTGAGCCGATCGATCAAGGCATCGTCGACATGACGCACGAGCTGCGTCAGCACGCCGGCCTCGAGCACGCGGTGCGCCTCGTAGACACTGCGGACGTCGTCGAGCGTCGGGCGCGGCACGCGAGCGCCGCGGTTGGGGATCATCTCCAGCCGCCGCTCGGCGCCGAGCCGATGCAGCACCTTGCGGATGCGCTCGCGCGAGACGCCAAATATCTCGGCGAGCGGCGGCTCGGCGAGCTTCGCCCCGGCCTTCAGCTTGCCCTCCAGCAGCGCGTGCAGGATGGCCTGATAGACCGCCTCGTCCTCCGCCGGATTGGCCTTGCCGTTTCCTTTGCCGTTTCGCCTGCGCTGCGTCGCCATGGCGGTAGCTAGGCCTAAAGGATGCGCAGCGTCACCTCCAAAAAATGTGCACATTTGCTGCGCAGGCATGCAAGCGCCAAAATCATCAATCAATTAACTTATTGATATAACATACATTTATGAAAATGTGCACATTTGGCATGGCGCTTGCTGCGTCTTCGCTGCAAGCTTTACGCACAACAAACGGGACATGCCCATGCACACCCCCTCCCGACGCAGCGTGTTGACATCCGGCGCGGCCTTGGCCGCGATCATCGCCGCCCCGGCGCGGCTGCGTGCCGCGCCCAGGGAGATCGTCATCGGCGGCCCCGCGGGCGCCGCGAAATATTTCAATGCCGATTTGTTTCCCGTGCTGGAGAAGAAGCTCGACTGCAAGGTGCTCTACGAGGGCACCAACTCGCTGACCAATCTCCAGAAGATGCAGGCCGACAAGGCCGCGCCGAAGATCTCCGTCGTCATCATGGACGATCCGGTGATGCTGCCGGCAGCCGCCGACGGCCTGATCGCCAAGATGTCGGCATCGTCCATCGCCAACCTCGGCAAGCTGGTCGACGGCGCGGTGCATCAGGACGGCATGTGGGCGAACTACCAGCGGCCCTGGGCCGGCATCGCCTATTCGACCAAGCGCATGAAGACGGCGCCGACGAAATGGGCGGACCTGTGGGACGCCAAATATGCCTCCAGGGTGATCGTGCCGTCGCTGTCGAACACCGAAGGTTTCTGGACCCTGCTCGCGGCCGCCCATCTCGAGACCGGCAAGCCGTACAAGGAGGCGCAGTACGAGATCGACGCCGCCTTCAAGAAGGCGAAGGAGCTGAAGGCCAACCTCCTGAACGTCTACACCAACGCGCCGCAGGCCATCAATCTGATGGAGCAGGGCGAGGCCTGGATGATCGGCGGCCAGTTCTCGGCCTACACGCTGATCCGTAAGGCGGAAGGGTCTCCGGTCGATCTCGCCGTGCCGCAGGATGGCGGCTTTGCGATGCCGTCGGGAATCGCAAAGGTGGCTGGTGCACCGGCCGGCGATCTCGCGGATGCCGTGATCGACTTCTTCCTCAGCCCGGAAGCGCAGATCATCCTCGCCGACAAGGCTTTCGTCGCGCCGACCAACAAGGGCACGCCGACGCCGGCGGGCTTCCCGGACCCGGCCTCGCTGTTCGCGCCGGACTGGGCGTTCGTGGCCAAGAGCCGCGCCTCCTGGGTCGACCGCTGGAGCAAGGAGATGACATGAGCGAAGCCGCCCCGCATCTCGTCGTTCGCAGCGTCTCCAAGCGCTACGGGCCGACGACGGTTTTAGACCACATCGACCTGACCATCCGCCGCGGCGAGCTGGTGACGCTGCTCGGCCCCTCCGGCTGCGGCAAGACCACGCTGCTCCGTGCCATCGCCGGCCTGGCGCAGCCCGACACCGGCAAGGTCGAGCTCGCCGGGCGCGACATCACCCACGTGCCGCCACACAAGCGTAACGTCGGTGTGGTGTTCCAGAGCTACGCGCTGTTCCCGCATCTCACCGTCGCCGGCAACATCGCATTCGGGCTAAAGGTGCGCGGCGCGGCCAGGCGCGAGATCGACGCCGCGGTGGAACGCGCGCTGTCGCTGGTCAAGCTCGGCCATCTCGCCGGCCGGCGCATCTCGGCGCTGTCGGGCGGCCAGCAGCAGCGCGTGGCGCTGGCGCGCGCCATCGCGGTCGAGCCTGATGTGCTGCTGTTCGACGAAGCGCTGTCCGCGCTCGATCGGAAATTGCGCGAGGAGATGCAGGTCGAGCTGCGCCGCCTGCTCCAGGACGTGAAGGCAACCGCGATCTTCGTGACGCATGACCAGGACGAGGCGCTGACCATGTCCGACCGTGTCGCGGTCATGAACAAGGGACGCATCGAGCAGCTCGCCGAGCCGCGCGAGCTGTATCTGCGGCCCGCAAGCCTGTTCGCGCTCAACTTCGTCGGGCTCTCGACGCGGATTGCCGGCACGGTGCTGGCGGCGGGCAACGGCAAGGTCGAGGTCGAGACCAAGGTCGGCCGCTTGTCCGCACTCGGCAATTTCCAGGCGGGTTCGCCCGTCATCGTCGCAGCGCGCCCCGAGCAGTTTCGGATCGGCGAGCAAAGCGAAGCGAATACGGCCGCCGGCCGGGTCCGCTCCGTGGTGTTCCAGGGCTCGCGCACGCTGGTCGAGGTCGATGCCGGGGCCGGTGAAAGCCTGCTCGCCGAGCTCTCCGGGCGCGACGGCGCGATCCCTGTCGTGCATGACGAGATCCGCTTGAGCTGGCCGGTGACCGAGACCTTTGCATTTCCGATGGAGATGCAGGCATGACCGAGGCGGCCCTTCCGGCACCAGTGGCCGCACCTTCGGTCGACCGCGAGCGGCTCGCCGCGATCGGATTCGTGCTGCCGTCCTTCGTCATCATCGCAGGCGTGTTCGCGCTGCCGCTGGTGCTGCTGCTCGGCGTCAGCATCGTCGATGCCAACGGGCTGACCTTCGCCAACTACAAGCGCCTGCTCGGCACGCCCTATTATCTCGGCGTGGTCTGGAATTCCTTGCGGCTCGGGCTGCTGACGACCCTGATCGCTTTCCTGATCAGCTATCCCGCCGCCTTCGCGCTGGCGCGCGCCCGCGGCGCCTTGCGCTCGGTGCTGCTGGCGACGCTGTTCCTGCCGCTGGCGGCCAGTGTCATCGTCAAGGCGTTCGCCTGGACCATCCTGTTGCGCAGCGACGGCATCGTCAACGAGACGCTGATGGCACTCGGCATCATCGAAGATCCGATACGCATGATTTTCACCGAGACCGCGCTGATCGTCGGCGCCGCCAACATCTTCCTGCCCTTCATGATCCTGCCGATCTACGCGATCGTCGCCCAGCTCGATCGGCGCTATGCGGAGGCCGCCGCAACACTCGGCGCTTCGCCGATCGTGGCGTTCTTCCGCGTCATCCTGCCGCTGACCCTCCCCGGCATCATCGCCGGCGTGGCGCTGGTGTTCTCGCTCTCGGTCTCCGCCTATGTGGTACCAACGCTCCTGATCGGCGAAAAATATCCGACGCTCGCGACCGCGATCGCAAAGGCCTATCTGCTGGCGCGCGAACCCGGCTTCGGCGCCGCAGCCGGCGTCGTGCTGCTGGCGATCGCGATTGCCGTCGTCGCGCTCAGTGCGCGCCTGTCGCGGGAGCCGAAGTGATGGCACGCGCCGCAATCATCGTCTGCTGGGTGATGGCCATCGGGCTGGCCCTGTTCCTGATCGCGCCGCTGCTGGTGATCGCGGCGGCAAGCTTCTCGCCGACGCCGGTGTTCGACCTGCCGCTCACGGGTGCATCGACGCGCTGGTACGGCAGGATCGGCCGGCTCGACGGCTTCTGGCCGTCGCTGCTGCTGTCGCTTCAGATCGCGCTGCTGTCGACGGCGATCTCGCTGGTCTCAGGCACGCTCGCCGCGATCGCGATCGCGCGCGGAAAGCTGCCGGGCGCAAACATCTTTGCGACCGCGCTGGTTTCGCCGCTGATGATGCCGGGCCTCGTGCTCGGCATCGCGCTGCTGCAAGGCTTTCGCGCCGTCGGTTTCACCGCGCCCTGGGCGACGCTGCTGGTCGCGCATCTCGTCATCACGCTGCCCTACGTCGCGCGCACGATGATCGCGGGTCTCGCGCGGTTCGACTTCACGCTGATCGAGGCGGCGCGGACACTCGGCTGCACCTATCCCGGCAGCGTGCTGCGGGTGATGGTGCCGGCGCTGGCGCCGTCGTTCCTGATCGCGGGAATCTTTTCGTTCCTGGCCTCGTTCGACAATTATCCGGTGTCGATCTTCCTCGCCGACGTCCGCACCAAGACGCTGCCGATCCGCATGCTGCAATATATCGAGGAGGCGCCCGACCCGACGCTCGCGGCGCTCTCCACCCTCATCCTGTCGGGCACGGTGATCCTGCTGTTCGTCAGCGACCGCGTCGTCGGCCTGCATCGCATGGCCGGAACTTCGGACTGATCCATGAGTGAAGCAAAGCAACCCGTCTCCCAACGCGACTTCGTCGGCTATCGCGGCAAGCCGCCCAACCCGCATTGGCCGAACAGCGCGCGCGTCGCGGTGTCGCTGGTGGTGAATTTCGAGGAGGGTTCGGAGTTTTCCGTCAACGACGCCGATGCGGGCAACGAGGCGATCTACGAAGTGGTCCACAAGCTCGACGGCCCGGATTCCTGCATCGACAGTCATTTCGAATATGGCACGCGCGCCGCATGGTGGCGCATCATGGACCTGTTCGACGCATACGGCGTCAAGGCGACGGTAAGCTCCTGCGGCCGCGCGGTCGAACGCTCGCCGGAGCTGGCGCGCGATGCCATTGCCCGCGGCCACGAGGTATCGGCCCATGGCTGGCGCTGGCAGAGCCACGCCGACATGAACGAAGCGAGCGAACGCGAGGTCATCGCGAATACGGTGGCGACGATCGAACGCGTCACCGGGCAGCGCCCGGTCGGCTGGCACACGCGTTCGGCGACCTCACCGAACACGCGGCGCCTGCTGGTCGAGGACGGCGGCTTCCTCTACGACAGCGACGCCTATAATGACGACCTGCCCTATTACAGGGAGGTTGCCGGCAAGCAGCACCTGGTGCTGCCCTACGCTTTCGACACCAACGACATGCAGTACTACAACGCCTCGCGCTTCAACGGCGCCGACTTCGCCGACTATGTCATCGACGCCTTTGAATGGCTCAAGCGCGAGGGCGAGACAGCGCCGAAGATGATGTCAGTCGGGCTGCATCTGAGGATGATCGGCCGCCCCGGCCGGATCGGCGCGCTGGACCGGATCCTGGCGCACGTCACTGGAAGCGGCGCGGCATGGATCGCGCCGCGCGCCGCGATTGCGCGGCATTGGAAGGAAGTGGTGCCGGCGGGGGAGTGATTTGCAGCGGCCTTCGCCACACAGAAGGTGTCATGCCCCGCGCAGGCGGGGCATCCAGTACGCCGCGGCGTCTCGGCTCTATCACGACTGTCTCTGGAATACTGGATCGCCCGCCTTCGCGGGCGATGACACCGAGGTTGTGGGAGCGGCTCGCAAAACAGCGCGACAGCTAAACCCCCGCCACCGACGTCCAAAGCTCCGCGAGCTTGCGCCGCAGAACCTGTGTCCGCGTCAGCGGCGCGGGCGCTTCCTCGTCTTCCGGCAGGCGCAGGCCGACGACGTTGACGCGGCCACCCGAGATCGAGCGCGCCACAAGCACGATCGGATCCAGCACGAGTTCCGCCCCCTCTTTCGGCGCGCGGTCGAGATGGACGTCGAAATAATCCGCGAGCGTGTGTTTGCTCTCGTCCTCGCCGACCTTCACGCCGTAGATCTCTGCGAGCTCGGCGAGCGTGTGCTCGCCGGAGACCATGAAGTCGCCCAGCAGATGCGGGTCCGGCGCCGAGCTCGGCTGCATGTCGACGAAGAAGCGATCGAGCGATTCGGCCTTTTCCGGCGGCGCCAGCAGATAGATGTAATCGCCGGGCGCGATCGGCTCGGCTTCAATCGGCGTCAAAATGCTCTCTTTGCGGATCACCAGCGTCGGCTTCGACCAGGACGGGATCAAACCGCGGCGGAAATACAGGCTCTTGGGCCGTACCGGATAACCGACCAATTGCTGCTCGAGCTGGCCGGGTAGATCGAGTTCGACGCGGCGCGGGCCACGCTCGGCGCGCGGCAGCGCCACATGCAGCTTGCGCGCGGCCGGCCCCAGGGTCCAGCCCTGCAGCAGCAGCGAGATGATGACGACGACGAAGGCGACGTCGAAATAGAGATAGGCCTTCGACAGGCCGACCAGCATCGGGATCGAGGCCAGGAAGATCGCGACCGCCCCGCGCAGGCCGGTCCAGGCGATGAAGATCTTTTCGCGCCAGTTGAAGCGGAACGGCGCGAGGCACACGAACACGGCGATCGGCCGCGCCACCAGCATCAGGACGAATGCGATCCCGACCGCCGGCAGCACGCTGCCGCCAAGCCGGCTCGGCGAGACCAGCAGGCCGAGCAGCACGAACATCACGATCTGCGCCAGCCAGGTCGCGGCGTCCAGGAAGGCCACCACCGAATTATGCGCGCGCGTCGGGCGGTTGCCGATGATGATGCCGGCGAGATAGACCGCGAGGAAGCCCGAAGCGTGCATGATCTGCGAGCCGCCGAAGATGACGAGCGCGGCGGTGGTGACAAACGGCGCGTGGAGGCCCTGCGGCAGCGCGACCCGATTGAGCGCGATGACGACCAGGCGCCCGCCGATCACCCCGACGACGGCGCCCAGCACGGCCTCCTGGGCGAACTCCCTCAGCACATGCGCGGCCGTGCCCGTTCCCAGCGAGATGTATTCGACCAGCATCAGGGTCAGGAAGATCGCGAAGGGATCATTGGTGCCGGATTCCACCTCCAGCGTCGCGCCGACGCGCGGGCGCAGGCGCAGGCCCTGGGTATGCACCAGCAGGAACACTGCAGCCGCGTCGGTCGAGGCCACCACGGCGCCGACCAGCAGCGACTCCGTCCAGTTGAGGTCGAGCGCATATTTCGCGAACGGCGCCGTGATCAGCGCGGTCAGCAGCACGCCGACGGTCGCGAGCACCACGGAGGGCGCGAGCACGGTGCGGATGCTGGCAAAGCGAGTCCGCAGGCCACCGTCGAACAGGATCAGTGCGAGCGCCACCGAGCCGACCAGATAGGTGGTTCGGACGTCGTCGAACTGCAGCTGCCCGGGACCTGAATCGCCCGCGAGCATGCCGATCGCGAGGAAGACGAGCAGAAGGGGCGCGCCGAAGCGCAGCGCAAGCAGGCTTGACAGGATACCGGCCAACACCAGGACGGCGCCGAGCAATATGGCGAGGCTGACAGTGTCGAGGGAAGCCATCCACCTTCCGGGTAAAAATCGCTGGGATTGCATCCTTATCGTCGGCAGACTCCCACGCCAACCCATTTTCTCCCGCTCGCGGCAATCTGCCCGCATTTTGCGGCCTTAACGCGCATCACATGCCGGTGTATCGGTGGTCCGGCCGCGCCCTTTGTGGGAATCTGCGGCGCCCTCGAATCAACGCTTCCCGCCCGCTTCCCGACGAGACCGATGGACATGGACCTCAAAGACTTCATGGAGTTCGTGCAGACCACCGCGCGCAGCGTCGGGGCGGAGATTTCGTCGCCCTGGTTCTACCTGCAATTCGGGCTCATTCTGGCCGCGGCCGGCATCGCCTATGCCGCGGAAACCGCCGTTCGCAGCCGCATCGACATGACCTCGCTGGCGATGCGCTGGCCGCTGCCGCTCCGGCACTTCGTCCGGGTGATGGTCTCCAGCGCCTCGACGGCGGCGTTCACCATGCTCGTGATCGTCTCGCGCGTGGTCATGTACCACGCGACCTGGCCGAGCCGCAGCTATCTCTTGATGGTCGCCGCCAAGCTGGGGCTGGCCTGGCTCGCGATCCGGCTGCTGACCTCGGTGCTGCGCAACGCCTTCATCGTCAAGCTGGTGTCGATCACGGCCTGGTTCATCGCGGCGCTCTCCATCCTCGGCCAGCTCGATGCGACGGTCGACCTGCTCGATTCCATCGCCATCGTGCTCGGCGGCCTGCGGCTGACGCCGCTGCTCGTGATCAAGGCCGCCGCGCTGCTGCTCATCGCGCTCTGGCTCACCAACATCGCCAGCAATTTCGCCGAGAGCCGGATCAACTCGACCACCGATCTGACGCCGTCGGTGCAGGTGCTGCTGGTCAAGATCATCCGCATCGGGCTTCTGGCCATCGCTATTGTCATTGCGCTCGGCGCGGTCGGTATCGATCTCTCGGCGCTCGCGGTGTTCTCCGGCGCGGTCGGCGTCGGCATCGGTATCGGCCTGCAGAAGATCGTCGCCAATTTCATCTCGGGGATCATCCTGCTCGCCGACAAATCGGTGAAGCCCGGCGATCTCGTCACCATCGGCGACAACACCGGGCGGATCAGCGCGATGAAGACGCGCTATATTTCCGTCGCGGCCGGCGATGGCCGCGAGTTCCTGGTGCCGAACGAGGATCTGGTGACGCAGAAGGTCGTCAACTGGACCTACACCGACAAGAACACGCTGGTGAAGATCGCCTTCGGCACCAATTACGAGGCGGACCCGCGGCTGGTCTGCAAGCTCGCCGCCGAGACCGCGGCCGCTCATCCGCGCGCGCAGAAGGGCAAGCCGCCGAATTCCATCCTGACCGAGTTCGCCGAAGCCGGGATGAAGTTCTCGCTGACCTTCTGGATCGCCGACCCCGACGGCATGGACAACGTCAAGAGCGACGTGATGCTGGCGCTGTGGGACGCCTTCAAGCGCGAGGGCATCCGGGTTCCCTACCCCGTCCGCGAAATCCGCGTCCGCGGCGGCGCCCTGCCGGTGGAAACCACCGTAGAAGTCCCGAATTAGGCCCGCTTACAGGCGCAAGGCAGGCACGCTCGACTTGCATGAAGGCGCGCAATCATTAAATTGGGGCGCGAAATCAAGCCTTTCCGCCGAAATCGAGCCCACCTCAGAAGATAGCGCCCGCATGAGCTACGTCGAAGCCTCCGATACCTCCCTGCGCAAGACCGGACAGATCAAGCTGCATGGACCAAGCGCCTTTGCCGGAATGCGCAAGGCGGGTGCGCTGGTGGCGAAGTGCCTCGACGAGCTCACCGACATCGTCGGGCCCGGCGTGCCGACCGAGCGCATCGACCAGTTCGTCCGCGACTTCGCCTTCAGCCACAATGCCTATCCGGCGACGCTGATGTATCGCGGCTATCGCTATTCGACCTGCACCTCGCTCAACCACGTGGTCTGCCACGGCATGCCCGGCGACCGTCCGCTGAAAGAGGGCGACATCGTCAACATCGACGTCACCTTCATCGTCGACGGCTGGTACGGCGATTCCAGCCGGATGTATGCGGTCGGCCCGATCGCGCGCAAGGCCGAGCGTCTCATCGAGGTGACGTATGAAGCGATGATGCGCGGCATCGCCGCGGTGAAGCCCGGCGCCACCACCGGCGACATCGGCCACGCCATCCAGAGTTTCGTCGAGCCGCAGGCCATGAGCGTGGTGCGCGATTTCTGCGGCCATGGCCTCGGGCGCATGTTCCACGACGAGCCGAACATCATCCATATCGGACGGCCCGGCGAAGGCGTTCAGCTCAAGCCCGGCATGTTCTTCACCATCGAGCCGATGATCAATCTCGGCAAGCCGCATGTGAAGATCCTCTCCGACGGCTGGACCGCCGTGACCCGCGACCGCTCGCTGTCGGCGCAGTTCGAGCACTCCGTCGGCGTGACGGCGACGGGCGTCGAGATTTTCACGCTGTCGGAGCGGCACGGCGAGAAGCAGATCGGGTGATCCCGGGCTGACCTTCGGGGGCGCCGGCTGGCGTGAACCGGATTTGGCATCGCAATTGACGGTTGCAAAACGCGCACCGTTCGGCATGCTTGGTGCGCGATGCCCGCCAAGACCGACCACGACAAGAGCAAGCCGGAAGACGCGCCGCACTATCTCGGCCATCGCGAGCGGCTGCGCGAACGCTTCTACAGCGCGGGCGCGGATGCGCTCAGCGACTACGAGCTGTTGGAGATGGCGCTGTTTCCGGCACTGCCGCGGCGCGACACCAAACCGCTGGCGAAGACGCTGATCAAGATTTTCGGCTCGTTCGCCGAGGTCGTCCATGCCCCGGTGGCGCGCCTGCGCGAGGTTGAAGGCGTGGGCGAATCCGCGATCAACCAGCTCAAGCTGATCGCAGCCGCGGCGCATCGCGTCGCCAAGGGCGAGGTCAACAGCCGCAACGCGCTGTCGTCCTGGAACGAGGTGATCGACTATTGCCGCACCAGCATGGCGTTTGCCGACAAGGAGCAGTTTCGCCTGCTGTTCCTCGACAAGCGCAACCAGCTCATCGCCGACGAGGTGCAGCAGACCGGGACCGTCGATCACACCCCGGTCTATCCGCGCGAGGTGATCAAGCGCGCACTCGAACTCTCCGCGACCGCGCTGATCCTGGTGCACAACCACCCCTCAGGCGATCCCTCGCCCTCGCAGGCCGACATCCAGATGACCAAGGCGATCATCGACATCGCAAAGCCGCTCGGCATCGCCGTCCATGATCACATCATCGTCGGCAAGAGCGGGCATGCCAGCCTGCGTGGGCTGCGTTTGATCTAGGGCTGGCTTTCGCTTGGCGCGAAGGCGCCAGTGTCGGGCCGCTCAGTAGCAGTATCTCGGATCGACCGGGACATAGGAGCCGTCCCGGCGCTGCATGTAGCAGCCACGCTGATACGCGTAGTATCCGGAGCGGCGGCGTTCGCCCTCCGAGGCGATCGCAGCGCCCGTGCCGGCACCGACGACGGCGCCGATGGCGGCACCGCGGCCTCCGCCGAGTGCGCCGCCCACGATCGCTCCACCGACGCCGCCGAGGATGGCGCCGCCAATGGCGTCCTGCGCCGCCGCCTCATGGACCGGCATCGCCATCACGACTGCCAGACATGCCGCGGTAGCGAAACTTCCAATGCGAAGACCTCGAAGCATGCTCGCCCTCCCCTGTGGTCAGGCGAGTCATAGCGCCGCAGCCGGATTCGGACCAGAAAAATCACCACGCCGGGACCTGGACGCCGGGACCTGGCGCTTCACGCGACGGCGTCGGAGGCTCGGCTCGACGGCGGCTCAGGCCATGCCGCGCGCGTAGCGCGGGCCGGCCGATTCATCTCAAGCTTCGACCCAGCGCTGCACGGCCTCGGCGGTGTCGGCCGGCGTGGTGTTGAAGCAGATCGCGGCGTCAGGGGCCAGGCGGTGGACGAGGTTGAGCACCTTCTCGAACAGCAGCAGGCGCTCCTTCGGCTCGCGCAGGCCGGCGCCGATCACGATGCAGTCGAAATTCTCGTCGCGCAGCGCGGCCGTGACGCCGGCTTCCGCCGCGGCATCGAGATCGATCAGGCAACTCGTGACATCGTAACCGAGATCGCGCAGGCGCAGCAGCTGCGCATCGATATAGTCGCGCACGAGCTCCGGCGTGACCTGCGGGAATGCGCTGTAGTCCGCGTTGCCGGGTTCGATGCCGCTCGCGAGGATGCGCTTGGTCATGCAGGGCTCCTTGTCATGCAGGGCTCCTTGCCGGACTGCCTCGCGTCACCAACGGAGCAGCGGCCCTGCCGGTTCCCTCGCGGGCGGTCGCCCTGATCCCGGACCCGCCGCTCATTTCCCGGCGAGGCTGTAACCCACTTCACACGCGGCGCGCCGGCGCCCTGCCAGACTTGCGGGAGATCACGCTGGGCTCACGCCCTGATCACGGCACCTGGTTCACTTGGACCAACATTTGGACTGACGCGGAGTTTCGATAATTCATTAATTAATTGCGGGAGCGGAAAATGGTCTCATTCGAGAGTCTGAAAAGCGAATACGAGCGGAATTGGGCCAATCTCGAGATCCGGCCGTCACGCCTCTCCGACGCGAACGCGGTCGCACGCAAGGCCATCAACGGCAAGGCGACCTATCAGCAGATCGAGCGGCTGACCGGCGTCCCCTGGTATTTCGCCGCCCTCTGCCACTACCGCGAGTCCAATTTCGATTTCGACACCTATCTCGGCAACGGCGAAACGCTTCATCGCGTGACGACGCTCGTTCCGAAAGGGCGCGGCCCGTTTGCCACGTTCGTGGACGGCGCTGTGGACGCCTTCAGAATCGAAAATTTCGTCGGCGCTCACGACTGGGGGATCGCGCGGATTCTGTTTCGGCTCGAAGCGTTCAACGGCTTCGGCTATCACGCCAAGGGCTGCAATTCGCCCTATCTCTATGGCGGCTCGACGCTGTATGGCCCGCCCGAGGCAAGGGCCGGCAAATTCGTCCGCGATCATGTGTTCGATTCGAACCACGTCGATTCCCAGCTCGGCACCGCGGTGATCCTGCATGCAATGATGGCGCTCGATTCCTCGATCACCCTCGACGGCAGCCCGCAATTCGCGAGCCGCGCGGAACCGGAGGACGACGCGGCGCCGACGATCGTTCTCATGCAGCAGGCGCTCAACAAGCTCGGCGCCAATCCGCCGCTCGCCGAGGACGGCATCAGCGGACCGAAGACCGGGGCCGCGGTCTCCCAATTTCAGCAGCAGAACGGCCTGAGGGATACCGGACTTCTCGACGGCGCCACGGTCGCCGCCCTCACGCGCGCGGCGCAGTCGGGCCCCACCGGATCGACCGGCGATGTGTCCCAGATCATGAAGCGGCTGGAGGACCTCGCGCAATTGCTGCGGCCACCGGTCGGCGGTGCGGCGCCGGGAACGACGACATCGGGCAACACGCTGCCCGCCACCACGGATCCGATCAGCCTGTTCGAACGGCTCTTCTCCCTCGTCAACAAGACGGCCCCCATGCCAGGACCCCTCACCCCGACCAGCCCCGCCCCCGTCGACCAGTTGAAGCAGGTCGTCGATCTGCTCAGCACCTTGCTCAACAAGGGCGGCAAGCCCGTCCTCGGCCAGGTCAATGGCGCGCTCGGCGATACCATCGGCAAGATGCTCGACGGCAAGAAGACCGCGCTCGGCATCGGCGGCTCGCTGATCACGGCGCTGCTCTCTTCGGTGACGGCCAGCCCCAACGCGGGCGGTATTGCCGGATTGCTCGGGACGCTCGTGTCCGCCGTGCCGGGCCTTGGCCAGTTCGCGATGCCGATCTCGCTGGCGCTCACGGCCTGGGGCGTGCTCGGCAAGCTGGAGAAATGGGCCCAAGGCACCGCGCCGCCGCCCAAGGCGACGACGTAGTCTGCGTCCATCCTTCGAGACGCCCGCCTATGGCGGGCCCTCAGGATGAGGTCGCGTTTCGCGGCGTCTACTGACGCAGCATGATCAGGGGATCGGCGGTATCAGGGACACGCCGCCATTGCGCGTTGTCGTCGGCCTCGAACTGCCAGGCCTCGCCGGCCTTCGACAGCAGGATGATCTGGCCGCGCTCGAGCCGCCATTGCGTCGGGTTGAATTGCGCGATGGCCGCATCGCATTTCGGCTTGAGGAAGACCTGGAAATTGTCCGGCCCGGCCTCCGTGTTGGTCAGCGTCAGCCCGCAGACCGGCTGGCCGTTGCCCCGGACGATCGACCAGTCGCCGATCATCTGGTCCATCGACTTCGCCATCGAGCGTGCCGCGGCGAGGTCTTGCAGGATGTAGACGCCCTCGCCTTGCCGCAGGCCCTCGAAGATGCCGGCCTCGACCTCGGTGAAGTCGATCACGGCTTCACCGCTCGAATCCTGCAAGCGGACGATGTCGAGACCCCTGACGCTCCAGGCGACGATGTCCTTGGTGAAGGGCAGCGCGGCCTTGCAGGCCGGCTCCAGCTCGAGCTTGAAGCCTTGAGCCGCAGCGTCGGCCTTGAGCGTGACGACGCAGGTCTTGCTGCGCTCGGTGGTCGAAAGCTCCCACTGCCCGGGCATCTCCTTCTTCAGGGTCGTCGTATCCTGCGCATGCGCGATGCCGATCGCGGCCAAGTAGGCCGCGACGGCGAATGCAACGACCCGAAGAGATCTCATCAGCGCCCCTTGAACGGCGTTTCGGCAACCGGCGTCAATGGCGCCTTGCCGGCGAACCAGGACTTGAGATTGTCGACCACGAGCTGATCCATCGCGTTGCGCGTCACCACCGAGGCCGAGCCGATATGCGGCAGCAGCACGACGTTCTGCATGGTCTTGAGCTCGTCCGGCACGTTCGGCTCGGCCGCGAACACGTCGAGACCGGCGGCAAGGATGGTGCCGGACTTGAGCGCCTGGACCAGCGCCGGCTCGTCGATCACCGAGCCGCGCGCGACGTTGACCAGCACACCGCGCGGGCCGAGCGCCTTCAGCACCTCGGCGTTGATCATCTTGTTGGTGCTGGCGCCACCGGGCACGATCACCATCAGCGTGTCCACCGCCTTCGCCATCTCGATCAGGTCCGGGTAGTGCTTGTAGGAGACGTCCTTGGACGGATTGCGGGTGTGATAGACCACCGGCACCAGCGAGGCATCGAGACGCCGCGCGATCGCCTGTCCGATCCGGCCCATGCCGACGATGCCGACCTTGCGATCGCGCAGCGAGCCGACGCTGAGCGGATAGTTCTGGGTCTGCCAGAGACCGGAGCGCACATAACGGTCGGCCTTGATGAACTCACGTACGGTGGAGATCAGAAGGCCCATCGCGACGTCGGCGACCTCCTCGGTCAGCACGTCGGGCGTATTGGTGACGATGATGTTATGCTCGGCGGCGTATTTGGCGTCGACGTGGTCGTAGCCGACGCCGAAGCTCGCCACCATCTCGATCTTGGGCAATTGCGACAGCGAATCCTTGTCGGCGCGCACGGTGTGATAGGTCACCGCCACGCCGCGGATCTTTTCGCGGATCGCCGGTGTCAGCCGCTCGAGATCGCCCCGCGTCTCCGCCTTGTGCACGACGAAATGATCGGAAAACCCGCTCTCGAGGATCGGCCGGACCGGCCCATAAATCAGAAGGTCGATCTTTTCGGACGAAATCGAACCGGTGGTCATCAGTTGTCCTTTCCAAGCGCGCTCTCATGCCAGCGCCGTAAAACGAGGTGGGAAACTAGCGCCAGCACCCCATAGATGACAATCCCGGCCAGCGACAACAGCAGCAGCGCCGCGAACATGCGGGGTATGTTCAATCGATAGCCGGATTCTGCGATCCTGTAGGCGAGCCCGGAGCCGGCCCCGGCCGTTCCCGCGGCGATCTCGGCCACGACCGCACCGATCAGCGACAGGCCGCCGGCAATGCGCAGGCCGCCAAGAATATAGGGCAGCGCCGCCGGCAGCTTGAGCAAGCGCAGGGTCTGCTGCGGCGAGGCGCCATAAAGCTGGAACAGGCCGGCGAGGTTGCGATCGACCGAATTGAGCCCGAGCGTGGTGTTCGACAGCACCGGGAAAAAGGCGACGATGAAGGCGCAGACCACGACCGCGGTCTGCTGCTCCAGATAGATCAGCAGCAGCGGCGCGATCGCGATGACAGGCGTGACCTGAAGCACCACGGCATAGGGGAATAGCGAAGCTTCCACCCATTTGGACTGGTTGAACAGCAGCGCCAGCGCGATGCCCCCGATGCTGGCCGCGACAAAACCTTCAAGCGTGGTCAGCAGCGTCGCGGCGAGCGATTGTGACAGCACCGCCCAGTCCTTGACCAGCGTCAGGAAAATGACGGAGGGCGCCGGCAGCACGTAAGGCGGGATGTCCTTGATGCGGACCACGAGCTCCCAGGCCAGGAGTCCCGCCGCGAACACGATGACGGGCAGCACGAAGCGCAACGCCCGTTGCACGCCGGACGGCTTCGCGGTGACGGTGGCTTGCGCATTCATAGCATCGACTGCCCTGAATAGGACGGCGCCAGCGCGGCCGACACGCTCCGGCAATAATCGGAATAGGCGGCGGAGGTGCGAAACTCCTCGCCGCGCGGCTCGACCGTCTCGATGCGGATATCGGCCTGGATGCGGCCTGGCCGCGCCGACATGACCACCACGCGCTGCGACAGATAGACGGATTCGAACACCGAATGGGTGACAAAGATGACGGTCTTGCGAAGGCTGCGCCACAGCGCGAGCAAATCGTTGTTGAGACGGAAGCGCGTGATCTCGTCGAGCGCCGCGAACGGCTCATCCATCAGGAGGATATCAGGGTCGGTGACGAGCGCGCGCGCCAGCGACACCCGCATCTTCATGCCGCCGGAGAGCTCGCGGGGGAAAGCCTCGGCGAAATCGGCAAGGCCCACGCTTGCAAGCGCCTCGTCGGCACGGGTGCGTGCCTCGGCTTTCGGCACGCCCGCGAGCTTCAGCGGCAGCCGCACGTTCTCGCGCACGCTGGTCCAGGGCATCAGGGTCGGCTCCTGAAACACGAAGCCGATGCCGTGACCAGGCGGCGCCTTGCCTTCGTGGCGCGCCAGCCGCACGATACCGGACGACGGCGCGCCGAGCTCGGCGATCAGCCGGAGCGCGGTGGATTTGCCGCAACCGGACGGGCCCAGCAGCGAGATGAACTCGCCCTTGCGCACGGCGAGGTCGAGCGGGCCGAGCGCCATCACGCCGTTGTCATAGACCTTCGTCACGCCGCGCAGGCTGACAGCCAAGGCCGTCAGGCCGGTCCCGACCCCCGTCGAAGTTTTGACTGATGACATCGACCTTGCGTTACGGCTTGCTCGGGCGCAGCTCGACGCCGACGCCCTTGTTGACGAAGCGCAGCGTATAGGATTTGCGGAAGTCGAGGTCCGGCTTCACGACGCCTGCCTTCACCATCTTGTTGAAGAAGGAGGTGTAGCGCTCGTCGCTCATCGCGCCGATGCCGTTCTTCAGCGAATCGCCGGAATCCACGATGCCGTATTCCTTCATCTTGGCGACGGAATAGGCGAGCAGCTCGTCGGTCATCTCCGGATTGAGCTTCTTGATCATGGCGTTGCCCGCGGAATTATCGCGGTAGATGTAATTGTACCAACCCACCATGGAGGCATCGACGAAGCGCTGCACCAGGTCGGGCTTCTTCTCGACCACGTCGCGGCGGCTCTCGATCAGGGTCGAATAGGTGTTGAAGCCGGCATCGGCGAGCAGCAATACGTTGGGCTTGAAGCCGGCGGCCTTCTCGACCGCGAAGGGCTCGGAGGTGACGTAACCCTGCATCGCGCTCTTGGGATTGGCGATGAAGGGCTGCGGATTGAAATTATAGGGGCGAACGTTCTTCTCGCTGAAACCGTATTCGGATTTCAGCCACTGGAAATAGCTGGTCATGCCCTCCTTGGAGACGAACAGCGTCAGCGGCTTGAGGTCCTCGATCTTGGCGACCTTGGCATCGGGCTGCGTCAGCATCACCTGCGGATCCTTCTGGAAGACCGCGGCGATCGTGACGACCGGGACGTTGTTGGCGACCGCGTCGAACGACATCAGCGTGTTCGCGGCCATGAAGAAATCGATCTTGCCGGCGATCAGGAGCATCCGGTTGTTCTCGTTGGGACCACCGGGAACGATGGTGACGTCGAGGCCGTATTTCTTGTAGGTGCCGTCGGCGACGGCCTGGAAAAAGCCGCCATGCTCGGCCTCGGCGACCCAATTGGTGCCGAACATGACCTTGTCCAGGGTCTCGGCGCGCGCCGGGACGACCGAGACGAAAGCGGCCATCAGGCCCGCCGTTAAGGCTCGCCGCAGATGAGAAGGGCTCATGATGGGACTCCGTCGATCGCTGCTGGCCCATGTGAAGGCAACGCGATAAAACCGCAAGACGTTCGGGGACGCGAGCCGGCCAGGCCCGCGTCCCCTGCTACCCCAAATTACGTGACAAATTCGGGCAAAGAAACCTCCAAGAAAGCCTCCAGAAAACCTCCAAGAGAAACTCCAAGAGAACCTCCAAGAAAAACTCCAAGGAAAACTTGATGACGCCTTCCCGCGACTGGACCGAGATCAGCTGGGCCGATGCCAGCCCAGCTGAGGTTTCGCGCTGGATCGCAGTGCTGCCGCTGGCGGCGACCGAGCAGCACGGCCCGCATCTGCCGCTCGAGACCGACGTGCTGATCGCGGATGCCTATCTCGCGCGGGTGCGCGAGTTCCTGCCCGAGAGCGCTCCGGCCACTTTCCTGCCCGTTGAACCGATCGGGATTTCCACCGAGCATATCGACTATCCGGGCACGCAGACGCTGCCGACTGGAATCGCGCTGAAGCGATGGACAGGAATCGGCGAGGACGTCGCGCGGCGCGGCGTGAAGAAGCTCGTCATCATCACCAGCCATGGCGGCAACAGCGCGGCAATGATGCTGATCGCGCAGGATCTTCGCGCGCATCAGAAGCTGTTTGTTGTCACGACGTCGTGGTCGCGGCTGTCGGGCGCGGACAGCCTGTTCCCGGCGGACGAAGTGCGCCACGGCATCCACGGCGGCGCGGTCGAGACCTCGATCATGCTGGCGCGCTATCCCGATCAGGTGCGCGTTGACGCGATCGCGGATTTTCCCGCGAGCAGCATCGCGATGGAGCAGCAATATCGCTGGCTGTCGACGCAGCGGCCCGCACCGTTCGCCTGGCAGGCGCAGGATCTCCACGCGAGCGGCGCCGTCGGCAATGCGACGCTGGCCGTGGCCGCGAAGGGCGACCAGCTCATCGACCAGGGCGCCCACGCGTTTTGCGAGCTGCTTGCCGAGGTTGATAACTTCGACGTGAACAGGCTCGCCAAAGGCCCGCTCGGCTAGCGCTCATCCTATTGGAATTATTCAGTAAAGATCCGGAATCCACGACCGGATCCGCGGCCTTCGAACCGGATTCGAGGAGCCTCCGTCCAACTCGGTACGCGGGCCACAACGGACCGCCTCAACCCGGATGGAGTTTCAAATGTCGATCAAAACCAAGATTGCCGCTCTCGCTCTCGCTACCCTCGCCGTCACCGGCAGCATCGCGTCCACCACCTCGCAGGCCGAAGCCAAGCCGCTCGGCTGGGGCGTCGGTGTCGGCCTGGGCATCGCCACCGCCGCCGTCGTCGGCTCCGCGATCGCCGCCAGCAACGATCCCTATTACGGCTATCACCGCTGCGGCTGGGCCGCCCAGTACAACGCCTTCGGCCAGTACGTTGGCCGCGTGCGTACCTGCTTCTGATTTGAGTACCTGAGGCCGATCTCACGTGGATCCTGCGTCCGACACGGGCGCCTCATCCACCCCGTGTCGTGCCCCCGACCCCGCCCGGATGTCCCCCCGGGCGGGGTCATCCGTTTTGGGGCCCCGGGAATTTGTTGCAGCCTCGTCACACAGCGGTGCGAACCATCCTCTGCGGCAATATGGACTAGTTGCTATTGCGAATTAATCGCAATAAGGTTCGCAACAAGCTCAGGGGCTTGGGAAGAAGTCGCGCCGGATCGAGATCATCTCACCCGGTGGCGGGAGCACCTAAGACCTGATGACAGGGTCGCCGCGAATCGGCAGGGATATCGCGGCGGGTGGGACACATTCGCGTTTGGGGGCGTGCGTTTTGACGTTGAGAGGACACCGACAGAAATTGTTGCGCACAGCGGCGATCGCGGGCCTGCTGGGGCTTCCCGCCACCGGCAACGCGGCCGATCTCCCGTTGAAGGCGCCGGCGCTCAAGGCCGTCTACGACTGGACCGGCCTCTATATCGGGGCGCATGCCGGCTATAGCCTCGGCTCGTCCCGCTTTGCGCTGAACGACGGCGCTGCGATCGGCGACAGTGGCGTCTTCAGCGGCATGATCGGCGGCGTGCAGGCCGGCTACAATTACCGGCTCAATTCGGGCTGGCTGGTCGGCGTCGAAGGCGATTTTTCGTTTCCGAACTACATCACCTCGAACTCGATCGTCTCCTTCCTGGCGACACCCGCCAACACCGTCACGCAGCAATGGGACTACACCGCGAGCCTGCGCGGCCGCGTCGGCTACACCAGCGGTTCCTGGCTCGTCTACGCCACCGGCGGCTTTGCATGGATGGGCGAGCGCTATTTCGACACACCGGCCTCCGGCGCCGAAGTGCCGAAAATCCTGAACACGCGGCCCGGCTGGATCGCGGGTGCCGGTATCGAATACGGCTTCGCACCGCATTGGAGCGCACGGCTCGAATATCTCTACAGCCGCTTCGACGGCGCCAATGTCGCCTTCTCCACGGGCGCCCAATACACGTCTTCATCGCTCGACTTCCAGTCGGTACGGCTCGGCCTCAACCGCAAGGTCGATTGGCCGGGCATGCCGAGCTACAGTCCCAAGAGTTCGGGGATCAGCTCGCTGATCGACACTGAATCGGATCGCTGGGAGATCCACGGCCAGAGCACTTATCTGCCGCAAGGCTATCCGTCGTTCCCCGCCCTCTACACCGGGCCGAATTCGCTCTCGCCGTCAAAGCAGGCCAAGGCGACCTGGAGCAACAGCCTGTTCCTGAACGCGAAGCTGTGGGACGGCGGCGAGGTCTATTACAATCCCGAACTGCTGCAGGGATTTGGACTGAACGACACCGTTGGTGCCGCCGGCTTCCCGAATGGCGAAGCGCAGAAGTCGAACTTTCCCTATCCGCATTACAACACGTCGCGCCTGTTCGTGCGCCAGACGTTTGGCTTTGGCGGCGAGCAGGAAGAGCTCGCGAGCGGCCAGTTGCAGCTTGGGCAGAAGGTCGATGTTTCCAGGCTCACGGTGCAGGCCGGCAAATTCGCGGTGGTCGACGTGTTCGACGGCAATGCCTATGCCAAGGACACCCGCAAGGATTTCATGAACTGGTCGCTGTGGGCGCCGGGCGCCTTCGACTATTCCGCCGACAAGGTCGGCCTTACCTACGGCGTCACCGCCGAATTCAACCAGAAGCAATGGGCGCTGCGCGGCGGCTATTTCCTGATGGTCGCGGAGCCCAATTCAAATCATTTCGACACCAAGGTCGGGGAGCGCGGCCAGTACGTGGTCGAGCTTGAGACGCGCTTCTCGCTGTTCGGCCAGCCCGGCAAGCTCAGGACCATGGGCTGGCTCGACAGCGCCAATATGGGAAGCTTCCGCGAGACGCTGGATAATCCGGCGCTGAATCTCGACATCGCGCAGACTCGGCGCGGCCGCATCAAGGTCGGCTATGTCGTCAATCTCGAGCAGGCGATCACGGACGATGTCGGGCTGTTCAGCCGCTGGAGCTGGAACGACGGCAAGAGCGAAACGCTGGCCTTCACCGACATCAATCGCAGCCTGTCCGGCGGCCTTTCGATCAAGGGCACGAAATGGGGCCGGCCCGATGACGTGATCGGCGTCGGCGGCGCCATCAATGCCATCTCGCAGGATTATCGCGACTTCCTGGCCGCCGGCGGCCTCGGTGTTCTCATCGGCGACGGCGCGCTCAACTACCGCAAGGAGCGCATCCTCGAAACCTATTACGCCTACGCGGTGAACAAGAGCCTGACCCTCACCGCCGACTACCAGCTCATCGTCAACCCCGCCTACAACGCTGATCGCGGCCCGGTGTCGGTATTCTCCGGCCGGCTGCACGGGGAGTTCTGATCGCGGCTCAGAACAGCAGCGCGACGCCGGAGACGAACAGCAGCGCGAGCACGATCTTGCGGAACACCGCCTCATCGATCCGGCCGAACAGTTTTAGCCCGAGCCACGTTCCCGCAAAGAGAAACGGCAGGCCGAGCGCGAACAGCTTTGCGGTGTCGAGCGTGAGCGCCCCCTTGGCGCCCAGCAGCAGCGCCGCCATGGCGAACACCACGACTGCGACCGGCTGGAAGGTCGCGCGCTGGACCTCCTTGGGCAGGCCGCGCAGATTACACCAGATGGTGACGATGATGCCGGCAAGGCCGGTCAGCCCGCCGAGCAGGCCGTTGACGAAGCCAATCGACAGGTCGGCGGCGCGCGGATCGACGGTCGCGAGCTTGAGCTGCGGCCTGAAGAACGCATAGAGGCTGTAGACGATCAGGATCGTTCCAACCACGATGCGGACGCTCTTGGGATCGGCCGAGGTCAGGAGTGACACTCCGACCGGCACGCCCACGACGGCACCAATCATGAAGGGCCATAGCCGACGCCAGTCGAGCGCGCTGCGCAGCTTCCAGACCGAGTAGCCCTGCACCAGAAGGCCGAAGCCGACGATCAGGCTGGCGCTCTGAAGCGGCGTCAGCACGTAAAGCCACAGCGATGCCGCGACGAGGCCGAAGGCAAAGCCGGAGAGGCCGGCGACGAACGCGCCGGCGAAGGTGGCCGTCAGGAAAAGGGTAAGCTCGATTGTGATCCCATCCATTGCTCGCTCCAAACATCAGCGAGCAGCGCTTGCGTGGGATCACCCACTTCACGGGGAGGCTGCGACACCCCCAAGGCTGCAAGCCTAGGTGAAGCCGCTTCCTTCCACAATGACGATGTTACGCGGCCCGGATCGCGTCGAGAAACTTCCCGACCTCGAGCTTGAGGCGGCTGCTCTCGCCGGACAGCGACCTCGCTGACGCAAGCACGGTGGAGGAGGCCGATCCGGTCTGGCTCGCGCCGCGCTGCACATCGACGATGCTGGCGGAGACCTGCTGGGTGCCGCGTGCCGCCTGCTGCACGTTGCGGGAAATCTCCCGCGTCGCCGCGCCCTGCTCCTCGACCGCCGAGGCGATCGCCGATGCGATCTCGGACATGCGGGTGATGGTGTCGCCGATCGCCTTGATGGCGCCGACGGAATCCTCCGTCGCGCTCTGGATTCCCGTGATCTGCTGGCTGATCTCGCCGGTAGCCTTGGCGGTCTGCTCGGCGAGCGCCTTGACCTCGGAGGCGACCACGGCGAAGCCGCGCCCGGCCTCGCCGGCGCGCGCCGCCTCGATCGTTGCATTGAGCGCCAGAAGATTGGTCTGGCCCGCGATCTGGCTGATGAGCTCGACCACGTCGCCGATCCGGCCGGCCGCCTTGGCGAGCTCGCCGACGTAGTCGTTGGTCCGCCCCGCCTGCTGCACCGCTTCGCTGGCCACGCGCGCGGAGTCCTGGACCTGCCGGCTGATCTCGTCGACCGAGGACGCCATTTCCTCCGCGGCCGCGGCAACGGTCTGCACATTGGTGGAGGCTTGCTCGGAGGCGGCCGCGACGGTCGCGGTGACCTTTTCCGATTGATCGGCGGTGCTCGTCAGCGTTCCCGCTGACACTTCCAGCTCCGACGATGCCGACGAGACGGTGTTGATGACGTCGCCGATCAACGCTTCGAAGTCGCGCGCGATCTGGTCCATGCGCTGGCTGCGCCGGAGCTTCGCCTCGGCTTCGACCGCGGCTGCCTCGTCGGCGGCCTTCTTGGCGACCAGCGAATCCTTGAAGTGCTGGAGCGAGCCCGCCACCTGGCTGATTTCGTCATTGCGGCCCGTCACGGGAATCTCGACCTCGTGCTGTCCGGCGGCGAGCGTCGCGATCACGTCCGCGATCCGGCTCAGCGGCGTCACCACGCGGCTGCGCAGCATCATGGTCACGCCACCGAGTGTTCCCAGCAGCGCCAGCACCGCCACGCCCGCGAGCGCGAGCATCGCAAGCGCGCCGTCGCGCGAGGCCGAGGCGCGTTCAGCTGCTTCCGCCAGCGCGGCATCGCGCACGCCGTAGAACATCTGGATGGCGGGTACGATGACGTTGGCCAGTTCCTCGGCGTTGGCGCCGTATTTGCCGTCGCCACGTGCCGCGGGCATCTCCTTGTCCACCACGAGCGCTGCTTTGCCGAAATAAGAATCCGTCGCCGCCTTCAGCGCGGCGGCGATGCGGGGCGGGCTTCCGAGCTGGTCGATGCCGGCCTCGATGCGCTCGCGGTCGGCCTCTACGCGCCCCTGCATACGATCCATCAGCGAGAATTCGGTGGCCGTGAGCGGTCGGCGTGCGCTCAGCGCCGGCGACAGCGTGGCGGCGCGGCTGCCGGCCGAGACGCGCAGATCCTGCGCCGTTCGCGCCAGGCTCAACAGCGCCGCAAGCGAGGAATCGGCATTGATGACCTTCGCTTCAAGCCGGTTCATGATCGGCTCGATATTGCCGATGACCTCGGCAACGCCCGGAAGGAAGCCCTTGATCACAGCGCTGTCGCGCGTCGCCAGGGGAACGCTCATCGCGCGATCTGCCGCCGTGTAGATGTCCTTGAGCCGCCGCGCGGCACGATCCAGGTTTTCGATCATCGGTCCGGAATCATCCAGCACCATGATGGCGCGCCTTGCGCCCTCGAATGCGGCATCGGCCCCTTTCGCGGCCTTCGCGGCGGCTTCGATCTGGACCTGCGTCGCAGGGTTCTCCTGGAAAATCGGGGAAATGTAGGGGGCACGAAGGCCGGCAACGTGCTGACTGACCATCAGGGTCGCACCGAATGCGTCGACCGTCTTGATCGCGTCGGAGCGGTTCGTGAAGATGCGCGTCTGGGGTATGAGCACCTCGGCGCCAAGGATGACTGCAAAAACCGTCACCGTCAGCATTGACAGCGCAAAGAGCTTCCCGATCCGCATCCTGATCCCCGAATACATTGCTGCAAATGTCGAAAACCTAGCTGGTGGCCACTAAGAGCCCGTTAAGCAACGGCATGCCCGTAGTTCCGCGGGGTGTCGGCGTCCCCGTGCCTTCCGGAACGTGTCGCCGAGGTTCCCTCGCGATGCCGGATGCGACAGAATCATCGGCATTTCGTCCCCGAATACCTATATCAATGCTTGTGCCGCCATCCGGCCACACTCCCTTACCTCGGAACGTCAATGCTCTCCGTCGAACTCGCCGTCGTCGTCGTCCTGATCGTCATCAACGGCTTGCTGTCCATGTCCGAGTTGGCCGTGGTCTCGTCGCGACCGGCCCGGCTGTCAATGCTCGCCGCCAAGGGCGTACGCGGCGCCGAGCGGGCGCTGACGCTCGCGGCCGACCCCGGCAAATTCCTCTCGACGGTGCAGATCGGGATCACGCTGGTCGGCGTGCTCTCCGGCGCGTTCTCGGGTGCGACGCTCGGACAGCGGCTGACGCAATGGCTGCTCGAGCTCGGCCTTTCCGCAGGGATTGCCGACATCGTCGGCGTCGGGATCGTCGTCACGCTCATCACCTACGCCACCCTGATCGTCGGCGAGCTGGTGCCGAAACAGGTGGCGCTGCGCGACCCCGAGAGCATCGCGGTCAAGGTTGCGCCTGCGATGCACGTTCTGGCACGGATCTCGCTGCCGCTCGTTTTCCTGCTCGATCTCTCCGGCAAGCTGATTCTCTCGCTGCTCGGCCGCGGCGGCAAAGGCGAGGAGAAGGTCTCGGAGGACGAGATCCATCACCTCGTCAGCGAGGCCGAAAGCGCGGGCGTGCTGGAATCGGGCGAAAAGGAGATGATCGCAGGCGTGATGCGGCTCGGCGACCGGCCGGTCGGCGCGATCATGACGCCGCGCACGGAGGTCAACGAGATCGACCTGCGCGATGCACCGGAGAGCATTCAAGCGATCATCGCGACGAGTCCGCATTCGCGCTTTCCCGTGTCCGACGGCGACCGCGACAAGCCGATTGGCGTGCTCCAGGCCAAGGACCTGCTGGTCGCCTACATGAACGAGCGCACGCCGGATCTGCGCGTGCTGGTTCGCGAGGCGCCTGGCATTCCCGCGTCGGCGGATGCCCGCGACGTGCTGGCGATCCTGAAGGCGGCGCCGGTGCATGTCGGCCTCGTCTACGACGAATACGGCGCCTTCGAAGGCATCGTGACGACGGCTGACATTCTGGAATCGATCGTCGGCGCCTTCCATTCCGAGGAAGGCCCGCCGGAACCGGCCTACGTCAAGCGCACGGATGATTCGCTGCTGATCTCAGGCTGGATGCCGGTCGACGAATTCGGCGAGCTGCTCGGCATCGAACTGCCGCCACACCGCTACAACACTGTCGCCGGCTTCGTGCTGCAACAGTTCAACGTGCTGCCCGATGTCGGCGACGCCTTCGACCTCGGCGGCTGGCATATCGAGGTGATCGATCTCGATGGACGGAGGATCGACAAGATTCTGGCGAGCCGGCGGAGCGAAGTAGAGACGGGGTGAGCGAGCGCTCGCGATACTCTCCACACGTCGTCCCGGCCTAGTGCGCAATTGCGCACCAGGCCGGGACGACCGCGGAGCAAGGTTCACGAGCTCACGTCAAACGCAGAGCCTCACCCGAATCTCACCCCGATCCGCTTTTCCTTGCGCCAGACCACGGTGCAGGCGCGATGTGTTCCGTCGGCCTGGACGAACAGACTGAAATGGTCGGGGATGCCGACGGGACTGGTGACGTCGAGCGCGGCGCCGGTATCGGACAGGTTGCGGACGGTGCAGTCGATCGCGCCGCCGCCGAACTCGATCGTCCCGGCCTTCAGCACGCGATGTCTGGCTCTATTGCGTCGCTCGTCCATAGGGTCAATTTACACCCAAAACTGACACAGACGTTAAGCTGCAACCCGACTCCCGATAAATTTACGCGCGGTCCGACGTGGCGGTATCATGCAACGGACCGGCGCTCTACAGCGCCGGCTGGAACGTCTCCGTCCGTGCCATCTGCCAAGCGTCGCGGAAGCGCGGATCTTCGGTGCCTTCGAGCAGTTCGCCCGGACGCAGCGACGGGTAGAGCTGTGCGAAGGATTTCACCTGGGTCGTCGACGTCCGCTGGCTGAAGTGGATCGGCCGCAATTGCTGCGGATGTTCAAGGCCGGCCGCGGCGATCAGCTCGCTCAGCGAGTGCAGCGTCGCATGGTGGTAGTTGTGCACGCGGTCGATCTTGAGCGGCACGTAGAGCGCGCGAGCCCGTGTCGGATCCTGCGTTGCGACACCGGTCGGGCAGCGGTCGGTGTGGCAGCTCAGCGACTGGATGCAGCCGAGCGAGAACATGAAGCCGCGCGCCGAATTGCACCAGTCGGCACCGATCGCCATGGCGCGCGCCATGTCGAACGCGGTGGCGATCTTGCCGGAGGCGCCGAGCTTGATGCGGTCGCGCGCATTGATGCCGATCAGCGCGTTGTGGACGAAATTGACCCCTTCGCGCATCGGCATTCCCAGATGGTCCATGAACTCCAGCGGCGCCGCGCCGGTGCCGCCCTCGTTGCCGTCGACGACGATGAAATCAGGATAGATGCCGGTCTCGATCATGGCCTTGCAGATCGCCAGAAATTCCCAGGGATGGCCGATGCAGAGCTTGAAGCCGGTCGGCTTGCCGCCGGAGAGGCGGCGCATCTCCGCGATGAACTGCATCATGCCTATCGGCGTCGAGAAGGCGCGGTGCGAGGCCGGCGAGATGCAATCCTCGCCCATCGCAACGCCGCGGATCTTGGAAATCTCCTCCGAGACCTTCGCCGCCGGCAGCACGCCGCCATGGCCGGGCTTGGCGCCCTGGCTGATCTTGAGCTCGACCATCTTGATCTGGTCGTGCGCGGCGACACGCGCGAACGCCTCCGGATCGAAGGTGCCGTCGAGATGGCGACAGCCGAAATAGCCCGAGCCGATCTCCCAGATGATGTCGCCGCCCATCTCGCGATGATAGGGACTGACGCCGCCCTCGCCGGTGTCATGCGCGAAATCGCCCTTCTTGGCGCCGGCATTCAGCGCGCGCACGGCGTTCGGGCTGAGCGCGCCAAAACTCATCGCGGAGATGTTGAACACCGAAGCGGAATAGGGCTTCGCGCAATCCGGCCCGCCGATGGTGACGCGGAATTTCTCGTCGACATGCGACTTCGGCGAGACCGAGTGATGCATCCACTCGTAGCCCTCGCGGTAGACGTCCTCCTGGGTGCCGAAGGGGCGCTTGTCGAGCTGCATCTTGGCGCGCTGATAGACCACCGCGCGGATATCGCGCGAGAACGGCATGCCGTCCTTCTCGCTCTCGAAGAAATACTGCCGCATCTCCGGGCGAATCTCTTCGAGCAGGAAGCGGATATGCGCCGAGATCGGGTAGTTGCGCAGAACCGCATGGCCCTTCTGCATGAGGTCGCGGACGCCAAGCGCCGTCAGCGCGCCGAAGATCGCGATGGGTATCAGCAGGATGTCGAAGATCTTGCCATCGGCGAAGCCGATGCCGATCAGCAGCGCCGTGACCACCGCGCAGATCGTCAGGATGATGAAGCGCGGGGAGAAGGGCAGCAGCAGGGTTTCCATGAGCCCCTCTTCCGCCAGCGGCAACCGTTTGGTCGATAAGTTGGGCGATAAGTTGGATGATTCCTGCGTCTTATTCTCGTCGGCCACGATTCCCATCCTCTCGCCAGCATGAGGCGGTACGATACGCCCGCGCCTGTCATACGGATATGACGCGGCCCTTGTTTCAGGCTAGCGAATTCGGCGGAGACAAATCAATCAGCCCGATGGACAGGCTTTTGCAGTGCAGCAGAGATGGTAGGGAGGACGTGGCCTTAACCGGTCAAGGCGCTTTACCCACAACCGCCGTCCTGGCGATAGCCAGGACCGGTAACCCCTTAAGCGGGGTGGATGATGCGAAGACTGACGACGAGCAGCTTTCGCCAAACTTCACTCGGTGGGCAAACTTCACTCGGTGGGTATGGGTCCTGGCTTTCGCCAGGACGACACCGAGAGGGCTTAGCGCTCGACGAACGCCTTTTCGATCACGAAATGGCCAGGCTTGTTGCCGGAGCCTTCGACGAAGTCGCGGCCCTCGAACATCAGTTTCAGCTCTTCGAGCATCCCCGGGCTTCCGCACATCATGATGCGGTCGGTCGCGATGTCGAGCGGACCCTGGCCGATGTCGTTGAAGATCTGCTCGGAGCTGATGAGGTCGGTGATGCGGCCGCGGTTCTTGAACGGCTCGCGGGTCACGGTGGGGTAGTAGATGAGCTTGTCCGCGAGCAACTCCCCGAACAGTTCGTCCTCGCGAAGGCTGGCGACGAGCTTCTCGCCATAGGCGAGCTCTGAGACCTGGCGGCAGCCATGCACCAGCACGATGCTGTCGAACTGGTCGTAGACCTCGGGGTCCTTGATCAGGCTGGCGAAGGGCGCCAGACCCGTGCCGGTCGAGAGCAGCATCAGCCGCTTGCCGGGGATGAGATTGTCGGTGATCAGCGTGCCGGTCGCCTTGCGGCCGACCAGGATGGTGTCGCCTTCCTTGATCTTCTGGAGACGCGACGTCAGCGGGCCGTCCTGAACCTTGATCGAGAAGAACTCGAGCTCTTCCTCGTGATTGGCGCTCGCCATGCTGTAGGCACGGAGCAGCGGGCGGCCCTCAACCTCGAGGCCGATCATCGCGAACTGGCCGTTCTGGAAGCGGAAGCCGGAATCGCGGGTGGCGCGAAAGCTGAACAGGGTGTCGGTCCAGTGCTGGACGGAAAGAACCTTCTCTCGGTAAAACGCGCTCATGATTTTCGATATTCCGAATAATTGCGGTTTTAGGGCAAAAGCGTTGCCCGGCCCCTTAAAGCGGGGCGGACACCATTGCCATGGCGGAGGATTTCTCGTGTGTGATCTACGCCATTGAGACCAATAATCAACCTCGTTCCGGATGCAATTGATGCCGGTCAAACCGGCATTTGCGGCGGAAATGGTCACATCATTAATGGATCTGCTGTCTGGCGCACGCGGAGGGCAATTTCTTTTCCCTCAGGGGCTCGAATACAGCACTTAATTTCCGTAGCGCTCGCGAGAATTTCATTAAGAATAGCTCTGACTTTCATCCCGGTTTGGCGCCGTTTCCCGCATTTTTGCGGCTTTTGGCGACAAGAACGACTGGAACACACGACTGAAACACATGGCGGCGAGCGGCGAGCGGATCTTCGTCCAGGCGATCAAGCGCTATTGCGTGAACCATGGCATCGCGCTCGATGTCCGCGCCAGCGGCTGGCTGCTCGCGATGCGCCGGGGCGAACAGCGCCACTTCGCGTTCGGCTACGACATCGGTCTCAACAGCGCCATCGCGCACCGCCTGGCCAACGACAAATCGGCCACCGCCGAGGTGCTGGCGCTCGAGGGCGTGCCCTGCATTGCCCATCACCTCTTCCTCAACCCGAAGCTGGGCAAGAATGTTGTTGGCGCCGGCTGGCGAGAGGGAACGCTGGTGCTGCTTCACGACAATCCGCAAGGCGTAGTCGTCAAGCCAAACGAGGGGACATCTGGACGATCCGTCTTCAAAGCGACGACGGAGGCGGAGCTCGACCATGCGGTTGGCGATGTCTTTTCGATGAGCGCCGGGCTCGTGATCTCGCCCTATGTCGTGATCGAGGACGAAGTTCGCGTGGTACTGCTCGATGATGTGCCACTCGTCGTCTACAGCAAGCAGCGTGGCCCGGATTGGCGGCACAATCTCGATGCGGGTGCAACGCCGGTGCTGATGGAGGACGGCGAGGTTCGCACAGCCTGCGTCAAGATTGCGGTCGATGCCGCCAATGCCATCGGCATCACCTTCGCCTCGATCGACGTCGTGAGCGTTGACGGCGTCTGGCGCGTGCTCGAAATCAACTCCGGCGTGATGATGGAAGCTCTGGCGAAGCTGCATCCGGAGCTGGTGCAGGCGACGTACGACGCGGCGCTGGATCGGGTGTTTGGGGAAGCTCTCCGCGAGCACTAATCTATCACCGTCACCCTGAGGTGGCCGCTTCTTCAGCGGCCCTCGAAGGGCGACGGCCCGGCTGTAGCTGCATCCGGGCCGTTCATCCTTCGAGGATCGCCGCGCAGTGCAGATGCACTGCGCAGCTCGCACCTCAGGATGACGGAGATCCTCCGAACAATTCTTCAGAGATCCCGTTGGCCCTAGTTATTCGCGCTCGCGGAATCATCCATCGCCTTGAAGGCTTCCTCCAGCTGCAGCGAGATCGGCACGTTCAGCCGTTCGCCGGTCGGAAGTCTTGCGGTGAACCATTTATTGTAGAGCGGGACGAGGTCGTGGTTGGAGCCGAGCTTGCGGAAGGTGCGATCGACCACGGCCGTCAGTTGCGGTTCGCCCTTGCGGAACATGATGCCGTAGGGGTCGTAGGAGAGGTAATCGCCGGTGACGCGGAACTTGTCCTGTGCCTTGTGACGCACGATCAGGCCGGACAGCAGGATATCGTCGGTCGCGAATGCATCGGCCTTGCCGTCGACGAGCATCTGATACGACTGCTCGTGATCGGCACCGACAACGATGGTCAGTCCCAACGAGGACTTCTTGTCGGCCGCCTGGATCGCCTGCTCGTTGGTGGTGCCCTTCGTCACCACGATGGTCTTGCCCTTCAGATCGGCCAGGGACTGGGCGCTGGACGCCTTCGGCACCATCAGCTTGGTGCCGGCGACGAACATCAGCGGCGAGAAGGCGACACGCTTGCCGCGCTCGGCATTGGCCGTGGTCGAGCCGCATTCCAGATCGATCTTGTTCTGGAGCACAGCGTCGATGCGGTCATCCGAGGTGACCTTGACGTAGCCGATCTTCAGATTGGGATCGTCGATCTCGACGCCGATCTCCTCGACGATAGCCTCGCAGAGCTCGAGGCTGTAGCCGATCGGCCGGCCCGACTGGTCGAGGAAGGAGAACGGCGGCGAGCTCTCGCGATAGCCGAGCCGCACGGTGTGCGCGTTCTTGATGGCTGATAGCGTCGGGCTAAGCCCTTCGCTGCCACCGGTCTGGGCGGAGGCACCCGTTGCCAGCAGGCACGCTGCCAGCGACAGGCCGCCCGATATCGCCATTGAAAGGCGCATGATGCACTCCGATCAATGGCCGGCCATCGCAGGCACTTCGCCGGGGATCATGTCCCCCGGCACGGCATCGCCCGGTCCAAGCTCGTGCTCGGGCCCGAGCTCGCCTTCCCACTTGGCCACGACCGAGGTCGCCAGCGTGTTGCCGATCACATTGGTGGCGCTGCGGCCCATGTCGAGGAAGGTGTCGATGCCCATGATCATCAACAGCCCCGCCTCGGGGATGCCGAACTGCGACAGCGTCGAGGCGATCACCACGAGGGAGGCGCGCGGCACGCCGGCGACGCCCTTCGAGGTGATCATCAGGGTCGCCAGCATCGCGAGCTGCGTGCCGAGCGGCATGTCGATGTGATAGCTCTGCGCGATGAAGACGCTCGCGAAGGTGCAGTACATCATCGTGCCGTCGAGATTGAAGGAATAGCCGAGCGGCAGCACGAAGCTCGAGATCCGCGACGAGGCGCCGAACTTGTTCAGCCCCTCCAGGGTTTTCGGATAGGCCGCTTCAGAGCTCGCGGTCGAGAACGCGATCATCAGCGGCTCGCGGATCAGCTTCAGCAGGTGACTGTAGCGCGGCCCGATCACGATGAAGCCGACGATCACCAGGATGCCCCACAGGAGCGCGAGCGAGAGATAGAACCCGCCCATGAAGACGACGAGCTTCCAGAGCACCAGCAGGCCGTTCTTCGCAACCGTCGCGGTGATGGCGGCCCAGACGGCGAACGGCGCGAACAGCATCACATAGCTCGTAACCTTGAGCATGATGTGGCCGATATCGTCGATCAGCGCCAGGATCGGCTTGGAGCGCTCGGGCATCGAGCCCATCGCCACCGAGAAGAACACGGCGAAGATCACGATCTGCAGGATCTCGTTCTGCGCCATCGCATCCGCGATCGAGGTCGGGATCAGATGGGTCAGGAATTTTTCGATCGAGAAGGCGGAAACCGGCAGGCCGGTCGACTGCGCCTTGTCAGGCAGCGTGCCGGGGAAATTCGCGCCGGGCTGGAGCAGATTGACCATCACGAGGCCGAGCATCAGCGAGACGAAAGAGGCGCTGACGAACCAGCCCATGGTCTTGGCGAAGATGCGACCGAGCTTGGAGCCCGAGCCCATATGGGCAATGCCGCCGACCAAAGTCGCAAACACCAGCGGCGCGATGATCATCTTGATCAGGCGCAGGAAAATCACGGCGATCAGGTTGATGGACGAGGCCCAGTCGCCCCGCGTGTCGGGCAGGAGATTGTAAATCGCCGCGCCCATGATGATGCCCAGCACCATCGCCACCAGAATGTATTGCGTAAACCTGTTCGACATTGAAGACCCCCGCTACACCGGCCGCTTCATGATGTCGCAGATATGACGACGACGCAACACGCTTGGCGTGCGACCGCAGCGATCGGATGTTCCCGTTGCGAAACTGTCGCCCGCGATCTAGCCTTCATGCAGCGCACAACAAATGCGGCCTGCACGTTTTTCTTGCGGCAGCTGCATCAATAATCGTCAAACAACCGAAGGGGAAACATCATGAGCGGCAGCGTCAATCGTCAGATTCTTCTGGTGGAAAAACCCGACGGCAAGCTCGGCCCCGAGCACTTCAAGATGATCGAAGGTGCGATGCCGGAGCCGAAGGACGGCGAGGCCTTGCTGCGCGTGCGATACATCTCGCTCGACGCCGCCAACCGCGCCTGGATGCACGGCGCGACGTATCGTTCGGCGGTCGAAGCCAATAGCGTGATGGCCGGCGGCGGCATCGCCGAGGTCGTCAGCTCGAAGGCGCCGGAGCTTGCGCCGGGCGACATCGTGTTCGGCGACACCGGCTGGCAGGAATTTGGGGCAGTGCCCGCCAAGCATCTCACCAAGATGCCGAAGCTCGAGCCGATGACGCATCTGCTCAGCGTGTACGGCATCGCCGGCCTCACCGCCTATTTCGGCTTGCTGGAGATCGGCAAGCCCAAGGAGGGCGAGACGGTCGTGGTCTCCGCGGCCGCGGGCTCGGTCGGCTCGATCGTCGGGCAGATCGCGAAGATCAAAGGATGCCGCGTGGTCGGCATCGCCGGCGGCGCCGACAAGTGCAGCTGGCTGACCTCCGAACTCGGCTTCGATGCGGCCGTGGACTACAAGGACGGCGCGGTGTTCAAGGCGTTGCGCGCGGCGGCTCCGAAGGGCATCGACGTCTATTTCGACAATGTCGGTGGCGACATTCTCGAAGCCTGCCTGCCGCAAATGAACAATTACGGCCGCATCGCCTGCTGCGGCGCGATCTCGCAATATGACGGCGCGCCTTCGGCACACGGCCCGCGCGGCGTGCCCGGCCTGATCGTGGTGAAGCGGCTCGTCATGCAGGGCTTCATCGTGATGGACTACATGAAAGAGAGCCAGCGTGCGCTCGCCGACCTCCAGGCCTGGGTCACATCCGGCAAGCTGAAGGTGCAGGAGGACATCATCGACGGCCTCGAGAACACACCGAAGGCGCTGATCGGATTGCTCGCAGGCGAGAACCGCGGCAAGCGGATGGTCAAGCTCTGACCAAGCTCTGACGACGTATCGTTTGAGCATGATCTCCGCGCAAACGCGTTCCGCGTTTGTCGCGAGGGAAAACCGCTGCACACTTTTCCGGATCATGCTTTAGTTACGTCGCAATTGCGATGGCAATATCTACTTGCGGTAGAGGTCGAGGCGGCCAATGATGCCGTACGCGGCATCACCCGCGACGATTGTTTGCATCACATTTGAAAAATCGTCGGCGTTACCGACAGGGCAGGAATTCACTCAAATGTTCAACACGTTGAAACATGCATCAACGCGTAGCGCGTTGCTGGCGGCGGCCCTCTTCGCAACTGCAGCAGGCGCATTCGCACAAACACCGACCGATGCGCAGAAGAGCGCCATCCGCTCCGCATGCCGCTCGGACTTCATGGCGCACTGCTCGAGCGTCACGCCCGGCGGCGTGGAAGCCTATCAATGTCTGCAGAAGAACATGTCCAGCCTGTCATCGGGATGCCAAACCGCGGTTCGCGCCGTCGAGCCTGCTGCGGCGCCGAAGACCGAGGCTGCACCCAAGGAGGCTGCACCCAAGCCGGAGTCCGCGCCTGCCGCGCCGAAGGCTGAATCCGCTCCCGCCGCAAAGCCGGCATCCGCAGCAGCGCCGAAGGCCGCTGCAGCCAAACAGCCGAGCAGTGCGCAGGCCGCTGCGGTCAAGAGCGCGTGCCGCGCCGATTATCCCAAGGTGTGCGCCAGCGTGCCGCCGGGCGGCGCGCCCGCGCTCGAATGCCTGGAGAAGAACAAGGCAAAGGTTTCGCCGGCCTGCGAGAAGGCCGTGAGCGCCGCGACCGGCGGCGGTGGCGCGGCAGCAACGGCGGCACCTGCGGGCGCTGCTCCTGCGGCGGCAGCAGCACCGGCAGCCGCGCCTGCCGTGATCGTGCTGCGCCCGCTGCGGCCGCGCGAAGAGCTGTTCATCTTTCGCTCCGCCTGCGGCGCCGACATCCGCACGCTGTGCGCCGGCGTGGCGCCCGGCGGCGGCCGCATCGTGCAGTGTATCGCCAGCAACGCCGCCTCGCTGTCACCCGCCTGCAAGGACGTGCTGGCGCCGTTCGCTGCACGCTAGAGAAGCGTGCCATCAACATCTGATGGCGTGCGCGGCTCTCGCACGCCTGCGACGACAATTGCAGACCTTTTTCCGATATCCGATTTCAATGACGACAGAACCGGGAGGAAGACATGCGTGCGTTCCTACTCACCGCCTCGGCGCTCCTCGCCTTCGCCGCGACCATGACCTTCGAAGCCACCGACGCCAACGCTGTGGTGTGCGCCCGCGGCGTGTATCGTGCCGGCTGCGCCGGGCCGAACGCGGCCGTCGTGGTCCGCAAGCCGGTTCCGGTGGTCCGCTGTACCAGGGTGCTGGTGAACGGGGTCTACGTGAAGCGCTGCGTCTGATGCGCGGATAGCCAAGCCCTTGCGGTTTGGCTATGCTTTGCAACGTCACTGCTTCGGGCACGCGCCCAACGCGCGCCCGGAGGTGAGTTTCGGCGCGCCTTGCCTTGCCGATAATTCCGCTGGCGCGGGAAGCCGGAGCCCATTAGTCTACCCCTAGATAGTAAGTATACTGTCAATTAGGGAGGCAGACGTTGCGGATCGCCGTGATTGGCGGGGGGCCCGGTGGGCTCTACTTCGCCTATCTCTGGAAGAAGCGTCACCCCGAGGATCAAGTCGACCTGTTCGAACAGAACCCGGCCGACGCGACCTGGGGCTTTGGCGTCGTGTTCTCCGACCAGGCGCTGGAATTCTTGCGTGCCGACGACCCCGAGACGGTCGACGCGATCGCACCGCACATGGAGAGCTGGGAGAACATCACGCTGAACCTTGGCGGCGACAGCGTTGCCATCGACGGTGTCGGCTTCTCCTCGATCGGGCGGCTCGAACTCTTGCAGTTCCTGCAGCAGCGCGCGATCGATGCCGGCGTCACGCCGCGCTTCGACACGCCAATTCATGGGATCGACCAGCTCAACGGCCATGATCTGATCGTCGCCGCCGACGGGCTGAACTCGCTGGTGCGCCGCACCTTCGAGGGCGATTTCGGCACCTCGCTGTCCTACTCCTCCAACAAGTTCGTCTGGTACGGCACCTCGAAGCGCTTCGACACGCTGTCACAGACTTTCGTCAAGACCGATCGCGGCGCCTTCAACGCCCACCACTACCGCTACTCGCCGACCATGAGCACCTTCCTGGTCGAATGCGACCACGCGACCTGGCAAGCCTATGGCTTTGCCTACAAGGACGTGGAGCAGTCCAAGGGCGTCTGCGAGGAGGTCTTTGCAGACACGCTCGGCGGCCGCTCGCTGGTCTCCAACAAATCGGTCTGGCGCAACTTCCCCTGGGTCTGGAACGAGCACTGGTCGTTCAAGAACATGGTGCTGCTCGGCGACGCCCTGCACTCGGCGCACTTCTCGATCGGCTCGGGCACGCGGCTCGCGATCGAGGACGCCATTGCGCTGGTCAAGGCGCTGGAGTCGGATGCGCATTTGTCCACCGCCCTGCATCGCTACCAGGCCGCGCGAAAGCCGGTGGTGCAGAAGCTCGTCAACGCCGCGCGGACCAGCGCTTTCTGGTACGAGCACTTTGCTCAGCACATGCAGCAAGGCCTGATGGACTTTGCCTATAGCTACATCACCCGCTCGGGCCGCATCGACGACTCTCGCCTGCGCACGATGTCGCCGAGGTTCATGGCGCGCTACGAAGCCGCCAAGAACGGTGGGGATGAGGCATGAGCGACCAGATCAACGACCAGGTGCCCGCCGACTGCGCCGGCGCGCGCGAGATCGGCTTCGCCGTTCCGCAGGTCTACAATGCCAGCCGCGTGCTGTTCGACAACCTCGCAAGAGGAAGCGGCGACAAGCTCGCACTCGTTGGCCCCGCGGGTACGCGCACCTACGCGGAGCTCTGCGCCGAAGCCGGGCGCTGGGGCAACGGCTTTGCCTCGCTGGGCCTCAGGCGCGGCAATCGCGTGCTGCTGTTCCTCGATGATACCCCGGCCTATCCGGCCGCGTTCTTCGGCGCGGTGCGCGCCGGCTTCGTGCCGCTGCTGATCAACACGCTGACGCCGCCGGAGCTGCTGCAATTCTATCTCGCCGATTCCGGCGCGGCCGTTGCGGTGGCGGATGCCGAGTTCTGTGCACGGTTCAACCCCGAGGCCTGCAAGGGCACGGCCCTGCATACGCTGATCGTCGTCAATGGCGCGGTGGGCGATCACGCCGCGCCGAACGCCGTTTCTGCCGCCGGCTGGCTCCCGCAATTTCCGGCCGAACTCGCGGAAGCCGACACGCATCGCAACGAGATGGCGTTCTGGATGTACTCGTCCGGATCGACCGGCCGGCCCAAGGGCATCGTGCATCTCCAGCACGACATGGCCTATAGCGAGGTCGCCTTTGCGCAGAACGTCTTGAAGCTGACGCCGGATGACATCTGCTTCTCGGTGCCAAAAATCTTCTTCGCCTATGGCTTTGGCAACGCGATCACCTTCCCGTTCTCGGCGGGCGCGACGACGCTGCTGTTGCCGGGCCAGCCGAAGCCCGCGGCAATCTTTTCGGCGATCGAGCAGTACAAGCCGACGGTCTTCTTCGGCCTGCCGACGCTTTATACATCGCTGACCAAGGCCGAGGGTGCCGACAAGACCGACTTCTCGTCGCTGCGCATGGCGCTCTCTGCTGCCGAAGTGCTCTCGGCCGAAGTCTTCAACGGCTGGAAGGCGCTCACCGGTCTCGAGATCGTCGAAGGCCTCGGCTCGACCGAGGTGCTGCACATCTATCTCTCCAACCGCCCCGAGCGGAAGAAGCTCGGCGCCGCCGGCCTGCGCGTGCCCGGCTACGAGGTTGCGCTGCGCGACAAGGACGGCCGCGATGTCGCCGACGACGAGGAAGGCATCTTGTGGGTGCGCGGCGATTCCAACACGCCGCTGTACTGGAACCGGCCGGACAAATCCGCCGAAACGATTCGACAGGGCGGCTGGATCTACACCGGCGACCGCTTCGTCCGCGATGCCGACGGCTTTCACTTCTTCCGCGGCCGCGCCGACGATCTCATCAAGATCTCCGGCCAGTGGGTCTACCCGCTCGAGGTGGAGCTGTGCCTTGCCGATCACCCCGACATCCGCGAATGCGCGGTGTTCGCCGCCGAGCTGCCGGACCGGCGCATGACGCTGAAGGCGGTCGTGGTGATGAACAGCCGCGCGGCTGATCAGAGCGAGGCGACACGGCGGCTCCAGGACTACGTGAAGGGCAAGCTGCTTCCCTACAAATATCCGCGTGAGGTGATCTTCATCGACGAGCTGCCGAAGACGGGCACGGGGAAGATCGACCGGCAGGCGTTGTTGCGGATGTGAGGGGACGGTGTTGCTTACACTCTCGCTGTCGTCCCGGCGAAGGCGGGGACCCATAACCACCGAATTTGGTTTGGCGAAGACAGGCAATGACCTTCTCGCGCTGTCACCGCTGCCTCGGCGTATGGGTCCCGGCCTTCGCCGGGACGACATCGAGGATTAAGCTGCCACCTCGCCAAGCCCCCCTCACCCCGTCTTTCCCAGATGCTCCAGCGCGTCGTCCGCCCGTAGCGGCACCCGCGACGCCTCGTTGTTGAGATCAACGAGCTGCACCAGGAGCCCCATCAGCGCCTTGCGGTCCGCCGGCTTGAGCGGCTCGAGCATCCGCGCCTGGGCGCGTTCGACGGCGGGAATGATGTCGCGCAGGATCGCCGCGCCTGATTTTGTCAAATAGAGCAGCTTGATCCGCTTGTCTTCCAGCGCCGGCCTGCGCTCGACAAAATCCTTGGCCTGAAGCCGCTCGATCACACTGCCGAGCGTGGAGCGGTCGAAGGCGATCACCGCCGACAGCCGCGTCGCGTCGATGCCGGGATGGGTGTGGATCGCGATCAGCGCCGCGTATTGCACCGGGGTGAGGTCGAACGTCTTGCACTCCTCCATGAAGATCGAGACCGCGATCTGCTGCATGCGCCGGAACAGATAGCCCGGCGCGGCATAGACCGCGTCTATCGTGATCGGAGGCGGCTTACTCGGCATCAGGCTGCTTCTCCGGCGCGGCGTTGACGAATACCGGCAGCGCCTTGGCCGCAGCTTCCGCCTCGAGCAGACGCGGATAGGCGGAGACGTCGACGCCGAAGCGGCGCGCATTGGCGAGCTGAGGCACGAGGCAGAGATCGGCGAGCGTCGGCGCTTCGCCGAAGCAGAACGGGCCCGGCTCGTTCCTGATCAGCGTCTCGCAGGCCGCGAGCCCCTCGCGGTTGACCCAGGCCGCCCAGTCCTGAACCTTCTCCTCGGCAAGGCCGAGCTCGCGCAGCCGCGCCAGCACCTTCAGATTCTGCACGGGGTGAGTGTCGCAGGCGATCGCCAACGCGAACGCCCTCACCTTGGCGCGCTGCAAAATATCCTTCGGCAGCAGCGGCGGATTGGGATGGGTTTCGTCGAGCCATTCGATGATGGCGACCGATTGGGTCAGCACCGCGCCCGCGTCGTTCTCCAACGCGGGCACCAGGCCCTGCGGATTGATGGCGAGATAGGCGGGCGCGCATTGCTCGCCCTTGCGAAGGTGATGCGGCAGGTGCTCGGCACCGAGGCCCTTCAGGTTCAGCGCGATTCGCACCCGGTAGGCGGCGCTGGAGCGGAAATAGCCGTGCAGCTTCATCGGAACCTCCCGTTTCGTTTCTTGTTCGGCACATTGACGCTACCTAGATCGTAAGTATACTGTCAATCAACAAAAGCGACGGGAGCCGCACCATGGAAGCCGTGACCAAGACGCCGGAACGCGAGGCGTTCTACAAAAAGATCGACGGCGAGAATCTCACCGCGCTCTGGACCGTCATGAGCGACCTGATCACGCCGGAGCCGAAGAGCGCCTGCCGGCCGCATCTGTGGAAGTTCGAGGTCATCCGCGACTACATGACCGAAGCCGGCAAGCTGATCACGGCGAAGGAAGCCGAGCGGCGCGTGCTGGTGCTGGAAAATCCCGGCCTGCGCGGGCAGTCGAAAATCACCACGTCGCTCTATGCCGGCGTGCAGATGGTGGTGCCCGGCGACGTCGCGCCCGCCCACCGGCACAGCCAGTCGGCACTGCGCTTCGTGCTCGAAGGCAAGGGCGCCCACACCGCAGTCGACGGCGAGCGCACTGCGATGGAGCCCGGCGACTTCATCATCACGCCGTCGATGACCTGGCACGATCATTCCAACGAGACCGACCAGCCGATGTTCTGGCTCGACGGTCTCGACATTCCGCTGGTGCAGTTCTTCGACTGCTCCTTCGCCGAAGGCTCCAAGGAGGACCAGCAGAAGATTACAAGGCCCGCCGGAGACAGCTTTGCGCGCTACGGCCACAACCTGCTGCCGGTCGACGTGAAACGGAGCTCGAAGACCTCGCCGATCTTCAGCTATCCCTATGCCTACACGCGCGAGGCACTGGAGAAGGCTCGCGCGAGCCAGGAGTGGGATGCCTGTCACGGGCTGAAGCTGAAGTTCAGCAACCCCGAAACCGGCGACTTCGCGATGCCGACCATCGGCACGTTCATCCAGTTGCTGCCGAAGGGCTTCAAGACCGCGCGCTATCGCGCGACGGACGCGACGGTGTTCTGTCCGATCGAAGGCCACGGCCGCACCCGCATCGGGGAAGCGACCTTCGAATGGGGCCCGCGCGACCTGTTCGTGGTGCCGAGCTGGCAATGGGTCACGCACGAGGCCGACATGGATGCGGTGCTGTTCAGCTTCTCGGATCGGCCGGTGCAGCAGAAGCTCGACCTGTTCCGCGAGGACCGCGGTAACGCGTGAGGCTGCGCTGCTATAGCCTCACATTCGGTGTCGTCCCGGCGAAGGCCGGGACCCATACCGCGTGATCTATCGACGGCAGGTGGTGTGAGTACCAGCGAAGAGTAACTACCAGTCTTCGCCAAACGCTCCCTGGGGTTATGGGTCCCGGCCTTCGCCGGGACGACGGTGGAGATTGCGGCGCGAGCCAGCCTCTCCAGCCTCACCGCCAGTGCAGCAGCCGTATCTCCAGCCAGTTGATCACCCGCCCCACCATCAACCCAAATACCGACAAGATCACCACGCCCGCAAGCAGCTGATCCGTCTGCATCAGGTTGCCGGCCTGCAACACGAACGCACCGATGCCGTATTGCGCGCCGATCATCTCGGCGCTGACGACGAGCAGCAGCGCCACCGACGACGTGATGCGGAAGCCGGCGAGGATCGCGGGCAGCGCGCCCGGCCAGACCACCTTGCGGACGATGGTGGCGAACGGCACGTTGAAGCTCTGCGCCATGCGGATCAGGTTGCGCGGCACCGCGTCGACGCCGCTATAGACCGAGATCGCGGTCGAGAAGAACACGCCGAGCGCAATGGTCGCGATCTTCGGCTCTTCGCCGATGCCGAGCCAGAGGATCAACAGCGGCAGCAGCGCGATCTTCGGAATCGGGAACAGCGCCGAGATGAAGGTGATGCCGACGCTGCGCGCCAGACGCGACAGGCCGATGGCAAAGCCGACCGCGACACCGGCCGCCGTGCCGAGCAGCCAGCCGACACCGATGCGCAGCAGCGAAGCGGACAGGTGCTGCCACAGCGCGCCCGAGATCGCGAGCTGATAGATGGCACGCACGATCGCCGATGGTGCCGGCAGGAACAGCGGATTGACGAAGCCGGTACTGCCGGCCGCCTGCCAGATCGCGATGACCAGCGCGAGCGCGATCCAGCCGCCGAAACGGCTGCTCGCCGGCACGAAGCCGGCGCCGCGAAAGCGGACGCGCCGGACCACTTCATCCTTCGCAGATGTTCCCGCCGGAGCGCGATCAAGCATGCTGGACCTCGCGCTCGGCATCGATCGCCTCGTTGCGGATCAGCGACCAGATCTGGTTCTGAAGCGCGAGCAGCTTTTCACGGGCTGCAATTTCACCGCGCTCAGTGCGCGTCATCGGCACGCTGACGACCTCGCGAATGCGGCCGGGACGCCGCGACAGCACCACGATGCGGTCGGCAAGCCGCGCCGCCTCTTCGAGATTATGCGTGACATAGACCGCGCCCATGCCGCCGTCGGCGAGCAGACGGACGAAGTCCTCCATCAGAAGTTCGCGGGTCTGCGAATCCAGCGCCGAGAGCGGCTCGTCCATCAGGAGGATGGCCGGCTTGACCGCGAGCGCGCGCGATATGCCGACGCGCTGGCGCATGCCGCCGGAAAGCTGCTTGGGATAGGTTTTGCGAAAATCGGTCAGGCCGGTGCGGCGCAAGGCGTCGTCGACCAGCGCGCGGCGCTGCACGGCCGAGAGCTGGGCGTGCAGCAGCGGGAATTCGACGTTCTCCTCCACATTGGCCCAGGGCAGCAGCGCGAAATCCTGAAACACGAAGGTGAGCGGATTGAGACTGTCCGCCGGCGGCGCGCCGCGCAACTCGGGCGCGCCGGCGGTGGGCAGCAACAGCCCGCCGAGGATCGACAACAGCGTGCTCTTGCCGCAGCCCGAGGGCCCAACGATCGCCACCACCTCGCCCGCGCTGACGGTGAAGGAGACGTCGTCGAGCACGGCGAGATCGCCGAAGCGATGGGTGATGTGGTTGGCGATCAGGTCCATCTCATGGCCTCAGTGTCGTCCCGGCGAACGCCGGGACCCATACGCCGAGTGGCAGTTGTGGCGCAAAGTGGTCATTGCCTGTCTTCGCCAAATTCAATTCGGTGGTTATGGGTCCCGGCCCCCGTGCGCAATTGCGCACTAGGCCGGGACGACACTGACGGCCCGGCTGCATCCGGGCCGTGCATCCTTCGAGGCTCGACTTGCGGCGCGCCGCAAGTCGAGCACCTCAGGATGACGGAGATGGTTAGGAGAACGATGCATCAATCCGCTTTCACAAATTCCTTTGCGATGATCGCATTCGCGTCAAAACCCTTGTCGGCAAAGCCCTGCTCCTGGAGCCATTTGATCTGGTTGTCGACGTTCTTGACGTCGAGCTTGCCGTCGGGATCGATATAGGCGCAGTTGCCGACCACCTGCTCCACCGGCAAGTTGGTGTATTTTGCGATGATCTCCAGCAGCGGCTTTGTCTTGTCGTTGATCGGGGCGACACCGTCCTTCATCGCGGCAAGGATGACGTCGTGATATTCGCGGTCGGCCTTTGCCAAAACGCCGAGCAGCTTCGTCACCAGCACCTTGTTGGTCAGCGTCTTCGGTGAAGCGAACACCGCGCCCAATTGCCAGGGTGTCTCGTCGCCGACCCAGCCGAGAAACTTCGCACCGCCGTCGTCCATCAGCTTTCGCGCGGTGGAGATCGGCAGCAGCGCGGCATCCACGGTCTCGCCCTTCAGCGCGGCCGCCGCATTCGACAGCGATTGCAGCGGTACGATCTTCACGTCGGCGAGCTTGAAGCCGTATTTGTCGGCAAGCAGGCCGAGCGAATAGTGAAAGGAGGAGCCGACCTGCGTCATCGCCACGCGCTTGCCCGCGAGGTCCTTCGGCGTCTTCAGGCCGCTCGCATAGGCGTTGTTGCTGGCGAAATAACCGATCAGGGGATAGCCAGCCTTCTCGCGGCTCATGCCGCCGATCACCTTCAGCACCCCCTTGCCGGCGAGATTGTAAAGACCGGCGGTGAAGGCGGTTACGCCGAAATCGACGTCGCCCGAGGTGGTGGCCACCGCGATCGGCTGCGCTGCGTCGAAGAATTTCAGCTCGACGTCGAGGCCGGCCTCGCGGAAATAGCCCTTGTCCTGCGCGATGAAGACGGGCGCGGAGGAGGATAGCCTGAGCACGCCGATCCTGGCCTTCAGCGCGTCCTCGGCTCGGGCCGTGCCCATCGCCGTGATCGCCATCAGGCCAGCTAGCGCGAGCCGCACAATCCCGGTCATTTCGTTTCCTCCGCCGTCGTTATCTTGCAGTCGGTTACAGGCCCTCGGGCACGGGCTGGTCCCGTCCGATGAAGGCGCCCTGTTGTTTCAACGTTTCCTGCAATTTTTCAATGGGGATGTCGCGTGGAATGCGGTTTCCGGAGAGCGCCAGCGCGGCGGCGGAACCGGCCGCCTCCCCCATCACGAAACAGGCACCGGAGACCCGGGCCGCCGACTGGCCCTCATGGGTCATCGAGGCGCAGCGGCCGGCGACCAGCAGATTGTCGACGCCTTCGGGCACCAGCATGCGGTAAGGCAGCTCGTTATAGCCACGCGATTCCGGGATCGGCGGGAAGGTGAAGACGACGTCGCCGGGAACATGCGCCTCGATCGGCCAGCCATTGACCCCGATGGAATCGTCGAACGAGGCGCAGCCGAGCACGTCCTCGCCGCTGAGCTGATAGCCGCCCGTGATGCGGCGGGTTTCGCGGATGCCGAGCTGCGGCGGCAGGTCGACGATGTAGGATTTTTCAAAGCCCGGAACGGTGCGAAGGAATTCGAACGCGGCGAGCGCCTGCTTGCGGCCCTCGATCTCGCCGCGGGTGAGATCATCGGGCTCGATGCCGTTGATGGCATGACCATCCTCGCGCGCCACTTGCGTAAAGTTCACCCGCCATTCGATGCCGGATTTCTGCGGTCGCACGATCGCGCTCTTGCGCGGGAATGTGTGGGTGCCGGCCGCAAGCGCCTTTTCCATCAGTTGCGGGATGGTGCGCCAGGCATCGCCGGCCTTCGCGGGATCGATGCCGTTGAGACGGAGCATCATCGAGGGATACATCGGATGGCCGCGCTCGTCGCCGAATTCGAACGGCGCGCCGGCCCAGACCGCGAGATCGCCGTCGCCGGAGCAATCGATGAAGATCTCCGATCGCACCGCCTGCCGGCCGGCCTTGGTCTCGACCATCAGCGCATCGATGCGACGGTCGTCGCCCATCACGACGCCGGCGCCAAGCGCGTGGAAGAGGATGTGCACCTTGTGACTGGCGAGCAGTTGGTCGGCCGCGATCTTGTAGGCCGCGGTGTCGTAAGCCTGGGCGAAGACCTTGCCGAGAATCAGATGCGGCGCGTTGAGGCCATTCAAGCGATCGATCCGCGTCAGCAGCTCGGACGCCATGCCCTGCACCAGCCGGTGGGCCTCGCCGTAGACATTGCCATGCAGGCCGCAGAAATTGGTGACGCCGGCAGCGGTGCCCATGCCGCCAAGGAAGCCGTAGCGCTCGATCAGCAGCGTCCGCCTGCCTGCGCGCGCAGCTGACGCCGCCGCCACGATGCCGGCCGGACCGCCGCCGAGGACGACGACTTCATATTCGCCGTAGAGCGGCACCTGGCGCGCCGGTTCTTCGATCGTCATGACCTGCATGGCGCGTCCTGTCCCTGAAAATCTCTTGCTTGGGCCGACTATGAATTAACGCAAGTCCGACTACAATCTACCAAAATAAGCGATCACCTTTCTCGAATCGCGAAAGGCTAGAGATGGACATCCTGGTAAACCTTCAGGCGTTCCTTGCCACCGCGGACGCGGCCGGATTTTCCGCCGCGGCAAGAAAGCTCAACGTCGCGACTTCGGTGGTCGCAAAGCGGGTCACCCAATTGGAGACGCGGATCGGCACGCGGCTGTTTCATCGCTCGACGCGGCAATTGCGGCTGACCGCGGCAGGCCAGGAATATGTCCACCGGGCGCGGAGCGTGGTCGCCGATGTCGGCGATCTCCTGTCGCGGATGGGCGAGAAAGGACATGATCTTATCGATCATTTGCGTATCAAGGCACCGACATCGCTGACCATCGCCCGGCTTGCCGATGTGTTCAGCGCGTTCCAGACCCAAAACCCGAAGCTGAAACTCGAAATCGTCCTGATCGACCGTCCCGTCGATCCGGTGACGGAAGGCTTCGATATCGCCATCGGCGCGTTCCCGCATTCTTTCGGCGGCGTGGTCGACGAACCCCTATGCCGATTGAAGCGCTTATTGTGCGCGTCGCCGGCCTATCTCAGGGCGCACGGCATGCCGCGACACCCGCGCGATCTGGTCGATCATCGTTGCCTGAGTTTTCTTCCCACCGGCCCGGACTGGGTGTTCGAGGGGCCGCGCGACCGTATCACGGTTCAGGTCCGGCCGCTGTTGAGTTCGAACGAGGGCCACGTGCTCGTGAAAAGCGCGATCGCCGGCAACGGCATCGCCTTCATCTCGCACTACCTTGCGGAAGAAGCACTACGCCAAGGCACGTTGCAGGTCGTGTTGCCGGATTTTCCAATCCCCGAATTATGGGTCAAGGCAACCATTCCCGAGCGACGGGTCCAGGCTGCAGCGATTCAGGCGCTATTGCGCGAATTGAAGAGCTCGCTGTTGCCGGTGCTGTAAGGCCCGTTTCGTTTGCACCCGCGGCATCGCCGATCTCTCCGGGAATTCAGGCCGCCGAGCGGATGGTGTGGAGGAAATCGTCGACGTTCGACTTCATTGAATCCGCCTGCTGCTTCAGGGCCGCCGCGACCGTAAGAGCGGCTTCGGCACCGGCGTCGGTCTCGCCCGCCACCGCGCGCACCTGACCGATTTCCTGCGTCACCGCCGTGGTGCCGTTGGCCGCCTCTTCGACGTTGCGCGCGATTTCGCCCGTTGCCGCGCCCTGCTCTTCGACCGCCGCGGCAATCGCGGTGGCGATGTCGGCCATTTCCTTGACGGTGGTGCCGAACTGCTTGATCGCCTGGACCGATTGGCCGGTCGCGCTCTGGATCGTCGCAATCTGGCTGGCGATCTGCTCGGTCGCCTGCGCTGTCTGGGTCGCGAGACTCTTGACCTCGCTGGCGACGATCGCGAAGCCCCGGCCGGCGTCACCGGCGCGCGCTGCTTCGATGGTCGCGTTCAGCGCCAGCAGATTGGTCTGGCTGGCGATGGCCTGAATCAATTGAATGATGGTGCCGATCTTTTCGGCCGCATCCGACAGCCCATGGATCAAATCGGAGGTGCGGTTGGTCTCGTCGGTCGCCCGGTTCGAGACCGCGACGGAGCGGTGCACCTGGCTCGAGATTTCGCGGATCGAGGCCGCGAGTTGCTGGGTGGCGGAGGCGACGGTCTGCACGTTCATCGATGCCTGCTCGGCGCGGGTCGCGACCGCTTCGGCGAGCCCGCGACCACGCTCGGCGACCTTTGCCAACTCCTCGGCGCTGCGCCCCATGTCGTCGGCGCGGCCACCGACACCGGCAATCACCCCCTGCATGCCCTGCTCGAAGCGGCCGGCAAGATCCGACATCATGCGGGCACGGTCGGCCTCGGTGGCTTCGCGCTGTGCCGTGGCCTCGCCTTCCATGCGACGAACCGCCAATGCATTTTCGCGGAACACCTCGACGGCCCGCGCCATGCGGCCGATTTCGTCGCGCGATTCGCCGCCCGGAATCGGCTCATCGAGCTCGCCCGCCGCCAGCGATTGCATCCGGTCCGTCATGCCGCGAATCGGGCCGGATACGCTGGCTCCGATCAACCATGCGAGCACCGCTCCCAGCAGCAGCGCGCCGGCCGCGGTCGCAATAACGGTCTGTTTGGTTTGATCGACCGCTGCCGAGGTCTTGTCACCCTGCTCGGCGCGCATGGTGCCGAGCTTCGCATTGATCTTGTTGACCTGATCGTCGATCGCCGCACTCGCCTTCTTCAGTTCGGCCTGCCTGGCGCGCAGATCGGCGGCAACCTTGATGACCTCTTCGAGCGCCGTCGTGTCGGCGGCGATCGCGGTCTTGAGTGCTGCGACCAGCGTCTTCAATTTGGGGGCGTCCACCGTCGCCAGCTCAGCCTCGGTGTCTGCGATCGCCAACTGGGCGTAGGACAACGCCTGCTTGGCGTCGTCGGCATCGCCCGTCGACATAGTGGACCCATAGCGCATCACGGTGACGCGCAGTGCGTCGACAACGCCAGCCAGGCGCATCGGGTTGACAAGCCGTTCCGCATCATCCGAGCGATTGGCAAGCGCAACCTGAATGCCGCTGACATTGAGGCCGGCGGCCGCGCCCTGGGCGTCGGTCTTCGTGGTGGCGGCGCGCAGCCGATCCGCGGCATCCGCCGCCGCGGTGAACGACGAACGATAGGTTTCCAGCGCCGTCTTGACCGGGCCGATGCCTTCCGCAATCGCTTGCAGTTTGCCGAATTGCCGATCGGCCTGATCGGCCAGTTTGCCCACGCCGTCGATCGCCTTGGCTGCGGCATCCTTGTCGCCGACATTCCAGGTTCGGATGAATTTCTCTACCGCCGAGTTCGCTTCCAAAAGCGCGGCACGCGCCTGTGACATGCCGGCGTCGCCGGCAGCGCTGGTAACGAGGTCATTGACCGTTCCGCCGATCCGCTCGACCTGGACCACGGCGAAGCCCGCGAGCAGGACCAGAAAGCTCAGAACCAGCGCGAAACCGCCAAACACGCGCGGACGGACGCCGACCCGGGACATCATGTGCGATAATTTCATGGGAATCCCGAAATTCTTACTGAGTGGACCGGATGGTGGCGAGCAGATCCTTGCCGAACCGCTTCTCGAATTCCTGATCGAGCGGCTTGACCGCGTCGACGAAGGGTTGGCGATCGAATTTCTCGATCACGTCCATGCCGCCGCTGCGCACCTGCTCGAGCGACGCGGCATCGAGCTTTGCCTGCCATGTCGCCTCCGCCCCCGCCTTTGCCTGCGCGATCAGCGCGGCCTGGTCGGCCGGACTGAGCTGCTCGAACATGGCACGGTTGGCGATGAACACGATCGGCGCGAAGAAGTGGCCGGTCAATGTGAGGTATTTCTGGACTTCATAGAGACGGGAGCCGGCAATCGTCGGCACCGGATTTTCCTGCCCATCGAGCCGGCCGTCCTTGAGCGCGGTATAGACCAGCGGAAATTCCATCGGGACCACTTCGGCACCGAGCGCCTTGAACGTCATCTGATAGATCGGGTTCGGGATGACACGAATCTTCAGACCCTTGATATCCTCGGGCGTGCGAACGGGCCGTTTGGAATTCGTGACGTTGCGGAAGCCCTGTCGGCCAATCGCCAGCAAGGTCAGCCCCTTATCGCCGAATTTGGCGGCGATTGCCGCGCCGGCCGGACCTTGCGCCACGGCCTTGGCGTGAGCCGTATCGCGAAACAGGAAGGGAATGTCGAACACGCCGAGTTCGGGGACGACCGCACTGACCACCGAACCCGACAGCACCGCCATATCGACGGCGCCCGCCTGCGTCGCTGCGAGAATGGCGTTCTCGCTACCGACTGCATTGGTGGCGCGCTGGTCGATCACGATGTGCTTGCCGGGCAATGCCACCAGCTTCTGGCGAAACTCATCCGCCCCGATCTGCTGCGGGCTCCCAAGCTGGGAATTGAACGCCAGAGAGACCAGTCGAGGTGAAGCGGCAACCGGATGCAGGACCAGCAGCGTTGCCGCCGCGACGATCGATCCGGCCTTCCAAAACCCCAGAACTTCTCTGTGCATTCGACACCATGGCGTGACAATTGTCGTAACCATAATGGCCGGGAATGATTGAACTCTTAAGGACAGGCCCGCGGAATTACGGGGATTCGAATCGATCCCGCCGCGGGCGAGATCTGCGGATGGTGCACGATGCAGATCGTATCGGGTTGCTGCTGAGCGACGCGCTCAGGCCTTGCCGCCACTCCAATTCGCCGCGCGTTTTTCGGCGAACGACGCCAGCCCCTCTGCGGCTTCTGCGCTCTGTCGCTTCAGCGAATGCAGATGCACGAGCCGCTTGTAGGCGGCATCGTCCACCGCCATTCCGCCGAACGAGCTCTCCAGCGCGAGACGCTTAGTCTCGGCCATCGCTTCAGGTCCGTTGGCAAGCAGCTGCTCGACCACCTTGGCGCCGGCGGCTTCGAGATCGGCGAGCGGCACCACCTCGTGGACGAGGCCGATGCGGCGGGCATCCTCGGCGCCGAAACGTTCACCTGTGAGCGCGTAGCGGCGGACTTGCCGGACACCAATGGCATCGCAGAGCTGCGGGATGATGATGGCCGCGGTCAGGCCCCAGCGCACTTCGGTGATCGAGAACAGGGCGTTGTCCGCCGCGATCACGACGTCGCAGGCTGCGATGACGCCGGTGCCGCCGCCAAAGCAGCCGCCCTGTACCAGCGCGACCGTCGGGATCGGCAGCGTGTTGAGCCGCTGCACAGCCTCGAAAGTCGCACGCGACGCGGCCTCGTTCGCCTCAGTCGATTGCGGCCGCACGCCGTTGATCCATTTGAGGTCGGCGCCGGCCTGGAAATGCTTGCCGTTGCCCCGGAGCACGACGACGCGCAGGTTCGGCTTCTTGCCGAGATCGTCCATGGCCGCAAGCACGCCGGCGATCAATGCGCCGTCATAGGCATTGTTCACTTCGGGCCGGTTCAACGTGACGGTCGCAACCCCACGCGCATCCAGGGTCCACAGGACGGGGCTGTCAGTCATCGGCGATCCTCCGGTCGTTTGTTTGTCCTGCACTATGACCGAGGCCGCTCGTCCCGATCCATATCTTTCCGGCGTAGGGCGGCCGCGTCCATCGCATGGCGGCTTGTGTCATGCTGCTGCCGGGCGGCATTCAAGGGATCAGGGACGGGACATCACACCATGCGCATCTGCATTTTCGGCGCGGGCGCCGTCGGCAGCCATATCGCGGTCAGGCTGGCGCGCGCCGGCCATGAGGTCTCGTGCGTAATGCGGGGGGCGCATCTGGAGGCGGTGCGTGCGGGTGGCCTCAAGCTGCGCGTCGGCGATTCCGAGGTCACCGCCAAGGTGAACGCGTCAGGCGATCCGGCCCAGCTCGGCCCGCAGGACGTCGTGATCAGCACCTTGAAGGCGACCGCGCTGACCGGGCTGGTCTCCAGCCTCAAGCCGCTGCTGCAGGACGACACCGCGATCGTTTTTGCGCAGAACGGCATTCCCTGGTGGTACGGGATCGGCCTGCCGCCGCGCCACCCGACCCCGCCCGACATTTCCTTCCTCGACCCGGGCGGGCGTTTGCGCGCCTGCATTCCGAAAGAGCGGATCGTCGGCGGCGTGGTCTTCTCCTCCAACGAGGTGACCGCGCCCGGCGTGGTGCAGAACCTGACGCCGGACCGCAACCGCCTGCTGATCGGCGAATGCGACGACCGCAATTGCGAGCGCATCACGACGCTCCGCGGTGTCTTCAACGACGCGCGGCTGGAATCGCCGCCGGTCGCCGAGATCCGCGAGGCGATCTGGTCAAAGCTGCTGACCAACATGTCGTTGTCGGTGCTGTGCCTGCTCACCGGCCAGACCGCGCGCGGCGTGCGCGACGATCCGGCGTTCGCCGACGTCATTCCGCGGATGCTGAACGAGGCCAACGAGATCGCCCAGCACTTCATCCCCGAGGTCAAGCGCGTGAGCCGCAGCGGCCCCGCCCCCAACCACAAGCCGTCGCTGCTGCAGGATTACGAGCTCGGCCGCGCCATGGAGATCGACGTCCTGGTAAAGGCGCCCGCCGCCTTCGCGCGCACCGCCGGCCTGTCGACGCCGACGCTCGATCTCATTGCCGCACTCGCGATCCAGAAAGCGCGCGACAAGGGGCTTTATTCCGCCTGAACCTCAGGCGAGTTGGTCGACCCAGGCCGTGAGCGTATCGAGCACCTCTGTGAGGGCCTCTTCGTTGGTCCGGCCGGATTTCTTCAGCACCGCGAAGGAGTGATCGCCGCCTTCGACCTCATGCAGCGTCGCTTTCGTTCCGAGCGCTGCGATGACCGGCTTGAGGAGGCCGAGATCGGCGAGCCCGTCGCGCGTGCCTTGCAGGAACAGCATCGGAATCTCGACATGGGCGAGATGCTCGGCGCGCTCCGTCGACGGTTTCTTGTCGGCGTGCAGGGGAAAGGCGAGGAAGGCGAGCCCTTTTACGCCCGACAGCGCGGCCTTTGACTGCGCTTGCGAGGTCATGCGCCCGCCAAACGACTTGCCACCGGCAACGAGCTTCAGTCCAGGGCAGAGCCGCGCTGCCTCCTCGACCGCCGCGCGGATCGTGGCGTGGGCGACCGCCGGCTGGTCAGGACGGCCCTGCTTGTTTTCCATGTAAGGAAAATTGAAACGGAACGTCGCGATGCCACGCTCGCTGAGCCCCTCCGCAATCTTGTCCATCGATGCATGCCGCATCCCTGCACCGGCACCGTGCGCCAGGACGTAGCAGGCGCGCGCCTTGTCCGGCTGCGTCAGGATCGCCGAGACCGTGCCGATGCGCTCGATGTCGAGCTTGAGCTCTTTGGTTTTGGCGCCCACAATCAAACATCCCAGCAGTCGCGAACCCGGCCGCCTTGGTAGCGTCACCGGCGCAGCCTGAAAACACAATAATTGCCGCAGCCGACTGGCCTACCAAGCCGGAAAGCCGCATTGACCGAGGTGACCATGTCCTACCGCTCCTCCTGGATGACCGAAGAGCTCGAAATCTTCCGCGACCAGTTCCGGAAGTATCTTGCCAAGGATCTGGCACCGCATGCCGAAAAATGGCGCGAGCAGAAGATGGTCGACCGCTTTGCCTGGCGCGGGCTCGGCGAGATGGGCGCGCTGCTGGCAAGCGTGCCGGAGGAATATGGCGGCTTGGGTGCCACCTTCGCCTATGATGCCGCCGTGCTCGACGACCTCGAAAGCACGGTGCCGGAGCTGACGACCGGCGTCTCCGTGCACAGCGCCATCGTCGCGCACTACATCCTCAATTACGGCTCCGAGGAGCAGAAGAAGCGCTGGCTGCCGAGGATGGCCTCCGGCGAGATGGTCGGCGCCATCGCCATGACCGAGCCCGGCACCGGCTCGGATTTGCAGGCCGTGAAGACCACGGCCAGGAAGCAGGGCAATTCCTACGTCATCAACGGCCAGAAGACTTTCATCACCAACGGCCAGGCCGCCGATCTCGTCATCGTGGTCGCGCGCACGGGTGATGTCGGTGCCAAGGGCATTTCGCTGATCGTGGTCGAAACATCAGGCGCGGATGGATACAAGCGCGGGCGCAACCTCGACAAGATCGGCCTGCATGCCTCCGACACGTCCGAGCTGTTCTTCGACAACGTCACAGTCCCGCCGGAAAACCTGCTCGGCGGCGAGGAAGGCCAGGGCTTCGTCCAGCTGATGCAGCAATTGCCGCAGGAGCGCCTCGCGCTCGCGGTCGGCGCGGTCGCCGCAATGGAGCGCGCGATAAAACTCACCGTCGATTACACCAAGGAACGGAAAGCCTTCGGCAAGCCGCTGATGGACTTCCAGAACACCGCCTTCAAGCTCGCCGAGCGCAAGACCGAAGTGATGATCGCGCGCGTCTTCGTCGACTGGTGCATCGAGCGACTGGTCGCAAAGGACCTCGACACCGTCACGGCGTCGATGGCGAAATACTGGTGCTCGGAGAAGCAAGTCGAGACCGCCGACGAATGCCTCCAGCTGTTCGGCGGCTACGGCTACATGCAGGAATACCCGATCTCGCGCATCTTCATCGATTCCCGCATCCAGAAGATCTATGGCGGGACGAACGAGATCATGAAGCTGTTGATCGCGAGGTCACTGTAATCAGGTCGGCGTGGGCGGTCTGCCGCTCAATTCGGATGCCACCAGCGCCCGCCGATGACGACGCCTTCGGAGACGATCTTGCGATCGCCGATCAGGTGTTCGCCGACGACATCCTCATAGTCGAACTGGCCTTGCCTGACCGAGATCAGCGTGGCGTCACCGACGCTGCCCGGCTTGAGGCTGCCGAGCTCGGGGCGGCGCAGCGCCATCGCGGCGTTGACCGTCGAGGTTGCGATGACGTCCGACAGCGGCATGCCCATGCACAAGAACTTCGACAGGGTCGTCACCTGGTCGAAGGCCGGGCCGTCGATGCAGAGCTGATGGATGTCGGACGAGATCGTGTCCGGATAGAAGCCGTTGGCGAGCATGGCGCGCGCGGTCTTGAACGCGAACGAGCCCTTGCCGTGGCCGATGTCGAACAGCACGCCGCGCTCGCGGGCGTCGAGCACCGCCCGCTTCACCGTGCCCTGCGCGGTCGCGGGCGTGTTGGGGAAGGGCCGGAACGCATGGGTGAGCACGTCGCCGGGGCGCAGGCGCGCCAGCACCTCCTCGTAGCTCGGCGGCGGATGATCGATATGCGCCATCAAGGGCATGCCGACCTCGTTCGCGACCTCGAGCGCGATGTCGAGCGGCACGATCCCCGACGTGCCCGAGGAGTGCAGGCCCACGCGCACCTTGATGCCGACGATGAGGTCGCGGTTGGCATCGGCCACCTTGGCCGCCTCGATCGGATTCATCAACCGCAGCTCCTCGCTCTCGCCGACCATGATCCGGTGCGAGAAGCCGAAGATGCCGGCATGCGAGACGTGCAGATAAGCGAGAATGCGAACCTGGCTCGGCTCGATCACGTGCTTGCGGAAGCCCGCGAAATTGCCGGGCCCCGCGCTGCCGGTGTCGACCGCGGTGGTGACGCCGGAGAGGCGGCAGAATTCCTCGGCGTCGATGCCGAGCGAGGTGCCGCCCCAATAGACATGAGTGTGGAGATCGATCAGCCCCGGCGTCACGATGTAGCGTGACACGTCGCGCACGTCGGTGCCTGCATCGGCCTTGAGCCCGCTGCCGATCGCAGCGACCTTGTCGCCCGCAAAGGCGACATCGGTCACGGCATCGAGCTTCTGGGACGGGTCGACCACACGGCCGCCGCGCAGGATCAAGTCGAAAGGCATTGTCGTCTCCGGATGGGATAGTGGGGCGTGGCTGGCGGGCACATCAGCCGGGCCAGCAAGGAAGGAAGCCCTTCGCTTCTAGCAATTTTTGCGCCGATCGGCGTGGCAAACCGTGACGGTGGCTGATGAAAAATGGCGATCCCGGGAAGACTCGAACTTCCGACCTACGGTTTAGGAAACCGTCGCTCTATCCGGCTGAGCTACGGGACCGCGGAACCCGCAGAGCGGGTTACCGGGGCTTCATATCAAAGCGGAGCCGGGATCGGAAGCCCTTCGCATTGCTCAATGCTGAGGGCTGCCGGTCACCTCACGCCCGGATATTGTTGTCTCTGACCACCTTTCCCCAGGTGGCGACCTGCTTGTCGAAGAAAGTCTTGAAGGCGGGGCCGTCCTCGAGCAGCAGCGTCATCTGCTGCGTCTCCTTGAGCTGGGCGGCGGTCGCGGGCTCGCTCAGGATCTCCTTGGACGCGGTCGCGAGGCCGGCGACGATGTCCGGCGGCGTCCCCGTGGGCGCGAAGATGCCCCACCAGGCCAGCGTCTCGAAATCCGGAAAGCCCGCCTCGATCGCGGTCGGCGTATCCGGCAGGCCGGGCAGCCGCTCGCGGCCGAGCTGCAGGATCGGACGCAGCATGTTGGTGCCGAGCTGGGCTGCGACCAGCGCCGCCGATCCCGCGATCAGATCGACATGGCCGCCGAGCACGTCGTTCATCGCGGGGCCGCCGCCGCGATAGGGCACGTGCATGATCTCGACGCCGGCCTTGTTGCCGAGCACGGTCATGGCGAGATGGCCGAGCGTGCCGATGCCGACGGAGGCATATTTCACCGCGCCGGGCGTCGCCTTGCAGGCCGCCACCACGTCGGCAAAGCTCTTGTAGGGTCGGCCCGCACCGGCGGCGATCACGTAGGGCGCGGTGCCCACCAGCAACACCGGCATCAGCTCGCGCTCGACATCGACGGGCGGCTTGTCGAGGATGGAGGGGATCACCGCGTGGGAATCGAAGGTGACCAGGAACGTAGAGCCGTCCGGCGGGCTCTTGGCGACCTGCGCCGCGCCGAGCGCCCCGGCGGCGCCCGACTTGTTCTCGACAATGACGATGCGGTTGAGCTTGGTTTGCAGATGACTCTGGAGCAGCCGCGCCATCGCATCGGTCGATCCGCCCGGCGGGAACGGCACCACCAGTGTGATCTTGCCGGCTTGCGCCGCCGCAGGCGTCATCGCGAGAATAGCCGGCGCTGCCAGCAACGTGCGTCGTGTGATCGTCATGGTCCCCTCCCTTGTGTGTCTTGCGCCCGGCTTTTGCTCTTTGGCGCTACGGCATGATCCGGAAAAGTGTGCAGCGGTTTTCCGGAAAGATCATGCTTATACAATAATCTAAAGCGCGTGCCGCACCTTAGGTCGTCCCGAAACCGGATCCCGCTTTTCTGTATTCTGGCCGCGGTGGACTGAAGATGTCCAGCACGCGGGCGCCGTCGGGGCCGGCGCGCATGGTGTGTGGCACGTTGCCGGGCGTGCGCCAGAAGTCCCCCTTCTTGACGGGAATCTCCTCGTCGCCCTGGACGCGGATGGCGGAGCCGTCAAGCAGCACGCCCCATTGCTCCTCGGGATGATGATGCAGCGTGCCTTGCGCATGCGGCGCCAGCGTCACCACCGACAGCATCGCCTGCTCGCCGGAGAAGATGCGCGTGGTCACCCCCGCCGCGAGCTCGCGAAACAGCCCGTCGCCGGCATCGTCGAGATTGTGGAATTCGTCCTTCTGGCTCACGCCATCCTCCCTTTCTTTTTTTGCTGATCAGGATTTGCCATACGAGCCCTGATAACGGCCCTCGCGAATCGCCTTCAGCGTCTCCTCCTCGCGCGCCACCTGGGCCCGCACGGCGTCCAGCAGCGCCGCGGCACCGGCGGCGGCAAACGACACCACGCCGTCCTCGTCGCCGACGACGATGTCGCCGGGCGAGATCACGCTGCCGCCGATGGTCACAGGCACGTTGATCTCGCCGGGGCCGTTCTTGTAGGGGCCGCGGTGGATCACCGCGCGGGCGTAGCAGGGAAAGTCATCGGCCGCGAACGCCGCGACGTCGCGGATCGCACCGTCGATGACATAGCCTTCGGCTTTGCGCCACTGCGCGATATTCTTCATGATCTCGCCGACCAGCGCCCGCGTCTCGTCACCGCCGCCATCGACCACGATGACGTCGCCGGGACCCACCAGCTCGAGCGCGCGGTGGATGGCGAGATTGTCGCCGGGACGGGTGCGGACCGTGAAGGCCGTGCCCACCAGCTTGGCGCCGCGATGATAGGGCTTGAGCCCCACTGCGCCCGGCAGCCGGCCGAGATTGTCCGAAATGACCGAGGTCGGCGCACCGCGAAAACCCTCGATGATGTCGGCCGGCGGCTTTGGCACGGAGTTCGCTGCGATGGTGATGGTCATGGTCGTTCGGTCCTTCCCGTGAATTGTCTCAGTCGGCGTGCGCCCGCGCCTTCGCCGGCCAAATCCGGAAGGCGCGCCCCTCCTTCATCCACGCCGCACGCTCATCGCGCAACAGCGTGCGGCGAACTTTACCGGAATCATCGCGCGGCGGGGCGCTGACGATCTCGAAACTTTCCGGATGCTTGTAGCGGCTGAGCCGGTCCTTCAAAAAGTCCGCCATGCCGTCGGCGATGGCCTGACCGTCCCCATCGCGGTCCTGCTCGATGATGGCGTGTACGCGCTGGCCCAATTCCGGATCGGGCAATCCCACCACCACGCAGGAGCGCACGCCGGGGCTCTCGGAGACGGCAGCTTCGACCTCGGCGGGATAGATGTTGGCGCCGCCGCGCAGCACCATGTCGGCGAGGCGGTCACCGAGATAAAGATAGCCTTCCGCATCCAGCCTGCCGATATCGCCGAGCGATTCCCAGCCGTCCGCGCGCCGCTTCGGCTCGGCGCCGAGATAGTGATAGGTCGCGTCATTGCCGTCATTGTTGAGGAAGTAGATCTCGCCGGTCTCACCTGGCGCGACGTCGTTGCCGTCCTCGCCGATGATGCGCAAGCGCGCCGTCTCGCCGATCTTGCCGACCGAGCCCTTGTGCGTCAGCCATTCCGTGCCGGAGATGATGCAGGAGCCTTGCCGCTCGGTGCCGCCATAGAGCTCCCAGACCCGCTCAGGCCCGAGCCAGGCGATCCAGTTCTCCTTCAGCCAGGGTGGCATCGGAGCTGCCATGTGGAAGACGGTCTGCAGGCTCGACACGTCGTAGGCGTTGCGCACGTGCTCCGGCAGCGCCCAGATCCGGTGCATCATGGTCGGCACGAAATTGACCCATTGCACGCGCTCGCGCGCAATTTGCCGCAGCGCCTCCTCGGCGTCGAACTTGACGAGGCCGGTGAGCTGGCCGCCGGTGAACAGCGCCTGGTGCGACACGATGAACGGCGCATTGTGGTAGAGCGGACCTGGATTCAGCAACGAGACCCCGAAGGGGATGTTGAGCGGCGGCGCGGCGACCGTGTCGATCACCGCCGGCTGGTGATCGAGGATCACCTTCGGGCGGCCGGTCGATCCGCCGCTGGTCATGGCCTTCCAATAGCGCGCCACCGGTGCGGTGAGCGGCTCGTCCGAAAACCCTTCCGGCACGAAATCCGCGGGCAGACGGTTCGACGCGTTCCAGTCGGCTTCGCCGCCGACCACCAGCGCCGGCTTCAGGATGTCGAGCACCGCGGCGGCTTCGCCGCGCGGCAGCCGCCACGACAGCGAGGTCGGCGTCGCCCCGCATTTCCACACCGCAAACGAGGTCTCGAAGAACGCATTGCCATTGGGCAAACCGATCGCGACAAAGTCGCCGGGCTTGACGCCTTTGGCCATAAACGCCCGCGCGCGCCGACTGGCGCCGCGTTCGAGCTCGTCCCATGTCAGCGTATCCTGCCCGTGACGGACGGCAATCGTGCCTTGCGGTTTGCGCTCGGCGTACCAGCGCGGCACATCGGACAAGGGCAGCAGCATCAGGCGTTTCCACTTCGTTTTCTTGGCGTCGCCAATGAGGCGAGCGCAGGATGAAGTGACGCTGTGACTCCTGCGCCACGTCAAGCAAAAAATGTCAGCATTGCAGCCATGAAATTCCCGAGTTCCATGGGTGACAAGCAGGCGATAAAGGGGCAAAAATCAGCCCGACTCAGTTCGGGTTGAGTTTTGCAAGGAATGCTCTCGTAGAATGTCGGACGTAGTTGCATCGCGTCGTGCGGCGCTTGTCGTTGCCGCAGCAGGATTTTTCCTGCTGGCGCCGTCGCATGCCCAGGCACAATGGTGGAAGCGCGCGCCTGTTGACTTCGAGACCTGCGCCGACGCCGCCGAGAAAGCCACGACCAAGTCCGAGAAGACGGCGGCGCTTGCCGACTGCAACGCCAAATTCGCCGGCCGGCGCAAGGCAGGCGGCGGCTATTCCTATTACGATTTCCTCCAGGACCGCACCTTCGACATCGCCGGACCCAATCCGACGCCGGAGGAGCAGAAGAAGATCGACGAATCCTACACCGCCTATCTCGCCAATCAGCGCCGCAGCAATGAAGCCGCGCTGGCCGCCGCGCGCCAGCAGCGCGAGCAGCAGGAACAACAGGTGCAGCAGCTCCAGCGGGTCGCGTTGCGAACCGAGGTCGAGCGCGTGCCCGTGCCGGTCGAGCGGCCGAAAGTCCAGCAGGCCGCAGGCACCGACGCACGATCGCGGCCGAAAGGCGCGCCCTGTGCCAAGGGCTCGTTCTCCTGCGAATGGCCCCGGCTGTCGGAAAGCTTGAACGATCTGAAGAAGCTGTTCAACCCGACGCCGAGCAAGCCCGCGAAGAAGGGCTGAGTCTCGGCAGCAGCTACAAACTCCGTTGGTCGTCCCGGCGAAGGCCGGGACCCATTACCCCAGGGAGTTGTTTGGTGCGAGACTGGTAACCGCGAGTCTTCGCCAAATCCAATTCGGGGGTTATGGGTCCCGGCCTTCGCCGGGACGACGAGTGAAGATGTGGTCTCAGCCGTCCAACTCACACCCAAAGCCGCGCCTCAGTTCGGAGGCTTCTTCTTGCTGCGCTTCGGTTGAGCGACCGGGGCATTCGCAGGCGCCGTTGTCGTCGGAGAACTGCCTAATTGCGACCTGCTCTCCTGCAATCGCCTGTCATAGCCGGGAGAGTTCATGACCGTCGGCGGCCGGGCCTCCGCGACCGAGGACGCGGCGCAGAGCACGGCCAGCGCGAATCCGATCATCAGACGACGCTTCATCGTTGCTCCTCCCGTCGTGCAGCCTGCACTCATGCGTTACCCGCGGATCTGCTGCGGCGTCAGCCGCGGCGGACCCTTGCCCGCAGCCTCAGCCTGGTTGATCAGCGCAACAATGCGGCGCGACAGCGGCACGTCGACGCTGTTCTGCTCGGCGAGCGCGATGATCGCGCCCTGGAGATAGTCGATCTCGGTCTTGCGGCCCTGCTTCAAATCCTGCCACATCGAGGAACGCGCCTCGGGATCGATCTTCATGGTCCTTCCCAGGATCAGGTTGAAAATCGGATCAGGCAGTCTCAGCAAGGTGGGCGTCCAGGACGACGGGATCGGTGTCGCCGAGACCGGTGTGACGCCGGCGGCCCTCATCGCAGCCAGCCCCTCCGCCATCTGGTCGGCGAACAGCCTTCGCCATTCGCGGTTCGCCAATTGCGCGGCAAGCGGCATGTCGGACAAGGCGCTGAGCGCGTTGTTCAAATTGATGATCAGCTTGCCCCATTGCACGCCGGTGATGTCGCGGCTCGCGCGCATGGTGAGCCCCGGCGCCGACAACGCTGCGGCGGTGTTCGCTTCGTCTTCGCCAACATGAATGTCGCCGGAGGTCGAGCGGTGGAAGCGGCCCTCGCCCATCCCGACCACGTTGAAAGGCACCATGCCGGCGAGCACGCGGCGGTCGCCGAGGCGCTCGCGCAGCACCGCGACATTGCCGACCCCGTTTTGCAGCGAGACGATGACGGCGTCCTGCGGCGCATGCTGCGCGATCTGGTCCGCGACACCGGCAGTGTCGGCGCTCTTCACCGTGACCAGCACGATGCCGGCGCTGTGGAAGATCGCGGGATCTCCCGACAGCGCGAGTTGGCCCGGGCTGAGCTTCCTCTCGGAGCCGTCGAAATCGGTCAGAAGCAGGCCGAACCGCTCGATCTCGGCCTTCACCCGCGGCCGCACCAGGAGCGCGACGCGGCGGCCGCCGGCCGCCAGAGTGCCGCCGACGAAACATCCGATGGCGCCTGCGCCGGCCACCACGATCGGTCGATCCGTCATCACCTCGCCTTGCTCCCTGAATGTCCGGCCTTCGATAGCAGAGGCGAGACAGGCTGCCCATCGCGGCGCATCCGCCTTGTAACCGTCATGAGAGCCCCATATGTTTTTGCCCGGGGGCCTATCAGCGGCGAGAACTCGCCAACGAGAACGCCAAAGGAGAGCACCATGGGTCTACTCGACGTCCTCAACGGCATGCAGAACGGCCCGCGCGGGCCCAGCACGCCAAGCTCCGAGAAGTCCTCGGGCGGCATGTCGCCGATGACCATGGCGCTCCTCGGCCTGCTCGCCTGGAAGGCATTCAAGCACATGACCGCAGGCCAGCCCGGCGCGGCGCCGCAGCAGTCCCCGACGCCGACGCACCTCCCCCCGCCGGTGAATGCGGGTGCTGGTGGCGGTCTCGGAGGCGCGCTTGGCGGAGGCGGCGGCCTCGGTGACCTGCTCAAGGGTGGCCTTGGCGGCTTGCTCGCGGGTGGCGCAGCCGGCAGCGTGCTCAGCGGCGGTCTCGGCGATCTGCTCAACCAGCTCCAGCAGGGCGGCCACGGCGAGGCCGCGAACACTTGGGTCGGCAAGGGCGAGAACAAGGCGATCGCACCGGGCGATCTCGCCAACGCGCTCGGCGCCGACCAGATCGAGAGCCTGTCCGCCCAAAGCGGCCTGTCGCGCGACGCTGCTCTCCGGTCTCAGCCAGTATCTGCCGAAGGTGATCGACCATCTGACGCCGGATGGACGGCTGCCGACCGAGAGCGAGATCTCGGGCAGAATCTGATTTTAGTCAAAGCGAGGAAGCACGGACATGAGCATGGGTGGCTTGTTGTGGATCATCGTCGTCGGCTTCATCGCCGGCCTCATCGCGCGTTGGCTGGCGCCGGGACCGAACAATCCGAGCGGCTTCATCCTCACCACCATCCTCGGCATCGCCGGCGCGTTTCTCGCGACCTTCATCGGCCAAGCCATCGGGCACTACAGTCCCGACCAGGGCGCCGGCTTCATCATGGCCACCATCGGCGCCGTGGTGGTGCTGTTCATCTGGCACCGGCTGGTGGCGAGCGGCGTGATCAAGGGGTAGCTCGTCTCGCCCGACAAATTCTTGCGTCGTCCCGGCGAAGGCCGGGACCCATACCCACAGGATTGGATTTGGCGAAGACTCGTAGTTGTCAGTGTCGCGTCACGACGGCTATTCGTGGTTATGGGTCCCGGCCTTCGCCGGGACGACACCTTTGTTTGACGCGCCAGGGAACGTCACCCGACACGGTTACGCAATATCACGTCACCAAGTGCATCCCGGCATCCATGCGCACGACCTCGCCGGTCATGTTGCTGGAGGCCGGCATCGCCAGGAAGCAGACGAGCTGCGCGATGTCTTCCGCTGATGATGCGACCTTCAGCGGCACCTTCGCCACGACGCTGTCGCGCACCTGCTTGGCGCCCGCCTCGCCGCGGCCCTTGGTGAACCAGGGTGTGTCGATATAGCCCGGGCATACCGTGTTGACGCGGATCAGCGGTGCCAGCGCGCGCGACAGCGACAGCGTCATCGTGTTGAGCGCGCCCTTGCTCGCGGCGTAAGCGATCGACGAGCCGACGCCGCTGATGCCGGCGACCGAGGACACGTTGACCACGGCGGATGGCCGCTCCGAGGCCTTGGCGCCGGCCTCGAGCAGGCTGCGCGCCGCGCGCACCATCTGGAACGGGCCGATGGTGTTGACGCCGTACAGGCGCTGGAAATCCTCAGCCGACAATCCATCGAGATCGGCATGGGCGACATGCTTGGTGGTGCCGGCATTGTTGACCAGCACATCGAGCCGGCCCCAGCCGCTGGCTGCCGCAACGATCTTGCGGCAATCGTCATCCTTCGAGACGTCGCCCTGCGCGACCAGAACTTCCGGCGAGCCGGCCTTGCGGCAAAGCTCCGCGGTCGCCTCCGCTTCCTTCTGGCTCGAGGAATAGTTGATGACGAGCCGCGCCCCGCTCCGTGCGAGAATTTCTGCGGTCGCGGCACCCAGGCCGGAGGCGGACCCCGTCACGATTGCGCACAAACTGTCCTTTGCCATCCGATTTCCTTCCCCTGTCTTTGATGCAAGCCTTTGCTAGCAAGCCTTGGCTAGCTGGCCTTGTTTAGCGAGTTTGCCGAGCCCTGCAAATCGAGCAAACTCCGCTAAGCGGAATTAGCTTGTCGCCCATGCCCGCGCCGCAGGTTGACCTGCGATCAACGCTTGTCAGGGCCATGGCTTTTTCCGATCATCGGGCGCAAGAAGAACCTGCGCGCCCGCCCACGGGGCCGGATGCGCCAATGGCAAAACACGGGGAACGCTGTGGCGGAGAGTGACAATATCGTCGTCGAGACCGCGGAGAAAATCTTCGCCGATCTCGCCGATCCCCAGACCGTCAACAACGACAAGAAGGATTCGTGGCAGGCGCCGCTATGGCAGGCGCTGAGCGAGGCCGGCTTGCCGTTGTCCTGGGTGCCGGACGATCTCGGCGGCTCCGGCGCGAGCTTGGCCGACGGCTTTGCGCTGCTGAATGCCGCCGGCCGTTTCGCAGTCGCGGTTCCCCTGGCCGAGACCATGCTGGCCGGCTGGCTGCTGGCGCAGGCGAAGATCGCGTCCCCGGAGGGCGAAATGACGCTGCTGCCGGCATCCCCGAAGGATCGGATCACGCGCGATGCCGACGGCGCGCTCTCCGGCCGCGCCCGCGGCGTGCCCTTCGCAAAGGCGGCAAAGCACTTTGCGGTGCTGGCACACGGCAAGGACGGCGCCTCGATCGCGCTGGTCGATGCGAGCAAGGGTCGGATCGAGACCGGACTCAATGTCGGCTACGACCACAGCGACACCGTCACGCTCGACAAGGTGCAGCCTGTGACCATCAAGTCCGCCCCGAAGGGCTTTGACCAGACCACAATGATGCTGATGGGCGGCGTCGCGCGCAGCCTTCAGATCGCGGGCGCGCTGGAAGCGATGCTCGACATCTCCGTGCGCTATTCCAACGAGCGCGTCGCCTTCGAGAAGAAGATCTCCAAATTCCAGGCGGTGCAGCACAACCTCGCCCGCCTCGCCGGCGAGTCGGCTGCCGCCCTTGCCGCGGCGACCTCGGCCGCCGATGCCATCGCGAACGCAAAATCGTTCGACGACGCGGTCTACCTCGAAGCCGCCTCGGCAAAAATCCGCTGCGCGGAGGCCGCGGAAAAGGGCGGCGCCATCGCCCATCAGGTCCATGGCGCGATCGGCTTCACCCTGGAGCACATCCTGCACCGATATTCGCTGCGGGCATTGGCCTGGCGCGACGATTTCGGTTCGGAAAGCCACTGGGCCGTCGAGCTCGGCAAGCTGGTCGCAAACCGCGGCGCCGACGAATTGTGGCCGCTCGTGGCTTCGCGCTGATCAGGGACGAGACAACAATGACCGCTGCCCTCCGTTTCGATCCGATCCGCCTGCCCGAGAAATGCGAGCAATTGCGCAAGGAGGTTCGCGCCTTCCTCGCGGAAGAGATCGCCGCCGGCACCTTCGATCCGCACAAGCCGAACCGCGAAGACACCGACGCACCGGAGTTTTCCCGCCGGGTCGGCGCCAAGGGTTGGCTGGGCATGACATGGCCGAAGAAGTATGGCGGCCAGGAGCGCTCGTTCCTCGAGCGCTACGTGGTGACCGAGGAGATGCGCGTCGCCAACGCGCCGACGCGGCGCTTCTTCGTCGCCGACCGCCAGAGCGGGCCGGTGCTGCTGAAATACGCCCCCGAGAACATCAAGATGGACATCCTGCCGCGCATTTGCCGCGGCGAGATCTGCTTTGCGATCGGCATGAGCGAACCGAACTCCGGCTCGGACCTGTTCGCAGCGAAAACGCGCGCGACCAAGACCGACGGCGGCTATCTCATCAATGGCACCAAGATCTGGACCTCGTCGGCGCACATCGCCGACTACATGATCGCGATCTTCCGGACCTCGCAGCCGACCAAGGAAAACCGCCGTCACGGCCTGACGCAGTTCCTGGTCAAGATGAAGCAGCCGGGCATCCAGGTGAACCCGATCGGCCAGATCACCGGCCAATACGAGTTCAACGAGGTCGTCTTCACCGATTTCTTCGTGCCTGACGATCATGTGCTCGGCGAAGTCGACGGCGCCTGGAAGCAGGCGACGAGCGAGCTCGCTTACGAGCGTTCGGGCCCCGAGCGCTTCCTCGAGACCTATTACGTGCTGACCGAGCTGGTTCGCGCGGTTGGCCCCAATCCGGACACGCGAAGTGCCGAAGGGATCGGCCGGCTGGTGGCGCAGCTCCACACCATGCGGCGCATGTCGGTCTCGGTCGCGGGCATGCTGCAAGCCGGCAAGGAGCCGGTCGTCGAGGCCTCCATCGTCAAGGACATCGGCACGGTGTGGGAGCAGCAGCTTCCGCACCGCGTGCGCGATCTCGCCGCCTTCGTCGAGGAGACCGCGACCAACCGCGAGACGCTCGAGCGGCAGCTCGACTTCGCCATCAAGACCGCGCCGAAACTCACCATCCAGGGCGGCACCACCGAGGTGCTGCGCGGCATCATCGCCCGCGGACTTGGTTTGCGCTAACTCTTCGAGGACATCATGAGCACTTATAAAGATATCGGCGTCGAGAAGGTCGGGCACGTCGGCACCATCGAGATCCGCCGCCCGCCACTCAACTTCTTCGACATTTCGCTGATCAACCAGATCGCGGACGCGCTCGACGAGTTCGATCGCGACATCGAGATTCGCGCCTCGGTGCTGTCGGCGCAGGGCAAGGCGTTTTGCGCCGGTGCGAATTTCGGCGATCCGGCGCGGCAGGCGCAGGAAGCGCGCGAGGCCGAGAAGACGGCAAAGGGCGATCCGGCCGACAGCCTCGGGGCGATCAATCACCTCTACATCCAGGCCGTACGCATCTTCCGCGCCAAGAAGCCCATCGTCGCCGCCGTGCAGGGCGCAGCCATCGGCGGCGGATTGGGCCTCGCGGTATCGGCGGACTTCCGGGTCACCTGCCCCGAAGCGCGCTTCTCCGCGAACTTTACAAAACTCGGCTTCCATCCCGGCTTCGGCCTGACCGTGACGCTGCCCGAGCTGATCGGCAAGAACAACGCCGAGCTGATGTTCTACACCAGCCGCCGCGTCACCGGCGAGGAGGCCGTCAAATGGGGCCTCGCCAACGAACTCGTGCCGCAGGACCAGGTCAAGGCGGCCGCACTGAAGCTCGCCAGCGAAATCGCCGAATGCTCCCCGCTCGGCCTCGTCTCCACCCGCGCCACGATGCGCGCCGGATTGGCCGATCGCGTGATGGCGGCAACCAATCACGAGCTCGAGGAGCAGACCCGGCTGCGCGCGACGGAAGACTTCAAGGAAGGCGTGAAGGCCACGGAAGAGCGGCGGGCGGCGAACTTCAGGGGGCGGTGATTGCGGCAGCGTTTCGCCGTATCGCTCTATCGTCTCCACAATCTCCGCTGTCGTCCCGGCGAAGGCCGGGACCCATACCCCGAGGGGGCATTTGTAGCGCGAAGCTGGTAACTACGGGTCATCGCCAAACCACTGCCTGTGGTTATGGGTCCCGGCCCTCGCCGGGACGACGGCGCTAATTGTGACTACTACTTTCTCCCCACCACCAGCGCATCCACGATCGTCACGCCCTGCCCTTCGGCGTGCACCAGCACCGGGTTGAGCTCGATCTCCGCGATCTCCTCTGCATGCCGCGCGGCGAGCACGGAGATATCGGCGATCAACTGCGACACTGCCGCGACATCCGCCTTCGCCGCCCCTCGAAATCCTGTCAGCAGCGGCGCGGCTTTCAAGCGCGCCAGCATCGTGCCGGCTTCTTCCGCGCTCACCGGCGCCGGGCGGTAGACGACGTCGCGAAATAGCTCCGTAGTAATGCCGCCGAGGCCGACCATCACCATCGGCCCGAATGTCTTGTCCGTCATCGTGCCGATGATGATCTCGACGCCCCGCTTGGCCATCGGGCCGACCAGCACGCCCTGAATGGCCGCCTCAGGCCTGTGCTTGCGCGCATTGTTGAGCAGCGCCTCGAACGCCAGAAACACTTCACCCTTTGTCGTGATGTTGACGCGCACGCCACCGACCTCGCTCTTGTGCGCGATGTCCGGCGACTGGATTTTCATCACCAGCGGAAAGCCGACGCGGGCCACGGCTTCGTCGAGCTCGCCCTTGTCCTTCACCAGCACTTCGTCCGGCAGCGCAATACCCACGGCGCGGAGCAACGCCTTGCTGTCGGCTTCCGAGAGAGCCGGCGATTTCAGGTGCGCGGAGATGTCCCGCACGGGGACTTGCGCCCCGTCCGGCGGCTTCCGCAGTTTGAAGTTGGCGTAGTCGACGAGTTGCCGCATCGCGACGCCGACATGGGTGAGGCCCGAGAGCACCACGACGCCGGATTTGGCAAGCTCGCGCCGCGCGAAATCGGACGGCACCGTGTAGGAATAGAACACCACCGGCTTGTGCTGTGCTGCCAGCACCGGCGTCAGCTCGGCTTCCTTGAAGGGCTTGCGGATTTCGCTCGACAGCGACAGCACGACCAGGATCGCATCGATCTCGTCTGACGCGGTGAGCACATCGACGCTCTTCTGCAGGCCGCCCGAGGTCACGCCCTGCGCGGTGACGTCGATCGGGTTGCGCGCAGTGCCGTAGGAAGGCATCAGCGCCCTGATCTCCGCCTGGACTTTTTCGGTGAGCTCCGGCACCTGCAAGCCTTGCAGCGCCACAGCATCGGCGCCCCAGATGCCGGCACCGCCGGAGACGGTGACGACGGCGACGCGATCGCCTTTCGGCAACGGATTGCTCGCAAGCACCGCTGCGATCGTCAGCGCTTCGTCGAGATCGTTGGAGACGATGAAGCCATATTTGGCAAACACCGCGTCATAGGCCGCCGACCATCCGGCCATGCTCGCGGTGTGCGAGGCGGCCGCGCGCATCCCGGCGCCGGAGCGGCCGACTTTCGTCACGATGACAGGCTTTTTCAGCTCGGCTGCCCGCCGCGCTGCCGCGAGAAACTTGTCGACGTCGCGAATGCCTTCGATGAACAGCAGGATCACGTCGGTCGCGGCATCCTGCACCAGATAGTCCAGGAACTCGCCGGCGCCGAGATCGGATTCGTTTCCGGTACTGACGACATAGCTCACGGCTATTCCGAGCGCCTTGGCCCGGTGATAATAGGCAAAGCCGATGCCGCCGCTCTGCGCGACGATGCCGATCCGCCTCGTCGTGGCGACCAGCGGCGTCGCGCCCGGCTTGACGTCCACGGCGGGACTGAACGTCGCCGCCACGCGCTGCATCTGGCTGAAAAAGCCCTCTGCGTTCGGACCGGAAATCCGCATGCCGGTACGCCTGGCCAGCGCCGCGATCGCATCCTGCATCGCCGCACTCTCCCCGCCCTCCTCGGCAAAGCCCGAGGAGATGATCACGGCGTTCTTCACGCCGCCGGCGGCGCATTGTTCGAGTGCGGCAAGCACGGCGCGGGCGGGGATGATGATGACGGCGAGATCGATCGGCGCGCCGATCTCCGTGATCGATTTGTAGCAAATGAGCCCGTCGATCTCGGCGTAGTTCGGGTTCACCGGATAGATCTTTCCGGGATACTCGTTCTTGCGCAACATCGACAGCAGCCGGCCCGGAATCTTCTCGTGATCGCGCGAGGCGCCGATCAGCGCGATGCTGGCGGGCGCGAAGAAGCTGTCGAGCAGATGCGGCATGGAGTGATCCCCTTCTTATTCTTCCTGCACCCGCCGTATACTTTCAGACCGTCATCCTGAGGTGCGAGCCGCGCGGTGCATAGCACCGTGCGGGGAGCCTCGAAGGATGAGCGGCCCCGCCGGTGGACGTCGCCCTTCGAGGCTCGCCGAAGAGGCGAGCACCTCAGGGTGACGGATCGCTACCAAGCACTCAACTGACGCGGAACGTCACCCCACCGAGCAAGAACTCGTTGCCCGCCACGGCATGTCCCCTCGCCCTCGCGGCATGCAGCACACCGGCAACATCAGCGACCCGAAACTCCAGCGCGCTCATGATTTCGCTGGCGCCCTTGACGAAGCGCAATGTTGCGTTGGGCAGCCTCAATTCGGCTTCGCCACTCGGCGCAACCCCGATGATCTTGCCCCAATGCTCGGCCAGTCCCATCGGATCCGGGCTCTGCAGCTCCACGCAAGTCAGCGCCTGCGTTACATCCTTGCGGATGAATTTTTGCCAGTCAGGACCGGCCGGCGAATACGCCCCCAGGATGTCGTCGCTGCCGTCGGTGTGATTGAACTCGATGAAGGCGGCGCGGCAGTCGCGGGGATGGAGCTGCACGCCGTGATAGGGCGCGTGGTCGATGACGTTGGCGGTGCGCACGCCAAGCGCGTTGGCGTTACGACCGCGCTCGTCGGGATCGTCGCAGCAGAAGATCGCCATGTAGCCGCCGCGCCCGCCGCTCTTCTCGATGAAGCGGCCGGCGGTGGTGCCGTCCTTGAACGGCGCGACCACCTCCAGCAGGATCGTGTCGACCGGCAGCAGCGCGTTTTCCAGGCCGTATTTCGCAACGTTGCCGTCACGATAGCAGACGGCGAGGCCCATGATATCAGCGATATCCGTGATCACGGGCGCGAGCTGCGGCGCGACCAGGCAGATCTGCCGCAACCGCATATAAGGCGCCATCGTCATGCGCCCTTGAAGGTCGGCTTGCGCTTCTCGACGAAAGCCTTCGCAGCCTCCTTGTGATCCTCGGTGTCGCCGCAGCGGGTATGGTGGATCGCCTCGCCGTCGAAGCAATCCTCCAGCGCCAGATGCTCGGCGTTGTTGATGTTGCGCTTGATGAAGCCGAGCGCGATCGACGGGCCCTGCGCCAGCGACAGCGCGAGCTCGTGCGCGGCGGTGTCGATCTCGGCGTCGGGGACGACCTTCGTCACCATGCCGATCGCATGCGCTTCCTTCGCGGAAAGCACCGGCGAGGTCAGATAGAGCTCGCGCGCCCGCGCGCTGCCGAGCAGCTGGGTGAGGAAATAGGTGCCGCCGTAATCGCCGGAGAAGCCGACTTTTGCGAACGCGGTCGTGATCTTGCAGGATTCGGAGGCGACGCGGAGGTCACACGACAGCGCCATCGACAGACCCGCGCCGGCCGCCGCGCCGTCGAGCTGCGCCACCACCGGTTTTGGCATCTGGTGCAGGATGCGCGACACCTCCATGCCGCGGCGCAGGTTCGCCATCTTCACTTCGAACGGCAGCGGCGCCCGGCCCTCCGCCATCGACTTGACGTCGCCGCCGACGCAGAAGGAGCCGCCCGCGCCCTTGAACAAGACCGCGCGCACCTCCGGATCGTCCGCCGCGCGCCGCGCCGCCTCGACCAGTCCGCGCACCATATCGGGGTTGAGCGCGTTCTTCCGCTCGGGCCGGTTCATGGTGATGGTGAGCAGCCCGCCTTCGAGCTTCTGCAGGACCATCTCGTCGCTCATGGGGCGTCTCCCTTGTTGTTATTTCATAGAGCTTTGGCCACACCCGTCATTGCGAGGAGCGAAGCGACGAAGCAATCCAGACCGTCTCTGCGGACACATCTCTGGATTGCTTCGCTTCGCTCGCAATGACGGTGTTTATTTCTTCACCAGCGGGCAGCGCGACTGTTCCAGCGACTGGAATGCTTCGCTGCCGGGCACGGTGGCGAGCAGCTTGTAGTCGTCCCAGCGGCCCTTGGATTCCGACGGCTTCTTGACCTCGAACAGGTACATGTCGTGCAGCATGCGGCCGTCCTCGCGGATCTTGCCATTCTTGGCGAAGAAGTCGTTGATCGGCGTCTCCTTCATCAGCTTCATGACAGCTGCGGCATCCGTCGTGCCTGCCGCCTTTACGGCCTTCAGGTAGTGCGTCACGGAAGAGTAGACGCCGGCTTGCGCCGAGGTCGGCGGCCGCTTCATGCGCTCCTGGAAGCGCTTCGAGAACGCGCGGGTGTCGTCGTTGAGATCCCAGTAGAAGGCTTCCGCAAGTAACAGGCCCTGCGCGGTCTCGAGCCCGATCGAGTCGATGTCGGTCACGAAGGCGAGCAGCGGCGAGACCTTCTGACCGCCCTTGGTGATGCCGAACTCGGCCGCCTGCTTGATGGCGTTGACGGTGTCGCCGCCGGCATTCGCAAGCCCGATCACCTTTGCTTTCGAGGCCTGGGCCTGGAGCAGGAACGACGAGAAATCCGACGTGTTGAGCGGATGGCGCACGCTGCCGAGCACCTTGCCGCCGGTCTTGGTCACGACGGCGCTGGTGTCCTTCTCCAGATCCTGGCCAAAGGCGTAGTCGGCGGTGAGGAAGAACCAGGTGTCGAGGCCCGACTTCACGGCCGCAAGGCCGGTCACATTGGCCTGGCCGTAGGTGTCGAACACGTAGTGAATGGTATAGGGACCGCAGGCCTCGTTGGTGAGGCGGATCGAGCCCGGGCCGTTGAACATGATGATCTTGTTGCGCGCCTTCGCGATCTCGCCGGCGGCAAGCGCGGTCGCGGAGGCCGCGACGTCGTAGATCATCTCGACGCCCTGATTGTCGAGCATGTCGCGGGCGATGTTGGCGGAGAGATCGGCCTTGTTCTGATGGTCGGCGGCCAGCACCTGGATCTTGCGGCCGAGCACCTCACCGCCAAAGTCTTCCACGGCCATCTTGGCCGCGGTCTCGCTGCCGGGGCCGGTGATGTCGGCATACAGGCTCGACATGTCGAGGATGCCGCCGATCTTGAGTGGCGGCTTGTCCTGGGCCTGCACGGCGCTTGCGCTGAGGGCGAACGACGCGGCAAAAATGCCCGACAAAATTCTCTTCATTGAAAAAGACCTCCCTTGATCGCCTGTCTCTGATGGCGGCTTGGTTATTGCTTTTGGCAATCGCTGTTGCCGCAATCATGCCGCATGCGCGACAGCGCAGCAAGCGCGAGGGGCGACACGCGAGCACGATTGCGGCGCATGTTTTCCGCAAAGCGGAATGGTGGAGTGCGGCAAAAGGTTTCCACGCCGTCATTGCGAGCGCAGCGAAGCAATCCAGAATCCCTCCGCGGTGACAGTCTGGATTGCTTCGCTGCGCTCGCAATGACGGAGTGTGAGGAATCCTCTTCGCGACCCGCTACGCTTGGGTTAAAGCTAGAGCGTAACGCAACCTCTCCGGGCAACGTGACGCGACTGCTTCACCTCATCGTCGCACTTCTTCTCGTCGCGGGTCGCACTGCGTTCGCCGCGCCGTGCCAATTCGAAACGCAAGGCGAAGGCCGCGTCGCCGCCATCGTCGATGCCCGCAGTGTACGTCTCGACGACGATCGCGAAATCCGCCTCACCGGGATCGAGGCGATATCGACGACAAAGCAGGCGCTGATATCGCTGCTCGTTGGCCGCGACGTGACGTTACGGAGCGCTGACGACACGCCCGACCGCTACGGCCGCCAAGGCGGACTGGTCTTTGTCGGCGAGAGCGACATCTCCGTGCAGGCGACGCTCCTCGCCCAGGGCGACGCCATCGTCTCCGCCGAGATTGCCGACAAGGACTGCGCGGCCGCCCTGATGGCGTCGGAAGCCGAGGCGAGGCGCCAAAAAAAGGGCAACTGGGCTGACCCGTCGGCCATAAAAAACGCGGAAAGTCCGGACGATATTTTGGCGGGGATCGGGCGTTTTGTGGTGGTCGAGGGCAAAGTCCTGTCGGTCCGGCAAGCTGGGGCAATGACCTACCTCAACTTCGGACGAAACTGGACACGCGGCTTCGCCGTGACTATTTCAAAGCGCATGGTGCCGGCGTTCGAAAGCGGCGGGATCGCCCTTAAGTCCTTGGAGAGTCGACGTATTCGTGTGCGGGGTTGGGCTGAGGGGAATGCGGGGCCGCGGATTGACGTACGCCTCGTGGGACAGATCGAGTTGCTGGGCGCAAGCGAGCCGACAGGGGTAAGGCCCTAAAAGGGGCCAGGCACGGGTTAAGCGACGTGAATGGGGTGCTAGGACGGCACGGACGAGGTGAACGCCGCCGCCTGCGGGCGGTGCCGGCTGCGCTATGCCTCGTGCTGGGTTCAGCCCTTGCCGGTTGCGGCGATATGGGCCGGTTCCAGACCGCGGCGGCCCCGCCGACCGTCGCGATGCCCAAGCCGAAGCCGGCCGTCGCGCAGACCCCCGCCACCGAGAAGGAGCACGAGCGCATCCTGGCGAGCTATGGCGGTACCTATGACGACCCCAGGCTCGAATCGCTCGTCAGCAAGACCGTCGACCGGCTGGTCGCGGCGTCCGACCGCCCCGACCAGGGTTACAGGGTCACGATCCTCAATTCCGGTGCGGTGAATGCCTTCGCACTGCCGAACGGCCAGCTCTATGTCACGCGCGGCCTTCTTGCGCTGGCGAGCGATACGTCTGAATTGTCCTCCGTGCTCAGCCACGAGATGGCGCATGTGCTGTCCAAGCACGCCGCGATGCGCGAGGACCAGGCCCGCCAGGCCGCGATCGTCACCCGCGTCGTCACCGACATGAGCAACGATCCCGACCTCACCGCGCTCGCGCTCGCCAAGACCAAGCTGACCATGGCGAGCTTTTCGCGCAATCAGGAGTTCGAGGCCGACGGCGTCGGCGTCGGCATCTCCGCCAAGGCCCATTTCGACCCTTATGGTGCCGCACGCTTTCTCTCGGCGATGGAGCGCAATGCCGAGCTGAAAGTCGGCAAGACCTCGCTCGATCCGCGCGCCCAGGATTTCACCTCGTCGCATCCGGCAACGCCCGAGCGCGTGCAGAACGCGCAGACCATCGCGCGGCAATACGCTGCGCCAGAGGGTGGCGAGCGCGACCGCGAGACCTATCTCGCCGCGATCGACAACCTCGTCTACGGCGAAGACCCCAGCGAAGGTTTTGTCCGTGGCCGGCGCTTCCTGCATCCGAAGCTCGGCTTCACCTTCCAGGCGCCGGACAATTTTACGCTCGACAACACCGCGCAGGCCGTGATCGGCGTGCGCGACGGCGGTTCGCAGGCGATGCGTTTCGACGTCGTGCGGGTGCCGGCCGAACAGTCGCTCGGCGATTACCTGAATTCCGGCTGGATGGAGGGCGTCGAGAAAGCCTCCACCGAGGACATCACCATCAACGGTTTTCCGGCTGCGTCCGCCACCGCCAAGGGTGACCAGTGGCAGTTCAAGGTCTATGCGCTGCGCTTCGGTAGCGACGTCTACCGCTTCATCTTCGCGGCACGGCAGAAGTCGACCGAGAGCGAGCGCAATGCGCGCGAGACCGTCAGTTCATTCCGCCGCCTGACGCTCGACGAGATTCAGGCCGCGCGCCCGCTGCGCATCAAGGTCATCACCGTGCAGCCCGGCGACACCGTGGAATCGCTCTCCCACCGCATGGCTGGCGTCGATCACCCGGCCGAGCGTTTTCGCGTGCTCAACGGGCTCGATCGCAACGCGCAGGTGAAGGTGCGCGATCGTGTGAAGGTTGTGGCGGATTGACGATATAGCGCGCCGCCCACCCGCGCTCACTTTCCCGCGCTGGATCAAGCCATCCCCGATACCCGCGCGATCTCACGCCAACTCGGCCGCAGCTCGCTGCATGTTCGACGCGATGTCGTTGGTGACCGCACTCTGCTCCTCGACCGCCGCCGCGGTATTCGCAACATACTCGCTTACGTGCCCGATGGCGGAGCGGATCGCCGCCAGAGAGCCCGCAACGTCGCCGGAGACGGCGTTCAGAGCCTCGATCTCGCTCGTGATCTTCTCGGTGGCCTGCTTGGCCTGGGTGGCCAATCCCTTCACCTCCGACGCAACGACCGCAAAACCCCTGCCCGCATCGCCGGCCCTTGCCGATTCGATCGTGGCATTCAGCGCCAGCAGGTTGATCTGCCCGGTGATGTTGCCGATCAGGCCGACGATACCGCCCATCGATTCGGCCGCGGAGCTCAACCGCCTCGCCTGCGTGTCGGCCGCCTCCACCTGACTGACGGCGTTGATCGTGGTCTGCCGCGACTTCACCATCGTTTCAGATATCTCCCGAATTGACGCGTTCATTTCCTCGCTACCGGCAGCGACCGACTCGATCAGTTCTCGCGCCCGCTCGGCTTTCATTCGTGCGACCGCCTGCGCGGTGACATCACTTGCATATTTCACGATTTTGAAGGGCTTTCCATTGAGATCCATGATGGGATTGTAAGAGGCCTGAATCCAGATCTCCCGTCTTCCCTTGGCAAGTCTCTTGTACTCGGCGGCCTGGAACTCGCCGCGATTGAGCTTCCGCCAGAATTCCGCGTACTCGGGCGAGTTGCGGTAGGCGGCTTCAACAAACATGCCGTGATGCCGTCCCTGAATCTCGGGCAGCGCATATCCCATTGCGTCGAGGAAATTCTGATTCGCCCAGCGAATGGTGCCGTCGATGTCAAATTCGATGACCGCCTGGGATTTCTTGATGGCTTCGATCTGGCCGTTGGTATCGGCCGCCCTCAACTTCTGCTCGGTAACGTCGGTCGCGAATTTGACCACCTTGAAAGGCTTGCCAGTCTCGTCGAGGATCGGGTTGTAGGATGCCAGAATCCATATCTCCCTCCCACCCTTGCCAAATCGCTTGTATTCGGCCGAAAGGTGCTCGCCCCTGTTCAGCGTCGCCCAGAATTCCAGATAGGCAGGGCTTGCGGCGAGGGCCGCGTCGACGAAGATGCTGTGATGCTTGCCGATGATTTCGTCGAGGCCATATCCCATCGCTTTCAGGAAATTGCCGTTTGCCGCAATAATCGTTCCGTCGAGGTTGAACTCGATCACCGCCTGGGCGCGGTCGATGGCCGCGATTTTTCCGGCATCCTCCATCGTCTTGATCTTTCCCGCCGTGATGTTTGTTGCAAATTTGATCACGGAGGCTGGTTTTCCGGACTTGTCGAATATGGGATTGTAGCTCGCCTGGATCCAGATCGGCGTGCCGTCCTTACTGACGCGCCTGTATTGCGCCGACTGGAATTCGCCCCGCTTCAGCCGCGACCAGAACTCGCGATATTCCGCCGTGTCACGCTCGGCTGCAGGCAAGAAGATGCTGTGGTGCTTCCCCCGGATCTCGTCAAGACCATACCCCATCGCCTGGAGGAAGTTCTCGTTCGCAGTGATGATCGTTCCATCAAGCTTGAATTCGATCACTGCCTGCGACTTGTTCATGGCTTGGACCTGCGAGAAGGCATGATCGACGTCGCTCCGCTTGCGCATTCCCAGCATCGGCATCATCCCCCATAGCGGTCATGTGATTGCAATCATCGTCTAAGCTAACGACTAGGCGCAGGGCTTCATCAGCATCCGTTATGCCCCATTCAGATCGCGCAAAGCCGTCGATCGCAAGTGCGCCGCAGCAACATGACGCTCGACCAAGTCGAACGCAGCCCGGCAAAGGAAGCTAGTTGACGAGCACCGCGCCGTCGCAGCGGATTCCGGAAACCCAGACATCGGCTTGACCGACTCCAACGCCGAGTGTCGACAAGGTGGAGACGATGAGTTGATCGATCGAACTGGTGGCTCCGGCCAGGGTGCCGCTGACCGCCGACGTCAGGCCTGGAATCGGAAGGCCGACGCCACTAACACTGAGCGACAGGTCGCCCAACAGGCTGGACGTCAACGACGACGTGAAGTTTCGCGTCGACACCGTCTTCGCCAACTGAGACTGGATGTCGACATAGGTGAAGGTCACCGGCGTCGCCGTCGTATTGCCCATCGCCGCATGCGCACGGCCGGATACGTTCAGCCCACTCACGCTGACCAGGACCGCCGCCGGCGGGTTTGGCTTGCTGGTGAAGTTCGTCATGTCGGCCATGGATACATTCCCAATCCAGGCGTCGACAATGCCGGGCGTCACGCCGAGCGTGACCGTCGAATTGCTGACGTCCGGATGACTGCAGGAAACAACGTTGAGTGCGGCTGTCCCCTGGGCAATCTCGACATAGAGCGGAAGATTGACCGTCGGAACGATGCCACTTCCTCCGACTTGCACGGTGAGCAGGATTCTGGTCTGGGCGGTGTGAACGCTCGCGCCCTCCGCGCCGACCGCCACCCATCCCGACCCGACCGGCCTTTCGCCGATCGTCGCGACCAGGCTGGCGTTCAAGATACCGGGTAGTCCGAGATTGACCGATGTCGCGATCTGATGTGTGCCATTGGCCACTTCCGCGATCGCCGACAGTAGGCTGTACACCGAGACGCTGGCGCCGACCTTCGGCTTCTGGCCGACGGTGAGGCCGTTATACGGGCCGAGATCGATCAGCGAGGCGAGGTTGACCTTGGTCGAGAGGCTGGATACAGCCTGCGATATGGTCGATAGCGCAATTGTCGCCTGGCTTGGCCCGTTGGTGGCCTGCTGCGTGGCAAGGGCTGCGGCGATTGCGTCAGACATCTTGATGTTGCCCGTTAGAATGCTGCTGTACGTCACGCCTGTGAGGCTCAAGCGTGTCGCCAGCGCGGAGGCGAAGTCGAAGGCGTCGATCCTGGCATTGATCAACGACTGGTAGTCCATCGCCGACAGAGACAGGCTGGTGCCGAGCATGCTGCCCAGCATGGCGTTCAGAAGACCGCCATTGATCGAGGCCAGTCGCGAACCGATTGCGAATGAGGCCAAAGCAGTGCTGGAAGCTGTCGCCGTCGTGGTGATCGTGAACTCGCTGGTGCCGGTGAAATAGCGCGCGAAATAGAGCGGCGTCTGGGTCTTCAGCGTGACCCGCGCCGCGTTTGCTGATCCGGTCGCGGGCGTCACGAAGCGGGCCTGCGGTGATACGGCAGAATTCGGAGTATAGGTACCGAGGTCGACGGCAACGAGCGAACTGGTCGAGTATTTGTTCTTCACGACGGTTGCGGATGCTGCATTGTAGGCGTTGCTGAGATTGCTTGCCGCGATGATCGCGGCAAGATCGGCCGCACTCTGCGCCTTTCTCCTGTCGGCGAAGATTGCGCCGACGTCGACAGCGAGGGCGGTGCAGCCGATGACGAGCGTCATGAGCCCCGCACCCATGATCGTGAAGTTGCCCGAACTATCGGCGCCAAAGCGACGAATGACGGAGTCGCCTCTCATCCTAGAACCCTCCGTATGGGATTACCGCCGACCGCGTTATCGGGAAGGGCATCGGCGGTGTGAACGGTAAGGTGAATATAAAGTTTGACGACGCGTCGTACTGGACCGTTACGACGTAGACATTCGGGTCTGAACCGGATGGGGCGGCAATCACATTGACTTTCGTGGCCTCAAGCAGAGGATAGCCGGCGACGTTGGTCGTGACATACGAAGTTGCAAGGCTATTGCGCTCGCTGTTGGTCAAGCCTGCTATCGATGTTCGCGCCGCCTCGGCTGCTAGCTGCTGAACACCGTGGACCATCGTGAGATAGGATCCGAATACCACGATACCGAAGATGATTGCCAAGAACACCGGAAGCAAAATGGCGAACTCGACGGCCGATGCTCCGCTCTGATTGGAAGGAAAACGCATTCGACACGGCCCCCTGCTCGAATCTCCGTAGCTTGACGAAGGCGCTTTTACGAAGCGTATAGTTGAATCTCGTGGAGGTTGAGGGATGTATAGATACTTATAGAGCCATAAATTCGGCTCAAGCGGCGCCGTCGGCGACGCGCAGCGGGTTTAACTAAAGAGCTACGAAAATTGTACAAAGTGGACAGCGCATCACCGAGCTGAGAGACAAGTCGCGATCAAGCTCGATTGCAGGAGACCGGATGCTTCGACACCAGCCCCTCAATATCCCTATGGAAATTGTGCGGACGGTCGTCGCCATTGCTGAAACGGGCAGCATGTCGAAGGCTGCCGAGAGGCTGTTTCTCAGCCAGCCCGCGATCAGCGCTCAGGTGAAGCGGCTCCAGGGGCTCGTCGGCGGCGAGCTGTTCACGCGGACCGCAAACGGAACGGTCCTGACCGAGCTCGGCAAGCTCGCACTTCTGCAGGCCCGTCGAATCATCGACGCCAATGACCAGCTTCTCCGGCTGGGGGGATCGGACAAGGCCACCGCGCGCCGCCTCGGCGTGAGCCAGCTATTGGCAAAGGCGCTCTTCGATGATTTCAGCCGCGAGGATCTTTCCACCCTCTTCCTTCTGGCCGAGCATTCCAGCGAGATCCGACGGGGTCTCCGCGAGGGATTTGTCGACGTCGCATGCCTGTTCCTGCACGACATCTCCGACACGGAGATCGAACGCTTGATCGTCGACGAAGTCGTGTTCGAAACAAGCTGGGTCAAGTCTCGAGACTTCGTCACGCGACCCGGCGCGCCGGTGCCGGTCGTCAGTCCCCCTGAGGACAGCTGGATGCTTGACCCGCTGGATCAGAGCGGAATTGCATACCGGATCGTACTTCGAAGCTCCGATTCGGCCGTTCGCGAAAGAGCCATCATGGCTGGCTTGGGCATATCGGCCATGCCCAGCGCGCTGGTTCCTTCAAGCATGGTGAAATCGAGAGATTACTATCTTCCAGCCCTCGCACCGTTTCGTGGTGTCGTATGTATTCGAGAAGGCTTGACGACTACCGACGTCAAACAGCTGGCAAGGCGCCTTTCCTCGCTTCTCGCGGCATTGAGTGGCAACTCACCTGCAGCTGGGCATCAGGCCAGCTCAAGCGGATGAGTCTTTTCAACCCGCTGCACGCCAATCGATCGCCGGCGAAAGGGCTCAACCGCCCGCATCCATATCGCCGGCCTCGCGCTGGCCGCTGAGCCAGAGCGCGAGCAGGGTCCAGAACGCGCCTGACAGCAGGTACGCACCCGAGGCGATGACGCCGAGATTGGTCGCAAGCAGAAGCGCCACCAGCGGTGCGAAACCGGCGCCAAACAGCCACGCCATATCGGATGTCAGCGCCGAGGCCGTGTAGCGGTACGCCTGCTTGAAGTTCGAGGCGATCGCACCCGACGACTGGCCGAACGACAGGCCGAGCAGGATGAAGCCGATCACCATGTAGATGGTCTCGCCGAACGCGCCGGCATCGAGCAGCTGCGGGGCAAAGCCGCTGTAGATCGCGATCGCGATCGCCGATCCCATCAGCAGCGACTTGCGGCCGACGCGGTCGGCGATGACGCCGGACAGCACGATCGCGCCGACGCCGAACACGGCCGCGACGATCTCGATGATCAGGAAGCGCACCGGGCTTTCGCGGGTGAACAGGAAAACCCAGGACAGCGGAAACACCGTGACCATGTGGAACAGCGCGAAGCTTGCCAGCGGCGCAAACGCGCCGAGCATGATGTTCTGGCCTTCGCGCGCCACGGTCTCGGAGATGCGCGAGGGCTGCAATTCGCGGGTCTCGAACAGCGAGGCATATTCTTCCGTCGTCACCATGCGCAGGCGCGCGAACAGCGCCACGACGTTGATGGCGAAGGCGACGAAGAACGGGTAGCGCCAGCCCCAGTCGAAGAAATCGTCGGCCGAGAGATTCCCGGCAAAATAGGCGAACAGCCCGCTCGCCACGATCAGACCGAGCGGCGCGCCAAGCTGCGGCACCATTGCGTACCAGCCGCGCTTTGAAGGCGGCGCGTTCAGCGCCAGCAGCGAGGCCATCCCGTCCCAGGCGCCGCCCCAGGCCAGACCCTGCGCGATGCGCGCCAGCGCCAGCAGCCAGATCGCCGCAACGCCGATCTCGTGATAGCCGGGCAGGAACGCGATCGCGACGGTGGCGGTGCCGAGCAGGAACAGCGCCGAGATCAGCTTGGCCGTCTTGCCGTACTCGCGATCGACCGTCATGAAAATGACGGTGCCGATCGGCCGGGCCACGAAGGCCAGCGCGAAGATCATGAAGGAATAAAGGGTGCCGGTCAGTTCGCTCGTGAACGGGAACACCAGGCGCGGGAAGACGATCACCGAGGCGATCGCGAAGACGAAGAAGTCGAAGAATTCCGAGGTGCGGCCGATGATGACGCCGATGGCGATCTCGCCGGGACTGGCCTGGTCGTGGCCGTGCTCGCCCGAGTGGTCTGCCATTGCGGGGGTCTGTGCCGTCGCCATTCGTGCGCCCTTAACGTCCTGAAAACCAAAGCCGACCGCCCGGCGAGGCGCCAGGCAATCTAGCCATGTCTGGCGCAACATCCCGCACTGCAACATTGGACAAATTGTCCAATGTCCGAATTGCTGCGCCGCAGCTACCCCTTGGCCCCGCAAAGGAAACTCATTCTCATAAGGCTCGGCCCGTGTCCCGTTTCAAGATTCTGGCGCTGCTACCCCTGGCAGTTGCGCTCAGCGGCTGCAACTACGTCGTGCTGGCGCCGGCCGGCGATATCGCGGCGCAACAGCGCGACCTCGTCATCATCTCCACCGTCCTGATGCTCCTGATCGTCGTCCCGGTGATGGCGCTGACGGTGCTGTTCGCCTGGCGTTACCGCCAGTCCAACACCGAGGCCCGCTACGAGCCGGAATGGGACCACTCGACCAGCCTCGAGCTGGTGATCTGGTCGGCGCCGCTTTTGATCATCGTTTGCCTGGGCGCGCTGACCTGGATGGGCACGCATCTGCTCGACCCCTATCGCGCGCTCGGCCGCATCCATGCCGACCGCGCTGTGGATCAGTCCAAGGCCCCGCTCGAGGTCGACGTCGTCGCACTCGACTGGAAATGGCTCTTCATCTATCCGGACTACGGCATCGCCACCGTCAACGATCTGGCGGCTCCGGTCGATCGTCCCATCAACTTCCGCATCACCGCCTCCTCGGTGATGAACTCGTTCTACATCCCCGCGCTGGCCGGCCAGATCTACGCGATGCCAGGCATGGAGACCAAGCTCCACGCCGTCGTGAACCACGCCGGCAGCTACCGGGGCTTTTCGGCGAACTACAGCGGCGCCGGCTTCTCCGGCATGCATTTCAACTTCCAGGGCCTCGACGACAAGGGCTTTGATGCCTGGATCGCCAGCGCCAAGTCCGGCGGCGGCTCGCTCGGCCGCGCCGAATATCTCCAGCTCGAAAAACCCAGCCAGAACGAGCCGGTGCGGCGCTACGGCACCGTCGATTCCGATCTCTACCGCCTGATCCTCAACATGTGCGTCGAGACCGGCAAGATGTGCCAGAGCGAGATGATGGCGATCGACGCCAAGGGCGGCCTCGGCCACGAGGGCCTGAACAACACGCTGCCGCTGGCTTACGACAAGTACGCCCGCCGCGGCACGGCGCTTGGGCCGGAGCCGACCTTCGTCGCCGGCACCTGCACGCCCGATGCGCCGCAGGGCAAGACCACCGCCTCCATCACGGCACCTGTCGACACCGCGCCGCTGCTCGGCGCCGGCTTGAAGCGGCCGACTTTCACGCCGCTGAAGTCCTCGTCCTTCTTCCTCGGACAACGTCCGAAGTCAGATTCGTAAAGAGATCCCGCATGTCTCCTGATCTTCTCAAGCTCATCTTCGGCCGGCTCACCATCGAATCGCTGCCGCTGCACGAGCCGATCGTCGTCGGCACCTTCGCGGTGGTGGCGACCGGCGGCCTCGTCATGCTCGCCGGCCTGACCTATTTCCGTCTCTGGGGTTATCTCTGGAGCGAGTGGTTCACCAGCGTCGACCACAAGCGCATCGGCATCATGTACATGATCCTCGGCATCGTGATGCTGCTGCGCGGCTTCGCCGACGCGCTGATGATGCGGTTGCAGCAGGCACTCGCCTTCGGCGGCTCGGAGGGCTATCTCAACTCCCATCACTACGACCAGGTCTTCACCGCCCACGGCGTGATCATGATCTTCTTCGTGGCGATGCCGCTGGTCACCGGCCTGATGAACTTCGTGGTGCCGCTCCAGATCGGTGCGCGCGACGTGTCGTTCCCGTTCCTGAACAATTTCAGCTTCTGGATGACGGTCGGCGGCGCGGTGCTGGTGATGGCTTCGCTGTTCATCGGCGAATTCGCCCGCACCGGCTGGCTCGCTTATCCGCCGCTGTCGAACATCGGCTACAGTCCGGATGTCGGCGTCGACTATTACATATGGGGACTACAGGTCGCGGGCGTCGGAACGACACTGTCCGGCATCAACCTGATCTGCACCATCGTCAAGCTGCGGTGCCCCGGCATGACCATGATGCGGATGCCGGTGTTCACCTGGACCGCGCTCTGCACCAACGTGCTGATCGTCGCTTCCTTCCCGGTTCTGACCGTCGTGCTCGCGCTGCTCTCGCTCGACCGCTACGTCGGCACCAACTTCTTCACGAACGATTTCGGCGGCAGCCCGATGATGTACGTGAACCTGATCTGGATCTGGGGTCATCCCGAGGTCTACATCCTGGTTCTCCCCGCCTTCGGCATCTTCTCGGAAGTGACCTCGACCTTCTCGGGCAAGCGGCTGTTCGGCTACACCTCGATGGTCTACGCCACGGTGGTCATCACCATCCTGTCGTACCTGGTCTGGCTGCACCACTTCTTCACGATGGGGTCGGGCGCCAGCGTCAACTCGTTCTTCGGCATCACCACGATGATCATCTCGATCCCGACGGGCGCGAAGATGTTCAACTGGCTGTTCACGATGTATCGCGGCCGCATCCGCTTCGAGCTGCCGATGATGTGGACGATCGCGTTCATGCTGACCTTCGTGCTCGGCGGCATGACCGGCGTGCTGCTCGCGGTGCCGCCGGCCGACTTCGTCCTGCACAACAGCCTGTTCCTGATCGCGCACTTCCACAACGTGATCATCGGCGGCGTCGTGTTCGGCGCGTTCGCCGGTATCGGCTACTGGTTCCCGAAGGCGTTCGGCTTCAAGCTCGACCCGTTCTGGGGCAAGCTGTCGTTCTGGTTCTGGGTCACCGGCTTCTACCTCGCCTTCATGCCGCTCTATGTGCTCGGCCTGATGGGCGTGACCCGCCGGCTCCGTGTGTTCGACGACCCGAGCCTGCAGATCTGGTTCATCGTCGCCGGCATTGGCGCCTTCCTGGTCTTCCTCGGCATCCTCTCGATGTTGATGCAGTTCGCCGTCAGCTTCCTCAGGCGCGAGCAGCTCAAGGACGTCACCGGCGATCCCTGGGACGCGCGCACGCTGGAATGGGCGACCTCCTCGCCGCCGCCGGACTACAACTTCGCCTTCACCCCCGTCGTTCACGACAATGACGCGTGGTGGGACATGAAGAAGCGCGGCTATCAGCGCCCGCTCACCGGGTTCAAGCCGATCCACATGCCCAGCAGCACCGGCACCGGCATCATCCTCGCCGGCTTTGCCACCGCGATGGGGTTCGGCCTGATCTGGTACATCTGGTGGCTTGCGGCCGCGAGCTTCATCGCGATGCTCGCCGTCGGCATCGGTCACACCTTCAACTATCACCGCGATTTCGACATTCCGGCCGACGACGTCATCCGGGCCGAAGACGCGCGCACCAAACTGCTCGCCGGAGCCAAGTAAATGACTGTCGCTGTCAATCCCACGCAAACCGGCGAGCCGGTCTTCTACCTCGCCGACGAACACCCGCATCCGGAAGGCTACAGCACTTCGCTCGGCTTCTGGATCTATCTGATGAGCGACTGCCTCATCTTCGCGATCCTGTTCGCCACCTTCGGCGTGCTCGGCGGCAACTACGCCGCCGGCCCGGCGCCGAAGGATTTGTTCGAGCTGCCGCTGGTCGCGGTGAACACCTCGATGCTGCTGCTGTCGTCGATCACCTACGGCTTCGCCATGTTGACGATGCAGCAGAACAAGATCGGCCAGACCCAGATGTGGCTGGCGATCACCGGCCTGTTCGGCGCCGCCTTCATCGGCATCGAGCTGTCCGAGTTCGCCCACATGATCCATGAGGGCGCGACGCCGCAGCGCAGCGCCTTCCTGTCCGCCTTCTTCACCCTGGTCGGCACCCACGGCCTGCACGTCAGCTGCGGCCTGATCTGGCTGGTGACCCTGATGGTGCAGGTCTGGAAGTTCGGCCTGATCGAGGCCAACCGCCGCCGCCTGATGTGCCTGTCGATGTTCTGGCACTTCCTCGACGTGGTCTGGATCGGTGTCTTCACCTTCGTCTATCTCCTGGGAGTTCTGCGATGAACACCGATACTCACGCCGCCCACGCGGACGATCATCACCACGGCGATAGCCACGCTCACGGCTCGTTCTCGACCTACATGCTCGGCTTCGTGCTCTCGGTCGTGCTCACCGCGATCCCGTTCTGGCTGGTGATGAGCGGCGCGCTTCCGAGCAAGCAGATCACCGCGCTCGTCATCATGGCCTTCGCGGTCGTGCAGATCGTCGTGCACATGATCTACTTCCTGCACATGAACACGACGTCCGAGAACGGCTGGAGCATGATGGCGCTGATCTTCACCATCGTCATGGTGGTGATCGCGCTGTCCGGTTCGCTGTGGGTGATGAACCACCTCAACAGCAACATGATGCCGATCCACCAGATGACCGGGATGAAGTGACCGAAACCCGGACCGCGACGAGCAAGGCAATCGGGGCGCGCGGCGACGCTGCGCGTCCGTCCTTGTGGCTCACGGTCCTCTCGCTCACGGCCTTCGTGCTCCTGATCGCGCTCGGCATCTGGCAGATCGAGCGCCGCGCCTGGAAGCTGGCGCTGATCGACCGCGTCGAGCAGCGCGTTCACGCCCCGGCCCAGCCGATCCCCTCGTCCGCTTCTTGGCCTGCGGTGTCCGCCGCAGCCGACGAATACAGGCATGTCCGCGTCACCGGACGCTTCCTGCATGACCGCGAGACGCTGGTTCAGGCCGTCACCGAGCTAGGCCCCGGCTATTGGGTGATGACGCCACTCAAGCGCGACGACGGCACGCTGGTCCTGGTCGACCGCGGCTTCGTGCCGTCCGAGCGGCGCGACGCATCGACGCGCCGGGACGGCAATCCGCAAGGCCAGGTCGAGATCACCGGCCTCTTGCGCGTGACGGAGCCAAAAGGCGGATTCCTCAGGAACAACGTGCCCCAGCACAATCGCTGGTATTCGCGGGATGTCGCCGCGATTGCAGCGGCACGCGGCCTCGACCACGTCGCGCCGTTCTTCGTCGATGCCGACGCCGGATCACAATCCGGCAGCGGTCCAACCGGCGGATTGACCGTGATCAGCTTTCCCAATAACCACCTGATCTATGCGCTGACGTGGTTTGCCCTGGCTTTCATGCTGGCCGGCGGGCTTTTCGTCACATTCGGCGGCGGGCTGTTCCGCCGCAAGAAGCCCTGGAGCGGCTTCGTCCACGAACCGGCCGGCGGCTCCGATGCTGCCGCCCGCAGGACGGGATCAGATGCTGGAACGATCGTCGAGCCCACCTGACGACGGAAGAACGCATGGCGCCGTCACGCTGCAATCGCAGGCGGACGCGCGCAGCGAGCTGATCGGCGCTGCGCCAACCGACGACGAGACCAACCGCAAGAACATGGCGCTGCTGATCCAGCTGCGCTGGATTGCAGTGGTCGGCCAGATCGTGACGATCGGCGGCGTGCACGCCTGGCTCGGCATTCCCCTGCCCCTCACCCGCATGGGCGCGGTGATCGGCGCACTGGTCTTTCTCAACGTCTCCAGCCTCGTCTGGGTGCGCCATCGCGCCGCGATCACCAACAACGAGCTGCTGGTCGCCCTGATGCTGGACGTCGCCGCGCTGACCGCGCAGCTCTATCTCAGCGGCGGCGCCACCAATCCCTTCACCTCGCTATTCCTGCTCCAGGTGACGTTGGGCGCGGTGCTGCTCGATGGCCGCTCGACCTGGTCGCTGGTCGCGTTGACCTGCGCGAGCTTCGTCTGGCTGACGGTCGCCTATCGGCCGCTCGATCTGCCGCCGAATCCGATCAGCGAGACCTACAGCCTCACGGTCACGGGCATGCTGCTGGGCTTCGTGCTCAACGCCGTGCTGCTGGTGGTGTTCGTGACCCGCATCAACAGGAATTTGCGTGAGCGCGACGCGCATCTGGCGGCGCTGCGCCAGCATGCGGCCGAGCAGGATCACATCGTGCGCATGGGCCTGCTCGCCTCCGGCGCGGCTCACGAGCTCGGCACGCCGCTCGCCTCGCTCTCGGTCATCCTCGGCGACTGGCGCCGCATGCCCGACCTCGCCGCCGATCAGGAGCTGGCCGAGGATCTGGCTGAGATGGAGACCTCGCTGCAGCGCTGCAAGTCGATCGTGACAGGCATCCTGGTGTCGGCGGGCGAAGCCCGCGGCGAAGGGTCGTCGCCGACGACGGTGACGGCTTTCGTCACCGCGCTGGTGGAAGAATGGCGCGACGCGCGCTCGGCGCGCACGCTGTATTTCGTCAACACCTTCGGCGAGGACATCGCGATCGTCTCGGACGTGGCGCTGAAGCAGGTGATCTTCAATGTGCTCGACAACGCCTACGAGGTCTCGCGCGACTGGGTCGAGCTCGTTGCCGAGCGCGAGGGCGATAATCTCGTGCTGTCGATCAGCGATCGCGGTCCCGGCTTTGCGCCGGAAATGCTGGCACAGCTCGGAAAACCCTATCAGTCGAGCAAGGGCCGCGCCGGCGGCGGGCTCGGCCTGTTCCTGGTGGTGAACGTGGTGCGCAAGCTCGGCGGCAGCGTGACCGCCGAGAACCACAGGAAGCGCGGCGCCACCGTCCGCCTCACGCTGCCGCTCGCAACGCTCGCGATCGGAGGCAGCTTTGACGCCTGACCGTTCGCTCATCGTCGTCGAGGACGATGCCGGCTTCGCGCGCACCCTGAAGCGTTCGTTCGAGCGCCGCGGCTACGAGGTCGTGCTCGCCGCCTCGATCGAGGACGTGCGGAAAGTTCTGGAGGAACGATCGTTCGGCTATGCCGTCGTCGACCTCAAGCTCGGCGGCGCCTCGGGCCTCGCCTGCGTCGAGCTTTTGCACACGCACGATCCGGAGATGCTGATCGTGGTGCTGACGGGCTTTGCCAGCATCTCCACCGCCGTCGAGGCCATCAAGCTCGGCGCTTGCCACTATCTGGCAAAGCCGTCGAACACCGACGACATCGAGGCCGCCTTCAACAAGGCCGCAGGCAACGCCGAGGTCGCGCTCGATGCCCGGCCGACCTCGATCAAGACGCTGGAATGGGAACGTATCCACCAGACCCTGATCGAGACCGATTTCAACATCTCGGAAGCAGCACGGCGGCTCGGGATGCATCGGCGGACGCTGGCGCGGAAGCTCGAGAAGCGGCCGGTGAAGTGAGTTCTTTCGTCGGGTCGACATCGAGTTTGTTGAGCGCGCCCTTACGACGCACCAAACAAAAAGCCCGGCCAACCGGCCGGGCTTTTGATCTGTTGCGATGAACGCGCGGGACGCTTACGCCGCCTCGTCGGCGACCGTGGCGCCGCCGTCGCCATCGGTCTCGTCGCTATCGCCCTCGGCATCCGTATCGGCCTCGCCTTCGGCGGCTTCCGACTTGGCTCCGGTGCGGCGCGGGCTCTTGGCGAGCTGGGCCTCGATCTCCTTGACCGCTTCGGTCTCGGTCGAGTGCTGCACCACCGCGATCTCGCGGGAGAGACGGTCGAGCGCTGCTTCATAGAGCTGGCGTTCGCTGTAGGACTGCTCGGGCTGCGACTCGGAGCGATAGAGGTCGCGCACGACTTCCGCGATCGCGACGATGTCGCCCGAATTGATCTTCGCTTCGTATTCCTGGGCGCGCCGCGACCACATGGTGCGCTTGACGCGGGCACGGCCCTTGAGTGTCTCGAGCGCACGCTTCACCAGCGCGGGCTCTGACAGCTTGCGCATGCCGACATTGGCGACCTTGGCGGTCGGCACGCGCAGCGTCATCTTGTCCTTGATGAAGTTGATGACGAACAGCTCGAGCTTCGCGCCGGCGATCTCCTGCTCCTCGATGGCCAGGATCTGGCCGACGCCGTGAGCGGGATAGACGACGAATTCGTTGGCCTTGAAGCCCTGACGCTGGGTGACGACCTTCTTTTCCTCGACCTTGGGCGCAGCAGCCACGGGCTTCACGGCCGGCTTGGCAGCAGCGACAGGGGCCTTGGCAGGAGCAGCAGCAACAGGAGCCTTCGGCGCGGCGGGCTTTGCAGCGGGAGCCTTGGCGGCGGGTGCCTTGGCAACAACAGGCTTGGCAGCAACAGGCTTGGCAACGGTCGCTTTCGCGGCCGGCTTGGCAGTCTTGTTAGGCATTGCGCTTCTTTTGTTCTTCGAGGACTTTGCAGCCGGCGCCTTCGTCGCGGTCCGACCCTTGGATGCGCTACGGCTGGCCGCGGCGACTTTCTTGGCGTCCTTATGGGAAGCCTTCGCTGAAGTACTCTTTTTACGCGTTTTCTGTGACACAGCCTGCGCGCGGAAACTGCCACGCCCCTGTTCGACATTTGGTTTCACGGGAACCCAACGGGGCCGACGGGGCTAACCAGGGTTCGGCTCAATGTGCCCAATATAGCACATTTCCCGCAAAAATCAATGATTTAGGGGTCTTAAGGGCTGGTTTTCGGCGATAACGCCGCTATTAGGGTTAAGTTTGGTCCGAATTAGTCGCCGGAGCCGGGGTTCGAGGAGAAATACTTGTCGAACTTGCCCTCCACGCCGTCGAATTCCTTGGCGTCGGCGGGTGATTCTTTCTTCTGGGTGATGTTCGGCCAGCTCTTGGCGTAGTCGGCGTTGACCGTGAGCCACTTTTCCAGGCCCGGTTCCGTGTCCGGCTTGATGGCGTCGGCGGGGCATTCCGGCTCGCACACGCCGCAATCGATGCACTCGTCAGGATGGATGACGAGCATGTTCTCGCCCTCGTAGAAACAGTCGACCGGGCAGACCTCGACGCAGTCGGTGTACTTGCACTTGATGCAGGCTTCAGTGACGACGTAAGTCATCCAACGCTCCGAAAAGCTCTTTTAAAAGTCGCGGCTTGCGTAGCGCGGATGGCCCGGCGCCGCAAGCTCAGGAACGGTCGATCATGACGGCTTTATGCGCTTGATCGACCAAGAAATGAATTCAAAGCGCAATTAATTGCGCTGAGAATTCGGATGGCCTTCGCTCAGCTCTTCGTAGAGCACACGGGCCGAGGCGGCATCGCCGCGGCGCTCGTTGAAGGCGACAACTTTCAAGACGCGCACGGTGCGATCGAGCGCGATGGTGAGCACGTCGCCGATCTTGATCGCATGCCCCGGCGCTTTCTCGCGTGCGCCGTTGACGCGAACATGGCCGGACTCGACAAGCTCGGCGGCAGAGGTGCGCGCCTTCACCACCCGCGCGTGCCACAGCCATTTGTCGATGCGCTGCCGCTCGGTCGTGGGATCACTCCTTACGCCCGGACAGCTGCTCCTTCAGCGCAGCGAGCTTTGCGAACGGCGAGTTCGGATCGACCGGACGATCGCGCTCGCGCGGGTTGGCGCTCGATGCGTAGGGTCGCAGCGAGGGCCCGCCCTGGCGGTCGCGGCCCTTGTCGCGGTCGCGGCCACGGTTGTCGCGGCCCTTGTCGCGATCGCCGCCGAACTTGCCCTTGTTGCGATCCTTGTTGTCGCGGTCCTTGCCTTGATCTCGACCCTGGAAGCTGCGGTTCTTGTCGTCGCGTCCCTGCCCCTCCGGACGCGGCGCGCCTTCGCCGCCACCTTCGCGCGGCTTGCGGAAGTCTCTGCCGCCATCGCGACCAGAATCCCTGCGATGACCGCCGCCATGGCGATGGCGCTCACCGCGCTTCTCGCCGTCGGCGGCCTGCGCGGCTTCGCCTTCGGCAGGAGCAGTGCCTGCTTCAGCAGCCGCCTGCGGACGCGGCTGGTGATGACGCTGGTTGCGATGGCGCTCGTGGCGCGGCTTGCGTTCGTCGTGACGGCCGCCCGGACGCCAGACCTCGATGAGCTCGGGCTCGGCGGGCGTGGCCGCGGCCTCCGCAGGCGCAGCGGCATCGGCCGACGCGGCGGCTTCGGTTGCAGCGGTCTCTGCAGGCGCGGTTTCGGCGGGAGCGGTTTCGGCAGCTTCAGCGGGGACCGCAGCCTCTTCGGCCGGTGGCGCGATGCCGGGAGCGTCTTCCGGCGTGACGGGAGCCTCAGGGGAAGCTTCGAGCGCCGGCTCGTCATGCGCGGGCTCGTCGTGCTGCTCCATGCCGGGCGCGTCTTCGACGGTCACAGGCTCGGCGGCGGCTTCGATCGCCGTGTCCGCGGGCGCCGCGCCGTCTTCGACCGGCGTTTCGGTTGCTTGCGTCTCGGCGGGGGTCTCTGCGCTGGAGGCTTCAGCAACAGGCGCCTCAACAGCCGCAGCGGGCTTCGCCGGCAGCGGCGGACGCTTGTCCATGCGATAGCCGAGCGCGCGCAGCACGGACGCAAAGTCTTCGCCGGCCGAACCGGTGAGCGACGTCATCGCCTGCGTCACCACGAAGCTGCGGCCGTCGAATGCACCGGCGGGCTTTTCGCCGGACGCGTTCTCGCGCCAGGCCAGCGCCGGGCGGATCAGATCGGCAAGGCGTTCCAGGATGTCGACGCGCACGGCGCGTTCGCCGGCCTGCTTGTAGCCGAGCACGCGATAGGCATCGCGCGGCAGCTGCTTGTCGACCGGGAACGAGGTGCGGCCCGAGCTCGCCAGATGCTGCGCGCCCGACAGCGCGGAGGGATCGACATTGTCCTGCTTCAGCGCCCAGAGCAGCGCGGCCAGCGCGCGCCCGGCCGGCTTGAGCAGGCCGGGGAAATAGATGTGATAGGCGCCGAAGCGGACGCCGTATTTGCGCAGCACGGCACGCGAAGGCTGGTCGAGGTCCTTCAGCTCGTTGGCGATCTTCTGGCGCTCCAGCACGCCGAGCGCCTCGACGAGCTGATAGGCGATGCCGCGGGCGATGCCGGTGACGTCCTCGGCCTTGCTGAGCTCGAACATCGGCCCGAGCAGCTTTTCGACATGCGTCTTGAGCCAGAGGTCGAGCCGGGCCTGCACCTTCTCGCGGGGACCGCCCGTGAGGCGTTCGTCGGAGATGATGCGGATGCGCGGATGCAGCGCGTCCTCTGCGGCAGACAGCCGCGCCACGGCGTCGCCGGTCCAGCGGATGATGCCTTCCGAGGTCAGCACGAACTGCTCGTCCGGCGCATTGCCCAGTTTTTCGGCGCGCGCGTTGATCTCGCCGGCGAGCACGGCCTGCGCTGCAGCCTGCAACGCTTTCGCATCGGAGCCGGCTTCCGCCGCATCCGGTGCAAAGGTGAAGCCATCGAGGCGGCCGATGACATGGCCTTCGACGATGACTTCGCCGGTCTTGCCGATTTCCGTATTCAAGCTCGTGTTCTCCCGCAGGCGGCGCATCAATACACTGGTCCGGCGATCAACGAAACGCTCAGTCAAGCGTTCATGGAGCGCATCCGATAATTTATTTTCGATCTCGCGGGCGATCCCCTGCCAGCGTTCGGGGTCTTTCAGCCAGTCGGGACGGTTGGCGACGAAGGTCCAGGTGCGAATCTGCGCGATCCGGGCCGACAGCGTGTCGATATCGCCGTCGACGCGGTCGGCCTGGTCGATCTGGGTCCTGAACCAGGCGTCGGGGATGCAGCCCTTCCGCATCAGGAAGCCGTACAGCGTGGTGACCAGCTCGGCATGGGCGGCCGGCGACAGTTTTCGGTAGTCCGGGATCTGGCAAGCCTCCCATAGCCGTTCCACCGCATCCTTGCCATGCGCGACATCGCGCACCTCGGCGTCGCGGGCGGCATGGTCGAGCACGCGCATGTCCTCGGCGATCGGCGCGCGCGTCAGCGCCTCATGGCCGGGGGCCAGGTTCAGCGACACCTGGAGCGCGCCCAGCGAGGCGAAATCCAGCTTCGAATTGCGCCATTGCAAAACCTTCACGGGGTCGAAGGTGTGGTTCTGCAGCGCATTGACGAGCTCGGGCTCGAATGGCGCGCAGCGGCCGGTGGTGCCGAAGGTTCCGTTGCGGGTGGCGCGGCCGGCGCGACCGGCGATCTGGGCGAATTCGGACGGCGTCAGGCGGCGGAACTGGTAACCGTCGAACTTGCGGTCGGAGGCGAAGGCGACGTGGTCGACGTCGAGATTGAGGCCCATGCCGACGGCATCGGTGGCGACGAGGTAATCGACCTCGCCGTTCTGGAACATCGCCACCTGCGCATTGCGCGTGCGCGGCGAGAGCGAGCCCAGCACCACGGCGGCGCCGCCATGCTGGCGGCGGATCAGCTCGGCGATGGCGTAGACCTCGTCGGCCGAGAAGGCGACGATGGCGGTGCGGCGCGGCTGGCGCGTGATCTTGCGATCGCCGGCGAATTCCAGCTGCGACAGGCGCGGCCGCGTGATCATGGAGACGCCCGGTAGCAGCCGCTCGATAATCGGGCGCATCGTCGCGGCGCCGAGCAGCAGCGTCTCGTCGCGGCCGCGGCGGTTGAGGATGCGATCGGTGAAGACGTGGCCGCGTTCGAGGTCGGAGGCGATCTGCACCTCGTCGACGGCGAGGAACGAGACGTCCAGATCCCGCGGCATCGCCTCGACGGTCGAGACCCAGTAGCGCGGCGATTTCGGCTTGATCTTCTCCTCGCCGGTCACAAGCGCGACGGCGTCGGGGCCGACCCGCGCGGCGATCTTGTTGTAGACCTCGCGCGCGAGCAGGCGCAGCGGCAGCCCGATCATGCCCGAGGGATGCGCGAGCATCCGCTCGATGGCGAGATGGGTCTTGCCGGTGTTGGTCGGCCCGAGCACCGCAGTGACGCCGGCGCCGGGGAGCCGCTCGGAAGCGAAGGGGGAGGAGGAAAAAGGCATCTGGGGGATTAGGTAATGGCGATTGGGGCGAATGTCAGTGCTGTTTTGGGGCGACGGCGCGAAGCGCCTGGAAGTCACCTCGCCGCGGCTTCTCCGCTGTCATCCCCGGCTTGACCGGGGCATCCAGTACGCTGCGGCTTCTCCGCTCAACCACAGACGCCTCGGCGTACTGGATCGCCCGGTCAAGCCGGGCGATGACACCGAGAGTGTGGGAGCATCCTCCCCGAATCCCGCGCAACTGTCTCACTTTGCGACGCTTTTCCCGTTGGCTTTAAGCTTCGGAACGAGTTGAGAACGAATCGCGGCCGAATCGCTGACTCCCCCTTGAGTCCCGTTCCGTTCACGCAACATGTCGCGGGAGGCTTATTGGCTTCGTACTAGATGGAGTTTTGCCCCGCCGCACAAGCGACGTTTCGATGGCGGATTCGCTAAAGCTGGGGACGGCGCGGAGTCGAATCAGAATCGGGAAGGAGTCAAATGGATTCCCGGCCCTCGACCCCTCCCCAGCAAAAAACGCGAAAACAACCCCATGCACAGTAGGCATGTCTTTGAAATCACTTGCATTTATTTTTGCCAAAACGGCAGGGTCGTAGCCCGTATGGAGCGAAGCGGAATGCGGGGGAGCCAAGGCAAGGAAGAAACCCGGATTTCGCTGCGCTCTATCCAGGCTACGGCTACGGCAGCCGGGCCACTGCAGCGCGGCTCACTGCGTCTTCGCGACCCTGGGCGGCTGTGCCGTGGTGATGAAGGAGGTTGCTTCCAGCATGGCCGGCCCGAGCGGCGTCGGCACTTTCAGCCAGAACGGGACCAGGATGCGCGTGCCCGCCACCGGCGCGAACGCGACCTCGATGTTGCGCTGGGCGGCGAGATATTTGATCACGGGGCGGTCTGGGATGTAGCCGGCAATGGGGACGAAGTAGAGCGAGCAGACCACGACGGGGCCGTGATAGCCCTTCTCCGCCTTCACGGTTTCCATGCGCTTGAAATCGAGCTTGAGCTCGTAGCGCATGCGGCCGTCGAACACGGCGGCGCTGCCGTGGCAGGCGTCCGCCGACAGCACCTCGCCGGTGCCAGCCACGCGCACCAGCGAGGCCGTCATCGGGTCCCAGACGCCGCGGCGATGCGCGTCGGTGACGACGATACGGTCGGGATCGACCGGCGGCTCCGGCACGATGCCGAACTCCTTCACATTGCCCTTGTCGAGCGTGATGCGGATCTCTTCGGTCTTCTTCGAGGTGGTGGTGGAGGCCTGGTAGCCGGTCGCGACCAGCGCGCCGTTGACCACGCGGCCCTGCGAGGCGCCGGTGCCGGACCCGCCCGCGAATGATTTCAGCAGCCCCGAGGTGCCGCCGGAGGCAGCGGCCGCGAACACGTCGTCCTGGATCTCGATATTCCAGGCGCCCTTGCCGACCGGAATGCCGGCCAGCGTCGCCTCGTATTGCGCCTCGAGCTTGCCTTGCGCCGCTGCGGGCTCCGCCGCCCACGCCAAGGCCAGCCCACCGAGGGCCGCCATGGCCAACCGGCCGGCAGAACGCGGACGGGCCGCGCGCGGCTCCGTCGAGCGCAGGCCGGGCGCGAGATGAGGCGTTGTGAGCACGAAACAATCCAATCGGGGCGCGAACGGTTGTTACTTAAGCCAAAAACCACTGCAAACAATGTGTCCGGGCTTGTCCGCTTCCGGAACTCCACCGGATATTTCGGGTGCGAATGCGCCCTTTATGTGATGGTAAGGCGTTTTAAACATTGCCGTTTTGGTGATCGGGGGCGGGGCAGAAGCGCGCACCTCACCCCGCCACCTCCGCCCGTCATGCCCCGGCTTGACCGGGGCATCCGGGACGCTGCGGCCCCTCTGGTCAGCCGCACCGGCCCGGAGTACTGGATCGCCGGTCAAAGCCGGGCGATGACGGCTACCCTGGAGCACGAAACCCGCCCCAAAACCTTGACGGCTCGCCGCTTCCCCCCTATACGTCCGCCCGCTCCCTGCAAGGACGAAAGAATTAGCCCCCGTGGCGCCCCGGATGGCGGCCGCACTCGTTGGGGGCTCGAACAAGGATTTTGACATGTCTCGCCGCTGCGAACTGACGGCCAAGGGCCCCCAAGTCGGCCACACGGTCAGCCACTCCAACATCAAGACCAAGCGCCGCTTCCTGCCGAACCTGGTCAACGTGACCTTCATCAGCGAAGCGCTGGGCCGCAACGTGCGCCTGCGCGTCTCCACCAACGCGATCAAGAGCGTCGACCACAATGGCGGCCTCGATCCCTTCCTGCTCAAGGCCAAGGCCGCCGTGCTGTCGCCGCGCGCCCTCGAGCTGAAGCGCGCCATCCAGAAGAAGGTCGGCCCGACCCCCGCGCCGGCGAAGAAGGCGAGCTAAGAATTTCGAATTGGGCGGGGGCTAAGTAGCGTCGCGTGGCGTAGGCTTAGCCAAGTAGAGTTTGCGTGACGGCCGGATCGGAAGATCCGGCCGTTTTTGCGTTGCACATTGATCAATGCGGTCTAGACCTCGCTGGCAGCCACCACCTAAGGTTTAAGGGCACCGACCGATGATTCGCCTGTAGGGTAGCGTCCATGAACAAGGCGACAGTCCTGCTTAGCGGAGGAATCGACTCCGCATCAGTAGCAATGCTGCTGAAGGCTAAAGGGTTAGCGGTCCGGGGGCTGTTTATCGACTTTGGACAAGCATCACGTGAGATGGAGCAAAAATCAGTCGCGCAACTGAAGGAAATAATCGGAATTCCCGTTGACCAGATTCAGGTCAACTCGCTCCGCTCATATGGCGCAGGCGAGTTAGTCGGAAGGAATGCTTTTTTGATTTTTGCTGCGGCACTACTCGGAAACTGCGACTCAGGCGGAATAGCTATCGGGGTTCATAGCGGTACTGCCTATTACGACTGCTCATCCGATTTCATGCAGAAGATAGATGCCCTCATTCAACAGTGCTCCGACGGAAAACTATCCGTCTTGGCGCCTTTTGTTCGTTGGAGCAAAGATGACGTTTACAGCTATTTCCTCTCCCAAGGCATTCCCCTCGAAAACACGTACAGCTGTGAGGCTGGCAGTTCGCCTCCTTGTGGTCGGTGTACATCTTGTCTCGACCGAGCGAGGCTAGAATGTTCGCTAAAAGGCGCTTCGTCAGATTAAGCAATGGCACTGAACTGAAGACACCTATTCTTTTGCCTTCGTTCTCCAGCAAAGGCTTTCCGAAGGTACAGAAGATACTCAAGGCATGCGAAGAATACATCGCTGATCAGGTACTGGTCAGCGCTTACGACATCTCCTACGGATTGCTGTTACCTGAGCTTGATTTTGCCTCTGCAATATTCCTCGACAGCGGCGGATACGAAGCATCCAAAGATTCTGATTTGTCAGAAATCTATGAAGGCGATCACTCTCCTAGAGAGTGGTCTCCCGAGAAGTACGATGACGTCGTTCGAAATTGGTCTAGCCTCTCTCCGACCATCTTCACCAGCTTCGATCACCCCAAGTATCGAGTGGACACAAAGGATCAGATAGAACGCGCCCGCAGGCTTCCCATTCCTTTGGGCGAACACGCACGATCAATATTGTTCAAACCTGAGGGCGAAAAAGGAATCAGGCTACATCTTGATCGAGTCACTCCACATCTCGGCAAGCTCAGGGAATTCGCCATTGTGGGCGTCACGGAAAAGGAGATCGGCGATTCAATCTTGAACCGCATGGCAAACGTAGCGCGGCTTAGGAAGGCGCTCGACCGACATCATCCAGATCTGCCTATACACATATTTGGAAGCCTCGACACGATCTCCACCTACCTTTTTTTCCTAGCAGGTGCAGACATATTTGATGGGCTCACTTGGCTTCGATACGCGTTTGCTGACGGAGATACAGTCTATCGGCATTCCTTTGGAGCTCTGAAAATGCCCATCAGTATGAATTCTGATATCGTAGAAGGGTGCTGCTGGTCAAACAACTATCAGTACATGCAGCAAATGCGCCTAAACATGTCGAAGCATGTCAACGATAGCGAATTTGAGCATTTTGGGAAACATAGCGAACTCATAAGAAGCGCTTATCAGGCCATGTGCGCAGAAATTGCCGGAGATTGAACATGGGCGGAAGCGGCGGCGGAAATGTCTTTCAGCACAGGTCTCCGGAGCAACTCGCTAAGCAAGTGCGTAAGGCGGAAGACGAGACGACCGTCAAGGTGTTCGAGACGGACCTGAACTCATTACTCGGCGAATTGCTCGCTTCAGCCAATAGTCGCAATGTCGACCTCGTTCAGGATCGTCTTTCGGAGATCAAGGATGAACTTAGCGACACCTTGGAGGAATCCGTGGACTTGCTATTCGGCGGATCAGTAGCAAAGCACACATATGTTGATGGAATTAGCGATATCGATTCGCTTTTAGTTTTTAGCCAATTGGACTTCGAAGGCGATAAGCCCTCCGCTGCGCTTGAAAGGATTTCCGAGATTATCCGAAATGCCGTTCCGACTTCTGCGACGGTCGCGGCAGGCCGCCTTGCCGTTACGATCGAGTACAAAGATGCGATGCAGATTCAACTTCTCCCCGCATTCCGCACCAATGGTGGCCTAAGGGTTCCCTCTTTTCTACGCGACGGCTGGTCTCATATCGCGCCGCAAGAATTTCAAAAGGCCCTAACTGCGCGCAATGATGAGTGCGGCGGAAAACTTGTCCCCACGATCAAGTTGGCCAAGGCAGTTATTGGCACTCTGCCGGAGAAGCAACGCCTAACAGGCTATCACGTTGAGAGCTTGGCCATAGCTGCGTTTAGGGATTATCAGGGTGCAAAGACCAGCGCAGCGATGCTGCCCGTTTTTTTTGAACGCGCTCGCGAACTCGTACTGCAACCGATACGGGACAGCACCGGCCAATCAATCCACGTTGATGGCTATCTTGGCGAGACAAACAGCGCTTCGCGTGTTGCCTCAAGCCATGTACTCGGAAGGATCGCAAAGCGAATGAGAAATGCGAGCGCGCATATGTCCCACGATCAATGGAAGGCGCTCTTTGGATTGGCCGATGAGTGATGCAGCTCTTCGAACCCAAATCGAACACATGCAGCGAGTCGCTGACCAACTTTGTTCAGCGCACGCCGCCTTACGGGATCGCTTCGCTAACAGACAGTTCTATTGTGATGTTGTTATCCTTCTCCTAGCCGGATGGACAACGTGCATGGGATTTGTGGACCCGCACCTCACGTCCTGGCTGACTCCCCCTCATCTGGAGGCTCCGCTCTGGATCGGACTGCTCGGCGCGTTCACATTCGGACTGACGCTTGTTCAGTTTAAGGCCGACTGGCGAGGGCGGAGCGAAGCCCATCAGCGCAGCTTTACAATGTACGCCGAGGTGAAGCGGGAAGCGGGATACCTGCTTGCAGAACAGGGCCAGATCGCATCACGTGATTTCCAGCGGCTTGCCGACCGATACGATATGGCAAGCGACGTCGGGGCGGGAGTGCCCGAGAAAGACTTCTTGCCTCTGAAGCGCCGTCACAAGATGAAAGTAGCACTGAGCAAAATGCTAGACGAACGGCCGGGATCAGCATTATGGTTAACGAAGCTTAAATTGATTTTGCGCGACAATTTGAGATGACTCGCAGTCCATCGACAGACCTTTTTGCCTACTACCAGACTGCAAAGACCTGGATCGAACGCTCGGACTTTTCGGGCGAGATTCGTTGGCAAGCAGAGCTTCAACAGGCAGATTTTTCGGAGTCAGACTTCTTGCGTGAGTATGCGTGGGTCGTGTTGAATTCCGGCTTTCGAGAAGCGGTCATCAGAAAGTATTTTGACTACATTTCGCTTTGCTATTGTGATTGGTCTTCTGCAAAGGAAATATTCGAACTCGGCGATGTGTGCAGCAATGCTGCCGCTAGAGCCTTCGGCAACATTAGAAAACTTAGAGCCATTACGCACACGGCCGGCGTCTTGGACCAGATTGGCTTTGCCAACTTCAAAGGTTCCTTGATTGCGGATTTCGATTCCTGTCAGATCCTGCCGTTCATTGGTCCCATAACTGCCACGCATCTCGCCAAGAATCTCGGATTCGATGTGGCAAAGCCCGATCGGCATTTAGCTCGACTTGCGACGCGGTTCGGCTATTGCAGCGTACATGATATGTGCTTGGCGATCTCAGAGCGCACCGGCGACCGTCTAAGCGTTGCCGACATTGTGTTATGGCGTTTTGCGGAACGATCGAAAGCTGGCCCCACTTCCATTGCGGCCAGCGACCATTGCAGCAACTGATCGGACCGATGCTTCCGGCGTAGACGCCTCCCCCTACCCCCGAAAATCAATGCTCCGCAGCACGATCCCCGGCGGTGTGCCCTCGAACTCCGTCGCCTGATATTTGCGTCCGGTGCAGGCTTCGATGCGCTCGCGCAGGCGGGTGAACTGGGCTTCGCGCTCGCTGGGCCTGGCGCGCGGGCCGCGCTCGAGGTCGTCCATCGCGGAGGTCGAGATCGCGCAGGCGATCTCCTTGGGTCCGTCCTGCATCGAGAACTGGACGATGCCGCGGTCCTGGTCGTGGCCGATGAAGCGGCTGGTGGTGAGCGTCATGGGGTAACTCCTTTACGGCCACGCGTCGTCCCGGCTGAGTTGCGCAACGGCGCACGGGGGACGCCGGTCAGCGTTATCGAAGCACGCTGTGGCACAAGCATGCACAACAACTCACTTCGGTGGTTATGGGTCCCGGCCCCCGTGCGCCATTGCGCACGCGGCCGGGAGGACGCCTGTGTTTGCGAGCATTGCGCGATGGAGACACGAGTTGGCCGCCTTCAGCTGTCGCCGTTGAGCCTTGCGAAATCGTCGAACAGCGCGGCCACCAGCGCACGGTGGCGGGTGTCCTCGGCGGGCAGGCCCGCGGCATAGAGGTTGAGCAGATGGCGGGCCTTCACGGCGGCCTCCGGCCAGGACGCGGCCGGCACCGACATCATGCGGTTTTCCAGATCGGCCTCGCGCTCGCGCAGCTCCCTGACCTGGGCCTCGACATCGGCCAGCGCGCGGCGCAGATCGGTCGCCTTCTGGGCGGCCATGCCGCGATGGCTGTCGAGATCGACCGGGATGTCAGTCATTGGCGGCACTCGCGTCGATGCGTTGGGCATCCGCAAGGTCGACCGAGCCGATCGACAGCATCTCCGTCGCGCCCCGCACGTCCGCGGACGGCACCGTGATGATGGTGGCGATGCGGCGATACGACGCGAAGGACAGGCCCTCGATCATCTCCTCGTCGGTGACGACCTCATAGGCGCCGGCCGGCAACTCGCGCTCGACGCCGCGGATGTGGAATGGATGCTTGAAGGTGATGGTTTCTCGTCGCGAGCGGATGGTCATGCGCCTGCCTTTCGCAAAGAAGGGGCCCCAACCGACGCCAACTGCAGCGAACCATGCGCCTGTTGCCCGGCAATAGCCAGCATTATGTCAGCGCGGGCCGACACTTAAGGCCGATCGCAGCACTCGCGCGCGGCGTTTTAGTCCTCGCAATCGGCATGGTGCGGGCGTACGCTCGACCACGTCAGCGCAGCTCACGCAATTGCCGCGCGTCGATGTTGCGCTGCATCTTCCGCGCCTCGTGCGCGCAGCGGCGATTTTCAATGGTTCGGGCAGATAGATCCCGTCGCCATTCCATGCGGATATTGCAGCACCAATCTCGCACGCGGACGAACACGAAACCACAGAGGAGACGGACGTCATGGCCAAGGGACAGCAACGCAGCAACCGCGAGACCAAGAAGCCGAAGAAGGACAAGGTCAAGGCCAGCGCCGCGGCACCGAGCCGCAAGGATGCCGCCTGGCAGCCGGAGATCGGTCAGGGGAAGAAGAAGTAGGGGCGGGCGAGCAGGGCTCGCGCTGTCTTCCCTTCTCCCCTTGTGGGAGAAGGTGACTTGCCGAAGGCAAGGCGGATGAGGGGTTGTTTCGCGGAGTTCTGACGCAAGAGATTCATGCGCGGAGTAGAGGCCCCTCACCCGTCTCAATCGCGCGGAGCGCGATTGATCCACCCTCTCCCACAAGGGGAGAGGGGAAGAACCACCGTCGTCTCTTGTCCGTCGCGCTTTTCCGCTATACTCGCCCGGGTAGCATTACCGGGAGGGGTATACCGTGGAGCAGGACCGCATCACCGACCACAAATCCGAGAAAAACCTCGTCATCTGCTGTGACGGCACCGGCAACGAGATCTCGGAGAACATCTCCAACGTCCTGAAGCTCTATCGCTGCCTGCGCAAGACCGACAAGACGCAGCCGCGGCAGATGGTGTTTTACGATCCCGGGGTCGGCACGGTGACGGAGCCGTCGACGTGGCATCGCTGGAAGGCCAACGTCAACCTGGTGCTGGGGCTCGCCACCGGCTACGGGCTCGACGACAACGTGCTGTCGGCCTATTGCTTCCTGGTCGAGCATTACGCGCCGGGCGACAAGATCTACCTGTTCGGTTTTTCACGCGGTGCCTACACGGTTCGCGTGCTGGCGGGGCTGATCCACAAGATCGGCCTGATCTCGCCGGAGCAGGCCAATCTCGCCGGCAGTGGCCTCGTCGCCTACAAGCAATATTCCGGCACCGGGCGCGGCAACGACATCGAGGACCTCAAGGACGCGGGCTCCGACGAGAACGGGCCGCTGCCGAAGGACGAGTTCGATCTCGCCGCGCAGTTCGCGCGCATCACCTCCTCGCGCTGGCCGACCATCCACTTCATCGGCGTCTGGGACACGGTGGCGAGCGTGATCGTGCCGCGGCGTGACAATTTCTTCTTCGTGTTCAGCCTGGAGGAGCTCGCCTTCACGCTCCGCAATCCCAGCGTCAACATCTTCCGGCAGGCGATCGCGATCGACGAGCGGCGCTGCATGTTCCGCCTCAAGGACTATGAGGAGCCGCAGGAATACTGGCGCAACCGCTTCGTGCCGGATCACAAGAAGGAGCCGCAGGACATCTTACAGGTGTGGTTCGCCGGCGTGCATTGCGACGTCGGCGGCGGCTATCCCGAGGCCGAGAGCGGCGAGTCCAAATATCCGCTGATCTGGATGATCGAGCAGGCGGAGAAGGCCGGGCTGAACTTCAACCCGCGCACGGTGAACCAGCTCGCCTGGGGCATCCAGCGCAAGAACTCGCCGTTCCAATACGTCGAGCCTGCCTACACCGGCAAGACGGGCGAATTGCATAATTCGATGACGGCGCTCTGGCGCGTGCTGGAGTATCTGCCGAAGAGCGCGACCTACAAGGAATGGCCGGAGCGGAAGGTGTTTCTGGGGTTCTACATCCCCGATTGCGAACCGCGCGTCATCCCCGAAGGCGCGCATGTGCATGAGAGCGTGCTGAAGCGGATGGCGGTGGAGCCGGGGTACCGGCCGGTGAACTTGCCGAAGGATTATGTGACGGTGCCGATGCCGGTGCCGCCGCATGCGGGCTCCGGCGAGGCGGGCGAGATCGTGGCGGGGTGAGGTTTGCTTGCAGGTACTGGTGCCAGAAAAAGGTGTCGTCCTGGCGAAAGCCAGGACCCATACCGCGTGATCTTTCGATTGCGGGTAGTAGACGTACCGAACAACGAATCTTCGCCAAAGCACGTCCTGGGGTAATGGGTCCTGGCTTTCGCCAGGACGACGCCAAAATACAGCCACCACCCCACCCCGCTACCGCCGCTTTCACCCTTCGCCGACACTTTTCATTAAAATTCTCCGCCCCGCCTTAGCCGGATCGCATCAACTCCTCTGCATCATCGGCCGGACCACCCGCGCTATCCGCGGAAATTGGAGGAGAGTGCCAATGCATCCGCGACGACATGCCCGCGTCAAACCCGCCGGCCTGGTGTCCCGCCAGGCCAAGATCATCACCGACCCGCGCGCGCCTGTGATCGTCTGCACGCTGATCGACTATTCGCCCGGCGGGGCCTGCGTCGATCTCGGCGGCCAGGTGACGATTCCCGACAGGTTCGAGCTGCTGCACGTGAACACGAAAAAACGCTGCCGGATCGCCTGGAAGCGCGGCACGCGGGTCGGCGTGGTGTTCTAGAGCGAACCCTCCCCGTCGTCCTGGCCTAGTGCGCAATTGCGCACTAGGCCAGGACGACGGCGGAATCTGGAGCGTGCACCACCTTGCCCCACTCCCTTACTTCCGCATCCGGGCCTTCGCGCCCGCGACGATCTGCATGGCGACGCCGGCGATCCAGCCGATCAGAGCGAGCCAGGTCCAGGCCACGTGCGGCTCGAGCCGCAGCACGATGATGGCGATGGAGGCAAAGGCGGTGAGCGTCGCGCAGAGCGTGCCGGCAGCGCTCAGGAATTCCGCGGCGTCGAGCTGGCTGTGGGCCTCGTCGAACGGAAGCTGCGGCGTGTCGATGCCGAGATAGAAGCCGAGGACGCCGAGCAGCATCATCCCCAGCAGAAAGCCCTGCGTGGTGAGCGACGCAATCGCAGATCCGACATAGGCGCCGACGAACAGCCCGCACGCGGCCCCCGCCATCGCGAGGCCAACGCGCTCCAGCACATGAGCAGCCTTCCGGACACGAAAACGCATGACAGGCCTCGCAGGCTTGAGTGCGCGCAAGGTTAGGCCTGTTTTGTGGAAGGTGGAAGGCAACGGGGGTTACGGATGCGTGAGGTGGTGGCGATGCGGTGACCCTGACCGAACGGAGTACTCCTGATGATCAGGGATGATCGTACCCGCGCCAAATCCACCGCCCCCCTACCGCGCCCCGAACGTGGTCTTGCCGAACAGCGCCTTCTGCGTCGAGGGCTGCGAGCGCCAGTATTGCGGCGGCGCTTCGACCTCGCCGCCGATGTCGGCTGCGGCGTGCCAGGCCCAGCGGGGGTCGTAGAGCATGCCGCGGGCGAGCGCGACCATGTCGGCCTTGCCGGATGCGACGATCTCTTCGGCCTGCCTGGCTTCGGTGATCAGGCCGACGGCAATGGTGGGAAGTCCCGTCTCGCGCTTGATGGCCTCGGCAAACTGCACCTGGTAGCCGGGACCGAGCGCGATCTTCTGCAACGGCGAGACGCCGCCGGAGGAGGCATCGATCCAGTCGACGCCGCGCGCCTTCAGCGCGTTTGCGAATGCGATGGTCTGCGCCAGATCCCAGCCGCCCTCGACCCAGTCGGTCGACGACACCCGCATGCCGACCGGCTTGTCGTGCGGGAACACCGCGCGGACCGCGTCGTACACCTCCAGCGGGAAGCGCATGCGGTTCTCGAGCGAGCCGCCATATTCGTCGGTGCGCCTGTTCGAGATCGGCGACAGGAACTGATGCATGAGATAGCCGTGCGCGCCGTGCAGCTCGATCGCGTCGATGCCGATGCGATCGGCGCGTTTGGCGGCATCGACGAAGGCGTCGCGGATGCGCTTGAGGCCCGCGGCATCGAGCGCCAGCGGCGCGGCCTCGCCCTCCTTGTGCGGCAGCGCCGACGGCGCCACCGTCTGCCAGCCGCCCTGATCCTGCGGGATCAGCTGGCCGCCGTCCCAGGGCCGCGCGCTGCTCGCTTTCCGGCCGGCATGCGCGAGCTGCATCGCCACTGCGGTGGAAGAATGTTTCCGCACCGAGGTGAGGACCTGCTTCAGCGCGGCCTCGGCGGCATCGCTGTAGAGCCCGAGGCAGCCCGGCGTGATGCGGCCGATCGCCTCGACATGGGTCGCCTCGATGCAGAACATCGCCGCGCCCGACAGGCTGAGATTGTTGATGTGGGTGAAGTGCCAGTCGGTGGGAACACCGTCTTCGGCCGAATACTGGCACATCGGCGACACCACGATGCGGTTCTTCAAGGTCAGGCCGCGCAGCTTGATCGGGGAAAACAGGGCGCTCATGCGGGGGAGTTCCAAAAGGGAGGGAGGGTGGAAGCGATTGCATGAAGTGTAGTGGGCGGATGGCGGATTGCCACCTGCGCGGCGGGAATGGCCGCCCGTGGCGGCATGCATTGCGCGTCACACCCTCAGTCGTCGTCCTGGCGAAAGCGGAGCCCTACTCCACCAGCGCGAACTGCAACAGCAACGTGCGCTGAAGCAGCGAGAAATTGTCGTCCGACACCAGCGTCAGCACGGTCTCGCCCTCGGCGGTGACGTGGGCGTCGATGCCTTCCATGTTGTCGATCTCCTGGCCGAGATCGGCCCTGAACAGCGCGGGGCCGTCGACCACCGCGCCGGGCGCAATCGACTTCAGGGGGATCGCGCGGATGCGGATGTCGACGCCGGTAAACCAGGAGAATTTGCGTTCGAGGATCAGGAGATCGCCCGAGGGCAGCAGCACGGCGTCGCTGATGAGCTGCTGGTCGGTGCGGCGGATGCTGAACTGGCCGGGTGTCGGGCCGCCGATCAAAAATCCGATCAGATTGCCGTCGGCATCGAAGCCGCCCTCCGACAGCGCGATCAAGCTGCCCGCGAGCTGCTGCCCTTTGGGGACAAACACCAGCGCCTCGAGCCCCTTGTTATAGGGCAGCTTGCGCACCGCCGGCGGCGTCTGCAGCACCTCGCCGCGGGCGCTTGTGCCGCCCTTCGAAAAATCGAACCGCATGATCTGGTTGACGCGCTCGAGCCCGACATAGACGAGGTCGCCGTCGCGCGCGAGTGACTCGGTGTCGTACCACAGCCGCTTCTCCGTGATCGGCCGCCCCTCCGCATTGAGCACCGGCGCGGCCTCGACGTCGTCGAGACCCGTCATGCTGCGCCCGGCATAACGGATGCGACCGGTGAACCAGGTGGCCTGGTCGGAGATCGCGAGAAAGCGCTCGCCCTTGGTATCGAGGAAGCGGAAGCCGGACAGGCCGCCGAAGCGGCTATAGGGCGAGGTCAGCACGAGGCCGCCGCGATACTCCAGCGAACCGAAGCGCGTGCGCGCGCGGTCGCGCGGCTCGAAATTGGGAATCGGCCGCGCGTTGACCTCGATGCCGACGGGCGCGGCGACGGCGTGCTCGATGAGCGCCGGCTTCGGCGCAGGCTGCGCCTGCGCCAGGCGAGAAAGTGCGAGAGTGGAAAATCCCGCCGCCGCGTGGCCGATAAAGCTGCGGCGGGATCGATGGTTGCTCACGAATGCAGTTTGCGGCGCGGGCGGTTGGCCGGTTGCGTGGGCGCGGTGTTGGTCTCGCTGAACAGTTCGGCGAGCTTTTCGGTGATGGCGCCGCCGAGCTCTTCGGCGTCCACGATCGTCACCGCGCGGCGATAATAGCGCGTCACGTCATGGCCGATGCCGATCGCGATCAGCTCGACCGGCGAGCGGGTCTCGATCTCCTCGATGATGTGGCGCAGGTGCCGCTCGAGGTAATTGCCGGGATTGACCGACAGCGTGGAATCGTCGACCGGCGCGCCGTCCGAGATCATCATCAGGATCTTGCGCTGCTCGGGCCGGCCGAGCAGGCGCTTGTGCGCCCAGTCGAGCGCCTCGCCGTCGATGTTCTCCTTCAGCAGCCCCTCGCGCATCATCAGGCCGAGATTCTTCCGCGCACGGCGCCACGGGGCGTCGGCGGATTTGTAGATGATGTGCCTGAGATCGTTGAGACGACCGGGATTGGCCGGCTTGCCGGCGGCAAGCCACGCCTCGCGCGATTGCCCGCCCTTCCAGGCGCGCGTGGTGAAGCCGAGAATCTCGACCTTGACGCCGCAACGCTCCAGCGTGCGGGCGAGGATGTCGGCGCAGGTCGCCGCGACCGTAATGGGGCGGCCGCGCATCGAGCCGGAATTGTCGAGCAGCAGCGTCACCACGGTGTCGCGGAACGTCGCCTCCTTCTCGTGCATGAAGGACAGCGGGTGATAGGGATCGGTCACCACGCGCGACAGGCGCGCGGGGTCCAGAATGCCCTCTTCGAGATCGAACTCCCAGGCGCGGTTCTGCTGCGCCATCAGCCGGCGCTGCAGCCGGTTGGCGAGACGGGCGACGATGCCCTGCAGATGCGCGAGCTGCTTGTCGAGATAGGCGCGCAGGCGCTCCAGCTCGTCATGGTCGCAGAGGTCTTCGGCGGCGATGACCTCGTCGAACTTCGGCGCAAAGGCGTGATATTCCGGCCCGCGCGGCTCGTTCTTGCCGTGCGAATTCGGCCGCGTCGCCTCGCCCGGCGTCTCGTCGTCGCCGAGCTCGCCGTCGTCGAAGGTGTCGGAGGTCGAGGCCTGCGCGCTTTCCATCGCGCTCTCGCTCATCTCCTCGCTCGACGCCTGCGCCTGGTCGGCGCTCATCTCCTGCGCGGCGTCGGAATCGGGCGAGCCCTCGGCGCCGGACTGGTCGTTGTCGCCGTCCTGGTTCTCGTCGTTGTCGTCATTGTCTTCACTGTCGGCGTTGCGCTCGTCACCGATCTCGAGCGCGGTCAGGAGATCATGCACGGCATCGCCGAACCTGGTCTGGTCCTCGACCAGGGTATCGAGCCGGTCGAGCCGCCTGCCGATCTTGTCTTCGAGAATAGGACGCCAGAGATCGACCATCTTCTTCGCGGCCGTCGGCGGCGCCATGCCGGTCAGGCGTTCGCGCACCAGCATCGCCAGCGCGTCGGCGAGCGGCGCGTCGGCGCGATCGGTTATCTCGTCGAACTTGCCGCGATGGAAATGGTCGTCGAGCATCGCGGTGAGATTTTTCGCAACGCCCGCCATGCGCCGCGCACCGATCGCCTCGACACGGGCCTGCTCCACCGCCTCGAACACGCCGCGCGCCTGCGGATTGCCCGGCATCAGCTTGCGATGCAGCTTCGGATCGTGACAGGCGAGCTTGAGCGCGATCGAGTCGGCATGGCCGCGCACGATCGCGGCATCACGCCTGGTCATTTTTCGCGCGGGCTCGGGCAGCCGCGCCTTGCCCGGTGCGAGCCCAGGGCGCTCGGCGGCGAAGCTGACGTCGAGCTCGGGCGACTTGGCGATCGCCTTCAGGCACGAAGCCACCGAGCGCTTGAACGGCTCGGTCGGAGCTTCCTTGGTGTTACGGAATTTTGAGTTGGAGGTGGTCATTTCACCCTATCCGTCGTCCCGGCCTAGTGCGCAATTGCGCACGGGGGCCGGGACCCATAACCACCGGCCGCTATTATTTCAGGAAACTATCGGCGTCGCTTCACCCGAGACATCACGCGGTATGGGTCCCGGCTTTCGCCGGGACGACATCACACAAGATCAGGACAGCGCCACGTTCACCGACGATTCCGGCAGCTCCGCGTTGAAGCAGCGCTGGTAGAACTCGGCGACGAGAGGACGTTCGAGCTCGTCGCACTTGTTGAGGAAGGTGACGCGGAAGGCGAAGCCGATATCGCTGAAGATGTCGGCGTTTTCCGCCCAGGTGATCACCGTGCGCGGGCTCATCACCGTCGACAGATCGCCATTGGCGAAGGCGTTACGGGTGAGATCGGCGAGGCGCACCATCTTGTTGACGATGTCGCGGCCCTCCTGGGTGCGATAGTGCTTGGCCTTGGCCAGCACGATCTCCACTTCCTCGTCATGGGCGAGATAGTTCAGCGTGGTGACGATCGACCAGCGATCCATCTGGCCCTGGTTGATCTGCTGGGTGCCGTGATAGAGGCCCGAGGTGTCGCCGAGGCCGACGGTATTGGCGGTCGAAAACATGCGGAAGCACGGGTGCGGCTTGATCACCTTGTTCTGGTCGAGCAGCGTCAGGCGGCCGGAGACTTCCAGCACGCGCTGGATCACGAACATCACGTCCGGGCGGCCGGCGTCGTATTCGTCGAACACCAGCGCGATGTTGTGCTGGAGCGCCCAGGGCAGGATGCCGTCGCGGAATTCGGTGACCTGCTTGCCGTCGCGGACCACGATCGAGTCCTTGCCGACGAGGTCGATACGGCTGATGTGGCTGTCGAGGTTGACGCGCACGCAGGGCCAGTTCAGCCGCGCGGCGACCTGCTCGATATGGGTGGATTTGCCGGTGCCGTGATAGCCCGTGACCATGACGCGGCGGTTGTGGGCGAAGCCGGCGAGAATGGCGAGCGTGGTGGCGCGATCGAAGCGGTAATCGGAATCGACTTCGGGCACGTGAGGATCGACTTCGGAATAGGCTGGGACTTCGAGATCACTGTCGATCCCGAACACCTGGCGCACCGACACCTTCATGTCGGGCAAACCGGAAACTCCCTCAACTTTGGACATCGCGGCGGTCGTCATCAATCCTCCGAGGTCCCGGGCGATCCCGTGACCAGTTAGTGCACGTTGGCTGCGGCTGGGTGCGGTCGCGAACCTATCAGAGACAACGTGCGGGCAGAAGCCCGCCCCCCAATCAAAGTTCCGTTGTCTTTTCATTTAGATAGGCAAGGAACGCGATTTTTGGAAGGCTGCTCTGCGAATCACGCTTGAATTTCGTGCCGAAGGCACGGTCCTGCCCACGCGGGTGGCACTTTTACCGCGCCTCGTGACTTATGTAGGGTCCGAACCCCAAAGCCCAATCCCACCACAGAGACGACGTGACGTCCTTTCTCGATCCCCTCATTTCATTTGTCTCGGCCCATGCGGGGCTGGCCTATCTGACCCTGTTCCTGGCGGCCCTGCTGGAGGCCGTTCCGGTGGTGGGGTCGGTGATCCCTGGCTCGACCATCATCCTGGCGCTGAGCGCCTTGGTCCCGGGCGGCGAGCTCAAGCTGCAATGGGTGCTGCTGGCGGCGGCGCTCGGCGCAGTGCTCGGCGATGGTTCGGCCTACTGGGTCGGGCACCGGCAGCAACGGGAGATCCTCAACACCTGGCCGCTGACCAACTATCCGCGCGTGGTCGAGCAGAGCGAGAACTTCTTCCACCGCTTCGGCACCTGGGCGGTGTTCTTCGCCCGCTTCGTGCCGCCGATCCGCGCCTTCGTTCCGGTTACGGCCGGCGCGCTCGGCATGGCGCCCGCGCGCTTCTATGCAATCAACATCCCCGCGATCCTGGTCTGGGCCCCGGCCCATGTGCTGCCGGGCGTGCTGGCGGTGTCGGCCCTGCACGAATATGCCGGCCTGCCGCATCACGAGCATATCGGCAAGCACATCTGGATGCTGGCCGTGGTCGGCATCGCGATCGTTCTGGGCCTGGCGGTCTGGATCTATCGCCGCCGGAATGGTGGCGGTGTGGCGGTGGCGAAGCCGCGGGGTTGATCTCCTGTATCCAAGCACACCACCCTCATCCTGAGGGCCCGCCAACGGCGGGCGTCTCGAAGGATGGCCGCGGGCGGCAGCCAGGCCTGCATGGTTCGAGACGCGCGTTCCGCGCTCCTCACCATGAGGGTTTTTGATTATCCCTTGGAATCAGCAGCGCCTGCCCTCCGCCCCGGCGCCGGCCCGACATAACGTGCCCGCGGCCTGATCAGCTTGCCGTGCTGTAGCTGCTCGCTGGCATGCGCGATCCAGCCGACACTGCGGGCCATTGCGAACAGCGCGAGCTCGCTGCCGGGCGGGCAGCGGAGCGCGTGCACCAGAACGGCGAGCGCATAGTCGATGTTGACGAGCTCGCCGGTCGCCTCCGCGATCCGCTCCGGCACTTCGCGGGTGAATTTTCGTGGCGCGCCGGCGCGAGAGAGCGCGTTGAGCAGCGATTGCGCGCGGGGATCGCCGCGCTTGTAGACACCGTGGCCGAAGCCGGCAAAACGTTCGCCGAGCGCGACACGCTCGCGCACCATCGGGGCGACATCGCGATCGACCAGCGTCTTGACGAGCTGCGAGGCCAGCACACCGGCGCCGCCATGCTTCGGCCCCTTCAGCGCGGCGAGGCCGGCGATGACGGAATCGTAGAGATTGAGCCCCGTCGACGCCGCGCAGCGTGCGGTGAAGGTCGAGGCGTTCAGTTCATGATCGGCGAGCAGCACGAGCGCGCGGCGGATCAAATCGGGAGCGTGCTTGTTGTCGGGCGCCCAGGCCTTTGCGATCTCCTGATGCAGCGGCTCGGCTGACGGCTCGGCATTGAGCATGGTCGCCACCAGCAGGCGGACGATGCGCGCGCCGACCATGGCGCGGCCATCCGGCGCACGGGTGAACGCGCGGGGATCGGCGCTCGCGGCCAGTGCGAGCACGGCGATGGCACGGTCGATCGGTGCCGCCCGGCGCGCGACCTGTGCGATCGCGCGCATCTCCTCGGATAGCGCAGGCTGATTGGCCGGCGCGAACGGATCGACGCCGGAGACGTCCCACAGAAGCGTCGCCGTGTGCTCCAGCGTGTCGTTTTCGGCGAGATCGACGCAATTGACGCCGCGATAAATCGCGCCGTCCTCCGTGATGGTGGAGATCTCCGTGTCCATGACCGGCAGATCGGCATCGAAGCTGCGCAGGCCGCGCGGCTCCGGCGACGGCACCCGGCGCTCCTTCAGCGCCCGAACGTCCTCGGCGCGATAGCGGTTTTTGCGCGAGTTCGACGTCGGCTCGGACCGGATCAGGCCGCGGCTGACATAGGCGTAGAGGGTGGCCGGCGAGATCGCGAGCTCAGCGGCGGCTTCCCGGGCGGAGAGGTAAAGCCCCTCGGAATTTTTCATATTGATTGATGTAATCAAGATTGATCAATCTGTCGAGAGGCCCGACCTTTCGCTGGTGCAAAGGAGATTTGGGCCATGAACATCCACCTCACCAAGAGCCAGATCGGGCTGGACGGCGTTCCCGCGGCCGAAACCGTGCTGAGCCATGTCGACGGCGAGCGCGGCGAGCTGATCATCGCCGGCGAGCATGTCGGCCGCCTGGCGAGCCAGTCGAGCTTTGAGGGCGTCACCGCCCGGCTCTGGAACGGCGCCAGCAAGACCAGCTTAAGCGAAGCCAATGTGCGGGCGAGCCTGGGCGCCGCACGCGAGCGCGCCTTCGCGCGGCTGGATGAGCTGCTGCCGGCGACGCGCGGCATGGGCATCATCGACGGGTTTCGCGCGGCGGTTGCGGGACTTCGCGCCGAGCACGGGCTGGAGCACGAGGCGACCATCGTCGGCGCATTCCCGGTGATTGCGGGCGCGCTGGTCCGCCGCGCCAAGGGTCTCGATCCCGTGGCGCCCGATCCGAACGTGAGCCAGGCTGCCGATACGCTTCGCATGCTGCACGGGCGCGCGCCTGAAGCACGCGAGGTCACGGCGTTGGACGCTTATCTCGTCACCGCCAGCGACCACGGTATGAACGCCTCGACCTTCACCGCGCGCGTGGTGGCCTCAACGCAGGCTGATCTATTTGCGGCCGTGACCGCCGGTTATTGCGCGCTGACGGGGCCGCTGCACGGCGGCGCGCCGGAGCCGGTGCTGGAAATGCTCGATGCGATCGGCTCGCGCGAGCGCATCCAGCCCTGGGTGGACGCGGCACTCGCCCGCGGCGAGCGCATGATGGGCTTTGGTCACCGCGTCTATCGCGTGCGGGATCCGCGCGCCGACGTGCTCAAAACCGCGATCGAAGCGTTCGCCTCCAACGGCGCCAACCTTCCCTTCGCCGGCGAGGTCGAGGCCTATATTCGCAGCGCGTTGCGCAAGAAGAATCCGGAGCGGCCGCTGGAGACGAATGTCGAGTTCTTCACCGCGATCCTGCTCGATGCGCTGGCGATTCCGAGGCAGGCCTTCACGCCGATCTTCGCGGTAGCGCGCGCCGCCGGCTGGACCGCGCATGCGCGCGAGCAACAGCGGACGGGGCGGCTGATCCGGCCGAGCTCGTCGTATGTGGGGGCGATGCCGAAGGCGTGAGGTATCGCGGATGTCCCCGCGAGCCCGGAATCGTAGGGTGGGCAAAGGCGCACTTGCGCCGTGCCCACCATCGATCCGAAACTGCAACAGAAGCGGTGGGCACGCTTCGCTTTGCCCACCCTACGATACTCCCACAAGGGGAGAAGGAGAAAGAAGGTGCGAAGCTCAGGCCTCGCGCACCACGGTCTTCAGATAATTATACGCCTTGATGATCTCGATCAGGCGATCCTCGGTGGAGCGGTCGCCACCGTTGGCGTCGGGGTGGTGCTGCTTCACCAGCGCCTTGTACTTGGACTTGACGTCGGCGAGCGTAGAGTCGGGGCCGAGGCCCATCACCTGGAGCGCCTTGCGCTCGGCGTTCATGATCTTGCGCGTCTCGGCCTTCGGCGCGGCCTGCGGGCCGGCGCGCCAGCCGGTGCGGCCGTTGAGCTCCTGGAACATGCTGAACGGATCGAAGGCGCTGTCGATCTCGGCCTCCGCGCCCTTCTTGACGCCGCCGTTGGCGCCCATCTTCCAGGTCGGACGATGGCCGGTCAGCGCATCTTTCTGATAGCGCGCGACGGCGTCGGCATTCATGCCGGAGAAGAAATTGTAGTTCTGGTTGTACTCGCGCACGTGATTCAGGCAGAAGTGCCAGTACTCACGCTGGTTGTCGCGACCCTTGGGCGCACGATGGGCGCCCTTGTTCTGACACCCGGTCCATTCGCAGTTGACCGCGGCGTCGCGCGGTTTCACTTCCGGTTGCTTGCCTTTCGGCTTGACCCGGATGGAGTCGAAGAACTTTGATGAATCGATCGGCATGACTGACTTTGACTACGCAATGCAAAAACCTTCAAGTCTTGACATTGCAATTAGCTGGAAAGCATAGCCGAAGCTATGCTGAGGCATCCTTGAACGGTCGCCAGAGGCGGCCTATGCAAATAACGGAGAGCGATCTCGCACCGTAATGACCCAGATGGCCATCAGAGACACTATCAGCAACAAGTTGCAGGAAGCTTTCACGCCGGAAAGCCTGCAAGTCGTCGACGAGTCACATTTGCACGAGGGCCACGCCGGCCATCGGCCGAGCGGCGAGACGCACTTCCGCGTTTATATCGTGTCTCAGGCCTTCAAAGGGAAGAGCCGGGTCGATCGCCACCGCATGATAAATTCGGCGCTGGCCGCGGAACTCTCCGGCAGCGTGCACGCGCTGGCGATCCACGCGCAAGCGCCGGGGGAAGGCGGGAGCTAGCTCGCCAAATCGGCTGTCCTGCCTCGCGAAGGCGGGCGATGACTATTTCCTGAGCGAATCAAAACGACGTCCCGGCCCGCCTCCGCTTGGCTTCCTCCATTTCCGTCTCGCGCGGCACCGGTGAAATACGGAGCGCGGTGATGCGGTTGCGCTCGCGGCGGAGGACGCGGAAGCGGAAGCCGTGAAAGGTGAAACTCTGGCCGCGGTCGGGGATCGAGCGCGCTTCGTGAATGACGAGGCCGGCGACCGTCGTTGCCTCTTCGTCGGGCAGGTGCCAGTCCATGGCGCGGTTGAGGTCGCGGATCGGCACCGAGCCGTCGACGACGACCGAGCCGTCCGGCTGGGCGCGCACGCCCGCGACCACGACGTCATGCTCGTCGGAGATGTCGCCGACGATCTCTTCCAGAATGTCTTCCAGCGTCACGAGACCTTCAACTTCGCCGTACTCGTCGACGACCAGCGCGAAATGGGTCTTGCGGCGCCGGAACGCCTTGAGCTGCTCGGAGACGGGCCGCATCTCCGGCACGAACCAGGGCGGCAGCGCGATGGTGGAGACGTCGATGCGCGAGGTCTCGCCGTCGGCCGCGCGGATCGCGCGCAGCAAATCCTTGGCGTGGAGCACGCCGATGATGTTTTCCGGCTTCTCGCGCCACAGCGGGATGCGGGTGTATTCGGCCGCCAGCACCTCGCGCACCAGATCCTCCGGCGGCAGGTCGGCGTTGATCATCGTCATCTCGGTGCGATGGATCATGACGTCGGAGACCTGGAGCTCGCGCAGATCGAGCAGCCCGCCGAGCATGTCGCGGTCCTGCTTCTCGAACTTGCCTTCATGATGCAGCAGGTCGACCGCTCCGCGGAGGCGCTCGGTCGGCGACAGGATCGCCTGGTGCTCGCCGGCAAGGCCAAACAGGCGCATCAACAGCCGCACGATGACTTCCACGATCCGCAGCAGCGGCCCCAGCACGTACATCGTCAGCCGCATCGGGCGCGCCACCGCGAGCGCCATGCGGTCGGGCGCGTTGATCGCGATGGTCTTGGGCAGCACCTCGGCGAAGATCACGACCAGCGCGGTCATCAGGCCGGTGGCGTAGAGCACGCCGACGTCGCCGAACCAGGCGGTGAAGATGCTGGTGGCCAGTGCGGATGCACTGATATTGGCGATGTTGTTGCCGAGCAGCAGCGCGCCGATCAGGCGCTCGCGCATGTCGAGCAGCTGCGAGACCACGTCGGCGTCGCGATTACCCTGCTTGGAGAGCCGCAGCATGCTGGCGCGCGAGGCGCCGGTCAGCGCGGTCTCGCTCGCGGCGAAAAAGCCGGAGACGAGCAGGCAGAGAATGACGATGGTGAATCCGAGCCAATCCATGAACCACTCTGGTTTCTTGTTTTGACGCGTTTTCCAGACGCGAACCGGTACCCACTTCGCTCGAAAACGCTCTAGCGCCGTTCAGCCGCGTGTCACGCCTTGTGGGCGAGCTTGTCCTTCAGGAAGTCGCGCACCGGAGCCGGTTCGACGTTCTTCGCGATGACGGCACGCCCCACAGCCTCCAGCAGGATGAAGGTGAGCTTGCCGCGCTCGACCTTCTTGTCCTGCGCCATCAGCGCCATCAGCGCGTCGGCATCGGCAAGCCCCTCCTGCGCGAAGCCCGCGATGTCCTGCAAGCGCGTCGGCAAGCCGGCCTCGACGAGGTGACGCTCGACTCGCGTCGCATCCGCTTCGCCGATCATGCCGAGCCGGGCCGAGAGCTGCGCCGCCAGCGTCATGCCGATCGAAACGCCCTCGCCGTGGAACAGGCGGTCGGAGAAGCCGGTCGCGGCTTCCAGCGCGTGACCAAAAGTGTGGCCGAGATTGAGCAGCGCGCGCTCGCCGGTCTCGCGCTCGTCGCGCGAGACGACGCCGGCCTTGGCGCGGCAGGAGGTCGCGATCGCATGCTCACGCGCCGAACCGCCCCTGGAGATGTCGGAATGGTTCTTCTCGAGCCAGGTGAAGAAAGCCTCGTCACCGAGCACGCCGTATTTGGCGACCTCGGCATAGCCGGCGCGGAATTGCCGCGGCGACAGCGTGTCGAGCACGGCGGTGTCGGCGATGACCAGCACCGGCTGGTGGAAAGCGCCGAGCAGATTCTTGCCCTGCGGCGAATTGATGCCGGTCTTGCCGCCGACGGAGGAATCGACCTGCGCCAGCAGCGAGGTCGGCACCTGCACGAAGTCGACGCCGCGGCGCAGGACCGCCGCCGCAAAGCCGGCGAGATCGCCGACCACGCCGCCGCCGAGCGCGATGACGAGATCGTTGCGCTCGATTTTCGCGGCGATCAGGGCTTCGCTGACCTTTTCGAGACCGGCATAGGTCTTGGAGATCTCGCCTTCATCGACGACGATGCGCGACGTCGGAATGCCCGCGGTGGCGAGCGATGCCTCGGCGGGCTCGAGCCAGTATTTCGCGACGGTGCGATCCGTCACGATCGCGGTACGCACGCCGGGACGTAAACGCGCGACCCGTTCGCCGAGCGAGGCCAGCACACCGCGGCCGATGACGATGTCATAGGCGCGATCGCCGAGCGCGACCTCCACATTGACAGGATCGGAATGTTTCAAAGGCGCGGTCATCGTACGGCACTCGCGACGTCGGCTGGTGGCGGGGACGCCTGTTCGCGGCAAAGATGCGCGCGCAGCGTCTCGATGGTCTCCTCGACGATCTTGTCGTGCGGCACGTCGCGCGAGGCGATGGTGAGGTCGGCATTGCCGTAGACCGGCTCGCGCTCGGTGAGCAGGCGCGTCACGGTTCCCTCGGGATCGGCGGTCTGGAGCAGCGGACGGTCGGCACGCCGGCGCACGCGACGCATGATGACATCATGGTCGGCCTTGAGCCAGATCGAGATCGCCTTCGCCGCGATGCGGCCCCGCGTCTCCTCGCGCATGAAGGCGCCGCCGCCGGTCGCCAGCACGATGGGACCGCCGTCGAGCAGACGCGCGATCACGCGGGCCTCGCCGTCGCGAAAATGCGGCTCGCCGTGGCGCTCGAAGATTTCCGGTATGGTCATGCCGGCCGCCGCCTCGATCTCGGTGTCGGCATCGACGAAGGGCAGCTTGAGCCGGGTCGCCATGCGGCGGCCGATGGTGGATTTGCCCACCCCCATCATGCCGACGAGCACGATCGAGCGCGTCCCGAGCGCCGACAGGATGTCGGCCTCGGGCGAAGCTTGGATCGGCAACGCGGCGTCGGACATTTGTCTCGCTCGAATGGGTCTCGCTCGATCTGCCGCCAAGGCGGCATCCTTTGGCCACCTATACGACCCCGCAGGGGCCCTCGCCAGAGGACTCTTGCCACGAAACGGCGAACGTGTTGGATGATTTCATTGGTTAATTTGCCCGCCAAGCCCCTGACCGAGACCCTCTCCGAGATCCTGCCGATGCCCAGCCTGTTCCGCTTCCTGACGGTCGTCGCCGTGATCGCCGGCATCGTCTATGGCGTGGTCTTCGCGCTGGCGAACTTCGTCAATCCCAAGTCGCGGGAAATGACGGTGACGATCCCGCCGGACAAATTTCTCAAGAAATAGGAGCTAGGCTGCCGGGCATGCGTGCCAGATCTTCCGCCAACAAGCCCTCAGACGCCAAGCTCACCGGCCTGTTCCTCGACATGCTCGCGGCGGAACAGGGCGCCGGCCCCAATACGCTTGATGCCTACCGCCGCGACCTCACCGACTTCTCCGAGTTTCTCGGCCGCGGCGGCCATGCATTCGCGGACGCGGCGACACAGACCCTGCGCGACTATCTCGCCGATCTCGACACGCGCGGCTTCAAGTCCACCAGCGTCGCGCGACGGCTGTCGGCGATGCGGCATCTCTATCGCTTCCTCCTGAACGAACGGATCAGAACCGACGATCCCGCGGCGATCCTGTCCGGCCCCAAGCGCGGCCGCGGCCTGCCGAAGGTGCTGTCGATCGCGGATGTCGACCGCATGCTCCGCCGCGCCAAGGAATTGAGCGAGGCGGAGGAGGCCTCGCCCTCGAAACGGCTGCGCGCCCTGAGACTCTATTGCCTGCTCGAAGTGCTCTACGCCACCGGCCTGCGCGTCTCCGAGCTAGTGGCGCTGCCGCGCACGGCCGCGAAGCGCGACGCCCGCATGATCGTGGTGCGCGGCAAGGGCAACAAGGAACGGCTGGTGCCGCTCAACGAGGCCTCGCGCCAGGCGATGGCCGATTATCTCGCGGCGACGGAGGCCGCCAAGGAAAACAACAAGACGGACAAGAAGAGCAGCGTGGCGGCCTCGAAATGGTTGTTCCCCTCGTTCGGCGAGAGCGGGCATCTGACGCGGCAGCATTTTGCCCGCGACTTGAAGGAGCTCGCGGTGGCTTCGGGCCTCCAGGCCCGGCTGGTCTCCCCACACGTGCTGCGCCACGCCTTCGCCAGCCACCTGCTTCACAACGGTGCCGATTTGCGCATCGTGCAGACGCTGCTCGGCCACACCGACATCTCGACGACCCAGATCTACACCCACGTGGTCGAGGAGCGGCTGAAGAGCCTGGTCCGCGACCTGCACCCGCTGGCGGAGAAGTAGGGCTCCGGGCCCCGGCTCTGCGCAGCAGCGCGTCCGGGACACGAGAGCCAGCCGGGATGACGATGAAACCGCCTTGACTTCGGCCACATCTCCGCAGAAAGAGCCGTGGCCTCACGTTTGATTTGGCCTGTGCTCCTTGCGAGCGCATAAGCCAACTCATTGACAAATCTACACTTCTTTCCGCGACATCGAATCCGCTTCGCCGCTTCGCCCCGTCCTCCCTATATTGAGTTGATGCCAGACCAGATGCGCAGCTATCTCGATTTCGAAAAGCCCGTCGCCGAGCTCGATTCCAAGCTCGACGAATTGCGGACGCTTGCGGCCTCCGGCAGCGACATCGCCGAGGAGATCGGGCGGATCGAGGACAAGGCGGCGCAGGCGCTGGCCGACCTCTATCAGAACCTGACGCCGTGGCAGAAGACGCTGGTCGCGCGGCATCCGCAGCGGCCGCATTTCAACGACTTCATCAAGGGCCTGATCACCGAATTCACCCCGCTCGCCGGCGACCGCAAGTTCGGCGAGGACGAGGCACTGGTGGCCGGCTTCGGCCGCTTCCGCGGCGAGGCCATCTGCGTGATGGGCCAGGAAAAGGGCGATTCCACCGAGAGCCGCATCAAGCATAATTTCGGCATGGCGCGGCCCGAGGGCTATCGCAAATGCGTGCGGCTGATGGAGATGGCGGAGCGGTTCGGCCTGCCGGTGCTGTCGCTCGCCGATTCCGCCGGCGCCTATCCCGGCATCGGCGCGGAAGAGCGCGGCCAGGCCGAGGCGATCGCGCGCTCGACCGATGCCTGCATGGCGCTGACCGTGCCGAACGTCGCCATCATCACCGGCGAGGGCATGTCGGGCGGCGCCATCGCCATCACCACCGCCAACAAGGTCCTGATGCTGGAGCACGCGATCTACAGCGTGATCTCGCCCGAGGCCGCCTCCTCGATCCTCTGGCGCGACGGCTCCAAGGCGCAGGAAGCCGCCAACAACATGAAGATCACCGCGCAGGACATGCTCCGCTTCGGCGTGATCGACAGCATCCTGAAGGAGCCGGTCGGCGGCGCCCATCGCGACCCCGCCGCCATGATCGCCACCACGGGCGACGCCATCGCCAAGGCCTTTGACGAGCTGCGCGGCCTCGACGGCGACGCCGTCCGCAAGCAGCGGCGGCAGAAATTCCTCGATATCGGTCGGAAACTGGGCTGATTCGGCCGGTTTAGGGCCCGTCGGACGCGTCACCCTCCGCCGTCGTCCTGGCGAAAGCCAGGACCCATACCGCGGAATCTCTCGATTGGAGACGATGGGAGTACCAGACCGCGGATCTTCGCCAAATTGCGCACCGGGGTAATGGGTCCTGGCTTTCGCCAGGACGACACTGAACTTGAGGCCCGGCCAAACCGCCCCGTATGCCCCCGGTAACCCAGCGTTAACCCTTTTTTTGCCCAAATCGGCGATCTCAGTACTGGTTTGGCCGCGAGGCCCAAGTTACGGCCCAGTTTAAGTCTTCGTTGACCACACCTTTGGGCCAACGGGCTCGTGATCCCCGCTCGGGTTGCGACCACATGCCCCAGAGGTTAGAATTTTAATCAATGGCTTCAGGGCATAAGCGCTGGAGCGTGATTTGAAAAAGCCCGTCGCGACGGGTCCGGGTCTCCGGTCGGATCATGCTTCAAGATTGGGGTTTGCGCGCGATGCCCTGGACGGTGTGGGGTCCATCTTGATTTCTCGTTCGCTTGCTCGCGCGTTTTTGGTTTCGGTGGCGCTTGCCGCCAGCTTTGTGCTGGCCGGCTGCGACACCGACCAGGTTTCGCTTGCGACCAATGCCAAGGCCAACCAGCCGGTCCCGCCAAAACTTCTCGCCGCGATGGTCGAGAAGAACATGGATCTGCAATCGCCGATCCTGGTGCGCCTGTTCAAGCAGGAGGCCGAGCTCGAGGTCTGGAAGCAGACCCGCAACGGCCAGTTCGCTCTGCTCAAGACCTATCCGATCTGTCGCTGGTCGGGCGACCTCGGCCCGAAGGTGCGCGAAGGCGACCGCCAGGCGCCGGAGGGATTCTACTCGATCAATCCGAGCCAGATGAATCCGCAGTCGGCATACTATTTGTCGTTCAACACGGGCTATCCGAACGCGTTCGACAAGGCTCTGGGCCGCAGCGGCTCGCAGCTGATGGTGCATGGCGATTGTTCGTCGCGCGGCTGCTACGCGATGACGGACGAGCAGATCGCCGAGATCTATTCGCTCGGGCGCGAGTCGTTCTTCGGCGGCCAGAAGGCGTTCCAGCTGCAGGCCTACCCGTTCAAGATGACGCCGGTGAACATGGCCAAGCACCGGAACAATCCGAACATGCCGTTCTGGAAGATGATCAAGGAAGGCTATGATCATTTCGAGGTGACGCGGCAGGAGCCGAAGGTCGATTTCTGCGAGAAGAAGTACGTCTTCGACGCAACGAAGGCGCCCGACGCCAAGCGCGATCCGGTGTTCGACGCCTCGGCAAAGTGCCCCGCCTATGTGATCCCCGAGGACATCGTCAGCGCCGTGCGCGAGAAGGACCAGCGCGACCAGGCCGAGTACAACAAGCTGGTTTCGCGCGGCACGCCCGTTGCGCGCATGAATACCGGCATCGACGGCGGCATGAACAAGATCTTTGCCGCGAAGATTCCGGAAGGCTCGACAGGTCTGTCCGAGGGTGCCGAAGGCACGACCTTGCAGATGCTGGCGATGGCGAAGGCGCCGGGCACGATCCCCGGACACGTCAATCCGCCGAAGCCGAATCTCGATGCAGCCGCGCCCTCGCCGCAGGAAGAGCCGGTCGTCGCCGTCAGCGCGCCCGCCGCCAGCGCCCGCGTCGCCACCGCAGCTCCGGCCGAGAAGTCCGGCTTCTTCTCGAATCTCGGCCGCAAGATGGGCATGGGCAACGCTGACACCACGGCGACCGCGCCTCCGCCGCAGGCCACGGCATCTGTCGCCCCGGCCGCGACGACCACGACGCCGCCGACCGCAGCATCGAGGCTGAAGGCCGCGGTGACCCGGTTCGTGCCGGGTCGCGACACATCCAAGGACGCGCCGAAGCCGACGGTGGCCGCCAAGCCCGTCGAGCCGGTGAAACCCGACACCCGCCTCGCCGCGACCCGCCCGACGCTGAAGCCGTCGGTGTCGGATGGCGCGGGTGAAGCAACGCAGATCATGGGCGCCGCGCCGGTGGTGTCGTCGAACTCGTTCGACAGCCGGTTTGGGGCGGTGAAGTAAGCGGGCGGGCACCTTTCGCCCTTTCCCGATTCTTACCAAGGTGACGGCCGTCCCGGATGATCAGCGGCATTCCAAGACCCGAACGCCCTTGAATTGCGATGATATCCGCTCCATGATATACAATGATCTTGTATATCATGGAGCATTCCATGCTGGTCTCCAAATGGGGTAACAGCCTCGCAGTCCGCCTGCCTAAAGCACTCGTTGAGGCCTTGAACCTCTCACCCGGTGACGAGCTCAACGTCGTAGAGGCTTCGACAGGCCAGATCGCGGTAGAGAAGGTCGACAGACGAGCGGAATTTCTCAAGCAAGCCGAGCAGTTCCGGATTCCCCTGCCCGAGGGTTACAAATTCGACCGCGACGAAGCAAACGAGAGATGAGCTCGTTCTTCGACAGCAACATCTTGGTCTATGCCTTTTCGGCCGACATCCGACGCGAGCGCGCGCTGACTACAATTGCTGGCGGCGGCGTCATCAGTGCGCAGGTGCTGAACGAGTTCACCAACGTACTGCGCAAGAAGCAGAGACAGGACTGGTCCGTTATCGAGGCAGCGGTGCAAGCTATCCGATTTCGGTTTCCGGATATCACACCGCTCACCGCCGACACGCACGCTACGGCGCTTGCGCTTGCGCGCGACCATACGCTTGCCTTCTACGATGCTCTGATCGTAGCGGCCGCAATCGAGGCTGGCTGCGAGACCCTATATAGCGAGGACATGCAGCACGGCCGCAGCATCGGTGGGCTGTCCATCGTCAATCCATTTTTCGGAAGCACTTCGTCGGCACCCTGAGGTGGCCGCTTCTGCAGCGGCCCTCGAAGGGCGACGGCCCCGCTGACAGCTCGGCCGTACATCCTTCGAGGCTCGCTACTCGAGCGCCTCACGATGACGGGACTGGTACGGTGCGCCGCGCCTTACGGCGCCAGATACCGCAGCAGCTCCGGATTCCCCCTCACCTCGCCGGCCTGCCCCTGCAGCGCGACGCGCCCGCGGTCGAGCACGTAGGCGTAATCGGCGACGCGGAGCGCAAGGTCGAGGTGCTGCTCGACGATGATGACGGCGATGGTTTTCGCGAGTTCGATCAGGCGCTCGGTGATCTCCTCGATCACGCCGATCCAGACGCCTTCGGTCGGCTCGTCGAGCAAGAGCAGCTTCGGATCGCCCAGCATCGCGCGGCCGATGGCGAGCATCTTGCGCTCGCCGCCGGAAAGCGTGCCGGCGGGCTGGTCGAGGCGCTGGCCGAGCTTTGGGAAGATGGTCAGCACGTGGTCGATCGCGTCGGCCTTCCTGCTCGCGAGCGAGCCGACCGCGAGATTGTCGCGCACCGACAGGCGCGCGAACACCGAATGCTCCTGCGGCACATAGCCGATGCCGGCGCGCACGCGCTCCTGGGTCGCGCGGCGGCTGATGTCGCGGCCGTCGAAGGCGACCTCGCCCTTCCACGCCGGCAGCTCGCCGACGATGGTCTTCATCAGCGTGGTCTTGCCGGCGCCGTTGCGGCCCAGCACGGCGACACCGCCACGCCAGGGAATGCCGAGGTTGACGTCGAACAGGACCTGGCTGCGGCCATAGCCGGCGTCGAGATGCTTGATGTCCAAAAATTCAGGCACGGCGCAAATAGATCTCCTGGACGGCCTTGTTGGCCTGGATCTCGGACACCGTGCCGGACGCCAGCACCTTGCCCTGGTCGAGCACGGTCAAACGATCACAGATGTCGCGAATGAAATCGAGGTCGTGCTCGACGATGACGAGCGAGCAATGTTTCTTGATCGGCTGAAGCAATTCGCCGGTGACGCGGCGCTCCTCCAGGCTCATGCCGCCGGTCGGCTCGTCCAGCAGCAGAAGTTTCGGCTTGCCGGCAAGCGCCATCGCGATCTCCAGCCATTGCTGCTGGCCGTGCGATAGCGCCGCCGCCGCGTCGAAAGCGCGGTCGGCAAGGCGAAATTGCGTCAGCATGGTCATGACCTGGTCATGCAGGAGCCCGCGGGTGCGCGAGAACACCAGATCGAACAGCGAGGACTGCGCCTGTAGCGCGAGCAGGATGTTGTCGTAGAGCGTCAGCGACGGCAGCACCGACGTGATCTGGAATTTCAGGCTCATGCCGGCGCGGGCACGCTCGGTCGGCGTGAACGCGGTGATGTCGGTGTTGACGAAACTCACCTTGCCTTGGGTGGGCACTTCGGCGCCGGCAATGCACTTCATCAGCGTGCTCTTGCCGGAGCCGTTCGGGCCGATCAGGCCGTGAAACTCGTTCTCGCCGACGGTCAGCGCGGCGCCATCGAGCGCGGTGAGCTTGCCGAAGATTTTTCTGACGCCGGTGGCTTCAAGGAGCGGCATCGCGCTTCTCCTTTCCGGTCTCCCTGGACTTGCCACCAAAGCTGCCGACCCGCTCGCGCTCGCCGAGCACGAAACTGATCAGACCGAGCGGCCGGAACAGGATCACGAGCAGCAGCAGCACACCAAGGATGATCGGCCAGACCTCGCGGTAATTGTCCGAGAGCCAGAAACTGACGCCCTCGACGATGACAGCGCCGATGACGGCGCCGATCAGCGTGCCGGAACCGCCGAACAGGACGTAGAGCACGACTTGCGTCGAGACCACGACGCCGACCATGTTGGGCCAGACGAAACCCTCGTGGAAGGCGTAAAGGCTGCCGGCAAGACCCGCCACCGCGCCGCCGATCGCGAAGATGATCGCCTTCAGGTGCTGCGCCTTGTAGCCGAAGAAGGCGATGCGCTGCTCGTTCTCGCGCAATCCCGCGAGCGCCAACCCGAACTGCGAGCGCACGAGAAAGCGGCAAAGGAGATAGACCACGACCAGAATGCCGAGCGCGAGATAATAGAACGGCGGCCCTTCCGAGAACTCGTAGGCACCGAGCGTCATCGGCGCGATCGAGGGGATGCCGTTCTGGCCACCGAGATAGTACCAGCCGCGCGCGAGCCGGTCGGCCGCGTAGGAACCGGTCAGCGTGCCCAGAGAGACGAAGATCACGCTGGAGGGATGCCGTCCCAGCAGCAGGAAGCCGCCGAGCAGCAGCGCGAAGGTGAGGCCGATCAGCGTGCCCGCGGGCAGCACCAGCAGGATGTTGGTGATGTCGAGGTCGCGCGCGAGCAGTGCCACACCGTACCCGGCTGAGCCAAAAAACAGCGCCTGGCCAAAGCTCATGATGCCGGCATAGCCCCACACCAGGTCGAACGACAGCGCGAACAGCGCGAGGATGATCACGCGCGTCGCGAACACCGTGAGGTAGTCCTGCAGCACCAGCGGCGCGACCAGCGCCGCGACGAGCACGACGGCCTCCACGATCGGCAGGACTTTTCGTCCTGCCGCGACCTGTTCCGCTACCGCGCGCTCAGCCATCCCATCGTCCGCTTCGTCGCCGGCGATGGCCTCTCTTACCACACTCATCGACTTCGGCATTCCGCCTCAGCATTCCTTGGGATCGACGAGCCCGTCGCTGCGTCCGACGATCTCGTAGTTCCCGCCCTTGGCGACCGCGGTGTACATCTTCATCTTGCAGTGCCGCTTGCCCGGCACCATTTCGGCCGGCCCGCCCGGACCTTCGGCGATCTTGGCATGGTCGAGCGTCGCGGCGACCGATTCGCGGTCGATCTTGCCGGCTTCCTTGACGGCGGCCTCCCACAGCTTCAGGCCGCGATAGGTGCCGGTGGCGGCACTACCGGCGGCGAACAGGAAGTTGCCCGGAAAATCCTTCTCGTAGGCCGCCTGGATTTTTGCGTCGAACGGGTTCTCCTTGGTCAGCACCTTGAAATAATCGAGACAGCTGGCGAGACCCTCGATCTCGGCCGCCTGGTTGATGTTGAGCGTGTTCTCGTCATAGTAGACGCAGGCGAGGCGGCCGCCGTTCTTGAGGAAGCCGGCTTCATAGAGCTGCTTGAAGAACGGACCGACGCCCGGCGGGATGACGGTGTTGAAGACGACGTCGACCTTGTTGGAGATGATGCGGTTGACGGTCGAGGAGAAGTCGACCTGGTCGAGCGGATAGTATTCCTCGAACACGACCTCGCCGCCGTTGGCCTCGATCACCTTGCGGGCGTAGACGTTGAGCGTGTGCGGCCAGACGTAGTTGGCGCTCGGCAGCGCGAATTTCTTGCCCCCGTTCTTGATCAGCCAGGGAATGAAGTCGTCGCACTGCTGCGCCGGCGTCGGCCCGGTGCAGAACAGATAGGGCGTGCACTCCTTGCCTTCGTAGAGCTGCGGATAGATGTAGAGCGTCTTGCCGCGCGCGACGATCGGGTCCTTGATCGCGTTGCGCATCGACGAGGTGATGCCGCCAAGCACCATGTCGACCTTGTCGCGCTGGATCAGCTTGCGGACGTTGCCCACCGCGACGGATTCGTTCGAGGCGGTGTCCTCGATATAGAGCTCGAGCGGGCGGCCGAGCAGACCGCCGCCGGCGTTGATCTCCTTGATCACCATCTTCGCGACGTTGGCGTCGGCATTGCCGGCGTAGGCGATCGGCCCGGTGAGGTCGGTGGCGATCCCGACCTTGATCGGGGCTTCGGCCGCATTGGCCCAGGGCGCCGGGATCACCCAGCTGCCAACGCCGGTTGCGACCGCGCCGGCGGCAAAGGCGAAATTGGAAAGGAAACGGCGACGGGAGAGCTGAGTACGATCGGACATGCGACTAAATCCCTTTTCCAGCGATGAGGCCCTGCGGGCGGAATTTGATGAAGACGATGGCGAGAACGAAGACGAGGACATCGGCCACGACGGGCGCCATCACCCAGGGCAGCGCGGCACTGAGTGTGCCGATGACGCCGGCGCCCGCGACCGGCCCGATGAAGGAGCCGACGCCGCCGACCATGACCGCGACAAAGCCCTGGATCAGGAAGCGGAGGCCGAGATCGGCGAACAGGCTGAACACCGGCACGATCAGCGCGCCGGCAAGGCCGGCAAGCGCCGCGCCGAACGCAAAGGTGGCGCCGTAGATCAGCGGCGTGGAGATTCCGGAGGAGCGCGCCAGCGACGGATTCTCCAGCGTGGCGCGCACGCGCAGGCCGAAGCTGGTGCGCGCCAGCAGCAGATAGCAGCCGCCCATCACCAGCGCCGTGATGACGATGATGGTGAAGCGCCAGGCCGAGATGTGCATGGCGCCGATGTCGATCGAGCCGCCGATCGGCTCCGGCACGGTGAGATAGAAGCCGCCGATCAGGCCGCGCACGGATTCGCGGATGATCAGGCCGAGCGCATAGGTGCCGAGCATGGCGACGATGGGTGCTGCGTAGAAGCGTCGGATGATCAGCGCCTCCAGCACGAAGCCGAGTGCGCCGACGGCGAAGGGCGCGGCGACCATGCCGGCCCAGATCGGCAGGCCCTTGGCGTAGGCGAGATAGGTGATGTAGGCCCCGAGCAGGACGAACTCGCCTTGCGCGAAGTTGAAGATGCCCATCATGCTGGCGATGATGCCGAGCCCCAGCACGATCAGGACGATGATCGCGCCAAAGCTCAGGATCTCGAACGCCGCGACGAACGCGTTAGCCATATGATGGTGTTCCGTCCGTCTGCATCAATGCCTCGCTCACATCTTCTTCCAGTCGCCGATCTGCTCGAAGGCGTGGGCGGCGCGGTAGATGGTGGATTCCTCGAACATGCGGCCGACCAGCATCAGGCCGACGGGCAGGCCGTCGACCATGCCGCAGGGCAGCGACATCGCGGGATGATGGGTGATGTCGAACGGCGCGGTGTTGGAGATCATCTCCAGCGCGCGGGCGACATAATCCTCGCGGCTCGCGGTGGGCTCCGGCAGCTTCGTCGCCTTCATCGGCGTGGTCGGAAGCAGCAGCAGGTCGTAGTCCTTGAAGGCCTTGTCATAGGCCGCGGTCAGGCGGCGGGAGATGTTGAGCGCCTTGCCGTAATAGCGGGGACCGAAATTGTTGTTGATGTAGGTGCCGAGCAGCAGGAACAGCTTTGTGGTCTCGGACAGCGAATCCGCCTGCCGGCGCCAGCCGCGGTGGAAATCCATCAGCGTGGTCGAGTAGAGATCGGAGCGGGACAGGCCATAGCCGTCGCCATACATCATGGTCTGGGTCATGCCCTCGGTGCCGATTGGCGTCCAGATCGCGGGGCCCATCAGATGCATCGGGATCGAGACGGTCTCGACGGTGGCGCCGAGATCCTTGAAACGCTTTGCCGCCTCGCGGACGCTTTCGTTCACCGCGGCCTCCGCGGTCGCCTGCTCAAAGCCCTCCTTGAGGATGCCGATCTTCATGCCTTTCACGCCCTGGCCGAGCGCCTTGGTGTACTCCTCGACCTTGGGCGCCTTGATGCGGGGATCGTAGCCGTCGTCGCCGGCCAGCACCTCCAGCAACAGCGCGTTGTCGGCGACGGTCGCCGTCATCGGGCCGGTGTGGTCGACGAAGATCTCGATCGGCATGATGCCGGTGTAGGGCACGAGGCCCCAGGTCGGCTTCATGCCATAGGTGCCGCAGAACGAGGACGGCATGCGGATCGAGCCGCCCTGGTCGCCGCCGATCGCCATGTCGACCTCGCCGAGCGCGACGACAACGCCGCTGCCTGACGACGAGCCGCCGGCCGAATAGCCCATCTTGTGCGGATTGTGGACGGCGCCGACTGCATTGGTGTGGCTGCCGCCGGACATGCAGAAGGATTCGCAATGAACTTTTCCGGCGATCTCGGCGCCGGCATCGAGCATGCGCGTGACGATGGTGGCGTCGAAATCGGGGACGTAGCCTTCGAGCGTCGCCGAACCGTTCATCATGGGAACGCCGGCAAGCATGATGTTGTCTTTCAGAGCGACCGTCTTGCCCTTGAGCTTGCCGCTCGCCGCACCCTTCACGGTCGACTTGCGATACCAGGCGTTGCGCGGGTTCTCTTCCGGCGAAGGCCGATAGCCCGGCGTGCGCGGATATTTGACCTCCGGCACCTCGTCCGGCATGGCTCCGACGAGATTGTAGGCTTCGATCGAGCCCTGCATCAGGCCGCGGAACGAGGCGACATCGTCATCGGTCAGCGCGAGGCCGCACTGCTCGGCGACGCTGCGAAGTTGGGCTGGCGTGGGAAGGACAACTGTCACGGCGCTCTCCTCAAAGGCTTCTTGTTCCCTGGCATCGGAGCCTCATGGGCGCGCTTGCACGGCGCGGGCCAGTCGGCTTCACGTCGATATTACAGACGGAAATATTTTCCTTTTCAAGTATTATTTTGGATTCGGGCGTTTGCGGATTGCCGCGCCGGCATCAGACCGGCTTGATCAGCTTGAAGTCGAGGCCATCTGCCCCGGCGAGATACATTTGCATCCGGGTGTGACCGTTCCTGACGGTGACGGGGCCACGCGCGCCGCCATAGACGATGTTGCGGCCGGCCGCGAGCATGGGCCCCATCGCCAACGTGCCCGCCTTGTTCGCCACGGCTTCGAGGAAGCGCAGTCCCTCATAGCTGGATTGACCGAGCGAGCCGATCGGGGGGCCGTTCGGTCCGAACATCGCACGATAGCGGCTCTGGAAGTCGTCGTTGGCCCGCGATCCGATGCCGGGGAAATAGCCGGAGGCGCAGAACAGATTCTCGCTGTTGTCGGCGCCGATTCCGAGCAGCACGGTCTCGTCCATCGCCCCGGCCAGCCGCAGTGTCGTGGCGCCAAGACCGCATTCGCCGAACGCGCGATTGAACGTGATGCTGTCGGTGCCGATCAACGAGATAAGGACGACGTCCGGCCTCGCGGCACGGATGCGCTCCAGATGCGGCTCGTGGTTGTCTTCGCCGAGGGGAACGAACTCTTCGCCGACGACATGGCCGCCGGCCTCCTTGATGTAGCGCTTCACCGCGCGGTGCGACTGCCAGGGCCAGACATAATCGCTGCCGATCAGGTACCAGCGCGCCGCCTTCTTGACGTCGGCAAGCCAGTGGATCGACGGGCGGCTCTGCCAGCGCGGCGTCTCGCCGATCGCCATGACACCCGGCGTCTGCTCGCCGCCCTCGTAGACGGGCGTGTAGATGTAGGGGATGCGGTGGCGGGTGGTGACCTTGCGCAGCGCCACACGCACCGCGCTGGTATGCAGCCCGACGATGAGGTCGATCTCATCCGAAGCGATCGCCTGCTCGGCGCGGCTCAGAATCTCGTCGAGCGGGCCGCCGGCGTCGTAGATCGAAAGCTCGATCTCGCGTCCGAGGATGCCGCCGCGCTTGTTGATCTCGGCGACCGCGAGCTGCGCGCTGCTTGTCGCGCACGGGCCCCAAACGCCGGGCGAGCCGGTGCAGCAGATGAAGCCCCCGATGCGGAGCCTATTGCGTGCGCCGCGGCGCTTCATGAAATGCGCGTCAACCGGCGACAGGTCGAAATCCGCCGCCGACGACGACAGATTCCTGAACAGCAAGGACGGCGGTAACGCCGGACCGCCGTGAGCCGGGAAGTTTACCGTCGCGCGCACGCCAACTCCTGTCTGACACCAGACTTGAAAGCTCATTCAGCAGGCGGCCGCGGCACCCGCCCTTTTGTTGGGCAATATCCTATTTTGAAAATATTGAATATTCAAGAATTGAAGTGCATATAGATGCAGCATCGATTGCAAGACATTCACTCATTTGGGTCAAGACGAAGTCTTAGCCGTGGCAAAACCGAACACCCCGATCACCGAACACCTCGCCTATTTGCTCGCGCAAGCCAACCGGGAGATCAACCGACAGCTCGAACTGCGGTTGAGCAAGGAAGGCGTACCCGTCGAGCAGTGGCGCATCCTGAAAGTGCTGTCGGATGGCAACGGCCATTCGATGGGCGAGCTCGCGGATGCCGTGCTGCTCAACCATCCGACGCTGACCAAGATGATCGACCGCATGGTCTCGGACACGCTGGTCTACCGCGTGCAGGACCCGAACGATCGCCGCAAGGTTTTGATGTTCATCTCCGATCGCGGCAAGGTGCTGAGCAAGAAGCTCAACTCGCTCGCGGTGGACCAGGAGGAGCACATCCTCGAAAGCTACGGCGACAAATCGACGAGCGAATTGAAGCGGCTGCTGGAGAGCCTGATCGACAGCTCGAATTGAGCGGCGCGTTTTCGGCTCGCGCTCTCAAGGCCCGTCGTCCTGCACAAGCGAGCGTAGCAAGCGCTGATCCAGGACCCATTACCCCAGGATTGGGTTTGGCGAGAACTCGCGGTTACCAGCTCGCGCTACCACGTCTCCCTGGGGTAATGGGTCCTGGCTTTCGCCAGGACGACGATGTGGAGCAATGCGCGCGCCACACGCTCAATCGTCATCGTCCGGCTTGACCGGACGATCCAGTATCCCGAGACGTTTGTGATTGAACTGAGAAGCCGCAGCGTACTGGATGCCCCGCTTTCGCGGGGCATGACAGTGGAGTTTAGCGACTAGCCGTACCGCCCGTGGCAGTGCTTGTACTTGTAGTGGAAGTGAAATCTCGGAATTGTTTCAGTAGCTTGCAGCC
>NZ_JAFCKJ010000019.1 GCF_018130465.1 Bradyrhizobium canariense
AAAGACTTCGAAGGCTCTGCCGCCACCGAGCTCGCCTGGCTGCTCGCCGCCCATCTGAGGCTCTTAACTCGCCGTCTGGCCAGACCTTGAGGGTGTCTACCCTTTTTGAGTCAGGCTCTGAGGAGACCGCAAAGCGGTCGTCTCGAAGGACGAGGCGCTCGCTCAGGCCCCGCCTGGAAGTCGTAGGCGTCGCCCCTGTGCTCATGCGCAGATCGCCCTATTGCCAGCCGGGGACGCCGCGCATGTCGGGCAGATGGTGGGCGATGCCCTTGTGGCAGTCGATGCAGGTCTTTTCCTTGGTGAACAGGAAGCGCTGGTGGGCGACCGAGGCCCGCGGCGACTGCTTCGTGATGTCCATGGAATCGGCGCTGTGGCAGTTGCGGCATTCCAGCGAATCGTTGGACTTGAAGCGCGCCCATTCATGCGCCGCCAGCTCGAGCCGGTGATCCTGGAATTTCTCGCGGGTGTCGATCGTGCCGAAGAGTTTGCCCCAGACCTCCTTGGAGGCCTGCATCTTGCGGGCGATCTTGTCGGTCCAGTTGTGCGGCACGTGGCAATCCGGACAGGTCGCCCGCACGCCGGAGCGGTTGGCGAAGTGGATGGTCGACCTCAGCTCGGCATAGACGTTGTCCTTCATCTCGTGGCAGCCGGTGCAAAATTTTTCGGTGTTGGTCAATTCCAGCGCGGTGTTGAAGCCGCCCCAGAAGATCACGCCCGCTGCGAAGCCGGCCAGCACCAGCACACCAAGCCCGAACACCGAGCTCGGCCGGATCAGCACCTGCCAGAGCTCGCGCGCAAAGTCCCAGCTTCGCGCGACGAAGCCGCGCCTGGCCTTCATTCCTTCGTCGGGCTCATCAGCGGTCGTCGTCATCGGCGTCCACCGGGGCTTGCGCGCGACAGCAGCGTGTCGATGTCGGTGAAGTCGTTGCTGACGGGCGGATTGGCGGTGTTCTGCGGCACGTGGCATTCCGTGCAGAAGAACCGACGCGGCGAGATCGAGGCCAGGAACTGGCCGTCACGGTCCATGAAATGCGTGATCGAGACCATCGGCGCTTTCGATTCCGCGATGCGCGCCCGCGCATGGCAGGACAGGCATTTGTTGCCGTTGAGGTCGACCTGATAGCCGTCGATCGAATGCGGGATCACCGGCGGCTGCTCCGGATAGTTGCGCACTTCTCGCTCGGACGTGTTGCGCATCGGCGTCATCGGCGGCGCCGGGCCTTCGTCATTGAGCGGAGTCGGGCCGCGCAGGCCTGACGTCACCGTCTGCGCGGTCAGCGAACTCGCGCCAGCTGCGATCGCGACTGCGAGCAGCGCGATTCCAAATCGTTTCATCATGACACGTTCACCCGCTCGATGCGCACAGCGCACTTCTTGTAATCGGTTTGCAGCGAGATCGGATCGGTGGCGTCCAGCGTCACCTTGTTGATCAGCTTGGATTCGTCGAACCACGGCACGAATACGAGGCCGCGCGGCGGCCGGTCGCGGCCGCGCGTCTCGACGCGGACACGGATGAAGCCGCGGCGGGAGACCACCTTCACCTCGTCGCCGCGGCGGATCTTCGCCTCCTGCGCGTCGTCGGGATGCATGAAGCACACGGCCTCGGGGAACGCCTTGTAGAGTTCGGGCACCCGGCGCGTCATGGTGCCGGAATGCCAGTGCTCGAGCACGCGGCCGGTCGAGAGCCAGAACGGATAGTCGTTGTCGGGCGATTCGGCCGCCGGCTCGTAAGGCAGGGCGAAGATGCGCGCCTTGCCGTCGGGATAGCCGTAGAACTGCACGTCGGTGCCCTGCTTGACATAGGGGTCGCTGCCTTCGCGGAAACGCCATTTCGTTTCCTGGCCGTTGACGACAGGCCAGCGCAGGCCGCGTTCGCGGTGATAGGTGTCGAACGGCGCGAGGTCGTGGCCGTGGCCGCGGCCGAAGGCGGCGTATTCCTCGAACAGGCCCTTGTGGACGTAGAAGCCGAACGCCTTGGACTCGTCGTTGAGGTAGCCCTCCTCGATATCGGAGACCGGAAACTTGTCGACCTCGCCGTTCTTGTAGAGCACGTCGAACAGCGTCTTGCCGCGCACGTCCGGCTTCTTGGCGATCAGCTCCTCGGGCCAGACCTCCTCGATCTTGAAGCGCTTGGAGAATTCCATGAGCTGCCAGAGATCGGACTTCGACTCGCCCGGGGCAGCGACGAGCTGATGCCAGAACTGCGTACGCCGCTCGGCATTGCCGTAGGCGCCTTCCTTCTCCACCCACATCGCGGTCGGCAGGATCAGGTCGGCCGCGAGTGCGGTGACCGACGGATAGGCATCCGAGACCACGATGAAATTGTCGGGATTGCGGAAGCCCGGATAGGTCTCCTCGTTGGCGTTGGGGCCGGCCTGGAGGTTGTTGTTGACCTGCACCCAATAGGCGTTGATCAGGCCGTCCTTCAGCATCCGGCTTTGCAGCACGGCATGTGCGCCAGGCTTGTCGGGAATGGTGCCTTCGGGCAGCTGCCAGATGTGCTCGGTCTTGGTACGGTGTTCCTTGTTGGTGACGACCATGTCCGCAGGCAGGCGGTGCGAGAAGGTGCCGACCTCACGCGCGGTGCCGCAGGCCGAGGGCTGGCCGGTCAGCGAGAACGGGCTGTTGCCGGGCGATGAGATCTTTCCGGTCAACAGATGGATGTTGTAGATGAGGTTGTTGCACCAGACGCCGCGGGTGTGCTGGTTGAAGCCCATGGTCCAGAACGAGACCACCTTGGTCTTGGGATCGGCATAGAGCTCGGCGATCGCCTCCAGCCGGTTGAGCGGCACGCCCGACATCTCGGCCGCCTTCTCCAGCGTGTACTCTGAGACGAACTTGACGTACTCGTCGTAGCTCATCTCGGTGGAGTCGTTGGCCTTCGCCGCGCCCGTCGCCTTCTTTTGCAGCGGATGCTCGGGCCTCAAGCCGTAGCCGATGTCGGTCTGGCCGCGCCTGAAAATGGTATGCGCCGCAACGAAATCCTTGTTGACCCGGCCAGTCTTGATGATGTGGTTGGCGATGGCGTTGAGCAAATAGAGGTCGGTCTGCGGCTTGAAGATCATGCCGATGTCGGCGAGGTCGAACGAGCGGTGCTCGAAGGTCGAGAGCACGGCGACGCGGACATGCGGCGCGGACAGCCGGCGGTCGGCCACGCGCGTCCACAGGATGGGGTGCATCTCCGCCATGTTGGAGCCCCACAGCACGAAGGCATCGGTGGCCTCGATGTCGTCATAGCAGCCGGCCGGCTCGTCGATGCCGAAGGTGCGCATCATGCCGGCGACGGCGGAGGCCATGCAGTGGCGGGCATTGGGGTCGATGTTGTTGGTGCGGAAGCCGGCCTTGAACAGTTTCGAGGCGGCATAGCCCTCCCAGATCGTCCACTGGCCGGAGCCGAACATGGCGACGCCGTTGGGCCCGCGCTTCTTGATCGCCTCCTTCCACTTCACCTCCATGATGTCGAAGGCTTCGGTCCAGGACACGGGCGTGAATTCGCCGTTCTTGTCGTATTTACCGCCCGTCTTGCGCAGCATCGGCTGCGTCAGGCGGTCGTGACCGTACATGATCTTGGAGAGGAAGTAGCCCTTGACGCAGTTGAGGCCGCGATTGACCTCGGCCTTGATGTCGCCGTGCGTCGCGACGACGCGGTTCTCCTTGGTCGCGACCATCACCGAGCAGCCGGTGCCGCAGAAGCGGCAGGCGGCCTTGTCCCATTTCAGTTCGGCGACGTCGCGCTCGGCGACGAGGTTGGCGGCGAGCGCCGGTGCCGGCATGCCCGCAGCGGCGGCCGCGATGGCGGCGGCCTCGAGCTTCAGCATCTGGCGGCGGTCGAGCTTTGGCGATGTCATGATGGCTCTCCCGGCCCTTAGGCGGTTTCGATGGCGTGGAAGACGAGCGCTGCGGAATAGACGTCGGGCAGCGACTGGATGGTGTTGAGCAGGGTGCCGAGGCTGCCGGAATCCGGCGCCTCGGTCACGACGACGAGTTTTCCTCGCGCATCGCGGCCGTGAATCTCGCAGCCGGCAAGGGTGGTGATCGCGGCTTCCAGCTGGTCCAGACGCTCGGGGCGCGCCTGCACGATGATGCTGGCGATCTCGCAACCGGGGGGCGCGACGACGCGCTCGGCGCTGAGCACCCGGCCGGTGATCAAGGCACGGCGGTTGAATTTGGTGTGGGCCATGATGCCTGTCTTTCGCTTTTCGGGGGGATCAATGAGCGGAGGGAGGGCCGGGGGGGCCGGCGAACATCTGGTAGATCCAGACGCCGAGCCCGTAGGAGCCGACCGTTCCGACCGCGAGGACGGGCATCACGACCGCGGTCAGGAACAGGAAAGCGAAAATCTCCATGCGCTTACGGCGCACGCGCGTAGTCGCGTCGTCAGGGGCCGACATATTCGGTCTCTTTGAATGGTATGGGAATCGGGACGGCATCCGGGCCGTTGCCTTGCTGCATTTTTGATGCATTTGGACTGCCACGGCGTTGATCTGGATCAATCGGCCAGGTCGCCGGATTGTCGCAGCACGGCTTCTCGGACGGGCGCGTTGCGACGTGTGCGCGAAAATCGTTCTCCCGCACGGCGGAATTGTGTTCTCGTAGACAGCGCCGCCTCGCGCATTAAGATGAGCAACAAAATAAGCGGGAAAAAAACCTGGGAGAGACGGCGTCATGAAGTTCGGCATCTTCTATGAGCTGCAACTGCCACGGCCGTGGGTGGCCGGGGACGAGCTCAGCCTCTACCAAAACGCGCTCTCGCAAATGGAACTCGCAGACCAGCTCGGCTACGACCACGCCTGGGTTGTCGAGCATCACTTCCTCGAAGAATACTCGCATTCGCCCTCGCCGGAATCCTTCCTCGCGGCGGCGAGCCAGCGCACCAAGAACATCCGGCTCGGCCACGGCATCCTCCAGCTCACCACCAACCATCCGGCGCGTGTCGCCGAACGCGTCGCGGTGCTCGACCTGCTCTCCAACGGCCGCTGCGAATTCGGCATGGGCGAGAGTGCGTCCATCACCGAGCTCACGCCGTTCGGCCGCGACATGGAGACCAAGAAGGAGGTGTTCGAGGAGGCCGTCGCTGCGATCTTCCCGATGTTCAAGGACGCGGGAAGCGAGCATCACGGCAAATACTTCGACATCCCGTTGCGCAACGTCGTGCCAAAACCGGTGCAGAAGCCGCATCCGCCGCTGTGGATGGCCTGCTCGCAACTGCCGACCATCGAACGCGCCGGTCGTCACGGCTTTGGCGCGCTCGGCTTCCAGTTCGTGAGCGCGGACGCCGCGCACGCCTGGGTGCACGCCTATTACAACGCCATGACCAAGCGTCTCGCAAAGCTCGCCGACTACGAGATCAACCCGAACATGGCGCTGGTGTCGTTCTTCATGTGCGCGAAGACGGACGAGGAGGCACGTGCGCGCGCCGACGGCGCCACCTTCTTCCAGTTCGCGCTGCGGTTCTACGGCGCCTCGCAGAATCGCCAGCGTCCCGCGCCCTACACCGTCAACATGTGGGACGAGTACAACAAGTGGAAACGCGACAATCCCGAGGCGCAGGAGGCGGCGCTCCGCGGCGGCCTGATCGGCTCGCCGGAGACGCTTCGGCGGAAGCTGAAGCGCTTCCAGGGCTCGCACATCGACCAGGTCATCCTCCTGAACCAGGCGGGCAAGAACAGCCACGAGCACATCTGCGAATCGCTGGAGCTGTTCGGCCGCGAGGTGATGCCGGAATTCCAGAACGATCCCGCGCAGGCGGCCTGGAAGCAGGGCGTCATGAGCGGCGAGATCAAGCTCGAAGAAATCGACACGGAGGCCTTTACCGATCGTTACGGCAAGCTCGCGGTCAGGGTGGCGCCGGTGAAGGCGGCGGCGGGGTAGGTACCGGTAAGACCGGAGATGTCGGCTTGTGGAGTAAGAGCAGGCCGTGTTGTTAGCCTTAATCCTCAATCACCATCGCAATTTGCTTCGCTATCGTAGCTCACGTCAGATCACCGGAGTTGGAAATGTAAGCTCGACATCCGGCGCATAAACAAAAGGGATACCCTTTTTCGTTCCACTGTCGCCGATCCGGGTCACAACGATGTTGCCGAATGCAGTTGAGATGGTCGTGGGAGCACCATTGCCCACGGTAAAAGAAACCCCGACTGGGCGATGATCGTGCCGCTCGATCTGCGGAGAAAAAGAGAACTGATCTTCACCCAAGTGATGCTTCAGCTCTTCCAGAAAAGGTATGACCTTACGCTCCATCGCCTGCTTACAGTGCTCGATGTCAGCGGTTCCCTTGTCCTTGTTTTCCGCAGCGATAATCGTCTGCCTCTCCTTTTCCACGACCGCTGCGGATGTTTTCTGTCGGAACTTTTCAGCCAGCTGCTCGGCGTTCATGTTTGTTTCAATCGATTAGGCCCCTCCGGTATTTTGCATAATGCTAAGGCTTATCGGTGGCGTTGTTATTTCGCACTCCATCCAACAGGACCAGCTCTTAGGAACCAACAAGCGATGCGAGCATTGTTGTTTGTCGTCACTCCGGCAGTTGGTACGGTGCCTCCTAGGTTCCCGTGTCTGGCCAGCGCTTCTCTGACGGACGCTATTCAGAATTGGCGGCTTAATGACTTCCGAACCGAGGCCCGTCGCACAACCGGCCTCCGATGCTCTCCTGGACCGCCAGGACGAGCTTCCATACCGCCGCCGCCAACAGGCTCTCCTCAGGGACTTTGGTACGGCTGCGTTGCAGACCCGTGATTTTCGGCAGATCCTTCAGCAAGCAGCCGAACTCTGTGCTCGTGGCCTGGGATGCTCTTATGCCAAGGTTTTGGAATATCTCCCCGCTGAACAGCGTTTGATTGTGCGTGCTGGCACTGGCTGGCCCGCGGGGACGGTGGATCATGTGACGCTTGGCGCTGATATCGAATCGCCCGCCGGCTTTGCCTTTCAGACGGGTCGATCGGTTATTTCCAATCACTTGCAGGAAGAGACCCGTTTCCGGACGCCGAAACTTCTGGCCGAACATGGCATCAAACGTGCGATCAACGTGCTTATCAGGCGAGGTGGAGAGGGCGAAACCCCGTTCGGTGTTCTCGAAGCTGATAGTCACGATCCCGGACAATTCGACGAGGCGGACGCGGACTTTCTGGCCGGTTTTGCAGGTCTCCTCGGCATCGCCATTGAACGTCAAAACGCTGACGCCAAACTTCAGGAGGCCCTCGATCACGAGGCGTTGCTGACGCGTGAGATGAGTCATCGCGTCAAGAACAGCCTCACATCGGTCGTGGGCCTGCTACGTGTCCAAGCACGCGGCTCAGAGTCCGTGGAGGTGAAGAATGCACTGGAAAATGCGGCCATGCGCGTCGCGTCCATCGCGGAAGTTCATGATCACCTCTGGCGGGGCAGCAAGGTCGGATTTGTAGATCTCTCGGATTTCGTCGGTCATCTTTGCCAAAATCTTCAGAGTTCGGCACCGGAACACACGCTTCGATGTCATTCCGACCCTGTTATCATATCGGCCGACAAGGCCATTCCTTTGGGGTTGCTGGTCAACGAACTCGTCACGAATGCGGTTAAATATGCCTATGTCGATGGACCCGGTATAATCACGGTGGACGCCCGAGAGATCGACGGACATTTGCTTGTCGAAATTTCCGACGAAGGCGCAGGACTCCCCGACGGATTTGACATCAACCAGCCGCGGAAGAGCCTCGGTTTCCGGATCATCAACGGGCTGGTCAGGCAATTGATGGGCGAACTGACGATCTCGAAGAACACCCCAAGAGGGACGCTATTCGCAATCAGATTTTCGCTCGATCCGCCCTGAACGAACGGCTGATGCGCGTGTGGAGGCCCGCATGGCGGGCACCAGGAAACAAACAAGATTTTGCGGGCTCTCTAAAATGCCTTCTATCGGTTCACCCATCTGCGTTCTTGTTGTCGAAGATGAAATGTTTACTCGCATGGATGTCGTCGAGATGCTCCGCGGAGCCGGATTTGACATTCTGGAGGCAAACAACGCCGACGAAGCCATTCAAATGCTCGAACAGAATTCAAACATACGGCTTATGTTCACCGACATCGATATGCCCGGTTCAATGAATGGTTTGAAATTGGCGGCAGCGGTCAGAGACCGCTGGCCGCCGGTCGGGATCATCGTCACTTCGGGGCATTTCAAAATCAAAGCCGGGGATCTTCCGGCAGGCGCCCGGTTTATAACCAAGCCCTACTGGCCGGCGCAAATTATCGGCGCTGTCCACCAGCTTACCGACGCTGCGTGACCGCCCAACCGGATCAAACCACGATGGTCCATCCCGGCTTCATTGAGCTGTCGCGGGGAAGCACGCTGGCCGACAGAGGGATCGGTCGGCCCGCATTGTGCGCACGCAAGTCTCACGTCTTGACTCGAAAACGCCAGCCAGAACATAGGTAATTAGCGATGAAGACACTAGGAACCTTGTTCATAGCCGCACTGATGGTTGCGGTCGGTGCTAGCCAAGCGCGGGCAGAGTGCGAAATTGCCGACGCCAAGCTTGAGGAGGCAATTCAGCAGAATCCGCGACTTCGAGGGCCGGCCAACAGTCAGTCCGTGCGCGACCTCCGGAGCTTAAGGGATGCCGCTTTCACGCTTCGATCTTATGGACGTCACGAAGACTGTGAGCGTCTCCTCGCCAACATTCGCGAACTTATCGCGGGGCCTCCTATGGGATCATTGGGAGACAACGATGAGGAGGCGGCCGATAAGCAAATCGCCGCTCGTGAACCAAAAATCAAGCGCGGAACATCGTCAGGCAGCCGCGACAAGAAAGACGCCAAACCGTTGATAAGGATCGACCAGCTTACACCGGGTTTGAGGACCGACGAGATGATCGGGGCGGAAGTCCGCAGTTCCGATGACAAGATCGTCGGCGAGGTCAGGAACATCGTTTTCGGCACGAAGGATGGAAGGGACTACGCGATTGTCGCTTCGGGCGGATTTTTCACCACCGGAAAGGACAGCATTGTGGTGCCGATCCGTTCTCTGAAGGTTACGCAGGATCGATCGAGCTTCTTTCTTCCCGTTGCCAAGGAAGTCATGAAAACCGTGCCTGTCATGCCTGACCAGGATTACAAGTGGCTCTCCGACCAGGCTTGGCGAGTCCACAACGATGCTTTTTTTGAAAAGCCCTAACAGACCCGCCACGCGGTTTTTCATCAAGGACGCTTCTCACCCGCAGCGGACGTTACTTCGCTTGCCGCCGCTGCTTTTTTGTCTGCGCCCAATTTGGGCAGGCCGGATACCTGTTCACTTCCAGCGAGGCGAAGCATTTTTGCGCAGGGCCGACAGCCACGGCGCGGCATATCCCGGCAACACCGGACTTCCGGCGCGCCCCCATTCCTGATAAATTTCATCAAAAGGCGACAAGGAGGAAACCATGCGGTCTCGCCCGGTGCCCGCAAATCGAGCGGCTGGCGATGTCGCGCCAGCGGTGCTCGCCATCGGTCGCCCGGATTTCCCGGATGTCTTGATCGATACACTGCGCCGGCAGGCCGGCGTCGGGCATTGCATGGTGTTCGCACTGAGCCGCGCGGGCGCGGCGCGCTGTCTGCTCGATGCCGGCAACATCCCGATCGGCGGCGATCTCGGTGCGGCCTATGCCGGGCAGTTCCACCAATCCGACCCCAACCGCGATGCGCTGTTCGAAGGCGAGGGCCGCGCGCCGCTCGTGCTGCCGGCCTTCGCGCCGCGCATGTACGGCGCGCGCTACCGCAAGATGTTCTTTGTGGATTCCGGCATCGTCGACAAATGCGCGACCGCGATCTGGGTCGACGACACCTGCTTCTACGTCAATTTTTACCGGATCGCCGCCCAAGGCCGCTTCAGCGACGCCCAGCGTGCGCGGCTCAAGGCGATTGCACCTGCGATCGGCGCGAGCGTGGCGCGCCATTTCCAGCAAGGCGCGGCGACGCACGACCAAAATCTTGCCACGCTGTTTGCGACCCGCGCGCCGCTTTCCGCGCTGACGCCGCGCGAGCAGGAGGTATGCCGCCGCATCCTGCTCGGCTTCAGCTCCGAGGCGATCTCGCAGGCACTCGGCATCAGCCTGCATTCGACCGTGACCTACCGCAAGCGCGCCTATGAGCGGCTTGGCATCTCCTCGCAGAACGAATTGTTCGCAATCGTGCTGGGCCTGCTTGCGGGACCTGGTCGGCTGAACTGAGGCTGTCCCAATCGCTGGGGACAGACGGCGCCTCCTGAAGCCGCTAGCCTTGGCGGCAAACAGCAAGGGAGCGAAGCTTGAGCACGGCGCCGCGCATCGACATCGACCCCCAAACTTTCTGGGCCGACCCCTACCCGATGCTCGCGCGGATGCGGAAGGAGGCGCCGATCGCCTTCGTGCCGCAGCTCGGCTCGACGCTGCTGACCAGCCGCGACGATATCTCGATCTCCGAGAAGCAGATCGACGTGTTCTCCTCGCACCAGCCCGCGGGCCTGATGAACCGGCTGATGGGCCACAACATGATGCGCAAGGACGGCGAGGCGCATCAAATCGAGCGCCGCGCGATGTTTCCGACGGTGTCGCCGAAGACGGTGAAGGCGCACTGGACCGCGCTGTTCCAGGCCCATGCCGACCGCATCATCGCTGCGATCGAGCCCGGGCGGATCGATTTCATGCGCGACTTCGCGTTGCCGTTCTCCGGCGAATGCCTGAAGTCAATCACCGGCCTCACCAATATCGGCTTTGCGGACATGGATGCCTGGTCGCAGGGCATGATCGAGGGGATCGCCAATTACAGCGGCGACGCAGCCGTCGAGGCGCGCTGCCATGCGGCGACGTCGGGCATCGATGCGGCGATCGACGACATCCTGCCGGTAATGCGCAAGCATCCCGACCAGAGCATCCTCGGCGTGCTCCTCGCTTCCGGCATGGCGATGGAGAGCGTGCGCGCGAACGTCAAACTCGCGATCTCCGGCGGCCAGAACGAGCCGCGCAAGGCGATCGCCGGGACGGTGTGGGCGCTGCTGACTCATCCCGACCAGCTCGACCTCGTGCGCAAGGGCGAGGTGACCTGGCTCCAGGCCTTCGAGGAATATGCCCGCTGGATCTCGCCGATCGGCATGTCGCCGCGACGCATCGCCAAGCCCTGGTCGATCCGCGACGTCTCGTTCGAGACCGACGAGCGGGTGTTCCTGATGTTCGGCTCGGCCAACCGCGACGAGAAGCATTTTGAGCGCGCCGACCAGTTCGACGTGCGGCGTGACACGGCCAAGAGCGTCGCGTTCGGCGCCGGTCCGCATTTCTGCGCCGGCGCCTGGGCGTCGCGCGCCATGATCGCCGACGTCGCGCTGCCGACATTGTTCGCGCGCGCCGGGCGGATCGAGATCGCCGATGACGAGCCGGTGCGGATCGGCGGCTGGGCGTTCCGCGGGCTGCAAAATCTGCCCGTGAGGTGGTCTTAGCAGTTTCGGTGTCATCACCCGCCTTGTGCGCAATTGCGCACTGGGGCGGGCGATCCAGTACGCCGCGGCGGTCGTGTGACGCATTGGCGTCTCTGGGATACTGGATTCCCGCCTTCGCGGGGGATGACAGTTGAGATGGAAGACGCTTCGCGCCACGACAGCTCCCAGTCCACCATGATGCCATCCTGCTCCTGTTTTGCCCGACGAGTCAAAGCCAATTTCGGATAAGGCGTAAGTCATTGTTTTCGCACGCCCCGGCTACTGTGCATGGGGTTGTTTTCGAGATTTTTTGAATCTCTGCCGGCTCACGTGCGTTTTTCACATTCGCGTGCGGAAAAATATCCCCTGCATTCGCGCCGTGGATTGAAAGATTAATCATGCGCTCCGCCACGCGCGCAGTGCTTGCATCGCTATTTTTGCGCGCGTCTCGACACCTCCGATAAGCCGCACCATCATTCCCGAAAGATGAAATGATGACGGCCGCACGCGGCCGGGAGTGTCGGATGCAGCGTCGGGACTTTCTCAAACTATCCGTTGGAACTGCGGCAGCCGCTGCATTCGCTTCGCGCGCCAACGCGCAAGGAACGTCACAAGGAACGTCACAAGGCGCGGTGAAGGAAATTCGTGTCGGCTACCAGAAGAACGGCGTGCTGGTCATCACGCGCCAACAGGCCGCTCTGGAAAAACATTTCGCTCCCTTGGGCATCGAGGTGAAATGGATCGAGTTCTCCTCGGGGCCTCCGATGATGGAGGCGATGAATGTCGGCAGCGTCGATTACGGCGCGGTCGGCGACTCCCCTCCGGTATTTGCCCAGGCCGCGGGCGCGGCGATCGTCTATGCCGCCGGCCAGCCCATCACCAACGGTCAGGGCATTCTGGTGCCGAAGGATTCGCCGATCCGCGTCATCGCTGAATTGAAAGGCAAGCGCGTCGGCTTCACCAAGGGATCCAGCGCCCACAACATCGTGGTGCAGACGCTGGAGAAGGCAGGCCTCACCTATGCCGATATCACGCCGGTCTACCTGACGCCGCCGGATGCCGGCCCGGCCTTTGCCAACGGCAGCATCGAGGCGTGGGCGATCTGGGATCCTTACTTCGCGATCGGCGAGACCAAGCAGAGCGGTCGCATCCTGATCAATGCGCGCGACGTCACCAAGACCAACTCCTTCTACATCGCCAACCGCGACTTCGCTAGGAATCACGGGGCGATCCTGCAACAGATCGTCGACGTAACGGCCGCGACCGCGCGCTGGGCCGAGCAGCATCGCGACGAGGTGGCCAGATCGCTCGCCGCAGTCACCGGCATCCCCCTCGATATCCAGACCATCGCAGCCAACCGCTCGGCCTTCGCGGTCGGCCCCGTCACTGACGACATCGTCACGACCCAGCAGGGTGTCGCCGACCGCTTCTACAAGCTCGGCCTGATCCCGAAGCCGATCGTCATTCGCGACATCGTCTGGCGCAACCCGGCAGCCTGATCGTGCCGACCAATCTCCCCATTTCAAAGGGTTTGAACATGAGGCGTATCATCCAGCGTCTGGTCGCGGCCATCGTGCTGTCGATCGGTATCGTCGCCGCCGCGGTCGGCACCTCCTACGGTCAGGACAAGGTGGTCCGCATCGGCTACCAGAAATACGGCAAGCTGGTGCTGCTCAAGAGCAAGGGCACGCTGGAGCCGAAGCTCGCTGCCGACGGCTACAAGGTGGTGTGGACCGAATTCCCCTCCGGCCCGCCGCTGCTCGAGGCGCTCAATGTCGGCGCGATCGATTTCGGCAACACCGGCGAAGCACCGCCGATCTTCGCGCAGGCCGCCGGCGCGCCGATCCAGTATGTCGCCTACGAGCCGCCGGCCCCGAAGGGCGAGGCGATCCTGGTGCCGAAGGACAGCCCGCTGAAATCGGTCGCCGATCTCAAGGGCAAGAAGGTCGCGCTGAACAAGGGCTCCAATGTCCATTATCTCCTGGTCAAGGCGCTGGAGAAAGCCGGCGTCAAATATTCCGAGATCGAGCCGGTCTTTCTTGCTCCTGCCGACGCGCGCGCCGCCTTCGAGCGCGGCGCGGTCGATGCCTGGGTGATCTGGGATCCGTTCCAGGCCGCTGCGGAAGCCGCCACCAGCGCCCGCACGCTTACCGACGGCACCGACATCGTCGCGAACTACCAGTTCTATTTCTCCTCGAAGAAATTCCTCGAAGCCAACCCCGAGATCGTCGACGCCGTGCTGGCCGAGCTGAGCGCGGTCGACGATTGGGCCAAGGGCGACATCCATGCGGTTGCGGAGCAGCTGGCGCCGTCGATTGGCCTGTCGGTCCCCGTGGTGGAGGTGGCGCTGAAGCGGCAGTCCTACGGCATCAAGCCGTTGACCGACGCCGTCATCGCCGACCAGCAGCGGGTTGCCGACGCGTTCCTCGCGCTCAACCTGATCCCCAAATCCATCAAGATTTCCGACGTGGCGCGGAGGCCAGGATCATGAGCAAGCACGTGAGCAAGCAAGCGAACGCCAACATTCTCTGGTTCCTGCCGACCCATGGCGACGGCCGTTATCTCGGCACCGGCATCGGCGGCCGTGAGGTCAATTTCAACTATCTGCGCCAGATCGCGCAGGCCGCCGACCAGCTCGGCTATTTCGGCGTGCTGCTGCCGACCGGGCGATCTTGCGAGGATTCCTGGATCGTCGCCTCCTCGGTCGCGCCGTTCACCGAGCGGCTGCGCTATCTCGTGGCCGTCCGCCCCGGCCTGCAATCGCCGAGCGTGGCGGCGCGCATGACAGCGACGCTCGACCGCATCAGCAATGGCCGGCTTCTCGTCAACGTCGTCACCGGCGGCGATCCCGTCGAGAACAAGGGCGACGGCATCTTCCTCGCCCATGACGAACGCTACGAGGTCACCCGCGAATTCCTCAGCGTCTATAACGACCTGCTCGGCGGCAAGACCGTCAATGTCGAGGGCAAGCACCTTCACGTCGAGGGCGGCAAGCTGCTGTTTCCGCCGGTTCAGTCGCCGCGTCCGCCGCTCTATTTCGGCGGTTCGTCGGATGCCGGCATCGACGTCGCTGTCGACACCGTCGACAAATATCTCACCTGGGGCGAGCCGCCGGCGCTGGTCGCGGAGAAGATCGCGAAGGTGAAGGAGGTGGCCGCTGCACGCGGTCGAAAACTATCGTTCGGCATCCGGCTCCACGTGATTGTCCGCGAGACCAATGACGCGGCCTGGCGAGCGGCCAATGAGCTGATCAAGCATGTCAGCGACGAGACCATCGCGACCGCGCAGAAGAACTTTGCGCGGATGGATTCGGTCGGCCAGCAGCGCATGGCGCAGCTCCACGGCGGCAAGCGCGACAAGCTCGAGATCGCCCCGAACCTGTGGGCTGGCGTCGGCCTCGTGCGTGGCGGCGCCGGCACGGCGCTGGTCGGCGACGCCCAGACGGTCGCGGCCCGCATCAAGGAGTATCAGGACATCGGCATCGACACCTTCATCATGTCGGGCTATCCGCATCTGGAGGAAGCCTATCGCTTCGCCGAGCTGGTGTTCCCGCTGCTCTCGCTGGAGCAACCCAGCAACGTGACCAGGCTGCACTTCAACGGCGGTCCTTTTGGTGAAACGGTCGGCAGCGACTTCCGTCCGCGGCACAAGGTGTTGCAGTCATGAGCCTGATCGACAGCGCTTCGCTTCCCCGCGGCTTGCGTCTGCCGCGCGTCGACGGCCTGATCCAGTGGATCGTGCCGCTCGCCATCATCGCGATCTGGCAGGTCGCCAGCGTCACCGGCTTCGTGCCGACGCGGGTGCTGCCGGCGCCGAGCGACGTCTTGCTTGCAGGCTGGAAGCTGCTGCTCTCCGGCGAGCTCGTGCGCAACATCTGGGTTTCGTTCTGTCGCGCTTCGATCGGCTTCCTGATCGGCGGCAGCATCGGCTTCGCGTTCGGTCTTGCCAACGGCCTGTCGCAGCTGTCGTCAAAGCTCACCGACACCACGCTCCAGATGGTGCGCAACGTGCCGCATCTGGCGCTGATCCCGCTTGTCATCTTGTGGTTCGGCATCGACGAGAGCGCGAAGTTGTTTCTGGTGGCGCTCGGCGTGTTCTTCCCGATCTACCTCAACACGCTGCACGGCATCCGCACCGTCGACCCGCAGCTGATCGAGATGGGCCGCATCTACGGCATGACCGATGGCGAGCTGTTCCGCCGCGTGATCTTCCCGGGCGCGCTGCCCTCGATCTTCGTCGGCATCCGCTTCGCGCTCGGCATCATGTGGCTGACCCTGATCGTCGCCGAGACCATCGCAGCCTCCTCGGGCCTCGGCTACATGGCGATGCAGGCGCGCGAGTTCATGCTGATCGACGTCGTGGTGCTCTCAATCCTGATCTACGCGCTGCTCGGCAAGCTCGCCGACAGCGCCTCCCGCGTGCTGGAGCGGGCGACGCTCTCCTGGCACCCCGCCTATTGGAAACGTTGAGCAGAAATACTGGGAATCACATGCAGACAGCCCTTCGTACCTCCCTTCCGGAAACCGAGCTCGCCACCCGCGCCAATTTCGCGCCTCATGCCCGCGTGGTGCGCGAGGAGCGCCCGGTGCAAACGAGCGGCCTGCCGCTCAGCATCCGCGGCTTGCGCAAATCCTACGGCGACAACGAGGTGCTGCGCGGCATCGATTTGCACATCCCCGCCGGCCAGTTCGTCGCCATCGTGGGAAAAAGCGGCTGCGGCAAGAGCACGCTGCTGCGCCTCATCGCCGGCCTTGAGAAGATCGACGCCGGCAGCATCTCGCTCGGCGACGCGGTGAAGCCCGAGGATATCCGCGTGATGTTCCAGGAGCCTCGGCTGCTGCCCTGGGCCCGCGTTCTCTCCAATGTCGAGGTCGGCCTCGGTCGCGATCGTGCCTCGTCCGACGCGCATTCACGCGCGGAGAAGGCGCTGACCGAGGTCGGGCTGGCCGACAAGCGCGACCAGTGGCCCTCGGTGCTGTCGGGCGGCCAGAAGCAACGCGTTGCCCTCGCTCGCGCGCTGGTCTCGCGCCCCCGTGTGCTCGCCTTCGACGAACCTCTTGGCGCGTTGGACGCGCTGACCCGCATCTCGATGCAGCGGCTGCTGGAGCGCGTCTGGCGCGACCAGGGCTTTACCGCGATCCTGGTGACCCACGATGTCGCCGAGGCGGTCGCGCTGGCCGACCGGGTGCTGGTGATCGAGGAAGGGCGGATCGCCCATGACGTCGTGGTTAACACGGCCCGGCCCCGCGAACGCGGCTCGGCCGAGCTCGCGGGTCTCGAAGGCTCGATCCTGAGCCATCTTTTGTCGGCGGACGATCGTACCTAAATAGAGAGGGACCCCGGCTTGGGGACGATGCCATGAATGTAGTGCCCCGCGATCTCATGACCGAAAATGCCGTTTCGTCCGCCGCTTTCCGCGGCGCCATGCGCCACCTCACCGGCGGTGTCAGCGTCATCACCGCCGGACGGGGCAAGGAGATCACCGGCATGACGGTCACCTCCGTCACCTCGCTCTCGGTCGATCCGCCGACGCTGATCGTCAGTATCAACCGCGACGCCTCCTCCTTCCCGCTGATCCGCCGCTACGGTGCCTTCGGCGTGAACATCCTCGCGGCCGATCAGCTCGACGTCGCCGAGCGCTTTGCCGGCAAGGGCGGGCTCAAGGGTGCCGATCGTTTTGCGGGCGCCAGTTGGGTGACGGCGGTCTCGGGTGTTCCGCTGCTGGTTGGGGCATTGTCCGCCGTCGATTGTGAAGTCGAGGAGATCGTCGAGCGCCATTCGCACGGGCTCATCATCGGGCGGGTGCGGGACGTCAAGAATTCGACCCGCAACGCTGCGCTGGCCTATTGGCACGGCCAGTACGTGGCGGTGGATCAGGACGAAGACGCCGCCAGGCTTGCGGACGTCAGCGTTCCCACGCACGTCCGGCGCGGCATTTGATCGCCGCCGGCCACGGGCCGTGCAGGCTGGCCTTTTTGCTTCCATCGCTCTAGAAGCAGCTCGGCCTCCCGCCGGGACGGCAATGGAGCGCAATGATGAAACGCGTCGCGACCTGGACCTTCTACGCGGTCGGTGCGCTCGCGATCGCCTATCTCGCGCTCTACGCTTATGCGATGTTCAGCGGCCACCCGATCGTGCCGGGCGACCCCATCCAGATATTCCGCAAGCCGGATGCGCCGAGTTATTCGTAGGGCGAATGCGTCCGCGGCCAATGCGACGCGCCGCTCTCCCAACTCGTCATGGCCGGGTCAAGCCCGGGCATGACGACAGAGTGCGTGGCGACTACCCCCGCAAAATCGCCAGCGCCAGCGCCTGCGCGCGCGGCACGATGCTGTCGAGCTCGAGATATTCCTCCGGCGTGTGCGCGAGCCCGCCGACGGGGCCGAGGCCGCAGATGGTCGGCGTTCCCACCGCGGCGGTGAAGCCGGAATCGGCGCAGCCGCCGGAGAACTCACCCTGCAGCGTGGTGAGGCCGGCCTGCTTTGCGGCGGCCTGATAGTTCTCGAACAGCGCCTTTGAATCGGCGCTCTGCACCACCGGGACGAACTCGCCCTTGACCGTGAGTGTCGCGCTGGTGCCAGGCACGTAAGGTGTCGCGATGATGGTCTCGATCGCGGCCATCACCCTCGCGCGATCCGCCGGATCGACATAGCGCAGGTCGATCTGCCCCTCCGCGTAGGGCGCCGTCGTGTTGACGGACTGCCCGCCCGAGACGAGGCCGACATTGAGCGTGATGCCCTTGTCGAGATCGGTCAGCGCGTGGATATGGACGATCTTGTGCGCGAGCTCGCCGATCGCGCTGACGCCGGCGGCGAAATTGGCGCCGGAATGCGCGGCTTTGCCGGTGATGGCGACATGCATGAAGATGCCGCCCTTGCGGCCGGTGACGATATTGCCGGTCGGGCGGCCCGGCTCGGAATTGAACACGGCGCGCGCGGCGCGTCCTTCGCGCTCGATCACCGGCCGCGAGGATGGCGAGCCGATTTCCTCGTCGGAGGTGATCAGCAGCTTGATCGGGTGCGGGCTGCCGCCGAATTTGTGGAAGGCGGTTGCCACGAATATGTTCATGACGACGCCGGACTTCATGTCGGCAACGCCCGGACCATAGGCGCGCTTGTCTTGAATCGTGAACGGACGCCGGCCGGCCTCGCCCTTGCCGAACACGGTGTCGCGATGTCCCATCAACAGCACCGGCTTCTCGTTGCTGCCGGGCTTTACGACGTCGGCATGGATCGCATCGCCGAAGGTGGCGTTGGCCTCGCGCCGGAACGGAATGCCGTGCTCGGCAAAATGCTGCTCGAACCGCGCCCCGACCGCATCGACGCCTTCCTTGTCATAGGACCCGGAATCGATGTTCACGACATCGCGCAGCAGATCGATCATCGCCTGCCGCTGCGTCGCCAGCCAGTCCGTGATTTGAGCTTCCGACATGTATATCCTCGCGTGGTTCTCACGCGGGGTTATAGGGCGTTGTGCTGACGCGACCTAGTCGCCGAATGCGGTGCGGCCATGTGTTCAGTCCCACAGCCCGGATGAGTAAGGCGATATCCGGGGGGCGCCGCGGCAGATTTCCCCGCATGTCGCTCCGTTCATCCGGGCTACGCACAATCCCTCTCCAGCGCGTCCTGGCTTTCGCTAGGACGACACTGAGGGGGTGGGCAGCAGGTTAACGCTTTGGCTCCGCCATCGCTTCCACACCGCGAAGCTGCGTGGCGATGGTCAGCGCGCCGATCTTCCGGCCCATGTCCTTGCCGATCTCGGTCGAGAACCGGTAGTGAAAGCCGGCCCAGATGCGGGCGTTGGAGACTTCGTCGCTATAGTCTTGGAGCCGCGACCATTTTCGCGTGACGCCTGGCGCAGTGGGGCTGGTCAGCGAGAATTCGCCGAAATCTCCAACGACAGTCTGGAGCACTGTCGAAATCGCTGCCGACGTGATGCAGTGAGCGCAGGGATATTCCGGATGCATCGGCGTGTCCCCCAGCGGAATCCAGGACGCTTCGCGAGGCGTCGCCGCATTCGACGTCAGGTCCGCGTTGCGGATGGCCGTGATCGGCCGCCAGAAATTGTAGTGGTATTTTGCGTCGAACACGGCGACCAAGGCGTCGTTGCCCGCAATTGAAGTCAACGCGTACAGCCGGGCGCAGTCGACGAGATCCATGCCCTTGGCCATTGCCGCCTGCCTCACGATCGGATTGTAGGTGCGGGCACCGACAAAGAACCAGAACCGACCGACCGTCGTTTGCTCGGGCGTCCGGGTCGGGCTGCTTCGGCTGCCGACCTCGCGGATTTCATTGATATCCCGCGTCCACACCTCCGAATCAAGCGCCGGCGGCGGGCCGGGGCGAAACTGCGACCCGGAGGCCATGACCCAAGGCGTTGTTGCGCCCACGGTCGAGAACAGCGGGACGGTGGTCGGAACGTAGGCGCCCGGTGTCGTAAGGGGCCGGTAAGTTTCCGGAACGGCGCTGCCGTCGTTCGCACGAAGCTCGATGATCTTCATGGCGGCTTCTTGCCCGAGGCCGATGTCGGCGATCTTGGACTCGCCGTCGGCAATCGGCACCAGGGAGTTTGTCAACGTCGCATCCAGGTCCGGCTTGAGGTCTGGATAGATCGAGAGCAGCACGTCGTGAGCCGCAACTGCCGCCGCCGCTTCCCGCGACGTCGAACGATCTGCAGACAATGATAATTTGTATGGCGCGTACCGTCGGTCGATGGCGTTGACTGCTTCAAACATTGCAACGTGCATCTTGGATAATGCGTGGCTGTGGGGCGCTGGAGGAGTTTGCTTCTCGGCAGCGATCGCGTCGGCCTTTGCATTCCAATCCATAATCACGTCAGCGCGTGCAAGCGGGGCCGAAGCTGCAATCAGCGCAACAATGAGCGATAGGCGGGAGATCCTCCACGACGAGTATTTCATGGCGTGCCCTTTCGATGTGAGGGACGTTTTCGCGAGCCCGATGCGGCTCTGGCCGACATCACGTCGCGCAGCGCGAGGACTCTAGCTATCTTGATGTGTTTTGATTGTGAACTGCTTCACTCACCGATAGCGGTGCCGGGAAACAGATTTGTCCGTCCGGCAGAAGAGTTGCATGCCGAATGGGTAGGCTTGGCTTACCGTTCGCGCTGCATCGTGGAGTCGGCTATAGTCAGCAGAAGCTGCCAGTTGGACGTGCCGAAGTCCGTAGCTCGATTTTCAAGGCAGCTCGCATGCTGTCGGCAGGCTGTGCCTCGCTCTCGTTCAGAGCGTCTCTTCCAGGACTACATTGTCACCGCTGTAACCTCGACGGAGAGAAACATGCCGTTGTTCATCTCGTACGTCTCATACTCAAATTCCGGTATCAAGGGAATGGTCGACAAGCCGGCCGATCGTACCGCAGTCATCGGTGCGTTGGTCGAGAAGGCGGGCGGGAAGCTCCAGGGAGCGTTCATGACGACCGGCTCGCATGACGCGTTGCTCGTTACCGAGTTGCCCGACGGGGCGGATGCTGTCGCCATCGGAATGGCCGCCGCTGCAAGCGGCGCCATTGCCAAGATCGAGACTGTGCGCGCCTGGAAGATGAGTGAATTCAAAACAATCGCGGAAAAGGCCGCGAAGCTTGCAAGCGTCTACGTACCGCCGGGCAAGTAGGCTGACGCGAGCGCGGCGGCCACATAGCCAGCAAACCGGTCGCCAGGGCTAGGTCGCCCCGGCCGTCCATGACTCCTATATGCCCCGGTGCGGGCATCATGAGACCAACAAGCTGTTGCCTACGCCCCCACCATCGGCATGCGCGGATATTCTCCGGGTGTGCCGGCGGGGGTGATCGGAATGCCGCCGTCGGAATATTCGTTGAGCTTGTTGCGCAGCGTGCGGATCGAGATGCCCAGGATGTTGGCGGCATGGGTCCGGTTGCCGAGGCAGTGCTTCAGCGTCTCCAGGATCAGGTCGCGCTCGACGTCGGCGACGGTGCGGCCGACCAAGGCCCGCGTCACCTGCTCGGCGGCCATGGTGGCATGCGCCACGGCCGGGACGGTTTTGGCGAGGTCGAGGCGGTCGCCGTCGGGCGTGAGGATGGCATCGGCGCCGATCTCGTCGCCCTGCGCCATCAGGACCGAACGGTGCATGGTGTTTTCGAGTTCGCGGACGTTGCCCTGCCAGCGGTTGGTCGAAAGCACGCGGCGCGCCTCCGCCGAGATCGGGCGCATCGGCACGCCGTTGGCTTCGGCGTATTTCTTCACGAAGTGCTGGGCGAGTTCGAGGATGTCGAGGGGACGCTCACGCAGCGGCGGGATCTTCAGATTCACGACGTTGAGCCGGAACAGGAGGTCCTCGCGGAACGTGCCCTCGCGCACGGCATCGACCAGATTGCGGTTCGAGGTCGCGATGATGCGGATGTCCACCGGAACGGGCTTGGTGCCGCCGACACGGTCGATCACGCGCTCCTGGATGGCGCGGAGCAGCTTCGATTGCAGGCGGACGTCCATCTCCGAGATTTCGTCGAGCAGCAGCGTGCCGCCGGTTGCCTCCTCGAACTTGCCGATGCGGCGGGCGATCGCGCCCGTGAAGGCGCCCTTCTCGTGGCCGAACAGCTCGGACTCCAGCAGATGCTCGGGGATCGCGGCGCAGTTGATCGAGATGAACGGGCGCTTGGCGCGGCCCGAGCGGGTGTGGACGTAGCGGGCCAGCACTTCCTTGCCCGTACCGGATTCGCCGGTGATCATCACCGAAGCGTCCGAGCCCGCGATCTGCTGGGCGAGCTTGATCACCTTGGCCATCGCCTCATCGCGGTAGACCAGCTCGCGGGAATCGTTGGCGACCGCGGCCAGCACCGCTGCGATCAGTTCCGGGTCCGGCGGCAGCGGGATGTATTCCTTGGCGCCGGCATGGATCGCGGCGACCGCGGCGCGGGCGTCGTTGGTGATGCCGCAGGCGACGATCGGAGCGTGGATGTGCTCGGCTTCGAGCCGCATCACGAGATCGCGGATGTCGAGGGCGACGTCGACCAGCAGAAGGTCGGCGCCCTTGCCGCCGCGCAGCACGCGCATTGCCTGGTCGAGATCCTCGGCGTGGGTCACGGTGGCGCCGTTCGCCATCGCGATCTTGGTGGCGGTGGTGAGCTGGCCCTTCAATGTGCCAACGATGAGAAGCCGCATATCAGTCTCCTGTCCGTCTGGTCGCGCTGCCGCGCGTCATCGCTTTAGGCGCGTTCAGTCTTGATGATTTCGGTCATGGTCACGCCGAGCTTGTCCTCCACCAGGACGACTTCGCCGCGGGCGACCAGCTTGTTGTTGACGTAGATGTCGATGGCTTCGCCGACGCGCCGGTCGAGCTCGAGCACGGTCCCGGGTCCGAGCTTCAACAGCTCGCTGACGTCCATCTTGGAGCGGCCGAGCACGGCCGAGACCTGCACCGGTACGTCGAATACGGCCTCGAGGTCGGCGGCGGCGCGCGTCGCATATTCGTCCTCGTTGTAGCCGACGTCGGTGCCGGTAGGTGGCATCGGGCCGTTGAGATCGGGCAGCGGGACCTGTCCGTCGGTGTCGCTCATGGCTTAGCTCCCCCTGCGGGACGCAACATAGCGTCCCACCATTTCGTCGATCTTGGCCGTGATGGCGGCGCGCTCCAGCACGACGCCGCCATCGGCCCATTCGATCCGGCAGTCGCCGGTGGCAATCTCGGGCTCGGCCAGAATCACCAGCCGACCTTCGAAGCCGCTTTGCTTGGCCAGCCGCTCGATGTTCTCGCGCGCGGCGTCGTAGAGCGCGTCATTGATGCGGACGACGAGATGCGGCGTCGCGACCAGATGCGAGAAGCAGTCCTTGACCAGGGCGACGATCTCGCCGAGCGGCTCGGCGGCGACCAGATCGGCGCACAGCTTGCGCGCCACAGCCACCGCGACGTCGACCGCCTCGGTCTCCATCCTGGTTTCGATATTGCCGATGCCCGCCGCGATGCCCCGGATGCCGATGTTGATCTCTTCCATGGCGAGCGCGACGCGGCGGTCGCTCTCGGCCTTGGCCTCGCGCTGGCCGGCGGCAAAGCCGTCCTGGTAGGCGCGCGCCTCGGCTTCCGCGACCTTCTGGGCGATCTCGGCCGCAGTTGCCGCCTTCTCGCGCGTCCGGTCGGGCGCGGCGAAGTCGTTGTCGAACAGAAATTTTGCCGGAGCGGCCATCAATACACCAGCTCGTCGTCGGCGCGGTTCTTGGTCAGCATGATCTCGCCCTTGGCGGCGAGATCCTTGGCGAGGTTGACCAGCAGCGCCTGGGCCTCGTCGACGTCGCGCAGGCGGACCGGACCCATTGCCGCCATGTCGTCCTGGAGCATTTTGGCCGCGCGCGAGGACATGTTGCCGAAGAAGAAGTTGCGGACGTCCTCGTTGGCGCTCTTGAGCGCGACGCCGAGCTTGTCCTTGTCGACGTTGCGCATCAAGGTCTGGGCCGAGCCGGAATCGAGCTTCACGAGGTCGTCGAAGGTGAACATCAGCGCCTTGATGCGCTCGGCCGATTCGCGGTTGTCCTCTTCCAGCGAGGTGATGAAGCGGGTTTCGGTCTGGCGGTCGAAATTGTTGAAGATTTCCGCCATCACCTCGTGGGCGTCGCGGCGGCGGGTCTGCGACAAATTGGACATGAATTCGGTGCGCAGCGTCTTCTCCACGCTCTCGATCACCTCCTTCTGCACCGCCTCCATCTTCAGCATGCGGTTGACGACGTCGAGCGCCAGATCCTCGGGGAAGATGCCGAGCACGCGAGCGGCGTGTTCCGGCTTCAGCTTCGACAGCACGACCGCGATGGTCTGCGGATATTCGTTCTTGAGATAGTTGGCGAGCACCTCTTCCTGCACGTTGGAGAGCTTCTCCCACATGTTGCGGCCGGCCGGCCCGCGGATTTCGTCCATGATGCCGTTGACGCGCTCGGGTGCCAGATATTGCTGGAGCAGCCGCTCGGTGGCGTCGAAATTGCCCATCAGCGCGCCGGAGGCCGACATCCGCGAGACGAATTCGAGCAGCATGTCCTCCACCGTGTCGACCTCGACGGTGCCGAGCGTCGACATCTCCAGCGAGAGCTGGCGCACCTCGTCGTCGTCGAGCAGCGACCAGATCTTGCCGCCATATTGCTCGCCCAGCGCCAGCATCAGGATCGCGGCGCGCTTCGGCCCCGCCACCGCCTCGACCTTCGCGCCGCCGCGGCTGCCGGCACGCTGACCGAGCGTGGAGATCACGCTGGTGATGTCGTTGGAATTGGCGTTTTGCAGGGCAGCGGCCATGTCAGATCACTTCTCGATTATTTCGCGGGTTCGGTCAGCCATTGGCGGATGATGGCGACGGTCTCGTTGGGATTGCGCTCGGCGAGTTCGCCGACTCGATGGACGGATTGGGCATGGACCTGGCCCTGGACGGTGGCGACGTCGATCGCGCTGGCGGCGCCGCTCGGAAGGAGGGGCTGTCCGGACGGGGCCTCTTCCGAGGCGGCCGGGCCGGTGAGGACGCCGGAGATGGCGGCTGCGACTTCGTCGGATGCCAGGATGCGCTTGACCAGCGGACGGATCACCAGGAACAGCACGACCAGGCCGAGCAGCATCATCACGCCGAGCTCGACGAAGTACATGACGTCGTCCTTGGTGAACTGGAGCATGCCGAGGAAGCCGGAGGGCTCGGCGATCGGGGTGGTGGAGGGGGCATCGGCAAAGCGCAGATTGACGACCTCGACCTGGTCGCCGCGCTTCTGGTCGAAGCCGATCGCCGAGCGCACCAGCGTGGCGATGCGATCGAGCTGCTCCTTGGTGCGGTCCTGGTAGGCCAGATCGCCCTTGTCGTTCTTGGCGTAGATGCCGTCGACCAGCACCGCGACCGAGATGCGGTTGACCCGGCCGGCCTCGGTCACCTCGGTCTTGGTGGTGCGGGAGATCTCGTAATTGTTGGTCTCTTCGCTCTTCTTGCTCTGGTCCTTGGCCGCGACGCCGCTGTTCTGCTGGTTGCCCGGCAATTCGTTGTTGACGGTGACCTGGCCGTTGTTGTCGGCGGTCATGCTCTGCTCTTCGCGGGTCTGGCTCGAGCGCAGCACGCGGCCTTCGGGGTCGAATTTGTCCGAGGTCTGGGTGATCTTGTTGAAGTCGAAATCGGCGGAGAGCTGGACCCGGGCGCGCCCCGTCCCCACCACGGAGGAGACGATGTCCTCGACCTGCTTGCGCATCCGCTTCTCGAAGGCGGTGCGGCGCTCGTCGCCCATCGCCTGCTCCGGATCGGTCTGGGCGCCGTCGGCGAGCAGCTGCCCGGTCTCGTCGACGATCGAGACCCGTTGCGGCTTCAGCCCGTTCACGGCAGAGGCGACGAGGTGGCGGACGGCGCGGATCTGCTGGGCTTCCAGCGCGCCGCGGACACGAACCACGATCGAGGCCGACGGCTCCGGCGCCTCGCGCGAGAACAGCGGGCGCTCGGGCAGCACCAGATGGACGCGGGCGGCCTGGATGCGGTCGATGGCGCGGATGGTGCGGGCGAGCTCGCCTTCCAGCGCGCGAAGGTGGTTGATGTTCTGGACGAAAGAGGTGGTGCCGAGCGCGTCCGACTTGTCGAACACCTCGTAGCCGACGCCGCCGCCCTTGGGCAGGCCGCCCTCGGCAAGCTTCATCCGCAGGCGGGTGACCTTGTCCTTGGGCACCATGATGATGCTGCCTTCATTGCGCAGCTCGAACTGGATGCCCTGGCGCTCCAGGTCCTTGATGATGCCCGAGGAATCCTCGACGCTGAGGTCGGTGAACAGGGTCGTCATCTGCGGCGTGGTGACGCGCATGATGACGAACGCGAAAAAGCCGACGAGCGCGGCGGTGACCGCGATCATCGCCCCGAACCGGGCGGCTCCGATACCCTTCAGAAAGTCCGCAAGACCTTGCAAGCAACCGCCCCGACAGATTCGGCTGCTTTCACAGGAAAGGCCGACTGGGCAATTATTGCCTAGGTGATGGTTTCGATATGGTTAACGAAGGTTAAGAGCTGCGACAAAAGTCGCGTCATGAAAAAAATCGGCCTCGCTGGGCGAGGCCGATTTTCGTCAAAAGCCGCAGATTTCCGGATTGCCTACTGGCGATATTGCTGGATACGGGTGGTGCGAAGTCCCGCCAGACCGTGCTGGTCGATGGAAAACTGCCAGGAGAGGAATTCGTCAACCGTCAGGGTATAACGGCTACAGGCCTCCTCGAGGGAGAGAAGACCGCCACGGACTGCGGCGACGACTTCGGCCTTGCGGCGGATGACCCAGCGCTTGGTGCCGGGTGCAGGCAGATCCGCAATCGTCAACGGACTTCCGTCCGGCCCGATGACGTATTTTACCCTCGGGCGATGGGGTTCTGTCATGGCGTACTCACAAACTCTCAACCACTGAACTCACTCAGTAACCCTACGCGGGCCGGCTTAAAAATCCGCTAAGCCTAAGGGTTCAATACAATTCTCGTTGAAAATGGCTGGAACGCAGCCGTCTCGACCGGCGGGACGGTGCGTCCGGGCGGGCCGAGGGGGTGTTCGTAAATACTTTACTAACGAACGAGGCCTGCGCGGGGTGTCGCAAGGCCCCCAATTGTCGTCCCGGCGAAGGCCGGGACCCATTACCCCGGCGCGAAGTTTGGCGAAGACTCGGGGGTACGTCCTCGCATCGAAACGATTTTCGGTGGTTATGGGTCCTGGCTTTCGCCAGGACGACACGGAATGTGTGGATCGCGCGCCGCCTTTAATTGCTGCTGGTGGCGATGATGCTCTTGACCTGGCTCAGGGTGTAGCTGGCGCCGTCGATGGTCAGCAGCGGCGGCGACTGGGTCAGGTCGACCGACGACACTACGCCCTGCACCTGCGCGGAGATGCCGACATTGTTGTTGGCGACGTCCTTGCCCGTGGCCGAGATCGTGTACTTGCCGTCGGGCCATTGCGTGCCGTCATTGCCCATTCCGTTCCAGGTGAACGGAACGTCGGTGCCGGCGCCGGCGGTGTACTTGCCGGTGAACACGGTCTGGCCGCTGGCATTGGCGACGGTGATGTCGACGGTGGCGTCGCTGGGCACGTTGAGATGCCAGGTTGCCGACGACTTCGTCATGCTTGCGGTCGTGCCGTCGACCAGGGCGGTCTTGCCGACGAAGCCGAGCGCCTGGGTCGCCTGCGTGGTCTGTTGCAGGGTGACGAGCTGGGACAGCGAGTCGTTGGTCTTGAGCTGCTGCTCGACGCCGGCGAACTGCACCAGCTGCTGGGTGAACTGGTTGGTGTCGAGCGGATCGAGCGGGTTCTGGTTCTGCAGCTGCGTCGTCAGCAGCGTCAGGAAGGTCTGGAAGTTGCCGGCCAGCGTCGCGCCGGTGGTCGAGCCCAGGCTCGGGTTCGACGTGGACGATTTCGACAGGTCGGTCGTGCCCGAGACGACCGAGGGAGCGGTGGCGCCAGTCGTGGTGGTCATGTCTCGATACTCCTCACACTCTGATGTCGACGCCGCTGCTCGATCCGAGCATGCGGCCGTAGCTGCGCCCGACCGGGGCCGTGGGAACTGCGTCCTCGTCGCTGATGATCAGCCGGCGAGTATTGCCGCCATTGTCGTTGTTCTGGCCGGAGTTCTGGCCCGACGAATTCTGGTCGCGCAGGCTGAAGGACAGCCCGTTGCTGCCGGTCTTGAGGCCGGCATCGTCGAGCGCGCGCTGCAATTGCGGCGCGTCCTGCCGCAGCATCTGCAGCGTCTCCGGCTTCTCGACGGTGAGATGCGAGGTGACCTGGCCGTTGCGGTCGACATTGATGCGGACGTCGATGCGGCCGAGGTCGAGCGGATCGAGGCTGATGTCGAACCGGGTCTTGCCCGCGCGTGCGGCGGCGGCAATTTCGATCGGCACGCCGCTGATCGGAATGGCGTTGGCATTCGCCGCGGTCGCCGTGAGCGTCGCGGTCGAAGCCGTGGCGGCCGAAGTGGTATTGGTCAGCGGCGCCTGCACGGCCGAGGCCGCCTGCGCGCTGGTGTCGGTCGTGGGGACAGCGGCCTGCGCGCCCGCATGAGCGTGCGTGGCCGGCGTGCCCTGGGTCGCATCGGCCGTGCGGTCGGAGGTGGCGGCCTTGGCGTCGGCCGCGTCGATCGGCGGCTTGTCGGCTTGCGGATGCGCCGCGTTGGCGGACGCTGCCGTGGCCGGGGTCAGCGCGGCGTTGGCTTTGCCGGTGTCCTGGCCGATATTGGAGACGTCGCTCCCGCCTTGCGCGGTGACTGCGGCCTTGAACGAGGTTTTCGGCGTGCCCTGATCGACGGCGGCGATCAGGCCGCCATCGGTCTTGGCATCGGCCGCGGCCGCATCGGTCGTCCCGGTTGCGGCATCGGCCAGCGTCGCCGAGGTGTCGGCATCGACCTTGGCGCTTGCGGTCTTGGCGCTCTTGTCGCCCGGCGTCGCGGTGTCGGTCTTGGTGCCGGCGATCTGCGCCGCGATGGCCGCGCTGGCGGCGATGCCGGCGGCGGCGATCGTCAGTGGCGAGGAGGCGGAGCTGGTGGCCTGGTTCGCAGCCGCGTTCGGATCGATCGGCACCACCGGCGCGGCCACCACGATTGCGTTCGGATCGGGCACGGCCGGCGTCGCGTCGATCTGCGCGGCTGCGGCGGCATCGACGGCGGCGGCAAGGCCGTCGGTCTTGTCCCCCTTGGTCTCGTCGGGCTTGTCCGCCGATTTGTCGGCAGACTTGTCGGCCGATTTGGCGTCGGAGGTCTCGGACTTGTCCTTGGTCTTGCTGTCAGCCTTGGCCGGATCCGCGGTCGTGTCGTTCTTGGTGTCGTTGGCCGGCGCGGAATTGTCGGTGTCGTCGCTGGCCTTGCTCTGCGAGGATTGGTCGGTCGCCGAACGATCGCGCGGGCTCTTGTCCGAGGCGGACGATGAATCGGTCCGGCGCGGGGTGTCCTGCGCGGAGGACGCCGCGCTGTCGCTGATCGCCTGGGTGTTGCTGTCGACCAGCGAGCCGAAGGAGTCGTTGGACGTGTCTTTCGGCGCCTGCGAGCGGGCAGGCTTTTGCTGCGCGCTCTGGACTTGCACGCTTGCCGCTACATCTGACGTACGACCGACCACAGGCAACCCCTTGGAAACATCTTCGGTATGAGAGGTAGCAAGGAGCGGGCCAGCCCCGCGCAGCGGTATTTTTTCTAGCAAAATCAAAGATTTGGTAATTTAGCGCCCCGCCGCGGGGCCCTCCGCGACCCCGCCATTTCTGCCTCCCCGGCAAGAATTGCCCTAACCTGGCGGCGTGCGTGATTGCTTCACCGGAAGGCCGCCTATATTAAAGAGACAGCTCTCAGCCGCTTTCGACCGGGCAGGCCGCGCCATTCGGGAACCAAGGTTCCCGCGGGTCGCCTTTGTCCCGCCGGAAGCACCCAGCGGATCGCCCAACGCCGCCGTCCACAACGCTTTAAGGCCCATGCTCAACAGTCTGGATCTCGAAGGCCGTCCTGAGGATACCAGGGTCGTCGTTGCCATGTCGGGCGGCGTCGATTCATCGACGACGGCTGCGCTCTTGAAGGCGGAAGGCTACGACGTCGTCGGCATCACGCTGCAGCTCTACGACCATGGCGCCGCGACCCACCGCAAGGGCGCCTGCTGCGCCGGCCAGGACATCCACGACGCCCGCGACGTCGCGGCCAAGCTCGGCATTCCCCATTACGTGCTCGACTACGAGGATCGCTTTCGCGAGTCCGTCATCGACAATTTCGCCGATAGCTACGCGCTCGGCGAGACCCCGGTGCCGTGCATCGAGTGCAACCGCTCGGTCAAGTTCCGCGACCTCTTGAAGACCGCGCGAGAGCTGGGCGCCACCGCGCTCGCCACCGGCCATTACGTCGCCTCGCGCCGCCGCGACGACGGCTCGCGCGCGCTGGTCTGCGCTGCCGATGCCGACCGCGACCAGAGCTATTTCCTGTTCGCGACCACGCAGGAGCAGCTCGACTACTTACGCTTTCCGCTCGGCGACATGACCAAGCCGGAGACGCGTGAGCTGGCGCGCCGCTTTGGTCTGGCGGTCGCCGACAAGCACGACAGCCAGGATATCTGCTTCGTGCCCACCGGGCGCTACACCGACATCATCACCCGCCTGCGGCCGAACGCGATGGACCCCGGCGACATCGTCGATCTCGACGGCCGCGTGCTTGGCCGGCACAACGGCATCGCCAATTTCACCATCGGCCAGCGTCGCGGCCTCGGCATCGCAGCTGCCGCGCCGCTGTTCGTGGTGCGGCTGGAGGCCGCCAACCGCCGCGTCGTCGTCGGCCCGCGCGAGGCGCTGAGGATGCACCGCATCAGCTTGCGCGACGTCAACTGGATCGGCGACGGCGACATCGACCGCGCCATCGGCGCCGGCCTGGAAATGTTCGTGCGCGTGCGCTCGACCCGCAGCCCCCAGCCGGCGTGGCTGCGCGGCGCCAACGGCCATTACGAGGTCGAGCTTGTCGCCGGCGAAGAGGGCGTCTCGCCCGGACAGGCCTGCGTGTTCTACGACGCACCTTCCGGCCAGGCCCGCGTGCTCGGCGGCGGCTTCATTCAAAGCGCCGCCGCGAAGGCCGCAAGCAGCACGACGAGGCCGCTCGCAGAAGCGGTCCGCGGCTAAGCGCATGATCCGGAAAAGTGTGCAGCGGTTTTCCGATCAGATCATGCGGAATATAAGAATCTAGACGGGGCAGGGGGCATGGCAGCAGACATCTCGCGGGCCGGGGTCGAGAAGGCCTATGGCCGCTGGGCGCCGGTCTATGATCTCGTGTTCGGCAAGGTGTTCGACGCCGGACGGCAGTCGACCATCGCGGAGGCCGACCGCATCGGCGGCCGCATCCTCGACGTCGGCGTCGGCACCGGCCTCTCGCTCTCCGACTACGCGCGCACCACGAAGATCTGCGGTGTCGACATCTCCGAGCCGATGCTGCGCAAGGCGCAATCGCGCGTGCGCGCGCTGCGCTTGAGTAATGTCGAGGTGCTCTCGGTGATGGATGCCAAGAACCTCGCCTTCCCCGAAAACTTCTTCGACGCGGTGGTCGCGCAATACGTCATCACCGCGGTGCCCGATCCCGAAGGCACGCTCGACGAGTTCGTGCGCGTCTTGAAGCCCGGCGGCGAGCTGATCCTCGTCAACCACATCGGCGCGGAAAAGGGTTTTCGCAAACTCTCCGAGCTGGCGTTTGCGCCCTTGGCTCGCCGTCTCGGCTGGCGCCCGGAGTTTCCGTGGGCCCGCCTGGTCGACTGGGCCACAAAACACGGCGGCGTCACGCTGGCCGAGCGCCGCCCGATGCCGCCGATGGGGCATTTTTCGCTGATCCGCTACCTCAAAGCGTGACTGCAAGCGGCACGGGAGGTGCGCTCCCTCTCCCGCTTGCGGGGGAGGGTTGGGGAGGGGGTCTCTCCACACGCGATATCTCGCGAGTTACTCCGTCATTGCGAGCGTAGCGAAGCAATCCAGAGTCTCTCCGCAGAGGCAGTCTGGATTGCTTCGTCGCAAGTGCTCCTCGCAATGACGGGGAAACCTGAGAGGACCCCGCCCCTCCGCGATCACATCGCATTTCAGCCGGGAACATCGTCCCAGACCCGCGCGTTTCCCTCCCATGCGCACCACATCAAACATCATTCTGGCCAGCCTCCTGATCGCCGCCTCCGGCAGTGCGACCGCGCAGGCCCCGCCCGCCCCGGCGACGCCGCCGCAAGCGACCGCGCCGCCATCCCCGCAACGCAGCCCAGGCTGCGCGCCCTCGGACCGGCTCACCACCACGCCCGACGGCACCACCACCGGCCAGTCCCGGGAACCGCTCGGCGACAAATTGGCCAGGTCCGACGGCGTGCTCTGCCCGCCCTCCGGCGTCGATCCCGAGATGCACGCCCCGGCCCCCCAGACCGGCGGCAACACCCCTGTGATCCCGCCCCCCGGCAGCCCCGGCGGCGACCCGACCGTCCGGCCGAAATAGGGTCGTTCCGCCTCCCGAATCTCGTCGTCATGCCCGGGCTTGTCCCGGGCATCCACGTTCTTGGACGGGGGAAGGTCAAAAATTCGTCCGCCGAAGCTTTGGCGAAGGCGGAGGGAGAGGCCGAGATCCGCGCAAGGCGCGAATTTCGGGTGAGGGGGCTCTCCATGAGTCCAGTGCGGGAAAGGGGCGAATTCGGCCCCCAAATCACCCCCCGACAACCGCGCCACTTTGCTTGACAGCCCGCCGCCCCCTTCCTTATATGCCGCGCGTTCGCGAGATCGGCCGTGTCAGGCCCTCGCGACCCTGTGGCGGGGTAGCTCAGCTGGTTAGAGCACGGGAATCATAATCCTGGGGTCGGGGGTTCGAGTCCCTCTCCCGCTACCATTCAAATCAATCGTCTATGTCCGTGAAGCTGCGTCGAGTGACCTGTATGCACTCCGGTTGCGCTCAGCTGTCTGCTTGATGCCCACCGAGCGATCGGGATTTTGAGGGCGACCAGCCTCGCTGGTGAGGACGTGATCCCAATTTCAAACAAAATGGGGACCTTTAGGTCCCCGCCCGAGTCAAAAATTGCACCTACACTTGGAAAAAGGCGCGACCATAAACTGATCGCAGGAGGTCAATTTCTTCACGTCGTTTAAACTGATATAGCAGGTAGACATTCTTCTCATGCGCCGCTGCCTTGTCAGCAACGCTTCGTGCGCTACGCCATTGAACAATGCGTGTGATCGTTATCGCTGCTAGGATCTGATCGTCGTGGCGATTATGCATCTCATCCGAAGTTGAAATCACTGATGGAGTTGAATGGAGGTGTTCATCGGCATTTTTTGACCGGCGAAGAAGAAGTGCAAGCTTTTCAAAATAATGAATTCATTCGAATGCATAATTCGACCTTGAGTAAAGTCGGCTTCCTACGTGCCGCTATTCGTAGGCTCATTTTGGGAAAGTTGCGCACCGCATCGCGCGGATTTGGCGTCGCGTTGGATCGGATTTTTGAGGGGCGTTCCGCGAAGGCTGTTGGACTATTCGCGACGGCAATCACCATCGGCGTGGGCATCTGGCAAATCTTCCTTTGGTTCAAGGAGGCGATCCCGAAATAGACCAGCTCAAGGCGGTGGCTCGATGTGGTCGAAATTCGGTCACTGTTTTTAGGCGCCAGCGCGGCCATCGCCCCGACGAGGCTGGGCAAGTATTCGCCGTGATCGCCGCGCCTTAGAACATCTTTTCCCCGGCTTGCGCCCAGAGCTTGGGTGTTGGAATTTTTCGCCGCTCTCCGCGGGCAATAGCGAATGAAGTTCTACTAGCTGAAGGGCTGTTCGAATTCTTGCTCAGCCTCGACGGGCAAAACACCCGCCCCCCGTCAACCCCTCCCCACAAAAATATTCCCCTTTACCGAAATTCGGAATTGGCGTATGTGTCGCCCATCCCGGCTCATCCTTGAGGGGCGATCTTGTGGCGTCATGTTCGCGAGCCGGGCTTGCGGTGGACGCGGCAGCGTTCGGGTGCGAGAGGCGTGGGGCAGGGCGGATTGCTCTCCGTGAGCCCTAAGGCTTCGTTCCGACGAGCGGCGCTGTCAGGTTCGTCTCGTCATCAGGTCGGCGGCAACGTGCACAATGTCGTCGAAACCGGTGGCGAAATGGCGGGCCGTGCGTACGGCAAAACCGTGTGGTCCTGGCCGTCGTTGCTACGGTCAAGCTCTTGCGGATGCGGCAGTCGCGTCAACCGGCGCGGTGTCGGTGAATTTCGCGAAGGCGAGGGAGGCCAGAACGAACTCGGCTCCCGGGAGAGCACGGCATAAGCCGTCCAACCACTGCGCAGGGAAGGCCGAGTGATTGGCTACACCTGTATGCTGCTGTGCGGTTCTTTTGCGCTACCTTTCGCGCAGCGGACCGCGGGTGCCAGCCGGCACCCGGCCTTCCCTGCGCCCTCTTGGCTTTGAGGGTGGAGCGACGAAGCAAAGCTCGGGCAAAGTCTGTCGCGAGAACGAGAACTCACGTCTGCTGTTGGCAGGTCTGCTGTTGGAAAGAATGGCTATGTCCGGCGACAGCCCCGGTTTGGACAGCCCCGGTTTGGACAGCCCTGGTCTGGACAGGCCGGTCGATCCGGCGTCGCGACGACACGACATCGGATCGTGTTTGCGAAAACGTTGCGCTTTTTCCCGCAACGAATTCCAGTGAATCTTCAAGGACTCAAGTGGACCGTCTTGCGGAATCGCGGCGCGGCAAATTCCCGTTGAGCGCAGGCAGAGAATGAGGTTTGCTTGATCCCCGTCGACCAGAGACATGCTGCGCTCGACCTGGCATTCGAGTCGTCAAATGATTGTCCATGGGTGCTCAGATCCCGTGCAGTATCGTGAATCCGCGTCGGCAGGCGGCGTGGAAACGCCGCTGGTCGCGGCGATCCGCCGCTATGCGGTACGTCGAGATGACGGGCAGCATCCTCAATTGATGCCGCACCTGCGATGGCTGGAAGCGGAATCGATCGAGATCCTGCGCGAGGTGGCCGCCGAGTTTCGCAAGCCGGTCATGCTGTATTCGATCGGCAAGGATTCCGGCGTCATGCTGCATTTGGCGCGCAAGGCATTCTTTCCGGCGAAGATCCCGTTTCCGCTTTTGCATGTCGACACGACGTGGAAATTCAGGGAGATGATCAGTTTCCGCGACATCATGGCCCGCGAGTTGGGTCTCGATCTTCTTGTCCACGTCAACCGGGATGGGATTGCCCGTGGCATCAGCCCGTTCGGCCCCTCGGCCGCGCTGCATACTGAAGTGATGAAGACCGAGGGGCTGAAGCAGGCGTTGGACGCCCATGGCTTCGATGCCGCGATCGGCGGCGCGCGCCGTGACGAGGAGAAGAGCCGCGCCAAGGAGAGGGTGTTCTCGTTCCGCAGCAAGCAGCATGTCTGGGATCCCCGGCGGCAGCGGCCCGAACTTTGGAATCTGTTCAACACGGCGATCCACGATGGCGAGTCGGTTCGGGTGTTTCCGCTGTCAAACTGGACCGAGACCGACGTCTGGACCTACATTGCGGCCGAATCCATTCCCGTGGTGCCGCTGTATTTTGCCAGGCCTCGCCCGGTCGTGCACCGCTCCGGCGCCCTCATCATGGTCGACGACGAGCGGCTTCCGCTCGACCCGGGCGAGCGGCCGGAGACGCGCATGATTCGCTTCCGCACGCTCGGCTGCTACCCGCTCAGCGGTGCGATCGAGTCAGAGGCGGCCAACGTCGACGAAATCATCGACGAAATGCTGGCCTCGACCACCTCTGAGCGCCAGGGTCGCCTGATCGACCATTGCGAGAGCAAGTCGATGGAGCGCAAGAAGCGCGAGGGCTACTTTTGATGGAAGACACCCTCGATGTCCGTGCAGTGTCGCCACCGCCGGCGATCAAGGCCGAAAAGAGCCTGCTTCGCTTTCTGACCTGCGGATCGGTTGATGACGGCAAGTCGACCCTGATCGGCCGGCTGCTCTGTGATTCCCAGCTGGTCGAAGACGACCAGATGGCGGCAGTGGTGCGCGACAGTGTCCGGCACGGGACCCTCGGCGAGGAGGCCGACCTTGCGCTGCTGGTCGACGGTCTCGAGGCTGAGCGGGAGCAGGGCATTACCATCGATGTCGCTTATCGTTATTTCGCTACGCCCCGGCGCAGTTTCATCGTCGCCGATACCCCCGGGCACGAGCAGTACACGCGCAACATGGCGACAGGGGCCTCTACTGCCGATCTCGCCGTGGTGCTGGTCGACATGCGCAAGGGCATTTTGACGCAGACCATGCGCCACAGCTACATCTGCTCGCTGCTTGGCATCCGCTCGATCGTTCTGGCCGTCAACAAGATTGACCTGGTATCCAATGCCGACGAAGTGTTCCGCCGCATCGTAGCGGATTATCACCGTTTCGCGGCGGCGCTTGCTTTCAGAGCGGTGGTGCCGATTCCAATCTCGGCGCGTTATGGCGACAATGTCGTTGCGGCGTCGGCGCGGACGCCATGGTACAGGGGCCCTTCGCTCCTGCAACACCTCGAAACCGTCGATGATGCGCAGAACGAACGGCAGCTACCGCTTCGCTTTCCGGTACAACGGGTGAGCCGTCCCAACGCGGATTTCCGCGGTTACGCCGGGACAGTGGCCTCGGGGCGGATCGCGGTCGGAGACGAGGTGGTGGTGGCAGCCTCGGGCCGATCCAGCCGGGTCGAGCGCATCGTTACCTTCGACAGGGATCTTCCCCGTGCGACTGCCGGCGACGCGGTGACGCTCACTCTCAAGGACGAGATCGATATTGGTCGCGGCGATCTTCTGGTGGCGCCAGCCGCCCGGCCCGAGGTTGCCGATCAGTTCAGCGCCCACCTGCTATGGCTAGACGAGAAGCCGCTGTTGCCGGGCCGCTCCTATCTTCTCAAGATCGGGACCCGGACGCTGCCGGCGCAGGTGACGACGATCAAGCACAAGATCGATATCAATACGCTGACGCAGAGACCGGGGCGGACGCTCGGCCTCAACGAGATTGGCTTGTGCAATCTCTCGGTCGCAAGCCCGGTGGCCTTTGACGCCTACACGGACAACCCGCGGACGGGCGCGTTCATTTTGATCGATCGGCTCAGCAACGCAACGGCGGGCGCCGGCATGATCGCATTCGGGCTGCGCCGCGCCTCCAACATCCACCGTCATGCGCATCTGGTCGACAAGACGGCGCGGGCCTCGTTGATGAAACAGACCCCCTGTGTGTTGTGGTTCACCGGGCTCTCCGGCTCCGGAAAATCGACCATTGCCAATCTGGTCGAGAAGGCGCTGCACGAGGCAGGTATCCACACCATGCTGCTCGACGGCGACAATATCCGCCATGGCGTCAACCGCGATCTTGGTTTCACCGAGGCGGATCGCGTGGAGAACATTCGCCGCGCCGGCGAGATGGCCAAGCTGCTGACCGAGGCGGGACTCGTGGTGCTGAGTTGCTTCATTTCGCCGTTCCGCGCCGAACGTGAAATGGTCCGAGGGCAACTCGCCCCCGGAGAATTCGTCGAGATCTTTGTCGACGTTCCGCTCAAGGAATGTATCCGGCGCGATCCGAAGGGCCTCTATGCCAAGGCGCTGGCCGGTGGCATTGCCAACTTCACCGGGATAGGCAGCCCCTACGAAGCGCCGCAGGCTCCCGACATTCTCGTCGATGGCCGGAACGAGACCCCTGAGATGGCCGCGGCGCGCGTGGTTGAATGGGTGTTGGCCCGCCCTGGAGAGGATGACGGCCGCGCGCATCGTGTGAATGATGCCGGCTGAGTGGGGCAGGCGACAAGGCTGAATGTGCGCTCCGTCGTCCGCCCGGGAAATTTGCCGTTCTCTGGCTCCGGGCCCATTGTCATCCTTTGTCGGGCAGGGCGAACACATAGATGGCGCTATGGCCGCGAACCGTTTTCAACTTGGGAACGTCGGCAAGGACGTTGGCGGTCCCGGTCAGGCCATCTCCCGTAAGTACGGCAATGTACTGTTTGCCGTCGATCGCGTAGCTGATCGTGCTCGCAACGATCATCCCGCCGAGCGGCATCTCCCAGAGAACCTTTCCGCTGTCGGAATCGATCGCGTGCAAGCGGCGGTTGAGATCGCCCCAGAACAGGAGATCGCCGCCGGTTGCAAGCGCCGATCCATTGCCTGGCCAGGCCTGCGAGAGAATTCGGGTCATTTCGCCGGTCGCAAGATCGATCTTCATGATCCCGGCATAAGCGTTTTCGTCGACGCCGGGCCGCCTGATGCCCGTGCGCGGTCCCGCGCCCGTCGGTGACTTGTTGTTGGCCGTCATGTCGAGGCAAGCGTCCTGAAACGGGACGTAAAGCGCATTGCGGCCGGGGTCGTAACTTGTCGCCCACCAACTTCGCGTATTGAACGAGCAAATGATGCTGCGATCGCCGTCCTTGCCCAACATGGCGTCGACATTGATCTGGGTGCGGCCGGTCGCGACGTCGATCGACTGCAATGTGTGGTGCGGCATATCGAGCGGAAATGGCTGCGCCCACAGAAACCGGCCGTTCTCGCGATCGAGCACGAAGATATCTCCGGCTTCAGCGACCTCGACGACGACATCGTGCTCCTCGCCCTTGGGTACAGTGGGGTTGATCCACTTCACGAACTTTGGGTCTGGCGACACTTTGGTGCGTAGCAATGTCCGTTCGTGGATGTGATCGGAGTCCCAATCGTCGCCGGGCAGATGCTGGTAGTACCAGCTGAGTTTGCCGGTATCGACGTCGAGAGCAACCGTTGAATTGCTGTAGAGCTCTGACGGCGCCGTGAAAGACACCGCGTCGGTGCTGCCGTGCCGTTTGAGCCGAGTGTAGGGGGTGGGGTTGGCGATCGCCCAATACGTGATCTTTCGTTTCGGATCGTAGGACCCGGGGAGTCCCCAAGACGATGCAACGCGCTGCTGGTCCGGCAGATTGCCCCAGCTGTCGGCGCCCGGCTCTTCGGACGCCGGCGTGGTGTAGAACCTCCACAGTTCCTTGCCCGATCCGGCATCGTGTGCCGCGAGGAAGCAGCCGGCGCGAATCCTGCAGGCCCGGTTGCTGATCAGCTTGCCATCCGCCACCATCAGACCGCCGGTGTGCTCGGTGCCGTCGGCGTAGTCATGCGCCTTGGTCTCCCATCGGACCTTTCCGGAGCGGGCATCGAGCGCGACGAGATAGCCGTCGGGCGCAGCGAAATAGACGAGATCCTCGAATATCGCGAGATTCTTCGACCGCGAGAACGATGCCGGGGGAATTGTCTTCAGCATGTCCTTTGGGTAGGTCCGCCAATACTCCCAGATGAGGTCGCCATTCCTGCCGTCGAGCGCCTGAACGCCGCCGCCGGGCGCGATGAGATAGATCACACCTTGATGAACGAGCGGGGTCGATTCCTGCGTGCCCTGCGGAAGACCACGCACCCAGGCCACGCGCAACTCGCCGACATTGCTGCGATTGATCTGGTTGAGCGGGCTGAACCGCTGTTCGTCATAGGTACGGTTGATCATCAACCAGTCGGCCGGATCGGGGTCGGCAAGTGTTTCCGAGGTCACCGGCTTGAAATCGTCGGCTTGGGCGGCGCCGCCGACTGCAACGGCACAAAGGGGTAGCGTGATGAGAGCTGCGATGAAGCGAAACACGGCATTCCTCCAGTTTTGTCGAGACCCATTCAGGCAATGCCACTTCGTTTGCTTTAATCCCGACCGTTGCATGTTACATTCGGCAGCATCTGACGATCCGGTGAAGCATCCTGCGGAGCGAGATCACATGAACCGTTCTTGCTTAATCGCCATCGTCGCGCTCCCTGCGATCACCAGCTCGGTTGCATTCGCGCAGCACGGTTCTGTGAGCGAGAACGGTCGCCGCCTCTACGACGCGCACTGCGCGCAATGCCACGGAGAGCGCCTGCAAAATGCAGGAATTTCCTTCGATCTGCGCACACTGAACGGCAACGAGCGCGATCGGTTTGAAATCTCCGTATTGGACGGCAAGGGCACACAGATGCCGCCCTGGCGCGGAACGCTGGGAACGATCGAGATCGAGCAATTGTGGGCTTACATCCGGGAGAATGCCCAGGACTGACGTTGATCTGACACATGATGGGCTGCCGTGCTCAACTCCGCATCCGTCGTATCACCACCGCGCTGTTGGTGCCGCCCAACGCGCTGTTCATCGAGATCACGGCGTTCTGCCGCAGGGCGCGCGGCGCTCCCATCACGAAGTCGAAGTTATCGAAGTGACGGTCAGGCTGGTCGAGATTGAGGATGGGGGGCACGAGATCATGCTGCATGCCCAGGATCGAGCAGATGACTTCGATCGCGCCGGCAGCACCGCAGAGATGGCCGATCGCCGGCTTGGAGCTGGTAATCGCAATCCGACCTCGAGCGCCGGCGCCAAAAACCCGATCCATCGCCATGCACTCGACCTGGTCGTTCAGTTTGGTTCCCGATCCATGGGGATTGATGCTGTCGGGCAGGGCCTCGAGCCTGGCATCGGACAGCGCCAGCTCCAGGGCGCGCGCGACGCCCCGACCTGCTGAATCCGGCGCGCTGAATGACGTCCCGTCTGCCGACGCGCCAAACCCGGCGATCTCGGCGATCGGTTTCGCGCCGCGCTTTTCCGCGTGAACCAGGCTTTCGAGGACCAGCACCGCAGCGCCTTCGCCAGCCACAAATCCATCGCGTTTGGCGTCGAACGGGCGGCAACCTTTTTTGCCAAGAACACGCAGTGCCTTGAGGCCCTCCAGCAGGAAGGGCGTTAGCGCTTCCGTTGCGGCGACAACAGCGACAGACCCGAGACCTGCGCGAAGATGATCGAGCGCCTGTCCGATCGCCATCGCGGACGAGGTGCACCCTGTGCTGATCGTGGTGACATTCGTCCGTTCGGCGACCGACGGCCAGATATCGGCCCCGAGTTGCCAGAGACCGGGCTCGGTCGGGGCGCCACTCATGTGCGCCCGCCACCAGGTATCGATGTTGCCGTGGATCGATGCGACAAAGACGGAGAGCTCGGCCAGAGGCAGCGGCAGCAACGCCGCGCGCAAGGCCTCGTCGACCGCGGTTCTTATGAAGTGGTCGGCGCGCGCCGGCGCATCGTCCGGCGCATCGGCGACATGGCCGGAGAGGCTGGCTTCGCCGTCGAGCTCGGCGAAGAGTTGCTGAGGCCGGACGCAGCTATGGCCTGCCAGCAAACCATTCCTGAGCGCGTCGACGCCGTAGCCGAATCCGGTAACCGTGCCGATGCCGGTAACGACGATCGTTGGTCGATCCTGTTGATGAGACATTGCATATGCCGTGTTTAGGCAACCTTTTCCTGTTCCTGCAGGGTACGCTCGTCCTGCGCTCGCAGAAGAAAGTCGACGATCAGGTTGAGGGAACGAAAGCTGGTGAAGAAATCCTCATCGGCTATGGTGACCTCGAATTCACGCTCGATCGCCACCGCGATTGCCAGGGCATCAACGGAATCGAGACCTAATCCGGTCCCGAACAGGGCCGTATCGTCGGCGATCTCATCCGCCTTCAACCGCAATGGCAGGCGATAGATCAGCGTTTGTTTCAAATGATGCATGAGCGCGGCCCGATGCTTGGCGATGCGCTCCGCCTCGCTCCTGGTTATCTTGGTCATTGAGACGCTCCACCTTGTCGTTACTCGGGAATTCGTCCGGAGCGCCAGGCGCAGCCATGCTGCCTGGCTGCCGGAAGTTCGATCCATGTCATCTTGCGTACGCCTTTGCGGCCGGCTCTGAGTCTGCCGGGAACTCGCCGAATATCCAGGCGAACTCCGCCGGCATTCGCACCAACATCTGCCCGGCGGGGTTGATGATCACCGACGCGGTGTTTCCCTCAGCGAGACGGCGCCCCGTTTTGGCGTTGAGCACCTTGTAGCCAAACATCAACTTGGCGACGTTCGTCCTGCGTGGGACTACCGTTATGTCGAGCTCGTCGCCGTAACGGGCGGGCGAGACGTGGTGGCATGAAGTGTCGACGACCAGGAATCGATAGCCGGCTTCTTCGAGACTGTCGCTGCCGATGGCGCGTCCCCGTGCGACGATTTCCTGGAAATGCCCGGACCATTTGTAGCGTTTGCGCGTCGCGTCCTCCGCCCACGCACGGAACGCTGCGTCCCTCGCTTCGTGAAACCAGATCAGGAAGTTGGCGTGGTAGACTATCCCGGCCTTGTCGGTCTCCGCATAGCGGACGCGGAGTCGGTGCACGATGGCACGGTTGGTCAACCATTCCTCGTCATTCATGGCTGGCTCCCGGGCATGAACTTGGCGTTGGCAAAGCTCTGCTGGTTCGCCACGATCCAATCACTGAGCGTCTCGACGCAGCTCCGCCGATTCCCGGTAACGGGGAAGGGAAGATCGGCGCCGGCCTTCCAGGTCGAGAGTGCCAAGCCGTTGTCGGCAGCCGCACCTCGCTGTAGCGCCAACACCAACAGTTGAGCATGCTCGGGCAGCCCTTCCTTCCGCGTTGTTTGTGATGGTACGTGCCAACATCCTGCAATCGCCAGATCACAGCGGCCGACCGCCAGCATCGTGACGCTGTTGTTGACGGCTGCGATCCCGACTTCATCCTCGCCGGACACGGTGACGGTCGGTCCAAGCAGTTGAAAGCAGATGCTGGCGGCGGCGGTTGCGGTCGATGGCATCGCGTAGGTATAGGTAAGGGGTTCTACCCTCTTTCTCTTCACGCTTTCGAAGAATGCCTCATAGCTACAGAGCGAGCCGAAGGCGCTCCCGATCACGAGAGCGGTCCGAGATTTGTCGAAGCCGTCATTGCTGTCGCCGCCCGCAGCAGAAATCCGCTTCAGGATGCGCTTGACGCCGAGCAGGACGAGCCTGGAATCCGGATTGAGGCGATAGCCCTGCTGCCAGTCAACCTCGGTTGCATAGGCGAGATCGACATCGGCGAGACTTTCGTCGATGCTGACGACGTCTGCGATACGGACGCCCATGGCCGCACCCGATAGCGCTTGGCTATGCCCGGCGCGGTCGACCGTGCCGGTGACCCGCGAGGCGGCCTCCCTCAAGGCAGTCTCCTCGGGGATGCCAGTGGCTTCCCTGGCGATGGTTGGTGTTCCAGTCATTGCAATACGCTTCCCGTCATTTCCTCGACGGCATGGCACGCGGTATCGAAATCCGCGACGGTGGACGTGGTAAGGCAGCGGAGTGGCGACTGATTGCGGAGAGCCAGACCCTTCAACGTGCGGCCGGGGCCGGCTTCGATCATGATGTCACAGCCGTGCTCCGCGATCGTAGTGACACACTTGGCCCAATTGACCGGCGACAGCATGTGCTCGCGCAGCTCGGCACGTACGGCCGCCGCGGTGCAGATCGGCGCGGCGGACGAGCTGGCGAGCAGCGGTATCTTCGGATCTCGGAACGTGGTTGCCGCGATCCTCGGAGCCAGTCCCGAGGCCGCCATCGACATGAGCGGGGAGTGCGCGGGCCCGGGAACGTTGAGCCAGCGGCAAAGCGCGCCCTGTTGGTCGAGCACCTTTTTCAATTGCCAGAGGGCGGGCTTCAATCCCGAGACGACACTTTGCGAGGAAGCATTGAAGTTCGAGATCCAGACATCGGCGCCAATCTCGGCGATTGCCGCTTCAACGACGTTCCGCGCGACGACATCTATGGCCATCATGCCGCCGTTCACGGCTTCGTTGTTTCGCTGCATCAATTGGCCGCGTTCGACGATCAACGCGAGCGCGGAGGAGAAGTCAATCGACCCGGCTACGGTGATGGCGGTGAATTGACCCATGCTGTGCCCGGCAACCAGTGACGGGCTGAAGCCGCGTTCCGCCAGAAGCGAAGCGATGGCGACGCTCATCGTGAAGACCACCGGCTGGGCGACGCGCGCTTCCGCCAACGCATTCGGGGGGCCCTTGGCCATCAGCTGGCGCAAGTCGGTGTCCAGCCGGTTGCTCGCCATCTGGAACAGCTCGCGCACGAGACCGAAGGACTGAAGATAGTCTTCGGCCATGCCGGTGAACTCGGTCCCCTGGCCCGGGAAGACGACTGCCACCGCCGGAGACGATGCGATCGGCGGGCGTGATCCGGTGGCAAACTGGTCCATGATGACCTCCGCTCAGCTGGTGTATGTGCTTCTTGTGATCACCATCGGCGCCGCGACGGCCCGCGCGATCGTCCTTCGCTCTCCGCCTACGACATCGTACGAGACGCCGACCCAGCCGAGGTCCGCATCGACATAGGCAAGGCTGATGTCGGCGTTGCGTGTCGGCGAATGCTCGACCCGGGCGATGATGCCGACCTTCTCGCCCTCGATCGAGAGCGGGTCGCCATCTCGCGCAGCGCCGGCGTCGGCCAACTCGATCATGACCGATCGCCGCTGAATGGAAGACTTCAGTTGCTCGAGAACGGGGCCGCCGATCAGGTTCTTCTTGCGGAAGTTGACCATCCAGTGAAGGCCGGCTTCGAGGACGTTGGCGCCCGCCGTGATGTCGCGGTGAATCAGCGACCGCACCTCCAGGAACATGAGGGGGAGGGCGGCTGGATCGCCGGCAATCATCCCGACGGCCTGTCCGGCCGCCTCGAGCCTTCGCCGCAGTTCGTCGGCTCCGGCATTCGGTACCAGGAAGCGATATTCGTATTCCCCCGTAAAGCCCGCGCGGAACAGTTCGCAGCCGAGCCTCCGGTTGTTCTCGAAGCTCAGGAACGACAATCCCAGAATATCTTCGCCGGCTGCCTCGACGGTAACGTCCTGGGCGAGCGGGCCAATGACCGACAGGTATCCATGCGACCCGCGCAGGTCCTCGATCGTCACGTTGTAGTCGGCAAGACAACCGGTGAGGTGTGTGAGCAGCGCCTCGGCGCGCTCTGCCTCGCCGACAAGCAGGAATTCGCCGTCACCCTTGAAGATAGATGCTACGGCGATGAGAGTTGCGTCAGGCTGGATGACGAGGCCAACCAGGCCGTGGAACGGATGCAGGGCATCGAGGTCGACGGAGACGAAATCGTTCAGCTTGCGCCAATCGGGGCCGGAGACGCGAATTCGTGCATCAGCGGCGTTGTCGAACAGGGCGACGGCCGTGCGGGCCGCTGTATAAGTCTCAAGCATTGAACGTCCCCTGCTCCGGCTGCCGCTTGATGATGAAATCGGCAAGTCTGCTGATGGAGTGGAGCTCGGCGATGTCGGCTTCCGTAACCGGCACACCGAATTCGGTCTCGACGGCAACTGCGATTTCCAGTGCGTCCACGGAATCCAGCCCGAGCCCGGTCTCGAAAAGCGGTGCGTCATTGGTGATCTGATCCGGATCGATCCGCAACGAGAGACGCTGGATCAGTATCCGCTTCAGCGCGTCGGATAGTGCCATGTGACGGGATCCGTTCTCGTTCGATGCGCCTTCGTGCCTCTCGATCATCTGCAGCTCCTGCTTTGCTTTTGAATCCGAAAGTGGTTTGCGCGATAGCATGTGTCCGCGACTTCGCGGCATTCGGGTCTAATCGACGCTCATGGCAGCAATTGATCCTTGCGACGTGCACGTCGTGTAGAGGTCTCGGAGCGATTCCCGGGGCAGCTTGCCGACCGCATCCCGGGGCAGATTGTCGACGATGAGAAGTGGTCGCGGCAAGAACAGCGGATAGATGTGCGTCCGCAGGTGTGCGATCACCGCATCTTTCGTGGCGCCGTCGCGGAGGACTACAAATGCAACGAGCCGCACCACGTCGGTGTCTTCGTGGTGATCCGGTACCCAGAAGCAGCCGTCGCGAACGCCGGGCGCGCTGAGCAGCGCGGCGTTGAGGGCGCCCAACGAGGTTCGCTTTCCGGCGACCTTCACCATGTCGGCCGATCGGCCCAGCACCCGGAATTGCCGCGGCGATGATAACTCAAGAACGTCATTGAGCAGTTCAGGCCTGGAAAGATCGACGCAGTCGAGTTGGGCGCGGCCGTCCGCACGCTGGGTCAGCAATCGCCCCGGGATGCATTCCCAGAGGTCGGACTCACCGGGCATCTGGCGTGATGCGATGGTGCCGGTCTCTGTGCTGCCGTAGATGTCGGTCATCGCAACGCCGAAGCACTGCTTGGCGTGTGCCGCCAATGAGGGGCCCAGCGGGCTCGTCGCGGAGAACACTCTTGTGACCTTTTCCGTACGAAGACCCGTCTCGGCGAAAGCGTTCAGATGGAGCGGCGTGGTTATCAGCCAGATCGGAAGGTCGGATTGCTGAAGCTCCTTCGCCAGAACGGCTGGCAGTGTGATGCGGCTTGTTGGCGCTTCAAGTCCAAGAAGCCGCGGCCAGAAGAAGCCGTACATGTATCCGTACATATGCTCGAATGGCAGCGTAGTCAGGATTCGAACCTGCTCTCCCGTCGTGCGAAACAACCTGTCGAGCGACCTCGCCTCACCAGCAAAATTCTGAAAAGTCTTGTGAACGAGCTGAGCGTGCCCGGTGGACCCTGAAGTGAAGAGCACGGCGACCAGCGTTCCCGGGGCCGTCTCGGCCGGAATGGATCGATGCGTCGGGAGATCGGCAACTGAAATCCTCTTGTAGCCGGCCAGCCCCGGGTCATCCGGATGATCGGTATAGACCGTAACCTGATCGCAATGTCGGGCTGCCTCGTTGAGAAGGTCGTGGTCCTGATCGGGAATGAGCAGGCTGCACTGTCCGCTGTGGAGCGCATGCAGGTGAGCTCGGACAAAGGCGGCCGGAGACCGGGTAAATATTGCTGCAGTCGTCTTCAAGTGAAGCCCCATAACCCTGTTCCGAAAGCTGTGACGGCTCGTCACTTCGGCGCACGATGTGATCTGAGGTGGCGTCGATAGACGCAGGATCGCAATCTCTCGAAAGCGCGTCAACGTCGCGAAGAGGCGAAAGCTGATGTCGATGAATGTTCGAGATGCGCGGGGTATCGTCTTCGTCGCGATGAAAATGCCGTCATACGCGCCGTAGACTGCGCAACATGATGGTGGCGTCAGATCATCCCGCCATTCACGCCGATGACCTGCCTCGTGATGTAGGAGGCTTCATCTGAAACTAGGAATGCGACGAGCGCGGCGACCTCATCCGGATGTCCGATCCGCTTCATAGGAACAGATTTGACGAGTTCGTCGAGATCGGCATCCTTGAGTGCCTCGGTATCGATCGGACCGGGGGCAACGCAATTGACCGTAATGGCGCGCGTGGCAAGCTCGGCAGCCAGGGCCTTGGTGGCGCCGATGATGCCTGCCTTGGCAGCGCTGTAGTTGACCTGGCCGCGGATCCCGAGAATGCCGGAAACGGAACTCAACGTGACGATCCGTCCCCCCTGCCTCAATCGAATCATCGGCATGATGAGCGGATGCAGGACGTTGAAGAAGCCGCCCAGATTGGCCGAGATGACATCGTCCCAGTCGTCATCCGTCAGCGCGGGAAAGCTTCTGTCCCGGATGAAGCCGGCGTTGGTGACGACGCCGTAGTAGGCGCCGTTGCGCTCAATGTTCGCGGACAAGGCCGCAGAAGCTGCCGTGCGGTCGCCAATATCGAAGCAAACAAGATCCGCAGTACCACCGCATGTGCGAATGACATCGACGACGGCTTCCGCGTCCTCGACGCGCTGACGGCAATGCACGGTCACTGAGAATCCGTCGGCGGCCAGCCGCGCCGCGATGGCCCGGCCGATCCCCCGGCTTGCACCTGTAACGAGAATGCGACGCGCTGTTACCAATGGAGGATCTCTCTGCTTTTTTGGCGACGGCACGCACAGTGAGTGTATTGGCGCGCGCCTCGTCGCTTTCCTCGTTACGCTCCTCCGATAGGGGCGGAGTGCAATCCACTCGAATGCCACCAAGTCGGGTCTGTGGCGATCCGGCTTCTCGTTGCACAAAAACGCAGCGATTGCGCATTTGGCGTGGTCGAGTGTCATCCCATCGCGCTAGCGCTCACCACCCGAAACGTCTCGGCCGGCGGCGGGTGCCCGGTAGAGGGCCTTGGCGTTGTTCGCCATGATCTTTCGGTAGCTCTCGGAAACGTCAGGATCGAAGTCGCGGGCTGGTCGGGGTTCCAGGCTGAAATGGTGATATCGATCCTGTCCCCGCACCAGGGTCGCGCTGTCTTCGCCGAGCGTCTGCTTGATGCTGGTCGGTATATATCGAACGGCGAGGCCGACCCGCCTGTGCTCGGACGCGTTGGGCGGCGAATTATGGACGAGCCGGCAGTGATGCAGGGACATCTCGCCAGCCTTCAGAGATATCGTGTCGCTTTTTGCCTTGTCGACATCGACCATGATTTCCTGTCCGCGTGACAGAAGGTTGTCGGCGCCAAACGTCTCCCGATGAGGCAGCTGGTCCAGGACGTGCGATCCCGGAATGAACTGCATGGCGCCATTCGCTTCCACGCTATCAGTAAGAGCGATCCAGGCAGTGACGACGTCGGCACTGCTCAGCCCGAAATAGGTGGAATCCTGATGCCACGTCACGTGCGCGGGCGTTCGGCCCTCCTTGATGAAGAAATTGGCGTTCCAGCATAGGATGTCCTCGCCGATCAGGTCCTCGACAGCATCGAGAATTCGTGGATTGCGCACCAGCTCCGCCAGCCACGTCAGTTGCAGGTACGGCTTGTGCGGGATGGACTGCCTGCCGCCTGCAGCGTTGAGTGCCTGTAGACCGTCGAGCTGGGTGCGATACTCGTTCACGTCGTCGTCCGACAGGACCCTGATCGGATAGATGCAACCGGTCTGGTTGTATCGCTCAATTTGAACTTGAGTCAGCGTCTTCGCCATCGTCAGCCTCATGAAGTTGACCGTGAGAAGCGGCGTTATATCTCATGACACGAGTGTCGCCGTGCGCGAAGAATATCGAGTCCCGATCGATGGGCCAACACATGGCGGCCGATGATCGTGGTCGCGCGTTGCTGACGATCTCCATGCGCTGATGACGAGTGATCATTCTTCAGGACACAATCGGTCGAGCCAGCGTCGATAGGCTGCTGCACGCGTGTTGACGTGCTCTTCCGTCAGTCCGAAGCGGTCGAGCGCGTAGTTGTGCCGGTAACGCGGCGCGGTGTTGGTGCGTGCCAGATAGGCCTGGCAGCGATCGTTCCAGTCCTGCGTATATTCATGGCGCATGGCTTCGGCAATTCGGCGCACGGTTTGAACCGGATCTGCGACGAGATCGTCAAACCGCACGTGTAGAAATCGGGCGGTCTGGCAGGATTGTTCGGTCGCCATCAGCCGGTTCATGCCGTTGACGAATACGTCCAGGGCCAGCTCGCCGAGTTCGGCATCGGCGCCCCCATGGACGAAGCCGGAGCCGACCCTCTGGTACAAGCTGCACAGGGAGGGCACCGCGCAAAGCGGATCTCTGTGCAGGCAAATGATTGTCGCATGCGGGAAGGTATGGAGCAGGGCCGGCAGGGCGTGCAGGTGCGACATCGATTTGCTGAGCCAATATCCGCCCTGGCGAAATAATTGAAGCCGCTGAATTTGCAGTCGGTATCGCGCCATCAGCTCGTGCTGCTGGTCCGCTTTCAACCCCTTGAGCCATTCCCAGTAAGGCAGCGCGACGTGCTGGAGGGCATAGTGAGTTCCATGGCTCACGATCCAATGACATTCATCGGGCTGATCTGCGACCAGGGGGTGTATCTTCAGGACTTCCGGCGTCCATTTTTCCACCAATTCGATGCGCTCGCGTGCAGCCTGAATGCGTGCGTCGCAATCCGTCTTGTCGCGACCCGGTGGCGGGCTTGGGCTCCACAGCTCCCAAAGCGCCGGCGCGTGGGCGCGTTCGTCCTGAGCCATGAGATTGTGCAGAAATGTGCTGCCAGCTCGGCCGAAGTTTACGATGAAGACCGGGCCGATGATTGGAACGTCTTCGATCTCCGGAAATTGCGCGAGGTCCCGCTCCAGCTGAAGCTCCGCGGCGAGGCGTATGGAGAATTCCTCTCTCAACATTTCCACGCCGCGGGCATCGTAGCGTCGCGAATTATTCACGGAGTCGATGAGGCGTTGCCATCCCTCCATCACGATCGCGCCGCCGACGCCCAGGCCGCTCAGTTTCGTCCGTCGCTGCGCGGTCTGCATCAATCGATCGAACTTCAGCGTTTCTTTCATGGCGAATACCGGCTCGCAGCGTTTCCGGGAATTGGCTCGGCGCATTGTAAACGCGCGTTGATGGTTCTGCCACCGCGGAGGTGACGAGATCGTGGTCGCGTCGCGTTTCACGGGTCAATGCTCTGTTGGAGTCGCGCGGGGCGCGGCGAGTGAACGCTTTCCGCCGGCGACGGCGCTATCTATACTTGTCTTGCTCTCAATGTTGATCGCGTCCAGATGATCACGAAGGCGTTGCAGACACATGGCCGCGATCGATGCAGGTCGACTGTTATCAGCATCAGCAGCGCTGAACGAAGGTGGCGTCATGAACGTAGTTCCAGGGAAAGAGCCCGGACCGGCAGCAAATATCATCTGGGTTGCCTCCTACCCAAAATCCGGCAATACTTGGGTGCGGGTCTTCCTCCACAATTTGCTCAGGGAATTGTCTGGCGACGTCGAGGGCGTCCAGGACATCAATCATCTGTATCAGCATTCGCTGCGCGAAAACGCGGTTGCGTTCTTCGAGCAAAAGCTCGGAAAACGCGCTGCGGAAGCGACAGAAGTGGAGATTGCGAAAGCCCGGCCTGAAGTTCATCGTTGGTTGGCCGGCATCAAAAGAGAGCCGGTGTTCGTCAAGACGCATCTGCAGTTCTGCAACGATCATCTCCATCCGACGATCAACCTCGAAGTCACGCTGGCGGCGATTCTGGTGGTACGAAACCCGTTGGACGTGGTCATCTCGATGGCGCACCATTCCGCATTACCGATCGAAGACGCGATCCGACAAATGGCGACCCCGGACATGAGGTGGCGGCCGCATGTGCAAAGGGTTCATGAAGTGCTCGGGAGCTGGAGCCAGAGTGTCGCGAGCTGGCTCAGTCTCACCGATCGCCCGGTCTATATGATGCGTTACGAGGATATGCTGGAGGATCCGAAGCAGAGCTTTGCAGGGCTTGCGCGGTTTCTGCGGTTGGCGCCAAGCGATGGGCAGTTGCAGCGGGCCATTGCCAAGTCGTCGTTCGCCGTGCTGCAAAAGCAGGAAGTCGCGTGCGGCTTCATCGAGCGGCCGGAAAGCTCCCAGCAGTTTTTTCGAGAAGGCCGCGCCGGGCAATGGCGTGAGGTTCTGTCCGGGAAGCAGATTGAGGAGATCTGCACCGTTCATGCATCCATGATGCAGCGTTGCGGCTATCTGCAGCCCGATTGCGGCAGTCCGGTGCTTCTCGCGACGCCGGCGGCGCGGCAGGAATAGGTCGCCGGAATTGCAGGCGTCATTCGCCGGTCTGCAGCAGCGTACCGTTGCGTCGGGCTGCGTCCATCAACTTCGCAAATCCCGTTGCCCCGACGATGAACAGAACCAGGTTCAGCGCAAAGGCCTCGATCATGAGGTCGGCCCGAAACTGATGGTCAATCAACAGCGCCCGCATGCCTTCGAAAACATATGTCGGCGGTAGCATCCAGGCCGCAGTCTGGAGCCAGGAGGGCAATACCGCCACGGGATAGAAGACGCATGCCAATGGCATGAACAGGGTCATGACGGTCCAGGCAAGACTTTCCGCGCCGAGGCCGTTGCGCAGGATGGCGCCGGACACAAGGATGCCGACCGCCCAACTGGTCAGGATAAGATTCATGAAGAATGCCGCCAGCGCGATCCCCATTCCATAGACGTTGAAACCAAAGACGACGTTCGCGACGATGCTGACCGGCACGATGCCGATGGCAAGCCGGATGAGACTCATGATCATCATGGCGATGGCGAGCTCGACCGGCCGGAGCGGGCTGATCAGCAGATTGGCAAGATTGCGGGACCACGTCTCCTCGAGGAATGAGATGGAGAAGCCGAGTTGCCCACGAAACAGGATGTCCCACAACAGCATCGCACCGATGAACGTTCCGCCGGCCTGAGCAAAGTACCCGGCCTTTTGGCCGATGTAGGTCTGCACGAAGCCCCACATCAGCATATTGACGGCCGGCCAGTACACCAGTTCGGCCAATCGTGGCCACGATCCGCGCATGACGTAGGAGTACCGACCGACCATCGCGGCAATCCGGCGCAAGGAATCGGTGTAATCGGAGAGGGCGGTTTGCATGCTGTCTCTCATGGCTGTCTCTCGGTCAAAGAACGGGTTCACGTATGCCCGAACTGCCGCGGGCAACATCGAGGAAGACCTCTTCGAGCGTCAGGCGGCCATAGCGCTGCAGCAGCCGCGCCGGCGTCCCGTCATCCTCGATCTGACCTTTCTTCATGATGATGACGCGCTCGCAGAGGCGCTCGACCTCGTTCATGTTGTGAGATGCGAGCAGGATGGTTGCGCCGGACTCCGAGCGGTACCGTTCCAGCCTTGCGCGTACCCAGTCGGCGGTGTCGGGATCGAGCGAGGCCGTCGGTTCGTCGAGCAGCAACACCTTCGGCTGATTGATGAGGGCCTTGGCCAGCGATACCCGTGTCTTCTGTCCGGAGGATAGCCTGCCTGTCGGTCGATCGAGCAGGTCGTGAATGTCGAACTCCCGCGCCAACACGCCGATCCGATCGGCGAGGTCGTCGACGCAATAGAGGCGGCCGAACACCATGAGGTTCTGGCGAACGGTGAGCCGCATGGGCAAGTCGATATAGGGGCTGACGAAGTTCATGTGCTTCAGCGCGCGGAATCGTTCGCGCTGCATATCGGCTCCTAGCACGCGTACCTCGCCGGAAGTGGGCGTGAGAAGGCCCATGATCATGGCTATGGTGGTGGTTTTTCCTGCGCCGTTGCCGCCCAGAAGGCCGGTGAGCGAATCGGCCGGCAGCGTGAAGCTGATGCCGTCGACGGCCGGGCGGCCCTGGTAGAGTTTCACAAGCCGCTCGGCGGCAATGGCAGGCTGGGTCATTGCGGTACCAATTCAGGAGCGCTGATCATGCGCCGCAGCCATGTTGCGCCCGGACGCGTGGCGGCACGACGCGGCGACGTTACTAATGCCACGAAACGTCAACTGGCGGCCTTGATGCGCTGCGGTTCAACGAGGGTGTGAAGCAGCGGCTCCTCGAACTCACCTCCGCTGGCGGCAATGATGGACATCAAGGACGCCTTCGCTTTGAGCAGCATCTCGGCGAATTCGCTTTCGGGGGTCGATAGCGCGACGATGCCTCCGCCGACGCCCATCGAAAGCTGGTTGTTCTCGGCGACGATGGTCCGGATCACGATGCTCAGATCCGTCGAACCGTTCTCGCCGATCCAACCAAGGGCGCCGGAGTAGATCCCTCTTGGACGTTGTTCCAGCGCGTCGATCAGCTCCATCGTCCGTATTTTCGGTGCGCCGGTCATGGATCCGCCAGGGAAGCTGGCGCGGATCAGCTCGATGACGGAAAGGCCGGGGCGCAGCACACCGCGAACCGTGCTGACGAGTTGATGCACGGTCGCGTAACTCTCGACGGCGCAGAGTTTCGGTACGACGACCGAGCCTGGTTCGCAAACCCGTGACAAGTCGTTGCGAAGCAGATCGACTATCATCACGTTTTCCGCCTGGTCCTTCTTGCTCTGGCGCAATTGTTCGGCGAGTTCGGTGTCCCGCGCGCTATCCTTGAGGCGGCCGATGGTCCCCTTGATCGGCTTCGTTTCCACCGACCCTTCCGGGTCGACCGTCAGGAAGCGTTCCGGGGACGCGCTAAGCACGGCACCGCCGGGCCATTTCAGGAACGCGGCATAGGGCGCCGGGTTGATACGACGCATCGTTCGGTACAGGGACAATGAATCCAGGCTCGACCGACAGCGCACCTCGTTCGTCAGGCAGACCTGATAGGTCTCTCCTTCGCCGATCCAGGCAAGACACTGGTTGATGTCGGAAAGATAGGTCTGGCGATCGTGGTTCAAGATGAATTCCAGCGGTTCGCTCAGCGTTTTCGGGCAGGATGGTTGCGGAAGCGGGGCCAGATCGCTGATCCGATCGAAGGTTTCCGAGATCCATTGTTCCGCGCGTTCGGCCTCGCCAGAATCGTCGATCGAGACCAGATAGCTGACGTTGGTCTCGTGATCGACGGCAATGAAGCGATCAGCACGAATGAAGAATGCGTCGGGGGTCGTCGCCGTTCGCCCCGTAGGCGATCCGCATTCGTGGCGCAGCTCATAACCAAACCAGCCGACATAGCCACCGACGAATGGGCAGGGCGGAGCAGGGAACGGCGGCTCGGTCAGCGTGTGGTCGAGGTAGTCGAAAATATTCATTGTCTCCGTTCGCGAGCCATACCGATCCGAGATCGTCAGCGATTTGTCCTTGCATCGATACTGGACCACCGCAGCATTCGGTCCGGAGGCGTCGCCAAGATAAGACCAGCGGGACCGCCCCTGCTCGACCAGACTGCTATCGAGCCAGAAGGCGGTCGGAGAGTCTGCGAACAAGGCGACAAATGCGGCCTCGGCGTCGACACGCGCCGGTAGCTGACGCCAGAAGGTCCGCCGGCCCTTCCTTTCGTCCGTCGAATTGCAGCACGTGTTGTTGCAGATGCGGCTTCCTCGTCGACGGCTCCGCATGTGCTCGCGCGTCAGTTCTTTGAAGTTTTCCAGAAGGTGGCGACCGGAGTCGGTGATGATGGATTCGGGATGAAATTGAACGCCCCATTGCGGCCTGTCTCGGTGAGCCAGGCCCATGATCAGTCCGTCCTGGGTCCAGGCGGTCTCAAGAAGCGCCGGCGGCAGCGGGCGCGCTGCAAGCAATGAATGATATCGTGCCGCCTTGAACGGAACGGGCATCCCGTAAAACAGAGGGTCGGTTCCTGTGTGATGGATCTCGGAAGTCCGTCCATGATACGGCGTCGGCGCCCGCATGATCGTTCCGCCCGCCAGTGCTGCGATTCCCTGATGACCGAGGCAGACCCCGAGCAAAGGTACGTCCGAGAACAGGATCGCGTCTCTCGAGACTCCGAAATCGGCCTTGCGATCAGGTCGTCCCGGGCCAGGCGATATGACGATGTTGTCGAAGTGGTGCCTGCGCAGCTCATCCCACGTCACCTCGTCGTTCTTCACGACCATCGGAAGCTCGTCAGAGATCTCCGCGAGAATATGGACGAGGTTGTAGGTAAAGGAATCATAGTTGTCGATCACAAGAGTCTTCATGGATATCGCTCCTGATGCACGCGCGAGACGTTCGACGGGACAACTTCGCAATGTTGTGCCAGAAACCGGGAGGCATACAATACACTCGCAATCGAGATGTCTCACGCGCTGAACGCCACGTATCATAACAGCGACTGATCGCGGTTAGACGAGCTGCGATTGATCGGAGATGAAGGGCATAAGCGCGTGCGGATGCAGACGACAAAAGCGCAATGGTTGCGCTTTTGTCGTGTGCGGCATCGCGATGCGACGACGCTTGGGAGGTGGCGCATGTCTCGACGGAGCGTGACGTCAGAAACAACCGGAGGAAATCGTGTCATCAGAATCGCTCCCCATCTCGGACCAGCTGTGCGAACAGGTCCTGAGCCGTCTCGGAGTGGAGAGACCGGTGCCCGTTACGCTCGAGGGGCTGAGACGATTGTTTCGCGCTTGGTGTCACGGCACTGGGTGGGATACGATTGCGCTCTCTCTCCGCTCCGTTGAGCTGAGTAACGGTCCCATCACGGGGTTTCCGGCGCCGAGCTATTTTCGGCGGTGGCTTGCATACGGGATTAGCGACGTATGCTTTGCGAATTCGGAGGCGTTGCTGGTCTTGCTGCGAACGCTTGGCTTTGCCACGGAGCGAGTGCTGGGGACCGGCGGCTCGAACTCGTTTCACGGCAGCGTAATCGTTCGGATCGACGAGCAGCGCTATCTCGTGGACCCGACCTTTCTGGCCGAGGAGCCTCTGGCGTTGCTGTCCAGCGAGCGCAGCACGGCGGGAGCCGGACCACTCAAAGTGTGGGCCGACACCGACGGGACGATCCGCTGGCAGCCGCCGCAATGCAGGTTCCATGCGGTGTTCCGGATCGACGAGTTCGATTGCAGTTTCGAGACATTTCGGGAGCATCATCGGTTGGTCGAGGCCGGAGATGATGAGCATCCATTGGCGCGGCTCTATCACGACAAGCTCTTCATACGCCGAAATGCCGATGGCGGCGTTCGCACCTACGACAACGGGATCGTTGTCCGAAAAACGGAGCGGCGCAGCAATATCGCCAAGGCGGCCGGCGACCACCGTGATCTGCTCACGGCGGAGTTCGGTGTCGCGGCCGGGCTGGTTGCGCAGATTCCAGCAAGGTTTTTCCCGCAACATGAAATGCAAAGTGCCCGTTAGCCAAGCGGCATCCCAGATATGACACGGAGGAAATGATGACGATAACCCTGGAGCAATTGACCAACGGGATGCGCAGGCGTGTGGCGACGCGCTCCGGCCTCGATGGAACGGTCAAGTATGATTTCGGCGCCGACGGCGTCATTTTCGTCGATAATTCGACGGTGCCGTTCTCGGTCTCCAACGAGAACCGGGAGGCTGACTGTGTGGTCAGCGTGTCGCTTGCTGACTACGTCGCGATCGTGCGCGGTGAGCTCGACGACAACCTCGCTTTTGTGATGGGTCGGTTGCAAGTCACGGGTAATACGGCCATCGCCATGAGCCTGCCGTCGGTACTGGGGAGCATGGGCGGGTCTCTTGAAGGTGCAAACGGCCTGGCGTTACCTTCCGCGGAGATACTCCAGGTGGCGCGAACGGAGCAGCGTTAGCGGTGGGCATGCCGCATGATGTGCCCATGACCGATCTGGAGGTCGAACCAAAAGGGGTGAGCCGAGGAAAATGACAACGGTTTGGTTGGACGGTTGCCTGGTGAAGGAGGAAACAGCACGGCTCGCACCATCCGATCGCGGGTTCACGCTCGCGGACGGGGTGTTCGAGACCATTCGGGCTGTTGGGACGCTGCCGCTATGGTGGCCGGACCATTTGCTTCGGTTGAAGGCCGGCGCGGCTTGTCTCGGCATTGATCTTCCATATGAAGACAAGATCATTGAGGACGCGATGTCGAGCCTGTTGTTGGCGGAGGGCCATCAAGAGGCCGCCTTGAGGGTCACGTTAAGCCGGGGCCCGGCCAAACGGCGCGGCCTCTGGCCGCCGGGGGATGCACGGCCGACCCTCCTCGTCACGGTGGCGCCATCGCCACTCGCAAGGTCGCCGCAGACAGTCGTGATTGCGCGCAGAACCAGACGCAACGAGCTGTCGCCGCTGTCTCGGATCAAATCGCTCGCCTATGGCGATAACATCATCGCGCGCCGGGAGGCACTGGAGCGCGGGGCGGGTGACGCGTTGCTGCTCAATACACGCGGCAATCTCGCATGTGCGACCGTTGGAAACGTCTTTCTACGCTTCGGCGGCAACTGGCTGACCCCTCCGCTGACCGACGGTGCGCTTGCCGGCATCGCGCGAAGCCGATTGATTTCCTTCCTGGGCGCGCGCGAGGAAACGATTGTTGCTGCAAGTGTTGAGCGTGCCGATGCAGGTCTCATCAGCAACAGTCTTGGCTGGAGCAGCATCGTGCGGCTGGACGAGCGTGAGCTGCCGCCGGCGGACGAGGTGCTCGATCTCGCCCCGCTTTATTCGTGCTGACAGTTCACTGGCGCGCAACTTGTCGCGGCCACGGAAGGACGCGGAGACCACGATATGGATAATGCGGCGTTCTCTTGCTGCTCGGACTTGAACGTTGCCCTCCGCGAGCGGTCCGTCTCGGCGGTTGAGCTGTTTGAAGCGGCTGTCGCCCGGATCGAGCGGCTGGATCCGGAGCTCAATGCCGTCGTCGTACGCGACTTCGAGCGAGCTCGCGCAGCGTCTCGCGAAGCCGATCGCGCCTTGGCCGCAGATGATCGGCGTCCGCTCCTTGGCATACCGATCACGGTGAAGGAATCATTCAATGTGACGGGGCTGCTCACGACTTGGGGGATGCCCGACTATCGTGACTGGCGGCCGCGATACGATGCCGAGGCGGTCACGCGACTGAAGGCCGCCGGCGCGGTCGTGCTCGGCAAGACCAACGTTCCCTATGCGCTCGCTGATTGGCAGACCTCGAACCAGATCTACGGCCGCACCGCGAACCCCTGGAATTTGGAGTGTACGCCGGGTGGCTCATCCGGCGGCGGCGCTGCGGCTCTGGCGGCTGGACTGGTGCCACTGGAGCTAGGATCCGATTTCGCGGGATCGCTGCGAGCGCCCGCGCATTTCTGTGGAATCGTCTCCCATCGGCCGAGCGTTGGGTTGATATCGATGCGCGGCCATGCGCCGCCCACCGTGGAGGGAGGCTTGCCGTTCGATCCTTTTGATCTGGCTGCGATTGGTCCGATGGCGCGATTCGCGGTCGATCTGGAACTGGCGTTCGAACTGCTGCTGAACGAAAATGCCGCGGAACGCCTCGAGGCGCTGCAGCTACAGAACCTGGGAAATGCCAGGGTCCTGGTCATAAGCCAGCATCCCCTTCAACCGACGGCGCGGGCGATAAGCGTCGCGCTGCACCAGCTCGTTGAGCGGCTCGAAGCCGTCGGTGCACGCGTTTCGTATGCCGGCCCGAAGAGCCTCGACCTCTCGCTCTGTACGGCGGTCTTTCTCCAACTGGTCAGGTCCACCCATCAACATCCCTTGCTGAACAGTGTTCTTGCGCGTGCGCCGGATCGTGGCAGGGTGTTCCATCAACTGGCGGCGGCGATCGATAGACTTTCAACCAGCTCGACGGCCGAGCTATGCGGGTTGCAGGCACTCAATCAAGCACGCTTGGACCTGAGCGCGCAGTGGCGCACGATCTTCGAGCAGTGGGATGTCGTCTTGTGTCCAGCCATGTCGACGCCGGCATTTCGTCATAACGAGGAGTCGGCGGAACAGCGAACGATCATGATCGATCAAAAGCCGTATCCTTACTTTGACCAGGTTGCCTGGCCGAGCACTGCGCCCGGTCTGCCGGCGACGGTGGCGCCGATCGGCTTCGATGACGGTGGTCAACCGATCGGCGTCCAGATTATCGGCCCCATGTTTGGAGACCGCACCACGATCCGAATGGCCTGCTTGATGGAGCGCGAGTTCGGTGGCTTCATTCCGCCGCTCCATTACCGCTGACACGTTGGCGGGCGCCCCCAGTCGATGCATCATTTGGGAGCCAGGCGCAGCGCGCGGCCTCCTTCACGTGACCCGCGGGGCCACGGACCGGCGCGATCCTGCCCTGAACCTGTCTCATCGATGAGCGTCTATAGGAGAAGGACTTATCGGGTAGTATCATCACCGCCAGAGCAGCGTTCTGTTCGCGTGTCGCCGGCAATAGTGCGCGTGGCTCCGGATGCCGAAGCATCGTCGCGGACGAAGAAAGTTTGATCGATTGATCTCGCTAGTGAGCAGGCAGTATGGCAAGCCCCGTCGAAAATGAAGAAGTCGTTACATTGCGCCGGCTGCTTGTCTTGAAGGAGGCACGACTAGCCGAAGCAATGGCCGAGATTGAACAGCTCAGGAGGCATATCGCCGCCGAGCCTCGCGATCACTCGGCTCTGTCGAGCAGCGTTCCGGCTGTCGCTGCCGATGATACGCGTCAGTGAAGGCTGCGGTGGCGCCGCCGTCGACGACCACGGTCTCGCCGGTCATGAAATTCGAGGCCACACTCTAGGGAATCTTGCCAGCCGTTGCACCGGTGTCGCGGTTCGAGCCGGTGACGGCGGTCGCCTTGCCGGTGAGATCGAATGCGGTGAATGTCACGGTCTGCCTACACCTCGTTCGTCGGTCGCCTTGGCTGCAGGATCATCGGCAGGCCGCCTTGGGGCCGCAGCGTGATTCGATGGACCGGCCGTACGACGTGGCCGTGCTTGAGCTCGAAGCGGAAGGCGTATGTCAGATGTGCCAACGCGACGATCGTTTCGTGCAACGCGAAGCTCATGCCGATGCAAACGCGTGGTCCGAAGCCGAACGGAATGTAGGCGAAACGGTCGATCCGCTCGCGGTTGCCCGGTAAGAAGCGGGTAGGGTCGAATTCGTCTGGCCGGTCCCATAACTTGCGATGGCGATGCAGAACGAAGGGCGCAACCGTCACCATCATGCCGGGCTCGATGCGCGTGCCGGCGATTTCGTCGGCGGAGATCGCCGTGCGCGTGAGGATCGCCGACGGCGGATAAAGCCGCAGCGCTTCGTCCAGCACGGCCTTGGTCACCGGCAGGCGGTCAACGAGCGTTTCCTTCGGCCCGGCATTGAGTTTGGCATCGACCTCCGCCTCGACACGGTCGCGCCAGTGATGCGATTGCGAAAGCAGATACAGTGCCCAGGTGAGCGAATTAGCCGTGTTCTCGTGACCGGCACCGATGAAAGTTACGGTGTTGGAGCGCAGGACGTCCTCCGGCATGCCTTGCCCCGTCTCGGGGTCCCGCATCTCGAGAAGCAGCGTAAGCACGTCGCGCGGCGGCGTGACGCCGGATGCAATCAGCTTGCGCCGTGCGCTGATGGTTTCATCGATGGTCCGGCAGAACCAATTGAGCACGGCGCGGCCGCCGCGCGGAATTGGGCGTGGCAAGCCCAGCAGATCCAGAATGCTGATGCGGCCGACGGTGTTGAAGTAGGACGTCATCGCCAGCCGGTATTCGTCGGCCTCGCAGCTGAGACCGGATGAGAACAGGGTATGGTTGAGCATTTCGATCGCCAAGCGGGCCATCTCGCTCAAGACGTCAATCTCGCGGTCGTCGCGTCGCCGAAGCCGTTCCACGCTCTGTCGGGCAGCCTCGGCCATGGCCGGTGCGAAAGCGCCGATTTGGCGGGGCGTGAACATCGGCGCGAGCAGGCGGCGTTGTGCGCGCCACTCGTCGGCTTCGGCAGTCAGAATGCCGTTTCCACGCTGCGGCCGCAGTAAACGCAGTTGCAGATCGTCCTTGCGGTAGTTGGCCGCGTTGTCGAGGAAGATGCGCCGGACTCCCGCGGGATCGCTGACCAGAACGCGCTTGCCGGACGGTCTCCAGGACACGATGGCCGGACGCTCATAGTGGGCCTGCGTCCAGGTCTCAATCGGATTGCGACGCACCGCGGCAAGCCAACCGAACAGACCCAATGGCGTTTCACGTGGTTGCGGCGCGGGCGGACGAAAAGCTGTGGCGGCAATCATCTGTCAAACCCCCATGGCACGATCAGGCGCGCATTGGAGCGCGCGTCGAAAAAACGGCCAGCGATTATACCATCTATCGAATTTGCCCGACATGCCCAGCACGGCGAGCGCAATGGCGGTATCACCGCGTATCCGCAGCGTTCGCGCCTATCAACGAGAGCCGCATCGGAGCGATCGAGCGTGGAATGTTTCAGTGCTGCCCATTCGCTCGAGTGGCGCTAAACTGCCCATCTAAAGTTCTCGAGTGAAGAGCCGTTCGATGACGATGACCGCGCAAGTCTCACACGCGAAGCTCCCTACGATCGAAAAGGAAAGGCTGCGCTGCAAGTATCTGGAGGAACGCAACAAGCGGCTGCGTCCTGACGGCAATGACCAGTATTTGCAGATCAAGGGGCAATTCGCCCGCTATCTTGACGACCCCTACATGCCGGTGGTGGAGCGTGCGGCGAAGACCGATCACGTCACCTTCGCCTTCATCGGCGGCGGCTTCGCCGGGCTCGCAACTGCGGCGCGGCTGGCCGAGATCGGTATCAACGATGTCCGCATCGTCGAGAAGGGCGGTGATTTCGGCGGCACCTGGTATTGGAATCGATATCCTGGCGCGCAATGCGACACGGCGGCAATGGTCTACATGCCACTCCTGGAAGAGACCGGCTATATGCCCTCGGAGAAATACGCGCATGCGCCCGAAATCCTGGCGCACTGCCGGCGGATCGGCAAACATTTCGGCCTTTACGGCAATGCGTTGTTTCACACGGAGGTAACGGGTCTCGACTGGGACGACACGCGGTCGTGCTGGATGATCCGGAGCAGTCGAGGTGACGCGTTCACTGCGCAATATGTCGGCATCGGCATCGGCCAGATGCACGTGCCGAAGCTGCCCGGCATTCCCGGCCTCGAGTGTTTCAAAGGGCACTCGTTCCACACCAGCCGCTGGGACTACGGCTACACCGGCGGCAATTCCCAAGGAGCGCTGATGGAGAAGCTCGCCGACAGGCGCGTAGGCATTATCGGAACGGGCGCCACGTCCGTGCAGTGCATCCCGCACCTGGCGCGCGCCTGCGGTGAGCTGTACGTGTTCCAGCGCACGCCGTCGTCGGTTGACGTGCGCGCCAACGCTCCGATCGATCCCGGGTGGTTTGCCGGTATTGCCACGCCGGGCTGGCAGCAACGCTGGCTGGAGAACTTCAGCGCCAACCAGACCGGTGGCTCGGCGGAATTGGATCTGGTGCAGGATGGCTGGACCGATCTGTCGCGGCGGATTCGCGCCCGGGTCATGGGCCTGCCACGCGAGCAGAGGTCCGTGGAAAACATGCGGATCGCGTTCGAGGAGTGCGATCTCGAAAAGATGGAGGAGATTCGCGACCGGGTCGACACCATCGTTCGCAATCCTGAGACGGCCCGACATCTCAAGGCCTGGTACGGGCAGCTCTGCAAGCGGCCGTGTTTCCACGACGACTACCTTCAGGCGTTCAATACGCCGGGCACTCATCTGGTCGACACCGACGGCAAGGGGGTTGACGCGATCACCGAACGCGGGATCGTCGCCGCAGGCCGGGAATATCCGCTGGATTGCATCATATTTGCTTCCGGCTTTGAGATCGGGACCGAGTATCGCCGGCGGGCGGGCTTCGAGCTGACGGGCCGGGCCGGCGTTAGGCTGTCGGACCATTGGGCTGGGGGCATGCGGACCATGCACGGCATCCACATCCACGGCTTCCCTAACGTGTTCTTGGTGCAGCCGACGCAGGGCGCAAATCTCAATGCGAACGTGCCACACAATCTGACGGACGCGGCGCGGAGCATTGCCCTGATGGTTGGCCATGCGCGAGCGCATGGATTTAGGGAAATAGAAGTCAGCAGGGAAGCCGAGGATCGCTGGGTCGAACTGCTCCTGACCGGCGTCGGTCAGATGATCGGCGGAAGCGCCTGCACGCCAGGCTACTACAACAATGAGGGGCGTGAGCCCAGTCCGGCCGCCAGGCTCAGCGTCGGCCATCCGGCGGGTGCGCTGGCCTACTTCAAGTATATCGATGCCTGGCGCAACAGCGGACAGTTCGAAGGCTTGCAGATCCGCTGAAGCGCCAGGCCCCGCTCGACGCACGCGGGCCGCGTCGTCTTCGCCCCGCATTCACCTCGTGTGGATGATCATCGGCATGCCGCCATGCGGCCGAAGGGAAATCCGGTGCATCGGTCGCACGCGATGCCCAGGTTTGAGCTCGAAGCGGAAGGCGCGCGCCAGATGGGCTAGCGCCACGACCGATTCCTGCTGTGCGAAGCCCATGCCGATGCAGACGCGCGGTCCGATGCCGAACGGAATGTAGGCGAAGCGGTCGATACGATTGCGGATGCCAGGCAGGAATCGGGTCGGATCGAATTCGTCCGGACGATCCCACAATGTACGGTGGCGATGCAACACGAAGGGGGCAATCGTCACCATTGTGCCGGGCTGAATGAGCTTGCCCCCGATCTCGTCGGCAGCGATCGCCTTGCGGGTCAGGATCGACGCCGGCGGATAAAGCCGCAATGCTTCCTCCAGCACCGCCTTCGTCACCGGCAGGCGGTCCGGGAGTGTTTCCAGCGGTCCGGCATCGACTTCCGATTCCGCTTCGGTCTCGACGCGATTGCGCCAGTAGGGCGATTGCGACAGCAGATAGAGCGTCCACGTCAAGCCGTTCGCCGTGTTCTCGTGACCGGCGCCAATGAAGGACCCGGTATTGGCGCGTAGAACGGCCTCCGAGATGTCGTGGCCGGTGTCGGGGTCACGGGCCTCCAGCAGCAGCGTCAGCACATCGCGCGGCGGCGTCCGGCCGGCCGCGATCAGCTTGCGCCGAGCATCGATGGTTTCGTTGACGGCCTTATCCAGTACGGCGAGCGCGGCACGGCCCTTGCGCTGCCCCCGGCGCGGCAGCAACGGTGGCAAGCCGGTCAGATCCCAGAGGCTCATGCGGGCGTAGATGTTCAAATAGTCGGTCAATGCCCGGTGGAATTCGCCGGCGTCGCAGCCGAGGCCCGATGAGAACAGCGTGTGATTGAGCATCTCGAACGCCAGCCGGGCCATCTCTTGCAGTAGGTCGATGTGCCGGTCTTCGCGCCGGCGAAGCAGCTCGACGCCCTGTTGCGCAGCCTCGGCCATGACCGGCGCGAAGGCGGCGATCTGGCGCGGTGTGAACATCGGCGCGAGCAGGCGGCGCTGCAGGCGCCAATCGTCAGCTTCGGCTGTCAGGAGGTCGTTGCCAGGCGAGGGCCGCAACATCCGCAGTTGCAGATCGTCCTTGTAGTAGTTCGCGGCGTTGTCGACAAAAATCCGCCGGATGCCGGCGGGGTCGCTGACCAGGGCGCGCGTGCCGGACCGGTTTACCGTGACCCGGCTTTCGTAATGCTCCCGAGCCCAGAGTTCGATCGGATTGCGGCGTAGCGCGGCAATTCGGCCGAACAGACCTAACGGCTTTTCATGAGGTTGGGGGGCCGGCGGTCGAAAGGCTGTCGCAGTGGCGATGGTCATCTGTCACCCTCCATGGCAGTCGATGTTGCGTGCGCCGCATTCGCCCATCGCGAACGGCCAGCTGAAACAATGGTAGCATCTTTAGGTTGTATTTTGCATAGTAAACCCACCGCGGCGTCGCGCGACAATCGTGTGGGATCAATTGGCGCGACATCGCTGCGATCGAATTCAGGACGTCTCGAACAACTCGCAACGCATCGACCGGCACTGCTGTTTCGCAAGACATGCCGCGGACGTTCGACGCCGAACTCCTCAGGCAACAGATTCTGGTTATATTGAGAAGCTGTGTTGTCGCTGGCCGATATGCTTACGACTTTTCACATGAGACACAGGTGAGGTCGAATGTTTGGATTGGCGTCCCTGGTCCCTTCTTCCGCGGAAGTGATGGAAGTGTTCGATTCTACGGCGGGCACGCTGCTGCCCGAAGAGTATGCGGCTCTGGGCAACGTAGCCGACAAGCGTCGACGCGAATTTACGAGCGGCCGCGAATGCGCACATTCGGCGCTAAGTGAATTGGGTATCGGGCCGGCGCCAATTCTGTTCGGTGCCGCGATGGAGCCGCTGTGGCCGCCGGGCATCTGCGGCAGTATCACCCATTGTCAGGGATACGTTGCGGCGGTGGTTGCGCGTCGGGTGGATGTGCATGGCATCGGCATCGACGCGGAATCCCGGCGGGCACTGGGCGCCGGCGTCTTCGAGCGAATTTCGTTACCGGAAGAGCGTGCGTGGATTGGCGCCGCGACGCCGTTGCTGCCCTGGGAACTGCTCCTGTTCAGTGCCAAGGAGAGCGTGTTCAAGGTGTGGTATCCTCTCGTTGGGACCATGTTGGGCTTCCGACATGCACGGATCGAGTTCGATTCGGCCCGGGCCGGCTTTCGCGCCATGATCCACCCGGACGCGCCACGAGCGGGAAGGGACGAGCCATCCGAACTGGGCGGACGCTTCTGCGTCAGCGAGCGGCACGTGCTGACCAGTGCCTTCATTCTGACGAAGGAAAAGTAGCGCCAGTCCGGACCGATGTCAGCCAGCCGTCAGCTTCCTCTGCGATATTTCGTGATTCCGTAACACGATCTCAAGTAGCTGTAGCGACAAGATACACGTCTTTCTTTTGCCGACTTTTTGTCTGCCTATGCGAGCACAGCATCGATTGCCGTTCATCAAGCGTGCTTGTTGAACGGCGAGAACATGCCGATCGAGGGAACGCTGGCTGCTGCTTCGTGACCGGCTTTCCGGATCAGTCCAAACACGATCTCGGGGGCAGCCCGCCCCATTGCATAGCTCGGCTCGCGACAAGGAGACAGGTTCATGCTTGGTAACGACGATATGGCCGGCACCGTTGAAAAGTACCCGCAACACCGGATATTCGACTATCGTGACTTGTCTGCGCCAGTAGCCGCGTTTCTCAAAGGACAAGCGGAACGAATTCGTCGTCAGGCGACGTTATCCGTCATCAACATCGGCAGAGACCTTGCTTCGGCCAAGCAATATGTGTCTCACGGTGCCTTCATCGCGTGGGTGGAAAGCGAAATCGGAATTCCGGCACGCACTGCGCAAGCGTATATGCGCCTGGCGAAGTGGGCTCCGCCGAAGAATTCAAAGATCGGGCATCTGCCGATTTCGCTCCTGTATCTGCTCTCGGCGTCGACGACGCCGGACGAATTCGTTGCGGATGTACTGACGCGTCTGGCTGCCGGTGAATGCATTACGACTCAGGCTGTCCGTGATGAATTGCGAAATCTGCGCGAAACGTCCGAGGGAACGTCTCGCGACAGCCGGCGCCGGCGGTTTCAGCGCCCCGACCAAAACGGGAGCTGCGAACGGGACCATGGCGAGGTGGTGACGAGCGACTTCGACGTCGAAATGAACAGCGCTGCGCTGCTTGAGGCTGTGACGATCTTCGCCCACAGGCTCCCCAGTCAGGATTTTGTGCGTGTTCAGGATATCCTGACCGATCGCATTACAATCGAGGATCCGGACCTGCCACAAAAGATCATGGATGCATTTTCGACTTTCGAGCGGCAGCGATCCGAACGGTCACCCTTCGGACGAGATGGTCTTCATGAGTCCGCAGCCGGGTTTCAATCCGAATGATTGTCAGCGCCGCAAACGAAACGTCGGAGCCGAGCGCGCTCGTCCGCGAAAGGCGATTGCAAAGAGAACGAAGGCAAATGCGCGGCTGTTGCGCTTTTGGAATCGGTTGGCCAAGCGATTAAGAGTCGATCGAGTTTCAGATGAGCGGAGCGCGCGACACTCTCCAGCCTGCAAAGGGAACTCCTGCCCGAATAGTCAGGGCGCGATTCACACCTGCCGGTCCCGGCTTCAGGCATGGAGGACCATCGCGTTGACAGCAAGGGATTAGCTCGATGAACGGGGCAGGCAAGATCGCGCTTGTGACCGGCGCTGGAACCGGCGTCGGAAGGGCTGTTAGCATCGCCTTGATACGCGAAGGCTATGTCGTCGTGCTCGCGGGGCGGCGTGCGGACAAGCTCGGCGAAACAGCCGCCGCCGGAGCCGCGCTTGGCGGGCAAAGTCTGGTCGTTCCAACCGACGTCACGGAACCGAGTTCGGTCAAGGCACTGTTTGAACGGATCAGGGATACTTATGGCCGGCTGGACCTGCTCTTCAACAATGCAGGAATTGTAACGCCGCCGATCCTGCTCGAGGACCTGCCGTTCGAGATATGGCAACGGGTGATTGCGACCAATCTCTCCGGCATGTTTCTGTGCACCCAGCAAGCCGTCAGAATGATGAAGTCGCAGAAGCCGGCCGGTGGGCGGATCGTCAACAATGGCTCGGTTTCCGCTCATACGCCGCGTCCGCGCGCCGTCGCCTATACCGCGTCCAAACACGCGGTCACGGGATTAACCAAGCAAATTGCGCTCGACTGCCGCGGTTACAATATCAGCTGCGGCCAGATCGATATTGGGAATGCCGAAACGCCACTTGCCGCGGCGATGACATCCGGCGTGTTGCAGCCGGACGGCGCCATACGGGCGGAACCGCGCATGGACGTCGACGGCATCGGCCGGGCAGTGGTGTACATGGCCAGCCTGCCGCTGGATACAAGCGTGCTTTTCATGACCGTCATTCCGAATCAGATGCCGTTTGTCGGACGAGGCTAGCTGCTCGACGCGCTCTTCATATTTCCGGCGTGCTCGCATGAAGCGCCGGGGTCCGCACACCGCATGGGAGTCTTGGCCGACCATGTCTGCGGCAAGCATTCACAATACCGATATAGTAATACAACTTTAAGAAGTATTCGCGACGGTCGTAAGGCGCGATCGGAGCTTTGTGAAATGGATGATTTGCTGTGATGTCACCGGATCGTCATTGCGACAAATCGCAGAACTCGCCTTAAAATTGTCTGGTCGATACTTTCGTTTTGTGGGACAGTTCGCTGCAAGAAACCACGAGTTGAAGGAGACGTGGTCGTGCCTGTCGGTAATCTTGTTGTACGAGCAACGGAGGTCACGGCGTCCGGGGGCCAGTGTCCGAGGTTCGATTATAGTGACATGTCGTCTTCGGTGGCGACCTTCCTGATGGGACGCGCGGAGCGCATCCGTCGACAGGCATCGTCGTCCGTCATCGGCATCGGGAAAGACCTTATCGAGGCGAAGCGCTACCTGTCCCACGGTGCATTCGTAGATTGGGTGGAGGGTGAGGTCGGCATTCCGGCACGCACGGCTCAGGCCTACATGCGTGTAGCCAAATGGGCGCCGGCAAAAAGCGCAAAAATTTCGAAGCTACCGGTATCGCTTCTGTATGTGCTCGCGGCATCGGGAACGCCGGAAGAGTTCGCTGCGGATGTCGTGAAGCGCGTCGAGTCGGGCGAGCGCATTTCAGTGCGGGCCATTCATGCCGAATTGCGCGACATGCGGGAGATGAAATGTGAAGATCTTCGGGGACGGCCGTCGTTCCGCGAAGCTCGAGGCAAGGAGACAGCAGCGATTGCCGTCAGGACCCATGTCGCGACTGCGGCCGCGCTGCAGGAAGCTGTCGCCATATTGGCGCATGCGCTGTCCGAACAGGAGTTCGCACGAGTGCAGGACATAATGACGGATAAGTCCATCATGAATGATCCGGAACTGGCGTGGAAGATCCGCAATGCCTTCTCAACGCTGGCAAAGGGTGGCGACCTGAGCGGACGCCATTTCGCGGCAGAGAACGCAGAGGCCGTCTGTGCGCAGTAATCAAGCCGAGATCGAGAGGAAGTCGTGACGGCGGGAACGACGCGTGAGGCCGCGTCGACAGCCGCCCTGCCGACACGGTGATCTGGCCTCAGGCCACGACGACTGTCGCGGTCGTCCCGGAGCTCCCGTTATGCACTCCAGCGTGTCAGAATGAAGAAACTGTCATTCGATTCCGGGCAAATACATTGTTATACATTAGACAACCAGAGGGTGTTATTCAAGCCGGGAGGCCGGTTCCATGGATGACAAGACACGGTTGTTGCGCTCGCTCGCGATCGATCGGCCCCAGCCAGCGACACCGTCGGTAACACGACGAGACCGCAGAGCTGGGTTATTGACCCTGGGAGCAGTCGGCATCGTGGCTGTGCTCGGGGCGGCCGCCGGGATGTGGCTATGGTTCGCGCCGCCTTCGGCGAAGGTGCCAACGGTCGAGACCGCCGCGGCCCACCCGCCGCAACCAGAACCGGTGCAGCGGGCAACGGCTGTATCAGAACAGCGCAACGGGAGCAGTCTCGTGGCATCGGGCTTCGTCGTCGCCCGCCGCAAGGCCACCATCGCGGCCGAGATCACCGGGAAGGTTGTCGAGCTTCTGGTTGACGAGGGTATGGTGGTGCAGGCCGGTCAGGTTCTCGCCAAACTCGACGATATCCTGGCCGACAAGGATTACGTGCTCGCCGAGGCGCGCGCCGAAGCGTCGGACGCGGCTGTTGCGGCGATTGCCGCCGATCTGCGCGACGCGGAACGCATACTCGAACGAACCCAGACGCTGTCGCAGAAGAATTTCGCCACCGAGGCCGATCTGACCAAGTCGCAGGCGAGGGTAGGCGTGCTGCGAGCCCAGCTCCGCCAAGCGGAGGCGCAGCGGTCGGCGGCACGGGTGGAGGCCCAGCGTTTCGGGGCGGTGCTGAGCAAGTATCAGATCCGCGCCCCGTTTCCCGGCATCGTGGTCGACCGCAGTGCGCAACCCGGTGAGATGATTTCGCCCCTGTCGGCCGGTGGCGGCTTCACGCGTACCGGAATTTGCACGATCGTCGACATGGACTCGATCGAAGTCGAGGTCGATGTCAACGAAGCCTCGATCGGCCGCCTGCATGCAGGTACGCGGGTCGGAGCGGCGCTCGATGCCTATCCGGACTGGACGGTGCCGGGTGCGGTCATCGCCATCGTGCCAACCGCCAATCGTGAGAAGGCCACTGTCAAGGTTCGCGTGGGCCTGGATGTCAAGGATCCGCGGATTCTGCCTGACATGGCGATCAAGGTGACATTCCTGGGAGACAGTCCGGGACGACCGGACGCTCCCTCAGCCGGCGAGAGCAAGAACAATGTCGTCAGCAAGTGATCCAATGATTGGCATCGTCGATCTGCGCAAGACGTTCACCAAGGGCAAGGAGACGATCACGATCTTCGATGGCCTCAACCTGGCCATCCCAAAGGCGGATTTCGTCGCCGTGATGGGACCGTCGGGCTCCGGCAAGACGACCCTGCTGAATTTGCTCGGTGGCATCGATTGCTGCGACGCCGGTACCATCGAGATCGCCGGTATCCGCATCGATCGGCTGTCGGAGGGGCAACTTGCGCACTGGCGGGCGTCCCATGTCGGCTTCGTCTTCCAGTTCTACAACCTGATGCAGATGCTGACGGCAGCGCAGAATGTCGAACTGCCGCTATTGCTCACCCGGCTCGGCGGCAAGGCGCGACGCGAGCGCGTCGAGGCTGCTCTGGCGGTGGTCGGGCTCTCCGACCGGCTCAAGCACTACCCGAAGGAAATGTCGGGCGGGCAGCAGCAGCGGGTCGCCATCGCTCGCGCCATCGTATCTGATCCCGAACTTCTTCTGTGCGACGAGCCTACGGGCGATCTCGATCGCCGTACGGCCGACGAGATCCTGTCTATTTTGCAATTGCTCAACCGGGACTTCGGCAAGACCATCGTGATGGTGACCCACGACCCGGCGGCGGCGCAATATGCCAGACGAGCGCTGCACCTCGACAAGGGGCACTTCATCGAGAAGGAGCTCGCGGCGTGAACGATCTCCTCATGATTCGGAAGAATCTATTCCGCCGGCGATTGCGGGCGATCCTGATGATCGTCTCGATCCTGATCGCGTTTGCGATTTACGGCGTGCTCGCGAGCTTCGAGCGTGCCTTCAACGCCGGTCAGGAGCGGGCCACGCCGGATCGACTGGTCGTCCTGAACAAGATCAATCTGAGCCAGCCGCTGCCGATCTCCTATTATAGCCGGGTCGGCGCGGTCGACGGTGTCGCCCAGCTGTCCCCGATCAGCTGGTTGGGAGGCTATTACCGGGAGCCGAAGAACTTCATCTCCGCCTTTGCGGTATACCCCGAGGACTGGATGAAACTTCGCGACAGCGACTTCGTGTTTTCGCAGGATGCGCGCACGGCTTTCGCCCGCGAACGCACCGGCGCGCTGGTCGGTGCGCGCATGATGGAAAAATGGGGCTGGAAGGTCGGCGATCGTATTCCGATATCGAGCAGCATCTACGCGCAGAAGAGCGGGGCGCGCGCCTGGGACTTCACCATCGTCGGCAGCTTCACGCCCCGCATTCCTCAGGCAGACACCAACATCATGCTTGTGGGCTATGACTATTTCAACGAGACGCGTTCGTTCGGCAAGGACTTGATCAACTGGCTGATGCTGCGCACCACATCCGCGGCCGTGAACGAGAGAGTTGGAAACACGATCGACGGGATGTTCGCCAACTCGCCCTATGAGACCACCACGGATAGCGAGAAGGCGTTCCAGAAGTCCTTTGCGGCGCAGCTGGGGAACGTCGCACTGATCGTCGAACTGGTAGTCGGGGCGGCCTTTGTGACGATCCTGATGATCGTCGGCAATACAATGGTGATGAGTGTGCGCGAGCGCACGCGTGAAATCGGTGTCCTCAAAACCCTTGGATTTCCCGGCGGCCGGATCCTGCGCATGGTGCTCGGTGAATCGATCCTGCTGGCCCTGATCGGCGGCCTGCCGGGCCTCGGCGTTGCAATGCTGTTGATCACACAGGTGCGTGGCAGCCTGATGAACTTCGTTCCCACGCTGACGCTGTATCCCGATATCGCAGTGGGGGCGATCGGCCTGATGATTCTTCTGGGCTTCATAACGGGACTACTACCGGCGCTTGGCGCAATGCGGCTCAGGATCGTCACCGCGTTGGGACGGAACTGATACGATGCGCTCGGTCCTTTTGCAGATGCTGGCGGTGACCGCCATCAACCTCAGGAGCCTGCCGAAACGATTGTGGCTCTCGCTGGCGACGGTCGTCGCCGTCGGCCTCGTGGTGATGGTGCTGCTGACGTTCCTGGCAATGGCCAACGGCTTCCAGCGCACGATAGCTGGTAGCGGGGCTGAAGATATTGCGGTGGTCTTGCGTGGCGGCTCGCGGGCCGAGCTCAATAGCGTGGTGTCGCTCGACCAGGTTCGACTGATCGAGGACGGGCCAGGTATCGCCAAGCGAGCAGACGGCAAGCCGCAGACTTCGGCCGAGCTCTATGTCACCGTCGATGGCATCAAGCGCAGCACCCGAACCAAGGCCAACCTGCCCCTGCGCGGCCTCGGTCCGCAGGGGCCTGCGTTGCGCCAGGGGATTGTCATCACTGCGGGTCGAATGTTCAATCCGGGCAGCAACGAGATCATTGTCGGAAGGGCGTTGGGCGGTGAATTCGAGGGCTTCGATCTCGGTCAGACGGTTGCCTTCAACAACACGAGATGGACGGTGGTCGGGATCTTTTCGGCCGAGGCCGGCGTGTTCGAGTCGGAGATTTGGGCGGATCTGCCGGTGCTTCAAAGCTTGTTCAAGCGTACTGGCGCGTTCCAGGTGGTGCGCGCACGGCTGACAATGCCGGCGTCGATCGAGGCGCTGCGGAGCTACAGCGACGGCGATCCGCGTCTCAAGCTCGACGTGATGTCCGAGGCCGACTATTTCGCGCAGCAAGCCTCCTCTACCGCGGATCTGATCCAGAAGCTTGGCTGGCCGCTGGCGATCGCGATGGCGTTCGGCTCACTGGCCGGTGCACTCAACACCATGTACTCTTCGGTCGCAGCGCGGGCGAGCGAGATCGCGACCCTCCGCGCCATTGGTTTCGGAGGTTTTTCGACGTTTGTCGGGACCTTGGTCGAGTCGATGATCCTCGCGTCGTTCGGCGGTGTGCTCGGCGCTGCCGCCACCTATCTGATGTTCGACGGCTTTACAGCATCGACGGTGGGGGGCAACTTCGGGCAGGTGGTGTTCCATTTTGAACTCAGCCTGCGGGTCATTGGCCAGGGACTATTGCTCGCGCTCGCCGTCGGCCTTCTTGGTGGCTTGTTTCCGGCAATGCGCGCCGCCCGCATGCCAATCGTTGCCGCGCTGTATGGATGATCGCATTCGAAAGTTGTGACGCCTTGCCGGTCAATCCCCACCATCGCGGCCGTTGCTCGGATCGTCGATCGTCGGGGGCATGCAGAAAAAGCTTCAGCCAATTTTATGGGACGAGGAACCGGAAGGCCTACGCGGCGGCCGGAGACGTGAAACGGCGTGAGCGACGTCCGCCGGTTAACGAGCAGTCAGCAACGCGTTACGGCCAAGAGCGCGGTTCTTCTCGTTGATGTTCGCTCAAAGTCTCGCGCGCATCGTTGTGCGGTTCACCGGCGGTTCCAAAATTCGGCTCTTTACGCCAATTCTAGTCATCGCCTGGAGGTCAAATTTAATTCATCCAATAGATGTTCAATATTACCATTGCTATGCTCGGTAGAGTGGATATCCTCAGACAAGCGCGCGACTGGACAGGGGTCGTATAAATGGAAATGCGCAGTGAAGTGGAAAGTCGTCTAGTGGCTTCTGATCGGTCCAAGGAGCTCGACAGCGCACAGTTTGACTACGATTGCGTCACCTCGTCCGTTGCCAAATTCCTGAAAGGCCAAGCGGATCGGATCAAGCGGCATTGCGTTACGTCGATCATTCAAATTGGCAAGGCGCTGCTCGAGGCAAAGCGTCATCTTTCTCACGGTGAGTTTGTGCACTGGGTTGAGAGCGAGGCGGGCATCCCCGCGCGCACCGCACAAGCCTACATGCGGGTGGCGAGCTGGGCATCCAGCAAAGACTCAATGGTGGCTCAGCTGGCGCCATCCACCCTCTATTTGCTATCGGCCTCGAGCACCCCCAAGGAGTTCGTATCCGACGTTCTCGGCCGGATTCGGGCGGGTGAATCCATTCCGCCATCGGTCTTGCGGCGGCAGCTGGCGGCCTTGCGCAAGACGGGACATCACGCAAGCTCGGAAGAGCTGGCGCCGGGTGTGACAGATGAAGCCCGCGGCAGGCAGGGCTGGAGCGCGATGGCCATCGCCGAGCTCGTCGAGATTCTGATGCGCGGGTTGTCGGAAGCCGATTTCGATCGGGTCCGATGCATCGCCACCGACGACACGGTTTTGTCCGACCCTTTTCTGGCAAAGAATCTCGAACGGGCCTTTGCGCGCCATGACACCGCAAGCCCGGCGCTGGTTTCAGCGAGGAGAAATATCGAAGAGCGGATGGGGACGTGATTGCCGGTGTGGATGGGCAGCCCCGGCCGCCGCCGTATCAAGACGCCGGCCGAAGCAATAGCCGTCCAGCGGCCTGAAGCGCCGTCTTATTCGTCAGATTGTCCCGAAAGGGAGCATGACATGAGAAAACGACACTGCTGGTCGGTTCCTGCCTGCGCTTGTTGTGATCGCGACACGCTTGCGCTGACCGGAGGGAGGTTCGATCGCCGCGGCTTCCTCGCCGGAGCCGCAGCGATTGCGGCGGCTGGCCTGCGGGTGCGAGGGGCGACTGCCCAGACTTCGCAGGCCGCAAAGCCATATCGGATCGATATCCACCATCATTTGTCGCCACCAAGCTACGTCGCGGCAGCGAATGCCAGACATTTCGGCGAGCCGCTGATGAACGGCTGGACGGTGGAGAAATCGCTCGAGGACATGGACGAAGCCGGCGTTGCCGTTGCAATGCTTTCGATTACCGCGCCGTCGCTCAGCTTCGTGTCGGGGGAGCAGGCACGCCGGCTGGCGCGTGAATGTAACGAGTATGCGGCGAAACTTGTCGCAGAGCATCCCGGGCGGTTTGGTGCTTTCGCGGCGATTCCGCTGGTCGACATCGATGGAAGCCTGAACGAGATCGCCTACGCCCTCGATACGCTCAAGCTTGACGGCATCGGCCTCATGACGAGCTATGGCGACAGGTGGCTCGGTGATCCCCTGTTCCAGCCGGTCATGCAGGAATTCCACCGGCGCAAATCCGTGGTCTATACCCATCCCACGGCAGCAAATTGCTGCGTCAACCTGATCAAGACCCTGCGGCCGGCTGTGATCGAGTTCGGCACCGATACCACGCGAACGATCGCCGACATCGTGTTCAGCGGAAATGCGCGAAAGTTTCACGACATCCGCTGGATATTCTCGCATGCCGGCGGCACCATGCCGTTTCTGATCGAGCGCTTCGCCCGCAACTCCCTGATCGTTCCCGATGCCAGGGCGGCGGTGCCGGACGGCGCCTTGGCCGAGCTGAAGCGCTTCTACTACGACACCGCGCAGACCTCGAACAAGGCTGCGATGGCCGCGCTTTCGGCGATTGTTCCAGTGTCGCAGATACTGTTCGGCAGTGATTTTCCGTACCGGACCAGCATCGACCACGTCAACGGATTGCGCAGCGCGGAAGTATTCACCGATTCGCAGCTGCTCGATATTGAGCGCGGCAATGCGCTGCGGTTGTTGCCGCGGCTTTCGAGCTGAAGGTTCGGCGCGGCCCGGCTGGCGGCATCACGGCGGCGAGGGATCGGCGAACGGTCTCACCCGCGCCAACAGTTCCGCCAGAAACTGATCGGGCCGGTCAAAAGGAATAAAATGATCACCGCCGTGGATGAGGACGAATTCCTTGTGAGGTGCTTCGATCTGCTCGAAGTACCGTTCGGCAGGTTCATACGGCGTCACGTAATCCTGATCGCCCTCGATGAAGAGAACGCGCATCGAGAATTCGAATCCAAGTGAAGCCAGGTCTCGTTGAAACATCGGACTACGCACTCCGCGCAGAAGCCTGTCGGAGAGCGCGATCCCCCTGTTCCAGTAGTACCAGTCCAGCAAGGAATAATCGGGCATGAAAGGCGGCGACACCGCGCCGGCCAGATCAAAGCTGTCGACCGGCGGCAGAGCCAGGGCCTTGCTCCATTTTTCCGTGACAGAATGATTTTGTTCGTTGACGGTGGGTTGGGAGGCGATCGGTGCCAGCTGCGCCAAAGCATCCACGTTGTTTGCGGACCTCGCCAGCGCTTGCAGGCGAGCGATGGTGAGTTCGAATGCTCTCTCGAAGGTCGCCCTTCCAACAACCTGGCCCGTGCCGATATAAGCATAGAACAAATCAGGGCGTTGCTTGACGATATGAACTCCCAGGAATGAACCCCAGGAATGCCCGATCAGGCCGATCTTGTCCTTATGCAGACGGGTTCGCAGCTGCTCCGCCAGCTCGATCCCGTCCTGTGTCATCCGCTCCAAAGTCATCGTTGGCGCGATCGCGTCTCCGGACTTGCCCCAGGTCCGGCCGGTGCCGCGTTGGTCCCACTGCACGATGGTGAAATGCCTTTCCCAGGAGCGCCAGCCCGATGACATCGGCAAGGTGGAGCTGCCGGGACCGCCGTGAACGAACAGCAGCACCGGGTTGTTTCGATCCTCACCCCGGATCTGCACCCATTGTTCGATCCCTCCGATGGTGAGGTATAGCCCCTGCTCCACCCCATTGGGGGAACGGATGGCAAGCTCACCGGCCGCGAGATGCTGAAGGTAGGCGCGAATAGTCAGCCCGGTGACGACGAACAGCAGAAGTAGTCCAGCGGTCCATAAGAGCGAGACCCGGATCAGCCCCGCAACGTCACGCGGCATCATCATGCGGCTCGTAGTCGAAGTAACGCGAGCTCCAGCGGCCTTTCAGCTCGCGTCCGCAATGGACACAAGATAGCTGCTCGTCGTTCGGCAGCGGAATCTCCTTGGAAACGACGACATAGCGCGCCCCGCACCTGCAATGATGGTTCAAATCTGCGAAGCGATCCTGCGAGATCATCGAATGGCCTCTGTGTAGCTGCCAGGCGGCGAAAGCGCGATCGAGCAGCTCCTGCGTCCTCGCCGGAAGCGAGGACGAATTCTACCACAGGACTATGAATCATACAGCACGATCCCTGAGATTGCTTGCCTGGGCGTCCCGTCGTTGACCGGTTTGCCCGGAGCGTTCAATCAGGCGTGCTGCGAGTTCGGCGCATTGGTTGCGGATGTCGGGAATTGCGATGATCTCCCAGAAGGCCGCCCGCGTCAGCGGCCCGATCGCGAACAGCCGTTGCGAGGAAGATCCGTTGCGAGCGACGATGGCGCAGTCCGTGCCGATTTCGATGCCGATATGTAAGGGATCGACGCGCGCGAGCCCCTGCTCCAGCAGGCTGCGCACGGCCGGGTTGCTGGACGTGGCGGGATCCTTGACGAGACCGGTGCAATCGACGATCGCGCCGACCCGAAGCTCCGACAGCTCGGTGCAGCCGCGTCTGCGAAAGCGAACCAGGGCCTCTCGCTCGTTCGGGGTGACCGCGGAGAGCTTGCCCGGGATCACGACGACGCGCCGTGCAGCAATCGCCTCTCCGAGGCGATGCTCCACTTCCGGCGCCATGCGATGGCGGTGAACATCCCACCAGGCGCGGGCGTGCTCCAGAAAGCGTCGTTTGGAGGCGTCTGGAAGCTGAAGCCACAGCCGCTGCGTGAAGGGCCTCAGTCCATCGATCACGCTACGCCAATCACCCCCACCTGCAATATGCGCTTCCGCGCGTTGACGGAACCAGCGCAACAGAACGGTGATGCTGGCCCCGAACGGAATCTCGCGCTCCTCAATCCGCAAGGAATCGACCCGTCGATGGCCCTTCGCCAGCAGGCCGCGGCGCGACAGCGCGACAATCGGCCCTTGATGTCCGTTGCGGAGCAGGGAGAGGACATAGTCGGCCATAGTGAGGCCGGAACCGAGGATCAGCACCGTCGCGAGCCTGTCGACACCGACCGCGGACAGCGAAGTCCAGGGATCGACCTGACAGTGAAAGTTGACGGCCGCGGCATCATGGCCGGTGGCGCAGATCGCCAAATCGCCAGTGAACCGCCGGCCGTCGTCCAACGTGGCCGCAACGCCGGCAGGACCTTCCTGGACCGAGACGCATTCGCCTTGCACGACGGCCAGGCGCGCCGCTCCGCCGTTCGACGTCAGGGACTCGATGAGGCCTGCGAGATAGTCGCCATAGATCTGACGCGGCACGAAGCAATAGGGATCCGGGCACATTGGACCGTCGGGGCGTGTACAAAGCCACCTCCAAAAATGTTCGGGCTCGTCCGGCAGTGCGCTCATATTCCCAACCCGCACATTCAAGAGGTGCTCGGGATTGCCGGTGTGATAGGCGACACCGCGTCCGATCTCGGGCCGCCGCTCAATCAGGGTCACACTAAGGTCCGAGGCGGGGTCCTTCAGCAGTTGATAGGCCAGCAGAACGCCGCTGGCGCCCCCGCCGATGATGATCGCGTGTTGCCATGCGGGAGCGTTCATGCGGCAGCCTCATGCGCCGGTGATCGACTGCAATGGCGCAAGCCTACCGTTGACGCGCAAATGCGTTGATCTTCAGATGAGAAATTCATGCCATTGGGAGCCTATCCGAAGCGGTCACTTTCCACGAAGCGTATCGCGTACTTTCGTTTGCCGGACGCGAAGTTCCGTATTGTGTGAGCCGGCCTTGAGGGTTGTCGAGTTGCCTCTGCTATCCCGACGCTAGCCCAATTTAGCCCATCTCGGTTTGAAACGAGAGTCAGGAAGAGAGTGCCAAGCGCAACCGCGGCGGACGTTGAATCTGCCAACAGGCGTATTGGGTGGCAAAAGATATGCGTTCGCTCCGGCCGCCAGAAGCGCGGCAAACATGTCGCCGCGCTTGAACTGTCTGCCCATCCATTCCATGTCGCGGGCGAGGAAACGCGGTTTGGTCATCTGAACTGGCGATACGTAGCGAAGGCATTCTTCAACGCAGCTTGGAATGAGCCCGGGATCGCGGCGCAGCCGCCGCAACTGATCCTCGCGTGAAAGTAACGCCAAAAGGCCGCCCGCGATGAGGTGGGTCGCAGTTTCCTGGCAGATAGCGGACGACTCGGATTATCCCGGGAATGGCGAGAATGACAGCGCCTACATTGGCCGTATCTTTCAGGGCCTTCGATACGATTTGGAGCGATTGACCTCACGCGGCACTGCGGCGGGCCTTTGCCTTCGCCTTCGCCTTTGTCTTCTCTGGCGCCGCTGATGCCGGGGTGCGTCGAGCTCCGGGGCCGGGGTGGGTATGAACCTCCCTGGCCGAAAGCGGTTCGCCGCATTCGGAGCAAACCATGACCGGATTGAAGTCCTTGCCGCATTTGCGGTGTTGATGCAGCAAAGGTCGCCCGCGCACGTCGACCATATGAGTGTCGCCCCAGTGCACGATCGCCATCATGATCGGATAGAGATCAAGTCCCTTCTGGGTGAGGATGTATTCGTGCCGCTTGGACGAGTCCTGATAGGGGATACGACGCAGCATGCCCTGCCGGACCAGCTTCTTCAGCCGTTCGGCGAGCAGGTGGCGCGTGATTCCGAGCGAAGACTGAAACCCCTCGAAACGGCGTGTGCGCAGGAAGCATTCACGCCGCTCGTCAAGGAGATCGAGAACGCCGGCGGCGAAATTCACGCGCGCACACTCGACGCGCGCAAGGAAGACCAGGTCATCTCGTTTCTCGGCGACGCCGACAAGCACGCCCCGCTCGAGGTCTGCATCTTCAACGTCGGCGCCAACGTCAACTTTCCGATTCTGGACACGACCGAGCGGGTGTTCCGCAAGGTCTGGGAAATGGCTTGCTATTCCGGCTTTCTCGCCGGCCGCGAGGCCGCGCGCCTGATGCTGCCCCGCGGCCAGGGCAATATCTTCTTCACCGGTGCGACGGCGAGCTTGCGCGGCGGGAGCGGCTATGCGGCCTTTGCCAGCGCCAAGTTCGGCCTGCGGGCGGTCGCGCAAGCCGCGGCGCGCGAATTGGGCCCGAAGAACATCCACGTGGCGCATCTGATCATCGATTCCGGCGTCGACACGGAATGGGTACGGCAGCGGCGGATCGAGGCGCTGGGTCCGAACGCGCTGGATGATCCCGACCTCCTGATGCCGCCATCGTCGGTCGCGGAATCCTACTGGCTGCTCTATCAGCAGCCCAGGAGTGCCTGGACCTTCGAGCTGGAGATTCGTCCCTTCGGCGAGAAATGGTAGCGGAGCCGCTCACGATCGGCCGTTTGCAACAGTTCAGAATGAATTGCCGAAGCGGTGTTCTGGAAGCCCCTGTGCAATCCCATCAATGGCCAGAACATGACCCGCCTGGGGTTCGAGGCTCAATTGGCCGCGATCCAGAAACTTTCTCGCCGTCGTCACGAACAGGGTCTTCAGATCGGCTCCTCCGAAGCACACGCAGGTCGGATTGGTCGCGGGCACTGGAATGACGGTGTCGATCCGGCCGTCCGGTCGATAGCGTATCACCCGGCCGCCGGAGAAGAATGCGGTCCACAGTCCGCCGGCGACGTCGATACACGCGCCGTCAGGCCTCTCCCCGGAGGCGCTGTAGTCCGCGAACAGCCGTCTGTTGCGGATTACGCCGTCATCGAGATCGAAGTCGAACTGCCAAGTGCGGTATCGCCTCGTATCCGTGAAATAGAGCGTGCGATTGTCGGGTGAGAACGCTAGCCCATTCGTCACGATGACATCGCCGAACATGTGCGCCGTCCGGCCGTCCGCGTCCACGCGATACAACGACCCGTTCGGCCGATGCAGCTGGTTGTCCATGGTGCCGATCCATAGCCGGCCCCGCGCGTCGACGCGCCCGTCGTTAAGGCGGTTGTCGGGGCCGCTTTCGACCTCACAGAGCTGGCTTGCAGCACCATCGCCGGACGAGCGGCGATAAAGGCGCAGATCCTGCGCGAGCAGGTGGGAGCCATCCGTCGTCAAGGCCTGACTGCCGAGGAAGTTGCACGCGTAGGGAAAGACCTGATGAGCGCCGGTCGCCGGATCGAAGGATTGATGCAGCCGCCGGTCGATGTCGACCCACCACAGCTTGCGGGAGCGGTCGCACCACAACGGCGTCTCGCCGAGGATGTCGGCCGTGGCCACGGCCGTCTCGACCCGATGCGCGGGGATCATGTCGGGCGTCATCTCAAGATCCGATTCCGGCCACGAACGTTGTTTCCGAAAGACGTCAGGCTGCGGGCGATCAGCCCTCGTTCCAGGAGGCGAGGGCGTGCGCGACGCAGCCGTTGATGTGATCGGTGAGTACGGCTCTGGCACTTTTGATATCGCGCTTGAGGGCACATTCCAGCAGCGCCTTGTGCTGATTGATCGTCTCCGCGCCGCGGTAGCGCAGCGCATAGCGGAAATATTTGTCGAACACGACCGCGTGGGTCTGCATCAGCTCGCGCGAACCGCAACTCGAGATGAGCGCCTGGTGGAATTCGCCGTCGTAGCGTTTGCGCAGCTCGGGATCGTCGCCTTCGCTGAGGACGGTGCGTTCGGTCGCCGCCAGCTTGTGATGCGCCGACACCACGCGGCCTTCCCACTCCACGTCGCCGGCGCGGAATGACTCGGCCATCGCATGATGCTCCAGCAGGATACGCAGACCGGCGAGCTCGCGCAGGTTCTGGATGGATATCGGCGCCACTTCGAAGCCACGCTGACCTTCGGCAACCACAAAACCCTCGGACGTCAGACGATTGAGGATCTCGCGCAGCGTGGAGATGCTGACGCCGTAGTCTTCCTTCATTGCATCGAGCTTGAGCCGCACGGAGGGCGTCAGCACGCCGAAAATGATGTCGGATCGAATCCGCTGATAACCGCTGTCGCCCGCCGACAAGGGGCGCCCCTCGAGTGACGTCATGCTCTCCGATCCCGCAAAATGCGCGCAACACCCTGTGACGGGCGGCCGAACCATCAATGTTACCAGCAATATAGCAGATACCGATGATCGTAGATATTCGAAAATCTCATATGAATTGTGATTTATCATTTGACCGAGAAATATAGTTATGTTTTTTGATTGGACTGAGGGTGCAGAAAAGAATGGCCAAAGCCGCCGTCGTGCCCCGATCGAACAGGGAGGTAAAAATGAGCTTGTTGGTACGGGCGCTGTCTGCGACGGCGATCTGCGTGGCACTGACGTTTGGCGCATCCGCTCAGGAGATTCAGGAGCGGACGATCAGGTGGGGACATCTGAACAACACCGATCATCCCGTCAGCGCGGGGGTGCAGAAATTTGCGGAGATCCTGCTGGCGAAGAGCGGGGGCAAGATGAAGATTCGCGAGTTCGCGGCCTCGCAACTCGGCAACGAACTGCAGCAGCAATCGGCGCTGCGCGGCGGCACGCAGGAAATGCTGTCGGCCTCCACGACGTCACTTGCCACCGTCGTTCCGGAATTCGGTCTGATCGATTTCCCGTTCCTGTTCAACACGACCGAGCAGGCCGATGCTCTCGCGACCGGCAAATTCGGCAAGGCGATGATGGATACGCTGCCGTCGAAGGGGCTGATTGGCCTCGGATATTGGGGCCTGGGCTTCCGCAACGTCACGAACAGCACCCGCCCGATCACCAAGCTTGAGGACTTCAGCGGCCTCAAGCTTCGTGTGATTCCGAATCCGGTCTATCTCGAAAGCTTCAGTGCCTTTAAGGCAAATCCGGTCCCGATGGCTTTCGGTGAGCTGTATTCGGCGCTCGAGACCCGCACCGTCGACGGCCAGGAGAATCCCTACACGGTCATTCTCTCGAACAAATTCTACGAAGTGCAGAAGTACGTTTCCGCCACCAATCACACTTTCACCCTGAACATCATCCTGGTGAGCAAGGCCTTCTGGGACAAGCTGTCGCCGACCGAGCAGGGCCTGATGCGCGAAGCCTATGAAGAAAGCCGCGGCTATCAGAAGGAGCAGACCCGCCTTCAGACCGAAAAGGCTCTGACGGAGCTGCAGGCCAAGGGCATGCAGTACAACGCGATCGCTCCCGAAGAAACGGAGCGCATGCGGAAGGCAGCGCAGCCGGTCGCGGACAAGACGTCGGCCAGCCTTCGTCCCGAGACGGTGAAGCTCTTCAACGAAGAGGTCGAGCGCATCCGCAAGGACGTGAAGTAGTCGACTTCTGCTGTCACGCAGGAGGCGGAGCCGGCCAGTAGCCGGCTCCGCCCCTCATTTGCCCGGACGTCACGCATGGCGCGAGTTCTCGACCTTTATTGCACCTTCCTGAAGGCCGTCATTGCCGCGTGCCTCGCGGTCATGGTGGTCCTGGTCTTCGGCAATGTCGTCCTGCGTTACGGCTTCAACTCCGGAATCACGATTTCCGAAGAGTTGTCGCGCTGGCTGCTGGTCTGGTTGACCTTCCTGGGCGCAATCGTCGCGCTTCGCGAGCACGCCCATCTTGGCGTCGACAGCCTCGTCCGGATGCTGCCGGCCTCTGGCAAGCGCATATGCTTCGTTATCAACTATTGCCTGATGCTGTTTGCCGACTGGCTGCTGCTGTCGGGAAGCTGGCGCCAGACCATCATCAACATTGACGATCGCGCTCCGGCGACCGGTCTCTCGATGGCCATCTTTTACGCGGTCGGCGTGATCTTCGGCGCGTCTGCCGCAGTCATCCTTCTCTACGACCTCGTCCGCGTGCTCACTGGACAGGCGAGCGAATCCGACATGGTGGCCGTCAAGGAATCGGAAGAGCACTGATGTCTCATCGAACCGTGCTAGGCGGCGTCCACATCCAGCAGTCCACCGGGATCACGCCATGACGATTGCCGTCTTCACCTTCTCGCTGCTCGGCGCCATGGCGCTAGGCATGCCGATCGCCTTTGCACTGATCGTCTGCGGCGTGGCCCTGATGAGCACGATCGACATGTTCGACGCCCAGATCGTGGCGCAGAACGTCATCAACGGCGCGGACAGCTTTCCGCTGATGGCCATTCCCTTCTTCATGCTCGCCGGCGAGGTCATGAACAAGGGCGGTCTGGCCAAGCGAATCGTCAACGTTGCACTCGTCGCAGTCGGACATTTTCGCGGCGGACTGGGTTACGTCACGATCCTCGCGTCCTGCATCCTTGCGTCGCTCTCGGGCTCTGCGGCCGCCGATGCCGCGGCGTTGGCTGCCCTGCTGGTGCCGATGATGGTGGCGGCCGGCCACAAGAAGTCCTATGCGGCGGGTCTGGTGGCGGCCGGCGGCATCATCGCGCCTGTCATTCCGCCCAGCATCGGGTTCGTCATCTTCGGTGTCGCCGCGGGCGTGTCGATCTCCAAGCTGTTTCTGGCCGGGATCGTCCCCGGGCTGCTGCTCGGGGCAGGGCTCTGCCTGGCCTGGTGGTGGGTGGTGCGCCAGGAGAACCTGACGCCCCCGCCAAGAGCATCGCTCTCGGAAATGGTGAAAGCGGTGGTCGACGGCTTCTGGGCGCTGATGCTGCCGGTCATCATCGTGGTCGGCCTGCGCTTCGGCATCTTCACGCCGACGGAAGCCGCAGTGGTCGTCGCCGTCTATTCGCTGTTCGTCGCGACCTGCATCTATCGGGAATTGAAGCTGTCGCAGCTTTATGAGGTATTCGTCTCCTCGGCCCTGACGACGAGCATCGTGATGTTCCTCGTGGCAGCGGCGCTGGTGTCGTCCTGGCTCATCACCGTGTCCGAGATCTCGGCACAGATCGTCACCCTGCTGAAGCCTTTCATGGGCAACAACACGCTCCTGATGCTGGCGATCATGGTCGTGGTGGTGATCGTGGGAACGGCCCTCGACATGACGCCGACCATCCTCATCCTCACGCCGATCCTGATGCCGATCGTCAAGGCGGCGGGCATCGATCCCGTTTACTTTGGCGTCCTCTTCATCATCAACAACGCGATCGGCCTGATCACGCCGCCGGTTGGCATCGTGCTGAATGTGGTCTGCGGTGTCTCCAGGATCAGCATGGAGGACATCATCAAGGGCGTCTGGCCCTTCTTGATTGCACAACTCGTGGTCCTGTTCCTGATGGTTCTGTTCCCGGGGCTCGTCACCGTCCCCGCCAAATGGTTTGCCGGCTAGAGCATGATCCGGAAGCGCGAAGCGGTTCTCGGAAAGATCGTCAATTCAGGATAAGGAGGGCGTAATGGCCGCAAGGATCATGATCCTCAACGGACCCAATCTCAATTTCCTCGGCATTCGCGAGCCCCACATCTACGGCTCGACGACGCTCGAGCAGATCCAGGCGAGCTGCCAGGCGCTGGCCGATCAGCTCGGAGTTTCGATGTCGTTCCATCAAACGAACATGGAGGGCGAACTCGTCAGCCTGATCCAGTCCGCCCATGGCAACGCGGACGCCATCATCATGAATCCCGCGGCCTATTCATTCACCTCGATCGCGCTGATCGATGCGCTGAAGATTTTCGAGGGTGTGAAGATCGAGGTGCATATCTCGAACATCCACGCGCGGGACGAGCTGCACCGCCACTCGATCACGTCGAGTGCCTGCACGGCGGTCATTTGCGGTCTGGGTCCATATGGCTATCTCGCCGCGATGCTCGCGGCCGTCCAACGGCTAGGGCAATTGCCTGAGACCATTGCACCGGCTCTGCGCGGGCTTGCAGCCGGCGGCAAGGCGTAAGCATGGAGGGCGGGATGCGCGGCACGGGATTTCTCGCCATCTGGAGCGACGTCGAGGCTCACGACCTGACCGACTACCGGCACTGGTTGACGCGCGAGCACACGACCGAGCGCGTGACGACGAAGGGCTTCCTGGCATCGCGCGTATTCCGCGCGGCAAGGGACGACATCGACCGCTTCTTCATTCTGTATGAGCTGGAAACACCGGAGGTCCTCGACGGCGAGGCTTATCTGGCGCGCCTCAACGCACCGACGCCGTGGTCACAGCGCATCATGCCGAAGCTCGGCAATTTCATCCGGGGCGGAGGTGCCATGATCGCGCGGGCAGGGCGGGGCGAGGGCGCATCGATCGTGGCGCTCCGGATCGAGGCGCTGCCGAAAGATCCCCAAGGTCTGGCCCAGGCGCTCGTTGCGTGCGACGGGGTTGCCGCCGTGCAGATCGGCGCGACCGACGAGGCGCGGACATCGGTGCCGACGACTGAGAAGGGCATGCGGAAGAACGAGGGCTCTTTCGCGGGGCTTTTTCTGATCGAGGCGCTCGACGTCGCGTCGTTGCAGGCTGCCTTGCAGCGGGCGAGCGAGCTTGCGCCTGACGTCCTCGGCCGGGCGAGCGAGCCGGAAGTCTATCGGGGCATGTTTGCGCTCGACGCCCGTATCGCGGATTTCGGCTGATGGCAACGTTCTCGCTCGCCGCGTTGACCGTGCTCGAGCTTGCGCCGCCCGAGATGATCGAATTGGCGGCGCACTGCGGCTACGAAAAGGTCGGGCTCAGGCTGCTGCCCGCCACGCCTGGCGGTGTTGCCTATCGCCTGATGGACGATGCGCCGCTGCTGCGGGAGACGCTCCGGCGGTTGGAGTTGACGGGGGTGACCGTCGCCGATCTCGAGGTCGTTGCGTTCAGACCGGAAACCGAGATTGCCTCGTTTACGCCCTTCTTCGAGGTGGGCGCGCGCCTCGGCGCCAAACACATCCTCGTCGCGGCCTACGATCCGGATCTGGCGCGGTTTTCGGATCGCTACCGGCAATTTTGTGAAGCGGCAGCAGACTATGGCCTGACCTCCGATCTCGAATTCATGCCCTGGACGAGCGTTCCGGACCTGAAGACCGCGCTGCGGATCGTCGGCGACGTCGATCGTCCCGGTGCCGGCATTCTGGTCGATGCGCTGCATTTCGATCGGTCGCAGAGCTCGCTTGCGGACCTCCGCGCCGTCCCGGCGCAACGCTTGCATTACTGGCAACTCTGCGACGGCCCGGCCGAACGCCCGGCGACCACGGAGCAGCTCATCCATGCGGCTCGCGAGGAGCGGATGTTTCCGGGCGAGGGCGGAATAGACCTGATGGCGCTTGCAAGCGCGATGCCGAATGATCTCACGATCAGCATCGAGGTTCCGACCGTTCAACTGGCCAGGAGCGTCGATGTCGTATCGCGAGCACGCCGGGCGCTGGCGGCAGGCCAAGCCGTCGTGGAGCGGGCGCGCAGCCAGAGGTGAAGAATTTCGGGACGGAAGGGTAGTTCGGGATGTCGCAAGCCGATCGCTGCTGGGACGTCGAGACCGATCTCCTGGTCGTCGGGGCGGGTGCCGCCGGCATGACGACATCGCTGGTGGCTGCCCTTGAGGGGCTCGACGTGATCCTTTGCGAGAAGTCGGACACGGTTGGCGGCACGACCGCGACGTCAGCCGGCACCGTCTGGATTCCGGGCAATCGGCAGGGACGGCTTGCAGGGACGCCGGACTCGACCGAGGCGGCGCGGATCTATCTTGCAGCATTGCTCGGCGAACACGCCGCGGACGCGCGCCTGGATGTATTTCTCGAGGCGGGTCCGCTCATGCTCGACTATCTCGATCAGAGGACGGGCGTACGGTTTGCAGCCCCACCGGTACACCCCGACTACAAGAATCTTCCCGGGGCAGCGATCGGCGGCCGCGCTCTCGGCGCCGTTCCGTTCGACGGCCGCAAGCTTGGCAAAGACTTCGATCGCATCAGGCCCCCGCGGCGAGAGTTCATGGTGCTCGGCGGCATGATGGTCGGAAAGGCGGATATCCCGGCGCTGTTGGCGCCATTCCGCAATTGGACGAACTTCAGGCATGTCGTGGGTCTTCTAGGTCGGCATTTGCTCGATCGGCTCCGCTACAGGCGCGGAACGCGTCTGATCATGGGCAACGCTCTCGTCGCGAGGCTGTTCGACAGTCTCCGCCGTTCCGGCGTCCATCTGAGATATGAGACCGAGCTCAGCGAGCTGATCCGCAACGGCGACGCAATCGTTGGGGCCGTTCTCTCATCACCTTCGGGAGCATTGGCGATACGTGCCCGCAAAGGCGTGGTGTTGGCAACGGGAGGCATCGGCTGGAGCCGCGAACTTCGCGAAAGGTTTTTTCCGGAGGCCGCGCGACGATTTTCACTGGCGCCTGCGTCCATTACCGGGGACGGAATGCTCGCCGCCGAACACGTCGACGCGGTCATCGAGCGCGATCTCGACAGCCCCGCTCTGTGGATGCCAAGCTCGGTCATGACGCAAGCGGACGGTTACGTCTCGGTATTCCCGCACATCATGCTGGATCGTGCCAAGCCGGGACTTCTAGCGGTGAACAAGTCGGGCCGCCGTTTCGTGAATGAAGCCGACTCCTATCACGACTTCGTGGAAGCGATGTTGCGCTCGAATTCGTCTTCCGTGTTGGCTACGCCGGCTTTCCTGATTTGCGATCGCGCCTTTATCAGGGTCTATGGCATCGGTCTCGTTCATCCCGGGACGAGGGATTTGGGCAAATTTCTGAAGGCCAAATATCTGGTAGCGGGCGAGACGGTCGAAGCACTGGCCGAAAAAATCGGCGTCGATGGCGGTGAGCTTGCTCAAACGGTCGAGCGATACAATCGCTACGCCGAGAGCGGCGTGGACGAAGAGTTCGGCCGCGGTTCAAGCGAATTGAACCGGTTCAATGGTGATCCCCTGACCAAGCCAAACCCGTGCCTGCGGCGGATCGGTCCCGGACCATACTATGCTGTCGCGGTATGGCCGACGGATCTCGCCAGCAGTGCCGGCTTGTGCACGGATTCAACCGCCCGGGTCTTGTCTCGCCGTGGGACGGTCATACCCGGACTCTACGCCGTCGGTACCGATTCATCCTCGATCTTTCGAGGCACTTATCCGGGGCCCGGCACGATGATCGGACCTGCGATGGCATTCGGATGGTGCGCGGCGATGCATGCCGCGAGCGCGTCAGTGCAAGACGCAGGCAACTGAGTTCTCGGGGCATCCTGGTCATGGGAGGATCCCGCCTTGATCTCGTGAGATCCAAAGTTCATAGAAACGCATTCGACGGGCAGGATAGTGGCTCCATTGTGCAGAAAGTGTAGTTCTCGTCGTCGTCAAGGAAAGCAATCAAAGAAGGTCGTCGATGGATTGGGAGCGGGTGCGGATATTCCTGGAGGTTGCGCGGGCGGGGCAGATCCTCAAGGCATCGAAGAATCTGCGATTGAACCACACCACGGTCGCGCGTCAGCTGACCGCGCTGGAAAAGAGCCTGAAGGCGACGCTGCTCGAGCGGCACACGACCGGCTGCACGCTGACCGCCGCGGGCGAGGCGCTGGTCCAGGCGGCGGAGCGTGCGGAAAGCGAGTTTCTCAAGGTCGGCGCCAGCATCGGCGGCAGTGCGGACGCCGTCACCGGCACGGTGCGGGTCGGCGCACCGGACGGACTTGGCAATTATTTCCTGGCCGAGCATCTCGGCGCATTGGCAGCGCGCCATCCGGGACTGGTCATTCAACTGGTGCCGCTGCCGCGCACGTTCTCGCTGTCGCGCCGCGAGGCGGATATCGCGATCACGCTGGACCGGCCGAAGCAGGGCCGGCTCATCCTGTCCAAGCTGACCGACTACACGCTGAGCGCCTACGCTTCGGAGCGCTATCTCAAGCGCGAGGGCCCGATCAAGGCTCATGCCGATCTGGCCGGTCGTCTGTTCGTGACGCATATCGAGGATTTCGCCTACAGCCGGGCGCTCGACTATGCCGCTGTCCTCGGCCGGCTGACGTCCCGCCGTTACGAATGCGGCAGCATCGTTGCCCAGATCGAAGCGGTCCGCGCCGGACACGGCATCGGCATTTTGCACGACTACGCGGCCAGCCGTTACCCCGAACTGCGCCGCCTGCTGCCCGACGTCCGCTTCGTCCGAAATTACTGGCTGACGTCACATCCCGACACCCACGGAACGCGCCGCGTCCAGGAAGTGCACCGTTTCATCGCGGCGTCGGTGAAGGCGGCGAGGGCTTCGTTCGAGCTGGAGTGATCGCAGCTTCGGGCTAGGAACTCTTGCGCACCATCGAGGCTTGACTCAGCGGGCCAGCGTCGCCGCCGATTGCTGGTCCGCACGGCCCCGCCTCCAAGCCCCCCATACCCCCCAGGTGGGGCCGTGTCTCTTCGCAGGAGACGCAATGCCTGAGCCGACCGAGCACGACATCAGAGAGCGCGCGCACCGATTGTGGGAGCGAGCCGGCAAGCCGGAAGGCCGCGAGGAAGAATTCTGGCACGCGGCCGAGCAAGAATTGCGCAACGAGGACAAGTCGAACACCCTGCGGACGCCGGATACGCTGTGACCGACAAGAGGTGGCACCAGGCGGAACAGAGCCTTCCAGAAGGAATTGAGGTTCTGAGCAGCACGGGCTGCGACGCAGGCCCGTCCCTACGGCGGTGTGTGCGGTGGACGAGCGGCAAAAGATAGAGCACCAGATTGAACTCGCAACGCGAGCGGCTGCGCTGGTCAAAGACGAAACCACCGTCCAGCGATTCAGGAACTTCGCCGAGGAGCTGAAGCAAAAGCTCCTTCGCATGATGCGGCGTGGCAAAGTGCGAGCGCGTGCGTACGAGATATGGGAGCAGGCCGGTCGCCCGGTCGATCGCGAAGTGGAGTTTTGGCTCGAAGCGGAACGGCAGATCGAAGACGAACGCGAACAGAGGGGGCTCCCGGACTCCTCGGAGAAACGATAGAATCCGTCGCTGCTGGTAACCAGATCGGCAGCGAACAAGTGGTCGGCTTCGGCGGCGCGTTTCCCTGGACAGAGAAAAAGCCGCCGAGTTCTTCACCCTGACGGCTTCGGAAGTCCGTAGCTGTTGGTGGTCTCTCCAGCCTCGAGCGTACCGCCGTTACCTTGTTTGCGGCCATGCAAGATCATTCTACGCGAAGGCGCTTCATTCTGCTGTGATCTGAAGCACACATTCGGGTGCGAGCCGGCACCCGGCCTTCGCTGCGCCCTCTTGGGCTCGGAGGGTGAAGCGACGAAGCAAAGCTCGGGCGAAACGCGCCGCGAGGATGCGAGGCTGTGTCCGCGAATTGAAATGTGCATTGGAGGATGGCGGTGCTGCCCCTTGCTCCGTCATTGCCCTACGCGCCGGCGGCGAGACCCAGGCGGCCGATGCCTGGCAGCTTCAGCGCCGGGCGGCGGATGTCGAGGCCGAGCACCGCGCCGAGGAAATTGATCTCGATCCCTTCGACCCAGCCGATGGTCATGCCGAGATAGCCCGACAGCGAGGCGTAGAGGCCGGTGCCGGACGCCGTGATGCCGGCCCAGCGTCCGCTGTAGGGAAAGTCCTTGCCGATCGCGGTCGGCGGCAGCACCGCGCGCAGCTCGGGAACGGCGTCCAGCGCCGCCTGCACAAAAGTGTTGGAATTCGGTCCCGGCCAGGCGCTGTAGTCGCCATAGGCGCGGAACCTGTAATTCTCGATGACGTCACGGATCTTCGGAATCAGCGCTTCGGCCCGCGCGCCGTCGACCGCGACGACCGTTTCCGGAAGGGCGCCGAACCAGCGGCCGTCGGGGGCAAAGCCGTTGCTGCGAATCGGGTCGCCCCAGGCCGTGTAGTCGTATCGGCTGTAGGTGGCGGCGCCCTTCTCCTTGACGACGATCCAGGTGTGGACGGCAAAAATGCTGCGCCAGCGCACGGTGCGCGCGGCGAACACGCGGATCAGCGCGTCCGGATTGGCGGATGCGGGCGGCAGCAGGCCGGCGCTGGAGCGATCCGCCGTCTGCCAATTGCCGCGGCCGTCGCCGCGCAAATAATAGCGGCCGGCCGACACGCCGATCGGCAGGAAGATCAGCAGCAGGAACAGAATCAAGAATTTCCTCAAGGGCAAACGGGGGGCAGGCGGGACGATGCCACCAATATAGTTCGCAAGGCACGCCGCGCCAGCGCGCTCCTGCTCTTGCATTCGGGTGGTGCGGCCATATGTTGCGTTCATGAGAAAGTTGTCACTCGTCGAGGACCAGGCCATCCAGGCGCGAATCGCGTACATCGCGGGCGCCGAGATCTTCGATCGCCTCTTCGCCGGCATCCGGTTCGACGAAATCGACGGCAATCTGCTGTTTGCCATCGCCTGCGACGAAGACCGCGCGGCCGAGATCGAGGACGAGTTCTCGCACCAGCTCGCCGTGGTCGCGACGCAGATTCTGGCGCAGAGCGTCGACGTGGTCGTGGTGCTGCCGAAGGTCCTGCAATAGCCTCCTGCCCGCTGGCCTTCCGCCCGCACAGGCCGCTTGCCTTCGCCCTGTGTCTCTGCTTTTCAACGCAATTGCAAAATTGTAATGACGTCATTGGGCGCTCAGGCCCGAGGTGCGTTATCGATCGAGCTCGATGGGAGGGCTCGTCGTCGCTCGCCTCCATTTGCGAAACAAAGTTGGATACAAATTGGCGCCCACCAAAAAAGCCCGGGCCACGACCGGCGCGATAAAGACAAAAAGCAAGAGCTCAAAAAGCAAGAGCTCAAAAAGCAGCGGCTCGAAAAGCACAAGCTCGACAAGCAAGCGCCCGAACAAGAGCGCCTCGCGTTCCGCGGTTGCCTCCTCGTCGCCGCTCGGCATGCTGGCGCTGCATCTGCTCGAGCAGTGGGAGAAGTCCGGCCGCGACGGCCTCGTCTTCCTCTGCGACGACGAGAGCAGGGCGGAGCGGCTGGGCGGCGTGATCCACGCCCTCGATCCTTCGGTCGAGGTGCTGGTGTTTCCGCGCCTGAACACGCTGCCGTTCGACGGCCTCGAGCCATCCCGCGAGATCGCGGGCCGGCGCAGCGCGGTGCTGCGACGCCTCGCCAAGGCAAAGAAGCCCGTCTTCCTGGTGTCGACCGCGGAAGCCATCATGGAACGGCTGCCGCTGCCGGCGAGCTGGTCGCGGTCGAGCCTCACGCTGAAGGTGGGCGCGCCCTATTCCGGGCCCGAGCTGAAGACGCGGCTGGAAGCTCTCGGCTACGATCTCGACGAAGAGGCGGAGTATCCGGGCGGCGTCCTGTTCCACGGCAAGACGTTCGAAGTGTTTCCCGCCGGCGCGCTTGCTCCATTCCGGATCGAGCATTCCGGCGAAACGATCCGCAAGATCGTCGCCGTCGATCCGATCGAGCACGAGGTCGTCTACGAGACCGCGGAATTGATCGTCGATCCCATGTCCGAGCGGATCGGGCTGGGAGCTACGCGCGGACAGCGGGCGACGCTGCCGGATTATTGCGGTCGCGCGCGATGGATCGTGGATGCCGGGGTGTCGGCCCACGCCGATAGCTGGATGGGCACGATCGAGGAAGCCGCGGGCCGCAGGGATGCGGAGCGCGAGTATCTGGGGCAGGCGGACTGGAAGCAGCTGAAGAAGCGCATCAGCGTGCTGCCGCGCAAGGCCGCCTTCATCTCGACGCCGGAGTTCTCGAAGCTGGCATCGCCGCGCAAGGCGCTTCGCGCCTTCGTCGCCGACATGCAGCGCGGCGGATCGCGGCTGCTGTTCGTCGCGGCCGTCGAGGACGACCTTCGTGCGATGGAGCGCATGAGCGGCATCAAGACGGAGCGCCTGGCCGATTGGAGCGAGGTGACGAAGGCACGGAGCCGCGAAGGCGCGCTGCTGGCTGATTTCGACGCAGGGTTCATTGGCGTCGGCCGAAAACCGCTTGTCGTCGTGACCGCGTCCGACGTGCTCGGCAGCCGGGCCCATCATCCTCAGCCCATGGCGCGCGCCTGGAATCCGGCTTTCGATCATCCTGACGTGCCGGAAAAGGGCGCCGCCATCGTCCATCTGCAACGCGGGCTCGCCGTGCTCGACGGCTTGCAGACCCTCGACATGGGGCGGGGATCACGGCGCGAGATGGTCAGGCTCGCCTTTGCGGGCGACAATGCCGTGCTCGTTCCGCCGGCCGATCTTGCGGTGATCTGGCCCTATGCCGGCGAGCCCGGCAAGCTGACGCTGGACAAGGCGGACGGCAGCAGCTGGTGGGCGCGGCGCACCGCGGCGGAAGCGGAAATCCAGGTCGCCGCCAAGGCGCTCGCCAAACACATCAGCCAGCGCCGCCGCCGCCGTGCACCCAAATTGGTGCCGCCGGGGGCGAATTATGAAAAATTCGTCGCGCGTTTCCCCTATTTCACGACGAGCGACCAGGCCAAGGCGATTCAGGACGTCCTCGACGATCTGGCGTCGGGCCATCCCATGGACAGGGTGATCTGCGGCGACGTCGGATTCGGCAAGACCGAGGTCGCGCTGCGGGCGGCGGCCGCAGTGGCTCTGTCGGGCAAGCAGGTGGCGATCGCGGCGCCGACGACCGTGCTGACCCGGCAGCATGTCGAAACCTTCCGCAAACGGTTCGGCCCCCTCGGGATCGAGGTGGGAAGCCTGTCGCGGGCCAGTTCGGGCCCGGAGACGCGAGAGACCAAGGAGGGGCTGCGGCGCGGCACGCTGAAAGTCGTGGTCGGCACGCAGGCTCTTGCGGCAAAGGACGTGAAGTTCGCCGACCTTGGCCTCGTCATCATCGACGAAGAGCAGCATTTCGGGGCGGCGGAGAAGGCAAAGCTTTCAGGTCTCGCCAAAGGTGCTCATTCGCTCTGGATGAGCGCCACGCCGATCCCGCGCACGCTCGCGGCGGGTCTTGCCGGCTTCAGGGATCTCAGCGTGATCGCCTCGCCGCCGGTTCATCGCCTTCCCATCGTGACCAGGATCGCGCCGTTGTCGGAGGCTGCCATTGCCGCGGCGCTGCTCCGCGAGCGCAGGCGGCACGGGCAGAGCTTCCTGATCTGTCCGCGCATCCAGGATCTGGAGCCGATGCTGGCCCGTGTGCAATCGGTGGCGCCGGAGCTGCGCATTGTCTGTCTTCACGGCCGATTGCCCGTCGAGGAGATCGACGACCGGATGATGAGTTTCGTCGATGGCGAGGCGGACGTGCTGTTGGCGACCAATATCGTGGAAAGCGGTCTCGATATTCCGCGCGCGAACACCATCGTGGTGTGCTGGCCCGAAAAGTTCGGACTTGCGCAGCTCCATCAGCTCAGAGGACGGGTGGGACGCGGCGGCACGCGCGCGTTTGCTCATTTGCTGACGGAAACGACCTCGGAGCAGTCCGAGAAGCGTCTGGCGGTGCTGGAGGAGTTCAGCAAGCCGGGCGCCGGCTTTGCGATCAGCGAGCGCGACCTCGACCTCAGGGGCGCGGGCGATCTGTTCTCGGAACTGCAGTCCGGCCACGTCCAGGTGTTCGGACCCGTGCTCTATAGTCACCTTCTGAAGCTGGCCTCCGAGCGCACCAGCGACACCGGCACCGATCTGTGGGTCCCCGATCTCAATATGCCGCTGGCCGACATGCTGCCGGAAGGCTACGTGCAATCCGAGGCGGTCCGGCTCGAGATCTATGGGCGCGCTGCCAGGTGTCGAAGCGACGACGATCTGGAAGATTTGGAAGAGGAAATCTCGCGTCGTTTCGGCAGGCTGCCGCCGGAGGCTCGCGACTTCTTCGCATCCGCCAGGCTCCGGATCGATTGCAAGCGGCGCGGCATCGTCAGGCTCGATGTCGGACCCGAGGCCGTCGCCGCGACGTTCCTGCCGGGGCGGCTGCGGAAATCGAGGGGGAAGTCCGAGGCACGATCGCTGCAGCGCGACGGCGACCGCGTCGTTCACGCCGGCCGCCGCAACGATGATCCGTTCAGCCGGGTCGAGGAGTTCCTCGACCTGCTGGACGCCTAGGGATCACTCGGTCTGCTCGACCGCCGCCGGCATTTTCGCCACCGACATCAGCGAGCGGGCCACCTGGTTGAGGAGCTGATCGGCGTTCTCCTCCTCGGCCAGCGATTTCGACAACAGGCTGACGATGGCACTGTGCCGAAGCTGCTGGGCGAGGTTGCGCGCTGTGGTATAGCCCGCGATCTCGTAATGCTCGACGCGCTGCGCCGCGCCGATCAAGGCGAGGTCCGCCGCCGCGTCCTCCTTGTTCTCGCCCTCGGCCATGATGTCCTGGCCTTCCTCGACGAGGCCCATCATGCCCTTGCAGGGCTTGGCGCGGGCGGACTTGCCGAGCATTTCGAAGCACTCGTTGATGCGCTCGACCTGGGCTTCCGTCTCCGCGAGGTGCTGCTCGAACAGCTCGCGCAGCTGATCGAAACGGGCAGCCTCCGCCATCTTGGGAAGCGCCTTGGTCAACTGTTTCTCGGCATGCAGGATATCGCGCAGCTCGTTGATGAGCAGATCGCCGAGGCCGGATTCGTCCGCCGGTGGCGAGCTCTCCGTGACGATGGCCGTGGCCGGGCCGGGCTCGCCGGCCTGGATCGCCGGTGAGTCCGTGAAGACCCAGTCGCCGCCCTCGTTCCACGGCCCGCGCGTGTCGATCTCGCCATGGTCGCCGGCGCCGGTGGAATCGTTGAAGAACTGGTCCACCAGGCCGGGCGTCGGCGCGATGCGGCCGATGCTGAACGCTGGCTTGCCCATGCTCTCGAGCGCGAGTGCGAACGCCTTCATGTGTGTGATCTCGCGAGTCATCAGGAATTGCAGCGCGTCCTTGCTGCCGGCGTCATCGCAGAAATTGATCAGCCGCTCGTAGACGATCTTGGCGCGCGCCTCTGCCGCGATGTTGCTGCGCAGATCGACGTCGAGCTCGCCGGTGATCTTCAGATAATCGGCGGTCCAGGCATTTCCCTGGGAGTTGAAGAGATTGACCCCGCCGCCGCCCGCGATCGCGATGAGGGGATCGGCTTCGGCCGCCTGGCGGTCGAACTTCGACGGCTTGAGATGCATCCGCGCCAGCGTGCCGACTACTTCCAGATGGCTGAGCTCTTCGGTGCCGATGTCCATCAGGAGGTCCTTGCGGTCGGGATCCTCGCAGTTCAGCCCCTGTATCGAATACTGCATGGCGGCTGCGAGCTCGCCATTGGCGCCGCCGAACTGTTCCAGCAGCATGTTGCCAAAGCGGGGATCCGGCTCGTCGACGCGAACGGTGAACATCAGCTTCTTGACGTGGTGATACATGAGAGGACTCTCGGGTTGGAAGGACAGGAGAAGATATCTTCCGAACCGACGGCTTCAGCGTTCGTTCCTATCGAGACGATCTGCACCGGTGATGTCAGGCGCAGATCGTTCGATGTCGACCGGCAGGATTGTAAGCGTGTTCGTTCAGCGTTGGTCCGGACGCTTGGCGGCCGGCCCGCTCTTGCTGCCCGGTGCGCCCTGAATATGCGCCGGGTCTTGCGATTGCACGGCGGTGTTGCCCGTGGAGTTCGTTGTACTCGATCCGACGGTTTCACCGGGCTTGGCGGCCGGACCGTTCTTGTTGCCGGGCTGTCCGGCAATGCCGGCTCCCGAATTCTGCGCGCTCGGCGCGGACGAAACGTCAGGCTTGCTGGACTGCGCCCAGGCTGCTGTGGGCAGCGCGAGCGCGACGAGGATAACGGCACCTGTGAACTTCATCTTGGTGTTCTCCGGCTGATGCCCCATCTGATCGAACGCCGGCGACCTGCGTGCGTTCCTTGTTGTCGTCAACTCGAAGGTCGGCTCACCGCATCATGACAAACTATCCCGGCAGCGGCGCCTCCACGACGTCCAGCAGCGCTCCGAGGCCTTGTCGCAGGCGGCGCGTGGCGATCGTCTCGGTGGCGAGACCGAACACCACGAGGGACCGCCCGGTCATCGCATAAACGTGCCCGAGGTCGAACGCGGGCATCTGCCCCTCCGGTTGATTGGTGTCGATCAACCCGAGCCAGCTGCGTCCCTCGGCGACGGCGGGCAAGGTGAAATTGACGACGTCGTGGTGGGCGTTGTAGACCAGCAGCATGGTTGCGTCCGAGCCGCGGCGCTTGATCCCGGTCTCCTGGGCGCGACCGTCGAGCAGCAAAGCGAAACATTTGGCGTTGCCGTCCTGCCACTGCTCCGTCGTCATTTCCTCTCCGGACGGCGCGAGCCACGTCACGTCCTTCACGTCCAGCTCTTCGTTGTGGGAGCCGACCAGGAAGCGGCTGCGGTAGAGAATCGGAAATGCCTTGCGCGTGGCGATCAGCTTGCGCGTGAATTCGCGAAGGCTGCGGCCGTTCGCGGTGATGCCCATCCAGGCGAGCCATGTGGTCTCGTTGTCCTGGGCGTACGCGTTGTTGTTGCCGTCCTGGGTGTGTCCGAATTCGTCGCCGGCAAGCAGCATGGGCGTGCCGTGGGACAACAGCACGGTCGCCAGCAGATTGCGCTTCTGGCGCTCGCGCAGCGCCGTGATTTCCGGATCGTCCGTCGGTCCCTCGACGCCGCAGTTCCAGGAGTGATTGCTGCTATGGCCGTCGCGATTGTCCTCGCCATTGGCTTCGTTGTGCTTGTCGTTGTACGAGACGAGATCATTGAGATTGAAACCGTCATGGGCGGTGACGAAGTTGACGCTGGCCCATGGCCGGCGTCCCCGCTTGTTGAAGAGATCGCCGGATCCCGACACGCGCTTGGCGAAGTCCGCGATCGATCCCTCGTCGCCCTTCCAGAAGGCGCGCACGGTGTCCCTGAACTTGTCGTTCCACTCCGCCCATCCCGGCGGAAACTGACCGACCTGATAGCCGCCCGGACCGATGTCCCAGGGCTCGGCGATCAGCTTGACGCTGGAGAGCACGGGGTCCTGGCGGCAGGCATCGAGGAAGCCGCCGCCTTCGTCGAAGCCATAGGGCTCCCGTGCCAGAATGGTGGCGAGGTCGAAGCGGAAGCCGTCGACCCGCATCTCGGTCGCCCAGTAGCGCAGGGAATCCGCGACCAGTTGAAGCACGCGCGGGTGCGACAGGTTCACCGTGTTCCCGGTGCCGGTGTCGTTGATGTAGTAGCGCTGCTGGTCCGGCAGCAGGCGGTAATAGCTGGCGTTGTCGATGCCCTTGAACGACAGGGTCGGGCCGAGCTCGTTTCCTTCCGCGGTGTGATTGTAGACGACGTCGAGGATGACCTCGATGCCATGGGCGTGGAACTGGTTGACCATGGCTTTGAATTCGTTCGCGAGCGGCGTCTTGAGGTAACGCGGCTCCGGCGCGAAGAAGGCGAGGGAGTTGTAGCCCCAGTAATTGCGTAAGCCTTTCTCGACCAGATAGCTGTCGTCGACGAAGGCATGGATCGGCAACAGCTCTGCACTGGTGATGCCGAGCGATCGCAAATAGGCCGGAACCTCTGAATGCGCTAGCCCTGAGAACGTGCCGCGGTCTGCGTCAGGCACCAGCGGATGCAGCTGGGTAAAACCCTTGACGTGCATCTCGTAGACGATCGTCCGCTCCCACGGGACTTCCGGCTTGCGCGAGGCGCCCCAGGTGAAGGCCGGGTCGATGACGCGGCATTTCTGCATCAAGGGCGCGCTGTCGCGTTCGTCGTAGGAGAGATCCTTGTCGGCATGGTCGAGCTGGTAGCCGAACAGCTCCGGTCCCCAGCGCAACCGGCCGACCAGCTGCTTGGCGTAGGGATCGAGCACGAGCTTGTAGGGATTGAAGCGATGCCCCGCGTCGGGTTCGTAAGGGCCATGGACGCGGTAGCCGTAGACGGTGCCGGGACGGGCCGAGGGCAAATAGCCGTGCCAGACTTCGTCGGTATATTCGGGGAGCTCGATCCGCTCCAGTTCGGTCTCGCCGCTGTCGTCGAACAGGCAGAGTTCGACCTTGGTGGCATGGGCCGAAAACAGCGCGAAATTGACGCCGAGCCCGTCCCAGCTGGCGCCGAGCGGAAACGGCTTGCCCTCGGTGATCCGGGAGCGGCGCAGACTCGAGGCCGCCCGCGTCAGGGCGTCGTCTGAATGTACCGATTGATCCATCGTCGCCCCCGAACAGCCCTTCAAGAAGTTGGTGCAATCGCCGTTATTTCGGGGGTGCCTGCTCGCCGACGGCGGCCGAAGCGATCACGGCGGCAGGAAGCACATCGTCCGGCTTGGGCAGCGTGGTTGCCCTTTGCGGCGCCGCCTCCTTGCTGATGGCTGCAATCGAGTTGCCGATCCGCTCGACGATGCTGGTCAGCTCCGCGTCGGACAGTCCGAGACGCTTTCTGACGAGGCGCACCTGGGTACGGTCGGCCAGATCGAGCTTGTTGCGGATCGGTTGTGGCTTCGAGCGGCGCATGGCTAAACTCCCGTGTAGAACTGCAACCGTCCCTCAGGCGATTCCGTTCCCTGCTTGCCTTGCAGTTGCCCGTCCAGATCGAAGATTTGTAGATGGCTGCGTACGACTTGGCCGACTGTGTCCGGCTGAAGGCCATGTGCCATAGCAGCGCGGACACGCGATCGAGGCGGTCCTTCATGCCGACCCCGCTGGCTTATGTCAGGACCAAGGGCGCCATCCAGAATTTTACCGGTGGGCTCGCTCAGTCAACGCGGTCGCCCCGGGTCCGATCTGGACGCCGCTCATTCCAGCCCGTGCAGCAGCAGGTCTTCCATCGATCTGATGTCCTTGGTGAAGATACCCATGAACGATGTCTCCTGTCACAATCATGGAACTGGAACGCCGCGCCGCCGCGGCTGTTCCATTCCCGTGACCCAGATCAGGAGAGCCGAATGAGCGATGGAGCGGATCATCTTGCGGGCCTGCTCGGACGAGCGGCCATGGACGTATGGGGCGACATGCCTCGCGACATCCAGGAAGCGCTGTTCGAGGCCGCCATGAAGGGACGTGCGTCGGAGCGGGAAGAGCTCGCGCGGCTGCTGCACGAGCGGCATCCCCGTACGCTTCATCCGGCGCGGCCGGGCTGACGCCGCGGCGGGAACGATCGTCCGAGAAGCCGATTGGTGAATTGGGCGATGCGCGGCGAATGGATTCGGACGAAGCCCGTAGCGCTCCACTTTAGATCAAAGCTGTGAGTCGATCGGCGGGACTGAGATGATCATCGGAAAATGGTACGACCCGATCTCGCAGCGGTGGATCATGCCTCGCGAGGCACGTCCGGTGGCGGTCTATTCGCAGTCCAGCGCGGAGAAGGGACTCGACATCCGCAAGACGGGTGAGGTGCAGCGGATCTGGGACCTGTTGGTCGATTGCTGCGCAGATGGTTGATTGATGCTAGGTGGTTGATGCCACGTGGTTGATGCCACGCCGATAGGTCACCCTCGCCCCGATGCGAGGGCCTGGCTGGGTCTGTTCACACGCGAACAGAAGTGTCCCAATATGCCGGCTGCGAACGGCGCGCGCTGTATCATTTGATACAAGCGAGCTCTTGAAGCGATTGAGAAGTCGACCCAGCCTCAAACCTCGACCGGCGTCAGCTGCGGTACCAACTCGCCAGATTCCAGGTCGTGACGTCCCACCCCGAGATGTCGGCCATGAGGTTGTTGACGCCGGCGCCGACGATGTTGCGCGAGAGCAGCGGCAGGAACACGTTGGCCTCGCAGAAGGTCTCGTCGACCTTGATCAGCAGCGCGGCGCGCTTGACCGGGTCGAGCTCGTTCTGGGCCGCCTTGTAGGCCTTGTCGGCCTCGGGATCGGACCAGCGCGAGATGTTTCGACCCAGCCATTTGTTCTCCTTGTTGGCGATCTCCCAGGAAACGCACTGGTTCAAGAACCGCTCGGGATCGGGCTGCGGTTGCGTCGTGTTGTACATCTCCATGTCGCAATAGAATTTCGAGTAGGTGTCGGGATTGCCGACGTCCGACGAGAAGAACACCGATGCGGTGACAGACTTGAGCTCGATCTCGATGCCGGCGCGCTGGCAGGCCTGCTTGATGATGGACTGGGTCTTCTGGCGTGGGGCGTTGATCGAGGTCTGGAAGACGTATTTGAGCTTCTTGCCGTCCTTCTCGCGGATGCCGTCCGCGCCCTTCTTCCACCCGGCCTCGTCGAGGATCTTGTTCGCCTTGTCGACGTCGAACGCATATGTGAGCTTGCCCGACTTGAACTGCGAAGGGGCGTTGACGAAGCCCGCCGTGGCGATACCGCCACGGCCGTAGATGAATTTCTGGATCGCCTCACGATCGATCAGGAGGTTGATCGCCCGGCGAACGGCGGGATCGGACAGCGTCGGATGCTTGGTCTTGACGCTGGAGCGCTCGCCCTCGACGTCGGTCCACGGGTCCGTCGTGTTGAGGATGATGAACTCGACGTTGCCGGAGGGGGTGACATCGACCTTGCCTTTCCCGCTGGCTTCCATGCGCTTGAGGACCTCCTCCTCCACCAGCAGGTTCCAGGCATAGTCGTATTCGCCGGTCTGGAGCACCGCGCGTGCGGCGGAGACGGCGTCACCGCCGCCCTTGACCTCGAGCGTGTCGAAATGGGGCTGGTTCTTGACGTGATAGTCGGGATTGCGCTCGGCCCTGATCAGGTCGCCCGGTTTGAACTCGACGAATTTGTAGGGGCCGGTGCCGACCGGCTTCAGATTGCCGGGAGCTTCGCGCGACTTTGCGCCGGCATAGTCGCCGAAATGATGCTTTGGCAGGATCTGGCCGACCGAGCCGACGAAGGGGTCGGCCCAGAACGGCGTCGGGCTCTTGAAGTTCACCTTGACGGTGTGGTCGTCGACCTTCTCGACCTTGATGTCCTTGTAGGATCCCGTGCTGTACGCGGCGGTCGCCAGATCCGCGGCATAGACCCAGGTAAAGACGACGTCGTCGGCGGTGAAGGGCTTGCCATCGTGCCATGTCACGCCCTGCTTCAGCTTCCAGGTCACGCTCATGCCGTCTGCCGAAAGGCCGCCGTTCGCCTTGGTCGGGACCTCGGCGGCGAGGCAGGGGATGAGGTTGCCGTCCCTGTCCCAGCCGGCGAGCGGCTCGAAGAAGATGCGCGAGGCGATCTGATCCTTGGTGCCGATCGCGAAATGCGGATTGAGCAGCGTCGGAGCCTGCCAGAGCAGGATCTTGAGCGGGCCGCCGCCGCCGGCCTTGGTCGGCTTGTAGGGCAGCGTGGCGTCGGCCATCGCCACGTCGTTCCAGACTAGGATCTGGCTCGCCACCGGCGCTGCGATCCCGATCGCAGCCATCGTCTTCATGAACGAGCGTCGCGACAGGGTGCCTTGCTTCACCTCCGCGACGGACTTGCGGATTTCGTTTTCGTTCATCGGAGGATCCCCACTTCAAAGACAAGTCGTCACCGGCCAAGACCCATCATGTTTCATCAGGGGCGAGGCGGCAATGCCGACAGGGTCAGAAAACCCTGCGGCGAAATGACGAACGTGCGGACGGCAGTCATGGCTGCCGGGGCGCGGTAGCTGGATCGCCGCCCGGGAGACCCGGGCGGCGATCCAGTGCGAGCTAAGTGAACTTGGGGAAGTTCTAAGGCCGCGCCGGAACGCTAACCCGGTCGCCGCGGGCACATCAAGTTTCGTGATGTTGCCCCAGTCGGAGATTCATTGCAGCCGCCAGGAAATTGCCACACATGACGATCCGAGACCCGAATGCATCACCGTCCATTCGCAAGCGCCAGCGCTGCTCCAATCGCGTTCTCGAGAATTTCCTCCGACAATTGCCTGTCGCTCACCGCGCGTGACAATTGCAGCGCGCCGACGATGGTCGCGTAGACCGACATCGCGCGTCGCCGACGCTCCGCCGCCGGGCCTTCCGGCATCTGCGCCGCCATCAGCGCGATTATCTCGGACGTCTTTCCGGTGAAGGCGTCGCGCGTCGCCTTGGGATGTCGCGCGATCTCGGCGACGAGTGCCGCGGTCGGGCAACCGGCGCCGGCCCGGTCGCGATGGCGCGGGGATAGGTAGTCGCGGATCGTTGCTTCGAGCGCGACGCCGCTTGCGAGATTATCCCTGTGCCTCTGTTCGCGCCGCTCCAGCGTCTCGCACAGCACCGCGCGCACCAGATCCTCCTTGGAGGCGAAATGGGTGTAGAAGGCGCCGTTGGTCAGGCCAGCCTCCGCCATGATGCCGGCGAGGCCGACCGCGGCGATACCGCTCTCGCGGAACTGCGAAGAGGCGACGTCGATGATGCGCCGCCGCGTCGTGTCCCCGTGTCCCTTGTCGTAGCGCGCCAATCCCGCCTCCTATGCGACCCGGCCACAAAATCGTGAGGCAGGGCCCCATTGCATTACGATCATAATAATACATTATGACCATAATGCAATGGGCGGCCGACCGGCGGTCCGACAGGTACCCAGGATCGAACCCATGTCAGTCGAGGATGCCGCCGTGCCGGCCTTGTCCGCCATGCCGATCGTGGCTCGCACCGCCGCTCCGGTTCGCCAGGTGGCGGCATCAACACCAGCCGCGGCCGAGCAGCGGCGCGCGGCGCTGCTGACGGCGCCGATCCTGCCGACGCTCCTGAAGCTCGCGCTGCCGACCGTGACGGTCCTGGTGGCGCAAACCGCGGTCAACATCGCGGAAGCCTATTATGTCGGCTTCCTCGGCACCGATGCGCTGGCAGGTGCCGCGCTGGTGTTCCCGATCTTCATGCTGATGACCATGATGTCGAATGGCGGGTTCGGCAGCGGCGTCGCATCCTCGGTCGCGCGGGCGGTCGGTGCCGGCCGACGCGACGATGCCGAGGCCGCGTTGTTTCACGCCGTGGTGCTCGCGATCATTGCCGGCGGCGTGTTCACGCTCGGCGTCATCGTCGGCGGTCCGCACCTGTATCGCGCCCTCGGCGGCGCGGGCGATGCGCTCACCGCTGCGACCACCTATTCCAACTACCTTTTCGCCGGCGCCATCCCGGTGTGGATCGTCAATCTCCAGGCGGCGGCGCTGCGCGGCGCGGGCAACGTCAAGGTACCCGCGCTGGTGACGCTGGTCGGTGCGATCGTGACGATTCCGGTGTCGCCGGCGCTGATCTTCGGTCTGGGACCGATCCCGCGGCTCGGCATCGGCGGCGCGGGCATCGCTTTCGGCCTCTATTACGGCGCGGCGATGCTGTTCCTGCTGCGCTACATGTCGTCGGGCGGGTCCGGTCTGCGGCTGCACATCGTGCCCATGCGTGCAAAAATCTTCGGCGACATGCTGAAGGTCGGCATTCCCACCGCCCTCAACGCGGTGCTGACCAACCTCACCGTCATCCTCGTCACCGGCGCGGTCGGCCTGTTCGGCACCTCCGCGCTTGCCGGCTACGGCATCGCCTCGCGGCTCGACTACATCATGATCCCGCTGCTGTTCGGCATCAGCACGGCGACGCTGACCATGGTCGGCGTCAACATGGGCGCCGGGCAGACGGCGCGGGCGCGGAAAATCGGTTGGGTCAGCGGCATCGTCGGCATGATCATGACCGGCACGATCGGCCTTTTGGTGGCGATCTTCCCGACGTCGTGGCTGAACCTGTTCAGCCACGATCCAGAGGTGGTGAACGAAGGCATGACCTACCTGCGCATCGTCGCACCGGCCTATGCTGCGCTCGGCTTCGGCTTCGTCAGCTCATTTGCCGCCCAAGGCACCGGCCGCGCCATGGGGCCACTGGCTTCGTCCGTCGCGCGTATCCTGATCGCAGCAGGCGGTGGCTGGATCGCGGTGGTGAGCTTTGGCGCCGGCATGGCGGGCCTCGCCACCATGGTCGCGGTGGCGATGGTCGCCTATGCTGCGATCTGCGTCCTGATCATGCTGTCGCCGGCGACTTGGCGTTCGGAGTAATTGGCGTTCGGAGTAGTTGGCGCTCAGAGTAAACCGGCTCACTGGAGGCCGGCCACGCCGACCGCCAGGGCCGACAGCAGCAGCAAATTGCTCAGCAATTTGAGCGGCGTGTTCGGATGCGCCAGCCAGCGCGAGACTTTTTCCGAGAACGACAGCGCCGGATCGGCGAACAGCGGCTCATAGTTGTGTCTGAAGAAATGCGGAAATCTCGGCCCGAGCCACGGCGTTACCAGTGCGTGGAAGGTCGATACCATCGCGATGAAGATGGCGGCGCCAAAGGGCTCGCCGACGAATTCGGTCGCGTTGATCAGCTTCATCACCAGCGCGACGCCGGAATAGAACGGCACGCCCTGGAGCAAGAAATAGAGCGCAAAACATTCGAGGCGGTTCCGGCCTGCGAGCTTCGGAGCGGCGAGGGTGGTCATGGCTGGTCTCATGGCAGGTCTCCTGGCTGATCTCGCCGCCAATCTCGCTCGCCGCGTGCCGTTTTGCCGTGATGCGCCTCACGCTTGCGAGGTGCATTCGTTCCCCACATGCGGTCGAACGGAGAAGCGTAATCCGCCCCGGCCAGCCAATATGGATTTCAATTTCATTGATTTCGCCCTTCGGAGAAGCGAATACGGTTCCAATCATTGCTGAGCTATGGAGATCAAGATGTCGTTTCGCCTCCCCCTGATCCTCGCGACCGTGCTCGCCGCCTGGTCGGCCGCCGCTTCAGGCGAGACCATCAAGATCGGCGTGACGCCGGGGCCGCACGCCCAGATCTTCGAGGCCGTGAAGCCGATCGCCGCCAAGCAGGGTCTCGACATCCAGCTCATCGAATTCTCCGACTACGTCGTGCCGAACGCCGCGCTCGATGCCGGCGAGATTCAGGCCAATTCGTTCCAGAACCAGCCTTATCTGGACAACCAGAAGGCCGACCGTGGCTACAAGATCGAAGCTGTCGGCCTGACCGTGAATTTCCCGATCGGCGTCTATTCCAAGAAGCACAAGGCCTTCGCGGACATCCCCGAGGGCGGCAAGGTCTCGATCCCGAACGATCCGACCAATGGCGGCCGCGTGCTGCTGCTCCTGCGCGACAAGGGCGCGATCAAGCTGAAGGACGGCACGGGCTTCAAGCCGACGGTGCTTGATATCACCGAGAATCCCAAGAAGCTGAAGTTCATCGAGGTCGACGCGGCGCAGGCGCCGCGCGCGCTCGACGATGTCGACGCCGCCGCGATCAACACAAATTATGCAACCCAGGCGGGCCTCGATCCGGTCAAGGATCCGATTCTGCGCGAGGACCCGAAGGGTCCCTACGTCAATCTCATCGCCATTCGCACGGCCGACAAGGACAAGCCCTGGGTCAAGATCCTCGTGGACAGCTACCACACCGCCGAGGTTAAGGAGTTCGTCCTGACCAAGTTCAAGGGCGCGGTGCTGCCGAGCTGGTAGGCATTCTGCCCAGACAAAGTCCAGCGCAGGGGCGATCCCGGCGGGCAGCCTTGCGTACTAGCCTTGCGCAATGCCCGCTTGTCTGGAGCTGCGGCAACCGACATCATCGGGGCCCATCCTCGTCCGACAGGGGTCGTATGAAACGCTTAGCAAACCTGAAACGCCTGGGGTTTTTCACACGGCTTCTCGACGAGGCCCCGCCCGCCGACCGATATCGCTTCGCGGCCGAGCAGATCGTGCGCGCCGAGAAGGCGGGCCTCGATTCCGCGTGGATCGCGCAGCACCATTTCCACGAGCGCGAGGGCGGCCTGCCGTCGCCCTTCACTTTCCTCGGTTACGTCGCAGCGCAGACCTCGCGCATCCGGCTCGGCACCGGCATTGTCACCTTGCCGCTGGAGAATGCGGTGAGGGTGGCGGAGGACGCCGCGGTGCTCGATCTCCTTTGCAACGGTCGATTCGAGCTCGGTGTCGGCACCGGCGGCAATCCCTCGGCCTTTGCCGCCTTCGGCCTCGACAGCGCCCAGCGCAACGAGATATTTGCGCGCAATCTGGACGTCGTCCGCACGGCGCTGGTGGGCAAGCCGCTCGACGGCGGCGATACGCTCTATCCGCAGCGGCCGCAATTGGACAACCGGATCTGGCAGGCGACGTTCTCTGTCGCGGGCGGCGCACGTGCCGGCAAGGCGGGCGACGGCCTGTTGCTGTCGCGCACCCAGCCTCGGACCAAGGAGGCGCCGAAGGCAACGCTGGCCGAGATTCAGAATCCGGTCATCGATGCCTATCTCGAAGCGCTGCCGCCGGGACGCGAACCCCGCATCATGGCCTCGCGTACCGTCTTCGTCGCCGACGACCGGACCGAGGCGATGCGGCTTGCCGATATCGGGCTGCGGCGCGCGCTGCCGCAATTCCTCAAGGGCGGCCACGCCAGGCCGGGCGAGACGCTGGAGGAGATGATCGCGGCGTTCGACACCCATGTCGGCGCGGCCGACGACGTCATCGCCTCGCTGCGCGCCGACGCCACGCTGGAGCGGGTGACCGATCTCGTCTTCCAGGCGCATTCGGTCGACGCCCCGCATCCCCATATCCTGCGCTCGATCGAGCTGGTCGCAGAGAAGGTCGCGCCGGCGCTGGGCTGGACGCGGACGGCGCCCGACGTGGCGTTGGCGGGTTAGTCGGAATGAACGGAATCGCGTTGCACGAGGCTGCAAGAGGCTGAATGATGGCTACGAAAGATATCATCGACACGCTCGCCGGGATCGAACCGGGTTCGTCCCTCGATGCCATTCGCGGGCGCCGCCTGCAGGCGCGCGACAACGCGCAGAAGAGCTATCTCTCGCTGCTCGAGCCCGTGGACGCCGGCGATGTCTCGCTGGTGGAGCGCGCCGCGGTCGCGCTCTTCGTGATCGGTCTTCACCGTGAGCCCACAATGGCCGGCTTCTATCGGGCGAAGTTAGCTGCGACCGCCGATGGCGCGCGTCTGGTCGAAGCGGTCGATGTCGAAATCGCGCGCGGCGAGACCTCAGGCCCCTACGGCGCGTTTCCGGCCGGCCCCCTGTCGGTCGAGAACAAGGCCGGCCTGATCTATCGCGTCAGTGCGGAGCGCAAGCCCGACCTCGGCGCCCGGCTCGTTGCTGCGTTCGAGCATGCGCATCTGCTGGTGTTCCGCCCGCGAGATGCGGCCGCGGCCGACATGAAGGCGCTGCTCGCCGCCGGCTGGTCGAACACCGGCATCGTCACGTTCTCTCAGCTCGTCGCGTTCCTGTCGTTCCAGGTGCGCGTCGTCACCGGACTGCGCGTGCTCGGTGCCTCGCTTGGGCGCGCAAACGCCGCGGCCGGCGCATAAGGAGGCTGCATCATGAGCGCTGCAAACAATGTCAATCCGCCCGTCGTCTTCACCCAGGACGAACTGGGCTGGGTGTCGTGGATCGATCCGCTGCCCGAAGCCGAGCTGACCGAGCGGCATTTCGCCGGCCTCGTCGATCGCTCCCGTTCCAAGTCCGAGTATTTCCGTCTGCTGGTGCGCGATCCCGAGGTGCTGGAGGCCCGCACCAAGACCGACAAGGACATCTTCTACAACGTCGCCGACGGCCTGCCGCGTGCCGAGCGCGAGCTCGCGGCGGCTGCGACCTCGCGCTACAACGGCTGCATTTACTGCGCCTCCGTACATGCGCGTTTCGCCAGCACCTATTCCAAGCGCCGCGACGATGTGCAGCGCCTGCTCGACGAAGGCGTTGGCGCCGATCTCGGCGAGCGCTGGAATGCGGTCGTCAAGGCCTCGGTGGCGCTGGCTGCGACGCCGATCGCGTTCGGCCCCGACAATATCGATGAGCTGCGCCGCGCCGGGCTCGACGATGCGGAGATCGTCGACGTCATCAACGGCGCGTCGTTCTTCAACTGGGCGAACCGGCTGATGCTGTCGCTCGGCGAGCCCTCGAAATAGGCAATCTCACCGGCATAGAAATTGCTGGTTGTTTCAACACTGGATGGAGCCGTACATGAGCAACATCGATCGTCGTACCCTGGTCAAGGGCTCGCTTGCCGCCATGATGGCGGGAGCAGCCTTCTCGCGCGCCGCCTTCGCGCAATCGTCAGAGCCGATTTTGCTGGGCGTCAGCGGTCCGCTGACCGGGCCGAACGCGCAATATGGCACGCAGTGGAAGCAGGGCTTTGATCTCGCGCTCGACGAGATCCAGGCAGCGGGCGGCATCAACGGCCGCAAGCTCGCCTACAGCTTTGAAGACAGCCAGAGCGACCCGCGTCAGTCGGTGGCGATCGCCCAGAAGTTCGTCTCGGATCCCAGGATCGTCATGGAGCTCGGCGATTTCTCCAGTCCCGCATCGATGGCGGCCTCGCCGATCTATCAGCGCGGCGGGCTGGTGCAGTTCGGCTTCACCAATTCGCATCCCGATTTCACCAAGGGCGGTGACTTCATGTGGAGCACCTCGGTCAGCCAGGCCGACGAGCAGCCGCTGCTGGCGGCCTACGCCGTCAAGCGTCTCGGCCTGAAGAAGCTCGCCGTGCTGCACCTCAACACCGATTGGGGCCGCACCAGCCGCGACTATTTCGTCAAGGCTGCGAAGGAGCATGGCGCCGAAATCGCCGTTACCGAGGGCTACATCGCGGAAGAGCGCGACTTCCGCTCCACGCTGGTGCGTGTCCGCGATGCCAATCCGGATGGGCTGATCCTGATCTCCTATTATTCCGACGGTGCGCTGATCGCGCGCCAGGCGCGCCAGGTCGGGCTGAAGCAGGTGATCTGCGCCGCGAGCTCGGTCTACTCACCGAAATTCCTGGAGCTCGGCGGCGAGGCGGTCGAGGACGTCCATGTCGGCACGCGCTACTTCCCGGAAGACCCGCGCCCCGAGGTGCAGACGTTCATCGCGGGCTTCAAGAAGAAGTACTCCGGATTGGAGCCTGACGCGTTCAACGCCTACGCCTATGACGCGATGAACATGGCGGCCGCCGTGGTGAGGATCGGCGGCGCCGACCGGCGCGCGGTCCGCGACGCCTTCACGAAAGTGAAGGACGTCTCGAGCGTGATCTTCGGCAAAGCGACGTTCGACGTCGAGAGCCGCCGCGTCAAGGGCGCGATGAACGCCGAGCTCGTCGTGCGCAAGGGCCAGTTCGCGCTCTGGGACGGCAAGCCGACCTGAGGGGATCTCCTGCGTGTCTTCCTGGCTCGACTACACGATCAACGGGCTGATCGTCGGTAACGTCTACGCGCTCGTTGCGGTCGGGCTCGCGCTGATCTTCGGCGTCAGCCGGCTGATCAACTTTGCGCAAGGGTCGATCTACCTCGTCGGCGCCTATATCGGTTGGGTCGCGGTGGTGCAGCTGCATACGCCGCTGCCGCTCACCATCATCGTGGTCGCGGTGGCGGCGGCGCTGGTCGGCTTGATCATCGAACGGTTCGGCCTGCGTCCGCTGCAGAACTCGGTGCGCATCGCTCCGTTGCTGGCGACCATCGGCATCAGCTTCGTGCTCGATCAGCTCGTGATGCTAACTTTCTCGCCCAATCCGCGCGCGCTGCCGAGCCAGTTGCCGGATGTCCGCTTCCAGATCGGCGGCGGCACGATCGGCCCGCTCGATCTGCTCATCGCTGGCGTCGGCATCACTAGCGCGCTGCTGCTGTTCGTGTTCCTGCGCTATAGCAAGCTTGGCTGGGCCATCCGCGCCACGGCGCAGGATCGCGACGCCGCGATGCAGATGGGCGTCGACGTCAACCGCGTCAATCAGGCGGTGTTCGGCATTGCGGCTGCGCTCGGTGGCGTCTCCGGCCTGCTGGTCGGCATGTACTACAACCAGATCGACACTGCGATGAGCCTGCAGGCGACGCTCAAGGGCGTCGTCGCCGAAGTCGTCGGCGGCGCCGGCAACGTGCCGGGTGCGGTGATCGGCAGCCTGCTGCTCGGACTGGTCGAGAGCTACGGCGTCGCCGTGTTCGGCACCAGCTACCGCAATCTGTTCGCGTTCCTGCTGCTGGTCGTGGTGCTCGTGCTGCGCCCGAACGGCCTGTTCGCCAGCGCACGGCAGGCGCCGCCCGAGCCGCTCACCGGCACTTTCATTGCGCCGAGCCGCCCTGTGCGAATTCCGCGCTGGGCGCTGCTGGTCGCGACCGGCATCTTCGCGGTTCTGCCGCTGTTGCCGGTGTCGTTCTACGTGCTCCAGACCCTGATCAACGCCTGGCTGCTCGGCATGCTCGCGCTGAGCCTTACCCTGGTTGCAGGCACGATCGGCCAGGTCTCGCTCGGACACGCCGCGCTGCTCGCGATCGGTGCCTACACCTCCGCGCTGCTGTCGCTCACGTTCTCCGTTCCTGTCGGCCTCGCCATCATCGGCGGCGGCCTGATGAGTGCCGCGCTCGGCACGGCGCTGATCTCGCCGTCGTTCAGGCTGCGCGGGCACTATGTGTCGATCGCGACGCTCGCGATCGGCGAGATCGTCTCGCTGGTGATCCTGAACTGGGAGAGCGTCACCCGCGGTCCAATCGGCATCTCCGGCATCCCGCCGCTGTCGCTGGCTGGCTATGAGCTGGTCAGCCCGATTTCGATCTACTGGTTCAGCTTCATCGTGATGGTCGTGCTGGCGCTGCTGCAGGGACGCCTGCTCGGCTCGCATCTCGGCCGCAGCTTTCGCGCCATCCGCGACGACGACATCGCCGCGCGCGCCTACGGGCTCAGCCTGAATCGCTACAAATCGCTGGCCTTCATCTTCGGCGGCTTCGCCGCCGGCGTCAGCGGCGGCATCGCCGCGCATCTCTATTCCTACATCAACCACGAGACCTTCAACACGCAGCAATCCATTTTGGCGCTGACCGTGGTGATCCTCGGCGGCCTCGGCAATGTCGTCGGCGCCATCGTCGGTGCGGTGGCGCTGGTCGGCTTGCCGGAAGTGTTCCGGATCGCGGCGGAGTATCGCATCCTGATCTACGGCATCGTGCTGCTGCTGCTCGTGCGGTTCAGGCCGCAGGGCCTGTTGGGGACGATGTGATGAGCACGACCATGCTGTCCCTGCGCGGGCTGACGCGGCGTTTCGGCGGCCTCACCGCCGTCGACGCCATCGATCTCGATCTCGCCAAGGGCGAACTGATCAGCATCATCGGCCCGAACGGGGCCGGCAAGACGACGCTGTTCAATCTCGTGACCGGGCTTGATCGGCCGGACGCCGGGACGGTTCGCTTCGAAGGTCAGGACATCACGGGTCTGTCGCCGGAACGGCTCGCCGCCGAAGGCATCGCGCGCACGTTCCAGCTCGGCCGCGTCTTCGGCAATCTCAGCGTCATGGACAACGTGTTGATCGGCGCCCACACGCGGCTGCGTGCGGTCAAGCCGGCCGTGCCGGTGATCGGCCCGCTGCTGGAACTGGGGTTGGCGCTGCTGCGCCCCGCCAGCGTCAAGGCCGAGGAGGAGCGGTTGCGCGAGGAGATGAAGGTCATTCTCGCGCGCTTCGGCGAGCGGCTGCTGCCGCGCATCGACCAGCCGGCTTACAGTCTCTCCTACGCCAACCGCCGCCGCGTCGAGATCGCGCGGGCGCTCGCGCTGAAGCCCCGCCTGCTGTTGCTGGACGAGCCGACCGCCGGCATGAACCCGACCGAAACCACGGAGATGCAGGGGCTCGTCGCCGAGCTGAAGGCCGAAGGGCTGACGATCTTGCTGATCGAGCACAAGCTCGAAATGGTGATGCGCCTCTCCGACCGCGTCATCGTCATGGACGAGGGCAAGAAGATCGCGGAAGGACCGGGCGAAGCGGTGCGCAACGATCCCAAAGTGATCGAGGCCTATCTCGGCCACGGCCTGACGACGGAGCGGGAGAGCGCGGCATGACGAACTCGCCTCCCGATGCGCTGCTCGCGCTGACCAACGTCAATACCTTCTACGGCCAGGCCCAGGTGCATTTCGACCTGTCGATATCAGTTCCGCGCGGCCACATCGTCTGCCTGCTCGGCGGCAACGCCAGCGGCAAGTCGACGACGATGAAGATCATCCTCGGTCTCGTCAAACCGCGCTCCGGTGACGTGACTTTCGACGGCGCCTCGCTGCTCGGACTTTCCACGCCGCAGATCGTCCGCCGCGGCATCGCCTCGGTGCCGGAGGCGCGGCGCCTGTTCGCGGACATGAGCGTCCGCGAGAACATCCTGATGGGTGCCTTCGTGCGCAACGACCGTGAGGCGATCGCGCAGGATCTGGACAAGATGCTCACGCTGTTCCCGAAGCTCGGACAGCGGCTGTCGCAGCGCGCCGGTTCGCTCTCCGGCGGCGAGCAGCAGATGGTCGCGATGGCGCGCGCGCTGATGAGCCGTCCCAGGATGATCGTGATGGACGAGCCGACCATGGGCTTGTCGCCGCTCTATGTCGACCGCGTGCTGGAACTGATCCGCACCATCAACCAGGAGGGCGTCTCGGTCTTCATGGTCGAGCAGAACGCCAGCCTCGCGCTCGAGATCGCGCACGAGGCCTATGTGCTCCAGACCGGCAAGATCGTTCTCTCCGGCTCCGCGCGTGCACTGAAGGACGATCCCCGCATCCGCGACGCCTATCTCGGCGGCTCCGAGGCGGCGTAGCGCCATCATGGGCTGCATGGTTCGAGACGCCCTCGCTTGCGCGGGCCCTCACCATGAGAGTCTGATAGTGACACCGCCGCGAATTCAGACCTCATCCTGAGGAGCCCGCAAAGCGGGCGTCTCGAAGGATGGCCGCAAGCATTCCTGCAAAGCGGCTCTCCCGAATTGCACTGGTCAGTATGACCATCCTATGAAAAGATCATACCGCTCGTGCGATGGGCGTGCAGTGGACGGAATGATTGTCGTGACGAGATGGTCTTTGCGGGCGGTCGAGCCCGGAATGGTGCTGCTGTTCGGCGGGCTGATCGCGGCCAACATCGCGGCGTGGGCCTGGGCCTTCGCGGCGTTCGGTGACCGGCCGACGGTGATGGCGACCGCGCTGCTCGCCTGGGTGTTCGGCCTGCGCCACGCCGTCGATGCCGACCACATCGCTGCCATCGACAATGTCGTGCGCAAGCAGATGCAGGCAGGCGGCGCACCACGCAGCGTCGGTCTCTATTTCGCGCTCGGCCATTCCACAATCGTCGTGGTCGCGACCATGCTGCTCGCGCTCGGCGTCGTGAGCCTTGGTGTCGGAAGTCTTGGCGGCGACAGCCTGCTCAAGGAGATCGGCGGCTTCATCGGCACGTCGGTCTCGGCGCTGTTCCTGCTGGTGATCGCGGCCATCAATCTCGTCATCTTCGCTGGCCTGTGGCGGACGTTTCGCGCGGCACGGGAGCAGGGGATTCACGACGCCGAGGGGCTCGATGCCCTGCTTGCCAATCGCGGCGTCCTGGCGCGGCTGCTCGGCCCGATGTTCCGCCTGGTGACAAAACCCTGGCACATGTATCCGCTCGGCTTCCTGTTCGGGCTCGGCTTCGACACCGCAACCGAAATCGGCCTGCTCAGCATCTCTGCAGGCGAGGCCGCGCGCGGCGCTTCGTTTGCCGATGTCCTGGTCTTCCCCGCGTTGTTCGCATCGGGAATGGCGCTGGTCGATACCGCCGACTCGGCCCTGATGGTCAGCGCCTATCGCTGGGCCTTCGTCGATCCGCTGCGAAAGCTCTGGTACAACCTCACGATAACCGGGGCTTCCGTGGCGGTGGCGCTGTTGATCGGCGGAATCGAGGCGCTCGGGCTGATCGCGGACCGGCTCAGCCTGTCCGGCGGCGTGTGGGCGCTGGTCGACGCACTCAACGACTCGCTCGCCAATGTCGGCTTCGCCGTGATCGCGCTGTTCGCGATCGCATGGCTCGTCTCGGTCGTGCTCTATCGGCGCATATTTGCGCTTGAGCGGCGGCGCGCGGCAGATGCGCTTATCGGCGCCAACGCCACCGAGGCGGCCTGATCGACAATCCGCTGGCTCAAGCCGACGCCGCGCTCGCGACCTGCTCCGCCGGCACATCGTCGGCATTGGGATCGCCCGGCGCGGTGGCCCAGGCCAGCTCCACCAGCGTCACGAACCTGCGTCCGGCGCCGTCGAGCTGGCAGACGATCAGACCCTGCTCCTCCATGTAGCCGAGCAGGCGCTGCGCCCGCCGCAGCGAGTGCGAACCATAGGCGCGGGCGATCGCGGCGTCGCCGGGACAGGGCCAGCCTTCTTTCGCGGCGCGCGCGATCATCATGAACACGCCCTGCATGTCGTCGGGCAGGATCGAGGCACGCAGCGAGACGTCCTGCCAGGCGTCGTCCTCGGCATGCTCGGCGCCAAGCCCGGCGCGCGCGCGCGTCAGCATGCGGCGGAATTCGTTGAGGTCGGGCACGGCCGAGCCGAGCCCTTCGATGCGGCAGCGAACCAAGAACTCCTGGTAGAGCACGCCGACCGCGCGGAAACCGGCATCGGGCGCGGCGAGCACGGCACGCAGGGTTCGATCGACGCGCTCGCGCCGCTCCGCGAGCTCCTCGGCACTGATCGGTACCTCGATCATTTCGGGGCCGATCTCCGGTGCCGCAGCCTTTGCGGCGCGGAGCTGTTCGAGCAGATCGGGCGCGGGCCGGCGCTGCGGCCGGCTGGCATCGGGCGGCGGCGCGGCCAGGATCACGGCGCGCATATCCTCGAGTGTCGCTTCAGGCATCGGCATCAGCCGCGGGGTGGAATTGCGCGGCTGGGTTTCGGTCGCGCCGATGTTCAAACGCAGGGGGCGTCGCGACAGCGCAGGTCCCAGCGCCATGAATTGTCCGCGTTCGAGATCGCGGAAGGATTCGGCCTGCCGCCGCTCCATGCCGAGCAGGTCGGCGGCGCGTGCCATGTCGATGTCGAGGAAGGTGCGCCCCATCAGGAAGTTGGACGCTTCCGCCGCGACGTTCTTGGCGAGCTTTGCCAGCCGCTGGGTCGCGATGATCCCGGCAAGCCCGCGCTTGCGGCCGCGACACATCAGGTTGGTCATCGCACTGAGCGAAAGTTTTCGCGCTTCGTCCGAGACTTCGCCCGCGACCGCAGGCGCAAACAGCTGCGCCTCGTCGACGACCACCAGCATCGGGTACCAATGGTCCCGGTCCACGTCGAAGAGCCCGCCGAGGAAGGCCGCGGCGCGGCGCATCTGATTTTCTGCGTCGAGCCCTTCGAGATTGAGCACGGTGGAGACGCGATGCAGCCGCGCGCGCTCGCCGGCGACCTGAAGGCCGCGCTCGGTGTGATCCTCGGCCTCGATCACGAGATGGCCGAAATGCTCCGCCAGCGTGACGAAATCTCCTTCGGGATCGATGATGGCCTGCTGCACCCAGGGCGCGCTCTGCTCCAGCAGACGGCGCAACAGATGCGATTTGCCTGAGCCCGAATTGCCCTGCACCAGGAGGCGGGTCGCCAGCAGTTCCTCGAGGTCCATGGCCGCCGCGGCGCCCGCCGTGGTCTGCCCCATCTCGATCGCAACCGTCATGCCCGACTCAGACCCCATCATTCGCGGACAGGGGCTTACCAACCCGGTCGGGGCGCGTCGAGCGCCACGGCGCCAATCATGACCCGTTGCCCACGGCGCAGTTCAGGCGTGATGCGACAACCGTAGAAGTGCGGGCCGATAGGGGGCTTGCGGATCGTCGTCCTCATGCGAGGGAATGGCGCAGGAGCCGAATTCCTGCCTGATCCGCTCGATCTCGGCGATGCGCTCGTGCAGCCGCTGCAGGTGCTCCGGGGATTTCGCCCGCCAGAATCGGAAGGTGTCGGCGGTGAGCGGCAGGAACGCGGTGCCGAACGGTGTCGGCTCCGGAACGACGGTGCGTCCGAGCAGCAGGAACCGGGCGGCGCTGGAGACGACGAGGGTCGCGTAGCCGCGGTTTCCGATTCGCCTGATGCCGTTCAGCGACCATTCCGCGAGCTTGCTGAAATAGGGTTCCTCGCGCCAGCGATCGGGGCAATGGTCATCGACGGTGACGTTGACGGCGTCCCGGCTGAAATGGACGATGATGCCCGATTTCGCGGGAAACCAGTCGTCGTCGAGATGGCCTTGCAGCCAGGCGCAGACGAATGACCGGCACATCTGCGGACGGCGCTCGTAGATGGTGCAGCCCGTGCCGGCCTGCCAATGCGTGCACAGCTGGTTCACCGGCTTGTCGACGGCGGCCACCTCCAGGATATCGCAGCAGGCGTTGCACGATCCGCATTGCCGGGCGGGCTGGGTCGTCTTCGTCGGGCCGGTCGCGCGAAAACCCTGGCCGTCGCGGACCAGCAGCTTCTGCTTCTCCAGCGCACTCAACGCACGTTCGATCTTGAGACGGGATAGTCCGGTGGCGTCGATCACGCCCTTCATCGTCGTCGCGCCGGTCTCTACTGCGCGGACGACGCTCAGCATCGCCTGGTCCATGACTTCTTTTTCTTCAATTGTTCTTTGCTGGATCCCGAACGCAGGGGCCGCAAACCGTGTCTCGAAAAGCCGTAAAAGACAGCTGACTTGCAAAGCTATTTTGCTCAGCCCTGTCCGCGAGACAAGACAACGAGCCTGCCGCACGCGCATGCAGCGTTTGCGCAAATGAAGGATCACACCCGAAGCGTGCGACCTCGTTCCGGCGCGCGGCGGAGAAGAATTTGTGCGCTTTGGTTCAGTTCGCGCGGAAATGCCGCATTTTCACGCTGCATCACGTCCAGACATGACGGGCAACATGCTGTGTCTCACCCACACGTGATTGTCTGCGGGTGAGAGCGGGAGCGGACTGGAGGCGACACGATTGCGTGATCAACGGCTCGCGATCACTCTTGTTGAGTTTGCGTCACACCGGGAACAGTGCCGTGCGAGATGATTTGCGGGTGGGCGTGGTCATACTGAGCGCGATGCTCAGCCTTGGTGTCAGCCTTCGTGTCAGCCCTGGGCGTCCCGATCCCGTCACGCGTGCCGGCGCGGTCACGCCGGTCGCGGTGACCGGCCTGATCTGGCTGCAATCATTCCCGGGCGCGTGAGCGCCGAGGGCGTTCGATAGCGATGGAAGCGACCGTTTTACTGGGCGCCCGATCCGCCCTGCACGATCTTCTCGTTGAGTTTCAGGTCCACGGTCTCGACCGTGCGGTCGATCTCTGCATTGGGCACGCCGAGCTGATGCGAGATCAGCTTGACCAGCAGGTCGACGCGCTCGATGAAGGGCGCGCCGCCCGCCACGGCGCGCGCGGCCGATGACGGCTTGAGCAGGCTTTCGGCGGCCTTGGCGTATTTCGCGAACGGCACCTGGTCCTGCGGATCGGCGCCGAGACGGCGGGCGATCGCGTCGACATGGTCGTAGATCGTCTGCGAGCGCGCGAGATCACCGTGCACGGCGTCGCGGATCGACTGCGGCTCGTGCGGCGTGATGCAGCGGTAGTTGCCGGTGAGCAGCATCGACCATTTCGCCAGCGGCACGAACAGAGAATCGAACACCTTCAGCTTCACCGGCACGTCGTGGCCATCGAGCGTCACCGCGTCGATGTCGGCTTCGAGCTCGCGCAGCACCTTGTTGTGCTTGTCGTCGGCGAAGACCGATGCCTTGAAATTCGTGGGCAGGCCGACGTGAAGCACGTTCGCAGCCTCTTCCGGCGGACGGAACGCCTGCGGGTCGGGCGAGCACAGGGTCACCAGCCCCGGCTCGAAGCGCTCCCACACCTGCGCATTGGTGTAGGCCTCCTCGAGATCCATGTCTGCGAGCGAGGGGATCCGCTTCAGATAGGGCAGCGGCGGCATGTTCATGATCGACAGGCACGGCAGCTTCGCCGCGGCGATCCTGACCATGAGAACGCGCACCGTGTGGTTGGTGTATTGCGGCTCCTGCATCGCAAGGCCGACCATGTCGTAACGGGACAAGTCCACATTGGCCGGCGTCACGGCGTCGAGCTTGCCGGGCAGGTCACGCGAGAAGATGGCGCGGTGAACCGCCTCGTCACGCAACTTGATGCGCACCTCGGTACCCTCGCGGTTGATCAGCTCCGCGGTCTTGGTGCGGCAGACCAGGGTCACGTTGTGGCCCGCCATCAGCAGCTTCGTGCCCAGCAGGGAGCCGTAGGAAGCCCCGAGAATCAGGATGTTACGCGCCATGTCTCGTCCCTTTGACTATTTGTGTGATTTTTGAGCCCCGGCCGTCATCCGCGGGCGAGTTTGGCGGCATCTAAGGCAAAGTGCCCGGCGATGGCAACTGGGATAATGGATACAAGGCGTGGAAGGGTCGGCAGGTGGCCCGGCCGTGTTGCTTGACGCCGAAAGCGTGACGATCCCGACCGGGCCACGGCTCTGCAGATACTTGAGTTGCTCAAATAAGTTGCTTATCCAAAGTTCGGAATGTCGGCTGTCTCAACCATCCCGGTTCACCCGGAGGGTGATCATGCGTCGTCACGTTTCGCGCGCCGTGTGCGGATGCGCGACGTCGAGGATTCGTCTCGCAAGTTTTCCAGCGAGAACGACAGTCGGAAAGTCCTGCGGCGTAAGACATTCGGCATCGATGAAGCGGCAATCCGCCGCATCTTTTATCGCTATCGTGATTGGTGGCGCGCCGGATGCGGTCATAAGGAATTCATGATGGAAGCCGACACAGACCCTGCCTCTTCCGTCATCAAATGAAATCCAATTTTTAGTCGTCAACCGCATCAAAAATCTACAAACGCGGAACAGTAAAAAATGGCAGAGTGGTGCGGGGCCTTAACTGTGTATCAGCAACGGAGCTGAGACGTGACGATTGAGTTGGAGTCGGCGTGCAACTTGTTTTGAGACCGGCTCGTTTGGACTGTGGTCCGTCTGGTCCAGTGCCCTCGCCCGCGCGAAGCGAAGACGGAACGATCATCGGGATCGGACACAAGCGCGATCAGGCACGCCTGAGATCGCATCGAGCTGGCGTGCAGGGCGTTGCGCTGACTGCGCAGCCGGCAAGTCCCGGCAACCGCTGACGCGCCGTTCGGGGACTGACATGGAAGGTGATCATTGGCCTCACGGCTCGTGCGACGGAGCCGGTGACAGTCTGGCACGTTTGCGCAATCGCGCGTCCGGATTTTTCGAAAGCTTGTCCGTCGCAGACCTTGTGCGTGAAGCGCCCAGGCATCTGTGGGTTTCGGACTGGTTGAGGGTCGCAGACGACTACCGGATATCCGCCGAATCCGCGCGCAGGGATGAGTCGGTTCTGATTGCCCTGGAAGCGTGGTTGTGCTCGCTGACGGCGCTCGAAGTCGTGCGAAGCTTGTCGTGTCCGGGAGATCTCGCCGATAGCGACCTCGCAGACAGGTTCGGTATCGGCCTCAGGGGTTTTGAGGATGACGCCGGTCCAGTGATCGAGCGCGTGAAGATCGATGGCCTCGATGAAGAGGCGTTGACCGGCCTCTTTCTGCCGGCGTTCCGTCACGGGCCTTCACCCGTGGTCATCTGTATCGCCGACGAGGAAGCCACCTTGGGCTCGATGATGAGCAGGTTGTTGCCGGCCTCATGTCGCCGGAGTGTGTCGCTTTTACTCGTCGATGCCAGCAATTCGTTCGTTCGTCGGTCCTTTAAGCCGGAGCATATGCTTCAATGCTGGCTGGACTATCTGGAGGCCCGCCCGGACGTCGATTCGCAACGGATTGCAGTCTATGGTGAAGGGGCGGGCGCCAGTCATGCGTCCCGCCTTGCCCTGCTGGATCGCAGGATCGCTGCCGCGGTGTGCGACGGCGGCATTGCGGCGCCGGTCATGCGCCGGGCATCGTTGCGCTGGATGAGCGGCCTTGAGCAAGCCGTCCGTGACACGACCTCGCCGGGTTCGTTGTTGCCGTCGCGTCGAATAGCTTGCCCGCTGCTCGTGGTCGTCGGGAGTCGCTCAATGGTATGGGAGGAGGATGCTCTCGAACTGCAGGCCGGCTATCGGCAGGCCGGAGCTGATTGCTCGACCGTCGTACCGAACTGCATCCCGCACCCTCTGGGCGAGGTCGAGAATTTTGTTGCCGTGGACGATTTCATTCTCGAATGGCTCGACAGCAAGCTGGGCGTTGCCCGCCCGATGGATCCCGTGACCTACCTCTAGCGGCGTCCGCGCATCGACGGCTCACGACACGTCGATCGCCAGCAATCGTGCCGCCAGCCGGGCGTTCTTGGCAATCGTCGTGAGCGCGTCATTCAGGTCTGTCAGAGTCTTCTCGTCGAGCTCGTTGAACATGGTCGAGTTCAAGGCAAGCTTTCTCTTGGACAGCTTTTCGATCTCCGTGGTCGCCTTTGCCGTCAGCGACATCATGACAAAGCGCGCGTCGTCCGCCGCCGGCCGCCGCGACAGGAAGCCGCCCTTTTCGAGGCTCTTGGTCTGGTTGGTGACGAAGGCGGGGTGGACGCGCAGCTTGTTCGCAATGTCGATTCCGGCGACGCCTCGCCCTTCGTCCAGTTCGGTGATGGCCATCAATATCAGCCACTGCGGCTCGGTAATGCCCAGCAGTTCGGCCCAGCTGGTGTGGATGTCCTCCAGCTGAGAGTGAATTTCGACGACGTTCCAGATGAAGTCCGTAATCGCCCTGTCGAGTTTCTTCTCGATCATGTGGCTCCCTCCCCCTTTGTCTTGTGTCCCATCTTTAATGGGATATTTGGGAGGCGTCTCGAATATCCCGCACCGACGATAGTGGTAGACACCGCAGGGTGGAAATCGCCCTGGCATTTATTGCTTGCAAAAAACAATTAAGTAAATTACGCCTTATAGCACTCAATTCTGCTGCTCTTGACCTCGTCGATAGACAGCGATGTGAGACCTCCAAGAAGCCCTCGGGATGCCCCCTGAGGGCTTTTCTTGCTTATCGGTACCGATTTCAGCGCCCGGGTCGCCGCTGTTGCTCGCAAGCCACATCGCGTTCGGAACTTACGATTCACCAAAGCAATAAATTGAGACCATTGTTTTTATAAACTATATGTGAAGCCACGACGGAGGGGGGGCACCTCACTGTCGTTTCAGTCCGGACCTTCGGTGCGGATCTGAATTGAACGGAAATTGAGAGGGTAAAGCGGCGTCCACCGAGGAGCCGAGCCCCCTGAACCGACCTGGAGGTTTACTAATGAAGTTGACGAAGTCGCTCTTTCTCGGCTCGGCTGCCGGCCTGATGGCCGTCTCCGGGGCGTTCGCAGCCGATCTCCCCGTGAAGGCCAAAGCGGTCGAGTACGTGAAGATCTGCTCGCTGTACGGCGCCGGTTTCTACTACATCCCGGGCACCGACACCTGCATCAAGCTCGGCGGTTACATGCGCGCTGACGCTGTGATCGGCTCCAACTCGGACTTCAATCCGAACCAGAGCGGTACTCCCGGTGCTCGCAACCGCCTGATGAACTACTACACCTTCCGCGCTCGTGAAGACCTCAACATCGACACCCGCACCGCGACCGAGTACGGCGTGGTCCGCACCTTCTTCGACGGCGTCTTCACCTGGACGAGCGGCAACTACACCCCCACCGGTTCGGCAACGGGCGCAACCCAATACAGCGGTACGCTCGGTCTCAACGCTGCGGGCACCGCTCTCGTCGGTTCGGGCAGCGGCAACGTCAACGGCACCGACGGCAACACCTCGGCCGGTGCGCTCGGCGTGTACTATGCCTTCATCCAGTTCGCCGGCTTCACGATGGGTAAGGCCGTGTCGCAGTTCGACGCGCCCTGGACCAACTATCCCGGCAACATCACCGACAACCTCGTCGGCGGCAGCGGCACGGTCACTGGTGTCAACCAGTTCACCTACACCGCCGACTTCGGTCAGGGCATCACGGCAGCGTTCTCGGCTGAAGACGTCTCGGCCTACTATCAGGCCGGCAACCTCAACATGACCGGCGCGACCGCGGGCGGCATGATCGGCGGCTCGTACGGCACCAACTCCATCGGCGGCACCCGTTCGCCGAACCTCGTCGGTATGGTGCGTGTCGACCAGGCCTGGGGTCTCTTCCAGGCGTCGGTGGCTGCGCATGACAACCACGTCGGTTACTACGGCGCTTCCGAGACCACCGGCCACCCCGACGACAAGTGGGGTTGGGCTGTGCAGCTCGCTCTGTCGATCAAGAACATCCCGACCGGCGCGGGTGACACGATCAACATCCAGGGCGTCTACACCGACGGTGCGACCCGCTACAACTTCCAGAACCTGTCGGGCAGCAGCTACGCGCTGTACGGCAACTCGGGCATTGCTGGCTCTTACGGCAGCATCGGCTTCGCCAACGCTCCCGACACGGTGTTCGTGACCGGCAGCTCGCAGGAAACCGTCAAGACCTGGGGCTTCCGTGGCGCCTACACCCACAACTGGGATCCCAACTGGAACACCGCGCTCTACGGTGCCTACGCTCAGGCCCAGTTCGGTACGCTGGCTAAGACCACCCTCTGCGGCGCCGGCGGCGGCGGCGGCGTGTTCGGTGGCCTGGCGGGTGTGACGGGTTGTAACCCGGACTTCGCGATCGGCCAGCTGGGTGTCGTCACCCGATGGACCCCGGTCAAGAACCTGACGTTCTCGGCAGACGTCTCCTGGACCCATCTCGACCAGAAGTACTCCGGTACGGTTGGCCTCGTCCCGAACGTCACGACCGCCAAGCCGGCCGCGGTTTACGAACTGAAGGACCAGGACTCGATCGCCATGATCCTCCGCGCTCAGCGCAACTGGTAAGATCTGTCGAACCACGTGAACGAACACCCGGCGGGAAACCGCCGGGTGTTTTTCGTTGCGCAAGGCAGATGATGTGAGGGCGGCGAAACGCCCAATTCCGATAGTCCGGATGGAGCCCCAAGCGTGATCAGGGGCCGCTCTTCCGGCGCGAGGCCTTGCTCGGATTGCGGCACGCTCGATTTGGGTGATGGGCCCCGCATCACCCGACGGGCAAAACACCTGCGAGGCTGTCAATCGGCCGCCGCAAAAATATTCCGCTTTACCGAAATTCGGTTTTGTCGTATGTGTCGCCCATCCCGGCTCATCCTTGAGGGGCGATCATGTGGTCGTCACGTTCGCGAGCCGGGCTTGCGGTGGACGCGGCAGCGT
>NZ_JAFCKJ010000002.1 GCF_018130465.1 Bradyrhizobium canariense
CGCCCTCGACGGCGCCCTCCTCGGCGATCGACTTCTTCGGCGCGGGCTTTTCCTTGGGCGCCTTGGTCTCCTTGGCTGCGTCCTTCGCTACGTCCTTGGCAACAGGCACCGGGGCTTCAGCGACAGGCGCGGGCTCAGCCTTGGCAATTGGCGCAGGCGTCGGGGCTTCGATCGCGGTTTCGCGGAAGGCGCGCTCGAGCTCGTCGAGCGAGACTTCGCCCGGACGCAGCGGACGTTCCAGGGTCTGGTCAGCCAGCGTGCCCTGGCTGACAGGCGCAGCTTCAACGACGACAGATGCTTCCGGCGCCAGCGGGGGAGATTCCGCAACGGGAGCAGCGGCGGCACCGGCGGCCATTGCCGCCATGCCCTGCTCGACCATCGCTTCCAGCTTCTCGATGAGATCGCGGTCGGTGCCCTCGGGCTCGGCTTCGGTCGCCTCCAGCCCGGCCAGAATTTCCTTGATGCGGTCGATCGAGGACAGGATCACCGTCACCGCCTGCCCGGTCACCGGCATGCCGTCACGGAATTTGCCCATCAGCGTCTCGCCGGCATGCGCCAGCGCTTCCAGGCGCGGCAATCCGAGGAAGCCGCAGGTACCCTTGATGGTGTGGACCAGGCGGAAGATGTTATCCAGGATCTTGGCGTTGTTCGGCTCCTGCTCGAACTTCACCAGCTGATTGTCAACGGTGTCCAGGCTCTCGCTGGTTTCCGTCAAGAACTCCCGCAACAGATCATCCATGAGCTACGCCTTACTGACCTGGACCTCGACGCCCGAGCCCCGCTTGGCATGAACGGAAGCCCTACCTTGGATCGTTAGACATCCCCTTTCACGGTCCCGTTAATTTCATCCTCCGTGCTAATACGGATATTGAAGACAAGTTTGCCGTTCGACCGTATGCGACAGCGTTTTTCGGCAAAACCGGCTCCACGCCGCAACGGCGAGAGGCGTTAGGTAAACGTGCCGATAACAGCGGGGCCAGACGCGCGGGAAAGCCCTGCTCGTGAAGGACGATATGCACGGCCTTTGCGGGATTGTAGCGAGCCGCCTGCAATCCGGGGCGTTCTCGCCACCGTCGCTTGGTGCCTTGCCGGGATTCGCAAGATCCGCGTCTTGCGGTAAACGAACGGTTACCCGCGTCCGCTGCGGCCGGTGCGGCCGGTGCGGCCGCTAACCCAGGCGCGCGGTCGAGGCAAGGTCGCCGTCGGGACGGTGCTCCGCCAGACAATCGTTGATAGCGGCGAGCAGCGCGTGCGGCGTGAACGGCTTGCGCAGACAGCGCGCCGCACCGAGCTCCAGCGCCATCCGGAGGAAATCGGGGGCTGGCGAATTCAGATTTGCGAAAGCGTAACCGGACATCGCGATTAGCGGAACGGCCGGCGCCCGCTCGTGAAAGATCCGGATCGATTCGAACCCGCGCATGTGCGGCATGAAGATATCGATGATCATCAGATCGAACTGTCCGTGTTCAAGGGCGCGAAGTCCGGCTTCCCCTCCTTCGGCGATCGTCACCCGAAAATTGTTGCGCTGGAGATAGACCTCGATGGCCATGCAAACCATCGGGTCGTCATCGACAACGAGAATATGGCGCAGACCTTCTGTCCCCGTTTGAGCTTCCCGTTTCGGCGATTCAATAATCGAACCGTGGGGCACGCCTTTCTCCTTTGCTCGAGAAATGAACGGAGACGAACGTCATTGGCGGAGCGGAGAAGACGATGGACGCGGAATCCGCGGCCACGCGGCGCCATGGTTCGAAGCAATGTTTGAGGACTGTCAGCACGCGTCCAACCAACGAGGGTGCGCGGGCCGACCGGCGTCCGACGGCAGCGCTGATGCAATGCTTCCAACTCACGAAAGCCCCCTTGCCGCTTTTACCTGCGCAACCCTCGCAGGACTGGCGCGCAGGCTCATGAGCGAATCAGCGTGCCATTCTTATTTCCGCCGCAAATGCGCCAGCCTGTCTGCCCCCCAACAGGTATATGGACGGCGGCACAACCTGTATAATAGGCTTTAGTCGCCGCGCAACTGGATGACGAACAGGATGCGGGGCCGATCACACCGAACGTGCCGGATCGACCTGCATGACCGCGAACGGCCACCCGCCCAACCAGTTGCTGCAAATGCTCGACGCGGCCGATCTGAATCTGTTGCGCCCCCATCTCGCGACAGTCGAAATGGTCAGGGAATCTGTCTTAGGCGAGGCCGACGCCCCGGTGAGATATGTTTATTTCCCGCATGGCGGATCCGTATCGATCACGGTCGGCCTTTCCGAAGGACAGATGATTGAAATCGCGATGCTGGGCCGCGACGGCGTCGTAGGCGGCGGCGCAGCACTTGCCGACGGCATCGCACCGGCCGACGCCGTCGTGCTATTCCCCGGGACTGCGTCCATGCTCGAAATCGCGGCTTTTCGGACAGTCGCTGCGACAAGCGCGCCGTTTCGCAGCCTGATGGTCCGCCACGAGCAGGCTCTGCTCGCGCACGCGCAGCAGTCGCTGCTCTGCAATACGCTGCACACGGTCGAGGCGCGGCTAGCGCGCTGGCTCTTGCGGGCCCGCGATCTGTCCGACAGTGAAATTCTCCCGCTGACCCAAGAAACACTGGCGCAGATGATGGGCGTACGGCGCAACGCCGTTTCCCTGGTCGCGCATGCGCTCCAGCGCGCCGGCATCATTCACTACACCCGCGGCCAGATCGAGATCATCGACTTGCGGGCGCTGGAAGCCACATCCTGCAAGTGCTATTGGGCGGTAAAGGCCAACCATTCGCGCCTGGTGGGGGTCCTGCGATGAAGCGCGCGACATGATCATCCTGGATGCGGACGTGCGCCCGGCGTCGCAGCGGCGATCGCCGCGCTCGGACATCTTGTCCCAATTGCCAATATATCCCGACGTGAGCATGATGGAACTTACCCGAACGGCGAGCAGTTTCGAGTGCTGCGACTCGCTGGTCCGGGAGACGGGAGGCTACTTTGGAAACGATGGTGCGTTCCTCCAACGGTTTCCTGTCCGCGCTGTCGGCAGACGATTATGAATTGATCCGCCCGCACCTGCGTACGGGCGATCTGCCGCATGATGCGGTGCTGGTCGAGACCGGCGAGACGCTCAAGCGCGCCTACTTCCCCCATCGCGGCGTCATCTCGCTGGTGGTGGAGCTCGCCAGGGGCGAGCATGTGCAAGTCGCCATGATCGGCCGCGACAGCCTGCTCGGAACGCTCTCGACCATGGGCGATGCCTGCGCGCTGAACACGGCCATCGTGCTGGTTCCCGGCTCCGCCTCGATGATGGACCTCGACCGGCTGCGCGTCGCGGCCGAGCAGAGCGGCACCCTGCGGACGCTGCTCACGCGTCACGGGCTGGCGGTCTACGCCCAGGTCCAGCAGACCGCGGGCTGCAACGCCGCCCATCCGGTGGAGTCGCGGCTGTCGCGCTGCCTGTTGCACACCCATGACCTCTCCGGCGACTACCGGCTGCTGCTGACCCAGGAGACGATGGCGCAGATGATCGGCGCCCGGCGGAACAGCGTGTCGCTGGTCGCCAATACCTTGCAGCAGGCCAATTTCATCCACTACAGCCGCGGACACATCCAGATCCTCAACCTGGACGGCCTGCGCCAGACGGCGTGCGAATGCTACGCCACCGTGAAGGCGCAGTATGACCGGCTGCTCGGCCCGCGCTGACCGGCGCCGCGGCGTGGTGAACCGGCGGCTAATTCCGGCCCGCAAACACGGATTGTCCTGCTACCGGAACTGAAATCCAGATGCCGTAGACACGGACGTGCCGCGCGCGCCGGAACGGGCCGCGCGGCAAACGAACCGTGATCAAGGCAGGCAAAACCATGCTCGAAGTAACCGTCGCGTCTGCGCAGACAGCGCTTGATGCCGAGCCCGCGCGCGAGCCGGGCGCGTACCAGGCGCTGGTGCGCGAGATCGGCGAGGACGGTGCTTGTGAAGTGCGCGACGTGTTCTGGAGCGAGACCTGCGCCCGCCTGCAGCTGTTCCGCACGCTCTCGCTCGCGCAGCACCACGGCAGGATCGCGCGCGAAGCGCATTCGCTGAAGAGCGCGGCCGGAACCTTCGGCTATGTCCGGCTCGCGGCGCTGGCGCTGCGGCTGGAGAAGACCGCGGAAGGGCTCGGCGACGCCGAATTTCGTGACCTCCTGGACCTGATGGAGGCCGCCTACGCCACCGCGCGCGCGCAGGAGCCGGAGGGCTAGATTCTCACTTGACGCGTTTCTTCACGCGAACCGGTATCCACTTCGCTTGAAAACGCTCTAACCACTCACGCGTGCATCCCCGCCGTACTTCTACGGTTTGGGATTTTCACAGATGGCTAATCATAGATAGCGATAGTGCCCGGAAACCAGGAGGGTTTCCATGTTCACCTACGAGACCGCGGACCAGAAAGAAGTTCGTCGCTTCCGCATCGCACAATTCAACGGCCGGATGGCAACGGTAACCGCTGGCGAGGCGACGGTGACCGGCTTCGTGCGCTCGGTGCTGGAGCAGGAATCGAGCATGCCGCCACGCTGGACCATCACGATCATTCCCAATGCGACGAAGGAAGAGCTCAAGCCGCTGCGGCCCTCATCGCGCGCGCGTCCCTTCGCCGAAGATTATTTCTGAGCGCGATCGGAGCCCCGGGTCTTTCTCGAGAGATGTTCACGCTTGGCCTTCGCCGCCGGCGGGCGGCCCGCCCCAAGAGCCTTCAGTCGATCGCGTGCAGCAGCGCCGCACGGACCAGGTCCGCCGTGTTGCGCGCACCGAGCTTCCGCATCGCTTCGGCGCGATGGCTCTCGAAGGTGCGCGGACTGATCTGCATCCGAAGCGCACCCTGCTTGTTCGAATAACCCTCGCTTATCAGCCTCAGCACCTCGCGCTCGCGCTTGGTCAGCCGCTTCTGGCCTGACAGGCCGACGATTTCGGCGCTCGGCACGCGCTGTGGCTGCGGCACGCGCGCGGCCTTCGATTCGGCGTCCTCGGCCCTGGCCGCGATCGACAGGCTACCCGTGTGAGAACCGGCAAGCTGCTTGACGAGGCCACAAACCCGCTCGGTCTGCACCAGCGCATTCTCCACCACCCGCTGCAGATAGGCACGGTCGCCCGTCACCGGCGCGAGCTGATCGCTGTGATGCTTGATCTCGCCCATGTAGAGCAGGAGCGCCGTGAGGGGGCCGTTGAGCTCGCGGGCGATCGCGGCGGCCATTTCGTCGGCCGCCTTGGCACGGGCGGCATTCAGGCGGACGGGATCGAGCTCTTCAGTCGGAGCAGCGCTGCTTTCGTACCATTCCGACGGCCGCGAATCAGTGGCCGTATCATTCTGTGACCCCATGTCACTCGTTTAGCGGAACCCAGGGCGATCTGTGGTTAACTTTTTGCTCCGTAAGACTACGGTGATTTTGGCAGTTTTGCGCTAAAACCCCGGCACAGGCACACTTTATGCTTGAGTGGCATCGCCCTCCGACATGCTCAGGTTGATAAATCTGCCCAAATAATGGGCGGAAGGCCCAAAGCCTTCTTAACGATCACATCCGCGCCGGATACCTGCGGCCCCGGATTTTACGGATAAATTAACGGCGACTTGCTTCTCTATGTCGCAATTGAGAGCGCGCAAATGCCTCCATGCATTGGGCCGGTAGGCCTGCTGGAATCGTTGCGGAAGATTGCGTGCCATGAACGAGATCGACCAGCTATCGGACTTCTTGCAGAAGCTGACGCCGCTATCGCGCAGCTGCCTGCTCAGCGAGCTCGAACGGCTTGAGCTGTGCGGCATCGACATGCCGGGCGCGGCCGATATCCAGTCCAAGCTGCGGGCCGAATTTCGCAAGGACGGATCGAGCCAGGCGCGCGCCACCAGTCCCTCGCGCCATTTCTTCGCGCCGCTCGAGCTGCTTCTGATCGACGGCGCGCCCGAGCATGCCAATATGGGGCGTATCTCGCGCAACACCCTCACCCCGATCTGGGAGTGGATCTGCCGCGACCTGCTGCCGACCATGGCGCGCGACTACATCAAGGCGATCAACGACCAGGTCGCCGCCAACAATCCGAAGGAAGTGCTGAAGATCGCATCGACCTTCCAGACCAAGGTCGTCAAGGTTCTCGAGAGCACCCTCGCATCAGCGGAGAGCACCGAGTTCGCGCGCGGCAAGCTCGCTCAATACACGGCGTCGCGCACCGCCTTCGACGACGTGAAGAAGATGCAACAAGTGCTGCGCGCCGGCGCCGCGCTGCCGAAGTTCAACGAAAAACTGCCCGAGAAGATCGCGAAGTTCGACGACGGCCAGGTTGATCAGATCACCGCACGATTGGACGCCTTCAAGAAGGCCCATCCCGAGGCACTGCCGTTCGCACTGACGCTGGTGGCGAGGCGGCTGAAGACGTTCTGGCAATTGGTGCGCCTTGCCACCAAGGCCGCCGCGAGCAAGAGCGCCGCAGACGTCGCCGCCACGCCCTATGCCCGCGTCGTTCACATGGTGCTCGACCAGCTCGACGACAGGCGCCTCGCTTTGCGCATCGCACTCCGGCACAACCGGGTGCTGGTCGCGCGCGACCTGCTCGCCGAGATCTACGACACCGAATATGCGCTCAAGGTGCGGATCGACGGCATCGAGCATTGCGAATGGGGCATTCGCCTCCAGCAATTGATGGACGCGATCGCGGCGCTGGTGTCCGCCGAGGTGAGCCGCTTCCCCTCCAATGTCGGTCACATTCTCGGCTCGCGCCGGCTGCGCAGCCACGACACGCTCGGCGGAAAGCTGTCCTATCTGGCCTGGAAGGGACGCGATGTGATCGAGGACGGCGCGGCAGCGTTGCGCAAGCTGATCGGCCAAACCTGATCCCGCGCTAATGCGCGCGCGGCAGGCACAGGAAGCGATCGAGAAATCGTCCTGACAGCACGAATCTGAACCACCAATACAGTATTCGCCGCGTCGTCATTGCTGCGATCCTCGACAGCCCACCACCGGCTGCTCAGAGCAATAGCGCAAGTGCAGCAATGTGCTTGTGATGTGCTTCACACGGGCGCCGTCGCCGCCGGACCCATTGTCGCAGAACCGTCACGAGCGAGGCCGCGAACATGCGCGCATCGCGCGAGAGCCACGAGCAATTGAGGCGGCCGTTATTCAATTGGGCGAAGCGCGCGCGGCTTCGTCCAATTGCAGGACAGCGTGCGCGAATACCGCCGCGCTGCACGTCACGAAAATCTCCGGTGATTGCCGCACTCCCGCGCGCGACGCGCGGGCAGACGTAAAAACTTCTGCAACGAAGTCCGGACAATTTTAGACGTGATGGCCGCTTTAACGTTACCCAGATAATCCAACAATCGGCTGAAGCCCTCCATATTTGAAACTGCTCACGTCGCTAACACACCGACACGGAACGGGAGTGGCTTGCGATGAACGACGAAATTGTTGAGCTCGCCGGACGAAGGCCAAGAACCTTCGGACGGCGAAAGGTGACGCCGCGCGCCTGCGTGGCCGACGGCAAGCGCCATCTGCGCGCTTTTCTCGCGGAAGTGCTGGAGGATCTCGGCTTCGTCACCACCGAATGCGCCAGCGCCGACGAGCTGAAAACCGTACTGACGAGCGAATTGCCCGACCTGATCCTGCTCGGCATCGCCGCCGACGGCATCGAGCCCGGCACATTTCTGGAGACGCTGGTGCGCGAGGCATTCGACGGCAAGGTTCTGGCCGTCGGCGCCCGCGAGTCGATCATCGTCAGGGCCGTGCAACAGGTCGGCGAGGAATACGGCCTTGCGATGCTGCCGCCGCTGACCACGCCCTTTGCCGCGGAGACGCTGCGCGAGCGCGTCGCGATGCTGCTGCCCGAGGAGCCGGCACCGAGCCCGGCCGTGCATGTCGGCGAGGCCCTGCATGCCGGCTGGCTCGAGCTCTGGTACCAGCCCAAGATCGACGCGCGCACGCTGGTGCGCAACGGCGCCGAGGCGCTGGTGCGGATGCGGCATCCGACCTGGGGCGTGGTGCCGCCGGCCTATTTCATCCCCGAAGAGCATGACCCGCATCTGCGCGACCTCTCCGAATTCGTGATCGAGCGCGCCATGCAGGACTGGCACTATCTGCTGGAGCAGCAGAGCCCGGTCGATCTCGCCATCAACCTGCCGGCGTCATATCTGAAGGAGCCGCAAGCCGTGCGCGATCTCTGCCGCCGCATGCCGACGCATCCGGCGTTCGGCGGGCTGACGATCGAGATCGACAGCGCGGAGGCGATCCGCGACCTCGATCACCTCGTCGAGGTCGCCCGCGAAGTGCGGCTGCACAATATCGGCCTGTCGATCGACAATCTCGGCGCCAACTGGCCCTCGCTGATGGACCTCGGCAAAATTCCCTTCATCAAGCTGAAGGCCGACCGGCACTTCGTCACCGGCAGCGGCACCGATCGCCTCAAGCGCACGGTGTGCCGCCACATCGTCGAGCTTTCACATGGCTATGGCGTGGACGCCGTCGCCGAGGGCGTCGAGAGCCGCGCCGACCTCGTCGCGGCGAACGAGCTCGGCTTCGACCTCGTGCAGGGTTTTCTGTTCGGCAAGCCGATGCCGCTGAAGAAGTTTGCGCGGAGCACGCTGACGCGGACGGTGATGGGGGCAGAGTGAGGCGGCCTCAGGCAAACCGCCGCGCGAAGAACACGCAGGCGACCACCAGCGCGGTCGCGACGATCATGCTCCAGGCAACCGGTTCGTGCAGCAGCAGGCCTGCGAGCGCGAGACCGAAGAACGGCTGAAGCTGCTGCAACTGGCCGACACGCGCGATGCCCCCGATCGCGAGCCCGCGATACCAGAAGATGAAACCGACGAACATGCTGAAGACCGAGACGTAGGCGAGCCCGATCCAGGCGGGCACGCCGACGCCGCTCCAGGTCGACGGCCAGGTTAGAATCGCGACCGGCACCATCAGCGGCAGCGAAAGCAGCAGCGCCCAGGAGATCACCTGCCAGCCGCCGAGCCGACGCGACAGCGCGGCGCCCTCGGCATAGCCGAGCCCGCACAGCACGATCGCCGCGACCATCAGGAGATCGCCGGTGAGCGATGCGGAGCCATCGTTGGAGAGGGCAAAGGCCGCCACCGTGGCGCTGCCCAGAACAGCGAACAGCCAGAACATCGGCTGCGGCCGTTCGCCGCCGCGCAGCACGCCGAAGATCGCGGTGGACAGTGGCAGCAGGCCGATGAAGACGATCGAATGCGCCGAGGTGATGTGCTGGAGCGCGAGCGCGGTCAACAGCGGGAAGCCGACCACGACCCCGATGGCGACGATGGTGAGCGAGACGAGATCATTGCGCGCCGGCCGCGCCTGACGGAGCAGGCCGAGCACGGCCACGCCGATCAGCGCCGCGATGACCGCGCGCGCGGAGGTCAGGAACAGCGCGGAGAACCCGCCGACCGCCACCCGCGTCGCCGGCAGCGAGCCGCTGAAGATGATGACGCCGAGAAGCCCGTTGCCCCAGCCGGTGGCGGAAGATTGCATGTCCGTTTTGCCTTGTGGGTGGTGATCCGATCTGGAGAGGCCAGCCGGGGTGGCGTGACGATTACCCTTAAGCCTTCCGGGGGCGGACAACAAAAAACGCGAAAACAACCCCATGCACAGTAGCCGGTGGCTGCAAGATCAATGGCTTACGCGGGACCGGAATCGTCTGACTCGGCGGCGATCGTAGTGTCGGCGGATGTCGGATGACGTCGCGCGTCGTTTGACTCGTTGGGCAACACAGGAGCACGATGCCATCATAGCAGGTCGTGTGATCGGCGATCGAACGCCTACCCCACTTTCTGGTAAGGCGTGACGAACTCGCGGTCGATTTCTCGTCTCAAGCTGGGGCGTTCTGTTAATAGTCCGACTTTTTCTGGCGTCCGCCGTCGCGGGAATAGACGCTAGTGCAGGCTGGCACTCTGCTTGACCGCTCGCACTATGAGAACGCGCCGGCTTCGACCGGCGTCCTCGATCTCGATCTCGTCTTCCTCGTTGGAGCCTAGGATCTGCTTTCCTAGCGCGGTCTCCGCCCCAACCAGTCCATTCACCGGGTCGTGCCGGTCGTGGCTCAAAACAAAGCTGCTCGTCTTGTTGTCATCGAGGTACCGCACGACGATGCTGTCGCCGACCTTGATGCCGCCCTCGGGCGCATTCACCGTCGAGCCGACCTCGTCCGGCTTCGGCTGTACTCCGGGCTTCGCGCCCGCGACGCGCTGCTCGGTATATCGCTCCGGAAGATACTCCGCAGGTGCAGGCTGGATGCCGTTCGCGTCCAACATCTGGAAAAGGTCGGCCATGCAGCCATCCGGATCCACAGTGAAGCTCGACGCCCAGCAACGCCAGAAGCGCCAACCGACGCGTTCCAGCACGCGCTGTCTCGACATGTCGTCGGCCCAGCGCTCCGGGCCGTGGTACTGGTCGCCGTCGCATTCGATCGCCAGCCGCCTATCGCCGGCGCCTTCGACGACGAGGTCGATCTTGAAGCCCATGGCACCCACCTGCGGGATCACACGGTATTTGCGGTCCAGAAGCCGACCGAGAATGGCCCGTTCGAAGTCGGAATCGCATAGAGCTGCCAAATCACCCTTGGGACGCTGGCTGCCCTTCATGGGATCCCGGAAATGCCGGAGCACTTTAGCCTTCAGGTCCTCGGGCTTGAGTTCTTCTTCGCGGACGGACCTCACCAGGTAAAGTCGATCCCGTGCCCGGGACATGGCGACGTTGAAGCGCTGCTCGAAGTGCAGGGCCGTCTGCGATTGCTTGTGCGCCGGGTCCGCAACCATCGAAAGAAAGACGATGTCACGTTCGTTGCCCTGAAATGTCGCACTGTCGCCGCACGCGATCCGGTGGCGCATGTAGTGTTCTTCGCCGACCGCGTCGAGCAGCATTCGGTTGATCAGGGCAGCCTGTTTCGAACCGATCAAGGAGATCACGCCGATGCTTCGCCAGCGATCGGCGTCGCCGATCTTCGAAAGCGCCGGACTGTCGATGATCTTGAGGACCTCCGATACGACGACCTCCGCCTCCCGGAGGTTGACCTTGTCGCCCGTCCGTTTGCCGTCGGGAACGTAGATGTCCACCAAGGGAGGATCGATCCGCTCATGAGTCGTCGGAATCCGCAGCGGGACGAGCGCTTCCGTATAGAATTGCGTCGAGAACCGGATGATCGGCTCGACGCACCGGAAGTGTTCGCGCAGCATGACGAACTTGTCGGGAAACATCACCTTGGCGAGGTCGTACAGAGATGCCCCTGGCAGCAGCAGCGTCTTGAACGGTTGATTGGTCAGGAACGTGCGCTCCAGCCTTTCGATCTTCGCATTGTCGATGAAGGCCGCGCTCGGACTGACCTGCTTGTCATCTCCCACGACGAGGATCTTGCGGCCGCGGAGAAGGGCCGTCACCTCCTTGATGTCGGACTGCGATGCCTCGTCCATGATGACGAGATCGAAGGTACCCAGCTCGCCTGGAAGCTGCTCGGCGACGCGCCAGGACGGCATGATCCAGCATGGCACCCCGTCATAGCAGGCGGCCATTGCCTTGCGGGCGTCGCGGCGATGCCGCATCGCGCCTTTGCCCGTGCCTTTGCCGACCTTTCTCAGGGCGGTCGCGAACATCATCAGGGCCGCGCGGACCTGGCCGGTCATCGAGCTCGCGAGTGCGTAGAACGTGCGCTCGCGGACGAGCTGCTCGAAACTCTTCGCCACCGAGGCTTCGAGCTTGGATCGTTCGTTGGCAAGGCGGCCGACGTGGTCCCTTTGATTCAGTGATGACAGGTAGCCTTGAGCGGCACCCCAGTCCCAAGCTTGACGCCAATCGGCGGGCATTTGGCGATCCTGCCCATCCAAGGCAGCCTCGGTGCGCAGCTTTGCGGCCCAGGTTGGCGCGCCGGCCGCCTCGATATCGTCAGCGCCTTCGCGCAGCGTCTCGAAATGCGAACGATGACGCGCCAAATCATCGATCGCCTGCAATAGCTTCGTCCATGTCTCTTCCACGCGCGCTTCCGGAAGGTCGCCGCGCCCGACCACCTCGTCCATGAACGATTTCGCCAGTCGACCGAACTTTCCTCCGCTTTCCCCGAAGAGTTCGGAGAGTCGGGCCACTTCCTGCCTAGCGGCGGCGAGCCGCACCGCCCCAATGGCGTTCCGGAGCGCCGTCCGGATGGCCCTCAACCTGGCCCCGTCGGGCCACAGTCCCGCCGTTTCGCCGATGGCCACATCGCGGAGCTCGGCTTGCAAGTCGGCATGGATTCTTGGGGCGAGAATGAGGGCGCTGTCGAGCGCGTCCGACAGTTCGGAGAGCTGTCTGGGCGCTCCGATGCCCACGCCCTCGGCGGCGAGTTCTGGCGCGAGTCCGTTCCATCGCAGGCGCAGGTCCGCAAAACGTCTACGCCATGCCACGTAATCGCGGACGTGCGACCACTCGTCGGGGCTCGACGGCGCACGCGACAGTATGCGGATGGCCTCGATAGCCGGTCGAAGAGCCTTCTCCTTGAACGCGAACATACCGAAGATCTTGTCGCCGGCGGCGGCACGCGCGATCAAATCGTGCATTTCCGGAGACACGTCGTCCTGAACCGTGACCGGCTTCTGCAGATATCTGCCGTGCTCCTCCACGACCGACTTCGCCTCCGGCAGGAACGACCGCAGCGCCAGCATCGCCGGGTCGTCTTCGTCGAATTGCGAGGCCGTGCAGATCGACCGCAGGAACGGAAAACGATCGAGATGACGGCAGGCTTCGACCAGAACGTCGAGCGCGTCGGCCGCACGCTCGGCCTTCTTCAGAGCTTCGACGGAATGCAGCCGCAGAACAAGCGAAGCGTCCTTGGCAGCTTCTGCGTTCAACGCATCCACACGTTGGATATCGCGGTGAAGATTGGCGAGCGCGCGTCCACTGGGCAGATCCGAAATCGACGGCAGGGCGACGCGCAGATGCTCGATACGCGCGCCAAGCGCGAGCCTCGCTTGCCGGACCCGTGTGAAGTCGGCATCGGTACACTTCGCATCCGCCGCGAAAACGTTCGGCTTGTCGACGAACCATGAATACGTGTCACCGTTCGCGACGACGGAGGCGGCCAATTCAGCCGGCCGCAGGTCGCTTCCGGGGACGGATGAGAGCTGCTTCTCCGCGAACCGGCCGATCTCGGTGTCGATCTCGGCGATCCGCTTGCGCATGCCAATGATCGCGGTTTCGAGACCTCCGATCAATCGGAGCTGTTCACCCGGGCGAATACTTTCGATGATCGACTGGAGCAGCCGAACCGCTCCCTCGAGCTGTTTGAAGCCTTCCTTTTCCGACGTCGTAATGCTGATCGCCAGATCGCGGACCTCTGCTGGCAATTGATCGCGAAGCACAGATAGCGCGGGCTCGCCGTGGGACACGACGAGCACGCGGCGCCCGAGCGCGAGATAATGACAAATGATGTTCGATATCGTGTGCGTCTTGCCGGTGCCTGGCGGACCCTGGACCACGACGCCGTCGTTTTCTTCCAGCCGCCTGACGATCTCGACCTGTTCGTCGTTGAACGGCTTCGGAAAGAAGAGGTCGCCTAGCGGCGCGGCTGGCTCTTCCGCCGCCGCGGGGCCGATCGCGCCTCCTAGCGAACCTGGCAGCGCACTCCAACGATTGGAATTGGACGGCGCCGGGCCCATCACCAACGTCCGTGACGGCCCCGGGAGGTCGGCGGGTGATTCTTCGATCGCGCGTTTGAGATTTTCGATGTCCTGAAGAAGAAAGTTGTCGGATCGCTTCCGCGCCGCCAACACCCAGCGGTCGGTGACGACGAGGTTCAGCGTCGCCGGCGGCGGTGGCGCCGTCGGCTCGATGCGCTCGCTGTCGGGAAGATAGATACCTTCAGGATCGAGTCTAGTCTGGCACGCACGCAGAACTAGTTCGAAGGTGTCGCGCTCGAACGGGCTCACGCCGACTTCATCGTCCGTCGTCGCGAGTGCCCGGCGCGCAGCATCCTGCGCCGTGGGTACGCCGTCGATCTTCAGTTCGTCATAGGGCCTTAGGTTGACTGTCGCCGGCGCCCCCCTGGGTCGGACCCGGATGGTGCCCGCAGCGCCTTCGTCGATCTCGATCTCGACCAAGCGCTCGATCAACGGAAGGTCGATCAACGTGCCTTCGAATATCCAGCGTGAAAGGCCGATCCCCCAGACGAGCTCCATCGCCTGTTCAGCGCTTCCCATCTCGGAGAGCTGCGCGACCTCGAAGAGCTTCTGATAAAGCGCGATCGACCGCCGGCGCGGTCGCTCGGCAACGGACCATGGTAGCCAGGACTGCGAGATGTAACCTTCGATCTCGTTGGCGATCTCAGACCGGTCTTCCAACCGCAGCCGGATATCGAACTGCCCCTTGGCGCCAACCGCGAACGACTCGGCGCAATCCTCCGCGCGGGCCCGCCCGGAGGCGACGAATTCATCGCACTCGGCCTTGGAGACCGTGATGAGCACATGGTCACGCGTCACTGGCGTCTTGTCTGGGTCCTGCGAAAGCTCGATCCATGGCGTCAACCCATCAGGCGGCGCGGGTGGATCGTTCCGCTTCAGGCGCTCGGCGCTCAACCAGATCGCACCGTCGTCGTCGATGAGATCGTGGGTTATGCCGGGCAGCGCGTGAAACTCATGCTCATGGAACGTGAAGGTCTGACCATTGGCGAGGCGATACTCGGAAAGTCTGAACGTCGGTCGCTCGTCTAGCTTGATCACCTGTCCGACGTAGTCGAGCAGTTCCGTAAGACGTTCGACGGGCGTCTCGTCAATACCAGCCTTGGCGTCTACTGGTCCCCTCAATAGTCGACTCCATGAGTGCCGAGCACTTGTCCTCGATGCCCTGCATCTACCAGAGATAGTCGAAATCGAATCGGAATGACAATCTCGTCGGCAAAACGGTTAGGGGGGAGGTATTGGCGCGTGGCGCCATCCGCGCGGATCAAACGTCCCATTTGCAGGATATTGACTCAGCGATGATGGCAATTTGTCCGGATGGTGGGTCTCTGCCGCAGCACTCCACCAGCTGAACCAATGGCTCTTGGACTGCCCTGTTTCTCTGGGGTTTCGCACGTCGCGGATGATACTGGCGGAGAGGGAGGGATTCGAACCCCCGATAGGCTTGCACCTATGCCGCATTTCGAGTGCGGTGCATTCGACCACTCTGCCACCTCTCCTGAAGGCGCCAAGTAAGGAGCAGGGCCCCTGTGGTTCGGGCGTTAATAGGCGAGGATGGCGGGCCAGACAAGGCGCGCGAGACGAAAATCAGGCCGGTTATCCGGCCGGGCCCTACGATGTCGCGGTGGTGAGGGGGATGATTGCGGGATTTCGGCGGCGGTTGGCGCCAATTGGGCGTGCATCGCTCACCAATGACCCGGCGCGAACCCCGAGCCGCCATCGACAACCGAATCACTGGTCGCCCGGAAAGCCCAAGGATGACCCCAAAGGCGGGGTGGGACCGCCAGACGCGGTAAACACTGGCGGTCCCGTGCCGCTCATTGAAATACTGGCCAGGAAGGGCGGCTTCGCCGGCCAGGTGAGGCGACGATTCGACCCTAGCGTGCGGCCCGTGCGCCGCAACGCAATCCGGTCCTTAACCTAACCAGTCAAGGTTACTCCTTGTCGTTCTTACCTTTTTTCTTCCCATTTTCCGTAGAGTCACGGTCTTTGCCGTTGTCCTTGCCGTTGTCTTTGCCTTGGCCGCCGTCCTTGCGGCGGTTGGTGAAGCGGGCATTGCCGAGCCCGGTGCCGATGGTGAGCACGCCCCAGCGATCGACGTCCTGCATGAACGGCACTTCCGAGAGACCCTGAACCACGCCGTCATTGTGCATCAGGACCGCGGTGTCGTGCTCGCCGATCTCGGGGATGCCCTCGATCAGGCTCGCCGGCAGGTTGAACTTGCTGCTCTCCCAATTGCCCGGCAGGTTCTGCGCGCCCTTCTCGATGGAGCCGTCCGCGTTGATCACGCCGGGACAGGCGATGCCGATGAACGGCGCCAGCTTGTAGCCTTCTTTTTCGGCCTCGGTGATCAGCCCCTTCAGCATCTTCGTGAGCCGCTTCACCGCGCCTTCGCGCGTCGGCTCGTCGTCGGCATGACGCCACAGCTCGGACTTCACGACCTTGGCTTTCGACAGGTCTTTTGCCTTTTTCCAGCTCGTCTCCACCAGCCCGCAGCGGATGTTGGTGCCGCCGATGTCGACGGCCAGGATGCTGTCATAGGCTTCGAAGATCCAGGACGGCGCCAGATGCAGCGCGCCGATCAGGCCGGCTTCATCGGGGTGATGGCGGATCGGCATCATGTCGATCTTGAAGTCCTCGGCCTTGAGGATGATCTCGGTGCGCGCGATCGCGAGCTCGCCAAGCCGGGAATCGCGGAATCCACCGCCGACCACGATGCGCTCGGTCTTGGCCCAGGCCTTGGACTTGAGGAAGCGGCGGGTGACGTAAGCGAGCTCCTGGGCAAAGTCCTCGACGGCGCTATGCACCACCGCCCAGGCCTCGGTGTCGTCGCCGACCAGGATGGCGTCCAATGTCTTCTTGCTGATCTCCTCCGACGGCTCCTTGCCGAACGGGTCCTCGCCGGACTTGCGCAGCGGCTTGCGCCAGCGCTCGAGGATCTCCCTGAACGCGCCCTTGCTGGCGCGGTCGCCGATGAAGCCGTCCTCGTCCTTCATCTCGATGTTGAAGCTGTCGATATCCACCGAGGGCAGCCGCTCCGCACCGTGATGGGCGATGCCCGTCGTCGTCTTGACCAGTTCGTCTGTTGCCATGGAAAGCCCTTGCCCGTGCACCAATTCGCGGGGACAACGGCAGGGGAACCCGTTGGTTTCAGCGCGGGCCGAGATTCGCCTGCGGGCCCGGATTGGGCCCAAATGCTTCAAATCCGAGCCGTTTTCGCCCGCTTTTTCTTGACTCCCGGGAGCGAGCGGCTATAAATCCCGCAACCGGCGCGGGGCGTTTCTCGCGCCGCTTGTTTTTGCGTGGGTTTTCAAAGGGATAACTCCCGCCCGCACAAAACTCGCATAAACCCATAGCGACTGACAAAAAGCCGGCCCCGACAATATGTCGCGAGGCCGGGAATGAACACGAAGGAAAACAACGATGTTCGCAGTCATCAAAACCGGCGGCCGGCAGTACCGCGTCGTTCCGGATGATGTCCTGGAAGTAGGCAAGATCGAAGGCGAAGTCGGCTCGATCGTGCAGCTCAATGAAGTTCTGCTGGTCGGCGGCGACACGCCGATCCTGGGTCTGCCCACGGTCGCAGGCGCCTCCGTTGCGGTCGAGGTGCTCGACCACAAGCGCGGTCCCAAGGTCATCGCTTTCAAGAAGCGCCGCCGCAAGAACTCGCGCCGCAAGCGCGGCTATCGCGACGAGATCACGGTGCTGCGCATCTCGGAGATCCTGACGGACGGCGCCAAGCCCACCAAGGGGCCGCGTCCGAAGCGGGAAAAGGTCGTCAAGGAAACGACCACCGAAGAGGCCGCCGCATAATTTGATCACGCGCAATCACGAATTGATGCGTGAGAAATTGTGAAATGATTCCGTCAAGGAATTGATCTAGAAATACGTAAGATTTCGGAGACGAGCCATGGCTCACAAAAAAGCAGGCGGTTCATCGCGTAACGGTCGCGATTCCAAGGGCAAGCGCCTCGGGATCAAGGCGTTCGGCGGGGAAGTTGTGATTCCCGGCAACATCATTGCGCGTCAGCGCGGCACCACCTGGCATCCCGGCCTTAATGTCGGCATGGGCACGGACCACACCTTGTTCGCCAAGGTCGAGGGTCGCGTAACGTTCCAGGCCAAAGGAAACGGCCGCACCTTCATCTCGGTGCTCCCGCTCGCAGAGGCGGCTGAATAGACGGTGGATCAAATTTGGAGTCCGCCGGGTCCCAGACCGAACCGGCGGAGTCCTTGAGATCAAAGAGATCGAAGGCTCCAGGGGAGGCGGGAAACCGGCCTCCCCTTTCGTTTGCGTGCTCACTTTATTCCTTAGTGACTTCGACGGAGCCGGACATGTTGCAGGACTTTTCGAGCGGAACCTTGCGGGAGGCGAGACCTGATGTCGTCGCCACCGAGCGGCTGACCTTGCGGCGGCCGACCCTCGCCGACGTCAGGACCATCGCCCTCCTCGCCAACGACCGTCGCGTCGCCGAAAACACAAGGCGCCTGCCGCATCCCTATTCGCAGGACGACGCCGTCGCATTCATCCGCGGCACCGCGGCGCTCGGCAGCGAGACCGTGTTCCTGATCGAGCATGACAGCGGGCCCGTCGGCATGGTCGGCATCGACTGCTCGACCCCCGACAATGCCGAGCTCGGCTATTGGCTCGGCGTCGAGCATTGGGGCCGGGGCTTTGCCACCGAGGCCGCGCGCGGCGCGATCGACTTCTTCTTCGAGGAGTTCGAGGACGATCATCTCTATGCAGGTGCGCGCGTCACCAACCCGGCTTCGCGCAACGTGCTGGAGAAGTGCGGCTTCCAGTGGAGCGGCGTCCAGCTGCACCGCTTCCTGGCGCTGGGCTCGTCCACGCCCGTCGACTGCTTCCGCCTGTCACGTGGCGTGTGGGCCTCGCTGAAGAGCTGGAGCAGTGCGAGGCGGGTGAGGTAAGCACTACGCCGGCGGATTCACCTCTCCGCCGGCGCGGCCGAGATCGCGCTCACGCAAGTAGATATAGAACCCGGCGCCGATGATGATGGCGGCGCCGACGATGGTGGCAATCGAGGGGACGTCGCCGAACACGACGAAGCCGAAGATCACCGCCCAGACGATCATCGAATATTGATAGGGCACGACGACGCTGGCCGGCGCGAGCTTGAGCGACCGGTTGACGCAGAACAGCGCCGTGACCGAGATGCATCCCGCCAGCGCGAAGATCACGAGGCTGCCCGATGTCGGCGGCACCCAGTGGAACGCCGACAGCACCGCGCCCAGCAGGAACGTGCCGACGAATTGCGACGAGGCCATCACGATATCGGGCGTCTTGCGCAGGCTGCGCGTGATCAGCATCAGCGTTGCGAAGGACAGGCTGCCGCCAAGCGCAATGAGCGCCGGCAGGCTCACGGTCTGTGCCGACGGCCGCAGCGCGATCAGGACGCCGCAGAAGCCGATCAGGATCGCCGTCCAGCGCCGCCAGCCGACCTTCTCGCCGAGGAAGATCGCCGACATCGCCGTGACGAAGATCGGGCCGGCGAGATAATAGGTGATCACGTCGGCGAGCGGCAGGTAGACCGTCGCAAGGAAGAAGGCCGCCACTTCCAGCGTCGACAGCACCACACGAAAGAGCTGGAGGCCCGGCCGTTCCAGACGCAGGAACTGGTGACGCTGCCGCCAGACCAGCGGCGACAGCAGCAGCAGCGCCGCGCAGGCGCGCAGGAACAGCAGCTGCCCCACCGAATAAGTCCCGACCAGGAACTTGCCCATGGCATCGCCGAACGAGAACATGAAGATCGACAGCACCATGAGCGCAATGCCGGCGAGGCGCGCCGAGCGTTCGTCATAGGCGGAGAGATTTTTGAACAGAGGCATTGAGCGCCGTTGTAATGACGCAGGCCGTCGGGACAAGCCCGCGTCGGACGAATTGAACGGATTGTCGCAGTCTTCGCGTCGCGGTAGCGATAGGCGCCCCCACCGACAAAAGAGCCAGGAAAAGAGCCAGGAAAGAGCTTAGCCATGACCGACTTCGACCCGGCCCGGCATCGCATGATCCCCGCGCAACGCTGGTTTGAGGATTTCGTGGTCGGCGAGCGGTTTGTGCTGCCGAGCCGCACGCAAACCTCGGCGGTGTTCGCGGCGTTCCAGACCGCGAGCGGCGACACCCATCCGGTGCATTACGATGTGGAGTACTGCCGCAGCCGCGGCATGCCGCATCTGCTCGCCCACGGTTTCCAGACCTTGATCCACACCGCACCCGGCGCGGGCCTGTTTCCGTTCATGATCGAGGACTCCCTGGTCGGCTTCCTCGAGCAGTCCAGCCGGTTCCTCAAACCGGTGTTCGCCGATGACACCATCTATCCCGCGCTCGAGGTTATCGAGCTGGTGCCGGGACGCTCGACCGGCGCGGTGACGCTCAAAAGCACCGTGTTCAACCAGCGCAAGGAGCTGGTGCTGGAGGGCACGCAGAAATTCCTGATCCGGCGCCGGCCCCTCTGAGGTCGTCCTGGACCTCGTCCTGGACCTCATCCTGGGGTTAAGCACGGCCCCAAAATCGCGGAAATTCGGCCGATTTGCGGGTCTATCCGGGTTGCCGCGCGGGACCGGCTGGCCTACCTATGGCCCATGAAATTCCTTGACGAAGCAAAGGTCTATATCCGCTCCGGCGACGGCGGGAACGGCTGCGTGGCGTTCCGCCGCGAAAAATTCATTGAATTCGGCGGTCCCTCCGGCGGCAATGGCGGCCGCGGCGGCAATGTCATCATCGAGGTCGCGGACGGGCTGAACACGCTGATCGACTATCGCTACCAGCAGCACTTCAAGGCCCAGAAGGGCGAGAACGGCTCGGGCTCGGATCGCCACGGCGCCAATGGCAAGGCGATCGTGCTGAAGGTCCCCATGGGCACGCAGATCTTCGACGAAGATCGCGAGACCATGATCCACGATTTCACCAATGTCGGCGAAAAATTCGTGCTGGCCGAAGGCGGCAATGGCGGCTTCGGCAACGCGCATTTCAAAACCTCGACCAACCGCGCGCCGCGCAATGCCAATCCCGGCCAGCCCGGCGAGGAGCGCTGGATCTGGCTGCGGCTGAAGCTGATCGCGGATGCCGGCCTCGTCGGCCTGCCCAATGCCGGCAAATCGACCTTCCTCGCCAAGGTCAGCGCGGCCAAGCCGAAGATCGCCGACTATCCCTTCACCACGCTGCATCCGCAGCTCGGCGTCGTGAATGCCGACGGCCGCGAATTCGTGCTGGCGGACATCCCCGGTCTGATCGAAGGCGCGCATGAAGGTGTGGGTCTCGGCGACCGCTTCCTCGCCCATGTCGAGCGCTGCCGCGTGCTGCTGCATCTCATCGATGCGACATGCGAGCACGCCGGCAAGGCCTACAAGACGGTGCGAACGGAGCTGGACGCCTATGCCGGGCAGCTCACCGACAAGATCGAGATCGTCGCCCTGAACAAGATCGACGCGGTCGAGCCGGACGAATTGAAGAAGCAGAAGGACCGGCTGAAGCGCGCCGCCAAGAAGACGCCGCTGCTGCTCTCCGCCGTCACCGGCGACGGCGTGAAGGAAGCGTTGCGCGCTCTGGCGGATGTGATCGGCGAGAGCCCGGTCTCCGCCAAGGCGAAGAGCGCGGCCGAAGCGGAGCCGTGGTCGGTTTGATCGCTCTCCGACGTCGTCCCGGCGCAGGCCGGGACCCATAGCCACCGAATGCAATTTGGCGAAGATTGGTCATTGCCATCTCGCGTCATAACTTCTGCTGAGGAGTATGGGTCCCGGCCTTCGCCGGGACGACGTTGGAGAGGTTGTCACCGGCGTTCCGATAGCGCAGCATCGAACAATCAAGAAACGGCAGGGATGATTCATGGCGCGCGCGAAGAACGTTCTCTGGATCATGTGCGACCAGCTTCGCTATGACTATCTCGGCTGCACCGGCCATCCCACGCTGAAGACGCCGAACATCGACGCCATGGCGAGGCGCGGCGTGCTCTTCAGCAAGGCCTATGTGCAGTCCCCGATCTGCGGCCCGTCGCGGATGTCGTTCTACACCGGGCGCTACATGCGCTCGCACGGCTCGCACTGGAACGGCTGGCCGCTGCGCGTCGGCGAGCCCACGCTCGGCGATCACCTGAAAAAGATCGGCGTGCGCAACGTGCTGGTCGGCAAGACCCACATGGCGCCCGATCTCGAAGGCATGAAGGCGCTCGGCATCCCGCCGGAATCGATGATCGGCGTGCACGTCGCCGAATGCGGCTTCGAGCCCTATGAGCGTGACGACGGCCTGCATCCCACGGGGCGGCCGCGTCCGAAATACGACGAATATCTGCGCCAGCAGGGTTTTGATGCGCCCAATCCCTGGGAGCATTGGGCCAATTCAGGTGCGGCCGAGGACGGCTCGCTCCAGAACGGCTGGCTGCTCGTGCATGCCGACAAGGCCGCGCGCGTGCCGGACGAGCATTCCGAGACGCCCTACATGACGCGCCGCGCGATGGACTTCATCGGCGAGGCCGAGACCGACGGCAGGCCGTGGTGCCTGCATCTGTCCTACATCAAGCCGCACTGGCCCTACATCGCGCCCGAACCTTACGCCAGCATGTATTCGACATCGGACATGATTCCGGTGATCCGCTCCGAGCGCGAGCGGCAAAATCCGCATCCGGTGTTCGGCGCCTATATGGACATGCGCTACTCCCGCAACATGGCGCGCGACGATGCCCGCGAAAAGGTGATCCCGACCTATATGGGCCTGATCACCCAAATCGACGACCAGATGGGCGTGCTGATGAACTTCTTGGAGGCGCGCGGCCTGCTGGACACCACCATGATCGTGTTCACCTCCGATCACGGCGATTATCTCGGCGATCACTGGATGGGCGAGAAGGATCTGTTCCACGAGCAGTCGGCGAAGATCCCGCTCATCGTCATCGATCCCTCCAAGGAAGCCGACGCCACGCGCGGCACGCGCAACGATGCGCTGGTCGAAGCCATCGATCTTGCGCCGACCTTCGTCGATTATTTCGGCGGCAAGGTGCCGGGCCACATCCTCGAAGGGCGCTCGTTGCTGCCGCTGCTGCGCGGCGAGAGCCCGCCGGATTGGCGCAAGGTGGCGTTCTCCGAATACGATTATGTCATGCAGGACGTGCGGCTGAAGCTGAACCAGCCGATCGAACGCTGCCGCCTGTTCATGGTGTTCGACGGCCGCTGGAAATATATCCACGCGTCCGGATTCCGCCCGATGCTGTACGACCTCGAAACCGATCCGGAAGAGTTTCTGGATCGCGGCGACGATCCCGAATGCGCCGGCATCATCGCGCGACTGCAGGCCGAGCTGTTCGACTGGGCGCTGCATCCCAACGACCACATCACCACGCCGCGCGAGAAGATCGCCGCCTATGCCGACAACCAGCTCCAGGTGAAGGGCGGCATCCTGATCGGCATCTGGGATGAAGCGGAGCTGGCGTCGATCAAGGACGGCATCGCCCAGCGCGCGAAGCTCTGAGTGAGCAGCAGTGGCTCACTTTCAGGTTTACGACAGCAGTTCACTGACTTGAGCCAGCAACGCGCGAAGGTCTCTCCGCTCGAACGCTAGTCGCGTTTGAAATTCGTCTTCATCCGTTACAGATCTCATTCAACGCATTGTTGAGCATCAATAATTCATCCTTACTAACTCGGAGTTCGACACCTTCTTCATCGATTTTCAAACAGTTCATTCCCCGGACCTCAATTCTCGATCTTGTACCCCGTCGCCTTCACGATCGGTTGCCAGAACTCGGTGTTGGCGGCGAGCTCCGTCGTCAGACCTTCCGCAGTCGAGCCGACCGGAATCAGCCCGATCGCCGTCAGCTTCTCCTTCACCTCGGGCTTGGCGAGTGCGGCGCTTGCGGCCGCGCCGAGCTTGCTCGCGAATTCCGGCGAGCTGCCGGCGGGAAGCCACATGCCGTACCAGGCGTCCGCGACGAGATCGATGCCGCTCTCCTTCAAGGTCGGCACCTCCAAGGCAAAGGGCGAGCGTTCCGTGCTCGCGACCGCGATGATCTTCACGCCCTTGGCGCGATGCTGCGGTAGCGCGTCGGCCAGAGTCGTGATCCCGAAGGAGATATGACCGCCGATGATGTCGTTGAGGATGGGCGCGCTGCCCCGATAGGGCACGCGCGTCATGGGAATGCCGAGGTCCTTCTCGAGCTTGGAGCCCATGAAATGCGGGATGGTGCCGTTGCTCGGCACACCGAACGACGCCTTGTCCGGATGGGCCTTCAGCCAGGCGACAAATCCCTTGAAATCCGCGGCATCGATCGTCGGATTGATCACGACGGCGAACTCGAACCGCGCCAGCAGCGAGACCGGGACGAAATCCTTTGCGGTATCGAAGCTCGGGGTCGTCTCCACCATCGGCAGCAGGTACATCGTGGGCCCGGTCGTCACCAGCACCATGCTGCCGTCGGGGCTGGCCCCTTTCACCGCCTTGATGCCGATCAGACCGTCGCCGCCGGTGCGGTTCTCGACCACGATGGTCCGCTGCAGCGCCGGCGCCATCTCCTGCGCGATCAGCCGGCACAGCGTGTCGCCGCCCGCTCCCGCCGCGAACGGGAAGATCATCTTCGTCAGCCCGGCCTGCGCTTGCGACCCGTCCGCTTGCGCCAACAGCGGTAACCCGAGGCATCCGGCGATGAAGTTGCGGCGATCCATTGGTTTCCTCTTTGAGCCCATTCTGGTTGGCGACAGTTAGAGCCAGACGGGCGTTCCGGACAAGCGCCGTTTACCGGGCCTGCCGCCTTGCGCCGGCCATCGTCCTGCTGCAAAAGCAGGCCTTACCGGCGCCGCTCTCCAGCACATACACACACCACCTACACACATGGCCAGCCCCGAACTCAGTCAATTCCGCCGCATCGTCGTCAAGGTCGGCTCCGCGCTGCTGGTCGATTCCGACAAGGGCGAGGTGCGGGCGTCCTGGCTTGCCGCGCTCGCCGACGACATGGCCAAGCTGCATCGCGAAGGGCGTGACGTGCTCGTCGTCTCCTCCGGCTCGATCGCGCTCGGCCGCAGCCGCCTGAAATTGCCGCGCGGCCCGCTGAAGCTGGAGGAGAGCCAGGCGGCCGCAGCCGTCGGTCAGATCGCGCTGGCGCGAATCTGGTCGGAGGTGCTTGGCGCCCACGGCATCGGCGCCGGCCAGATCCTGGTGACGCTGCAGGACACCGAGGAGCGCCGCCGCTATCTCAACGCGCGCTCCACCATCGGCAAGCTGCTGGAGTGGCGCGCGATCCCCGTGATCAACGAGAACGACACGGTCGCCACCAACGAGATCCGCTACGGCGACAATGACCGCCTCGCCGCGCGCGTCGCCACCATGGCGAGTGCGGACCTGCTGGTGCTGCTGTCCGACATCGACGGGCTCTACGACGCTCCGCCGAAGAACAACCCGAACGCCAAGCTCATTCCGGTGGTGGACAGCATCTCCTCGGAGATCGAGGCTGTCGCAGGCGACGCCGAGTCCGAACTCTCGCGCGGCGGCATGCGCACCAAGGTCGAGGCCGCCAAGATCGCCACGACCGGCGGCACGCATATGCTGATCGCCTCCGGCAAGATCGAGCATCCCTTGCAGGCGATCGCCGACGGCGGGCGCTGCACCTGGTTCCTGACGCCCGCCAATCCCATCACGTCGCGAAAACGCTGGATCGCAGGCACGCTGGAGCCGAAGGGCACACTGACCATCGATGCCGGCGCCGTCACGGCGCTGCGCGCCGGCGCCAGCCTGCTGCCGGCCGGCGTGATCAAGGTCGAGGGCCAGTTCGCCCGCGGCGATGCCGTGATCGTGCGTGGCCCCGACACCAGCGAGATCGGCCGCGGCCTGATCGCCTATGACGCCGACGACGCCGAGCGGATCAAGGGCCGCTCTTCCCCGGACGTGATGACCATCCTCGGCATCAGCGGGCGGGCGGAGATGATCCACCGGGATGATCTGGTGGTGGGCGGGTAAGGGCCGCAGCGGTCCTTTTTCCGAGAGACTTGGTAGGCCAAAGACCTAGCCCCCGTGCGGCCGGGGAGACCAGCCATACCCTCCCGACCCTTCGCAAAAGCGGGATTTCCGTGCTAGGACACTGCCTTAGCAGAAGGTTGAACTCCCCATGGCCGCCCCCCTCAAAGCCGTTGACGGCAATGCCGATCTTCAGGCGCTGATGACCGATCTCGGTACCCGTGCCCGCGCTGCCGCGCGTGTGCTGGCGCTGGCGCCGCCGGAGCAGAAGAACCGGGCGCTCGAGGCCATGGAGCGGGCGATCCGCAACAATGCAGCTACGATCCTTGCCGCCAATGCCGAGGACGTCACTGATGCCCGCGCCTCCGGCAATGCCACCTCCTCTTTCATCGACCGCCTGACGCTGACGCCGGCGCGGGTCGAGGGCATGGCCGAGGGCATCGGCATCGTGCGCGGCATTGCCGATCCGGTCGGTATCGTCACCGAGAGCTGGCAACGGCCGAACGGCATGACCATCGAGCGCGTGCGCGTGCCGCTCGGCGTCGTCGGCGTGATCTTCGAGAGCCGGCCGAACGTTGCGGCGGACGCCGGCGTGCTGTGCCTGAAGTCGGGCAATGCCGTGATCCTGCGCGGCGGCTCCGACAGTTTCCGCTCCTGCCGCGCGATCCATGAATGCCTGGTGCAGGGCCTGCGCGAAGCGGGCCTCCCCGAGGCTGCGATCACGCTGGTGCCGACGCGCGACCGCGCGGCGGTCGGCATGATGCTGTCGGGATTGAACGGCGCCGTCGACGTGATCGTGCCGCGCGGAGGCAAGAGCCTCGTCGCGCGCGTCGAGCAGGAAGCGCGCGTGCCGGTGTTCGCGCATCTCGAAGGCGTCAATCACGTCTACATCGACGGCAGCGCGGACCTCGCCATGGCGAAGTCGATCGTGCTCAACGCCAAGATGCGCCGCACCGGCGTCTGCGGCGCCGCCGAGACGCTGCTGGTCGATCGCGCTGCGGCTGCCAAGAACCTGAAGCCGCTGGTCGAGATGCTGATCGAGGCCGGCTGCGAAGTGCGCGGCGACGACGCCGTGCAGAAGACCGATGCGCGCGTCAAACCCGCGAGCCAGGACGATTGGGACACTGAATATCTCGAGGCGATCATCGCGGCCAAGGTGGTGGATGGCGTCGACGGCGCGATCGCGCATATCCAGAACCACGGCTCGCACCATACCGATGCGATCGTGAGCGCGGATGAGACCGCTGCGAAGAAATTCCTGAGCGAGGTCGATTCCGCGATCGTGCTGCACAACGCCTCGACGCAGTTCGCCGACGGCGGCGAGTTCGGCTTCGGCGCCGAGATCGGCATCGCCACGGGCAGATTCCATGCCCGCGGCCCGGTCGGCGCCGAGCAGCTGACGAGCTTCAAATATCGCGTTCACGGCACCGGGCAGACGCGGCCGTAGACGACGCAGGGCGCGGGGCATTGAGCAACAATTTCGTCGCGCCACGCTTCTTCGCGCAGGCCATACCAACCCACACCTCGGGCATGCGCATCGGCCTGCTCGGCGGCTCGTTCAATCCGCCGCACCAGGCCCATCGCGCGATCAGCCAGTTCGCGCTGAAACGCCTTCAGCTCGATCGCGTATGGTGGCTGGTGACGCCGGGCAATCCGCTGAAGGAGAACGGCACGCTGCATGAGCTCGGCGAGCGCATGCAGGCGGCGCGCGACGTTGCCGACGACCCGCGGATCGAGGTGAGCTGTCTCGAATCCGTCATTCGCACGCGCTATACCATCGACACGATCAACACCTTGCGCCGCCGCCTCAGCGGCTTGCGCTTTGTCTGGATTATGGGCGCCGACAACCTCGCTCAATTCCATCGCTGGCAGCACTGGCGGCGCATCGCCGGCCAGGTGCCGATTGCGGTCATCGATCGCCCGCCACAGAGTTTTCGTGCCCTCGCCTCACCCGCCGCCCAGGCGCTCAGGCGCTACCGCTTGCCCGAGAATGAGGCCGCATTGCTTGCGGACCGGGCCGCGCCGGCCTGGGTGTTCCTGACGGGAATGAAGCTCAATCTCTCTTCGACCGGCCTACGGAACCCGGACGGAAGCTGGAAAGGTACGAAGTGAGTCAGATTGTGCGGACGCCATGCGGACTTCGGGCTGTCTGGCATATTGAAACCCTTAACCCCACATGATGTAGTGTAACCAGTGAGCGCCGGATTCGGCGTTCGCGATACAGTGAAAGGAATGGTCCCTGACCACATCTGTATTGTCCAAGACAGCATCACCCAAGACGGCTTCACCGAAGTCTGTTTTACCCAAGGTTGCCAAGCCTACGCGTAAAACATCGACCAAAGCTGCGGCCTTGAAGGCGCAACCCGACGCCGACAAGACGCTGAGCCTGATCCTCTCCCGCCTCGATGACATGAAGGCGGAAGAGACGGTTACCATCGACCTTCGCGGCAAATCGGCCTACTCCGACTATATGATCGTCACCACCGGCCGGGCCAACCGGCACGTCGGCGCGATCGCGGAGAACGTCGCCAAGGGCCTCAAGGAAAACGGCATCAAGAACATCCACGTCGAGGGCTTGCCCAATTGCGACTGGGTGCTGATCGATTCCGGCGATGTGATCGTGCACGTGTTCAGACCCGAGGTCCGCGAGTTCTACAGTCTCGAGAGATTGTACACGCAGGGCCCAGGGGCGGCGAAGGCGATCTAGAGGCTACTGGCCGATTTCGAATCGGCTGACGCGCATGCTAGCGTCGTGCGCGCGCATATCGCGCGCGGTTTAGAAAACGCGACCCTGAAGATATCATGCGCATAGCCGTCATCGCGGTGGGCCGGCTGAAGCAGGGCCCCGAGCGGGAGCTTGCCGACCGCTATTTCGAGCGGTTCGACGAGGCCGGCCGCAAGCTCGGATTCCGCGAGCTCGCCATCCACGAATTGCCCGAAAGCCGCGCGCGCGATACGGCGACGCGGATGGCCGAAGAGGCTGCGGCGATCTCCGCGCATATTCCCGAAAAATCGATCCTGGTGGCGCTGGACGAGCGCGGCCAGAATCTGGATTCGACCGTATTCGCACGGCATCTCGGCCGCTGGCGCGACGAGGGTGCCGGTCATACTATCTTCATGATCGGAGGGGCGGACGGACTTTCGCCCGAATTGCGCCGTAAGGCCAAGCTCGCGATCGCGTTCGGCTCTGCGACCTGGCCGCACCAAATGGTCCGCGTCATGCTTCTGGAACAGCTTTATCGGGCCGCCACCATTCTGGCCGGCCACCCCTATCACCGCGCGTGATCCGCGCCACAACGAGCACCTTTGCATAAAGCGATGCGAGCGCCCATTCTCAACCTGCTGCTGATCGCTGGCGTCTTGGGCTCAAGCGTCTTGGGCGCAAGCCTCGCGCAAGCTCAGACGCCTGCGCCACAGACTGCAGCCGTCGCGCCCGATGCGATCAAGCAGCGCGAACAGGAGCTCGAAGCCGCGCGCGCAAGCAAGAAGAGCGCGGAGGAAGCGCAGGCCAAGCTCAAGGCCGAGATCACCTCGCTCGGCCAGGACCGCACCCAGCTCAATCAACAGTTGATCGACACCGCCGCCAATGTGCGCGCCGTCGAGACCAAGATCGACGAGGCCGAGGCGCGGCTGCGATCGCTGAACGGCCGCGAGCAGGCGATGCGCGGCTCGCTCGATTCGCGTCGCGCCGACATCGTCGAGGTGTTGGCGGCCTTGCAGCGCGCCGGAAGGCGGACGCCGCCGGCGCTCCTGGTGCGGCCCGAGGATGCCCTGCAATCGTTGCGCACGGCGATGCTGCTCGGCGCCGTCGTGCCGGAATTGCGCGGCCGTGCCGAGAAGATCGCGGGCGAGCTCGGCGAGCTCGTGGCCCTGCGCAAGACCATCGCGACCGAGCGCGACCAGCTTGCCTCCGACCGCGACAAGGTCCGCAACGACCAGACCCGACTGACCGCTTTGGTCGACGAGCGGCAGCGCCAGCAGGCGTCGCGCGAAAAGGACCTCGACGCCGAGAACTCGCGTGCCGTCGCGCTCTCAAGACAGGTTGGCGATCTCCAGGGGCTGATCGCCAAGATGGAGCAGGATCTGCAAAGCGCCGCCAAGGCGGCTGAGAAGGCGGCCGAGGCCGCGAAGCAGGCCGAGGCCAAGGCGGCTGCAAACGCGGCCGCCAGCGCCAAGACCGGTCCCGGCGCTTTCAAGGATCGTTCCCGGACCACCCCTGCGATGGCCTTCGCCGCGGCCAAGGGTCTGCTGCCTCTTCCGGTTAACGGTAACAAGATCAGGGATTTCGGCGGTTCCGACGGGCTCGGCGGGGTCCAGAAGGGCATTTCGCTGGCGACCAGGCCCGGCTCCCAGGTCACGACGCCGTGTGATGGCTGGGTGGTCTATGCCGGACCGTTCCGCAGCTATGGACAACTCTTGATCCTCAATGCCGGGGGCGGGTATCATGTCCTGATCGCCGGGATGGAGCGCATTTCGGTAAACATCGGACAGTTTGTGCTCACGGGGGAGCCTGTCGCAACCATGGGGTCGACCTCTCAAGTCGCCTCCATTCTCGCCACGAACGCGAGTCAACCTGTTCTGTATGTCGAGTTCCGCAAAGACGGCACTCCAATCGATCCAGGCCCATGGTGGGCCGCAAATGAAGGCGAGAAGGTTCGCGGATGATGCGCAAGACTTCAGTTATCCTCCTCAGCGCGGCCACCGGTGCGGCGCTGACGCTGTTCGTGACCCAACCGCGCGCGGTCTTCATGGGCTCCAGCGCGCGAGCCGCCACCGCGGACACCTATCGCCAGCTCAACCTGTTCGGCGACGTCTTCGAGCGCGTGCGCTCGGACTATGTCGAGAAGCCCGACGACACCAAGCTGATCGAATCCGCGATCAGCGGCATGCTCACCGGTCTCGATCCGCATTCGAGCTACATGGACGCCAAGAGCTTCCGCGACATGCAGGTGCAGACCCGCGGTGAGTTCGGCGGCCTCGGCATCGAAGTCACGATGGAAGACGGCCTGATCAAGGTGGTCTCGCCGATCGACGACACCCCGGCCTCGCGCGCCGGCGTCATGGCCAACGACATCATCACCAATCTCGACGACGAGGCGGTGCAGGGCCTGACCCTGAACCAGGCGGTCGAGAAGATGCGCGGCCCCGTCAACACCAAGATCAAGCTCAAGATCATCCGCAAGGGCCAGGACAACCCGATCGACGTCACGCTGGTGCGCGACAACATCCGCGTCCGCTCGGTGCGCGCCCGCATCGAGGCCGACGACATCGCCTATATCCGCATCACCACCTTCAACGAGCAGACCACCGAAGGCCTGAAGCGCGAGGTCGCCAACCTCTCGAATCAGATCGGCGACAAGCTGAAGGGCTACGTCATCGACCTCCGCAACAACCCGGGCGGCCTGCTCGAGGAAGCGGTCACCGTCTCCGACTCCTTCCTGGAGAAGGGCGAGATCGTCTCGACCCGCGGCCGCAATGCCGAGGAGACCCAGCGCCGTACCGCGCATACGGGCGACCTCACCAAGGGCAAGCCGGTCATCGTGCTGGTCAACGGCGGCTCGGCTTCGGCGTCGGAGATCGTCGCCGGCGCGCTGCAGGACCACAAGCGTGCGACCATCGTCGGCACACGCTCGTTCGGCAAGGGCTCGGTGCAGACCATCATTCCGCTCGGCTCGGGCAACGGCGCGCTGCGTCTGACCACGGCGCGCTACTACACGCCGTCGGGCAAGTCGATCCAGGCCAAGGGCATCGTGCCCGACATCGAAGTGCTGCAGGACGTGCCGGACGAGCTGAAGTCGCGCACCGACACCAAGGGCGAAGCTTCGCTGCGCGGCCATCTCAAGAACGACGGTGACGAGAAGACCGGCTCGCAATCCTACGTTCCGCCGGACGCCAAGGACGACAAGGCGCTCAAGCTCGCCGACGACCTGCTTCACGGCATCAAGAACAGCGCCTCCGCGGCGCCCACGCCGGGCGGCGACAACAAGGCCACGACCGACAAGCCCAAAGCGGCGAACTAGGTCGGCGTATCGCGATCTGACGAAAAGGGCGGCTCCCGGAGCCGCCCTTTTTGCTTGGAACTCCTGATATCCCCGGCCTATCCCGGCCTGCCGCCGCTTGACCTCGGCGTGGTATCGTCATTGGTGAGTGATTCGGGATCGCGCATGACTGAAACGGCCGATGATCTGAGCGCCCCGCTCGGACAGGATAAGCCGCGCCGGAAACGCCGGCTGCGGCTGCCGTTCACGGCCATGCAGATGCTCGCGGTCCTGCTCGGCCTGTTCCTGGTCGCCTTTGCCGGCTTCGCCATCTTCAACAAGGATCCGCTCGGCGGCGAGCCGATGACGCGGCTCGCGATCCGCGAGCCCAATGCCGCAGACAAGGCCGGCGACGACAAGCCCGCCGCGGCCGGCCACGACAGCAAGCAGGACAGCAAGCTCGAGACCAAGGAGGCGCCGAAGCAGGCGGGCGAGCAGAAGACCGTCACCATGATCGACGGTTCCACCGGCACGCGCCACGACGTGGTGATCGGCGGCGATACCGCCGGCAAGGGCGAGGCGGCCTCGGCCTCCGCACCGCCGCCGGTCATGGCCGGGATCGACCCAAAACTCCTTGAGAAATCGCGCTACGGCATGATCCCCGTGATTGCCGGGGATCTGAAGCCGTTCAACGTCTATGCGGCGGATGCCGACCGCGCCAAGGCCGCCAAGATGCCGGTGGTCGCGATCCTGATCGGCGGCCTCGGCGTCGGCGCTGCCAAGACCACCGATGCCATCATGCGGCTGCCGCCGGCGGTGACGCTGGCCTTCACGCCTTATGGTTCCGATCCAGGAAAACTCGCCGAGCGGGCCCGCACCCAGCGCCACGAGATCTTCCTCCAGATCCCGATGGAGCCCTACGACTTCCCCGACAACGATCCGGGACCGCAGACGCTGCTGACCTCGCTGAGTGCCGACCAGAACATGGACCGCCTGTACTGGCACCTGAGCCGGATGCAGGGCTATGCCGGCCTCACCAATTTCATGGGTGCCCGCTTCATCGCAACAGAGCCGGCGATGCAGCCGATCATCCGCGAGGCGGCCAAGCGCGGCCTTGGCTTCTTCGACGACGGCTCCTCGCCCCGCAGCATCGCGCCGCAGGCCGCCGCCAGCCAGGCGATGCCGTTCGGCAAGGGCGACATCGCGATCGACGCGGTGCCGACCCCGGCCGAGATCGACCGCGCCCTGAACAAGCTCGAAGCGGCGGCGCGCGAGCGCGGCGTGGCCGTGGGCACCGCCTCCGCCCTCCCGGTCTCGATCGAGCGCATCGGCGCCTGGACCAAGACATTGGGCGACCGAGGTATCCTTTTGGTGCCATTGACAACCGCGATGCTGAAATCAAAATCCAGCTAAATCAACGGATTGGTACGGCACAGGCCCGCGGGGCCTGCTCGAGCCTTACCGACAGCATGCAAGAGGTCTGGCGGAATGGCGCGTTATGAAGATCTGCCCTACCGGACTTGCGTCGGTGTGATGCTGATCAACACTGAGGGTCTGGTGTTCATCGGCCGCCGCGCCGGCGGCATCGAGCATGTCGACGACGCCCATGTCTGGCAGATGCCGCAGGGCGGCGTCGATCCCGGCGAGGACAATTGGGAGGCCGCCAAGCGCGAGCTCTATGAGGAGACCAGCGTGCGTTCGGTCGAGCGGCTCGGCGAGGTTCCGGACTGGCTCACTTACGACATTCCGCGCACGGTCGCCGGGCGCGCCTGGAAGGGCCGCTACCGCGGCCAGCGCCAGAAATGGTTCGCGGTCCGCTTCACCGGCAAGGACAGCGAGATCAACGTCGAAAAGCCCGGCGGCGGTCACAAGGCCGAGTTCGTGAGCTGGCGCTGGGAGCCGATGAAGAACCTGACCGGGCTGATCATCCCGTTCAAGCGCCCGGTCTACGAGCGCGTGGTGAAGGAATTTTCCGCGCTGGCGGAGGATTAGTTCAAGTCGCCATTCCAGGTTGATGCTAATGCATCGCCTGGAATGACGACGAGAGATCCACGCGTGACCAATGAAAAGCCCTACCGTCCCAATGTCGGAATCGCGCTGTTCAACGCCGATGGCCGCGTGCTGATCGGCCACCGCTTCAAGGGCGACGGACCCGAGATCATCCTGCCGGGTCTGGACTGGCAGATGCCGCAGGGCGGCGTCGATGAGGGCGAGGACCTGCGCGATGCCGCGCTGCGCGAGCTCTGGGAGGAGACCAGCGTCAAGAGCGCAACCTATCTCGGCGAGACCGACTGGCTGACCTACGAATTCCCGCCCTATGACGGGCCGCAGACGCATCGGCTGGCGAAATTCCGCGGTCAGCGCCAAAAATGGTTCGCGCTGCGCTTCACCGGCAAGGATGACGAGATCGATCCGCTGACGCCGCGCAACGACCAGCCCGCGGAGTTCGACGCCTGGCGCTGGGAGCGGCTCGACCGCGTCGCCGATGTCGTGGTGCCGTTCCGCCGCCACGTCTACAGCGCAGTGGCGCAGCAGTTTGCGCCCTTCGCAAACTAAAAACGCGAAAACAACCCCAGAGCCATTTTCAGCCCTAATTGATCGGGCCCACCGTGAACGGGCCGATCGCGATGACGTGACAATCGCTGTCGTGCTTGGCGCAGTCGGCGAGCGCGGAATTGACGGCGGACTGCTCGTCGGCGGCCTTCAGGCCGAGCCCCGGTCGGCCCGCGGTGCCGACCGCGACTGCGTTCCAGCCCATGCCGTCGGCGAGCTTGCGCACGACCTCGTCGCGCGCATCTGCGACGATCGAGGCATTGGACGCCGCGTGGAAGAAGCCGGTGATCCTGAGCAGGGTCGGGATCGGCACGACGAAATTCTCGTCGACCGCAACGACCAGGCAGGCGACGCCGGCGATCGCGCCGCACGATTCCAGCGAACGCCGCGCGGCATCGTCGGCGGATGATGCGCCCATCACCATGAAATATTGACCGCCCGGGCCGAGCGCGACCGAGCGGGATTTTGCCGCGGGCACGAACATGTTCTCGAGCCGGACCTTGGCGGGATCGCGCACCATCGGAAAGTCTTTCGAGGCGAAGGCGCGCTCGGTCATGGCATCATGCCGGACGAACGGTTGCGGCGGCATTGGGGGCTTGCCGCGCGTGTAGACGACATTGTTGCCGACCGCATAGAGCTCGCAGCGCCGCGGCGACTGCGCGGCATCGGCGCGCTTCTGGCACTGATCGAGCGCGGCGTTGCGCGCGGCTTCCTCGTTCGGCAGGTTCAACGCCGAGCCGGTGAAACCGCCGACATTGAGCGCGAACGCCTTGTAGTCGCCGGCAGCGGAATAATCGCCCGCCAGGTAGTTGCGGACGCGCTCGTTGATGAAGGGCACGCTGTCGGCAGGAAACTTGCCGGCCATCGGCGCGGCGGACGGTGCCGGCATGGGCATCGGCGCTTTCGCCGCCATGGTGGGTGACGGGCTTGGCGCGGTCGCTGCGATCGCCGGCGCCTTGGTGGTCTCGAGCTTGGCGAAATAGAGGAAGCCGCCGACGCCGATGGCGACGACGGAGACGACACCCACCACCAGCGGCCACATCCAGTTCGGCGCGGCCGCGGCCTTCGCCACCCTCTTGATCTGCGGCGTCGCGTAACTGCCGTCCCCGCGCCGCATCGCCACCATGTAGGCGTGCACCGGCGTCGGGATATTCTTGACCTCCTGCGCGCCGATATCGGCGAACTGCACCGACAGCTTGTTGGCGACCTGCTCGTGCACGGCGCGGGAGACGCAGATGCCGCCGACCTCGGCGAGGCCCTCGAGCCGGGCGGCGATATTGACGCCGTCACCGAGCAGGTCGCCGTCGCGCTCGACCACGTCGCCGATGGTGATACCGATGCGGAACGACATCTGCCGGCTCGGCGGATACGCCATGTTGCGGGTTCGCAGCGATTCCTGGATGTCGATCGCGCAGCGCACCGCATCGACTGCGCTTGGAAATTCCGCGAGCACGGCGTCGCCCGCAGTGTTGAAGATGCGTCCGCCGGCCTTGGCGATGAAGTCGTCGACGACCTCGCGATAGGAGGCGAGACGCCGCAGCGTCTCCTCTTCGTCTTCCGCGACCAGTCGTGAGTAACCGGCAATATCGGCTGCGAAAATCGCTGCGATCTTGCGTTTCATCTGCGACCGGCCCTCGGGAACAAAATTCGCGAGCGCAGAATGCCGCTATCGGCGGCGCGGTGCAACAAAGTTTCAGCGCCCGCCACTTTCGTGACGAGCGCTGAACTTATTCAGGAATTTTCAGTTCGGGCCCCGGCGCGGTGCACCGGGGCTTAGTGCATAGCCGTACTGCTGAGCTGCTGCTGGATGCTCTTGAAGTGGTCGAGCCGTGCGATGGCTTGATCGAGCTCGTTGCCTTCGTGCTCCTTCAATCCCTCTTCCATCTCCGAGACGGTCGCGGCGAACTGGGCGCGGTCGAGCTCAGCCAGCGACGTCGCGACGTCGGCGAGCACGGTCAGGCCCTTTTCGGAAACTTCGGCAATACCGCCGAGCACGATGATCTTCTCGTGCTTGCCGCCGGTGGTCACGGTGAGAATGCCGGGCCGGATCGCGGCCACGACCGGCGCATGTCCCGCCAGCACGCCGAAGTCACCCTCGACGCCGGGGATATCGACCTGGTCGACCTCGCCCGAGAAGGCGAGCTTTTCCGGCGAGACGAGATCGAAGTGGAAGGTGGCCATTGGAAACCTGCGAATGGTGAGTAGCGAATAGCGAATGGAGCGGGAGCAGCGAGACTATTCGCTACTCCCTGCCCGCCCTTCGCAGCTTAGGCCGCCTCGGCCGCCAGCTTCTTGCCCTTCTCGATCGCCTCTTCGATGGTGCCGACCATGTAGAAGGCGGCTTCCGGCAGGTGGTCATACTTGCCTTCGCAGAGGCCGCGGAAGCCCTTGATGGTGTCCGCGAGGTCGACGAACTTGCCGGGCGAGCCGGTGAAGATTTCGGCGACGTGGAACGGCTGCGACAGGAAGCGCTCGATCTTGCGGGCGCGGGCCACCGTCAGCTTGTCCTCTTCCGAAAGCTCGTCCATGCCGAGAATGGCGATGATGTCCTGCAGCGACTTGTAGCGCTGCAGCACCTGCTGGACCTGACGCGCGGTGTCGTAGTGCTCCTGGCCGACGACGAGCGGCGAGAGCATGCGCGAGGTCGAGTCGAGCGGGTCCACCGCCGGATAGATGCCCTTTTCCGAGATCGCGCGATTCAACACCGTGGTGGCGTCCAAATGCGCGAACGAGGTCGCGGGCGCCGGGTCGGTCAAGTCGTCGGCCGGAACGTAAATGGCCTGCACCGAGGTGATCGAGCCCTTCTGGGTGGTGGTGATGCGCTCCTGCAGCGCGCCCATGTCGGTGGCGAGCGTCGGCTGGTAACCCACGGCCGAAGGAATACGGCCCAGCAGCGCCGACACTTCAGAACCGGCCTGCGTGAAGCGGAAGATGTTGTCGACGAAGAACAGCACGTCCTGGCCCTGGTCACGGAAGTGCTCGGCGACGGTCAGACCGGTGAGGCCGACGCGGGCGCGGGCGCCGGGCGGCTCGTTCATCTGGCCGAACACCAGCGCGCACTTCGACTTGACGCTCGGATCCGGATTGTGCGGATCGGCGTTGACCTTGGACTCGATGAACTCGTGATAGAGGTCGTTGCCTTCGCGGGTACGCTCGCCCACGCCGGCGAACACGGAGTAACCACCGTGCGCCTTCGCGACGTTGTTGATCAGCTCCTGAATCAGCACGGTCTTGCCGACGCCGGCGCCGCCGAACAGGCCGATCTTGCCGCCCTTGGCGTAGGGCGCGAGCAAGTCGACGACCTTGATGCCGGTGACGAGAATTTCAGCTTCGGTCGACTGGTCGGTGTAGCTCGGCGCTTCCTGGTGGATGGCGCGCATGCCTTCGGACTGGATCGGGCCGGCTTCGTCGATCGGCTCGCCGATGACGTTCATGATGCGGCCGAGGGTGCCCGCGCCCACCGGAACCGAGATCGGCTGGCCGGTGTCGGTCACTTCCTGGCCGCGAACCAGACCTTCGGTCACGTCCATCGCGATCGTGCGCACGGTGGACTCACCGAGATGCTGCGCAACTTCCAGCACGAGGCGGATGCTGCCGTTCCTGGTTTCCAACGAATTCAGAATGGCCGGCAAATGGCCTTCGAACTGGACGTCGACGACGGCGCCCATGACCTGGGTGACGCGACCGACCTGGTTAGCTGCTGTAGCCATGAAGCTCTCCTTCGAAATTCTGTACTTGAACGACCGTCGTTTGGTTCGTGCGTCAGACCGCCTCGGCGCCGGAGATGATCTCGATCAGCTCCTTGGTGATCTGGGCTTGACGGGTTCGGTTGTAGATCTGGGTTTGCTTGCGGATCATTTCGCCGGCGTTGCGGGTGGCGTTGTCCATGGAGCTCATCTGCGCGCCATAGAACGAGGCGTTGTTTTCCAGCAGCGCGCGGAAAATCTGCACCGCGATATTCCGCGGCAACAGGCCGGAGAGGAGTTCGTCTTCCTCCGGCTCATAGTCGTAGGACGTCGACGGCGCGTTCGCCGCCTTTTCTTCCACGGTCAGCGGAATGATCTGCTGCGCGGTCGGGACCTGGGCAATCACCGATTTGAACTGCGCGTAGAACAGCGTGCAGACGTCGAATTCGCCGTTGTCGAAGCGGGCCAGCACCTTCTTGGCGATGTCCTCGGCGTTGACGAAGCCGAGCTGACGAACGCCGCGCAGGTCGAGGTGCTCGACGATCTGCTTGTCGTACAGGCGGCGGAGCTGCTCGTAGCCCTTGCGGCCGACGCAGAAGAATTTGACTTCCTTGCCCTGCGCCATCAGCGACTGGGCGCGCTCGCGCGCGAGGCGCACGATCGAGGAGTTGAAGGCGCCGGACAGGCCGCGCTCGCCGGTGCAGACCAGCAGCAGGTGAACCTGATCCTTGCCGGTGCCGGCCAGCAGCGCCGGCGCGCCGGGCGAACCGGCGGCAGCGCTGGCGATGTTGGAGATCACCGCGCTCATCTTGTCGGCATAGGGCCGCGCCGCCTCGGCCGCTTGCTGGGCGCGGCGCAATCGGGACGCCGCGACCATCTGCATGGCCTTGGTGATCTTCTGCGTCGCCTTGGTGGAGGCGATGCGGACGCGCATGTCTTTAAGTGACGCCATTCTTCGTTCACCCCGGCGGTTCGACGGATGCGTCGGACCGCTAGCCTGTCCCTATCGCGATGCCCGGCCGGGCGCCGGGCACGCTTCTTGTCGTCTTGCCTCTCGCGAAGCGGTCACGGCCGGAAGACCCGGCCATGTCCTGCTATCAGGCGAAGCTCTTGGCGAAACCTTCGACCACCGACTTCAGCTTGGCGGCGGTGTCGTCGGAGAGATCGCGGCTGTCGCGGATCGCGTTGAGAATCTCGACGTTCTTGCCGCGCAGCAGCGACAGCAGACCGTCCTCGAACGCGCGCACCTTGTTGACCGGGAGCGGATCGAGATAGCCGTTGGTGCCGGCCCAGATCACGCAGACCTGCTCTTCCATCTTCAGCGGCGCGAACTGCGGCTGCTTCAGGAGCTCGGTGAGACGCGAGCCGCGGTTGAGCAGGCGCTGGGTCGAGGCGTCGAGGTCGGAGCCGAACTGCGCGAACGCCGCCATTTCGCGGTACTGCGCGAGCTCGCCCTTGATCTTGCCGGCGACCTTCTTGGTGGCCTTGGTCTGCGCCGAGGAGCCGACGCGCGACACCGACAGACCGACGTTCACCGCGGGGCGGATGCCCTGGAAGAACAGGTCGGTTTCCAGGAAGATCTGGCCGTCGGTGATCGAGATGACGTTGGTCGGAATGTAGGCCGACACGTCGTTGGCCTGGGTTTCGATGACCGGCAGCGCCGTCAGCGAGCCCGAGCCCTGGTCCTTGTTCAGCTTCGCCGCGCGCTCGAGCAGGCGGGAATGCAGATAGAACACGTCGCCCGGATAGGCTTCGCGGCCCGGCGGGCGGCGCAGCAAGAGCGACATCTGGCGGTAGGCGACGGCCTGCTTGGACAAATCGTCATAGATGATGACGGCGTGCATGCCGTTGTCGCGGAAGTACTCGCCCATGGTGCAGCCGGTGAACGGCGCGATGTACTGCATCGGCGCCGGATCCGAAGCGGTGGCGGCGACGATGATCGAATATTCGAGCGCGCCCTGCTCTTCCAGCACCTTCACGAACTGGGCAACGGTCGAACGCTTCTGGCCGATCGCGACGTAGACGCAATACAGCTTGATGTTCTCGTCCGGCTGCGCGTTGAGCGGCTTCTGGTTGAGAATGGTGTCGAGCGCGATCGCGGTCTTGCCGGTCTGACGGTCGCCGATGATCAGCTCGCGCTGGCCGCGGCCGATCGGGATCAGGGCGTCGATCGCCTTGAGGCCGGTCGCCATCGGCTCGTTCACCGACTTGCGCGGAATGATGCCGGGCGCCTTGACGTCGACGCGCATGCGCTTGTCGGCCTGGATCGGGCCCTTGCCGTCGATGGGGTTGCCGAGCGCGTCGACGACGCGGCCGAGCAGGCCCTTGCCGACCGGTGCGTCCACGATGGCGCGGGTGCGCTTGACGGTCTGACCTTCCTTGATCTCACGGTCGGCGCCGAAAATAACGATACCGACGTTGTCGGTTTCGAGGTTCAGCGCCATGCCGCGGGTGCCGTTCTCGAACTCGACCATTTCGCCGGCCTGGACGTTATCCAGGCCGTAAACGCGGGCGATACCGTCGCCGACGGACAGCACCTGTCCGACTTCGGAGACTTCAGCTTCCTGGCCGAAATTCTTGATCTGGTCCTTGAGGATCGCGGAAATTTCCGCGGCGCGGATGTCCATCAGCCTGCCTCTTTCATCGCGTGCTTGATCGAATTGAGTTTGGTGCGAAGCGAACTATCGATCATCCGGCTGCCAAGCTTGACCACGAGGCCACCGATGATCGAGGGATCGACCTTCACGTTGAGCGCGACGTCCTTGCCGGTCACCGACTTCAGGGCAACCTTGAGGGCGTCGAGATTCTTGTCGGAAAGCGCCTCCGCCACGGTGACGTCGGCCGTCGCCTCGCCCTTGAACCGGGCGACCAGGGCACGATAGGCGCGGATGACGTCAGTCACCGCGAACAGGCGGCGGTTGGCGGTCAGCACTTTCAGGAAATTGGCGGAGATGCCGGCGATGCCCGCCTTGTCCAGCACGGCCGAGAGGGCCCTGGACTGGGTATCGGCCGCGAACACCGGGCTGCGGACGAGGCGCTTCAGATCGGCGCTTTCGTTCAGCATGCCCTCGAATTTGCCGAGATCGGCTTTGACCTCGTCGACCACATTCTGGTCGCGGGCCAGTTCAAACAAGGCCGTTGCATAACGGCCCGACACACCGGAAACGGACGTATCTTCTGCAGCCACAGACGCGCTCTTTTTGCTGTCAAACTCGCAAGGGAAAAACCGTCGCCACGAAGCGGCGCCTAGCGATCCAAGCCCTTGGAATTCAAGCGGGACTTCGATTTTCGACCCCGCACGGAAGTGCCGGGCTCGTTAAAATCGCGGCTTTGCTAACATAGCAGGCGCGCACGTGCAACATGACGCCAAATTAAAGGCACGACGTTCTGTCGCCAGTTCGTCGCAGTCCACGACGACGCTACGACGACCTGCCACGACGACCTGCCACGCCGCGGAATTGCCACGCCCTTCGGGCCGACACCCGGCCATTCGTTCCTGCCCTCAGCGCATAGCGGCCATGAACACGGATCGCTGAGGCGTGATTCCCGGCGCGCCGGCTTCACTCGCCGAATACTTACCCAATTCTAAACTCAGAAAGCGATGACTTTGTTTTACAGTATATACAAGTAATACATAGGTTAACGAATTGTTAAAATCCAAGATTACGGAATATCGGCTGAATATCCCTTGGCGGTAACAAGATATTACATGACGACACCGAACGGATTTACTGCCCAATTCACGCCTCATTGGGAATCGAAACGCCATCTCGCTCACAAAGTTACGGGGGCTCCACTTGCCACATATGTGGCAATACTAGCTTAGGGACCACTAAATGCTTTCTTTGAAGACGCTGGGCACTGTGACCCGGCCGCGTACGGCGATCGCTTTCGTTGCCGCAACTCTCCTCATCGGTGGAACCGCTACCGAAGCTTCCGCCAAATCCCGGCATCACCATCGGTATTCCCACCATCATCACCGCCACCACGCCCAGAACGATGCCAACACGACCTCCGATTGGCGTAACGCCAATGCGTCGATGACGCCGTCGCAGGGCACCGGACGTTCCTTCTCCGGCATGGCTTCCTTTTACGGGAACGAGTCCGGCAGCAGGACCGCCTCGGGCCAGCGCTTCAACCAGAACGCCATGACCGCGGCGCACCGCTCGCTGCCGTTCGGCACCAAGCTGCGCGTCACCCATGGCGGCTCGAGCGTCATCGTCACCATCAACGACCGTGGCCCGTTCATTCGCGGCCGTGTCCTCGACCTCTCCACGGGCGCTGCCCGCGCCATCGGCCTCACCGGCGCCGGCGTCGGCCGCGTCACCGCGGAAGTCGTCTCCTAAGGCGCGACCGGCGCCTCACCACACAAGCGCAGTTCCCGTCACCGTCCGCATGGACATGTGAGCAGCGGGTCAGCGCGGGTGAAACAAGCCCGCCGTCTTGGGGGACGGCGGGCTTTTTGTTGCCTGCCGTCATTGCGAGCGAAGCGCGCAATCCGGAGTCTTTCCGCGGGTGTCCCGGACAAGCTGCAACGCGTGAGCGTTGCGGCGCAGAGCCGGGACCCAGAAGCCACGGACTCTGTGCGACATGGGCCCCCGCTCAGCAGCGCACCGTCGAAGAGACGCTGCGCTGCGTCCGGGGCACGAGAGGAGAGTGAGCGCGCAGCTCTTACAAAAAGCTCTGCGGATCGACGTCGACTTCGAGCTTTTGATTGCCCTTCGGCTTCGGGCATAAGGCAAGCCAGTTGCGCAAATAATCCGACAGGTCGAACCCGCGCGCCGATTTCACCAGGATGCGGAATCGGTAGCGGCCCTTGATGACCGCGAGCGGGGCTTCCGCCGGGCCAAGCACCACCACGCGCTCGTCGCGCGGCGCGAGCGCAACGAGGCGGCGGCCAAAGCCTTCGGCGCTCGGTCGGTCGCCAGCGGAAATGATCAGGCTCGCGAGCCGCCCGAACGGCGGATAGAGCGTGCGTTCGCGCAAATCGATCTCGCTGTCGTAGAAGGCTTCGCGGTCGCAGGCGATCAGCGCCTTCATCACGGGATGATCGGGCTGATGGGTCTGGAGATAGCCGACACCGCGACCCTGCTCGCGCCCGGCGCGGCCGATCACCTGGTTGAGCAATTGCCAGGTGCGCTCCGAGGCGCGCGGATCGCCATTGGACAGGCCGAGATCCGCATCGACCACGCCGACCAGATTGAGCCGCGGGAAATTGTGACCCTTGGCGACGAGCTGGGTGCCGATGATGATATCGACGCGGCCTTCGGCGATATCATTGAGTTCCGAGCGCATCGTCTCGATCGAGGTGATGAGGTCGCTCGACAGCACCATGGTGCGCGCCTCCGGGAACAGCGCCGCCGCTTCCTCCTGCAAGCGCTCGACGCCGGGCCCGACCGCGACCAGCGATTCCTCCGCCGCGCAATGCGGACAGGTTTGCGGGCGCGGCATCGAGAAGCCGCAATGGTGACAGACGAGGCGCTGGCGGAAGCGGTGATCGACCAGCCAGGCATCGCAGATGGTGCAGGCGAAGCGATGGCCGCAGGCACGGCACAGCGTCAGCGGCGCATAGCCGCGGCGATTGAGGAACAAGAGCGCCTGCTCGCGCTTCTCGATCGCGGTCCTGATCTCGGAGGCCAGCCGCGGCGAGATGAAGCGGCCGCGCGCCGGCGGCTCGCGGCGCATGTCGATGGCCTCGATATGCGGCATGTGCTGGCCGCCGAAGCGCGACGGCAGCGCGATGCGCTGATAGCGGTTCTTGCGCGCATTGACCTCGGATTCGACCGACGGCGTCGCCGACGCCAGCACGATCGGGACCTTTGCGATATGGGCGCGCACCACCGCCATGTCGCGGGCGTGATAATGCACGCCCTCGTCCTGCTTGTAGGCCTGGTCGTGCTCTTCATCGACGACGATGAGGCCGAGATTGGCGTAGGGCAAAAACAGCGCCGAGCGCGCGCCGACCACGACCGGCGCGGTGCCCTCGGAGATCGCCGCCCAATTGCGCGCGCGGGTGCGCGGCGTCAGCTCGGAATGCCATTCCAGAGGGCGCACGCCAAAACGCTGCGCGAAGCGATCGAGGAACTGGCCGGTGAGCGCGATCTCCGGCATCAGGATCAGCGACTGTTTTCCGCGGCGGATCGCCTCGGCCACGGCTTCGAAGTAAACCTCGGTCTTACCCGAGCCGGTGACACCGTCGAGCAGCGCGACGTGAAAAGTGCCGTTGGCCGCGAGCGCGCGCATAGCGTCGACCCCGGCGCGCTGGAGCGGCGAAAAATCCGGCCGGCTGAAATCCGGATCAGGAGCCGGCGGCGGCGGAGGCGGCGGCATCGGCTCGACCGTGAGCGTGCCTTCGTCGACGAGGCCGTCGATCACACCGGCCGAAACGCCGGCCTCCTTGGCCGCCTCGGACTTGCCGTGCAGCAGCCGGTCCGACAGCACCTCGATCAGGCGCTGCCGCGCCGGCGTCAGTCGCCGCGGAGGATCGCCGACCAGGCGCACGCCGGCGGGCACCCGCTCTGGGCCGAGGTTCTCACCCATCCGCAGGCACATCCGCAGCACCATGCCGCGCGGGCTCAGCGTGTAATTGGCGACCCAGTCCACGACCGCACGCAGCTCGGGCTTCAACGGCGGGATGTCGAGCTTTTCGCTGACCTCCTTGAGCCGGTTGTGCAGGCGCGGATCCGGATTGGCGTTTTCGGCCCAGACCACGGCGATCACCTCGCGCGGGCCGAGCGGCACGCCGACGAGATCGCCCGCCTTCAGCTCCATCCCGCGCGGCACCTTGTAGGAATAGGCCTGGTCGAGCGCGACCGGTACCAGCACGTCGACCATGCGGGTCGCGTTGGCGGGGGCGGTCTGGCTACGCGACGAATGATCCATGAATAAACTTGGGAGAGAATCGGAACCCGGGCCTGAAGGCTAGCCGCGCGGGGCGGCCTTAGCGAACGATAAACGAGTGTGATGCGATATACTGAGTGGAATCACCACGTCCAGAGCGCATGAGCAAAGCGGCCGCCCCACCCATCGAGCTCGCCAGCGCCGATCCTGACATCGCGCAGGAGATGACGCGCTGGCTGTCGCATCTCGGCGCGGAGCGACGGCTGTCGCCGAAGACCCTGGAAGCCTATGCCCGCGATTTGCGGCAGTGTCTGAATTTTCTCTGCGGCCATTGGGGCGAGCGGGTGACGCTCAAGCGTTTCGCCGCACTGGAGGCCACCGATATCAGGGCCTTCATGGCGATGCGCCGCGCCGACGATATCGCCGGCCGTTCGCTGATGCGCGCGCTGGCGGGCCTGCGCTCGTTCGGCCGCTTCCTGGAACGCGAAGGCAAGGGCAAGGTCGGGGCGCTCTCCGCCATCCGCGCGCCGAAAGTCGCAAAAAGCCTGCCGAAGCCGATTCAGATGGCGGCGGCCAAGCGCCTTGCGGACGCCGACGAGCGCGCCGGCGAGGATCGCGAGACCTGGATTTTGGCGCGCGATGCCGCCGTGATGGCGTTGCTGTATGGCTCCGGCCTGCGCATCTCCGAAGCGCTGGGGTTGAAGCGCCGCGAGGTGCCGCGTCCCGGCGAAGGCGACGTGCTGATCGTGACAGGCAAGGGCAACAAGACCCGCATGGTGCCGGTGCTGCAGAACGTGCTGGCGCTCGTGCAAGAATACGTTTCGATGTGCCCCTATCCGCTGCCCGCGGAGGGGCCGATCTTCGTCGGCGCACGCGGCGGGCCCTTGAGCCCCCGCATCATCCAGCTCGCGATGGAGCGGCTGCGCGGCGCGCTCGGCCTGCCCGACAGCGCCACGCCGCACGCGCTCCGCCATTCCTTCGCCACGCATCTGTTGTCACGTGGCGGCGATCTGCGCGCGATCCAGGAATTGCTCGGCCATGCCTCGCTCTCGACCACGCAGATCTATACCGGCATCGATTCCGAGCGCCTGCTGGAAGTCTATGCCAGCGCGCATCCGCGGCGGTGATGCTGACATGAAGCTGTCATAGCAAGCCTCTTGCGAGGCTCTTGCAAGCCTCTTGGCGCGCATGCCTCTTGCGCGGCGCCCGCGGTTCGGTCAATCGTTGCGGAACCGAGCCAGGAGGGACTTATGAGCGCACATGAAAGCATGGAGCATGCCGAGCACGCCGAACACGCGTCCGGCTCGAACAAGAAGATCGCGCTCCTGATCGCCGTTCTGGCGCTGTTCCTGGCGATCTCGGAGACGCTCGGCAAGGGCGCCCAGACCGAATCGATCAGCAAGAACGTCGAGGCTTCCAACCTCTGGGCCTTCTTCCAGGCAAAGAGCATCCGCCGCACGGTGGTTCAGACCGCGGCCGACCAGGGCAAGCTGATCCTCGGCGCGGCGAGCGACGAGGCCAACAAGGTGGCCGTGCAGAAGCAGATCGAGGACTGGCAGAAGACCGCGCAGCGCTACCGCTCCGAGCCCGAGACCGGCGAAGGCACCGAGCAACTGGCCGAAAAGGCCAAGCACGCCGAGCACGAGCGCGACGAGGCCACCGCGAAGTATCATCACTTCGAGCTGGCGTCCGCCGCCTTCCAGATCGGCATCGTGCTGGCCTCAGCCACCATCATCACCGGCATGATGGCGCTCGCCTATATCGCTGGCCTGCTGACGCTCGGCGGCATCGCCATGACCGCGCTCGGCCTATGGTTGCCGCATCTGGTGCATTTGCATTGAGGGGCCAACTGCACCGTCGTCCCGGCGAAGGCCGGGACCCATAACCACAGGGCATAGTTTGGCGAAGACTCATTGTTCGGTACTGCTGCCATCCACGATCGATAGATCACGCGGTATGGGTCCCGGCCTTCGCCGGGACGACACCTGAGGAATTGGCGTAGGCGCAGGCCCAGCAATAGCGCTCAGCGCGCTTCGTGCACGCTCTTGCGAAAGCGCTGGATCAGGCGGAGCGTGCGGGAGGACCAGCCTTCGCCGTTGCCCGCGATCAGCTCCTTGATGCGCCGCTTGATCGGATCGACCAGCTCGGCTGCCCTGGCACGCAGCTTCAGCACCAGAGCATAGAGCCGCTCGAACCAGGCCATCTCCATCAGCTTGTCACGCGTCACATCGAACACGAAGGCGGTAACGCCGACGCCGAGCAGCTTTGCGAACAGGATCGTGAAGACCGCGCTGGTCCAGTATTCGTGCGTGAGCAGCCATAGGCCGACCAGCTTGAGCGGAAACAGCGGAATGATGGGCACAGCGAACACGATCAGCGTCATCGCCGGCGACAGCGCATCGACGCGATCCGACAGCCATTGCTTGAACCGGGCGAGCGGGATGATTGCGACAACCCGCGCGACGATCGGTTCGAGATGGTCCCACAGCCAAGCTTCGATCAGGAAGACGATCGCAAGCAGGACCCAGACCGGTTGAAGCAGGCGGCGCAGCATGTGTTTCCCGCCCGATTCGGCGCTGGGCGCGACCTACATATGGATGGCCCGCTTGCCGACTGCAAGCGCGGCTTCCTTGATGGCCTCCGAGCGGGTCGGGTGCGCGTGGCAGGTGCGCGCGAGATCCTCCGCACTGCCGCCAAACTCCATGAGAACGGCCGCCTCATGGATCATTTCGCCGGCTTCGCGGCCGATAATGTGCACGCCGAGCACGCGATCGGTCTTCGCATCTGCGAGAATCTTCACAAAGCCGTCGGTGGTCTGGTTGACCTTGGAGCGGCCGTTGGCGGTAAAGGGAAACTTCCCGACCGTATAAGCCACGCCCGCCTGCTTCAGCTCCTCCTCGGTCTTGCCGACGGAGGATACTTCCGGCGTGGTATACACGACGCCTGGGATAACGTCGTAGTTCACGTGGCCGGCCTGCCCGGCGATGATCTCGGCGACCGCGACGCCTTCATCCTCGGCCTTGTGCGCGAGCATCGGGCCCGCGACCACGTCGCCGATGGCATAGACGCCCTTCACGCTGGTGGCGAAATGCGGATCGATCTGCACGCGGCCGCGATTGTCCAGCGCAACGCCGGCTTCCTTCAGGCCCAGCCCATCCGTGTACGGCACGCGGCCGATGGCGACGAGAACAACGTCGGCTTCCAGCGTTTCCGCAGCGCCGCCGGCGGCGGGTTCGATCGTCGCCTTCAGCGTCTTGCCGGAGGTGTCCACGCCGGTGACCTTGGCGCCGAGCTTGAACGCAAAACCCTGCTTCTCCAGGATGCGCTGGAATTGCTTGGCGATCTCGCCGTCCATGCCGGGCAGGATGCGGTCCAGGAATTCGACGACGACGACTTCGGCGCCGAGCCGGTGCCAGACCGAGCCGAGTTCGAGGCCGATCACGCCGGCGCCGACGATCAGCAGCTTGCCGGGGACCTTGTCCAGCGACAGCGCGCCGGTCGACGACACGATGCGGGTCTCGTCGATCTCGATGCCCTTCAGCCGCGCGATGTCCGAGCCGGTCGCGATCACGATGCTCTTGGTGTCGACGATTTGCGACTTGCCATCGGCGGAGACTTCGACCTTGCCGGTGCCGAGTATCTTGCCGCTGCCCTTGAGCACGTCGATCTTGTTCTTCTTCATCAGGAACTCGACGCCCTTGACGTTGCCGTCGATGCCCTGCTGCTTGAAGTTCATCATCGAAGGCAGATCGAGCTTCGGCGCGGAGACGCTGACGCCCATCTTGGCGAAGGAATGCCCGGCCTCCTCGAACATTTCGGAGGCGTGCAGCAGCGCCTTCGACGGCATGCAGCCGACATTGAGGCAGGTGCCGCCGAGCGTGGCGTTTTTCTCGACCACGGCGACTTTCATGCCGAGCTGGCTTGCGCGCACCGCGCAGACATAACCGCCCGGTCCGGTGCCGATGACGACGAGATCGTAGGTAGCCATGAGAGAAAGTCCCGTGAGTTTAGCGTTGAGAGATGTGTCAGCGTCCGCGCGGCGCGTCAGCGTCCGCCGGACACATCAAGAATGGCTGAGGTGACGTAGGAGGCATCATCCGACATCAGCCAGACGATGGCGTTGGCGACTTCATCGGCAGTACCGACGCGCTTCATCGGCACCATATGGGCCAGACGATGGGCGCGGTCGGGCTCACCGCCGGCAGCGTGGATTTCGGTGTCGATCAGGCCGGGGCGGATCGCGGCGACGCGGATGCCTTCGCCCGCGACCTCATGGCCGAGGCCGACGGTGAAGGAATCCACCGCGCCTTTTGACGCGGCATAATCGACATAGGTGTTGGGCGCGCCGAGCCTGGCGGCAACCGACGACAGATTGACGATGACGCCGCCCTTGCCGCCATGCTTGGTCGACATCCGCTTCACGGCTTCGCGCGCGCAGAGGATGGAGCCGGTGACGTTGACCGCCATCACGCGCTGGATGCGCTCGGCCGACATCTCGTCGACGCGCACGCCGCTCTGGCCGACGATGCCGCCATTGTTGACGAGCGCGCCAAGCGTGCCGAACGCGTCCGCGGCCTTGAACAGCGCGAGGATGTCGCTTTCCTCGGCGACATCGCATTTCACTGCGATGGCCTTGCCGTTGCTGGCCGCGATCTCGGCGACCACCTCGTCGGCGGCCGTCTTGTTGCTGACATAGCCGACAACGACGCGGAAGCCGCGCGCGGCCGCCGCAATCGCGGTCGCGCGGCCGATGCCGCGGCTGCCGCCGGTGATGACAACGACTTTATCCGTCACGCGCGCCTCCATGGTTCGACACGCGCCGTCGCGAAAGGCGACGGCGCTCGCAGAGCATCAGGGATCAGAGATCGAGCACCAGGCGCGCCGGGTCTTCCAGGCTCTCCTTCACGCGAACCAGGAAGGTGACGGCTTCCTTGCCGTCGATGACGCGGTGATCGTAGGACAGCGCCAGATACATCATCGGGCGGACCTCGACCTTGCCGCCGACGACCATCGGCCGCTCCTGGATCTTGTGCATGCCCAGAATGCCGGACTGCGGCGCGTTCAGGATCGGGGTCGACATCAGCGAGCCGTAGATGCCGCCATTGGTGATGGTGAAGGTACCGCCCTGCATCTCGTCGATCTTGAGCTGGCCGTCACGGGCGCGGCGACCGAAATCGGCGATGCCCTTCTCGATGTCGGCGATCGACTTGTTGTCGCAGTCGCGCACCACGGGCACGACGAGGCCCTTGTCGGTGCCGACGGCGACGCCGATGTGGTAGTAGTTCTTGTAGATCAGATCGGTGCCGTCGATCTCGGCGTTGACGGCCGGGATGTCCTTCAGGCCCTGCACGACGGCCTTGGTGAAGAAGCCCATGAAGCCGAGCTTCGAGCCGTGCTTCTTCTCGAACGCATCCTTGTAGTGCGCACGCAGCGCCATGACGTTGGTCATGTCGACCTCGTTGAAGGTCGTGAGCATCGCGGCGGTGTTCTGCACGTCCTTGAGGCGGCGCGCGATGGTCTGACGCAGCCGGGTCATCTTGACGCGCTCTTCGCGGGCGGCGTCATCGGCCGGCGAGGGTGCGCGGACCTGGACTGCGGCGGCGGGCTGGTTGACCGGGGTCGGCGCGGAGGCCGCACGCTCGATCGCCGCGAGCATGTCGCCCTTGGTGACGCGGCCGTCCTTGCCGGAGCCCGGGACGGTCGAGGCGTCGACGCCGGTCTCGGCCGACAGCTTGCGCACGGAGGGGGCGAGCGGGGTGTCGGCCGGCGGTGCCTTCGCCGCAGCGGGAGCAGCCGCAGCGGCGGCGGGAGCGGCAGCCGCGGGCTTTGCGGGCGCAGCGGCCGGCTTGGCAGCGCCAGCGGCGCCTTCGGTGATCTGGCCGAGCAACGCACCGACCGCAACGGTGGCACCATCGGCGGCGATGATCTCGCTCAGCGTGCCGGCGGAGGGCGCCGGGACTTCGATGGTGACCTTGTCGGTCTCAAGCTCCACCAAGGGCTCGTCGACGGCGACGGGATCGCCGGCCTTCTTGAACCAGCGGCCGATGGTGGCCTCGGTGACGGATTCGCCGAGGGTCGGCACACGAATTTCAGTCATGGTCTTTTCCTTAAGGAGATCGCCAATGCGGTCGGGAATTTTCAGGTGTCATCGGCCGGCGAAAAGCAGGCCATCCAGCAAGCCGAAACGTTCGCATTCACCACGGACGCCACGGTTTGCCGGATGCCCCGCTCCAGTGCGCCATTGCGCACAAGGCGGGGCATGACGCAGCTCGAAAAAGTTCAGCTCAATGCTTCGTCCAGGAACGCCTTCAACTGCGCCTGATGCTTCGACATCAGACCCGTGGCGGTCGCGGCGGAAGCGGCGCGGCCGACATAACGCGGACGCCGGCTCACACCGTTCACCTGGTTCAGCACCCATTCCAGATAGGGCTCGATGAAGTGCCACGCACCCATGTTGCGCGGCTCTTCCTGGCACCAGATCACCTCGGCCTTCTTGAAGCGCGACAGCTCGGCCACCAGTGCCTTCAGCGGCACCGGATAGAGCTGCTCGACGCGCATCAGGTAGATGTCGTCGATGCCGCGCTTCTCGCGCTCCTCGAACAGGTCGTAATAGACCTTGCCGGAGCACAGCACGATGCGGCGGATTTTTTCGTCCGGAACGAGCTTGGTCGCCTCGCTCGGCTGCATCTGGGCGTCATCGTAGAGGATGCGGTGGAAGGTCGTTCCCTTCGCAAGCTCCTCGAGACGCGACACCGCCCGCTTGTGACGCAGCAGCGACTTCGGCGTCATCACGATCAGCGGCTTGCGGATCTCGCGGTGGAGCTGCCGGCGCAGCACGTGGAAGTAGTTCGCCGGCGTGGTCGGATAGACCACCTGCATGTTGTCTTCCGCGCACATCTGGAGATAACGCTCCAGACGCGCCGAGGAGTGCTCCGGTCCCTGGCCTTCATAGCCGTGCGGCAAGAGGCAGACGAGGCCGGACATGCGCAGCCATTTGCGCTCACCCGAGGAGATGAACTGGTCGAACACGACCTGCGCGCCGTTGGCGAAGTCGCCGAACTGCGCTTCCCACAGCGTCAGCGTGTTCGGCTCGGCGAGCGAGTAGCCGTATTCGAAGCCGAGCACGGCTTCTTCCGACAGCAGCGAGTTGATGACCTCGTAATGGCCCTGCTCGTTGCCGAGATGGTTGAACGGCGTGTAGCGGCTCTCGTCTTCCTGGTCGATCAGGACCGAGTGGCGCTGCGAGAAGGTGCCGCGCTCCGAATCCTGTCCGGACAGGCGGACATGGTGGTTCTCGTTGAGCAGCGTGCAGAACGCCAGCGCCTCGCCTGTCGCCCAGTCGATGCCCGTGCCGCCGTCGATCGCCTTGGCGCGGTTTTCGAGGAAGCGCTGGATGGTGCGGTGGACGCGGAAACCATCCGGCACCTTGGTGATCTTGCGACCGATGTCCTTCAGTGCGGCGATGTCGACGCCGGTGACGCCACGCCGCGCATCTTCTTCCTGATCGGCGATCTTGAAGCCGGCCCATTTGCCGTCGAGCCAGTCGGCCTTGTTGGGCTTGTAGCCAGAGCCGGCTTCGAGCTCGGCATCGAGCCGCGCGCGCCAGTCGGCCTTGGCCTTCTCGACCTCGCCCTCGGTCAGCACGCCTTCGCTGACGAGACGCCGGGCGTAGAGCTCGAGCGTCGACGGATGGGCCGCGATCTTCTTGTACATCACCGGCTGGGTGAAAGCCGGCTCGTCGCCCTCGTTATGGCCATGCCTGCGGTAGCAGAACATGTCGATGACGACGGGCTTGTGGAATTTCTGCCGGAACTCGGTCGCAACCTTGGCCGCGAACACGACGGCTTCCGGATCGTCGCCGTTGACGTGGAAGATCGGCGCGTCGATCATCTTCGCCACGTCGGACGGGTAAGGCGACGAACGCGAATAACGCGGATAGGTGGTGAAGCCGATCTGGTTGTTGACGATGAAGTGCACGGAGCCGCCGGTGCGGTAGCCCTTCAGGTCCGACAGGCCGAAGCATTCCGCGACCACGCCCTGGCCGGCAAACGCCGCGTCGCCGTGCATCAGGAGCGGCAGCACCGAGATGCGCATGTCCGGCGGATCGCCGTGCTGGTCCTGCTTGGCGCGGACCTTGCCGAGCACGACGGGATCGACGATCTCGAGATGCGAGGGGTTGGCGGTCAGCGACAGATGGATGCGGTTGCCGTCGAACTCGCGATCCGAGGACGCGCCGAGGTGATATTTGACGTCGCCGGAGCCTTCGACCGCGTCAGGATTGGCCGACCCGCCCTTGAACTCGTGGAACAGCGCGCGATGCGCCTTGCCCATCACCTGGGTCAGCACGTTGAGGCGGCCGCGATGCGGCATGCCCAGCACGACCTCCTTCACGCCAAGATTGCCGCCGCGCTTGATGATCTGCTCGAGCGCGGGGATCAGTGACTCGGCGCCGTCCAGGCCGAAGCGCTTGGTGCCGGTGAACTTGGTGTCGCAGAATTTCTCGAAACCTTCGGCTTCGACCAGCTTCATCAGGATGGCGCGACGGCCTTCGCGGGTGAACGAGATTTCCTTGTCCGGCCCCTCGATCCGCTCCTGGATCCACGCCTTCTGCGCCGCATTGGTGATGTGCATGAACTCGACGCCGAGCGTCTGGCAGTAGGTGCGCTCGCAGATCGCGGTGATCTCGCGCAAGCTGCCGTATTCCAGCCCGAGCACGTGATCGAGGAAGATCTTCCGGTCGAAATCGGCTTCGCTGAAGCCGTAGGTGCGGGGGTCGAGCTCCTCGCGGTTACGCGGGGCTTCGATGCCGAGCGGATCGAGCTTGGCGTGGAAGTGACCGCGCATGCGGTAGGAGCGGATCAGCATCAGCGCGCGGACGGAGTCGCGCGTGGCCTGGAGCAAATCGGCGGAGGAGAGGCCGCCGCCCTTGTCGCCGCCCTTGGCCTGCGCCTTGGCGGCGATCTTGGCACCGACCGTCTTCTCGACTTCCGCCCAATTGCCGTCGAGCGCGGAGGTCAGGTCGTCCTGCGGGGTCAGCGGCCAGTTGGCGCGCTCCCAGGACGGGCCTTGGGCGTTCTTGCTGATGTCACCCGGCTGGTCGTTGAGGCTCTTGAAGAATTCCTGCCACTCGGCATCGACCGAGGACGGGTCCTTCTCGTAGCGGGCGTAGATTTCGTCGATGTAGGTGGCGTTGGTGCCCTGCAAAAAGGAGGAGAGGGCAAAGGCTGCGTTCGCGTCTTGGCGAGACATACTTGAGTTCCTGGCGATTTCGGTTCGCGCATAACAAACGGCGCTGGCGCTGGGCTCCCCGGCAGAGGACCAGCGCGACAGGCACCATTTACCCTATTTGCTGCGAAACTTCGCCCGGAAAATTACGAAGGTGTGAATCAGCGCTTCAATTTTTCGGCAAGCGTGTGGCCGAGGCGAGCGGGAGACGGCGACACTGTAATTCCAGCCGATTTCATCGCGTCGGTCTTGGAACCGGCGTCGCCCTTGCCACCCGAAATGATCGCACCGGCATGTCCCATGCGGCGGCCGGGAGGGGCGGTCACGCCGGCGATAAAACCGACCATCGGCTTCTTGCGGCCGCGCTTGGCCTCGTCCTTGAGGAACTGGGCGGCGTCCTCCTCGGCGGAACCGCCGATCTCGCCGATCATGATGATCGATTCGGTCTTGGGGTCGCCAAGCAGCATTTCCAGCACGTCGATGAACTCGGTTCCCTTGACCGGGTCGCCGCCGATGCCGACCGCAGTGGTCTGGCCGAGGCCTTCCTGGGTGGTCTGAAACACGGCTTCGTAGGTCAGGGTGCCGGAGCGGGAGACGATGCCGACGCTGCCGGTCTTGAAGATGTTGGCCGGCATGATGCCGATCTTGCACTCGCCGGCAGTCATGACGCCCGGGCAGTTCGGCCCGATCAGGCGTGACTTGGAGCCAGCCAGTGAACGCTTCACCCGCACCATGTCGATGACCGGGATACCTTCCGTGATGCAGACGATCAGCGGGATCTCGGCGTCGATGGCTTCGCAGATCGCATCGGCCGCGCCCGGCGGCGGCACGTAGATCACCGACGCGTCGGCGCCGGTCTTCTCACGCGCCTCGCGCACGGTGTCGAACACCGGCAGCCCCAGATGCGTCGCGCCGCCTTTGCCCGGCGAGGTGCCGCCGACCATCTTGGTGCCGTAGGCAATCGCGGCCTCCGAGTGGAAGGTGCCGTTCTTGCCGGTAAAGCCCTGGCAGATGACCTTGGTGTTCTTGTCGATCAGGATGGACATGAGGTCTGCTTTCGCGAAACTAACGAGTGAGAGGTCAGTGGATGCGGCGGTAGACGCCGGTGAGCACGTCGGCCCAGCCTTCCGCGTCCGGCGAGAACTGGATCTTCAACGAATAGGAATCGTCGTCGATGATTTCGTAGACGTGGCGCGCATTGCCGCGGAGCGAGCCGCGCACCAGCGTCAGGGTCTGGCCGACCCACCCGCCGGAGGCGGGCGAGGGCGGCGTGTAGCCGAGCGAGTCGTACCAGAACAATTTGTAGGTCCGGTCCTCGCGGTCGAAGGTGAAGATGCCGTGGGTGGCGAAGCTCTGCTTGCCGTCGCGGGTCTGGACCGAGTCCTGGATCAGATAGAAGCCGTTGAGATCCATGCGGGCGACGACGTGAGAGGTCGCCGTCCCGCCCTCCGTCCAGCGCGACGGAAAGACCACCTCTTCGCCATTCCATTCACCGGCGAACGCGGCAAGACGCGCGTGCTCCGACAGCGGGGACGATGCAGCGAGATGGTCCTGGGTCATGGCCTCAGCCTCCCTTGACGGCCTTCACGATCTTCTGCGCGGCGTCGTCGAGATTGTCGGCCGGCACCACGTTCAGGCCGGATTCGCGGATGATCTTCTTGCCCAGCTCGACATTGGTGCCTTCGAGACGAACCACCAGCGGCACGCTGAGGCCAACTTCACGCACGGCGGCCGTGACGCCCTCGGCGATCACGTCGCACTTCATGATGCCACCGAAGATGTTGACCAGGATGCCCTTCACGTTCGGATCCGCGGTGATGATCTTGAACGCGGCCGCGACCTTCTCCTTGCTGGCGCTGCCGCCGACGTCGAGGAAGTTCGCCGGCGCCATGCCGTAGAGTTTGATGATGTCCATCGTCGCCATCGCGAGACCGGCGCCGTTGACCATGCAGCCGATATTGCCGTCGAGGGTGACGTAGTTGAGGTCGTATTTCGACGCTTCGATTTCCTTGGCGTCTTCCTCGGTCTCGTCGCGCAGCGCGAGCACCTCGGGGTGACGGAACAGGGCGTTGTCGTCGAACGACACCTTGGCGTCGAGCACGCGGAGCTGGCCCTGCTTGGTCACGACCAGCGGGTTGATCTCCAGCATCGACATGTCCTTGGCGACGAAGGCCGCGTAGAGCTGCGCGGTGAGCTTCTCGGCCTGCTTGGCGAGATCGCCGGAGAGCTTCAGCGCATTCGCGACGGTGCGGCCGTGATGGCCCATGATGCCGGTCGCGGGATCGATCGAGAAGGTCACGATCTTCTCAGGGCTGTTGTGCGCGACGTCTTCGATGTTGACGCCGCCCTCGGTCGACACCACGAAGGAGACGCGAGAGGTCTCGCGGTCGACCAGGATCGAGAGGTAGAATTCCTTGTCGATGTCGGAGCCGTCCTCGATGTAGAGGCGGTTGACCTGCTTGCCGGCGGGGCCGGTCTGGATCGTCACCAGCGTGGCACCGAGCATCTGCTTGGCGAATTCGGAAACCTCCGCGGCCGACTTGGCGATGCGCACGCCGCCCTTGTCGCCGGCCGAGGCCTCCTTGAACTTGCCCTTGCCGCGGCCGCCGGCGTGGATCTGGCTCTTCACCACCCAGACCGGGCCCGGAAGTGCCTTTGCCGCGGCGTCCGCATCGGCCGCCTTCAGGACCGGAACGCCCTTGGAGATCGCGACGCCGAACTCGTTCAGCAGCGCTTTGGCCTGATATTCATGGATATTCATATGGTCGCTCCCTGAACCCGCGGGCGGTGACCTCGTAGGCCCACCTCAGTCTTGTGGCTGGCATACCATATACCACAGGAACTGCAACCCGGATTCTTTGACATCGATCTCTGGACGGTCGACCCGAAACCCGCCAAGCCTTCAACAAGAGTTGCAGCCGGGGCCCGGAAGTGAAACCGCCGAAGACCGGTTTTCGATCTTCGGCGGAGATTGTTGCGTTTAGCGGCCCAGAAGATCGGGTGCGATCTTCTTGCAGGCGTCAACCAGACCCTGCACCGCGCCGACCGACTTGTCGAAGGCTTCGCGGTCCTTGCCGACGAGCTCGATCTCGACGACGCGCTCGACACCCTTGGAGCCGATCACGACGGGCACGCCGACATACATGTCCTTCACGCCGTATTCGCCGTTCAGGTAGGCGGCCGAGGCCAGCACGCGCTTCTTGTCACGCAGATAGCTCTCGGCCATCGCGATCGCGGAAGCCGCCGGCGCGTAGAAGGCCGAGCCGGTCTTGAGCAGATTGACGATCTCGGCGCCGCCGTTGCGGGTGCGGTCGACGATCTCGTCGAGGCGCGCCTGCGAGGTCCAGCCCATCTTGACGAGATCGGGCAGCGGGATGCCGGCGACGGTGGAGTATTTTACCAGCGGCACCATGGTGTCGCCATGGCCGCCCAGCACGAAGGCGGTCACGTCTTCGACCGAAACGTTGAACTCGTCGGCCAGGAAGTAGCGGAAGCGCGACGAATCCAGCACGCCGGCCATGCCGACGACCTTCTTGTGCGGCAGGCCCGAGGCCTTCTGCAGCGCCCAGACCATCGCGTCGAGCGGGTTGGTGATGCAGATGACGAAGGCGTCCGGGGCGTACTTCTTGATGCCGGCGCCGACCTGCTCCATGACCTTGAGGTTGATGGAGAGGAGGTCGTCGCGGCTCATGCCCGGCTTGCGCGGCACGCCGGCGGTGACGATGCAGACCTTTGCGTTGTCGAGCGCCTCGTAGGAGTTCGCGCCGGTGTAGTGCGCGTCAAAGCCGTCGACCGGCGAGGACTGCGCGATGTCGAGCGCCTTGCCCTGCGGCACGCCCTCGGCGATGTCGAACATCACCACGTCGCCCAGCTCTTTCAGGCCGATGAGATGAGCCAGCGTTCCGCCGATCTGACCGGAGCCAATCAAAGCAATCTTGTCGCGCGCCATGTGAACCTGTCCTTTAGACACGTAAGGAGGGGAAACTGAGTGGCTGGTTATCCCTTTCGCCTTCCCCGTTCAAGTCGCCGGTTGCCCAATTGTCGGGCTTGGCGAGATGGCAGCCAGCACGTCGAGCTGTCATTCCCGGGCGCGCGAAGCGCGTGCCCGAAATGACGCCGGGAGATGGGACGAAATAGGACTTAAGTCTCCACCAGGCCCTTGGTCGAGCCGCTGGCTGTGGAATCCTTGCGGCCGTGGGGCAGCGCCAGATAGGATTCCGAGCTCATTTCGATCAGGCGCGAGGCGGTGCGCTTGAACTCGTTGGCCTCGTTGCCCTCGTGGGCAAGATAGAGCGAGATCGGGTTGGCATCGGCCGAGGCCATCAGCTTCACGGCATTGTCATAGAGCGTGTCGATCAGCGTGATGAAACGCTTGGCGGCGTTGCGCTGAGAGATGTCCATCACTGGAATATGGTCGACCAGGATGGTGTGATAGTCGTGCGCCAGCCTGAGATAGTCGGATGCCCCGAGCGGCTTCTCGCAGAGATCGGCGAACGCGAAGCGCGCAACGCCGTGGGCCGAGCACGGCACGTGCAGGATGCGGCCCTTGATCGAAATATCGCGCGACCTGCATTTGGCGCCGCCCGACATCCTCGACCAGGCGCGGTCGAGCGCGGTGTCCGCGTCTGCGTCTGCCGGCGTCAGCCACATCGGCACGCCCTGCAGCTTTTCGAGCCGGAAGTCGGTGCGCGCGTCGAGCCGCAGCACGTCCATGTGGTCGGTGATCTGCCTGATGAAGGGCAGGAACAGCGAACGGTTCAGACCGCCCTTGTAGAGGTCGTCAGGCGCGACGTTGGAGGTCGCGACCACCACGGTGCCGAGCTCCAGCAGCTTTGCGAACAGGCGGCCGAGGATCATCGCGTCCGCGATGTCGGTGACGTGAAATTCGTCGAAACAGAGCAGCCAGCTCTCCTCGAAGATCGCATGCGCGGTCAGCGCGATGACGTCGCCATCGGCGATCTCGCCGCGCGCGATGCCCTGGCGATAATCGTAGATGCGCTCGTGCACATCGGCCATGAATTCGTGGAAATGCGCGCGCCGCTTGTGCTCGACGGCACTGTGCTGGAAGAACAGATCCATCAGCATGGTCTTGCCGCGGCCGACCTCGCCATGGACGTAGAGCCCGTGCGGCGCCTCGTCCTTGTCGCTGCTGAACAGGCGGCTGAGCAGGCCCTGCTTGCGCTGCGGCTTGTAATCGGCGAGCCGCTGGTCGAGCGCCGCATAGGCTTCGGCGATTTCGGCCTGCGCAGCGTCGGGCTCGATCGCGCCGGACGCGACCTGGGCCTGATAGGCCTCGCGGAATGGGGAACTGGGGGTCGAGAGCATGGCCCTTTACCGCCAGAGATGACCGGAAATTGCAAGCCGTCAATTGGTGGACGGGGTATGCGCTTTTCTCCCTCTCCCCGTTCTTACAGGGAGAGGGTTGGGGTGAGGGGCCTCTCTCCGCGCTTGAGATCGTCGTGGGACCTGTACCCCCTCACCCGAAATTCAAGCTGCGCTTGAATTTCGACCTCTCCCCGCAAGCGGGGCGAGGTCAAGAAAGGTGTCACTCACACAGCTCGTAGGCGTCCTCGACCACATAGGGCCCGCCGCCGGTGGAGGCGCGGGACGAGAACAGCACGAAACGTTCGGCCGTGAAGGCCTTGCTGGGAAAATAGCCGCGCAGCGAGAGATAATCGGCGACGTCACGGTCGGTGGCGTCGTGCAGACGGGCCAGCGTGACATGCGGGATGAACTTGCGGCCTTCAGGATTGAGGCCGATCCGCTGCATCAAGCGCTCGAGCTCGGCCTGCAACTCCATCAGCGGCCTGCTCGGCACGATGGTTGCGACCACCGCGCGCGGCTTGCGTCCGCCGAAACTCTGCAAGCCCTGCACCTTCACCTCGAACGGCTTGCGGTCGACGCGAAACAGCATCGAGGCGATTTCGTTGGCGGACATGCCGTCGATATTGCCGATGAAGCGCAGTGTGACGTGGTAATTTTCGGGATCGATCCAGCGGGCGCCGGGAAGACCGCCCCGCAAATTGGAAAGCGACTGGCCGATCTCGGCCGGAATTTCCAGGCCAGTGAACAAACGCGGCATCGTTTCGCACTCCCGATGCTTGGACATGATCCCAGGGAAAGACCATGTCCAAATTTTAGAGCCGGAGACGAATCACCGGTACCTTGATTCCTATCGCAGTTGTATGACTCTGCGAAGCACGGCGCGCACCACCCCGGGAAAACCCTGGGTATTAGGGTTAGCGCTGCCTGCATTTCAACGCCGTTGCTCGCTTATGGTGCGCAGAAATGCCTCCACTGTGGGCATGATGGTGCCAACGATGATGTCGACGCCGGGCGCGGTCGGATGAATGCCGTCGGCCTGGTTGAGCTTGGCATCCGCTGCAACACCGTCAAGAAAAAACGGATAGAGCGGCACGTCGAATTTTTTCGCCAGATCCGGATAAATCGAATTGAAGCGCGCGGCATAATCCGCGCCGTAATTCGGCGGCGCCAGCATGCCGCACAGCATCACCGCGATCTTGCGCGCCTTGAGGCGCTGGACGATTTCGGTGAGCGCGGCGCGCGTCAGGTCGGGATCGATGCCGCGCAGCGCGTCGTTGGCGCCGAGCTCGATGATCACACCGTCGGTTCCGTCAGGGACCGACCAGTCGAGCCGGTCACGGCCACCCGACGAGGTGTCGCCGGATACCCCAGCATTGGTCATGTCGACCTCTATGCCTTTGTCCTGCAAAGCTTTTTTAAGCTTCGCGGGGAACGCTTCCTGGGCCGGGAGGCCAAGACCGGCGCTCAAGGAATCGCCGAGAACCACCAGCTTTATCGGCTTCGCCGCCTCAGCCCATGCCGGATTTGCGACCGTCATCAAAGCGAACATCAACACGGCTATGTGCATGAACAATCCGTAACGCCTCTCGACCACGCGTGCGGAGTTGCCATATGACCGGACCATGGACACTCGCATCTATTCCTCTTCGCTCGCCGACAGCTCGGCGGACACCATCGCCATCTCCAACGTCAATCTGTCATTGGGTACGGGCGCGGCACGCGTTCACATTCTCAAGGATATCAGCTTGCGCGTCGGCCGTAGCGAGACGATCGGCCTGATCGGCCCGTCAGGCTCGGGCAAATCCACGCTGCTGATGGTGATGGCGGGGCTGGAGCGTCCTGATAGCGGAGAGGTGGTGGTCAGCGGCACGCCTTTCAATGCCCTCGACGAGGACGCGCTGGCCCGCTTCCGCGGCCGCCAGGTCGGCATCGTCTTCCAGTCCTTCCATTTGATCCCGACCATGACCGCGCTGGAGAACGTCGCGGTGCCGCTCGAACTCGCCGGCAATCCCGACGCCGCAAAGCGCGCGGCGCAGGAGCTGCAATCGGTCGGGCTCGGCGACCGACTGCATCATTATCCGACGCAGCTCTCCGGCGGCGAACAGCAGCGCGTCGCGCTCGCCCGCGCGCTGGCACCCGATCCCGCGATCCTCGTTGCCGACGAGCCGACCGGCAATCTCGACGAAGCCACGGGAAAACAGATCGTCGACCTCCTGTTCAGCAAGCATGCCGAGCGCGGCATGACGCTGGTGCTGGTCACGCACGATTCCTCGCTCGCGCATCGCTGCGATCGCGTGATCCGCCTGCGCTCCGGGCGCATCGACACGCAGTCGGCGCCGGCATGAGCACTGCCGCAGAACCGTTCGCGAGGCCCAACGGCGTCGCGCTGTCGCTGCGCTACGCGCTGCGCGAATTGCGCGGCGGCCTGCGCGGCTTCTACGTCTTCATTGCCTGCATCGCGCTCGGCGTGATGGCCATCGCCGGTGTCGGTTCGGTCTCGGCGAGCCTGAGCGACGGCCTCGCCCGCGAGGGCCGCACGCTGCTCGGGGGCGACGTGTCGTTCGTCCTGTTTCAGCGCGAGGCGAAGCCGGAGGAAGTCGCCTTCCTGCGTTCGCGCGGCACCGTCTCGAGCGCCGCCACGCTGCGCGGCATGGCGCGCTCGGCCGAAGGCAAGCTGGCGCTGGTCGAGATGAAGGCGGTCGACGACACCTATCCGATGCTCGGCCAATTGACGCTGGCGCCACCGCTGCCGATGTCCGACCTGCTCGCGGAGCGCGACGGTGCGTTCGGCGCGGCCGCCGATCCGACGCTGCTGGCGCGGCTGTCGCTCAAGACCGGCGATCGCGTCACCATCGGGTCCGCGACGTTCCAGATCCGCAGCGCCGTCGAAGCCGAACCGGACAAGCTCGCCGGCGGCATTGGCTTCGGCCCGCGCTTCCTGATCAGCGAGGCGGGCCTGCGCGCCACAGGGCTGATCCAGCCCGGCAGCCTGGTGCGCTGGGTCTACCGTGTGAAGCTGCCGGAGATCGCCAACGGCGAGCGCGCCACCGACGCCTTCATTGCGGATTCGCGCAACGCCGCGCCGCAGGCGGGCTGGGAGGTCCGCAGCCGCTCCAATGCCTCGCCGCAGCTCGAGCGCAACATCAACCGCTTCACGCAGTTTCTGACGCTGGTCGGCCTCGCCGCGCTGCTGGTGGGCGGCGTCGGCGTCGCCAATGCCGTCAAGGCCCATATCGACCACAAGCTCGAGGTGATCGCGGCCTTCAAGGCCGTCGGCGCCACGGGGCGCGACGTGTTCGGCATCTATCTCGCCCAGGTTCTGCTGCTCGCCGCGATCGGCTCGGTGATCGGCCTCGCGCTCGGCGCCGCCATGCCCTTCGCGATCGTAGGCCTGTTCGGCAAGCTGCTGCCGCTGCCGGTGGTGCCGGCGGTTCATGCCGACGAGCTCGCGCTGTCGTTCGTCTACGGGCTGCTCACTGCGCTTGCCTTCGGCCTGTGGCCGCTCGGCCGCGTGCACGACGTGCCGGTGGCGGCGCTGTTCCGCGACACCATCAGCTCCGAATGGCATCGGCCACGCTGGAGCTACCTCGTGTTCATGGCCGTCGTGATCGCGCTGCTCATCGCGGTCGTGATCGGCCTCTCCTTCGACAAGCGCATCGCCGCGGTGTTCGTGGCCTCCTCCGTCGTCGTGTTCGCGCTGCTGCGCGGCATTGCCGCCCTGCTGATGACGATCGCACGGCGGCTGCCGCGCACGCGGTTGCCGATGCTGCGACTTGCGATTGCCAACATCCACCGGCCGGGCGCGCTGACGCCCTCGGTCGTGCTGTCGCTCGGGCTCGGACTCGCCGTGCTCGTCACCATCACCCAGATCGACGGCAATCTGCGCCGGCAGTTCCTGGCGGCACTGCCCGAGCACGCGCCATCGTTCTTCTTCATCGACATTCCGAGCACGCAGGCCGAGCAGTTCGACTTGTATCTGCGCCAGATCGCCCCTGGCGCGAAGGTCGAGGACGTGCCGATGCTGCGCGGACGGATCGTCGGAGCCCGTGGCGTCCGCGCCGAGGAGCTCAAGCCCAGCACCGATTCCGAGTGGGTGCTGCAGAGCGACCGTGGCCTGACCTATACCGCCGATCTGCCGAAAGGCTCCAAGGTGGTCGAGGGCGAGTGGTGGAGCGCCGATTATGCCGGCCCGCCGCTGGTTTCGATGGAGAAGAAGATCGCCGACGGACTCGGCCTCAAACTCGGCGACGAAGTCGTGGTCAACATCCTCGGCCGCGACATCCCCGCGAAGATCAGCAATCTGCGCACCATCGACTGGCAGGGCCTCGGCATCAATTTCGTCCTGGTGTTCTCGCCCAACGCCTTCAAGGGCGCGCCGCACACCCACATCGCGACGCTGACGGAAGCCGGAGGCGATGCGACCGGCGACGGCAAGATCATCAAGGAGGTCGCTGACGCCTATCCGATGGTGACGAGCGTGCGCGTGCGCGAGGTGATGGAGACGGTCGGCTCGGTCGTGACCAACCTTGCGCTGGCAATCCGCGGCGCCAGCGCGGTGACCCTGATCTCGGCGATCCTGGTCTTGGGCGGGGCGCTCGCCGCCGGCCATCGCCACAGGGTCTACGATGCGGTGATCCTCAAGACCCTGGGCGCGACCCGGCTGCGGCTGCTCGGCGCCTATGCGCTCGAATACCTCCTGATCGGGCTCGCCACCGCGGTGTTCGGCGTTTTCGCCGGCAGCGTCGCGGCCTGGATGATCGTGACCCGGCTGATGACCCTCACTTTCGTCTGGCAGGCCGGCAGCGCCGCCGGCGTGGTCGCGGCTGCCTTGGTCGTCACGGTCGGTCTCGGGCTCGCGGGCACGCTGCTGGCATTGAACAAAAAGCCCGCCACGGTGTTGCGGAATTTGTGACAAATGGTAGCGGGTGGCTGCGGCGTGTCGAAATCGCATGATTCTAGCGATTAACCACGTCTACTCGCCAGGATTGCGGGCGAGGGCGACATTCAGCCGCGCGTGGACGGTTGCAGCGGATGTGTTAGTTTCCCACATATCGAATGGGTTCGGAGCCCCGATTGTTAGCCAAAATTTAGTCGGCAGACATCGGTATCCGAGATAGAATTTGACGAACCGGCGGCATGGCGACCCTCATGCCGGACCGGACCAACCAACGGGAATTCGACCATGTCGGACCTAGACCGTAACTACGCTTCTCCTTTCGGCAGGGCCGCCGGGCGTGTTGACGCCGCGACGGTCGATGCCGGCCTGCGCGCCTATATGCTGCGCATCTACAACTACATGAGCATCGGCCTGGCCATCACCGGCCTTGCCGCGCTCGGCGTCTATATGGCCGCCGTGACGGATGTTCCGACCCCGGAAGCCGTCCGCGTCGGCAAGCTGTTCCTGACGCCGTTCGGCTACGCGATGTTCGTCAGCCCCCTGAAGTGGCTGTTCATGCTCGCGCCCCTCGCCATGGTCTTCGTGATCTCGGCAGGCATCAACCGTCTCGCTCCCTCGACCGCGCAGATCCTGTTCTGGGTATTCGCGGCGCTGATGGGCGTCTCGCTGTCCTCGATCTTCCTGGTGTTCACACACACCTCGATCGTGCGGGTGTTCTTCATCACCGCGGCGACCTTCGGCGCGCTCAGCCTCTACGGCTACACCACCAAGCGTGACATGAGCGGAATGGGCTCGTTCCTGTTCATGGGCCTGATCGGCATCGTCATCGCGAGCCTGGTGAACCTGTTCCTGGCGAGCTCGGTGCTGCAGTTCGTGGTGTCGGTGGTCGGCGTGCTGGTGTTCGCGGGCCTCACCGCCTGGGATACCCAGCGGCTGAAGAACGACTACATCTACGGCTACGCCTCGGCCGGCGGTGACATCGCAGAGCGTGCGGCCATCACCGGCGCGCTGTCGCTGTACCTGAACTTCATCAACCTGTTCACGCTGCTCCTGCAGCTCCTCGGCCAGCGCGACTAAGCGCTGAGACGAGAGAACGGACACGAACCCCGGCCGAAAGGCCGGGGTTTTTGTTTGGGCCGGGCTGCCCATCCTCGTCATTGCGAGGAGCTCTTGCGAGGAAGCAATCGAGAGTCCCTCCACAGATGCATTTCTGGATTGCTTCGCTACGCTCGCAATGACGATGCGGAGGCTCTTCCGGGCGTCCCGGGAAGGCTCTAATCTCGCCCCATGTCAGCACCCGAAATCAGGCCCGCCACCGAGGCCGACCTTCCCGCCATCACCGCCATTTACCAGCAGGCCGTCCGCGAGGGCACCGCAACGTTCGAGCTGGCACCGCCCGACCTCGCCGAGATGATGCGGCGCTACCGCGCGCTGGTCGACGGAGGCTATCCCTACTTCGTCGCCATCCTCGACGGGCGCGTCGCAGGCTACGCCTATGCCGGCGCCTACCGGCCGCGGCCGGCCTACCGCTTCACGGTCGAGAACTCGATCTATCTCGATCCGGCATTCCACCGCCGCGGCATCGGGGCGCTCCTGCTGGAGCGGCTGATCGTCGAATGCGAGGCGCGCGGCTTCCGCCAGATGATCGCCGTGATCGGCGATTCCGCCAATGCCGGCTCGATCGGCGTGCACACCAAGGGCGGCTTCAGGATGATCGGCACGCATCCCAGCGTCGGGCTGAAATTCGGCCGCTGGCTCGACACGGTGATGATGCAGCGCGACCTCGGGGAGGGCGCGAAGAGCGTGCCGGGGAAGTAGGGTTCAGCTCTTGTAGCCCGGATGGAGCGCTACACCACCGCCAGCTTGCGATCGATCACCAGGAGCACGCGCTCGAGTTCGTGGCCGCGGCGCAGGATCAGACCCGTCGCCGAGATCACGCTGTACATGCCCTGCTTGCGCGCGAGGCGCGGATCCTTCTCGATACGATAGATCGGCACTTCCGAGGCGCGGCGAAAGACCGAGAACACGGCACGATCCCTGAGAAAATCGATGGCATAGTCGCGCCACTCGCCGTCAGCGACCATCCGGCCGTAGAGATTGAGAATGCGGTGCAACTCGAGCCGGTTGAACGTCACCCGGCTCAGTTGCGCATTCGCAGCGGCCGGGCGCGCCGCCGCGCGCTGTTCGCTCGGATCGGCATCCTCCGACAGACTCATAGAGCGCCTCCTGTCGCATCAGCATGACCGCGTCCGCGAAGACCGTCCCCGGAACCGCGGATCATGACAGTTGCATGATTGCGCCAACTGTTCCCCTCCGCAAGAGGCCCTTGAAAGGACTCATGGAATCCGGAGCGAATCCGCGCACACGCAGCGGTGGAACTCTGTCGCGGCAAACCGTCACGGGATCGTTAGCAGGAATCATAGTGTCGCCGCTTTTCCGCCAAGCGACTGCCGCCCTGCATTGCGAAAAGACCTATGTGCGTTGACCCGGTCCTTTCGGTTCCGGATTCCTCAGCCCCCAGCCCCCCGGGGTCGTCAGGATCGGGTCTGTTCGCGCGACAAGGAGGGCCAACGCAAGTTGGTCCTTTTTTGTTTGGGTCGGGTTTTGTTTGTGTCGGGATGTTTCTGCCTCGACGGACTTCTTCCTCATCAGCGAGAAGACTCCCTCCCCTCATCCTGGGGAGCCGCGAAGCGGCGTCTCGAAGGATGGAAGGGCCACGCTGCATCAGCACGGGCCTGCATGGTTCTCGCGGCGATGCGCAGCATCGTCCGTCACGCGCGCGCAAGGGCGCGCTCCTCACCATGAGGGTTGAGAGCGAGTACGACGCCTAGGAAGAGAGAATCGAAATCAGTGCAGTGACGTATACGCCGCGCCCAGCATCGGCCCTGGCTTTTCTCGGCTGCCGTCCTGGACATAGACCACAGCACCGTCGACGCCGTCGCGCGTGAGGTTCTCGAGCGGCACTGTCCAGCTTTCCGGACGGCCGGTCCAGTCGCCGACCTTGAGCAGGTTGCGCACCACGTTGTGATAGATGACCTGCTGTCCGCGATTTTCGCCGCGGCTGATCGCGATCGGCACCGATTTCGCAATCGAGCAGATCCAGACTTCGCCGTGCGAGACTGCCGGCTCCTTGCTTGCGGCCACCGAGACGTTGATCTGCTTGCCCGCGAGCGACATCGTCACCGGCACGCTCATCACGCCCGTGCCCTTGTCGGTCCTGCCGATCGCGCTTTCGATGCCGGTGCGGTCGCTGCCGATGACATGCGTGGAGCCGTTGACCACGACCTGCGGCGTGTAGACCTCGCGGTCGCCGCGCATGCGCGAATAGGCACGCTGCCGCGCCGAGAAGCGCGAATCGGCCAACGTGTCCTTCCAGCCGAGATAATCCCAATAGTCGATCGGCATGCTCAGCGCGATGATCGAGGGATCGCTGGAGAGGTCGCCGATGATCTTGTCGGCCGGCGGGCAGGAGGAGCAGCCCTGCGAGGTAAACAATTCGACAACGGCGCGGGGATCAGCCTCGGCAGGACGAATGACGGCGACGATCGCACAGAGACCAAGTGCTCCCGACCAGAGGGCACCAGACCAACGCGAAACCAGATGAGAAGCCGTCATTGTTGTCATGTCGAACGCCGCACACCATTGCTCGTGAGAGGGGAAATCTTACCGCCGGATGGTCACCGTAGTCTTACGGGCGTCACACATTTCACCGTCCTCGGCGAGGTTCTTCGCCGGGCGGGCCCATCTGAAGCCTGCCGCAAACGCGCGAAGGCGGCCCTGTGATAGGCCGCCTTCGTGTAACCTACTACTCACTTCGCAGTGAGCCACCGTTCACAAATCCGCGCTTACGCCGCGAGCTTGCGCAGCACGTAGTGCAGGATGCCGCCGTTGCGGTAGTATTCGAGCTCGTCCAGCGTATCGATGCGGCAAAGCAGCGAAACGCGCTGCAGCGAACCGTCGCCGGAGACGATCTCCGCGGTCAGCTTCTGGCGCGGCTTCAGGTCGCCGACGAGGCCACGCAGCGTGACCTTCTCGTCGCCCTTCAGACCGAGCGACGACCAGGAGGTGCCGTCCTCGAAGGTCAGCGGCAGCACGCCCATGCCGACCAGGTTGGAGCGGTGGATTCGCTCGAAGCTCTGGCAGATCACGGCGCGCACGCCGAGCAGACGCGTGCCCTTCGCGGCCCAGTCGCGCGAGGAGCCGTTGCCGTATTCGGCGCCGGCGAACACCACCAGCGGCACCTGCTCCTGCTGGTACTTCATCGCGGCGTCGTAGATCGACATCTGCTCGCCATCGGGCCAGTGCTTGGTGAGACCGCCTTCCGGAATATTGCCGTCGGCGCCCTTCAGCATGAAGTTCTTGATGCGGATATTGGCGAAGGTGCCTCGCATCATGATTTCGTGGTTGCCGCGCCGCGTTCCGTACTGGTTGAAGTCGGCCGGACGCACCTGGTGCTCGCTGAGATATTTGCCCGCGGGCGAGGTGAGCTTGATCGAACCGGCCGGCGAGATGTGGTCGGTGGTGATCTTGTCGCCGAACATGGCGAGGATGCGGGCCTCGACGATGTCGGTGACCGGCTCCGGCTCCTTCTTCATGCCTTCGAAATAGGGCGGGTTCTGCACATAGGTCGAGCTCATGTTCCAGCGATAGGTCTCGCTCTCGACGGTCTTGATCTTGCGCCAGTTGACGTCGCCCTTGAACACGTCGGCATACTTCTTCTTGAAGATCGCCGCGGTCACGAACTTCTTCATGAAGGCGTTGATCTCCTTCGTCGTCGGCCAGATGTCCTTCAGGTAGACCGGCTTGCCGTCCTTGCCTTCACCGAGCGGCTCGACGGCGAGGTTCTTGGTGACGGTGCCCGCGAGCGCGTGGGCGACCACGAGCGGCGGCGAGGCCAGATAGTTCGCCTGCACGTCCGGCGAGACGCGGCCTTCGAAGTTGCGGTTGCCGGAGAGCACGGCAGCCGCGACGATGCCGTTGTCGTTGATCGACTTCGAAATCTCCTCGGGCAGCGGACCGGAATTACCGATGCAGGTGGTGCAGCCGAAGCCGACCAGGTTGAAGCCGACCTTGTCGAGATCGGCCTGGAGACCGGAATCGGCGAGATAGGCGGCCACCACCTGGCTGCCTGGGGCCAGCGAGGTCTTCACCCACGGCTTTGCCTTGAGACCCTTCGCTGCGGCGTTACGCGCCAGCAGACCAGCGCCGATCAGCACGCTCGGGTTCGAAGTGTTGGTGCAGGAGGTGATCGCGGCGATCACGACGTCGCCATGGCCGATGTCGAATTTCTTGCCGTCGACGGCAAAGCGCTTCGCCGGCTCCTCGGCCTTCTTGTATTCGGTGGCGAGCGCGACCGAAAAACCTTCGGCGACCGACGGCAGCGCAATGCGGCCCTCGGGACGCTTCGGGCCGGCCATCGAGGGCACGACGTCACCGAGGTCGAGCGTCAGCGTCTCCGTGAACACCGGATCGGCCGACTTGGCGGTGCGGAAGAGCCCTTGCGCCTTCGCATAGGCCTGCACCAGCGCGACACGCGCCGGGGCGCGGCCGGAGGTCTTGAGATAATCGAGCGCGGCGGCATCGACCGGGAAGAAGCCGCAGGTCGCGCCATATTCGGGCGCCATGTTGGCGATGGTCGCCTTGTCGGCGACCGAGAGATGGTCGAGGCCGGGGCCGAAGAACTCGACGAACTTGCCGACGACGCCGAGCTTGCGCAGCATCTGCGTGACCGTCAGCACGAGGTCGGTCGCGGTGACGCCTTCCTTCATCGCGCCCTTCAGCTTGAAGCCGACGACGGTCGGCAGCAGCATCGACAGCGGCTGACCGAGCATGCAGGCTTCCGCCTCGATGCCGCCGACGCCCCAGCCGAGCACGGCGAGACCGTTGACCATGGTGGTGTGGGAGTCGGTGCCGACCAGCGAGTCGGGATAGGCGACCTCGAAGGTGCCGGTCTTCTTGCCGACCGTCATCTTCTCCTTCTTGGTCCAGACCGTCTGGGAGAGATATTCGAGATTGACCTGGTGGCAGATGCCGGTGCCGGGCGGCACGACGGAGAAGTTCGAGAACGCCTTCTGGCCCCATTTCAGGAACTCGTAGCGCTCCTGGTTCTGCTTGTATTCCTCGGTGACGTTCTTGCCGAAGGCCTTGTTGTCACCGAAGAAGTTCACGATCACGGAGTGGTCGATGACGAGATCGACCGGCACCAGCGGATTGATCTTCTCGGCATCGCCGCCGAGCTTCTGCATCGCGTTGCGCATCGCGGCGAGATCGACCACGGCGGGCACGCCGGTGAAGTCCTGCATCAGCACGCGCGCCGGGCGGAAGGCGATCTCATGCTCCAGCGACTTCTTGCGCAGCCACTTCGACACCGCGACGATGTCTTCCTTCTTGACCGAGCGGCCGTCCTCGTTGCGGAGCAGGTTCTCGAGCAAGACCTTCATCGAGTAGGGGAGTTTCGAAATTCCCTTCAGACCATTCTTCTCGGCCGTGGGCAGGCTGTAATAGACATAGGTCTTGGCGCCGACCTTGAGGGTCTTTTTGCATTTGAAGCTGTCGAGCGAGGTCATGTAGGAAAATCCCAATTGTTAGTTATACCCGGCAAGGGGTATTTTAACACCGTCAGCGAATCCGGCTGGGTCGCTTGCAGGGGCAGGTTGAGTGTGCTGCATCAAGTAGTTCCGGGCTTATAGAAGCTTTCTAACCGCGCCGCCACAGCCACAATCGTGCCGCAGCAATTCGCGAGCCAAAAATTCCCATGCGCTACCCCAAGATTTCCTGAGGCCCGGCTTTGAGCGGATTGGTACGAGGCAAGATGCAGCTTTCCGGACGCGGGGTCATTTGCGTGAGGGGCGGGCGCGAGGTGTTTTCCGGGCTCGATTTCGCGGCCGGCTCCGGCGAAGCCGTGGCAGTCGTGGGCCGCAACGGATCGGGCAAGACGTCGCTGCTGCGGCTGATCGCTGGCCTGCTCATTCCGGCGGGCGGCACGATCGCGCTGGACGGAGGTGATTCCGAGCTGACGCTGCCGGAGCAATGCCACTATCTCGGTCATCGTGACGCCCTGAAGCCGGCCCTGAGTGTGGCGGAGAATCTGACATTCTGGGCCGATTTTCTGGGCGGCGAGCGTTTTGATGCCGGCGAGAGCCTCGCCACCGTCAGGCTCGACCATGCCGCCCATCTGCCCGCCGCCTTCCTGTCCGCCGGCCAACGCCGCCGGCTCTCGCTGGCCCGCCTGCTGACCGTCCGCCGACCGGTCTGGCTGTTGGACGAGCCGACCACGGCGCTGGATGTCGCCGGCCAGGACATGTTTTCCGGATTGATGCGCGCGCACCTGGCGCGCGGCGGCCTGATCATCGCCGCCACCCACGCCCCGCTCGGGATCGATTCGCGGGAGCTGCGGATCGGGGGGATGGCATGATTCCGATCGACCCTCAGCTTTTCGAGCGGCTGGACTCCGCCCTCACCGTTCCCTCCCCCCTTGCGGGGGAGGGTCAGGGAGAGGGGTGCCACACGGTGTCCTCTCTCGGTTCAAGCGTTGGAAAAACAGGCGTTCTGCTGCTGGCGACCCACCCTTCAAAAGCATCTCTCCCGGGGCTACCCCTCTCCCCCACCCTCCCCCGCAAGGGGGGAGGGAGCGCAGCTTGCCCTAGGCACGCGCCGGGCTCTTATGGCCGTCTCGCCGTGGAAAGAGCCAGCCCATGACCGCCCTGTCTGCCCTCATTCGCCGCGACATCCGGATCGCGCTCCGCGTCGGCGGCGGGGCGTTGATTGGCGTGCTGTTCTTCCTGACCGTGGTGGTGCTGATGCCGTTTGCGGTGGGGCCGGATCTGGCGCTGCTGTCGCGGCTCGGGCCGGCGATCCTGTGGCTGGGGGCGCTGTTGGCGAGCCTGCTCACCCTGGACCGGCTGTTCATGGCCGACCACGAGGACGGCTCGCTCGACCTGATCACGATGAGCCGGACCCCGCTGGAACTCGCCTGTGCGGCGAAGGCGCTGGCGCACTGGCTGGCCGCCGGCCTGCCGCTGATCGTCGCAACCCCCGTGCTCGGCCTGCTGCTCAACCTCGACATGGTTGCAACCGGTGCTGTGGCGCTGACGCTGCTCGCCGGCACCCCGGCGCTGACGTTTACCGGGATGATCGGTGCGGCGCTGGCGGTGACGCTGCATCGTGGTGGCCTGCTGATGGCCGTCCTGGTGCTGCCGCTGTCGATTCCGGTGCTGATTTTCGGCGTCGCGGCCTCGCAGGCGGTGATCGTCGGACCCATGACGTTCGGCGCGCCGTTCTCGATCCTGTGCGCGCTGTCGCTGATCAGCCTCGTGGTCGGCCCCTTCGCGGCTGCGGCGAGCCTGAAGCACGGATTGGACTGACCTTGACCCCGATCAACTTTCGCTGCGGACTTTCGTGCTGATTGCGTGAGCGCTTACCTGTGATTATCAGGATACCATGACGCTGATCGACCTCGCCAACCCCACACGGTTCCTCGCGCTGACGGCGCGGCTGTTGCCGTGGCTGGCGGCCGCGACGATCATCCTGCTCGCGATCGGGCTTTATCAGTCCGCGTCCGCGCCCGACGACTATCAACAGGGCGCGACGGTGAAGATCATGTTCATCCACGTGCCCAATGCCTGGCTGTCGATGTTCGTGTGGGGTGTGATGAGCATCGCCTCGCTGGGCACGCTGGTGTGGCGGCATCCGCTCGCCGACGTCGCCGCCAAAGCCGCAGCCCCGATCGGCGCCGCCTTCACCTTCCTTGCGCTGCTGACGGGATCGCTGTGGGGCCGGCCGATGTGGGGCACCTATTGGGAATGGGACGCGCGGCTGACCTCGGTGCTGATCCTGTTCCTGATGTATCTCGGCCTGATGGCGCTGTGGCGCGCGGTCGACGAGCCCTCCCGCGCGGCGCGCGCCGCCGCCGTGCTGACCCTGGTCGGCGCGATCAACCTGCCCATCATCAAGTTCTCGGTCGACTGGTGGAACACGCTGCACCAGCCGGCCTCGGTGATGCGGATGGGCGGCTCGTCGCTCGACAGATCGTTCCTGATTCCGCTGCTGGTGATGGCGATCGCGTTCACCCTGCTGTTCGTCACGCTCCATCTCGCGGCGATGCGCAACGAGATCCTACGCCGCCGTGTCCGCTCCCTGCAGATGATGCAGGCGAGCCGTGTGGCGTTTTCAAGCGACGTCGGCACCGGCTCGCATGAAGCAAACGCGTCAAAAGAAGTCGGGGCTGCATGATGATGTCGCTCGGTCCCTACGCGTCTTTCATCGTGACGTCCTATGCCGCGGCCGCCCTCGTGGTCGTGATCCTGATCGGCTGGATCGTGCTCGATTATCGTAGCCAGACAGTGCGCCTGCGCGAGCTCGAGCGTAGCGGCATTACCCGTCGCTCCGGCCGTAGCGCGACGGATCGGTCATGAGGGATAAATCATGAGCGATCAGTCGACTCCCGCTCCGCCGCAGCGCCGCACTTTCCTGATGGTGCTGCCGCTGATCGCCTTCATCGGCCTGGCGCTGTTGTTCTGGTTTCGGCTTGGCAGCGGCGATCCCTCGCGGATCCCTTCCGCACTGATCGGACGGCCTGCGCCGCAAACCATGCTGCCGCCGCTCGAGGGATTGCAGGCTGACAACGCGCAGATCCCTGGCCTCGATCCCGCTGCGTTCAAGGGCAAGGTCAGCCTCGTCAATGTCTGGGCGTCCTGGTGCGTGCCGTGCCACGACGAGGCGCCGCTCCTGACCGAATTGGCAAAGGACAAGCGCTTCCAGCTCGTCGGCATCAACTACAAGGATGCCGCCGACAATGCGCGGCGCTTCCTGGGGCGCTACGGCAACCCGTTCGGCCGCGTCGGCGTCGACGCCAACGGCCGCGCCTCGATCGAATGGGGCGTCTATGGCGTGCCGGAGACTTTTGTCGTCGGTCGCGAAGGCACCATCGTCTACAAGCTGGTGGGACCGATCACGCCGGAGAATTTGCGGACGGTGCTGTTGCCGCAGATGGAGAAGGCGTTGAAGGCGGGGTCGTAGTACGGATCTCGTGCCCCGGACGCTGCGCAGCGCGCAGGCGGTGCGCTGCAGAGCCGGGGCCCATGTCACTACGACGGCACTCTTGGCAAAATTCTGGGTCCCGGCTCGCGCTTCGCGCGTCCGGGACACGAGACCATTACCCCTTCCTCACATCGCCCGCCTCGGCCTCGCTCGCTTCCAGCGACGCCGGCTCGAGGTGATAGCGCTTGGTCAGCGGCATCTGGGCGATGGCGAAGACCATGGTCAGCGGGGTGACGCCGAACACCTTGAAGTTCACCCAGAAGTCCGTGCTCTGGGTGCGCCAGACGATCTCGTTCAACACTGCCATGCCGGCGAAGAACAGCGCCCAGCGCAGCGTGAGGATGCGCCAGCCCTGCGGCGTCAAATTGAACATCTGGTCGAACATGACCGCGATGAAGGAGCGCCCGAACAACAGGCCGCCGCCGAGGATCGCGGCGAACAGGGCGTAGATGATGGTCGGCTTGAGCTTGATGAAGGTCTCGTCGTGCAGGACCAGGGTCAGCGTGCCGAACACCAGCACGATGACGCCGGTTACGATCGCCATGATCGGGATGTGGCGCGTCACCACATAGGAGGCGATCATCGCCGCGACGATCGCGACCATGAAGGCGCCGGTCGCGGCGAACAAATTGAACTTCGCATTCACGAAGAAGAACACGAGCAGCGGACCGAGCTCGGTCGCAAGCTTGAACAACGGATGCGGCTGGGTCTTGTCCATTCCTTGACCTTTGTTGCTGTCATCCCCCGCGAAAGCGGGGGATCCAGTATTCCAGAGGCAGCTCGGCTTGAACCGAGAAGCTGCGGCGTACTGGATGCCCCGCCTACGCGGGGCATGACGAAAGAAACCTATGACTCGATTCCGGCAATCGCGCGGGCGAAATCGCGCGCGGTGAACGGCGCGAGATCGTCGACGCCTTCGCCGACGCCGATGAAATGCACCGGCAGTTTGAATTTCTCCGCGAGCGCCACCAGAATGCCGCCGCGGGCGGTGCCGTCGAGCTTCGTCATCACGAGACCGGTGACCCCGGCGGTGCGATGGAAGGCTTCGACCTGCGACAGCGCGTTCTGGCCGACGGTGGCGTCCAGCACAAGCAGCACCGCATGCGGCGCAGTGTCGTCCACCTTGCGGATGACGCGCACGACCTTTTCGAGCTCGTTCATCAGCTCGGCCTTGTTCTGAAGCCGCCCGGCGGTGTCGATCAGGAGCACGTTGACGGCCTGCTCCTTCGCCGCCGTCAGCGCGTTGAAGGCGAGGCTCGCCGAATCCGAGCCTTGCGCACCGGCGATGACGGGCGTCTTGGTGCGTTCGCCCCAGACCTTGAGCTGCTCGATCGCCGCGGCGCGAAACGTGTCGCCGGCGGCGAGCATCACCTTGCGGCCTTCGGACGCGAATTTTTGCGAGAGTTTTCCGATGGTGGTGGTCTTGCCGGAGCCGTTGACGCCGACCACGAGGATGACGAACGGCTTCCTGCCCGCGTCGATCTCGAGCGGCCTGGCCACCGGCACCAGCACCTTCTCGACTTCGGTCGCGACCACGTCCTTGACCTCGTCCGCCGAGATCGCCTTGTCGTAGCGCCCCGTACCGACCGCATCCGCGATCCGGACCGCGACCGAGGTGCCGAGGTCGGCGCGCAGCAGCACGTCCTCGATGTCGTCGAGCATGGCGCGGTCGAGCTTGCGCTTGGTGACGAGGTCGGCGACCGCGGTCCCAAGCGAGGACGAGGTGCGCTTCAGCCCGTCGGACAGGCGGCGCCACCAGCTCAGCTTGGGGGTCTCGGGGGTGGTATCGTTCATGGTGGCGGTGTGTTAGCCGTTCCGGCTCCCAAACGAAAGTCTTGACCGAAAGTCCTGCAATTGCTCGATGTTCCCGAATTGACCGCCGACGAAATCCTGGCGCGCGTGCTCCATCGCGACGGATTGATGCTGGTCATCGACAAGCCGGCCGGCCTGCCGGTGCATCGCGGACCCAAGGGCGGTGCCAATCTGGAAACCTCCTTCGACGCGCTCCGTTTCGGCCTGCCGCGGCCGCCCGTGCTGGCCCACCGGCTGGACAAGGACACCTCCGGTTGCCTCGTGCTCGGCCGCCATCGCAAGGCGACGGCCTCGCTCGGCCTGCTGTTCAAGCATGGCAAGATCGGCAAGACCTACTGGACCATCGTCGAGGGCGGCCCCGCCGAGGACGAAGGCACCATCGACATGCCGCTCGGGCGGCTGAACGCCGAACGCGGCTGGTGGCAGAAGCCCGATCCCGAGGGCCAGAAGGCCATCACGAACTGGAAGGTGATGGGCCGGAGCGACGGCCTGACCTGGCTCGCCATGGAACCGGTGACCGGGCGGACCCATCAATTGCGGGTGCATTCGTCCGCGACCGGCTGGCCGATCTTCGGCGATAACATTTACGGCAACGGCCCGCGCTTCGGCGAGCCGAAGCTGCACCTGCATTCCCGCGAGATCGTGGTGCCGATCTCCCGGAACAAGGAGCCGGTCCGCGTGGTGGCGCCGGCGCCGCCCCACATGCACGAGCGGCTCCGCGCCTGCGGGTGGAACGGGGAGTAGCCCAACTGCTCGCCCCTCACGGTGAGGAGGCCACGCAGCGGCCGTCTCGAACCATGAAAGGCCCCGCTGCTTGCAACTCGGCCTGCATCCTTCGAGACGCCCGCCTCTGGCGAGCTCCCCAGGATGAGGGTCATCGCGCGTTGGTTTACGAAACGTTCAGTGCTCGTCTCTAATGATAGCGGTTGCTTAGAACAAGCTTCCGTCAATCTGCTCAGGACGAGCTGCGCGTCATGTCCACGGCCGAGTTATCGATCATCGACGAGGTCGAGTCCGCGCTTCGGACAGGCTCGGCGGAAAAGGGCCTGGAAACCGCCCGCCGCGTCACCGACCTGTTCCTGTCTTCCGCCGGCAGTTTCGACGACGAGCAGATCGCACTGTTCGACGACGTGCTCGATCGCCTGATCGGCACCATCGAGCTCCGCGCCATCGCCGACATGGGCGCGCGCGTTGCGCTCGCGGAGATCAGCGCGCAGCTCGCGCCGATCGCGCAGGCGCCGCCATCGGTCATTCGCCGCCTCGCCAACAATGACGAAATCCGCATCGCCGGTCCCGTGCTCCAGGAATCCGCGCGCCTCGACGATGGCGAGCTGGTGCAGATCGCATCATCCAAGGGCGAGCCGCATCTGCTCGCGGTCGCCGGGCGCTGGTGGCTGAAGGAGATCGTCACCGATGCATTGCTGGCGCGGCGCTATCCCAGCGTCAGCCGGCGGCTCGCCGCCAATCCCGGCGCGCGCGTTTCCGGAAACGGATTTGCCGTCATCGTCGGACAGGCCGAGGCCGATCCCGAGCTCGCTGTCAGCGTCGGCGTCCGCGTCGATTTGCCGTCAGATCTGCGCCGTCAATTGCTGCGCTCGGCGACGGATGCCGTGCGTACCCGCCTGTTGTCGCGCGCACCGCCGCATTTGTTCGAGGAGATTCAGACCGCGATCGCCGCCGTCACCGTCGGTGTCGACCGCGAGATGTCGGGCGTTCGCGATTTCGAAGGTGCCAAGCGTGCCATCGCAAACCTCAGGGCGGCCGGCCAGCTCAGCGAGGCGACGCTGCTCGGCTTCGCCACGCAGCGGCGCTATGAAGAAGCGGTGGCCGCATTGGCCGCACTGTCCGGATCGACCGTCGAAGTGATTCGCCCATTGATGCAGAGCCTGCGCGAGGACGGCTTGCTGGTGCCGTGCAAGGCGGCGCAGCTCAGCTGGGAAACCACCGCCGCCGTGCTCGAAAGCCGCTTTGCGACCGGCGCGATGAAGCCGGCGGATCTTGCCAGGGCGCAGGGCCATTACGCACGGATGACGCCGGAGAACGCACGGCGCACGCTACGGTTCTGGCAGGTGCGGGCGTTGTAAGGTATGCGTTTTGGGCCGCGCTGCGCGCCACGCCCTCCGCTGTCGTCCTGGCGAAAGCCAGGACCCATAACCACCGAATTCAATTTGGCGAAGACTGGTGGTTGGCAACTGCGTGTAACAACCTCTCCCTGGGGTCATGGGTCCTGGCTTTCGCCAGGACGACGTTGGGGATGCAGTTGTGGAATGACGGCAAATTACGTCGTGAGCCGCTCGCCATCACTGCCGGCAATCCTCAGGGGCACGACGCTGCCCATACGCTCGCCCGCAATCGCCACCGGCAGATAATGCTCCGTTCGCCCCTGACCGTCGCCCTCGATCAGCACCTCGCGCGTGGCGCCGATCTCGGCTTGTAGCCGCAGCCGCAATGCCGCTTCGCCGGCCGCACGTAGTCGTTTCGCCCGCTCCTTGATCGCACCGCCCGCCACCTGCGGCATCCGCGCGGCCGGCGTGCCGGGACGCGGCGAATAGGGGAAGACGTGGAGGAACGTCAGGCCGCATTCCCCGACCAGATCGAGCGAACGCGAGAACATCTCCTCGGTCTCGGTCGGAAAGCCGGCAATGATGTCGGCACCCAGCGCGATATCCGGGCGCAGGCGGCGGACCTGGTCGCAGAACGCGATTGCGTCGCCGCGCGTATGCCGCCGCTTCATGCGCTTCAAAATCATGTCGTCGCCGGACTGCAGCGACAGGTGCAGATGCGGCATCAGCCGCGCATCGTCGGCGATGGCATCCAACAGATCGCTGTCTGCCTCGATCGAATCGATCGAGGAGATGCGCAGGCGCCTCAGCTCCGGTACATGCCGCAAAATCTGCTTCGTCAGCATGCCAAGTTTCGGCGCGCCCGGCAGGTCGGTGCCGTAACTGGTGAGGTCGACGCCGGTCAACACGATCTCGGCGTGGCCGCGCGCGACCAATGCCCGCACCTGATCGACCACCGCGCCCATCGGTACCGAGCGCGAATTGCCACGCCCGAACGGAATGATGCAGAAGGTGCAGCGATGGTCGCAGCCGTTCTGCACCTGCACGAACACCCGCGGCAGGCCGCTCGCAAAGCCGTCGATGAGATGAGGCGCCATCTCCTTCACCGCCATGATGTCGCTGACGGCGATTTTTTCGCTCGCACCGAGATCGAACGCCGTACGCGCCTCGCGCCATGCGGACGACCGCATCTTGTCGTCATTGCCGACGACGCGATCGACCTCGGCCATGTCGGCGAACATGCTGCTCTGCGTTTGCGCCGCACAGCCGGTGACGACGATGCGCGCACCAGGCCGCTCGCGCTTCAGCTTGCGGATCGACTGCCTCGCCTGCGCCACGGCCTCGTTGGTCACGGCGCAGCTGTTGACGACGATGGTGTCGGAGAGCCCCGCGCCCTCGGCCTCGCGGCGGATCACCTCGGCCTCGAACGCGTTGAGGCGGCAGCCGAAGGTGACGATGTCGACGCTCATTACCCGGCCGGCGCGAACAGCGCCGGATCGAAACTGCCTTCATATTCGAAGGTCGCCGTGCCCGTCATCAGCACGTGATCGTCGCGCTCGCGCCATTCGATGCCGAGCTTGCCGCCGGGCAGCGTGATCTCGACATTGCGCTCGGCCCGCTTCAGGCGCGCCGCTGCAACTGCCGTCGCGCAAGCCGCCGAGCCGCAGGCCCTGGTCAGGCCGGCGCCGCGCTCCCAGGTGCGAATCGTGATGTGGTCGCGATCGACGATGTGGGCGAGCGTGATGTTGGCGCGCTCGGGGAAGATCGGATGGTTTTCCAGCAGCGGACCGAAACGCTCGAGATCATAGGCGTTGACGTCATCGACCCAGAAGATCGCATGCGGATTGCCCATGCTGACCACCGAGGGCGAATGCAGGATCGGATTGTCGATCGGGCCGATCTGCAATTCGATGTAGCGGGTGTCGCGGAATTCCTGGTCGAGCGGAATGTCCTGCCAGCCGAACTTCGGCGCGCCCATGTCGACGGTGTAGAGATCGGGCGCCGGGCCCTGCCAGCAATTGAGCAAGCCGGCGCGGGTCTCGAACGTCGCATTGGTCTGGCCGGTCTTCTCGAAGACGCGCCGCACCACGCAGCGCATGCCGTTGCCGCAGGCGCCTGCCTCGGAGCCGTCACTGTTGTAGATGCTGATGAAAGCTTCGGTGCCGTCGAAGCGCGGCTTCTGCAGCACCATAAGCTGGTCGTAGGGCACGCCGCCTGGCGCGGATGCCACCGCGCGGGCATCGTCCGGGGTGACCTTTGAGGTGGAATCGCGCATGTCGACAACGACGATTTCGTTGCCGATGCCGTTCATCTTGGCAAATGCGTGGTTGGCCAGCGCGCTCATGAAAATTCCCGAATTTCGCCTGCCTTATATGGCGATCCTTGCCGGCTTGGCCAGTGATTTGCCACCGCAAGCCAGGACGTCTGCCATGACGCATCTGTCATGGGACGAATTCGGCGCTCGCGTGTTAGAACGGCGAAATTCGCGCGATCCGGGACGTGCGGCCGGGTTTAGATCTTGGTGGGCAAGGTCTGGGGAGAATAAAATGAATAGTTTCCGTCGTCTCGCTCTGGCTGCGCTGATCCCGGCGGCGGCCTTGTCGCTTGGCGTGTCCGGCGCTCCGGCGCAAACCCCGAGCCCGGCGCCGGCTGCCTCGGCAAGCCCCTCGCCGGCCCCGTCGGCTTCGCCCTCTCCGGCCGCAAGCGCTTCGCCCGCGCCCGCGGCGACCCCGTCGCCTGCGGCCAGCGCCTCGCCTGCTCCGGCGACCTCGCCCTCTCCCGCAGCCAGCGCCTCACCGAGTCCGGCCGCACCGCCACCCGCTGCGGCCGCGACGCCGGCTCCCGTGCAGACCGCCGATCCCTTCGGCCAGGAGACCACGCTCGAGCCGAGGAAGGTCGTGATGGTCAAGGGCACCGCCAATTGGGACTCGGCCTTCGACACGCTGGTCGACGCCTTCAAGGCGCTGAACACGCTGCTGGACAAGCAGGGCATCAAGCACGCCGGCAATTCGATGATCGTCTACACCTCGACCGACGACACCGGCTTCACTTTCCTCGCCGAGATCCCGGTCGATCAGGATCCGCAGAAACTGCCCAAGGACATGAGCATCGGCAAATCGCCGGAGGGCAAGGCCCTGAAATTCGTCCATCGCGGCTCCTACGACAACATGGACAACACCTATGAGGCGATCACCAATCACCTCGACGACAAGAAGCTCGAAGCCAAGGACACTTTTGTCGAGGAATACCTCACCGATCCCCTGAAGACGGCCGAGGACAAGCTCGTGATCAACGTATTCGTGCCACTGAAGTGAGACCGATGAACAAGCCTGCCCTATTCGCCGCCGCTTTCGCCGCCACGCTGCTGGCAACGCCTGCATTCGCCGACGATGTCGTGTCCGCCATCTCGGTGAGCGGCGAAGCCACGGTTTCCGCAGCACCCGATCTCGCGCAGATTGATGCCGGCGTCGCCAACGACGCCAAGTCGGCGAAGGAAGCTTCAGACGCCAACAACGCCGCGATGGGCAAGGTGCTGCTGGCGCTGAAGGGCGCAGGCATTGCCGAGAAGGATTACCAGACCTCGCGGCTGTCGCTGCAGCCGCAATACGGCCAGAACAAATCCACCGGCGCCTCGCCCGTGGTCGGCTTCCGCGCCTCCAACCGCGTCACCGTGAAGATCCGCGACGTGACCAAGGTCGCCGGCATCATCGACACGCTGGTCGGCGCCGGCGCCAACGATATCGGCAACATCTCCTTCGAGGTGACGCAGGCCTCAAAGCTGCTCGACGATGCCCGCGACAAGGCGGTCGCCGATGCCCGCCGCAAGGCCGAGATCTACGCCAAGGCCACCGGTGTCACACTGGGTGCGCCGCTCAGCGTCACGGAGGGCGGCGGTCCGGTGCCGCTGTTCAAGGGACGCATGGCCGCAGCTCCGATGGCCGCACCGCAGGCCGCGGTCGCGCCGGGTGAGGAAACGCTGTCGGTGACGGTGAATGTGAGCTGGGCGATCAAGGCGAAAGAGCAATAAGTCTCGTGTCCCGGACGCGCTGCGGCACGCAGTGACGCTGCGCAGAGCCGGGACCCAGAAAGCAACACGGGAGACTCCCGCGGCATGGGCCCCGGCTCTGCAGCGCACCGTCGAAGAGACGCTGCGCTGCGTCCGGGGCACGAGCTGTGTGCATGGAGTGAGCTAAATCTCCACCACCTGCCCCGGCTTCATCGCTACAAACCTCTCCTGCGGAACCTTCGCGGCATCGAGCGCCTCGGCCAGCGCCTTGGCCGGCGCATCGATTGCCTCGTCGGTCAGCTGAAACGTTCCGTGGTGATGCCCGAGTGCGGCTTGCGCGCCGCAATCCGCCAGCGCCTTGACCGCGTCCTCCGGATTCATGTGCTGGTCGCGCATGAACCAGCGCGGCTCGTAGGCGCCGATCGGGAGGATCGCCAGACGTAACGGCCCGTGCTTCTCGGCGACGCGGCGGAAATGCGTGCCGTCGCCATAGCCGGAATCGCAGACGACGTAGATTTTCCCCGCAGGCGTCTCCAGCACGAAGCTGGCCCACAATGCCTTGTTGCGGTCGAACATGCCGCGCGCCGACCAGTGCCGGGTCGGCACCAGCGTCACGGCGATGCCGCCGCCGAGCTCGACGCGGTCGTGCCAGTCGAACGCTTCCACCCTGATCGTCGAATCGGTACCGCGCATCGTGACGTCGTTGCCGAGCGGGGTGACCACGCGCGGGGCAAAATTCTTGGCGAGCCGCGACAGCGTCGCGACGTCGAGATGATCGTAATGGCCGTGCGAGACCATCACGACGTCGATCTTCGGCAGCTTGTCGAAGGCGATGCCGGGATCGTTATGCCGTTTCGGCCCGGCGAAGCTGACCGGCGAGACCCGCGTCGACCAGACGGGATCGATCAGGATGTTGAGGCCGCCGGTCTGGATCAGCCAGCTGGCATGGCCGACGAAGGAGAGCCGCACCGTGTCGCCGTCGATGCGCTCCGGCGGGGTGTCGGCATGGGGGCTCGGCGCCCACTCCGGCCAGGCAGCGCGCTGTCGCTTGCCGCCGAACTGCCACCGCAGGACCTCACGAAGCGATTTCGGCGGCGCGCCGTCCGGATCAAAGAAGGTCAGGCCGTCAAAATGGTCGGAGGCGGGACCGTCATAGGTCTTCATGCGGGACATCCAAAGGGAGGGCACGCCGACCAGTGCGCCAGCCCCGGCAAGCAGTCCGAAAAGGCGGCGGCGGGTGATCGGCACGGGCGGGCTTCAGGGGCGGTGGCGGAGGTAAGTCATCACCGGCTATATGGGCTAGGCCGGAGAAAAAGGAACCCGTGGCTGGAAGGCAAGCATTTTCAATGCCTTGACCTCAAAATCGCTCCGCCGCACCCTAACTTTCCTTGACTTTCGGGCGTGGGCGGCGTTTAACGCGCGCACTTTCTCGGAAAGGCTTTCTTTTCGACCCGCCCACTGGCCCCGGAGGCCAGAGGCCAACGCCCGACAGCGCTGTGCGCCCTCGGGCGTAAAGGTGTTTGGAAGATCGCTTGCCAAGGAAGTGGTCATCCCCCGCGAAGGCGGCGGGGCACGACAGCGATGAACGCGGCAACCCTGCGCGAGCAGGACAAGGGACAACGGCATTGTTCGACAATCTGTCGGAACGGCTTGGCGGCATTCTCGATCGTCTGACGGGGCGCGGTGCGCTGACCGAAAAGGACGTCGACGCCGCGATGCGCGAGGTGCGCCGCGCGCTGCTGGAGGCCGACGTCGCGTTAGAGGTGGTGCGCAGCTTCACCGAGCGGGTCCGCGAGCAGGCGATCGGCGCCACCGTCGTCAAGTCGGTCACACCCGGCCAGATGGTGGTCAAGATCGTCCATGACGAGCTGATCAACACGCTCGGCGCCGAAAGCCAGGCGATCGACATCAATTCCGTGCCGCCGGTGCCGATCATGATGGTCGGCCTGCAAGGCTCCGGCAAAACCACCACCACCGCAAAGCTCGCCCGTCGCATGGTCCAGCGCGACAAGCGCAAGGTGCTGATGGCCTCGCTCGACATCTACCGTCCCGCGGCGATGGAACAGCTGGCGGTACTTGGCCGCGACCTCGACATTCCGACGCTGCCGATCGTCGCCGGCCAGCAGCCGGCTCAGATCGCGAAGCGCGCGATGGAGGCCGGCAAGCTCGGCGGCTACGACGTTGTGCTGCTCGACACCGCCGGCCGCACCACGCTCGACGAAGAGATGATGGCGGAAGCAGCAGCCATCAAAGCCGCCGCCAATCCGCATGAAGTGCTGCTGGTGGCAGACAGCCTCACCGGCCAGGACGCCGTCAACCTCGCCCGCGCCTTCGACGAGCGCGTCGGCCTCACCGGCATCGTGCTGACCCGCGTGGACGGCGACGGCCGTGGCGGCGCCGCGCTGTCGATGCGCGCGGTGACCGGCAAGCCGATCAAGCTGCTCGGCACCGGTGAAAAGACCGATGCGCTGGAGGATTTCCATCCCGACCGTATTGCCGGCCGCATCCTCGGCATGGGCGACGTGGTGTCGCTGGTCGAACGCGCTGCCGCCAACATCGATGCCGAAAAGGCCGCGCGCACCGCCGAGCGGATGCGCAAGGGTCAGTTCGACCTCAACGACATGCGCGAGCAGTTGCTGCAGATGGCCAATATGGGCGGCATCAGCGGCCTGATGGGCATGATGCCCGGCATCGCCAAGATGAAGAACCAGATCGCGGCCGCGGGCATCGACGACAAGATTCTGAAGCGCCAGGTCGCAGTGATCGATTCCATGACGCGCGACGAGCGCCGTCATCCCGACCTGCTCAAGGCCAGCCGCAAGAAGCGTATCGCCGCAGGTTCCGGCCAAAGCGTCGAGCAGGTCAACAAGCTGCTCAAGATGCACCGGAACATGGCCGACATGATGAAGGCCATGGGCTCGGGCAAGCGCGGCCCGCTCGCCGGCATCGCGCAGGCGATGGGTTTTGGCGGCGGCATGAAGCCGCCTTCGCCGGAAGAGATGAAGGCGCTGCAGGAGAAGATGCAGGGGGGCGGCGGACAAGGTCTGCCCAGTCTGCCGAAGGATTTGCCGGCCGGGCTGCGCACCGGTCTGCCGAACGTTCCCGGCCTGACCGGGCTGAGCGGCAAGCCGATGCTGCCGGGCCTCGGCGGTTTCCCCGGCAAGAAGAAATGAGGAATTCGTCGCACGGGATCGCAAGCATCCCGCGCAACGCGGAATACCAATCAATCGAACAAACCGTACTTTGAAGGAGAACTAAGATGTCCGTCGTTATCCGCCTCGCTCGCGCAGGCACCAAGAAGCGCCCCGTCTATCACGTCGTCGTCGCCGATTCGCGCTTTCCCCGCGATGGCCGCTTCATCGAGCGTCTCGGTTACTTCAACCCGCTGCTGCCGAAGGACAACGAGACCCGGCTGAAGCTCGACATGGACAAGGTGAAGGCCTGGCTCGCCAAGGGCGCTCAGCCGTCGGACCGTGTGTCGCGCTTCCTCGACGCCGCCGGCGTCAAGAAGCGCGAAGCGCGCAGCAATCCCGAGAAGGCCGTGCCGCGCAAGGAACGCAAGGCGCAGGCCGAAGCCGCCGCGAAGGGTTAAGGCCAGACCATGACGGCGCTGGTCTGCGTCGCGCGGATCGGCGCCGCGCATGGTGTGCGCGGCGCGGTCAAGCTGTGGACTTTCACAGAAGATCCCTTTGCCGTGCGGCGCTACGGTCTGCTCTCGTCCAAGGACGGCAAGCGCCAGTTCGAGGTCGCAACGGCGCGCGAGGCCAAAGATCATCTGGTTGCGACGTTCAAGGGCGTCACGACCCGCGATGAGGCCGAACGGCTCAACGGCATCGAGCTCTACGTCGCGCGCGAAAAGCTGCCCGCGACGGACGAGGACGAATATTACCACACCGATCTGATCGGGCTCGCCGCCGTCACCACGGATGGCGATGCGCTCGGCCGCGTGCTCGCGATCCACAATTTCGGCGCCGGCGACATCATCGAGATCGCGCCGCCCAAAGGCAGCACGCTGCTGCTGCCGTTCACGAACGCGGTGGTGCCCGAGGTCGACATCGCCGGCGGCCGCGTCGTGATCGCGCTACCGGCGGAAATCGCGGGCGAGGACAAAGATGGGGACCCCTCCCGGGGTCGTCCCGGCGAAAGCCGGGACCCATAACCACAGGACGTGGTTTTTGGCTAAGCTGATGGCTCCAGCCGTCGCAAAATTGGCTGCGGTGGCTATGGGTCCCGGCCTTCGCCGGGACGACGGAATCTTTGAAGCACAATGACCAATCCCTCACCCTGGCGCGCGACGGTGCTGACGCTGTTTCCGGAGATGTTTCCGGGGCCGCTTGGCGTGAGCCTGGCCGGCCGGGCGCTGACTGGCGGGCTCTGGGAGCTGGAGGCGCGGGACATCCGGGCCTCGGCCACCGACCGCCACCGCAGCGTCGACGACACCCCGGCCGGCGGCGGGCCGGGCATGGTGCTTCGGGCCGATGTCTTGGCGGCGGCCGTTGATGCCGCCGAAAGCGAACAGGACCGGCCAAAACTGCTGATGAGCCCGAGGGGTCGGCCACTGACCCAGGCCCGGGTCCTGGAACTGGCCAGGGGTCCGGGTCCCCTGATCGTCTGCGGGCGGTTCGAAGGGGTGGACCAGCGCGTGATCGACGGGCGGGGCCTGGAGGAGGTCTCGATCGGCGATTACGTGCTCTCCGGCGGTGAAATCGCGGCCCTGGCCCTGATCGACGCCTGCGTGCGGCTGCTACCGGGCGTGATGGGCAAGGAAGCCTCGGGAACCGAGGAAAGCTTTTCGGACGGCCTGCTCGAATACCCCCAATACACCCGCCCGCAGCTGTTCGAGGGAACCCCGATCCCGGAGATCCTGACCTCCGGCGACCATGCCAAGGTCGCCAGCTGGCGGCGGGCGGAATCCGAGGCCCTGACGGCGGCCCGGCGACCGGATTTGTGGGCCCAGATCCCGAGCAAGGCCCCGAATCGGGCCGGACGCCAAAAAACGCCAAAAAACAAGACAGACGGGTGACAAACGCTCCGGCTTGCCTTATAGCAGCGGCCACATCCGCAATGGCTGGATAAACGAATTTCGCGCAGCCCCCGTTTTCCAAGGCTGGGCGCGCCGATGGAGATTTACCCATGAACCTGATCCAACAGCTCGAAAAAGAGCAATTCGACAAGCTCTCCGCCAACAAGGAGATTCCGGAATTCGGCCCCGGCGACACCGTGATCGTCAACGTGAAGGTCGTCGAAGGCGACCGCACCCGCGTGCAGGCCTATGAAGGCGTTTGCATCGGCCGTTCCGGCGGCGGTCTCAACGAGAGCTTCACGGTGCGCAAGATTTCGTACGGCGAAGGCGTGGAGCGCGTGTTCCCGGTGATGTCGCCGATGATCGACTCGATCAAGGTGGTGCGCCGCGGCAAGGTCCGTCGCGCCAAGCTCTATTATCTCCGCAACCTTCGCGGCAAGTCGGCCCGCATCGTCGAGAAGAAGCAGGACCGCCCGGCTGCTGCCGTCAACGAGTAAGCTCCGCTTACAGGCGAGTTTTAGAGAGCGCGGGGCCAAACCCCGCGCTTTTTTGTTGCGTCAGCCGTGCGCGTCAAAGCCCTCGCGATTCCAACTCGGCCTGCTATATATTCTTGGAATGTTTCCAGATCTGACCAGCCTCTCGCCCGTCAAGCGCGTCGTCATCGACGATCGCTCGCGGCTGCCTGGCCGGTTCTTCGGACGCTTCGCGACCTCGGCAACGTCAGAGCTTACGCGCGCAGCCTAAAAGCTGCGCTGACGATTTTGTTGCCCGCGCCCCACCCGCGCATATCCGCTCTACACAACATTCCTGGAGCTGACGCTCATGTCCAAGCCGACCACATTGTACGACAAGATCTGGAACGACCATCTGGTGCACGAAGCCGAGGACGGCACCTGCCTGCTCTATATCGATCGCCATCTGGTGCACGAGGTCACTTCACCGCAGGCGTTCGAAGGCCTGCGCGCCACCGGGCGCAAGGTGCATTCGCCGGAAAAGACGCTGGCCGTCGTCGACCACAACGTGCCGACCACCGACCGCACCAAGCCGAACCCCGACCCTGAAAGCATCGAGCAGATCAAGGCACTGGCCGACAACGCCAGGGAATTCGGCATCGAATATTACGACGAGTTCGACAAGCGTCAGGGCGTCGTCCACGTCATCGGCCCCGAGCAGGGCTTCACGCTGCCCGGCACCACCATCGTCTGCGGAGACAGCCACACCTCGACGCACGGCGCGTTCGGCGCGCTCGCGCACGGCATCGGCACCTCCGAGGTCGAGCACGTGCTGGCGACGCAGACGCTGATCCAGAAGAAGGCGAAGAACATGCGCGTCACCGTCGACGGCAAATTGCCGGATGGCGTGACGGGCAAGGACATCATCCTCGCGATCATCGGCGAGATCGGCACCGCGGGCGGCACCGGCTACGTGCTGGAATACGCCGGCGAGGCGATCCGCGCGCTCAGCATGGAAGGCCGCATGACGGTCTGCAACATGTCGATCGAGGGTGGCGCGCGCGCCGGCCTGGTCGCGCCGGACCAGAAGGCGTTCGACTTCCTGCGCGGCCGCCCGAAGGCACCGAAGGGCGCGGACTGGGATGCGGCGATGCGCTATTGGGAGAAACTTCGCTCCGACGAGGGCGCGCATTTCGACCACGAGCTGCGGCTCGATGCGGCAAAGCTGCCGCCGATCGTGACCTGGGGCACGAGCCCCGAGGACGTGATCTCGGTCACCGGCATCGTGCCCGACCCCGACAAGATCGCCGACGAGGCCAAGCGTCTCTCCAAGCACCGTGCCTTGAAGTACATGGGCCTGACCGCGGGCACGAAGATCACCGACATCAAGCTCGACCGCATCTTCATCGGCTCCTGCACCAACGGCCGTATCGAGGATTTGCGCGCCGCCGCCAAGATCGCGGAAGGCAAGCAGGTCGCAGGCGGCGTCAACGCCATGGTCGTGCCGGGCTCCGGCCTCGTGAAGGAGCAGGCCGAGGCTGAAGGTCTGGACAAGATCTTCATCAAGGCCGGCTTCGAATGGCGCGAGCCCGGTTGCTCGATGTGCCTCGCGATGAACCCCGACAAGCTGGCGCCGGAAGAGCGCTGCGCCTCGACCTCGAACCGCAATTTCGAGGGCCGCCAGGGCTTCAAGGGCCGCACCCATCTGGTGTCGCCGGCAATGGCCGCAGCCGCGGCGATCGCGGGTCATTTCGTGGATGTGCGGGAGTGGCGCTGAGCCGCTCCCTGCAATTTGAGCGATCGCGGCAAACCGCCGTTAATCGGCAGCGCCGACACTGCGTCCTCGCGACGGTTTCGCGGGGACGCAGCTCTTGGCCAACAAGCCTGAATATGTCGATCTGATCAGCGCGGCGACGCCCCAGCACCGGCGGCGCGCGGCACCGCTGCGCATGATCGCCAAGCCCGAGGTCGAGGAGACTTCGAAGCTCAGCCGCTGGCCGCCGGCGATGTTCAAGCAGTGGAAGCTGGAGAACCTCACACGCTGGACGTCGGCGACGTGGAAACTGAAGGATTGGATTTAGGCGACGTTTTCCGTCATGGCCGGGCTCGTCCCGGCCATCCACGTTCTTAGACTTGCACAGAAAGATCGTGGATGCCCGGGACAAGCCCGGGCATGACGACACAACTCACATCACCAATAGCGGTACGGATGGTGCCAGCGATGCCAGCGGCAGACGCGGCGCGGGCCGTAATAGGTCCAGATGACCCGGCAGCGGCGCGGATGGCTGTAATAGGGATAGTAGCCGCCGTAGTAGCGACGGTGGAAATGGCGATGGCCGTAATAGGCGGGGCGATAGCCGCCATAGCGGTGATAGCCGCCGTAATGGTGAATTCCGCCGTAGCGATAGCCGCCGCCATGAAAGGCGGGCGCGGCGCGGAAGCCACCACCGTGGAAACCACCGCTGCGGACGCCGCCGAAATGTCCTCCGCCACCGTGGAAGCCGCCTCCGCCATGGAAGCCGCCGCCATGACCACCACCGCCATGTCCACCGCCGCCGCCGCCGTGGCGAACCTGGATCATGTCGTCGCTTGCGGCCTTCGCCGCCGGCAACGCCGTCGGATTGATTGGTGTCATCGCTTCAGCAGGACGCGTGGTCCCGGCCGACAGCATCAGCGTCGCGGCGGCCGCAATCCCGAGCAAGCGCATCGTGCTTGCTCTGAGACCCAATATCCTCAGCATGCAATTCTCCCTGGATCTGGACAGCGGAGTTGCGACGCTCGTTCGCGCCGCGCGTCAGCGCTGTTCATTGACGGTCGCTCCCGAGATTAAATTAGGGACAGCGACGTGAATGCCTCATGAATGAACGACGTGCCCGACGTCGCGCCGCGACGTCACCACCACGGTCCGAAGCCAAGCACGAACGGTGCGGGCACGCCGTAAGGATAAGGGCGATAGTAGACAGGCCGCGCGTAGTAACGCGGCTCGGAAGGTGCGAATTGGCGCACAGCGTCATGATGGCGCCCGTGACGCCGCGCACCGATGTCTGTTGCGGACGCCGAGGCCTTTGACTTTGCGGTGTCCTGCGTCGCGGCAATGGAGACGCCGGGCGAAGCGACGATCAGCCCGAGGGCAACCGTGACTGCGATCCATCTCGTCATGATCGACCTCCGCTGCGTCCGCATGCGCAGCTGCCGGCGGGATCGGCCAACTCAGCCCCGGCGCCAGTAGCAACTCATGTGCGGCACGATCACCGTGCCGCTGGGGCGATATTCCTGCACATAGGTGGCGTTGCACTCGCGGACCGCATCGGGACCCGGGTTGTAACGCGGATAGACGCCATCCGGACTGTAATAGGGCGTGACGCGCAGGCGCGCCGGGGGCCGCTTGCGCGGCGGCGGGAGATCGTCTCGTGAGGCCGCCTGGGCCAGCCTGACCCCGGGGGCAGCGGTCTGGGCCTCCGCGCCAACGCAAAACTGCGAAAACAACCCCATGCACAGTAGCGTCAGCGCTGTTTTCGCTCGCATTTTTCCGCCCACCTGAACGTCCTATTCGAGGCCCTACGCTCCCCGTTTTGACGGCGCCCGTCAACCTCGCCGCGCTTATAAAGCCGGATGCATCGCCGCGAAACCCACGCTATGAGAACCGCATGTGGACGGAATTGAAAGCGCCCTCGCTGGCCGAGATGGAAGCGATGGCGCATGAAGTGTTCGAACGCCTGCCGGCGGAGTTTCGCAGCCTCTGCGAGGGCGTGATCATCCGCGTCGACGACTTCCCGACCGAGGAAGTCCTGGACGAGATGGAATGCGAGAGCGAGTTCGACCTGCTCGGCCTGTTCCAGGGCGTCGGCCTGCCGCAGCAGAGCTTTGGCGACGTGGCGCGGCTGCCCAACATGGTCTGGCTCTATCGCCGGCCGATCCTGGATTACTGGGCCGAGCACGACGAGAGCCTCGGCCACATCGTCCGCCACGTCCTGATCCACGAGATCGGCCACCATTTCGGCCTCTCGGACGACGATATGGCCGCGATTGAGGCTCAAGCAGACTAGATCTGCCGAATTCGGCCTAGGATTCGGCCCCCGATCGCGATAAATACCTGTTCCCCAGAACCACCCGGGAAAGCGCAACCATGGACAAGTTCACCACGCTGGAAGGCGTCGCGGCGCCGCTGAAGATCATCAATGTCGACACCGACATGATCATTCCGAAGCAGTACCTCAAGACCATCAAGCGCACCGGCCTTGGCAAGGGGCTCTTCTCCGAGCAGCGCTACAAGGACGACGGCAGCGAGAATCCTGATTTCGTCCTCAACCAGCCCGCCTATCGCACGTCGAAGGTGCTGGTCGCCGGCGACAATTTCGGCTGCGGCTCGAGCCGCGAGCACGCGCCCTGGGCGCTGCTCGACTTCGGCATCCGCTGCGTGATCTCGACCTCGTTCGGCGACATCTTCTACAACAACTGCTTCAAGAACGGCATTCTGCCGATCCGCGTCTCGCAGGAAGACCTCGACAAGCTGTTCGACGACGCCGAGCGCGGCGCCAACGCGACGCTGACGATCGACCTGCCGAACCAGGAGATCCGCGGTCCCGACGGCGGCAAGGTCAAGTTCGAGATCGACCCGTTCCGCAAGCACTGCCTGATCAACGGCCTCGACGACATCGGCCTGACGATGGAGAAGAAGGCCTCGATCGACACCTATGAGGAAAAGCTCAAGCGCGAACGCGCCTGGGCCTGATTGCAGCTTTCTGTTCGAGCCCCGGTGCCACCAGCGCCGGGGCTTTTTCTTTGCCTTCGTTATCCCGTATAGCTCCACACATGCTGCCCGACATCGTCACCTTCTGGCATGGCCCGATGGACGCCCTGCGCCAGACCTGTCTGCGCTCGCAGCTGGCGGCCGGCCACAAGGTCACGGTCTACAGCTTCGACACCATTCCCGGCCTGCCCGCAGGCGTCGGCAATGCGGATGCCGAGGCAATCCTGCCGCATGCGTTCTCCGAACGATTGCGACCGCCGCAGCCGGACGGCAGCTGGCGCGACTGGACCACGCTTCAGTTCAGCGACTTCTTCCGTATGAAGCTGATGGCGAAGGGCCTCGGCCTGTGGCTCGACGCCGACGTGCTGCTGCTGAGGCCCGTCGAGATCGATCCGGCAAAGCCCTACTTCGCGTGGGAGCGGCCCCGCCAGCTCGGCAATTCCGTAATTTACCTTCCGCCCAGACACGGCATCGTTGCCGCCTTCGAAGAGCTGATGGAGCAGGAGGAGCTGACGCCGAACTGGCTGTCGCTGCGCCATCGCGTCACGTTTGCGATGCGCCGCCTGCGCGGCGGCTCGAACCGCCTCTCCGACATCCGCGTCGCGATCTTCGGGCCGGCGGCACTCACCGCGCTCGCGCGCCGTACCGGCGAATTGCAGAATGCGCTGCCGAAGCAGTCGTTCTACGCCGTGCACGCCGAACCGAAATTGTTCTTCGATCCCTCGAGCTATCTCGGCCTCGTCGCCAACCCCGAGATCATCGGCCTGCACATCTCGCCCAAGGGCCGCGGTGCCGAGAAGCCGATTCCGGGCAGTTTGTATGCGTGGGCGGCGGAGCGGTTTACCTAACTCTGTTCTCGTGTCCCGGACGCGGTGCGGTACGCAGTGCCGCTCCGCAGAGCCGGGACCCAGCAATGTGGTGCGATGGGTCCCGGCTCTGCGCAGCAGCGTTTCACGCTGCAGCGCGTCCGGGATACGCAAGCTGTGTTTGATCCAGCGCAACGCACTCCTGCACCATTGTGCCTAGTCTCGCTCCAATTCCGCCGTTCGAATGGAGCTTCGCATGAGCACCGCAAGCAGGCCTTATCCCATTGTCCAGGACCTCATCGAGTCCTTTGCGAGTTGGCTGAAGCATCGCCGCGAGCTGAACGAGATGCGGCAGCTCGACCGCTCGGAGTTCAACCGGATCGCAGGCGATCTCAGGATTGCACCTGACGATCTCGAGGAACTGGTCCGTCACGGCCACCACGCCGCCGACGAGTTGCCGAAGATGCTGGAGCAGCTCGGCATCAACGAAGAGCGGCTGGGACAGGCGCAACCGCTGTTGCTGCGCGACATGGAGCGAGTTTGCGCGCTTTGCAGCCACAAGGCCCGATGCGATCGCGATCTGGCCGACGGCACCGCCGCGGAGAATTATCACGGCTATTGCGGCAATGCCTCGACGCTGGAGTCGCTCGATCGCGACGTTGCAGCGTCGCACTGAGGCGGCGCGCCACACTTCGACAATTCCAGTTCAGCCCGAAGACGGAATGCCGCGCAGCACGTCCTTGAAAACGCCGGCCTGTACCTGGAACGCGCGCGGGCTGTAGTCCTGATAGTAGCCCGCGGTCACGGCGACGACGAGATCGAGCTCCGGAACAACGCGAATCGATTGTCCGCCGCGACCAAGCGCGGCCGCCCAGTGGACCTCACGCCCGTCGTGCAGGGAGCGGCCGAGCCACCAAAGATAGCCGTAAAAATAAGGTCCGGTAGCCTCCAGCCGCGGCGTCATCGAAGCGTCGATCCAGGCCTTTGACACGATCTGGCGATCGTTCCAGCGGCCACCCGCGAGCACGAGCTGGCCAATCTTCAACATGTCGCGCGGCCGCAGGCGCAATCCGCCGCCGGCGTCGGCATCTCCCTTCACGCGTCTCCACGCGAATGCGGTGATGCCCAAAGGCTCGAACAACGCCTCGCGCACAAATTCGTCGAGCGGGCGTCCGACGGCCTTGCGGACGATGGCCGACACGAGCGTGAGCGCGCCGGTGTTGTAGAAGAACTCATGCCCGGCCGGAGCCGTCACGGGAAGACCGAGGACATAACGGCACGGGTCCGCCGCCATATGCATGCGCGCCTCGTCGTTGTTGTCGTTGCCGGTGCTCGGTGTCGCCTCCACCCACTTCAGGCCCATCGACATGGTGAGCGCGTGCGAGAGACGGATGCGATCCTTTTCCGGTGAGCGCAAGTCGGACAGCTCGGGGAAAAAATTGAAGATCGGCTCGTCGACGCCGCGGATGAGCCCGCGGTCGATCGCGATCCCGAGCGCGAGGGAGGCGACGCTCTTTGAAACCGACTTCGTGTCGTGCAACGTGTCAGGATCGAAGCTGGCGTTTGCAACGGGGCGATCGCTGATTTCGTCGTCGCCCCTGAGGTAGCGTTCGAACACCAACCTGCCGCCGCGCGCGATCAGAAGGGCATGCACGTTGGCGTTGGCCGCAAGCCGATCGGTCACCTTACACAGCGCGGTGCGATCGATGAGCTTGTCCTCACCGACGGGGGCGACCGGCCAACCGTCGTCTCGCGCGGCGGGAACACTGCAGCCATCGGGAGGATCCGCACGGACCGGCAACGCAGAAAACGGCGCGAGCGCAGCTCCCCCGAGAAGCGAAATAAACCGACGCCGCCTCATTCGACCCGCCTGTTGCGTTGTCTGCTACAACTCGTAGCATAACAGACGATCGGGCGGATGGCTAGCAGACGATCTGAGTGCTGCGGAGTGGGCGTGCTCTGTCGCGTTACGCCGAGCCGTTACGCCTTTCCCATCGCAGCGATCGCATCCGCGATCTCGATCGTGCGCCGCGCCATGTCGGCGTGCAGACGTTCCACCATGGCGCCGTCGAGGCGGATCGCACCGCGCGAGACGTTCTCTGGCAGCTCGAACGCCGCGATGATCTTTCGCGCGCGCGCGACTTCCTCTTCGGGCGGGGTGAAGATCGCGTTGCAGGCTTCGATCTGCGAGGGGTGAATCAGCGTCTTGCCGTCAAAACCGAGATCGCGGCCCTGCGCGCATTCGGTTGCGAAACCGTCGGAATTGGCGATGTCGCTGTAGGGCCCGTCGAGGATTTCGAGGCCGTGGGCGCGCGTTGCCAGGATGCAATGGGTGATCATCGGGATCATCGCGGCGCGGCCCGGCAGCATCTTGATCCGCGTCTCGCGCGAGATGTCGTTCGGGCCGAACACGAAGCCTGACAAGCGCCTCGCTGGATCGCGCCCCGCGGCCGCCAGTTCCTCCGCATGCAGCACCGCGCGCGCGGTCTCGATCATGGCCCAGACTTTTACGGTCGGCGCCGCGCCGAGCTCGGCGAGACGACGGCCGATCGTGTCGAGGTCCTCCACACTTGAAACCTTTGGAACCAGGATGCCGTCGGGCGAGGCCTTCGCCGCCATCGCGACGTCGTCGCCCCACCAGGGCGTGTCGAGGCCGTTGGTCCGGATCAGGATCTCGCGCTTGCCGAACCCTTTGGCCGCGATCGCGGCCGCGATTCCGTCGCGCGCCACCGCCTTGGCATCGGGCGCGACGGAGTCTTCCAGATCGAGGATCAGGCCATCGGCGGCGAGATTGCGCGCCTTTTCCAGCGCGCGGGGGTTGGAGCCGGGCATGAACAGATGGCTGCGGCGCGGGCGGGTCATGCAAGCGTTCCTTTCCGGTTTCCTCGTCTCACTTCCGACCGAAGCCGATAGCATCTGGCCTGCCTATTCGAAAGGCTTGTTCGCCCCTGCGGTATATGATTAGGCATAGGCCATGACCACATTCCCAGAGCATTTGCTGGAAGGCTACAAGGCCTTCGCCACCCAGCGGCTGCCGACCGAGCAGACCCGCTACCGCGAGCTGTCGGTGAAGGGGCAGTTCCCCGAAGTGATGGTGATCGGCTGCTGCGATAGCCGCGTCTCGCCCGAAGTGATCTTCGACGTCGGGCCGGGCGAACTCTTCGTGGTCCGCAACATCGCCAATCTGGTGCCGGTGTATCAACCCGACGGCAACGCGCATGGCGTCTCGGCGGCGCTGGAATATGCCGTGACGGTGCTGAAGGTGAAGCACATCGTGGTGCTCGGGCACGCGCAATGCGGCGGCATCCGTGCTTTCGTCGACAAGATCGAGCCGCTCACGCCGGGCGACTTCATCGGCAAATGGATGCAGATGTTCATCAAGCCCGGCGAGGTGGTCGAGCAGCGCGACCACGAGACCATGGCGCAATTCGTCGAGCGCATCGAGAAGGCCGCAGTGTTCCGCAGCCTGGAAAACCTGATGACCTTCCCGTTCGTGCGGAAGGCGGTCGACGCCGGCCAGATGCAGACGCACGGCGCCTATTTCGGCGTCGCGGAGGGATCGCTGTTCGTGCTGGACAAGGCGGCGAAGGAATTCAGGAACGCGCGCGACTAGCGAGCTCTAGTAGGGTGGGCAAAGCGAAGCGTGCCCACCACTTCCATAGCAACTGCGGAGAGATGGCGGGCACGACGCTTCGCGTCTTTGCCCACCCTACGGCAGCGGAGCTACGCCGCCTTCTTCTTCGCGCTGATCAGCTTGCGGTTGATCAGCACTTCGGCGATCTGGATCGCGTTGAGCGCGGCGCCCTTGCGCAGATTGTCCGACACGCACCACAGCACGAGACCGTTCTCGACCGTCGCGTCCTCGCGGATGCGGCTGATATAGGTGGCGTCCTCGCCGGCCGCTTCATACGGCGTGGCGTAGCCGCCGGGCTCGTGCTTGTCGATGACGAGGCAGCCCGGCGCCTTGCGCAGGATGTCGCGCGCTTCGTCCGCGCTGATCGGATTCTCGAACTCGATGTTGACGGCCTCGGAATGGCCGACGAAGACCGGCACGCGCACGCAGGTCGCGGAGAGCTTGATCTTGGGATCAAGAATCTTCTTGGTCTCCGCCATCATCTTCCACTCTTCCTTGGTGTAGCCGTCCTCCATGAAGACGTCGATCTGGGGGATGACGTTGAAGGCGATACGCGTGGGGAATTTTTTGTTGACCAGCTCCTGGTTGGTGTAGACGGCCTTGGTCTGCGAGAACAATTCGTCCATCGCATCCTTGCCGGCGCCCGACACCGATTGATAGGTCGAGACCACGACGCGCTTGATGATGGCCTTGTCGTGCAGCGGCTTCAGCGCGACCACGAGCTGCGCGGTTGAGCAGTTCGGGTTGGCGATGATGTTCTTCTTCTTGAAGCCCGCGGTCGCGTCCGCATTCACTTCCGGCACGATCAACGGCACGTCCGGGTCCATGCGCCAGGCCGAGGAATTGTCGATCACGACCGTGCCGGCGGCGCCGATCTTCGGCGACCATTCCTTCGACACCTCGCCGCCCGCCGACATCAGGCAGATATCGACGTCGGAGAAGTCGTAATGCTCGAGCGCTTTGACCTTCAGCGTGCGGTCGCCGTAGGAGACCTCGACGCCCATGCTGCGGCGTGACGCCAGGGCCACCACCTCGTCCGCGGGGAATTTGCGCTCATCCAAAATGTTGAGCATTTCCCGTCCGACATTGCCGGTCGCGCCGACGACTGCGACTTTGTAACCCATCGTTCACTCTCCGACGAAAAAGCTCTTTCCCGAAGCTGAGGCTTAAACAGGAAGAGCAGCGCTTCTATGCGAGAACCGGCCTCAAGACAACGTTGGACCATGCCTGAAGGCCGTGGATGCAATCGCCTGAGGCCAGCACGGCCGCAACCCCCACCCAGATCCATCTGGCGCTCGCAGCCTTCGCCGACGAGGTCGTCGGCACGCTGGCGCGCCTGTTCGCCTATGTGGGGACTTTGGTGCTGTTTGCCATCCTCGGGCTTGCGGCACTTGGCCAGCTGCCTGATCTCCGGGACGATGAGCCCGCGGAGAAGCCGGGTTGGAGCGTGGCCGACCGCTCGCCTCCGGCCTTCGCCCTCAGCCGGCTCGATTCGTCAGAAAAAACAGCCTCTTACACCATCTTCAGGCACCCCGAAGGCGGCCGCAGGGACGTGATGGGCTGGGCGAGCGAGGCGGACAGGCCCAAGGTCGAGTTCAAGGCTGAGCTCTTGGCCGAGCTCGAGATTTACCGGGAAGGCGGCGAATTCGACGTGGCGCGTCCGGCAACAGCGGACCTGGCCGTCCGGATGGGACTGGGCATCGCGACCCCGCTGGAGCAAGCCGGCCTGATCGACACGAAATTCGGCCCTGTCGCCCTGTTCCGGCCAACCGGCGCGGCTGAGGGCGCGCGGGTCTGCCTCGGCTACCTCAAGCGCAGCGAGGAGCCGGCGCTCCAGATCTCCGGCTTCTCCTGCCAGGGCGGTACCCTGCCCGAGCGGCGCGCGGCGATCGCCTGTACGCTGAACCGGCTGACGCTGCTGACATCGGGCAACGAGCCGAAGCTGGCCGAATTGTTCGCCCATGCGGAGCTAAAGCGCCGCCCCTGCGCGCCCCCGGGCGCATCGGACTGGCTGCTCGGCGCCGCCAACGCGCAATTGCGCGGAGCGCTTTGACCGGCATCAAGCTCAAGTAGCTGTATCCATGCAACTTTTGCCGGCGCGCACGATTATTCAGCGCTGGTGTGACCCAATTGACCTAGTTGCAGCCGCCCCGGCCGGGCTAGTATGGGGGTGAAATCGATTGGCGGCTTGCCGCCTGAAGGGGACGTGATGAGCTCGAATTTCTCTGCCGCGAACAAACTGGCGATGTGGCTTGCGGCCGGCGCCGTGATTGCCATGTCCTCAGCCGTCGCGACACCCGCCGCGGCCGACACCAAGAAGCAGCGCTATGACAACGGCCGTCCCTATTACGGCCCGAGCGGCCCCAACGCGACCTATCAGCAGGGCCGCACCCGCATCTATGTGAGCAAGCGCTCCTGGCTCGACGGCGGCACCGAGGTCAATCCGGGCGACCGCAAGTTCTCCGACTACGCCTTCCCGCCAGCCGTGGGCTATCCGTCCTTCGCGCGCGAAAACCTCAACCGTCCGATCGATCGCCAGCCGCTGAGCCCGCCGCAGGACGTTGGCGGCTATCCGCAGAATTTCCCGCTGTACTGAGGCGGACCACAATTCGAATCGAAAAAGGCCGGGCTCACGCCCGGCCTTTTTTGTTTAGTGCCACACCGTCATTCCGGGGCGGCTCGAAGAGCCGAACCCGGAATCTCGAGATTCCCCGGTGCGCAATTGCGCACCTGTGGTCTGGTGCTACGCACCATCCCGGAATGACGGCACGCATGTTACGCGTGCAGCTTCTGCAATTCCTTCAGGATCGCTTCGCCCATCTGCGTGGTCGAGGCGGACGTGGTGCCTTCCGACTTGATGTCGGCGGTGCGCAGGCCGCTGGCCAGCACCGCGGCGATCGCGGCGTCGACCTTGTCGGCGAGCGCGCCCATGTCGAAGGAGTAGCGCAGCGCCATGCCGAAGGACGAGATCATCGCGATCGGATTGGCGAGACCCTGGCCTGCGATATCGGGCGCCGAGCCGTGCACGGGCTCGTACAGCGCCTTGCGCTTCTTGCTCTTGACGTCGACCTCGCCGAGGGAGGCCGAGGGCAGCATGCCGAGCGATCCCGTCAGCATCGCCGCGATGTCGGACAGCATGTCGCCGAACAGATTGTCGGTGACGATGACGTCGAACTGCTTCGGCGCCTTCACCAGCATCATGCCGCCGGAATCGGCGAGCTGATGCTCGAGCGTGACATCCGGATATTCGCGCTTGTGAACCTGGGTCATGACCTCGTTCCAGAGCACGCCCGACTTCATGACGTTGCGCTTCTCCATCGACGTCACCTTGTTCTTGCGCTTCCTGGCAAGCTCGAAGGCGACGCGGCCGATGCGCTCGATCTCATAGGTATCGTAGACCTGGGTATCGATGGCGCGCTTCTGGCCGTTGCCGAGATCGGTGATGGTCTTGGGCTCGCCGAAATAGACGCCGCCGGTGAGCTCGCGCACGATCATGATGTCGAGGCCCTCGACCGCCTCGCGCTTGAGGCTCGAGGCATCCGCCAGCGCCGGGTAGCACACGGCGGGACGGAGGTTCGCGAACAGACCGAGATCCTTGCGCAGGCGCAGCAGGCCGGCTTCGGGGCGCACCTCGTAGGGCACCGCGTCCCATTTCGGGCCGCCGACCGCGCCGAAGATAATCGCGTCGGCGTCCTTGGCCTTGGCCATGTCGCCTTCCGAGATCGACACCTTGTGCGCGTCATAGGCCGAACCGCCGACGAGGCCGGTGTCGGTCTCGAACTTGGCGATCCCCGCCGAATTGAGCCAGTCGAGCAGCCGCTTCACCTCGCCCATCACTTCGGGGCCGATACCGTCGCCGGGGAGCAGCAGCAGTTTGTGGGTCGCCATGACGTTCTTCCTCCGTTTCGTCATGGCCCGGCACTAGGACGGGCATGACGACGCTCGTGAATTTCGGCCGGAGTGCTAGAGCGGCGTTGCGCGCTTGGCAAGACACCATTGCCGCCTCGCGGCTGTGCAAGGCGGACGGGGCCTGCCACACTGCGCATGCCGGAGTACCCCCTTGCACGCGCCTGACCGCCCCCCGCCCGACGCCCACCCCGCGCGGCTGATCCTGACCCTGTCGCTGGCCGCGACGGTCGGGCTCGGCATCGGCCGCTTTGCCTATGCCCTGGTGCTGCCCGACATGCGGGAGGACCTCGGCTGGTCCTACTCGGCGGCCGGTTTCATGAACACCATCAACGCCGTCGGCTACCTCGTGGGCGCGCTTGTGGCGTCCCGGCTGATCCAGCGCGTCGGCTGGTCGGCGGCGATCCGCGGCGGAACCCTGGCCTGCGTCGCCGCGCTCGCGACTTGCGCGCTGACCGGAAATTTCGTTGCGCTGAGCCTGGCGCGTCTCGTGCTGGGCGTTGGCGCCGCGGCCGGCTTCGTCGCCGGCGGTGCGCTGGCCGCTTCAATCGCGCAGTCGCGCCCGGAGCGGGCCAATTTCCTGCTGAGCTTGTTCTATGCCGGACCCGGTATCGGCATTCTCGCCTCGGGACTGATCGCCCCGTTCACGTTGCAATATTTCGGGCCGGGCTCGTGGTGGCTGGTGTGGTGGGCGATGACACTGCTGTCCGTCGCCATGACCGTGCCGCTGTTCCTGGTCCGCATCGAGAGCGGAGTGCGTTTCTCGCAAGGCAGCCACGGCGCCTTCGCGATTCTTCCCGTGCTGATCTATCTCGCCGGCTACTTCCTGTTCGGCGCGGGCTACATCGCCTACATGACCTTCATGATCGCCTATGTGCGCGACGGCGGCGGCGGGGCCGCGGCACAGGCTGCGTTCTGGAGCCTGATTGGGCTGAGCGCTTTCGTCACGCCGTGGGCCTGGCGCGGCGTGCTCGCGCTCGATCGCGGCGGACTGGCGACCGCCATCATCCTCGGCACCAACGCGCTCGGCGCCGCCCTGCCGATGCTCGGGCATTCGCCGGCATGGCTCGCGGTCTCGGCGGTGGTGTTCGGCGTCGCCTTCTTCGCGGTGGTCGGCTCGACCACCGCCTTCGTCCGCTTCAACTATCCGCCCGAGGTGTGGCCGACCGCGATCGCGGCGATGACGATCTCGTTCGGCGTCGGCCAGACACTCGGCCCGATCGTGGTCGGCGCGATCACGGACGCGCTGGGGAGCTTGAGTTACGCGCTGAACGTGTCGGCGGCGCTGCTGGCGCTGGGGGCGGTCGCGGCGCTGTGCCAGCGCAAGGTGGGGCCGGCCTGATCCATGTCGTCCTGGCGAAAGCCAGGACCCATTACCCCACAGAGGAGTTTGGCGAAGGCTCGTAGTTGCTAGTCTTCGTCAAACTGAACCCTGGGGTAATGGGTCCTGGATCTGCGCTTCGCTTGTCCAGGACGACGGTAGGCCAGATCCGCGGAGCTAACTCCCGCTGAACGAATTGTACCCCTGGTCTTCCCAATAGCCGCCCTTGTAGTCGTTGGTGACTTCCATCGAGACCACATATTTCGGGTTCTTGAAGCCGAGCTTGGTCGGCACGCGGATCTTCATCGGGAAGCCATAGGCGCGCGGCAGGATTTCATTGGCGTACTTGAACGTCATCTGGGTCTGCGGATGCAGCGCGGTGCGCATGTCGAGCGGAGAATTGTAGCCGTCCTTGTCGGCGCACTGGAACCAGACGTATTTGGCGCGCGTGTCGGCGCCGATCAGCTTGAGGAAGTCGCGCATCGGCGTGCCGGTCCAGCTGCCGATCGCGCTCCAGCCCTCGACGCAGATGTGACGGGTGATCTGCGTGACTTGCGGGAGCTTGTACAATTCCGGAAGCGTCCACGACTTCTTGTTGTCGACGAGGCCGCGAACTTCGAGCTTCCAGTCGTTGCCATCGACCTCGGGCGCGTCGTCGAGATCGTAATAGGCATTGAACGGAAACGGTTTTGTGATCGCGCTCTCCGGAAAAGTCGGCGCCAGCGCATCGGGATTGAAGATGAAGGCTTGCACCGCGTCGTTGAACTTCGAGACGGACTTCAGCATCTCCTCGGCGGAGGACGAATCGATCACGTCGCAGCCGGTGAGCAGCGTCAGCGCGCCGAGGCTGGCGCCGCCCGCGATGAAGCGGCGGCGGCTGACATCAGGCATCGTCTTGATGGAGTCCTTGATCAGCAGCCGCTTGTCGACGCCGGGGATCAGGAATGAGCGCTTGGCCATGGTTCTTGCTCCGCTCAACGACCGATGATCATCGCACGCAGGCTCTTCGGCACCAGCAGCGCGAGTAAAACGTGAATGACGAGGAACGCGCAGATCGCAGCCATGCAGAAGAAATGGATGTAGCGCGCGGTCGGATAATCGCCGAACAGCATGACCAGCCAATGCAGTTGCACCGGCTTCCACATCCCCAGGCCCGACAGCACGATCAGCACGCCGACCACGATGATGCCGGCATAGAGCAGGCGCTGGACGTAATTGTAGACGGTGAGATCGGCATGGCCGAGCTTGAAGGTCAGGGCAGCCCTGACATCGTGGAGCACGCCGGACGGGGTGATCGGCAGCAGTTTCTTCCGGAAGCGGCCGGTGGCAAGACCGGTGACGAGATAGGCGAGGCCGTTGATCATCAAGAGCCACATCGCCGCAAAGTGCCAGAGCAGGCCGCCGCCGAGCCAGCCGCCGAGCGTGTAGTCGCGCGGAAAGCTGAAGCCGAACAGCGGCGAAGCGTTGTAGATCTGCCAGCCCGACAGGATCATCAGGACCATGGCGAGGGCGTTGATCCAGTGCATGACCCGGACCCAGGCCGGCTGGATCACTTTGGCCGGGGTGGCGCTGACCTGCTCGTCGGTGACAGTGAGGCTCGACATGATGGTTCCGTCCTGAACATCGTCTGACAGCAATTATACGCCGATGCTTCCGCTTTCGTTACGCCCAGTCCGGCATCGAATCGATACCGGCGGGCTATCGTGGTCACAAAAAAGCGAGCCGGGTACCCCCCGGCTCGCCGTTTTCGTCGCACCCTGATCGGGGGATGAAACAGGATCGCGCGGTGTTAGGTCGCCGGCATCAGCACGGTATCGACCACATGGATCACGCCGTTCGACTGGTTGACGTTGGAGATCGTCACCATCGAGGTGCCGCCCTTGGCATCGACGATCCAGACCTTGCCGTCCATCTTCTTCACCGTCAGCTCCTCGCCTTCGGCGGTCTTCATCTTCTTGCCGTCGGTGAGGTCGGAAGCCTCGAGCTTGCCGGGCACGACATGGTAGGTGAGGATCTTGGTCAGCGTCGCCTTGTTCTCGGGCTTGACCAGGGTGTCGACGGTGCCGGCCGGCAGCTTGCCGAAGGCGGCGTTGGTCGGTGCGAACACCGTGAACGGGCCCTTGCCTTCCAGCGTCGGCACCAGGCCGGCCGCCTTCACCGCCGCCACCAGCGTGGTGTGGTCCTTCGAGTTGACGGCGTTCTGGACGATGTTCTTGGACGGGAACATCGCGGCGCCGCCGACCATGACGGTCTTCTCCTCGGCGCGGACGGGCGCGACGACGGTCGCGGTGATGGCGAGGGCGCTGAACGCGGCGGCCGCGAGATAGGCAATACGCTTCGACATGGAGAGTCTCCCGATTGGATTGTGACCGGCGATTGCCGGCGTTTGAGATGGCAACAACAGTGGCTGCGACCTGTGAGCGTGAAGCAGCAGCGCCGTCGTTGGCTCGAACTACGGGAGGGTTTGCGATAGGGTTTCGGGAAATAATTTATCGTGATGCGTGAAACTATAGGGCGGCGCATCCGTGTGTGAGCGCTACAAACTCAATTGTCGTCCCGGCGAAGGCCGGGACCCATACTCCCGATCAGCAGTTGTAGCGCGAGACAGGTAACCACGTGTCTTCGCCAAACTACGTCCTGTGGTTATGGGTCCCGGCCTTCGCCGGGACGACGAGTGACGTCCTAATCCCTGTTATGCGGCGTTTGAATGAACCCGCGGTTATGCGTCGGGCTGATCAAGAGTTCGTTGATGCAGACCCGCGCCGGCATGCTCGCGATGAACGCAATGGTGCGGCCCAGATCTTCGGATTGCAGCATCCTGGCCTGCTCCTCCTCGCTCGGCACCACCGGGCGGAGTTTCAGGATCGGGGTCGCCACCTCGCCCGGCATCAGGCAGCAGGCGCGCAGGCCGTTGACGCATTCGTCCATGTTGAAGGAATGGGTCAGCGCCAGCACCGCGTGCTTGGTCGTGGTGTAGGCCGGGCCCGGCATTTTCGAGACGTGGCGGCCGGCCCAGGACGAGACGTTGATGATGGAGCCGTCCTGCTGCTTGCGCATCGTCGGCAGCACCGCGTGCATGCAATAGAGCACGCCGTTGAGATTGACCTGAACCAGTCTGTCCCAGCCCTCCAGTTCCATGTCCTTCCAGCTGCGCTTGGGGACATTGATGCCGGCATTGTTCACCAGCAGGTCGATCCGGCCGTGCTTCGCGACGATTTGATCGGCCGCCCTCTGGGCTTCGGCGGCGACCGACACGTCCAGCGCAATCGCCTCGGCCGCCCCGCCCGCCTTGGTGATCTTCGCGACCACGGTATCCAGGGCGTCCTTGCGCCGGCCCGAGATCACCACCGTCCAGCCGTCGGCCGCGAGCGCCTCGGCACCGGCCTCCCCGATCCCGCTGCCGCCGCCCGTGACCCAGGCCACGCGTTTCCCGTTTTTGGTCATGCAAACTGTCTCCGTTGCTTCATCGGGGCGGTTTTTGCTAATCCAGCCCTCGGTTTTGACCGGCCTTGTCTGACGAGCCTTGTGGTCAAGCCTTGCGGTCGAGGAAATCTTGCATGAACCAAGCTGCCAACGCCAATCTGTTTTCCCGCCTGTTCGACGGCCTGGACGATCCGAAGCGCCTCGCGATCGAGACGCATGACGGAGGGCGCATCAGCTATGGCGATTTGATCGCACGGGCCGGGCAGATGGCCAATTTGCTGGTCGCGCGCGGCGTGAAGCCGGGCGACCGCGTTGCGGTGCAGGTCGAGAAATCCGTGGCCAACATCGTGCTGTACCTGGCTACGGTGCGGGCCGGCGCGGTCTACCTGCCGCTCAACACCGCCTATACGCTGAACGAACTCGACTATTTCATCGGCGATGCCGAGCCCTCGCTGGTGGTCTGCGACCCCTCCAAGGCGGAGGGCCTCGGCCCCATCGCCGCCAAGGTGAAGGCGAAAATCGAGACGCTCGGGCCTGACGGCAAGGGCTCGCTGACGGACGCTGCCGACAAGGCCAGCAGCGAATTCACCACCGTGTCGCGCGCAAACGACGATCTCGCCGCGATCCTCTATACGTCAGGCACCACCGGCCGCTCCAAGGGCGCGATGTTGACCCATGACAATCTGGCGTCGAACTCGCTCTCGCTCGTCGGCTTCTGGCGCTTCACCGACAAGGACGTGCTGATCCACGCGCTGCCGATCTACCACACCCACGGCCTGTTCGTGGCGACCAACGTGACGCTGTTTTCGCGGGCGTCGATGATCTTTTTGCCGAAGCTCGACCCGGATCTGATCATCAAGCTGATGGCGCGTGCCACGGTTCTGATGGGCGTGCCGACGTTCTATACCCGTCTGCTCCAGAATGCTGCGCTGTCGCGCGAAACCACAAAACACATGCGGCTGTTCATCTCGGGCTCCGCGCCACTGCTCGCCGAAACCCATCGCGAATGGTCGGCGCGCACCGGGCATGCCGTGCTCGAGCGCTACGGCATGACCGAGACCAATATGAACACGTCGAACCCCTATGACGGCGAGCGCGTGCCCGGCGCAGTCGGCTTTCCGCTGCCCGGCGTCTCCGTGCGCGTCACAGATCCCGAGACGGCCAAGGAACTGCCGCGCGACGAGATCGGCATGATCGAGGTCAAGGGCCCCAACGTGTTCAAGGGCTATTGGCGCATGGCGGAGAAGACCAAGGCGGAATTCCGCGACGACGGCTTCTTCATCACCGGCGACCTCGGCAAGATCGACGCCAAGGGTTACGTCCACATTCTCGGCCGCGGCAAGGATCTCGTCATCTCCGGTGGCTTCAACGTCTACCCGAAGGAAATCGAGAGCGAGATCGACGCCATGCCCGGCGTGATCGAATCCGCCGTGATCGGCGTGCCGCACGCCGATTTCGGCGAGGGCGTCACGGCGGTGCTGGTCTGCAACAAGGGCGCCGATGTGACCGAGGCCGCGGTGCTGAAGGCGCTCGACGGCCGGCTGGCAAAGTTCAAGATGCCCAAACGCGTCTTCGTCGTCGACGAGCTGCCGCGCAACACCATGGGCAAGGTGCAGAAGAACGTGCTGCGGGATACGTACAAGGACCTTTACGCGAAGAAGTAGGGGCGCAACGGCAAGGCGAGGCCGCGCTCTCGCTGTCGTCCTGGCGAAAGCCAGGACCCATTACCCCAGGGAGAAATTTGGCGAAGACTCGCGGTCGCCAGCTGCGCGCCGCAACTCCTTCCTGGGGTAATGGGTCCTGGATCGGCGCTCGCTTCCCGAGCTTGTCCAGGACGACGTTGAGGAGAGAGCCTGCGACGAACCCCTTACTGCCCGCCGACGAGGCTCATCACAAACCGGCTGCCAACGATGAAGAGATAGCACCCGAACGCCATCTCCAGCGTTCGCTTCGACATCGCGTGCGCGGCTCGTACGCCGAGCGGCGCGGTGACGAGGCTCATCGGCATCACCAGCACGGCGCCGATCAGCGAGACGTAGCCGAGCGCGAACGGAATTTGCAGGGCTGCGACGCCGGGATAGTTCGCTGCCGCGGGCCAGCCGGCATAGATGTAGCCGAGCGCGCCGGGGATCGAGATCAGCACCGCGAGTGCCGATGACGTCGCCACGGCCTGATGAATCGGCCGGCCGTAGAAGGTCATCAGCAGGTTCGAGAACAATCCGCCGCCGATGCCCATCAGCGTCGACAAGATGCCGACGCAGAAGCCGTAGATTCGCATCAGCGGACCCTTCGGCAAATCATCTCCGAGCTTCCAGCTTTCGCGCGCGAAGATCAGCCGTACCGCGGCCGACCAGGCGACGGCGACGAACACGATCTTGAACAGCCGCTCCGGCGCGTAGCGCGCGACGACGCTCCCCGAGACGACGCCAATCAGGATCGGCAGCCACCAGGCGCGCAGGATCGACAAATCGACGGCGCCGCGCTTGTAGTGCGCCTGGAACGAACGGATCGAGGTCGGAATGATGACGGCGAGCGAAGTGCCGACGCAGAGCGGCATGCGCACCTCGAGCGGCACACCGGCAATGCGGAAGCACTCGTAGAACACCGGCACCAGAATCGCGCCGCCGCCGATGCCGAACACGCCGGCCAAAAATCCGGAGAGCGCGCCGGTTGCGATCAGCAGCAGCGCGAGCTCGACGATCTCCTTGATATCAAGTCCTGCAATCACCCCTGACCTACCCCGGCGATCGGTCGCAACTTCTCCGATGCATCGCTCTGAAACGGCTGCCCGCAATGCTCTAGGCGATCTGATTTGTTGGGTCGACCGCCGCATCGCCGGTCTGGGGTGGGATGCGGGCTGCGCATATCCGCCCGTCTCGCGAAAAATCGGTGCGCTTGGCGGAAATTGAAAATTGCTCGCCGATCAGCCCTGCCGGTTCGAACGTCATGAACTGACTGGTTCGAACCTCGCCGGCCTGCGGCGGCTTAGAGCCGTTCCAATAGTAATTTCAATGCGCCCCAGCTCCTCAAGAAGAGATGAATTTTGGTTCTTTCTTTAGTCGGTGCGCCATCGTCCTGGTATACCAAGCCGCCGATTGGCCTTGTTACATCAAGGGCCTAGAGCTGAACCCAGGTTCGATTTATGTCGATTTGGTGATTGCGCAGGTGAAATCGACTCCGTAAATAGAGCCGACCTTTCGCGATCCCCGCGCGCCCCATGCTGGGCCGCAATAAAGCAATTGAAGCCCATGACCGCACGGATCGAACGACCGCTCTCGCCCCACATGCAAGTCTACCGCTGGACCCTGACGATGGCGCTCTCCATCGTCCATCGCGCCACCGGCATCGCGCTTTACGCCGGAACGCTGCTGCTGGCCTGGTGGCTGATAGCGGCGGCCTCCGGCCCCACCGCCTATGGCCACGTCCAGGCCTTCACCGGCAGCATCATCGGCCGGCTGATCGTGTTCGGCTACACCTGGGCGCTGATGCACCACATGCTCAGCGGCATCCGGCACTTCGTCTGGGACCTCGGCTACGGCTTCAAGGCCAACGAGCGCGAAGCGTTGACCTGGGGCGCGTTGATCGGCGGCATCGTGCTCACAGTCCTCGTCTGGATCATCGCCTACGCGATCGGAGGCGGACGATGAGTTTCGACGAATCCCACGGCTCTCCGAAGCGCTCCTCCATGCGCACCCCGCTCGGCCGCGTCCGCAATCTCGGCGCGGCGCATTCGGGCACGTCCGATTTCTGGCGCCAGCGCATCACCGGCGTCGCCATGACGCTGCTGATGATTCCCGTGATCGTGATCGTGATGATGCTGCTCGGCCGCAACCAGGCCGGCGCCGCACAGATCCTCGGCTCGCTGCCGATCGCGGTGATCCTGCTGCTCTTCATCTTCGCCAGCGCTTGGCACATGAAGATCGGCATGCAGGTCGTGATCGAGGACTACATCCATAACGAGAAGCTGAAGCTCATCTCGATCATGCTCAACAACTTCTTCTCGATCGCCGTGGCGCTCGCCTCGACCTACGCGATCCTGAAACTTTCCTCCGGAGTCTAAGCCATGGCCAATGATACGAATGGCAAGGCCAACGGCGCTCCCGCCACCAACGGCAAAGCCTATCCGATCGAAGACCACACCTATGACGTCGTCGTGGTCGGCGCCGGCGGCGCGGGGCTGCGCGCCGTGGTCGGCTGCAGCGAAGCCGGCCTCCGCACCGCCTGCATCACAAAAGTGTTTCCGACCCGCTCGCATACGGTCGCTGCGCAGGGCGGCATCTCGGCTTCGCTCGGCAACATGCACAAGGACGACTGGCGCTGGCACATGTACGACACCGTGAAGGGGTCGGACTGGCTGGGCGACCAGGACGCGATCGAATACATGGTGCGCAACGCGCCCGAGGCGGTCTACGAGCTCGAGCATTGGGGCGTGCCGTTCTCGCGCACCGAAGACGGCAAGATCTACCAGCGCCCGTTCGGCGGCATGACGCTGGACTACGGCAAGGGCCAGGCGCAGCGCACCTGCGCCGCCGCCGACCGCACCGGCCACGCCATGCTGCACACGATGTACGGCCAGTCGCTGCGCCACGCGGCCGAGTTCTTCATCGAGTTCTTTGCCATCGACCTGATCATGGACGACCAGGGCACCTGCCGCGGCGTCATCGCGCTCAAGCTCGACGACGGCACGCTGCACCGCTTCCGCGCCCAGTCCGTGATTCTGGCGACCGGCGGCTACGGCCGCGCCTATGCGTCCTGCACCTCGGCACACACCTGCACGGGCGATGGCGGCGGCATGGTGCTGCGCGCCGGCCTGCCGATGCAGGACATGGAGTTCGTGCAGTTCCACCCGACCGGCATCTACGGCTCGGGCTGTCTCGTCACCGAAGGCGCGCGCGGCGAAGGCGGCTATCTCGTCAACTCCGAGGGCGAACGCTTCATGGAGCGCTATGCGCCCTCCGCGAAGGATTTGGCCTCGCGTGACGTCGTCTCGCGCGCGATGACCATCGAGATTCGCGAAGGCCGCGGTGTCGGCAAGAAGAAGGACCACATCTTCCTTCATCTCGACCATCTCGACCCCGCGGTGCTGGCCGAGCGCCTGCCGGGCATCTCGGAATCCGCAAAGATCTTCGCCAATGTCGACGTGACGCGCGAGCCGATCCCGATCGTGCCGACAGTGCACTACAACATGGGCGGCATCCCGACGAACTATCACGGCGAAGTGCTGACCAAGAAGGACGGCGACGACAACGCCATCATCCCCGGCCTGATGGCGATCGGCGAAGCCGCCTGCGTGTCCGTGCACGGTGCCAACCGCCTCGGCTCCAACTCGCTGATCGACCTCGTGGTGTTCGGCCGCGCCGCGGCGCTGCGCCTGGCTGAAAAGCTCACGCCGAACGCCAGCCAGCCGGAGTTGCCGGCGAATTCGTCCGATCTGGCGCTCGGCCGGCTCGACCACTACCGCTACGCCTCCGGCGGCACGCCGACCGCGAAGCTGCGCGAAGGCATGCAGCACGTGATGCAGAACAATTGCGCGGTGTTCCGCACTGGCGATATCCTGAGCGAAGGCCAGAATTTGATCGAGAAGGTCCACAGCGGCATCACCGACATCGCCGTGTCCGACCGCTCGCTGGTGTGGAATTCCGACCTGATCGAGACGCTCGAATTCGACAATCTGATCTCGCAGGCGGTGGTGACGATGAACTCGGCCGCCAACCGCACCGAGAGCCGCGGCGCGCATGCCCGCGAGGACTTCTCCGAGCGCGACGACAAGAACTGGATGAAGCACACGCTGGCCTGGCTGGAAGATTCCGGCAAGGTCAAGATCGAGTACCGCCCGGTTCACGACTACACCATGACCAACGACGTGCAGTACATCCCGCCGAAAGCTCGCGTTTACTAAACGGCGCACGTGTACTGAGCGAACAGCGAAAGCTTTATCGAAATGGTTGAATTCGCACTTCCGAAGAACTCCAAGATCACCGGCGGCAAGACCTGGCCGAAGCCCGCGGGCGCGACCGACGTCCGCGAATTCCGCGTCTATCGCTGGAACCCGGACGACGGCAAGAATCCGAGCGTCGACACCTATTACGTCGATACCCAGGATTGCGGTCCGATGGTGCTGGACGGCCTGATCTGGATCAAGAACCACATCGATCCGTCGCTGACCTTCCGCCGCTCCTGCCGCGAAGGCGTCTGCGGCTCCTGCGCGATGAACATTGACGGCCAGAACACGCTGGCCTGCACCCGCTCGATGCACGACGTGAAGGACGGCGCGGTGAAGATCAATCCGCTGCCGCACCAGCCTGTCGTGAAGGACCTCGTTCCCGACCTCACGAATTTCTATGCGCAGTACGCTTCGGTCGAGCCGTGGCTGAAGACGACCTCGCCGACGCCGCAGAAGGAATGGAAGCAGAGCCACGAGGACCGCGAGAAGCTCGACGGCCTCTACGAGTGCATCCTCTGCGCCTGCTGCTCGACCTCGTGCCCGAGCTATTGGTGGAACAGCGAGCGCTATCTCGGTCCCGCCGCGCTGCTCCAGGCCAATCGCTGGGTGTCGGATTCGCGGGATGAAGCGACCGGCGAGCGGCTCGACGATCTCGAGGATCCGTTCCGGCTCTACCGCTGCCACACCATCATGAACTGCGCAAAGGCCTGCCCGAAGGGCCTCAACCCGGCGGAAGCCATCGCCGAGCTCAAGCTCAAGATGGTCGAGCGCCAGATCTAGGCGTCGTTCATGCTGCAATCCCCGGCCGGAACGGCCGGGGCATTCTACGGTGGGCGCGTGTTCGAGTAGATTTTGCCTCCGCCCCCTGCGCGGGCGAGCCGGCAGATTGCAACCTCCGGTTCCCGCCACAAGCCGCTTCCTTCCCGGCGCGAAATTCAAGTAAGCTCTCCGGTGTGGGACCGGAGCGACCGTGCAGGGCGCGCAACGCAATTCGCTGAGACTGTTGCAGTGGATGATGGCTGCATCCCTGGCGCTCCCGATTGCGCTGTTCGCGATCGCCGCCTCGATCTCCTACACCTCGACAAAAGACATCGCCGACCGCGAGATCGAGCGCACCCTCGACGTCGCGCATGAGCACGCCCTCAAGGTGTTCGAGACGATCGACCGCAGCCTCGCCGAGATCAACGAGGTGGTGCGCGGCCTTCCCGACGCCGTCATCCGCGCCCGCGAGCCGGCGCTGCACCGCCGCCTGAAGCGGCTGGCCGATTCGCTGCCGCAGCTCAAATCGGCCTGGATCTTCGATGCGGATGGAAAGTCGCTGGTCAACAGCCTCGCCTCGCCGCCACCGGAGCAGAGTTTTGCGGACCGCGACTATTTCTATACCCATGTCGACCAGACCATCGGCACGTTCATCGGCACCTCGCTGACGCCGCGCCAGCCCTATCAGGGTGCCCGCTTCTTCGGGGTCAGCCGCCGCCGCGAGACCGACGACGGCCGGTTCATCGGCGTGATCCAGGCTTCCGTGCTGCCGGAATATTTCGAAAGCTTCTATGCCAGGATCGGCACCGATCGCGGCAGCTTCTTCGCGATGGGTCGCACCGACGGCGTGGTGCTGGCGCATCTTCCGCGGCTGGACCGCGACATCAGGCTCGATGCCAGCGGGCCGGTCGGCCAGAGTATTGCAGCTCACCCCGAGCATGGCCTCATCACCGTCGCGTGGCCCTCGGACGGGATCGAGCGCCGCATCGGTTACCGGCGCATCGCCGAATACCCGATCTATGTCAGCGCGGGGCTGGAGACCTCGGCCATCCGCGCGCGCTGGTTCGCCACCATGGGCCAACACCTGGTGTTCGGCATTCCCGCCACCGCGCTGCTCTTCCTGCTGCTGGCGTTGGCCTTCCGGCGTACCCAGCATCTCCAGGCCGAGGCCGCCGCGCGGCGCGAGGCCGAGGAGGCGCTCAAGCACAGCCAGCGCCTGGAGGCGCTCGGGCAGCTCACCGGGGGCGTCGCGCACGACTTCAACAACCTCCTGACCGTGATTCGCGCCTCCGTCGACCTGCTGAACCGGCCGCAACTGAGCGAGGAGCGGCGCCAGCGCTACATCACTGCCATCGCGGACGCGGTCGCGCGCGCGGCCAAGCTGACCTCGCAGCTGCTCGCCTTTGCACGGCGCCAGACCTTGAAGCCGGAGGTGTTCGACGTCGGCGCGCGGATGCAGTCGCTGCACGACATGCTCGCGACGCTGCTCGGACCCGCGATCGAAATCGCGATGCGGCTGCCGGCTGAGCCCTGCCTCGTCAATGCCGATGCAAGCCAGTTCGAGACGGCGTTGATCAACATGGCGACCAATGCGCGCGATGCCATGCACGGCAAGGGCAGGATCGTTTTCAAGGTCGAGGCCGCGACGACCATTGCGGACACGCAGGCTCCCGTCTCGGGCGACCACGGCCTTTCAGGCAAACAAGACCTTCCTGGCAAACAAGACCTGCCTGGCAAACAAGACCTGCCCGGCAAACATGGCTTCGTCGGCATTGCCGTCAGCGACACCGGCATCGGCATTCCGGCTGCGCGGCTCGAGCGCATCTTCGAGCCGTTCTTCACCACCAAGCAGGTCGGCCACGGCACCGGTCTCGGCCTGTCGCAGGTGTTCGGCTTCGCCCGGCAGTCCGGCGGCGAGGTGACGGTCACGAGCGAGGTGGGACACGGCAGCACCTTCTCGCTCTATCTGCCGCGGGTGCCGCCGCACCTGCTGCCGCAGCGGCAGGCACCGAACACGGCCCCGGCAATGGCCGGCAGCGGCATGTCGGTGCTGCTGGTCGAGGACAATATCGAACTCGCCAATTTCGCTGCCGACGGCCTCACCGAGCTCGGCTACAGCGTCACGCTGGTCGACAATGCAACCGATGCACTCGCCGAGCTGGTCATGGACGTCGATCGCTTCGATGTCGTTTTCTCGGACGTCGTGATGCCTGATATGACCGGGCTCGATCTCGCACAGGCGGTGCGCGAGCGCGGCATCGGCGTGCCGGTCGTGCTGACCACCGGCTACAGCGAGGCGCTGTCCCAAGCGACGCTGGCCCAGGACGGCAACCTCGATTTCGAGCTCGTGCAGAAGCCCTATGCGATCGATCAGCTGTCGCGCGTCCTGCACCGGGTCGCACGGCTGCGCCGGGTGCGCAACGGCGCCGCCGAATGATCCGACACTCGGAACCGTTGGGAACCGTTTGATTTCTCTCGCGTTATCCGGTCATGCAAAAGCCGGCCGGAAAGCGCGAACCGGGCAAGAAGCCGCCCATTGTCGAAATCGTCGGCGAGAACGGCGAGGAAGTGGCGCCGCCGCCACCCGAGCTGGTCGAGCCCGACCCGGAGCTGTCGCCCGAAGAGGCCGAACAAGCCCGCAAGGACTACCTCCTCACCCGCTTCTGGATCAGCGCGCGCGGGTTCTGGGGCCGCAATGGCGACCGGCTGGCGTGGCTCTACTCCATCGGCCTCGGCGTGCTGATCGTCCTGACCGTCGGCTTCCAGTACGGCATCAATGTCTGGAATCGGGCGATCTTCGACGCGATCGAGAAGCGCGAGGCGTCCACCGTCTTCCATCTCACCGCGGTGTTCTTCCCGCTTGCGATCGGCAGCATCGTGCTCGGCGTGGCGCAAGTGTTTGCGCGCATGGGCATCCAGCGGCGCTGGCGGGCCTGGCTGACGGCAAGCGTGCTGACGCGCTGGCTCGGCCACGGTCGCTATTACCAGCTCAATCTCGTCGGTGGTGACCACAAGAATCCGGAATACCGGATCGCGGAGGATCTGCGCGTCGCGACCGATTCGCCGGTGGATTTTCTCGCCGGCGTGACTTCCGCGCTGCTGTCGGCCGCGACCTTCATCGTCGTGCTCTGGACCATCGGCGGCGCACTCACGGTCACGCTCGGCGGGTCGGCGATCACCATCCCGGGCTTCCTCGTGATCGCCGCAGTGCTCTACGCCGCGATCGCCTCCGGCTCGATCCTGGTGATCGGCCGCCGCTTCGTGCAGGTCTCCGAGGACAAGAACCAGGCCGAGGCCGATTTCCGATACACGCTGACGCGGGTGCGCGAAAACGGCGAAAGCATCGCGTTGCTCGGCGGCGAGGAAGAGGAGCGCGACGGCATCGACCGCAATTTTACCAATGTGTTGCGGCAATGGGCGCGGCTCGCGGGTCAGCACATGCGCACCACGCTGGTGTCGCAGGGATCGAGTCTCGTTGCGCCGGTCGTGCCGCTGCTGCTCTGCGCGCCAAAATTCCTCGACGGCAGCATGACGCTGGGGCAGGTGATGCAGGCGGCTTCTGCCTTCACCATCGTGCAGAGTGCGTTCGGCTGGCTGGTCGACAATTATCCGCGGCTCGCCGACTGGAATGCCTGCGCTCGCCGCATCGCATCGCTGATGATGTCGCTCGACGGCCTCGAGCGCGCCGAGCAGGGCGACGGCCTCGGCCGCATCAAGCGCGGCGAGACCAGCAACGACGCCGTGCTGGAGCTGAACGACCTCTCCGTCACGCTCGACGACGGCACTGCCGTGGTCGGCGAGACCGAGGTGGTGATCGAGCCGGGCGAGCGGCTGCTGGTCGCCGGCGAATCCGGCACCGGCAAGAGCACGCTGGTGCGGGCCATCGCCGGGCTCTGGCCATGGGGTGGCGGCAGCGTCAATTTCCATCCCGACCGGCGGCTGTTCATGCTGCCGCAGCGACCCTACGTGCCGTCCGGCTCCTTGCGCCGCGCGGTCGCCTATCCCGGCGCGGAAGACGACTGGACCGTCGAGGAGATCGGCGAGGTCTTGCACAAGGTCGGTCTCGACCATCTCAAGGAGAAGATCGAGGAAGATGGACCGTGGGACCAGACGCTGTCCGGCGGCGAGAAGCAGCGTCTCGCCTTCGCGCGGCTCCTGCTGCACAGCCCGGATATCGTCGTGCTCGATGAGGCGACCTCGGCGCTCGACGAGAAGAGCCAGGACAAGATGATGAAGATGGTCACCGACGAGCTGCCGAAGGCCACCATCGTCAGCGTCGCGCACCGCGTCGAGCTGGAGGCCTTCCACAGCCGCAAGATCGTGCTGGAGCGCCGCAAGGGCGGCGCAAAACTCGTCAGCGACATCGACCTGATCCCGCGCAAGGGCAAGCGCAAGCTGCTCGGACGATTTCTGAGGCAGCGGAAGGCGCCGCCGAAGAAGGCGGCGTGAGGGGCGGTCTCTTTTCTTGTCGTCCCGGCGAAGGCCGGGACCCATACCGCGTGCGGCATCTGTGGAATGCGGCGCACGTATCGCGGCAAACCACTTAACTGCTGGTCTTCGCCAAACTCCTCCCTGGGGATATGGGTCCCGGCCTTCGCCGGGACGACCCGGAGATTGTTGCCCGGATCGAGCGTTGGAGTCCCCGGCAAAACCGGCTATGCATGCGCCGCTTGCAACGAGGACTTTGACTTGACGATCGACAATGCACCTTCGTCCGCGCCGTTCGGCGCGTTCGCGCCGAACGCGGCGCAGGCCGCGATCATTCGCCTCGCGACACAATCGGGGCTGAAGCGCGGCGCGTTCCGGCCCTGGCTGTCGCGATTGGTGAACCTGCTGCGCGGTGGTCCCGTCGACGTGCAGTACCAGGGTGCATCGTTCCGCTTCTATCACCAGGGCAGCGCGACCGAGCGCGGCGCGCTGTTCAATCCCGACTACAATCTCGACGAGCTCGACTTCCTGCGCCAGCACACCCCGGAGGCCGGTGTGTTCGTCGACATCGGCGCCAATGTCGGCACCTTTGCGCTGGTGATGGCACGACAGGTCGGGCCATCGGGAAAAGTGGTCGCGATCGAACCTCATCCAATGACGTTTGGACGGCTCTCGTTCAACCAGGCCGCATCGAAAGTGACGCAGGTGCGCCTGGTGCAGGCCGCCGCCGGCGACAGCGACGGCGAGCTCCTGATCGAGAGCGGCGGCGGCAATCTCGGCGCCACGCATGTCGTTACCGGCACGGCCAGCAGCGAGGCCATCAAGGTGCCCTCGCTGCGGTTGACGCGCATTCTCGACGAAGCCGGCGTCGCGAAGGTGGACGCGTTGAAGATCGACGTCGAGGGCTTTGAGGACCGCGTGCTGATCGGCTTCTTCCGCGACGCGCCGCAATCACTATGGCCGCGCGCGGTGGTGATCGAGCATTTGTCACAAAAGGAATGGCGGGAAGATTGTATCGCTGACATGGTCGCGCGCGGCTTTGCCGTTGCGCGCAAGACGCGGAGCAATACGTTCCTGTCGCGCTGACAACGAACGACGGAGGTTGCGATGATCGACCATATGGGCTTCCCGGTCTCCGACTATGAGCGCGCCAAGGCGTTCTACGCCAAGGCATTGGCGCCGCTCGGCTACAGCCTGATCATGGAGGTCACGCAGGAGCAGACCGGACACGATCCGGCCGCCGGCTTCGGCGCCGACGGCAAGCCGGATTTCTGGATCGGCGGCGAGGGTGCGCTGAACAAGCCGGTGCATGTGGCGATCCTGGCGAAGGACCGCGCCACGGTGGATGCGTTTTACAAGGCGGCGATTGCAGCGGGCGGGCGCGACAACGGGCCGCCCGGCATTCGGGCGCATTATCATCCCACCTATTACGGCGCGTTCGTGCTCGACCCCGATGGACACAACATCGAGGCCGTCTGCCACGCGCCTGAATAAGACGGCGACGCGAGACGGAACATCGGCGCGACATCATCGTTGTCGTTTTCCCGACAACTGATCTCGATGATGCCGATGCCGATCGAACCGCCCGAGATTCCGCCGTCGACACCCGGCACGCCCACCGAGCCGCCGCCGGGGATTCCGCCGGGCAATCCGCAGCCCGAAATCGCGCCGCCGGTGCGCGAGCCCGGCTCGCCACCGCCGCCCGATGAATTGCCGGGCCGCATGCCTGAAGAGATTCCATCACGCGGGCCGAACGGACCGCTCACGCCGAATCCTGCGACGGATGCAAATCCGCCGCGGGATCATCACGCATGAAGCGACGCATCACATCCGAGGCAATTGCAACCCGCGCCTGAATGCGCAATGAACGTCACCATAGTAAGGTGATTTGCGTGCAGAAATAAATCCGGCCGAGACCGCTTCGTCCGCCACAATCCGGCCTAACGCGTAGCTGTTCATCCCAACACTTCGTCAAAGAACCTTCCGGGGAAGTTCACCATCATGACTAATTTTCGTTTCGTGCTGCTTGCCACCACGGCTCTGACCGCGATGCAATTCGCAAGCTCCGCATCGCATGCGCAAGGCGCGTCGCCGCTCGTCGTCGCCCAGGCGCCACAAGAAACCGGCCCTGACGGAAAACCGAAGCAGCCACCGAAGGGACCGCCAGCGGCCGCGCCGCCTGCGGCGCCCGCGCGCCCGGCCGCACCGCCGCCCGCAGCTGCACCACCCCATCCGCCCGCGGCGCCTCCGCCGGCTGCCGCACCGCCGCGCCCGGCAGCGCCGCCACCGCCTCCGCCGCCACCTGCGGCCCGTCCGGCACCGCCGCCGCCCCCACCGCCGCCTGCCGCCCCGAAGCCGCCTTCGCCGCCCCCGGCTGCGGCTCCGCAACAGCATGCGCCGCCTCCTGCACCGCCCGCGGCGCGCCCGGCTCCCACGCCGCCCGCCGCGGCTCCGCAGCAGCACGCGCCCACACCACCGCCGCCTGCGGCTCACCCGACGCCACCGCCGCCGCCTGCAGCGGGTCCTGCGGGACGGCCCGCGCCTGCGCCCACGGCGACACCGTCGCCGGCACCTGCGGCGCCGACGGCGAGACCGGGTGCGCCCGCTCCGGCCACGCCTGCACCTGCAACAACACCTTCACCGACAGCGACTCCTGCGCCGACCGCGACGCCGGCTCCAGGCAGCACGCCGCCGGCTGGCCGCCCCGGTACGCCGCCCCCCGGCGGACGTCCTGGTGCGCCCCCGGCTGCGGGATCACCGGCTCCAGGCGCCACCCCCGCACCGACGGCCACGCCGACCCCCGGTGGCGCTCCGACGCCGCCGCCCGGACGTCCAGGTTCGCCGCCCGCGCCCGGCGCAACCCCGGCCCCGACAACGACGCCGGCCCCCGGTGGCGCCGTGACACCGCCCCCGGGTCGCCAGGGTGGTGCGCCTCCTGCTGGCGCACCCGCTGCTGGCGCGCCCGCTGCGGGAGCTCCGCCGACCCAGCCGCAGGCAGGTGCCCCACCCCGGCCGCCGGCTCCCCCCGCCGGCGTCGCGGCACCGGGCACCGTCCCGGGCTCGGCGGCTGCGACCCCGCCGCCCAACAGGGCGCAATACGCAGCGCCCACGGTTGCGCCGGCCTTCCGCGCCGCGCCCACGACGACCACGCCCCTGCCGCCGCCGCCGCGTCCGCCACAGCGTGACCTGACGCCGATCGCGATCGGTGCAGGTGTCGTCGCCGGTGCCGTGATCGGCGCCACCATCGCCGACTACCGCAACCAGCGACGCGAGTCCGTCGAAGGCGGCCGCACCGTCTACACCGAGCCGGACCGCATCATCATTCGCGATCCGGGTGGGCAGACATACGTCCGCGGCAATGATCTCTATCGCTTCCGCTATGGCGCCCGCGACATCCGCACCGAGACTGTCGGCGCCGATACCCGCACCGTGGTGATCCGTCCCGACGGCAGCGAGATCATTACTGTTGTCGGTCCGGACGGTCGGCTGCTGCGGCGAATCCGCAGGGACCCGGCCGGCCGCGAGCTCGTCATCATCGACAACAGCTACCGCGATCCGCGGTCGGTCGGCGGCTTCTATGTCGACGCGCCGCCTCCGGTCGTCAACATGCCCTACGATCGCTATATCGTCGACGCCCAGGAGGCGTCGCCGGACGTGATCTACGAGACGATGGTGGCGCCGCCGGTGCAACGGGTCGATCGTCGCTACACGCTCGACGAGATCCGCTACAGCCCCAATGTTCGCATGCAAATGCCGAGCATCGACCTCAACACGATCAACTTCGAGACGGGATCGTGGACCATCCCACCGGACCAGGCGGCGAAGCTGCAGTCGATCGCCGACGGTCTCAACCGTGCGATTCAGGCCAACCCGCGCGTGGTGTTCCTGATCGAAGGTCACACCGACGCGGTCGGCAACGACGTCGACAATTTGTCATTGTCGGACCGTCGTGCGCAGTCCGCGGCCGAATTGCTGACCCAGCAATTCGGTGTGCCGTCCGAGAACCTGACGTCGCAGGGCTACGGCGAGCAGTACCTGAAGGAGCAGACGCAAGGGCCGAGCGCAATCAACCGGCGCGTCACCGTCCGCAACATCACGCCGCTGCTCAACGGTGGCCAGGCCTCGCTGCCGCCGCCCCCGCCCGGCACCGCGCCGCCGCGCTGAGGCGACACACAAATGCAAAATGGCCGGGAGCAATCCCGGCCATTTTTGTTTCGTCATTGCGAGGAGCGAAGCGACGAAGCAATCCAGACTGTCGCTGCGGAAAGATTCTGGATTGCTTCGCTTCGCTCGCAATGACGAATGAGGCAGCAATCCTCGGCATCATCAGCCCTTGTCGCTCTCCAGCCGGAAGATCTGCGAGCCTTCACTGCCCGAGAGCAGGCCTGTGTCGCTGTAGAGCTTCAGCTTGGCGCGGGTATCGTTGATGTCGAGGTTGCGCATGGTGAGCTGACCGATGCGATCGGCCGGTGTAAACGCTGCGTCCTCGACCTTCTCCATGCTGAGCCGCTCCGGCGCATAGGTGAGGTTGGGGCTCTCGGTGTTGAGGATCGAGTAGTCGTTGCCGCGGCGCAGCTCGAGCGTCACCTCGCCGGTGACGGCGCGGGCGACCCAGCGCGCGGTCTCGCGCAGCATCAGCGCCTGCGAGTCGAACCAGCGGCCCTGATAGAGCAGACGGCCGAGACGCATGCCGCTGATGCGGTACTGTTCGATGGTGTCCTCGTTGTGGATGCCGGTGACGAGGCGCTCATAGGCGATGTGCAGCAGCGCCATGCCGGGCGCTTCATAGATGCCGCGGCTCTTGGCCTCGATGATGCGGTTCTCGATCTGGTCGCTCATGCCGAGGCCATGGCGGCCGCCGATCGCATTGGCTTCGAGGAACAGTGCAACGGGATCGGCAAAAGTCCGACCGTTCAGCGCGACCGGCTGGCCTTCCTCGAAACGCACCACGACCTTCTCGGCCTTGACGTTGCAGTCGTCACGCCAGAACGGCACGCCCATGATCGGGTTGACGATCTTGATGCCGCTGTCGAGGCTCTCGAGATCCTTGGCTTCATGCGTGGCGCCGAGGAGATTGCTGTCGGTCGAATACGCCTTCTCGGCGCTCATCTTGTAGGCAAAGCCCTGCGCGGTCATGAATGCCGACATCTCGGCGCGGCCGCCGAGCTCGTCGATGAATTGCTGATCGAGCCAGGGCTTGTAGATGCGCAGGCCCGGGTTGGTCAGCAGGCCGTAGCGATAGAAGCGCTCGATGTCGTTGCCCTTGAAGGTCGAGCCGTCGCCCCAGATGTTGACGCCGTCCTCCCTCATCGCCGCGACCAGCATCGTGCCGGTGACGGCGCGCCCCAGCGGGGTGGTGTTGAAATAGGTGATGCCGCCGGTCGAGATGTGGAAGGCGCTGGACTGGATCGCGGCGATGCCCTCGTGGACGAGCTGCGTGCGGCAATCGACCAGCAGCGCTTTCTCGGCGCCGAACTCCATCGCCTTGCGCGGGATCTCGTTGTAGTCGGCTTCGTCGGGCTGACCGAGATTGGCGGTATAGGCGTAGCAGCGCGCGCCCTTCTGCTTCATCCAGAGCAGCGCCGCGCTGGTGTCGAGGCCGCCGGAAAAAGCGATACCGACTTTTTCACCCTTGGGCAGGCTTTTCAGGATCGTGGTCATGGCGCTTCCAATCGGGTCTCAAAGGGCTGATGTGCGGGCGGGTTGACCGCGCGATTATCAAATTTCGCGGGTCTCGGCACCCATTTAATGGCTCAAACTGAGGGCTCGGCACCGGTCTTGCGGCCGAACAGGCGCTGGCGCAGCCGGTAGGCGGGCATGTTCAGCCGGGTCAGGGCGGCATCGACCGCCTCGTCCGAGAACCGGGTACGTGGCCAGCGGTAAATCAGCGCGTAGGCAAACCAGATCACGACGAAGGTGACGAGGCCGGCGATCGAGACATCGGTGAAGAAGTGGCCGCCGAAGGCCATCCGCAGCCCGCTGGTCACGAGGCCGAACACCACGGCCCCGGCATAAGCGAGCGGCCGCCACGCCGGCGGTGCCAGTGCGGCCGGCGCCAGCGTCCAGAACGCGGTCGCGCCCTCGCCCGAGAAGAACGAGCAGTTGCGCGCGCAGCCGCCGCGCGGATCCCACCACGGCACGAATTGCTGGTCGCCGGCAAACTGCGTCACCACCACGGGGCGCGGCCGACCCCAATAGGTCTTGAAGGTGAGATTGGTGAGGATGCCGGCCGACATGATGATCGTGACCAGCAGGAACACGATCGCGCGCCCCGACACCATCAGCGGCCGATCGGGCCGGACCATCTTGACCACGAGCGCGATCAGCGGCGGCAGCACGAACGCCCAGGCGCCCCACATCGCGGCATCGCGCGCGAAGCCGGCCCAGTCGTTCAGCTTGAGCGGGAACGACTTCGTATCAGGGTCGAAGAACAGCGCGGCGAGCTTGAGATCAAGCTCGGGATAGAGGCCGAAAACGACGCCGATCACGAGCCACAGCGCCAGGGCGATGAAGAGTCCAGTCCGGTTCATGGCGCGCGGTTTAGCCGAGTGGGAAGGGGATGAAAACCCCGTGGCAAGTCAGAAAGTCACCGCGCATCCGGTCGCGAATTCGACGGCAACGGCGGGGGCGGCTTTCGCAGTGGCGGTGGATTGCGCCAGGCCCCGGCGTTGCGGCCCGCGATCAGCCAGTAGACGACACCGGCGACAATGCCGGCGCCGGTCATGATCTCCAGGTGCCGCCGCACGATGCCTTCGAACCGCAAGGTGTCGGAGTGAAAGGGGACGAGGCCGAGATAGCAGGCGAGCCCCACGACGCCTCCGCCCACGGCATAAGCGAGCGCACTGCGGATGTAGAGCGCCTCGGTGATCGCGACGATCACCGCCGCCGGCACCAGCGCAAAGCCGGAGACGAAGATGAAGCCGAACCCGAGCAGGATATCGAACGTGCCCTGATCGACGGGACCTGCGCCGAGATCGGCGAACTCCGGAAACAACAGCGCGACCACGACGATCATGCCGCCGATGAAACAGGCGGCGAGAAAGCCGATGAAGATGACGATGAGGCGGCCGATCAGCGACATGACGCCACCCCCGCCGTCATTGCGAGCAACCGGGTCCGCGGGAAGCGCGGCCCGATGACAGGCTCCGCGAAGCAATCCAGTCTGCCTCTGCGGAAAGACTCTGGATTGCTTCGCTGCGCTCGCAATGACGAGGATGCGAGAGCACGTGCGCGCATCAACTCAATCCGTCATCGCCATGGCGCGCAGCGTCTGGCGCTCGCGGGCGGAAAGCTTTTCCGTCTCCGACTTCAGCTGGCCGCAGGCCGCGAGGATGTCGCGGCCGCGCGGGGTACGCACCGGCGAGGAATAGCCGGCGTTGAAGATGTATTCGGAGAATTTTTCGATCTGGTCCCAGTCCGAACATTCATAGGCCGTACCGGGCCAGGGATTGAACGGGATCAGATTGATCTTGGCGTGAACGCCCTTGAGCATCTTTACCAGCAGCTTTGCATCGTCGAGCGAATCGTTGACGCCCTTGAGCATCACATATTCGAAGGTGATGCGGCGCGCGTTCGAGGCGCCGGGATAATCGCGGCAGGCCTGCAGCAGCTCAGCAATCGGATATTTGCGGTTGAGGGGCACCAGCTCGTTACGCAGCTCGTCGCGCACCGCATGCAGCGAAATTGCGAGCATCACGCCGATTTCCTCGCCCGCGCGCACGATGTTCGGCACCACGCCCGAAGTCGACAGCGTGATGCGACGGCGGGAGATGCCGATGCCTTCGTTGTCGCCGACGATGAGCAGGGCGTCGCGCACGGCGTCGAAATTGTAGAGCGGCTCGCCCATGCCCATCATCACGATGTTGGTGACACGACGCGTGCCGTCCTCGCGATCGGCCCAATCATTCAGACGGTCCCGCGCGACCATCACCTGGCCAACGATCTCGCCGGCGGTGAGGTTGCGCACTAGGCGCTGCGTGCCGGTGTGGCAGAACGAGCAGTTCAGCGTGCAGCCGACCTGCGAAGAGACGCAAAGCGTGCCGCGATCGGTCTCGGGGATGTAGACGCACTCGACTTCATGCGCCCGCTCGACATTGTCGCCGCTCGGCAGCCGCAGCAGCCATTTGCGGGTACCGTCGTTGGAGATCTGCTCGGCCACGACTTCAGGCCGGTCGACGGTGAAGCGCTCGGCGAGATCGGTTCGAATGCCCTTCGAGATCGACGTCATATCGTCGAAGCTCCGGGCGCCGCGGAAATAAAGCCAATGCCACAGCTGCTGCACGCGCATCTTGCGCTGCGCGGGCGCGACGCCGATCTCGCCGAGGCAATCGGCAAGCTCGGTACGCGACAGGCCGATCAGCGACGGCTTGGCCGGCGGCACATAGGTTTCGAGCGGAGTCTTCTCCACCAGTGTTGCGTTGTGCGGCTCGGCAGTCGGTTGCATTGAATGGACCTGATTAGGTGGTCGTTCCGGGATGGTCCGAAGGACCGGACCCGGAACCTCGAGATTCCGGGTTCGATGCTGCGCATCGCCCCGGAATGACGGAAAAACTTGGAACCGCCCCTATATAGCAACCGGAATTGCCGATTGCGACCTTATCGACCGCAGGCTTAACGCCTGCAATCTTATCGCCGGCAATCCTGGGAGATCCGGTCAAGCGCCTGGGCGAGGCCCTTCAGCGAAAAGGTGTCGGTCGTCTCGGTCCCCTTGGACGAGATGCCCTTGACCACGAGATCGGCGGATTTGCGCATGGCCTCGACCATCCGCTCCTCCTCGGCCGCGTTCTTGATCCAGAGACCGTCGCCCTGCGAGTACATGGCGAAAGCGGCGCCGCCGACCTCCACCGAGGATTCAGAGCCCGGCTTCAGCGCGTAGCCGATCATGACCGAGACTTCGTTGTTGACCTTCTCCGCCGGGCGGGTGGAGACGAAGGCATAGGCAGGATCGCGCGGCCGATTCGGCGGGTTGGTCTTCGACGACGACGGCTTGGCCAGCGCGAAGCAGACCTTTTTGCCGTTGGGCGCAGCCGAATAGGCGCCCCAGGTGCCGAACTGTCCGATCAGGGTTGGCTCGGCGCCGCCCGCAACCGCCGCGGGAGGGGCGGTCGGCTTGCTCTCGGGCTTTGCAGCCGTCTTTCCAGTCGTATTGGCCGCCGGCGCAGCCGATTTCGGCGCGGCCTCTTTCGGTGCAGTTTTGGGCGCCGGTTGCGCCGTCTGCGCCCGCGCGGAATCGGTGATTCCACAGGCCACCACGCCCGTCATCAAAGCTAAGATCAGCGCCCGCCACATGCTGGAGTGGTTCCCTCAATATTGTGACTGGAAGATGGCCCGGCCGCGCGTTGTCCCCGCGGCAGGGATAACCGGGAAAGTCCAATTTGGGAAGGCAGTTAGCGAAGGTCGCGGCGACTAGGCCCTGGATCGCGCCGCGCGCTGCTCCGACCATTGCGCATCGGTCCAGCGCAACAAATCCTCCGCGCCGGAGCTGCGCAAATGCGCGCCACCGTCGATCACCACCATCTCGCCGTTGATATAGCCGGCACGGTCGGAGACCAGAAAGCTGGCAAGATCGGCAAGCTCGCTGTGCTCGCCGGCGCGCCCCATCGGGTTGCGCGCGCCCCATCCCTCGTCGCGACCCTCGGGGCGGAGTTGTCCCGAGGCGCCGGCGGTCGGAAACGGTCCCGGCGCGATCGCCACGGTACGGATGCCCTTGGGCCCCCACTCGACCGCGAGACTCCTGGTCATCGCCAGCACCGCCGACTTCGCCATCGCCGAGGGAACGGTGAAGGCGCGGCCGGTGATGGTCGAGGTCGAGAGGATCGAGAGCACGACGCCGCCATGCTTGCCGTCGATCCAGCGCTTGCCGACGGCAAGCGTGCAATACATCGCACCATGCAGCGTCGGCGCGAGGATCGCATCCGCGGCGCGGAACGACAGATGCTCGCTCTGCGCGATGAAAGTCGCCGCGGCGTTGTTGACGAGAATATCGAGCGGCGCCTCGCGCCAGATGGCGTCCATCATGCTCTCGACGGCGGCGCCGTCGCGGATATCGCAGGCGATCGTCGTGACCTTGCCGCCGGTCTGCGCGCGCATCTCGCTCGCTGTTGCTTCCAGCCGATCGAGCTTGCGCCCGCAGATCACGAGCTCGGCGCCGAGCGCGAGGAAGCGATGAGCCATCGCAGCACCGAGACCCGAACCGCCGCCAGTGACGAGGATGCGCTTGTTCTTGAGCAGGCCCGTTTCAAACATCGTTTGAATCCTCCCTTTCTTTCTTCCCGTCATTGCGAGCGCAGCGAGCAATCCAGGCTATTTCCGCGGCACGGATTCTGGATTGCTTCGCTGCGCTCGCAATGATGAGAGGATAGGCTGGTGCGTTCCAATAGACAAAGAAACCGGATTGTCGCCCGTGCCTAAATCCGGCAGAAACGGGCAAACTATAATTCCACTCGAAACGCCCAAGGTGCCGCCATGAAAGCCATCCTCTGCTCGCAATATTGCCAGCCCGACGATCTCGTTCTGGCCGACGTGCCGGATCCGGTGGCCGGTCCCGGCGAAGCCGTGATCGCGATCAAGGCTGCGGCGCTGAACTTCTTCGATATCCTGATGATCCAGGGCAAGTACCAGATCAAGCCGCCGTTCCCGTTCTCGCCGGCCGCCGAAGTCGCGGGCATGATCGAGAGCATCGGTCCCGGCGTGACCGATCTGAAGGTCGGCGATCGCGTCGTCGCCTCCTGCGGCCACAACGGCGCGCGCGAGAAGATCGCGCTGCCTGCGGCGTCGATCGTGAAGATCCCCGACAATCTCGATTATGACCGCGCGGCCGGCATCATCATCATCTACGGCACCGCGCTGCATGCGCTGGAAGATCGCGCGAGCCCGAAGCCGGGCGAGACGCTCGCGGTGCTCGGCGCCGCCGGCGGCACCGGACTTGCCGCTTGCGAGCTCGGCAAGCTGATGGGCCTGAAGGTGATCGCCTGCGCCTCGTCGGACGAGAAGCTCGAATTCGCGAAGGCGCACGGCGCAGAACTCACGCTCAATTACGGCAAGGAAGATTTGAAGGAAGGCTTGCGAAAGCTCACCGGCGGCAAGGGCGTCGACATCATCTTCGATCCCGTAGGCGGCACCTATGCCGAGCAGGCACTGCGCTCGATTGCCTGGGAAGGCCGCTTCCTCGTGATCGGCTTTGCCGCCGGCGACATTCCGAAGATGCCGCTGAACCTCGCACTGCTGAAGGGCTGCGACATCCGCGGCGTGTTCTGGGGCGCCTGGACCCGGCTCAACCCGGAAAAGAACCGCGCCAATCTCGAGAAGCTCGTGAAGTGGACAGCGGAGGGGAAGATCTCCTCGCATGTCGACCGCATCTTCCCGCTGGCGCAGACCGCCGACGCCCTGAAGGTGCTCGCCGGACGTCAGGCCATGGGCAAGGTGATTTTGCATCCGTGAGGTGATGCGATAGCGAAGACTCCCTCCACGCGTCGTCCTGGCGAAAGCCAGGACCCATACCGCGGAATCTATCGGTAGCGTTCGGTCGCAATACCGAACGACGAGTCTTCGCCAAAGGACTTCCTGGGGTAATGGGTCCTGGCTTTCGCCAGGACGACATTGGTGGTTCAGTCCTGCTCCTCGCCCTCATCCACCCCGCGCTTCAGCGCGGCGCGGGCGGCTTCGCGATGCTCATTCGTGATGTGGCTGGCGACCATGCGGATCGCAGTGGCGAGCACGGCGGCGTCATCGGTGAAGCCGAGGATCGGCATCACGTCGGGAACGAAGTCGAACGGCAGGATGAAGTAGGCGATCGCCCCGAGCAGCGACGCCTGGACATGGCGCGGCGTCTGCCGGTCGAAGGCGCAGTAATAGGCGGCGAGCAGATCCTCCGCGAACGGCAGTTGCGCGGCGACACGCTTCAGCTTGCGCCAGAAGCGGCGGCGCACGCTCTCACGATCTTCCGCGAGCCGGTCGGCCGGCTCGAAACCGACGCTGTGTTCGGCAGCCATGTTCGACAAATCCCCGTTCAGCCGGGGGTGGCAGATCGCCGCATCCCGTGCTGATCACAAGATGGGGATGCCACCAGTCCCCGCAAGATGTCAGCCTGGCGTCGGCTTGGCGATGGCATTCATCGCCTTGGCGAGCTCGATGTCGAGCGTTGTGACGCCGCCGGCGTCATGGGTCGACAGCACCACCTCCACGGTCTTGTAGACGTTGCGCCATTCGGGGTGGTGATCCATCTTCTCGGCGACCAGCGCCGCGCGGGTCATGAAGCCGAACGCCTCGTTGAAATCCTTGAAGACAAAGGTTTTCCCGATCGCGTCCCGTCCTTGAACCTCGGTCCAATCAGGTAGTCCGACCAGCGCCTGCCTGCGCGCCTCCGCCGAGAGCCGTTCTGCCATCGCCGCCTCCGTCCTTTCAGGGGAACTTTACCCTAACACCGCACTGACGCCCCGGGTTCATATGGGATTTGACCCATCCGCTAACCATGACGGAGATGTAACCCTGCCGGACAAGAAATTTGCTACACTTGCGGGCGTAAATCGCGGCCAAGATGAAACTGAGCCTCAAGCGACTGTTCGGGAGATCGATGACCGGGGGATTGGACCTGGCCGAAGCGCCCACCCCGCCCTCGCCGCGATCATCGGCGCGGAAGACGGCGCTCGTGACTCTCGCGCTGGTGCTCGCGATCGTTGGTGCGCTCGTCGGCGGCTACTACTTCGCCATGCGGCCGGTGACGCTGAAGATCGCGGTCGGCCCCGCCAACAGCGATGACGTCAAGGTCGTGCAGGCGCTGACCCAGGCCTTCGCGCAGCACAAGAGCTATGTGCGGTTGCGTCCGATCCAGACCGACGGCGCCACCGCCAGCGCCGATCTGCTGGCGGAGGGCAAGGCCGACCTCGCCATCGTGCGCGGCGACGTCGACGTACCGAAGAACGCGCAAGCGGTTGCAACCCTGCGCAAGAACGTCGTGGTGCTGTGGTCGGTGCCCGGCAAGGGCAAGAAGAAGGGCGCGAAGATCACCAAGGTCGCGCAGCTCGCCGGCCATCGCGTCGGCGTGGTCGGCCGCACCCAGGCCAACGTCAATCTGCTCAAGGTGATCCTCCAGCAATACGGCGTCGATCCCGCCAAGGTCGAGATCGTGCAATACCCGGCAAGCGAAGCCGCCGAGGCGATCAAGGCCCAGAGGGCTGATGCCTATCTCGCGGCCGGTCCCGTCAACAGCAAGATCACGTCCGAGGCGATCGCCGTTTCCACCAAGGATTTCGGCACGCCAACCTTCCTCGCGATCGATTCCGCGGATGCGATTGCGCAAAATCATCCGGTCTACGAAGCGGCCGAGATTCCCGCGGGCACTTACGGCGGCTCGCCCGATCGTCCCGATGACGAGGTCAAGACCATCAGCTTCTCGCACCACATCGTGGCGCGCAAAACTGTGTCCGAAACCACCATCGCGGCATTCACGCGCCAGCTTTTCGCCGTACGCCAGCAACTGGTGACGGAATTCCCGCTGGCGGCGAAGATCGAAACGCCCGACACCGACAAGGATGCGGTGATCCCCGTGCATCCGGGCGCGGCCGCCTTCGTCGACGGCGAAGAAAAGACCTTCCTCGACAAATACAGCGATTACATCTGGTGGACCCTGATGGCGCTCTCGGCCATGGGCTCGATCGGCGCCTGGTTTGCGGGCTATCTGAAGAAGGACGAGCGCGACAACAACAGCCATTTGCGCGAGCGGCTGCTCGACATGATCACCGCCGCACGAAAGAGCGAGACGACCGAAGATCTCGATCAAATGCAGACCGAGGCCGACGGGATCCTGCGCGACACGCTGCGCTGCTACGACCACGGCGCGATCGAGGAAGGGGCGCTCACCGCCTTCAACATCGCGCTCGACCAGTTCCACGCGGCGGTTGCCGACCGCAAGGCGGTGCTGTTCAGCCTGCCGCAGAACCTGCAGCGCACCGGCGCGCAATTCCGGGCTGCCGGCAACGCGTAGACGCTTGCGCGCGTAATCGCTGCGTCACATTGTCTCAATATAGCGTCGGACTTCACCGTGGCGACCGCCTTGGGCGGCCGCCTCACGCGATATCGAGACCGTCCCATGAACGTCAAATTCTCCCGCCGCCGTTTCCTGACGACCAGTGCCGGCGCGCTCGGCGCGGTCGCAATGCCCCATCTGTCCCGCGCGGCCGACCGGCCGGCGGTGACCCATGGCGTGCAGTCGGGCGACGTCACCGTCGACAGTGGCGTGGTGTGGGCGCGCACCGACCGGCCCGCGCAGATGCTGGTCGAGGTGGCGACGACGGAGTCATTCAGGGATGCCCGCGCACTGCCGCCGATCGCGGCGCTGCCCGAGAGCGACTTCACCGCAAAGATGCTGATCGAAAACCTGCCAGGCGGGCAGGACATCTTTTATCGCGTCCGCTTCCGCGATCTTTCGCACACCGCGGTGGAGGGCGAACCGGTGACCGGCCGCTTCCGCACCGCGCCGGCCGACCGCCGCGACGTCAGCTTCGTCTGGGGCGGCGACGTCGCAGGACAGGGCTGGGGCATCAACCCTGATGACGGCGGCATGTTCACCTTCTCGGCGATGCGCAAGCACCGTCCGGACTTCTTCCTGCACTCCGGCGACACCATCTATGCCGACGGTCCTATCCAGTCCGAGGTGAAGCTCGCCGACGGCAAGACCTGGAAGAACGTCACGATCCCCGAGAAGGCCAAGGTCGCCGAGACGCTGGACGAGTACCGCGCCGCGCACAAATACAATTTCACTGACGACAACGTTCGCGCCTTCAATGCCGAAGTGCCGATCTTCGTGCAGTGGGACGACCATGAGGTGACCAACAACTGGTCGCTTTCGAAGGAACTGCCGGCGACAAGGAGCGCGACATCGCGCTGCTTGCGGCCCGCGCAGGCCGTGCCTTCCACGAGATGTATCCGATGCGCGAGAGGATCGTTGAGCCCGGCCGCGTCTATCGCCAGATCTCCTACGGCCCGCATCTCGACGTGTTCGTGCTCGACGAACGCAGCTATCGCGGCCCGAACGGCCCCAATCTCGAAACCGCTTACGGCCCGGCCAGCTATTTCCTCGGCCCGGACCAGATCGCCTGGCTCAAGCGCGGCCTCTTGAATTCGCGCGCGACCTGGAAGGTGATCGCCTCCGACATGCCGCTCAGCCTCGTCGTGTCGGACACGCCGAAGGGTGGATCGGAAGCCATTGCGCAGGGCGACGGCCCGGTGCGTGGCCGCGAGTTCGAGATCGCCGACATCCTGCGTTTCATCAAGATGGCGCCGATCAGCAACACCGTGTGGCTGACGGCGGACGTGCATTACGCCGCCGCGCACTATTACGATCCGAACAAGGCGCAGTTCCAGGATTTCGAGCCGTTCTGGGAGTTCGTGTCGGGCCCGCTTCACGCGGGCACGTTCGGTCCGAACGCGCTCGACAATACGTTTGGGCCGGAGGTGCGTTTCGTCAAGGCGCCGGGGAAAGACAACCAGAACCTGCCGCCGTCCGCCGGCATGCAGTTCTTCGGTCACGTCAAGATCGACGGCGCTTCCGGCCAGATGACGGTGACCTTGCGCGACCGAGCCGACGTGGCGCTGTGGTCGACCACGCTCGATCCGAAGCAGGCGTGAAGCCGTATCGCTAGTCCGCCGCGCGTACCTGGAGCGCCGCCTCCAGCGCGTCGCTCGAACACGGCTTCTGCAGACGCGGCTGGCTGACGAATTCCGGCGGGATGCGCGCGTCAGCGCCGTAGCCGGTGACGAAGACGAACGGAATTTTCAGGGCCGCGAGCCGTTCGGCGACCGCAAAGCTGTTCTCGCGACTCAATCCGACGTCAAGCAGGGCGAATTCAGGGGCGCGCGCCGCGATTGCGGCCAGCGCCTGCGCCACTGAACCTACCGTGCGCACGCTCTTCACGCCAAATCCGAGCAAGCGATCCTCGAAGTCGATCGCGATGATCGGATCGTCCTCGACGATGAGGACATCGGCGGGACAGTTTGAACCATCGGAAACAGCGGGTGCCATCATCGCAACTTGGAGCATGAGGTTTCTCTGACTGGGATACCGGGTCACGACGCCTGCACCCAGCGCGGAGGGTTCCCGGAACGAAACCCACCACATCACAGTTGTCAGGTCTGTCCACTTGTGCACACAGGACCTCGACGGAACTCGCTAATGTGGAGGCGGATGGGAGTTTAAGATGGACGCGCGGACCAGCAACGCCACCGAGATCGACAGCCGGCCGATCAACAATCTGCTACGGCGCTTGAGCGCGGCCGACTTCGCCCTGCTTGCGCCGCATGTCATGGTCGAAAGCACCGCGGCGAATGAGCTGCTCTACAGCCCCGGCGACGACGTCCAGGTCGTCCACTTCCCCTGCGGACCGTCGCTTGCGACGTTCCTCGTTCCCAATGAGGACGGCCGCGATGTCGAGACCATCCTGGTCGGCCGCGAAGGCGCGGTGGGTGGCATCGTCAGCGAGGGCTATCTGCCGGCCTATACCCGGATCTGCGTGAAATTCGGCGGGCCGTTTGCGCGAATTCACGTCAGCAAGCTGGAGGCCGCCAAGCAGCGCTCGCCCTCGTTACGCCATGTCTTCGCTCGCTACGCCGACTGCATGCTGGCGCAGATCTTCCAGTCCACCGCCTGCAACGCCATTCACTCGATCGAGCAGCGCACCGCCAAATGGATGCTGGCGGCGATGGAACGGACCGGCGACGAGAGCAGCGTGCCGCTGACCCACGAACAGCTCGCGACGCTGCTCGGCGTCGGCCGCAGCTATGCCAGTCGCGTGCTCCAGTCGTTCAAGGCGGAAGGCGTGCTCGACACACGGCGCGGATCGATCCTGGTCCGCAACCGCGAGGGCCTGCGCTTGCGCGCCTGCCTGTGCAACGAGGCCGTCAAGATGCACTTCGAGGAGGTGCTGCGCGGGGTCTATCCGACCGAGGAGCGGGAAGCCGGGTAGCCCGCCCGCTTCGCTCTTCCGGCGTGGAGAAGGGCAGGAGCACTATCCCGCGTTGCCTGGACCTGGGCTAATATCCCCGCATGAGCGGGGCTTTCCTTCACACTCTCTTCGACATCGCAGCGTGGCTGGCGGCGGCAGCCGCCGTCTACTGGCTGTCGCGACAGGATTTGCGGTTTCCGGCGCAATCCTTCGAGATGTCCTATATCGCCGCGCTGGTGTTCGGCGCGGGCCTCGGCGCCTATTTGTTCGGCTCCGCCAATCTGTGGTTGTCGGGCCAGAGCGGCATTGCGCGCTCGGTCGAGGGGGCGCTCGCGGGGGGCGTCGTGGCGATCGAGCTCTACAAATGGTCCGCAGGGATCACGGTGCGAACAGGCGCCCGTTTTGCGCTTCCGCTGGCGCTCGGCATCGCGATCGGCCGGCTCGGCTGCTATTTCGCGGGCCTCGACGATTTCACCTACGGCACGCCGACGGCATGGCCCTGGGGCCATGATTTCGGCGACGGCGTCCCGCGCCATCCCGTGCAGCTCTACGAAAGCGCCGCGATGGGCGTATTCGCGCTTCTCTACGTGCTGGCGGTCTTGAACCGGAGCGCGTTTGTGATCACCAATGGTTTCTACCTCGTCCTCGTCTATTATGGAGCACAGCGTTTCCTGTGGGAATTCCTCAAGCCCTACGGCACGCTGATCGGCCCCTTCACGCTGTTTCACCTGCTGTCGCTGTCCATCCTGCTCTACGCCGTCGTCATGCTGGCGAGGGCGCCCAAAGCGAGACCCATGCATGAACGCGCCGTTGCGTAAGTCGCGTCCCTATATCTTCTGGGGCCAGACCCAATCTCTCTGCGAGACCTGCCTGAAGCTGGTGCCGGCCAAGATCCAGATCCTCGACAACGAGGTCTGGTACGAGAAGCGCTGCAAGGAGCATGGCGTCCAGTCCACGCTGGTGTCGACGGACGCCGCCTATTGGCGGCTGTGCAAGGATTTCATCAAGCCGGGCGACCGGCCGCTCGCCTTTCAACGGCATACCGAATTCGGCTGCCCCTACGATTGCGGCCTGTGCCCCGACCACGAGCAGCATTCCTGCCTGGCGCTGATCGAGATCACCGAGCATTGCAATCTGACCTGCCCGGTGTGCTTTGCCGATTCCTCGCCGGCGCGGACCAGCTTCACGCCGCTGGCCAAGATCGAGCGAATGCTGGATGCTCTGGTCGCGAGCGAGGGCGAGCCCGACCTGGTGCAGATCTCCGGCGGGGAGCCGACGCTGCATCCGGACTTCTTCGCGATCCTCGATGCGGTGCGCGCCCGCCCGATCCGCCACGTCATGATCAACACCAACGGCCTGCGCATCGCCCGCGAAAAGGATTTCGTGGCGCGGCTCGCCGAGAACAAGCGCGGGCTCGAGGTCTATCTCCAGTTCGACTCGCTCGAACGCGACGCGTTGATCAATCTGCGCGGGGCGGATTTGCGCAAGATCCGCCAGCAGGCGCTGGAGAATCTCGAGCATTATGGCGTGTCGACCACGCTGGTGGCGACCATCAAGCGCGGCGTCAACGATGCCGAGATAGGCGACATCGTCCGCCATGCCCTGAGCTGGAAGTGCGTTCGCGGCGTCACGCTTCAGCCGGTGCAGGATGCCGGCCGCAACGAGAATTTCGACAAGAACACCGACCGCATCATGCTGTCGGAGATCCGCAAGCGCGTGGTCGAAACCGGCGTGTTCGGCGACAAGGACATGATCCCGCTGCCCTGCAATCCCGAAAGCATCTCGATCGGTTACGGCCTGCGCAACGGCGAGAAAGTGCTGCCGCTGACCTCGCTGATCCCGCAGGAGCAACTCGTCGCATTGTTGCCCAACACGATAAGCCCGGAGAAGCACCCGGCACTGCGGGAGAAATTCATCGATCTGTTTTCGTTGTCCTCGGGACCGCTGAACACCAGCGAGCGCGTCTGCGAATTGCTGTGCTGCCTGCCGAGCTTCGAGGTACCGCAGGGAATCACTTACGAGAACGTATTCCGCGTCACCATCGTGCAGTTTCTCGACCGCTTCAATTTCTGCGTCGGCAACGTCAAGCGCAGCTGCATCCATTTCGTCACCGAGAGCGGCGCGATCATCCCGTTCGACACCTACAATTTGTTCTACCGAAACGGGAAGATCGACGGCATCCGCGCCGAACTAGCAATGAAGGTTGTGCCGGAAGGAGCTTTGCAGGGATGACCAGCACTGATAACCCGTCACCCCCTCCCTCGCCTTCGCGGCCACCGCCGAACCAGCGCAGCGGCTGCCTGACCGCGCTCATGGCGATCTTCGGGATCATCCTGCTGCTGCCCGGCGCCTGTGCACTCCTGTTCGGCGGAATCTCGATATCCGACAGAGGCCGGATCGATTCCGACGTCGCGCCCCTGGTCTTCCTGGGCCTGGTCGTGGGGCTGGGCGGGGTCGCCCTGATCTGGGCGGCAATCAAGGGCCGACGCGTCTAAGCCCTGCTTTTTCGCCTAACCCCCGGGGATTCCCGGGCAAAATTCAATCAACCAACGGCCAAAGAACACATTGTTTTTTGGCCGTTTTTGCATATATTGCGCCGCAACGCGTAGGGTGCCCGGTCGATATGCCGGGCGTCCCTTTTTGGGCGGAAAGCGCCCCGTTTCCAGTCTTCAAGCGTTGTTTCGAGAAGAGGTCCCGGTCTGACCGGCGAGATCGCGCTTAACCCATTGTCCGACCGCAAAGAAGCCCACTCATGAACCTTCGCAACATCGCCATCATCGCCCACGTCGACCACGGCAAGACGACACTCGTCGACCGCCTCCTTCAGCAATCCGGCACCTATCGCGAGAACCAGAAGGTGACCGAGCGCGCCATGGACTCCAACGATCTGGAGCGCGAGCGCGGCATCACCATTCTGGCCAAAGCGGCCTCGGTGCAGTGGAAAGACACCCGCATCAACATCGTCGACACCCCAGGCCACGCCGATTTCGGCGGTGAGGTCGAGCGCATCCTCAATATGGTGGACGGCGCGCTGGTGCTGGTCGACGCCGCCGAAGGCCCGCTGCCGCAGACCAAATTCGTGGTCTCCAAGGCGCTCAAAGTCGGTTTGAAGCCGATCGTCGTGATCAACAAGGTTGACCGTCCCGACGCGCGGGCGACCGAAGTCATCAACGAGGTGTTCGACCTGTTCGCGGCGCTCGACGCCAGCGAGGAGCAGCTCGACTTCCCGATCCTCTACGGGTCGGCCAAGCAAGGCTGGATGGCCGATAGCCCGGATGGGTCGCACGAAGCCGGTATGCAGCCGCTGTTCGACCTGATCGTGCGCCATGTCGCGCCGCCGACCGTCGAGGAAGGGCCGTTCCGCATGATCGGCACCATTCTGGAAGCCAACCCCTATCTCGGCCGCATCATCACCGGCCGTATCTCCTCAGGCTCGATCAAGCCGAACCAGGCCGTGAAGGTGCTGGGCGCCGACGGCAAGACGATCGAAACCGGCCGCATCACCAAGATCCTCGCCTTCCGCGGCATCGAGCGCACCCCGCTCGACGAGGCCGAGGCAGGCGACATCGTCGCGATCGCCGGCCTGACCAAGGGCACCGTCGCCGACACCTTCTGCGATCCGTCGGTCGACACCCCGCTCGTGGCGCAGCCGATCGACCCGCCGACCGTGTCGATGTCCTTCATCGTCAACAACTCGCCGCTCGCCGGCACCGAAGGCGACAAGGTGACCAGCCGCATGATCCGCGACCGCCTGCTGCGCGAGTCCGAAGGAAACGTCGCGCTGCGGGTCGTCGAAGCATCGGACAAAGACGCGATGGAAGTCTCGGGCCGCGGCGAATTGCAGCTCGCGATCCTGATCGAGACCATGCGCCGTGAAGGCTTCGAGCTTTCGGTGTCGCGTCCGCGCGTCGTGCTGCAGAAGGACGAGGCCACCGGCGCCACGCTGGAGCCGATTGAGGAAGTCGTCATCGACGTCGACGAGGAGCATTCCGGCGTCGTCGTGCAGAAGATGAGCGAGCGTAAGTCCGAGCTGATCGAGATGAAGCCGTCCGGCGGCAACCGCCTGCGGCTGGTGTTCTACGCGCCGACCCGCGGCCTGATCGGCTACCAGGGCGAACTGCTCACCGACACGCGCGGCACCGCGATCATGAACCGCCTGTTCCACGGCTACGCGCCCTACAAGGGCGAGATCCAGGGCCGCCGCAACGGCGTGCTGATCTCCAACGACCAGGGCGACGCGGTGGCCTATGCCATGTTCAAGCTGGAAGATCGCGGCCCGATGATGATCGAGCCGGGCTGGAAGGTCTACAAGGGCATGATCGTCGGCGAGCATACCCGCGACAACGACCTCGAGATCAACGTGCTCAAGGGCAAGCAGCTCACCAACATCCGAACCACGTCGAAGGATGAAGCGGTGCGCCTGACCCCGCCGATCCGCATGACTCTGGAAAAGGCGCTGGCCTATATCGAGGACGACGAGTTGGTCGAGATCACGCCGAAGTCGATCCGCCTGCGCAAGCGGCACCTCGACCCGAACGAGCGCAAGCGCGCGGAAAAATCCAAGGAAGCGGTGGCCTAAGGCCACTGCTCTCGTGCCCCGGACGCAGCGCAGCACGCAGTGGTGCGCTGCTGGGCCGGGGCCCAGATCTCTTACCGCATTCAATCGCTCTCATGGGTCCCGGCTCTGCGCAGCAGCGCAAGCGCGCTGCAGCGCGTCCGGGACACGAGAGCAGCAGATCCGTCCAGCTTCAGCACACCCAGCGAACGTGCTAGAGCCAGCCAATGCCTTCCCTCCCCTCCTCAGTCGACGTCGCGATCATCGGCGCGGGCGCCGCCGGCCTCGGCGCGGCGCATGCGCTGGCGGGCTCCGGCCTCTCCGCGATCGTGCTGGAGGCGCGCGACCGGCTCGGCGGCCGCGCCTGGACCGTGCAGGCCTCGCCTGAGGTCACGTTCGACGTCGGCTGCGGCTGGCTGCATTCGGCGGACAACAACTCCTTCGTCGCGATTGCGAAACAGCTCGGTTTCGAGGTCAACCAGGACCTGCCGCCCTGGCGCGAGCGCGCCTATGGCAACGCGTTTCCGAAAGCCGAGCGCGATGATTTCATGCGCGCGATGGACGCGTTCTATCAGCGGCTCTGGAAAGTCGCGCAGAACGGCAAGGACGAACCCGCGAGCTCGGGCCTGGAGCCCGGCAATCGCTGGAACCCCATGATCGACGCGGTCTCGACCTACATCAACGGCTGCGAACTGAAGGACATGTCGACGCTGGACTGGGACGCCTATGAGGACAGCGACCTCAACTGGCGCGTCCGCCGCGGCTATGGCGCGCTCATCGCGGCCTATGGCGCGCCCTGCCCGATGACGCTGAACTGCAACGTCACGCTGATCGATCATTCGGACAAGCGCATCCGCATCGAGACATCGCAGGGCACGCTGGTCGCGGACAAGGTGATCGTCACCGTGCCGACCAATTTGATCGCCGACGAAGCAATCCGGTTCTTACCTGCCTTGCGCGCCAAGGTCGATGCCGCAGCCGGCCTGCCGCTCGGCGTCGATGACAAGCTGACGCTGGCGCTTAGCGATGCCGAGGCCTTCCCCAGGGAAGGAAACCTGCGCGGCGCCACCATGCGCACCGACATGGGCACCTATCATATCCGCCCGTTCGGCCAGCCCTGCATCGAAGGCTTTTTCGGCGGCCGATTTGCACGTGAATTGGAGGATGCCGGGGAAGGCGCATTCGCAGCCCAAGGCATCGACGAGATCGCAGGCTTCCTCGGCAACGACATCAGGAAAAAGCTGAAGCCGCTCTACGAGTCCCGCTGGGCCCACGATCCCTTCGCGCGAGGCTCATATTCGCACGCGCTGCCGGGCCACGCCGGTGACCGCGCCGTGCTGGCCGCACCGGTCGACGGGCGGCTGTTCTTTGCGGGAGAAGCGACGTCGCCGAACTTCTTCACGACGGCGCATGGAGCGAGGGACTCAGGGGAGCGGGCGGCGAGGGAAGTGCTGGGGGTTCTGGGCAAACCGTAACCACACACTCCGTCATTGCGAGCGCAGCGAAGCAATCCAGAATCTTTCCGCAGCGGCAGCCTGGATTGCTTCGCTACGCTCGCAATGACGAATTACTCGACCACCCGTGCTCGCAAGTCAGCATCCGGCACGAAACACGTATCGTACTTGCCGAAGATGCGGTAGCGGTTGCGCGCGACGAGGTTGTAGAGCGGGTCGCGCAACGCTTTCGGCACGGCGAATAGCGCGTTGACCCAGCCCCATCCTGGCAGTCGGGACAGCACCGTCAGCGCAGCGTCCGATTTCATGAACACCTCGCCGCCGTAGACCACCGCATTGGTGTCGGGATCATCCGGATCGATGCCGAACGTGCGCGCGAGCTGGGCGCCATAGTCCGACTGGATCGGCGTGAAGCGAAATCGCTTCGCCGTATCACGTTTGGCGACGAACCGCACCCAGCGCGAGCAGAAGATGCAGACGCCGTCGAACAGGATGATGTCATCGTCGGGCCATTTGGGCATCAGCGATTATCCAGCATGAGCAATGCAACAAGCTCAGCACTATGGCCGGCCCCGTCTTCACCAGTGCGCCGAGCGGTTCGACCCAGAGGTCGGGCGTAAGGATCGCCGCGCCAAACATATAACCGAGCGAAGCCAGGATGCCCGCAACGAGTCCGATCACTGCGGTGCGGCGGAAGGCGATCAGCGCGCCGATGCTCATGTCCATCAGGCTGGTGCCGATGGTGACGGGATCGACCAGCGCCGGCGGAAAGTTGTGCGCAGTCAGGATGCCGGCGGCGGCGCGATAGGACACGAACAGTGCGATGAAGCCGGAGACGGACCAGAACGCGACAAGGCTGGCGAAGATCAGCGTCTTGACCAGGAACAGCCGCGCGAACCATTTGTCCTGGATCGTTGCAGGGTGGCGCCCGACCGTCTGAGCCAACGACTTCGGCACGATGCCCGTGGCGGCGATCCACGCCGAGGGATCACCGCTCACGCCGCGGCGCAGCTCGGCGATGGCCGTGGAGCGCATCGGCGGCATCCAGCCGAGATAATTGGCGAAATCGCCGCCTTTCGCGCCGAGATCGAGCATGAAGGACGGCATCGCGACGCGCAACCAGCCCGCCGTACCGAACGCGATACGAAACTGCTTGATGACCCCGGCCATCGTGATCGGTTCGATCTGCATCAGGTCCCAGTTCACAGCCTTCACCGATGCGTCGTCGCTATCACGCGCGGCAAGCCAGGCAATGGTGGCCGAGATATCCTCGACCGCAACGGGCTGGAACGGCGTCGCCATCTCCTTCTCCGGCAAGTCGAGCGGAAACGCCGCAAGCGCGCGGAGCATCGCGCTGCCGCCATAGGCTGACGGCGCGACCACGAAGCCAGGCCGCAAGATGGCGTGAGGAATGCCGGACGCCGCGATCAAACGTTCGGCCTCGCGCTTCGTCGTTGCGAACGCGGTTCGATCCTCGCCCGCGGCCCCGGGAATCGAGATGTGCACCAGCCGGATCGCACGGCCGCTGCCGCCGATGGCCTGAAGCAGGCGCGCGACGAGATCGCGATGCACCGCGTTGGTGTCGCTGCCGGGACCGTCCTGGAGCACGCCGAGGCAGTTCACGACGACATCTACCGCGTGCTCGCTGAGGAGGTGCGTCAGCGCGGCTCCATCGAGCGAGACGATCGGCCGCTCAATGTCCAACGCGCTCATCTTCTGTGCCGGCGACAGGCTGCGCGCCACGCCGACGACGCGAAATCCTCGCGCGCGAATATCGTCGGTGACGAAGCGACCGATCAGACCGGAGGCGCCGAGCACGAGAATGGTTCGCTGGCTCATGATCTTGCTCAAAACGGTTTTGCGATCATCAACCAGAGAATCAGCATCGTCGCACCGAAGCCGGGGAAACCGAACCCGAACCAGCGGCGGAACAGGACGAAATAGCGCTCCGGAAGCGCGATACGCTGCTCGGCCGCCTTGCGCGCGAGATCGCGCATCTCGATCTGCATGAAGATCACGGGGACCCAGAACAAGCCAGCAATCACATAAAGCGCAAGCGAGGCGAGCAGCCAGCGCTCGGCGATCGACGTTGCCGAGAGCATCATCAGCAGGCCGCCCGTGATCGGCTGGAGGATCACGGCGGACAACGTAAAGATCGCGTCCGCGATCACGACGACCGAAGCGGTGCGCGCGATGAACTCCGCGTTGTCAGTGCGATGCGCCATCAGCATGAAGAAGGCGATACCGGTTCCGGTGCCGAGAATGACGATAGCGCCGAGCACGTGCAGATATTTGATGAGGAAATACAGCGTCATGGCTTCTTGGTCGCCACGGACCTGGGCAGGTTCAGCCCTCGCGCAAGTTCGCCGCTCGCGGCTTTGACGCCGGCCTCGCCTTCGACCATCCAATGGCCTTCGCCGCCCGCGGCCGGCAGGGTGCGGAAGTCGACCTTGCCGCCGCTGCCGCGAAACGCATCCGCCAAGCCCAGCGAAAATTTCGGCGCAAAGTAGCTGTCATTGGCCGCAACGAGCCATGTGACGGGAATGCGCGCTGCTTTCCCGAACTCCGCCGCGGCCGCAAGCAGCGTGTGTGGCGCGCAGACCTTGTTCGGTTCGTCGTTGGCATGGCCACCGCGGCCCGGCGCAAAGGCGATGATGGCAGAGATCGCGTTCGGATCGGCATTCGCGAGCGCCAGCGCGCCCCAACCGCCGGCGGAATGGCCGATCACGACCGCGGCCTCCTTGCGGATGAAATCCTGCTTTCGCAGATAGTCCAGCGCGCGCGAGATTTCATCGGCCGTTGCGCGGCCCGAGCGCACATAGTCCGCCTCGTCACAGCCACCCTGGTCCTCGACATAGCGGCCGCCGGTCGCGCCATGGCCGAGCCGTTCCGGCACCAGCACGGCGAAGCCGCGTGCGATGAGGAACGCAGTGAGTGCGCGGTATTCCGGCTGTGGCGTTTGCGCGCGCCGCAAGCCATTTTGCGTCGAAGCATGCGCGATCACCGCAAGTCGGAACGGGCCAGCACCCGGCGGACGAAACAGCAGAGAATGAGCGACGATGTCGGTATCCGGCGATGGCACGCGCCATTGCTGCCGGCGAAACGGATCGCCCTCCGCTCCGGACGATCCAAACGTGACCTGAGCGCACACAGGCGGCGCAGTCAGCAAGGCCAATAGAGGCAGAAGCACGAGGATGTTGAGGAGCCGCATGAATTGCCGGAGGCGAGAACAGCGACAGTCACACTAGTAGGAACGAATCAATATCGGCAGACTTTCTGCGTTGCCATCACCGTTCATTCGTTGCCGCAAAGCAGTTTTGCACCGACGCATGGCACTCCGGTGCCGTTCGCATTGGCGTCTTGTGTTTTTTCGGTACAACACGGCTAAAATACTGATGCAGAAAGTCCACACGTTAACCGATAATTAACGATAGGTCTTGCCGCCGGCGCGGCGACTTGGTTTGATCACGTCCATGAGCACAACCCTGATCGAGGTCCGGCCGGCCAAAGCCGCAGATGCAACTGCGGTAGCGTCCACCCATGACGAAGCCTGGCGCTCCGCCTATCAGGGCATCATTCCCGGCGCCGAACTGGAGAAGCTGATCAACCGCCGCGGTCCGCAATGGTGGGACAGCGCGATCCGCAAGGGCAGCCGCGTCAGCGTTCTGGTGTTCGGCGACAAGATCGCGGGCTACGCCAATTACGGTCGCAATCGCGCCCGCAGCCTGCATTTCGACGGCGAGGTCTACGAGCTTTATTTGCGTCCCGAATTCCAGGGCCTGGGCTTTGGCCGCCGCCTGTTCACCGCGGCCCGCCGCGACCTGATGCAGAGCGGCCTGAAGAGCATGGTGGTGTGGGCGCTCTCGGACAACGATCCGGCCACCGAGTTCTACCGTGCCCTGGGCGGCCGCATGGTGGCACGCTCCTCGGAGCGTTTCGGGCCGAAGTCGCTCGACAAGGTTGCCTTCGCTTGGACCAATTGAGCTGCTGAAGTCCAGTCGGCAGCGTTTCCCTTCCGTCGATACCGTTGCCATTTGAGCCGGTGATCGCTGGATTCATTTTTTCACAAAAACACGATGGATAGGCGGGTCAAGCCCGCGTATGACAGTGCCAAAATCGCTGCCGGGCGCGATTTAACCTCGGCAACAACGGAGCCTTGAATGCGTATCGATGCGGTCTCGATCGGGAAAAACGTACCACACGACGTCAACGTCATCATCGAAGTCCCCGTGGGCGGCGAACCGATCAAATACGAGATGGACAAGGAAGCCGGCACGCTGGTGGTCGACCGCTTCCTCTACACGCCGATGCGTTACCCCGGTAACTACGGCTTCATCCCGCACACGCTGTCCGATGACGGCGACCCCTGCGACGTCCTCATCATCAACACCCGCGCCATCATCCCCGGCGCGGTCATGAGCGTGCGCCCGGTCGGCGTGCTGTTCATGGAAGACGAAGCCGGCGGCGACGAGAAGATTCTGGCGGTGCCCTCGTCCAAGCTCACCCAGCGCTACGACAAGGTGAAGTCTTATTCCGACCTGCCGGACATCACGCTGCAGCAGATCCAGCACTTCTTCGAACACTACAAGGATCTCGAACCCGGCAAGTGGGTGAAGATCCTGCGCTGGGGCGGCCCCGAGGATGCGCACAAGCTGATCCTCGAGGGCATCGATCGCGAGAAGAAGAAGAACGGGTGAGTTTCGTGCCCCGGCTCAGCAGCGCAGCGTGAAACGATGCGCTGCTGAGCCGGGGCGCAGTACAGCGGTGCCATGGGTCCCGGTTCAGCGTCGCGTCATTTAATGCCGCGCCGCGTCCGGGACACGAGAGTCACGTTACACCGCCGGCTTCGGCAGCCCTGCAATCGCGCAGGCCGCACGCAACGTGTTCACGAGCAGGCACGCGACCGTCATCTGGCCGACGCCGCCCGGCACCGGCGTGATGGCGCCAGCCACTGCGAGCGCTTCCTGATAGGCAACATCGCCGACGAGGCGCGTCTTGCCGTCGTCCTTCGGAATCCGGTTGATGCCGACGTCGATCACGGTCGCCCCCGGCTTCAACCAGTCACCGCGCACCATCTCGGACTTTCCGACCGCGGCGTAGACGAGGTCGGCGCGCTTCACGAGCCCGGGCAGGTCGCGCGAGCGCGAATGCGCGATGGTCACCGTGGCGTTCTCGTTCAGCAACAGCTGCACCAGCGGGCGGCCGACGAGGTTGGAGCGGCCGATGACGATGGCGTTCATGCCTTCGAGCGAAGCATGCACGCTCTTGGTCAAAATGATGCAACCGAGCGGCGTGCAGGGCGACAGCGCCTCGAAACCGCCGGCGAGGCGGCCGGCATTGTTCGGATGCAGCCCGTCGACATCCTTGGCGGGGTCGATGGCATTGACGACGGCCTCGGTGTTGAGGCCCTTGGGGAGCGGCAGTTGCACCAGAATACCGTGCACGGCGGGATCGCGGTTGAGTTTTGCGACCAGCGCCAGGAGATCTGCTCGCGAGACGTCGGCCGGCAGCTTGTGCTCGAACGAGGCCATGCCGGCGGCCTGGGTCTGGGTGTGTTTGGAGCGGACATAGACCTCGCTCGCCGGATCGCTTCCGACCAGGACCACCGCAAGGCCCGGCACCAGATTGTGCTCGCGTTTAACGCGTGCGACCTCGTCCGCGACGCGGGCGCGGAGTTCCGCGGCGATGACTTTTCCGTCGATGATCTTGGCGGTCATGTCAGTTCCCTCAGTCTGTCGATTTGGCTGATGCGAGCTGGCGCAGGGCTTCGCCGAGCCGCGCTGGATCACCGTCGACCGCGATCTGCTTCAGCCGCGAGGTCGCTCCCGACAGGAGTTTTACGCTGGCCTTGGGCACGCCAAGCGATTTCGCCAGCAGCACCAGAACGGCCTTGTTGGCCTCGCCGCCATCGGCGATGGCACGCACACGCACCTTGAGCACGCTGCGGCCATCGGCCAGCTGCTCGATCCCGTCGATGTCGTCGCGGCCGCCACGCGGCGTTACCCGCAGCGCTATACTGATTCCTGCGGCCGAGTAACGCCAAGGTTCCTTGATAACAAGGTTCTTTGGCAACCTTGGGCGCTCCAGCCTGCTCAGATCACGTTCGGGTAGATGTAGTACAGGATCACCCGCTCGATGAACATGATGAGCAGGATCAGGATGATCGGCGAGATGTCGAGGCCGCCGAGGCTGGGCAGAAAATTGCGAATCGGCGCCAGGACCGGCTCCGTGATTCGGTACAGGAACTCTGCAACCGCCGAAACGAACTGGTTGCGGGTGTTCACGACGTTGAAGGCGATCAGCCAGGACAGGATCGCAGACGCGATCAGCAGCCAGACGTAGAGGTCGAGCACGATGATGACGATGTCGAGAACGGCACGCATGGCTTTTGAAACTCTGGCTTTTAAAAACTCTGGCTTCGGTCGGGATTGACGCCTTTTGCTAGATATCGGTTCCCCCCGGTCCAAACAAGGGAAGTCGGTGCCGGGATGGCTAAAACCGGGTGACAGCCGTCCTTGACTTGACCTTGGCGGGGACTTAAATGGCGCCCGGTTGTCGGCCGCATTGACCAGAGCGGCCTACAAAAGGGGCCATAGCTCAGCTGGGAGAGCGCGTCGTTCGCAATGACGAGGTCGGCGGTTCGATCCCGCCTGGCTCCACCACGCTTCGCCCTTCGGGCTACGCGTGGCGTGGCCGCGCCGAGCCGGAGGGGCGAAGCGTGGTGTCCGGCGAGCCCGCAGGGCGAAGACGGACTGTCGCCGAAATTCTCCCCCTACTTCCCGGTAAACCGCGGCGGCCGCTTCTCCATGAAACTCGCGACTCCCTCCCGGAAATCGCTGCCGTTCAGCGCCACCATCATGTCCCGGTTGGCCTCGATCGTCGCCTCCGCCAGCGTCTGGAACGGCACCTCGTAGAGCTGCCGCTTGATCACGGCCATCGCGCTCGGCGAGACGAAATTGGCGAGGTCGCGCGCATAGGCGTAGGTCTCCTCGCGCAGCTTCTCTGGCGAGCAAAGCCGATTCACCAAACCGATCCGCAATGCCTCGTCGCTCGAAACCCGCCTCGCCGAAAGCAACAGATCCATCGCATTGGCGTGGCCGACGATGCGCGGCAGCATCCAGCTGATGCCGTGCTCGGCAATCAGGCCACGCCGCGCGAAGGCGGTGGTGAACACGGTGTTGTCGGCGGCAAAGCGCAGGTCGCAATAGAGCGCGTGGACGAGGCCGATGCCGGCGGTTGCGCCGTTGAGCATGGCGATGACGGGCTTTCCGATCGACGGATAGAAGCCATAGCGCGTCTGCCAGTCGGGCCGCCGGTTCATGTCGAAGGGCGGCAGGTTCGACACGCGCCTGACATCATCAGGATCGAGCCCCTTCAGTGCATCCATGTCGGCACCGGCGCAGAAGGCGCGGCCCGCGCCGGTGATCACAATGACACGGACATTGTCGTCGGCGCTCGATGCTTCCATCGCATGGCGCACGTCCCGCTCCATGATGGGCGTCCACGCATTCATGCGGTCGGGACGGTTGAGCGTGATGGTCGCGACCTTGTCGCTGACGTCATAGAGAATATGTTCATAGAACATGGCGCTCTCCCTTTGTTTGCCGGCGCAATTTCGCGCGCGCTCGTTGGCGGCGAGCTTAGCATATCAAGGGAAGAGGCAAGGGCTTGCGCCAAGGATCTGGGAAGGCGCGATCACTCGGCGGCTTGCGCCAGAACCGGCCGGCGCACCAGCCAGCCGTCGATGAAATGATCGAGCCAGGCACGCTCCGCGGCATCGTAGACGGCACGGTCCGCGAAATGATGATGCCGCTGCCGCGCGCCCGGCGCGCTGAAGCCGTCATAGCCGCGCGTCGTCCAGCAATGCATCATCGCGTAGGTCACGTCAGGATGAAACTGCACGCCGAAAGCGTTTCCGGTGCGGAACGCCTGCACCGGAAAATCATCCCCTTCCGCAAGCAGGTCAGCGCCGACCGGCAGCTCGAAGCCTTCGCGATGCCAGTGATAGACCTGCGCCGGCCAGTGCGGGCAGAGCCCGTGTCCCGCGGCTGTCGGGCGGATCGGGTAGTAGCCGATCTGGGTCAGCGCATCCGCATGCGGCGCGACGCGGGCCCCTAACTGCTTCGCCAGCATCTGCGCGCCGAGGCAGATGCCGAGGAACGGCCGCTGTTCGCGGAGCGGAATTTCGATCCAGTCGATCTCGCGGCGGATGTAGTCGTCGGGATCGTTGGCGCTCATGGGACCGCCGAAGACCACCGCGCCGGCATGCTGGTCGAGCGTCTCGGGCAGGGGATCGCCGAAGCGGGGACGGCGGATGTCGAGACGATGGCCGAGCGCGCGCAGCGCATTGCCGACGCGGCCGGGCGTCGAGGATTCCTGATGCAGGACAATCAGAACCGGCAATCGGGTTTCGGAGGCGGCGACGTTCGGCGTCCTTCTGGGGAAGGGCACCACTTCTGCGCCACCAAACCTGTCCGTCCGGAACGACATGGTCTCTGCGAGTGCTATCGGTTCAGACCGCCAGCATAACTAAGCGATCGTTAATTTCGTGTGAGTTTGCGCACACACACGCCCGATAGAAAGCAAGCTCCGGGCCACTACGGACCGAGAGCTCTCTTTAGTGTCTTTGCCTCTGAAACCGGCTCGTGGCGGACAGGATGAAGCCGCGCGGGAAGAACCGCAGCGCGAATGGCACAATCTTGATGCCCAGACCGGGAAGCACTGCACGTTTGTTGGCCATCAGGCCGCGATAGGCCTGCCGTGCGACATCGGCGGCAGGAACATTGAGAAGGGCCGTATCATGTCCGGACCCAACGCCGGCGCGGGCCTGGAATTCGGTGGGCACCGGGCCCGGGCAAAGTACGGTGACGCGAACGCCGTGCGGTGCAAGCTCCGCCCGCAAGGCCTCGGTGAGGGAAATGACATAGGCCTTGGACGCGTAGTAGACGGCCATGCCGGGGCCGGGCAGAAAGCCGGCGACCGATCCGACGTTGAGAAGACCCCCCTTGTTCCTGATGAGCTGATCGGCAAAGCGCAGCGACAGATCCGTCAGAGCCCTGACATTCACATCGACGATGCCGACCTGCTCGACGCGGTCGCGCTCGATTGCGTCGCCGAATACGCCGAAGCCGGCATTGTTGACGAGATTGTCGAGCTCGACGCCTTCGGCAGCGAGCGCGGCGGCGATCTTCTCGCCGGCATCCGCCTCCTGGAGATCGCAGGCGATCACGATCGGTCTCTTGCCGCCCTTGGCCGCGAGCTCGTTCGCGAGCGCCTCGAGCCGATCCGCCCGTCGCGCCGTCAGCGCAAGACGGTGTCCGTTCGCGGCGAACACACGCGCCAACTCCGTGCCGATGCCCGCCGAGGCACCGGTGATCAACGTTACCCGCTCAGTCACGATCGAAGTCTCTTGATTGAAGTTTTTGGCCTCGCAATGCCGGAACGAGAGCATAGGCCGTGCGCGACAGGCAAGCGGCACTGACGGCATGGCCGCTTGAGCGGGTGACAAGGAGAGCAAAAAACCCGGGATTCTACGGACGAATCTGGAGCCGAGACGGCCGGGGCTACATTAAAGTTTCGTCATGTGGTCTGCACAACCGCCAATTGGCCGTGTTGGCACAGATCACCCACCGACAGGGCTGTCCTTGACCTGACCACCGGCACGGTCTGCGACCGCGTGCTTCAGGTCGATGCGGTCGCGCTGCGAAATCCCGAGCAGGTCGGAGGCGCGCCAGACCACATTGTCCTCGAACTCGGTGACTTGGCCGTCGGCGTAGACCAGCTCCCACATCATCTGGACGACCCGCTTGCGGCCCTCTTCGTCGAGCGAGCGCATGATGACGCTGGTGAAGTGATAGAGGTCGACCGCATCGCCCTCGACCTCCGTCGCATCCGCTATCAGACGATCCGCGGTGCCGCGATCGAGCCCAAAATGGCTTTCGATCAGGCTGTGCAACTTGCGCTGCTCGACAGCCGTCGGCTGGCCGTCCAGCGAGATCACGTGAACCAGCAACGCGGTCGCCGCCAGCCGGTAGTCGCTGTCGCCGAACGCGCGGTCCTCGGCATGGGGAGCAACAATGTCGGCGATGAATTGGCGCAGGCCGTCGAGCATAAGGTCCTACCGAAATCGATGAAGCCGCGGGAGCGCGGCCGCTACCAGCATTATATGAGTGGGAAACTCAACCGGCGCAACGTGCGTCAGTTCCGCGCGCCGCATTACGTTTCGGCAATCTCCACTCGGAGAGGCGTAGTGCTGCGCTCGCAAACGGAGAATGTGGCAGCATCGTCCCACGTCCCTCACGGTATCTCGTACACCACCATCTTGTCGGCGATGCCGCGCAGTGCGGCCTGCTTCTGGATCGGCCTGATTTCGCGCTGCTTAAGAACTTCGGCGACTGCCGGTGCATCCAGCACCGGGCTGGTGATGTGGATCTCCTGCGCGGTCGAGAGGCTCTGCACGCGAGCGGCGATGTTGACGGTCTGGCCGAAATAATCCTGCCGCTCGTTGAGCATCACCGCGAGGCACGGACCTTCGTGGATGCCGATCTTGACGACGAGGTCGGCGGTGCCGCGCTTCTTGTTGAGCTCGTCCATCGCCGCGCGCATCCGCAAACCCGCCGCGATCGCATGCTCGGGACGGACGAAGGTTGCCATCACGGCGTCGCCGATGGTCTTCACCACCGCGCCTTTCTCCGACGAGATGATCTCGAGCAGCGCGTGGAAATGCGCGCGCACGAGATCGAAGGCGGCAAGATCGCCGACGCGCTCATAGAGCGCGGTTGACCCCTTCAGATCGGTGAACAGGAAGGTCAGCGAGGTGATCTGGAGCCGCTGGTCGAGACTGAGATTGTCCGCCTTGAACACATCGCGAAACGTCTGGTTCGACAGCATCCGCTTGGCGGTGAGGAACGGCTTGCGCTTGCCGATGAGGTGATGGAGCGCCTCGGCCGCGATGAACACCGACGGCAGCACGCGTACGCCGGCCTGGTTCTCCAGCGACAGCCGCAGCGGACCCGGCCGCATGGTCGTGGTTCCCGTCGGCGCCTGCACCTTGTTGTACATGATGGCGAGCTGCTGACGGTCCCTGGTCGGCTCGCCCTGCACGTCGATGAAATGGGCCGCGTGCGTCACCGGTTCGAAGATGATGATGAAGTCGTTCGGCAGTTGCAGCGACATGGTCGCCTTCTCGCCGGCCGGCAGCTCCATCGTATCCAGCGTCACCTCATTGGCGAGCGTCGCAAACGATTCCTTGTTGAAGTCGACGCCGGAGCTCCAGAACACCTGCTTGAAGTACTCCCACACCGGAAGCGTATCAGGGTCGTGCGCCGCGATGCGCCGCACGCGCGGGTTCACGGTGAAGGACACTTCGACCTGATCATCGACGGAGGCCTTGTAGCCGCAGGCGCAAAGCGCGCAGTGATAATCGTCGGGCTTGAGCGCCTTCAGGGTCGTGTGCGCGCCCAACACGCCGCCGCAGCCCGGGCACAGCACATTCCAGCCCAGATCGAACAGGCCGAGCCGCGCCGAATGCAGGAATGCCGAGATCGCGTGCTCTTCATCGAGAGCGTGCTGCCTCGCGAAATCGAGGACATTGACGCGGTTGAGCTCGTGATCTTCGCCGTCCTCGATGAGGCGCGCGATCGCGTCGACCACTTTCGCATCGGAGGTCTGCTTCAGAACGGAAAACTGGGCCTGGATATCGCTCATGGCGCAACTCTATCTGGTGTGGATCACGCCGTCGGCCAAGCGAACGCCTGTCACCGACGCGTGATGCGGAACAGTGGTGAACGGTCCGGCTGGGTCGTGACGACGCCGAGCGGGATCACGGGATTGGTCGTATCGGTCAGCTCGACGCGGAATGCACCTATCAGCCGGGCCAGCGCCAGCACGGATTCGGCTTGCGCGAATGGTGCGCCGATGCAGACGCGCGGACCCGCGCCGAAGGGCAGATAGGCAAACCGATCGGGCGCGTCCGTCGACATGAAGCGTTTTGGAATGAACGCGTTCGGCTGATCCCACAGCTTCTCGTGCCGATGCAGCAGCCAGGGCGCGATCATGATGATGTCGCCCTTGCCGATGGCGACACCCGCCGCGTTGTCCTTCTCGCGCGCGGCCCGGGCGATCAGGAAGGCAGGCGGATAAAGCCGCATGGTCTCCTCGATTACCGCGCGAGTGAACTTCTGGCGATCGATATCGGCCATGCTGTCGAGATGCTCGCCGCGGGTCTCGGAGGCGACCTCCTCCTGCGTATCCGGATCGAGCGCGAGCAGATAGAGCGCCCAGAACAACGCAGTTGCGGTGGTCTCGTGACCGGCGAGGATCATGGTTGCGACCTCGTCGACGAGCTGCTCGTCCGAAAAACCGTTGCCGGTTTCGGGGTCGCGCGCCTCGTCCATGAGATCGAAAAGATCGCGCGGCGGCGCGCCGTCCTTCTTGCCCATCTCACGCCGCTCGGCAATCAGCATCGCGACGAATTCGGTCCAGCGCTTGCGGAAGCGCGCCCGGGCACGGTCCATCGGGGTCGGCCAGGACACGGGCAGCACCATGTCGAGGAAGTAGGGTCGGCCGAGTCGGGCTCCATATTCCATGACGAAGTTGCGCAAGGTCGGGCCGTGCCGGTCCATGCCGAACGAGAACATCGTGCGTCCGGCGATCTCCAGCGTCATGCGCTGCATGATCTCGCGCAGATCGACCGGCTCGCTTGTTTGCGCGTCGAGCTTCGCGATGGTCTCGTCGAGCACCGCCGTCATGTGCGGGACGAGATTTGCAGTCGCACGCGGCGTGAACGCCGGCGCGAGGGTGCGGCGCTGAAACGTCCACGAATGGCCCTCCGCAATCAGAAGACCGTCGCCGAGCACGGGACGAAGCATGCGGATGCCCGCCGGGGTGCGCGAATAATTCTCGTAATTGCTGAGCAGGACATGCCGGATCGCATCCGGCTGGTTCAGGATGAAACTGTTGCGGAAGAAGAAGCGGCCCTTGATGACGTCTTCCTCATAGGCGCGTTGCCCCCAGGTCGCGATCATGTTCCGCTTGATCACTGCAAGCCGGCCGAGGAACGACATGTCGTCGGGCGCACGCGGCGGTGTCGGAGGGACGATGGGCCGACGCACGCTGGCGATGTTCATGGCTCTCTCCCGCAGAGGTGACGCAGGCAAATAGCTAGTAAGTCAGCTCGGCAATCGCAATCCTGTTCTCGGAGGCAGGCCAGGTGCGTGCCACAATTCGTTCTTCGTTGAATTGAGCCACGATGTTACGCCCGACGTCGCCGGCCGGAAGGCGCAGTGTTGCTGTCGAATCCGTGGGCACACCCGATTTGACGTCGGCCGGCTCCTTGCCGTCGAGCAGCACCACGTCCCGCGGCAGGCCGAAATAACCGCGCGGACGCGACATGATCACAACAGCCCCGGCGTCCTTGTCGGCGGGCCCGAGCGGACGCGCGGCGCGCAGATGCACCATTTCGGACGAGCGCGGGAAGGGCGAGCGGTAGATGTGCGTCGTCGGCGCATCCGGCGATGCGAGGGCGAATTCGAGCGACCAGGAAGGCTCGACCTGCGCCGGTCCCCAGCGGCCGTCGGCGCCGGTCTTCGCGCTGTACACGGCGCTGCCCTTGCGCTCTCCGGTTTCAGGATCGACGCAAAAGATATCGACGGTTGCGCCGGCCACCGGCCGATTGGTCGGCGAGCCGCCCGGTGTGCCTGTCACGAGGCCGCTCAACCTCACGCTCTGTTCCGGCACAATCGCGATACGCGCGGGCTCGCGGGCGGCGATGAATCTGTAGATCTCGCGGAAGGCTCGAGGGTGAAACGCCACCTCGCGATGATCGAGTGTGCCGAGCACGAGGTTGGTGGCCCCCTTCAACTCCGGACCTTCAACGTTGACGCCTGTCGGCGTACCGGGCTTGCCGATGAAGCGGCCGTCGGCCTGCGCGTATTTGTCCATGCCGTCGCTGCGCAAGGTGAGGAAGGCGACACCCGGCGTCACCTCGCTCTCGCCCGCGTTCAGGCCGCGCAGGAACGCGCCGCGGCCGTTGAACTCGCTGTTGGGCTGGTCGTCGGTCGCGAACACGCCGTGATTGGGCGTGCCGCACAGGACGGCGTGGCTGATATCGCCGGCGCCGCCGCTTTTGATCACGTTGCGGATCGCATAGCCGGCGCGCGAGCTGCCGACCAGCGCCACGCGGGATGCCCCGGTCCGACGCTTCAATTCAACGATGGCGGCGGCGAGCTCGCGGCGCTGGTCCTCGGTCGAGGAGCGGCCCGCCTGCTCGACCTTGTCATCGCTCCGCGCCAACGGATCGGTGAAATTGATCGCCGCCATGCGGTCGCGCGCGACGCCGTTGGATTCCATCCGCCACAAGGTCGTCATCCAGAGCGCGTCGTAATCGCCATTGCCGTGGACGAACAGGATCGGCGGCACCTCGCTCGGCGCGGCGGGTGCGGGTTGGGCCAACGCGCCCGCCCGCAAGCTCGCAATTGCGAAAGGCAGGCTGCCGGCCCCTTGCAAGATCATCCGTCGCGACAGCTTCATATGTTCCTCCCCGGCAAAACCATCTCTTTGCACCGCTTATACCGGCCTAACCACTGGACAGCGAAGGACTTTCGCGGGCATCACTGAACTTGCCGGAATCGCCCAAAAACCACTCCAAGATAACTTCAAGACCACTTCTGCCAGCCCAATTGGAAGGGGATATGACCGAGCAGACGAACCGTCAGAGAATTGCGGCCGACGGCATCACCGCGCCGCTGCGGTACACCGTGTTCCGGCGCATCTGGCTCGCCAGCCTGCTCTCCAATCTCGGCCTGCTGATCCAGGGCGTGGGCGCCGCCTGGGCAATGACGCAGATGGCGGCCTCGGCGGACAAGGTGGCGCTGGTGCAGACCGCCCTGATGCTGCCGATCATGCTGATTTCGATGCCGGCGGGCGCCATCGCCGACATGTACGACCGCCGCATCGTCACCCTGGTCTCGCTCGCGATCGCGCTGACCGGCGCGACTGCGCTGACCGTGCTAGCCTGGCTGAACCTCATCACCCCGGAATTGCTGCTCGCCTTCTGCTTCGTCGTCGGCAGCGGCAACGCACTGTTCGGTCCGGCCTGGCAGTCCTCGGTCAGCGAGCAGGTGCCGCCGGATGCGCTGCCGTCGGCCGTCGCGCTGAACGGCATCAGCTACAACATTGCGCGCAGCTTCGGTCCCGCGGTTGGCGGCGTCATCGTCGCCTCGCTCGGCGCGGTGGCGGCGTTTGCGTGTAACGCGATCCTCTATTTGCCGTTGCTGGTGGTGCTGCTGCTCTGGCGGCGCAACACCGAGCCCTCGCGCCTGCCGCGGGAGAAGCTCAACCGCGCCATGGTGTCGGGCTTCCGCTACATCACCAATTCGCCGCCGATCAAGATCGTGCTGTTGCGCACGCTGGTGATGGGCCTGATTGGCGGTGCCATCATGGCGCTGATGCCACTGGTCGCGCGCGATCTGCTGCATGGCGGCGCGCAGACCTACGGCATCATGCTCGGCGCCTTCGGCATGGGCGCCGTGGTCGGTGCGCTCAACATCCACGAATTGCGCAAGCGCATGAGCGGCGAAGCCGCGATCCGCGCCTGCACCATCTCGATGGCGTTTGCGATGGCTGCTCTCGCGGTGAGCACCGAGCCGGTGCTGACCGCGGCCGCCCTGGTGCTCGCAGGCGCGGTCTGGATGGCCGCCGTCGCCCTGTTCAATATCGGCGTGCAGCTCTCGGCGCCGCGCTGGGTCGCCGGCCGCTCGCTCGCGGCGTTCCAGGCCTCGATTTCCGGCGGCATCGCGATCGGCGCCTGGGGCTGGGGCCATCTCACCGACTATGCCGGCGTCGAGGTCGCGCTGCTGACGGCCGCCGGCCTGATGCTGATCTCGCCGGTGCTGGGGATCTGGCTCACGATGCCGCGCGTCGGCGCCCGCAACGAAGACGCCGACTTGCTAGCCGATCCGGAAGTCAAGCTGTCGCTCACGGCGCGCAGCGGGCCGCTGGTGGTCGAGATCGAATACCGCGTCAGCCAGGAGAACGCGCGCGCCTTTCACAACGTGATGCAGGACGTGCAGCTCTCTCGCCAGCGCAACGGTGCCTATGGCTGGTCGATCGCGCGCGACATCGCCGATCCCGAATTGTGGACCGAGCGCTATCATTGCCCGACCTGGCTCGACTATCTGCGCCAGCGCAACCGCTCGACCCAGTCCGAACGCGCGCTGCATCAGGAGGCGATCGCCTTCCACATCGGCCCCGATCCGGTGCGGATCCGCCGCATGCTGGAGCGTCCGTTCGGCTCGGTGCGCTGGAAGGAGGAGACGCCGGACCAGGCCGCAAGTGAGGTGCTGCCCGTGGTTGCGAGCGCGGCGGGAAGCAGCACGTAGGTCTGTCAACCACTCCGCCGTCGTCCCGGCGCGGGCGATTACTGCCCGTGATCCGTCAGCACCTTCTCGCAGCCTTTGCTGAGGCGGGTACGGTTCTGCTTGAGGCAGGCCAGCACGGCGCCATCGCCATTGTTCATCACCGGACGGCAGAAGCGCGTGACGTCGCGTGCGCAGGCGTCGTGTCCGGGCTGCTGTTGCGCGGACGCGCCCGATGCGCACAGAACCAAGGAAACAATGAAAAGAAATCTGGTCATCGCGTAATGCCTCTTACCCGGAAGAAAGTGCGGGCGAAGCTAGTGCGACGATCTCTCAGCCGCAACGGCTTTATTGGCAGGAGGCATCTTCGCCGCCGCGTGGCCCCGGCCTGACGCCGGGGCACATCGCGAGGGGAGCTAACCGACGCAACGATGGTTGCGCTTACTGGCTGTCTCTTACTGGCTGTCCTGGGCGTCAGCAACCTTGCGTGACGCGCCGCCCTTGGCGAGGTCCTTGTCCATCACCGCGCGGCAACCGGCGCTCAGATCCGAACGATGCTTCATCATGCACGCCGTGATCTTCGGGATATTCGGGATTTCCGACGAGCACAGACGGAAGGCGTCGCCGGTGCACTGCTGCTGCGCTTCGGACGAGAAGGCGAAGCTCGAGCCGGTCGAGGCGATCGAGACGATGGCGGCAAAGCCCAGAGCCAGGCTGGTGTCGCGGATCTTGCTAGTCAGGGACTTGGCGGAGAAAGACTTGCTCAGAGACTTGGTCATTTGAAGCTCCCATTGGCACCGCTGGAAGCGGGCCCGTTGTTGATGGGAACTACGATGCTCCAGCAAAACAGTTTCTACTGTGATGACGGTCACGGGAGGGCCGCCCTCCGTGACCTCGGTCACTTTGGCGCACCTCACTGAAATTCCTCCGTATCCGCTGTCGTGTTGGTGTCACGTTAACTGTTCCTTCGCATTAATGGCTTGGCGAGCGGGAAATTCCGCCGGTTTGGTTGCGTAATTGGAAAGAATAGCGATGCGTAATGCGTTGGGCCTGATGCTGGCCAGTGTGTTTGCGGCGGTCGTGATTGCCGCCGGCGGTTGGTTTTATTATTCCTCGCGCGCCGACCAGGCCGCTCCCAAGACAATTGCCGCCCGTGCCGCCGATCCATTGCCGGCACAGGCGAAGCTCGCCGCCAAGGACGATGTCGCGACCACCGCGACCATCGCCGGCAAGCCGGCAGCACTTGCTCAGGCAGCGGCGCCTGCACCTGCGCCCATGCCGGTTCAGCAGAAATCGACCTGCGCCAATCCGAATGCGCTGGGAGTCTCCCGCGTGGTCGAGATCGACACCACAGGCGGTCCGGGCTTCGGCTTCGATCATTTCAAGCAGTTCGACTTCCTCACCGACAAAGAGGTCGTGCTGACCTTCGACGACGGCCCCTGGCCGGTCAACACGCCCGCCGTGCTGAAGGCGCTCGCGGATGAATGCACCAAGGGCCTGTTCTTCTCGGTCGGCAAGCATGCGACCTACCATCCGGAAATCCTGCGCCAGGTGCTGGCCCAGGGCCATACGGTCGGCGCGCACACTTGGTCGCACGTCAACCTGAACGGCAAGAAGATGACGGAGCAAATGGCCAAGGACGAGGTCGAGAAGGGCTTCAGCGCAGTGAAATTCGCGCTCGGCACCAATCCCGCACCGTTCTTCCGCTTCCCGCAGCTTCAGCACAACCCGGCGATCGTGAGCTATTTCGGCACCCGCAACGTCGCGATGTTCTCGACGGACATCGACTCCTTCGACTTCAGGAAGGGCGCGACGCCGGAGAAGATCATCGAGACCGTGATGACCAGGCTCGACAAGCTCGGCAAGGGCATCATCCTGATGCACGACTTCCAGAAGCACACAGGCGAAGCCATGCCGGCGCTGCTCGCGCGGTTGAAGGCCGGCGGCTACAAGATCGTGCAGATGAAGGCCAAGACGACCTTCCAGACGCTGCCGGAATATGACGAGGCGCTGCTGAAGGACCTGAAGGTGCCGACCTCGAGCGCGCGTCCAATCGGGAGCGTGGTGCAGACGGTTTCGCAGTAACGCGCCCGATCCGATCCAAAACTCTTGCGTCATGGCCGGGCCTGTCCCGGCCATATGCTTTTTGGGACCACCGAGTCCTTACCAATAGATGCCGTGGCGATGCAGCTCGCTGATGATGCGGCCTTCGGTCCAGCTGCGCTTGTGCTTCGGCTTGTCCGCCTTGGCGGTGGTCTTCGCGGCGGGTTGGGTCGTCGTCGCCGGCGCTGAGGTCGTCGTGGGCGTGGGTGTAGCAGTCGCCGCAGGCGGCGTGAGCGAAACCGCCGGCGGGCGATCGAGATATTTCGGAGCTTCGGCGGCTGGCGCTGCTTCGCTCACCTGCGTCGGCGCGCTCGTTGTCGCCGTCGTTTGCGGAGCCGCAGCCTGCTGGTTGGTCGAGGCCAGCGACAAGCTGCGCGGGCCGTCGGCCTGGGCAGATGCAGAGGCCAGCACCATGGCGGCGGCCACCAGAATGATCTTGCGCATATGAAGTCTCCCCGTGTTTGGCGTGAGCCGGACACTAGGGTAACCGCGCTCCGGGTAATGTGATGCGAATCACGCCGGCGGCGTCCCCCCGCATCTGTTCATTGGCTACCGGCGAACGCTCAGCTCCCGGATCGCAAAACCGAGGTCGCGAGGATCGCCCGGGAAATGCGTGACGGCATTGGTGTCCAACTCGACCACGAGCGTCTCGTCGCTTGCGAACTGATCCAACGGAAATGACAAGGGGCCCGCAGGCACGACACCTTTGTAGATCTCGCGCCCATTGATCCTGACCAGGAATTCGTTGCCGGAGATCGGCATGGGCCACAATTCGAGCTTCAACATGCGCGCCGGCATCACAAGCTTGTTCGGAATCTCGAGACGCGCGTTCGGTGATGCCCATTGAAGCGCACCCCCTGGGGTGATTTCCCTGCCGAAAAGACCGCGCGTTGCGATCCCTGGCGGGGCTTCCGTGCCGACCTCGAGCACATTGCGCTGCCCATCCATGAATTCGCGCGAAGACCGGTCTGTGGCCACGGATATCAGCCGCTGCCCCGGATCGGCCGTGAGCCGCCCGGACGCCACCAGACAGTCGAACTTTTCAAAGCCTTCGGGAAAATATGGCCGCCCCGTCCGGTCGGGCCAGGATATGCTTCGCGGCGCCGCCCAGGGCACCCGAAGATCCGCTGCAAGCCGGCGCAGCAAATTGTCCATCATCGGATTGGCAACCTCGATGACGAGTCCGCTGCAGCTCCTGATGTCGGCGGACAAGCGATTGTAGTCCCAGTCGAGAGACGTCGCCTTTTGCGCGTTGACCTGTGCGGCGGCGGTCGGAAGACCCGGAATACCCGCGCCCACCGCTTGCATCACCAGCAGCGGCCGCAACATGCCAAGGCCGAGGTGAACAGCCACGACGACAACGGCGGCAACAGCGCCTGGATTCCACCGCTTTGCAGCCAAGGGAGCCAAGGGCGCAATGACAAGGGTGAAGAGCATCGGCGTCGCCATGGCCTGGCCCTTGCCTGCTGCCCAGCCATGACCGGCCGCGAGGATGGCAATGGGCACGAGGCATCCGACAAGGCTGCCGGCCACGAGCCGCGCGGCGCTTCCGTCCGGCTCCGCGCGCCAGACCGCCCACGCCGTCCTTGCGATGCCTCTCAACAGCACGAATAGAAAGCCATAGAGCAGCAATTTCCATGCGACCGCCACCGCGGCAGGCCAACCCGCGGACGGCAGCACCGCATAAAGGCCGAGACCGGCAAGCGCAGATTCGACAGGCAATGAGAACCAGGCGTTCGCCAATTCTCCGAAACGACTTTCGGGACTGGCGATGACCTCGAGAAAGTTCGCGTCACTGCCGAACAGGTAACGCTGATAGTACTTCCACCAGTCGGGCGGGTTGGCGGCTGCATGGCTCAACTGGCGGACGACATAGGCAACCGTGCCGGACCAGAGGAGAATGCACGCGAGCAGCGATAGTCCCACACCTGCTGCCAAGCCTGCCGCAGCCACCGGCAAGGCCTTGCGCGAGGCGCGATGCCAGCAACCCATCGCGGCCGCGACGGCCGCGGCGGGACCGTAGATCGTCAGCGATTCCGGATAGAGAAAGAACGCGCCGGTCATCAGCGCCGCAAAGACCGCTCCCAACCGCATGATCGAACCGGGCGCCTGCCCAAAGCGATTGTGATCGAAGGCGAACGTCACGAATGCGAGGAGAAGCAGGAAGATTGGCTGCGTCGCAAGTTGCGACCAGGCGTTGATATCGAATACGTATTGTTCGAAGAATCCGATCGTAAGCGCGGCGGCGCACGCAAACGCCAGCCAGCGCCGCATCGAGAGCGCATTGACAAAGACGAACAGCGCCGCAAACAGCATGTTGAGCTGCATGCCGGCCATATACGGATAGGTGCAGTCGACGACATCGCCGCGACTGATGGCGGCGATTGCCGCATGTATCATCGACACGGCGCCGCGAGAGTCGACGAATTTCAGCGCCATCGCTGAAATTGGATTGGACTTCGCCTCGTCCGCGCCCTGGACGGCAAGCGTCGCGTAGTCGAGTACGCGATACGAAACCGAAGAGCCCACGTACAACATGTGATCGTAGACGTTGGCCTGGAAAACGCGAAAGCGTGCGCCTCCGGTCCAGGCGGGAGCAAGACAAACCATCGCAATGGCCGCGACCGCTATCGCCATCGCAAGCCATCGTCCGGACGATGGTTTGGAGCGCCGACGCAGTGCCGGGAAGCGCATTGCAGCCGCGATGACAAGACCGGCGATTGCCATCGCAGGCAGGGTCACCCACGGAGCGACGCCGGCGAGGTACAGGACCGCGGTTCCGGCGGCGAGGAGGCCGAAGCCGAGCGGTGGCGCGAGCGCCCAGCGCACAGCAAAATGGTCCGACGGCAGCAGCAGGGAGAACGGAAGACCAATGGCGCCACACGTCAGCGCGACGAGCCCAACCACCAGGATATCGTGCATGCTGCCTCGCGCCGCCGCGTTGCCTGTAGTTGCGGCTGTCCGGACGCACTGTCAATCCAAGGCAAGTGACCAAAGCGCGCGGCACGCGGGCGCGAAGCGAGGCACCCGAGGTACAGCGAAATCGCGGGCGCAAGCCGTCTCAGGGGCTATCATTGCTTGGGTTCAAGGCGCTGGTGCCGCAAGAGGGATTCGAACCCCCGACCCCGTCATTACGAATGACGTGCTCTACCAACTGAGCTATTGCGGCGAACTCTGCCGGGGCCCGCGCGAGGCCGGTCCCGATACGCGCGCTCCTGATATCGGGCATGGCCCGAATTGGCAAGGTGGCGCCGGCTCCGAAATGCCGCTCATCCGCCCCAGCGAGACCAGAATCCGCGCCAGCCGCCGGCCTGGGCCTTTGCATGGTCCCTGGGCGTGCCGATTTGTTCCGCAAATTCATCGCTCGGACCCTCGTCATCGATCCCGGGATCGTCCGGGGCGCGGACGATCGGGATGACGGCGGGAATAAGTGCTGGTGCGGGCTTGCCGAGGTCGGCGCGGGTCCGGAACACCGGCGTTGCCGCCGCCGGTGATGATTCGGCGATCTCAGAGGTCGGTTTGATCGGCTCGGCGGGCGTGTCGACCGGCTCTTCCTTGACGGCCTCCTTGACAGTTTCCTTGGTGGTTTCCCCTAAGATTTCCTTGGCCTCAAGGGGCGGCGAATTGTCCTGCGCGGCCGGCACCGGATCCGGCGCCGTTACGGGCGGTTCCGCCGGGCTTTCGATCGGGGCCGCCGTCACCCGCTTCGGCGGTGGAGCCGCCAGCATGGCTTCCTCGAACGCCGAGGATTCGATCATGTCGCCCTTGCCGGAAGGAAGGTTAGCGACCGGCGTCTGCCACTGGAACGCGTCAAGACGGCCGGTGACCGGGGAGACCGGATGCCAGCGGTCGCTGACATAACCGTCCGCGGTCCAGGCCGGATCATGGCGGGCGCGCACCGCGCGCAAGGTCCAGGCGCGGGCCCGGCCGCTGTCACCATGCTCGGTGCGCTCGACTTCAGCCATCAGCAGCGCAACGCGCTGGGTCGGATCGTTGACGTAGGGCGACAGCACCTCGCGCGCACGGGCGAACTCGGACGCATCGATCGCGGCGCGCGCGATCGCCAGCTGGCCCTCGACATGGCCGGCCCTGTCGGCAGGAACCTTGGCGGCAAGCGTCTCGACCCGCTGCAAGCGCTGCCGCGCGGAATCGCCGAGCTTCACATGCGCATAGGCATCCGCAAGATCAGGATGCGGATTGGCGAGCCAGGCGGCTTCCACCAGCTTCATGGCGCGGCGCACCTGATGCGCCTCGCTCTCGAATTTTGCAGCGAGCACCGCGGCCGGAACCAGGGTCGGCGCGAGCTTGACCGCCTGCATGACGCTCTCGCGCGCGACGTCGCGGTCCATCGTTTCCAATTCCAGCGCGCGTGCGGCGAGCAGCACGCCGCGCTGGCGGCGATAGGCCTGCTTGTCGATCAGGCCCGCGGACAGATTCGAATCGAGGATCGCGAGCGCGCCGCTCCAGTCACCGCGCGCGCAGCGGAAGCCGAGCACTGCATGCGAGGCCCAGGTCGAGGACGGCGACAGCTTGATCGCTTCCTCAGCGATCATCACCGCGCCGACCGCATCGTCGGCGCGCTGCGCCTCGATGAACAGGCCGCGCAGGCCGAGCAGGCGCGTGTCCTCGCGCTCGGCCATGGCACGGAAGACGCGCTGGGCCTCGTCGCGATTGCCCTCGAGCTGCGCGGATTGCGCATGCAGGAGAAGTGCGAGCGGATCGTTTGCGGCCAGCCGCCGCGCGGTATCGGCATGGCGACGAGCAAGCGCGGTGTCGCCATGGCCGATTGCAAGCAGGCCGTGGGTGATGGCGTGGCGGCCGCGCGCATGACGCTTTTCGTGACGACGGCGGCGCAGACGCCCCGGAGCGCGCCAGGTCATCGTCAGGAGGCTCCAGACGAGCACGACTGCCGCGGCAAAGAGGCCAAGCAAGAACACGAATCTGGGAAGCGTCGTTGTGGCGCGAAAGCCGCCCGCGGTCAGGACGAGGTCGCCGGGCTGGTCGGCAACCCAGGCCGCGCCGGCCGCCGCCAGCGCGATCAGGACGAGGAAGAGGACGATGCGAAGCATGACGATCCCTATACGCGCTGATGATTGCGCGAACCTTTATTGACCAGGCTTGACGAGATCCGCCATGGCGTCGTCGGCGAATTTGCGTGAGGCGGCGAGCGCGGCGTCACGGGCATCGGCCTTGTCGAGCCAGGCCTGCGCCGGTGCACGATCGGCCTCGGGCAGCGTCTTCAGCTCGCGCCGTGCTTCGACGAAATCGTTGCGCAACGCAGCCGCCGTCACCCGCGCGACGATGGCGCCGCGATCGTTGCCGACCCCATCGGTACGCTCGATGCGAACGAGTTTTGACGCCCCCGCCTGAAGGCGCTCGACGATGCCCGTGCCGCTGGCCGGGGCTTCCGCCGGCGGCGACAATTTTGGCACGATGTTGAGGAGCTCGCGACTCAACGCGACCGGCGTCGGAATGCCTGACGATGCAAAGATATCGAGCGGCTTCAGCATATCCGGCTTTGCTGCCAGCGACCGCGCTGCGGCAAGTTGCGACGCGTAAGCGTCGCTGTGGCGAACGGCGACATCAAGCAGGGCCGCCGCCACCACATGGCGCAGCGGCTTGTCGTCCATGGTCCTGGCGTCGGCGATCTTCTCGCCCTGCTGCGCGAGTTCCGCACGTTCGGTCTTGGTGGCACGCTCAAGCTGCGCGAGGCGGTCGTTGAGAGCGGCAAGATCGGGCGCGGCAGCGCGCGGCGCCGATTTCGCGTCGTTCAGGGCGCCCGCGGTCTTGTCGGACTGCGTGCGCAGATTGGCGATGTCGCTGCGCAGGCTCGTTGCGGATTTCTCCAGCGCATCGATCCGCGCCACCATGGCCGGATCGGCGGCCGGCTTGCCCGCCTTGGCTTCTACCGCGGCAACGCGCCCGCTCAGCGCGTCGACGGTTGCGCCTGTCACTTGCGGAGCAGCCGGCGGCGCCTGCACCGCAGGCCAGCCCAGCATCCAGCCGACCGCGATCACAATTGCGGCTGCGACAGCGCCGGAGAACGGAGCGATAATCCAAGGTGAAATCGACGGCGATACCGACGCGGACGCAACGGAAGGCCCCTCCTCGGCAGGTTCGGGCTGCGGCCCGGCATTAGCTTGTTCGAACTTGGGCTCTTGAGGCTTGCCCTCTTCAGACTTGGCCTCTTCGGACTTGGCCTCTTCGGACTTGGCCTGCTCATGCGCGGCCTGTTCGGTCGCTGGCGCAGCCGCAGGCTCGCCTGCCACCTCCTGCGGCTGGGTCGAGACTTCGGTTGCCTCGAGGTCGATGGTGGGCGGGGTGCGCTTGGCACGGCTGGACTCGGGAGCCAATCCTGCGTCTTCAGGCTTGTCGTCGGCCATCGTGACGGTTCCTCACACTTACATGCCCTAAACGAACGGACCCGATTGCGTCGGATTCGGCCCGACCTCTTACGCCAAACGGGTGCGCAAAGCACGCTCCAAGGTGTCAAATAAGGTATTTTCGTCCGGCCTCGCGGCCACCAGAACCTGCGAGGCACCGGCCTCGCGCAGCACGCCTGCGACCGTCTCCGACAGGCAGCATTGCGGGATCGCCAGAGCCGAGATTTCGACACCTTCGTCCCGCGCCGCCTCCAGGAAAGCCCGCGCGCTGCGCCGGGAGTAATGCAGCACCGCCTCGATCCCATGGGCGGCAAAGCCCTCACAGACATCGCGCGGCAACAGCTTGACCGGGGCCATGCGATAGGTGGTCTGCGTGACGACGCTAAATCCTTCGGCGCCCAGCTCTCCGCCGAGGTCGCGCGACAAATCCGCGCCCGCGAGATAGAGTAACGTGCTCTTTTTCTTCAGCCGCTTGTCGCGCGCGCTCTGCATCACCTTGTCGCGCAAGGCCGCGGCATCGCCGCCGGCGACGATCACCTCGGCAAAGCCGGCATCGCGCGCGGCGGCGGCCGTGTGCTCGCCGACCGCGAACAACGGCAGCTCCAGGAGACCAAGGTCCCGCAATTGCGGCTCGACGGCACGAATCGCATTGGCGGACGTGACAATGACGGCGCTGTAGCTTGTTTCACTCTCGTCATGGAAAGCGACCGGCTCGAACTTGAGCACCGGTGCGAGCAGCACCACATGACCCCGTGCACGCAGGCTTTCCGACGTCGCCTCATTGTCGGGATACGGCCGTGTGACAAGAATGGACATCGCTTGTGTTCCCGAACCACGTGGCGGTAGCGCTTTCACGAGGGATGGCCGTGCGTGACGATTGCGTTAGCCGACCCCGGAATGCTACCGGACGTACCAGAACTCTGCTTTGCGGATGAGCGCAAGGGGGGTGAGAAGGGCGCAAATTGGATAACAATTCGCCAATGCTGGTACTGGGCATCGAAACCACCTGCGACGAGACCGCCGCGGCGGTGATCGAGCGTGCGCCTGACGGCACAGGCAAGATCCTGTCCAATATCGTACGGTCGCAGGTCGAGGAGCATGCCCGTTTCGGCGGCGTGGTGCCGGAGATCGCGGCCCGCGCCCATGTCGACCTGCTCGACGGCATCATCGACCGCGCCATGCACGAGGCCGGCATCGACTTCGCCCAGCTCAACGGTGTCGCGGCCGCGGCGGGGCCGGGGCTGATCGGCGGCGTCATCGTCGGGCTCACCACCGCGAAGGCGATCGCGATGGTGCACGATACGCCGCTGGTCGCGGTGAACCATCTGGAAGCGCATGCGCTGACGCCGCGCCTGACCGACGCACTCGAATTTCCCTATTGCCTGTTTCTCGCCTCGGGCGGCCATACCCAGATCGTCGCCGTCACCGGCGTCGGCCAGTATGTACGGCTCGGCACCACCGTCGACGATGCGATCGGCGAGGCCTTCGACAAGGTCGCGAAAATGCTGGGACTGCCCTATCCGGGCGGGCCGCAGGTCGAACGCGCGGCAGCAAGCGGCGATCCTGCGCGATTTGCGTTTCCGCGGCCGATGCAGGGACGCCCCGACGCCAACTTCTCGCTATCGGGATTGAAGACGGCGGTGCGCAACGAAGCGAGCCGGTTAGCTGAGATCACGCCGCAGGACGTCAGCGATCTCTGCGCGAGCTTTCAGGCCGCCGTGCTCGATTCCACCACCGACCGGCTGAGCGTCGGTCTCAAACTTTTCCGCGAGCAGTTCGGTGCGCCGCGTGCGCTGGTGGCGGCCGGCGGCGTGGCTGCCAATCAGGCGATCCGCGGCGCTCTGCATGACGTTGCGAGGAAAGCCGGAACGCAACTGATCATGCCTCCGCCGGCGCTCTGCACCGACAACGGCGCGATGATCGCCTGGGCCGGCGCCGAACGTCTCGCGCTCGGCATGACCGACACGATGGAAGCGCAGCCCCGCGCGCGCTGGTCGCTCGATGCAAACGCGACGGCACCGGCCGGGTACGGCAAGACGCGGGCGGGATACTAGCAATGACAGCGTTCCAATCCGTTGCGGTGATTGGAGCCGGCGCCTGGGGCACGGCGCTGGCGACGGTGGCGGCGCGGGCCGGACGGAACGTGACGCTGTGGGCGCGCAATGCCGAGCACGCGACGCGGATCGCATCGACCCGCGACAATCCGCGGCTGCCGGGTGTGCGGCTTGCGCCGGAGATCGTGGTGACGAGCGATCTCGCCATGGCGGCACGCGCGGATGTACTGCTGATCGCAACGCCGGCGCAGCATCTGCGCGGCGCCGTCAACATGCTGGCCTCGCATCTGACAGGAACGATGCCAATCGTCGCCTGCGCCAAGGGCATCGAGCACGGCACCCACAAATTCATGACCGACGTGATCGCCGAGGCCGCGCCTCACGCGCAGCCGGCGATCCTGTCGGGCCCAAGCTTTGCCGACGATGTCGCGCGTGGCCTGCCGACTGCGGTAACGCTGGCGGCGAGGGAAGAAGCGCTGGCGAGCCAACTGGTGCAGGCGCTGGGCTCGGCGACCTTCCGGCCCTATCACACGACGGATGTCCGCGGCGTCGAGATCGGCGGCGCGGCCAAGAACGTGCTGGCGATCGCCGCCGGCATCGTGGTCGGCCGCAATCTCGGCGCTTCCGCGCTCGCCGCGCTGACCACACGCGGCTTCAGTGAGCTGGCACGGTTCGGCCGAGCCAGCGGCGCGCGCACGGAGACACTCTCAGGTCTCTCCGGCCTCGGCGACCTTCTCCTGAGCTGCTCGACCGCGCAATCGCGCAATTTTGCGCTCGGGATCGCGCTCGGTCGCGGCGAGGCCGCACCGGCCGGCAAGCTTGCGGAAGGTGCATTCACTGCACCGGTGCTGGTCGAGATCGCAGCCGCCGGGAATGTCGACATGCCGGTCTCGCAGGCGGTGGCGGCCATCCTGGATGGCAGGTTGACGATTGACGCCGCGATCGAAGGGCTGCTGACACGGCCGTTCAAGGCCGAGGAATAGCGGCGCCCCCTCGCGTCGCAGGTGGCACTTCACGCGCTCTGCACGCTGGTCTAGCCTAGCGGCACACCGCAGGATCCCGGTCCAACAATAACGAAACGGATCCAAGGGAAGAACGCATGCGCAAACCGCATCATGCGATCGTTTCGATCGCAATCATCACACTTGCCGCCATTACGCTACCCGCCGCCGCCGGCGCCCAGGCCGCGCTATCCTATGACGAACTCGCCAGGAACGAGGCGGCCGCCAATGCCGAAAACGGCAAGCGGGTCGCGCCAGTCAAGTCGATCGCCAATCCCTCTGGTGACGTCAGCTCCGACATGCAGGCCATGATCGGCGCGCCGTTTCCGCCGCACTTCAATGCTGATCCGAAGACCCCTGTCGAGTGGAAGGAGCTGATCGATCGCCGCGCAAAACTGTCGATATCAGGCATTCCGGCGATGAAGGAAAAGCTCGGCGTCAAGGTCGAGGAGACCAAAATCGCCGGCGTGCATTGCTTCATCGTCACGCCGAACAAGATTCCGTCCGAGAACCGGCAACGGCTTTTGGTCCACGTCCATGGCGGCGGCTATGTGTTCGGGCCCGGCGAAGCCGCGCTGCCTGAAGCAATCATGATGGCGGGTTTCGGCGGCTTCAAGGTGATCTCGGTCGACTACCGCATGCCGCCCGACTTCCCCTATCCTGCCGCGATGGACGATGCGATGGCGGTCTGGAAGGAGATCACCAAGACGCACGACGCCCGCCGGATGGCGATCTTCGGGACCTCGACGGGCGGTGCGATGACCCTTGCGATGGTGCTGCGGGCCAGGGACGACAAGCTACCGAAGCCGGCGGCGATCGCACCGGGCACGCCGTGGTCCGACATCGACAAGGTCGGCGACACCTACGCTAGCAATGAGTGGGTCGACAACGTGCTCGTGACCTGGGACGGCTGGCTCGGCCGCGCCGCAAAGCTCTACGCCAACGGGACTGACCTGAAGAACCCCTACATCTCGCCGATCTACGGCGACTTCAAAGGTTTTCCGCCGACCATCCTGACATCGGGCACGCGCGATCTGTTCCTCAGCAACACGGTTCGCACGCATCGCAAATTGCGTCGCGCCGGCGTGATTGCCGATCTCAACGTCTATGAGGGGCAGTCCCACGCGCAGTACCAGTTCAACATCAATGCGCCGGAGACCAGGGAAGCCTTCACCGACATCGCAAAATTCTTCGATCGACATCTGAAGTAGTGGGCGTTGCGTTTGATATCGGATGCCCGCGCTTGTCGCGGGCATCCGCGTGCCCTAGATATCGCGACACGTAAGTGGCGTATCCGTGAATGGGGCAAGTTGCGATGAACTACTGGCTGGTGAAATCCGAACCGTCGGTGTGGTCCTGGGACCAGCAGGTGGCGAAGGGCGCCAAGGGCGAAGCCTGGACCGGCGTGCGCAACTACACAGCGCGCCAGAATCTCGTCGCCATGAAGAGGGGCGACAAGGCGTTCTTCTATCATTCCAACGAGGGTAAGGAGATCGTCGGCATCGCGGAGATCATCAAGGAAGCCTATCCCGACCCGACCGACAAGACCGAAAAATTCGTCTGCGTCGACATCAAGGCCGACAAGCCGCTGAAGACCCCGGTGACGATGGCCGCGATCAAGGCCGAGAAGAAACTCGCCGACATGGCGCTGGTGAAATATTCGCGCCTGTCGGTGCAACCGGTGACGGCCGAAGAATGGAAGCTCGTCTGCAAGATGGGTGGGATGTAGTTGCTGCAATTGTAGATGCGTAGCCCGGATTACGCTTCGCTCCATCCAGGCTACGATGTCCGAGCTTGCGTCTCCGGCAGCGCAAAGACCTCGCAAGGCGCAGCAATCCCGCGTAGCGAATGCGATCCGAGCGCGATTAGAGGCATGTCCGTCTCGGCGGCGAGCGCGCCCGACACCAGCACGGCTCTGCCGAGCGGCTTGCACAATCCTTCGAGCCGGCTGGCGAGATTGACCGCGGGACCGATCGCCGTGAAATCGAGCCGGTTGGCGGCGCCGATATTGCCCCACAGCATCCCGCCGAGATGCAGCGCCGCGCCGAACGCGAGCGGCGGCAGACCTTGGGCACCGCGCTCCGCGTTGAGATAGGCCATCCCGGCTTCGGCTGCGCTCGCGGCACGCAGAGCCGCATCGCACGCGTGACGCGGTGACGCCTCGACCACCGGAAAGATCGCGAGCACGCCGTCGCCGATGAATTTCAGCACCTCGCCGCCGAATGCGTGAACCGCGCCGGCGATGCGATCGAACCAGGCATCGAGCGCCGCGATGACGTCGGCAGGCGCCGTGGTTTCCGACAGGAGCGTGAAGTTGCGCAGATCGGCATAGAGCAGCGCGGCCTGTATGGTCTCGCCGAGATCGCGCCGCAGCGGTGCCGCCAGTACCCGCTCCGCGCTGCGCTTGCCGAGATAAGCATCCAACGTCGCGCGCAACGTTGCACGCGCGGCAAGCACCGCAAGGGGTGTCGCGGCAAAGCGCGCGGCCTGGCGCAATTGCTCGATCTCGTCTGCGGTGAACGGACGCGGCCCGATCCAGCCGAGCAACGGCCCATCGGGCCGTCCGACCGCGTCTTCGTGCACCTCACCGTCCGCGACGTCGCGCAGCCAGCGCCGGCCGGCATCGTTGGGCGGGTCGGGCGCGAGGCCGCCTGGTGCGAAGCCGAGCGCTTCGATCACCCGGCCGTTCTCCGCGCGCCACAACCAGGTCCGCTTCGCGATCAGCGGATGTGGCACCTCCAGCGTCAGGCTGCCTGCCGCAAGCGGCACGCCGTCAGCGACCAGATGCGCGCCGAGTTCCGCAAGCAGGCGGTCGGCCCCGGCGCTATCGGCGGCGGCATCGACAAGCCAGGCGAGCGTCGGCGAGAGGTGCATGGCCCGATCATGACGAAGGGAGGCCGTCTTTGTCACGGGCAATCCTTGACGGGCCGCTCGAGCGCCGCCATGTCCCACAATCAGCCCAGGGATGATCGCCGATGACCGAACCGTTCATAGTGCGACGCGAGACCCAGATCGCAGCCCCACGCGCCACCGTTTTCGCTTACCTGACCGACCCCGAGAAGATCTTGAGCTGGATGGGTTCCGACGCGACCACGGAGCCGCATCCCGGCGGGCTGTATCTGCTCAAAGGCATCGGTCCCCGCGGCGGCGTCGCCCGCGGCGCGTTCCGCGAAGTCGTGCCGGTGCATCGGCTCGCCTACACGTTTGGATGGGAGGGCGGCCAGGAAGTGCCGCCCGGCTCGAGCCTGATCGAGATCGACCTGATCGAACGCGACGGCGGCACATTGCTGCGCATGACCCATAGCGGGCTGCCGACCGAGGAACAGGCGGCCGCACACGCGACGGGATGGGCGCATTATCTGGGACGGCTCACGACCGCAGCCGCAGGCAGCGATCCCGGTCCCGACAGGGGCGTTTCCAACAAGGCGTAGCGACGGAAGAAGGTCAGACCGCCGCGGTCGCCACCACCTGCTGCAAAAGTTGCTCGCGCCTGGCCTGCGAGCGCTGGCCCTTCATGGTCGCGGCGAAGCGTTCGAGGATGCCGTCCTCGAACGCGGTGACGATGGTGTCGTGGACATAGCTCTTGCGACAGATCGCCGGCGTGTTGGAGAGCTTATCGGCGGCGCCGCGGATCGCCTCCAGCACCTGCTTCTTGCGACCGCGCTGGCTGATCGCCGGCGTGATCCGCGACAGCGATTCCACGACGACGGCAGAGGCCATCAGCGTGCGGAAATCCTTCAGCGAGATCTTGATGCCGGCGATCTCGCGCAGAAACGCGTTCACCTGCGTGGTGCTCACCGCACGCACGGTGCCGTAGGCATCGCGATACTGGAACATGCGCTTGCCGGGAACGCCCTGCAAAATGCCGATGGCACGCACGAGCTTGGCCGCGTCGCACTCTTTGCGTACCGCCTTGCCGCCCTTCGCCTTGAAGGTCAACACAAAGCTGTCGTCTTCGAGCGAGACGTTGGACTTCAGCAGCGTGGTGGCCCCGCGGGTGCCGTTGAGACGGGCATAGGATTCATTGCCGGGGCGGATCGCGGTGCGCGCAATCAATTCGATCACGGCCGAGAGTGCGAACTCGCGGGTCGGCTCGTCGCCCGACAGGAACGCCGAGACCTTGCGCCGGATCTTGGGCAGCGCACCGACGAGCTTCTCCAGCCGATGCGCCTTGCGGTGCTCGCGGACCTTCTCCCAATCGGCGTGATAGCGATATTGCAGCCGGCCCGCGGCATCGCGTCCCACCGCCTGAAGATGCGTGCTCGGATCGGCCGAGTAGCGCACCTCGCGATAGGCCGGCGGCACCGCCATCGAATGCAGCCGACGGATGGTGCGGGCGTCACGGATATGAGCGCCGTTTGGTCGGACGAAGGAGTAGCCCTTGCCGCGCCGGATGCGGCGGATGGTCAGCTCGTTCTGGTCGCCGAGCCGCAGGCCCAACTCCTTGGCCAAGGCCTCAACCGTGGCCGCAGGCGCCGTGTCGAACGCTTTTTTCGGGCTGAGACGGCTGGAACCTGCCGGTTTCGGCCATTGTCCGAGGGCTTTGGCCAGCGCAATGGCTGCAGGATCGGCTGAAGCGGGCCGTATCGTCCCGAGATTCTGCTGATCCATCATAGTCTTAAGCCTTAGCCCTGTCTGTTATCGGTCAATGCCGCTGTTCTGATTTTTGTTCCAAGGAGACTCTTGGACGGTCTCTTGGGACCCGGGTTGGCCATTTAGGGTGTTCCGAACCGTATTGCGAGTCCCGAATCAGTGAGGCACGGTTCCTAAATACCTCCGCCGGGTGCATGGGGCCCTGCGCGGGCCCGTTCCGAGGATCTGGGTGAAGCCTCGAAAGCCCCCGTCGCCCTGTTTCAGAATTGCGACAGTCGCACGAAGCGGCTTGATCCTCCGCATGGCCGGCTGCTCGCCGAAGGTCCAGCTTGTGCACCTTGTCGGGTCCGGTTAGCCCGACGCATAATCGGTTCAACGATCAAGTCGGCTCGCCAGTGGCCTGTACTCGGCTTGCGTATGTGGAGGGAAACATGTCCGAGAAGATCTACGACGTCCCCGCGGAGTGGGCGAAGCGCGCCTGGGTCGACCAGGCCAAGTACAAGGACATGTACGCGCGCTCGATCTCGGACCCGAACGGTTTCTGGGCCGAACAGGCCAAGCGCATCGACTGGATGCACGCGCCGACGAAAATCGAGAACGTCTCCTTCGCCCCCGGCAACATCTCGATCAAATGGTTCGAGGACGGCGTCCTCAACGTCGCGCATAACTGCATCGACCGTCACCTGCACAAGCGAGCCAACCAGACCGCGATCATCTGGGAAGGCGACGATCCCTCACAATCCCGGCACATCACCTACAAGGAGCTGCACGACGAGGTCTGCCGGATGGCCAACATCCTGCGCACCCGCAACGTCAAGAAGGGCGACCGCGTCACCATCTACCTGCCGATGATTCCGGAAGCGGCCTACGCGATGCTGGCCTGCGCGCGGATCGGCGCCATCCACTCCGTGGTGTTCGCGGGCTTCTCGCCGGACTCACTTGCCCAGCGCATCAACGACTGCCAGTCCAAGGTGATCATCACCGCGGATGAAGGCCTGCGCGGCGGCAAGAAGGTGCCGCTGAAGGCCAATGTCGACGCGGCGGTCGCCAAGGCGGACGGCGTCGACTGGGTCGTCGTGGTCAAGCGCACCGGCGGCAAGATCGACATGAACCCGACGCGCGACCTCTGGTATCACGAGGCGGCCGCGATGGTGACGACGGAATGCCCGGTCGAGCACATGCACGCCGAGGACCCGCTGTTCATCCTCTACACCTCAGGTTCGACCGGCCAGCCCAAGGGCGTGCTGCACACCTCCGCCGGCTATCTCGTGTTCGCCGCGATGACGCATCAATACGTCTTCGACTATCACGACGGCGACATCTACTGGTGCACCGCCGACGTCGGCTGGGTCACCGGCCACAGCTACATTCTCTACGGACCGCTCGCCAACGGCGCGACCACGCTGATGTTCGAAGGCGTGCCGAATTACCCGGATAATTCGCGATTCTGGAACGTCATCGACAAGCACAAGGTCAATATCTTCTACACCGCGCCGACCGCGATCCGCGCGCTGATGCAGAGCGGCGACGAGCCCGTGAAGAAGACCTCGCGCGCCAGCCTGCGCCTGCTCGGCTCGGTCGGCGAGCCGATCAATCCGGAAGCCTGGGAGTGGTATCACCGCGTCGTCGGCGACGACCGCTGCCCGATCGTCGACACCTGGTGGCAGACCGAGACCGGCGGCATTTTGATCACGCCGCTGCCGGGCGCCACGAAGCTCAAGCCGGGCTCGGCGACGCAGCCGTTCTTCGGCGTGGCGCCCGAGATCGTCGACGCCGACGGCAAGGTGCTGGACGGCGAGACATCAGGCAATCTGTGCCTGACGCGGTCATGGCCGGGCCAGATGCGCACGGTCTATGGCGACCACGCACGCTTCGAGCAGACCTATTTCTCGACCTACAAGGGCAAGTATTTCACGGGCGACGGCTGCCGACGCGATGCCGACGGTTACTACTGGATCACCGGCCGCGTCGACGACGTCATCAACGTCTCCGGCCATCGCATGGGTACCGCCGAAGTCGAAAGCGCGCTGGTGGCGCATGAGAAAGTGTCGGAGGCCGCCGTTGTCGGCTTCCCGCACGACATCAAGGGCCAAGGCATCTACGCCTATGTGACCCTGATGGCCGGCATCGAGCCAACCGAGGATCTGCGCAAGGAGCTCGTCACCTGGGTGCGCAAGGAGATCGGCCCGATCGCTTCGCCCGACCAGATCCAGTTCGCACCGGGTCTGCCAAAGACCCGCTCCGGCAAGATCATGCGCCGCATCCTGCGCAAGATTGCCGAGGACGAGCCGGGCAGCCTGGGCGACACCTCGACCCTGGCCGATCCCGGCGTGGTCGACGACCTCGTCAAGAACCGGCAGAACAAGAAGTCGGCGTAAGGGCAGTCTCGTGCCCCGGACGCAGCGCAACGCTCTTTAGCGGTGCGCTGCTGAGCCGGGGCCCATGCAACAGCAGACTCTGTGGCTTTCTGGGTACCCGGCTCTGCGTCGCACCGCTTCGCGTTGCGCCGCGTCCGGGACACGAGACCCGTCCCCGCGTTAGCGCTCCCCCAAAATAACGGCCGTTCACATCCTCACGCACTCGTCAGGCCACGCCCCGGCGCCTGCGCATCTTTCCCGCTGAGTGTTGTTTTCAGGTCATTTACTTTGTTTCGAACATTTCCTTTGTTCCCCCTGCTGATTGGCCCTTGGCGGCCGTGCGTGGAAACCATCCGGTTAACGGGCGCGGTTAAGAATGTCCCCTAACAAGGACTTGTAACAAGGACTTGGCGGCCGACGATTGCCGGTTTTGCGTCAATTTGGACGAATTGGTTCGGGGCAAGGGGAAAATCGATGTCGATGAGGATTGCAGTGGCGCTGGCCGTCACCATCGGGGCGGGGGTGATGATGTCGACGGCGGCGCAGGCGCGGCCGGAAATGGTGGGGACGCATCTGGCCGACTATTCGCCGGGCACCATCGTGGTCAAAACCAACGAGCGTCGGCTCTATCTCGTCCTCGATAACGGCCACGCCGTGCGCTACCCGGTCGGCGTCGGCAAGTCCGGCAAGCAATGGGCCGGCACAACCCGCATCGACGGCAAGTACCGCAATCCGGCCTGGTCGCCGCCTGCCGAGGTGAAGCGCGACAAGCCGAGCATCCCGGACGTCATCCCGGGCGGCTCGCCGCGCAATCCGATGGGCGTCGCGGCGATGACGCTGTCGGGCGGTGAATACGCCATCCACGGTACCAACGTGCCGGGCTCGATCGGCGGCTTCGTCTCCTATGGCTGCATCCGCATGCTCAACGACGACATCACCGATCTCTACAGCCGCGTCTCGGTCGGCACGACAGTGGTCGTGACGCGCTGATCGCCGGCATCAGGGCGAGACGGCAGGAGCCGCGTCTTTCGACGCGGCTTTTTTGTTACCAGAAGCGCCAGCCGCGCGCGCACCAGCCGTCGCGATGGCCGCCATTGTAGCTCCGCGCGTAACCGCCGGCGAGCAACGCCGCCGAAACGTTGCCGGTTAGTCTGGTCGCGACGTCGGCGAGAACGCGACCATATTTGTCGGAGCCGAGATTGGTGATCGTCACGCCACCCTGGCCGAGCAGATCGCGCAATGCGCGGGCCGCGGCTTCGGCCTTGTCCAGTTCCTCCTGGCAGGATGCTTTCATCTCGGGTGCGTCGATGCCGCGCAGGCGAACGCGCACGACGAGATCGCGGCCGTCGCGCTGACGAACGCGTGCGAGAAAGGTGTCGCCGTCAATGGTGCGGACGACGTCGACCGGCTCGCGACGATCGGGATGGCCGGCCTGCCGGAGCACGATCTCGGCATCCCCGGTGCGACCGTCGTCTACGTGCGGAACAAGCCAGTTCATTCCGTGGCGGAAGGTGAGCACGATCGCCGCGACGACACCGACCACGAACATCCACGGCAATAATCCGGAGAAGCGACGGCCGAACGGCGAGCCGCCGAACCGCGGCCGATAGGCATTGGGGCGATCCTGCAAACCCATCAACTCACACTGGAGCCTTTTCGAGCGAAGCGGATACCGGTCGCGTGAAGAAACGCGCCAAGACAAGAATCTAGAGCTTCGGGCCTGATCGAATCAAAACAGATGATTCTTTAGGACTGAGTCGGGGAAACCGGCAAGGCACGATCGGATGCGCGGCCTAATGATCCATTGCGTGATCGCGGTGACGGAGGCCCGGGTCGTTGGCTCCGTATAATCGCACCTATGCGCGCCACGCTGTTCCAAGTGCTTTCCATTCGATACTCCCTGTAGTTGTACGGGGCTTGATCTTCAGCTCCTGTTTAGTATTAAGGCCGAGTACTCGGTATGCGTGTGGGGGAGCGGTAAGCATGGCATCGTTCAAGTTTCGCATCGGTACAAAGCTCGGATTGACCGCGAGCGCGGGAGTCCTTCTCGTCGGTGGCATGCTCGCCAACCAGCTCGTTCGCAACGAGCAGATGGCGGATCTCAGTCGACTGGTCGTGATCAACACCGCCAACAAGGCCAATGCCCAGGGTGCCGAGCTCGCGGTGACCCGCGCACGCCTCGCCATGTCGGAAATCGGATCTGCGTCCTCTGCCGACAGCCTCGCCAGACATCTCGACGTGCTGCGCGGCTCCATCGCGAACGCCACGACCGAAATAGACGCCGCCCTGGAGCGGTCCAAGCGCGCCGAAGCCAAAGAGCTTTGCCGCGAGGTGAAGATCCAGCTCGCGGCCTCGCTGAAGGCGGGCAATGATCTCAGCGAGGTGCGCGGCACCGCCATCGCCGGATTTGCCGCGGCCAACCAGATCGAGGACTCCTGGAGCAAGGCCCTCGAAAAGCTGCTGGCTTCGCCCGCCCTCGCGGCATCGCAGAACCGGCTCAACATCGAAGTCGGGTTGCGCGAAGCCGACGCGTCATTCAAGGCGGTCAGCGCCGCGGATTGGCATTTCACGGCAACCGGCGAGGTCGAGCAGAAGGACCGTATCGCCGGACGCGCCGACGCCATGATCGCCGTGCTCAAACGGGTGCACCAGTCGGCCGGCGACAAGGATATCGCAGACGGGATCGATGCGCTCGCCGCGTTCGCCGGACGCTACAAGGCGGCAACCGCTGCCGCCGTGAAGGCGGAGGAAACCAAGACGCGCATTCTCGTCGAGCGAGTGATTCCGGCCGCCAAGGAAATTAGCGTGCGCGTCGACAAGCTGGTCGCGGCCAACAACGAATACAGCGCTCTGCGGCAGAGCCAGCTCATGGCCGCGCTGGAGCAGGCGACCCAAGTCAGCCTGGCCGTCGGTGTCCTCGTAATCCTGGTCCTGGCCGGCTCGGCGCTGTTTTCGGTGCTGAGCATTGCCCGGCCGATCCGTCGCATCGGCGACGTGCTGCTGCAACTCGCCGGCGGCAACAAGGCCGTCGAGATTCCCTACACCGGCCGCGGGGACGAGGTCGGTGACAACGCTCGCGCGGCCCGGACGTTCAAAGACAATCTGATCCGTATCGAGCAGATGGAGGCCGAGCAGAAGGATCAGGAGACCGCGGCGGCCGCCCGGCGCAAGAACGAAATGATCAAGCTCGCCGACGCATTCGAAGCCGCGGTCGGCGGCATCGTGAACTCGGTTTCAGCCGCCTCGCAACAACTCGAATCCGCCGCAGGCACGCTGACGGGTACCGCGGAAGAGACCGAACAGCTCTCCGGAATGGTGGCCGCGGCGTCCGAGGAAGCGTCTGCCAATGTCGGAGCCGTGGCATCCGCCGCCGAGGAGATGAGCGCATCGGTGGTCGAGATCGGCCGCCAGGTTCACGACTCCAGCCGCATCGCCGGCGAGGCGGTGCAGCAGGCCGAGCGCACCGACGTCCGGATCAACGAATTGCTCAAGGCGGCGGGCCGGATCGGCGACGTCGTCAAGCTGATCACGGCCATCGCGGAGCAGACCAATCTGCTGGCGCTGAACGCCACCATTGAAGCGGCGCGCGCCGGCGAATCCGGGCGCGGGTTTGCCGTCGTGGCGAGCGAGGTCAAGGCGCTCGCGGCGCAGACCGCGCGGGCAACCGACGAGATCAGCACACAGATTGCCGGCATGCAGACGGCGACGGAAGACTCCGTCGGCGCCATCAAGGAGATCGGCACGACCATCTCCCGGATTTCGGACATCTCGACGACCATCGCGGCAACCATCGAGGAACAGGGCGCCGCGACGGCCGAGATTGCACGCAACGTCAGCGAAGCGGCCAAGGGAACGGTCGAGGTCGCTGACAAGATCGCTCAGGTCAGTCATGGCGCCAGCGCCACCGGCTCGGCGTCGACGCAGGTCCTGGCATCCGCGCGCTCACTCTCGACCGAGAGTGGCCGCCTCAAGAACGAGGTCGCAAAATTCCTCGACACGGTGCGGGCCGCCTGACGGCCCACCCGTCCTGCGGCCGACCGGGGGCCGGCCGCAAACCAACGTTCTGACGCTTCGCATAACGAACGGCTCTGGGAGGCCCCCACGCCGAGCCCCCGCTCGCGCCTGGGTCAAACACGATAGGCAGGGGAGTTGAGCGATGATCATCAGCATTGTCGGCGGCGGCGCAACCGGCGTCACGATCTTGCGTCATCTGGCGGAACTCGCCGCATCAGGGCGGGACAACGGCGCGATCAGCGGAATTCAGATCTTCGACAAGTCCGGCTTCGATGGCGGAATGGCCTATCGCACGCAGAGCGACCGCCATCTGCTCAACATGAAAGCCTCGACGATGTCGATCCGTCCGGGCGACGCGGATGAATTCATACGCTGGCTTCGGGCCCGCGGCCTCTCCTGCCACGGCGACAAGCATCTGCCCCGGATGGTCTATCGGGACTATCTCGATTCCGTGCGGCTGGCCGCGATCGCACAATGCCGCAGCGCCGGCGTGCCTGTTCATGTCGAACATGCCGAGGTCGTCCGCGTGCGGTTCTCGCCGGATCGCGATATCCTGCTGACGACCGACCGCAACATCACGCATATCTCGTCCGCGCTGATCCTCTGCACCGGTCACAACGCACCCGACGATCACTACGGTCTGGCCGCAAACCCGAACTACATTCGCGATCCCTATGCTCACTTCGCCTTCGCGGATCGCGACGCCGTCGAGGTCGGCATCCTCGGAAGCGGACTCAGCGCGGTCGACACCGCGGCGACGTTGGCCAAGACCCACCACGCTGTCAGGATGACCTGCTTCTCCAGAAGCGGCCTGTTTCCCACAGTGCAGCCGATAACGATTCCCGCAATCGCGAACGACTTCCGCGACGCCCTGCACCGCTATGTGACCGGCCGTGAGCGAATCGAAGCGGACGCCTTTGCCGCCCGCCTTTCCGAACTGTTGCTGGAGACCACCGGGATTCGCTGCGATCTGTCTTGCCGGAACATCGATAGCGATGCGCTGGCCGATCTCGAGCACAACATCGAGCGAGCCGAGACCGGCGAGCCCAATGTCTACTCCTACCTCGTCAGCGTCATCGACGTGATGTGCGACGCCTGGAGCCGGATGAACGATGCCGAGAAGATGCGCTTCATGGAAGTCTACAATTCCGGCTGGCTTCGTAACCGCTCGGCAATGCCGCTGGAGAACGCAGTCCGTATTCGCGACCTGATGCGGTCGGGCAGGCTCTCGGCCCGCGCCCGGCTGCGCAACGTGACCGGCCTCGGCGGCCGGCTTCGCGCCATCCTGGGCGGAGGCGATCATCGCGACGTCGACTACGTGATCGACGCGACAGGGCCGTCCTACCGGCTGGACACCAGCCCGCTCTATCAGGACATGCAGCGACAGGGGCTCATCGCGTTCGACGCGGTCGGCGGGATTCGCTGCGGCTACCATGACAGCCGTGTCCACGACCGTCACGGCAATCCCTATCCGAACGTCTACGCGGTCGGCGGTCCCACCAAGGGTGCGCATTTCTACGCCGCCGCCGTCGACATCAACTTGCGCCGCGCACAGACCGTGGTCGATTCGATCCTCAACCCGAAAGGTTCGCAGATGAGCACCATCACGACGTCAGTCGAAGAAACCGACCGCCTGGCCGATCTCGTGCGCCGCGACCATGCCTCGCTCGACACGATGGTCCTTGCGCCGGACGGCAAGTACCAGAACAGGCCGGCCGCGCTTGACGAACTGATGTGGGAGGTGAGGGATTGCCTCGGCGAAGCATTCCGGCACTGGAGCCCTGCGGACTTCCCGACGCTCTACTGTGCGTGGGGGCGCTGCCGTGTGGGCTCGACCGCGCTCACCAATCTGTTCGGCGTCACCGGAATGCCGTCCTACTTCCAGCCGGTGAAAGTCGTGCTGCGCCATCGGCTCCTTGGCAATGCGGGCGAGCCCTGGGCCGTGCCGATGGCGGCGGAGCAGCCGCATGTCTTCAGCAAGGAGATGGCGGGGCCCTATGTGCTGGCCGAGAGCCTGTTCCTGCCGCTCCAGCCGCTGATCGAGGCCGGCTGGCCGGCCGAGAAGCTCCACATGATCATGCTCGACCGCGATCCCGCGAGCTCACTCGCATCCTGGCTCGAGAAATGGTCGGACCGCGTTCCCGAGGATCGGCTGATCCAGAACTACGTCATCTCCTCGCTGAACGCGCTTCGCGTTGAGAGCTATGCGCGGCGGCACGGCGTCCCGGTGACGCACTACGTCTATGAAGCCAGCAAGGACGCGACCGGATCGGTCCGGAAGTTGTTCGACCGGCTTGGCCTTGGCGGACGCTTCACCGAAGGCGCCGTCACCGACTGGAAGGAGCGCGGACAGATCGAATCCAAAGGCTCGGGCGTCACCTTCCTCAGCGAGCCCAAGGTCTATACCGTGGTCGGCCTTCACGGGTCGGACACCGCCTATCGTTACCGCAGCCGCAAGACGGCGTCGCTGACGGATGCCCAGCGCGAGTTGCTGGAACGCTATCGTATCCATGACCTGTACGGCGATTCGATCGCGGCCTGCATCCGCGACCTCTCGCTGGACACCGACACCGCCACGCGCCTGTTCGGCGATCGCCTGGGCACAGCCGCATGACCGGCCAGCTCGATCTTGCCATGGAGGCGCCGGTGCGCGGCGCCTCCGATGAAGCGGCTGCGCGCCACACTGCCACCAGCCACCTTCAGCGGCTGGAAGCGGAGAGCATCCATATCCTGCGGGAGACGGTGGCCGAGTTCCGCAAGCCTGTGATGCTGTATTCCATCGGCAAGGACTCCTCCGTGCTGCTGCATCTGGCGATGAAGGCATTTCATCCCGGCAAGCCACCGTTTCCGCTGCTGCACGTCGATACGACCTGGAAGTTCCGCGAGATGATCGAATTTCGCGACCGCCGTGCACGCGAGCTCGGCCTCGATCTGATCGTCCATACCAACAATGACGGATTGAGCCAGGGCATCGATCCCTTCACCCACGGCTCGGCCCGTTACACCGACGTCATGAAGACGCAGGCCTTGCGGCAGGCGCTCGACCTCCACGGCTTCGACGCCGCGATCGGAGGCGCACGGCGCGACGAGGAGAAGTCGCGTGCCAAGGAGCGCGTGTTCTCGCACCGGAGCGCGGCGCATCGCTGGGATCCGAAGAATCAGCGGCCGGAGCTGTGGAGCCTGTACAACACGATGCTCGCGCCCGGCGAGAGCATGCGGGTGTTTCCGCTGTCGAACTGGACCGAGCTCGACGTCTGGGACTACATCCTGCTCGAGGACATCCCGATCGTTCCGCTCTATCTGGCAGCTCCGCGCCCGGTGGTCGAGCGCGACGGCGCGCTGATCATGGTGGACGATCAACGGATGCCGCTGCTTGCAGGTGAAGAGCCGCACCTGCGCTCCGTCAGGTTTCGTACTCTGGGCTGCTATCCCCTCAGCGGCGCGACGATCTCGACGGCGGCAACTCTACCCGAGATCGTGCGGGAGATGATGGCGTCACGCACCTCCGAACGGCAGGGACGCATGATCGACCGGGACAGTCCCGCATCGATGGAGCGCAAGAAAGCGGAAGGCTACTTCTGATGTCCTATCACGAGGCCCCCACGATCGCCGCTGCCGATGCGCCGCGGCTCGACCAGGACGATCGGCCGACGCTGCGCTTCGTCACCTGCGGCAGCGTCGACGACGGCAAGAGCACGCTGGTCGGCCGCCTGCTCTACGATTCGAAGACTCTGCTCGACGACCAGCTCGACGCGCTCGCCTCGGAAAGCAAAACGGCCGGCACCACCGGCGGCGATCTCGATTTCGCGCTTCTCGTCGACGGCTTGCAGGCCGAGCGTGAGCAGGGCATCACGATCGACGTCGCCTACCGGTTCTTCGCCACAAAGCTGCGCCGCTTCATCGTCGCCGACACGCCCGGGCATGCGCAGTATACGCGCAACATGGCGACCGGCGCCTCCAACGCCGATCTCGCCGTGGTGCTGGTCGATGCCCGCAAGGGCGTGATCACGCAGACCCGGCGCCACAGCCACATCCTGTCGCTGCTCGGCATCCGCCACGTCGTGCTCGCCGTGAACAAGATGGATCTGATTGGATTCGACGGCGACCGCTTCGCGGCGATCACAGCCGAATATCTGACCATGGCCGGCCAGCTCGGGATCTCACAGGTGCAGTGCATTCCGGTCGTGGCTCCTGACGGCGACAATATCGTCGCTGCGAGCACGCGGATGCCCTGGTACACGGGGCCGACCGTGACGGCCTACCTGGAATCCGTGGACGTGGCCGGCGATGTCTCGCAGCGGCCGTTCCGGCTGCCCGTGCAATGGGTCAACCGGCCGCATGCGGATTTTCGCGGCTTCTGCGGACGGATCGCGAGTGGAACGATCGCGACCGGAGAGACCCTCACCGTGCAGCCGTCGGGCCTTCGCACCCGCGTGGCGCGCATTCTCACCCCCGGCGGCGAGCGCGATCGGGTTACGGCGGGCGAATCGCTGACGCTGACGCTCATCGACGAGATCGACATCAGCCGTGGCGACGTGCTGACGGCCGGACCCGAACCGCTCGTCTCGGATCGGCTGGCGGCCCATCTCGTCTGGTTCGACGACGAGGCTATGGTCGCGGGCCGGCGCTATTTGCTCAAATGCGGTACGGCCTCGACCGGCGCGGTGATCACGACACTCAAGCACCGCATCGCCATCGACACCATGGCGCAGGAAAGCGCCACCACGCTCGACGTCAACCAGATCGGCTACGTCCATCTCAATCTCGACCGCCCGCTGGTGTTCGAGGCCTATCGCGACAACCGCGACATGGGCAGCTTCATTCTCATCGATCCGATCAGCCATCGCACGGCCGCAGCGGGAATGATCGACCTCTCGCTGCGAAGCGCGACCAACATTCACTGGCAACGCCTGACGGTCGACAAATCCGTGCGGGCGCGGCTCAAGCAGCAACGACCCTGCGTGCTCTGGTTCACCGGCCTGAGCGGTTCCGGCAAATCGACGATCGCCGATCTCGTCGACCGCAGGCTTGCCGAACTCGGACGCCACGCCGCGCTGCTCGACGGCGACAATCTCCGCCACGGCATCAACCGCGACCTCGGCTTTTCCAACGTGGAGAGGATGGAGAACGTCCGGCGCGTCGCGGAGATCGCAGCGCTGTTCGTCGATGCCGGCATGATCGCGCTGGTCGCGCTGATCTCACCCTTCCGCAGCGAGCGCGAGCTGGCGCGCCAACGGGTCGAGGCGGGCGAGTTCATCGAGATCCATGTCGCGACCCCGCTCGCCGAATGCGAGCGCCGCGATCCGAAGGGGCTCTATCGCAAGGCACGGGCAGGGGAGCTGAAGGGTTTCACCGGCATCGATGATCCCTACGAGGCACCGCAGGCGCCGGAGATCACCGTCGACACGTCGGAACTTTCGACCGAGGCAGCCTGCGAGCGCATCATCCGCTATCTCCGGGAGCATGATTATCTGTAGCGGCCGAGACCGGTCTGCCCGGCATCATCCGGCCGATCCGGCACAGAGCTCAGAAGTCGGAAGCGATGCCCTTGCGTTCCCAATCGCCATAGCGGGTCGGCTCGGGTCCCTTGGGCCCCTGCAACTCCTTTGGCGCCGCCTGGCCGCCGTTCCCGGCATCGCCCTTGGCATCGTCCCTGGCCTGGACCGCCGCAGCCTGCCGGCGCGCTTCGGCTTCGGCCAGCGCGCGCTGGGCGGCCGGCGTGAGCTGCTTGCGGTCGGGAACGGGAGGCTGGTCACTCATCGTCGGCTTTCTAGCGCAGGACAGCCGGCGGCGCGACGCCCAATAACGCATTCCTGAAATTGCTCCAAAAGGGCTGAAAAACCCGGAAGCGATTCTTACATTTGGCATATTCGCGTGCCAGAGATCGCCTTCTCAAGGCATGCGCCCATTGCGGCGAACTGCCGCTCGCTCAGAACCTTAATTTCCGCATGCCATCTCAACGTTTCGCTCCTCCATCCGAAGTGCCCGGTCTTGCGGCGCGGCGGATTGCCGCCGACATCGTCGACGGCGTGCTGCAAAAGCACCGCACGCTGGACGAGCAACTCGACGGCAGCGGCGCCCATCCCGGACTGAAGACGCTCCCCGATCGCGACCGCGCGCTGATGCGGCGCCTGGTCGCCACCGTGCTGCGCCGGCTCGGCACGCTCGGCCATGTGCTGTCCCGCCTGCTCGACAAGGGCATTCCCTCCGATGCGCCGCGCGCGCAGAGCGCGCTGTTGATCGGCGCCGCCCAGATCCTCTGGATGGACGTGCCCGATCACGCGGCCGTCGATCTCTCCGTTCGCCTCGTGCAATCCGACCGGCGCGCCGCGCGCTATGCCGGCCTCGTCAACGCCGTGCTGCGCCGCTGCGCCCGCGAGGGCAAGGCGCTGGTGGAAGAGGTTGCCGCGCAGTCGCTGGACCTGCCGCCTTGGATGCTCGCGCGCTGGAGCGCGCATTACGGCGAGACAGTCGCAAGGGACATGGCGCTCGCACTCAGCCACGACCCCTCGCTGGATCTGACCGTGAAGTCGGACGCCGCGCAATGGGCGAGCCGGCTACACGGCGAGGTGCTGCCGACCGGATCGGTGCGTACGGTGCTGCACGGCGCGGTGACCACGCTTCCCGGCTTCGCCGAAGGACAATGGTGGGTGCAGGACGCCGCCGCCGCGCTGCCGGCCCGGCTGTTCGGCGACATCGAGGGCAAATCCATCGCCGATCTCTGCGCCGCTCCCGGCGGCAAGACCGCGCAACTGGCGCTGGCCGGCGCGCATGTCACGGCCATCGACCGCTCGCCCGCCCGGGTGGCGCGCCTGCGCGAGAATCTGACGCGGTTGTCGCTCCAGGCCGAGACCATCGTCGCCGATGCCGTGGAATGGGCGGGTCCGGCCGATGGCTTCGACGGCATCCTGATCGATGCGCCCTGCACCTCGACCGGGACGATCCGCCGCCACCCCGATGTATCCTGGCTCCGGCAGGAATCCGACATTGCGGCAATGACCGTGCTCCAGCGGCGGCTGCTGCAAAAATCAGTCTCGCTGCTCAAGCCCGGCGGGACGCTGGTCTACTGTACCTGCTCGCTGGAACCCGAAGAGGGCGAGCATGCGGTAGCCGCACTGTTGGCCGCAGAGCCCGGGCTTCGCCGGGTTCCGATCGATGCGTCCGAGGTGTCGGGACTCAGCGAGATCGTCACCCCCGAGGGCGATTTGCGTACCCTGCCCAGCCATCTGCCGAATGCCGATCCCAAGCTCGGCGGGCTCGACGGATTTTTCGCGGCCCGGCTCGTTAAATCCTGATTTTGCACTGGATTTTGCGACCACGGCACTGATTCGCACCGTTCAAGGTGGTGTCGGCCGTCCGATTTTGGGATTAATAAGGATTCGTCGGAATCTTCTCCCCCATCAAGGCAAGGCGTGTCGGTCGCTCAACGCAGACGTATCTCGACGCTGGTGATGAACCGCTTCGCGCGGAACATGCTCGCGCGCGCGAGCGGCGGTTCCGTCGCCCTGTCGCGGGTCTGGCCCGGCCGCGCCGACCGGCTGATCATCGCGCCGCATGATCTGCGCACCGCGGATGCGACCCGCGCCGCCGAGATCTATGCCGGCCGCTTCGTCTTCGCCGGCAAGATCGTCAATTGCCACGGCCGCTCGATCTTCGATCTCGAGCCGCCGTCGGAGGATTGGGAGGTTGCGCTGCTCGGCTTCGGGTGGCTGCGCCATTTGCGCGCCGCCGACACCGCGCTGACGCGCGCGAATGCGCGCTCGCTGATCGAGGATTGGATCGCCAACCCTGCCAGCAAGCGCCGTCCCGTAGCGCGACGCGCCGACGTGCTGGCGCGACGCGTGATCTCCCTGCTGTCGCAGGCGCCGCTGGTGCTCAACGACACCGACAACAAATTCTACCGTCGCTATCTGCGGGCGCTGGCGCGCGAAATCCGCTTGCTGCGCTACACCATGGTCAACATTCCCGACGGAGTGCCGAAGCTCCAGGTGCTGATCGCGCTATGCTATGCGGCGCTGTGCCTCGCCAACCAGGCAAGTCACATCCGCAGCACCACGAAGAAGCTCTCGGATGAATTGCAGCGACAGATCCTGCCCGACGGCGGGCATGTCTCGCGCAACCCGGGCGCGCTGATCGAGCTCTTGATCGACCTGTTGCCGCTGCGGCAGACCTTTGCCGCGCGCAACATCGCGCCGCCGCCCGCGCTGCTCAACGCGATCGACCGCATGATGCCGATGCTGCGCTTCTTCCGCCACGGCGACGGCAATTTCGCGCTGTTCAACGGCATGAGCGCGACGCCCTCGGACCTGCTCGCGACGCTGCTTGCCTATGACGACACTCACGGCGCGCCGATGGCGAACATGCCGCATACCGGTTTCCAGCGCCTCGATGCCGGCCAAACCACTGTGATCATCGACACCGGCCCGCCGCCGGCGGCCGGCGTCAGCCACGACGCCCATGCCGGCTGCCTGTCGTTCGAACTGTCCTCCGGCATCAGCCGCATCGTCACCAATTGCGGCATGCCGACCACGGGCCGCGACAATTGGCGGCCGTTCGCACGCGGCACGGCGGCGCATTCGACGCTGACCTATCACGACACCTCGTCATGCCAGTTCGTGGAGATGTCGGCGATGAAGCGGCTCTTGCACGGCGCTCCGGTCACCAGCGGCCCCGTCGAGGTCGAGAGCTATCGCGAAATCGTGCAGAACGGCACGCTGCTCACGACGTCGCATGACGGTTACCTGACAAAATTCGGCGCGATCCACCGCCGCGTGCTGATGATCGCCAATGACGGCGCGCGCATCGACGGCGAGGACACGCTGTCGCCGCCGCAAGGCGGACGCTTCAAGGGCGCGGATGCCGATTTCGCGCTGCGATTCCATCTGCACCCGGCGGTGAAGGCGAGCCGGCTGTCCGATGCCCGCGGCGTCATGCTGGTGCTGCCGAACCGCGACGTCTGGACCTTTGAGGCGCTCGACGACAAGGTGGAGCTCGAGGACAGCGTGTTCCTGGCCGGCAATGACGGCCCGCGCCGCACGGCGCAGATCGTGATCCGCCAGGATGCGCGGCAGGCGCCCTCGATCCGCTGGAGTTTTGTCCGCTCCACCGCCTCGCCGGCAGTCACGAACGCCCGCAGAAATGCCCGGCGGGAGCCGGAACTTCCGCTGTAAACACGCGCGATTCAGCGCCATCTGGTCGTTGTGAAAGCGACCGAAAGCTGCTATCGAGCCCTCGCTCGCGCGACTGGCGACCTTGGATGGAGCACCATCGGGAAGCGCGGGACATAGCTGCCGCGCGCCTGGGCATTACTCCTTCAGACAGAGGATCTTGCTCATGACTGACCATCCCCGCCGCGTCACCCGCGCGCTTCTCTCCGTTTCCGACAAGACCGGCCTGATCGACTTCGCAAAGGCGCTTGCCGCGCACGACGTCGAGCTGGTCTCGACCGGCGGCACCGCAAAGGCGATCGCCGCGGCCGGCCTCAAGGTGAAGGACGTCTCCGAGCTGACCGGCTTCCCCGAAATGATGGATGGCCGCGTCAAGACGCTGCATCCGAAGGTGCATGGCGGCCTGCTCGCGATCCGCGACAACAAGGACCATGCGGCAGCGATGAAGGCGCACGGCATCGCGCCGATCGATCTCCTCGTCGTCAATCTCTATCCGTTCGAGGCGACCGTCGACAAAGGCGCGGGCTTCGAGGATTGCATCGAGAACATCGACATCGGCGGCCCCGCGATGATCCGCGCCGCCGCGAAGAACCATGACGACGTCGCCGTCGTCGTCGAAGCTGAGGACTACAAGGCCGTGCTCGACGAGCTCGCCGCCAACAGCGGTGCAACCACGCTGAAGTTACGCCGGCGCCTTGCCGCCAAGGCTTACGCGCGCACTGCCGCCTATGACGCCGCGATCTCGAACTGGTTCAACCGCCAGCTCGAGATCGACGCGCCCGATTTCCGCGCCTTCGGCGGCCGGCTGATCCAGTCGCTGCGCTATGGCGAGAATCCGCACCAGACCGCGGCGTTCTATGCGACGCCCGACAAGCGGCCCGGCGTCTCGACCGCGCGGCAGCTCCAGGGCAAGGAGCTCTCCTACAACAACATCAACGACACCGACGCGGCCTATGAATGCATCGGCGAATTCGACGCCAAGCGCACCGCGGCCTGCGTCATCGTCAAGCATGCCAATCCCTGCGGCGTCGCGGAGGGCTCCGACCTCGTCAGCGCCTACCGCAAGGCGCTGGCCTGCGATTCGACCTCGGCCTTCGGCGGCATCATCGCGATGAACCGCGCACTCGATGCCGACACCGCGCGCGAGATCACGAAAATCTTCACCGAGGTGATCATCGCGCCCGACGCAAGCGAGGAAGCGATCGCCATCATCGGCGCGCGCAAGAACCTTCGACTTCTGCTCGCCGGCAGCCTGCCCGATCCGCGCGCGCCCGGTCTCACCGCCAAGACGGTGGCAGGCGGTCTCCTCGTGCAGAGCCGCGACAACGCCGTGGTCGACGACATGACCTTCAAGGTCGTGACCAAGCGTGCGCCATCGGACGCCGAGATGCGCGACCTCAAATTCGCCTTCCGGGTGGCGAAGCACGTCAAGTCCAACACCATCATTTACGCCAAGGATCTCGCCACCGTCGGCATCGGTGCCGGCCAGATGAGCCGCGTGGATTCAGCACGGATCGCGGCGCGCAAGGCCCAGGATGCGGCGGGCGAGCTGAAGCTCGCCGAACCGCTCACCAAGGGCTCAGTGGTGGCGTCGGATGCGTTCTTCCCGTTCGCCGACGGCATGCTCGCCTGCATCGAGGCCGGCGCCACCGCCGTGGTGCAGCCCGGCGGCTCCATGCGCGACGACGAGGTGATCAAGGCCGCCGACGAGCACGGCATCGCCATGGTGTTCACGGGCACGCGGCACTTCAGGCACTAACTCTCGACGAGAACGCGTAGCCCGGACGGAGCGCAGCGAAATCCGGGCTACACGACTGCGACCTACTCCCGCACCCGCATCAACAGCGCCAGCCCCGCGACGAAGAACACCACCAGCACGGCCATGCCGGCCTTCTGGCTCGCCGTCACCGCGGTGATCACGCCGATCAGGAGCGGGCCGATGAAGGACGTCACTTTCCCCGTCAGTGCGAACAGACCGAAATACTGCGCGATGCGGTCCTTCGGTGCGAGACGGATCAGGAGCGTACGGGAGGCGGCTTGCAGCGGACCACCGGCTGCACCGATCAGGCAGCCCAGCACCAGATAAGCGCGTTCGGCCGCAGCGGCGAACAATCCGCCGCCGGGCGCGGGCGGCGCGACCTTGACGAAGAGGATCGAATCCTTGTCGACCAGCAGGATCGCCGCCACCGCCAGCAGCAGGACCAGCATGCTGCCGGCGATCACGCGCTTCGGCCCGAGACGATCGTCCAGCTTGCCGCCAAGCCATGCGCCAAACGCGCCGGCGATCGCGAGCATGATGCCAAACGTGCCGATCTGGATCGTGTGCCAGCCGAACGTGCCCGCGGCATAGATGCCGCCGAAGGCAAACAGCGACACCAGACCGTCGGTGTAGATCATGTTGGCGAGCAGAAACGCCGCAAGCGATTTCTGCTGCGGCAGACCCTTGATCGATTGCTTCAGCTCCGACAGACCTTGGTGCAGCGCCTCGCGCACCGGACGCTTCGCCGGATAGTCCGGCGTGAACAGGAACATCGGCGTCACGAAAATGATGAACCAAAGCCCGGTCAACGGTCCGGCGGCGCGGTCGCCCTGATGGCTGACGGGATCGAGCCCGAACAGGGGCGTAAGACCGAGCAGCGTGCGGCCGGTCTCGGGATTCGCGGCGAGCAGGCCGAGCACGATGATCAGGCTGACGATACCGCCGACATACCCCGTCGCCCAGCCGGTGCCGGAGAGCCGGCCGATCCGCTCCGGCGGCACCAGGGTCGGCATCATCGCATTGTTGAACAGGGTGGCGAATTCCGCGCCGACGCTGGCGAGCGCGACCGCGGTGAGCAGCGGCGGAATGATCGAGGGATCGCCGGGCTTGCCGATCCACAGCGTGCAGGATGCCAGCACCAGCACTGCGCCGAATCCCGCGATCCACGGTTTCCTGCGGCCCGAAGCATCGGCAATGGCGCCGAGCACCGGCGACATCAGCGCGATCGCGAGGCCCGCGGCAGCCATCGCAAAGCCCCACAGCGATTGGCCGGTGGCGGGATTCGGCGCAATGCTGGTGGCGAAATAGGGCGCGAACACGAAGGTCGTGATCAGCGTGAAATAAGGCTGCGCGGCCCAGTCGAAAAAGATCCAGCTGACGACGGCGCCGCGCGGCGGATAGGTCCGCTGCGCCTCTACGCGCGCATCCGAGGCAATCGTCGTCATCGTCCAGACCCCATCACGAACAGTTTTGCCTCTCTTGGCGCAAACCGTATAGCATTACCGTGAGGCGTGTGAACCGGCTGGAGGCCACGGCGGAAGTTTGATGATGTCGTCTTTTTCGACACGGCGGACATTTTTCGCCCTCATTGCCACTCTGGCGTTCGGACTTCCGACCGCGACCGCGCAGGATGCGCGGCGGGCCTATGTCCCGCCCGTGCTCGACACCGTGCACGCCGTTCCTGCCGAGCACGGCATGGTGGTGGCGCAGGAGAAAATCTCGGCGCAGGTCGGCGCCGACATCCTGCGGCGCGGCGGCAATGCGGTCGATGCCGCCGTCGCCACCGGATTCGCCATGGCGGTGACCTATCCGCGCGCCGGCAATATCGGCGGCGGCGGCTTCATGGTGATTCATTCCACCGAGCGCAACGAAGACATCACGATCGACTATCGCGAGACCGCGCCGGCTGCGACCACGCCGCAGATCTTCCTCGGCGCCGACGGCAAGCCCGATGCGGCGAAGTCGCGGGATTCCGCACTCGGCGTCGGCGTGCCCGGCACCGTCGCGGGTCTTGCGCTGGCCCTGGAAAAATATGGCTCGGGCCGGTTCACGCTGGCGCAACTGCTCGAGCCCGCGATCGCGCTCGCCCGCGACGGCTTCCTCGTCGGCGACGACATTGCCGACACGCTGCCGGGCTGGCACCGACGGCTGGCGCGCTGGCCCTCCTCGGCCAGGATCTTCTCGCGGCCTGATGGCACGCCACTCGGCGAAGGCGACAGGCTGGTGCAGAGCGATCTCGCCGAAACGCTGTCGGCTGTCGCCGCACAGGGCCCGCGCGGTTTCTATGAGGGGCCGGTCGCGGAAAAACTCGCCAAGGCCGTGACTGACGCGGGCGGCATCATGACGCCGGCCGATTTGAAAGCCTATCAGGCGGTGACCCGTGCGCCGGTGCGCGGCAATTATCGCGGCTACGACATCGTGTCGATGCCGCTGCCGTCGTCGGGCGGCGTGGTGCTGGTGGAGACGCTCAATATCCTCGAAGGTTTTCAGCTCGCCGATCTGAAGCAGGGATCGCCGGCCTCGCTGCATCTGCTGATCGAGGCCATGAAGCGCGCCTATGCGGACCGCGCGCGCTATCTCGGCGATCCCGCCTTCGTCAACGCGCCGGTCGGGACGCTCACAGCCAAGGACTACGCCGCCAAGCTGCGGGCAACCATCTCCGCCGATCGCGCCACGCCGTCGAAGCAGCTCGTTTCCACCGCCACCTCGCCGCGCGAGGGCAGCAACACCACGCATTTTTCCGTCGTCGACGGTAACGGCAACGCCGTCAGCAACACCTATACGCTGAACTTCAGCTACGGCCTCGGCCTCGTCGCCGACGGCACCGGCGTGCTGCTCAACAACGAGCTCGACGATTTCACCGCAGCGGTCGGCGCTTCCAATGCCTACGGCCTCGTCGGCTTCGAGCCCAACCTGCCCGGGCCCGGCAAGCGGCCGCTGTCCTCGATGTCGCCGACCATCGTCCTGAAGGACGGCAAGCCGGTTCTGGTGACGGGCTCGCCCGGCGGCAGCCGCATCATCTCGACCGTGCTCCAGGTGATCGTCAACGTCCTCGATTACAAGATGGACGTTGCGGCCGCCGTGGCCGCACCGCGGCTGCATCACCAGTGGCTGCCCGACGAGGTCCGGATCGAGAGCGGCTTTCCCGACAATGTCCTGTTCGAGCTGAAGGCAATGGATCATCTCATCGTCACGCCGATGGGACAGACCTCCGCCAATTCGATCGCGGTGACCGCCAACGGTCCGCTCGGCGCGCCTGATCCGCGTACCCGGGGCGCGGAAGCCGCAGGACAGTAACTCGGCCGCTGCATGGCGCGAAAGCCCTCGGCCGGCTTGCGCGGGCCGCCGCCCGTGCTACCACGCCCCGGCCAAGAAAATGCCGGGGAAACGCACATGACCATGACTGATCCGAACCAGCGCATCGAACGCGCCGAGATCGAAGACACCAGCCTTCTCGCCTTCTATCGCGACATGAACGCGCCGGAGCGGCGGACATTCTGGGCGTGCGCCGCAGGCTGGGCGCTCGACGGCATGGACTTCATGATCTATCCGCTGGTGATCGGCACCATCATCGCGTTGTGGAAGGTCGATGCGGGATCGGCCGGCCTCGCCGGCACCGTGACGCTGCTGGCCTCCGCGATCGGCGGCTGGCTCGGCGGCTATCTCTCCGACCATATCGGCCGGGTCAAGACGCTCCAGATCACCATCATCTGGTTCTCGTTCTTCTCGCTGGTCTGCGCGGTCGTGCAGAATTTCGAACAGCTCCTGATCGCACGCGCGGTGCTGGGCCTCGGCTTCGGCGGCGAATGGGCTGCGGGCGCGGTTCTGATGGGCGAGGCGATCCGGCCGCAATATCGCGGGCGTGCGGTCGGCTCGGTACAATCGGGCTGGGCGGTCGGCTGGGGCCTCGCGGTGCTGTCGCAGGCGATCCTGTTCTCGGCTTTGCCGGCGGAGACAGCATGGCGCTGGATGTTCGTGATCGGCGCGCTGCCCGCACTGCTGGTGTTCTACATCCGCCGCTCCGTGACCGAGCCGGAGATCGCGGCTGAGGCTCGCGCCAAGCATGCCGCGAGCGGCAATCGTCCGGCGCTCTGGGAAATCTTCTCCGGCCCGATCCTGAAGACCACGATCCTGGCATCGCTGATGGCGACGGGCTGCCAGGGCGGCTATTACGCCGTCACCTTCTGGGTGCCGCAATTTTTGACCAAGGAGCGGCATCTGTCGATCGTCGGCTCGACCGGCTATCTCTCGACCCTGATCATCGGCTCTTTCATCGGCTATCTCACCGGCGCGTGGCTCGCCGACCGGATCGGACGGCGCAATCTGTTCCTGATCTTCTCGATCGGCGCGATGGCGGTTGTGCTGCTTTACACGCAGCTGCCGCTGACCAACGAAATCCTGTGGGTGCTCGGCTTCCCGCTCGGCTTTTTCGCCTCGGGCTATTTCTCCGGGGTCGGCGCCTTCCTGACCGAGCTTTATCCAACGCGACTGCGCGGCTCCGGTCAGGGCTTTTGCTACAATTTCGGCCGCGGCATCGGCGCGCTGTTTCCGTTCCTCGTCGGAGCGCTGTCGGCGACGACGTCGCTTGCGAATGCGATCGCGATGTTCGCGGTGGTGGCTTACGCGCTGTTCTTCATCGCCGCCTTCGCGCTGCCGGAGACGCGCGGGCGCGTGCTGCACCCGGACTAATGAAGCCTAACTATCGTCCGACCTGATACGGCCCGCCCTTTTCGAGGGCGCGGCTGTACGCCGGCCGCGCATGAATGCGCTCCAGGAACGCCATCGCCTTGGGGTGGCCGAGCTCGAGCCCGCCGCGCGCCTGGGCTGCTTCGAGCGGAAAGCTCATCTGGATGTCGGCGGCGGTGAACTCGTTGCCGGCGAACCACTCGCTCTTGCCGAGCTCCCCTTCCCAGTAGTCCATGTGCTGCTTCAGCTGCGGATTGACCAGCGCAGTAAGCGCCTGGTTCGAGACCTTGCGCACCAGGGGGCGCAGCAACGCCGGCGCGCGCTTCGGCATCAGCGTGAACAGCAGCTTGAGCAGCAACGGCTGCATCGCCGAGCCTTCCGCATAGTGCAGCCAATAGGTGAAGCGCAGCCGCTCCGGCGTGTTCGGCGGCGGGACCAGCCGGCCGTTGCCGTAGGTGGCGATGAGATATTCGATGATCGCGCCTGATTCGGCGATGGTGTTGCCGTTGTCGGTGATGACGGGCGACTTGCCGAGCGGATGGATGGCACGGAGCTCCTTCGGCGCGCGCATGTCGGGCTGGCGCTGATAGCGCACGATCTCGTAGGGCACGCCCAACTCCTCGAGCAGCCACAGCACGCGCTGCGAACGGGAATTGTTGAGGTGATGAACGGTCAGCATCGCGTGGTCCCCGGGGCTAGGCATGGTCGATCAGCCGCGCGTTCGTGCCAGCCCGGGAACGCAATGTCGAGCCATCCGGTCGAATATTTTAACCCGGGTATATTGACGCTGCCAATTTACCCGGGTATTAAAGCCGCCAACATGACCAATATGGCAATGATTCCAATGCAAAAGATTTTCACCGCCTTCCAGGGTCAGCGCCGTCTGGTGTCCGGGCCGGCAGGAGAGGTCGCGCTTGTCGTCAAGCGGATGGCGGAGCGCCCGGACGAGCCCATCATCATCTTCGAGGACGCCACCGGCCGATCGATCGACTTCGATCTACGCGGGGGGGATCGCGAGGTGCTGGCGCGGTTGGCGAAGCTTGTCCCGCCCCAGGTTGAAGAGATCGCACCGCCGAGCGAACCGCGCGGCCGCGGCCGGCCGAAGCTCGGCGTGGTCGCGCGCGAGGTGACGCTGCTGCCGCGGCACTGGGAGTGGCTCAGCGCGCAGGCAGGCGGCGCTTCGGTCGCGCTGCGGAAACTCGTGGACGAAGCGCGGCGTGCGAGCGGCGACAAGGACCGCGAGCGGCAGGCGCGCGATGCGGCCTATCACTTCATGTCGACCATGGCCGGCAATCTGCCGCAGTTCGAGGAAGCATCGCGCGCGTTGTTTGCGGATGACCGGCGGCGTTTCACCGGACTGATCGCAGATTGGCCCGCCGACATCCGCGACCACATCGTCAAGCTCGCCTACAGCGACCGCGCCTAGGCGCGCGTCTTCTCACAACCCCATCGACGGCCGGGCCACGCGCGCTTCGCGTGGCGACGGTTTCGCTCGCCCTGATGAAAGGCCAATCCATGTCTGCCGCCAAGCCGCTCTGGACCAAGCCGCTCTGGACAACGTTCCTCCGCTTCCTCGCGCCGTTGATGCTGAGCAACGCTCTGCAATCGCTGTTCGGCACCGTCAGCAACGTCTTTCTCGGCCAGATGGTCGGAGTCGACGCGCTCGCGTCGGTCTCGGTGTTCTTTCCGGTGATGTTCTTCCTGTTCGCCTTCGTCATGGGGCTGAGCACCGGCGCCACGGTGCTGATCGGCCAGGCCTATGGTGCGGGCGAGCAGGACCGGATCAAGCTCATCGTGGGCACGACGCTCGCGATCGGCCTGCTGCTCTCGATTTCGATTGCACTGATCGGCGGCATCTTCAGCCGGCAATTGATGATGATGCTCGAGACACCCGCCGACATTCTCGACCAGGCCAGCGCCTATGCCCGCATCATGCTGCTCACCATGCCGCTCGGCTTCGTCTTCCTGCTGATGACGGCGATGATCCGCGGCGTCGGCGACGCGCCGACGCCGCTGCTTGCGCTGGCTTTGTCGACTGCGATCGGGTTGATCATCACGCCGATGCTGATCCGCGGGCCGTTCGGATTGCCGGCGGCGGGCATCACCAGCCCGGCCTGGGCGGCGGCGATCGCCAACGCGCTGACGCTGATCGCGCTGGCCGCCTATCTGCTGCGGAGGAAACATGCGTTGGCACCGGACGCTGCACTGCTGCGTCATCTGCGGTTCAATCGTGCGGTGCTGGGACAAATCCTCGGCATTGGACTGCCGAGCGCGATCGGCATGATGGTGATGGCGATCGCCGAGCTGGCGCTGCTCGGCCTCGTCAACGGCTTCGGCTCGAACGCAACCGCAGCCTATGGCGCGGTCAACCAAGTGATGGGCTACACGCAGTTCACGGCGATGTCGATTTCAATCGCGGTCTCGATCCTCGGCGCGCAGGCGGTCGGTCGCGGCGACAGGACGGGGCTCGACGGCATCGTGCGCACCGGTCTTGCGTTCAACATCGTCCTGACGGGCGGGCTGGTGGCGATGATCTATCTCGCGCCGCGCGCCGTGCTCGGTATCTTCATCACTGATGACACCGTGCTCGATCTGGCGAAGGGCTTGCTCAACATCGCCCTGTGGAGCTCGGTGCCGTTCGGCCTGGCGACGGTATTTTCCGGCGCAATGCGCGCTGCCGGCGTGGCGCTGACGCCAATGCTGCTCGCTATCATCGCCATTGTCGCAATCGAGCTGCCGTCCGCGGTGATCCTGAGCCGCACGATTGGCCTTCAGGGTGTGTGGGCCGCCTATCCGATCGTGTTCTGCGCCATGTTCCTTTTGCAGATGGGCTATTACCTTCTGGTGTGGCGCAAGCGGACGATCAGGCGCCTGATCTGACGAAATCGTCAAGAGATTATGACCATCATTAAACGGTGGACCCGCGGCGCGCGCTGCGCCACAATGCGAAAAAGCGATGTCAGGGAGAACGATTTTGACCCGCACAGCCCCGCAATTCCTGTTCGATTTCGGCAGCCCGAACGCCTATCTCAGCCACCTCGCGATTCCGGCGATCGAGCAGCGCATCGGCGTCAAATTCGAATACGTGCCGATCCTGCTCGGCGGTATCTTCAAGTCGACCAACAACAAGTCGCCGGCCGAGACGCTCGCCGGCATCAAGAACAAGCGTGAATTCCAGGCGGTCGAGACCGAGCGCTTCGTCAAGCGCTACAAGGTGCCGCCTTACGTCATGAATCCCTTCTTTCCGGTCAATACACTGAACCTGATGCGTACCGCGATCGCGGCGCAGGCCGAGGGCGTGTTCGAGAAATATGTCGAGGCCGCCTTCCACCACATGTGGCGCGAGCCGAAGAAGATGGACGATCCGGAAATCGCGGCGAAGGCGCTGGCGTCCTCCGGCCTCGACGCGCAAAAACTGTTCACCCGCGCCGGGGAACCTGAGGTGAAGGGCAAGCTGATCAAGAACACCGAGGAGGCTGTGGCGCGCGGCGCGTTCGGCTCGCCCACCTTCTTCGTCGGCAACGAGATGTTTTTTGGCAAGGAGCAGCTGCGCGAGGTCGAGGAGATGGTGCTGGGCGCATAGCCCCCATTTTCCGACGACAGAATGTGATCGCGGTGGCATTCCGGGTTGCTTCGTTTCGTTCGCGAGGACGTTTATAGATAGGCGGCCAATAGCAACAACAAGGACAATCCCATGCGTATTCTCGTGGTCGGCGCCGGCGCCATCGGCGGCTATTTTGGTGGCAGGCTATTGCAGGCCGGCCGCGACGTCACCTTCCTGGTCCGGCCGCGCCGCGCCAGCGAGCTCGCCAGCGCCGGTCTCGTCATCAAAAGCCCGAATGGCGATGTGACGCTGAAAAATCCGCCGACGGTTCAGGCCGACGCGCTCAAGGACAATTTCGACGTCGTGCTGCTCAGCTGCAAGGCGTTCGACCTCGACGACGCCATCAAGTCGTTTGCGCCGGCGGTCGGGCCGAATACGGCAATCATTCCCATGCTCAACGGCATGAAGCACCTCGATACGCTCGACGAGAAATTCGGCAAGGAGCGCGTGCTCGGCGGCCTCTGCGCCATCGCCGCGACGCTCAACGAGAAGCGCGAGGTGGTGCAGCTCCAGCCGATGCAGTCGCTGAATTACGGCGAGCGCGACGGCAAGCTGTCGGATCGCGTCAAGGCAATCGACGTGGCTTTCAAGAGCGGCATCGTTGGGGCCACCGCCAGCCAGAACATCATGCAGGACATGTGGGAGAAGTGGGTGTTCCTCTCGTCGCTGGCGGCGTCCACCAGCCTGATGCGCACCTCTGTCGGCAACATTCTCTCCGCACCCGGCGGCCGGGATTTCCTGCTCGGCATGCTCGACGAGACCAGCGCGATCGCCACTGCGTCGGGCTACACGCCGGGCGGGCCGTTCTTCGAGCGCGTGAAGGGCAACCTCACCACCGAGGGCTCGCCGATGACGGCCTCGATGTTCCGCGACGTCAAGGCGGGCCTGCCGGTCGAGGCCGATCACGTCATCGGCGACCTCATCGCGCGCGCCGATGCCGCCAAGGTGCCGGTGCCGAAGCTGCGCATCGCGTACACGCATTTGAAGGCGTATGAGAAGCAGCGGGCGGGGTAGCCGCACCTTCCGCTATTTGAAATACGCGAGATAGTGCGAGACGGCGGTGATTTCCTCATCACTCATGTGATAGGCGACATCGGCCATCGCAGCGCCACCGCCGCCGACGCGCTGGCTGCTCTTGTAGTCGTGCAGCGCCTTGACCAGGTATTCCTCGCGCTGGCCTGCGAGCCGCGCGACGGCCTTGGTGCCGGCAAAGCTATCCGTATGACATGAGGCGCAGCGGCGGCCGACGGCAACTTGGGCGCCCTTTTTCGACAGGTCTGGATCCTTGTCCTCCGCCGCTGTCGGCGGCGTCAGCGCGGCGAAATAGGCGCCGAGATTGCGGACGTCCTCGTTGGTGATTTCCTCGGCGATGGGCTGCATCTGGTCGTTCTTGCGCGAGCCGGCGCGGAAGAATACGAGCTGCCATTGCAGGAATTGATCGGGCTGGCCGGCGAGCGAAGGAATGTTCTCGGTCTGCGAGATGCCGTTCTCGCCGTGACAGCCGGCGCAGACGGCGGCCTTCTCCTTGATCGCGGCATTGTCGGCAGCGCTAGTGGGGAGCGAACCGAGCGCGAGGAGCGCAACCGCGCTGATTGCGTGCGAGATAAACTGCCGGCGCATGATTGGAATTCCGATCTATCGAACGCGTCATTCCGGGGCGTGCGAAGCGCGAGCCCGGAATCCATAACCCCCGTTCATGGTCATGGGTTCCGGACTTGCGCGCAAGCGGCGCGCAATCCGGAACGACAGCGTGCGAAATTGAAATGAGAAAGGCTGCGGTGCCTCTCGGCACCGCAGCCTGGTGTCGTCGTCCGCTACTTCTTGCTGTAGCTGATGCGGTAGATCGCGCCGGCCCAGTCGTCGGCGACGAGGATCGAGCCATCCTTGGCGAGGATGATGTCGTCGGGACGGCCGAGATAGCCTTGGTCGCCCTCGATCCAGCCGGAGGCGAACACCTCCTGCTTGGCGTTCTTGCCGTCGGGCCCGACGATCACGCGCATGATGCGGCCGCCCTGGTACTTGTGACGATTCCAGGAGCCGTGCTCGGCGATCAGGATGTTGTTCTTGTACTCGGCCGGGAATTGGTCGCCGGTATAGAACTTCATGCCGAGCGGAGCGACGTGCGCGCCGAGGTTCAGCACTGGCGGCGTGAACTCGGAGCATTTGTGGCCCATCGCGAACTTGGTATCCGGCAGGTCACCCTGGTGGCAGTAGGGATAGCCGAAGTGCTCGCCGATCTTGCTGATCATGTTCAGCTTGTCTGAGGGCAGATCGTCGCTGATCCAGTCGCGGGCGTTCTCGGTGAACCAGAACTTGCCGGTACGCGGATCGACGTCGCCGCCGACCGAGTTGCGAACGCCGAGCGCGTAGATTTCCGCATTGCCGGTCTTGGGATCGACGCGGCGGATCTGCGAGACGCTGGTCGGGGGAACGCCGATGTTGAAGGGCGGTCCGAACGGAATGTAGAACCAGCCTTCCTTGTCGACCGCGATGTATTTCCAGCCATGCGCGGCATAGGACGGCATGTCGTCATAGACGACCTTGCCCTCGCCGAGATTGTCGAGCTTGTTTTCGACATCGTCGTAGCGGATCAGCTTGTCGACCGCGATGACGTAGAGCGCACCGTCCTTGACGGCCAGACCCGTGGGCATGTTCAGGCCCTTCAGGATGGTCTTGACCTCTTTCTTGCCGTTGTTGTCCTTGATGGCGTAGACGTTGCCGAGGCCGAACGAGCCGACGAACAGCGTGCCCTTGTCACCCCAGGCCATCTGCCGCGCGGCCAGCACACCGGAGGCGTAGACTTCCATCTTGAAGCCAGGCGGCAGCTTGACCTTCTTGACGATGTTGGCGAGCTCGGCCTCCGACGCACCGGTCGGCGGACCCGACGGCGGTGCCAGGCCCTTCTGTGCCTCGGTCTCGTCGCCGAGGAACCAGTCGTCCGGCGGATGGGTCCAGAACTCCTTGGTGCCGGATTCGTACTTCTTCAGCGGCTTGTTCTTGTCCTGTTGTTGCGCGTGACCGACGCTTGTCCCCGCGAGAAGGGCAACCGCTGCAAGCGCCAGGACGGATTGAAAGACGGATCGATGGAATTTCATCGCGTCACTCCCCTAAGGCAGCCATCAGGGCTGCACGTTTATTTTGTTTTGCTAGTCGAGAGGCGAAGTTCGGAGTCTGTCGAGAGGACAGGCGCGAAAAGGTTAGCACATCTGCGAGCGGTGAGAAGCGCGCCGCGTGCGCTGCAGTTGCGCTCAATAAAAATTGAGACGGAATGTCAACGAGGACGAACGCCGCGACGACAACGCTCGCTGCAGCGCGGAATCAAGAAGACGCGCGGCTAATTTGCAGGCAGCAGGAGGTCGGGAACAAAAAACGCGAAAACAACCCCATGCACAGTAGAAGCGCCCAGGCCATGTTGCTCCCGGTGACTCCGGGCAGACATTTGACGCATCGAGCAAATTAGCAAAGGTGGCGACTACGGGGCGACGGGGTAGGGACCGTCGCCAAAAACCGCGTCATGATAGCCTTTCGACCCGACATCGCGGACCAGCGTGCTGCGAAAATCGCGGCCATCGCGAAGACACTTCAGGACGTGCGCGAAGTCGAATTCGGGTCGCCAACCCAGCTCGCGCCGCGCGCGCTCATTGACATAGACACGGTCGATCTCGGGGAACAGTTGCCAGCCGCGCGCCGCAAAGAGCGCCGCACAATCCGGATAGAGCTCGCACACCACACCGGCGGCGTCACGTGCCAGCTCCGCGAGATGGCGCTGCTCGAACGGGCTCGTGGCCGACACGATGTAGCGGGCAAAACCGATCTTCGGCGCGCGTTCGGCGGCGAGCAGATGGGCGCTCACCGCGTCCGCGATATCCAGCCGACGATAGAGCAGCTCGTTGGCCTGCGCGTTCTCCGGCGCGTAAGCCGACCGCATCACCGGATCGTCATCGTCTTCCGGGAAGAAGCGCGAGGTCCTCAAGGCCACGACAGGCAGGCCGCGCTCGCGACAGAACAGCTCGCAGAGAGTCTCAGCCATCAGCTTGGTCGTGCCGTAGATGTTCTTCGGCACCGGCGGCAAATCCTCGGTGACCCACACCGCGGCCTGTCCCGCTTCCGGCCGAAGCTGCGAACCAAATGCACTGGTTGTGCTGGTGAAGACGAAGCTCTTCACGCCGGCGGCCGTGGCCGCCTCGAGCAGATTGAGCGTACCGCTGACGTTGGTATCGATGAAATCTTGCTTGGAGTGGGTCGCCACATGCGGCTTGTGCAGCGTCGCGGTGTGGATCACCGCGGTAACGCCGGCCATCTGGCCCCGCACGAAATCGGGATCGACGATCGAGCCTGCGGCATCGGTCCAGGGCGATGCCTTCAGATCGATCCCCCGCGCAGATGAACCGCGCCCGCGGAGCGTACGGAGAAGGGCCTCCCCGAGATGGCCCGCGCTGCCGGTGACCAGAATTGTCATTCGAGACCCAATACAGCCGCCAGCAGCGTGGAAAACCACGATTCCGTCCGGATAGGCTGGATGCTTGGGAGAAAATTGGAGCGGGCGAAGGGGCTCGAACCCTCGACCCCGACCTTGGCAAGGTCGTGCTCTACCACTGAGCTACACCCGCATCCTGTGTCGGCCGCGTGACGCGCCCGGCAACGGCTGTCGTATGCCAAAAGCGGGAGGGGAATGCAACAGCTACCGGCGGCATAGATTCGCAATCGGAGGCCCGATATGGACCCGAACGCGGCCAAATGACCCAAAAATGCCCCGGAACCGCCGAATCGGCACGCACGGATTGAAATTCGGCCGTCCCGGCCCAATTTAGGGCCAACAGCGAAGCATATGAATTGGCGACGTGCTAAAGACCGCCAATTCCAGACATCAGACGAGGGGATCCCGTGACGATCATCGACCAGGGTAACGGAGCGGCGGGCCCGGCTGCGACCGATCTGATCAAGGACACGACCACCCAGACCTTCGTGAAGGACGTCATCGAGGAATCGAAGCGCCAGCCGGTGCTGATCGACTTCTGGGCGGAGTGGTGCGGTCCCTGCAAGCAGCTCACGCCCGTGCTGGAAAAGGCGGTCAAGGCCGCCAAGGGCAAGGTCAAGCTGGTCAAGATGAACATCGACCAGCACCCGGCGATCCCGGGCCAGATGGGCATCCAGTCGATTCCGGCGGTAATCGCCTTCGTCAACGGCCAGCCGGCCGACGGTTTCATGGGCGCGGTGCCGGAGAGCCAGCTCAACGCCTTCATCGAAAAGCTGACCAAGGGCGTGACCGCGCCGGGCGAACCGAATGTCGCGGAAATCCTCCAGGAGGCCGAGGCCGTGCTCGCCGAGGGCGATGCCGCCGCGGCCGCCCAGATCTACGCCGAAGTGCTGCAGCATGAATCGACCAACATCGCCGCCCTTGCCGGTCTCGCGAAATGCTACGCCGTCTCCGGTGCGATGGAGCAGGCCAAGCAGACGCTCGCCATGGTGCCGGAATCCAAGCGGAACGACCCCGCCGTGAAAGCCGTGCAGACCGCGATCGATCTCGCCGAGCAGGCGGAGCAGCTCGGGCCCGTCGCCGAGCTGGAACAGAAAGTCGCCGCAAACCCGCTCGATCATCAGGCCCGATTCGACCTGGCGACGGCGCTGAATGCGCAAGGCAACCGGGCAGCGGCCACCGAGCAGCTGCTCGCGATCATCAAGCGCGACCGCAAATGGAACGACGACGGCGCCCGCAAGCAGCTGGTGCAGTTCTTCGAGGCGTGGGGCGGCACGGATGATGCAACCGTCGAGGGACGCAAGCGCTTGTCGATCATCCTGTTTTCCTAAAGCGAGCTGGCAAGGCCAGGGGACCCGACAGATGCCGATCAACATCGAATATCGCGGGCCCGCCGACCTTCCGGAGATCCTTCCGGTGTTTCCGCTGCCGGGCGCGCTGCTGCTGCCGCGCGGACAGATGCCACTCAACATCTTCGAGCCGCGCTACCTCGCGATGATCGACGATGCCTTCCGCGACGGCCATCGCCTGATCGGCATGATCCAGCCCGACATCGCGCACTCGCCCAAGAATTCCGACAAGCCGGCGCTGTTCAGCGTCGGCTGTGTCGGCCGCATCACCCAGCTCGCCGAATCCGGCGACGGCCGCTACATCCTCGAGCTCACCGGCGTCTCGCGCTTCAAGGTGCTCGAGGAGCTCGAAGTGCTCACCGCCTACCGGCAGTGCAAGGTGGATTTCTTCGCCTTCGTCGACGACTTCACGCCGCGCATGGGCGAGGACGAGGTCGATCGCGAAGCGCTGCTGGCCGTGCTGGCGGACTTTTTGAAGGCCAACAACCTCAAGGTCGATTGGGAGGGCGTCGAGACCGCCCCCAACGAAGCGCTCGTCAACGCGCTGGCGATGATGTCGCCCTATGGCGTGGCCGAGAAGCAGGCGATGCTGGAAGCGCCCGACCTGAAGATCCGCGCCGAAATCCTGATCGCCGTCACCGAGATGGACCTCGCCAAGAAACGCACCAGCGGCGATCCGCCGTTGCAGTAGCGGCCTGAATGCTCACGCAGCGCGGACGGCTCTTCCTGCACCTCGCCGCAACATCTTGGCGACGCTGGATGCAGGCATCGGCCGGCTGAAATAGTAGCCTTGCGTTTCGACGCACCCCTCTTCACGGAGGATGTCCAGCTGCGCCTTCGTTTCGACGCCTTCGGCGGTCGTCGTCTTGCCGAGGCTGACTGCGAAACGAACCACTGCTCGCGCGAGATGGTGCGCCTCTGCGCTCGCACTGGACAGTTCGTTAACGAAACTGCGGTCGATCTTGATCTTGTCGAATGGGAACCTTTGCAGAAAGCTCAGCGATGAATAGCCGGTTCCGAAATCGTCCAGGGCGATTCGCACACCGAGTTCGCGCAGTTGGCCGAGTACGGCGAACACCGCTTCGCTGTCATGCATGATCACCGTCTCGGTAACCTCGAGCTCGAGCCTGTGCGGCGCAACTCCCGAGCTCGCCAGCGCGCTGATAATGACCAGGACAAGATCCTTGCTCCTGAACTGAGCGGGAGACAGGTTGATCGCGATCATGAGATGGGCGGGCCATTTGGCGGCTTCCGCACAGGCGGTCCGCAAGACCCATTCTCCCAGCGGCACGATCAAGCCGGTCTCCTCCGCGAGCGGAATGAACTCGCCGGGCATGACCAGACCTCGCTGCGGGTGATGCCAGCGTAGCAAGGCCTCGAAGCCACTGGTCTTGCCGGTCGCGGCATTGACGAATGGCTGGTAGTGGAGTTCGAATTGACGGCCAGCAAGCGCGTCCCGCATGTCGCGCTCCAGGTTGCGTCGCGCATGCATGAGCTGGTCGAGTTCCGGCTCGAAGAAACGGAATGCACCACGTCCGCCACTCTTGGCCGAGTAGAGGGCGAGATCCGCACTCTTCATGATCACGTCGGAATCGTTGCCATCGCGCGGCGCGATGGCAATGCCGATGCTGGTGCCCACCGTGACCTGGTGATCGCCGAGATCGAAGGGTTCGCAAAGCGCCTTTCTGATTCTCTCCGCAAGGGTCGCGGCCTCCACGGCTGGGTTGGTCACGTAGTCGATCACCGCGAACTCGTCGCCGCCCAGTCGAGCGATCAACGCGGTTTCCGAGGTGCATTCGCGCAAACGCGCCGCGACGGCGCGCAGCAGGGAGTCTCCCGTCGGATGTCCAAGCGTGTCGTTGACTTCCTTGAAGCGATCGAGGTCCAGCATGAGCACGGCCAGATCAAGGCCGCCATTGCGCGATACTGCAATGGCGTGCTCCATCCGCTCCCGGAGCAGCACGCGATTTGGCAGATCGGTCAGCGCATCATGTTGCGCCATGTGAGTGATCTTGGCCTCGGACCGGCGTTGCTCGGTGACATCGAGATGCGTGGCCACCCAGCCGCCGCCGGCCATTGGCTGTCGCGTCACGCAGATCAAACGACCATCCGCAAACTCGTCGATCCTGCTCGAGACCGCATCGAACGGCAACGTGGCCAATTTCGAGATGAATTGCTCGGCAGCACCCTCGCTGGGGTCGCCCTTGAGGATGCCGTTCACAATACGATGCCTGATGATGTCGGTATGCGGTGTTCCCGTTCTCAGCAGCTCCGGCGGTAGCCGATAGAGTTCGGCATAACGCTCGTTGCAGACGACAAATCGCTTCTCCGCATCGAACATGCACAGAGCCTCGACCATGTTGTTGATGGCCGTGTCCAGCCTGATCTTCTGGTCGTTGATTTCCTTTTGCGAATCTTCCACCTGTTGCCTGGCGAGCGAAAGCTCACTGATGATTTCCTCGAATCTGCTGGTTCTGGTCGCAAGTCGGCGATCCGCCAGCACGCCGACAAAGCTCATCCCGAGCACCGACAGAGCCACACCCGCAATTGCCACGGCGAGGAAGGCCGGGGAAAGCGACAAGGTATTGCTGTTCAGCGTCGGGTCTGGAACGATCTGCACGGCCCCCATGGCCGTGAAATGATGCGACACGATTGCGAGCGTCAGCAGCAGCGCCGCGACGAAGGTCCCCCATTTGTCCTTGCGGCCCAGGGCGACCGCGAGCGCAGCGTAGCCCAGGACCATGCCGAGGGTGATCGAGACGAACACGAGCCCCGGCGACCAGGTCACGCGACCAGGCACATCGAGGGCCCACATGCCGAGATAGTGCATGCTCGCAATACCGGCGCCGATGATGCCGCCGCCGGCAGCCGCGCGCCACCGGCCGACGTTGCTGACGGCAACGCCGAAACCGCCTGACGTCAGGATCATCGCCGCGGCGAGCGACAGAACTGTCAGAACGATGCCGTAACCAGTTGAGACGCCGGGCTCGTAGGCAAGCATTGCGACAAAATGCGTTGCCCAAATTCCATAGCCGATGGCAGCGCCGGCGATCGCAATCCAGATCAGCCGCGTCCAAGCTCGCGACGCGATCGCGCGATGAAAGATGCTGACGGCGACAATACTTGCGGCGAAGCACACCAGACCAGCGAGCACAACAAGCCGCCAATCATGCTCTGCCGTGAGGCAGGTAAAAACGCGGAACATCGAAATCGCCTCCCTCGTCAATGCTCTCGAGCATCGGTCCGATCAGGCTTTCTCGGCGTTAATTTTTCGCAATTCCCGGTTGCATGCCTATCGGAAAGTAAATGTTACGTCAGCCATTATGCCCCTTTGGCGACAGCTTGTACGAGGAGAGGACAATTCCCCGTGAAACTACGCGGTTAAGCGAGCCGGCGACTCCCGGTCGGAACCAAACCAGCTCTGCTCATGAATGACCACGGATGCGCTTGCGTCCGGTGATCATCGCGCGGATCAGGTTCTCGCGCTGGAGAAGCCCCATCAGCAGCACGCCCAAGACGTGCAGCACGACCAGGACGATGACGGCGTCCGAAGAATAGTGGTGGGTGTCCTCGACCCACCACACGCCGAAGAAGGTCACGGTCACCGACATCGCGCCTGATATCGTCGAGACCGCGAGCGAGGCCAGCAGCGCCACCAGCATCAACGTGCCGGCGGGATTGAGCCCGATATAGCGGCCGGTCATGCCGCGGCGCAGATTCCAGAGATAGCGTGGCGCGGCCCGAAGCCTGACGCCGACCATGCGGAAGCGCGAATAGCGGCTTCCCCAAACACCCCAGGCCAGACGGAAGGCAAGAAGCCCGAGCACCGTATAACCGACGATGCGGTGAAGTCCGTCATAGACGGTAGGCGTGAACCAGGCGGCCAGAACACAGGCCGCGAGCGCCCAGTGCCAGAGGCGCAGCGGGAGGTCCCAGACCGCGACCGTCCGCGAAGCGGTTCGATCCGCGGGGGTCCGGCTGGACACCCCGCGCGCTTCCGGTGCAGATTCTTCGATCAAGCGAGGACCACCCTCAGGCGTAACTTTGCGCAGACCATTTGCGCGCAGACCATCTCGCGACGGTCTACTTCGCAATCGTCTTTTTCAGGCTGAGATCTTCGGGGCTGTAGAACAGCTCGTAAAGCTTGCCTTCCTTGACGCCGTAAACCTCGTAGCACGAGCCTTCGATCTTGGAGCGCCGCACCTCGTAGCCGAGCGCCTTGGCCTTGGCTTCGGCTTCGCTCGCCGGCTTCCACGACGCCTTGTCGAGCTTGGTGCAGTCCTTGAATCCGTCAGCCATGGCCGTCGATCCCGCGCCAATCCCGATCGTCAATGCAATGGCAACAACACGTATGACCTTCACGAACGTCTCCTCTTCTGTCGTGGGCGCTACGCCCTAGGGCGAAGCGGGACCGAAGGAAACAAAGCACATGATGAAGTCAATCCGGTTCGAGGCCGGTTGGCTTTAGAGTTATTCTAACGATCCGAAAAAGATCAGCGCTCTCCGTGTGCAGCGCGCATTTGAGGCGACGCTGCGGCCTTACGTCTCACGGTTTGACGACCGGCTGATCCGAGGTGCCGGTCAGTAGCCGGCGACCGCCATGACGACGACGGCGCTGAGCGCCATCCATCCGAAATGCCGGCCGCGCGTGGCCCATGCGTTGGCGAAAGCAGAGAAGCCGAACACACCGGCCATGGTGGCGACGATCCAGTGGCGCGCCGGCTCCGATCCCATCCAGGGCGCCGCGATCAGGAGCACACCACCGCCGATCCAGGCGACGGTCGAGGCCTGCCAGACCAGGCGGATCAGGGTGCGGAGCCGTTCCGGCTCGATGCGAGCGCGGGCAAAGACCTTGGTCTCGCCGAGAATGCCATGGATGAGGGCCACGGCAATGGTCACGACGCCGGCACACTGGAGCAGGAGATCACGCATCGTCAAAGCTCCCCGAAAACCTCGTCCATACAGTTGTGTATGGTGAGATAGGCGCTGGCCTGCCGGCTGTCAATACACTAGTGTATGGTTTGCATCCGGAACCGACATGGCCGAACAGCTGACCTCCGACGACTGGATCAAAGAGGGCCTGAAGGCGCTCGCGAGAGACGGCTTCACCGCGCTGAAGGCCGATCCGCTGGCGAAAGCCATGGGGGTCTCGCGCGGCAGCTTCTATTGGCATTTCGCCGATCTCGGCGCGTTCCACGCCGCCCTCTTGAAGCGCTGGCGCGAGATCGCGGCCGAGCAGATCATCGCCGATGTCGAAGCCGCCAGCGACGAGCCGCTGAAAGCGCTGCTGCGCAGGACTTTTGGCGCGCGGCTCGACCTCGAGCGCGCGGTGCGGAACTGGGCGGCCTTCGATGCGGCGGCACAAGCGGCGGTGCGGGCAATCGACCGGCGCAGGCTCGACTATATCGAAGAGCTGCTCAGGAAGCGCGGGTTCGAGGCGGCGACGGCACGAGCCCGCGCGCAAATCCTGTACTGGACGTTTCTCGGCTTCGCCCTGTCGGGCCCGCAATGGCCGGCCGCGCGGCTCCAGGGCCTGCTCGACGAGATCCTGCGGATGGTGTCGGTCTAAAGCATGATCCGGAAAAGTGCGAAGCGGTCTTCCGAAAAGATCATGCCCAAACAACAACCTAAAGCGCGATGATGATTCATCCTCATCTCATCGCGCTTTAGTGGACCGCGATGGGCGGCCGCGATTTTCTGTGCTAGAGGCAACCGACCGCCGGAGACCCCAATGAACGCCCCCACCGAACGCCCCGAAGCCAGCGTCGATCCCAAATTGCTGGAGATTCTGGTCTGCCCGCTGACCAAGGGCCCGCTGGAGTTCGATTCTGCAAAGCAGGAGCTGATCTCGCGCAGCGCCAAGCTCGCCTATCCGATCCGCGACGGCATCCCGATCATGCTGCCGGAAGAGGCGCGCAAGATCGATTGAGGTTGAGGTTGCGCGCGCAGAATGGCGCGATGACCGCTCCACACACTCACTGTCATCCCGGCGAAAGCCGGGATCCATAACCACAGAGAGAAGTTGCGGCGCGAGCTGGTAACTCCGAGTCTTCGCAAAACTATTGCTGCGGCGTATGGGTCCCGGCCTTCGCCGGGACGACCGCGGAGAGCTAGGCGGCTGCGAGAACTACAACGCCTCGCCCTTCAACAATCGCGGTATCTCGCCGGTCAAACCCGCGGCCTGGCGGATGAACAGGTTCTTCAGCGGCGGAGCGCGGTCGACGAGGCCGAGGCCGATGTCGCGGACGGTGCGCAGCAGCGTCGACTGGTTGGAGAACAGGAAGTTCAGCGAGTTGGTGGCAACGCCCATCGCCATCGTGTCGAAGCGGCGCCAGCGCTGGTAGCGCTCGAGCACGTCGGCGCCGCCGAGATCCATGCCGAGCCGCGCCGCGTCGACCACGACCTCGGCCAATGCTGCGACATCCTTCAGACCCATGTTGAGACCCTGGCCCGCGATCGGGTGGATGACGTGGGCGGAATCGCCGACCAGCGCGAGACGCTCGGCGATGAAGGAGCGCGCGACGAAATAGGACAGCGGAAACGCGCGCGGCTTGTCGAGCGCCTTCACCTCGCCGAGATGCAGGCCGAAGCGTTGCTCGAGCTCGCCGTGAAATTCCTCATCGCTCAATGCGATGATGCGCGCGGCTTCGCTGCGGCGCTCGGTCCATACCAGCGAGGAGCGCTTGCCTGAAAGCGGCAGGATCGCGAACGGGCCCGCCGGCAGAAAATGCTCTTCGGCACGGCCTTCGTGATCGCGCTCATGCCCGACGGTAACGACGATGCCGGACTGGTCATATTCCCAGCCGTGGGTGGCGATACCGGCGCGCTCGCGCAGTTTCGACTTCGCACCGTCGGCCGCGACCAGGAGGCTCGCCGCAATGACACTGCCGTCACCGAGCGTCACGTCGATGCCTTCGGGCCGCGCGTCGTAAGACGACACTGTGGTCGCGCGGAGATCGATGCCCTCGGCCTCGGCGCGCACCACCAGCGCATCGATCAGGCGGCGGTTCTCGACCATATGCGCGAAGGGCTCGCCCGGCGCGACGTCGCCGGCAAAATTGAGGAACACCGGACGGGTGGCGTCTTCCAGCTTTGAATCGGTGACAACCATGTCGAGGATCGGCTGCGCCTCTCCCCTGACGTCATCCCAGGCGCCGATCGCTTCGAACAGGCGCCGGCAGGCAGCCACGATGGCGGTCGCGCGCGGGTCCCGGCTCGGACGTGTGGAGAGCGCGGGGTCGGCGACGATGACGGGGATCTCGGGGCCGAGCCCTTGGCGGAGCGCCAGGGCCAGCGCCAGGCCTGCAAACGCGCCGCCACCAATGACAATGCTACCCTGTACTGACATACCCAATTCCCGGCTAAATCCTGGTCTTGCTAGCAGACTTGAGGTGGGCGAAACAGTGCGGTGAAACAAGGGCGGAAAGCCCCCATTGTGTCATTCCGGAGCAGCGAGCCCGGGACGGCGAGGCGAAAGCTGAATTCCATGTCCAAGAGCCTGATCGACCTCATCTCGATCCTCGACCTCGAACAGCTCGAGGTGAATCTGTTCCGCGGCAACAGCCCGAAGACCAGCTGGCAACGGGTGTTCGGCGGCCAGGTGATCGGGCAGGCGATGGTTGCAGCGTGCCGCACCGTGGAGGGCCGGCTGCCGCATTCGCTGCATTGCTATTTCATCCTGCCGGGCGATCCGCAGATCCCGATCATCTACCAGGTCGAGCGCCTGCGCGACGGCAAGAGCTACTCCACCCGCCGCGTCACCGCGATCCAGCACGGCAACGCGATCTTCTCGATCATGGTCTCGTTCCACGCCGAGGAGGAGAGCGCGTTCGACCATCAGGACAAGATGCCCGACGTGCCGCCGCCGGAAAAGCTGACGGCGGAGGAAGTGGCGAAGCAGCCAATGTTCAAGGAGATGCCGGAGTTCATCCGTCGCTACTATGAGTCCGACCGTCCGATCGAGCTGCGCCCGGTCGAGCTCGGCCGTTATTTCGGCCAGAAGATCGAGGACGGCCGCATCCATGTGTGGATCAAGACCGCGGCGACGCTGCCGGATGATCCGGCGCTGCACATGTGCGCGCTGGCCTACGCGTCCGACTTCTCACTGCTCGATGCGATCATGGCGCGCTATGGCCGCACGCTGTTCGACAAGCGCATGATGCCGGCGAGCCTCGACCACGCGATGTGGTTTCATCGCCCGTTCCGCGCCGACGAATGGCTGCTCTACGCACAGGATTCGCCAAGCGCCCGAAGCGGTCGTGGCTTGACCCGCGGTTCAATCTTCAAGCCCGACGGCACGCTGGTGGCTTCCGTCGCGCAGGAAGGCTCGGTGCGCGAACGGAAGGCCTAAGAGGCATAAGCCCGATCGATCGCGCTTATGCCTCTTAAGGTCATGCTCGGAGCGATCCTCGCGGAGCCAGGACAGTCTCTGACGCGAACCAGTTCATGATCCAGCGATACACCCACGGGATCGGGATAATGAAGCCGCAAAGGAATGCGGCCACGATGCCCCGCCAGAGAATCCCGAGACCGCTGCCGTTGAAGACGATCTCGCGCCGCGTGCCTTCGATGCTGCGGCAGAACCAGCGCATCTGAGCTGCGGCGACCCAGGCCCAGCCGATGATGGTGATGATGGAGATCGCAAACAGCAGGCTCCAGCCGACATAGGCCCAGACCGAGCCGGTAAAGCTCAGGCCGAGCGGCTGCCCGTTGGAGGCGAGGTTCGCGACCATCCATTTGATCAGGAGCCAGTAGAGAACGATCTGGGCGATGAACAGCAAATTGCTCAGCAACGGGACGCCGATGTAGCCGATCACGATCGCCAGAACGATGAAGCCGAAAAACCAGGGCACCAGCGCCATCGCATTGCCGGTGAAGCTCAGATTGGGCCGTCCGGGGACCTTCACGCAGGACACGATCCATTTCGTGTACCAGACGAACAGCCACGGCACCGGAATGACGAAGCACGAGCCGATTGCCAGCACGAGCGTGCGCCACGTGAACTCGAGGATGCCGAAATCGACCGCCAGCGATCCTCCGCCGCCACCGCCGCCGTAACCTCCGGAGCCCATCATCGGGGGGCCGCCAGCCGGCATCATCGGGGGCGCACCGCCGCCGCCGATCAGGCCGGGGATTTCGGCTGCCTTCTGCCAGCCGGCCATGCCCTCCGACCACACCAGCGTATCCGGTCGCACGATTCCCTGGGCGACGAGGTCGCGGAATTGCCCTTCCGGATAAGGCCCCTGCTGCTTGCCCTCGGATGCGTAGAACCAACTCGCCATGAAGCGTCCCCCTCAAACATAGTTTTGTACCGGCCGGGACGCTTGGGTTCACCGCATCCATGCCAAAAACGCATTGTGGAGGATGAACGGCTGCCCTGTACAGAGGCGGCCGTTCACATGGCCCAACGATTTTCCGCTTCAATCTGCAACATTTTTATGCCATTTGCCCGGAAAGATGCCAGATTGACGCTGCGCCGGGGACATACGGCGCGACGCATCCCGGGGAATAGGCCTGACCATGAAACTCGTCGTCGCGATCATCAAACCCTTCAAGCTCGATGAAGTCCGCCAAGCGCTGACGGGGATCGGCGTCCACGGCATGACCGTGACCGAAGTGAAGGGCTATGGCCGCCAGAAGGGCCATACCGAGATCTATCGCGGTGCCGAATATGTCGTGAACTTCCTGCCGAAGCTGCGGATCGAGATCGCGGTTGCCTCCGATATCGCCGAGAAGGCCGTCGCCGTCATCACCGCAACCGCGCGCACCGGCCAGATCGGTGACGGCAAGATCTTCGTCACGCCGATCGATCATGCGATCCGCATTCGCACCGGCGAAACCGACAGCGACGCGCTCTGAAGACCCCCATGGTAAGGAGCGCGGAACGCGCGTCTCGAACCATGGAGGCCCGGCTCTCGCCCGCGGCCATCCTTCGAGACGCCCGCTTGTCGCGGGCTCCTCAGGATGAGGGTGGAGTGCGGTGAGGCAAGGACTAACTCTTATCTAGATCGCACCGGGCAACGGCGCCACAGCGTGCGACGCAATCAATAGGCTGGGGGAAACGACATGGCGGGATTGTTGCGCCGCGCGGCTGCTATCGCCGCGCCGATCGGGTGCGTCTCGATCATGGCTTCGCCGGCGCGCGCCGCGGGCTCCGAGATCAACTCCGCCGACACCGCCTGGATGATCGTCGCCACCGCGCTGGTGCTGATGATGACGATCCCGGGGCTCGCGCTGTTCTATTCCGGCATGGTGCGCAAGAAGAACGTGCTCGCCACCATGGCGCAGAGCCTCGCCGCGGTGACGATCATCTCCATTCTCTGGGTCGCGTTCGGCTATTCGCTGTGCTTCGTCGGCGACGGCCCGTGGATCGGCACGCTCGACCGCTGGTTCCTCGTCGGCATGACCATGGACAGCGTCAACCCGGCGGCGAAGACGATCCCGGAAGCGCTGTTCATGCTGTACCAGATGACGTTTGCGATCATCACGGTAGCGCTGGTCGCGGGCGCGGTCGCCGACCGGATGCGTTTCTCCGCCTATCTGCTGTTCTCAGTGGCATGGTTCATCTTCGTCTACATTCCGCTGGCGCATTGGGTGTGGGGCGGCGGCTTCCTCGCCGGCATGGGCGTGCTGGATTTCGCCGGCGGCCTCGTGGTGCATCTGTCCGCCGGCACCGCTGGCCTCGTCGCTGCGAAGGTGATGGGACGCCGTCATGGCTACGGCACCGAAAATCTTTCGCCGTTCGATCTGTCGCTCGCGGTGATGGGCACCGGCCTGTTGTGGGTCGGCTGGTTCGGCTTCAACGGCGGCTCGGCGGGCGCAGCCAATTCGCGCGCGGTGCTGGCGATCATCGCGACCCATCTCGCAGCCTGCTCCGGCGCGCTGACCTGGGCCGCTATCGAATGGTCGACGCGGCGCAAGCCTTCCGTGCTCGGCATGATCTCCGGCGCCGTGGCCGGCCTCGGCACCATCACGCCGGCGTCGGGATTCGTGGCGCCCTGGCACGGTATCGTCATCGGCGTGATCGCGGGCCTCGTCTGCTACTGGGCCTGCACCTGGCTGAAGCACCGCTTCGACTATGACGATTCGCTCGACGTGTTCGGCGTCCACGGCATCGGCGGGCTGACCGGCACCCTGCTGGCCGGCGTGTTCGCAACCAGCGCGATCGGCGGCACCGCCGGCCTGCTCGAAGGCCATCCGCAGCAGCTTCTGATCCAGCTCTATGGGGTCGCCGTCACCTTTGTTTGGTCGGCGGGCGTGAGCTTCGTCCTGCTCAAGCTGGTCGGCCTGTTCGTGCCCTTGCGCGTCTCCCGCGAGCACGAGCTCGAAGGACTGGATATTTCGCAGCACGGCGAGGCGCTGCAGTAAGCGGGGCTTGCGCAACACATAAGCGTATGCTTATGTGTTGCCATGATCGAAGCCGACATCTTCAAGGCGCTGGCCGACCCGACCCGCCGCAAGGTCTTTGAGAAGCTTGCCGGCGGCAGCCTAAATGCGAGCGCTTTGCGCGACGGATTGGAGATCAGCCAACCGGCGATGTCGCAGCATCTTGCGGTGCTGCGCGGGGCAGGCCTGGTGCGCGAACAGCGGCAGGGCCGCTTTGTGAACTACGAAGTCGATCCCGAAGGAATCGTCGCCATCGGGGCCTGGCTTGCGCGCTACCGCGCCTATTGGCCGAAACGCATGGATGCCCTCGCCGATCTCTTGAAGGATATGGATCAATGAGCGACGCCGTGAAGCCTGATCCCTCCGACGCAGACTGGGTGCTCGAAACAGACTTGGCGCCCGAAACAGACTTGGTGCTCGAATACGAATTCGATGCGCCGCCGGCCAAGGTCTGGCGCGCGGTGACCATTCCGGCTTTGCGCGAGCGCTGGCTGCCGGATTGCGATCTTGCGGGCGCCGAGCCGGAATCATCGATCCCAGGCCAAGAGGTGCGCTACCGGCTTCGCGATTCCGAACCGCCGTTTCGCGAAAGCCATGTCATCTTCCGGATCGAACCGAACGGGGACGGCGGCACCCGCTTCCGCATCATCCAGCACGCCTGCGATATCGGCATGAAGCTGCCGCAGCCGGCCAACAGCAATGGCTGCCTGATGCGCGCGGCCGCCTAACACCAACACCACTTCATCACCTGCAGAAATGGAGGTCGCCGATGCGCGACATGCTTCAGCTCGTCCCCATGGTCGTCGAACAGTCCACCCGCGGCGAGCGATCCTTCGACATCTATTCGCGGCTCTTGCGCGAGCGCATCATCTTCCTCAACGGCGAGGTCAATGATGCGATGTCCGGACTGGTCTGCGCGCAGCTCTTGTTCCTGGAGGCGGAGAATCCGAACAAGCCAATCAATCTCTACATCAACTCCTATGGCGGCGTGGTCACCAGTGGCCTCGCGATGTACGACACCATGCAATTCATCAAGGCGCCGGTGCATACGCTGTGCATGGGCACCGCGCGCTCCATGGGCTCGTTCCTGCTGATGGCCGGTGAGCCCGGTCACCGCGCTGCCCTGCCCAATGCGAGCCTTCACGTGCATCAGCCGCTCGGCGGCTTTCAGGGCCAGGCGTCCGACATCCTGATCCATGCCACCGAAATGCAGGAAACCAAGCGGCGCATCATCCGGCTCTATGCGCACCATTGCGGGCGCCCCGAGCAGGACGTGGAACGGACCCTGGACCGCGACCACTTCATGACCGCGCAGCAGGCGGTCGACTGGGGGCTGATCGACCGGGTGTTCGCGGAACGCAGCGCCGCCTGACACCGCTCGCAGGCCTCAATTGAGGCCGCCGTCCCCTTTGGCTGGCCGGCAGGCCGAGCGTCGTCTTGTTCAAAGAGGTTCGGGCTGCTCGTGTCTTTGCGCGTCTCGCGTGAGCATGAATTGGAAGGCCTGGACATCGCCGGCACGGCGAAGCGCGCCAACGAGGCAGCCACCTTTAATTAGATACCTTCCGCCTGCCCGGCCGATGAGCAACATTATGTCGGCAGCCTGTCGTGCCTCTGTTTTGAGCAGCCATGACCACGTTTTGAGCGCGGCGTAATAGCGCACCGCACCGCAATACGCGTCAAACGCGAAAACACCCGTTTTCATAGTCCGTTAGGCAACACGCCCGATCTGGCACGGCATTTGATTCTAGGGGTCGTGGCTGTGCCCGCGTAGTGAACTTTCTCCCTCGTGGCGAACCAGTCGAGAAACGCCCGGCCACGTCCGGACCGGGCCCAAGCGGGGATAGGACCCATGAAAATTGTTATGGCGATTATCAAGCCATTCAAGCTGGAAGAAGTCCGTGACGCCCTGACCGCCATCGGCGTTCACGGTCTCACGGTGACGGAAGTCAAGGGATATGGCCGTCAGAAGGGCCATACGGAAATCTATCGCGGCGCCGAATATGCCGTGAGCTTCCTGCCCAAGATCAAGATCGAGGTCGCTGTCGCCTCCGACCAGGTCGACAAGACCATCGACGCCATCACGTCCGCCGCGAAAACCGGGCAGATCGGCGACGGCAAGATCTTCGTCATCAACCTCGACCATGCGGTTCGCATCCGCACCGGCGAGGCCGATGCTGCGGCCCTCTGATTTCGCGCTCAATCAAAATTCAATCAGGAGTAAATAAAATGACGTTTAAGCGTCCCTATGGCGCGGGATTGGCGGCTCTCGCAGTCGGCCTGTTCGCTGCGACCGCAGCCTATGCCGAGCCAACGGTCAACAAGGGAGACAACGCCTGGATGCTGACATCGACAGTGCTCGTGCTGTTGATGACGATCCCGGGTCTTGCGCTGTTCTACGGCGGCCTCGTCCGCTCCAAGAACATGCTCTCGGTCCTGATGCAGGTGTTCTACACCGTCTGCGTCGTCACCGTGATCTGGGCCGTGTACGGCTACAGCCTCACCTTCACCGGCGGCTCGGACTTCATCGGCGGCTTCTCCAAGGCCTTCATGATGGGCGTCACCACCGACTCGAAGGCAGCGACCTTCTCGGTCGACGCCAACATCTCGGAGCTCATCTATATGTGCTTCCAGATGACCTTCGCGGCGATCACGCCCGCCCTCATCGTCGGCGCCTTCGCCGAGCGCATGAAGTTCGCGGCCATCGCGCTCTTCATCCCGCTCTGGGTGACGCTGATCTACTTCCCGATCGCGCACATGGTCTGGTACTGGCCCGGCCCGGACATGATCCAGGACGCTGCCAAGGCTCTGGCTGCTGCGACTGACGCGGCGGCGAAGACCGCGGCGCAGGCCAAGCTCGACGAGATCAACGCCGACGCAGGCTGGATCTTCAAGAAGGGCGCGATCGACTTTGCAGGCGGCACCGTGGTGCACATCAACGCCGGCATCGCAGGCCTCGTCGGCGCCCTGCTGATCGGCAAGCGCGTCGGCTACGGCAAGGAGCTGATGGCTCCGCACTCGCTGACCATGTCGATGATCGGCGCCTCGCTGCTCTGGGTCGGCTGGTTCGGCTTCAACGCCGGCTCCAACCTCGAAGCCAACGGCGGCGCAGCCCTCGCCATGACCAACTCCTTCGTCGCCACCGCAGCCGCCGCGCTGTCGTGGATGTTCGCGGAGTGGATCATCAAGGGTCACCCGTCGGTGCTCGGCGTCATCTCCGGCGCTGTTGCGGGCCTCGTGGCCGTCACGCCTGCCGCCGGCTTCGCCGGCGTGATGGGTGCGATCGTCCTCGGCCTGGTGGTCGGCGTGGTCTGCCTGTTCTTCTGCACCGTCGTGAAGAACGCGCTCGGCTACGATGACAGCCTCGATGTGTTCGGCGTGCACTGCGTCGGCGGCATCATCGGTGCCCTCGGCACCGGCATCCTCGTCAACCCGGCCCTCGGCGGCGCTGGCATCATCGACTACACCGCGATCCCGCCGAAGGTCGCCGATTACGACTTCGCGGCGCAGATGCTCTCCCAGATCTGGGGCGTCGGCACCACGCTGGTGTGGTCGGGCATCGGTTCGGCGATCCTCTACAAGGTCGTCGATGTGATCGTTGGCCTCCGTGCCAATGTCGAGACCGAGCGTGAAGGCCTCGACATCACCGAGCACACCGAGCGCGCCTACAACATGTAAGTCTCCTCCCGGGCGCGGCTTCCTCGGAGGTCGCGCCCACAACTACGGTTTGGGGCACATACCCGGCAATGTCCCGACCGTTGAGGGGCTCCAGCGCAAGTTGGAGCCCCTTTCTTTTTGGACCCGAGCACCGCCGGGCCGTCACAAGTTAAATTGCATTGCTGCGAGCTTGCTGAATATCATGCTCCCCGTTTGGAGCAGGATTTCATGCGTCTGCCGTATTGCCTGGTCTGGTGCTTCCTGTCGCTCGCTTTGTCGAGCCTCGATGCCCGCGCGGACAAGCGCGTCGCGCTGGTGATTGGCAACGGCGCCTACCGAAACGTTCCCACGCTCGCCAATCCGACCAATGATGCGGCCGATGTCGGCGCGGCCCTCAAGCGATCGGGGTTCGATCCTCTGGTCGCCACCGACCTCGACCAGTCCGCCATGCAAGACACCATTCTTCGCTTCGCGCGTGAGGCCCGCGGCGCCGATGTTGCCCTGTTCTACTACAGCGGACACGCGCTCCAGTTCGCCGGCGTCAACTATCTGGTGCCTGTCGATGCCGTCGTTCGTGACGAGGTCGATCTGCGCCGCCTGGTACGTGCCGACGAGATCCTGGCGGATCTGCAGCAGGCCAAGAACCTGCGCATCCTCGTGCTCGACGCCTGCCGCGACAATCCATTTGCCGACGAGTTGCGGCGAAACGTCGGACAGGGCCGCGGCGTCACCGTCTCACGCGGCCTCGCCAAGATGGAAAGTCCCGAGGGCACCATCATTTCCTATGCGACACAGGCCGGCCGGACCGCCGACGACGGCAGCGGCCGCAACAGCCCCTATACCAGCGCATTCCTGGAGCACATCGGCGACAAGGGCAACGTCAACACGGTATTTCAGACGATCAGCGCCGGCGTCTACCAGCGCTCCAAAGGCTCGCAAGTGCCGGAGCTGTCGCTGTCGTTCTTCGGCGAGTTCTACCTGAACGGCAAGCCCGAGACGGCGGCGTTGTCGCCTGCGACGCCCCAGGTCGATCCCTGCGCGGAGGCCGGAGACCATTGGCGCAGCGCGGAAGCGCTGGGAACGCTCGCGGCCTTCAAGGATCACCTCGTACGCTTCCCGGCCTGCGCGTTCGCAGATCTGGCGAAATCACGCATCGAGACCTTGGCGAAACCAGCGGACGCCGCCAAGCGCGTAACCGCGTTCGATGGAACCTGGATCGCGAAGGAGACTTGCGAGAACAAGCCACCATTTTCCGAGGCCTATTTCCAGTATGCCCTGCGCGTCAAAGATGGCGTGCTGCACACTCTCTCCGGGGAAGAGGGCAAGCCCGGTGCGACAATCTATGACGGGAAGATTGAAGCGGATGGCAGCGCGACTGTCACCGTCAACGGGCTGACTGGCGAGAATGATCCGCTGCGGCGCACCGCCGGCGCGCCCTATCAGTACAAGCTCGCACTCGAGCTGAAAGAAACCACCGGCGCCGGCGTCCGCACCGAGACCAGCCGACCGTGTCGGATGGAGCTATCCAAGCTGACGACACAGAGCCCCGCTGCAAGCCCGAGCCAACCTGATTCGAAGCGGGCGACCAAGCGCGACGACAAGAGGGCCGTGCTGCCACCAGATCAGGCCGGAGCAGGGCAACCGCGGCAGAGCGGCAGCGGAATGAATTGCTCGTTCATGCGAGACAGGTGCGCCGCGGCCTGCGTGAGTATGGGCGGCCCCGCAAATTGCGCTTCGACCGCATGCCCACGGCTGCAAGCCGAGTGCATGAGCACTGGCTGCTGGCACGGCCGGGGATTCAACGGTTGCGGACTTGCAAAGAGATAGATGCCGCCGAACCGGCTGCGGATGATCCGCCTTGTCCGCTCGCAAAAGAAAAAGATTGCCATTCCGCAGCGCTGGCGCAGAAATATCGACCACAAGAAACAACAACCGGGAGGTCGTCATGCGTTTGGAAGGCGGATGCTATTGCGGCGAAGTGCGCTATGTTGCCGAGGGCGACCCGATGATGCAGGCGCAATGTCATTGCCGCGAGTGCCAATACATCTCGGGCGGCGCGCCCAACACCTTCATCGCGATGCCGGCGGCCGGCTTCAGTTACATCACCGGGCAGCCCAAGCAGTTCACGCGCAAGGACCTCGAACGCGCCGTCACGCGCGAATTCTGCGGCGAATGCGGCACCCATCTGGTCACCAAGGTTCCCGGACTGCCGGCCGCGATCCTGAAGGTCGGCACGCTGGACGAGCCTGCGCAGTTCCATCCGCAGATGGCGATCTACACCTGCGACAAGCAGGACTTCCACGCGATCCCCGCGGGCATGGCGACATTCGAGAAGCTGCCGGCGCACTAGGCGCGCCCGGTCACGGAGCCCGTCATGCCCGGGCTTGTCCCGGGCATCCCCGTTCCTGGGCACAGCAGGAAAGGCCGTAGTAGATGGCCGGGCCTTCGCCTCGCCGAAGCGGCTTCGGCCCGCGCAGGCGGGACAAGCCCGGCCATGACGAGCCTCGGGTGCGCCATGCATCCCGTTGTTATCCGGCCTCATTATTCCTGCTCTGGACGGGCCCGCCGACCGATGGTTAATCGCGTCTTAACCTCGCCCTATCTATGGTGAACTGAACCGCTTCCCGCCGGCGCCTTGGTGCGACCGGCTGTTCCAAGAGTGCTGGCGTCCAGAATGGCTATGACCGCTTCATCCCGTGCGCCGCTGGAAGGTGGAAGCTCCGATAGCGAACGCTCACCCTTCGTCCGGCTGAACGAGCTGCTGGCGCCGTATCAGCCCGGCAAGCCTTTGATTTCGCTTGCCGTCGGTGAACCCCAGCATCCCGTGCCTGACTTCGTCGGCCCGGTCCTGGCCAAGCACATCGCCGATTTCGGCCGTTACCCCGCGAACCAGGGCACCGACCCGTTCCGCCAAGCCGCGGGCGCCTGGCTGTCATCGCGCTTCAGGCTGCCACGGCCGCTCGACCCCAAGAGCGAGATTCTCGTCCTCAATGGCAGCCGCGAAGGGCTGTTCCTCGCCGCGATCGCGGCCGCGCGCTATGTCGGCCCGCGTCCCGGCAAGCCGGCCATCCTGATGCCGAACCCGTTCTATCCGGTCTATGGCGCCGGCGCCCGCGCCGCCGCCTGCGAGCCGGTCTACCTGCCGACCACCGCCGAAAACGGTTTCCTGCCCGATCTCGACGCCATCGACGAAACGACGCTGGCGCGCACGGTGGCGTTCTATCTGGCTTCGCCCGCCAACCCGCAGGGCTCGGTCGCCTCGCGCGATTATTTCACTCGCCTGAAGCAGCTCGCCGACCGCTACGGCTTCGTGATCCTCAGCGACGAGTGCTATTCGGAGATCTACACCCGCGAAGCGCCCGGCAGCGCGCTCGAATGCGCGGGCCCTGATTTCACCCGCGTGGTTGCGTTCCAGTCGCTGTCGAAGCGCTCGAACCTGCCGGGCATGCGCGTCGGCTTCGCCGCCGGCGACAAGACATTCATCGGCATGTTCCTCGAGCTGCGCAACATCGCGGCGCCGCAGGTGCCGGTCCCGCTCCAGCATGTCGCGACCGTTGCTTACGGCGACGAGGCGCATGTCGAGGAGAACCGCAGGCTTTACCGGATCAAGTTCGATCTCGCCGACCAGATCATCGGCGATCGATACGGCTATCGCCGGCCCGACGCCGGCTTCTGCGTCTGGCTTAACACGTCCGCAATCGGCGACGACGTGTCTGTGTGCCTAAAACTCTTCAAGGAAGCAGGCGTGCGCGTGGTGCCCGGCAGCTACCTGGCGCGGCTCCAGCCCGACGGTTTCAATCCCGGCGCAGGCTACATTCGCCTTGCGCTGGTGCAGGATGGCGAGACCACGGCGCAGGCGCTGCACCGCCTGGTCGAGACTCTGGGTTAGGCGGGGCCCATGAGCATGTCGACAATCGAACGTGTCATTCCCCTGGTCAGCCATCTGCCGCCCTCGATCCGCGAGGGGCTGGCGCGGCGCGTGCGCGAGCTCAGCGGTCTCGGCCTGATCGCATTGTCGGGCGTCGCCTCGGCGGCGCTGATGACCTGGTCGGTGCAGGATCCCAGCCTTAGCCACGCAACGTCGCGGCCGATCCGCAACATTCTCGGCTATGCCGGCGCGATCGGCGCCGACCTTGCGATGCAGATCCTCGGGCTCGGCGCGATCATGCTGGTCCTGACGATCGCGGTCTGGGGCTGGCGCATGGTGACCCATCGCCCGTTCGACCGCGAGGCGCTGCGGCTCGGCTCCTGGATTCTCTGCACGGTGATCGCGGCGGGCTTCGTCAGCTGCTGGCCGCATGGCGGCGCGTGGCCGCTACCGACCGGGCTCGGCGGCGTGGTCGGCGATGCGCTGGTCCGCGCGCCCGCTGTGATTTTCGGACCGCCGGGCACGATCTATCGCATGGTGCTCGGCACGATCCTGTTCGCCGCGATGGCGGCGACCTTCCTGATCGCCTGCGGCCTCGGCGCGCGTGAGCATGACGACGAACTCGCGGACATCGAGGATGACGACAAGCCGCTCGATGAAGGCGAGGACAGCGATCGCGGTTCGGTGTCGCTGGGCTGGCTGTTCCACGCTTTGATGAGCACGAAGGCACGGCTGATCTGGCTGTTCGGCGCCGCTTACCGCTCGCTGGTCTCGAGCGGACCGAAGACCAAGGCGGTTGCGTTCAGCCGCCATGAGCCGAATCTCGGCGGCGGCCGCGCTGCGCCGCCGATCTCGCCGCAGTCCGAAGACGAGCACGACGAGGACGATCACGAAGAAGACGAGGAGGAGGAAGAGGAGGAGCCCGCCGCGCGCGCGCCGCGCAAGAAGGCTGCGCCCAAGCCCGCTTCCAAAAAATCCTCCGACAAGTTCGAGCTTCCGTCCGTGTCGGTGCTGGCCGCGCCCAAGGCCGGCGATCGCCAGCCGCTCAGCAAGGCCGAGCTGGAAACCAATTCGCGCGCGCTCGAAGGCGTGTTGCAGGATTTCGGCGTGCGCGGCGAGATCGTGAAGGCGCATCCGGGTCCCGTCGTCACGCTGTACGAGCTGGAGCCGGCGCCGGGTATCAAGTCGTCGCGCGTGATCGGATTGTCCGACGACATCGCGCGTTCGATGAGCGCGCTGTCGGCGCGCGTCGCCGTCGTACCCGGCCGCAACGCCATCGGCATCGAGCTGCCGAACGCGCATCGTGAGAAGGTTTATCTGCGCGAGCTGCTGGTCGCCAAGGAGACTGTCGATTCGGTTGCGAAGCTGCCGCTCTGCCTCGGCAAGACCATCGGCGGTGACCCCGTCATCATCGACCTCGCACGCACGCCGCACATGCTGATCGCCGGCACCACCGGCTCCGGCAAGTCGGTCGCCATCAACACCATGATTCTCAGCCTGGTCTACCGGCTGCGCCCGGACCAGTGCCGCCTGATCATGGTCGATCCGAAGATGCTCGAACTCTCCGTCTATGACGGCATTCCCCATCTGCTCACACCCGTCGTGACCGACCCGAAGAAGGCAGTGGTCGCGCTGAAATGGGCCGTGCGCGAGATGGAAGAGCGCTACAAGAACATGGCCAAGCTCGGTGTGCGCAACATCGACGGTTACAACACGCGCCTGCTCGAATTGAAGGCCAAGGGCGAAGAGCCGACGCGCACGGTGCACACCGGCTTCGACAAGGAGACCGGCAAGGCAATCTACGAGGAAGAGAAGCTCTCACTCGACCCGCTGCCCTACATCGTCATCATCGTCGACGAAATGGCCGACCTGATGATGGTTGCCGGCAAGGACATCGAAGGCGCGGTGCAGCGCCTCGCGCAGATGGCGCGCGCCGCCGGCCTGCACGTGATCCTCGCGACGCAGCGTCCGTCGGTCGACGTCATCACCGGCACCATCAAGGCGAACTTCCCGACCCGCATCGCCTTCCAGGTGACGTCCAAGATCGACAGCCGCACGATTCTCGGCGAGATGGGCGCCGAGCAGTTGCTCGGCCAGGGCGACATGCTCTACATGGCCGGCGGCGGTCGCATCAGCCGCGTGCACGGACCTTTCGCGTCGGACGAGGAAGTCGAGAAGGTGGTGCGCCACCTCAAGACGCAGGGACAGCCGGAATATCTCGAGGCCGTCACGGCCGAAGAACCCAGCGAGGACGAGGACGGCGCGGTGTTCGACGCTTCCGCCATGGGCGCGGATGGCGGCGGCGATTTGTTCTCGCAGGCTGTTGCGATCGTCAAACGAGACCGCAAGGCCTCGACCAGCTACATCCAGCGCCGCCTGCAGATCGGCTATAACCGCGCCGCATCGCTGATGGAGCGCATGGAACTGGAGGGCATCGTCGGACCCGCCAACCACGCCGGCAAGCGCGAGATTCTGGTCGAGGAAGAAGACAGCCATATGTGAGGCGCGTCGCCTCAAACCATCATTTCACGCAAAAACGTTATCTGCTTTTGGCCGAAATCACGCTAAAAGGGCGCTCAGCCACACAGGACGACGCGTTGATCAGACATCCGGACATTCGATTCGCTGCCATCATCGCTGCGCGAAGCGCGCGCATGGCCGGCGTAATTCTCGTCACCGCCGCGATGGTGAGTGCGGCGTCGTTCGCGCAGACCGTTCCCGTGCCGAAGCCCGCGCCGAAGGGCCGCGACGGTGCTCCGCCCTCGGGAGGACCGTCGATCACAGGCGCGACCCAGGCGCCGCCGAATCCGGTGATTCCGGATCCGCGCCGCAACGTGCCGAGCAGCATCTTCCAGACCTTCGATGCCAACCAGAAGGCCCAAGCCGCCAAGGTCAGCGCCTACCTGTCGTCGTTGTCGACGCTGGTCGGGAATTTCGTCCAGGTCGGCCCCGACGGCAGCAAGACGCAAGGCGACTTCTACATCCAGAAGCCGGGCAAGGTGCGCTTCGAATATGACGCGCCGAGCCCGATCGACATCGTCGCCGACGGATCGTCGCTGGTGGTGCGCGACCGCAAGCTCGCGACGCAGGACGTCTATCCGCTGTCGCAGACACCGCTGCGCTTCCTGCTGTCCGACCGCATCGACCTGATGAAGGACACCAACGTCGTCAGCGTCTCGGCCGACGACGTCTTCGTCAGCGTCACCATCGAGGAGAAGCAGGCGCTGGTCGGCACCAGCCGCCTGATGCTGATGTTCGGTGCCAAGGACGGCCAGTTGAAGCAGTGGACCGTCACCGACCCGCAGGGCTACGACACCACGATCGCGGTCTATAATCTGGACACGAGCAAGAAGCTCGATCCCGGCATGTTCAAGATCGACTTCACGAATTACGGCCCGTCGCCGGGCTGAACGATCTGCTGCCGTAGGGTGGGCAAAGCGAAGCGTGCCCACCATTCGCATCCCAAGCTCGAAAAGACGGTGGGCACGGCGCTTTGCGCCTTTGCCCACCCTGCGAGAGCTTGCTAAGACGCATCTCTCATGCGTTTTTCCCTGACAACCTGGAACATCAACTCGGTGCGGCTGCGCATCGATCTGGTCGCGAAGTTTCTCAAGAGCGCGCGGCCCGACGTGCTGTGTCTCCAGGAGACCAAGTGCATCGACGACGCCTTCCCACTGAAGCGCTTCAAACGGCTCGGCTACGAGCATGTCGCGTTGAACGGGCAGAAGGGTTATCACGGCGTCGCCATCGTCTCCAAGATTCCGTTCGAGTCCAAGGACATCCGCACCTTCTGCGACAAGGTGGATTCACGCCACATTTCCGTGTCCTTCGGGACGCAGGCCGGCATCGCAAAGCCGCTGGTGCTGCATAATTTCTACGTGCCGGCCGGCGGCGACATTCCCGACCCCGCGCTGAACGAGAAATTCGATCACAAGCTCCGCTTCCTCGACGAGATGAAGGCGTGCGAGCCGTTGCATCCGCGCGGCGAGGATCGCCACATCCTGGTCGGCGATCTCAACGTCGCCCCGCATGAGAACGACGTCTGGTCGCACAAGCAGCTTCTGAAAGTGGTGTCGCACACACCGATCGAAACCGAGAAGCTGCAAGCCGCACTCGCCGCCGGCGAGTGGGTCGACGTCGCGCGCGAGCGCATCCCGATGTCGGAAAAGGTCTACACGTGGTGGAGCTACCGCTCCGCCGACTGGACCGTCGGCGACCGCGGCCGCAGGCTCGACCACATCTGGGTCTCGCGCGCGCTGAAAGACGCGGTCAGCGATTTCAGGATTTTGCGCGACGCGCGGAGCTGGGAGCGTCCGTCGGACCATGTGCCGGTGACGGTGACGCTCGAGGTTTAATGTCGCCCTGGCGAAGGCCAGGACGACATCAGGTCGTCAACTTCGCACCGGCCATCAGGATATCGCTGGCGATCTGGCTGGAGCGAACCGCGAATTCGTCGCGAAGGCGCACGGCGGCGGCGGGGTCGCTTTCGAGCACGCGCTGAAACAGGCTGCGCGCGACGCGAATGACGGAGGCGTGCTCGATCGCGACCGCGCTCGACGGCCGCTTCATCGGCACCACAAGCGCGAGCTCGCCGATCAGCGCACCGGGACCCGCGATCATCTCCGCGCCGGCGCCGTCATCGACCCGGAAGGCGCCGCGCTGGACCACGAAGCCGGCATCGGCATCGTCACCGAGATTGAACAAAATGTCGCCGCGCACGAAGTCACGCTGCTCGGAGCCGATCGCCAGCATGCGCAACGAGGCCTCTCCCAACAGGCGCAGTGTCGGGACACGCTCGAGAAGCGCTACATCGTCGTCGATTGACATTCAGGTCCGGGGCTCAAGGGCACGCAATCTAAAACGATTCGCACGCCCCAGAAGCGTATCACGGCACCAGCTTGTAGCCACCGGCTTCCGTGACCAGGATCTCCGGGTTGGCGGCGTCCTTCTCGATCTTCTGGCGAAGCCGGTAGATGTGGGTTTCCAGCGTGTGGGTGGTGACGCCGGAATTGTAGCCCCAGACCTCCTGGAGCAGGGTCTCGCGCGAGACCGGCATCTGGCCGGCCCGGTAGAGGAAGCGGAGGATGGCGGTTTCCTTCTCCGTCAGCCGGACCTTGCGCGCATTGGCGGCGGTCAGCATCTTGGAGCCGGGCCGGAAAGAGTAGGGGCCGACCGAGAACACCGCGTCCTCGCTGGCTTCGTGCTGCCGGAGCTGGGCGCGGATGCGCGCCAGCAGCACGGCGAAGCGGAAGGGTTTTGCGACATAGTCGTTGGCGCCGGATTCCAGCCCCAAAATCGTGTCGGAATCGGTGTCATGCCCGGTGAGCATGATGATCGGAGCCTTGAACCCGCCCTTGCGTAAGGAACGGACCACTTCGCGGCCATCCGTGTCGGGCAGGCCAACATCCATCAGGACGAGATCGGGGGCATTGGCCTTCGCGGCGCTCGCGCCCTTGGCGCCGGTATCGACGGCAGAGGCTTCAAATTCTTCGTGCAGCGACAATTGCTCCACCAACGTATCGCGCAGATCGGTATCGTCATCCACGATCAGGATCTTGCGGGCATTGGCCATAGGGGGTCATCCTTTTGGGGTCCGGCGCGGCGCGCATCCATGCTGCACCCAGCCGAGAGGGAAGTTTAGGGGTCGCCGTTATTATTGTTGTTCGTGTTGAAGTAGTGGGCTGTTACCGATTCACAAGCCAGAACCACTCTAACCCAGAATAGCAGGCCGTTTTGATGAATGTCCTGTAATGAATTCGACATCGCACGTTCATATGAAAAAGAAAGCTGCTTCAGCTAGTTACACCATGAACCGAAGCGCCAGGCCGCTGTCGGCGATCCGCATTAAGCCTGCTGCCGGGAATCCGCGCCGAGGCTGGCTGACCGCCGGAGCGCTGACGATTCCGGTGGCGCTCGGACGCGGTGGCATTCTGGCGAACAAGCGCGAGGGCGATGGCGGCACCCCGAGGGGCAGCTTCCGTCCCAAGCGATTGTGGTGGCGGGGCGACCGGCACAGCCGCCCGCAGACCTTCTTGCCGGCCCGGATCATCACCGGCGAGGACGCCTGGTGCGAGGATCCCAGAGACCGTCATTACAATCAGGGAATCCGGCTCGGCGAGGGGCAGGCCGGCGACCGGCTCAAGCGGGCCGACCAACTCTATGACTTCATCATCGAAATCGACCACAATACGAGGCCGCGCATCGCCGGCCGGGGCAGCGCGGTGTTCTTGCACCTGGCCCGCGACAATTTCGGCCCGACCGCAGGCTGCGTCTCGATGACCAAAGCGGCGATGCGACAGTTGCTGCGGCGGCTGGGACCAAAAACAAAAATCATCATCGGGTGAGGATACATGCTCGACAGGGATCAGATCGCCGCCGCATCGCGCGTCCTCATGCGACATTGGCGCGACGGCACCAAGCTTGACGCGCTGGAGGCGGGGTTGCGGCCTCAGAACCGCACCGACGGTTACGCCGTGCAGGGTGCGCTCAGCGGGGAATTGTTCGGCTGGAAGATCGCGGCGACGAGCGAGTCCGGACAGAAGCACATCAATGTCGCGGGACCGCTGGCCGGTCGGATCATGAGCGACACCGTGATCGCCGATGGCGGCACCGCCTCGATGAAGGGCAACGCGATGCGCGTCGGCGAACCCGAGTTTGCTTTCCGCATGGGGCGCGATCTGCCGCCCCGGTCCGCGCCTTACAGCGCGGACGAGGTCCTCGCCGCCGTCGACACCTTCCATCCAGCGATCGAGATTCCCGATTCGCGCTTTGCCGATTTCGCCAGCGCCGGCGAGGCGCAGCTGATCGCCGACAATGCCTGTGCGCATCTGTTCGTGCTGGGCACAGCGACGAGTGCGAACTGGCGCGCGATGGATCTCGTCGAGGAGCGGCCGCAGATCATGCTGCGCGGCCAGCGCTATCTCGGCCACGGCAAGAACGTGCTCGGCGATCCCCGAATTGCCCTGGTCTGGCTGGCCAACGAGCTGCGTGGCCTCGGCATCACCTTGCGGGCAGGGGAGGTGGTGACCACGGGCACGTGCCATCCGCCGCTGCCGATCCAGGCCGGCGATCATTTCGCGGCGGATTTCGGCGTGCTGGGGACGGTGTCGGTGAGGTTCGACTAACCGCGCCACACCCTCGCTGTCGTCCTGGCGAAAGCCAGGACCCATACCGCGTGATCTCCGCAAGGGGCAGCATGGTTGTTGCCGGAGCCTTCGCAAAAACTGGCGGTCGGGGTAGTGGGTCCTGGCTCCCGTGCGCAATTGCGCACCAGGCCAGGACGACCAAAACAAACTCGCCGATGACTACCGGTGCCCGAAGATCGCACTTCCCACGCGCACATGGGTGGCGCCGAGCATGATCGCGGTCGCATAATCCGCGCTCATGCCCATCGAGAGCTTCTTCAATCCATTGCGCGCGGCGATTTTGGCGGTCAGCGCGAAATGCGCTGCCGACGGCTCATCCACCGGCGGGATGCACATCAACCCCGAGATCGTCAGCCCGTAGGTGTCGCGGCAGCTGGCGATGAAGGCATCGGCCTCGCCGGGGGCGATGCCGGCCTTCTGCGGCTCCTCACCGATATTGATCTGGACGAACAATTCCGGGTGCTTGTTCTGGGATTCGATTTCCTTGGCTAACGCTTGGCAAATGCTCGGGCGGTCGACGGAATGGATGGCATCGAACAGCGCGACCGCCTCTTTCGCCTTGTTGGATTGCAGCGGCCCGATCAGATGCAGCGCGATATCGGAGTAAACAGAAGTTAACGCAGGCCACTTGCCTTTGGCCTCCTGCACGCGATTCTCGCCGAATACGCGCTGTCCGGCGTCGATGACCGGGATAATCGCATCCGCGGCGAAAGTTTTCGACACCGCAATCAGCGTCACGGAGGCACGTTCGCGCCGCGCATCCTTGCAGGCGCGCGCGATTTCGGCTTCGACCGCGGCGAGCGCGTTTGGTGAATGGCCGGTTAGCGGCGCGGCGTTGGCTTCAGTCATGATGTCGCATCGGAGCTGGTTGTTGCGGAGCTAGTTCTAATTTTACCGAGTTCAAGAAAGAGTTTTTGAACCCTTCGCTTTACCTTGGCCGCGGGGTGGGCAGCGAAGATGACAAGCGTCAGTTTCAACCGCAAACGAGCGAAACTCAAGCAGGTTCTCGGAATCCGGGCGCGGCTTGCGTTGCTCGCGGTGATTCTGGTGACGCCTTTGATGTTCGAGCGCACCCGTTCGCTGGAAGACACGCGCGCGCGGCAGATCGCGCAAGCCACGGCCGAATTCACCACCGTTGCAAGACACAGCGCCGATGCGCAGCGCGAAGTGATCTCGTCGGTCGAGACCATCCTGAAATCGGAAGCTTTCATCCGCGCCTCCGCCGGCGGCATCAGCAAGAGCTGTGACGTGCTGCGCGCGAGCCTGCCGTCGAATCTCCCCTGGATCCGCACGCTTCTGATCGCCGGCCAGGACGGACGCATCCAGTGCGCCACCAACAACATGTATGTCGGCCTCGACCTCAGTGACCGGCCTTACTTCCAGCAGGCGCAGGAAACCGGCCGCTTCGTGCTGAGCGACTTCATCCTGTCGCGCCCGGTGCCGTCACCGACCGTCATGGCGGTCTACCCGGTATCCGCCTTCAGCGGCGTAGCGGATGCCGTCGTGCTCGCCACCGTCAACCTCGACTGGATGTCGAAGGTCATGAACAATCTGGGTGGCCGCGCCGGCATCACGGCCGTGCTGGTCGACAGCGCCGGCACCGTGCTGGCGGCACCGGCCGACCAGCATAGCGCGATCGGCCGTCCGCTCGACAACATGCCGCTGATGTCCGCGATCGCCGACAAGGCGCTGAGGTCTGACCAGGACGAAGGCGCACTCTCCTTCCTCGCTGCCGACGGCTCCCGCCGCGCGGTCAGCTATATCCGCATCGCCGGGACCAACGCCCGCCTGATCGCAAGCATCGACGAGGACAAGGTGTCGGCGGCCGTGAGCCGCGACATCCGCACCGCCTATCTCCAGCTCGCTTTCGTCGTGGTATTCGTGCTGCTCGGCGCGCTGATCGCAGCCGAGAAACTGGTGATCAAGCCGATCAAGATGCTCGCCGACATGGCCAAGCGTCTGGGCGAGGGCGACCTGTCGGCGCGCGCCGCGCGCAATCGCCTGCCGGCCGAGTTCGTGCCGCTGGCCCGCGCGTTCAACGCGATGGCCGCGCAGCTCAGCCAGCGCGAACGCGAGCTGATGGCGAGCAATGACCGGCTCACCGTGATGGCCTCGATCGACATGTTGTCGGGGCTCGCCAACCGCCGCGGCTTCCAGAGCCGCCTCGACTTCGAATGGATGCGCGCGCAGCAATATGGCAGCGACCTCGCGCTCTTGATGATCGACGTCGACCATTTCAAGTTGTTCAACGACACCTATGGCCATCTCGAAGGCGATTCCTGTCTGACCAGGCTCGGCGAGTCCTTGTCCGGCATCGCCGCCGACACGATGGGTTTTGCGGCCCGCTATGGCGGCGAGGAATTCTGCCTGTTGCTGCCGAACACCGACGTGGCGCGCGCCGTCGAAATCGGCGAGCTGGCGCGCGCGGCCGTGCTGAAGCTGTGCCTGCCGCACATCACCTCCGACCACATGATCGTCACCGTCTCGATCGGTGTTGCCGCGACAAGGCCCAACGAGAGCTTGCGTCCGGGCGATTTGATCGAAGCCGCCGACGCCGCGCTCTACGCCGCCAAGCACCGCGGTCGCAACACGGTCGTCGAGCACGGCATCACGGTGATCGACAACGGCGCGGCGGAAATGATGATGGCGGGTTGAACGGCACGATCGCAAGGCTACCGCGAAGATATCGTTTCGAGACTGCGCTCCAGCTTTTGCGAGAGGTCGGAGATTGACGGCGCATTTTGTCCGCCCTTGACCGGTGGATGAATCTTCGTTGGAGGACCCTTCGTCAGGCTGACACGCTTGAGGAAATTGTTCGTATTGTCGCTGCTCATCATCTGCTTGAGAGGGATAAAGCCGATTCCTTCGGGAAAAATGAGCCTGATCGAGTCGGTGTCGCTGTTAAGCTCGGAGAACCTCATCGTAATCAGATAAGTCTGCTCGTCCGTTTGCTTGAAGTCATATGCATAAGGTTGAATTCGGATCTGCTCGGCAGAGTTGGTGGTGTAAGGTCTGCTTACGCTGTCATCCGATTCAACGAATTGAACCAAGGCTTCGACCGTCCAATAAGGACGCTGAAGACCTCGTACATACTCAATCGTCGGCTCGAGAAACTTGAAGAAGCCGAGCGCCAGAATGGCGAAGTAGAAGCCGGCCGCTCCGCCCGCTTTTACTGCGACTCCCAGTATCCTCCATTGCGTATCAACCGGCGAGTTGGGAAACAGCCGGTAAATCATGACCGCTGGAAGCAGCGGTACGACCGCCCAGAAGATGTAGGTGACGCACAATGCGAAGAGCAGGACGACGTCCCGGCTGAGCAATTCGTTCATTCGCCAATCCTCCAGTATATGGAGCGACTTGTTTCGCAATCTTACTGAATACCCAGTTTCTTGAACTCGTCGGCCACGGTGCTGCTGATCGCCTTGGCGGCATCAATATCTTCATGGCCGCCAGCACGATCGCCAAGCTTCAGCTTGCTGATACCCCGGCCATAGAGGGAGTTCTCATCCTTCGGGCTCATATTGAGCGCCCGGTCGTAGTCCTCTATGGCCTGGGCCAGATTTCCCGACTTGAGGTTTACAAGCCCGCGGCTATTCGACGTGACGGCGCTGTTCGGCCGCAACGAAAGCGACCGGTCGCAGGCATAGAGTGCCGATTTCAGCTGATCTATGACGCCAAGAGCCCAGCACAGATTATTCCATGTCTCGGGATCGTTCGGGTTCAATTGTGAGGCTATGGTGTAGTCGTCCGCAGCTTGCTTATATTCCTCTCTCTGGTCGCGAACGTACGCGCGCCCGAAAAATGCGCCCGCGGATTTCGGGTCGAGCGCGATCGCCTGATTATAATCATTGAGCGCCAAGTCGGTTTGATTCTTCAAACGATGGGCCCGACCCCGTCCAATGTAGGGATTTACATAGGTTGGAACGAGCTCGATCGCACGGTCGCAATCCCTCAGGGCATTGTCCGCGTCTTTCAAGCTGTTGTAGGCCGAACACCGATTATTCAGGGCATAGACGAACGTCGGATCGAGGTCGATCGCCGCGCTGAAGTCCTGGATCCCACGATCTAGGTCATGCATTCTCAGGTAGATCAAGCCCCGATTGTTAAGCGCCTGAGCGCTCTTACTGTCGAGTTTGAGGACTTGCCCATAGGCTTCAATTGCATGCCCGTAGTCTTCTATGGACGAATAAGAAAGAGCGACACCGAAGAGCGCAGCTACTGAATTCTTGTCGAGCGCGATGGCGCGCTCGTAGTCTATGATTGCTTGACTATGCAGATTTTTCAGGCGGTAGGCGTTGCCCCTGCTCACGTAAGCACTTGTGTAGTTTGCGTTCAGGTTGATGGCGTTGTCGCAATCTTCAATCGCGCGATTGAATTCGCGCTTTCTGACGTAGACGGCACACCGATTGCTGAAAGCATTCACATATTGCGGGTCAACCTTGATTGCCTCGCCGTAGTCCTTGATTGCCTTGTCGAAATCATTTGCTCGGCTGGCGAGAAAGCCACGGTTCAGGTAAAGGACAGCCAGATCGTGGCCCTGAATGCTCCCCGACTTGATCGCGGCAGTGCACGCATCGGGCGAGGCGAGCGGGTCGATCTTTTTGCAGGTCTCGACGTCGTCGGCGGCGGCCGCGCAGACTCGACTCGCCAGCAGAGCGGCTAGCCACGCCCATCGCCTGAGATTTTGACGCACCGCGCAAATCGGCACTTCCGGGCTCCCTTGTCGATGCCCGTTCCACACGAATACTCCGGCAGGACTGCGGCTAGGGATCGCCCGGGCGAGCCTCTGCGGAAACTGTCGCGGTCACGCAAATTATTGTGGCCGCTCCAGCTATCGTCGTCGCTGCCGAGGCGAAAACCAGTAACACTCTCAAAAATCGCTTCATGACGTACACACAAGTGAAATACCACTGAAGATTGTGTTCCTGGCGCCGCTGGTTGTCAATACTCATCCGTTGACCCAGCGGTCGCTTTTATGGCCTAGTCCGCCGTCTTTAGACGGCCGTATCCACGAAAACCCAACGATTCCATGACCTCCGAACGCTATAACGCCCGCGACGCCGAACCGCGCTGGCAAGCCGCCTGGGACCAACAGGCGATCTTCGTCTCCAAGAACGACGATTCGCGGCCGAAATACTATGTGCTGGAGATGTTCCCCTACCCGTCGGGGCGCATCCATATCGGCCATGTCCGCAATTACACGCTTGGCGACGTGCTGGCCCGCTTCATGCGCGCCAAGGGCTTCAACGTGCTGCACCCGATGGGCTGGGACGCTTTCGGCCTGCCGGCCGAGAACGCCGCGATCGAGCGCAAGGTGGCGCCGAAGGCCTGGACCTACGACAACATCGCCGCGATGAAGAAGCAGCTCCGTTCGATCGGGCTGTCGCTGGACTGGAGCCGCGAGATCGCGACCTGCGATCCCTCCTATTACAAGCACCAGCAGAAGATGTTTCTGGACTTCCTGCGCGAAGGCCTCGCCGAGCGCGAGAAGCGCAAGGTGAACTGGGACCCCGTCGACATGACCGTGCTCGCCAACGAGCAGGTGATCGACGGGAAAGGCTGGCGTTCGGGCGCCCTTGTCGAACAACGGGAAATGAACCAGTGGGTCTTCAAGATCACGAAGTACTCGCAGGAGCTTTTGTCCGCGCTGGATACGCTGGATCGCTGGCCCGACAAGGTGCGGCTGATGCAGCGCAACTGGATCGGCCGGTCCGAGGGCCTGTTGATCCGCTTCGCGCTCGATGCGGCGACGACGCCGGCCGGCGAGAGCGAGCTGAAGATTTTTACGACGCGTCCCGACACGTTGTTCGGCGCGAAGTTCATGGCGATCTCGGCCGATCATCCGCTGGCGCAGGCGGCCGCCGCGAAAAATCCCAAGCTCGCCGCGTTCATCGGCGAGATCAAGCGGATGGGCACCGCGCAGGAGATCATCGACACCGCCGAGAAGCAGGGCTTTGACACCGGCATCCGCGCGGTCCATCCGTTCGATCCGAGCTGGAAGCTGCCGGTCTATGTCGCCAACTTCGTGCTGATGGAATACGGCACCGGCGCCATCTTTGGCTGTCCCGCACACGACCAGCGCGACCTCGACTTCGTCAACAAGTACAATCTCGGCAACACGCCGGTGGTGTGCCCCGAGGGCCAGGATCCGAAGACCTTTGTCATCACCGATACCGCCTATGACGGTGACGGCCGCATGATCAATTCGCGCTTCCTCGACGGCATGACCATCGATCAGGCCAAGGACGACGTGGCGAAGCGTCTCGAGACCGAGCTGCGCGGCAACGCGCCGGTCGGCGAGCGCCAGGTCAATTTCCGCCTGCGCGACTGGGGCATTTCGCGCCAGCGCTATTGGGGCTGCCCGATCCCCGTCATCCATTGCGCCAAATGCGATGTGGTGCCGGTGCCTGATGCCGACCTGCCGGTGACGCTGCCGGACGATGCGACCTTCGACAAGCCGGGCAACGCGCTCGATCATCACCCTACCTGGAAGCACGTGACCTGTCCGCAATGCGGCGGCAAGGCTCAGCGCGAAACCGATACCATGGACACCTTCGTGGATTCGTCCTGGTATTTTGCGCGCTTCACCGATCCCTGGAACGAGAACGCGCCGACGACGCCTGCGGTCGCCAACCGGATGCTGCCGGTCGACCAGTATATCGGCGGCGTCGAGCACGCGATCCTGCATCTGCTCTACAGCCGCTTCTTCACGCGTGCGATGAAGGCGACCGGGCACATCGCGCTGGACGAGCCGTTCGCCGGCATGTTCACGCAGGGCATGGTGGTGCACGAGACCTACCAGAAGGCCGACGGCACCTACGTCCAGCCGGTCGAGGTGAAGGTCGAGACCGGCGCCAACGGCCGCCGCGCGACGCTGCTGACGTCAGGCGAAGACATCCAGATCGGCCCGATCGAGAAGATGTCGAAGTCGAAGAAGAACACGGTCGACCCCGACGACATCATCGAGACCTACGGCGCCGACGTCGCGCGCTGGTTCATGCTGTCGGATTCCCCGCCCGAACGCGACGTGATCTGGAGCGACGAGCGCGTCCAGGGCGCCTCGCGCTTCGTGCAGCGGTTGTGGCGGCTGGTGAACGATTCCGTGGAACCCGGCAAGGCCGCGCCGGCAGCCCGGCCGGCCAGCTTCGGTCCGGACGCCACCGCCTTGCGCAAGGCCGCCCATGGCGCGCTGGACAAGGTCACCACCGGAATCGAGCGGCTGCACTTCAACGTCTGCCTCGCCCATATCCGCGAATTCACCAATGCGTTTGCGGAGATCTTGCAGCGTCCCGGCCAGCCGGCCCCGGATCTCGCCTGGGCAATCCGGGAGGCCAGCCAGATCCTGGTCCAGCTGTTCTCCCCGATGATGCCGCACCTGGCCGAGGAGTGCTGGCAGGTTCTGGGCCACAGCGGGCTGGTTTCCGAGGCCAATTGGCCCCAAATCGAACGCGATTTGCTGGTTGAAGACAGTGTGACCCTCGTGGTTCAGGTCAACGGCAAGAAGCGGGGCGAGGTCACAGTTGCAACAGCGGCCGAGAATCCGGAAATCGAGGCTGCCGTTTTGGCCCTCGATGCGGTAAAACTGGCCCTGGACGGCAAGCCCGTCCGCAAGGTGATTATCGTCCCCAAGAGGATCGTGAATGTTGTCGGCTAGGATCCGCATCGCAGCCCGCTTACTGGCGGTCGCCGCACTGGCGGCGCTGACGGCCGGCTGCTTCCACCCGATGTATGCCGAGCACACCGACGGCACCCCCGGGCTGCGCGAGAAGCTGATGGGGGTCGATCTGCCCCCGATCGCCAAGGCCAATGCCTCGCGCGAGGCCCGCGTCGGCGTCGAGGTCCGCAACGCGCTGGCCTTCAAGCTCTATGGCACCGCCACCGGCATGCCGCCGACCCACCGCCTGGAGATCCGCTTCTCGAGCAGCAAGACGTCCCTGATCGTCGATCCCAATACCGGCCTGCCGAGCAGCGAAAACTACGGCCTCGACGCCCAGTACAATTTGATCGAGGTCGTCAGCGGCAAGTCGGTGATGACCGGCACGACGTTCTCCCGCGTGTCCTACGATATGCCCGGCTCCTATCAGCGCTTCAGCCGCAACCGCGCGGTACGTGATGCCGAGGATCGTGCCGCCAACGAGATCGCCGAGAACATCACGACTCGCCTCGCCTCGTTCTTCACCGCGGGCACCTAATTCATCCCGTCATCCCGGTTCGCCCGGAATGACGAACCCCAGGCAACATGGTCGCGCTGCGCGGAAAAGAGATCGACGCCTTTCTCGCCCGCCCCGATGCGGGCCGTCCGATCATCCTGCTCTATGGTCCTGACGCCGGCCTGGTCCGCGAACGCGCGGATGCGCTGATCGCCTCGGCTGTCGACGATCCCAACGATCCCTTCTCGCTGGTCAAGGTCGATGGCGACGAGCTCTCCGCCGAGCCGTCGCGCCTTGTCGACGAGGCCATGACGGTGCCGCTGTTCGGCGGCCGCCGCGCCATCCGCGTGCGCGCCGGCTCCCGCAGCTTTGCCAGCGCTATCGACACGCTGGCGGAGATGGGCGTCAGGGATTGCCGCATCGTGATCGAGGCCGGCGAGCTGCGCCCGGAATCGCCACTGCGCAAGGCCTGCGAACGCGCCAAGACGGCCGTCGCGATCGCTTGCTATCCCGATACCGAGCGCGACCTGGCCAAGCTGATGGAAGACGAGCTCCGCATCGCCAATTTGCGCATCACGCAGGATGCCCGCGCGGCGCTGATGTCGTTCCTCGGCGGCGACCGTCAGGCCTCCCGCAACGAGCTGCGCAAGCTCACACTCTATGCCCATGGCAAGGGCGAGATCACGCTGGATGACGTGATGGCTGTCGTCGCCGATGCGTCGGAGCTAAAACTCGATCCGATCGTCGATGGCGCCTTCGCCGGCCGGCCCGAGATCGTCGAGAACGAGTTTGCCAAAGCCATGATCGCCGGCACCTACCCCGGCGTGATCATCTCTGCGGCACAGCGTCAGGCGGCGTGGCTGCATAAATCGGCGCTCGCAATCGCCGACGGCACACCCGCTTCCGCGGTGCTCGACAGCGGTTATCCGCGCCTGCATTTTTCGCGAAAGCCCGCGGTCGAAACCGCGCTACGCAATTTCAGCGTGGCGCGGCTCGCCGCGATCATCGAGCAGCTCGCGACCGCCGCGCTCGACACCCGCAAGCAATCGACGCTCGCCGCCGCCATCGCCCAGCGCACGCTGATGGCGATCGCGGCGAACGCGAAGCGGCGGGGCTGAGCTTCCCAATGTCGTCCTGGCGAAAGCCAGGACCCATTACCCCAGGGAGAGGTTTGGGGAAGATTCGTAGTCCGGTATTGCGACCAGCTCCAATCGGGACATCACGCGGTATGGGTCCTGGCCTTCGCCAGGACGACACCGAGGGTAGAAGCTAAATCCCACCCTTCGCCAGCCGCCGCATCACCTCGTCGAGCTGATCGAGGTTGCGGTAGTTGATCTGGACCGAACCGCCGGGGTCGCGGTGGCTCACCGTGACCTTGAGCCCGAGCGCGTCGCTGACGCGCTTCTCCAGGTCGACCGTGTCAGGGTCCTTTTCCTTCGCCCCCGTGCGCGCCTTCTGCGGCTTGCGCTCCGGCACGCCCTCTTCATGCGCCAGCGCCTCGGTCTGGCGGACGTTGAGGCCTTCTTCGACGATGCGCTTGGCGGCCGCGAGCGGATCAGGCACGCCGATCAGCGCGCGGGCATGACCTGCGGTCAGCTCGCCGCTCGTGATCAAGCTTTGCACCTCGGCGGGAAGCTTCGTCAGCCGCATCATGTTGGCGATGTGGCTGCGGCTCTTGCCGACGACTTTGGCGATGTCGTCCTGGCTGCGTTTGAACTCGTTGGCGAGCGCGTGATACCCAAGCGCCTCTTCCATCGGATTGAGATCTTCGCGCTGCACGTTCTCGACGATCGCGAACTCCAGCGCATCGCTGTCGCTGATGTCGACGGGTACGATCGGCACTTCGTGCAGGCCGGCCATTTGCGAGGCGCGCCAGCGCCGCTCGCCGGCGATGATCTCGAAGCGGTCCTGCGCACCCTTCACCGGGCGCACCACGATCGGCTGGATCACGCCGTGCTGCCTGATCGAATCGCTGAGCTCCCTGAGCTCGCTTTCCGAAAAGCTGCGGCGCGGGTTGCGCGGATTGGGCTTGATGAACTCGATCGGCACCTTGCGTTGCGCGCGCGGGCGATCGACATGCTGAGCCTCGCCGCCGACGTCACCGATCAGACTCGCAAGACCCCGGCCCAGTCGCGAACGCGCTTCATCGGCCATCGCCAGCTCCCTTGGATTCACGGTGCAGCACTCCAGAACTGAATTCTCGAAACTTGTAGGATGGGTCAAGCGAAGCGAAACCCATCGCTGTCGGCGCGTACGATGATGGGCTTCGCTGCGCTCTGCCCATCCTACGAATCAACGCAGCTTCAATGCGTCGTCCGCAGCTCGCGCTCGCGCTGGATCACTTCGGTGGCGAGCCGCAAGTAAGCTTCGCTGCCGACGCATTTGAGATCGTAGACCAGCACCGGCTTGCCGTAGGACGGCGCCTCCGAGATGCGCACGTTGCGCGGGATCATGGTCTTGTAGACCTTCTCGCCCATGAACTGTCGGACGTCGGCAACGACCTGGTTCGAGAGATTGTTGCGCGAATCGAACATGGTCAGCACGATGCCGTGGATCGACAGGTTCGGATTGAGCGTCGAGCGCACCTGCTCCACCGTCTGGAGCAATTGCGATAGACCTTCGAGCGCGAAGAACTCGCACTGGAGCGGCACCAGGATCGCGTCCGAAGCCGCCATCGCGTTCACAGTGATCAAGTTGAGCGAGGGTGGACAGTCGATCAGCACGTAGGTGTAATCGGCGTCGGGCGAGACGTTGTTGTTGAGCGCGCTGATCGCGTCACGCAGCTTGTACGCACGACCGGGCGTGGTGCCGAGCTCGAGCTCGAGGCCGGAGAGATCCATGGTCGAGGGCGCGATATGCAGCCGCGGCACTGCCGTCGACACCACCGCTTCTCGCAGGCTCGCCTCGCCCACCAGAACGTCATAGGTCGAGCAGGAGCGGTTGCGGCGATCGATGCCGAGGCCGGTCGAGGCGTTGCCCTGCGGATCGAGATCGACGATCAGGACACGCTCGCCGATCGCCGCGAGCGCCGTGCCGAGATTGATCGCCGTGGTTGTTTTTCCCACGCCGCCTTTCTGATTCGCCAGCGCCAGAATGCGTGGATGGCCCTGCGGGACGGCAGTGGTCTGTTCTTGTTGCGGTTCGTCAATCACGCTCATCGCAAATTCCCCACTTGACCCCTGAACGCCTCACCCGCGCCGTTCGACGGAAGCCAGCTCGACGATCCAACCGTCGCCTGTCCGGCTTTGGTGGAGCTGCGGCTGAATATTCCAATATTTAGTGGCTTCGGTCAATTCAGACTCTACATCTTGACCTTTGAGAAACAACGCCTTTGCGCCCTGCCGCATCAGCGGCTCCGCAAAGCCGATGAGTTGATGTAGCGGAGCCAGCGCACGCGCGGTGACGCAATCGACCGGGCCGGTGATTCTATCCACATTATCCCCGATCTCAGCGAGATGTACGACTCCCGGAGATGTAGTTACTCGGATGGCTTCGCGCAGGAAGGCCGCCTTCTTGGCGATTCGCTCGACCAGATGGACGCTGGCCCCAACCGTCCCCGCCATGGCGCAGGCCAGGACGACGCCGGGAAAGCCGCCGCCGCTGCCGAGGTCGGCCCAGCGTTTGGCCGACGGGGCGAGAGCGACGAGCTGAAGCGAGTCGGCGATGTGCCGGGTCCAGAGATGCGGCAACGTCGAGGGCGCGACGAGGTTGGTCTTGGCCTGCCACTCCCGGAGCAGTGCGATGTAGCGATCGAGCCGGGCTTCGGTTTCATGTGAAACGGACGTGAGCTTGAGCGCCGCAATCTTGTCGGCGGCGATGACCGAGTCCAAAGATCGATCGTTGGCGCTGGCCTTGTCGATCTTCGGTCTGGTCGGCGCCGGTTCGGGGCGACGACCGACGCCCTCACCCGCCGAGGGTTTTCCTGATGACGATCTGCCGCCGCCCGGCCCGCGCTGTTTCACGTGAAACGCCTATGCGATTGCTTTGGAAGTCTTCCGCGCTTCGCGGCGGAGATAGGCCGCGAGGATGCCGAGCGCCGCCGGCGTCATGCCGTCGATCCGGCCGGCCTGGCCAACGGTGAACGGCCGCGCCTTCTCCAACTTGGCCCTCACCTCATTGGAGAGACCGGGGACCTGCTGGTAATCGACTTCCGACAGTACCATCCCCTCGTCCCGCCTGAAGGCCTCCACATCGGCGCTCTGGCGCTCCAGATAGACGTCGTATTTCGCGTCGATCTCGAGATGGGTGGCAATGACGGAATCAATGGCCGAGAGTTCCGGCCAGATCGCACGGACCTGGCTCCAGCCGATGTCCGGATATGCCATCAGCTCGAAGGCCGACCGTCGCTGGCCGTCCCGGTTCAGGGACAGACCATGCTTGCCGGCCTCGTTCGGGGTGATTGTCAGCGACTTCGACAGCGCTCGAGCCGCATTGAGGGAGTCCATCTTGGCTCGATGATGCACGGTCCGGGCGCTCCCAACGCATCCGAGCGCAATCCCCTTCTCGGTGAGGCGCTGATCTGCGTTGTCAGCCCGTAGCGTCAATCGGTACTCGGCCCGCGACGTGAACATCCGATAGGGTTCGCTGATCCCGCGGGTGACGAGGTCGTCGATCATCACCCCGAGATAGCCATCCGCCCGGTCGAATACGGTGAGCGCGGCGCCGCTCGCAGCGAGCGCGGCGTTCAGCCCGGCCACGATGCCCTGGCCCGCAGCTTCCTCGTACCCGGTGGTGCCGTTGATCTGCCCGGCCAGGAACAGGCCGCGCAAACGCTTGGTCTGGAGGGTCGGATCGAGCTCCCGGGGATCGATGTGGTCGTATTCGATGGCATAGCCCGGCCGAACCATCTTCACCTGCTCGAGGCCGGGAATGGTTGCGAGGATGGCGAGCTGAACCTCCTCCGGCAGCGAAGTCGAGATACCGTTGGGATAGACGGTGCTGTCGTCGAGCCCTTCCGGCTCCAGGAAGATCTGGTGACCGTCGCGATCGCCGAAGCGAACGATCTTGTCCTCGATCGAGGGGCAATAGCGCGGTCCGGAGCTCTTGATCTGGCCGGAGTACATCGGGGAGCGATGGACATTGGCTCGGATCACCTCGTGGGTCGCGGGCGTGGTCCGGGTGATCCCGCACTGGATCTGCGGCGTCGTGATCCGCTTGGTCATCACCGAAAATGGCTCCGGAGGCTCGTCCCCCGGCTGCATTTCGACCGCCGACCAGTCGATCGTAGCCCCGTCCAGACGCGGCGGAGTCCCCGTCTTGAGCCGTCCAAGGGTGAACCCGGCGCGCTCGAAGGAGGTCGAAAGGCCCATCGCAGGCGCCTCTCCAACCCGGCCGGCCGGCCAGTTCTTCTCTCCAAGATGGATCAGACCGCGGAGGAAGGTGCCGGTGGTGACGACGACAGCCCCTGCCCGAAGTTCGCGGCCATCTGCCAGGCGCAGGCCGACCACCCGTCCCTCGACCACGATCAGCTCGTCAGCCTCGCCTTCGACGACGGAAAGACCTTCGGTCTCCCGGATCGCGGCCTGCATCGCGGCGGCATAGAGCTTCCGGTCAGCCTGAGCGCGCGGACCACGGACTGCCGGGCCCTTACGGCGATTGAGGACGCGAAATTGGATACCGCCGGCATCGCCGACCCGGCCCATCAGACCATCGAGCGCGTCGACCTCGCGAACCAGATGTCCCTTGCCGAGACCACCAATGGCAGGATTGCAGGACATCGCGCCGACGGTCGAGAAACGGTGCGTCACCAGAGCGGTCGCCGCACCCATCCGGGCAGAGGCCGCCGCGGCCTCACAGCCGGCGTGGCCGCCGCCAATCACGATGACGTCGAAGCTCTCTCGCTCTGTTCGCATGGGCGGACTTCTAACTCAGAGGCCGGGAAGCCGGAAGTAGAAACTGGGCGAGGCGGTTGTTTCACGTGAAACGGGGCAAGGGAGGACAAGGGGGCCAAAATGTTTTTCGCGAAAACAACCCCATGCACAGTAGAATGGTCCTTGGAATGACTAGCATTTTTTAGTGCGACAAAACGGGGTTCGCGAAGGGAAAAGGCGTGGACCGGGGCGTTCAGCGCTTGGACACGGTCCGCTGATCGGAAACGCGATGAGATCGTCCGCACCCGCTCCTTAAGCCGCTGCCGGTCGTGCAGCGAGTTCAGATCCCCGCGCGTCCCGGCGAACCTCCGGCTGATCGAGACCAGTGTTTCACGTGAAACACCCGGGAACCGCGCGTGTTTCACGTGAAACGACAAGAAGTGGAACAAAGGCTAATTCTACAATGAAGAACTAGCGCTACTTTCCGATACAGAATTTCTGGAAAATGGCCCCCAGGACGTCCTCGACATCCACCCGACCCAACAGCCGACCCAAAGCATAGGCGGCAGCACGCAGCTCCTCGGCGGCAAGCTCCTCGCCCTCTTCTACTAGCTCCAGACTCCGGCGCAAGCTGTCCGATGCTTGCCGTAGCAGATCCCGCTGGCGGGCCCGGGTCACCAATGCGCCCTCGGTCGTTCCGAAGAAGTCGGCGGCGAATTTCACCAGGGCATCGACCAACTCGGGAATGCCGTCCCCCCGGCTCGCCGCGATTCCGAACTCAGCGCGCCGCCCGACGTCCTCGACCCCGCTGAGATCGATCTTGTTGCGCACGATCCAGACCGAGCCGCCGGCGGGACTGCTTCCGTTGCCGGACTTCCCCAGCAACGGCAGCGCCTCCGGATCGACAGCGCGCCCACCCTCCACCAGCCATAACACGAGGTCGGCGTCCTCGGCTCGCGCTCGCGCCCGGCGTACACCCTCCTGCTCAACCGGATCATCGGTCTCGCGAATGCCAGCGGTATCGATCACCGTGACGGGATAGCCATCGAGATCGAGCTGCACCTCGATCACATCGCGCGTCGTGCCGGCATGCGGCGAGACGATCGCGACGTCGCGGCGCGCGAGCTGGTTGATCAGCGTCGACTTGCCGACATTCGGCTCGCCCGCGATCGCAACCACCAGGCCGTCGCGCAAACGTTCAGCTTGTCCTTGTGCCGCAAGGACTTCTGCGATTTCGTCGTGCAGCGCACTGATCGCCTTGATCGCAGGCGCCATCAACTCGGCCGGCACATCGCCCTCGTCGGAGAAATCGATGCCGGCCTCGATCAAGGCCGAGGCCTCGATGATGCGGTCGCGCCAGTCGCGCGCGCGATTGCCCAGGAGGCCCTGCAACTGCCGTAGCGCCTGGCGGCGCTGGCGGTCGGTATCGGCATGAATGAGATCGTCGAGGCCCTCCGCCTCGGTCAGATCGAGCTTGCCGTTCTCGAAAGCACGCCGTGTGAACTCGCCGGGCTCGGCGGCCCGCATATTCGGAATTACGGAAATAGCGGAGAAGAGTGCGGCCAGCACCGCGCGGCCGCCATGGACGTGAAATTCGGCGACGTCCTCGCCGGTCGCGCTGGCCGGCCCCGGAAACCACAGCACCACCGCGTCGTCGATGGGCTGGCCCACGCCGTCCTGAACCAGCCGACGACTGGCCTGCCTCGGCGCCGGCAGCTTGCCCGCCAGCGTCGTCAGCACCAGGCTGGCACATGGCCCGGAGACGCGCACCACCGCGAGCGCGCTCGGCGGACGGCCGGACGACAGCGCAAAGATGGTGTGGTCTCGCGGATGCATGGCCTATTTGTCCGGCTGAAGGGAAAAAGGCAAACGTCCGTTTCAGCTGACGGATCGCGTGATTTTGCTGCACCAATTCCCGCAGCAAAATCCATATTGCAACGCAGTATATCCGCAGCCGCTTGCTGCGAAAATTACTCGCCACCGATTGTGAAATACTCCAACGTCAATATATTTCTTAGTTATATCAATAGCTTACGAAAAATCCGGTCCAATCGACAAACGCCTCACCATGCTGCAGCTATGCTGCAACAAGGCCGCACAAAAAAGGGCGCCCGAAGGCGCCCCTCTCATCCCATGCTGCACCCTGGATCAGGTGTTCATCGAGTCGAAGAACTCGGAATTGCTCTTGGTCGAGCGCAGCTTGTCGAGCAGGAAGTCGATTCCGTCCATCGTACCCATCGGGTTCAGGATGCGGCGAAGCACGTACATCTTCTTCAGGACCACCGGATCCGTGATCAGCTCCTCCTTGCGCGTGCCGGAACGCGAAATGTCGATCGCCGGGAAGGTCCGCTTGTCCGAAACCTTGCGGTCGAGGATCAGTTCGGAGTTACCGGTGCCCTTGAACTCTTCGAAGATGACTTCGTCCATGCGGCTGCCGGTATCAACCAGCGCGGTCGCGATGATCGTCAGCGAGCCGCCCTCTTCGATGTTGCGGGCAGCGCCGAAGAAGCGCTTCGGCCGCTGCAGCGCGTTGGCGTCGACACCGCCGGTCAGCACCTTGCCCGATGACGGCACCACGGTGTTGTAGGCGCGGCCGAGGCGGGTGATGGAGTCCAGCAGGATCACGACGTCGCGGCCATGCTCGACCAGACGCTTGGCCTTCTCGATCACCATCTCGGCGACCTGAACGTGGCGCACCGCCGGCTCGTCGAAGGTCGAGGAGACCACCTCGCCCTTCACCGAGCGCTGCATGTCCGTGACTTCTTCCGGACGTTCGTCGATCAAGAGCACGATCAGATAGCACTCGGGATGATTATGCGCGATCGAGTGCGCGATATTCTGCATCAGCACGGTTTTACCCGTGCGCGGCGGCGCGACGATCAGCGCGCGCTGGCCCTTACCGATCGGCGCGACGATGTCGATCACCCTTGCAGACAGGTCTTTCCGCGTCGGGTCGTCGATTTCCATGCGGAAGCGCTGATTCGGAAACAGCGGCGTGAGGTTGTCGAAATTGACCTTGTGCTTGGCCTTTTCCGGATCCTCGAAATTGAGCGTGTTGACCTTCAGCAGCGCAAAGTAACGCTCGCCCTCTTTCGGGCTGCGGATGTGGCCTTCGATGGTGTCGCCGGTGCGCAGGCCAAAACGCCGGATCTGCGAGGGCGAAACGTAAATGTCGTCCGGGCCCGGCAGATAATTCGCATCGGGTGAGCGGAGAAAGCCGAAGCCGTCGGAGAGCACCTCGACGACGCCCTCGCCGACGATGTCGGTCTCGGCGAGCGCAAGCTGCTTGAGGATGGCGAACAGCAGCTCCTGCTTGCGCATGGTGCTGGCATTCTCGACCCCGTTCTCTTCCGCGAACGAGACGAGCTCGGCCGGCGTCTTCGACTTGAGGTCCTGGAGTTTGATTTCCCGCATTGGGGTGGTCCTGTGGGGTAACCTGGGGAGGGGGTGCGAGGAGGCTCTGAAATGCGGACGCGAGAAGGCAAGGTCCGCAGGTCTGGCAAGGAGAGCGCCGGTGAGGCTTCAAACCTGATGGGGTGTCCGGCCTCTGGAAAGCTCAGACACAACCACATCCGCCTGCGTTGGGTGGGATGTCACCAATATAGAAAATCGCCTCACACTCCGCAAGCAGAAGCGCTGAGCGATCATTCGCGATCCTTGCCTAGAACGGCTTCACGATCACCATGATGACGATCAAGATCATCAAGGCAGTCGGTACCTCATTGATAATCCGATAGAATTTCTGGCTCCGGGGGCGCCGGTCCGCGGCGAAATCCTTCAACCAGCGCGAAAAAAAGCCGTGGACCGCTGACATCGCCAGGACCAGTGCCAATTTTACGTGCAACCAGCCGAAGGTGAACCAATGGCCGGCCCAGGCGAGATAGAGCCCGGCGAGCCAGGTGACGATCATGGCGGGGTTGATGATCGCCTTGAGCAGGCGCCGTTCCATGATCTTGAACGTTTCCGACTGCTTCGAGCCGATCTCGGCCTCGCAGTGATAAACGAACAGCCGTGGCAGGTAGAGCATGCCCGCCATCCAGGAGATGACGGCGATCACATGCAGCGCCTTGATCCAGAGATAGACGTCTTCGAACATGTCCTGCGTCCGGATTGCTGCCCAGCCGAGGGGGAATGCTGGGGATAGTAAGAACTCGTTAAGGTCTTACCTGCACACATATCCGTCCGTAGCGCCCTTCTCAAATAAGAATCTTAGATTCTTAAGGTTTGAGTCTATGTGACGGTGAATTGGACTCACACAATTCTGTCCGCCCGTTCCCACGCGCTTGTTCACATCCATCAACATATACCTGATCGCACTGGCCGCTTTCGATAAGTCGGCCAGCTTCAAAGGCTTGCGCGTTTCTGTCGGCAGCTTATCAAGAGGGTTATCGACACAATCCCGCTTCCCTTTCGACAGGGCATCGAACTTGTTCTCACGCGCAGTGGTGTGAAGAAAATTGGCAGTTGTCCCGCCCCCGGTGTCGCACATCCCTTTCCGAGGGGTTAAGCTTCACAGTAATCCACAAACCACACCGCCTTCATACAAAGGGCTTTTGTGCCGACCTCGAACAATTATTTCCATCTGCACCTCGTCTCCGACTCCACCGGCGAGACGCTGATCACGGTCGCGCGTGCCGTTGCCGCCCAGTACGCCAACGTCACCCCGGTCGAGCACGTCTACCCGCTGGTGCGCAGCCAGAAGCAGCTCGATCGCGTGCTCGACGAGATCGAGGAAGCGCCGGGAATCGTGCTGTTCACGCTGCTCGAAAAGGACCTGGTCTCCAGGCTCGAGGACAAGTGCAAAGGGATCAATGTTCCCAGCCTGTCGATCATCGGCCCGGTGATGCAATTGTTCGAGGCGTATCTCGGAGCTGCCACGACCGGCCGAGTCGGCGCCCAGCACGTGCTCAATGCCGAATACTTCAAGCGCATCGACGCGTTGAACTACACGATGATTCATGATGACGGCCAGCATGTCGAGGGGCTCAACGACGCGGACGTTGTGCTCGTCGGTGTCTCCCGCACCTCCAAGACACCGACGTCGATTTATCTCGCCAATCGCGGCATCCGCACCGCCAACGTGCCGCTGGTTCCGGGCATTCCGGTTCCCTCGCAGTTGGAGACGTTGACGCGACCGCTGGTGGTGAGCTTGCATGCGACGCCGGAACGCTTGATCCAGGTGCGCCAGAACCGCCTGCTCTCCATGGGCGCCGATTCCGGCAGCGACACCTATATCGACAGGCAGTCAGTCGCCGAGGAGGTCGCATTTGCCCGCAAGCTCAGCGCCAAGCACGATTGGCCGCTGCTCGACGTCACGCGGCGCTCGATCGAGGAAACCGCCGCGGCGATCATGAAACTCTACAGCGATCGCCAGCGTAACCGGCCTTCTGAATAGTCTCGGGAATAGTTTTAGGAATAATTTTGCGATGGGTCTGTGGCTCGGAAAATCTTCGTTGATCCTGGCCTCGCAGAGCAGTGCGCGAAAGATGCTGTTGGCCAATGCCGGGCTCGAGTTCAAGGCGATCACGGCTGATATCGACGAGCGCGGTATCCAAGCCGCCTCCGGCCTTTCGAGTCCGCGCGAGATCGCCCTGCTGCTGGCGCGCGAAAAGGCCAAGGCAGTCTCGGCCCATTACGCCGGAAGCTACGTCATCGGTGCGGATCAAACGCTGGCGCTTGGCGATCGCCTCTTCAACAAGCCTGCGGGGCGCCTCCAGGCGTTGGCACAGCTGCGCGATCTCTCCGGCCATAGCCATGAGCTGAATTCCGCCGTGACGATAGCACGCGATGGTGAGATCATCTTCGAGGACGTTTCGGTCGCCCGCCTCTCCATGCGGCAGATGACCGACGCCGAGCTTTCGGCCTATCTCGACACCGCCGGCGATGCCGTCACCACCAGCGTCGGTGGCTATCAGCTCGAAAGCCTGGGTATCCACTTGTTCGAGCGTATCGAGGGCGACCACTTCACCATTCTCGGCCTGCCGTTGCTGCCGCTGCTTGCATTCCTGCGGCGCGAACAGCTAATTGCGGTGTGAATGGCAGATATGGCTGGGCGCTGATGCGGATCCTGGGACTGACCGGCTCGATCGGGATGGGCAAATCCACCACCGCGAAATTATTCGCGGAGGCCGGCGTGCCCGTCTACGATGCCGATGCGGCCGTCCATCAGCTCTATGAGGGCGAGGCTGCGCCCGCAATCGAGGCCGCCTTCCCCGGCACCACCGCGAACGGCAAGGTCGATCGGCCAAAGCTGTCGGCGCGTGTGGTGCACGATGCTGCCGCCATCAAGCAGCTCGAGCAGATCGTCCACCCGATGCTCGGCGTTTCCCGGAAAAAATTCTTCGCCGACGCCGAAGCGGCCAACGCGCCGGTCGTGGTGCTGGACATTCCGCTGCTGTTCGAGACGGGTGGCGAGACGCGGGTCGATGCCGTGGTCGTGGTGACGACGTCTCCGGAACTGCAGCGCGAGCGGGTGCTGGCGCGCGGTACGATGGACGAGGCCAAGCTCGACGCCATCATCGCCAAGCAGACACCCGACGCGGAAAAGCGCAAGCGCGCCGATTTCGTGGTGGATACGTCACACGGGCTCGATCCGGTGCGCGCCCAAATCGCGCACATCCTCGCCGAGGTCGTTAAGATGCCGCAGCGGCGAGCCTGATTCGCCGCCTTACACGGCTTGCTAGATCATGCGCGAAATCGTTCTCGACACGGAAACCACCGGCCTCGACCCGCTGCGGGGAGACCGCCTGGTCGAAATCGGCTGCGTCGAGATGCTCAATCGCATGCCGACGGGGCAGAGTTTCCACGTCTACATCAATCCCGAAAGGGACATGCCGGCGGAAGCCTTTGCGGTGCACGGGCTGTCGGCTGAGTTTCTGGCGACGAAGCAGCTGTTTCACGAGGTCGTCGACGAGTTTCTGGAATTCATCGGCGACGCTCCGCTGGTGATCCACAACGCCTCGTTCGACATCAGCTTCATCAATGCCGAGCTCGACCGGATCAAGCGCACGGCGATCCCGCGTGAGCGGCTGGTCGATACGCTGCTGCTGGCACGGCGCAAGCATCCCGGCGTGTCGAACCGGCTCGATGATCTCTGCTCGCGCTATGCGATCGACAATTCACGCCGCACCAAGCACGGCGCGTTGCTCGACGCCGAGTTGCTTGCGGAAGTCTATGTGGATCTGGTCGGGGCGCGGCAATCGCAACTGCTGCTGGCTTCGGAAACCGAGGAGACTCGCGCCAATGGGGCTTCCGATGCGCCGCGGCGGCAGCGGCCAGTGCCACTCGCGCCGCGGATTTCAGGCGCCGAGCGCGAGGCCCACCGGACCTTCATCGCAACGCTCGGCGACAAGGCGATCTGGAACGAGTTCCTGCCCGCTCCAGCTGCCCCTTCGGCTGGTTAGGCCTGGCCGCTCGGCTGAGCGGCCATTTGCCGCTCCATGTTCTGACGATAGAGACCGACGAAGTCGACCGGATCCAGCATCAGGGGCGGGAACCCGCCGTCGCGCACGGCAGTCGCGATGATCTCACGGGCGAACGGGAACAGCAGGCGCGGGCATTCGATCATGACCAGCGGATGCAAATTGTCCTTCGGCACGTTGGAGATACGGAACACGCCGGCATAAGCGAGCTCGAACGAGAACATGATCTTGCCGGCGGTCTCGGCCTTGCCCTCGACCGACAGCGTTACCTCGAACTCCTGTTCACTCAGGTTGTTGGCGCTGACATTGATCTGGATGTTGATCTGGGGCGGCTGGCTCTGCTGCTGGAGCGAGCTGGGCGCATTCGGATTTTCGAACGAGAGGTCCTTGGTATATTGCGCCAGGACGTTGAGCTGGGGAGCCTGGGCCGCCTCGGGAGGGGTGCCGTTACCGTTGGTCATAAGAATGTCTCCTTACCCGATTGGGGCTGAATTTCGCGGCGGTTGGCTAACATAGGGCCGCCTCGTTCCACAAGGACGAACGGTCCCGGATGGGGAATTCAGGCCACGCCCACAACTGTGACGTTGACCCCGCCGATCCAGCGAAACTGCGCCTTAAACGATTGAAGATGCGCGATTTCCGGGCAGGATCGGGTTTCCCCTTAAGCATAAAACGCGCTACAGTCGATGCTGTGCCAAAAGGCGCCATTGGCCCGGCAAGATTTCGTGCCTACATCCCACGGACCTGACGCGCGGACCCAAAATGGTGATGTAGACTTGCCGTTCCCGTATGGAACGGTCTACTGGCCGGATCGATTTTCCCGGCATGACCCCTTCGAGACGGCCTCTTTCTACAGAAGACCAGAAAGCGAATACGACGTGGACATCTACACCATCATCTTCCTGGCGCTGGCGGTCTTCATCTTTCTGAGGCTGCGCAGCGTGCTGGGGCAGCGCACGGGTAACGAGCGGCCGCCGTTCGACCGCAACGCGCTCCAGGGTGCCCAGGACAAGAACGTCGTCACCATGCCAGGCAAGGTCATCGACCAGGCCCCCTTGGCGCCGACGGCCGAGCCGACCCCGCCCTCCGACCGCTGGAAGGGCCTGACCGAGCCGGGCACCGTGCTCGCCCAGGGTCTCGACGCCATCGTCGAGAAGGATTCCGCCTTCGATCCGCGCCATTTCATCTCCGGCGCCCGCGGCGCCTATGAGATGATCGTGCTGGCCTTTGCCAATGGCGACCGCCGTTCGCTGAAAGACCTGTTGTCGTCGGAGGTCTATGAAAGCTTCGATGCCGCAATCAAGGAGCGCGAGAAGAACGAGCAGAAGACCGAGACGCGCTTTGTCTCGATCGACAAGGCCGAGCTCGTCGGCGCCGAGCTGCGCGACCGTACCGCCCAGCTCACGATCCGCTTCGTCTCGCAGATGATCTCGGCGACCCGAGACAAGGCCGGCAACATCGTCGACGGCAGCGCCGATACGGTCGCCGACATCACCGACATCTGGACTTTCGCCCGCGACATCACCTCTCGCGATCCGAACTGGAAGCTGGTTGGCACCGGAAGCGCGAATTAAGGCTTTCCTGAAGGCCAGCGCGACGGCGCTTTGCGCCGGTGTCGTCGTGCTTTCGTCGTTTTCACTCGGAGCCGAGGCGGCGCGGCGCCACTATCGCAGCCATCACCGTCATCTCCCGGAATTGCCTGCCGCGCCGCCGCGCGCCTTGCCGTATCCGCAGCTTCCCCTGCCGTTCGAAATTCCCGGCGCGCAATATCTGCCGCTGGCCTGGGCCGATGTAAAGGGCTGGAGCGACGACGATCATCTCGCCGCCTACAAGACGTTTCGCGCGAGCTGCCGTCCGATCAGCGCGCAGACCGGCGCTGCCGAACCGAAGGCTTTGGGCGCCTCGCTGGGCGAACCCTGCCGGGTCGCCAAATCGCTCGAGCTTACCGACGACGCCAGGGCCAAAACCTACTTCGAGGAGAATTTTGCGCCGCTGCGAATCTCGCGCCTCGGCGAGCCCGACGGTTTCGTCACCGGCTATTACGAGCCGGTGCTGGAGGGATCGCGCACGCAGACCGACGTCTACAACGTCCCGGTCTATCGCCGTCCCTCGAACTTGTTCGTGCGCGGCTACAAGCAGGATTCGGTCAGCCTGCCCAACAAGGGCCCGGTCTATCGCAAGATCGGCCGCCGCAAGCTCGTGCCCTATTACGACCGCGGCGAGATCGAGGACGGCAAGATCGCCGGCCGCGGACTCGAGATTGCCTGGTTGAAGGACCCAACCGATCTGCTGTTCGCCCAGATTCAGGGCTCGGCGCGGATCAAGTTCGACGACGGCGGCACGGTTCGGCTCAATTACGACGCCTATAACGGCTATCCCTATACGGCGGTCGGTCGCATCCTGATCGAGCGCGGCATCATTCCGAAGGAAGAGATGTCGATGCAGAAGATCAGGGAGTGGATGGCGCAGACCCCGGATGGCGCCAGGGAGCTGCGGCGCCAGAACCGCTCCTACATCTTTTTCCGCGAGGTCAATCTGTCCGACAAGGACGAGGCGGTCGGCGCGCAAGGTATTCCGCTGACGGCCGGCCGCTCGATCGCGGTCGACAAATCGCTTCACGTCTACGGCACCCCGTTCTTCATCGAGGGCGAACTGCCGATCGATTCCGAACGCGCGAAGACGCCGTTCCATCGGTTGATGATCGCGCAGGACACAGGCTCGGCCATCATCGGTCCTGCGCGGGCCGATCTCTATTTCGGCGCGGGCCAGGAGGCCGGCCGGGTCTCCGGGCGGCTGCGCCATGCCATGCATTTCGTGATGCTGGTGCCGAAGGACCTCGATCCCACGGCGCGCGGCTCGCGGCTCCCGGTGCCGGATCCGCGGCCCTCGGAGAAGATCGCAAAGCTGTTTCCGCAAACGGAGCCTGCGAAGGACAAACCGGCGGCTCCGGCCGCAGCCGCGACACAAGGCAAAGGTGAGACGGTCGCCGTTGCCAACCCGGTCCCGCTGCCGGCGCCGCGTCCCGTGATAGAGCCCGTTCGCGAGCCGCGGCGGCCGGTGAAAAATCGTCCCCATCGGCAGCAATGAAGCGATCGTCCCGTCCGCCCGTGCTGGAGCCTCGTCCCTCGCCGCGCCGTCGCGCGCTGAGCGAGGAAGAACGCGCGCTGTGGGACACGGTCGCAAAACAGGTCAAGCCGCTGAGGAAGTATCGCGCGGCGAAATCGCAAGCTGCGTCACGCACGGAGCCTTCACCCGCCGCGCCTGCCGCGCGGCCCGCGCCATCGCCGCGTCCGATCGCTGCCGTCCCGGCGCCGCGCATCGCAAAACCGGCCATTCCACCGCTGGCGCCGCTTGGGAAGCGTGAGCGCACAAAACTGTCGCGCGGGCGAAGCGAGATCGAGGCACGGCTCGATCTGCATGGCATGACCCAGATGCGCGCCCATCGCGCGCTGACCGGATTCCTGCACCGCGCTCACCATGACGGCCTGACCTTCGTGCTCGTCATCACCGGCAAGGGCCGCAGCGGCGGCGAAAGCGGCGTGCTCCGCCGCCTGGTGCCGGAATGGCTGAGCCTGCCGGAATTCCGCGCCGTCGTCGTGGGGTTTGAAGAGGCCGGTATCGGCCATGGCGGCGAGGGCGCGCTTTACGTGCGGGTTCGCCGGGCGAGATTTTAGAGAGCATGATCCGGAAAAGTGGGCACCGGTTTTCCGACCAGATCATGCTTGGCTAAAACGGCCGCACGATTCCGACGCGTGGGACCAGCGTGAGGACCAGGCCGAAGATATTTGTCTTCTGATCTTCCGCCGGAATCAGCGGCGTCTCGCGTGCGGCGGGCAGCATCTTCACCGCGTGCAGGATCAGGAACATGCAGACTGCCCAGTTCGAGATCCAGCGCGAATAGTCGAACACCATCGCGAACATCACGAGACAGGCGAGGCTGACGCCGGCGAGCGCCGCGATCACGAGCCGGCGGTGCGTGTCGCTTGCGAGCGCGGCGATCAGGTTCGCAAAATAGCGCCACAGCGGTGTGTGCAGCCAGATCAGCAGCGCGAACACGGGCACGCCGAAGATGTTGTGCGGCAGGCGGCCCCAAGTGTCGGAAACCTCCTGCGCCAGCGGCTGGTACCAGATGTATGCGAATTGCAGCAGGTCGGTCCGCGACGGATCGGCCATCCGGGTTTTCAGATACGCCACGAAATCCGCCTCCGGGATCGGCATCGTTCCCAGAAACTGCGCGGCGAAGAACAGCGCGGAGACGGCAAGCAGGGCAATGATGCCGAACGCGACATTGGTGCGATCGCAGCCGTAGGTCAGATAGTGCCTGATCACGACGATGGTGATGATGGTCGGCACATACATCAGGAGATGGATGTGGTGGATCAGGACGAGAACGATCGAGAACAGCGCAGCTAGCGCCACGAACAGCAGCGAGCCGGCCGGCGCCAGCAGGAGGATGATCGCCAGCGCGCAGCCATAGATGTCGAAATGGCCGAGCGTGTGCATGAAGTTCTTGAGGAAGAACGGCGAGCCCGCGATGAAGACGAACGTCGGCAATGTCTTCGCGGTGAAGCCGAACGTCTTCTGGAATAGTCTTGCGTACAGTCCCAGCGTCACCAGCCATGTCGCGCCGCCGAGCGCGAACACCAGCCACACCGGAACCTTGTCGGTGAACAGCGCGACGATCGCCCCGATCAGCGCGCGCTTGATGAAGCCGAAATGGTAGTCGACGAGGAGGTGGATGTAGGGGACGTAAGGCGGCAGCTGGATCTTGTGAACGAAGACGCCGACGATGACTGCCGCGTTGATCGCGAACAGGAGACGCCAGGGGTTTTGCAGGAAGTTAGCGTGCATGTGGCACCCTGCCCGCACAAACCTCCGCTGTCGTCCCCGGCCTGGTGCGCAATTGCGCACGGGGGGCCGGGACCCATACCCACGACTGTTTGCTTTGAGCCAAGGCTGGAGCCGCTATCTTTATCCAACAATAATCATTGGTGGTTATGGGTCCCGGCTTTCGCCGGGACGACAGCCAGTTGATAGCGCGGCCGCCCGGAATTACAAAATGAACCGGCTCAGATCCGCGTTCTTGGCGAGGTCGCCGACGTGCTTCTGCACGAAATCGGCGTCGACCCTGATGGTCTCGCCGCTGCGGTCGGGGGCGGTGAAGGAGATCTCGTCCAGCACCCGCTCCATCACGGTCTGCAGCCGCCGCGCGCCGATGTTCTCGACGGTGGAATTCACGGCCACCGCGACGTCCGCCAGCGCGTCGATGGCGTTGTCGGTGATGTCGAGCGTGACGCCCTCGGTCTGCATCAGCGCGACATATTGCTTGATCAGCGAGGCCTCGGGCTCGGTCAGGATGCGGCGCATGTCGTCGCGGGTCAGCGCCTGCAGCTCGACGCGGATCGGCAGGCGGCCCTGCAGTTCCGGCAACAGGTCGGACGGCTTTGCGACGTGGAAGGCGCCTGAGGCAATGAACAGGATGTGGTCGGTCTTCACCGCGCCGTGCTTGGTCGAGACCGTGGTGCCCTCGATCAGGGGCAGCAGGTCGCGCTGCACGCCCTCGCGCGAGACGTCGCCGCCGGCGCGGCCTTCGCGGGCGCAGATCTTGTCGATCTCGTCCAGGAACACGATGCCGTTGTTCTCGACCGCGCTGATCGCCTCCTGCGTCAGCTGATCGCTGTCGAGCAGCTTGTCGGATTCCTCGTTGACGAGGATCTCGTGCGAGCTCTCCACCGTCAGCCGCCGCGTCTTGCTGCGTCCGCCCAGCTTGCCGAAGATGTCGCCGATCGAAACCGCGCCCATCTGCGCGCCGGGCATGCCCGGGATCTCGAACATCGGAAAGCCGCTGCCGCCGCCTTGCGTCTCGACCTCGATTTCCTTGTCGTTGAGCTCGCCGGCGCGCAGCTTCTTGCGGAAGGAGTCCCGCGTTGCGGCGCTGGCATTGGCACCGACCAGGGCGTCGAGCACGCGCTCCTCGGCGGCAAGCTGCGCGCGTGCCTGCACGTCTTTCCGCTTGCGTTCGCGGACCTGGGCGATCGCGACCTCGACGAGATCGCGCACGATCTGCTCGACGTCGCGGCCGACATAGCCGACCTCGGTGAATTTCGTCGCCTCCACCTTCAGGAACGGCGCGTTGGCCAGCTTTGCGAGCCGCCGGGCGATCTCGGTCTTGCCGACGCCGGTGGGGCCGATCATCAGGATGTTCTTCGGCAGCACCTCTTCGCGCAAGGAGCCGGAGAGCTGTTGCCGTCGCCAGCGGTTGCGCAGCGCGATCGAGACCGCGCGCTTGGCATCGGCCTGGCCGACGATGAAACGGTCGAGTTCGGAAACGATTTCGCGGGGGGAGAAGTCTGTCATGGGACCTTAGCTAGGATCAGATGCGGGGCGGGACAAGCCGCTTTTTTGCCGTCAGATGATCGGCGGACCCGATTGCCATTGTTTCACCGCCTCGATCGGATGGATCAGCATCAGGATATTGAGCGTCAGATTGTCGCGAATATGGAGCGCCAGCATGATTTCGAAGGCGAGCCCGAGCAGGACGGTCACTGATACGGGTAGCAGGCGCGCGGCGAGGAAGCCCAGCATCATGGACAGATTGTCCGAGACCGAATTGACGATACTGTCGCCGAAATAATCCAGCGAGATCGTGCCGGCGCGATAGCGTTCGATGATGAAAGGCGAGTTCTCGACGATCTCCCAGGCGCCTTCGATCAGCATCGCGATGATCAGCCGTGCCGGCCAGGAAAGACGCAGCAACGGCAGCCGCGCGAACAGCAGCCAGGTCAAGCCGTAGAACAGGAAGCCGTGCAGGATGTGCGAGAAGGTGTACCAGTCGGCGATGTGCTGCGAGTTCTCCGAGCTGTTCACCACGCCATGCCACAGCTTGACATAGCCGCAGGTGCAGATCGGCACCCGCCCCATCGCAAACAGGATCGAAGCCTGCAGCGCCAGCAGCAGCGCGATGCCGACCCAGGCGAGCGGTGGAAACGCAGCCTTGCTCCCGTGCACGGTTGTCAGCGTCATGGCTCGCGCACCATCAGGAGTGCCGGCCCGTCGGGCGTCTCGACCATGCGATCGCGGACAAAGCCGGCCTTCTCATAGGCGCGCACGGCGCGCAGGTTGCGCGGGTCGGGATCGGTGACGATGCGCGGCAGGCCTTGCCGCAACTGCTCGTTGGCGAATTGGCGGATGAATGCCGAACCGTGGCCGCGCGCGATCATGTCGCTTTCGCCGATGAATTGATCGGTGCCACGGGTGCCCTCCGGTTGCGGCCCAAGACCCGTATTCCAGGCTGTCAGGCGGTAGCATTGAAGATAGCCGAACGGCTTGCCGCCGGCCAACACGATGAACTGGTCCATGTCCGGCTCATCGAGGTCGCCGCTGACGAGCGCGAACTGCTCGTCCGGGTCGCCCCACCATTCCCGCACATGCGCCGCGCCGAGCCATCGCCGGATCAGCGGCAGGTCGGTCACGGTCATCGGGCGGAAGGTATAGGCGGGGGCCATGGCCTAGCCGGCCGACAGCGCTTCGATGGTTACATTGCGGTTGGTGTAGACGCAGATGTCGGCGGCGATGTCGAGCGAGCGGCGGACGATGGCTTCGGCATCCTTGTCGGTGTCGAGCAGGGCGCGGGCGGCCGACAGCGCGTAATTACCGCCCGAGCCGATCGCCATGACGCCGGCCTCGGGCTCCAGCACGTCGCCGGTGCCTGTCAGCACCAGGGAGACGTCCTTGTCGGCCACGATCATCATGGCCTCCAGCCGCCGCAGATAGCGGTCGGTGCGCCAGTCCTTGGCGAGCTCGACCGCGGCCCGGGTCAATTGCCCCGGATATTGCTCGAGTTTGGCTTCCAGACGCTCAAACAGCGTGAAGGCGTCGGCCGTGGCGCCGGCAAAGCCGCCGATGACGTCGCCCTTGCCGAGTTTCCGGACCTTTTTGGCATTGGACTTGATCACGGTCTGGCCGATCGAGACCTGGCCGTCGCCGCCGACCACCACCGTGCCGCCCTTGCGGACCGTCAAAATCGTGGTGCCGTGCCAGACCGGCGAGCTGTTTGGGGAGTCCTGCATGAATGATCCTCGTTGTCCGGGCTGATTTAGGCGGTCGGGAGCGGAGGCACAACGGGCCGCTCCGGGCCCAATTTCGCTCACCATAGGCAGAAGTAGAGGCCCGGGCAGCCGTTCCCGCAGTAGCGAAGGCGTCATTTGGCTGTTAAAAGACCGGCGTTTTCGGCCCCGAACGTGGATGAAAGCTAGTTTTGATGCGCACCGCGACGATCAAGCGCAAGACCAAGGAAACCGACATCGAGGTCACTGTGAACCTCGATGGCTCCGGCGTGTCCAATATCGCGACCGGCATCGGCTTTTTCGACCATATGCTCGATCTCCTCGCCCGCCATTCCCGCATCGACCTCACGGTCAAGGCGGTGGGCGATTTGCACATTGATCATCACCATACCACCGAAGACACCGGCATCGCGCTCGGCCAGGCGGTCAAGCAGGCGCTCGGCAACATGGCGGGCATCACCCGCTATGCCGGCGTGCACATGCCCATGGACGAGACGCTGTCGCGCGTGGTCATCGACATTTCGGGCCGCCCGGTGCTGGTGTTCAAGGTCGACTTCCCCCGCGACAAGATCGGCGAGTTCGATACCGAGCTGGTGCGCGAGTGGTTCCAGGCCTTTGCCATGAACGCCGGCGTGACTCTCCACGTCGAGACCCTATATGGCGATAACAGCCACCATATCGCCGAGTCCTGCTTCAAGGGTCTGGCGCGGGCGCTGCGGACGGCCGTTGCGATCGATCCGAAGGCGGTGGGCGAAATCCCGTCCACCAAGGGCTCGCTCGGCGGCTGACATCTCGGGCCGGCGGCACGCGCCGCTTGCGGTATCACTGAATTCTTGAGAACGGGGCATCACCATGCCTGTCTACACAGTTCATGCTCCTTCCCCTGCCGGAGCCGATCTGCGCGCGACCGACAAGTTCGTCTTCGTGCGCGACGGCTTCCATTTCTGGGCGATGATCTTAGGCCCGTTCTGGCTGCTGTGGAATCGGCTGTGGCTGGCGCTGATCGGCTGGGTGATCTTCGTTGCCGCATTCAACGCCGGGCTGTCCAGCCTCGGCGTCGGACGCAGCTCGATCTTCTTTGCCGACATCATCGTCGCGCTGCTGATGGGTTTCGAGGCCTCTAGCCTGCGCCGCTGGACGCTGTCGCGCGGTAAATGGCGGCAGCTCGACGTGGTGATTTCCGACGACGAAGACACCGCCGAGCGCCGCTTCTTCGAGCGCTGGAGCCAAAAGCAGCGCGGCATCGTCAACGATCAATGGGCCGTCGATCGCGGCGGCCCGCCGCCGACCCGCAACGTGCCGGGTCAGCAATTCTCCAACCCGCCGCCGATGCCGGCGGGTGGCATCATTGGTTTGTTTCCAGAACCGGGAGGGTCAAGATGAGCGTCGCCATCATCGATTACGGTTCCGGCAATCTGCATTCGGCCGCCAAGGCGTTCGAGCGCGCCGCGCGCAGCATGGAGAACCCGCAAAAGGTCTTCGTCACCAGCGATCCGGACCAGGCCTACAGCGCCGACCGCCTGGTGCTGCCGGGCGTCGGCGCCTTCGCCGATTGCCGGCGTGGGCTCGATGCCGTCAACGGCATGGTCGAGGCGATCACCGAGGCCGTGCGGGTCAAGGCGCGGCCGATGTTCGGCATCTGCGTCGGCATGCAGCTGTTCGCCACCCGCGGCAAGGAGCATGTCATCACGCAAGGCCTGAACTGGATCGCCGGCGACGTCGAGAAGATCACGCCGCGCGACGAGAATCTGAAGATCCCGCACATGGGCTGGAATACGCTCGATGTGCTGCGCGAGCATCCGGTGCTGAACAAGCTGCCGCTCGGCCCCAAGGGCCAGCACGCCTATTTCGTGCACTCCTATCACCTCAATGCCGCCAACGAGGCGGACGTGCTCGCGCGCGCCGACTACGGCGGGCCTGTCACCGCGATCGTCGGCAAGGACACCGCAATCGGTACGCAGTTTCACCCCGAGAAGAGCCAGCGCTTCGGTTTGGCCCTGATCTCGAACTTTTTGCGATGGAAACCGTGATTCTCTTTCCCGCGATCGACCTCAAGAACGGCCAATGCGTGCGCCTCGAACAGGGCGACATGGCGCGCGCGACCGTGTTCAACCTCAATCCCGCCGCGCAGGCCGAGAGCTTTGTCGAGCAGGGCTTTGAGTATCTCCACGTCGTCGATCTCGACGGCGCGTTTGCCGGCAAGCCGGTCAATGCGCAGGCCGTCGAGGCGATGCTGAAGACGATCAAGATCCCTGTGCAGCTCGGTGGCGGCATTCGCGATCTCGCGACTGTCGAAGCCTGGCTCGACAAGGGCATCACCCGTGTCATCATCGGCACCGCCGCGGTGCGCGACCCCGAATTGGTGAAGGCTGCCGCAAGGAAATTCCCCGGCCGCGTCGCAGTCGGGCTCGATGCACGTGACGGCAAGGTCGCGGTCGAAGGCTGGGCCGAGACCTCGCAGGTGACGGTGCTGGAGATCGCTCAGCGATTCGAGGATGCCGGCGTTGCCGCCATCATCTTCACCGACATCGCGCGCGACGGCCTGCTCAAGGGCTTGAATCTCGATGCGACCATCGCGCTGGCCGACGCCATCTCGATTCCCGTGATCGCCTCCGGCGGCCTCGCCTCGATCGAGGACGTCAAGGCGATGCTGACGCCGCGCGCCGGGAAGCTTGCTGGTGCGATCGCCGGTCGCGCGCTTTACGATGGCCGCCTCGAACCCGCAGCCGCCCTCACTTTGATCCGCAACGCGCGCGCCGCCTAGGAGCTGACACATGTTCAAGGTGCGCGTGATCCCCTGCCTCGACGTCAAGGACGGAAGGGTCGTCAAGGGCGTCAACTTCGTTGACCTGCGCGATGCCGGCGATCCCGTCGAAGCGGCGATCGCCTATGACGCCGCCGGCGCCGACGAGCTTACGTTTCTCGACATCACCGCGACCCATGAGAACCGCGGCATCATGCTGGACGTGGTCCGGCGCACCGCGGAGGCCTGCTTCATGCCCCTCACCGTCGGCGGCGGCGTGCGTGAGGTCAACGACATCAAGACGCTGTTACGCGCGGGCGCCGACAAGGTCTCGATCAACAGCGCCGCGGTGTCGCGGCGCGAGTTCGTCAAGGAAGCTGCCGAGAAATTCGGCGGGCAATGCGTGGTGGTCGCGATCGACGCCAAGCGGGTCAAGCGCGCCGGTGGCGGAGAGCGCTGGGAGATCTTCACCCATGGCGGGCGCAACTCGACCGGCATCGACGCCATCGAATATGCCCAGGAAGTGGTCTCGCTCGGCGCCGGTGAAATCCTGCTCACCTCGATGGATCGCGACGGCACGAGGCAGGGTTTTGACATCCCGTTGACCCGGGCGGTCGCCGACAGCATTCCCGTTCCCGTGATCGCTTCGGGCGGCGTCGGCAATCTCGACCACCTCGTCGACGGTATTCGCGACGGCCACGCCACCGCCGTGCTGGCCGCCTCGATCTTCCACTTCGGGGAATTCACCATCCGCGAAGCCAAGGAGCACATGGCCCGGCGCGGGCTGGCGATGCGCCTCGATGCCTGACGACTCCCGTCCATAAAAATGCTACATGATCGGCGGGGACCGGCTTATCCCGCCAGATAACCGGCCAATAATCTGGCCAAGGCGCGTTTTCCGAGTATTTTGTATGCCGCGTTTCACGATCCACGATCTGGCCGAGACCATCGACGCCCGCGCGGCAGCGGATGGCGAGGTGTCCTATACCCGCAAGCTCCTCGACAAGGGCGCCGAACATTGCGCCAAGAAGTTCGGTGAGGAAGCAGTCGAAACAGTAATCGCAGCAGTCGAAAACGATCGCGCGCATCTGATCGCTGAAGGCGCCGATCTGCTCTATCATTTTCTTGTGCTGCTCAAGGTCCGCGGCGTAAAGCTGGAAGAGGTCGAAGCCGCGCTGGACAAGCGGACGAATATGTCAGGGTTGGAAGAGAAGGCGTCGCGCAAAAGCGGCACCTAGCCGAGGTGGAAAGATCGCGTCATGGATATTCGCGCACCCGAGCAGCAGTATAATCCGTACCGCGTCTATACGCGCGAGCAATGGGCGCGGCTGCGCGACGACACGCCGATGACCCTGGAGCCGGGCGAGTTCGATCGCCTGCGCTCGCTGCATGACCGGCTCGATTTCCAGGAAGTCGAGGACATCTACCTGCCGCTGTCGCGCCTGCTGTCGATCTATGTCGATGCGATGCAGCGGCTTTATTACGCGGAGCGCCAGTTCCTCAACATCCGCGACCGCAAGATGCCCTATGTCATCGGGGTCGCCGGCTCGGTCGCGGTCGGAAAATCCACCACGGCCCGCGTGCTTCAGGCGCTGCTGGCGCGCTGGTCGCCGCGCCCCAAGGTCGAGCTGATCACCACCGACGGATTTCTGTATCCCAACGCCGTGCTGGAGCGGCAGGGCATCATGCAGAAGAAGGGTTTTCCGGAGAGCTACGACCTGCCGCTGCTGCTCAGCTTTCTCTCCGACATCAAGGCCGGCCGCCGCCATGTGCGCGCGCCGGTCTATTCGCATTTGACTTACGACATCGTGCCGAACCAGTGGGCCGAGATCGACCAGCCCGACATCCTGATCGTCGAGGGCGTCAACGTGCTGCAAACCGGCAAGCTGCCGCGCGACGGCAAGGCCGTGCCTGTGGTCTCCGACTTCTTCGATTTCTCGGTCTATATCGACGCCGACGAAGCCGCGCTGCGACAATGGTACATCCGGCGGTTCCTGTCGCTGCGCGACACCGCGTTCACCAATCCAAAATCCTACTTCAACCGCTACGCGTTGCTGTCGGACGAGGAAGCCACCGCTACCGCGATCGCGATCTGGGAACGCACCAACCTCGCCAATCTCGAGGACAATATCCTGCCGACCCGCCCCCGCGCGACGCTGATCCTGAAAAAGGGCGCCGATCACACGGTGGCGAGCGTGGCGCTCAGGCGGCTGTAATCGCGGCGATCACGGGTCTAGCGCGCCCGCGCAGAGTGTCTCCGCGCCGCGGTTTATGGCTTATGCCGCATACCGTTCGGGTCGGCCGGATTCGGCGCTCGGCTGACTGCCGGGCCGTGACCCGACATGACCGTCATTTCCGGACCTCCTGTTGCGCTTTCGAGCTGATGAAGATGTGCCACGCCGTGAGAAACATTGCGGCGACGAGTGGGCCGATGACGAACCCGTTCGCTCCGAAAGCCGCAAGGCCGCCCAAGGTGGCGAGCAGCACGACATAGCTCGGCATTTGGATCGACTGGCCGACCAGGATCGGGCGGAGAAAATTGTCCGCAAGACCGATCACGAAGGTCCCGAAAGCGAGCAGGATGATCCCTTTCGTGACTGAGCCTGCCACGAGCAAGTAGAGTGCGACCGGAACCCAAACCAGGGCGGAGCCGAGCACGGGCAGGAGCGAGAGCAGCGCCATGAGGGCGCCCGCGAGCAGCGGCGCAGTCAAGCCGAGCAGCCAGAAAATCAGCCCGCCAAGCGCCCCCTGAATCAGGGCAACGAGAACGATCCCTTTGATCGTCCCGCGAACCGCGAGGGTGAACGCATTCAGAATCTCGGTGGTGTGGCTCGGCCGCAGCGGGAGCGCGTCGCGGATCCGTGCGTTGAGCTCGTCACCATCGCGGAGCAGGAAGAACAGCAGGTACAACATCACGAGCAAGCTTGCGACGAACTCCAGCGTCAACTGACCGATATTGATGGCGTGCCCCGCCAGCTGTTGGCCGGCAGGGACGACCAGACTCGACAGACGTTCCTTCAGGGCCGAAAAATCGATGCCGGCCAAGCGATCCGACAGGGAAGCGGCCCAATCGGGCAGCGCGGATTTCAGCTGCTGCAGGGGATGAGCGAAACTGATCTCCCCGCTCTGAGCGCGCTGATATAGCTCCCCACCCTGGTCGATGAGCGAGGCGATGACGACCGCCACGGGGATGAGGACCATGACGATCACGACGACCACAGTGAACGATGCGGCAAGGTTGCGCCTTCCCGGAAGGCTTTCCAGGGCGCGTCGATAGAGTGGCGCGAAGATGATCGCCAGAAGCGTGGCCCACAACAACGCGCCGGAGAACGGCCAAAGCACCCACCCGAACGCAAGGGAGATCGCGGCAAGCAAGATGAGGAATGAGCGGTCTTCCGATGTTCTCACGTGTTCGCCAGCCCTTCTGTTGCCAGAGCATGATCCGGACCCGAAGGACCGCGCCAGCGCAAAGTGCTAAGCGGGTGTCCCGCGCGACCAACGCGGAACGCGTCCGCGCGGAGACCGTGCTCGAACAATAACCCAAAAGCGCGATGACGTTTCCCTGATCTCATGGCGCTTTGGTCATAAGACCTCGGTATCACAGGATCGAGGCGGAGCGGCAAGTCATCCCGGACCCATCGCCGCTCGCCCGGCAGTCCGGGCCGGATGTCCGGGCCGTCACTTGTCTGCTTTCGCGTTCCAGTCGGCGAGCTTGATGCGTCCTGCAAAGGTTGCGGGACCCGAGCTGCCGGCCTTGTAGACGAAAGCTTCGCCTTCCTGCACGTCCCCGGCGTCCTTGCCGAAGGCATCGGCGATGTTGGTCTTGTGCGTAACGAGGAACGTGTTGGTGCCAGGCTTCGGAACCGCATCGACGAGCTGACGCACGGCCTGTCCGGCTTTTGCATTTGCACCGGTCGGGTTCGCCATTCCCGATGCGCTGGCGTTGCTGCTGTCCGTCAACGCATCGACCGGCCTGACCTCGCGGCCGGAGATCAGTTTTCCCGCCTCGACCGCGCGGTTCAGCCGGCTGGTGTAGACGTCGCCGATCGGGATCGCGAGTTCCTTGATGGCCGTCCCGATCTGGCGCGCCATGTCCCGGCCCTTTTCACTGAGCTGACGCTGGGCACTCATGTCGTCGAATCTGAAAGGGTAGACATCCTTTTGGCTGTCGTCGGTGGCGGTGTGCCGAAACACCAGCACGTAGCCGCCTTGCTTGAGCGAGGCGACCAGGTCCGAGCTATCGGCCGCGGCGGCCGGGGTGGATCCAGAAAGAAGGACAATGGCAGCGAGGCGGTAAAACAAGTTCATGTCCGACATCCTCTTCTTGAAAACGACCCCCCGAGGATGGTGACGTGCAGCGGGGTCGATTTCAATTATCGAATATCGACGGATATGAAGTTTCCGTTCGCGGAAACGTCGAGCTGCCCTGGATCAAACGGCCAGGTGCCGCGACGCCGCCAGTCCGGCCAGCGCCTCTTCCAGCTTCTCGCGATCGAGCGGCTTGATCAGAAACCCGTTCATGCCTGCTTCAAAGCAGGCGTAGCGATCTTCCACCAGCGTATTGGCGGTGAGCGCGAGGATCGGCGTGTGGTGGCCGCCTTTGGCTGCCTCATGCGCGCGGATACGTTTTGTCGCTTCGATGCCGTCGAGCTGCGGCATCTGGATGTCCATCAGCACGAGATCATAGGGCGTTCCGGCCGATGACGCGCCGAGCCAGGATTCCAGCGCGGCCTCGCCATGCACGGCGATGACGACGCGGTGGCCGAGCTTCGTCAGCAGCGAGCGCATCAGCAGCGCGTTGATCTCGTTGTCTTCGGCGACGAGAATTGACAGGCCTTTCGCCGGTACCGCGCCGGTGGATTGGGCCGATGGCTCCGGCGCGAGATCGGGCGAGGGGACCTCCGGGGTCAGCGCGAGGCGTGCGGCGAGTGAGGCCGCGCGTAGCGGCTTCACCAGAAAGCCGGTGAAAGCCGGCGAGACTTTCTCGTGGCGCGAGCCCGACGTCAGCAGCACGAGGCGTTGCAGCGCGTGCCTGCGTGCGGTTTCGCCGAGGCGGTCGGCGACGGCGGCGCCAAGTGCACGATCAATCAGCACCGAATGCCATGAGCGTTCCGGCAGCAGCGCTTCCGCCACCGCCGCGTCCGTTACCATGCAGGTCTGGCCACCCCAGCGCTCCAGCCGCCGCGCGATCAGGGAGGCCTCGATACCGTCGGCGATCAGCAGGATCGACTTGCCCGCGAGATCAGGACTCGGGAACGTCGTCTGTTCCGCATCGACGTGCTTTGACGCGAGTGGAATCGCGACCTCGAAGGTCGAACCCTTGCCCGGCTCGCTCGTGAGCGTGATGCGGCCGCCCATGCGCTTGACGATGCGCTCGCTGATGGCAAGACCCAGGCCGGTGCCGCCATAGGTGCGCGCGACGCGTTCGTCGGCCTGCTCGAATTCGCGGAAGATGCGCTGTTGCGCTTCCGGCGCGATGCCGACGCCGGTGTCGCGCACCAGAAAGCTGATCTCGTTCGGCCAGATGCCGGGCTCGACGATCAGCGCAACGCCGCCACTCGCAGTGAACTTGATGGCATTGCCGGCGAGGTTGAGCAGCACCTGGCGCAGCCGCGCGGCGTCGCCGACCACTTCGAGCGGCAGGCGCTCGTCGACATAGGCGGCGATCTCGAGCTTCTTTGCCTGCGCGCGGGGCGCGAGCAACTCGGTGATCTCCTCGATCAGGGCCGAGAGCGCGAAGGGACGCTGCTCGAGATCGAGCTTGCCGGCTTCGATCTTGGAATAGTCGAGCAGCTCCTCGATCAGCGCCATCAGCGCTTCGCCGGAGGTCTTCACGGCCTTGGCGTAGGTCGACTGCTCCGGCGTCAGCGTGGTGTCGAGCAGCAGCCCGCCCATGCCGATGATGCCGTTGAGCGGCGTGCGGATCTCGTGCGACGCCATGGCCAGGAAGCGCGATTTGGCGCGGTTGGCGGCGTCGGCCTGGTCGCGGGCGTCGGACAGCGCACGCTCGGTCTCGGTGCGGTCGGTGACATCGCGTCCGACGCTCTGCAATTCGGCGGGCTGGCCGGCGTCGAGGCGGACATAGCCCTCGCGCCAGGCGATCCAGCGCGCGCCGAGCGGGGTTGCGATCTTCTGGTCGTGAATGCGCGTGCCGTTGCTCTCGCGGGCGCTGTCGCCCTGCTCCAGCACGTCGAAATCAAAGCGCGTGCCGACCAGTGCGCCGCGCGCCTGCGCTGCGAGCGCGCAATAGGCCTCGTTGGCAAAGGTGACGCGGCCGCTCGTGTCGCGCAGCACGATCAAGTCGCCCTGCTGTTCGAACAGGCTGCGGGCGCGTTCTTCCGCTTCCTTCAGCTCCCAATTGCGGTCGATCAGCGCTTCGTTGTGGGCGGCCAGCGCGCGCATCCGCTTGTTGACGAAGCGCAGGCGCATGCTGAGCGTGGCGAGGCCGAGGCAGGCGAGCGCGAACAGGAAGCTGGCGCCGATCGCAAACGCATTGGGATCGTAGCCGGAAGTCTCGGACCGGCTGCCGGAGACGAAACCATAGGCGCCGCCGAAGGTCGCCGAGAAGATCATGATGGAGCGGATCGCGAAGGCGATTTTGGGGTACTGTCGCCTGAAGCGGCGCATGCGCACCTTGATCCGGAACGTCCGACCCATCGCCACCGACCCGACTCTTTTCTTAAAACCCTGTGCTCGCTGTAAACGACGATGTGCCGCCGACCTTGCGAACAGTTTGAGGTATTGCGACCGCTTCCAAACAGGGTTGACGAGGCGTTAACGGTTCAGAGCGAGGCGGCTCAAAGCGAGGCGGACTGGAGATGGTGGTGGCCGCCGCGAGCGCCGACGATCAGCGCCGCCGCCTCGCGCTGCGAGAAGGTTTTCGAGCGCACATAGACGCGGTAATCCGCCGGCCCCTCAGTGGAGAGATAGATCACCTGACCGCCGTCGACGGGCTGTGCGGCAATCGAGATCAGGCGAGTCGAAGGGTTGGCCTGGCAGGACTCCAATTCCGAACCGAGGCCGTCGTCGACGACGGCGAAGTCCGCAGCGTCCGCATCCTCGGTGATCTGAACCCGCACCGTGGCGCGGGCGGGATCATCGGTGAAGGCGACATGCACGCCGGCGGTCCAGAACAGCGACGTCAGCTCGACCGAGGTGTCGCCCAGGGCGATGCAGGGATGTGAGACCGATCCGATCTCGCTGCGGGCAAACACCGCAGCCGCGAGCAGGGGAATAACCGAGGCCAGGATCTTGAAACGCAACATGACACGCTACTCGCCGGCCCCCGGGGAACTCGTGGCGGAAACTTGTGGGCCTTATGGTTTGCAGAGCGTAAAGGAAACTCGTTACCGCCGGGTTGATGCGCGTGACGCTCACGCGATCTGGCGCACATCCTCTGCGAGCGCGCGGTAGGACAGCGCCTCGGCGAGATGCAGCCGGCCGATCTTGTCGGCGCCGTCGAGATCGGCGAGCGTGCGCGCCACCCGCAGCACGCGGTGATAGCCGCGCGCCGACAGCCGCATGGTCTCGGCGGCGTCGCGCAGCAGCTTCTGGCCTTGCGCATCCGGCTTGGCGATCTCCTCCAGCACCGAGGCCGGCGCTTCGGCATTGGTACGGACCTGCGGCAAGCCGATATCCGCGTAACGCGCGAGCTGGATGTCGCGTGCCGCCGCGACGCGCGCTGCAACCTCGGCCGAGCCCCCTGCTGGCGGCGGCAGGATCAGGTCGGCCGCGGTCACTGCGGGAACCTCTATGCGCAGGTCGATGCGGTCCATCAATGGCCCCGAGATGCGGGCCTGGTAGTCGCCCGTGCAGCGATCGATGCGGCCGCGCTTGCAGGCATAGCCGGGCTCGAACGCATTGCCGCAGCGGCAGGGATTCATCGCCGCGACCAGCATGAAGCGGGCGGGATAAGTGACGCGGTGATTGGCGCGGGACACCGAGACCTCGCCGTTCTCCAGCGGCTGGCGCAGCGAATCCAGCACGCGCGGATCGAATTCGGGGAGCTCGTCGAGGAACAGCACGCCCTGATGCGCGAGCGAGATTTCGCCGGGCCTTGCGCGGATGCCGCCGCCGGTGAGCGCGGCCATGCTGGCGGAATGATGCGGCGAGCGGAACGGCCGCCGCGCCGTCAGCGCGCCGCCCTCGATCTCGCCTGCAACAGAAGCGATCATCGACACTTCGAGCAACTCGCCCGGCGACAGCGGTGGCAGGATCGAGGGCAGGCGTGCCGCCAGCATCGATTTGCCGGCGCCGGGCGCGCCGATCATGAGCAGGTGATGTCCGCCGGCGGCCGCGATCTCGAGCGCCCGCTTGGCACTCTCCTGTCCCTTGATGTCGCGCAGGTCGAGCGGCGATGCAGCGGCTTCATGCACCTTCGGCACAGGCCGCGACAGCACCTGCGTCCCCTTGAAGTGGTTGGCGATCTGGATGAGTGAACTTGCGGCAATGATCTGGATGTCCGGGCTCGCCCACGCCGCTTCCGAGCCGCAAGCCGCCGGACAGATCAGTCCCTCCTCGCGCACATTGGCGCCGATCGCGGCGGGAAGAACACCGGCCACCGGCGCGATCGATCCGTCGAGGCCAAGCTCGCCCAGAACGGTGAAGCCGGTCAGCGCATCCGGGGGGATCGCGCCGATCGCCCCCATCAGCCCGAGCGCGATCGGCAGGTCATAATGGCTGCCCTCCTTGGGCAGATCGGCGGGCGCGAGATTGACGGTGATCCGCCGCGCCGGAAGCGCCAGCCCCGAGGCGATCAGCGCCGAGCGGACCCGCTCGCGCGCCTCCGACACCGCCTTGTCCGGGAGACCTACGATCGCGAAGGCCGGCAGACCCGGCGCGACCTGCACCTGCACGTCGACCGCGCGGGCCTCGATCCCCTCAAAGGCGACGGTGGAAACCCGCTGAACCATGCCCGAACCAGCCTGCTCTCTTGCACAATTAGGGGTAGCAGAGCGGGCCGGTTCTTGCAAGAACAATACGGGAACGTGGTGAGGGGGCCTGCAAGCCCTAACCGACCGTAAACACGATGAAGACACTACGCCTCGAATGCGCGCGGCTCTCCTCAGCACATTCCAACGAATGTCCGCTACTCCTAGGGCTGCGGGATGGGCCGTGGTCTAACGGGTGAAGAATTCAAATGCTTGCAAATCGCCGGAGAAGCGAACGACGGATGTGCACGCGGCTCGCCAAGATTCATTTTGGCGCGGGTTCGCTGCCGCGGGACTGCACGATCACGGATATTTCGGATGGCGGTGTGAAAGTGGTGGCGGAATTTCTGGAAGTGCCGCCGCAATTCACCATCATCTTCGCGCCCGACTATTCCCGCCAGTGCCGCCTGCGCTGGCGCATCGGCTGCGAGTTCGGCGCTGAATTCACCGACTGAGCTACGGAAGCGCCCCGCCTTAACGGGACTTTAGCGTTAATCGGTAAGCATCTCTGATCAGTCGCCGAGTGATCAGAGTATGTCCAAGCGTTTGTCCGTCGCCTCTCCTCCGGCGAGATATCTGTTTTCCGCACTTCTGATCCTGGCCCTCGGCGGCTGTCAGACCACTGGCATCGAAGACATCACCGGCGCGCTCGGCGGAAAGTCGGAAACGGCTGGCAAGGCCGACGCCAAGGCGGACGTGAAGCCTGACATGGACGCGCTACGCGAGCGCTATCGCGCCAAGCCTGGCGATCCCAACATCGCGCTCGAATACGGCAAGGCGTTGCGCCAGACCGGGCAGCGTGCGCAGGCGCTGGCGGTGCTGGAGCAGGCGGTGCTCGCCCATTCCAACAACAAGGCGCTGCTCGCCGGCTATGGCCGCGCGCTCGCCGACAGCGGCAGTTTCCAGCAGGCGTTCGACGTCCTCGGCCGCGCGCATTCGCCCGAGGATCCCGACTGGCATATCCTGTCGGCGCAGGGCGCCGCGCTCGATCAGCTCGGCCGCAACGAGGAGGCGCAGCAATACTACTCCGCCGCGCTGAAGATCGTGCCGGACGAGCCGTCGGTGCTGTCCAATCTCGGACTGTCCTACATGCTCCAGAACAATCTGCCGCGGGCAGAGGAAACGATGCGCCGGGCGCACGAGCGCAATCCCGCCGATTTCCGCGTGCGCGCCAATCTCGCGCTCGTGCTGGGACTGGAAGGAAAGCAGGCCGAGGCCGAAACCATCGTGAAGGCCGACCTGCCGCCGGATCAGGCGGCGGCAAAGGTCACGGCGCTGCGGCAGTTGCTGGTGAAGAAGCAGCAGCGGGCGGACAAGTAACCCGCCGCCCGCGCGTGTCAGGATGCCTTGATCAGGATGCCTTGCGATGCGGGGCTGACCCGCGCCCCGACCTGCCCTTCAGCTTCTTCAGGAGCGGCCCGAACAGCGAGCGCTTCGGCTTCTTCACCTCGCCGCGCCCGGCGAGGCGGTTCGCCATGTTCTGGAACAGCTCGGTGGTGCGGTGGCTCTTGGAGACCTCCGCGATCATCTGGCCGTTGTTGGCCGCGGTCGAGAACAGCTTCGAATCGAACGGGATCACCGCGATCGGCTGGCTCTCCATGGTCTTGGCGAATGCCTTGACCTCGATCTCCGCCCGCTTGGGCATGCCGACCTGGTTGATGCAGTAGAGCGGCGGCCGGTCGTTCGGCCGCGCCGCCTTCAACACGCTCAGCATGTTCTTGGTGTTGCGCAGGTTCGCAAGATCGGGCTCGGCCACGATCACGATGTCGTCCGCGTTGACCAGCGCGCGCCGCGTCCAGCCCGACCATTGGTGGGGAACGTCGAGCACGATGCAGGGCGTGGTCATGCGCAGCGTGTCGAACACCGCGTCGAAGGCCTCCGCGCCGAAATCGTAGACGCGGTCGAGCGTCGCGGGCGCGGCGAGCAGGCTGAGCCGCTCGGTGCATTTGGAGAGCAGACGCTCCATCAGGGCCGTGTCCGGCCGATCCTGCGACAGCACCGCATTGGCGATGCCCTGCACCGGGTCCTGGTTGTAATCGAGACCCGCGGTGCCGAAGGCGAGGTCGAGATCGATCACGACGGAGTCGAGCGCGAGGTCACGGGCGATGGTCCAGGCCACGTTGTGCGCGACGGTGGAGGCGCCGACACCGCCCTTGGCGCCGACCACCGCGATGACGCGGCCGGTGATGATGGTTTCGGACGCCGAGAACAGGCTGCAGATCGAGCGAACGACGTCGAGCGTCTCGACCGGTCCCACCACATAGTCGTTGACGCCGCGGCGGACCAGCTCGCGATAGGGCGCGGTGTCGTTGGGATTGCCGATCACGACCACACGGGTGCCGGGATCGCAGACGCCGGCGAGGTCGTCGAGGCCCTCGAGGATGTCGCGCGTGCCGTCGGATTCGATCACGATGACGTTCGGCGTCGGCATCGTTTCATAGACTTCGATTGCCGCCGCGAGGCCACCGTCCTTGGCGGTGAGATGCGCCTTGGCGAGACGGCGATCCTGCCCGGCCGCGGTCACCGCGGCGAGCGTCTGCTCGGTCTCGCAAAAGGCCTGCACGGAGATGCGAGGAACCGGCGCAATGTGTTCCTCGGGGTGCTGCGGATCGTCCGCTTCTTCGTCGTGGACGCGTGTCATCTGCCTGTGTCGCTGAGTTTGGCCTTGTCGGCCTCTGGATTGGTGGTCGCGATCGGCGTGCCCTTGCGATAGCGCTCGAAGGCCATGTCACGCCGTGCGTTGTAGGCCGGCGTCTCGGACCGCGGCTGCTCGAGGTCGGCCGGATTGTCGATCATTGCCGCGAGGTTGCGCTGGTTGGCGCAGCCCAGATTGAAATAGGGCTGGTTCTCGTTGTAGCCGGGGTCGAGGATGGAGGGGCCGATATCTTCCGGCCACAGCCCGCAGGGGCCGGCGACTGCGGCGATCCGGGAATAGCTCAGGCGGATGGTGGGCAGCAGTCCGGGATCTTCGGGCCGATAGGGATGCTGGACGATGGCACGCGAGGGGACGCCGCCGGATGCGAGCACGGAACGGATTTCGTGATAGGTCGCTGCCGCCGCGCGCGAATTCGCGGCGTTGACGGGGACGTCGACGACGACCGAGCCGGTGCCTTCGCGCACCCAGTCCCGGGCAATGCCGGCGACGTCCGAGTGCTGTGCGGCCGAGAGGCCGCCGCGGGCCTTGCCGACGAAGATCACGATCGACTTCTTGGCTTCCTGCACCGCGATCGGGTGACGCTGGCGATAGTCGGTCGGCACCGTCTGGGTGACGATCTCGCCGGTGGTGTTGCAGGCGCCCAGCATGACGGAGAGCCCCGTCAGTGCCAGCGCGGCGCTCAACTTGCGACGTCGATCGGCCATGGTCTTCGTCATCGCTTCATCCCCTCTTGCCCCGTCTCTCGCCGGTCTCTTGCCCGTTCCCCAAGCCGTCCGTTCGTCATCAGTCGATGATGAAGCCGAAATCGCCGGGCGCGCCCGCGATCGGATCGACGCGGCGCGCGATGCCATAGAGGCGGTTCATGCGGCCGAGCAGCGCCGTCTGGGCGTCGGACGCCGGCGCGAAGCCGTCGTCGGGCCGGGACAGTTCCTTCTGAGCCACCGCGCGGACCACATAGGGCGTCACGATCACCATCAGCTCGGTCTCGTTGTTGACGAAGTCCTGGCTGCGGAACAGCGCGCCGATGATCGGCACCTGGTCGACGCCGGGCAGGCCGTTGATCGCCTGTTTGGTCTGCTGCTGGATCAGGCCGGCCATCGCCATCGAGCCGCCCGAGGGAATTTCCAGCGTCGTTTCGGCGCGGCGGGTCTGGATCGAGGGGATGGTGATCGAGTTGGTCGAGGTCGAGGACAGCGCCTGGGTGACCGTGATGGCGCTCTGGTTCGACAGCTCGGACACCTCGGTCATCACGCGCAGGCTGATCCGGCCCTCGCTCAGTACGACCGGGGTAAAGTTCAGGGAGATGCCGAACTTCTTGTAGGTGATCTGGGTGGTACAAACGTGGGTGACCGGATCGCAGGCATAGCCCGACGGAATCGGGAATTCGCCGCCGGCGATGAAGGTGGCGGATTCGCCGGAGATCGCGGTCAGGCTCGGCTCGGCGAGCGTGCGCATGACACCGGCACTTTCCATCGCGCGCATCGTGGCGCTGACGGTGGCGACGCCCTTGGTGAGGCCGGCCATACCCAATCCGTTGTTGCTGACGATCGGTCCGCCGCTGACCGAGAACGGGTTGGAATTGTTGAAGTTCACCACCGCGGTGCCGGCGTTCAGGCTGGCACTGAGATCGACGCCCAACTGCTTGACGATATCGCGGCGCACTTCGCCGACGACGACCTTGAGCATCACCTGGTCGCGGCCGCGCACGACGATGTTGTTGACGACCTTCTCGGAGCCGCCGACCAGTTTCGCGGCGACGTCGCCGGCCTGCTGGGCCTCGACCGGGCTCGACACCGAGCCGGTCAGCATCACGCTGTCGCCGACGCCTTCGATCTGCACGCCCGGCAGCGACTGACGCAGCGCCGTGCGCATGCCGTTGAGATCACGCTTCACGGCGATGTCGTAGGCGGCCACCTGCTGGCCGTCGGCGGCGAAGAACACGACGTTGGTCTGGCCGACCTGTCCGCCGATGATATAGGCGCGTTGGGCCGAGCGGATCACCGCATTGGCGATCTTGGGATCGGCGACCAGCACGTCCTTGACCTCGCGCGGCAGGTCGATGACGGCGGACTTGCCGACGCCGAGCGACAGGAAGCGCGTCTTCGCCGGCACGATGGTCCCGACCGGCGACACATCGAGATCCGCTGCCTGCATCGGCGCCTGGTCGCCGACCGGCGTATCCGCGGCGCTGACGACATCGGGGGCTGCGAGGAGCCCAAGTATCAGCATCGTCCCCGTCCAGAACGAGCGCGCGCGATTCCCCCGAATGCGCATGCCCGTCCGATCATCCCCGTAGTTCATCATGTCCCCATCACTTCTGTGACGTCAGTTGCCGCGCCTGTACGCCGTAGCGAATCACGTTGACCCCGCCGGGACGCTTGATCGCCTGGTCCTCGGGCGTGCCGTCGACCGCGTTGGCATCGACGATGCTGCGCAACGCGAGTGTCAGCGTTCCGCCCTGGCGCGCTGCCGATAGCGTGGCGACCTGATCGGGCTTGAGCTCGAGCGTGACGGTCCTGCCGACGACGGCGTTCTGGCCGTCCTTTTCCTTCGGCGCCTGGTCGATCGCGAGCACGCGGATATTGGTCAGGATCGCCTCGGACAGGATGAGGTCGTTACCGCCGGTCGGGCCGTTGGCTCCGTCAGGATTCTTCAGGCGGCGGGTCAGCACGATGTCGACGCGGTCATTCGGCAGGATGAAGCCGCCGGCGGCGGTCTCTGCTGAAATCTCGGTGGAGACGGCGCGCATGCCCGACGGCAGGATCGCGGCCATGAAGCCGGAGCCTTCGGCCCTGACCAGCTTCTGCTCGCGGATCGGCTCGCCCTGCATCAACGGCACGCGTGCGATCGAGCCTGCGATCTGGGTCTGCGCCTCGGGCCTGTTGTCGCGGCGGATGAAGGCGCTGCTCGCGGTCGCCGCCGGCCAGACCTGCCATTGCAGGTCCTCGGGCTTCACGGCCTGGCCGAGCTGGATGTCGTTCTTGGCGACCAGGACCTCGACCGTCGGCAGCTTTTCGGCGACGGGGAGAACGGGCGCGGGCTTGTTGTCATAGCCGCTCGCCAGATACGCAGCGACGCCGCCGGCGCCCAGTGCGATGACGAGAACGACAATGCGTGCGGTGTTCATACGCTTCTACTCTTACGCGGGGCACTCGAACCGCACCTGGCGGGTTCCCCGTGTCGATGAGTAGGCAGTAAAAGTATAAGGGGTGTTGCGAGGCCGAACGTGATGGCCGGCCGCGCTGCGGTCTTTCCGCAGATGGTGAACGTCGCGTTAGCCGGTCGGCCACTGGCCCCGTAGTTTCACGCAGCGCGGCCCCTGCGTTCGAATGATGCGCGCCGCGTCATGGTGAATGGGTGGTTAGTGATGCGTGGGTGCGGCTTGGTGCCGGCATGCAGTGAGATGGAAGCAACGCGCCACATCACCAATGTCGTCCCGGCTTTCGCCAGGACGACATTGAGAAGGTTACAAGCCGATGCCTACTTCGCCCGCTTCTGCTCGATCACGTCCCAGAGCTTTGCGGCAACGTCCGGTCCGCCGAGCCTCGCGATGGCACGGATGCCGGTCGGCGAAGTCACGTTGATCTCGGTGAGGTTGCCGTTGATGACGTCGATGCCGACGAACAACAGCCCGCGCTCGCGCAGCGCCGGGCCGACGGTGGCGCAGATCTCGCGCTCGCGCGGCGTGAGCTCGGTCTCCTGCGCTGCACCGCCGCGCACCATGTTGGAGCGGAGGTCGTCGGCGGCCGGCACGCGATTCACCGCGCCGGCGAACTCGCCGTTGATCAGGATGATGCGCTTGTCGCCGTGCTTTACCTCGGGGATGAACTGCTGGATCACCCAGGCTTCCTTGAAGGTGACCGAGAACATGTCGAACAGCGAGCCGAAATTCATGTCCTGCGGCATCACCCGGAATACCGCCGCGCCGCCATGGCCGTGCAGCGGCTTCATGACGACGGCGCCATGTTTGTCGCGAAAAGCGTTGATCTCGTCGAGGTCGCGCGAGATCAGCGTCGGCGGCATCAGCTGCGGAAAATTCATCACGAACAGTTTTTCCGGCGCATTGCGCACGGAGGCGGGATCGTTGACGACCAGTGTCTTCGGATGGATGCGCTCGAGAAGGTGCGTCGAAGTGATGTAGGCGAGGTCGAACGGCGGGTCCTGGCGGAGCAGCACCACGTCGAAGCCGTTGAGCGCCTCGCGCCTGGGCTCGCCCAGGGTGAAATGATTGCCGGGCTCGTCGCGCACGGTGAGCAGCTGAACAGGAGCGACGATCTCCTCGCCGACCATCGAGAGCTTGTCGGGCGTGTAATAGGACAGGCCGTGGCCGCGCTTCTGCGCCTCCAGGAGCAGCGCAAAGGTGGAATCGCCCTTGATGTTGATGCGGGCGATGGGGTCCATCTGGACGGCGACGTTCAGTTTCATGGTCTGCCTTTCAGGTCGAGGCGTCGAATGCCGCCAACACATGGCGTGGAAGTCGTTTCGGCGCAATCAGCATGGCGTCGAATCGCAATTCGAATTCGGCATGCTCGGGATGCGTTACGAGCCAGCCTTGCGCGGCGTCGATGATGCGCTGCTGCTGGCGCGGCGTCACGGCGAAGGCGGCGTCGTCCAGCGTCGCGCGCGCCTTGACCTCGACGAAGGCGATCAGATTGCGGCGGCGCGCCACGATGTCGATCTCGCCATGCGGCGTGCGGTAGCGTTTGGCGAGGATGCGATAGCCCTTGGCCATGAGATAGGCTGCGGCGCGGCTTTCCGCGGAGATGCCGGTGCGGAACGCGGCGACGCGCTCGGGCGAGGCGACCTTCGGTTCCGTCGGGGCCTCATTCTTCGCCATCGCCGCCCCGCAGATTCTTGTGCAGATCCTTGTGCAGGTCCTTGGCAAGCTCGAGCGCGCGGGCATAGACCTCGCGGCGCGGCCGGCCCGAGAGCGCGACCGCATGCGCCACCGCGTCCTTGACGCTGTTGGCGGCGAGCTGCTTGCGCAGGACGTCGTCGAGCGCGTCCGATGTCAGCATCTCGGCATCCGCCGCAGGCGGAGCGATCACCAGCACGAATTCGCCGCGCGTCTCTAGCGTGTCGGCATCGCGCGCCAGCTCACGCAGCGTCGCGCGCGAAATCTCCTCGTGCAGTTTCGTCAGCTCGCGGCAGATCGCGGCTTCGCGGGTCCCCATGATCTCGGCGAGCTCGGCGAGCGTGTCCTGCACGCGGTTGCCGGAGTCGAACATCACCAGCGTCGCATCGATGCGCGCGAGCTCGGCCAGGCGCGACCGCCGCGCGGCCGATTTCGCCGGCAGAAAGCCCTCGAAGAAGAAGCGGTCGGTCGGCAGCGCGGCGACCGACAGCGCCGCCAGCACCGAGGACGGGCCGGGCAGCGCGTAGACCGCGTGGCCGGCGGCGCAGACCTCGCGCACCAGCTTGTAGCCGGGGTCCGAGATCAGCGGCGTGCCGGCATCCGACACCAGCGCGATCGAGCCGCCCTGCGAAAGCCGCTCCAGGATCTTTGGACGGGCCGCTTCCGCGTTGTGCTCGTGATATTGCTTGAGCTGCGCCGCGATGGCGTAGCGCTCGGTCAGACGCCGCGTGATGCGGGTGTCCTCGCAGGCGATGACATCGACCCCGGCGAGGGTCTGCAGCGCCCGCAGCGTAATGTCACCGAGATTGCCGATGGGGGTCGCGACCAGGTGCAGGCCCGGCGCGGCCTTCGGCGCCGCAAGCCGATGGGCGTCGATGGAGAAACCGCGCGAGGCGGGATCCGTCGTCTCAGGTGTATTTATCGTGGACGGCTTTGCGCGCATAATGAAACGAACTTAGGCATGATCCCCGGGGCTGGGAACCGGTCCTCGGAAAAAGATCGGGCCTGGGTAAGGGGACGAGGAAGGACTGGAATGTGATCCATTCGGCATCACATTCCCGAGGGAATGAAGCGTCAGCGCCATATTCGCGACGGAAACGCCGCCTTGATGCTGGGTGACGGACGGCGGACAGCTAGCCAAGACTTGAGATGAAGCCGCGTTAAGCGGGCATTATCCTTTTGTTTGAGTTAACTATTTGCCGACAATATGCCTGAATCCACGGCTGGTGTCGTGGAAAGAATGTCGTGACCGGCTGGCGATGGTCGGTCAGAAGAGAAACTGCCATGCTGGGCCCGCGTGATCCAAAGTCTCCCGTGCAGGGGCCCCGATTATCAGGGGCGACCCGGCGAAGCGCGCTCGGCCTGTTGCTCGGCACCCCGCTGCTGTCGGCCTGCGCCGGCGTGCAGCAGAGCCTGAGCCAGTTCTCCAATCCGTTCAGCAGTTCCTCCCCGACTCCGGCCCAGCCGGCCGGCCCGCCGCAACAGGCGACGACCGCCGGCACCGGCGGGGTGAAGGTTGCCGTGATCCTGCCGCTCTCGGCATCCGGCAATGCGGGCCTCGCCGCGCAGTCGATGCGCAACGCCGCCGAGATGGCGCTGGCCGAGTTCCAGAACCCCAACATCCAGCTCCTGATCAAGGACGACAATGGCAGCCCGCAGGGCGCGCAGGCGAGTGCGCAGCAGGCGGTCGACGAGGGCGCCGAGATCATCCTGGGGCCGCTGTTCGCGCAGTCGGTGCCTGCGGTGGCGCAGATCGCGCGCACGCGCGGCATCTCGGTGATGGCGTTCTCGACCGACTCCAGCATCGCCGGGCGCGGTGTCTATCTGCTGAGCTTCCTGCCGGAGTCCGACGTCAACCGCATCGTCGAATATTCCGCCAGCATCGGAAAGCGCTCCGTCGCCGTGCTCGTGCCCGACAATGCCTATGGCAATGTGGTCGAGGCCGCGGTGAAGGCGGCGGTGCCGCGCCGCGGCGGGCGCATCGTCGCGTTCGAGAAATACGGCGCCGATCGCGCCGCGCCGGCGCGGACCGTGGCGCAGCAGCTCGGCAGCGCCGATGCGCTGTTCATCGCCGATGACGGCGACGCCGTCGTCGCGGTCGCCGACGCGTTGAGCGCGGCGGGTGCGAATCTGCGCAATATCCAGCTGCTCGGCACCGGCCTGTGGGACAGTCCTCGCGTCTATGCCAGCTCAGGCTTGCAAGGCGGCCTCTACGCCGCACCGGACCCGGCCGGCTTCCGCGCCTTCTCCGGCCGCTATCGCACCAAATACGGTGCCGAGCCGGTGCGCACCGCGACGCTCGCTTATGACGCGGTCGCCCTGGTCGCCGCGCTGGCGCGCACGCAGGGCACGACGCGCTTCTCGCCGGACGTGCTCACCAATCCCTCCGGCTTTGCCGGCATCGACGGCCTGTTCCGCTTCCGCGCCGACGGGACCAACGAGCGGGGCTTGGCGGTGATGAAGGTCACGACCGGTGGCGGCGTGGCCGTGGCGGGCTCGCCGAAGAGTTTTGGGGCGTAGCTGTTTCCTCGACGTCGTCCTGGCTTTCGCCAGGGTGACGATGGAGAGAGCTTACGCAGCCAGATCCGCAACCACCGCGTCCAGCACCGGAAAACCGCTGCTCGTCACGCGCAGCCGTCCCGTTGTATCCACCGTGATCGCGCCTTCTTCGCGCAGCAGCGTGATGCGCTTGGGATCGAGCGAGCGGCCTGACAGCGCGCGGTAGCGCTCGGGGTCGATCCCCTCGGTGAGGCGGAGTCCCATCAGCAGGAACTCGTCGGCGCGCTCCTCGCTGTTGAGGAGATCGTCGGTGACGATGCCGTGGCCGTTGGTCTCGACCCGCATCACCCAGGCTTCGGGACGCTTCTCGGTGGCGGTCGCGTGCCTGATACCGTCGATGTCGAGCCGGCCATGAGCGCCGGGACCGATGCCGGCATATTCCTCGCCGCGCCAGTAGACCAGATTGTGCCGACACTCGGCACCGCGCCGCGCGTGATTTGAAATCTCGTAGGCGGGCAGGCCGAGCTTGTCGCAAGTCTCCTGCGTGACGTCGTAGAGCGCACGTGCGACCGCTTCATCCGGCGTCTTCAGCTTGCCGGCCTGATACAGGCCGAAGAACGGCGTGCCTTCTTCGATCGTCAATTGATAGAGCGACAGATGCTCGGCCGCCTCATCGATCGCGAGACGCAATTCATCGGCCCACATCGCCGGCGTCTGGTCGGGACGGGCGTAGATCAGATCGAAGGAGTAGCGGTCGAACGAGCGGCGCGCGATGGCGACCGCGTCGAGCGCCTCGCGTGCGCTGTGCATGCGGCCCAGCGCTTTCAGCGAGGCGTCGTCGAGCGCCTGCACGCCGAGCGAGACGCGGTTGACGCCGGCGGCACGATAGCCGGCGAAGCGCGTCGCTTCGACGCTGGTCGGGTTCGCCTCCAGCGTCACTTCGACATCGCCCGCGACCTTCCAGTGCTTGCCGATCGCATCGAGCACCGCGCCGACGGTGGCGGGCTGCATCAAGGACGGCGTGCCGCCGCCGAGGAAGATCGAGGTCACTTCGCGGCCGGGCACGCGCTGCGCAGTCGTTTCGATTTCGCGCGCGAAAGCCGACGCAAAACGCGCCTCGTCGATCGCGACATGGCGGACATGGCTGTTGAAGTCGCAATAGGGGCACTTCGACAGGCAGAACGGCCAGTGCACGTAGACGCCGAAGGCTTCCTTAGCGCGGCTCAAGGCAGATCTCCGCCAGTTTCACGAAGGCGCGGGCACGGTGCGACAGGCCAAGACCGAGCGGCGGCAGGCCGTGCTTTTCGATGCTTTCCATCTCGCCGAAGGTACGGTTGTGGCCGTCGGGCAAGAACATAGGATCGTAGCCGAAGCCGGCGGTGCCGCGCGGCGGCCACACCAGCGTGCCGTCGACGCGCGCCTCGACCTCTTCGAGATGATCGTCGGGCCATGCAACGCAGAGCGCGGACACGAAGTGCGCCTTGCGCTTGGCGGGCGTGGTTGCGCCACGCTCCTGCAACAGCCGTTCGATCTGCGCCATCGCCGCGGCAAAATCCTTGTTCGGGCCGGCCCAGCGCGCCGAGTAGATGCCGGGCGCGCCATCGAGCGCGTCGACCACGATGCCGGAATCATCGGCGAAGGACGGAAGCTTCGTCGCCTGCGCTGCCGCGATCGCCTTGATCGCAGCATTGCTGCGGAAATCGTTTCCGGTTTCTTCCGGCTCGGGCAGGCCCAATTCGCCGGCCGACACCGCCTCGATGCCGTAAGGCGCGAGCAGCTCCTTCATCTCGGCGAGCTTGCCGGGATTATGGGTCGCGATGACGAGCTTTCCGGTGATTCGGCGATGCATGGGCTATTGACTACGCTACCGCCAGTTTCTGCAAGTCCACGAGACGCGCGACGCCCTTGCGCGCCAGCGCCATCAGCGCCAGGAACTCGGCTTCCGTGAACGGCTCGCGCTCCGCGGTGCCCTGGACTTCGATGATGCGGCCATCGCCCGTCATGACGAAATTGGCGTCGGTGTCGGCTTCGGAGTCCTCGGCATAGTCCAGGTCGAGCACGGGCGTGCCGTTGTAGATGCCGCAGGAGATCGCGGCGACGTTGTCGCGCAACACGTTGGCCTTGACCATGTTGCGCGCCTTCATCCAGTTGACGCAATCGGCGAGCGCCACCCAGGCACCGGTGATCGAGGCCGTGCGGGTGCCGCCGTCGGCCTGGAGCACGTCGCAATCGACCGTGATCTGGCGCTCACCGAGCGCCTCGAGATTGATGATGGTACGAAGCGAGCGGCCGATCAGGCGCTGAATTTCGACGGTGCGGCCGCTCTGCTTTCCAGCGGAGGCCTCGCGGCGGGTGCGTTCCGAGGTCGCGCGCGGCAGCATGCCGTATTCGGCGGTGACCCAGCCGCGGCCCTGGCCCTTCAGCCACGGCGGCAGGCGGTCTTCCAACGTGGCAGTGACCAGCACATGGGTGTCGCCGAATTTCACCAGGCACGAGCCTTCCGCATATTTGACCACGCCGCGCTCCAGTGTCACGGGGCGCAATTCGTCGGGCGCACGGCGGCTTGGCCGCATGGGAATCCTCCAAAACTCTCGGAAAAGGGCTGTTGGCGGTGCTTGTAGGTGGGGTGAGGGTGGGCGGCAAGGGGGAAGATCAAGGCCGTATTCCCCTCCGATTTTCGATCCGCGAACGCCACGCTTGTCAGAACCGCTCGGGATAGCCAAATTACGTGCATCCGAGAGGAGTTACCGTCTGTGGCCCATCACGATCCGATCCATCTGATCGCGCCGCGCGCGGGCCTCGCCCAGCTCAACGAGCGTTCCCGCGACATCTTTCGTCAAATTGTCGAAAGCTATCTCGCGACGGGGGAGCCGGTGGGCTCGCGCAATATTTCGCGCCTGATCGCCATGCCGCTGTCGCCCGCATCGGTCCGCAACGTCATGGCCGACCTGGAACAGCTCGGCCTGATCTACGCCCCGCACACCTCCGCCGGCCGGCTGCCGACGGAACTCGGCCTGCGCTTCTTCGTCGATGCCCTGATGCAGGTCGGCGACCTCAATGACAGTGAACGGCAGGCGATCCAGAGCCAGTTGACCTCCGTGGGCCACGCGCAATCGGTCGAGGCTGCGCTCGAGGAGGCGTTGACGCGGCTCTCCGGCCTGACCCGCGCGGCCGCCGTCGTGCTGACGCCGAAATCCAATGCGCGGCTGAAACACATCGAATTCGTCCGGTTGGAACCGGAAAAGGCATTGGTGATCCTGGTCGGCGAGGACGGCCAGGTCGAAAACCGCGTGTTGACGCTGCCGCCGGGGATTCCATCCTCGGCGTTGACCGAAGCCGGCAACTTCCTCAATGCACGTATCCGGGGCCGGACCCTGGCCGAGGCGCGGCTGGAGCTCGAGACCGCGCTCGGCGAGGCGCGCACCGAGCTCGATCAGCTGACGCACAAGGTGATCTCGGCCGGGATCGCCAGCTGGTCCGGCGGCGAGAACGAGGACCGCCAGCTCATCGTCCGCGGCCACGCCAATCTGCTCGAAGATTTGCATGCGCTGGAGGATCTCGAGCGCGTTCGCCTGTTGTTCGACGATCTCGAGACCAAGCGCGGCGTGATTGACCTGCTCGGCCGGGCCGAGACTGCGGAAGGCGTGCGGATCTTCATCGGCAGTGAGAACAAGCTGTTCTCGCTGTCGGGCTCGTCCACCATCATCTCGCCCTACCGGGATGCCGCCGGCCATATCGTCGGCGTTTTGGGCGTGATCGGGCCGACGCGGCTGAATTATGCCCGCGTGATCCCGACTGTGGACTACGCCGCTCGCATCGTCAGCCGGCTCCTGGGGGGCTGACCGGCGTCTGGGCCGATCACGGGCGCTTGATTTTCGGCGCCCGAAGCACGATATGCGGGCCAGAAACTCCCTGAGACGAATGCGAAAAGAGAGCCGATGACCGATCGAGACCGGCAACCCGAAGACACGACTGCTGCGGCCGGTGAGCCCGTGGTGTCAAAACCCTACATCATGCCCGACGATCCCGAGCCCGGCTCGGTCGAGGTTCTGCAGAAGGAAGTCGCCGAGGCGCGCGACCGCATGCTGCGGACGCTGGCCGAGATGGAGAACCTGCGCAAGCGGACCACCAAGGAGGTCGCGGATGCCCGTCTCTACGGCATCACCGGCTTTGCCCGCGACGTGCTCGACATCGCCGACAACCTCCAGCGCGCGCTCGATGCCGTTCCGGCCGAAGCCCGCGCGGCGGCCGATGCAGGCCTGGCCTCGCTGATCGAGGGCGTCGAGCTGACCGAGCGCTCGCTGCTCAACGCGCTGGAAAAACACGGCGTGAAGAAGTTCGACCCCTCGGGCCAGAAGTTCGACCCGAACTTCCAGCAGGCGATGTTTGAAGTGCCTGATGCGTCGGTCCCCGCGGGCACCGTCGTGCAGGTCATGCAGGCTGGCTACACCATCGGCGATCGTGTGCTGCGTCCCGCCTTGGTCGGTATCGCCAAGGGCGGCGCCAAGGCATCGCCGGCGGCGAATACGAACGAGCCGAACAGCGCTGCCAACTAATTGATCCTCATGGTGAGGAGGCGCGTCTGCGCCGTCTCGAACCATGCAGGCCGAGCTGCTGCAGCGGGGCCTGCATCCTTCGAGACGCGCGCGAAGAAGCGCGCTCCTCAGGATGAGGGATTGGCAGCTCTTGGCGTTGTTTACGCGCTCGCTGCGATATCCGCGGACTGAATCCGCTTCACGCCGGCCTTAGCCATATCGGCCCAGGCTTTTGCGAGCGAACCCTGATTGTCGATGCCGCGGCAGGCGTCTTCCACCACATAGACCTCGAAGCCCGCCTTGCGTGCGTCGAGCGCGGTCCAGGCAACGCAAAAATCTGTTGCCAGCCCCGCGACGAAGACGCGCTTGATCTTGCGCGCCTTCAGATAACCGGCAAGGCCGGTCGAGGTCTTGCCGTCGGCTTCGAGGAAGGCCGAATAGCTGTCGACGTCCTTGTGAAAACCCTTGCGGATGATGAGCTCGGCGTGCGGGATCGCAAGGTCTTTCGACAGCGCGGCGCCGTCGGTGCCCTGCACGCAATGGTCGGGCCACAGCACCTGCTTGCCGTAGGGAAGATCGACGGTCTCGAACGGCTTCTTGCCGGCGTGTACCGACGCAAAGGAAACATGGCCTTGCGTGTGCCAGTCCTGCGTCATCACCACGTTCGAAAACGCCTTCGAGATCTTGTTGATGACGGGCACCACCTGCTCGCCTTCCTTCACGGCAAGGCTGCCGCCGGGCAGGAAGCAGTTCTGCACGTCGATCACGAGCAGCGCGGACGCATCGTCCGGCTTGATCGATGCCGCTGCAAAGAGCGCGGTCGGCGTGAGGGCCGCGAGTGCCGTCGTCCCAAGCGCCGCCAAGATGTGTCGCCGATCCAGCATCGTTCGCCTCCCCTCAGGATGATCCAACGGAGGTCAAGCCTAGTTCCGCTCGTGTACGAACAGAAGCCCGAAAATGCAGCCGGTTCTGGCGAGAAGCTAGCCCTTCGGCTGGATGCCGTCGCGGACCGCTCGGAAGCGGGTGAAGGCGGTCGACCACTGCTCGCGCGGGGCGCTGGCGATGATGCGCAGCGAGGCGCCGCCGCTGCTGAAGCGGATCCACTGCACCACGGTCACCGGCGTCTTGTCCTTGCCGCTGACGCCGTCGATCCGGGTCTCGAAACCCTGCTGGCCGCTGATGCGGATCGGCTCGGACATGGTGACGCGCGACTCGCGCACGCCGGGAATCTGGAGCGCCGCCTCCTGGGCGAAGCGGGCGCGGTCGTCGGCGGCTTGCGGGGTGGCGCCAATCACGCCGAGGATCATGAACGGCTTCGACTCATAGCCGGTGCTCTCGTCGCCGTCGGCCAGGATGATGCTCGAGCCCGGCGCCAGCGTGCGGACGTCCTTGAAGTCGGCGAGATCGGTGATCTTGAACGGCATCAGCGCGATCTGCTCTTCAGCCGAGACCTGCTTGCGGGTGATGACGCTCGCAAACATCTGCCGCACCGCCTCGTCGGTGTAGATCTTGATCGCATTCTCCGGAATCTGCACGGCGACATAGCCGGAGAAGCCGGCGCCCGGCACGATCATCGAATAGCGCCTCACCGGTGTCTCTCCGGCCTTGCCGCTCTCGGTGGTGAAATAGGCAAGGCCCGCGGGCGTCTCGACCTTATCCTGCTTGACGCCGTTGGTTCCGGCCGGATTGGAGTTGAAGGCGCTCACGACCTCGCCATAGGCCGCCGGCGGCAGCTCGGTGATCAGCACCTTGACGTTGCCGTCCTCGCTCTCGAAGCCGGGAAAGGTCTTGGCCGTGCTGAGGCCGACCAATGGCACCATGCCGAGGCGCAAGCCCGGTGGGAAAACGACGTCGGCAGCCAGAGCCGGAAGCGCGGAGGCGACGAGGAGGGCGAGCGCAGCGAGGGGGCGGATCAGCTTCATGGGCACTCTGATTGGTTCACATTGAGGCCGTTCGATGGTCGGCCACCGGGCCGCTTTGTCGCGCGACGCAGCCCGATGACGAGCCCGGTCGGCCGCCCGCCTTTTAGCGGGTTTGGTCTTGCCGCAACAGGGCGGGGCGGAGCGCGGTAGCGGATGTCGGCCGACCGTCGGACCTGTTAATAATTCCTCACCCGCAAGGGCGGTTCAGCCCGGATATGATCTTCCAAAACCCAATGTTTTCATGGCCGAAACTTGCGTTCGGTCCTTGCGGGCCCCTCCCCCCCTCCTATATGAGCGTCAACCATCGCAATATCGCGAATGTTTGATCTTAGGGGGTTTCGGTTCGGGTGCCTTCTGGGCCCAGCCAACCTGCCGCAAAAACAAGGATACAGGACCATGGGAAAGGTCATCGGGATCGACCTCGGCACCACGAATTCGTGCGTCGCCGTAATGGATGGCAAGAACGCCAAAGTCATCGAGAATTCCGAAGGCATGCGCACGACGCCTTCGATCGTCGCCGTAACGGACGACGGTGAGCGCCTCGTCGGCCAGCCTGCCAAGCGCCAGGCCGTCACCAATCCAGAGCGTACGTTCTTCGCAGTGAAGCGCCTGATCGGCCGCCGCTACGACGACCCGATGGTCGAGAAGGACAAGAAGCTCGTTCCGTACAAGATCGTGAAGGCTTCCAACGGCGACGCCTGGGTCGAGGCCGACGGCCAGACCTACTCGCCCTCGCAGGTCTCGGCGTTCATCTTGCAGAAGATGAAGGAGACCGCGGAAGCCCATCTGGGCCAGAAGGTCGACCAGGCCGTCATCACCGTGCCCGCCTACTTCAACGACGCCCAGCGCCAGGCGACCAAGGACGCCGGCAAGATCGCGGGCCTTGAAGTGCTGCGCATCATCAACGAGCCGACCGCGGCCGCGCTCGCTTACGGCCTCGACAAGACCAAGACCGGCACGATCGCCGTGTACGATCTCGGCGGCGGCACGTTCGATATCTCGATTCTCGAAATCGGCGACGGCGTGTTCGAGGTGAAGTCGACCAACGGCGACACCTTCCTCGGCGGCGAAGACTTCGACATGCGCCTGGTTGGCTATCTGGCCGACGAATTCCAGAAGGAGCAGGGCATCAACCTGCGCAACGACAAGCTCGCGTTGCAGCGCCTGAAGGAAGCCGCTGAAAAGGCCAAGATCGAGCTGTCGTCGACGACGCAGACCGAGATCAACCTGCCCTTCATCACCGCGGACCAGACCGGCCCGAAGCATCTGACGATGAAGCTCACCCGCGCCAAGTTCGAGGCGCTGGTCGATGACCTCGTCCAGAAGACCGTCGAGCCCTGCCGCAAGGCGCTGAAGGATGCCGGCCTCACCGCCGCCGAGATCGGCGAAGTGGTGCTGGTCGGCGGCATGTCGCGCATGCCGAAGGTCCAGGAAGTCGTGAAGCAGCTGTTCGGCAAGGAGCCGCACAAGGGCGTCAACCCGGACGAAGTCGTGGCGATCGGCGCCGCGATCCAGGCCGGCGTGCTTCAGGGCGACGTCAAGGACGTGCTGCTGCTCGACGTGACCCCGCTGTCGCTGGGCATCGAGACGCTGGGCGGCGTGTTCACCCGCATCATCGACCGCAACACCACGATCCCGACCAAGAAGAGCCAGGTGTTCTCGACCGCCGAGGACAGCCAGAACGCGGTCACCATCCGCGTCTTCCAGGGCGAGCGTGAAATGGCGGCCGACAACAAGATGCTCGGCCAGTTCGACCTGATGGGCATCCCGCCGGCCCCGCGCGGCATGCCGCAGATCGAGGTGACCTTCGACATCGACGCCAACGGCATCGTCAACGTCTCGGCCAAGGACAAGGCCACGGCCAAGGAGCAGCAGATCCGCATCCAGGCCTCCGGCGGTCTGTCGGAAGCCGACATCGAGAAGATGGTCAAGGACGCCGAGGCCAATGCCGAGGCGGACAAGAAGCGCCGCGAGGCCGTGACGGCCAAGAACGACGCGGACGGACTGGTGCATTCGACCGAGAAGGCACTGGCCGAGCACGGTTCGAAGGTCGCCGAGACCGAGCGCCGCGCCATCGAGGATGCCGTCAGCGACCTCAAGGAAGCGCTGAAGGGCGACGATGCCGAAGCGATCAAGGCCAAGACCCAAACGCTGGCCCAGGCTTCGATGAAGCTCGGCGAGGCCATGTACAAGCAGCAGGCCGAGGCCGACGCCAAGAAGGACGCGGCCAAGGACGACGTCGTCGATGCGGAATTCACCGAAGTCGACGACGACAAGAACAACAAGAAGTCCGCCTGAACCCCGCGAGGGTGATGATGCGGACGGCTTGGACCCCACACGCGCCAACGGCCTCCTCCCTCGCGGGGGAGGCCATCGTGTCGGGCTCGACGGGCCAGGACTCTCAAGAAGGCTCTGTTGAAATCGGCCCCGTTACGATCGATCAATTCCCATCCGTTATTCTGAACGCTGCCGTGCAATCCTCTGCCGCGAGGCGGAGGGCTGCTTATATCGTCGCATGGCGACGTTGCTTCGCTCCGACTTGAATCGCGATCGGATAGACCGAGCTCATCATGTCCACGTCCACCAAGCGCTGTTATTACGAAACCCTCGAAGTCGAACGCGATGCCGACGATTCCGTCCTGAAATCGTCGTTCCGCAAGCTGGCGATGAAGTTTCACCCCGACCGCAATCCCGGGGACGACACCAGCGAAGTCAAGTTCAAGGAAATCAACGAGGCCTACGAGGTCCTGAAAGACAAGGACAAGCGCGCCGCCTATGACCGTTACGGCCATGCCGCCTTCGAGCAGGGCGGCGGCGGTGCCGGTTTCGGCGCGGGCTTCGCCTCCTCTTTTTCCGACATTTTCGAAGATTTGTTCGGCATGGCCGGACAGCGCGGCGGCCGCGGCGGCCGCGAGCGCGGCGCCGACCTGCGCTACAACATGGAAATCACGCTCGAGGAAGCTTTTGGCGGCAAGACCGCGCAGATCGAGATTCCGGTCTCGGTCACCTGCGAGGCCTGTTCGGGCATCGGGGCCAAGGCCGGCACCAAGCCGAAGACCTGCTCGACCTGCGGCGGCGCCGGACGCGTACGGCAGTCGCAGGGCTTCTTCACGCTGGAGCGGACCTGTCCGGGCTGCCAGGGCCGCGGCCAGATGATCGAGGACGCCTGCCCGTCCTGCTCGGGTCAGGGGCGTGTCACCCGCGAGCGGAATCTGTCGGTCAACATTCCCCCGGGCGTCGAGGACGGCACCAGGATCAGGCTCGCCGGCGAGGGCGAGGCCGGGGTCCGCGGCGGCCCGCCCGGCGACCTCTACATCTTCCTGTCGCTGGCTCAGCACCAGTTCTTCCAGCGCGACGGCGCCGATCTGCATTGTCGTGTGCCGATCTCGATGGTGACGGCGGCGCTTGGCGGCGAATTCGAGGTGCCGACCATCGAGAAGGGCAAGACCAAGGTGAAGGTCCCCGCCGGGACCCAGTCCAGCCGCCGATTCCGCATTGCATCAAAAGGCATGCCGGTGCTGCGCTCGCGCCAGATGGGCGACATGTACGTTCAGGTCGTGGTCGAGACCCCGCAAAATCTCACCAAGAAGCAGCAGGAATTGCTGGCCGAGTTCGAAAAGCTCTCCTCCGGCAACACCCAGCCGGAATCCGAGGGTTTCTTCACCAAGGTCAAGGATTTCTTCGGTAATCGGGCGAGTTGACGCGTCTTGACCGTGCCGCCTTCGGCCTATACGTCTTTATGACCATTTTCTGACACGCCGCGGTCACGCGGTCCCGGCCGGTCCCGACATGCCATTGCCATCGTCCGCGCGTGCGTTGAAGAAGCCCCGTCTCGACGACGAGGTGCGTTTTCTCCGGTCATGGATCGAAAAGCCCCTCCACATGGGCGCGGTGATGCCGTCGGGCAAGCTGCTGGCCCGGACCATGGCCCATTACGTCGACGTCAATTCGGACGCACCGGTGGTCGAGCTCGGGCCCGGCACCGGCGCCATCACCTCGGCCCTGGTCGAGCGTGGCGTCGACCAGAAGCGCCTTGTCCTCGTTGAATACAATCCGGGCTTCTGCGCCCTGCTGCGCGACCGCTATCCGCAGGCCAAGGTGGTGCAGGGCGATGCCTATCGCCTGCGTGACACGCTCTGGAACGTCTTGAGCGCGCCGGCATCAGCGGTCGTCTCGGGCCTGCCGCTGGTCACCAAACCGATGCTGACGCGGCTGCGGCTCATCCGCGACGCCTTTACGGCGCTCGCGCCCGGCGCGCCCTTCGTCCAGTTCACGTACGCGGTGGTGCCGCCGATTCCTAAATCGCTGCCCGGCGTGTCCACAGAGGCCTCGGAACGGATCTGGATGAACCTTCCGCCGGCCCGCGTCTGGGTGTATCGCAAGCACTAATTCCGCCGGCATTCTTCCTTGCGTGGCGGGCTCGTTTCGCCGAACGCATTGGATCGGATGTCCGCACCCAGAATCCTGATCATTCCCGGCTCGCTGCGCACCGGCTCGCACAATGCGAAGCTGGCAGCGGTCGCCGCCTATGAATTCGACCAGGCCGGTGTCGACGTCACCCGCATCTCGCTCGCCGATTTTCCGCTGCCGATCTATGACGGCGACCTGCAGGCCAAGTCCGGTGTGCCCAAGCACGCGATCAATCTCAAGCGCATGATCGGCGCGCATCATGGCGTGCTGATCGTCTCGCCCGAATACAATGCCTCGGTGCCGCCGCTGCTGAAGAATGCGATCGACTGGGTCAGCCGCGTGCATGAGCTGCACGAGCCGCGCGGCGAGGTGTTCCGCAACCGCGTCTTCGCGCTCGCCGGCGCCTCGCAGAGCCGGCTCGGCGCGGCTCGCGCGCTGCAGGCGTTGCGGCTGATCCTGACCTCCTGCCACGCCAATGTGATTGCCAGCCAGCTGACGCTCGCCTTTGCCGACCAGGCTTATGACGATATGGACAGGCTGAAGCACGAGGGCGATATCGCCGCGTTGAAGGAACTGGTGCGGCAATTGATCGACGTTTCCCAACGCATGATGTGAGGTGACATGACGCCAGCCGAGATTGCCCCGAAAGACCGCCTGATCGTCGCGCTCGATCTGCCCAGCGTTGATGCCGCCGAAGCGATGGTCAACCGGCTCGGCGACAGCGTCACCTTCTACAAGATCGGCTACCGGCTCGCTTATGCGGGCGGCTTGCCGCTGGTCGGCAAGCTCGCTGACAAGGGCAAGAAGGTCTTTCTCGATCTCAAGCTGCACGACATCGGCAACACCGTGGCGCAGGGCGTCGAGAGCATCACCAGGCTCGGCGCGACCTTCCTCACCGTGCACGCTTATCCGCAGACCATGAAGGGTGCCGTCGAAGGTCGCGGCAGTTCGAACCTGAAGATCCTCGCCGTCACTGTTCTGACCTCCTACAACGAGGACGATCTGCACGCGGCAGGCTTCCGGCTCGGTGTCTCCGAGCTCGTCGAAGCGCGCGCGCAGCAGGCGCAGGTGCTCGGCATCGACGGGCTGGTCTCGTCGCCCGAGGAAGTCGGAGCCTTGCGCAAGATCGTCGGCCACCAGATGAGCCTCGTCACCCCCGGCATCCGGCCGGCCGGCGCGGCGAGCGGCGACCAGAAACGCATCATGACGCCGGGCCGCGCGATTGCGGCCGGCGCGGACTATCTCGTCGTCGGGCGGCCGGTGGTGGAAGCCACGGACCCCAAGGCGATCGCGGAAGCCATCCAGGCCGAGGTCGCGCAGGCACTTGGCTGACCAACAACAAGGGAGAAGAACAATGGCAAAGGGCTACTGGATCGGGCGTGTCGACGTGAGCAGTGACGAGGGCTACAAGCCCTACGCTGTCGCCAATGGTCCGATCTTCAAGAAATGGGGTGGCCGCTTCGTCGTCCGCGCCGGCAGGTTCACCACCGTCGAAGGCGCCAGCCGCACCCGCAACGTCGTGATCGAATTCCCGGACTACGAGACCGCGATCGCCTGCTACAATTCGCCGGAATACCAGGCCAACATCAAGGTGCGCCAGCCGCACTCCATCGCCGACCTCATCATCATCGAGGGCTATGACGGCCCGCAGCCGTCAGACGGTTGAAGCGATCTTTTCTGACCCTCCCCAAACGGACTGGGGCCGCATGGTTCGAGACGCCCGCTTTGGCGGGCTCCTCACCATGAGGGTCTGATATCTTGCCGCAAGACGCGACCTCATCCTGAGGGCCCGCCGCAGGTGGGCGTCTCGAAGGATGGCCGCAGGCGACCTGCTTCTAATCCCCCTCGGTTGCCGGAACTGCGTCCCCCCGCTACAACGGCCGTGAGAGGATCACACCATGTCCGACATGCGCTTGATTGTTGCTGGAGCCGGCGGCCGGATGGGCCGGGCGCTGACGCGGGCGATTGCCGAGACCAAAGGCGCGGTGCTGGCGGGCGCGCTGGAGGCGCCGGGCTCGGAGCTGCTCGGCAAGGATGCCGGCGTGCTCGCAGGCCTGCCGGCCAACGGCATAAAACTCTCCGGCGATCTCTGGGCGTTGTCGAAGGACGCCGACGGCATTCTGGATTTCACCGTGCCCGCGGCGACCCTCGCCAATGTCGCGATTGCCGCCGAGCGCGGCCTCGTGCACGTCATCGGAACGACCGGGCTGTCGGGCTCCGACAACGCCGTGATCAAGAGCGTCACCAACCGCGCGGTGGTGGTGCAGTCCGGCAATATGAGCCTGGGTGTCAATCTGCTCGCCGCCGTGGTCAACCGTGTCGCCAAGGCGCTCGATGCGAGCTTCGACATCGAGATCGTCGAGACCCATCATCGCATGAAGGTCGACGCGCCCTCGGGCACGGCGCTGATGCTGGGCCAGGCGGCTGCTAGCGGCCGCGGCATCGCGCTCGACGAGCATGCAGATCGCGGCCGTGACGGCATCACCGGCGCGCGCAAGCCCGGCGATATCGGCTTTGCGTCTTTGCGCGGCGGCACCGCGGCCGGCGATCACAGCGTGATCTTTCTCGGCCCGTTCGAGCGTATGACGCTGTCGCATCACGCGGAGGATCGCATGCTGTTCGCCCACGGCGCGCTGAAGGCGGCGCTCTGGGCGCATGGCAAGAAGCCGGGGCACTACTCCATGGCCGACGTGCTCGGCCTGTCTGACATCTGAACGAAGCATGATCCGGAAAAGTGTGAAGCGGTTTTCCGACAAGATCATGCTTAAGCAACGAACAAAACGGAAAGCAGTCAATGAGCGAACGTCTTCTCGTGCTGGTGCGGCACGGCCAGAGCGAATGGAATCTGAAGAACCTGTTCACGGGCTGGAAGGATCCTGACCTCACCGAGCTTGGTGTGAAGGAGGCAACCGAAGCCGGCCGCAAGCTGAAGGCGCAGGGCCTCGTGTTCGACGTCGCCTACACCTCGGTGTTGACGCGCGCACAGCACACGCTCGATCTCATTCTCGGCGAGCTCGACCAGAAGGGCCTGCCGACGATGAAGAACCTCGCGCTGAACGAGCGCGACTATGGCGATCTCTCCGGCCTCAACAAGGACGACGCCCGCAAGAAATGGGGCGAGGACCAGGTACTGATCTGGCGCCGCTCCTACGACGTGCCGCCGCCCGGTGGCGAAAGCCTGAAGGACACCCTCGCGCGAGCACTGCCGTATTACGTGCAGGAGATTTTGCCGGGCGTGCTCAACGGCAAGCGCACGCTCGTGGCCGCCCACGGCAACTCGCTTCGTGCATTGATCATGGTGCTGGAAAAGCTCTCGCCCGAAGGCATTCTGAAGCGCGAGCTCGCGACGGGTGTGCCGATCATCTACCGCCTCAATGCGGATTCGACGGTGGCATCGAAGCTGGATCTGGCGGGGTAAAGACGTTCGCGCGCGACGGAGCCCGCCAAACACTCGGCGTCGTCCTGGCTTTCGCCAGGACGACCATTTGGAGGCAGTTTGCGAACGACCTACTGCACCCCCAGCTGCCCGGCCTCCCAGCCCAGCATCGCCTGCTTGCGGGTGATGCCCCAGTGATAGCCCGTGAGCGTGCCGCTCTTGCCGAGCGCGCGGTGGCAGGGCACGACGAACGAGACCGGGTTCTTGCCGACGGCAGCGCCGACGGCGCGTGAAGCCCTCGGGCTGTCAATGTTGCAGGCGATGTCGGAATAGGACACCGCGCGGCCCATCGGGATCTTCAGCAGCGTCTCCCACACCCGCACCTCAAAATCGGTGCCGATCATCACCACGCGCAACGGCTGATCCGGCCGCCACAGTTTTGTATCGAAGATGCGCTGCGCCAGCGGTGCGGTGCCTTCGTGATCCTCGACGTAAGTCGCGTTCCGCCAACGCCGCGTCATGTCGGCGAGCGCGACCTTCTCTTCGCCGGGATCGGCGAAGGCGAGACCGGAGAGGCCGCGGTCGGTTGCGATCACGATCGCCGTGCCGAACGGCGAGGAATGGAAGCCATAGCGCAAGATGAGACCCGCGCCGCCGTTCTTCCATTCGCCCGGCGACATCGCTTCGTGCGTGACGAAGAGATCGTGCAGCCGGCCCGGACCCGAAAGGCCGGAGTCGAGCGCCGCATCGAGGATGCTTGCGGAGTCCCTGAGCAAGCCCTTGGCGTGATCGAGCGTGAGCGCCTGCATAAAGGCCTTCGGCGTGATCGAGGCCCAGCGGCGGAACAAATGGTGCAACTCGTCCGGCGTGACGCCGGCGGCATCCGCCATCGCCTCGATGGTCGGCTGGGCGCGCCACTTTTCGGAAATGAAGGCGATCGCCCGGCGCACGGAATCATAGTCGCGCAACGCGGCGTTCTGGGAGCCCGGCCCGGCCAGGCGCTGGTCATGTATCGCGAGTGTCATCATGACTGGAAATGTAGGAGAGGGGAGGCTTTGAAACCACCCGATTTCCGATCTGCAAATCAGGTGACCGGATTGTAGGTCGGACCGCGCTTGGCGGCATTTAATGCCTCAACCAAGCCTTTGTAAAAACTTGCCTTTTCGTCCGGCCCCAGAAAGCGGGCGATCTGGATCTGGTGACCTCGCGAGATCAGATAGAGATGCTCGATGCCAAAATCCTCGTCGATTTCCGTGTCGAGCCGGACCCAGAGCGGATTGAAGGTCCACTCGACGATTTGGCCGTGTTGGCTGACGCGCCGCACGCGCAATTCAGATGGCGTGACGACGATCTCCTCGCTGGCCCGCGCCGCGCGGAAATTGGCCTTGAAGGCCCACCAGATCACCAGCACATCGAGGCCGAAGAAGCCGAACACCGGCCACGCGCCCATCATCAGGAAGACGAGGCCGGTGACGAAGCTGACGGCGCTCAGGAACAGCATCACCGCGAGGAAGCCGGTGCGGTTCAGCGAGCGGTGCGGCGTCAGCCGCGCGGAAAAGATCTGAGGCTCGGCCTCGCTTCCAGATCGTTCGCGCTCAATTTCGTTGCCTGTGCTCATCGTCCCTCAGTATATCCCGATCATGGCGAAAATCACCCGCAAGCCGGCCCCGCGCAAAGCGCCCGTGCCGAAGAAACAGGCGAAAGCGGCCGTCGCGAAGCCGAAGGCCCCCGCCAAGAAATCACTTAAGGCCAAATCACTTAAGGCCATGAAACCCTGGACGCCGCCCGAGGTTCACGAGGCCTTCAGTCGTTTCCGCAAGGCCAACCCGGAGCCGAAAGGCGAGCTCGAGCACGTCAATCCGTTCACGCTGCTGGTCGCCGTGGTGCTGTCGGCGCAGGCGACCGATGCCGGGGTCAACAAGGCGACGCGCGCCTTGTTTGCGATCGCCGACACGCCGCAGAAGATGCTCGATCTCGGCGAAGAACGCCTGCGCGAGTACATCAAGACCATCGGCCTCTACCGCACCAAGGCCAAGAACGTCATTGCGTTGTCCGCGAAGGTGCTCAGCGAGTTCGGCGGCGAGGTGCCGCGCACGCGCGCCGGGATCGAGTCGCTGCCCGGCGCCGGGCGCAAGACCGCCAACGTCGTGCTCAACATGGCCTTCGGCGAGCACACCATGGCCGTCGACACGCATGTCTTCCGCGTCGGCAACCGGACCGGACTTGCGCCCGGCAAGACGCCGCTGGAGGTGGAGCTTGGTCTCGAAAAGGTGATCCCCGCCGAGTTCATGCTGCATGCCCATCATTGGCTGATCCTGCATGGCCGCTATACTTGCCTCGCGCGCAAGCCGCGTTGCGAGGTATGCCTGATCAACGATCTCTGCCGGTGGCCGGAGAAGACGGTCTGAGCAACGGCCACGTCTTTCCAGATTCGGTTCGTTCGGACCGTTCCGGAAAGACGGCGGTGAGAACGAAGCAGGTTGGGTGATGTCGTGAGTCAACAGGAACAGATTGTACCGTCATCGCCGGCAGCCGCGGCACCGGCCCCTCCGCCCAAGCCCTCACAGCCACCGGCGAGCTCGCTTTGGAGCCGGCTCGCGATCCCGCTGTTCGCGGTGATCGTCGCGCTCGGCTTCGTGGCGCTGGCAACGCAGCGCTTCGACGAATGGGTCGGCAACGCAGTGGTCCAGACCACCAATGACGCCTATGTGCGCGCCGAGCTGACGCGGCTTGCCAGTCGCGTCTCCGGCGAAGTGCTGACCGTAGGGGTCACCGACTTCCAGCGCGTCAAGGCCGGCGATCTCCTGATCCAGATCGATCCTGCCGACTATGAGGCGCAAGTCGCGCAGTCCGAAGCGTCGGTCGCCGCCGCGCAAGCCGTGCTCGACAATCTGGCCAATCAGATCGAGCTGCAATATGCGACGATCGCGCAGGCGCAGGCTGCGCGGCTCTCGGCCGAAGCCGTGGAGGTCGAGGCGCGGCAGGAGCAGGAGCGTCAGCAGTCCCTGTCGCAGACCGAATCCGGCACGCGGCAACGGTTCGAGCAGGCGGTCGCAGGCTACGCCAAGGCGCAGGCCGACGTGCGCGCGAGCCTCGCCGCGATCGCGGCCCAGCAGCACCAGCTCGAAGTCCTGCAAGGCACCAAGAAGCAGCGCGCCGCCGATCTCGACGCGACCAAGGCGACGCTGGCGAGTGCGAAGCTCAAGCTCGGCTACACCAAAGTATCGGCGCCGTTCGACGGCGTCGTCGGCGAGCGGCAGGTCCAGCCCGGCGACTACGTCAACATCGGCACCAACCTCATCAACGTCGTGCCGTTGCCGAAGGTCTATGTGATCGCGAATTACAAGGAGACCCAGCTCACTCACGTCGCACCGGGCCAGCCGGTCGAGATCACCGTCGACAGTTTCCCGCGCGAGAAGCTGCGCGGCCGGGTCGAGCGCATTGCGCCCGCGACCGGCGCGCAGGTCGCGCTGCTGCCGCCGGACAACGCAACCGGCAACTTCACCAAAGTCGTGCAGCGCATTCCCGTGCGCATCCAGTTCGACGACAACCAGCCACTGCTGGCGCGGCTGGTGCCGGGCATGTCGGTCGTCACCAGCATCGGCACGAAGGCCGCGAATGACGGAAAGTGACGATTCCAGTCGCGGACCGGTTTCGCGCGGCGGCGTCGCGTCACAGCCCTTGTTCGCGGTGGCGGCGGTGCTGCTCGGCTCGTTCCTCGCCAATTTCGACAGCCGCCTGACCACGGTTGGCCTGCCCGATTTGCGCGGCGCGTTCTCGCTCTCGTTCGACGAGGGCGCCTGGCTCTCCACCGCAGGCATCGGCTCGCAGATCTTCATCGCGCCCGCGGTGGCCTGGCTTGCCACCGTGTTCGGCCTGCGCCGCGTGCTCGGCATCCCCAGCCTCGTCTATGCCGCGATATCGCTGATCATCCCGTTCGTGCACGACTATCCGACATTGCTCGCGCTCAGCGTCGTGCATGGCCAGTTGCTCGGTACCTTCGTGCCGGCGACGCTGATGATCGTGTTCCGCAATCTGCCGATCCGCTGGTGGCTCCCGGCGATCTCGATCTATTCAATCCGGGTTGGCTTCGCTCTGGACACGTCGAGCTCGCTGGTCGGCTTCTATGTCGACCATCTCGGCTGGCAATGGCTGTACTGGCAGAGCGTCGTGATCGCGCCCCTGATGGGCCTGATGGTTTATCTCGGCACGCCGAACGAACCGGTGAATCGCGCCTTGCTGCGCGAGGCCGATTGGGGCGGCATGCTGCTGCTCGGCGCCGGCGTCTCGATGATCTATGCCGGGCTCGACCAGGGCAATCGGCTGGACTGGCTGGGGTCGGGGACGGTGATGGCGTTGATCACTGCCGGCGCGGTGCTGTGCGCGGGCTTCCTCGTCAACGAGGCCCTGGTGCGACAGCCATGGGCGCATATCAACGTGCTGTTCTCGCGCAATATCGGTCTGGGGCTGGTCTTGATCCTGCTCTACACGCTGACCAGCCTGTCCAACGCCTCGCTGGTGCCGAATTTCCTCGCCGCCATCGCCTTGCTCAGGCCGGAGCAGAGTGGCCTCCTGCTGCTCACCTATGGTGCGTTGCCGATGTTCGTGCTGGTGCCGTTCTCGATCTGGCTGCTGCGGCATTTCGATACGCGGACGGTCGTGGTCGTGGGATTTGCCTGCTTCGCCGCCGCCAACCTCTGGGGCACGCAGCTCAGCCATGATTGGGCGCGCGAGGATTTCACCGGCATCGTGCTGCTCCAGGCGATCGGGCAGTCGCTGACCTTGCTGCCGCTGATCATCACGCTGTTGTCCAACTCCGATCCGAGCCGCGCCACCTCGTTTGCCGCCTATATCCAGATCATGCGGCTCGGCGGCGCCGAGATCGGCGTGGCGTTGATGGGGACGTGGCTGCGCGTCCGCGAGCAGGTCCATTCCTTCTATCTCGGCCAGAATCTCGGCGTCGGTGATGTCGATGTGGTCCGCATGCTGAAGCAGCTCGCCGACCATTTCGCGGCCCATGGTGCGGGCTCGGCACAGGCGCGCGCGGTCGGTACGCTCGCAGGCTTCGTCCAGCGCGAGGCCAATGTGCTCGCCTATATCGACGGCTTCTGGCTGTGCTTCTGGGTCGCGATGGCCGCGCTCGGCGTCGTCGCGCTGGTCACCCGGGCGCCGCCCGGCCCGTTCACGCCGGCGCCGTTCGGCTTCGCCAGGACGCTGTTGCGCAAATGCGGGGTGTCGCTGACGTAGACGCCGTCACCGCATCTGCCGCGCCGGCTCGATCAATTCGGGCCGCGGGCCTGAGAGCCGCTTGTGCATGTGGACCATGAAGGCCATGGCGAAGATCGGCGTCGCCAGATTGACGATCGGGATCGAGACGAAGGCTGCGATGAACAGGCCCGCGGTGAAGATGGTCGCCGCATTGTCGCGCCGCATCGCCTTGGCTTCTTCCGGCGAACGGAAGCGCATCGCGGCGAGCTCGAAATATTCGCGGCCGAGCAGCCAGGCCGTGGCGAGGAAGAAGACCAGGAAACCGGCGCCGGCGAAAAGTACCAGCGGCAACGCGACCAGATAGACCAGGATCGTCAGCAGCGCGGTCTTGACGCCCTCGTAGATCGCCTGGCTGAACGGCAGCGCGACGCCCGGCCGCTCCGCCGGATAGTGCTCGCGCTCGACGATGTCGGCGACGTCGTCGACGAACAGGCTCGCCACCAGCGAGGTGATCGCGGGCATCAGGAACACAGCCCCGAACACGACGCCGAGGCCCGCGGCGATCGAAATGATCCAGGACAACACCTCGAGCGATGAGTGCCAGCCCGGACCGAGCAGGCCCTCCAGCCAGGCCTCACCATAGGTCGCAAACCAGCTCAGGAGCCGCTGCAAGCCGATCGCCAGCACGATGATCAGCACCAGTGCGACGCCGATCGACCGCCACAGGATCGAGCGCATCGGCGGCGAGATCATTTGCGACAGCGCCTTTACGGCGGCATCAAGCATGGGAGTTCCTCTCACGAAATCACCCGCGAGAGGTAGACACCCCGGGCCGCTTCGGCAAGGGAGATCGGCGGCACCAGCGCGGCGGCCCCGCTGATGGTCGGATTGACTCGGCGTCCCCATGGTGCGGCGTTGCAGAATTTGATGGCGGCGTGATGCGGGCGGCGCTCCCCCTCTTCCCGTTCCGACGGGGAGGGCCACATCACGTTCGGTGAGATATATTTTCAGAAGGCCTGTGAAGGCTTAGGCTCGTGGCAAGCGGAACCAGCCGGGCAAAGGAACAGGCGCATATGGCGATGGAAGAATCGGTGGCCGGATTGCCGCTTGCGGGCGTGCGGGTCGTCGAGATGACCCACATGGTCATGGGTCCGACCTGCGGCATGATCCTGGCGCAGCTCGGAGCCGACGTGATCAAGGTCGAGCCGCCGGCGGGCGACAAGACCCGCAGCCTGGGGGGCATGGGCACCGCCTTCTTCCCGTTGTTCAACCGCGGCAAGCGCAGTGTGGTGCTGGATTTCGAGAAGCCTGAGGATCGCGACACCATGCACCGGCTGCTGGCGACGGCCGACGTGTTCCTGGAGAATTTTCGCGACGGCCAGCTCGAGAAGCAGGGGCTTGGCGCGGACGAATTGCGCCGCCGGCATCGGGATCTGATCATCGCCGGCCACAAGGGTTTTCTCTCCGGTCCCTACGAGCACCGCCCCGCGCTCGACGAGGTCGTGCAGATGATGGCGGGCCTTGCCGCCATGACCGGCACCAGCGAAAAGCCCCAGCGCGTCGGCTCGTCTGCCAACGACATCATGGGCGGTATGTTCGGCGTGATCGCGATCCTCGCGGCGCTCTATCAGAAGCGCGGGGGAAAACGCGACGGCGCCGACATCCGCATCGGCCTGTTCGAGAACTGCCTGTTCCTGGTCGCCCAGCACATGGTCGAATACGAGATGACCGGCAACAAGCCGCGCTCGATGCCGGAGCGCGAGCATGCCTGGCCGATCTACGACATCTTCGAGACCGCCGGCGGCGAGCGCATCTTCATCGGCGTCGTCACCGAAGGCCATTGGCAGAGCTTCTGCCGCGAGTTCGGCCTGACTGAATTCCTCGATGATCCCGCCTTGCGCACCACGACCGATCGCATCCTGGCGCGCGGGCGGATCATTCCGCGCGCCGCCGGGATCATCAGGCAGTGGGACGCGGCAAAACTGTCGCAGAGGCTCGATGCGCTCAACATCTGCTTCTCGCCGATCAACCGGCCCGAGGATCTCTTCGCCGATCCGCATGTGCTGCGGCCGGGCGGGCTCGTCAACAACATCACTGCCGACGGCAAGCCGTTCCGGGTGCCGGCGCTGCCGATCGAGTGGAACGGCAGCAATATCGGCGAAGGCCTGAAGGTCGCGCTGCTCGGCGCCGACACTGCGGCCGTTCGCGCCGAGATCGACAATGAAAATGAAGACGTCACGTCAAAAACAACAGGGAGGCGCGCATGAGCCGGATTCAGGAGATTTACCCCGCAGAACGCGTCAGCCTGCGCGAAGTCGGCCTGCGCGACGGGCTCCAGCTCGTGAAGAAAATTCCGTCAACCGACGCCAAGCAGCGCTGGGTGCGCGAGGAATATGCCGCCGGCGTGCGGCATTTCGAGGTCGGCTCGTTCCTGCCGGCAAAGACTTTTCCGCAATTCGTCGATGTTCGTGACGTCGTCGCGACCGTCGCTTCATTGCCCGGCGCGCATGGCATCGCGCTTGCGCTCAACGAGCGCGGCGTGAACGAGGCGCTGGAATCCGGCGTCGGCGAGATCGCCTCGGTGGTCTCGGCAACGGAAGAGCACAGCCAGGCCAATGCGCACCGTTCGCGCGAGTCCGCGATCGCCAATCTGAAACGCCTGTGCGAAATGCGTGATGCCACCAGCCACAAGCCGCTCGTGAACGCGGCGATCTCGATGGCGCTGGGCTGCTCGATCACCGGGGCGGTTGACCCTGCAGAAGTGCTGCGGCTGGTCGACAAATGCCTGGAGGCTGGTGTCGATTTCGTCGGCATCGCCGACACCGTCGGTTATGCCGGGCCGAAGCAGGTGGCGGAGCTGACGCGCGCCGCGGTGAAGCTCGCAGGGTCAAAGCCGATCTGCATCCATCTGCACGACACCCGCGGCATGGGCATCGCGAACGCGGCCGCGGCGCTCGACGAAGGCGCGCGCATCCTCGACGGCTCGCTCGGCGGCCTCGGTGGCTGCCCCTTCGCTCCCGGCGCGACCGGCAACGTCGTGTTCGAGGATCTCGTGTTCCTGTGCGAGAGCAAGGGTTTTGCGACGGGGATCGATTTGGATAAGCTGATTTCGGTGCGCAGGATCTTGCGGGAGGAAATGCCGAACGAAACGCTGTATGGCGGGGTGGCGCGGGCAGGCCTGCCGTGTGGGAGTGCGGCGAAGGCGGCGTGACTTCCTTCGCCTCTCCCCGCTTGCGGGGAGAGGCCGACGCGCGGAACGCGCGGCGGGTGAGGGGGACTCTCCACGAGTCCAACTGCTACCGCCCCCGCGGAGAGTCCCCCTCACCCCAACCCTCTCCCCGCAAGCGGGGAGAGGGAGAAGAGTCACTCATGCCGGTGCCCGTGCTTCCGCACCTTCGCCGGCTTCGCTTCACCCGTCGGGATCATCACCACGCGGCCGTAGCGGACGCCGCGTTCGGCGATGATGTGGTCGGCGAAATGCCTGACCTCGGCGGCATCACCGCGCAGCGCCGTCATCTCCATGCAATTGTTGTCGTCGAGATGGACATGCAGGGTTGCCAGCGCGAGGTCGTGGTGGCCGTGGAATTCCTGCACCAGGCGTTTTGAGAGATCGCGCGCGGCGTGGTCGTAGACATAGACGAGGCCGGCGACGCAGGGCCCGGTCTGTGCGGTGTCCTCGCTGCTCTGCTGCAAGCCGGCACGCGCGAGGTCGCGAATGATCTCGGACCGATTCTGGTAGCCGCGGGCTTCCGCCGCAGCGTCGATCTCCGCCAGAAAATCGTCCTCGATCGTGATCGTAATCCGCTGCATCAGAATGCTCCCTCGCGCGCTCGATGCCGTTTTACACGGATTCCGCGGTGCTCACAGCCGCGTCGCCCGCAGCCGCAGAGCATTTCCAACGACGCTCACCGAGGACAGCGCCATCGCGGCGGCCGCGATGATCGGCGAGAGCAGCACGCCGAAAGTCGGATAGAGAATGCCGGCCGCGATCGGAATGCCCGCGGCGTTGTAGATGAAGGCGAAGAACAGGTTTTGTCGGATGTTGCTCATGGTCGCCTGCGACAGTTTTCGCGCACGGACGATGCCGGTGAGGTCGCCCTTGAGCAGCGTGACGCCGGCGCTCTCCATCGCCACGTCCGTGCCGGTGCCCATGGCGATGCCGACTTCGGCAGCTGCCAGCGCCGGCGCGTCGTTGACGCCGTCACCGGCCATCGCGACGCTGCGGCCGGCCTTCTGCAGCTTTGTCACCACCGCGCTCTTCTGATCCGGCAGCACCTCGGCCTCGACCTCGGCGATGCCGAGCCTGCGCGCCACTGCCTCCGCCGTGGTGCGGTTGTCACCGGTCAGCATGATGACCTTGATGCCTTCGGCCGCGAGTGCCTTCAGCGCCTCCGGGGTCGAGGCCTTGACCGGATCGGCGATCGCGAACAGGCCGGCAAGCCGGCCGTCGACGGCCATGTTGATCACAGTCGCGCCATCCCCGCGCAGCCGTTCGGCCTCTGTATCGAGCGCTTTGGTGTCGATGCCGATCGACGTCAGATATTTGGCATTGCCGAGCACGATGGTCTTGCCGTCGACCGTGCCGGTGGCGCCCTTGCCCGTCGGCGAATCGAATTGCTCGACCTGGCCCAGCGCAAGCTGCTTCTCCTTCGCCGCGCGCATGATCGCATCGGCGAGGGGATGCTCGCTGGCGCGCTCGACGCTGGCGGCCATGCGGAGGATGTCATCTTCCGCAAAACCGGCCGCCGGCACGATCGCGACCAGCTTGGGCTTGCCCTCGGTCAGCGTGCCGGTCTTGTCGACCACCAGCGTGTCGATCTTCTCCATCCGCTCCAGCGCCTCGGCGTTCTTGATCAGGACGCCCGCTTGCGCGCCGCGGCCGACGCCGACCATGATCGACATCGGGGTCGCGAGTCCGAGCGCACAGGGGCAGGCGATGATCAGCACGCTGACGGCGGCGACGAGCCCGAAGGCCAGCCGCGGCTCCGGCCCGAACCAGGCCCAGGCTGCGAACGCGATGACGGCAATGGCGATCACGGTCGGCACGAACCAGCCCGCGACCTGGTCGGCGAGGCGCTGGATCGGCGCACGCGAGCGCTGCGCGTCCGCGACCATCTGCACGATCTGCGACAGCAGCGTCTCACGCCCGACCTTGTCGGCGCGCATGATGAAGCTGCCGGATTGGTTGAGCGTGCCCGCGATCACCTTCGCGCCCGTCTCCTTGGTGACCGGCATGGATTCGCCCGTCACGAGGGATTCGTCGAGCGACGAGCGGCCCTCGAGGATAATGCCGTCGACCGGCACTTTTTCGCCCGGACGCACGCGCAAGCGGTCACCGGCATGAAGTGCGTCGATCTCGACCTCGTGCTCGCTGCCATCAGGCCCGACGCGGCGCGCGGTCTTCGGCGCGAGCTGCAAAAGTGCCTTGATCGCACCCGACGTCGCATCGCGCGCGCGCAGCTCCAGGACCTGACCGAGCAGCACCAGCACGGTGATGACGGCCGCCGCCTCGAAATAGACCGCGACCGCACCTTCATGGCCGCGGAACGTGCCAGGAAAAATCTGCGGCGCGACGGTGCCGATGATGCTGTAGACGTAGGCGACGCCTGTGCCCATCGCGATCAGCGTGAACATGTTGAGGTTGCGCGTCAGCAGCGACTGCCAGCCGCGGACGAAGAACGGCCAGCCGGCCCACAGCACCACGGGCGTTGCGAAGACGAGCTGGATCCAGTTCGACAGCGTCGCATCGATCCAGTTGTGCGGGCCCGCGAGATGGCCACCCATCTCCAGCACCACGGCCGGCAGCGCCAGCGCGCCGCCGATCCAGAACCGCCGCGTCATGTCGGCGAGCTCGGGATTGGGGCCGGTCTCCAGGCTCGCCACTTCTGGCTCCAGCGCCATGCCGCAGATCGGGCAGCTTCCGGGCCCGACCTGGCGGATCTGCGGATGCATCGGGCAGGTGTAGATCGTGCCCGCGGGCATCTCGGGCTCGGGCGTGCCTTGCTTGGCGAGATATTTTGCGGGGTCGGCGGCGAATTTGGCCCGGCAGCCGGCCGAGCAGAAATGGAAGGTCTCGCCGTCATGGTCGAAGCGGTGTTTTGAAGTCGCGGGATCGACCGTCATGCCGCAGACGGGATCGCGGACCTTTGTCGCGGCGGCGCCATGGTCATGATCGCCGTCATGGGCGTGATCGCCGCAGCAGGAGGAGGCCGCGGGCTTGGCGACCGGCGCAGCTTTGCTGGCACAGCCGCATCCGGAATGCGGTTCCGACTTGTGATGGTGTCCGTGTTCGGCGTCGTTCATTGCGATGCTCCGGCCCTTGCAACTTATACCCTAGGGGGGTATATAGCCGGCATGCGCAAGGACATCAAGGCATCCGTCGGAAAACGTCTCGGCCGGATCGAGGGTCAGGTTCGCGGCCTCTCGAAAATGGTAGAGGAAGACCGCTATTGCATCGACATCGTCACGCAGATCTCGGCGGTCCGCGCCGCTTTGCGCCGGGTCGAGGAAGAGGTTTTGAAGGATCACGTCGCCCATTGCGTCGAACATGCGATCGCGAGCGGCGACAAGGCCGACCAGCGCGAGAAGATCGCGGAGCTGATGGCGGTGATTGGGCGGGCGGAGCGGTAGCTCGGTTTTTTCCGTCATTGCGAGCGTAGCGAAGCAATCCAGGCTGTTTCTGCGGCGGCAGTCTGGATTGCTTCGTCGCTACGCTCCCCGCAATGACGGCAAGCGCGATAGCCTACGCTGCGATCTCGCTCGCGGGTTGGTATTCCCGTGCGCGGTACTTTGCGAGCTCGTTCAGCAGCACAAAATGCTCGGAGAAGGCGACGCTCATCTCCGCAGCCGCCTCACGCATCACTTCCTCAGCCGGAATTTCACCCGCCGCCTCTTCGTCAATCGCTTCAGGAACGAGCGGCGGCGCACTGAACGTTTCTGGAAAGACACTGAAGGTGCCGGCTACCTCCTCGAGCGGCTTCTGCTTGTCGGCCCAGTGCAAGGCGGTGTAGTCGAAGCCGTGCACGATGGTGGGTTTGACGACTTCGAAATAGGGCGAGATGTCGAAGTCGCGGGGCATGTAGAGCGAGGAATCGCGGATATGCAGGATCTCGCGGCGGGCGGCGCGGCTGCCGGCCTTGGTGATCTTCGGCAGGATCGGGTAACGCACGGCGTCGAAGGCCTGCGCGATCAGCGCCGAGCAGATGATTTTGGTGGGATCGCCGGAGCCGATCGAGATCATGCGGCGGCGCCAGCGCTGCGGGATCGGCAGCGGAAACAGAAAGCGCATCAGGTCGACGATGTTCTTGGTGTCGTAGCCGAAGCCGATGCGGTTGATCGCATAGCGGCAGACCGTGGTGCGGTCCTCGTAGGACAGCCCGACCGGACGGCAGACCCGGGTATGATAGGGGAAATATTTCGACAGCGGCGCGGAGGTGACGCCCTCGCCGATATTGGCCTCGATCAGCACGTGGGGCTCGCCGTCGGGCTCCTCGGCGCCCTCGATCGGGCCGACATAGAGCGCCGCATGCGACCAGGTCGACTGCGTCAGATATTTGATGATGCCCGAGATGCGGTTGTTGCCCTCGACCAGCAGCACGTCGCCGGGCTCTATGACGCCGCGCAGATGCTCCGGGTCGCTCGGCGTGAACGGCTCATAGCCCGGCACCTCCTTCGAGAGGTACGCGGCAATCAGCTTGCCGACTGAATCCAGGACCGTCCCCATTTCAAAACTCCCCCACGGCCTTTTCCGGCCGTCTTTTTCTCTTCTCTATCATGGTCGGAACGTGTTGCAATTCGGTTCATCACTCTGTGACATCAAGCACGATTGATTCACCATGATGGTTGCCGCGCAACATCAGATACGGCAAGGTTCGCTAGCTGTTCCCGTTTGCCGCAAGTCTCCGGAAACCATGACATGACAATCACGCGCCGCAGCTTCCTATCGGCGTCGGCGGGCCTTGCCGCGATGCCGGTCCTGCGCGCAACCGCCGCGCCCCTGCCGCGCGAGGCTGACATCGTCGTGATCGGCGCGGGCGCGGCCGGAATTGCCGCGGCGCGGCGCATCATGGCTGCCAATCGCAAGGTCGTGGTGGTGGAAGCTGCGTCGCAGATCGGCGGGCGCTGCATCACGGATACGACGACCTTCGACACGCCGTTCGATCGCGGCGCGCGCTGGATGCACAATCCCGACACCAATCCGATGATCCGGCTGGCGCGCAGCGCCGGGCTCGACGTTCTGCCGGCGCCGTCAGGCCAGAAGATGCGCATCGGCCGCCGCAACGCGCGGGCCGGCGAGACCGAGGAATTCCTGGCAGCGCTGGTGCGCGCCAACCGCGCCATCGACGAGGCCGCGCGCGGCAAGCTCGATACCGCCTGCGCCTCGGTGGTGCCGAAGGATCTCGGCGACTGGGCCGGCGCGACCGAGTTCATGCTGGGGGCGAGCTTCGCCGGCAAGGACCTGAAGGAGTTGTCTGCGATCGACAAGGGGCGCGCACAGGATCGCAACGCCGCGATCGGCTGCCGCCAGGGCCTGGGGACCCTGATCACCAAACTCGGTGAGCAGGCGCCGGTCGCACTATCGACGCCGGCGAGCCGGATCGTCTGGAGCAATCGCGACGTCAGCGTGGAGACACAGGCCGGCAGGATCGCCGCACGCGCCGTCATCATCACGGTCTCGACCAATGTGCTGACCTCGGGCGCGATCAAGTTTGGGCCTGACATTCCGAAGCGCACGCTCGATGCCGCCTCGAAGCTCACGCTCGGAAGCTACGATCACATCGTGCTGCAACTGCCGGGCAATCCGCTCGGCCTGTCGCGCGACGACATCCTGATCGAGCAGAGCAACTCGACGCGCACGGCGCTGATGTTCGCCAATATCGGCGGCTCCTCGCTGTGCTCGATCGATGTCGGCGGCTCGTTCGGCCGCGATCTGTCCGAGCAGGGCGAGAAGGCGATGACGGCCTTCGCACGGGAATGGATCACAAAGCTGTTCGGCAGCGAAGTCGCCGCCGTAGTGCAGAAAGCCAGCGCGACGCGCTGGAACGCCTCGCCCTTCGTGATGGGGGCGATGTCGGCGGCCTCTCCGGGCGGTCAGCTCTCGCGAAAAATCCTGACCGAGCCGATTGGCAACATGTTCCTCGCCGGCGAAGCCACGCACGAGACGCTCTGGGGCACCGTCGACGGCGCCTGGGAAAGCGGCGAGCGCGCCGCGGACGCGGCGCTACGCAAGATCGGTGCGCTGAAGGACGAGCCGGCCGACGTGCCGACGCAGTCGACGAAGCGGAGGCGGACAAGGCCGCAATAAGCTTAACTCGTCGTCCCGGCGAAGGCCGGGACCCATAACCACAGGAAGTGGTTTGGCGAGGACCCGGAGTGACCAGTTCGCGTAACAAAAGCCGATCGGGACTATGGGTCCCGGCCTTCGCCGGGACGACGTGGATGATTCAGCGCAAAATCCCATCCAGCGCCGGTAGTCCAAAGACAACCGCCATTGCGATCAGCGCGTAGCAGATGCCGCGAAACACCGTCTCGCTGGCACGGCCGAACAGCGACGCGCCGAAGGCGACGCCGATTGCATAGACCGGTCCGACGATGAGCGAGAGCACCAGCGATTCGCGTGAGATCAGGCCGGTGGTCGCGTAGCTGACCATCGAGAAGAAATCCGACGCGCCGAAGAACAGCAGGATGTTGGCGCGGGCCACGATCGGGGCGATCGGGCGGCCGAGCCAGTAGCCGACGATCGGCGGGCCGCCGGTCTGTGCGAGGCCGCTGCAGAAGCCGGAGAGGCTGCCGATGCCGACCGAGAGCCAGGCGTGGTCCTTGCCGCGATAGCGCCAGCCCGACAGCAGCAGAAGCAACAGCGCGGCGACGAAGCAGGAGATGATCCACCGCGTCGTGACGGGTTCGAGCACGCTGAGGAAATAGGTGCCGACGGGTACGCCGACCAGCGCGCCCAGCACGATCACGGCGGTGGCCTTGCGGTCGGCCTTGCGCCAGGCGTCGGGCAGCAGCGGCGCGGCCGCGACGAAATCGATCACGAGGAGCAGCGCGGCAACGAGACGCGGCGCCGCGATGCTGCTCGCCAGCGGCATGAAGATCAGCGCCGAGCCGAAGCCGGAGAAGCCGCGCGCCGTGCCCGAAACGAAAGCGACGGCGCAGAGCGCCATCGCAATAGTGAGGCTGACGTCCTTCGGAAGAAAGTCAGTGAGACTCATGCTCTATTATTTCTCGAGCATGATGATGTCCGAAAACCGCTTCACACTTTTCGGCATCATGCCCTCAATGTGCCGCCGGTCTTCTTCGTCACCTCCGCCACGATTTGCGCGGCGACGGCCTCGATCTCCTGGTCGGTCAGGGTCTTTTCGCGCGGCTGGATCGTCACCGCGATTGCGATCGACTTCTTGCCGTCGTCGATGCCCTTGCCTTCGTAGACGTCGAACACGTTCACGGCCGTGATCAGCTTCTTGTCGACGCTCTGAGCCGCGCGCACGATGTCGCCGCCCTTCACGGTGCGGTCGACGATGAAGGCGAAATCGCGCGAGACCGGCTGGAGTGCCGACAGCTCGATCACGGGCTTGGCACGGGTCGGCTTCTTCTTCGCCTCGGGGATGCGGTCGAGGATCACCTCGAACACCATCAGCGGGCCGCCGGCGCCGAGCGCCTCGAGCGCGCGCGGATGCATCTCGCCGAAGTAGCCGAGCACGTTCTGCGGCCCGATCTGGATCGTGCCGGAGCGCCCGGGATGCAGCCAGGACGGGCCGCCCGCGACGATCTGAAGTGCCTGCATCGGCGCGCCGGCAGCGGCGAGCACTGCGAGCGCATCGGCCTTGGCGTCGAACAATTCAGCCTGTGCCGAACCCGACCAGTGCCGGCCGAGACCTTGCGACGACGCAAAGCCGCGGCGGACGCCGCTTGCGGCCGTGAACTGATCCTCTGGGCGATCGCCTTTGAACACCTGCCCGACCTCGAACAGCGCGACATCGCCAAAGCCGCGATCGGCATTTGCCTGCGCCGCCGCGATCAGGCCGGCCAACAGGGTCGGGCGCATATCGGACAAATCCGACGCGATCGGGTTGGCGACTTCGAGTTCGCGCTGGCCGCCGCCGAACAGCTTTGCGGCAGACTTGGTGATGAAGGACCATGTCACCGCTTCGATGATGCCGCGGGCCGCCAGCGCGCGCCTGGCGCGGCGGGTGCGGAGCTGAAGCGGGGTCAGCACGGATTTGCGTGCGTCCTCGCCGCGCTCGAACGGCGTCATCGGCACCTTGTCGACGCCGTAGATGCGGACGACTTCCTCGACGATGTCGGCCTTGCCGTGCACGTCGGTACGCCACGACGGCACCGCGACCTTCACGACTGGTCCCGGGCCTGCCATCATGAAGCCGAGATGGGTCAGGATGCGCTTCACCTCCGGCATCGGCACCTCGATGCCCGAGAGCCGCTTGACCTCGGTGACCGGAAAATCGATCACGCGGTCGTCGCCGAAGGTCTTGCCGACCACGACGTTCTCGGACGGCGTGCCGCCGCACATCTCCATCACCAGCTTGGTCGCGAACTCCAGCCCGGGCACCATGAAGGCCGGATCGACACCGCGCTCGAAGCGATAGCGCGCATCCGAATTGATGCCGAGCTTGCGGCCGGTCTGGGCGATGTTGATCTCGTTCCACAGCGCCGATTCGATCAGCACGTCCGTGGTGCCTTCGTCGCAGCCCGAGGCCTCGCCGCCCATGATGCCGGCGAGCGATTCGACGCCGTGCTCGTCCGCGATCACGCAAATCGCGGGATCGAGATTGTAGCTGCGGCCGTCGAGCGCGAGCAGCGTCTCGCCGTCACGGGCGCGGCGCACCACGAGATTGCCCTTCACCTTCTTGGCGTCGAACACGTGCAGCGGCCGTGCGCGGTCGTAAGTCATGAAGTTGGTGATGTCGACCAGCGCGTTGATCGGGCGCAGCCCGATCGCGGTCAGCCGCTTCTGCAGCCATTCCGGCGACGGGCCGTTCGTCACGCCGCGCACGAGGCGCAGCGCGAAGCCCGGGCAGAACGCCGCGTCCTCGACCGTGACATTCACCGGGCACGGGAATTCGCCCTTGATCGGCTTGATGGTCGGGTCTTTGAACTTGCCCATGTCGGCGGCGGCAAGATCGCGCGCGATGCCGTGGACGCCGGTGCAGTCCTGCCGGTTCGGCGTCAGATTGATCTCGACCACGGGATCGCCGAGGCCGGCCCATGCAGCGTAAGCAGCGCCGATCGGCGCATCCGCGGGCAATTCCATGATGCCGTCATGGTCGTTGGAAATCTGCAATTCAGCCGCCGAGCACAGCATGCCGCGGCTCTCGACACCGCGGATGGTGCCGACACCGAGCGTGATGTCCTTGCCGGGAATGTAGGTGCCGGGCGGTGAGAACACGCTGACGAGACCCGTTCGCGCATTCGGCGCGCCGCACACCACCTGCACGGGCGCACCACCGTCACCGGTGTCGACCATGCAGACGCGCAGGCGATCCGCATTCGGATGCTGCTCGGCGGAGATCACCTTGGCGATGGTGAACGGCTTCAGCGCCTTCGCCTTGTCCTCGATGTTCTCGACCTCGAGCCCGATCATGGTGAGCTTCTCGACGAGCTTTTCCAGCGGCTCGTCGGTGTCGAGATGTTCCTTCAGCCAGGAGAGGGTGAATTTCACGAGCTCAGCCCTCCCGCGAGGGTCGGCACTTCCAGCGGCTTGAAGCCGTAATGGGACAGCCAGCGGACGTCGCTGTCGAACAGCTGGCGCAGATCGGCGATGCCGTATTTCAGCATGGCGATGCGGTCGATGCCCATGCCCCAGGCAAAGCCCTGGTACTCGTCGGGATCGATGCCGCAGGCGCGCAGCACGTTCGGATGCACCATGCCGCAGCCGAGAATCTCGAGCCAGTCCTCGCCCTCGCCGAAGCGGATCTCGCCCTTGTCGCGGCGGCACTGGATGTCGACTTCCAGCGACGGTTCGGTGAAGGGGAAGAACGAGGGCCGGAAGCGCATGTTGATGTGGTCGACCTCGAAGAACGCCTTGCAGAACTCGTGCAGGATCCATTTGAGGTGGCCGAGATGCGAGTGCTTGTCGATGACGAGGCCTTCGACCTGGTGGAATTGCGGCGTGTGGGTCGCATCCGAATCGATGCGATAAGTGCGGCCCGGGCAGATCACGCGGATCGGCGGCTTCTGGCTGAGCATGGTGCGCACCTGCACCGGCGAGGTGTGGGTGCGCAACAGCATGCGCGAGCCGTCCTCCTTCGGGTGGAAGAAGAAGGTGTCGTGCATCTCGCGCGCGGGATGGCCTTCCGGAAAATTCAGCTTGGTGAAGTTGTAGTCGTCGGTCTCGATATCCGGGCCTTCGGCGACCGAGAATCCCATGTCGGCGAAGATCGTGGTCAGCTCGTCCCAGACCTGGCTCAGCGGATGGATGCGGCCGGCTTCAGTCGGCGCATCGCGCAGCGGCAGGGTGACGTCGATGGTTTCCGACGCAAGCCGTGCGTCGAGCGCCGCCGATTTCAAAACGTCGCGCCGCGCGGCGAGTGCCGCGGTGACCTTGTCCTTGGCCTGGTTGATCGCAGCGCCTTGGGTCTTGCGCTCGTCCGGCGACATTTTTCCGAGCGTGGCAAGAAGCGCCGAGATCGAACCCTTCTTGCCGAGGGCTGCGACGCGCACCGCTTCGAGGGCGGCCTCATCGCCGGCGGCGGCGATCTGGTCGAGGATGGATGTTTCGAGCGTTGCGAGGTCGGACACGGTCAAATTCCTGCTGCCAAATTCGGCTGGGTTGTCGCCGCCCGAAGGCCGTAACGTCAAGCGAAAAGCCGGTCATTTCGGGCTTGGGAACGGCTGGGTTGAACCTCGCGCGGGGGCCTGGCACCAAGGGGGGTACGAGGAGGCGTTCGCGATGCTCTCAAGATCCTGTCTGGCTGCTCTCGCCGTCGTTCTCTCTGTCGCGAGCACCCCGGCGCGCGCCATGGTCTGCATGGAGAAGTCCATGACGCTGGACGAGGTCGTCGACACCATCGGTGCCCAGAAGGGCTGCGAAAGCGCGATGAAGGTGTTTCAGGAGTGCCAATTGACCGCGAGCGGCGATGTCCAGCTCGGCGCCGCCGTCGAGAAGAAATGCGAGGCGGACTTCATGGCCGGCCTCAACACCGCACGGAAACGCGCTTACCAACGCGAGATGCGCGTCTGCGACCAAAAGTACCGGAATAAATCCGGCACCATGTATCTGTCGTTTACGGCATTCTGCCGGGCGGAGGTCGCCCAGCGCCACTCGCAACGCACGCTGAAGGCCGGCGGAGCCGGCCGTTAGCGCTGGCGTGCTCAGGCCGCCAGAGCGGCCTTGGCCTTCTCGGCGATCGCCTGGAACGACGCGGGCTCGTTGATCGCGAGATCCGACAGCACCTTGCGGTCCACGGTGATCCCGGACTTGGCCATGCCATCGATAAAGCGGCTGTAGGTCAGGCCGAACGGACGCACAGCCGCGTTGATGCGCTGGATCCAGAGTGCGCGGAACGTCCGCTTCTTGCGCTTGCGATCACGGAAGGCATACACCAGAGCCTTCTCGACCGCCGGCTTGGCGGTACGGATCGTGTTCTTGCGGCGGCCGCGGAAACCCTTGGCGGCCTTGTAGACTTTCTTGTGCTTGGCGTGGGCGGTCACACCGCGTTTGACGCGAGCCATGACAAATTTCCTTCAGAGATGACTTGATGTTCGGATCGCCGCGAAAGCTGCGGCGCTGGTGGCAATGATCGTGGACGCGATCAGGCGTTCGGCAAGAAGTACTTCTTGACGTTGTCGCCGTCGGTCTTGAACAGCACGGCGGTGCCGCGCAGCTGACGGATCTGCTTCTTCGTCCGCTTGATCATGCCGTGACGCTTGCTGCGATGAGCGAACATCACTTTGCCGGTGGCAGTCACCTTGAAGCGCTTTTTAGCGCCCGATTTGGTCTTCAGCTTGGGCATTTGGCTCTCCTAATGGCCATAAAAATCCGCCCGCGAAGGCGGCTGGCCGTCAAAATGCTCGTTAGAGCGTTGATTGTGCTCAGGTTTTACGAACTAGCGCGAAACCCGCACGGACACCGCCACGGCAGCCCTTAATCAGCCGGGCAATGAAGGCTGGGCTTATGACAGAGGACGGGCGAATTGGCAACGATGAACCGGTGGAACCTAGCCGGCGACTATCCGGAATTGCTAAACCTCATGTCCGAGCCGTGTCGCCCAGAGCAGGACCAAAATGCCCCATTTTTCCCAATCGCTTCCGTCCTTGACTGATTTCGCTCGTCCGCGCCGCCTGGCGCTGTTGGCCGTGCTCGCCATTGCTGCGTTTCCGTCGACTGCCGACGCTCGCATCCGCGGCTATGACGGCGTCTGGAACGTCACCTTCGCCACCACCCGCGGCAATTGCAGCTCCGGCTACAGCGTTCCCTTCACCGTCGCCGGCAGTCGGGTGTCGTCCGCCGGCGGTGGCCGGGTCTCCGGCAAGGTCAATCCCAGCGGTGCCGTCGCGGTCCAGGTTTCGGTCGGGGCGTCCCATGCCAGCGGCGGCGGCCGGCTCGCCGGCGGGGCCGGGACCGGCTCCTGGCACGGCATCATCTCCGGCGACAGCTGCAGCGGCATCTGGCAGGCGACAAGGACGTAACGGTCGCCAAGAGAACGGTGCGCTCCTCTCCCGCAAGCGGGAGAGGCAAGAAAACAAAACGGCCCGCCGGAGATCCGGACGGGCCGTTGAATTCCTCAGCCTAAAGAACCGGAGTCAGCGCGGCGCCAGTACCATGACGACCTGACGGCCCTCGAACCGTGCGTCCTGCTCCACCTTGGCGAGCTCGGCGACGTCGGTCTTGATCTTGTCGAGCAGCTTGGTGCCGATCTCCTGATGCGCCATTTCGCGGCCGCGATAGCGCAAGGTGATCTTGACCTTGTCGCCCTCCTCGAAGAACCGCTGCATTGCGCGCATCTTCACTTCGTAATCGTGGTCGTCGATCATCGGGCGGAGCTTGATCTCCTTGATCTCGACGATCTTCTGCCGCTTGCGGGCTTCGGCGGCTTTTTTCTGCGCGGAATACTTATACTTCCCGTAGTCCATGATCTTGCAGACGGGAGGGCTGACGTTCGGCGAGATCTCGACCAGATCCATGCCGGCCTCTTGGGCCAGGCGGATAGCTGCGACGGTCTCGATCGTGCCCTTGTTGTCACCGGTCTGATCGATCAGCTGGATCTGCGCATTGCGAATATCGTCATTGATGCGCGGCCCGTCTTTGGCGGCAGTGGGCGGGGCTTTATTGGGACGGCGAATGGGTGGTTCTCCAAAGTTATGAAAAGAGGCGGCTATTTTGCAGGAAGATACGGTTGCCGGCAAGCAATCGCTCGTGCGGCGGTCGAAAAAGCCTCAAATGCGAGGCATTTTGGCCACGGCGGGGCACGCAGACCGACATAGACACCTTGCTTCTGTTCCGCAAGCGTCCCAAAGGGCCAATGCCGACGTCCGGCTGCGCTGCGGAGCACGGCCGGACAGCTTTCAAACCGCACAGCCAGAGTAAACGTTCCATGACCCCTGCAATTCCCGATGCCGTGCTCGACTTCATCGATGTGGGCGAGGGCCCGTCCGCACGCCGGATCGCGGTGCGCCGCCGCGCCAGCCAAGAATCTGGCCAGGAATCTGGTCAAGAATCTGGTCAAGAATCTGGTCAAGGACCCGGGCTGGTCTGGCTCGGCGGGTTCAAATCGGACATGCGGGGCAGCAAGGCCGTGGCGCTGGACGACTGGGCCCGGGATCATGGCCGCGCCGTGGTGCGGTTCGATTATTCCGGCCACGGCGAATCCGGCGGCGATTTCGCCGACGGAACCATCGGGCGCTGGCTCGAGGAAAGCGTCGCGGTGTTCGAGCGGTTCTGCGCCGGCCCGCAAGTCCTGATCGGCTCGTCGATGGGCGGCTGGATGGCGCTCCTGCTCGCGCGCGAGATCAAAAAGCGTTCTGGCAAAGCATCGCTGGCGGGCCTGGTGCTGATCGCGCCGGCGCCCGACTTCACCGAGGAGCTGATGTGGAAGAATTTCCCGGCTGCGGTGAAGAAAGAGATCGAGACCAATGGCCTGTGGCTGAGACCGTCGGACTATGGCGACGGCTCGCCCTATCCGATCACGCGGAATCTGATCGAGGAGGGGCGCAACCACCTCGTGCTCGGCGGCGCCATCGATCTCGGCTGTCCCGTCCGCATCCTGCAAGGCGCGCAGGATCCTGACGTGCCCTGGCAGCACGCGTTCGCGCTAACCCATCGCCTGCCGGCCGACGACGTCGTGCTGACCCTGATCCAGGACGGCGATCACCGCCTCTCGCGGCCGCAGGACATCGCCCGCATTCTTGCCGCGGTGGCCGAGATCGGGTGAAATCGCCGCCCAGCACTCGGTGTCATCGCCCGACTTGATCGGGCGATCCAGTATTCCAGCGACTGCAGTGATTGAACCGAGAAGCTGCGGCGTACTGGATGCCCCGCCTTCGCGGGGCATGACGAAGAGAGTGGGAGAAACGCCAATGACCACCGCCATGCTGCGCGCCTTCTGCGACGCCGTCGAACAACGCAACGGCCGAGCCTTTGCCGACCTGTTCACCGAGGACGGCGTCTATCACGACGTGTTCTACGGCGCCTTCGCCGGCCGCGAGAAGATCGCCGCGATGATCGACGACTGGTTCTATCGCACGGCGACCGATTTTCGCTGGGACATGCACGACCCGGTGTCGAACGGCATCACGCTCTATGCGCGCTACACGTTCAGCTACCGTTCGACCTTGCCGGAGGCGAATGGCGCGCGGGCGATGTTCGAGGGCGTGGCGATCATGACACTTCGCGACGGCAAGATCGTCAGCTATCACGAGGTCGCGAACACCGCGCCGGCGTTTGTCGATCTGAAGTTTGCGCCTGACAGGATCGCGAAGATCGTCGCCAAGCAGGGCGCGGAGCTGAAAGCGCGGGCCGAGATGAAGCGGCATTTGGCGTGATGCACCACTCTCTCCGTTCCCTTCCCCCTTGCGGGGGAGGGCAGGGAGGGGGGTAGCCACGGGCGAGAGCGGTGCTTGTGGCCACCCCTCTTCCCAGCCCTCCCCCGCAAGGGGGGAGGGAGCGCACTGTGCGCGGGGCTAACGTCTCGGCTTCTTCGGAATGACGAACAACACTACGGCGGCGCCGGCTTCGCCATCGGCTTGCGCTGCGCCAGCGCCGCGACCGTGGCGGTGCCGATCGGGCCCGCTTCATCGTAGAGCCAGCATTCGCCGATCGCCACACCGTCGGTGGCCTGGTGGTTCACCACGTCGAAGCCGATCCAGTTCGTCACCGGCAGGCGGTGCAGATAGATCGTGACGTCGCTGTTGATGTAGCCGAGTCCCTTGTCGCCGGCGTTCGCGAACGGGCTGGCGAAGTCCGCGCCGGTGGCGACATGGACGAACGGCGTCATCGGCACGCCCGCGACCAGCTCGCGCACCTCGCTCATCCAGAGTTTTCGTGGCCCGAGCGAGCCCATATGGCCGACGATCGGTCGCGTGGTCCATTTGCCGTTCATGCCGAGCCGCGGATCGGTCGGCTTGGGAATGTCGGCCGGCTTCGGCACGTCCCAGTTCGGCGGCGACCAGACATTGCCGCCCGGATTCTGTGTCCGACGCAACAGCTGGCACGAGGCGCGCGCCATGCCGACGCCGCCGGAGAAGAACTCCGCTTCCACGACGCGGATGCGCATCCCGTCGCGCACCAGCCGTGTCGTCACCTCGATCGGCTTGTCGATGGTCGGCAGCCGAAACATATCGACGGTCAGCCGCGCCGGCACGAATCCAGGGCCGGAATGCCGCTCCTCGATGGCGAAGCCGAGCAGGCCGATGATGACGCGTCCGTGCAGCGATTTCGGATCCCACGGACCGTTGGCGACTTCCGTCGGATGGAATGTGTCGCCGTCGCGGGTGAAGAAAGGCATGTTTGTCATGACGCGCGAGCTTGAAGGAACGTGTGGGGAAATCAAGGTCCCCAATCCACATGGTGAGGAGGCGCGAAGCGCCGTCTCGAACCATGCAGGCCCCTCGGCAGCAGCTCGGCCTGCATCCTTCGAGACGCGCGCGAAGAAGCGCGCTCCTCAGGATGAAGGGAAGGAGCGGAGTGTTAGGAGGCGGCCAGCCACTCCTCACACACGCCATCATCACGCTCGCGCGCGATGGCAGTTGCTCTCATTGCGTCGAACTCCTCCCGCGACACCAGCTGCCCCAGCGCCCACACCGCAGCGCCACGCACCAGCGGGCTCGCATCCTCCAGCAATCGCCGCGCCTCGTCCGCTAACGCCGCGTCGCCGGAGTTGCCGATCGCGATCAGCACGTTGCGCAAGAAGCGATCGCGACCGATGCGCTTCACCGGCGATTTCGTGAACAGCGCGCGAAACGAAGCGTCGTCGAGCCGTGCGAGCTCGCCAAGACCCGGCGCTCGCAAAGCGTCACGTGCGGCGAGCTTGGCCTCACGGCCCTCCTGCGCGAACTTGTTCCAGGGACAGGCGGCGAGGCAATCGTCGCAGCCATAGATGCGGTTGCCGATGCCTTTACGAAATTCGCGCGGGATCGGTCCCTTGTTCTCGATGGTGAGGTACGAGATGCAGCGCCGCGCATCGAGCTTGTAGGGCGCGGGGAAGGCCGCGGTCGGGCAGATGTCGAGACACGCCCGGCACGAGCCGCAATGATCGATCTCGGCGTCGTCGCGCGGCAGCTCGAGCGTGGTGTAGATCGCGCCGAGAAACAGCCATGAGCCGAATTCGCGCGAGACCAGATTGGTGTGCTTGCCCTGCCAGCCCAGATGCGCCGCTTGCGCCAAAGGCTTCTCCATCACGGCCGCGGTGTCGACGAACACTTTCACTTCGGACGGCACGGTCGCGACCAGCCATCGCGCCAGCGCCTTCAGGCGCTTCTTGATGAGGTCGTGATAGTCGTCGCCCTGCGCATAGACCGAGATCGCCGCGCGCGTGCGCTGTTGGAGGATCGCGAGCGGATCCTGGTCGGGGCCGTAATTGACGCCGAGCATGATGACGCTGCGCACGTCCTGCCACAGCCCGCGCGGATCGACCCGCCGCTCCGGCTGCGCGGCGAGCCAGTCCATGTCGCCATGGCCGCCGGATGCGATGAATTCGAGAAAGTGTTTTCCGGCATTTTCGATCATGCCGGGCTGGGTGATACCGATGCAGTCGAAGCCGAGCGCGCGTGCCTCGCTTGCAAGCGCCGTCTTCAGTTCGGTCGGATCGGAGTTCAGAAGTCGAGGTCCACGTAGGTCCGCGACGCCGGCACGCCCGCCAGCCATTCGCTCAGCAGCGGACGGAACGACGGGCGGGATTTCACCCGCGCGTACCACGCCTTTGCCGCGTCGTCCTCGCTCCATGGCACGTCGCCCAGATAGTCGATCGCCGAGAGGTGCGCCGCGGCGGCGAGATCCGCGTAGGTGAGCCGGTCGCCGGCGAGGAAATTACGTGTCTGCGCCAGCCAGCCGATATAGGCCAGATGATAGCGCACGTTTGCCTTGGCGGCTCGCATCACGTCGGCCGAGGGCGGGCCGCCGCCGTTGTCCTCGCTCATGAAGCGCTTGTAGATGCGCTCGGTGACGAGCGGGTGGGAGACTTCCTCGAAGAACTTTTCGTTGAACCAGGCCATCAGCCGGCGCACCTCGACGCGCTCGCCGATCGTCTCCGGCATCAGGCGCTTGGGTCCCATGTCGTGCCCGTAGGACTCGTCGAGATATTCGGCGATGATCGCCGCGCCCGGTATCGGCGGCTGCTCGTCGTCCACCAGGACGGGCGTCGTGCCCGCCGCGTTGAGCAGCAGAAATGCTTCGCGCCGCTCCCAGCTGCGCTCTTCGACCAGCTTCAGCTCAAGCCCGTATTCCCCCGCGATCAGGCGGATGAACCGCGACTGCGGACAGAACGGATGATGAAACAGCGTAAACATGAAGCCTTTGACTATTTGATGGTGCTTAAGAATCCATCAATGTTTGTGCGGCGCCACACTAGTCTTTCAAAACCGCGAAGCAAGGGCGCGACGCCGCATTTTGCGATTGCAGCACGGGAGCGGATGGGCGAGAAGAGCCCCGCTTTTCCAGCGCAAATGGACCGTAAATATGTCAGATGCAATACGGGCAGTGATCCTCGGCATCATCGAGGGTGTGACCGAGTTCCTTCCCGTTTCCTCGACCGGCCATTTGCTGCTTGCGGAGCGCTTCTTCCATCTCGGCGAGGGCGCGTTCTGGGATTCGTTTACGGTCCTGATCCAGCTCGGCGCCATCCTCGCGATCGTCGTGTTGTACTTCAAGAAATTGTGGGATGTCGCGATCGGCATGTTCACGGGCGACGCCTATGCACGCCGCTTCGTGATCGGCGTGCTGGTGGCGTTCCTGCCCGCTGTCATCGTAGGTCTCGTCGCCGGCAAGTACATCAAGAGCATGCTGTTCAATCCGTGGGTGGTGTGCTTCTCGCTGATCGTCGGCGGCGCCATCCTGCTCTGGGTCGACAAGCTCGATCTCAAGGCGCGCGAGCATGACGCCACCCGGTTTCCGCTGCTGATGTATCTCTATATCGGCATCGCGCAGTGTATCGCGATGATCCCGGGCGTGTCGCGCTCCGGTGCCAGCATCGTCGCGGCGATGTTCCTGGGGGCCGACAAGCGCGCGGCGGCGGAGTTCTCGTTCTTCCTCGCCATCCCCACCATGATCGGCGCGTTCGCCTACGATTTCTACAAGAACCGCTCCGAGATGACGATGGACCACATGGGCATCGTCGCGATCGGCTTCGTCGTGTCGTTCATCACCGCGATCATCGTGGTGAAGGCGTTCCTCGGATACGTCACCCGTCACGGCTTCGTGGTGTTCGCCTGGTGGCGCGTGATCGTCGGCACGCTCGGCCTGATCGCGCTGGCGCTGGGGCGGTAACTCCCGAAGACGTCGACGCGCCAGGAAGCGGAAATTCTGGCGATTGTGGGATGCGCACTGCGGCCGCGGCCGCGGTGCACTCCCTCGTCCCGTTCTTACGGGGAGAGGTGAGAAAAGACCCTACGCGCTCTTGCGCTGGAACTGCCCGGCGGCGCGGAAACGCCAGAGATATTGCGGGGCGATCGCTTCAAGCGAGTCGGCGGCGATGCCGAGGCCTTCCAGTGTCAGGCCGGCGGCCTTCGCCGCATCCGACACGACATTGTCGCGCGCGAGCAGCGTGACCTGGTCCGGCGTCAGCTTGAGCGCGCCCGGCGCGAATTGCAGGAAGTTGGCCTTGAAGCGGGCCAGTCCGAACGGCAGCGGCACCAGCATCGGCTTGCGATCGGCGATCTCGAGGATGGCCTCGATGATCTCGCGCATGGTCAGCACTTCCGGCCCGCCGAGCTCGTAGGTGGCGCCCGCCTTGGCCTTGCCGTCGACGGCATCCGCGATCGCGGTGGCGACGTCGCCGACATAGACCGGCTGCATCCGGGTACTCTCGCCGATCAGCGGCAGCACCGGCGACATCCGCGCCAGCGCCGCGAAGCGGTTGGTGAACTGGTCCTCGGGGCCGAACATCACGGAGGGGCGGAAGATCGTCGCCGACGGCACCGCGGCCAGGACCGCGGCTTCGCCGGCCGCCTTGGCCTGGGCATAGCGCGAGGGCGATTCCGCGTCGGCGCCGATCGCGGAGACATGGATCAGGCGCGCGCCGGCCGCGGCCGCCGCCTTGGCGACCGTTTCGGCGCCCTTGGCCTGGACAGCGTCAAAACTCTGCGCGCCACCCTCGGCGAGGATGCCGACCAGATTGATCACGACCTGCGAATCACGCAGCGCCGCCTCGACCGAGGCCGGATAGCGCAAGTTCGCCTGAATGGTGTGGACCTGCCCGACCTTGCCGGACGGCTGGAGGTACCCGGCCAGCTCCGGCCGTCGCACCGCGACCCGGACCCGGTAGTCGCGCCGGCACAACGCGCGGACGACATTTCGGCCCAAAAACCCCGATCCGCCGAAAACCGTGACGAGAGTTTCCAGATTCGATGCCATGGGGGCCATTCCTGGGATCCATTCCTGCGGGAAGAGTGCGTCTCGTCAGGCTTGTACCGAGCCGGTTTGCGATGCGCAATCCGCATCCCGAAGCAGGGTTCAAGCATGAATTGACAACCGCGTCACCGAACCGTAGTAACCGCCTCCGTGCCTAACCGGCATGCCCAGGTGGTGGAATTGGTAGACGCGCTGGCTTCAGGTGCCAGTGGCTTAACGGCCGTGAAGGTTCGAGTCCTTTCCTGGGCACCATACAATTCTGGATATCAAACAAATCCAGATAGATAAGCCCAATCAGAGAGTTGCGTTGGCCCCGACTGTGTAACAATGGGGTGTAACATTGCTGTTCAGGGTTGTTCGGCCGAAGACGTTAACTCGCTGCAAGGGCGCGAAGTGAAGCTGCGCGAAACTAGCCGCGCACTAAATTCTAAGGGGATGCACGTCTTTATTCGCGGCGAGCGGGGATTGGAAAGATGTCTACGGCTCCTGGCATCGCTACTGTTCATGCTGAGCAGCCTCGATAGGAGGCATCTGATGGCCATCCTCAAGGGTGCGGCTCGGTAGACCTTATCGTCAATCGAGACGAGCCCCCGCCTTGGACTGGTTCGGGCTGCAAATAATCACGACAGAAGTGCATCTTTCTAACTTCACGACACTATTCGAAACCCTTGGCCTTCAGAACGGTCCGGCTGCCAGGCGAGGATAGGAACGCGACCAGCGCTTTTGCAGCATCGGCCTGATTGCTACCGATAATGATCCCCGGAGCGAACTGGGTGTAATTCTGTATATCTGACGGCAACGGGGCAATGAGTTCGATAGTGGGCTGTGCGAGAATTTCGCTGACTTGATTGAAGCCTATCTCGACCTCGCCGCTGGCCACGCTGGAATAAAGTGTTCCAAGCGTTGACAGCCTTGTTTTGGATTTCATCTCCCCAGCGATCCCCATTCGTTCAAGTAAGTTTGCCACGTAGATGCCACTGGCACCTCCGCCTGATGGATCGGGATAAGCGATCGATCTTGCTGCCAGCATGGCGCGTTTAAAAGCGTCGGCCGAACTTATATCGGGCTTCGCGGCACCCTTGCGCACAAACGCGCCAACACCGACCTTTGCGACAACGACGCGGTTCCCCGCCACGACTTTGCCCTGCATCTCAAGCCGGTCAATTGCTTGAACTGAACTCAAGATTACGTCGGCAGCCTCACCCTTTAGAACACGCTCCGCCACAGCACCTGCGGTCCCGTAGTCGACCGTTACCTTGTACCCTGAGGATTTTTCAAAATCCGGTACTAGAGCTTCAATTGCGGGATGCAAGGCAGAGGCGGATAGGAGCCTAACTTCAGCGTCTTTGGCGGCAGCTCCCACTGTAACGCCGAGCGATACAAGCCCAATCGCAACTCCCGCAAATGTACTTAGTAGGTTGTGCCGGTTCATGGCTTTTCCCCTTGTACGCTTTGTTTCGGTTTCGGCGAGATACTCAACTCTTCAAAAGATCAGGGCGTCAGTCTATGCACCCGAAGCCGAGTTTTTCGCGGAGAGTCTAGCGCAACCCGCCGCGACGCAATCGAAAAGCGCAGACTAGTTCCACATCGTGGACACTGCCGAGCAGCTGTGCCACGATAACGTCTGCCCCTGAGGGCGGAGCGATATCGTTAGGCATCTCATGAAATCCCGTGGCAGTCGCGATCCCACCGGCGCCCCACTGGTCGATAGGCCCGGCGGAACGCAAAGTATTCAAAGAGCATTGGCTGTGTTGCGGATCCTGGCCACGGCCCGCGAGGCAGGCCTGAGACTCAGCGAAATTTCCAAGCAGGCGGAGCTCACTCGGCCCACGACACATCGGATCCTGAGCGTCTTGATTGCGGAAGACACCGTTGAGAGGCGAAAGGGCTCTCAGCGATACCTGATCGGCGAACAGATACCATTGCTGGCCCTGTCGCGGCGAACACGCGATCCCCTCCTCGATATCGTTAGTCCTCATCTGCGGACTGCGGTCAGTGAACTCGGTGACACCGGCTTTTTCACGCGCTGTGTCGGACTTGAAACGGTCTGCGTCGCAAGGCAGCTGGGAACCGCCCCTATCCAGGCGCTATCTTGGGATGTAGGCGAACGCCGCCCCCTTGGCGTTTCCAACGCCGGAATTGCGATCCTATCCAGCATGCCCGCCGGAGCGGCACGCGAAGTGCTCGCCAAAAATCGATCGCGTTTCTCTCGCTACGGTTTCTCGACGGAAAGGATCTTACAGGAGGTCGCAATGGCGCGATCGAAAGGCTTTGCAAGTCGCGCGCTGTCCCTCATTCCTGGCGCAAGCCCCGTCTCCGTGACCATCCGGTCTCCTGGTGGCGTAGTTCGTGGCGCACTTACGATAACGCCAACAGCGCGACGCCGCTCGCCCGAACGCACCGCGGAGATCGCAGCTTGCCTGCGCCGGCACGCCACGGCGGCTGAATTTGAACTCAGCAATGCGGTCACCCCGCGGCCGGCGCGCGGTTAAGAATTGCGAGGCGGGTTCGCCGATGCGAATGCCTGGAGTTAAGAGAGGCAGGTCCGAAAGGGTCATGAACGACAACAATCAAGGTGAGAATAGGTCCGCTTTCGGATGGATCGCGACCAGTTGAGCCTGACAGCCGAGCCATGATTCAAGCCACCCAACGGAAGGGGCCGAATCATGCGCTACGAACTCACGAACCATGAGTGGTTTGCCATTAAGCCGATGCTGCCGAACAAGTCGCGCGGCGTGCCACGAGTGAATGACCGTCGTGTCCTCAATGGCATCTTCTGGATCTTGCGATCCGGGGCACCGTGGCGCGACCTGCCGGAAAACTTCGGTCCGTACACGACTTGTTACAATCGGTTCGTTCGCTGGCGACGGGCGGGCGTGTGGGCCAAGATCATGAGCGCACTGGCCGGTGCCCATGATGCGGCCGTGCACATGATCGACACGTCTATCGTTCGCGTGCATCAAACATGGAGCCTGTATCAGAAGGAACCAGCGCCAATCGATCAGAAGGTCACGCGGCGGACCGACGAGTTGAGCGCCGGCGAGGCGCACGACGTTCGACTTGCCGGAAAACTGCTGTCTCGTCTCAAATCCGGATCAATGCTGCTTGCCGACCGTGGCTATGACGCCGACTGGATCAGGGAGCTTGCTATGAAGAAGGGCGCGCGGGCCAACATTCCGCCGAAAAGCAATCGCAGCGATCCGATCTGCTTTAGCCCGTACCTCTATCGCGCTCGCAACCTCGTCGAACGGTTCTTCAACAAAATCAAGCAGTGCCGTCGGGTGGCGACGCGCTACGACAGGCTTGCAGAAAACTACCTTGCCTTCGTCCAACTCGCATCTATCCGCCTATGGCTGGCCGCGCGTTATGAGTCCGCGCCCTAGGCTCGCAGGGCTCGGACCAAGTTTGTCGGGGCACAACCCAGTGTAACAATCGAATGGCGCGATCTAAAAAAATCGTGTAATATCAATGGCATTCGAGGGCGCGACGACATTCCTTTCCTGGGCACCACCTCCTACTCAAGCGATTGAAATCGCTTTTGCAGGGAATTTGAGCTGCTGACCGGTACACAAAACCGAGGCACGGCGCTCACGGCGTACCGAATGGCCTACATCGCTCTTCGGGTCGACTCCTCTCGCCACATTTTTCGGCTCCGAACGCCCGCCGATGTCCTGTCTCGCTGCGGAATGAACCGGCGCGTCTTGATCCAGATTCCGGAGTTCATGGGGGGCTAGCTTCGTCAGTCGCTCAGGCAAGCGCTACGCGCCGACAGCCGTTGCCCGGATGCTAGGTGAGCTATGAACGACGTCCACCGCGCTCGCGGCCGAAGCCGTCGTCGCTATGTGGGAAAACGTCGGCAAAGCTGATGACCCCAAGCGCCTAAGAGGTCTCAGTGCTCGTTGACTGCAGCGCCGAGCTTGATCAGGCTCAGCGAGCGGTTCGCGGTCTCGCGCAGGCGGCAGTAGCTCGCGTCGCCCGGGTACATGCCGGGCTCGACTTTGTCGAAGACCGCGCAGAAGCGATCACGCGACGCGGCGAAAGTTTTCTGCGAGTCATTGACCGCCTGGATCACGTCAGCGAACCCGCCGGCCTGAACCTTCTTTAGCGCCTCACTGGTTTTCTGCGTCCAAATGGCGAGTTCGCGCGCCGCGCAGGCTTTCCATTTGGCGACGTCGTCATTCGCGCCCTTTGCCGCTTTGATGCAGGGGTCGGCGACGAGCCCGACGCACGCGCCGCCGAAACCGCCGGTTTTCTCCGCGGTCTTCAGGCAGGCATCGATCACGGCAAGGTCGGCTGGCGCGGTGCCTTGGGCGAAAGCCATCGATGCGAGCGGGAGGCTTGCGGCGAGCATCGCGGCGGCAAGTTTGAGCTTCATTGGAGGTCTCCGTTCGCCGCATCGAAAATATGGGACACAATACCACTGCGAGCGCATGAAGCTCAGCGAGACAGTAGACCGGCGGGTGTGGCGGAAGGGCCGGACGGCGAGTGCGAAGGGAAACGAGGGGTTATGCGGCTTCGGCTACGCCCTCTCCAATCAATGCCTTTGAATGCGCCTTGACCTGACTTACGAGATTTTCGACCAATAGGTGATACATGCAACTTTGGTCATCGAAGGCCCAGCGTTGGTTCACCTGAATGTGGAACAGGAGCTACGCTGACGAATACGAATAATGACGGCGGGCCCGGTTAAGGCACGCACGGCCTCTGCTCAGCGGTGACGGTGAGGGGATCACTTGCCGTCCGTCTGGCCCGCCAATCTGGCTTCGAGCCGATCGAACACGTCAGAACCCGGCTTGGTCCGGCCGGCATCGGCATCGGCGAGTCCGCGTGCAATCGAAGCGTCCAGGGCGGCCAGCCTCGCCTCTCTTTCCTGCACGAGGCGTTCGCCCTCGCGCAGCACTTCGCTCTTGGAATGGTACCTGCCGGACGCCACGAGTTCGTTCACCACGCTCTCGAGCGTCTCTCCCAAATCAGCACTGACAGCCATGCCACATCTCTCCGTTTCGCCACCAATAACTATTATTGGATAAGAGGATTTTTAAGCAGAAACAGTTGCTTGGAGGTCTCAGAAGCCCGCTGTCGCACCGAATTTCGTTCGCCAAACCCCATCGATTGCAGCATCCGAATTTACTCCACTTTAGACAACTTGGCCCTAAGTCAGCGGCCAGGCTCGCATCCGGCGATCGGCGAGCCGGCAGAGCCATCGGGCTCGCTTTGTCGTGAGGGAAGCGGTGGATCAGCACCAGGTCTGGCACGAGCCGGCATTCGACAAGGTTGCGAACGCGATCAGCCCGATTTTTCTGAGATCGGGAATCTATCTGTTCCTGATCTCGTTCATTTGCCTGTTCTACGTCTTGAACGCGCCGTTTCTGCTCGGTCACTACGATCTGGGCTGGCATCTGGCGGCCGGAGATCTCATCCGGGAACGCAACGCGATCCCGCTCCAGGACCCCTGGTCGTTCACCCACGGCGACAAGCCATGGTTCAATCTGTCCTGGCTCTGGGACGCGCTTGCCAGTGCGACGTTTCAGTACGCCGGCTTTGGCGGCCTCGTCCTGTCGACGGTGGCCTGTGGCGCAGCGATCGTCGGCATCCTGACTGCGATCTCTCTTGGTTACGGTGCGTCGCCGGTCGCGGTTTGCGTTTCGGTGTTCTTTGCCTGCCTGCTCTATCCCGCTTACGAAGCTGCGCCGAACATGTATCTCGCGGTCTCGCCGAATACATGCACGATGTTGTTCTGCGCCGTCTTCTATCGCGAATGCCTGAGACGAACGCGATGGTTCGTGCTTCCCGTGTTGATGGCGCTCTGGGCCAATCTGCACGGCGGTTTTCTGCTCGGCTTTTTCGTGATTGGCGTCTTCTTCGGCGCCGCCTTGCTCAGAGGGGCCTGGGCCGACCTCAGGATCCTTGCTCTCGCGGGGATCGGGTGCCTTGCTGCGACACTCGTCAATCCGCTCGGCTGGAATATCTATGCCGGTGCCGCCGCGACGATGGGGCACTTCGTCCAGGGCAATATTACCGAATGGCTGCCCTACTATGACAACATGGAAATGCCAGGCAGCATTCCCGGCATCCTGTACATGCTGGCCTTCGTCGCGCTCGAGCTTCGCTACAGAAACTCCAGGCCGGTGCCACTTGAACCGAGGCTGATGTCCTGGCTGTTCCTGATTCTGGGACTGTATCAGTTCAGGTACGTCGCCTTCTTCTTCATTTTCTCGACCGCGCCGATGGCGCTTCACCTCAGCCGCTTGCTGCCTCGGCGTCTCACCGGTCTCGACGTGCGTGGACCGTTGCTCGCCGCCGGCATCGTCGGTCTGTGCACCCTGCCGATGGCCTATTTGCGCGTTGCGCCGGCGCTCGCACTGCCGCCGATGCTGTCGACCGAAGATGCCGGCTATCTGCAAAAGCATCTCGCCGGTGCGCGGATCCTGAACCATTGGAACGTCGGCGGCTACCTGATCTTCGCGACGCACGGCACCATTCGCCCGTTCGTCGATGGCCGCGCCGCCACCGCCTATCCGGACGATTTGCTGCGCGACTATTTCAAGCTGGTGAGCTGGGAGGTCGACGAGGCGGCGTGGGACATGGTGCTCGATAAATACCGGATCGACGCCGTGCTGTGGGTCAAGGCGCACGAACAGCTGCGGCGGTTTCTCGTGGAGCGGCGAGGCTGGCGTGAGCAATACACCGGCGCCTACGAGACCGTTTACGTCAAGCCCCAATCCGGTTTTGCCGGCGAAGCCAAAAGACAATGACGACCAGCGCCGCAGCTCTGCCCGCCGTCGCACCCGCCGTCAAAGCCGAAAGCTTCGCGACGCGGTACGGCGTCTTCTGCGCATTGCTGCTGCTGGCTGCGGCGGTCCGGCTGCCGCTCGCCTTCTGGCCGAACATCGTTCACGTCGACGAGCTGTATCAATATCTGGAGCCGGCCTGGCGCCTGCTTGGCCACCAGGCGGTCGTCACCTGGGAATGGCGCGACGGCATTCGGAGCTGGTTTCTGCCGACCTTGTTCGCAGGGCCGGTCGCTCTGGGAGACTGGCTTGCGCCGGGCGGCTGGGGCGCCTTCGTCGCGCCTCGCCTGGTGGTTGGGCTTGCCTCGCTGTCGATCGTCGCGACGGCCTGGCATTTCGGCGAACGCATCTCCAGGTCGCATGCCGTCGTTGCGGCGTTTGCCGCCGCGGTCTGGTTCGAGCTGGTCTACTACGCGCCCCACACGCTGAGCGAACCGCTGGCGACGGCCGTGATCCTGCCGGCGGCTTATCTGCTGACGGGCGAACTCGCGCGAAACCGGCTCTTCGCCGCAGGCGCATTGCTTGCTCTTGGCTGTGTCTGGCGCTTTCAATATGTGCCGGCTTGCGCGGTGTTTGCGTTGGCGGCGTGCTGGCGCGATCCGCGAAGCGCGATTGCCCTGGTCGCGGGCGGATGCGTCGTCCTGGTGCTGTCCGGCGCCGTCGACGTGGTCCACGGCTCAGCGCCGTTTGCGTGGCTCGTCCAGAATATTCAGCAAAACCTCCTGCATGACCGCGCATCGGAATTCGGTGTCGCGCCGGCGGCCGCTTACATTCTCCAGGCTTCAATTCTGTGGTCGGGCGCGATGTTGCTGATGCTGCTGGCGCTCTGGCGCGGCTGGCGACATGCCCCCCTGCTGATCGTCGCGGCCGTCGTGAACGTCGCGTTTCACAGCATGATCGTGCACAAGGAATACCGTTTCATTTTCCTGTCGATCGCCCTGCTGATCATCGCTGCGGCACTTGGCTCCGCCGATTGGGTCGAGATGATGCGCCGGCACAGCGCGTGGCGCTCCCGGGCATTTGCCGTCGTGTGCGGCGGCTGGCTGCTGCTCTCGCTCGGTCTGTCGGGTGCAACGCCCATCATGCGCGACAACTGGATGCGCGGCATCGGCGTGGCCCAATTGGTGGCTGAGCTCGAAGCCGATCCTGAGTTCTGCGGTCTGGCCCTGTACGCTATCAGCTATCCCTTTGTGCCCGGACGCGGGCAGCTCGCGGCCCACCGGCCGGTCTATTCCTTTTATCGGGACGACCCCCTGGCCAAGGGAGGACTTCCGGCTCTGGTGCAGACGCACCAGGCCGGGTTCAACCGCATCATCGGCCCGGCGAACCTGGCCAGCGAATTGCCGGCGGATTTCTCGCGACGAAGTTGCGCAATGACGAGCGACGAGAAGCCGGCCTGCGTCTTCGCGCGGCGCGGCGCTTGCGATGCGCCCGCCAGCCCCTTCGGCGTCAACGACGTGCTCGTGCGCCTGAACTACTAGCCGTGCCCGATGCTTGCGCCGGCGGCTGCCAACGGATACATCGCGGCCGGCCCTCGCCAGCGTCTGTCCCGGGTATTAGCCTGCGAAGGCGCACCGATTCGATTGAGGTTTGAAACGCCATGACCGTACGCCTGCACCGCGGCGACCTGCCCGATCTGTCCCGCTACACCGGAGCGGTGGCGATCGACACCGAGACCATGGGCCTGAACCCGCATCGCGACCGGCTCTGCGTGGTGCAGCTCTCGCCCGGCGACGGCAGCGCGGACGTGGTACAGATCCCGAAGGGTCATACCGACGCGCCGAACCTGAAGGCCCTGCTGGCCAATCCCGCGATCACGAAAATCTTCCACTTTGCGCGGTTCGACGTCGCGGTGCTGTACCAGACGTTTGGCGTCATGACCGGACCGATCTACTGCACCAAGATCGCCTCCCGCCTGATCCGCACCTACACCGACCGCCACGGCCTCAAGGACCTCGTGCGCGAGGTGCTCAATGTCGACCTCTCCAAGCAGCAGCAATCGAGCGATTGGGGTTCCGACAGCCTGACCGAGCCGCAGCTCGCCTACGCCGCCTCCGACGTGCTGCATCTGCACGGCTTGCGCGAGCGCCTCGATGCCATGCTGGTGCGGGAAGGCCGCACAGCGCTGGCCAAGGCCTGCTTCGACTTCCTGCCGACCCGCGCCCTGCTCGATCTCCAGGGCTGGGCCGAAGAGGACATTTTCGCCCATTCCTAAGGTTTCGCGTGGCGTCCAGGCTGGCGGTCGCCCCGTTTCAGACACTTTCGTAACGGCCTGTCGCTGGCTGCATATTCTGGCGTTGCCGGCTACAATGGGGGTGCGCGTCAACCGGACAAGGCGAGCGACACCTCAGGAGCCCAGGTGAATTCGGCCCGTAATGTCACCTATGACGCCGCGCTTGCGGCGAAGTTCGCCAGCGCGGCGCGCCACAGCCGCATGGTGCGGATTCTGCGCATCGCGGTGCCGGCGACAGTCGCTGCGGCAATGGGTCTGCTCGTCCTCATATCGACCATTTTCAACCCCTTCCAGATTCCCGTGAAGCTCGACTCCGGAAATCTCGTGGTGACAGGCACCAAGATCACGATGGAATCGCCGCATATGTCCGGCTTCACCCCGGACCAGCGGCCCTATGAGCTCTGGGCCAAGACCGCGACACAGGACATTACCGATCCCGATCATGTCGATCTCCATGATCTGCGCGCGAAAGTGCTGATGGAAGACCAATCGACGCTGTTCCTCGATGCCCGCACCGGAAGGTTCGACAACAAGCAACAGCAGCTCGACCTGCACAAGGACATCTTCCTGCGCACCTCGACCGGCTACGAGGCACGGTTGAACTCGGCCTTCGTCGACATGGGCAAGGGCACGGTCACCTCGGATGAGCATGTTGACGTCAAGCTGACCAACGGCACGCTGACCGCCGATCGGCTGCGGATCACGGAAGGCGGCGACGTCATCCGCTTCGAAGGCAATGTGGTGATGCATCTCGACAAGCTGGACGATCCCGCCGCCAGCCCGGCTGCGCCGGCCGAGCCCGCGCCGGCGGCGAAGACACGTACGCCCCAGAACAAGTCTGCCAATTCAAAGTGATTTTCATGATCAGGTTTTTCCCGCGCAACGAAGACAAGCGGCGCGTTATCCCTGGTGCGGCCGCGCTCGCCGTCGGCATCGCGTTGATCGCAACGGGTGCGGCAATCGCGCAGAGCACGATGCAAGGCGTGCCCAACGCGATGCAGGGCTTCTCGCAGAACCGCGATCAGCCGATCCAGATCGAAGCCGCCTCGCTCGAGATGCGCGACAAGAAGAAGGAAGCAACCTTCTCCGGCAATGTGAAGGTCGTGCAGGGCGACACCACCATGACCTCGAAGACGCTGGTGGTGTTTTACGATTCGGGCGGCGACAAGCCGGCCGCGCCGCAGCCTGCGGCGAAGGCGACAAAGGGCGCGCCGATACAGTCGGCGACGCCGGGGCCGGGTGGCAGCTCCTCGATCAAGCGGCTGGAGGCGCGCGGCAATGTCGTCGTCACCCAGAAGGACCAGGTGGTGACAGGCGAGACCGCCGTGTTCGACACCAGGACCAACCTCATCACCATGCTGGGCGGCGTCGTCTTGACGCAGTGCAAGAACGTGCTGCGCGGCGACCGGCTGGCGGTCGATATGACCACGGGCGTGTCGCGTGTGGAATCCGACAGCGGCCGGGTGCAGGCGCTGCTGCCGCAGGGCGGCGGCAATGATTGCGGATCCGGAGGCGCGGGCAAGCCCGGTGCGGGGCCCTTGCAATTGCCTGGCGCAAGTAAGCCCAAGTAAGCCCAAGTCAGTCAAAGTAAATTTAAAGAATGATTTCAATTGCTTGGGCTGATTGCCCCCCATCCGAGGTTGAAGCTTGCCCGCCGAGACTGTATCTAGCGCGAAGGGCTTTCGAAGCGGCGTCCGCCGCTTTTCGGGCGTGTTTCACTGGGCATGAGACATTCCGTCACTCATGTTGTGTCGGCGAATCGTGAGGCCGGCTCGGCAGATCGCGCGGGTTCCGCGCAGGATCGTCGCGAAAGGCTAGAAGGCGGGGATGGTCGATCTCTTCAGCATGTTCCGTCGGCGCCCTGCCAAACGCGGCCGGCCAGGATTTGCGCGTCAGGACATCACCGCGCTCGGTGACAGCGTCGGCGGTCTGGTGGCCAGCCCGGTCCGGGACGCGCCGCCGATCGCCCGTAACCAGCCGATGCATGCACCCGATCAGTTCCAGGGCGACTATCAAGCCGAGCAGCCTCGGGCCCAGGCGGTTCACCCCGTGAGGGCTGCCAGCAGGCCTAACGGTGCCGGTGGGCCTCAGCTCTTGAAGCGGCCGGGCTTCCTGGCTGTGCATAGCGTGGAAAAGAGTTTTGGCAGCCGCCAGGTCGTGCGCGGCGTCAGCATCTATGTGCGACGCGGCGAAGCGGTCGGCCTGCTCGGCCCGAACGGCGCCGGCAAGACCACCGTCTTCTACATGATCACCGGCCTGATCAAGGCCGATCGCGGCGCGATCGAGCTCGACGGCCACGACGTCACCAAGCTGCCGATGTATCAGCGCGCGCGGCTCGGCATCGGCTATCTGCCGCAGGAAGCCTCGATCTTCCGCGGCCTCACCGTCGAGCAGAACATCCGCGCCGTGCTCGAAGTGGTCGAGCCCTCGCGCAAGAAGCGCGAGCAGCAGCTCGACTCGCTGCTCGACGAATTCAACATCACGCGCTTGAGGAAATCGCCGTCGATCGCGCTGTCCGGCGGTGAGCGGCGCCGCGTCGAGATCGCGCGCGCGCTGGCGACGCGTCCGAACTACATGCTGCTCGACGAGCCCTTTGCCGGCATTGATCCGATCGCGGTCGGCGACATCCAGGACCTCGTCCGCCATCTCACCAACCGCGGCATCGGGGTGCTGATCACCGACCACAATGTGCGCGAGACGCTCGGCCTCACCGATCGCGCCTACATCGTCTATGCTGGTGAAATCCTGACCGAGGGCAGCCCGGATGAGATCGTCGCCGATCCGGACGTGCGCCGCCTTTACCTTGGTGAGGAATTCCGCCTCTAGCCCGTTTTTCCAATTCGTCAAGACGTGTACATCGGGCTCGGACTAGGATAAGCAAAAATCGGACCAACTTTTGGGATCGGTTCTTGCTTCATGGCGCTTTCGCAGAGATTAGAGTTCCGGCAATCGCAGTCGCTGGTCATGACGCCGCAGTTGATGCAGGCGATCAAGCTGCTGCAATTGTCCAATCTCGATCTCACGACCTTCGTGGAAGAGGAGCTCGAGCGTAACCCCCTGCTGGAACGGGCCAATGACGAGCCGCCCGCGGGCGAGGGCCCGGCCGAGACCGGCCAGTTCAACGACAGCGACGGCGGCCACAATGACGAGCCGGGCGGCGGTCCGGGCGAGGCCTTCGAGCCCGGCCAGGAAGAGTGGATGAGCAAGGATCTCGGCACCCGCGCCGAGATCGAGCAGACCATGGACACCGGGCTGGACAACGTCTTCTCCGAGGAACCGGCCGAGGCGGCTGCGCGCAACGCCCAGGATGCGGCGCCGACCACCTATACCGAGTGGGGCGGGGGCGCCTCCGGTGACGAGGACTACAATCTCGAAGCCTTCGTCGCCGCGGAGACCACGCTCGGCGACCATCTCGCCGAGCAGCTCTCGGTTGCCTTCACCGGGGCCGCGCAGCGCATGATCGGCCAATACCTGATCGACCTCGTCGACGAGGCCGGCTATCTGCCGCCGGATCTCGGCCAGGCCGCCGAACGGCTGGGCGCATCGCAACAGGACGTCGAGAACGTTCTTGCCGTGCTGCAGAAATTCGATCCGCCCGGCGTCTGCGCGCGCAATTTGAGCGAATGCCTGGCGATCCAGCTCCGCGAGCTCGACCGCTACGATCCCGCGATGCAGGCCCTGGTCGAGCATCTCGACCTCCTCGCCAAGCGCGACATCGGAGCCTTGCGCAAGCTCTGCGGCGTCGACGACGAGGACATCGCCGACATGATCGGCGAGATCCGCCGGCTCAATCCCAAGCCCGGCATGAAGTTCGGCTCGGCCCGGCTCCAGACCATGGTGCCTGATGTCTACGTCCGTCCGGGTCCCGATGGCGGCTGGCATGTCGAGCTCAACAGCGACACCTTGCCGCGCGTGCTGGTCAACCAGACCTACTATTCGCAGCTGTCGAAGAAGATCGGCAAGGACGGCGACAAATCGTATTTCACCGACGCGCTTCAGAACGCGACCTGGCTGGTGCGCGCGCTCGACCAGCGCGCCCGCACCATCCTGAAAGTCGCAACCGAGATCGTGCGCCAGCAGGACGGCTTCTTCACCCATGGCGTAGCGCACCTGCGACCGCTGAATCTGAAGGCCGTCGCCGACGCCATCCAGATGCATGAATCCACGGTGTCGCGCGTCACCGCCAATAAATACATGGCGACCAATCGCGGCACGTTCGAGTTGAAATATTTCTTCACGGCCTCGATCGCATCGGCCGATGGCGGCGAGGCGCATTCGGCCGAAGCCGTGCGTCACCACATCAAGCAGCTGATCGATGCGGAGGCGCCGTCCGCGATCCTGTCCGACGACACTATCGTGGAACGCTTGCGCGGCTCGGGCATTGATATTGCCCGCCGCACGGTCGCGAAGTACCGCGAAGCCATGCGCATTCCTTCCTCGGTGCAACGCCGCCGCGACAAGCAGAGCGCTCTTGGTAACGTCCTCTCCACCGCCATGGCCGATCGCTCCCGCAATCCCGAACCGGCCTGATTGCGCCCGCGCCAAATCGCGCTACTGTCGATCTGCTATCGGGTCCGATCCAGGCCAGGCACGAACCAAGCGAGGTTCACATGACTCTCCGCATCTCGGGAAAGAGCGTCAACGTCGGCGAGGCCCTGCGCGGCCGCGTTGCCGATCGGACTGAAGAGGTCCTGCGCAAATATTTCGACGGCAATTACTCCGGCCACATCACGCTGAGCAAGGACGGCTTCGGCTTCCGCACCGACTGTGCGCTGCATCTTGATTCGGGAATCACGCTCGAGGCCGATTCGAACGCACCGGACGCCTATGCCAGTGCCGACCAGGCGCTGGTGATGATCGAGAAGCGGCTCAAGCGCTACAAGAGCCGGCTCAAGGACCGCTCCGCCCGCAAGGCCCATGTCGCCTCCGCGGCGCTGGCCGCCATGGATGCCACCAGCTACGTGCTGGAGGCACCGGGCGAGGGTGAGGACGAGGACGAGGTCACCGGCTACAGCCCCGTCATCATCGCCGAGGCCACCACCTCGCTGAAGCCGCTGTCCGTCAGCGAAGCGGTCATGGAACTCGACCTCAGCGGGGCGCCCTGCCTGGTCTTTCAGCACGGCTCCTCGGGCCGGGTGAACATCATTTACCGCCGGGCCGACGGCAATGTCGGCTGGATCGACCCCCCGGGGGCCAAGGCCGAGGTCAAGGCGGACGGCAGGGTGGATGGCAACGCCTGAGGCCATTGGGCGACCCCTTGGGAACCCGCGCCGGGTGCCCCTTTTCGCCTTAACAATGACCGGGGCAAAGCTGCACGCGGGAGTTGGCACCGGGATTGCGTTGGAGTAGAAGCCCCCCACATCAGGGGCGAGCTAAGTCCGCTTCCTGCTTCAACTTCTCGACGTCGGCCCGCCCAGGTTCTTTGTCCAGGCTGGCCAATTCGGAACCTGACGTTTTCATTCACCTCGGAAGACTTCCATGCCGATTACCGATCTGGTCGCGCCCGAGGCGATTCTCCCGGCATTGAAGGTCAACAGCAAGAAGCAGGCGCTTCAGGAACTCGCGGCCAGGGCCGCCGAGCTGACCGGGCAGAACGAACGTTCCGTGTTCGAGGTGCTCCTGCAACGCGAGAAGCTCGGCACCACCGCGGTCGGCTACGGCGTCGCCATTCCCCACGGCAAGCTGCCCAAGCTGGAAAAGATCTTCGGCCTGTTCGCCCGTCTCGATCGTCCGATCGATTTCGAATCGATGGACGGCCAGCCGGTGGACCTCGTCTTCCTGCTGCTCGCCCCGGAAGGCGCCGGCGCCGATCACCTCAAGGCACTCGCCCGCATCGCCCGCCTGCTGCGCGACCAGGACATCGCCAAGAAGCTCCGCGCCTCGCGCGACGCGCAGGCGATCTATTCGGTGCTGGCACTGCCGCCCGCGACTGCGGCGTAACACTCTCGTTCTTCGAACCCGAGCCCAGCCGTTTGCGACTTATGTCACAGGCGGGCGCTGCGATATTTCACCACCGGATTCCACGCGCGCCCGGATCGGTTGTGCATTCCGCGACCGGCAGGGATTCGGCGCAGGAATTTTGAGACATGATTTGCGGTTCGATAGGCCGGGTCTTCGGTCTGCTTTGCACTGTCACCATCGCCGCCACGGCTGTTGCCCATGCTGACGAGGCGTCAAACGACCGCATCGTCGCGGAAAAGACCGAGATCATTGCTGCCGATCCGGGAAATGCGATGGCTTACGAGCAGCGTGGAGAAACCTATTTCAAAAAGCGGGACTGGGACCGAGCCCTTGCGGATTGCAGCGCTGCGTTACGGATCGATCCGAATTTCGTGCGAGCCCATGAGTGCCGGGGGCGCGCCTATGCCGCACGCGGCGACCGCGATCGCGCCCTGGCTGACTTCAACGAGGCCATTCGCCTCGATCCGGGCTACGGACCGTCTTACACCTCCCGTGCCCTGGAGTATTTCAACAAGCGCGACTTCGATCTCGCCATCACTGCATTCACCGAGGCCATCGAACGCAATCCCGCGCAAACCTACTTTGCTCTTGTCATCAGGGGACAGGCGTATGCGGCAAAGGACGACTACGACCACGCCGCCGCCGATTACAGCGAGGCGATGCGGCGCAATCCAGCCGCCGCATGGCCCTATGAGCTGCGTGGACTCGTCCGCCTCGACCAGGACAAAACCGACGAGGCACTGGACGATTGCAACAGCGCGGTCCGTCTCGAGCCCGGGAGCGCCGGCGGCCACTATTGTCGGGCCATCGCTCTCCTGAGAAAGGACGACACCGACAGTGGAATAAGGGAGCTCGACGAAGTCACCCGGATTAATTCAGCTTACGTGAAGGCATACCACGTCCGCGCCGCCGCCTGGCGCAAGAAGGGCGATGACAGACGCGCCGTGGCCGATTACGAGGAAGAGATTCGGCTGCAGCCGGGAAATTCGATGGCCTACAGCAATCGTGCCAGCACGCTGCGCGACCTCGGAGAGCACACCCGCGCGCTCGCCGACTATGCCGAGGCGATACGGCTGGATCCCACGAACCGGATCGCCCTGGTCAATCGTGGCCTCCTCTACATGATGCTGTCCGACGCCAAACATGCGCGCGCGGATTTCAACAGCGTGCTCGCGCTGCCGCCGAACGACAAATGGGCCTACGATACCGCGCGCGAAGGGCTTGGCTTTCTGAAATGATGCGAGTGTAGGGCTGTGCTGCAACCTTACTCTCCGTCATTGCGAGCGCGGGTCTCTCGACACCGTCATTGCGAGGAGCCCTTGCGATGAAGCAATCCAGGCTGCCTCCGCGGAAAGATTCTGGATTGCTTCGCTGCGCTCGCAATGACGACGCGGGGCCTTCATCTCAAAATGAAATCGGGCACGCCTTCTCTCGCAAGCGTCGATCCAATCGGAAGTCCCTGCTTCCACGACTAGGCGGTACGCTTCGCAATAGGATCTTCCCTTGATTACATTCCTCGTACTCGCCGGCATGTTGGGATGGTTGGCCAGCGTGGTTTGGCAATTGCGGCTTGCGAGTACCAAGGGAAAAGTTTGGAGCCGCAACGGCTATGTAACCCGTACAAGCAACGAGACAGTTTTCGGCGCCTGCGTGTGTTTCTACTGGGTCGCGCTTGGGTGGGGAGCAGTGATGCTATTTTGCATGGTGATATCGATTATCAGGCAAATCTAAAACTGAGCACGACCCAGATTTGAGCTTCCCTTCATCGTCTTCCGGCTGAGATAGCCCGCAGTATGCGGAAAGAAGCAAAACGGGCACGCCTTCCTTCGAAGGCATGCCCGCTTGAAACCCTATTCGTGCGACGTGCGCGTGCTCAGTGCACGCTCACCGCTTGCAGCTCGTTGCTCCAGGCGTTGGCGATCGCGGCTTCGCGGCTGTCGGTCAGCATGATCGGCGTGCCGTCGGCGGCGTGGAGCGCGAAGAGCTTGAGGCCCGGCGCGATCTTCGGCGCTTCGGGAAACAGGCCCGGAACGTCCTCGGATCGGATCTGCTTCACATAGGCGATATGGCCTTCGCCGAGGGTTGCCAGCGTCTCCGGAGAGACGTTCTTGGCTTCGTATTCGAACGCAACGTGACCTTCACTCATGGTCTCGACTCCTGTCTCGAAACTAAGCGGTCGAGTCCGCTACTCGTTCCATTATTCGTGCTCATTGATAGCGATTGTCTTAACGATCCTCTCCGGTTCAGGCCGGGCAAGATCGACCGACAACAGCCCGTTCTTCAGATCCGCACCCAGCACCAGCATCCCCTCCGCCAGCACGAAGGTGCGCTGGAAGTGGCGCGCGGCGATGCCGCGATGGATGTATTGCCGGGTCTTGTCGTCCTGCTGCCGTCCGCGAATGACGAGCTGGTTTTCCTCAATAGTTACATCGAGTTGGTCGCGCGTGAACCCGGCGACCGCCAGCGTGATTCGCAACCGCTCGGGCTGGCCCTCCGATCGGTCGCACCTCTCGATATTGTAGGGAGGATAACCGTCGGCGCCTTTGACGACGCGATCGAGCACGCGCTCGATCTCGTCGAAGCCCAGAAGGAACGGACTGGAAAGCGTGGGAACACGAGACATAGTTTACAAAGTCCTCTCGAAGCGACTTTGGTGCATCAGGGCCCGTCAAGGCACCCCTTGATCAGCAATATGGGCATATCCCCGTGTGGGTTCAAGCAGGTAGCAGGGATGCCCGCGACCCGGCGCCGCCAAGGCTTCGCCGGGCATTCGATGTTGGGCCGACGAAGCTTCTGCGACGACGGCAAGCCCGGACGACGAATTTGCGGGGCGATTTATCCCAACGAAAACAGACCCCCTTCTACTGTGCATGGGGTTGTTTTCGCGTTTTTAATCGACGGACCTGCGGAACCGGTCAGGCCTCGATTCGTGCCCGCCCGTCGCCGCTGAACAGATGCAGCTTTTGGCGCATCGCTGCGACCCGGATTTGCTGGCCGATCGGCGGCGCCTCGGAACCAGGGATGCGGACGATGACCTCACCGGGCGGCAGCTCGCCGGGATTGGCGGCGATGCGCTGCTCTTCCTGAGCCCGCGTGCCGTAGACGAAGGTTTCGGCACCGACGCGCTCGATCGCTTCCACGGTGAGCGGCAATACGACGCCGTCGGCGGGCGTCTGGTCGGTGATGACGAAATCCTCCGGGCGGATGCCGAGGATTCCGGCGTCAGCCGCGCCGCTGCCGGCGAGCTGCGACCGGATCTCCTCGGGCCGCGTCGACATCAGATTCATCGGCGGCGCGCCGATGAAGGAGGCGACGAAGGTCGTCGCTGGCTTCTCGTAGATCGCCAGGGGATTGCCGATTTGCTCGACCTGGCCGCCATTCATCACCACGAGAACGTCGGCTAGCGTCATCGCCTCCAGCTGGTCGTGGGTGACGTAGATTGACGTGGTGTTGAGCCGGCGCTGCAGTTTGCGGATCTCGACCCGCATCGCGATGCGGAGCTTGGCGTCGAGGTTGGACAGCGGCTCGTCGAACAAAAACACTTTCGGCTGGCGCACGATGGCGCGGCCCATGGCGACACGCTGGCGCTGGCCGCCTGAGAGCTGGCGCGGCTTGCGCTCCAGCATCGACGTGAGCTCGAGCACGCGTGCGGCTTCGTCGACGCGCGTCTTGACCTCTGCCTCCTTCATGCCGCGGTTGCGCAGGCCGTAGGCCATGTTGTTGAAGACGCTCATATGCGGATAGAGCGCGTAGTTCTGAAACACCATCGCGATGTCGCGGTCGGCGGGCTCGATCTGGTTGACGATGCGGCCGCCGATGTCGATCTCGCCGCCGGTGACGGTCTCGAGGCCTGCGACCATGCGGAGCAGTGTCGACTTGCCGCAGCCGGAGGGGCCGACCAGCACGCAGAATTGGCCGTCGCCGACATCGACGTTGACGCCCTTGATGGCCTCGAAGCCGCCGGGATAGGTCTTGCGGACGTTGCGCAGGGTGACGTTAGCCATGGGATCTACTTTTCCGTCTCCACGAGTCCGCGCACGAACAGTTTCTGCATCACGACGACGACAAACACCGGCGGCAACATCGCAAGCACGGCCGTGGCCATCACGATCGGCCATTCGGTCAGCGCGTCGGTGGTGGTGATCATCTTGCGGATGCCGACCTGGATGGTCTGCATGTCGTCGCGGGTGGTGATCAGCAGCGGCCAGAGATATTGATTCCAGCCGAGGATGAAGAGGATCACGAACAGCGCCGCCATGTTGGTGCGCGACAGCGGCAGCAGCGTATCCCAGAAGAAGCGCAGCGGACCGGCGCCGTCGATGCGCGAGGCCTCCAGCAGCTCGTCCGGCACGGTCATGAAGAACTGGCGGAACAGCAGCGTCGCGGTGGCCGAGGCGATCAGCGGCAGCGACAGGCCCGCATAGCTGTCGAGCATGTGGAGGTCGGCGACGATCTTGTAGGTCGGATAGATGCGCACCTCGACCGGCAGCATCAGGGTGATGAAGATGATCCAGAAGATAGGCATCCGGAACGGAAAGCGGAAATACACGATCGCATAGGCCGAGATGATCGAGATCGCGATCTTGCCGACCGCGATCAGCAGCGCCATCACCAGCGAGTTCAGCATCATGTTGCCGACGGGCTCGCGGGTCGAGCCGCTCGTGCCGACGAAAATGGTCTGGTAGTAGACCTCGAAGAAATGACCGCCCGGCAGCAGCGACATCTGCCCGTTGGCGATCAGCGCGTTGTCCTGCGTCGAGGCGACGAACGCGATGTAGACGGGGAAGGCGACGATGGCGATCCCGATCCAGAGGATGATGTGGGCGACGTAGCGCCGGAAGCCCTCTTCCTCGACCATCAGTAGGTCACCTTGCGTTCGACGAAGCGGAACTGGATTCCCGTCAGCACGATGACCATGACCATCAGGATGACCGACTGCGCCGCCGAGCTGCCGAGATTGCCGCCGAGCAGGCCGTCGGAATAGACCTTGTAGACCAGCGTGACCGTCGATGTCCCGGGACCGCCGCGGGTCATCGTGTCGATGATGCCGAAGGTGTCGAAGAAGGCGTAGACGATGTTGACGACCAGCAGGAAGAAGATGGTCGGCGACAGCAGCGGGAAGGTCACGGTCCAGAACCGCCGCATCGGACGGGCGCCGTCGATCGCGGCGGCCTCGAACACGCTCTTCGGGATCGCTTGCAGGCCGGCGAGGAAGAACAGGAAATTATAGGAGATCTGCTTCCACGCGGCGGCGAGGATGATGAGCGCGGCGGCCTGGTCGCCGTCGAGCAGCGGATTCCAGTCGACACCCATTCCGCGCAGATAGCGCGAGAGCACGCCGAGCGAGGGATGCAGCATGAAAATCCAGAGCACGCCGACGACCGGCGGCGCCACCGCATAGGGCCAGATCAGCAGCGTGCGGTAGAGCATCGAGCCACGCAGCGGCTTGTCCGCCATCACGGCGAGCAGCAGCGCGAACGACAGCGACGAGACCGCGATGGCGAACGAGAACAAGAAGGTCCGGACGATCGCCTCGAAATAGGCCGCGTCCTTGAACAGCTCGATGTAATTTTCGAACCAGACAAAAGTGGTCGACAGACCGAAGGCGTCCTGGAGCAGGAAGGACTGGACCACCGCCTGGAAGGCCGGCCAATAAAAGAAAATCAGGACGATCGCGAGCTGCGGCGCAACCAGCGCGTAGGGCAATAGCTTTGCTTGGAAAATGGCTTGCTTTTGCATGATGTCAGCCGAGCGGCAGGCCGGGTCGCGGCCTGCCGCTCATTGCCTCACTTGACGGCGGTCTTTTCGAACTGCCGCAGCATCGTGTTGCCGCGCTCGACGGCGGCATCGAGCGCCTGCTTGGCGGTCTTCTTGCCGGCCAGTGCCTGCTCGATCTCTTCCGACCAGACGTCACGCAGCTGAACCATGTTGCCGAGGCGCAGACCGCGCGAGTTCTCGGTCGGCTCCTTGTTGGTCAGCTCGAGCAGCGGGGTCTCGAGATAGGGCTGATCCTTGTAGAATCCCTCTTCCTTCGCCTTGGCGTAAGCCGCCTTGGTGATCGGCAGATAGCCGGAGGCCTTGTGGATATAGACTTGGCGATCGGTGTCCGAGAGGAAGGTCAGGAACTTTGCGACGCCCTTGTACTCCTCGGCCGACTTGCCGCCCATGACCCACAGCGAAGCGCCGCCGATGATCGAGTTCTGCGGTGCGCCCTTCGCGTCCGGGTAATACGGCATCGGCACCGCGGTGAAGTTGAACTTGGCCTGTGCCTTGACGTTGCCGAAGAAGGCCGACGAGGTCAGGTAGATCGGGCATTCGCCCGACGTGAAGCGGCCTTCGCCGGTGTTGGTGCGGCCGGCGTAGTCATACGTCTTGGTCTTCTGCAGCTCGACCAGGGTTTCGAGATGCTTGACCTGAAGCGGTCCGTTGAACTCGAGCACGGTGTCGAAGCCGTCGAGGCCGTTGGCCTTGCTGGCGAGCGGCACGTTGTGCCAGGCGGAGAGCTGCTCGAGATTGACCCAGGTGACCCAGGAGCCGGAGAAGCCGCAGGTGTCATGACCGGCAGCCTTCAGCTTCTTGGCGGCCTCGAACGTTTCGGGCCAGGTCTTCGGAATCTCCACGTTCGCCTTCTTCAGCTCGTCGAGGTTGACCCACATCACTGTCGAGGACGAGTTGAAGGGGAATGAGAGCATCTCGCCCTTCGACGTCGAATAGTAGCCGGTGATCGCGGGCAGGTAGATCTTGGGATCGAACTTTTCGCCGGCGTCGGCCATCAGCTTGTAGACGGGCTTCACGGCGCCGGTCGCGGCCATCATGGTCGCGGTGCCGACTTCGAACACCTGCATGATGTGCGGCGCGTTGCCGGCGCGGAACGCCGCGATGCCGGCGTTCATCGTATCGGGATAGTTGCCCTTGTAGGTCGGGATCACCTTGTAGTCGCTCTGCGCTGCGTTGAAATCGGTGGCGAGCTTGACGATGACGTCGTTGTTGGCGCCGGTCATCGCGTGCCACCACTGGATTTCGGTCACGGCCAAGGCCGGCGAGGCCGATAGTCCAACCGTGAGTGCAACAGCGGCAGCCGCTCCAAAATGTCGAAGAGCCATCAAGTAAACCTCCCTTGGGCCGTCAAAAATGATCGCTTGCGCTAGCAGCGCCATATGACGTTCACATGACTGTGTAAGCGGCCGAAACGAAAGCGGCAAGCGCTGGAAAAGGGAAGCTGTCAAATAGGCGAATGCCGCGCGCGCAGCGTCCTCCGTTCGCGGTGCACCGAGCGCCCGCGCCGCAGTGCGGCATTGCCGTCGGATGTGGAAGGCGAGGGCCCTAGCGCTTGCGCTCGGGTCCGCAGACCGTGCCCTGTTCGACCATCGCGTCGATCTCGGACTTGGAGTAGCCGAATTCGCCCAGCACCTCGGCCGCGTGCTGGCTGAACTTCGGCGGCAGGCGACGCAGGCTCGGCTTGCTGCGATCGAGCCGGATCGGGGACGCCACGCCCTTGTACCAGTCCTTCTCGATAACATCGCCGCGGGCGATCGTGTGCGGGTTGGTCAACGCCTGGTCGATCTTCTGCACGGGGCCTGCGGGCAGGCCCGCGGCGAGGAGGCGATTGCACAGCGGCTCGGCCTCGTGCTGGCTGAACACGGCGGCGAGCTCTGCCCGCAGTGCCTCGCGATTGGCGATGCGGTCCTTGTTGCGGGCAAAGCGCGGATCGGTGCCGAGCTCGGGCTTGCCGATCTCCTTGGCGAGCTTGCGGAAGGTGCCGTCGTTGCCGACGCCGATGAAGATGTTGTCGGTCTTGGTCGGGAAGATCGCATAGGGCACGAGATTGGGATGCTCGTTGCCGGTGAGCGATGGCGGCTTGCCATGCATGAAATAATTCGCGGTGTGCGGATGCATGATGGCAAGACCGGTCTCGTACAGCGTCGTCTCCAGGAATTGGCCCTGGCCCGAGCGCTGCCGCTCCGACAGCGCCATCAGGATGCCGATCGCCGCATAGAGGCCGGTGCCGATGTCGACCAGCGGCACGCCGATCCGCATCGGTCCGCTCTCCGGCGAGCCGGTCGCCGCGATCATGCCGGTCATGGCCTGGATGATGGCGTCATAGCCTGGATTGCCGCCGCGCGGTCCGTCGGCGCCAAAGCCGCAGATCCGGCAATGCACGAGGCGCGGAAATTTTTCGCGCAGGACCTCGTTGCCGATGCCCCATTTCTCCAGCGTGCCCGGCTTGAAGTTCTCGATCAGGACGTCGGCGCTCTCCAGCATCTTGAGCAGCACGGTCCGGCCGCCCTCGGAGGCGAGGTCGAGGCCGATCGAGCGCTTGTTGCGGTTGATGCCGATGAAATAGGCCGCGTCCTCCTCGTGGAAGGGAGGGCCCCAGTCGCGCACCTCGTCGCCTGCGGGCGGCTCGACCTTGATCACGTCGGCGCCATGGTCGGCGAGGATCTGGGTGCAATAGGGACCGCCGAGCACGCGCGTGAGATCGATGACGCGCAGGCCGCTCATTGCGCCCGTGGCAGCTCCAGAACTGGCGGCTTCAGTCATGCCTTCGCTTCCCCTGTGTTGAGATTGATCACAGGCCTAACGAGGTTCGCCTGAGCCAGCAATGGCTTCCCGCGTAGGGCGTCATGCAGGCCGGTTGCCGCAATCCCGCGGGATGGCAAATCAAGCGGAAGCGGCCAGCCCGAGGGGGATCCCGAGCCGGCCAATCCACCATACGATCAGACGACCGTCAGGCGGACGTCGACGTTGCCGCGCGTCGCGTTGGAATAGGGGCACACCTGGTGCGCCTTCTCGACCAGCGCCTCGGCGTCCGCACGGGCGAGGCCCGGCAGCGAGACGGCAAGGTCGATGTCGAGACCGAAGCCGCCGGCCGCGCGCGGCCCGATGCCGACGGTCGAGGTCACGGAGGCGTCAGCCGGAACCTTCGGTCCGCCCTGCGAGGATACGAACTTCATCGCGCCGATGAAGCAGGCGGCATAGCCCGCCGCAAACAGCTGCTCGGGATTGTTGCCGGCGCCGCCTCCGCCGCCGAGCTCCTTCGGCGTGGTGAGCTTGACGTCGAGCGCGCCGTCGAGGGTCGCAGCATGGCCGTCGCGGCCGCCGGTGGCTTTCGCGCTGGTCTTGTAGAGGACGTTCACGGACATTTTCGTCTCCCTGTGTTTTCGGTGGGGTGCGATCTTTATCGCAAACAATTAGATTGTGCGCAATTGAAATTATGGCGTCTCACATTTAATTGTTCGCAATTGAATGTGCCGCCGGCCGGCCCCAGAATGGAGCAAGTCCTGTGAGATTCTCGATGCCCCGGAAACAATCGGCAGCGGACGCGCCGCTTCGCCTCGACAACCAGATCTGCTTCGCGGTCTATTCGGCCGCGCATGCCTTCAACCGCGTCTACAAGCCGCTGCTGGACCGGCTCGGCCTGACCTATCCGCAATATCTGGTGATGCTGGTGCTGTGGGAGCGCGACGACGTGCCGGTCAAGACCATCGGCGAAAAGCTGTTCCTGGATTCGGGCACGTTGACGCCGCTGCTCAAGCGGCTCGAGGCGGCCCACCTCGTCAAGCGCACGCGCTCGAGCGAGGACGAGCGTCAGGTGCTGATCGCGTTGACCCCGCAGGGCCACGCCTTGAAGGACAAGGCGCGCGCCGTGCCGCAATCGATCCTGGCGGCGTCGGACTGCTCGGTCTCGGAACTGGTCGCGATGAAAGACGAGATCGTCGCCCTGCGCGATAGGCTGAATGCGGTGATCGGGGAGTAGGGGAGTTCCTGACCTCGCCCGGCTACGCCCTGCGGGCTTCGCCGCGGCAGCCTTCCCTCACTTCGCTACGAGCAACTTCCGGGCTTGCCGAGCCGAAGCAGGCGCAGCCTGCGAAGACTGGTGGAGCCAGGCGGGATCGAACCGCCGACCTCTTGCATGCCATGCAAGCGCTCTCCCAGCTGAGCTATGGCCCCGTAGTTCTCAAACGGAATAATCCTGGTGGATCACTCCTGACCGGCGAGCCTGGTGACTCGCGCGGTGCACCCTTTTTCACAGATCAGGGCTGATCTCAAGTCTCTTCGTCACCGCCGACATCACCAATGATGTCGGTCACGTCCTCATCGCCCTCTTCGTCGTCGGCGATAAAGGTCGAATCATCATCGTCATCGTCTTCGATGGTCTCATCGACTTCGATGTCGTCCTCGGATTCGGGCACGACGGCCTTGACCTTACCGGTGTTCTCCTCGGCATCGGCCTCCTCGAGCGAGACCTCCTCGACCTCCGCCGGCTCTGGCGTGGTGTCGGCGGCTGCTGCTGCGTGGCGGGCTTCGGCGCCGCGCGGTGCACGAGCCGGCGCGATGGGCGCGATCGGCACGACTTCACCGGTATAGGGCGAGATCACCGGATTCTTGTTGAGATCATAGAACTTCTTGCCCGTCGTCGGGCAAATACGTTTGGTTCCGAGTTCGGACTTGGCCACGGCAGAGGAATCCTGGGAATGTCTGAAAAGCGGTGCTTCACTTGGCTAGTTGGCGGCCCGCTGTCAATAGCGCATTACGGGAGAACGACATGCCCGTGACGGCGGGGAGACCATGTGGTACCTGCCCCGCGAGTCCCGCAGGGACGTTTCGGGCCTATCCAAGGACATAAACTTGAGCCATTCCGACAAGCCGACGCCGCTCCAGTCGCGCGCCAGCGGTTCCCTGACCGGGAAAGTACGGGTGCCCGGGGACAAGTCGATCTCCCACCGCGCCCTGATCCTCGGCGCGCTCGCGGTCGGAGAGACGCGGATTTCGGGCCTCCTGGAGGGCGAGGACGTCCTTAACACCGCCAAATCCATGCAGGCGCTCGGCGCCAGGGTCGAGCGCACCGGAGATTTCGCCTGGAAGGTGAACGGCGTGGGTGTCGCGGGGTTCGCCCCACCCAAAGGGCCGCTGGATTTCGGCAACTCCGGCACCGGCTGCCGGCTCGTCATGGGCGCCGTCGCCGGCTGCCCGATCTCAGCGATTTTCGACGGCGATGCCTCGTTGCGCAGCCGGCCCATGCGCCGGATTCTGGATCCTCTGGAAAAAATGGGTGCGAAGGTCCTCTCCGGTGGCGAGGGCGGCCGTCTGCCGCTGACCGTCCAGGGTGCGCGCGACCCGTTGCCGATCACCTACAAGACCCCGGTCGCCTCGGCCCAGATCAAATCCGCCGTGCTGCTAGCGGGCCTGGCCGCGCCGGGCACCACCACCGTCATCGAGACCGAAGCCAGTCGCGACCACACCGAGCTGATGCTCAAGCATTTCGGCGCCGAGATCACCTCGACGCAGGAAGGTCAGCACGGCCGCCGTATCACGCTCGTGGGGCAGCCTGAGCTGCATGGCGCCAATGTCGTCGTGCCCGCCGATCCCTCGTCGGCGGCATTCCCCATCGTTGCTGCGCTGATCGTCGAAGGCTCCGACGTCGTCCTGTCCGACGTCATGACCAATCCGCTGCGGACCGGTCTTTTCACCACGCTGCGCGAAATGGGTGCCTCGATCGAGGAAAGCGAAGTTCGCGGCGACGCTGGCGAGCCGATGGCGAAGCTGCGCGTGCGCGCCTCGAAACTGCGCGGTGTCGAGGTGCCGCCGGAGCGCGCACCGTCGATGATCGACGAATATCTGGTGCTGGCGGTGGCGGCCGCCTTCGCCGAGGGCACGACCATCATGCGCGGCCTCCAGGAGCTGCGCGTCAAGGAATCCGACCGCTTGGAGGCCACCGCCGCCATGCTGCGCGTCAACGGCGTCAAGGTCGAGGTCTCCGGCGACGATTTGATCGTCGAAGGCCGCGGTCACGTTCCCGGCGGCGGCCTCGTCGCCACCCACATGGACCATCGTATCGCGATGTCCGCGCTGGTGATGGGCTGCGCCTCCGACCAGCCCGTGACCGTCGACGACACCGCCTTCATCGCCACCAGTTTCCCGGATTTCATTCCGATGATGCGTTCGCTTGGGGCCGACTTTTCATGATCATCGCCATCGACGGGCCTGCGGCCTCGGGCAAGGGGACGCTCGGCAAGCGTCTTGCCCACCATTACGGCTACCGTCACCTTGATACCGGCGTGATCTATCGCGCGGTGGCCTATTCCCTGATGCAGTCCGGTCATGATCTCCGGGACGAGGCGGCGGCGGTCGCTGCGGCGCTGGAACTCGATCCCGAAAAGTTCGGCAATCCCGCCCTGAAGACCCAGAAGGCCGGCGAGGGCGCCTCCATCGTCTCGGCGATCCCCAAAGTCCGCGAGGCCCTGGTCAATTTTCAGCGGCAGTTCGCCGCCGATCCGCCCGGCGCCGTGCTCGATGGGCGGGATATTGGAACCGTGATCTGCCCCCACGCTGACGTGAAGATCTTCGTCGTTGCCGACCCCAAGGTCCGTGCCCGCCGCCGAACCATGGAGGCCAAGGCGCGGGGCGAGGAGGCCGACGAGGCGGCCGTGCTCGCCGACATCATCGAGCGCGACGAACGGGACAAAAACCGGGCGATCGCGCCCCTGAAACCGGCCGCGGATGCTTACTTGCTAGATAACTCCCAACTGGATATAGAAGGCGGCGTCCGGGCCGCCATCGACATTATCGAGGCCGTCCGAGCGGGCCGGTCGCGGGGTTAAGCCGCAGCCGTCATTGGAGGAAGCGCCCGCTCCCGCTCTTTGAGGTCGATGCTCTCGGTCCCTGTTCGGGGCCGACGCGATCCAGGCTCCGGACAAAAGATTTCCACGTATCGAATGCGCGGGCCTCAGCCGGCCCGCTTCCGCTGTTCCGCCTCCAGGTCGGACCAGCGAGCGGTCGCTCGAAGGTTCTGCGGACCTCCCGACACTGCGCGTGCGATGCGCCCATGAACCCAACGGCCGGCACGACATCCGCAACTGGAGAACAAATGGCTTCGACTTCTGCTGATACCTATAGCCCGTCGCGCGACGATTTCGCCGCGATGCTCGACGAGTCCTTCGCAGGTGGCAACCTGCAGGAAAGCTCAGTCATCAAGGGCAAGGTTGTTGCAATCGAAAAGGACATGGCCGTCATCGACGTCGGCCTGAAGACTGAGGGCCGCGTTGCCCTGCGCGAATTTTCCGGCCCCGGCCGTGACAGCGAGCTCAAGGTCGGCGACGAGGTGGAAGTGTTCCTCGATCGGATCGAGAACGCTCTCGGCGAAGCCGTGCTGTCGCGCGACAAGGCGCGCCGCGAAGAGAGCTGGGGCAAGCTCGAGAAGGCTTTCCAGAACAACGAGAAGGTCAACGGCGTCATCTTCAACCAGGTCAAGGGCGGCTTCACCGTCGACCTCGACGGTGCCGTGGCCTTCCTGCCGCGTTCGCAGGTCGATATCCGTCCGATCCGCGACGTTGCGCCGCTGATGAACAACTCGCAGCCGTTCCAGATCCTCAAGATGGACCGCCGCCGCGGCAACATCGTCGTCTCCCGCCGCACGGTTCTCGAAGAGACCCGCGCCGAGCAGCGTCAGGAACTGGTGCAGAACCTCGAAGAGGGTCAGGTCATCGACGGCGTGGTCAAGAACATCACCGATTACGGTGCGTTCGTTGATCTCGGCGGCATCGACGGTCTGCTGCACGTCACCGATATCGCGTGGCGCCGCGTCAACCATCCGACCGAGGTGCTCTCGATCGGCCAGACCGTGAAGGTCAAGATCATCAAGATCAACCACGAGACGCACCGCATCTCGCTGGGCATGAAGCAGCTGTTGGACGATCCGTGGCAGGGCATCGAAGCCAAGTACCCGCTGGGTGCCCGCTTCACCGGCCGCGTCACCAACATCACCGACTACGGCGCGTTCGTCGAGCTCGAGCCGGGCATCGAAGGCCTGATCCACGTTTCCGAGATGTCGTGGACCAAAAAGAACATGCACCCCGGCAAGATCGTTTCGACCTCGCAGGAAGTCGAAGTGCAGGTGCTGGAAGTCGATTCCGTCAAGCGCCGCATCTCGCTCGGCCTCAAGCAGACCATGCGCAACCCGTGGGAGGTCTTCGTCGAAGGTCACCCGACCGGTTCGACGGTCGAGGGCGAGGTCAAGAACAAGACCGAGTTCGGTCTGTTCCTGGGCCTCGAGGGCGACGTCGACGGCATGGTCCATCTCTCCGACCTCGACTGGAAGCAGCCGGGCGAGCAGGTGATCGACAACTACAAGAAGGGCGACATGGTGAAGGCCGTGGTGCTCGATGTGGACGTCGAGAAGGAGCGCATCTCGCTCGGCATCAAGCAGCTCGAAGGCGACCCCTTCGCCGAGCCGGGCGATGTCAAGAAGGGCGCGGTCGTGACCTGCGAAGTGATCGAAGTGAAGGAGAGCGGCATCGAGGTGAAGATCACCGGTACCGACTTCACCACTTTCGTGAAGCGCTCGGAGCTCGCCCGTGACCGCAACGATCAGCGCGCCGAACGCTTCGCCGTCGGCGAGAAGGTCGATGCCCGCGTGATCCAGTTCGACAAGAAGGCCCGCAAGGTCCAGGTGTCGATCAAGGCGCTCGAAGTCGCCGAAGAGAAGGAAGCCATCGCGCAGTACGGCTCCTCCGATTCCGGTGCGACGCTCGGCGACATCCTCGGCACCGCGCTCAAGAACCGCGACAGCAAGTAAGCGAAACGCAGGTTTCGCTGCATCAAAGCCCCGGCGCGAGCCGGGGCTTTTTTGTTGTGCCTGTAGCCCGGGCTACGCGGTCTTCGTCGGGCCAGGCCTTGTTTTCTTCAAATTGCCCCGCAATTGATGTATCCAGATAAGCTGATGGTCACGCTGTGACGGCACAACCCGCTTGGCCTTTCATTTGGAGATATCCCGATGTCGCTCGATTCGGACATCATCGTCGATCGCCGCAGGATCCGCCGCAAGCTGACGTTCTGGCGCGTGGTGGCCGCGCTGATCGCGATCGCGGCAATCGCAGGCTTCGCGCTGATCGCGACACCGGGTGCGCGCGGCACGTTCGCGTCCGCCGGCTCGATCGCGCGGGTCCAGATCGAGGGCCTGATCCGCAGCGATTCCGATCGCACGCAGGCGCTGGAGCGGCTGGAGAATTCGCAGGCTGCCGCCGTCATCGTCCACATCAACTCGCCGGGCGGCACCACCGCCGGCTCCGAGCAACTCTATGATTCGCTTGTACGGCTCAAAGCCAAGAAGCCGCTCGTCGTCGTCGTCGAAGGCCTCGCCGCCTCCGGCGGCTACATCACCGCGATCGCCAGCGATCACATCATCGCCCAGCAGAGCTCGCTGGTCGGCTCGATCGGCGTGCTGTTCCAGTTTCCGAACGTCTCGGAGCTGTTGAAGACCGTCGGCGTCAAGGTCGAAGAGGTGAAGTCCACGCCGCTGAAGGCCGCGCCCAACGGTTTTGAGCCGACCAGCCCCGAGGCGCGGGCCGCGCTCGATGCGCTGGTGAAGGATTCCTACGCCTGGTTCAAGGGATTGGTGAAGGAACGGCGTGGCATGGATGACACGCAGCTCGAGAAAGTGGTCGATGGCCGTGTCTTCACCGGACGCCAGGCGATCGATCTCAAGCTGATCGACCAGATCGGCGACGAGAAGACCGCCGTGACCTGGCTGGTCGAGCAGAAGGGCGTCAAGAAGGGCCTCTCCGTGCGCGATTACAAGCTGCAGCCGCGCTTTAGTGATCTGCCGTTTCTCAAGACAGCGGCCGCAGTAACGCTGGAAGCGCTGGGTTTGGGCGCGATTGCGCATCAAATCGGGCAAACCGGCGTCGTACAGGCGGTCGATCGGCTCGGAATGGATGGAATGTTGGCCTTGTGGCAGCCGGCGGCGTCGAACTGACCGGGGCCGGGCGAGCCGTTGAGGTTTTTCCCGTTCGACGCGTGCCGGGCCAGCCCGCTTTTTCGGCATTTGTCACGCATTTTCACGACGCTCAACCTTCATTTAGCGTCTTGACAGATCACGGTATTTTCACGGAAATGGTCATCCGCACGCTCCCGGGTCCTATCTCTCGATGATCAAATCCGAACTTGTTCAGCGTATCGCCGAGCACAACCCGCATCTGTACCAGCGGGATGTCGAGAACATTGTGAATGCGATTCTCGAAGAGATCGTAGCGGCTCTCGCGCGCGGTGATCGCGTCGAGTTGCGCGGCTTCGGTGCCTTCTCGGTCAAGCATCGCCCTGCGCGTGCAGGGCGCAATCCGCGCACCGGCGCTCATGTGCCCGTCGACCAGAAGAGCGTTCCGTTCTTCAAGACCGGCAAGGAAATGCGCGAACGGCTGAATCGCGACCACCCGGATCCAGGCGCGCCGGACTGAGGCCGACCTCAGGGTTTCCCGCGGTCGCGAGAGATGCGGCCGCAAGCTTGATTCAAGGCGAGCGAGCCGAGATGCGAAAATTCCTGACCGCGCTGATCGTGATTCCGCTGGGCCTGATCCTGATGGTCTTTGCCGTCGCCAACCGGCATTTCGTCACGGTCTCGTTCGATCCCTTCGTTTCCAACGACCCGTCCTTCTCGGTCACGCTGCCGCTGTTCCTGCTCCTGATCGTGGTGGCTGCGCTTGGGGTCCTCGCGGGCGGTTGTGCCGTCTGGTTCGGCCAGCGCCACTGGCGGCGTGCGGCGCGCCGGCATGACGCGGATGCCCGGGCCGCGCGAGGCGAACTGGCCGATCTGCGGGCCCAAATGGTCGCAGCAAAGCCCGAGTCCCGGCGCCTTCCCGTTCCCTCCGGGGTAGGCCTTTACGGGCCCGTCGGGCGAGACAAGCAGCGCGCGACGTTGTAGAAGCGGCCGCAACCAAAGGCCCTGTTTTCCGGCCGCGGACCCGCGGCCTCGATTTGCTTTGAACCCATATGCTTTGAACCCATGTCCTTGGAGAACATGTCCCTGCTCGTCAAAATCTGCGGCCTGTCCACGCCCGAGACGCTCGAAACGGCGCTCGACGCGGGTGCCGACATGGTGGGGTTCGTGTTCTTCCCGCCGTCGCCGCGGCATTTGTCGCTGGAAGCCGGCCGGGAGCTCGGCCGGCAGGTGAAGCGGCGCGCGCTCAAGGTCGCGCTCACCGTCGATGCCGACGATGCCACGCTCGACAACATCATGGACGCGCTGTCGCCGGACATTTTCCAGCTTCATGGCAAGGAGAGCGTGGCGCGGCTGCGCGACATCAAGCAGCGGTTCGGTCGCCCGGTGATGAAGGTCGTGCCGGTCGCAACGTCGGCCGATCTCGCCGTGCTGGCCGGTTACGCCGCTGTCGCCGATCGCATCCTGTTCGACGCACGCGCGCCGAAAGACGCGACCCGGCCCGGCGGCTTGGGTGCACCGTTCGATTGGCACCTGCTCGAAAACCTTGAGCTCGCGCTGCCGTATATGGTTTCGGGCGGGCTGCATGCAGGGAACGTCGCCGAAGCCGTTCGCGTGACCCGCGCCGGTGGTGTCGACGTCTCCTCCGGTGTCGAGAACGCCCCGGGCGTGAAGGACCCCGAGATGATCAAGGCCTTCATTCGCGCCGCGCGCGCCAGCCAAGAGTCCAGCCAAGAGTTGAGTGTTCGATGACCACCGCCAAGCCCAATTCCTATCGCAGCGGCCCCGACGAGCGCGGCCATTTCGGCATTTTCGGCGGACGCTTCGTTGCCGAAACCCTGATGCCGCTGATCCTCGATCTGGAGAAAGCCTACACCGAGGCCAAGGCCGATCCGACCTTCCAGGTCGAGATGAACGGCTATCTCAAGAATTATGTCGGCCGGCCCTCGCCGCTCTATTTCGCCGAGCGTCTGACCGAGCATCTCGGCGGCGCAAAAATCTATCTCAAGCGTGAAGAGCTCAACCACACCGGCTCGCACAAGGTGAACAACGTGCTCGGCCAGATCATGCTGGCGCGGCGCATGGGCAAGAAGCGCATCATCGCCGAGACCGGCGCCGGCCAGCACGGTGTCGCCACCGCGACGCTGTGCGCGCGCTTCGGTCTCGACTGCGTCGTCTATATGGGCGCCGTCGACGTCGAGCGGCAGCAGCCCAACGTCATCCGCATGGAAATGCTGGGCGCAAAGGTGGTCCCGGTGCAGTCGGGTACGCGCACGCTGAAGGACGCCATGAACGAGGCGCTGCGCGACTGGGTCACCAACGTGCACAACACCTTCTACTGCATCGGCACGGTCGCGGGTCCGCATCCCTATCCGATGCTGGTGCGCGACTTCCAGTCGATCATCGGCAACGAGACCAAGGTGCAGATGCAGGAGATCGAAGGCCGCCTGCCGGATTCGCTCGTCGCCTGCATCGGCGGCGGCTCCAACGCGATGGGCCTGTTTCATCCGTTCCTCGACGATTCCACCGTCGAAATCTTCGGTGTCGAAGCTGCGGGCCACGGGCTGACGCAATTGCATGCGGCATCGATCGCGGGCGGCCGTCCCGGCGTGCTGCACGGCAATCGCACCTATCTCCTGATGGACGCCGACGGCCAGATCCAGGACGCGCATTCGATTTCCGCCGGCCTCGACTATCCCGGCATCGGCCCCGAGCACTCCTGGCTGCACGAGATCGGCCGCGTGAACTATCTCTCCGCGACCGACGACGAGGCGCTCGCAGCGTTCCAGTTGCTGTCAAAGCTGGAAGGCATCATCCCCGCGCTCGAGCCGGCACATGCCATCGCCAAGGTGATGGAGCTGGCGCCGAAGCGGACAAAAGATCACCTGATGGTCGTCAACCTCTCCGGCCGCGGCGACAAGGACGTCCCGCAGGTCGGCGACATCCTGAGGGGCAAGAGCAAGTGACCACGCGTATCGACACTCGTTTCGCCGAGCTGAAGAAAGCCGGCCGCTCGGCCTTCGTCACCTTCCTGATGGCCGGCGATCCCGATCCGGCGACCTCGCTCGAGATCATCAAGGCGCTGCCGAAATCTGGCGCCGACGTGATCGAGATCGGCATGCCTTTCACCGATCCGATGGCCGACGGTCCGTCGATCCAGGCGGCAGGCCTGCGCGCGCTCAAGGCCGGCATGACGCTGAAGAAGACGCTCGATCTCGTGCGCGGCTTCCGCAAGGACGACAACGCCACGCCGATCGTGCTGATGGGCTACTACAATCCGATCTACATCTATGGCGTCGACAAGTTCCTGGTGGATGCGAAGAGTGCCGGCATCGACGGCCTCATCATCGTCGACCTGCCGCCGGAAGAGGACGACGAGCTCTGCCTGCCCGCGATGAAGGCCGGCCTCAACTTCATCCGTCTGGCGACGCCGACCACCGACGACAAGCGACTGCCGGCCGTGCTCGCCAACACCTCGGGCTTTGTCTACTACGTCGCCATCACCGGCATCACCGGCGCGGCGGCGGCAGACGCCTCTTCAGTGAGCGAGGCGGTTACCCGCATCAAGCGGCACACCAAGCTGCCGGTCTGCGTCGGCTTCGGCATCCGCACGCCGGAGAACGCCCGCGCGATTGCCTCCCATGCCAATGGCGCCGTGGTCGGCACCGCGCTGGTCGATGCCCTCAAGAACAGCCTCGATGCGGACGGGCGCGCCACCGGCAAAACCGTCAACGCCGTCGCTGAGCTGACGGCGGCACTGGCCCAGGGCGTCAAAGGCGCGCAACAGGCGGCGGAATAGCCTTAATTCCGCTGCCAAGTCCGACGAGCAAGGCGGACGACACGGCGGCTTGCCGGGCCGGGTCCCGGCCGCCATATATCCCTTCAGGTGGTCCCCGGGCGGGATCGCACATCGGAGCAAACCATGAACTGGCTTACCAACGTGGTCCGGCCGAAGATCCGCAACATGCTGCGGCGGGAGACGCCGGAGAATCTTTGGATCAAGTGCCCGGATTCCGGACAGCTCGTGTTCTACAAGGACGTCGAGGCCAACCAGTTCGTCATCCCCGGCTCGAACTACCACATGCGCATGAACGCGGTGGCGCGCCTGAAGTCGATTTTCGACAACGAGACCTGGTACGACGTCGCGCTGCCCGACGTCACGCCCGATCCGCTCAAGTTCCGCGACGAGAAGAAGTACGTCGATCGCATCAAGGATGCCCGCGCGCGGACCAATCTGAACGACGCGATCAAGGTCGGCTACGGCAAGCTCGAAGGTGCCGCCGTCGTCGTCGCCGTGCAGGATTTCGACTTCATGGGCGGCTCGCTCGGCATGGCCGCGGGCGAAGCCATCGTGCGCGGGCTCGAGCTTGCGGTCGAGAAGAAGTCACCCTTCATCGTGTTCGCCGCCTCAGGCGGCGCGCGCATGCAGGAAGGCATCTTGTCGCTGATGCAGATGCCGCGCACCACGGTCGCGGTGCAGATGCTGCGTGAAGCAAAACAGCCCTACATCGTCGTGCTGACCAACCCGACCACCGGCGGCGTCACCGCGTCCTATGCGATGCTCGGCGACGTGCAGATCGCCGAGCCCGGTGCGCTGATCGGTTTTGCCGGCGCGCGCGTGATCGAGCAGACCATTCGCGAAAAACTTCCCGAGGGGTTTCAGCGCGCCGAATACCTCAAGGAGCACGGCATGATCGACATGGTCGTGCATCGCCACGAATTGCGCCCGACCCTGGCGCGGCTCTGCCGCCTCTTGACCAGGGCGCCGACGCTCGAGACCGCCTCGAAACCGGTGCAGCCGGTCGTGAGCCCGGCGCAGATCGTATCGGCTCCCGAGACGGCGCCGGCCGCGCCGCACGCGTGAACGCTTCCTCTGACAGTGCAAAGCCGTCGCTCGACGAATTGATCGGACGGCTGTCGGCCCTGCATCAGAAGCGCATCGATCTCGGGCTGGAGCGGATGCACCGCCTGCTCGAGCGGCTCGGTCATCCCGAGCGCAAGCTGCCGCCGGTGATCCACATCGCCGGCACCAACGGCAAGGGCTCGACGCTCGCTTATCTGCGCGCGACGCTGGAGGCAGCTAACCTGCGCGTCCACGCTTACACATCGCCCTATCTCGTTCGCATCAACGAATGTTTCCGGCTCGGCCGCGCCGGTGGCGGCGTGCTGGTCGGTGACGACGAGTTGCGCGCGGCGCTGGAAGAGGTCGAGCGTGTCAATGCCGGCGAGCCGGCCACCGTGTTCGAGCTCAAGACCGCGGCGGCGTTTCACCTGTTCGCGCAGAATCCCGCCGATGTCGTTCTGCTCGAGGTCGGCCTCGGCGGCCGGCTTGATTCGACCAACGTCGTCGACGCGCCGGCAGCCTGCGTGATCACGCCTGTTAGCATGGACCACATGGATTTCCTGGGCGACACCTTGACGTCGATCGCGGGCGAAAAGGCCGCGATCATCAAGCGTGGCGTGCCCGTGGTTTGCGCCGAGCAGTCGGGCGAGGCGATGGCCGTGATCGAGGCGCAGGCCAAGCGCATGCGCGCGCCGTTGTTTGCCGCGGGCGAGAGTTGGCATGTCAATGTCGAGCACGGGCGGTTGGTCTATTCCGATGAGCGCGGCTTGATGGATCTCACCGCGCCGCGCCTGTTCGGCCGCCACCAGTTCGACAATGCCGGCCTCGCGATCGCGACGCTGCGGGCCACCAACGCCTTCAAGATCAACCAGGCGGCGTTCGAGGCCGGGATCGTCGGTGCGGAATGGCCGGCACGGATGCAGCGCATCACGTCTGGAGAGCTGCTCTCCTGGGGCCCGCGGGGATCGGAGATCTGGCTCGACGGCGGCCATAATGCGGAAGGTGGCCGCGTCGCGGCGGCCGCGCTCGGCGATCTCGAAGAGCGGGTGTCGCGACCGCTGGTCGTGATCGCGGGCATGATGGCCAACAAGGACGCGCAAGGTTTTCTCGCCAATTTCGCCGGTTTGACCCGTCACATCATCGCGGTGCCGATTCCCGACACCGACAACGCGATGCCGGTCGACCGCCTCACGGATGCCGCCCGCAGCCTCGGCATGCGCGTCGAGCCCGCGCCCGGCATCGAGGCCGCACTGCGCGCCTTGGCGAAGCTCGCCTACGAAGTGCCGCCGCGCGTCCTGATCACCGGCTCGCTCTATCTTGCCGGCCATGTGCTGGGGCTCAACGGCACGCCTCCTGCATGATTTCTCTTGTCCCGGACGCGGTGCAGCGTGCAACGCTGCTCCGCAGAGCCGGGACCCAGAATGCCGCAACATGGGCCCCGGCTCAGCAGCGCACCGTTTCACGCTGCGCTGCGTCCGGGGCACGACAGAGTGAGAACTGCCAATGCGTTTTGCCGCGATCGCCGACGTTCACGGAAACTATCTCGCGCTGGAAGCTGTGCTCGCCGACATCCGCGCGCAAGGCATCTCTGACATCGTCAATCTCGGCGACATGCTGAGCGGCCCGCTCGATGCGCGCCGCACCATCGAAATCCTGATGAAGCTCGATGCCGTGCACGTGCTCGGCAATCACGACCGCTATCTGCTCGACCGTCCGCCGGAGAAGATGGGCTCGTGGGATCGCCCCGCCCATGCGCAACTCAATGCTGCGCAACTCGACTGGCTGCGCGCGCAACCGACGACGCGCGTGTTTCGCGATCAGGTGTTCCTCTGCCACGCGACGCCCGACAACGACGAAGTCTATTGGCTCGATACCGTGCATCCCGACGGCGCGGTGGCGCTGTCGCCCCTCGATCGCATCGAACAATTTGCGCAGGGCATCACGCAATCGCTGATCCTGTGCGCCCACACCCATCTCGCCCGTGCCGTGCGACTTCGCGACGGAAGGCTGATCGTCAATCCCGGCAGCGTCGGCAGCCCCGGCTATCGTGACAAGCATCCGTTCCCGCATGTCGTCGAGGCCGGCACGCCGCACGCGCGCTACGCGATCCTCGAGCTAGCCGATGGTGTCTGGCAGGTCACGTTCCGCCACGTCGCCTACGATCATGAGGCGATGGCCGCGCTCGCTCGCCGTAATGGCCAGCCGGAGCTGGCGAACGCGCTGGCGACGGGATGGATTGGATAGTTGTCGCGGGCTACCGGCTACAGCTGTTTTAGCAGCTTCATCGGATCCACCGCCTTCTGCTTCAGCTGCTCGAAGCTGCATTGCCGCGGTGCCTTGTCGGGGCGCCAGCGCAGGATCGAGGTGCCGTGGCGAAAGCGCTCGCCGCTGAAATGGTCATAGCAGACCTCGATCACGAGCTTCGGCCTGAGCGGGCACCACTTGGCCGAGCGCGCGGTGGACCAGCGGCTCGGCCCGCCCGGCGCGTTGCCGGTGAACCCGGGTTTCGCGACCAGCGCCTCCAGCCGATCGGTCAGATCAGGCTTTTCCGTCGCCTTGATCGCCGAGGTGAAGCCGACATGGTGCAGCAGACCTTCGTCATCGTAGAGCCCGAGCAGCAGCGAGCCAACCACGCTCCGGCCGGAGAGCCTGTTGGTGGCATAGCGGAAGCCGCCAACCACGCAATCGGCGCTGCGGAATTTCTTGATCTTCTGCATGCCGTCGCGATTTCCCGCCTGGTAGGGCAGGTCGGTGCGCTTGGCGATGACGCCGTCCGAGCCGCCGCCGGATTGCGCCAGCCATTTTTTCGCGACGGCATAGCTCGGCGTCGCCGGTGAGAGGCGGAAGATGCCGCCTTTCAGATTGGCTTTGGCAAACGCTTGCAGTGCTGGCCGCCGCTTGCCGAGCGGCTCCTTTGCAAGCTGCTTCTCCCGGGCAGTCGCAAGCAGATCGAAGGCGAGGTAGAGCGCCGGCGTTTCCTGAGAGAGCTTGTTGACGCGGCTCGAAGCGGGGTGAATGCGTTGCAGGAGCGCGTCGAAAGAAAAGCCTTTGCCGTGCGGCACGACGATCTCGCCGTCGAGCGTGAAGCGATCCGCCTTCAGCTTCAGCGCCGCGGCGACGATCTCAGGGAAATAACGCGCGAGGCCCTCGCCGGATTTCGAGCGCAGATCGACGCTGCCGCCTTTGCGCGACAGCAGGCAGCGGAAGCCGTCCCATTTCGGCTCGTACTGCCACTCCTTGCCGCGCGGGATCGTGTCGACCGAGCGCGCCTCCATGGCCACGAGAGATGTCGATTTTCGCGCGCGTCTTGCAGGGGGAGGCATGGGCGGGGACTCGTCTTACGCTGGACATGTCCCGTCAACGCAAAACGGCCGGCTTTCGCCGGCCGTTTCAAAAATAATCTTGTGCGAGCCGGGATCAGACCGCGGACGTGATCCACTGCTGCAGCTTCGCCTTCGGCGCCGCGCCGACCTGACGGGAGGCCATCTCGCCGCCCTTGAAGATCATCAGGGTCGGGATCGACATCACGCCGTACTTGGACGCAGTCTTCGGGCTCTCGTCGACGTTGAGCTTCACGATCTTGACCTTGTCGCCCATCGCGCCGGCGATCTCGTCGAGCGCGGGTGCGATCATGCGGCAGGGGCCGCACCATTCGGCCCAGAAATCAACGACCACAGGGCCGGTTGCCTTGAGCACTTCGGCTTCGAAATCGGTGTCAGAAACCTTACCAACGGCCATGGGAGTACCTCGTACCTGAGAGAAGGGCGCGACGGGAATCGCGCCAAGATCATGGCGTCAACCTATGAATGGCTCCTTGCCGGGTCAAGGACGCTCACGCCGACATGAAGGGATGCCAGCGCCGCGTCCAGCGCGGGAGCCGAAATCTCCATATATTCAAGGGCCTCGGTCCAGAGCAGGACGGCGCGGACCGGCCGTTGGGGATAAAGCCTCGATAGCACCGCCCGGTACAGCGCAAGCTGCCGGACATAAGCGACGGGCGCCGCGGTGGCGCTTTTGGGAGCGGCCTGATTGGTCTTGAAATCGACGATCAGGACCTCATCCGGGCGAACGACCAGCCGGTCGATCTGGCCGGATACCAGCGCCGGGGTGCGGCCCGGCCGCTCCAGCCTGCCGACGATCGCGACCTCCGCCCGGCTGCCGGCGGCGAAGACCGGCGCAAACCGTGGCTCGGCGATCAAGGCGAGCGCCTTGTCGGCCAGCGCAACACGGTCGGCCTCCGCCCAGTCCGCGGCGTTGCGCGCCATGAAGCCGAGCGCGGCCTCGCGCCGGCGCTCAGTGGCGATGTCGGGGAGCGATTGCAGCAGCCGGTGCACCAGCGTGCCGCGTTGCAGCGCGAGCGCGCGGGACTGCACTGATTCGCCCGACAGCACCGAGCGGCCTTCGTCGGACGACTGGCCGGAGGGACGCACCGGATCGTCGTCGATGGTCTCGCGCGGTGCCGGCGTCCGCAGCCAGTCCGGAAGCGCGGTCGCCTGATCCAACGAGGGCGCGGGCGAGCCTAGCGCCACGACATCCTCCGGTCGGGAGAAGCGCGTCACCTTTCCCAGCGGCGTCTCGATTGTCTCTTTCGCCAGGCTCGAGCCGGCGAGCCCGGTGTCGACCAGATCGTACCAGCTCAGCTTGCGGACCGTCTTCATGTTGCCGGGCATGCAGCCGCCGACGATGAGCCGATCGGCGGCGCGCGTCATCGCGACGTAGAGCAGGCGGCGATATTCGTCCTCGGTCTCCTCGAGCATCGCCTTGCGCGCCTCGACGACGGGTTTGGGATCATCCGCCTTGCGCCCGGCCCAGACCACCACCTCGCCGCCATTGCCGCGCGGGACGTGGATCAGCCGCAGCCGCTGCGAGTCCGCAGGCGACGATGTGGTGTCGACCATGAACACGACCGAGGCCTCCAGGCCCTTGGCGCCGTGCACGGTCATCACCCGCACCTCGTCGCGCGAGATCTCCATGTCGCGCTTCACCTCGGTATCGGCCGAGCGCAGCCAGGCCATGAAACCCTGCAGCGAGGCCGGCGCCTTGCGCTCGTAATTCAGCGCCAGCTCCAGGAACTCATCGAGCGCGTCATTGGCCTCATGACCGAGCCGGCGCAGCATGCGCGCGCGTCCGCCGTCGCCCCCGAGCAGCCAGGCGTAAAAGGCGAACGGCGTTTCCTCGCGGGCTCGTGTTTCGCAGGCTTCGAGGCGTCGCAACGCCGCAGTAAATTTCTCGCTTGTCGGGGCATGCTCGCCAAGCGCGCGGCGCAGCGATCCCTTGCGATCCCAGGCAAGCTGGAACAGATCGTCATCGTCGAACCCGAACAGAGGGCTCTTCAGCGCCACCGCGAGTGCGAGATCGTCCTGCGGCAGCAGCAGCGCATCGGCGAGGTTCATCAGGTCGATGATTCCGATGTGCTCGGTGAGCTTCAGCCGGTCGGCGCCGGCGACCGGAACGTTGGCGTGCTTCAGCGCCTGGATCACGGCGTCGAACGCGTTGCCGCGCCGGCGCACCAGGATCAGCATGTCGCCATAGCGCAGGGGACGCCGCTCGCCCTCGTGCCCCGTCAGCGTGCCGCTCTCGACCAGCCGCTTGATCTCGGTCTGGATCCGGCGCGCGAGCTTGACCTCGGGGCTGGTGGCGGCGACGCCGTCGAACGGCGCGCGCCAGCCCTCGATCTCCTGCCTGTCGTCGGCTTCCGCAAGGTCCCACAGCTCGATGACGCTGGGGCCTGCATCGCCGAGTGCATTGTGCAGGGGATGACCGGTCTCGACCGAATGGATGCTCTTGTAGATCGCGGGCTCGCGGAAGACGTGGTCGACCGAATGCAGGATCGCGGCGCCGGAGCGGAACGAATAGGTGAAGGCGACCGGATCGAATTTCAGCCCGGCCGCCGTGAACTTGCGGTGCAGTTCGCGCCGGCGTGCGTCGAATTCGCGGGGCTGAGCACCCTGAAAGGAGAAAATCGATTGCTTCTCGTCGCCGACAGCGAAGACGGTGCGGTTCAGGCCCTCGCGCGCGCCTGCGCCGGCGGTGAACTCCGAGATGATATGCGCGACGATGTCCCATTGCCGCGGACTGGTGTCCTGGGCTTCGTCGATCAGCACGTGATCGACGCCGCGGTCGAGCTTGTAATGCACCCAGCCCGAGGAAACGCGGTCCAGCATCGCCAGCGTCTTGTCGATGAGGTCGTCATAGTCGAGCAGCCCGCGCTCCTGCTTCTCGCGACGGTAGTTTGCGGCAGCCGCGGTCGCGATATGCAGCAGGGCCGCGGTGCGGTCGCGCATGGTCACCGCACGGCGTGCCTCGACCAATCCGCCGACGCGCTGGGCCTCGTTCTCGAACAGGCGGGCGACGGACGGGTTGTGATCGCAAAATTTCTTGGTCAGCACCGTCTTCCGCGGCAGCTTTTCGTCGGTGAGGAAGACGCTGAGATAGGCATCGACCTGCGCGCTGCCGGAAAAGACCTTTGCCTCGCGAAACCGGCTGGCCTGGTCGTTGTCGGACTTGCTGCCGTCCTCCAGCGCAAAGGCGATGTCATCCCAGCGCGATCGCGGCAGGAACGGACCGTCGACAATCTCCGTCTCGACGTCCTCGATACGATCGCTCGCGTCCACGCCTAGCGCGGCTGCCATCTGCGCGGCAGCCAGCTCCGCGCTGCCGGCTTCATCGGTCCAGGCCATGAAATGATCGCGGCTCAGACAAGCCTCGCGCACCACTTCCTTGAAGGTGACATCGGCGGCGCTCGCCATCGCGGTCAGCAGCGCGCGGCCGGTCACGCTGTCAGGGTCGCGCGCGGCCTCCAGCAGCACCTTCAGATTGGCGCGTTCCATCATGTCGGTCTGGTCGCGCTCGTCGATGACGGCGAAGCGCGCCGGCACGTTGGCCTCGAACGGAAACTGCTGGAGCAGGCGGGTGCACAGCGCGTGGATGGTCTGCACCTTCAGCCCGCCCGGCGTCTCCAGCGCGCAGGCGAACAGCTTTCGCGCTTCGCGCCGCAGTTTTCGGTCCGGATGGGGAATGCCGACGTCGCGGATCGCTGCATCAAGTGCGGTGTCGTCCAGCGTCACCCAATGCCCGAGCGTGGTGAATACACGCTCGGCCATGTTGGCGGCGGCTGCCTTGGTGAAGGTGATGCAGAGGATCTTTTCGGGCGGCACGCCCGCGAGCAGCAGGCGGATCACGCGCTGCACCAGCACGTGCGTCTTGCCCGAGCCGGCGTTGGCCGACACGAAGGCTGACGCAGTCGGGTCCGACGCGCGCCTCTGTGTGTCGCGCACGGCATCCGGGATGGGGCGTAGCGCTTTCACCATTCTTCGATCCCCAGCCCGCCGGCCGCGGACCATTCCTTGATCCGGGCCAGATCGTCATAAGTGCCGTAGCGGTTCGTCCACATCGGCAGGTTCAAGGAGGTATAGGGCTGGTTCTCGTCATCGAAGGCGCGAATCAGCGCCTCGAGCTTGGCTCTTGCCTCTGCGGCGGCAGTGTCAGGCGGCTGCGGCTCGTCGCCTTGCTTGAACTTGAGTTCGAGGATGCGTTCTTCGCCCGGCGGATTGTTGCCGCTCAGGCGAACATAGACGAGCTGGCTCACGGACGCGCCGGCGTCGATGTCGGGAAAACCGCCCTCGCGCAGGATCGCGGCTTCCAGCGTGAGCTGCGGCGACAGGCCCATGCGGACCTGCTTGCCGGTCGGCGGCTGGCCGGTCTTGTAGTCGAGGATGGCGTAGCCGCCGCCCTGCCGCCGTTCGATGCGGTCGGCGCGAGCGGAGAGACGGAAGCTGCGCCCATGGTCGAGCGGGATCGAGATCTCGCCGCGGGTTTCCGCGGTGATCGCCTCGATCACGCCGCGCCGCGCCGTCTCCCATTCGCCAAACCAGCGCGCGATGCGCTGGAAGCGCGGCCACCACAGCGCGCGCGCCTCGGGCCGCTCCATCAGCGGCTCAAAATACTTTTCGCCGATCGCACGCAGCACGCGGGCGGGATCGTCAGGCAGACGCGTTGCGTAGCGTTCGGTGAATTCGCCGAGCGCATCGTGGATCGCCGAGCCACGGTCGGCGGCCGAGAGCGGCATGTCGACGGGATCGAGCGCGTCGAGCCGCAAAATGTGTTTTGCATAGATCGTATAGGGATCGCGCAGCCAGTCCTCGATCGCGGTCACAGACATCCTGAGCGGCCGGGTCGCGCGTGGCGGGCGCGGCTCGGGCTGCTTGATCGGTCTGACCTGGTCGGGCTGGTCCAGCGCGGCTGCGAACTGCACGTATTTCTCGCCCGCGCGAATGGCGGCCTTCCAGTGCGCATCGCCAGCGACCGCCTCTAACCGGTGCAGGAAGCGCGAGGCTACCGCCGGCGCGCCGCCAGCCTTGGCGGAGTGGGTGAGGATGACCTCGTCGCCACCGAGCAGTTGCGCAAAATCATGCGCGGAGAGGCCGATACGGCGTTCCGGCAGATCGAGGCCGAGCTCGTGCCGCATCGGCCGGCTCAGCCACGGATCGATGCGCGGTGCCGGTGGCCAGACCCCCTCGATTAGCCCGCCGACGATGATGCGGTCGGCCTGCATCAGGCGCGATTCCAGCGGGCCGTAGATCTGGAGCCGCGCGCCCGGCCTGTCCCGCCGCCGCACCGCACGATCGCTGAACGCGGTCTGGAAGACGTCTGCGTAGTCGGGCAGCGTTACCATCAGTCCGCTGGTCGTGCCGCCGCGCAGGAGATCGTCGAAGGCGCTCGCGAGCGCGAGGCCTTCGCGCTCCTCGAACGCCAGCGGGACGCCATGCTCGTCGCGCGACAGCTCGATCATGATCTCGCGATGCCGATGCGCGAGTTCGGCGAAGTCATACGGTTTTGATGACGCAAGACTCTCGATCGGCGCCAAGGCTTGTCGTAAGCCATCGATCAGCGCCTGAATGCGATCGAGGTCTTCCGCTTTGAGACGTGCGCGCGGCTCGGCCTTATGCAGCGCGGAGACCTCGCTGCGCCACAGCTTTGCCAGTTCCTCGCGAAAGCGATTGAATTCGCGCAGCAGGCCGGCGGTGCCCGCGGGCGGGCGCGTGCCGCGCAACAGGGCGAGCTCCAGGCCTTCGATCGCCGCCTTCCACGCGCTAGGCACCCGCCCGAGCCGGCACAGCGGATGCTTCAGCATCGCCAGCAGTGTCGGCGGCTCCAATCCTCTGGTCGCAGCCTCCGCTGTCAGTCGCGCAAAGACGCCGGCGGACGTTTCCATCAAGACGTCGCCGCCGGAATCGTCGAATGCGAGATCCCACCGGGTCAGCGCGGCCATCACCCGCCGCGCCAGGGCGCGGTCGGGCGTGACAAGCGCCGCGGATTTGTCGAGATGTCGCGCCTCGCGCATCGCGATCGCGATCGCGAGCGCTTCCATCTCGGGATTGGGAGCTTCGACCACCGCGAGGTTCTTCATGCCGCCCGTGATCTTCGCGGCCACATCCGGCTGCTTCAGCCGGTCGTGCCAGATCTCGGTCTTGGCCGACGGCCGCATCGATTCCGACGCCAGGAGATCGCGACCGCCTTCCGCCGGGGGCTGGAGAATGTCGACGTCGCTGCGCTTGATACCAAAACGATCCAGCAGCGCGTGCATGGCATATTGCGGATGGTTCGAGACCGGATGCTCCGCGAACTTGCCGAGCGAGTCGCGTACGCCGCCGATGCTGCGCCAGGCATCGTCGTCGAGATCTGTGTCGAGGCCGGGCAGCACCACGGCGCCATGCGGCAGCGAGGCGACCGCGTGGAGAAATCTTGCCGTGGCCGGCATCGAGCCGGTCGAACCGGCCGCGATCACGGGGCCATGGCGATGCGCGGTCAGCCGCTTGGCTTCGGCGTCGATCAGGAGGTCGCGGCGGGCAGCTGGCTCGATGCGTTTGATTTCGGCGAGATGGCCGGGCCAGGCGATGCGCGCGATGCGCAGGAATTCGAGCGAATGCTGCCAGTACCGGTCGAGCATATCAGGCACGAGGCCATCGAGCGCGCTCCAGTCGACGCCGCGCGTGACCATGTCGTCGATCAGGCGCGCGAGATCGGAAGCCAGCGCCAGCGTCGAGGCGGGGCCGCCGACGACCAGCGGAGACAGCACCGGGCCCTTGGCCCAGGCCGCGACGAGCTGCGCCAGTGTCAGCCGCCGTTCGAGCTCGCCGAGCCTCGGCGGAATGTCGAGCGGCGTTGCGCTCGAAAATTGCTCGCCTTCATCGGCGAAAGCGAGCTCATCCTCGTCGATGTCGCCGAGCGCGACAATGCGCGGCAGCACGACAGCATCCGCCTTCATCTCGTCGAGGAAGATCTCGCGGACGACGCGCATGGCGCGCCGTGTCGGCAGGTACAGCGTGACATCCGCCAGCCGTGCCGGCTCCTTGCGCGCCTCAAAACCGTCGACCAGCCGGCCGTCGAGCAGGCTTGAGACGACGGTGCGCAGGAACGGAACTGAGACTGGAACGCTGAAAACGCGCATGAGCTGCCTGATTCGAAGGATCAGGCGCCAATATAGGGAGGCGGACTCAAATGGATACGGGGCGAGGGGGAATAGTCCCCGCTGTTCGCCGGACTCGCGGGTCTCGTGCCCCGGACGCAACGCGGCATGAAATGACGCGTTGCTGAGCCGGGGCCCATGCCGCGTCATCACGGCTGTGGACGTGTGGGTCCCGGCTCTGCAGCGCACCGCTGCGCGCTGCGCAGCGTCCGGGACACGAACAGCGCTGCCCTAAGCCACGCTCTCCAGAAACGCCTCTTCCGCCGCGTGCACGGCATCAGGCGTGCCGACATGCATCCAGACGCCGTCGAGGCGGAGGCCGAACAGCCGCTCCTGCTCGTTGGCGCGGTCGAACATTTTTGTCAGCGAGAACTCGCCCTGCGGCGCATCGGCGAAGATCGCGGGCGACAGGATCGCAGCGCCGGCATAGACGAACGGGACGACCTCTTTTTCCTTGCGCTTGCGCAGGGCGCCGTCGGCCAACATGCCGTAATCGCCGCGGCCGCTATAACCGATGCTGGTCGCCGTCGGCGCCATCAGCAGCAAAATGTCCATCCGCGCGGGATCGAAGTTTTCGGCGAGCCGCGTCAGGTTCGAGCGCACGCCGTCGATCCACAGCGTGTCGGAATTGACGTGAAAGAACGGTGCGTCCCCGAGCAGCGGCAGTGCCTTGACCACGCCGCCGCCGGTGCCGAGCACCTGATCGCGCTCGTCCGAGATGGTCACGCGCGGATGCTGGCGGGATGCGGTGTGATCGATGATCTGGTCCGGCAGATAATGCACGTTGACCACCGCCTCGCTCACGCCGGCCTGGCCGAGCTTGTCGAGCACGTGGTCGAGCAGCGGCTGGCCGGCCACCGGAACCATCGGTTTCGGCATCTTGTCCGTCAACGGACGCATGCGCAGGCCGAACCCTGCGGCGAGCACCATGGCTTTGGTCGGTTTGACGGACATCCTTCGCTTTCTCAGACCTACTGATTTCGCGTTCGCAGCAATCCTAACACGAGGTTCGACTGGCCGCACCGCGTCTTAACCGCCTTAACCACCTGCCGTGACGCTTGTACGACGGGTGTTGCCGTTACGCCCGGATGGCTGTGGAACGCGCCTTTTTCTTCTTGTCGCCGAGCTTGAGAAAGTTGACGCCGATCTGGTCGCCATTGACCCAGGCGAGCTCGCAGCGCCGGTACGCAAGTCCAGTGGACGACAGCAGCAGAAAAAACTCCTTCAGATGCAGGCCTTCCATCGAGCCGTCGATGGTCAGCTTGGCGCCGCTCTCGGAGACGTCCTCCATGGTGCAGTCGCGCCGCCATGTGCCGTCGATACCCATCATCTGGGCCGCGATCCCGCGCTCGAAAACAACCCGGCTGTTGCCGCGCTGGTCCGTCTTCACCGCCATCTGCCCTGCTCCAGCCCCGTAATTATCCGGCTGCCTCGCCGCCAGATTACCGGTGTCTTGGCTAACAGCCGGTAAATCGGGCCCCGAATCAGCCTTTTCAGCCTTATCGGCCCTAAGCCGGCCTTTGGGGCGGTGGGACGTTGGCGAGATACCAGTCGCGCAGATGGGCTAGCGCGGGATGCGCCAGGGAGCGCTGGAGATAGGTCCAGATCCGCGGCTGGTGACGCAGATAATGCGGCTTGCCGTCGCGGCGGTTGAGGCGGGCGAAGGTGCCGAGCAGACGCGTGTTCCGCTGCGCCGACATGATGGCGTAGAGCTCGGCGAAGCCGGCCGCGTCGAAGCTCGCGTCGCTGGCGCGGCGCGCCTTGATGTAGCGCGACAGCAACGTCAGCTCGATCGCCTCGGGCACGTCGATGCGGGCGTCCTGGAGCAGCGACACAACGTCGTAGGATTGCGGCCCCAGCACGGTGTCCTGGAAGTCGATCACGCCGACGCGTTCGATGCCGGTGCGATTCCCGAGCCAGATCAGGTTCGGCGAGTGATAGTCGCGGATGATCCACGTCTTCGGCGAGGCCTGCGGCTTCTTCAGCAGCTCGCGCCACATCGCGAAAAATTCGGCGCGCTTCGCGTCGTCCAGCGGCGCGTTGCGATCGGGCAGGTACCATTCCGGCATCAACCCGATTTCAATCAGCAGCGCCTCGGTATCGAAGACGGGAATGGCGTAGGTCTGGCCCCCGAGCGGCAGCGTCTCCGGCAGCGTCTTGCCGTGCAGCAGAGCCAGCACGTCGGCCGCGGCTTCGTAGCGCTCGGCGATCGGCCGCGGCGGATCGCCCTCGATCACGCCCTCGCTGCCGAAATCTTCGCTGATCAGGAATCCGTGGTCGAGGTCGGAATGATGGATCGCGGGCGCGGAGATTCCTTGCGCGCGCAGGCCTTCGTCGATGGCGACGAAGGGTTTGATGTTTTCGGCGAGATGCACCGCGGCGCTGTAGGATTTTCCGTTGTACATCGCGGCGCCATCCGGGCGCTGCGGAGAATTCATGAGGATGACGATCTCGTCGTCGCGCAGCAACCGCGCATAGGAGCGGGTCGAGGCGTCGCCCGCCATGCGTTTGCGCGTTGCATCCATGTAGCCGGATGCATCGAGGAATTCGCGCAGTGCCTTCAGCCGCGCGACGGTGGCGGCAGCCTTGCCATGGCCAGTGATGTCGGCGGCGCGTGCATTCGAGCCCAGTGCCGGCCGGTGCGTCAGCGCGATGTCGATGCGGTCTTGAGGCATCGCCGACGGCGCGCGCTCCGGCCATTCGATCAGGACGAGGGTTGCTTCCGGCAGCGGCGACAGCCCGATCTCTTCGAGCTCGCTCTCGTCCTCGACGCGGTAGAGGTCGGCATGCATCACCGGGAATGGCGGCAGCTCGTAGCCCTGCACCAGCGTGAAGGTCGGGCTCGGCACTTCCAGTGCATCATCGCCGGCGAGGTAGCGGATCATGGCCCGCGCCGCCGCGGTCTTGCCGGCTCCGAGATCGCCGGTGAGCGTGATGACATCGCCGGTGCCGACCAGCAGCGCGAGGTCGGCCATCAGTTGCGCAGTGGCCGTCTCGTTGTGGAGCGCGACCGAGAATGTGGTTGGCGCAGTCATTCGGCGGCGTCGCGATGCGCCGCCTGGTCGGTCGGAAAGTCACAGATCACGACCGTGCCCCTGCCCACGATCGAATCGACCCGGATATTGCCGCCATGCAGTTCGACGAAGGAGCGAACCAGCGACAGGCCGAGCCCGGCGCCGCGGTGACGCGAGCCCTGCGAGCGGCTCTCGAACCAGTTGAACACCTTGTCTTTCATGTCGGCAGGTATTCCAGGCCCGGAATCTGTCACAGTGAAGACCACACTGCGTTCGGTGCGGCGGGCGCTGATGCCGACGGTGGAATCCTGTGGAGAAAACCCGACGGCATTGGCGAGGAGGTTATAGAGCACCTGCACCACGCGCTTCTCGTCGCCGGTGAAGCTGCCGACATCGGGCGCGATCTCGACCTTGAGGCGGATGCGGTCGGTGGCGAGCCGGTCCTGGAGACCCTCGGCGGCGAGCTCGATGGTCTTGCTGACGTCGACCGGGCCGAGTTCCAGCTTCATGGCGCCGGCGTCGATGGTGGCGAGATCCAGGATGTTGTTGGTCAGCGCCAGCAGCGCATTGGTCGATTTGGTGACGTAGTCGAGATACTCGGCCTGTTTCGGCGTCAGCGGCCCGGTCGAGGGATCGCTGAGGAAATGCGCGAAGCCGATGATGGTGGTGAGCGGCGAGCGCAGCTCGTAGGAGACGTGGTGGACGAAATCCACCTTCATCTGGTCGGCGGCCTCCAGCGCCTCGTTGCGTTCGCGCAGCGCGCGCTCGACGTTCTCGGTGTCGGTGATGTCCTGGAACGTCAGCATCGTCGCGCCGTCGTGCAGGGGCCGAATCATGCCGTCGAGCACGCTGCCGTCCTTGCGCTCCAGCTTCAGCGGAATGTCGGCGCGGCTCTCGATCGAGGTGACGGCCTCGCGGATCTGCCGCCAGACGATCGCGTCGTCGAACAGCTGATGGCACCAGCCCTCGACCGTCTGGATGTGCGGCTCGTCGCGCATGGCGTCGCTCGACAGCTTCCACATTCGGACGAAGGCGGGGTTGAACAGCTGCGCCTTGCCGTTGCTGCCGAACACCGCGACGCCCTCGGCGAGGCTGTCCAGCGTCTCGCGCTGGACGCGGATCATGCCGTCGAAGCGGCGGGCGAGCTCGAGGCTCTCGGTGACGTCGTCGAACAGATAAGTGACGCCGCCTTCGGGGTTCGGCGTGGTGACGACGGAGAGCGCACGGCCGTCGGGCAGGTACCAGGTGTCCTTGGCGGTCTCGACCGCGCGATAGGCCTCGTGCAGCTTGGCCTTCCAGGCGCGGAAGTCCGGCTGTTCCGGCAATTTGCGCGAGGCGCGGAGCTTGTCGAGCACGCTGGAATCATCAGGGTTGGCGTCGAGAAAGGTGCGGTCGAGGTCCCACAGCTGGCGGTAGGAATCATTGTAGAAGGCAAGCCGGCGCTGGCCGTCGAACACGGCAACGCCGGAGGAGAGCTGGTCGAGCGTGCGGCGATGCGCCTCCGCCATCCGCACCAGTGCCGAGCTCAAGGCATCCGCCTCGCTGGCATCGATGGCAACGCCGACATTGCCGCCGCCGACATTGACGGCGCGGACGTCATAGATGCGCCGCTCGCCGCCGATCACGATCGGCAGCCGCGAGGTGAAATTGGCCGCTTCCTTCAGCCCTCGCTCCATCGCGGTCCGGTCGGCGCTGTCGAGCAGCTCGAGCTTGCGCTCCTGGGCGTCTGTGATGCTGGCCGCCTCGGTCGCACGGACATAGGCGGGGTTGGCGTAAGTCAGCGCGCCGTTCTCGCCCTTGGCCCAGATCGGCCAGGGTGCGGCGGCGGCGAAGCCGCGCAGCATCTCGGTCTCGTCGGAGAGTGCCTTGTAACGCAGGTTGGTCTCAGCCAGATCGCGGCGGAGCCCTGAGAGTTCGCGAATCCTGACGATGGCCTGGCCACCGATGGCGCGCCCGATGGCTTCCAGCGTGTGGCCATGTGCGGTGGTGAGCGTCAGCTGGAACCCGTCGCCGCGGTCGCGCAGCGCGTCGACGGCGTGATCCATCTGGAGCGCCGGTTCCGGCGGCAGCCAGGTTCCAAACGCGAGCACGCGCTGTGGAGAGGAGTCGCGCGGCAGCACCATGGAGATGTCGCCGGAGATCTGCGCGCGATTGTCGCCGGCCGGCCAGGAGATCAGGATCTGCGGCTCGGCGAAGAGCAGTGCGCCGAAGCGGTCGGCCTGGAGCTGGAGTTCGCCGACCCGGGCGCGTAGCCGCGCCTCGTTCTTCGCCGTGCGCACGCGCGTGCGCATCAAGAGGATCGCGGCGACCACCGAGAAGCCGAGCAAGGCCAGCGCGGTGGCCAGCACCGCGAGCTCCTGCCGGTTGAAATCCAGCAATGTTGAGAGTGTGTCGACGAGGTCGGCGGCCTCAGCCGGCGCAGCCGGCAGCAGCGCTGCGAGAGCGCTTCCCAGCAAGCCGTTGCGCACGAGGGATGTGCACGACAGCAGCGTCCGACGCATCGACACGATCACGCCTGACATAGTTGCCCCAAGATCGCACGGATTTGCGCGCGGCGACCCCCGTCGCGCGCGAATCAAGAGACAATACCCTCACCGTGACTCCACCGGTAAGAGTCCAGATCGTGAACGCAAAGGCGGTCCCAAAAAAATGCGGAGTGAGGTGTTCCAGGCTCACGTAGTTCTTCGGGTGATTCGGCTGGAATTGCCGTGCGTTAGCGGCCGGTCGAGCCGAAGCCGCCGGTGCCGCGATCGGTCGCGGACAATGTCGCCACGGGAACCAGCGCGGCCTGCACCATGGGCGCGATGACGATCTGCGCGATGCGCTCGCCGCGCTTGATCACGAAGGGGGCCGCGCCGTGGTTGATCAGGATCACCTTGATCTCGCCGCGGTAGTCCGCGTCGATGGTTCCGGGCGAGTTCAGCACGGTGACGCCGTGCTTGGCGGCAAGGCCCGAACGCGGCCGCACCTGCGCCTCGTGCCCGGGCGGCAATGCGATCGCAAGTCCCGTCGGCACCAGCGCATATTGGCCTGGCGCAAGCGTCATCGGCTCGCTGTCGGGAACCGCGGCCATCAAATCGAGGCCGGCGGCTTCCGTGGTCTGATAGGCCGGTAGCGGCAGACCCTCGGCGTGAGCGAGTTGCTGCAGTTCGACCGTGATTGTCGTGCTCAAGATGCCGGCTCCAGGGATTTGTCGGTCACGCTCTTTGCGATGTGCGCGACCAGTTCGATGGCGACCTGTTCCTTGGTCATCACCGGCCAGGAATCAACTGCAATCTCGCCGTCCTTGCGGCTTATCAGATGCACCGTATTGCGGTCCCCGCCCATCACTCCGGTTGCGGGGGAGACGTCGTTGGCGACGATCCAGTCGCAGCCCTTGCGGGCAAGCTTCGACTTGGCGTTGTCGATGAGGTGTTCGGTCTCGGCGGCAAAGCCGATCACCAGTGGCGGACGCTTGTCGGTCAGCTTGGCGATCGTCGCGAGGATGTCGGGGTTCTCGACCAGCTGGAGCGGCGGCATGCCGGCCGAGGTCTTCTTCAGCTTCTGCTCGCCTTCATTGGCGACCCGCCAGTCGGCGACGGCGGCGGCGAAGATCGCGATGTCGGCGGGCAGCACGGCCTGCACTTGCTCCAGCATCTGCCGTGCCGATTCCACATGCTTGACCGTCACGCCGTGGGGATCGCCAAGATCGACCGGGCCGCTGACCAGGATCACCTCGGCGCCCGCGGCCTGTGCGGCGGCAGCGATCGCAAAGCCCTGCTTGCCGGAGGATCGGTTGGCGATGTAGCGCACCGGATCGATCGGCTCGTGGGTCGGACCTGCGGTGATCAGCACGCGCTTGCCGGCCAGCGGGCGCGGCACCGGCGGCCGCAGCAGGCGCTCGGCGGCGGCCGCAATTTCGATCGCCTCGGACATGCGGCCGATGCCGGCTTCACCCGCTTCGGCCATCTCGCCGGAATTCGGCCCGATCAGCATCACGCCGTCGCGCTGAAGCTGCGCGACATTGCGCCGCGTCGCCGCGTTGTTCCACATCAGCGGATTCATCGCCGGCGCGAGCAGGACCTTGCGGTTGGTCGCGAGCAGGATGGCGCTGGCGAGATCGTCGGCATGGCCATTGGCCATCTTGGCCATCAAATCGGCGGTCGCAGGCGCCACCACGATCAGGTCGCACTCGCGCGCAAGGCGGATATGGCCGGCGTCGAACTCGCTCTGGGGATCGAACAGATCGGTGTAGACGCGCTCATGCGAGAGCGCGCTCACGGCCAGCGGCGTGACGAATTGCTGCGCCGCCTTGGTCAGCACGCAGCGCACCTCGATCCGCCGCTCCTTGAGCCTTCGGATCAGGTCGAGCGATTTGTAGGCCGCGATGCCGCCGCCGATGATCAGGGTGACGCTGGCCTCGGGGAGGGCGCCGCTGCGCTGGGGCATGGGGGTGGAGGAGGAGGCCGCAGGCGGCGCCGCGAACGGCGTCAAGGGCTCCTCACGGCCTTCGATCAGCTCTCCGAGGATGACCCGGACCTCTTCCTCGACCGACCTGCGGTTCCTGGCCGAGCGCAGCCTGAGGTAGGTTTTGATGCCTTCGTCGAGCTTGCGAATGGTCAGGCTCGCCATGACGCCCCTCCAGCACGAATGATAGCGATGCTATCATTCGTGTGATTGCACTGCAATCAGAGATTCCGGACGGCGATCAGGATGCCGATGAAGGTCGCGGCGATGATCCAGAGCGCCACGGTGCGCCAGCGGTTCTTGCGGCCCTCGCTGCGGCCCATAGCCGCGATGCTCTCCGGCGACAGCCGGATGCCCTCCCGGGTCATGGTCTCCAGCTGTTCGAGCACCGCAACCGAGCGCGCGGCGATGTCAGGCAGACGCATCAGGATGCGCGCGAGATCGCCGCTGCCGGAGACCGCGCCCTGGATCCGGCCCAGCGGACCGAGATTGCGCTCGATCCATTCCCGCACCACGGGGTCGGCGACCTTCCAGATGTCGAGCTTGGGATCGAAGCCGCGTGCCACGCCCTCGACCACCACCATGGTCTTCTGGAGCAGGATCAGCTCGGGCCGCGTGGTCATGTCGAAAAGGCCGGTGACCTCGAGCAGCAGCGTCAGCAGCCGCGCCATCGAGATCTCTTCCGCCGTGCGGTTGTGGATGGGCTCGCCGATGGCGCGGATCGCCTGCGCGAAGTTCTCGACCGAGTGATGCGCGGGCACATAGCCTGCCTCGAAATGCACCTCCGCGACACGACGATAGTCGCGGGTGATGAAGCCGAGCAGGATTTCGGCGAGGAAGCGCCGCTCCTTCATTCCGAGCCGGCCCATGATGCCGAAATCAACCGCGACGAGCCGGCCCGCGTCATCCAGGAACAGATTGCCTGGATGCATGTCGGCGTGGAAGAAGCCGTCACGCAGCGCGTGGCGCAGGAAGCTCTGAATCACCTTGCGGCCGAGATCGGGCAGGTCGACCTGCGACTCTGCCAGGCGCTTGTGATCGTTCAGCGCGATGCCGTCGATCCACTCCATCGTCAGCACGTTGTGCGTGGTGCGGTCCCAGTCGACGGTCGGTACGCAGAAATCAGGATCGTCGCGCGTGTTCTCCGCCATCTCCGACAGCGCCGCGGCCTCGAGCCGCAGGTCCATCTCCATCGAGACCGAGCGCGACATGGTGTTGATGACCTCGATGAGGCGCAGGCGCCGCGCCTCGGACGAATAGGCTTCGGCCTTGTGTGCGACGAAGAAGAAGTCGGAGAGGTCGCGGCGGAAGCGTGCGGCCACGTTGGGTCGCAGCACCTTCACTGCGACCGCCTTGCGGATGCCGTCGCGCAAGACTTCGCCGCGATGCACCTGTGCGATCGAGGCGGCTGCGACCGGCGGACTGAGGCTTGCGAACACATCGGTCAGCGGCCGTTCCAGCGAGGTCGCGATCGCAGCTTCCGCTTCGGCTTGCGAGAACGGCGGCAGGCGGTCCTGGAGGCTTTCGAGGTCGCGCGCCATGATGACGCCGACGACGTCGGGACGGGTCGCCAGAAATTGTCCGAGCTTGAGATAGGCCGGGCCCATCCGGGTCAGCGCGCGTGACAGTCGCGGGCCGTGCTTGGGACCGCGCCGCTCGATCAGGCGCGCAAGCTTCAGCGCGAGCTGTCCATGCGGCGGGACGAGGCTCGGATCGACGGCGCCGAACACGCCCTCGCGCGCGAATACGAACGCGGCGCGCATCAGGCGCGCACTATGGGTTATGGCAGAGATCACAAACGCCAGCCCGAATGCAGTGCGACGATGCCGCCGGACAATGTCTGCCAGTTCACGCGGGCGAAGCCGGCGTCGCGGATCATGTCGGCGAAGGCGTTGGGTCTTGGGAACTTGCGGATCGACTCGACCAGATACTGGTAGGACTCGGCGTCACCCGTGATCATGCGGCCGAGCGGCGGGATCACCTTGAACGAGAACAGGTCATAAAGGCGATCGAGCCCGGGCATCTCGACGGTGGAGAATTCCAGACAGAGGAAGCGGCTGCCTGGCTTGAGCACGCGATAGGCCTCGGCCAGCGCGAGATCGATCCGCGGCACGTTGCGAATGCCGAAAGCGATCGTATATGCGTCGAAGCTGCGGTCGGCGAAGGCGAGCGCTTCGGCATTGCCCTCGACGAAATCGACCTGGGTCTCGAGATGCCGCTTTGCGGCACGCTCGCGGCCCACCGCCAGCATCTCGGTGTTGATGTCGCAGACGGTGGCATGGAAGCCCGCGCCTGCCGCCTTGGCGGCGCGGAACGAGATGTCGCCGGTGCCGCCGGCAACGTCGAGCAGCGCGAACGGCCGGTCGCCCCTGGGCGGGTTGAGCGCGTTGATCATGATGTCCTTCCAGACCCGGTGCAGGCCCCCGGACATCAAATCGTTCATCAAATCATAGCGCGACGCCACGCTGTGAAACACATCGTTCACCAGCGTCTGTTTGTCCCCCAGGGGAACGTCCCTGAAGCCAAAATGCGTGGTTTCGCCCGGCCGATCCATTACTCTGCTCCACGAGGCGGACCATAGCGCGCCCGCCGCAATGGCGCTATCACACCGCCCTCATAAGGTGAATGCCTGACCATGCCCGAATTGCCCGAAGTCGAGACCGTCCGCCGCGGCCTTCAGCCGGTCATGGAGGGTGCGAAAATCCTCGTCGCGGAGGCCCGCCGGCCGGATCTGCGCTTTCCGTTTCAGCCGGATTTCGTGGCCCGGCTCCAGGGGCAGGTCGTCACGGGGCTCGGGCGCCGTGCAAAATATCTCATGGCCGATCTCGCCTCGGGCGACGTGCTGCTGATGCATCTGGGCATGTCGGGCTCGTTTCGCGTCATCAAGCCGGACAACGAGGCTCAGCCTGGCGAGTTTCACTATCCGAAGGCCAAGGACTCCACGCACGATCACGTGCTGTTTCGGATGTCCTCCGGCGCCGACATCGTCTTCAACGATCCGCGCCGCTTCGGTTACATGAAAGTGATCGCGCGCAGTGCCCTCGACGAGGAGCCGCTGCTGCGCGGGCTCGGCCCCGAGCCGCTCGGCAACGAATTTGACGCCGCGATGCTGGCGCGGTCCTGCGCAGGCAAGACCACGAGCCTGAAAGCCGCGCTGCTCGATCAGCGCGTAGTCGCCGGGCTCGGCAATATCTATGTCTGCGAAGCCCTGCATCGCTCGCATCTGTCGCCGCGCCGGATCGCCGCGACACTCTCGACCAAGAAGGGCGAGACGACCGACCATGCGAAGAGACTGGTCGGCGCGATCCACACCGTGCTGAACGACGCCATCAAGGCCGGCGGATCGTCACTGCGTGACCATCGCCAGACCTCCGGCGAGCTCGGCTATTTCCAGCACTCGTTCAAGGTCTACGATCGCGAAGACGAGAAATGTACGACGCCCCGCTGCGGCGGCACCGTGAAGCGTTTTACGCAGAACGGGCGATCGACCTTCTGGTGCCCGAAATGTCAGAAATGAGAGGGATCGCAGCCGGAAGGCCGTGAGTCCCTTTAAGACGGCGATTCCACCACGCCGTCATTGCGAGCGCAGCGAAGCAATCCAGAATCCCTCCGCGGAAAGACTCTGGATTGCTTCGCTGCGCTCGCAATGACGGCGGAGATAGAGTCCCGTCAAAAACGCGAAGCGAAGCAATCCGGCCGGGCTGGTGGCCGGATTGCTTCGTCGCTGGGGCCCTTCCGGATGGTGAAAGGGCCGGCTGGCGTCTGAGCGATCGCCCCGCTCAGGACGCCAGTGTCGTGGTCTCGTCGGCCGCAAGCTCGGCGGCGACGTGCAGCACGCCGCCCGCGGCCGAGATGACTTGGTCGATCAGGACATTGGTCGTGGCGGCGAGCTCGAGCCGGGTCTCGATCCAATGCCAGAGGCCGCGGATCTCCTCGGTCGACTTGCCGTTCGGCGCGAATTCGCTCACCGCGAGGCCGCTGGCGAGCGAGTCCTGGTGGTCGTTGCGCATCACGATCAGGGGACGCGCGAGCACCTCGGCGAGATCGAGGGCTGCTTCCTCGGCGAGCGTGTTGGCTGCGTTGTCGATGCGCTGGCCGCGTATCGGCGTCTGGTTCAGGACGAAGCTGTAAGGCCGCTTCCAGGCACGCGCGACGCTCAGCGTCGAAGCGGTCGCCTCGATGTCGGCGACGCTCGGGCGGGCCGGGATCAGGCAGAGGTCGGAATGGCGGATCGCGGCGGTGGTCGCGGCGCTGAGGCCAGCGGCGGTATCGACGATCGCGAGCTGGAGGCCGCTGTCGGCCAGCATCTTCAGGCGCGGCTCGATGTCGGCGGCGTGATAGATCGGCTCGACGACGAGATCATCGGTGCTACGGCGGCGCTGCCAGTTGGACAGCGTGCCCTGCGGGTCGGTTTCGATCAGGCGGACGGTGAAACCGGCCTGCTTGGCTGCCAGCGCGAGGCCGATGGCGAGCGTGCTCTTGCCGCTGCCACCCTTTTGGGTGGCCAGTACGATCGTGTGCATTGAAGATCAATCCTATGGAGTGCTTGGGGCAGGGAAACGCCACGCGAACGTGCATCGATCTCGATGCCGAGCTCTTCTCGCTCAGGACGTGCCGGCCCGATCCAAAGGGGATCGCGGAGGTCCGAATCAACAGTAACAATGGTGGCGGAATCGCGAATGCCAGCGAATCCGTACCATTACTGGACCCGTACTCGTACGTGTGCTGTGCTTGCCGCCGTGAATAAAAAGGACAAGCGGCATGGGCGGAAGCTGGCGCGATCGGACGACGACGAATTTCGAGTGCCAGAAGATGCCTGCGGTATCGAGCCGCGGCATGGTGGTGAGCAACCATCCGCTGGCCTCCAGCGCGGGCGCCGAGATGCTGGCGGCCGGCGGCAACGCCGTCGATGCCGCGATCGCGACCCTGTTCGCGCTGACCGTGGTCGAGCCGATGATGGTCGGAATCATCGGCGGCGGGATGGCACACATAAGGCTTGCCGACGGCAGCCACCGCTTCATCGACGGCCAGAGCACGGTGCCTGCGGCGGTGCGCGACACCAGCTACACCTCGATGCCGGGTTCGGCGCATGACGTGTTCGACACCGTCGGCAACGAGAACCTCAACGGCCCGAAGGCGGTCGCCACACCGGGCTCGCTGAAGGCCTGGTGCGAGACGCTGCACCGGTTCGGCACCATGAGCCTCGCCGACGTCATGCAGCCCGCGATCAAGCACGCCGCGCGCGGCTATACGGTGACGCCGTATCTGCATGAATGCATCGGCGAGAGCGCCGCGGAGATGCGCAAGGACAAGCCGATAGCGGCAATCTATTTGCCGAACGGCGAGCCGCTGAAGGTCGGCGAGCGCGTCGTGCAGGCCGAATATGCCGAGACGCTCCGGTATATCGCGGACCACGGCGAGACCGCGCTCTATGAGGGCCCCCTCGGCGACATCCTCGTCGACTACATGGAGAAGGCCGGCGGCTTCATCCGCCGCAACGATCTCGTCAGTTACAAGACGGTCGAGCGCCAGCCGATCCGCGCCGACTATCGCGGCTGGACCATCTTTGGTCCGCCGCCGCCCGCGGCTTCGGGCGTGCATATCGCGCAGATGCTGAACATCCTGGAGGGCTACGACATCGGCGGCCTCGGCTTCGGCACATCAGAGACCATCCACTATCTCGCCGAAGTCCTGAAGATCGCCTTCGCCGATCGCGCCGCGGCCAGCGGTGATCCCGACTATGTCGGCGTGCCCGTGGAGAAGCTGACGTCGAAAGCCTATGCCGAGGAGCGCCGCCGCGCAATTGATCCGGCGCGCGCGCAGGCCTGGGGCGCAGGCGTCTCGCAGCTCGAAGGCGCGCACACCACGCACATGACGGCGGCAGATTCTTTTGGAAATGTGGTCGCAACCACGCAGACCATCAACAATCTGTTCGGCGCGAAGATCATGATCCCGGGCTTGGGCACCATCGCCAACAACTACATGAACCTGTTCGATCCGCGTCCCGGCCACGCGCTGTCGCTTGCGCCTGGAAAGCGCGTCACCACCTCGATGTCGCCGATGATGGCGCTCAATGGCGGCAAGCTGGGCTATGCGCTCGGGCTGCCCGGCGGAAAACGCATCTTCCCGAGCGCGATGCAGGCGCTGGTCAATCTGATCGACCACGGCATGAGCCTGCAGGAAGCCGTCGAGGCGCCGCGCGTGTGGACCGAAGGCAACGCGCTCGAGGTCGAGCAGAAGGTGCCGGAGAGTGTGCGCGCGAAGCTTGAGGGCCTCGGCCACAAGGTGCAGCCCGTTGCGACGGTCGCCGGCGGCATGAATGGCATCGCCTTTCATGACGACGGAAACATGACCGGCGCCGCCTGCTGGCGCGCGGATGGGACGCCGGTGGGGATTTCGGGCGGGCTTGCAAAGGCAGGGATTAGATTCAGGCTCGCTTAGTCTCGTGCCCCGGACGCAGCGCAGCACGCAGTGATGCGCTGCTGAGCCGGGGCCTAGAAAACCGCTTGCTCGGCTCTCGGATGGATGGGTCCCGGCTCAGCGGTGCGGCATTTCATGCCGCACCGCGTCCGGGACACGAGAGTTGTAATTGTCGCTCGCCTACTTCCGCACGCAGATCACGCGCACGACAGCCGTCTTGGCGTCCGTCGACGTGCCGTTCGCGGTGACGGCGTTCGCCTTCAGGAAATCGCGCACCGTCTCCGCGGAGACCATCACCGCCTGCGACGCCGGCACCGACGTCGCGGGGCCCGCAACCATCGCCGGCTTCAACAGCGCGATGCCGGCGAACTTGCCGTCGCCGTCGATGGCGGCGCTGCCGGAAAATCCGACCGCCGGCGGCGGTGACAGCGCGGAATCGCCGCCACCGACGGATGCCAGCGCAGCCTTGAGGCTCGACACACCGGCCGCGCCGCCCTGGCTCTGCGGATCTGCGATACCGATGACATCGATACTCGTCTTCGCCGCGCCGGCGGCGAGGCTGAACGCCTTCAGGCTGCGAGCGCCGTAGATATGCAGCAGCGCGAGATCGTGCTCCTTGTCCTCGGCGAGACGGTCGGCGCTGCCATAGCCGGCGATCGTGATTGCGAGACAAGAATCGGTGACGAGGCGGTCGGTGACGATCGCGCCATCGTCGCTGACGACGAGGCCGGTGCCATATTCGACGGTCTTGCGCGGCGGCGGCCCGGCCTGTGGTCCCGATGGAAACGCATTGAACGCGCTCGACATCGCGATCACGACCGGCTCGACCGTGTTCTCGGTCGCCTGGTCGTAGAGGATCGTCATGATGCGGACCTCGTCGCCCTTGAAGGAGCCGCGGACGTAAAACTTCTTCAGCCCCTGCAATCCCGACAGCACGAAGAAGTCGGGCTTCACCACGGTGTAGTCGACCTTGCGAGCGGGCTCTTTCTTCTCCGCTTCAGCGAGCTTTGCGGTGGTCGGGTTCGCCTCCTTGCGGCGGCTGAGCAGCACCTGCACAGTTCCGGTCGGCGAGGTCCATTTCGAGCCATTGGCGTCGGTCGCCTGCTGCGGCACCAGTTTCGAGGGAATGCCGAGCCGCGCGCCGCTGGTCATCTCCGTTACAATTTTCCAGCCGACGCTGTCCTGCTTCCGCCGAGCGGTCTCGGCGAGCGCAGCGCGTTCCTGCGGATTGAGCACGCCGGTCGGCTTGCCGCCCTTGAGCTTCTGGTATTCCTTGATGGCATCGACCATGCGCGCGCTGACGTCGCCGGTGATGGCGCCGTTGTACTGGCCGACCCAGGCGAGGTCGGACTGCAGCGACAGCCGCTCCGCCTGCGCCATGCCGTCCGCCGTTTCCGACGGCGTCTGCAGGGCGGGCGGCTTGATTGGAACGGTCTGGACCGGCTTCGGCTTGGTGCCGGGGATCTGCGGTGTCGTCATCTGGGCGTTTGCGGCTGTGGCAGCCGTCAACATCAGTGTTGCCGCAAGCATCGATCTCATGACAAATCCAGCCAGCCCATTGAACGCAATGCCATTGAAGCACATCTCGTTGGTCGCGAACAATCTCGGGGTGGTTCAGGAGCCAATAGCGGCCACGGACGAAGGCCCTCATCCTGAGGAGCGGCCTTAAGGCCGCGTCTCGAAGGATGGCGTCGAGCGATATCGCTGCCTTCATGGTGCGAGACGGCGCTTCGCGCCTCCTCACCACGAGGGGGGACCTGGAAGGATAACGATGCTGAGCCCGGATGAACTCGAACGTTATGCCCGCCATATCGTGCTGCGCGATGTCGGTGGTCCCGGCCAGGCTGCGCTGAAGCGGGCCTCCGTGCTGGTGATCGGCGCCGGCGGGCTCGGCGCGCCCGCTTTGATGTATCTGGCGGCCGCCGGCATCGGTACGCTCGGCGTGGTCGATGACGATGTGGTGGCGCTGTCGAACCTCCAGCGCCAGGTCATTCACACCACGCCCGATATCGGCCGGCACAAGGTCGAGAGCGCGGCCGAACGGATCTCGGCGCTCAATCCGCATGTCCGCTTCGTCGGCCACGCCACCTGGCTCAACGCCGACAATGCGCTGTCGCTGATCGGCGACTATGACCTCGTGCTCGACGGCTCCGACAATTTCTCGACCCGCTATCTGGCCTCGGACGCCTGCTTCTTCGCCAAGAGGCCGCTGATCACGGCGGCGCTCGGCACCTTCGATGGCTCGCTGACCACCATCCGCGCGCATGAGAAGAACGAGCAGGGCGAATTCAATCCAACCTATCGCTGCCTGTTCCCGGAGGCGCCGCCGCCCGGGACCGTGCCGGCGTGCGCGGAAGCCGGTGTCATGGGCGCGCTCGCGGGCGTGATGGGCTCGATGATGGCGCTGGAGGCGATCCGCGAGATCGTCGGCTTTGGTGACGGCCTGGTTGGCCGCCTCCTGATGATCGATGCGCGCGCGATGCGCTTCGAGACGCTGCGTTACGCGCGCGATCCGGCCAATCCGCTCAACGGCGATGGGCCGGTCGTGACCGATTTGAGCGCCCATCGCACCTGATCGCAGATGTTATGCTGTGGCCGGCTTCTCGCTGTCGAGATGCGCCATCTGCTCGGCCGCATAGCGCGTGCCGGAAGCGACATCAGGCGGGAACGCCTTTGCCAACACCGCAAGATGAGCGGGCGTCAGCGTGACCTTGGCCGCGCCGAGCGCTTCGGTGAGACGATTGCGGGATCGGGCGCCGACCAGCGGCACGATCTGCTCGCCTTGTGCCGCCACCCAGGCGATTGCGACCTCCGCCGGCGCTGCACCGATCTCGCTGGCGATCGCGCGCAGCTGCTCCACCAGTGCGAGATTGGCGTCGAGATTCGCGCCCTGGAAGCGCGGCGTCATCAGCCGGTAGTCCTTGCCGGTTTTGCCGCTGTCCTTCGACCAATGGCCGCTGATCAGGCCGCGCGCCAGCACGCCGTAAGCCGTGATGCCGATGCCGAGCTCGCGGCAGGTCTTCAGGATATCGCGTTCGATGCCACGTTCGATCAGCGAATATTCGATCTGGAGATCGACGATCGGATGCACGGCGTGCGCGCGGCGGATGGTGTCGGAGCCGACCTCGGACAGGCCGATATGCCTGATGTAGCCGGCCTTCACCATCTCGGCGAGGCCGCCCACCGTCTCCTCGACCGGGACGTTGGGATCAAGACGCGCCGGGCGGTAGATGTCGATGTAATCGGTGCCGAGCCGTTGCAGCGAATAGGCGAGGAAATTCTTCACTGCGGCCGGACGGCAGTCCATGCCGGTGAATTCGCCGGCAGGACCGCGCAGCGCGCCGAACTTCACGCTGATCTGCACCTTGTCGCGCGCGACGTCCTTCAGCGCTTCGCGCACCAGCATTTCATTGTGGCCCATGGAGTAGAAATCGCCGGTGTCGAGCAGCGTGATTCCTGCATCGAGCGCGGCGTGGATCGTGGCGATGCTCTCGCCGCGATCGGAAGGACCATAGGCATCCGACATGGCCATGCAGCCGAGGCCGAGGCTTGAGACGGTGGGGCCGGTTGAACCGAGTTTGCGCTGTTCCATGATGGCTTTCCTCGAAAAGGCGACTGACTGCGCCGCGTGACGAGGGCAGATATGCGCCGGATCGATTAGGCCGATAAGCTGGACAATCCAGAATAGGTTGTTCATCATATCGGACAATGGCCGATCCCGATTTGCGCGATCTCGACGCCTTCGTGGCGATCGCCCGGACCCGAAATTTCCGGCGCGCAGCGCTGGAAATTCGCGTGTCGGTGTCGAGCCTTAGCCAGCGATTGCGGGACCTGGAGGAGCGCCTCGGCGTTCGCCTGATGAACCGGACCACCCGCAGCGTCGCGTTGACCGAGGCGGGCGAGCTGCTGCTGTCGCGCGTCGCTCCGGCGCTGCGCGAGGTCGGCGATGCTCTCGACCAGGTCCGGGGCCTGCGCGATGTGGCTTCGGGGCGCCTGCGCATCAACGCGCCGCCGCCCGCCGTCGATCTCGTGCTGGCGCCGATGATCGGGCCGTTCCTTCAGGCGCATCCCCAAGTCGACTTCGACATCGTGTCTGAAAGCGGGTTCGTCGACATTGTCAGCGCGGGCTTCGATGCCGGCGTGCGCTATGGCGAACATCTCGCGCAGGACATGGTGGCGATCCCGCTGAGCGGACCGCAGAGCTATGTCGTGGTCGCTTCACCTGCTTACGTTGCGCGCCGCGGCAGGCCGAAGCATCCGAAGGATCTGCTCGACCATGATTGCATCCGCGCCCGCTACTCGAGCGGTGTCATGCATGATTGGGAATTCGAGAAGTCCGGCCAGATCATGAAAGTCGATCCGCCCGCAAAACTGATCTCGACAAACATGGGCCTTGCGATGCGCGCTGCGCTCGACGGCGTCGGCATCTGGGCGACCATCGGTGGCTATGTCCATGACGCCGTGAAGTCCGGCGCGCTGGTGAGCTTGATCGAGGATTGGTGCGAGCCGTTTCCCGGACCGTTCCTGTACTATCCGAGCCGGCGCCAGACGCCGCCGGCGCTGCGCGCTTTCATCGATTTCGTCGCCGACTGGCGCAAGCGCGAAACGTCGCGATCCTAAACCCTCATGGTGAGGAGGCGCGAAGCGCCGTCTCGAACCATGCAGGCCCGCCCTTCGTCCGCGACCATCCTTCGAGACGCGCGTTCCGCGCTCCTCAGGATGAGGCAGGAGAGCTTGTCACGCAGCCGATTGGAAATTCAGAGCATGCTCGGCAGCACGCGATCCGGCGGCTTGTGCGCGTCGAGGAAGGTGCGGATGTTGATGATCACCTTCTCGCCCATCTCGACGCGGCCCTCGATCGTGGCCGAGCCCATATGCGGCAGCAGCGTCACCTTGCCGGCCTTGGCGAGCCGCACCAGCTTCGGGTTCACCGCGGGCTCGTGCTCGTAGACGTCGAGGCCGGCGCCGCCGATCTCGCCGCCTTCGATCAGCTTGATCAGCGTGTCCTCGTCGGTGACCCCGCCGCGCGCGGTGTTGACGATGTAGGCGTCCTTGCGGATCAGCTTCAGCCGGCGCGCTGACAGCAGATGATAGGTCGCCGGCGTGTGCGGACAGTTCACCGAGATGATGTCCATCCGCGCCAGCATCTGGTCGAGGCTTTCCCAATAGGTCGCGCCCAGCTCTTCCGCGATCTTCGGCGCCACGGGCCGGCGGTTGTGATAGTGGATCTGCAAGCCGAAGGCGCGGGCGCGGCGTGCGACCGCCTGGCCGATGCGGCCCATGCCGATGATGCCGAGGCGCTTTCCCCCGATGCGATGACCGAGCATCCAGGTCGGCGACCAGCCGGGCCAGGGTTTTCCTTCCGTCAGGATCGAGGCGCCTTCGATCATCCGCCGCGGCACGGCGAGGATCAGTGCCATGGTCATGTCGGCGGTGTCTTCGGTCAGAACTTTCGGCGTGTTGGTGACGGTGATGCCGCGGGCATGCGCGGCCTCGACATCGATGTTGTCGACGCCGTTGCCGAAATTGGCGATCAGGCGGAGCTTGCAGTCGGGCTGGTTGACGATATCGGCGGAGATGTGATCGGTCACGGTCGGAACCAGCACGTCGGCGGTGCGCGCGGCTTCCGCGATCTGCTCGGCCGACATCGGCGTGTCGTCGAGATTGATCCGCGCGTCGAACAGTTCGCGCATCCGGGTCTCGATCGAGTCCGGAAGCTTGCGCGTCACCACGACGAGGGGCTTTTTCTTCACCGACATGTCCTGCCCTCATGAGGCGTTGCAGGCCGCCTCTGTCGCCAAAGGCCGGCCGTTGAGGCCTCATTAACCCGGTTGTTCGACACTGCAACTGCCGTGTCGTCCCCGGCGTTTCCTTCAAGCTCTCCCGACATTTCCGGCTGGAAAATCGGGGCAAACCGGTTGTTCAGATGTCCGTCCTCTCTAGCAGAAGGCCGGGCCAAGACAAGAACCACGGGCAAAGGGCTCGGGAACACCCGCGTGGGGCGGGTCAGGGGCGACGGCGGCGTGGTTTTGGAATTTTGGGGTGAGGGCCCGGCTCGGCCGGACCTTCGACAGGAGACGGGTTGATGGCGTTGGGGCGTTTTTGTTCAGTGATGGCGCTCGTTTGCACCTGGTTGAGTGCTTCGGTCAGCCCCGGGCATTCGGCAAAGGACAGCACGCCCCAGACCGCCTCGGGCCTCCCGGTGCCGCGCTACGTCAGCCTCAAATCGGATCACGTCAACGTCCGCGCCGGCCCGACCAAGGACAATGACGTTGCCTGGGTCTACACCCGCTCCGGCCTGCCGGTCGAAATCACCGCTGAGTTCGAGAACTGGCGCCGGGTGCGCGATTCCGAGGGCGCCGAGGGCTGGGTCTATCACTCGCTGCTGTCGGGCCGCCGTACCGCTGTCGTCACCATGAAGCACAAGGACGACCTTGCGCCGATCTACGATCGCGCCGATCCCGACAGCGCCGTTGCGGCCAGGCTCCAGGCCGGCGTCGTCACACAGGTGAAGAAGTGCACTGCAAACTGGTGCCACGTCCTCGGCAACGGCTTTGACGGCTGGATCCAGCAGGAGCGCCTCTGGGGCGTCTACTCGGACGAGCAGGTGAACTGACGCTCAGGGGCAATCCCGCGCCTCGTCGTCATGCCGGGCCTGTCCCGGGCGTCCATGGACTTTGTACCTGGCCCAAAAACGCGGATGGCCGGGACAAGCCCGGCCATGACGGTCAAATCAGCAGTTTGGGATAGATCTCAGCGCTTCTTGCGCAGCCGCACGACCATGTCGATGCGGGCGATCTCGTAACCCGCGGGCACCTCCGGCATCTTGGACAGCGCCAGATGCGGATCCTCGATATCGACCAGCTCATGGCTGTTCTCGAGGTAGTAGTGATGGTGGGTCGTGACGTTGGTGTCGAAATAGGTCTTGGTGCCGTCGACGCTGACCTGACGGAGCAGACCGGCATCGGTGAGCTGGTTCAGCGTGTTGTAGACGGTCGCCAGCGAGACCGGCACCTTGGCCAGGGTCGCTTCTTCGTAGAGCATTTCAGCCGTGAGGTGACGTGCACCCTTGCCGAACAGGAGCCAGCCCAGCGCCATTCGCTGGCGCGTCGGGCGAAGCCCTGCGGACTGGAGCATTTCGTTGACGTCGTGCCACGGGCAACCGGTCAAAGCCGGCTGGCGGCCCGACAGAAGGGCCGCAGAATGGACGTCGTCGTCATGGCGGGTGGCGCTGTTTTCAGTCATTTCCAAAATTCGGGCACGCGTGGACGCTATCTCTCTGCAATATATGGAGAGGTAGATGCAGATGCAAGTTTCTCGCAACTAGAGTGGTTCTAATTAGCGAGGGAACCGGGCCGGCGCCCCGTCATTTTACCTTCATGAGAGCGCTTTGCTACCCGAAATGGCCTGTGTTAGAGAGCCCGCGGTTCCGCTTAACCGATTTTGGCGCGACCCGGCATTGAAGGCCGCTCGCTATCCATCCGGGGTCCTTCGGTATTCTCGTCTGAGAATGGCAACAGATGTTGCTTTTCGAACAGGATGGGGCCCATTTTTGCCGGAAACGCCGCTCAATCGGGGTTAGAACACAAAGGCTTCCGCATGCTGAACAGGCGCAACGGTTACGAATATGAAGATCTGCTGGCATGTGCCCGCGGCGAGATGTTCGGCCCTGGCAATGCGCAACTGCCGCTGCCGCCGATGCTCATGTTCGACCGCATTACGGACATCAGCGAGACCGGTGGCGAATTCGGCAAGGGGGTGGTGCGGGCCGAACTCGACGTGAAGCCCGACCTCTGGTTCTTCGGCTGCCACTTCAAGAACGATCCGGTGATGCCTGGCTGCCTCGGGCTCGATGCGCTGTGGCAAATGGTCGGCTTTTATCTGGGCTGGAGCGGCGGTGAAGGTCGCGGTCGCGCGCTTGGCCTGAACGAGCTGAAGTTCAGCGGCCAGGTGCTGCCCGAAGCCCGCAAGGTTGTGTACAACATCGATATCAAGCGCGTGATGCGTTCAAAGCTGGTGCTCGGTATCGCCGACGGATGGCTTTCGGTCGATGACCAGATTATCTATCGCGCGAAGGATCTGAAGGTCGGCCTGTTCAAGCAGGGCACGAGCCTGGGCTGAGCGCATCACCACGAAGACAACGATTGAGGCGAGGCTGTCATGAGGCGGGTTGTGGTCACCGGGATGGGCATTGTCTCCTCCATCGGAAACAACACCCAGGAAGTGCTTGCGAGCCTTCACGAGGCGAAGTCGGGCATTTCGCGGGCTGAGAAATATGCCGAGCTCGGCTTCCGCTCGCAGGTGCAGGGTGCGCCGACGCTCGATCCTTCGACGGTGGTCGACCGCCGCGCAATGCGTTTCCTCGGCCAGGGCGCGGCGTGGAATCACGTCGCGATGGAACAGGCGATCCAGGATTCCGGTCTGTCGCCCGACGACATCTCCAACATTCGCACCGGCATCATCATGGGCTCCGGCGGCCCGTCCGCGCGCACCATCGTCGAGGCCGCCGACATCACCCGCACCAAGGGACCGAAGCGCGTCGGGCCGTTTGCAGTGCCGAAGGCGATGTCCTCCACGGCCTCCGCGACGCTTGCGACCTGGTTCAAGATCAAGGGTGTGAACTATTCGATCTCTTCGGCCTGCGCCACGTCGAACCATTGCGTCGGCAACGCCTATGAGACGATCCAGATCGGCAAGCAGGACGTCATCTTCGCCGGCGGCTGCGAGGAGCTGGACTGGTCGCTGTCGGTGCTGTTCGACGCCATGGGCGCGATGTCCTCGAAGTACAACGACACACCCGCCACGGCCTCGCGTCCCTACGACGTCAACCGCGACGGCTTCGTGATTGCCGGCGGCGCCGGCGTGCTGGTGCTGGAAGAGCTCGAGCATGCCAAGGCGCGCGGCGCGCGCATCTACGGCGAGATCGTCGGCTACGGCGCGACGTCCGACGGCTACGACATGGTCGCACCATCAGGCGAGGGCGCCGAGCGCTGCATGCGCATGGCGATGTCGACCGTGAAGACCAAGGTCGACTACATCAATCCGCACGCGACATCGACGCCGGCAGGTGATCCGCCGGAGATCGACGCGCTCCGCAGGGTGTTCGGAAGTGGCGAGAAGTGCCCGCCGATCTCGGCGACCAAGGCGCTGACCGGTCACTCCCTGGGCGCAACCGGCGTGCAGGAAGCGATCTATTCGCTGCTGATGATGAACAACGGTTTCATCTGCGAGAGCGCACACATCCAGGAACTCGACCCCGCGTTCGCCGACATGCCGATCGTGCGCAAGCGCATCGACAATGTCAAAATCGGCACCGTTCTGTCGAACTCCTTCGGCTTCGGCGGCACCAACGCCACGCTGGTGTTCAGCCGGCTGGATGCGTAATTTTGGCACGCTGTCATGGCCCGCGAATGCGGGGCATCCAGTACGCCGCGGCTTCTCGACTTACAACAACTGTCCCGGATTACTGGATCGCCCGCATGCGCGGGCGATGACCTTGGAATAGTGGAGCTACGAGCCGATGGAAGGTTTGATGAAAGGCAAGCGCGGTCTGATCATGGGCATCGCCAATGATCATTCGATCGCCTGGGGCATGGCGAAGACGCTGCATGCCCACGGCGCCGAGCTTGCCTTCACGTTTCAGGGCGAGGCCCTGGGCAAGCGCGTCAAGCCGCTGGCGGAGCAGCTTGGCGTCGACACCGTGCTGCCCTGCGACGTCGAGGACATCGCCAGCGTCGACGCTACATTCACGGCCTTGCGCGAAAAGTGGGGCCGGCTGGATTTCGTGATCCACGCGATCGGCTTCGCCGACAAGAACGAGCTCAAGGGCCGCTACGCCGACACCAGCCGCGAGAATTTTTCGCGCACCATGGTGATCTCCTGCTTCTCCTTCACGGAAGTGGCAAAACGCGCCGCAGAGCTGATGACGGAGGGTGGCAGCATGATCACGCTGACCTTCGGCGCCTCGATGCGCGCGATGCCGAACTACAACGTGATGGGCGTGGCCAAGGCGGCGCTGGAAGCCTCGGTGCGCTATCTCGCCTCGGACTTCGGACCGCGCGGCATCCGCGTCAACGCGATTTCCGCAGGCCCCATCCGCACGCTCGCCGGCTCGGGCATCGGCGAGGCGCGCGCGATGTTCGCCTTCATGCAGAAGCATTCGCCGCTCCGCCGCGGCGTCACGCTCGACGAGCTCGGTGGCTCGGCGCTGTATCTGTTGTCGGATCTCTCCGGCGGCGTGACCGGCGAGATCCACTATGTCGATTCCGGCTACAACATCGTCCTGATGCCGAAGCCTGACGATTTGAAGACGGAAGACTGAAGTGCTAGCCCGCCGCGATCTTCTCCGCGCGCTGGAACGCCGGCCTTGCCATGCAGCGCGCGAGGTAGGCATCGAAGGCCGGGCGCGACGGCACCATCTTGAACAGGCGCACCGCGAAGTTCAGGCCGGAGCCGATCGTGATGTCGGCGGCTGAAAATTCCTCGCCGAGAATCCACGGTCCCTTCGCGAGTGCGGCCTCCAGCACGTCGAAGACCTGCGTCGCGCTGCCCCAGGCCGCGGTCGAGGTCGGGATCTCGATCTTGGTGAAGATCTGGATGATGGCGGGCTCGATGCAGCCCGGCGAGAAGAACAGCCATTGCAGATAGCGCGCGCGGCGCGAATCGGTCACGGCTGGCGCCAGCCTGGTCTCGGGATAGCGATCGGCAATGTAGGCGCAGATGGCGGCGGCTTCGCCGAGCGCGGCATCGCCGTCGGTCAGCGCCGGCACCTTGCCCATCGGATTGACCTTCAGATAGTCCGGCGCCTTCTGCGCGCCGGTCGAGATGTCGGTCAGCACGCGCTCATAGGGCAGACCGCTTTCTTCCATCAGCCAGAGCGTCGTGAACGAGCGCGAGCGGGGCGACCAGTAGAGCTTGATCATGGCGCGTTTCCTTTTATGGCGCGTTTCCTTTTTTCGTCCACCGATAATACTTCATGACGAAGCCGTTCGACGGCTCGATCTCTTCCTTCTCGAAAACAAAGCCTTCGCGCTCATACCAGCGCCAGGCTTTTTCGTTCTCGCGGACGCAGCGCAGATACATCTCGTCCGGCATTTGCGTGCGCGTGAAGGCGAGCAATTGGCGGCCGAGCGATTGGCTCTGATAGGCGGGCGCGACGAACAGCATGTCGAGATAGAGTTTTGGCAAATGCAGCGCCAGCATCGCGGCGATCGTGCCGTTGTCGTCGGAGACGAACAGGCTCCAGCCGTCCTCGATCTCGCGCCGGATGCGCGCACGCAGGTTTGCCAGCAGGAAGTCGCTCGCCTCGCCGAGCCCGGTCGAGACCCAGCTCTCCATCCAGACGCGGCCGATCTCGTCGTATTCGTCCGCGTGGGCCGGGCGGATGATGGGATGGGACATCGAGGCCTCAGGTCGGCTTGCTGCGCACGGATGGCCGTGCGCGCACCTTGCCCGCCGACAGGCACACCACCTCGGAGATTTGCAGGAGTTGCCGCGCCAGCGGGCTGGTCTTGCGCCAGACCATGCCGATGGTGCGCGACGGCTGCGGGTCGCGGAAGCGCGCGAGCGAGACCGAGGCCGATCGCGTCTCCACCTGCACGGCCATCTCCGGGATCAAGGTGACGCCGATGCCGGCGCTGACCATCTGGACCAGCGTCGACAGCGAGTTGGCATCCAGCATCTCGCGCGGCGGCGCCGATTGCATGTTGCAGAATGACAGTGCCTGATCGCGGAAGCAGTGCCCCTCTTCGAGCAACAGCAGCCGCATCTCGCGCATCATCTCCCGCGATGGTGCCGGCGTTCCCTCATCCGCGCTCGGGCGCACCAGCAGGAATTTTTCCTCGAACAGGGCGACCTCGGTGAGCGAGGGCTCGGACACCGGCAACGCAACGATGGCGGTATCGAGCCGGCCCTCCACAAGTTCCTGGATCAGCCGCGGCGTCATCGTCTCGCGCACGCGGATGTCGAGCTCCGGATGCATGCGCGTCAGATTCTTGGTGATCGTCGGCAGCAGATAGGGCGCGATCGTCGGAATCATGCCGATGCGCAGCCGCCCGGAGAACCGGTCCTGCGAGGCGCGGGCGAAATCGCCGAGCTCGTCGACCGAGCGCAAGATGTCGCGGACGCGCTGCGCGAGCTCCTCGCCAAACCGGGTCAGCGCCACCTGCCGGGCGCTGCGCTCCAGCAGCAGGCCGCCGAGCGCCTCCTCCAGCTCCTTGATCTGCATCGACAGGGCCGGCTGGGAGATCGAACATGACTCGGCCGCGCGGCCGAAGTGACTGTGACGAGCCAAGGCGTCGAAATACCGGAGCTGGCGCAGCGTGAGGTTTATCATCAGAAAATCTTATCGCTACGATCATTAAAGTCAACTTCCCCTGATCGAACGCGAAGCTTAGAGTGCTTCTACCTGGTCAAAGGCGCGAGTTCGACGCCACCAGAGGAGGTATTCATGGACGACACTTCGAAGTGCCCGTTTTCGGGTGGAAAACGCGTGCCGGCGAACCGCGATTGGTGGCCAACTCAGCTCAGCATCGAGATGCTGCACAAGAATTCCGGCCTGTCCGATCCGATGGGCAAGGAATTCGACTACGCCAAGGAATTCAAGACGCTCGACCTGAACGCAGTCATCAAGGATCTGACCGCCTTGATGACGGAATCGCAGGAATGGTGGCCCGCCGACTTCGGTCATTATGGCGGCCTCATGATCCGCATGGCCTGGCACAGCGCGGGCACCTACCGCACCACCGACGGCCGCGGTGGCGCCGGCGCCGGTCAGCAGCGTTTCGCGCCGCTCAACAGCTGGCCCGACAACGCCAACCTCGACAAGGCGCGCCGTCTGCTCTGGCCGATCAAGCAGAAATACGGCCGCAAGCTTTCCTGGGCCGATTTGATGGTGCTCGCCGGCAACGTCGCGCTGGAATCGATGGGCTTCAAGACCTTCGGTTTCGCCGGTGGCCGCGCCGACGTGTGGGAGCCGGAAGAGCTCTATTGGGGTCCCGAAGGCACCTGGCTGGGCGATGAGCGCTACAGCGGCGAACGCGAGCTCGCCGAGCCGCTCGGCGCGGTGCAGATGGGCCTGATCTACGTCAATCCGGAAGGCCCGAACGGCAAGCCGGATCCGGTTGCCGCGGCCAAGGACATTCGCGAGACGTTCGCCCGCATGGCGATGAACGACGAAGAGACCGTCGCGCTGATCGCCGGCGGTCATACTTTCGGCAAGACCCATGGTGCGGGCGATCCGTCGCTGGTCGGACCGGAGCCGGAAGCGGGCGCGCTCGAGGATCAGGGTCTCGGCTGGAAGAGCAAGCACGCTTCGGGCCTGGGAGCCGATTCCATCACCAGCGGTCTCGAGGTGACATGGACGACGACGCCGACGAAGTGGAGCAACAACTTCTTCGAGAACCTGTTCAAGTACGAATGGGAGCTGACGAAGAGCCCGGGGGGTGCGCAGCAGTGGACGGCCAAGGGCGCCGAGGCGATCATTCCGGACGCTTTCGACAAGTCCAAGAAGCATCGGCCGACCATGCTGACCACCGATCTCTCGCTGCGTCTCGATCCGGCCTATGAGAAGATCTCGCGGCGCTTCCTGGAGAATCCCGATCAGTTCGCTGACGCCTTCGCCCGCGCCTGGTTCAAGCTCACCCATCGCGACATGGGTCCGGTCGTGCGCTATCTCGGCCCGCTGGTGCCGAAGGAGACGCTGATCTGGCAGGATCCGATCCCGGCCGTGAATCACGAGCTGGCCAGCGAGCAGGATATCGCCTCGCTGAAGACCAAGATCCTGGCCTCGGGTCTGTCGGTGTCGGAGCTGGTCTCGACCGCCTGGGCGTCGGCCTCGACGTTCCGCCGCTCGGACAAGCGCGGCGGCGCCAACGGCGCGCGCATCCGCCTCGCCCCGCAAAAGGACTGGGAAGTAAACGAGCCGGCTCAGCTCTCCAAGGTTTTGGGCAAGCTCGAAGCGATCCAGAAGGACTTCAACGCGTCATCAGGCGCGAAGAAGGTCTCGCTGGCGGACCTCATCGTGCTCGGCGGCACCGCCGCGGTCGAGAAGGCCGCGAAGGATGCCGGCGTCGACGTCAAGGTCGCGTTCACGCCGGGCCGGATGGATGCCTCACAGGAGCAGACCGACGCTGCCTCCTTCGCTCCGCTGGAGCCGCGGGCCGACGGCTTCCGCAACTACACCGGCAAGCGGCATCAGTTCATGATGCCCGAGGAAGCGCTCGTCGATCGCGCGCAGCTGTTGAAGCTCTCCGGTCCCGAACTGACCGTGCTCGTCGGCGGTCTGCGCGTGCTCGGTGCCAATGCGAACGGTTCGAAGAACGGCGTCCTCACCTCGAAGGTGGGCACGCTGAGCAACGACTTCTTCGTCAACCTGCTCGACATGAGCACGCAGTGGACGCCGGCCGGCACTGACGGCAGCTATGAGGCCCGCGATCGCAAGACCAATGCGGTGAAGTGGACCGGCACGCGCGTCGACCTGATCTTCGGCGCGCATTCGCAGCTTCGCGCCTACGCCGAAGTCTATGCCACGTCGGATTCCAAGGAGCAGTTCGTCAAGGACTTCGCCAAGGCCTGGACCAAGGTGATGAACCTCGACCGGTTCGACCTCGCGGCCTGATCCCAAAGCTCAGCAAGCGTCAAACAAAAAGGGCGGCCTTTCGGCCGCCCTTCGTGTTTCTGGCAGGTAGCGAAATTTACTCGCCGGCCGCTTCGCGCGGAGCCTTCTCGCCCTCGCCCTTGCCTTCGAGGTCTTCGCCAGTCTCCTGGTCGACGACCTTCATCGACAGGCGGGTCTTGCCGCGGTCGTCGAAGCCGAGCAACTTGACCTTGACCTTGTCGCCTTCCTTGACGACGTCGGAGGTCTTCTGCACGCGCGCCGAGGCGAGCTGGCTGATGTGGACGAGGCCGTCCTTGGAGCCGAAGAAGTTCACGAAAGCGCCGAACTCCATCACCTTGACGACGGTGCCGTCATAGATCTGGCCGACTTCCGGATCGGAGGCGATCGACTTGATCCACTTGATCGCGGCCTTCATCGCCTCGCCGTCGTTGGAGGCGACCTTCACGGTGCCGTCGTCCTCGATGTTGACCTTGGCGCCGGTCTTCTCGACGATCTCACGGATCACCTTGCCGCCGGTGCCGATCACTTCGCGGATCTTGTCGGTGGCGATCTTGAAGGTCTCGATGCGCGGCGCGTATTCGCCGAGCTCGGCACGGGCGTTGGTGAGCGCCTTGGCCATCTCGCCGAGGATGTGGATACGCCCATCCTTGGCCTGGCCGAGTGCGACCTTCATGATCTCCTCGGTGATGCCTTCGATCTTGATGTCCATCTGGAGCGAGGTGATGCCCTGCTCGGTGCCGGCGACCTTGAAGTCCATGTCGCCGAGATGGTCCTCGTCACCGAGGATGTCCGAGAGAACCGCGAAGCGCTTGTCTTCGAGGATCAGGCCCATCGCGATGCCCGCGGTCGGCCGCTTCAACGGCACGCCGGCGTCCATCAGCGCGAGCGAGGCGCCGCAGACCGATGCCATCGACGAGGAGCCGTTGGATTCGGTGATCTCCGACACCACGCGCGTGGTGTAGGGGAATTCGTGGTGCGGCGGCAGCACCGGGTGGATCGCGCGCCAGGCGAGCTTGCCGTGGCCGATCTCGCGGCGCTTGGTGCCGCCGAGGCGGCCGGTCTCACCGACCGAGTAGGGAGGGAAGTTGTAGTGCAGCAGGAACGTCTCTTTGTACGTTCCCGACAGCGCGTCGATGTACTGCTCGTCCTCGCCCGTGCCGAGCGTGGTCACGACCAGCGCCTGGGTCTCGCCGCGGGTGAACAGCGCCGAGCCGTGGGCGCGGGGCAGCACGCCGACTTCGGCGATGATGTTGCGCACGGTCTTGGAATCACGGCCGTCGATGCGCTTGCCGGTGTCGAGAATGTTCCAGCGAACGATCTTGGCTTCGAGCTCCTTGAACACGCCGCCGATGCGCAGCTTGTCGTATTTCGGATCCTGGCCTTCCGGGAAGTAGTGGGCGATCACCTTTTCCTTGACCTTGCCGACCGCGGCGTAGCGATCCTGCTTGACCGGAATGGCGTAGGCGGCGCGCAGTTCCTGCTCGACCATGCCGAGCATTTCCTTTTCGAGCGCCGAATTGTCGATCGTGGTGACTTCGCGCGGCTCCTTCGCGGCCTTCTCGGCCAGCTCGATGATCGCGTTGATCACCGGCTGGAAGTGGCGGTGACCGAACATCACGGCGCCGAGCATGATCTCTTCGTTCAGCTCCTTGGCTTCCGATTCCACCATCAGCACGGCGTCGGCCGTGCCGGCGACGACGAGGTCGAGCTGGGTGTCGACCATCTCGTCGAGCGTCGGGTTGAGGATGAACTCGTCATTGGCGAAGCCGACGCGCGCGGCGCCGATCGGGCCCTTGAAGGGAGCGCCCGACAGGGTCAGCGCAGCCGATGAGGCCACCAGCGCGACGATATCGGGATCGTTCTCCATGTCGTGCGAGAGCACGGTGACGATCACCTGGGTCTCGTTGCGCCAGCCGTCGACGAACAGCGGACGGATCGGACGGTCGATCAGGCGGGAGACCAGCGTCTCCTTCTCGGTCGGACGACCCTCGCGCTTGAAATAGCCGCCGGGAATGCGGCCGGCTGCGTAGGTCTTCTCCTGGTAGTCGACGGTCAGCGGCAGGAAGTCGACGCCTTCGCGCGGCGACTTCGCGGCAACGACGGTGGCGAGCACCACGGTCTCGCCGTAGGTCGCGACGACGGCGCCGTCGGCCTGGCGGGCGATCTTGCCGGTTTCGAGCTTGAGAGGGCGTCCACCCCAGTCGATCTCGACTGAATGCTTATTGAACATAGAGGTCTTCTTTCATGGGTTCTCGAAAGAAGGACGGCTCGAAAAACAAAAACCATGCGCAAGATTGCGGGACGTTGATCGAAGCGGGCGATCAGCGTCCTGCGATCCTGCCATGGTTTTTGGATTTCGGATGGCGTCCATCCCTTCGGGTCATACGGGCGCCTTGCCCGTTGTGCCCAGCCGCCGGATTGCTGCTGGACTGTCAGTCGGCACGAACGCGAACACCGAAGCGCGGTGCTCGCCCATCATGCCCCGGATGCTCGCCGTTCAACGGCCCGCATCCGACGTGCACGTAGCCTCGACAAAAACCTTTGAACAAACGCTTTCGTTCGAAATCACGTGCGAAAACGCGCGCCGTTTGGCGCGCGCAAGAACTCTTAACGACGAATGTTGTGCTTCTCGAGCAGCGCCTTGTAGCGCGCCTCGTCCCTCTTCTTCACATAGTCGAGGAGCGAGCGGCGGGTCGAGACCAGCTTCAAGAGACCGCGACGCGAATGGTTGTCCTTCACGTGGGTCTTGAAATGGTTGGTGAGGTTGGCGATGCGTTCCGACAGGATCGCGACCTGAACCTCCGGCGAGCCGGTATCGCCGGCCTTGTTGGCATTCGTCTTGATGACTTCCGCTTTGCGTTCTGCGGCAATCGACATCGTCAATTTCTCTCGTTGCGACCGGTGCTGGCAGTCAGGCCGGTCAGGTTGAACACACGCTTGGGGATGATTTCGCCATTGCCGACTTCGGCAAGCGCGAGAAGCCGGCCTGCCACCGTGACATAGACTGTGCCGCTACAAGTGGGCGCATCCCGTCCGCGCAACAAAACGGCTTGGCCCCGATGGAGCCTTGCCGCATCAGCCCGAGTGACGGCCAGTGCCGGGATGTCGTCCAGCGCGGTCTCAACGGGCATAAGCGCGTCGGCGAGGCTACCCTCGCCGGACGCGGCTCTATCGCACAAAGCCTCCAACTGATCCAGCGGAATCATGTCGTTCTCGCCAAATGGGCCGACCAGGGTCCGTCGCAGCGCGCAGATATGGCCGTAAGTGCCGAGAATCCGGCCCATATCGCGGGCCAGCGCGCGGACATAGGTGCCCTTGCCGCACTCGGCCTCGAACACGGAATGGTCTCTATCTGGTTGATCTACAAGGCTTAAACGGTGAATTTCGACCGGACGGGGGGCCAATTCCACGACCTCGCCGTCGCGGGCGAGGTCGTAGGCGCGCTCGCCCTGGACCTTGATCGCGGAATAGCGCGGCGGGACCTGCTCGATCACCCCGGTGAAACGGGGCAGAAGGGCCTCGATGGCCTCCCGGGTCGGGCGCTGGTCCGAGGTCGCGGTCGCCCGGCCCTCGATATCGTCGGTGTCGCGCTCCTCGCCCCAGCACACCGTGAACTGGTAGCGCTTGCGGCCGTCCATGACGAAGGGGACGGTCTTGGTGGCCTCGCCGAGCGCGATCGGCAGGCCGCCGGAGGCGAGCGGATCGAGCGTGCCGGCATGACCGGCGCGCTTGGCGTTGAACAGGCGCTTGAGCACGGCAACGGCCTGCGTCGAGGTCATGCCGATCGGCTTGTCGAGCACGACCCAGCCGTGGACGTCGCGGCGGTCGCGGCGCGGCTGGTTGCCCTTCTGCTTGTTGGCGCGCGGATCGTTGTTGACGCGGCGCGGCTCCTGATGCGGCTGGGAATTGCCGCTCATGTCCGCAAAATTATTTTTCTGCACGTCGCGCTGATCGGCCTCTTCGCCGCCGATCGTGCCGTGAGCCGGGTCCATCGTCATTGTTCTTCTTCCCGATCCGAATCCGGATCCTGTTCCAGGTCCTTCTGCACCGCGGGTGTTCGCAAAAGCTTCTCGATCCGTTCCGCTTCGTCGAATCGTTCGTCGACGCGGAAGCGAAGGTCAGGTGCAAATTTCAGGTTAACGCGCCGCGCGACGTCGCCGCGCAGGAATTTCTTGTTGCGCTCGAGCGCAGCGATGACGATCTCGGTGTCGCGGCCACCGAGCGGCATCACATAGACTGTTGCGAGCTTCAGGTCGGGCGACATCCGTACCTCCGGCACGGTGATGATGTGGCCTTCGAGGTCAGCATCATGCACGCTGCTTTGTGCCAAAATCTCGGCTATCGCATGGCGAACCTGCTCGGCGACGCGCAACTGACGTTGCGAGCCGCCGGGCGCGGAACTCTTCTTCTGATGATGGCGGGGCATGGTCTGGAAATCACCTCGTCATGCCCGTGTTTGGGGCACGGGCATTGTCATTTGTCCTGTTGAAACGAAGAGGGGTGGATGGCCGGAAAAAATCCGGCCATCGCACTCCCGCAATTCAGTTCAAAAAAGATCCGGACGCTTCGGTAAGATTTGGACTTACAGGGAGCGCTGGATCGTTTCCACGCGGTAACACTCGATCACGTCACCGGCGCGCATGTCGTGATAGTTCTCGAAGGCCATGCCGCATTCCTGACCGGACTGGACTTCCTTCACTTCGTCCTTGAAGCGCTTCAGCGTCGACAGCTTGCCTTCGTGCACGACGACGTTGTCGCGGATCAGGCGCACGTTGGCGCCGCGTTCCACGGTGCCGTCGGTGACGCGGCAGCCGGCGACCTTGCCGACCTTGGAGATGTTGAAGATCTCCAGGATCGCGGCATTGCCGAGCATGGTTTCGCGCAAGGTCGGCGCGAGCAGGCCGCTCATGGCCTTCTTCACGTCGTCCACGAGGTCGTAGATGATGTTGTAGTAGCGGATCTCGATGCCGTTGCGCTTGGCGGCCGCAGCGGCCTCCTTGTTCGCACGAACCGAGAAGCCGATGATCGCGGCGTTGAAGCCTTCCGCGAGCGTCACGTCCGATTCCGAGATGCCGCCGACACCGGCATGCAGGATACGCGCGGCGACTTCGTCGGTGCCGAGCTTCTCCAGCGAGCCGAGGATCGCTTCCAGCGAACCCTGCACGTCGGCCTTGATGATCAGCGGGAATTCCTTGCGGCCTGCCGTCTTCAACTGCGACATCATCTGCTCGAGCGAGCCGCGCATGCCGGAGATCGAGGCAGCCGCGTTCTCGCGCTTCTGGTGCGCGCGGTAGCTGGTGACCTGGCGGGCGCGGGCTTCGTTCTCGACCACGGCGAGACGATCGCCGGCTTCCGGCGGACCGTTGAAGCCGAGCACCTCGACCGGCACCGAAGGACCTGCCTCCTGCACCGTCTCGCCCTGATCCGAAATCAGCGCGCGGACGCGGCCCATCTCGGCGCCGGCGACGATGATGTCACCGACACGGAGCGTGCCACGCTGGACCAGCACGGTCGCGACCGGACCACGGCCGCGATCGAGCTTGGCCTCGATCACGGTGCCTTCGGCCGGGCGATCCGAATTGGTCTTGAGGTCGAGAATGTCGGCCTGGAGCGCGATCATCTCGAGCAGCTTGTCGAGATTGGTCTTGTTCTTCGCCGACACTTCGACGTCGACGACTTCGCCGCCGAAGGATTCCACCTGCACCTCGTGCTGGAGCAGCTCGGTGCGCACGCGCTCGGGCTTCGCGTCGGGCTTGTCGATCTTGTTGATGGCAACGATGATCGGCACCCGCGCCGCCTTGGCGTGGTTGATGGCTTCGATCGTCTGCGGCATCACGCCGTCGTCGGCCGCAACCACCAGCACGACGATGTCGGTCACCTTGGCGCCGCGGGCGCGCATCGCGGTGAACGCGGCGTGGCCGGGCGTGTCGATGAAGGTGATCTTCTTGCCGCTTTCGGGCGACAGCACCTGATAGGCGCCGATATGCTGGGTGATGCCGCCGGCTTCGCCGGAGACGACGTTGGCGTGACGGAGCGCGTCGAGCAGCGAGGTCTTGCCGTGGTCGACGTGACCCATCACTGTCACCACAGGCGAACGCGGCTCGGTGTCGGTGGAATCGTCGGTGGCGTCGAACAGGCCTTCTTCAACGTCGGACGCGGCAACGCGCTTGACGGTGTGACCCAGTTCTTCGGCGATCAGCTGCGCGGTGTCGGAGTCGATCACGTCGGTGATCTTGTGCATCGCGCCCTGCTTCATCAGCATGCGGATGACGTCGACCGCGCGCTCGGCCATGCGATTGGCGAGTTCCTGGATCGTGATCGCTTCCGGAATGATCACCTCGCGGATGAGCTTTTCCTTCGGCTCGTTCGCGGCATGGCCCTTCAGGCGCTGGGTGCGGCGGCGGAACGAGGCGATCGAACGCTCGCGGACGTCGTCGGCATTGAAGGCGGTGACGACCGTCAGGCGGCCGCGCTCCTTCTGCGGGCCGGGCTTGTGGGTGGGCTTGGGGGCTACCACAGGCCGCGCAGCGCCGCCGGGGCCGCGACGGATCTGGCGCGGACCCTCGTCCTCGTCCGGTCCGGCCGCGACAGCGGGTGCACGACCCACCGGGCCTCCCGGCCGTTGCGTGGTCGTTCCGGGCCGCGCGGTCGTTGTTCCCGGGCGTGCCGTGGTGGTTGTCCCGGGTCGCGCCGTGGGCGCACCGGGCCGCGGTGCAGGAGCGGCCGAGGTCGCCGGTGCAGGGCGCGCCGCAGATTGCGGCTGCTCACCCTCGCCAAAACGCTTCTTGGCCTCGGTTTCGGCCTTCCGCTTGGCTTCCTCTTCGTGGCGGTGACGCTCGTCCTCGGCCTTGCGACGGGCTTCGGCGGCCTCGCGATCAGCGCGCTCGGCGGTTTCGCGGACAGCGCGGCGCTGGGCCTCTTCCTCGGCATGGCGGCGCTCTTCGACTTCGCGCACCTTGGCATCGGCCAGCGCGCTGGCGCGGGCGGAACGTTCGTCCTCGGTCAGCGTGCGCAGCACCACGCCGGAGCCGGCGTTGCGCGGCGGCGCGGGGCGTGCCGGAGCAGGCTTGGGCGCGGCGGCCGGCGCGGGTTTCGCCACCTCGGCCACCTGTGGCTCGGGGCTGCCGTCGACGCGGCGCTTGCCCCGCTTCTCGACCACGACCTGCTTGCTACGGCCATGGCTGAAGCTTTGGCGCACGGTGCCCGTTTCGACGCGCGGCTTGAGCGATAGCGTCTTGCTCGGAACGCTCAGCTTCTTGTCGCCAGGGGTCTTGGTATCAACCATTCAGCAGTCCTAATCCTGATCTGTTAGTATTGTGCGTTGCCGCACCGTCCTATTGGGTCGTCGTTGTCTCTCAGAAATCCTGGCCGGGCTTTTCGGCAGTCTTGTCAGCGTCCGCCATCCGGTATCGGACCAGCATCTGGCTACGTGACAGGAATGACCTGCTCGCCGGGCCCGCGAGCAGGGCAGCATGTATCACATTTGACCGGGTAAGTGCCAAATCCAATTCTATTGATTTCAGTGCGGTGACGACGGGAATCTGCGGCTTGGCGCCGCGATTCCCCTCATTTTGACGCGCCAGCATGTCCAATTTGCGGATTCCGTCCGCGGCCCCGTCGCTGGCATGGATCAGGACCTCGACCGTACCTTCCCGAAGCGCGCTTTCGACCTTGCCGAAGCCAGCCACGATCTGGCCCGCCTTGGCGGCAATCCCAAGGGCTTCGGTCACGCTCCGGACCAGGAGCGCCTCGAGGTCGGCGGGAAGCGTCTGAGGGATGCGGAGTTCGCGCTTGAAGGCTTTCGTAAAATGGTGACGCCGCACGGCTTCCGCAACCACCTCGCGCGAGGCGGTGATCCACATGCCACGTCCGGGCAGCTTGCGCTTGAGATCGGGAACTATGTGCCCTTGCGGCGAGACGACGAAGCGGATCAGCTCGTCGATCGGCCGGACCTCGCGGCTGACCGCACACATCCGCATGGTCGCGGACCTTTCGGTCCGCGGTCCATGGTCGAGTTCGGGGTCAGTATCGGCGAGCATCCGGGTGACATCCTCCTTCGCCCTAAGCCGGCTGATCTTCGGTCGCCTCGGCCTCTTCAGCGGGCTTGGCGAGATCGGCCTCGGTGATCCAGCCGGCCTTGACGCGGGCCTGCATGATCATCGCTTCAGCATCGTCACGGGAGATATCGAGGCCATCGAGCGCGCCCGGATATTTGGTCTGCTCGCCGCCTTCCTTGCGCTCGGTCCAGCCGACCAGATCGTCGGTGGCGCAGCCGGCGAGGTCGTCGACCGTCTTGATGTCGTTCTCGCCGAACTTCACCAGCATCTTCGAGGTGACGCCGGGCACGTCCTTGACGGCGTCCTCGACGCCGAGCTCCTTGCGCCTGGCCTCGATCTCGGCTTCCAGCTGTTCGAGATATTCACGAGCGCGGTTCTGGAGTTCCTGCGCGGTCTCCTCGTCGAAACCCTCGATGCCGGCGAGTTCCTTGAGGTCCACCATCGCGAGTTCCTCGACCGAGGTGAAGCCTTCGGACGCCAGCAATTGGCCGACCACTTCGTCGACATTGAGCGATTCCATGAAGACGCGGGTGGAGTTCTCGAAGTCGGCCTGGCGGCGCTCCGATTCCTCCTGCTCGGTCAGGATGTCGATGTCCCAGCCGGTGAGCTGCGAGGCCAGACGCACATTTTGGCCGCGGCGGCCGATCGCCAGCGAGAGCTGGTTGTTGGTGTCGGGCACGACGACCTCGATGCGCTCGCGGTCTTCGTCGATGACGACCTTGGAGACCTCGGCCGGCGCCAGCGCGTTGACCACGAAGGTCGCGATGTCGGGCGACCAGGGGATGATGTCGATCTTCTCGCCCTGCAATTCGTTCACCACTGCCTGCACGCGCGAACCGCGCATACCGACGCAGGCGCCGACCGGATCAACTGAGGAATCGCGGGAAATCACGCCGATTTTCGCGCGCGAGCCGGGATCGCGGGCAACCGCCTTGATCTCGACGATGCCGTCATAGATCTCGGGCACTTCCTGCGCGAACAGTTTTGCCATGAACTGCGGATGGGTGCGGGAGAGGAAGATCTGCGGGCCGCGGGTCTCGCGGCGGACGTCGAAGATGTAGGCGCGGACGCGGTCGCCGTTGCGGAACACTTCGCGCGGCAGCATCTCGTCGCGGCGGATGATGGCCTCGCCGCGGCCGAGATCGACGATCACGCTGCCGTATTCGACGCGCTTGACGACGCCGTTGACGATGTCGCCGATGCGGTCCTTGAATTCCATATATTGCCGGTCGCGCTCGGCTTCGCGCACCTTCTGCACGATCACCTGCTTGGCCGACTGCGCGGCGATGCGGCCATATTCCAGCGGCGGCAGGGTGTCGGCGATGGTGTCGCCGACCTGGGCACCGGGATTGGCGCGCTGCGCATCCACCAGCGAGATCTGGTTGGAATGATTTTCGACCGTCTCGACCACCAGCATGTGGCGCGACAACCGAAGTTCGCCCTTCTTGGGGTCGATCTCGGCGTGGACGTCAGTCTCGCTGCCGTAACGTGCCCGCGCCGCCTTGGCGATGGCATCCTCCATCGCTGCGATGACGATACCGCGGTCGATCGATTTCTCGCGCGCAACGGCGTCGGCGATCTGAAGCAATTCAAGTCGATTGGCGCTGACTGCCATGGCTAGTCTCCTTCGTCAGGATCGATCTCGCCCCGTCGCGCGCGGTCGGCGGCGAGGCGATGTTTCTTGGTATTGGTCGGGGCCGGCTTCTTTGTAGTGGTCGGCACCGGCTTCTTTGTCGGCTTCGTGTTCTTGGTCGTTTTTTCGCTGATGCCGGCGTGCGGTGCCGCTGGCGGCTCCAGGCCGAGATTGCGGCGCATCTCGCGTGCCGCGGCCTTGCCGCGGCGCATGGATTCCGCGATCAGCTCGTCGGTCAGCACCAGCCGCGCCTCGCCGATATCCTCCATCGTCAGGAGAACGTCGGCAGCCTCGCCCGCCTTGATGTCGTCGCGATGCAGATGCACGCGGTCGCCTTCGACGGGACCGATCGTGCCGCGGAACCGCTTCCGCCCCTCATGGGCGACCGCCATCTCGACCTTCACCAGATGCCCGGCATAACGTTCGAAATCGGAGCGGCGCACCAGCGGACGGTCGATTCCCGGCGAGGAGATTTCCAGCCGATAGGCGCGATCGACGGGGTCGGCGACGTCGAGCACGGGCGACAGCGCCCGCGAGATTGCCTCGCAATCCTCGATCTGCATCGAGCCGTCCGGCCGCTCCGCCATGACCTGCACGGTGCAGCCAGATTCCCCGGAAATGCGGATCCGCACCAGGCGGTAGCCCATGCCTTCGAGCACCGGCCCTGCGACCGCGGACACCCGTGCCGCCACGCCCGGCTCGACCACGAGCCTCGGCTCGGCCAGCAATTCGGCATCCGTGGAACCAGGGTTCGGTTCGGTCATCTCAGGGGTCAAGGCGCTCGATATGGTTAAGGCTTGGTTACGATTTCAAAGCCCGCTTCGGAACTCTCCCGACAGATCGCCGGGCCGCTAATCTTCCATCAAGCCGCGTTCAGGTAATAAAAAAGAGCGGGTCCTTTCGGGCCCACTCTCACTACGCGGATCGTATGAGAAGATGAATTGGCGGTGATATAGCCCTTTCCGCCCTCTCGGACAAGGCCCATTGCAGGGCGCGCGAGGCTTTTTGCGCCCGCCGTGCGGCCCCCCCGCGCAACGCTTCCTTCACCTCCGAGGCCTAAATTCCCTGATTGTGGGGCGGCTTGGACCAGGGCGCACCCGCGGCGTGCCCCGTACGAGTTTGCGTTTTCATGACCGTTGCCACGTCGCTCATTCCCGGACTGGACGATATCGTCAAACGCGGCGACCCGCGGCGTCGCGGCGAGATTGCGCGCGCCATCTCCCAATTGTTCTTCCAGGACGCCGAGAAGCTCCGCCCCGATCTCGTCGATCTCTTCGACAACCTGCTGATCGATCTCGTCCCGCATGCCGAGCTCGCCTCGCGCGTCGATCTCGCCGAACGCTTCTCGCGCCTGAACAACGCGCCGCGGCATCTGGTGAGCCAGCTCGCGCGCGAAAACGAAATCAGTGTGGCGGGCCCCGTGCTGCGCCATTCCCCCGTGCTCGACGACGCCGCTCTCGTCGAGATCGCGCGACTGAAGGGCCAGGGCCATCTGCTGGCGATGACCGAGCGCCCGACGCTGTCGGCTGTCATCACCGACGTGCTGGTCGAGCGCGGCGATCGCGACGTGGTGCGTCGCGCCGCGGGCAACGCCGGCGCGGTGTTCTCGCCTGGCAGCTATTCCGAGCTGATCAAGCGTGCCGCGCAGGACGGCGTGCTGACGCTCAAGATCGGCCAGCGCAACGATCTCTCAGGCGAGAACCTGAAACAGCTTCTCGACGGCACGCTCGACGTCATCCGCCGTCGCCTCTCGAGCGTGGTCAATCCCGTACGTCAGGTCGAAATCAAGCGCGCCATGGCGGCCATCGAGGAAGCCACGCTGCCGCCGGGCCCGCGTCGCGATTTCTCGGGGGCCCAGCGCACCGTGCTGGCCTTGCATCGTGAGGGCCATCTTGGCGAGAGCGCGCTGCTTGGCTTCGCCAAGGCTCACAAATACGAGGAGGCGATCGCTTCGCTCTCGGCAATGTCCGGCGTTCGCCTCTCGATCCTCGACCGCCTGATCACGGGTGACCGCTACGATCCAATCCTGGTTCTGGGGCGCGTGCTGAATCTCGGCTGGCCCACGGTGCGCGCACTGATCCTGATGTGGTACGGCCCGAATCGCACGCCAGCCGATGCCGATCTTGAGCAGGCGCGCGCGAATTTCACGCGCTTGATGCCGACGACAGCCGAGCGCGTCGTGAATTTCTGGCGCAACCGGCAGACGATCTAAACCCGCCTGAATCGCAGATACGCCGCCTTGCGGCCCTCGCGCGTGGCCTTCCGGCCGTAGCGCGTCATGGTGTAGCCGTCCCATGGCAAGCGAAAGTCATCGGCGCGATCCGCGAGCCAGACAAAGTCCTGCGAGCGCGCCAGATGCGACAGCGTCCAGGCGCAGTAATCGTCGATGTCGCAGACGAAACGGAATTCGCCGCCGGCTTTCAGCACGCGCGCCATCGCGGCGATGGTCCGGTCCTGGACGAAACGCCGCTTCCAGTGCCGCCGCTTCGGCCAGGGATCGGGATGGATTAGGTCGATCCGCGACAGCGAAGCCTTCGGCAGCCAGGCCAAGAGCTCGGCGGCATCGCCTGCGAACAGACGGATGTTGCCGATGCTGGCGGCTTCGATCTGCGCGAGGATCTTCGCCATGCCGTTGACATAGGGCTCGCAGCCGATGAAGCCGGTTGTGGCGAAGTTTTGCGCTTCCGCCGCAAGATGCTCGCCGCCGCCGAAGCCGATCTCGAGCCGCACGTCGTCGGCGGCGGGGGCGAAGATCTCGCGGGCATCCGCCGGTGCTTCGCTGTCGATGGCGAGCGCAAGACGCGGCAGCAAATGATCGATCAGCTCGGCCTGGTGCTGCCTGAGCTTGTGGCCCTTGCGGCGTCCGAAGAAGGCGCGCTCGCTGTCCTCGCGATCGGGATCTGATTTGCGCTCACTCATCGTAGCGTCTGGTACAGGCGATGGAGCAGCCGCGCGCGCGGTTCGAGCGACGAGACATAGAGCTGCTCATAATGGGTGTGCGCGCCCTTGCCGTCGACGCCGAGCCCGTCGAGCGTCGCGGTGTGGGCGGCGGTGAAATTACCGTCCGAGCCGCCGCCGGTGTGAACGTCGACGAGCTCGAAGCCGATCTCCGTGGCAACCGTCTTCGCATGTTCGTACAGCGAGGCGCCGGCATTGCTCTTCTCGTAAGGCGGACGATTGAGCCCGCCCGTGACCTTGACGGTGACGCCATCCGTCTTCGATGTCAGGGCGAGGATCTTGCCGACGAATTCATCCGCGTCCTTGAGGCTCAGCACGCGCAGATCGATTTCGGCATGGGCTTCTTCCGGCGTCACGTTGGGCCGCGTGCCGCCGCGCACCACGCCGACGTTGACGGTGACGCCGCGCGCCAGATCGTTCATCGCTTCCAGCGCCAGGATGACGTTGGCGAGCTCGCGGATCGCGCTGCGGCCATCCTGGGGCCGCGTGCCGGCATGCGCGGGCACGCCCTTGATGAACACTTCGAATCGCCCGACGCCCTTGCGGCCGGTGACGATCTTGCCGCCGTCGCGCGCCGGCTCCGTCACCAGCACGTATTTGGCCTTGCGCCCTTCCGTCTCGATGAGTGCGCGAGAGGTGGGGCTGCCGATCTCCTCGTCGGAGGTGAACAGGTGGGTGATGCCGAGCGGCGAGCGATCGGCCGTGGCGCAAAGCGCGCGAAAGGCGTGATGGGCGATGTAGGCGCCGCCCTTCATGTCGTAGATGCCGGGACCGAACGCGCTGTCGCCTTCGACCTTGAACGGCAGGCGCTCGATGAATCCCATGGGATGAACGGTATCGAGGTGGCTCAGCACCAGGATGCCCGGCCGGTCCTGGCCCCAGTTCGAGCGCGCCACGAGATGATCGCCGCAGCCATCGACGCCGGCGATGCGCTCGAGCGCGACAGGGAGATTGCGGTATTGCTCCGCTACCATGGAGACCAGCTTGTTGACCTGTTCAGGTGCGTCCGTTGGCGTCTCGACCTCCACCCAGCGGCGGATGCCATCGAGAATAGTTTGGGAATCGAACCAAGTGGAGCCGGCCATGGGCGCATCTGTGCCTTTGAATCGCATCATCGGGGAGGACGCGCATCAAGGCGCGGCCGCAAATGACGACATAGGCCAGATTTGACGCAGTCTCAAATCGGATTGAGATGGTGCGTCAGCGCTTGTCGGGGCCTTCGCGGGCCGCGATCTGCTCGACGAGATCGACGATCGAGCGGCGCATCTTCGAATCGGTGATTCGGGTGAACGCCTTGGTCAAAGCGAGTCCTTCGGAGGTCGCGAGGAAGTCCGAGACGTAAGACGGCGATGCGCCTTCGCTGAAGCCATCCGGACCCGGCACGCCACTCGGACCGCCCTCGAACAGGAACGACACCGGCACCTGGAGAATTTCGGCAATTTGCTGGATGCGGCTCGCGCCGACCCGGTTGGTGCCCTTCTCGTATTTCTGAACTTGCTGGAAAGTCAGGCCCAAAGCTTCACCGAGCTTTTCCTGGCTCATGCCCAACATGATGCGGCGCATCCGCACGCGACTGCCGACATATTTGTCAACAGGGTTGGGCGCTTTCGACATTTCCTCAGCCCTCCAAACATCACCTTCGGCGCAATCAGGAATGCCTCAGGTGTAAGCAACGTCAAAATCAGACCCTGTTATTGGAAAACATTGCGGAGAAATTTAGCAATGCCCACTGTCTTTTGCAGCCGGTGCAGAATGAGGAGGCCGCGTGCAGTCTGTCAACCGTGGGACTACGGTTGTCAAAAGTTATCGGCCGCGGCTGCGTGATCAGGGGTGCCGTTTGGCAACACGTCGGCGGACCGCCAGAAACACGGCGAGCGCGACGAGCATGGCCGCGGGTGCATCGCCCACCCGCGCATAGATGGTCGGCGGGATCGCGGCGGGCAGGTTTGCATCCAAAATGCCTTCGATCCCGAGACCGAGACTGGCGACGGTGCGTCCCACCGGATCGATCACTGCTGAGATGCCGGTATTGGCGGAGCGGACCAGCGGCAATCCGAGTTCGATCGCGCGCATCCGTGCCTGTTCCAGGTGTTGATAGGGGCCGGTCGAGATTCCGAACCAGCCGTCATTGGTGAGATTCACGATCCAGCCCGGACGTTCGTTGCGTCCAGCCACCTCGCCGGGAAAGATTGCTTCGTAGCAGATCAGGGGCAGCGCGGACGGCGCGCCGGGGACCGGCAGCGCATGCCGCACGGTGCCGGGAATGAAGCCGCCGCGCACACGCGTGAGTTGCTCGAAACCGAGCTTTTCCATCAGGCCCTGATAGGGAAGAAATTCGCCGAACGGCACCAAATGCAGCTTGTCGTAGACTGCGAGCACGCTGGCGTCGTGGTCGATCACGTAGATCGAATTATAGGCGCGGGTGATCGGCGTGCCCCGCGGCAGGTCGGGCGCGCGGACCGAGCCCGTGATCAGCACCGTGCCCTTGGGCAGAAGCTCCGCGATTTGCGCCATCGCATCGGCTTCGCGAGTCAGGAAGAACGGAAAGGCGGATTCCGGCCAGATCAGGATGGTGGCATCGCGCACGCCGGTCGATTGCGGTCCGGAGGCGCGGTCCGACAAGGCCAGATATTTCTTCATCACCTCCGCCTTGGCGGCGTAGTTGAATTTCGCGTCTTGCTGCAGGTCCGGCTGCATCAGGCGCAACCTGGTGCCCGCGACCATCGTGGTCGGATGCAGCGACAGGCGGATTGCGCCGAAGATGCTCATGACAAGCAGGAGCGCCACGGCCGCGGCCGGCGCGCGCCACGCCGGGCGGCGATCGGGCGTGCGGTCGATCAGCGCCGCGGGGCTCGCGAAGATCGCAACCGTCAGGAACGTCATGCCCCACAGGCCGATCAGCGACGCCGTTTGTGCCAGCGGCAGCGGCTCGGACAGCGCATAACCGAACGCGTTCCAAGGAAAGCCGGTCAGCGCATGGCCGCGCAGCCATTCGGTGATGGTGAGGCTTGCCGCGAGCGCAAGCACTCGCGTGGCGTTCTTGGTCCAGAGCAGGCGGGCGAGCGCAAAGCCCATCGCCGTGAAGAGGGAAAGATAGGCCGGCAAGCCCAGCACGGCGAACGGCGTCAGCCAGGCGAAGACATCGGCGTCGACGAAGAAGGCGTAGCCGATCCAATAGAGGCCGGGGACGAAATAGCCGAGCCCGAACCAGTAGCCGGTCAGCGCCGCGGCGGGGACGCCGCCGTATCGTCCGGCGCCGGCGCCGTCGATCAGCCAGACCAGCACCGGAAAAGTGATGAACAGCACCGGGAAGGCGTTGAACGGCGCCAGCGCCAGCACCGAGACCGCACCGGCAGACATCGCGACGAGTGCGCGCTTCCATCCCCAGGTCAGGATGATGGCAAGCGCGATCTGGCGAAATCGCTGGAACGGGCTCACTGCGGACCGGTCCCGTCGCTTGGCGGCGGGGTGGGCGTGTCGCTGGCCGCCGGCTGGCTGCCATCCGGCGCAGCCTCGCGGCGCCGGCTCTCGCGCTGGGTGCGCGGCGCGGGACGCTCCTTCCGCGTCGAGATCCGCAGCCGCTTGACCCGGCGCGGATCGGCATCGAGCACCTCGATCTCGTAATGGCCGGGGCCCGAGATCACCTCGCCGCGCACCGGCAGGCGCCCGACGAAGCTGACGAGATAGCCGCCCAGCGTCTCCACTTCCTCGCCGGCCTCGCCGGTGACGAAATCCTCGCCGATCACGGTGCGGACGTCGTCCAGGCTGGCGCGGGCGTCGGCGATGAAGGCGTTGTCGGGCAGCCGTACGATCGAGGGCGGTTCGTCGCTGTCATGCTCGTCGTCGATCTCGCCGACGATCTGCTCGACTATGTCCTCGAGCGAGACCAGCCCGTCGCTGCCGCCATATTCGTCGACCACCAGCGCCAGATGGATGCGGGTGGCCTGCATCTGCGCGAGCAGGTCGATCGCCCGCATCGACGGCGGCACGTAGAGCAGCTTGCGGATGATGCGCGCTTCGTCGAGCGGCAGCGCGAGATCGACCGTACGCAGATCGAGCCCGGCCGGCAGCGGTTTCTTGCGCTTGGTTTTCGTGACCCCCGACACGCGGGCACGCGCGGTCATGAAGGCGAGCAAATCGCGGATGTGGACGATGCCGACGGGATCGTCGAGCGTCTCGTTGTAGACCACGAGGCGCGAATGGCCGGCGCTCTCGAAGCGGTCCATCAACTCGCCGAGCGGGATGTCGCGCTTCACCGCGATGATGTCGGCGCGATGCACCATGACGTCGGCGATACGACGCTCGTGCAGGCCGAGGATGTTGCGCAGCATGGTGCGCTCGACCGTCGAGAAGCCGGTGTCGTCGGGCGTCGTGGCGTCGAGCACGACCTGGAGGTCGTCGCGCACCGAACCCGCCTTCCAGCCGAACAACGTCCGGATGGCGCGCAGCAGCCAGCCGTCGGCGGTCGGACGCAGCACCTCGCCTGATGTCACCACGGCCGGCAAATTGGCCGTGTTGCGCGGATTGTCGTGAATCGGCTCGGAATCCGGCATCTCAGTGCGTCCCCGGGCGGTCTGCGTAGGGGTCGGGAATGCCGAGATGAGCCAGGATCTCTCGTTCGAGCGCTTCCATTTCTTCCGCGTCGTCTTCGTTTTCGTGGTCGTAGCCGACCAGATGCAGGAAACCGTGCACGGCGAGATGGCTCAAATGATGATCGAACGGTTTCTGTTCCTCGTCCGCCTCGCGCCGCATGGTCTCGTAAGCGATCGCGATGTCACCGAGCATGCGCGGCGCATCGCCTGGCTTCCAGTCGCCTTCCGGCTGGAGCGCGGGAAACGACAGCACGTTGGTCGGCTTGTCGATGCCGCGCCAGTTGCTGTTCAGCGTGCGGATGCCGGCATCATCGGTCAGCATCACCGCCACTTCCGCCTCCGCAACGTCTTCGTCGACATTCTCGGCGGCGGCCGCCACGGCGCGCTGGATCACGGTCTCGGAATCGGGCTCCCGCTGCCAGCAATCGGCGACGACGAGGACCTCGGTGATGGGAAGGTTGGGGTGTGACATTGTCCTTGTTCGGAACGAAGGGGCGCCGTGTCCGCGCCCATATGGTCCGGTTGCTGTCTCGTCAGGATTTACCGGCGGCCGGCCGCTGCGGCGCGCCTTCGTAGGCGGAGACGATCCGCGCCACGAGCTCGTGGCGGATCACGTCTTCGGCCTTGAAATGAACTTGCGCAATGCCTTCGACGCCGCTCAGCAGCCGCGTCGCCTCGGCGAGGCCCGAGGTCTGGCCGTTTGGCAAGTCGATCTGCGAGGGATCGCCGGTTACGATCATGCGGCTGTTCTCGCCGAGGCGGGTCAAAAACATCTTCATCTGCATCGACGTAGTGTTCTGCGCCTCGTCCAGGATGATGGCCGCGTTGGTCAGCGTGCGACCGCGCATGAAGGCGAGCGGCGCGATCTCGATCTCACCGGTCTGCAGCGCGCGCTCGACGATGCGGGCGTCCATGAGGTCATAGAGCGCGTCGTAGATCGGGCGAAGGTAAGGATCGACCTTCTCGCGGAGATCGCCGGGCAAAAAGCCGAGCCGCTCGCCGGCTTCCACCGCCGGGCGGGACAGGATGATCTTGTCGACTTCCTTGCGCTCGAACAGTTGCGCGGCATGCGCGACCGCGAGCCAGGTCTTGCCGGTGCCGGCGGGGCCGATGCCGAACACCAGCTCGTGGCGCTTCAGCGCGCGGATGTAGGAATCCTGCGCCGCCGTGCGCGCGCGCACCGGGCGCTTGCGCAAATTGATGCTGTCGAAGGTGGATTTGGCCGATTTGGCGTCGAACTCGAACAGCGAGCCCTGCGCGATCACGGCACGGATCGCGCCCTCGACCTCGCCCTGGTCGAGATCCTGTCCCTTCACGGCCTGTGCGTAGAGCGTCTCCAGCACGCGGCGCGCGGCATCGCAGCCGTCGCGCGAGCCGCCGATCGTGATGTGGTTGCCCTTGGAATCGACGACGACGCCGAGCCGCCGTTCGATCTGCGCCAGATGCTGGCCGTAAGGGCCAACCAGCGCGGACGCGGCGCGGTTGTCGTCGAAGTCGATGACGACCTGGGTCTCGGGCGGAACCTGCATCTCGCGGTCAAATTTGCGGCTGGGAGCGATAGAAGAAGAATCCGATGCGCTTTTGGGCAAGGGTTCAGGCTCCACTGGCGATGGACGATAAAGCGGGCTCGTGCGCCATGGCGAGCTCACCGAGGAAACTGTAGCGTTCGAGACTGTCGATCCGGACCGGCAGGATTTGTCCGATGATGTCGGGCGAGGCCATCACATGCGCGGGCTGGAGGAATGCGGTGCGGCCGACGATCTGGCCGTCCTTGCGGGCAGGACGCTCGAACAGCACATCGACCGTTGAGCCAATCGCAGCCTTGTTGAAGGCCGATTGCTGGCTGTCGATCAATTCCTGGAGCCGCTCCAATCGCTGGTCCATCTCGACGGGGGACACCGTCTCCTGCATGTCCGCGGCCGGCGTTCCCGGCCGGGCGGAGTATTTGAACGAATACGCCGCAGCGTAGCCGATTTGCGTGACAAGCGCGAGGGTGGCGAGAAAATCTTGCTCGCTCTCGCCGGGGAAGCCGACGATAAAATCTGATGAAAAAGCAATGTCTTGGCGTGCGGACCGGAAACGGTCGACGACACGCCGATAATCATCGGCGGTATGTTTCCGGTTCATGGCGGCCAGAATCCGGTCCGAGCCCGACTGCACCGGCAGGTGCACGAACGGCATCAGCTCGCCGAGATCGCGGTGGGCTGCAATCAAACTGTCATCGACATCGCGGGGATGGCTGGTCGAATAGCGCAGCCGCGCGATGCCCGGGAGCGCCGCGAGGTGCTCCAGCAGTCTGCCGAGCGGCCAGCTTTTTCCGTCCGGCCCCTCGCCGTGATAGGCGTTGACGTTCTGTCCGATCAGCGTGAGCTCGCGCACACCGTTCTCAGTGAGCCGCTTCACATCGTCGACGATCCTTGCCACCGGCCGCGAGACTTCCGAACCACGCGTGTAAGGCACGACGCAGAAGGTGCAGAACTTGTCGCAGCCTTCCTGCACCGTGACGAAAGCGGAAATGCCGCGGGCGCGGATTGCGCCGGGCTTGGGCTGGGCCAGGAAGCCGAACTTGTCCTGAGCAGGAAATTCGGTCTCGATGGCGCGGCCTTCATTGCCCGCGCGCTTCAACAGCTGCGGCAAATGATGATAGCTCTGCGGGCCGACCACGACATCGACCGCGGGTGCACGGCGCACGATCTCCTCGCCCTCGGCCTGTGCCACGCAGCCCGCGACCGCGATCTGCATGATGCGCCCGTCGCGCGCGGCTGCGTCCTTGGCGAGGCGCAGGCGGCCGAGCTCCGAATAGACCTTTTCCGAGGCCTTCTCGCGGATATGGCAGGTATTGAGGATGACGAGGTCGGCGTCATCAGCGCTGGCCGTCTCCACGAATCCTTCCGGGGCCAGCGTGTCCACCATGCGCTGGGCATCGTAGACGTTCATCTGGCAGCCATATGATTTGATGTGCAGCTTGCGCGGCGGCGTCATGGAACCCGGAATTGAGGTGGAGGACCGCCCTCAGATATAGGCTGGGGAGGCGGAAATCCAGCGATTGGGGGTCTTTTCGGTCGTCATTCCGGGGCGCGACGCAGTCGCGAACCCGGAATCCAGAGGTTTTGGCACGAGATTCAGGGTTCGATGCTGGCGCATCGCCCCGGAATGACGCCGAGGGGCGGGAATCAGCCCGCCAGGCCGTCCGCCGCGACCTGCCGGACCAGTTCCGACAATTGCCGCATATCGTCGAACGTCAATCCGGCCCCGGCGGCCCGCAGTCTTTCAGCGTGGCCTGGTGGGCAATGGCTGCCACCGTGAAAGCCCAGCACGGTCATGCCGGCGGCATGCGCGCCGGTCACCCCGGGGACGCTGTCCTCGATCACGAGGCACCGCTCCGGCGCGACTTTCATCTGTGCGGCGGCGAACAGAAAAAGATCGGGCGCGGGCTTGCCGCGTGCGACCTGGCTCGCGGAAAAGATGTTCGGAGCGAGCAGGTCGTAGAGACCAGCACACGTCAGGCCATGATGGATCTTCTCCGGCGTGCCGCTCGAGGCAACGCATTTGGGCAAATCGATTGCGCCAATCGCTGCGGCCACATGGGTGATCGGCTGCAAATCGCTGGCATAAAATTGCAGCGTCGCCGCATTCACTTGGCTCTCAAGATCGTCGGGAAGACTGCGGCCGATCTCCTGTTCGACCATTCGCCGCGCGTCTTTCTCGGATACGCCGAGGAAGCGGACCAGCACCTGCTCCGATGTGATCGGATAGCCGTGCCTGGACAGCACGTCCGCATGCGCGCGACAGGAGATCACCTCGCTGTCCACGAGCACGCCGTCGCAATCGAAGATGATGAGATCGATGGGCACTTAGCTTGTGGGTTTGTCGTCGTCGAGCGGGACGCAATAGAGTTCGAGCCGATGATCGACCAGCTTGTAACCGAGCTTGCGGGCGATCTCCGCCTGGAGCTTCTCGATCTCCTCGGAGGTGAACTCGATCACCTTGCCGTCGCGCAGGTTGATGAGGTGGTCGTGATGGCTGTCGCGCATCTGCTCGTAGCGCGCGCGGCCCTCTCGGAAATCATGGCGCTCGATGATGCCGGCATCCTCGAACAGTTTGACGGTACGATACACGGTCGAGATCGAGATCTTGTCGTCGACGGCGACACAGCGGCGGTATAGTTCCTCGACATCGGGATGATCGACGGCCTCCGCGAGCACGCGGGCGATGACACGGCGCTGCTCGGTCATGCGCATGCCGGTGGCGGCACAGCGCGCCTCGATGCCGGACGCCTTGGATGCGGGGGAAGGTTTAAGTCCAGTCATGTGATGTCTGCCTGAGGGGGCGCTTTCTGCCATCAATGTTACGACAAGTCACGTCGCATCAGAAGTGCGTTCAATTGTTCCCCGTTCGGCTGTTTATAGTAGCGTTCGCGGCGTCCGACCACCATGAATCCGGTTCGGTCGTAGAGTCGCCGCGCCGGCTGGTTATTTTCCTCGACCTCGAGAAATATTGTGCGCACGCCGCGTCCTGCCAGGTGGCCGAGATGGGTCATCAGCAGCGTGCGAGAGAGGCCGCGGCCGCGATGGGCCTGGTCGACCGCGATCGAGAGGATCTCCGCTTCGTCCGCGCCGATCCGCGACACCGCGAAGCCGACGGTCTTGCGGCCGAGGCGCAACCGGTGCACCAGCGTGTTGCGCTCACTGAGCATGCTCTCGAACTCGCCTTCGCCCCAGCCGCGCGCGAAGGAGGCGCCGTGAAGCTGCGCGAGCCGTGCGACGTCGCGCGCGACGGCCGGCTCGACGACGGCCGTACCGCCGCGCCACCATTCCGACAACCATCTCATCATGAGCTTGCGGCTTGCGCTGCAAGCGGCAGTTGTGCGGCCGGCTTGGCGTCGGGCGCCTTTAGATAGAACGGCCGCGCCGGATTTGTCGCGGGATCGGCGGCGGCGCCAAGCCATGCGACCCAGCCGATGTCGGGCGCGGGCTGCGCGTCGACCGCGACCGGCTGCGGCATATCTTTCGGCCAGCGCTCGGCGAGGATCTTCGCGGCATTGCCGACCAGATGCGGCGCGCCGAATTGCGAGGCCGCGATCACCTCGTCGACGGAAGCGACACCCGGCCGTACCAGCTGGCTGCCGTCGCCGGCCACGATCTGGAAGTAGACGTGATCGTGCCGCGCATCGATGGCCGAGATCACCGGGGCCGCACCGCTCTGGCCAACGACGGTGGCGGCATAGGCCGACAAGGTGGTCAGGCCGACGGCGGGGCGCTTCGCGGCAAGCGCAAGGCCGCGGGCCGCCGAAATGCCGACGCGCAGGCCGGTGAAACTTCCGGGGCCCATGGTGACCGCGATGCGATCGAGCGAGGTGAAGGCGAGATTGGCTGATAGCATCACGCGCGCGATCATCGGCATCAGCGCTTCGGCGTGGCCGCGCTTCATCAGAAGCTGCTCCTGCGCGAGGAGCTGGCCGGCGTCGGTGTCGAGCACGGCGACCGCGCACGCTTCCAGCGCGGTATCGATGGCAAGGATCAGCATGGAACGATCGTAGCACCATCCGTCATGGAATGCTCGCCATCATGGCCGGGCTTGTCCCGGCCATCCACGCCTTTGCGGCCCCAGCCTACATCGGCCGGACTTCGACCACGTCCGGCACGAAGTGCTTGAGCAGGTTCTGGATGCCGTGCTGGAGCGTCGCGGTCGATGACGGGCAGCCGGCACAGGAGCCCTTCATGTTGAGATAGACGATACCGTCCTTGAAGCCGCGGAAAGTGATGTCGCCGCCGTCATTGGCGACCGCGGGCCGCACGCGGGTCTCGATCAGATCCTTGATCATGTCGACCGTCTCGGCATCGGCCTCGTCGAAGAATTCGTCCTCGTCGTCGAGATCGACATCGCTCGCGGCCGCACCGTCGGCGAGCAGCGGCGCGCCGGACATGTAGTGCTCCATGATGGCGCCGAGGATCGCGGGCTTGAGCTGTTGCCATTCACCGTCCGCCTTGGTCACGGTGATGAAATCCGATCCGTAGAACACGCCGGTGACGCCGGGCACCTCGAACAGCTTTTCGGCGAGCGGTGAGCGAGCGGCCGATTCGCGGTTCACAAATTCCATCGGACCGCCGTCGACCACGACGCGGCCGGGAATGAACTTCAGCGTGGCGGGATTGGGGGTGGCTTCGGTTTGAATGAACATGGTTTTCTCCAGACGTCGCCGGTTCAAGGCCGGCGCGTGCGCTATCCACTAGCAGATGGCGACGGCGAACGCACGGTCAAGAGGTGAGCTGGCCGTTCACCTGTTATATCAGCGGGTTAGGGTGCCCGCTTCTCCCTCCCCCCGGCCAACGGGGCGAGGTACAGGGCAGCAGCCTATGACAGCGAATCCACGCTTTGGTCGCTCAGCGCGCCGGAAATGACCGTCACCGGCACCGGGAACGTGCCCAGCGCGTGCGCGAGCAGCGAGACCAATGGCCCCGGTCCCTCCGCGCCCGGGTTCGCGGCGAGCACCAGCATGGCGATGTCGGGGTCCTCGTCGATCACCGCCAGCAGCTGTTCCATTGCAGCGCCCTCGCGGATCACCCGTTCCGGCGTGATCGCGGCGATGCCGTTGGCGCGGCCGGCGGCGCGGTCGAGCGCGGCCTCTGCCGCCTCCTGCGCTTCGGCGCGCATGATGTCGGCGACGCCCAGCCATTCCTGGCTCTGCTGTTCGGGCTCGATGATGCGGAGCATCACCACGCCGCCGCCGGCACGGATCGCCCAGCGGCTGGCGTAATAGACCGCGCGATCCCATTCGGCGGTGTCGTCGACGATGACGAGGCATTTGGGCTTGTGACCCGGCTCGAAGCAAAGTCGCTTGCTGGTCATGCATGTCCCGGAATGTGCACGGCTGACATGCTGCCACACTCCGTCCCGCTTGGGGAGAGGAGAAGCGGCCGGCGCAGTGGCGTCGGCCGCGTTCCGCGAACTTATTGTCAGCGCCGGCGGATGAAGCCGACGATGTCCTTCGAGAGCTTCATGGTCTCGTCGGCGATCGCGCGCGCCCGGTCGGCGCCGTCGTTCAGGATCGCGTCGATATGGCCGGGGTCGGCGACGAGGCGCTTCATCTCGCCGGCGATCGGCGCGAGTTTGGTGACGCAGAGGTCCACCAGCGCGTTCTTGAAGCTGGAGAACTGGCCGCCGCCGAAATCCCTGAGCACGTCGGCCTTGGAGCGGCCGGAGAGCGCGGCGAAGATGCCGACGAGATTGTCGGCCTCGGGGCGCGCCTCCAGACCCTTCTCCTCGGTCGGCAGCGGCTCCGGATCGGTCTTCGCCTTGCGCACCTTCTGCGCGATGGTGTCGGCGTCGTCGGTCAGATTGATGCGCGAATTGTCGGACGCGTCCGACTTCGACATCTTCTTGGTGCCGTCGCGCAAGCTCATCACGCGCGTCGCCGGGCCCGTGATCAAGGGTTCCGGCAACGGGAAGAACAGGCCGTCATTGGCGCCCTGGCTGCGGATCGAGTCGGCGAAGTCGTTGTTGAACTTCTGCGCGATATCGCGCGAGAGCTCGAGATGCTGTTTCTGGTCCTCGCCGACCGGCACGTGGGTGGCGCGGTAGAGCAGAATGTCGGCCGCCATCAGCACGGGATAGTCGAACAGCCCGACGGACGCATTCTCGCGGTCCTTGCCGGCCTTCTCCTTGAACTGGGTCATGCGGCCCAGCCAGCCCATGCGCGCGACGCAGTTGAATATCCAGGCGAGCTCGGCGTGGCCCGAGACCTGGCTCTGGTTGAACACGATGTGCTTGTTCGGATCGATGCCGCTGGCGATGAACGCCGCGGTCACCTCGCGGGTGTTGCGCGCGAGCTCGACCGGTCCACCCCAGACGTCCACGCCCTGCGTAATCGCGTGCATGTCGACGACGCAATAGATGCAGTTGTGGGTTTCCTGCATCTTCACGAAGTTGACGATCGCGCCGAGGTAATTGCCGAGATGCAGATTGCCCGTCGGCTGGACGCCCGAAAAGACCCGTTCAACGAATGGCATGGTTAGCCTTCCTGGCCAGCTTTCATGGAGGTAATTGGCCGTCGTTTCCAACAGCGGCGGAGCGTCGTCAAGTGCAATTCGCGAGCTACGCGCCAGGAGCCTGCGCGTCAGGAGCCTGCGCGTCAGGAGCCTTGCGCGTCAGGGGCCTTGGGGGCAGGAGTCTCGGGGGCAGGCTTCCTCAGGGCGTTGACCGCCTCACGCCAGGACGCGACGCCGAGGACTTGCAGGAGCAGGCCATAGACGGTGATCCCCGCCGCGATCTGCAGGCCCAGCGCCATGAAGCGGATCAGGTCATGGGCAGACCAACGGGCCTCGGCAGACAAAAGGCTCGTCGTCAGCCAGAGCAGGGCGCCCATGGCGGTTGCGGCGAGCACGATCCGCGGCAGCCGGTTGCGGGCCGCAGCGTCGACCGAGAAGCCGAATTCACGCGTGCCTTTCCGGAGCAGCGAAATCGCACTGCTCCAGGCGCCGGCGGCAATGCTGGCGGCGATCCCGCTCGCGCCGAAGAAGTGACCGAGCAGGACCGCGAGCGCGACCGCGACCACGAACCCTTTGGCCGTCGCCAGCAGCGGCGTCATCGTGTCGTTGCGGGCAAAATAGGCCGGGGACAGCGCCTTGATCAGCACATGAGCCGGCAGGCCCAGCGCCAGCCACATCAGTGCGCGCGCCGTGGCCGCGCTGTCCTCCGCGCCAAAGGCGCCATGTTCGAACAGCAGCCGCACGATCGGCTCGGCCAGCACGATCAGGCCGAACGTCGCCGGCAGCGCCAGCCCGGTGGCGAGTTCCAGCGCGCGCGATTCCGCATGCGCAACTGCATCACGATCGCCGCTACTCACCGCGCGCGTCAGCTCCGGCACCAGCACCGTACCCATGGCGACGCCGACAATGCCAAGCGGCAGCTCGATCAGGCGGTTGGCGAAATAGAGCCAGGAGACCGCGGCGGGCGTGGCGGAGGCGATGATCGCGCCGGCTACCATCAGCCATTGCGGGCCGGAGCTCGCGATCATGCCCGGGATCGCCTTGGCGAAGAAGCCGCGCATTTCCTTGTCGAAGCTCACACGCAGCGGTGTCGCCAGACGCGCACTTCGCTGCGACAGCAGCATCAGGAGTTGCAGCAGGCCGGCGATGCCGACGGTGGCCGCCAGCATCCACGCGGCGAAGGTTGCATCGGCGTGCCACAGCAGAAGTGCTGCGATCGCGGCGATCAGGGCGATGTTGAGCAACAGCGGTGAGAACGCGGTGAGTGCAAAGCGCCCCTGCGCATTGAGCAGACCCATCAACACCGTGACGGGTCCCGCGAAGGCGAGATAAGGCAGCATCAGCCGCGCATTCTGGACGGCGAGATCAAGCGATGCGCTGCCGACGAAGCCCGGCGCGATGATCATGATGATCAGCGGCATCGACAGCGCAATGACGATCGAGATCGCGATCAGGCTCGCGCTGACCGTACCCAGCACGCGTCCCGCGAACGCCGCCGCAGCCGCCTCGCCATCGCGGTCACGAACGCGCAGCCAGGCCGGGATCAGTGCCGCATTCAGGGCCCCCTCGCTGAGCAGGCGCCGCACCACATTGACGAGCTGGAATGCCGCCAGAAACGCGTCCGCCACCGCGCCCGTGCCCAACAGTGCGGCAATCATCGAATCGCGCGCAAAACCGAGCAGGCGCGAGGCCAATGTTCCCGTCGAGACTGTCAGGAAGGAGCGGATCATTGCGCCGACATAATACCGTTGCTTGCCCGCGAAGGGCCGGTCGTGATAGGCCGCGAGCCAGATTTCAGACCGACAGGAAGCGGATTTCCGCAGGTATCGCAATCCGCCAAACAGGATCAAGGTGAATGGCTGACGTGAAATATGACGTTCTCGGCATCGGCAACGCGCTGTTCGACGTGCTGGTCAAGACCGATGAAGCCTTTTTGGGCAAGCACGGCATGACCAAGGGCAGCATGTCCCTGATCGACGAGGCGCGGGCCGCCGCCATCTACAAGGACATGGGCCCGGCGACGGAAGTTTCCGGCGGTTCGGCGGCCAATACCATCGTCGGCATCGGCAGCCTTGGGGCGCGCGCCGCCTATGTGGGCAAGGTCAAGGACGACCAGATCGGGAAGCTCTACGTCCACGACATCCGCGCTGCCGGCGTCGCCTTCAACACGCCCGCGGCGAAGGACGGCCCTGCGACCGGCTGCTCCTACATCCTGGTGACGGGTGACGGCGAGCGCACCATGAACACCTATCTCGGCGCCGCGCAGGACCTGTCGCCCGCGGACATCGACCCGGCGGAGATCGCCGCGGCCGGCATCGTCTACCTCGAGGGCTATCTCTGGGACCCCAAGAACGCCAAGGACGCCTTCGTCAAGGCGGCCAAGATCGCCCATGATGCCAAGCGCAAGGTGGCGCTGACGCTGTCGGATTCCTTCTGCGTCGATCGTTATCGCGACGAGTTCCTGGGGCTGATGCGCAACGGCACCGTCGATATCGTGTTCGCCAACGAGTCCGAGCTGCATTCGCTCTACATGACCTCGGATTTCGACACCGCACTCAAGCAGCTGCGCAACGACGTCAATCTCGGCGTGGTCACCCGCAGCGAAAAGGGCTGCATGGTGGTCTCGCCGGAAGACGCCGTCGCCGCGCCTGCATTCCCCATTGCCCAGCTGGTCGACACCACCGGCGCCGGCGACCTCTTCGCGGCCGGCTTCCTGTATGGTCTGGCGCGCAACCTGCCCTACAAGCAGTGTGGCGAGCTCGGCGCGCTCGCCGCCGCCGAAGTGATCCAGCACATCGGCGCGCGTCCGCAGGTGTCGCTGAAGGAGCTCGCCGGGCAGCGCGGCCTGACAGTGTAACGCGGACGCTCTCCCCGTCATTGCGCGCGGCACTCTCCGCTGTCGTCACCCGGCTTGGCCGGGTGACCCAGTATTCCAGAGTCGTTAGTGGGGTACGGAGAAGCCGCGGCGTACCGGATTCCCCGCCTTCGCGGGGAACGACAGATGCGACTCACGCAGTCTTCGCGGCTTTCAGTCCAAGCCGCTTTTCCACGTCGTCGCGCATCAGGAATTTCTGGATCTTTCCGGTCACGGTCATCGGAAACTCGTCGACGAATTCCACGTAACGCGGGATCTTGTTGTGGGCGATCTGACCGTCGCAGAAGCTGCGCACCTCTTCCATCGTCAGCTTCTCGCCGGACCTGACGCGGATCCAGGCGCAGAGCTCCTCGCCGTAGCGGGTATCCGCGACGCCAAAGATCTGCACGTCCTGAATCTTGGGGTGGCGGTAGAGAAATTCCTCGATCTCGCGTGGATAGAGGTTCTCGCCGCCGCGGATCACCATGTCCTTGATGCGGCCGACGATGTTGCAGTAACCTTGGTCGTCGATGATGGCGATGTCGCCGGTATGCATCCAGCCGTTGGCGTCGAGCACGTCCGCGGTCTTCTCCGTCTCCTCCCAGTAGCCCAGCATCACGCTGTAGCCGCGGGTGCAGAGCTCGCCCCGTTGGCCGCGCTTGACGATCTTGCCATCGAGATCGACGACCTTGACCTCGACATGCGGATGGATTCGCCCGACCGTCGAGACGCGGCGGTCGAGCGGATCGTCGACGGCGCTCTGGAAGCTGACCGGGCTCGTCTCGGTCATGCCATAGGCGATCGTGACCTCGCCCATGTTCATCTCGCTATTGACGCGCTTCATCACCTCGATCGGGCAGGGTGCACCGGCCATGATGCCGGTGCGCAGCGACTTCAGATTGAAGTTTGAGAATTCGCCGTGGTCGAGTTCGGCGATGAACATCGTCGGCACACCGTACAGCGCGGTGCATTTTTCCTGCTCGATCGTCCGCAGCGTCGCGAGCGGATCAAACCCCTCGCCGGGATAGACCATCGTTGCGCCGAGCGTGACGGAGGCGAGGTTACCCATCACCATGCCGAAGCAATGATAGAGCGGCACCGGAATGCAGATGCGGTCCTGTTCGGTCAGGCGCATGGCGCGGCCGACGAAATAGCCGTTGTTGAGAATGTTGTGATGGGTCAGCGTCACGCCCTTGGGAGATCCCGTCGTTCCGCTGGTGAACTGGATGTTGACGGCATCGTCGAATTGCAGGGAGGCACCGAGCGCGGCGAGCTGCTCGCGATACTGAGTTCCGCCCATGCCGGCGACCTCGTCGAACGGGATCGTGCCCGGGCAGGCGGGGCCGCCGATCTGGATCACGATGCGCAAGGCCGGTAGCCGCGCGGCGCGCAATTGCCCGGGCTTGGCGCTCGCAAGCTCTGGCAACAGCGTGTTGAGCATGTCCATGTAGTTGCTGGTCTTGAACGCCGTCGCGGTGACGATGGCGCTACATCCGACCTTGTGAAGCGCGAATTCCAGCTCGCTCAGCCGGTAGGCCGGATTGATCGTCACCAGGATGAGACCAGCCTTGGCGGCGGCGAACTGGGTCAGCGTCCATTCCGGCCGGTTCAGCGACCAGATACCGATTCGTGCGCCGCGTTCGAGGCCGAGCGCGACAAAGCTGGCGGCGAGCGCGTCGACCCGCTCGGCAAGCTCCTTCCACGTCCATCTCACGCCGTGGCTGGGCGAGACCAGCGCCTCACGATCGCTCCAGCGTCGCGCGGCCTGATCGAGGCTGCGCCCGATCGTGTCGCCAAGCAGCGGCGTGTCGGAGGTGCCGCAAACGTAACTATCGGCTTTGTCTGCCAAGATCGTGTCCTCCAGCCAGGTGCGTGGATGGCCGGGACAACAAGCCCGGCCATGATGCGTCGTGAGAGTTAGGCGCGCCTCACGCCGCCTTCTGCCCACTGCCGGCATCGAGCCCGGCATAGACGCCGCGCTCGAAGCCGGCAAAAGCCTCGAGACACTTTGCGTCGGCGAATGGCAGCAGCTGCATCAGGATCACGCCGGTGACGTCGCGTGCCGGATCGATCCAGTAATAGGTGTTGGCGAGGCCCGCCCAGGCGAGGCTGCCCGCGCTGCGCCCCTCGGCGGTCTTGGCGGTGTTGATCATGAAGCTGAGGCCCCACTTCTTCACCTGCTCCGGATAGAGATCGACGTCGTTGGTATACATCGGCGCCGCCGTGGTCAGCTTGCCCATGGCGAGGTCGCCGATGTGGTTCTGCCCCATCGTCGCGATGGTCTCGGCCTTCAGCACCTGATTGCCGTTGCCGCGGCCCTTGTTCAAAATCATCTGGGTAAACCTGATGTAGTCGGCCGCGGTCGAATAAAGGCCGCCGCCACCCATGTGGAATTCCGGCTCCTGCTCGAGCTCGAACGGGATCGCGGCGAGCTGGCCGTCCTCGCCGCGCGCATGCATGCCAACCAGGCGCTTGCGCATGTCGTCGGTGATCTTGAAAGCGGTATCGCTCATGCCGAGCGGTGCGAATAGATTGTCGCGCAGATAGGCATCGAGGCGCTTGCCGCTGACGGCTTCCACCGCCTTGCCGACGAAATCGATATTGGTGCCGTATTCCCAGCGCGTGCCGGGGTCGGTCATGATCGGCGTCTTCAACGCCGCGTTCTGGCAGGTGGTGATGGCGGGGATGCCGTTCTTGTCCAGATAGACCGCGAGATCGCCGTTCCACATATTGTAGCAGAAGCCTGCCGTGTGGGTCATGAGCTGGCGCAGCGTGATCGGCCCCTTGGCCGGACGCAGCTTGGCCTCGCCCTTGGCGTCGAAACCTTCGAGCACCTGCGGCTTGGCGAGATCGGGCAACACCTCGCCGATCGGCGCATCCAGCGACAGCTTGCCTTGCTCGACGAGCTGCATCGCGCCCGCTGATGTCACCGCCTTCGTCATCGATGCGATCCAGAACACGCTGTCGGCGGTCATCGCATCCGGCTTGGACAGGTCGCGTTTGCCGAACGCGCCCTGATACAGCACGTCGGTACCGCTGGCGGCGATGGCGACGACGCCAGGAATCTCCCTGGCCTCGCTCTTCTGGCGCAGAATCTCGTCGATCTGGGCTTTGCCTTGCATACGCGTTTCCTCCGGTTTGATTATTGTTGGAAGTGATCAATTCTCCTCCCGCGTGCTCCGCGCGGCAAGTATATCCACGTACCTGCCGCGGTCGCGATGTCGTGACTTGACGGTCCACGCCCCGCGCAGGAGGACAAGAGGCGCGCAGGACGACAAGGCGGCTGAACTGCAACACTCCGTCACAATCTGCGGTGGATGGCCGCAACCAGCCGTGACCGTGGATGGGCGCTGGCGATATGTTTCGACTGTTTGAAGCACTTGAAACATTTTGTGAGCTGCGGCGTTCAGCTCTCGGCCGATCGACGGCCAACGTTAAGACTTGATGCAAATTTGGCGGCCGCCCACCGGCCGCGTGGGGGACCTCAGATGATTTCGACCTGGAGCGAATGGAAGCGCTATCCCCGTCCCGGACGGGGCGAAAATCTCGAAGCGCCGATCTCGCCCGGCATCTACGAGGTCCGCATCGCCGGCACCGGCGCGCTCTATTCGTTCGGCGCGGTCGACAATCTGGCGCAGGCGCTGGCGCTGCTGCCGGTCGGCTCGAAATCCTGGTTCGGCCGCCGCAACGCATCCGACGTCCCAGATCTCGAGTACCGGACCTGCGCGACCTCCTCGAAGGCCGACGCCAAGGCCGCCGCCGAGCGCATGATCGGGCGGCGCGAGACCTATATGAGCGGCGCGGCGTAAGTCCGCCGATCCGAGCCTGGCTCCCAGCAGATGTGCGTTGCGGGACGGTGCATTGCGCGCCGCTTGTCCCTATATTCCCCGCGAACCTGAAAAGCCCGCAGGAGTAACGCCATGACCCCGACCGCCGCCGCACGTGCTCAGCACGCCACGTCCAATCTGCGCGACCGGTTGAAGGACCAGTCGCTTCTGAAGGAGGCCTGCTACATCGACGGCGCCTGGGTCGGATCGCCGGTCTTCGCCGTCAACAATCCTGCGACCGGCGTCGAGCTTGCAAAGGTTCCGCAGCTTTCGGCCGATGACGCCACCAAGGCGGTCGAGGCCGCCGAGCGCGCCTTTCCGGCCTGGGCCAAGCATACCGCCAAGCAGCGCTCCAATATCTTGCGCAAATGGTTCGAGCTGATCATCGCCAATCGCGAGGACCTCGCGCTGATCCTCACCTCCGAGCAGGGCAAGCCGCTCAGTGAAGCCCTCGGCGAGGTCGACATCGGCGGCGCCTATGTCGAATTTTTCGCCGAGGAGGCCCGCCGCGTCTATGGCGAGACCATTCCGACGCAGCGGCCGGATGCGCGCCTGCTCGCGATCAAGCAGCCGATCGGCGTGTGCGGCGCGATCACGCCGTGGAATTTCCCGAACTCGATGATCACCCGAAAGGTTTCGCCGGCGCTTGCGGCCGGCTGCACCGTGGTGCTGAAGCCCGCCAATGAAACGCCGCTGTCGGCGCTGGCGCTGGCCGCGCTCGCGGAGAAAGCCGGCGTGCCCAAGGGTGTGTTCAACATCGTCACCGGCGATGCCGCGCCGATCGGCAAGGTGCTGTGCGAGCATCCGGCCGTGCGTTTCGTCGGCTTCACCGGCTCGACCGCGGTCGGCAAGATTCTCTACCGGCAGGCCTCCGTCGGCGTGAAGCGGCTCGGCCTCGAGCTCGGCGGCAACGCGCCGTTCGTGGTGTTCGACGACGCCGATATCGATGCCGCGGTCGAAGGCGCGATCGTCTCGAAATACCGCAACATGGGCCAGACCTGCGTCTGCGCCAACCGCCTCTACGCCCAGGACAAGATCTACGACGAGTTCGTGCAGAAGCTGTCGAAGAAGGTCGCGGCGATGAAGATCGGCGACGGCACGGAAACCGGCGTCACGCAGGGCCCGCTGATCAATTTGAAAGCGGTCGACAAGGTCGAGCGCCACATCGCCGATGCCGTCAAGCGCGGCGCCAGGATCGTCACCGGCGGCAAGCGCAGCGAGCTCGGGCGCTCGTTCTTCGAGCCGACCGTCCTTGCCGACGTCAAGCCGGACTCGCTGGTGGCGCAGGAGGAAACCTTCGGCCCGCTCGCACCGGTGATCCGCTTCAAGGACGAGGCCGATGTCATCGCGATGTGCAACGCCTCGCCGTTCGGTCTCGCCTCCTACTTCTACTCCCGCGATCTCGGCCGCGTCTGGCGTGTCGCCGAGGCGCTGGAATCCGGCATGGTCGGCGTCAACACCGGCCTGATCACCACCGAAGTCGCGCCTTTCGGCGGCGTCAAGGAAAGCGGCCTCGGCCGCGAAGGCTCGCATCACGGCATGGAAGAATATGTCGAGATCAAATACGTGATGATGGCGGGGGTTTAGGCGCCGCCGTCTTCGCGGATGTGATGAAGGCAATGCCCCTCCGGGGTCGTCCTGGCGAAAGCCAGGACCCATTACCCCAGGGAGTCGTTTGGCGAGGATTGGCAGTCCGGTACTTCCCCCGCCTGCGATAGATAGATTCCGCGGTATGGGTCCTGGCTTTCGCCAGGACGACATCCAATGTGTGGTGCGCTAGTTGCTCTACGGCGTTCGCTATCGCCTCAACACCGCGATCGTCCGATTCGCAAACGTCAGCCGCTCGGCCATGACCGACACAACGTACGTCAGCAGCTTGTGGCTGAGCGCGGGGTCCTCGTCCTTGATCGCATCGAACTGGTGCGTGTTGAGCACGTAGAGCACGCTGTCGACCTCGGCCTGGATCGTCGCGCTGCGCGGCGTGTTCGACACCAGGCCCATCTCGCCGATCGTGGTGTAGCGACCGAGGCTGCGCACGCGCGTGGTGCGGTCGTCCTCGGCGGGGATCATGATGCCGACGCGGCCTTCGAGGATGAAATGCATGGAATCGGCGGGGTCGCCGGCCTGAACGATGATTTCGCCGGCCTCAACCTCGAGGCGCTGGCAGCGGTGGATCAGCCTATCGGCATCGTCTTCGCTGTCGAGAATCGTTGTGAACCAGTCGCGCAGGCTGGCTTCTTCCTGCGCCAGTTCCTGATGCTGCGAGATGAGCTCGTTCTCGCACCATTCCAGCGCGCGATCGAGCTCGGGGATGATGGTGACGCCCTCGCCGACGAAGTCGCTGGAGCGGAGCACCTTCTCGGCCGCGGCCGACAGATGCACCAGGATCAGCTCGACGCCGAGATCGCCAGCGCTGCGCTTGATCTGGGCAAAGCTATAGGCGGCTGACGAATCGACGCCGGTGACGAGCTTGAAGTCAAACAGCAGATAGCGGCATTCGGGGCGCTCCTGGAGCAGCCGCTTGACGTGCTGGTAGAGCCGGTTGGCGGAGCCGAAGAACAGATAGCTCTGGAGATTGAGGCCCCGGATCTTGCCGCCATGGGCCAGCAGCACATTCTGGTCGTCGCGCGAGCGGTCGAGCGAGGAGCGGTATTCCGAGCCGTCGAAACTGTACTTGATCGACTCCACCCGCGCCGCGCTGAACGCAAACGTCGCGCAGCCGATGATCACGCCGATCAGGATGCCCGGCACGAAACCCCAGGCGACGATGATCGCGATGATGGCGATCAGCGAGAGATATTCCAGCTTCGACAGCCGCTTGCGCGACTCGATGATCCATTTGTGCAGCTGGTCGACACCGAGATAGAGCAGCAGGCCGCCGAGCACGAATTTGGGAATGAAGCCGAGCAGCTCGGGCGCGACGGCGAGCATCAGCAGCGAGAGCGCCGCGACGGTGAGGCCTGACAGGCGCCCGCGGCCGCCGCTGCTGAAATTGAGCATCGAGCGGCTGGTCGAGCTGCAGCCGGGGTAGCCGCCCAGCATGCCGGTCAGGATGTTGGCGGCGCCGGTGACGTTCAACTCACACTCCAGATTGGCTTCGCGATGCGTGGCAACCTCGATGCCGGTGGTGTTGAACAGCGTACTGGAGGCCGTGACGAAGATGACGGCGACGACATTGCCAAGCAGGTCCGGTATGGCAAACCAGGGATAGCTGGCGAGATCGGCGGCATGCCAGGGCAGCATGAAGTCCGCTTGCGGCGGAGGCTGAAAGGTCCAGCCCATGATGCGTGCGTCGTCGAGCGAAACGCCGGAGATCCAGAACGCAAGATGCGCCGTGAATACGCCGCCGACCAGGATGATCGGCAGTCCGAACGGGCTGCGCGAGCGGTGCCAGGTCAAATACAGCACCAGCGCCATCGCGCAGGCGGCCCCGAGCTCCAGCAGCGTGGTGCCGTTGGTGAAGCGCGACAGTGTCGCGAATTGCAGCGGCTGGTTGGTGATCACCCGGACCGCACCCATGGCGATGAGAAGGCCGGTTGCGCCGAGGAAGCCGCCGACCACCGGATAAGGTACGTAGCGGATGGCGCGGCCAAGCCGCGTCAGGCCCAGTCCACACAGCACCAATCCTGTCAGCATCGTCGACAGGCCGAGCGTGATCAGGATCGGTGACAGCAACGGCGTCGACAGGTTCGCCGCCTCGATGCGTTCGACCACTGAGGCCGCCAGGATTCCCGTCACCGCGGCGGTCGAGCTGTCGGGGGCTGCAATCGCGAAGGGCAGGGAGCTGCCAAGCCCGATGACGACCGCAAGCACCGCGGAGCTGACGAAAGTTGCCGTGATTCCGTAGGACAGATAGGGCGAGAGCGGTCCGGCGAAGATCAGCAGCGAGTAGGACAGTCCGAAAGTGACGGTCAGGACGCTGGCGGCGCTCCCCCCCAATATATCATTCAGCGCACGCTTGAGGGCCGGATTGAAGCGGGGAGCCGGACTGAAAGTAATTGCTGGATCGGTCACGCCATTGCGCTCGCTCCTGAAAATCGCTGTCCGAGACGTAGCCGACTACAGGCTTAGCGCAACAGGATTCTTGAAACTATGAAATATCGGACAGTTCCGCAGCGGTTGGCGTGTGAACGCTCAACCATACGGTTGAGAGAAAAGCCGAGATGCTCTCCCGCATGCCGTCCTGGCGAAAGCCAGGACCCATTACCCCAGGAGCAGTTTGACGAGGATTGGTCGTTCGGGATTGGCACCGCCGCGATCGAAAGACCTCGCGGTATGGGTCCTGGCTTTCGCCAGGACGACAATAAACAGCGGGGCTAGATCTTGAGTTCGCTCCCCGTCACCCGGCGATACGCTTCCAGATACCGCTTGCTGGTCGCGTCCACCACGCTTGCGGGCAAAGGCGGTGGCGGGGCGTCGCCGTTCCAGCGGCCGGCGCGGCGCTCGACGTCGAGATAGTCGCGCAGCGGCTGCTTATCAAAACTCGCCTGGGGCTGGCCGGGCTTGTAGGCATCGACGGCCCAGAAGCGCGAGGAGTCCGGCGTCATGACTTCGTCGATCAGGATGATGCGGCCGTCCTTGTCGCGGCCGAATTCGAACTTGGTGTCGGCGATGATGATGCCCTGCTCGCGGGCGAGCTCCTCGCCGAGCGTGTAGATCGCGCGCGTCATGCTCTCGAGCGTGTAGGCCGTCTCGTCACCGACGACCTCGCGCATCTTCGCGATCGTGATGTTCTCGTCGTGGCCGGTCTCGGCCTTGGTCGCCGGGCTGAAGATCGAAGGCTCCAGCTTCTCGCTCTCGACGAGACCTGCTTTCAGCTTCTCGCCGGCCAGCGTGCCGCTTGCTGCATACTCCTTCCAGGCCGATCCCGAGAGATAGCCGCGGATCACGCATTCGATCGGAAACACCGTGGTGCGGCGGCACAGCATGGCGCGGCCGAGGATCTCGGCACGGTGCGGCTTCAAGGCCGGCACGGCCGCGATGATCTCGTCGGTGTCGGCGCTGATCATGTGATGCGGCACCACGCCTTCGAGCTCGTTGAACCAGAACGCGCTGATTTGCGTCAGCACCGCGCCCTTCATCGGGATGGTCTCGCCCATCACGACGTCGAAGGCGCTGATGCGGTCGGTGGTGACGAGCAGCAGGCGGTCGTCGTCGACGGCGTAGATATCGCGCACCTTGCCGCGGCCGATCTTGGACAGGGGCAGGTCGCTGGAGAGCATGGTGGTCATCGGCAGAACTTTCGGAGCAAGGCCTTGCGACGGGAAATCCGGCCGCACCTGATCGCGCGACCGGAAACCGGATTAGCCTATTCCGGCAGCGGAATGAACTCATGTTCCTGCGGAACAGCGGCGAAGCGGCCGGTTTTCCAGTCCTGCTTGGCCTGCTCGATCCGCTCCTTGCTGGAGGAGACGAAATTCCACCAGACGTGGCGCGGGCCCTCCAGCGCATCGCCGCCGAGAAACATCATCCGCGTGGCTTTCAATGCCTTCACGGTGATGCGGTCGCCGGGACGGAAGATCAGCAGTCGCGGCGCCTCGTAGCGCTCGTTCGCGATCTCGACCTCGCCGTCGACGATGTAGATCGCGCGCTCCTCATGGTCAGGATCGAGCGGCACGCTTGCGCCGGCGACGGCCGTCACCTCGGTGTAGAACCAGGGCGACACCATTTTCACCGGCGAGGCGATGCCGAACGACGAGCCTGCTATCACCCGCGCGGTGAAATCGCGCTCGGAGATCATCGGCAGGTCGCCGGCGCCGTAATGCTGGAACGACGGGGCGATCTCTTCCGAACCGGCCGGCAGCGCGATCCAGCTTTGCAGGCCCAGCATTTGCTGGCCCGAGGCGCGCTGCGCATCCGGCGTACGTTCCGAATGCGCGATGCCGCGACCGGCCGTCATCAAATTCATCGCGCCGGGCTGGATCTCGCAGACGTTGCCCTCGCTGTCGCGATGCATGATCGAGCCGTCGAACAGATAGGTGACGGTGGCGAGCCCGATATGCGGGTGCGGCCGCACGTCCATGCCCTTGCCGGAGACGAATTGCACCGGCCCGAAATGGTCGAAGAAGATGAAGGGCCCGACCATCTGCCGCTTGCCGTGCGGCAGCGCCCGCCGCACTTGAAATCCGTCGCCGAGATCGCGCGTGCGCGGCACGATGACGAGATCGAGCGCATCGCAGGACATGGGATCGCCGAGCACGGGATCGTTCGAGGGTTGCCAGCTCATGGTGGACTCCTTTTGACTTTCTTGAACGCGATCGTAGCAGAATTTCCCATTGGCGTCGCCACGAAGCCGGATCACATATTCCGCTGTCCTGCCACGCGGAAGCGGGGCATCCAGTACGCCGCAGCCTATCGATTCAAACAACGGCTGTCTCGGCGTACTGGATCGCCCGGTCAAGCCGGGCGATGACAGTTGGGGTATGGATGGTCCTTGAAAAAACAGGCGCAACGAACGATGTTCGGCTGATGTCAACCGCGACCGATCGCTTCACTCGATGACCCTTGCCGCAACAGAGCTTGCCTTCCGCGCCGCCAGCGTCGCGCTGCTGCTGGTGCTGGCGGCGTCATTGCTCGCCGATTTCCGCAATGTACTGGCGGCCCGGCTCGGCGCAGCCTTCGCGCTGGGCTCGGCCGCGCATGCTGCGAGCTATTCGTTGGATGTCACGTCGCGGATCCCGCTCTGGCATGCGCCGCTGATCGCCTTGTCGACTGGCAGCATCGTGGCGTTCTGGCTGTTCACGCGCTCCCTGTTCGACGACGAGTTTCACCTCCGCTGGTGGCACGGATCGGTCTGGGCGCTGGTGATGGCCTTCAGCTTCGCAGGCTGCGTCTGGATTGCACCCAGCGGCCATGTGCGGTTCTCGGTGACGGTGGTCAATCTGATCGTGCTCGGTTTCATCGCGCTTGCGGTCGGGCAGATGATCGCCTCCTGGCCGGCCGACCTGGTCGAGCGCCGACGCAGCGCTCGCGTCTTCATCGTCTGCGCAACCGCGCTCTATGGCGGGCTGAACGCGGTGCTCCAGATCGCCGTCGCCGGGCGCCACGTCGGCGATGTCGCCGAAACCATCAATGCCGGCGTGCTCGCCTGCACCGTCGCGGCGATCGTCTATGCCATGTTGCGCGTTGACGGGGCAGATCTGTTTCCGGCCGCGGCGGAGCCCGCACCGCCGATTGTTTTCAGTCAGCCCGCGGCCGATGACGCCGCCGATCAAAAGCTCATCGACGCCCTGATGCGGCTGATGGCGGACGAGCGGATCTATCGCCAGGAGAACATCAGCATCGGCGTGCTGGCGGGCCGGCTGAAAATTCCCGAATACCGGCTGCGCCGGCTGATCAACCAGGGGCTCGGCTACCGCAACTTCAATGTGTTCCTGAACAACCACCGGATCGAGGAGGCCAAGGCCGCGCTCGCCGATCCCGCCCAGGCCGAGGTCCCCGTCATCACCATCGCGATGGATTCCGGCTTCCAGTCGCTCGGTCCCTTCAACCGCGCCTTCAAGGCCGTGACCGGTGTGACGCCGACGGAATATCGGCGGCTGAAGGTGAATGCTGCCTAAGCTTTAGTGCACTGAAATATCAGGGTTATTTCAGAATCGGCGAGCTTCTTGCGGTTTCAGCTAGGCCGTTTTCCAAATCCGGCGAGCAGATCATCCGCACATCCCGCTTCCTTCCCGGCACACGCCCCAAGCCGGAGAAAGCCTGTGACCCGCCGCCGCAAGATCATCCTCCTCACCACCACCATCGCCTGTGTCGGCCTCGCCCTCGGCGCCGCGCGGGCCCGCGACGTGCCCAAGGTCGCGACCGGCTTCATCGCCGACGTGCTCTGCTCGGAGACCTTCGTCTCAAACCTCGCCCCCCGGCGCAACCTCGTCGAGACCACGGATGCGATGCCGGGCGTCGGTCTGCTGACCTGGGCGATGGACTATCAGGTCGACCGCGTCCGCAAGGACGTCACGGTGACGCTGTTCGGAATCAGCCGCAGCCATGCCGTCTATCGCGAAGGGCTGGGCTGCACGCTCGAGCATGGCACCGATATCGCCGACGTCGCGTTGCCTCCGGATGACAGGCAGCCTGCGCTGCTGCCGGAGATCGCTGGCCCCGCGGTCGTGCCGCCACAGAGCCCGGAGCTGTCAGCCGCGCTCGATCATGCCTTCACCGAGCCTGCGCAGCCGCCTTACCGCCGCACCCGCGCAATCGTCGTCATGAAGGCGGGCCGCATCGTCGCCGAGCGCTACGCCGACGGCATCGGACCGGAGACGCCGCTGCTCGGCTTCTCCATGACAAAGTCCGTGATCTCGGCTCTCACTGGAGTCCTCGTACGCCAGGGCAGACTGAAGCTCGACGGGCCCGCGCCGGTCGCCGCCTGGAAGAATCCGGACGATCCGCGTCACGCCATCACTGTCGATCAACTGCTGCGCCACACCGCGGGCCTGGCGCTCGGCAGCTCGCTTCAGGCCTCGCTCGGCTCCGCCTTCGAGCCGGTCAATCGCATGAAATTCATCGAAGACGACATGGCCGCCTATGCCGCGAGCACGCCGCTTGCGACCGCGCCGGGCACCGTGTGGAATTATCACGATGGCAACACCATCATGCTCGCGCATCTGATCCGCAACGCTGCCGGCGGCAACCCTGCGGATGCGCTTGCCTTCGTGCGCCGCGAATTGTTCGCGCCGCTCGGCATGCGACATGTCACGCTCCAGCTCGACGGCGCCGGCACGATCAAAGGTTCGAGCGAGATGCTCGCATCCGCACGCGACTGGGCGCGCTTCGGTCAGCTCTATCTCAACGACGGCGTCGCCGGCGGCAAGCGCATCCTGCCCGAGGGCTGGGTGAATTACTCGGCGTCGGCGACGCCCAATGCCTGGGTCGGTATCGGCGCCGGCTTCTGGACCAACCAGGGCGACAGTTTTGGTGCGACCTTCCGCGTCGATCACGGCTGGCCGCGCGATGCGTTCTTCGCCAAGGGCACGATCGGGCAATACACCATCGTGATTCCGTCGGAGCGCTTGGTCATCGTGCGGATGGGCCGCTCGCCGAACTGGCCGCCGGAAGCGGATGGCGTGTTCGATCTGGTGCGAGATGTGGTTGCGGCAACGCGCGACAAGGGGAAGGTGGCGCGGGGCAATTGAGGAGATCGTGAGGAGCGCCGCTTTCTTCCCTTCTCCCCTTGTGGGAGAAGGTGGCGCGAAGCGCCGGATGAGGGGTATGTCTCCGCGAATGCAATTGTGAGAGGCGTGCTCGCGGAGAGAACCCCTCACCCGTCTCGCCGCTACGCGGCGAGCCACCCTCTCCCACAAGGGGCGAGGGTGCACCGCCTGCGTCGCGCGAACTCGAACCTACTACCTCCCGAGCTCCGTCGCCTTCGCCACGCGGTCGAACCGCTCCAGCGTCATGATCGCGTCCGCGAATTTCTCTGCGCGCGCATTCAGCACCGGGCGTGCCAGCGTTAAAAACTTCTGCTGCATCGCCTGCGCGTCGGGGAAGGAGGTCGGCTCGCCGGAGGGATCGGCATAGAGCCGCTCGTGCACGCCGTCGTCCGTCGTGATACTCACGCGCGCGCCAAAGGGGTGGGTGCGGCCGACTTCCAACCGGTCGTCCTGCACCACGTCGAACTTGTCGGCGAGCGCGTCGATGGCGGCGTCGCCAAGACGGTTGTAGTCGTCCCAGCCGAACGAGCCCTGGTCGAGCGCGAGCGCGCCGGTGAAGAACATCGAGAACTGGCCGCCGACGATCGAGGTCGGGTGCCGCTTGGTTGCGGCGTCGCCGGTCAAGGTGATGCCGTTGCGATGCAGGCCGATCTCGACGCGCTTGACCTGATCGGGCGTCAGATTGTGCTCGCGCCGCATCGCGATCAGCGCGTCGATCGCGGCGTGGGTATAGCGGCAGCTCGGATAAGGCTTCACACCGATCTTCATGGTCTCGTAGGTCTTGCCGAGTTCGGCGACCGCCTTGTCCGGATGGGCATCGTCGGTGTAGCCGGCGAGCAGGCCGTGCTTGCCCTCAACCGATTCCGTCGCGCCGACGAAATCGTTGCGCGCCAGCGTCGCGGCGATCACGCCATTCATCGCGGCGGCGCCGACCTGGTAGCGCTTGTTCCAGGCGCCGTTGACCAGAAATTGCAGCGAGCCCGCAGCCTGGCTGCCGGCGACGCCGAACGCGGCGATGAGCTGCTGCTCGGAGAGGCCGAACAGTTTGCCGGCGGCCGCCGCTGCGCCATAGGTGCCGGCGGTGGCGGTCGGATGAAAGCCGCGCGCATAATGCGAGGTCGGGTCGAGCGCGTTGCCGAGCCGGCAGCAGACCTCATAGCCCGCAACGATCGCGGTCAGCACGTCGCGCCCGGAGGCGCCGACCATCTCGCCGATGGCGAAGGCGGCCGGAACCACCGGCGCGCTCGGGTGCAGCGAGGAGTCCGCATGCGTGTCGTCGAAGTCGAGGGAATGGCCGAGTGCACCGTTGAGCAGCGCCGCGACCGCCGGCGTCCAGGTCTTGCTGTCGCCGAACACGGTGGATTCGCCCCTGGTGTCGAGCGCGAGCGCCTCCAGCATCTTCAGGATCGAGGGGGTCGATTCCGCTTCGCTGCGGGCCCGGATCGCGCTGCCGAGGAAGTCCAGCGTCAGCACCTTTGCGCGATCCAGCACCTCCGCCGGAATATCCCCGTATTTCAGATTGAAGACATAGGCGGCGAGCGTTGCGGTTTCGTGGGCCATCGTGTTTCCTCGTTTTGGCGCGCAAGGTAAGCGGGCTGATTTGGCCTTTCAAGCGGCCTCGGGGCCGCGGGCATCAGCTATGCTTTGGCTTGCACAAGCGGATCGGACCGGGACTTCCAACGATGGCACTCGCAAAAGAGCTGTTCGACCGGATCCGGTCGCGGCGGACGCAACTGGGCCTGGCGATCCGGGTCACGGTGGCCGCGACCGCGGCCTATGCGATCGCCACCGCGCTGCATCTGCTCTTGCCGCTCTGGGCGGTCCTGACCTCGCTGATCGTGACCCAAATGAGCGTCGGGCGCTCGCTGAAAGCGACGCGCGACTACATGCTCGGCACCATCGGCGGCGCCATTTATGGCGGCGCCATCGCGATCCTGATCCCGTACTCCAGCGAGGTGGGTCTCCTCGGCCTGTTGGTTCTGTCGGTCGCCCCGCTCGCCTTCATCGCCGCGATCAATCCGAGCCTCAGCGCCGCCACGGTCACGGCGGTGATCGTACTGCTGGTTCCGACTATGCATCACTCCGATCCCATGACCTCGGCGATCGACCGCGTCAGCGAGGTCGGGGTCGGGGCGATCACGGGATTGCTGGTCTCCTTCCTGGTGCTGCCCTCGCGCGCGGTACGGCAAATTCGCGCCAGCGCGGCAAAGCTGCTCGAGCTGATCGCGGACGCCTTCACCGAACTGCTGGCAGGCCTGACCCGCGGCCGCGACAACGACGCACTGCACCGGATCCAGGACGGCATCGGCACCGCGATGGTGGGCATGAATGCGATCGGCGCCGAAGCCGAGCGCGAGCGGGCCGCGCGCCTGTCGAGCGGGCCCGACACCGGTCCCTTGCTGCGAACGATCCTGCGGCTGCGCCACGACGTCGTGATGATCGGCCGCGCCACCGTCGTCCCGTTGCCGGTCGAGGTGCAGATGCGGCTCGCCGCGCCGCTGGCGGAGGTCAGTGCGGCGATCGTGCGCTTCCTGCGGTCGGCGGCCGAAGCGTTGCGGGCTGGTGCCGGCGCGCCGCCGATCCATCCCGTGCACGTCGCGCTCCAGCATTACGCCGAAGCGGTTGCCGCCGTTCGCCAGGACAGCCTGATCCGCGGTCATTCCGGCGACACCGCTGAGCGCTTCTTCGCCATCGGCTTCTCGCTGGAGCAGATGCACCAGAACCTCTGCGATCTCGATCGCGTCGTTGGCGAATGGTCCGAGGCGGCGGCCGACAAGTCCGCGCGCGTGGCGGAGTGAGCTAGCGCCGCGCCAGGCCCTTGCCCTGCATGCGCCAGACCAGCAGGTCGATACGGTCCTGGCCGAAGAACGGCTCGTTCTCGAACACGAAGGTCGGCACGCCCCAATGGCCTGACGCCGCATGGTCCTTCTCGTTCTCCGTGATCACCTTCTCGTAGCGATCGGCGTCAGCGGTGATCTCCGCATCCATCGCCGCGAGATCGAAGCCCGCTTTCTCGGCGGCACGCGCGAGGTGATCGCCTTCGTTCCAGCCCGCGACCGAGCCGTCCCACAACACGCGCGCGATCGCGTCGGTGAATGCGAGCGAGCGTCCCTCGAGTTGCGCCATGGCACCAAGCCGGGTCAGGCGATGGATGTAGGGCTGCTCGGCCGCGACCTCGAGCGTCGCCATGTCCTGCACGATCGGATCAGGCCGTGGGAAGCGGAACGGAATGCCCTCGTGTTCGGCGACGCGGCGGCTATCCAGCACGATGTAGCGTGCGAATTGCGGGCTGGCCTTCTTGAAGAAGCCGGGCACGCGGACCGCGATCGGGTAGACCGGCCGCAGGTTCACCGCGAGATCGTACTCTTCGACGAGCTTGAGCGTCTTCGGCAGCGCCAGATAGCTATAGGGGCTACGGAACGAGAAGAAGAGATCGACGGAGAGCGTCATCGCGTCGGCTCCGCGATGCATCCCATCATGCTGCGGACCACGAGCTTGTGGAAGGGCATGATGAGGGCGAGGTAGGTCCGCCCCAGCAGATTATGCGTCCGCACCAGCGTGGTCGAGGTGACCCGACGGCTCGGTGCGTCCCCGGCCACATCGACCACGATGCGGAAGTCGAGATGACTATCATTGAAGCCGGCGACCAGCTGCTCGGGGGTCTCGCTGATCACGGGAAACAGGCCGATCAGACCGTGCGGCGCCGGCGCGCCTTCGCCCGATGTCTTGAGCCCGAACGGCGACACCAGGATGTTGCGCAGACGTGTCAGCGCATCGATCCAGCGCGGCCCGTGCAGCACCATACGGGTGCAGGCTTCGCGGGCATTCACGGTCGTTGCGCCGATCTCGACGCGAAACGCGTCGATGAATTGCGCACCTGCCAGCACGGCATCGGCGTCGACCTCAGGGGTGACTTCGCGGACGGTCCCGATCATTCCGCCAATCTGCGCGCCAACATCCGGAAGCGCAAGATCAGAAGTCCGGCATAGACGAACGATCCGATCGACAGTCCAATCCAGACACCGACGGCACCGAAATCGGCGTGGAAGGCAAGCCACCAGGCGATGGGAAAGCCCACGCACCAATAGCCGATCGCGGCGAATGCCAGCGTCATCCGGGTGTCATTGATGCCGCGCAGCGCGCCGCCCATGATGGTCTGGATCGCATCGGCGATGAAGAAGGTTGCACCGACCAGCAGCAGCGTTGCGGTCAGCTCGACGGTCGCCATGCTCGCCTCGCCGCTACCGAGGAACAGCCGTCCCAGCTCATAGCGGCCGAGGATGATCGCGACGGTCAGGGCCGAGACGAACGCGATTCCGATCACCGCGGCGACGAGACCTGCGCGCTTCACCGCAAGCGGCTCGCCGCGGCCGAAGGCGTGACCGACTCGCACGGTGGCCGCCATGCCGATGCCGAGCGGGACCATGAACAGCACGGCGGTGACCTGGAGCGCGATCTGATGCGCCGCGAGCGCCGTGGTCGAGATCAACCCCATCAGCAGCGCCGCCGAAGAGAACAGGCCATATTCCAGCAGCAGCGAGAACGAGATCGGGGCGCCGATCGCGATGAGCTCGCGCATCAGGGGCCAGTCGATCCGCCAGAGATGAGCGAGCGGACGATAGTCCGCGAACGGCTTGCGCAGCCCCGCGATCGCGAGCGTAGCGACGAAAGTGCCGAGATTGACCAGCGTGGTCGCAAGCCCCGCGCCGAACAGGCCGAGCTCCGGCAGGCCGAACAGGCCGTGGATCAGGACGTAGACCAGCGCGGCATTGACCGGGATCGCCGCGAGCGTGATCCACAGCGGGGCCTGCGGCCGGTTCACCGCACTCATCATGCTGCGCAGCGCGACGAAGCCGAGCGCCGGCGCGATGCCCCAGGCCAGCCCGTTCAGATAGCGCTGGGCGAGCGCCGCCGAGTGCGGCGCCTGACCGAGAGCGATCAGGATGTGCTCGCCATAGAGCGGCGAGGCCATCATCGGCAGCGAGATCAGCAACGCAACCCACAGGCCGACGCGCAAGGAACGGCGGATGCGCCTGACGTCGCCGGCGCCGAACGCCTGCGCGACCAGGGGCGACACCGCCGCCATCAATCCGAGCCCGAAAGTGAAGCTGACGAAATAGACCGTATGCGCCAGTGCCGCCGCGGCGACCGCGCTCTCGCCGAGCCGCCCGATCAGCGCGAGATCGGTCGTGATCATCGCGATCTGCCCGAGCTGCGTCAGCATCATCGGCACGGCCAGCCGCAGCGTCTCGACGAACTCGTCGGCGAGAGCATTTGGCGGCACGCCGGCGCGCGGCTGCGAACGAGGCTGAACGGTGTCGAGCATGGCTACTCAATAGCATCGCCGAGCGACGAAAACATGGCCCTCGTGTCCCGGACGCGCGAAGCGCGAGCCGGGACCCAGAAGTTGCGGGCACGGCTCCCGGCCGCATGGGCCCCGGCTCAGCAGCGCATCACTGACGTGCTGCGCTGCGTCCGGGGCACGAGACCATTTTCGGATTGGAAGGCGAAGCGCCTCAGCCCTTCCGTTCGGGCAAGCGCCTGATCTTCGCACCGAGTGCGTTCAGCCGTTCGTCGATGCGCTCGTAGCCGCGTTCGATCTGGTCGGCGTTGTTGATCGTGGAGGTGCCCTCGGCGCAGACGGCCGCGAGCAGCATGGCCATTCCGGCGCGGATGTCGGGTGAGGTCATCGTCGCGCCGTGCAGCCGGCTGGGCCCTGCGATGATGGCGCGATGCGGGTCGCACAGCACGATGCGCGCGCCCATCGCGATCAGCTTGTCGACGAAGAACATCCGCGATTCGAACATTTTTTCGAACATCAGGATCACGCCCTCGCATTGCGTGGCGGTGACGATCGCGATCGACATCAGATCGGCCGGGAAGGCGGGCCAGGGCTGGTCTTCCAGCTTCGGCACGTGGCCGCCAAAATCATCCTGGATCTTCATCGTCTGGTTCGAGGGCACGATGAGATCGTCGCCCTCGATGCGGCAGACGATGCCGAGCCGCTCGAAGCCCATGCGGATCGAGCGCAGATGCTCGACGCCGGCGCGCACGATGCGAAGCGGTGAGCGCGTCACGGCCGCAAGCCCGATCAGCGAGCCGACTTCGATATGGTCGGGCTGGATCCGGTAGGTCGCGCCGCCCAGCGTCGCCGGACCGTGCACGATCATGGTGTTGGTGCCGATACCCTCGATCCTGGCGCCGAGCGCGACCAGGAAATTGGCGAGGTCCTGCACATGCGGCTCGGACGCCGCGTTACGCAGGAACGTGGTGCCTTCGGCGGCCACGGCTGCGACCAGCGCGTTCTCGGTCGCGGTCACGCTGGGCTCGTCCAGGAACACGTCGGCGCCGGTCAGTTTCGAAGCCCGGAATTCGAGCCGGTCGGTCGCGGTGACCTTGGCTCCCAACTGCTCGAGCGCGAGCACATGCGTATCGAGCCTTCGGCGGCCGATGACGTCGCCGCCCGGCGGCGGCAGCATCACCTCGCCGCAGCGGGCGAGCAGGGGGCCGGCGAGCAGGATCGAGGCGCGGATGCGCACGCATAGCTCAGGGGCGAGATCGGCGGCGCGGATGCTCTTGGCGTGGATGTGAAGCGTATTGCGCCCGGTCCATTCCGCCGCCGCGCCGACCGAGCGGATCAGTTCAACCAGCGTCTCGGTGTCGCGGATCCGCGGCACGTTTTCCAGCGTCACCGGATGCTCGGTGAGCAGGGCGGCGGCGATGATCGGCAGCGCCGAATTCTTGTTGCCGGACGGCTCGATCGAGCCCGAGAGCCGGTGACCGCCCTCGACGATGTACTGGATGGGCGCCACGGGGTTCTCGCTTCTTTGGATTCGGTTGGGCGGGTCTGCCTTGTACCGGAAAATACAAAGAAATGAGAGAAGTATCAATTCTTCCTGCAGTCGTGCCTGCCCGATAACCCATACTCAAAACAGGCCGATGATATTCCCCACCACATAGAGGATCGCGATCAGGATCAGCGCACCGATCATGACGAAGGAGATTTCGACGGCAATGGCGCCGGTGCCGAGGATGGCGGCCACGCCGGCCAGAAGCCGCTCCTCCCGGAAGATCAGCGAAAGCACCGAGAGCAGGATCGCAAGCAGACCGAGCGAGATCGCGGTGGCGGATGCCGCTTCGCTCCAGCTCCTTCCGGCCGATTTTTCGATCCTGGGAGCCTGATACTCCACGCCCTTCACCCGCGCGATCACGCGGTCCTTGATGCGGTGTCCGGTGTCGACGATGACCTGGTCTGCCGGTGGCGGCGGAAACACGATCGGCACGATCCAATGCGGCAACACCGCCGCCATCAGCGCCAGCACGCCGACAATGCTGCCGATGATGCCGAGACGGCGGGATGGTACGGCGGAACTGGTTGCTATCGAGCTGGTCATGGCGTGGCGCTTCCCGGCCGGAACAGGCCTGCGTTCATGCCACTTCGTCGCGATGGCGGCTGACGAGGTTCAGCGCATGTGTTTCCACAACGTCATGGCCGGGCCTGTCCCGCCTTCGCCTCGCCGAAGCGGCTTCGGCCGCGCAGGCGGGACAAGCCCGGCATGACGACCGTCCAAAGACAAACGACCTCAGATATCGATCGTCGCGCTCAGCGAATGTTCCTGGATGAAGTCGCGGCGCGGCTCGACGACGTCGCCCATCAGCTTGGTGAAGATGTCGTCGGCCTCGTCGACCTCCTTGACCTTCACCTGGAGCAGCGAGCGAGCGTCGACGTTGAGCGTCGTCTCCCAGAGCTGCTCCGGGTTCATCTCGCCGAGACCTTTGTAGCGCTGCAGCGTGACGCCCTTGCGGCCGGCGTCGGTGACGGCTTCGAACAGATCGACCGGGCCGTAGACCATGTGCTCGACGTCCTTGCGCCGCAGCTTGCCGGGACGGGCATAATCGTCCTGGAGCTTCGCCGTGTACTCGTCGAGCTTGCGGGCTTCGACTGATCCCAGGAAAGCGTCGTCGATGACGGCGGCTTCCTTGACGCCGCGCACCGTGCGCTCGAACTGGAAACCCTGGCCTTCCACGTATTGGCCGATCCAGCCGCGCTCGACCTCGTCGGCGAGCGTGTCGAGACGGGCGGCGATGTATTGCGCGGCCGCGGCGGCTTTCTCCGGATCGCCGTAGATCGCCTTGTTGAGCACGCCGGTGATGGCGGCCTGCTCGATCACCTTGCGATTGTAGCGGGTGTGCAGGCTGCGCAGGACGCCGCGGACGGCGCGGGCGTCGTCGACCAGCGAGCGCAGGTCGCGGCCGCTGCGATCGCCGCCGGTGCCGGAAATATAGACGCAATCGTCGAGCCCGGTATCGATCAGATAATCTTCCAGTGCCCGCTCGTCCTTCAAATATTGCTCGGACTTGCCGCGGTTGACCTTATAGAGCGGCGGCTGGGCGATATAGAGATAACCGCCGTCGATGATCTCGCGCATCTGCCGGTAGAAGAAAGTGAGCAGCAGTGTGCGGATGTGGGCGCCGTCGACGTCGGCGTCCGTCATCACGATGATCTTGTGATAGCGCAGCTTCTCGATCGAGAACTCGTCGCTGATGCCGGTGCCGAGCGCGGTGATCAGCGTGCCGATCTGCTCGCTGTGCAGCATCTTGTCGGGACGCACGCGTTCGACATTGAGGATCTTGCCGCGCAGCGGCAGCACCGCCTGGAATTCGCGGTTGCGGCCCTGCTTGGCGCTGCCGCCTGCCGAGTCACCCTCGACGATGAAGAGCTCGGACTTGGCCGGGTCCTTCTCCTGGCAGTCGGCGAGCTTGCCGGGCAGCGAAGAGACCGAGAGCGGGCTCTTGCGCGTCAGCTCGCGCGCCTTTCGCGCGGCTTCGCGGGCAGCTGCCGCCTGGATCACCTTGCCGACGATCATCTTGGCTTCGGAGGGGTGCTCCTCGAACCAGGCCTGGAGCGCCTCGTTGAGCACGTTCTCGACCACGGGGCGCACTTCCGAGGACACCAGCTTGTCCTTGGTCTGCGACGAGAATTTTGGGTCCGGCACCTTCACCGACAGCACGGCGGTGAGGCCTTCGCGGCAGTCGTCGCCGGTGAGCGCGATCTTTTCCTTTTTCGCGTTGGCCTCGGCATAGCCGTTGACCTGGCGCGTCAGCGCGCCGCGGAAGCCGGCCAGATGAGTGCCGCCGTCGCGCTGCGGGATGTTGTTGGTGAAGCACAGCACGTTCTCGTGGTAGCTGTCGTTCCACCACAACGCGGCCTCGACGCCGATGCCGTTGGATTCCGCGCGCACCATGATCGGCGCCGGCACGATCGCCTTCTTGTTGCGGTCGAGATATTTGACGAATTCCTCGACGCCACCGGAATAGTGCATCTCCTCGCGCTTCTCGACCGCGTGACGCATGTCGGAGAGGGCGATGTTGACGCCGGAGTTGAGGAAGGCGAGCTCGCGCAGCCGGTGCTCCAGCGTGGCGAAGTCATACTCGATGTTCTTGAAGGTTTCCGTCGAGGCCTGGAACGTCACCTCGGTGCCGCGCCTGCCGGGCGCATCGCCAACGACCACCAACGGTGCGACGGCATCGCCATGGGCAAATTCGATGTAGTGTTCCTTGTTGTCGCGCCAGATGCGCAAGCCGAGCTTGCTCGACAGCGCGTTGACGACGGAGACGCCGACGCCGTGCAGGCCGCCGGAAACCTTGTAGGAATTCTGGTCGAACTTACCGCCGGCATGGAGCTGGGTCATGATGACCTCGGCCGCCGAGATGCCTTCGCCCTTGTGGATGTCGACGGGAATGCCGCGGCCGTCGTCGCGCACGGTGACGGAATTGTCGGCATTGAGCACGACGTCCACGCGCGTAGCATGGCCCGCGAGCGCTTCGTCGATCGCGTTGTCGACGACCTCGTACACCATGTGATGCAGGCCCGAGCCGTCATCGGTATCGCCGATATACATGCCCGGACGCTTGCGGACGGCATCGAGACCCTTGAGCACGCGGATCGATTCCGCCCCGTAATCGCTCGGATTTGAGGGCTCGTTTTCGGCAGGCGTCTGCCGAGCAGGTTCTGTCATGAGAGGCCTTCGAGATGTCGCCCGAATCAGCGGCGCAAAAGGCGCTGATATGCAGGCTATTTGTGCCATGAAAGACGGATTGCGCCTAGCGCAAAGTATCTCCCGGCAAGTCTTTGATTAGATAGAATTTTTTAGCAGGTTTTCAAGGCTTTCGACGGCCGATTCGGTGGCTTGAAAAAAGCGCGATTCGAGCGGCCGTTCCGGGCCTCGGAAGGCGTGGATTTTGCGGGGACGAGGGGCGTTCCGAGGCGCCTGGAACGCCCCGGAACGGCCTTTGCAGCTCAATACATTTGAAGCGGCAGCACGTCTCCGTTTGGTCCCACCAGGAGGCCCCAGGCATCGCCGGCGGCTACGGTGAGGGTCTCGCTGCGAGCAGGGCGGCCCGGCAGACGCAGCGCGTACTGGTACTTGCCGGGCGGTAGATCGAGCATCGGGCCTTTCGGCGATTGCGGACCGCCCGCGCCGGCTGCGATCTTCACGGTTTGATTGTTGATCGTCAGCGATGCTTCCTTCGGCCCCATATTGCCGAGCATCAGCCTCGCCTGTCCGGCCTTCGGCATGATGTCGGCCTTGGCCGCGGCCTGCGGATTCCGCTGCATCAGGTTGACAATTGTCTCGTCCCTGGCGCGGCCGAGCTTCAGCACGGCCGGTCCCTCCGGCGAGGTGAACGCGAGCTCCGCCCGCTCGGCCGTCACTGTCGCGCCGTCGGCCTTCTCCTGCCAGCCCCGCTTGGTCAGCTCCGTGCGATAGAACGCGAGGACATCGCCGAGCGGGGCGGGGATGCTGGCTTCCAGCTCGGTCCGGAACGACTGGTCGCTGCCCGGGAATTTCGTGGAGCTGATTCCGGTCGAGCTGTGCTGCGTCGGCACCGGCAGGGCGGAATCGGGATCGGGCTTGAGCGGCTCGGTCGAGTTGGCCGGGATCGGCTTTGCGTCTGCCGATTTGGCCTCAACCGGCTTCGCCGCAGCCACGATCAGGCCGGTGCCGTTGGCGCTGACATTCACCTTCGGGCCCATCTGCATCACGGTCATCGAGATCGACTTGCCGGCCTTGGAGAATTCCATCACCGCCATGTTGGGCTGGTTGATGACGGAGGGCTGCTCTTTCCAGCCAGCGTTCTTCAGCGATGCGCGGTAGAAGGTGCCGAGCGCCCTGACGCTTGAGGCGGAAGAGAATTCGAGCCTGCCGTCGCCGCCTTCGAACTTCACGCCTTCGGCGTTTTCGGGCAGCGGCACCGGCGTCTTGCTGTCGGCCAGCGCATTCAGCGGCGCATCTGACAGCGCGGCCGCCTGCACCTTGCGTCTGGCCTCGTCGGCGGTGATGAGCTGCTTGGCCGCACCTAACGCATCTCCAAGGAACTTCTCGTCGGCTTCCTTCTTCGCCTTGGCACGGGCGGCAAGTGCGGATTCCTTCACCTGCGCGGTCAGGCTGACCATGGTGAAATCGTATTTGCGGCCAAGCCGCAGCAAGCCGGTTTCCTCCGCCGAAGAGATCTTGATCGCGACCTCGTCGCCGGGTGCGAGCGGCGCGCCGCCGTCCTCCTGCCAGCCGCGCGCGGCGAGCTCGCGATGATAGAAGGCGAGCACGACGGGCAGCTCGGCCATCGCGGCGGCTGACATCTCGCGCTTGTTGTCGCTCGCGCCGCCGAGGCCCCTGGCCGTCTTGGTCGGGCTCGGCCGCGGCAGGCCGGCCATATCGCTATCGGCCTTGAGCTCGCTGGGCAGCGCGAAGGGCGCGACCCGGATATCGACATTGGTGCGGCCGTCGTCGCGGCGTGTCAGCGTCAGCATCACGGGCTTCTGCTGATAGAAGCCGGTCTCCTTGCTATCGGCATGCGCGTAGAACGCGCGCAGGCCGTTGGGAGCGGTCTCATCCAGGCTGGTGGTCCAGCGCGCGGCGGTTTCCGGCGTGAGCTTCTGCCAGCCGATCGCAGCCATCTGGCTGGCATAGAAATCCGACGTTGCATCGAGCGGCGTCGGCGCGACGCAGCCGAGATAGGGCCGGGTCCCGTCAAACACGATGTCGCTTGCGCCTTCCGGAAACGGCACGTTCCCGTAGATCCGGTCGGTCGTGTAGTAAACCACGGACTGGTCGGGCCGACCGGGCGCCTGCGTGAAATGAACGGAAAGGCCCTGTCGTCCCTTCCTAAACTTCAGCAGGGTGCTTTTCTCCTCGAGCGGCATCACATAGGCGACCCAGCCGTCAGCGCTCAGGAGCTTTCGGACCGCGGGCAGTGTCACGGCCTGCGGCGTCGGCATGCGATATTCGACGCGGTAGGGATCGGGTCGCGAGGTGTCTTCCACCGCACCTTCGAGCTGCGGCAGGGCGTGGACGTCGACGATGCCCTCGTCGGCGCCAGCCGCGATCGAGCAGCTCGCCATCAGGAAGAGACCGCATGCAAGCAGCCGCCATCGTGCCGGGACTTGCGTCCCGCGCGGGATCATCGCCATCGTTACTTCTCCAGGATGCCGCGCGGCGCTTTGGCGCGCGCGATTGCAACGGCTGCGACACCGTCGGCGTGGTCTCAGACGAGAAGTCGCGGCAGGAACCGGGCAGGTTCAAAGATCCCGGACGACTCAATACAGCTGGAGCGGCGACCATGCCTCGCCGTCGCGCCCGACGGTGAGCTCCCAGGCGTCGCCGGCCGCAACGGTGAGGATGTTCGTATGAGCCGGCCGGCCGGGCACGCCCAGTTCGTAGGAATATTTGCCGGGCGCCAGATCCAGCGATACGGCGTTGGCGCCGGCGGGGCGCTTGATGATCCGCGCGTCGATCCCGAGCACGGCTTCCGTCTCGCCGATGTTGCTGAACACCAGCTTCGCCTGGCCCGGTTCGGGCATGACGTTCGCCCTGGTTGCTGTATCCGCGTTCTTCTGCACGAGATGGACCGAGGTGCTGCTGTCGTTGCGGCCGAGCTCCAGCGTGGCCGGCCCGAGCGGGGAGGCGAACGCAAGCTGGACGTGATCGGCGGAGACGACGGCGCCATCGTGCTGCTCCTGCCAGCCGAGCTTTCCGAGCTCCGTGCGGTAGAAGGCGAGAACGTCGCCGAGCTCGGCGGGCACGGTGGCTTCGAGCTTGACGCGGAGCGGCGCTTCAACGCCCCGCATCAGGGTGGTGTGGATTCCTCTAAAGCTGTAGCGGGTCGGTGCGGGCAGCCTGGCATCGGGATCCGGGGTGAGGTCGGCCGAAAACAGCGACGACAGATGCGGCACCCAGGCGCCGGCGCTTGCCGCGAGCATGCAGATCGCGAGCAGGACGAGGCCGCACGCAAACGCCCGCCATCGTGCCGGGGCTTCCGCCCCGGACCTTGCCGTCGTCATCTCACTCTCCAGGGGTATCGCGCGTGGTGTCATTGCGCGATGGCAAAACGGCTGCGACGCCGTCGGCGCGGCCTCCGGCAACTAGTCGCGGCGGGAACGGGGCTGGTTCAACGGCGGCGACTACCGCCGGGCCGATACCTGTCCGCTTTCGACGTCAAAGATTTCGCCCCCGGTGCCGATCTCGGCGAAGGCGGCGGGGTCTGCGCCGGTCAGCCACACCTGCGCGCCGAGCTTGCGCAGCTCGTCGAACAGCGCCGCGCGCCTGCTAGGATCGAGATGGGCTACGACCTCGTCGAGCAGCAGCAGCGGCACGATGCCGGTCATCTCGGCGACCAGGCTCGCATGCGCCAGCACCAGCCCGATCAGCAACGCCTTCTGCTCGCCGGTCGAGGCATCGCGCGCCGGCATGCTTTTCGGCGCGTAGATCACCTGGAGATCGGTGAGATGCGGACCATCCGTGGTGCGGCCGGCGATGGCGTCACGCGGACGGTTGTCGCGCAGGATCTGGCGGTAGCGGTCCTCGACCGACGTCGCGGTCTCGTTGAGGAGCGCGTTCTCCATCCAGCCGTCGAGCGCGATCTGCGCCGATGGAAAGGCGGAGGCCTGCGCGCGTGCATTCAACATGCCGGTCAGCCGCGCCGCGGTCTGGCCGCGGGTTGCGGCGACCGCGACCGCAAGCTCCGCGGTCTCGCGCTCGATCGCGTCACACCAATGGTCGTCGTAATTGCGCGTCTCGAGCAGGCGGTTGCGCGAGCGCAGGGAACGCTCGAGCGCGGAGATGCGGCTGGAATGGTCGCTGTCGATGGCAAGCACCAGGCGGTCGAAGAAGCGCCGGCGTTCGGAGCCCGCTCCCATGAACAGCCCGTCCATCGCAGGCGTCAGCCACACCATGCGGATGTGGTCGCCGAACGACGCCGCCGAATTGACCGGTTCGCGGTCGATGCGGCAGCGACGGCTGACCGGGCTATCGGCGCGCGGCGGATCGATGCCGGTGCCGAGCGTGGCAAGGCCCAGCGCGCCCTCGACCTGTGCCGACACCGCCCAGGAGCCGTCGCCCTGGTTGTCGGCGACGTCGTCCAGCGTCGCGCGCCGCAAGCCGCGTCCCGGTGACAGGAACGAGATCGCCTCGATGCAATTGGTCTTGCCCGCTCCGTTCGGCCCGACCAGCGCCACCATGTCAGCCGTCGCCTCGAGCCCCGCCGCCCGGTAATTGCGAAAATGCGTCAGCGTCAGGCGATGAATGCGGGAGGGGGTCATGTTGTCTTTGTCATTGCCGGGCATCCACGTTTTGGTCCTCCAAAGACGTGGATGGCCGGGACAAGCCCGGCCATGACGGATGTAGTCGATGCGACGGGGCGCCGGTAGCCCTCACACCCGCATCGGCATCAGCACGTAGAGCGCGCTCTTGTCGTCGCGGTCTTGCACCAGGGTCGGCGAGCCGGGGTCGGCGAGCCGGAGCGTTGCGACGTCGCCTTCGATCTGGGCGGCGATGTCGAGCAGATAGCGGGAGTTGAAGCCGATATCGAGGGCATCGGAAGCGTATTCGACTTCGAGCTCTTCGGTCGCGCTGCCGGAATCCGGATTGGTCACCGACAGCACCAGCTTGCCCGGCGACAGCGAGAGTTTCACGGCTCGCCCGCGCTCGCTGGAAATCGTCGAGACGCGGTCGACCGCGTTCTCAAAATCCTTCTTGTCGACGACGAGTTCCTTGTCGTTGCCCTGCGGGATCACGCGGCCATAATCGGGGAAGGTGCCGTCGATCAGCTTCGAGGTCAGAACCACATTGCCGATGGTGAAGCGGATCTTGGCCTGCGACAGCTCGATCGTGACCTCGGCCTCGTTGTCCTCGATCAGGCGCTGCACCTCGCCGACCGTCTTGCGCGGCACGATCACGCCGGGCATGCCGTCGGCGCCCTTGGGCTGGACCAGGTCGAGCTGGGCGAGGCGGTGGCCGTCGGTTGCGACGCCGCGCAAGGTGGCGGCTTTGGCCGTGCCCGCGGCATGCAGATAGATGCCGTTGAGATAGTATCGGGTCTCCTCCGTGGAGATCGCGAACTGGGTGCGGTCGATCAGCCGCTTGACGTCCTTGGCGGCGAGGTTGAACGAATGCGACATCTCGCCGGCGGCGAGATCCGGAAAATCATTCTCCGGCAGGGTCTGCAGCGTGAAGCGGGAGCGGCCGGCGCGGATCGCCAGCACGGCGCGGTCGCCGTCGGCTTCGAGCACGATCTGCGAACCATCCGGCAGCTTGCGCACGATGTCGTAGAACATGTGCGCCGGCACGGTGGTGGAGCCCGCGGTCGCGGTTTCCGCCGCGAGCGTTTCCGTCACCTCGAGGTCGAGGTCGGTCGCCTTCAGCGACAATTTCGCGTTTTCGGCCCGGACCAGCACGTTGCCGAGGATCGGAATCGTGTTGCGGCGCTCGACCACGCGGTGGACGTGGCCCAGCGACTTCAGGAGTTGCGCGCGTTCGACCGTAACTTTCATTGCACCACTCGCCCGATCCCCAAGGAAACCCAGTGTAAACACAACGTTCGAAAAGCCGGGCGGCGGGACGCGCGCCATGGCACCGAAGACCCCGGAAAGCCGGATCATCCAGCCGATATGACCAAAGCCGTCAGGGTCGCGCAAGGTGGCGCGTAAAGTCATCCGTTTCAAGGGATTGCGGGATGGTTCCCCACGATTTACAGGCAAAAACGAAGGCTGCCGCCCAGGCAGGCGAGGGCCGCCGCCCTGGGCGACCAAGACCGCCGCCCAGGCATGGCCGGGCGGCGGGAGGGAAGGGGAAAGACCTAGGCGTTTATTCCTGAAGCTGGCGCTTGAGCGATTCGACCTCGTCCGACAGCGCCGTGTCCTTGGAAACCAGGGCCTCGATCTTGCGAACGGCGTGCAGCACCGTGGTGTGGTCGCGCCCGCCGAAGCGGCGGCCGATTTCCGGCAGCGATCGCAGGGTCAGCGTCTTGGCGAGATACATCGCCACCTGGCGCGGACGGACCACGTTGGCGGTCCGGCGCGAAGACAGCAGGTCGGAGCGGCTGACATTATACTGCCGCGCCACCACGCGCTGGATGTCCTCGATCTTGATCCGCTTCGGTTCCTGCGGCCGGATCAGGTCGCGCACCTCGTGCTCCGCCATTTCCAGCGTCACCGGCCGGCTGTTGAGTTTCGAGTGCGCGAGCAGGCGGTTGATCGCGCCTTCGAGATCCCTGCCGTTATGGGTGATGGCACGGGCGAGATAGGTCAGCACCTCCTCCGGCACCTCGAAGGTCGCATGATGGGCGCGGGCCGCGGCGACGCGCGACTTGAGAATACCGTGCCGCAGCTCCTCGCCGAGCGAGCCCATCTCGACCACGAGGCCGCCGGCCAGCCGCGAGCGCACGCGATCGTCGAGGCTTTCGAGATCGGACGGCGGACGGTCGGCGGCGATCACGACCTGGCGGCCGGCATCGATCAGCGCGTTCAGCGTGTGGCAGAACTCGGCCTGGGTCGACTTGCCCTGCAGGAACTGGAGATCGTCGATCACGAGCACGTCGATGCCGCGCAGCGCTTCCTTGAAGGCGAGCGCCGTCTGCGTCTTCAGCGCGGCGACGAAACCGTACATGAATTTCTCAGCGGTGAGATAAAGCACCTTGCGCTCGTTGCCGGAATTGCCGGCCCAGGTCACCGCCTGCAGCAGATGCGTCTTGCCGAGGCCGACGCCGGCATGGATGTAGAGCGGGTTGAACATCACGGGGTCGCCGCGACGACCCTCGGCGACCTGACGCGCAGCGGCATGCGCCAGCGTGTTGGAGCGGCCGACGACGAAGCTTGCGAAGGTCAGGCGCGGATCGAGCGGTGAGCCGCCGAGCGCATCATGATTGGCCGAGACCGGCGCGGTCGCGGTCGAGCGCAGCTCCGGCGCAGGCGAGCGGCGTGCTTCGACCGGTGCTGGCGCTTCCTTCTGCTGAACGACCGGACGCACGGCCGTGCGAACGGTGAGATCGATGCGATGCACTTCGGGCATCTCGGCCTGCCAGCACGACAGCACGCGCTCGGCGTAATGCGCCTGAATCCAGCTCTTCAGGAAGCGCGTGGGAACCGAGAGACGCACGCTCTCCTCCTGCACGCCTTCCAGATCCATGCGAGCGAACCAGCTCGTATAGACGTCTTCGCCTACGTTCGAGCGCAGCCGACTCTTCACGCGTGACCAGCGATCCTGTTCCGATGTGTTCATCGTTAAAAACTTCTCTTGAGAGATAAGGTTGCGTTGTGAACGCCATGCAGGGTTCCCGCCAGGATCCCTGAAATGGCGTGACCTCAAGCGATTCCATCGTCGGGCATAGCTCGACCGTTCGGCGCGAACGCCGCGAGGTCAGATCAGCGATGTCGGAGATGGAGAGTTCGCGAGGTCAGCGCGTACTCGGCGCGCCCTCACACGAGGGAGGCTGGGCCCAGGACGGATCGGAAACGGCATCGTCGAACGATGGAATCTGTGTCAACACCGCGTTGAATCCGTAGGACATGATACCTCCCCGTCCTGCCGTGATCGCTCACGGCAAGGTCCTGCGTGAAAAACAACCGCATCTGAATTGCTCCAGTCGCGGATGCCTGCCCGTCTGTACTAGTCGTCCGCTCGGCTTCGCCATCCTGCGTGTCGGAGTAGCCTCAGGTGTCTCTCGTATGCGCTGGGCGCGAGCGGGAAGATCCCGCTTGGAGACATTCAGACAAAGAGCTACCATTCCCATATTGCTATGGGTTTTTGAACCGACAATCGCTGAGTTAAGCGTCGCCTACGTGCACACCGCCGCCGATTTGCACGCTCGCCCCGTTTCCGATACCGCGCTGGTCTCAAGATCGTGGGCGCCGCTGACGCCTTAAGGAATACACTATGCGGAAAGACTCGCAATGAAATTGATTCACACTTGAGGCATCAAAAAACTTGATCTGCGTTAACGCCGCGCGCGACTTGTGCACAGGCTTCAGAGCAAGTTTTTGGATTCGTGCACAGAATCGAAGATGCCGCGCCTCATGTGACAATTCTCCGCCACTGCCAAAAATTTTTTACAAAAGCGTCACGCGCGCGACGCGTGGGCGAATTTTCCAAACGCTTGGCGTCACTATGTCGATAAGTGATTAGCGAGACACCGTTTTTTGAGTCTCGTTTGACAGGGTAACTCCATCGCGCGACGCGATCCGGTGAAACTACGGTGTGCAGAACTTGCAGACACACGAGTTCAACTTGAGCCCGCCTCGCAAGGGTTTTTTGCACCGCGGTGGAGGTTTCCTCTGTTGCAAAATCACTCGCAGGTAAAACTACGGGAGCGCATCATGGTGCGGACGCCGCAATCCTCCAATCGAGGATCGGTCGCCATGTGGCCGCTCGCGTGAATATGACAGGCAACAAAAAAGCCCGGCGCGATGCCGGGCTGTTTGACACGTGCGATGTGCGACCGGATCGTCCGATCGAACGAATGCTCGCTAGATCACTCGCCTGATTACTTGGCGAGCTTAGTTACTTGGCGAGCTTGGCGATCTGCGCGGTGAGCCGCGAGACTTTGCGGCTGGCATTGTTCTTGTGAATGATGTTGCGCTGGGCGGCGCGCATCAAGGCGGGCTCGGCATTCGCCAGCGCCGTCACCGCGGCGGCGCGGTCGCCGGTCTTGATGGCTTCTTCGACGTTACGCACGGCACCGCGCATCTGGGTGCGGCGCGACTTGTTGACGGCGGTGCGGCGGGCGATCTTGCGCGTCGCCTTCTTGGCGGAAGTGGTGTTGGCCATGGTCTCAATGTCCTTTGCGGGTACCGGTCGCGTCTTGGTCGGGTAGCGCCGGCTTGCTTGACCGCGTAATCGACGCTCGGATTCAGGGTGTTCGGTTGCTAGGCTGTTCCCGGAACATGAGCGACGGCCTTGCGGTTGTCTCTGAGGCCCAAGAAGCCTCCCAGCGCAAGGAGCCTGCAACTGCTCAAAGAACAGCGGCGGCAGGATTGCGCCCGCCGCCAGTTGGCGCCCTTATAGAGAGGGTCTTTGGCACCGTCAACGCTTTCCCGGGCTGGAAAAGCAGCCCCTTGGGGCCTGGATGAGTGCCGTAACGCCCTGAAGAGGTTGAATTTCTGCCGTCTCCCTTGTATTGGCTGGCGGCGTTCCGAGGGTCGTCCGATCGGACGACCATATAGGGTGAGGCATGATCCGCGGCTTTTTCCGACTGATTGGGCTGTTGCTGCTCGCCGGCGGGTTCATCTTCATGGTCTATGACGGCGCCCGCTGGGTGGCCGACCAGACCCTGCGGTTCACCCGCTTCGGCCAGTTCTGGAACGACATCAATCAAGCCAGCCAGACGGCATTCCGGACCTGGGTCGAGGCCAAGGCGCCCTGGCTCTGGACCTCGGTGATCCGCCTGGTGCTGGATCAGCCGGTTTTCGCCGTCCTCGGCATTCTCGGCATCCTCCTGATGATCCTGTTCCGCCCGCGCAAGCCGCTGATCGGCTATTCCCGGGACTGAGCTTTCAAATCCCGTGACTGAGCCGGCGCGCGGGCGGCGTAACAGGGCTGCCCCTTTGCGCGTAAAGACCTATATTCCCAATTGATCGCGAGCACACCGCCTGAGCGCTTTGCTCATCGCCTTGCCCTTCGCCTTGCCCCAGGCGACGGACAGCTCGTTTCCGGAGATCCATCCATGCTGTTCATGCGCAAGACCACCGCATTGCCGAGCGCCACGGAAGCGCTGCCGGGCCGTGCGCAAGCCATTCCGACCGCGACCACCCATTTCGTCAACGGTGCGAAGTTGCAGCCGCCGTATCCCGCTGGTCTCGAGCAGGCGGTGTTCGGGCTCGGCTGCTTCTGGGGCGCCGAGCGCAAGTTCTGGGAGCTCGGCGATGGCGTTTACGCCACCGCTGTCGGCTATGCCGGCGGCCACACGCCGAATCCGACCTATGAAGAGACCTGCTCGGGCCGCACCGGTCACACCGAAGTGGTGCTGGTCGTGTTCGATCCGAACAAGGTGTCCTACGAGAAGCTGTTGAAGATGTTCTGGGAGAGCCACAACCCGACACAGGGGATGCGTCAAGGCAACGACGTCGGCACGCAGTACCGAAGCGCGATCTACACTTATTCAGACGCGCAGAAGAAAGCGGCCGACCAGTCGAAGGCGCTCTATCAGAAGGCGCTTGCTGCAAAAGGTCTCGGCGCCATCACCACCGAGATCGCACCCGCTGGCGAATTCTACTTTGCCGAGGATTATCATCAGCAATATCTGGCCAAGAATCCCGCCGGCTATTGCGGCCTGGGCGGCACCGGCGTGTCCTGCCCGATCGGCGTCGGTGTGAGCGCGTAAGCCGGCCACGAGCTCGCTGCACTTCTCCCGCTTGCGGGAGAGGTCGGCGCATTTGAGAGCAATCTCCTGCGGCCCATCCTTCGAGACGCCCGCTTTACGCGGGCTCCTCAGGATGAGGGTGACGCGTGCGGCAACAGTTCCAACAAGCACCGATGCCGATTAGCCTCACCCTGAGGAGACCGCAGAGCGGTCGTCTCGAAGGACGAGGCGCGCGTTCAGGCTGGCCCAAAAGGCCCTATGCGATAGCGGCGCCCGCAAGCGGGAGAGGGGGCATTGCGCTCGCAGCGGGGCACGCCGTCCCTCATCCCGCCCCTCAACGCTTTATTAACCATAACCGGTGCATCACTGGATTTGTCTCGTTTCGAGGGATAGGTCCGGTGCCGGTTGCACGCGCGTTTCGATGGTCGAACTTGGCAGCGTCCTTGGCAGCGTCCGCCGCGCTTGCCCTTGGCGGCTGCATGCAGACCGCCGGCCCCGTCGCGGTGATGCAGCCGCGCGCCGATCTCGACTCCATGGCCTATGGCCAGCCCTACTACGCTCCACAGCCGGTCGCCGACGGTGGCGGCGCCATCGGGGCGCTGCGCAATTCCTTCGTCGCTTCGCCTGCGCCCATGCCGGTCGGTTATGCCGCACCGATGGCGGCGCCGGTCCGCTACGACGCCTCCTACCATCTCGACGCGGGCGACAAGCTGCGCGTGGTGGTCTACGGCCAGGAGGGTCTCACCAACAGCTACGCGATCGACGCCGGCGGCTCCATCACCATGCCGCTGATCGGCGGCGTGCCGGCACGCGGCCGCACCCCGGCGGGTCTTGCCGGCGAGATCGCCGCGCGGCTGCGCAACGGCTACATCCGTGAGCCTTCGGTCGCCGTCGAGATCGAGGCCTATCGCCCGTTCTTCATTCTCGGCGAAGTCTCCGCGCCCGGCCAGTATCCTTACGTGCCGAACATGACGGTCGAAAGCGCCGTCGCGATCGCCGGCGGCTTCTCGCCCCGCGCCAAGCGCGACGTGGTCACTGTCACGCACACCGAAGCCGGCGGCGCCATGCGCGCCGTCGTGCCGCTCGGCACGCCCTTGAGCCCCGGCGACACCGTGTTCGTCGGCGAGCGTTGGTTCTAGAGCGTTTTCGAGCGAAGTGGATACCGGTTCGCGTGAAGAAAACGCGTCAAAAAAAGAATCTCGAGCTTCGGTTCTGATGCAATCAGAACCGAAAAAGCTCTAGCTCACCGCCTGAAATCGAGCCGCCCGTTCGGAAAACATCCGTCGATCCTGGTGGCATCGACCACCAGCCCAACCCATGGCCTTGTGATCGCCGGGTTGGTCAGGTTGATGTATTTCCCGACGAAGCGAGCCGCGCCGTCGCGCGCGGCATCGATCAGCCCGTGCCGGCGGCCATGGTCCCAGTCGAAGCGCAAAAAGATGCGCTCGCCTGTCACCCGCACTTCCGCGCGTCCCTCTTTCCATGCCTCCGGCGTATCGCCGGCAATGGTCGGATCTGCGCCGCCATTCCAGCGGCTGGCCCAGATGCCGTCGAGCGGATCTGACTGTGCCGCAATGGTTGCCCATGCCGCCGCGTTGACGTCGGCCGCATCGCCGGCAAGCGTGGCGGTTGCGGCATAGTCCATGACTTCGCGATCGTCCGGCGCGGGCACGTCCATGGTGCCGAACGGATTGCGGATGACGATGTTCGTGTTGGCCTGCTGCATGACGATCTCCCGGCGTGAGTTGGCTTGATCAGCCAGCTCTATCGCCGCGCGCCGGGATGCAGCCACCCGATTCCTGCTCGTCATTCCGGGGCGCGCGAAGCGCGAGCCCGGAATGACAGCGAAGAGAGCCGCGCGCGCTATTATTTCAAATGCCTGGCGAAAAATTCCATGCTGCGCGGCCAGGCGATGTCGGCGCTGGCCTTGTCGTAGCTCGCCCGCTCGTCGCAATGGAAGCCGTGCTGGGCGCCCGGATAGACGAAGATTTCCACGTCCGGCCGCTTCGTCTTGATGGTCTCGACGTCGGTCAGGGAAATGCCGGCATCCTTCTCGCCAAAATGCAATTGCGTCGGCACTTTGGGTGTCTCGTCGGCAAAGCGCACGACCGCGCCGCCGTAATAGCCGATCGCGGCCTTCAGGCCCGACAGCCGCGTCGCCGCGACGAAGGCGATGCTGCCGCCCAGGCAAAAGCCGATGATGCCGACCGGGCCCACGCTCTTCACCGCATCGATCGCCGCCTGCGTGTCGCGCAGCATCGCGTCCCAATCCGGACTGGCGACGAACTTGCGCGCTTCCGCGATCTCATCAGGCGAGTAGCCCGACTGGAAGCCCGGCGACGTGCGGTCGAAGATCGACGGCGCGATCGCGACATAGCCTTCCCCGGCGAGGCGATCGCAGACCGCGCGGATGTGATGGTTGACCCCGAAGATCTCCTGGATCACCACCACCGCGCCCTTCGTCGTGCCCGAGGGGTCGGCGCGATAGGCGCTGAGCTGGAAATTGTCGGAGGCCGTCAGCTTGATGTCTTGTCCCACGCGGGTTGTCCTTCTTGGCTGTCACGAATTCACTCTTTCTCCTCATCCTGAGGAGCGCGCCCTTGGCGCGCGTCTCGAAGGATAGAGGCCGAGATGCAGCAGCGTGGCCTTCATGGTTCGAGACGCGCCTGCGGCGCTCCTCACCATGAGGAGCAACACCTCACTCCCACATCCAGTTCTCGCCGTAGTCTTCCTTCCATCCTGCCAACCGTCCGTGACGGAATTGCAGGAACAGGCGATGACGGTAGGGGATCAGTCCGCTGCCGCCGATGTTGCGAAGGGCGAGATAGATCTCGTTGCCGGGGCGCCCGCGCACATATTGCAGGGGCTGCCCCAGGGCACGCGCGGTTTGCTCGGCGTCCATGCCGAAGGCGAGCGGCGTGTTGTTCGACAAGGTCGCAACAAAAGGTAACCGCGGCGGCGTGGTGCCAAACGGCTCGGCCCGCGCAGCCACCGACATCGACAGCAACACCGCGCCCGCAGCCAACATCGCTCGCTTCATTGCCAGTGTTCCTGTCCGACCTATTCCGGCAAGTTCTTCAGGAAAGGCAGCACCGCGTCAACAAAAGCCTGCGGCTGATCGATGTTGACGGCGTGTCCGGCGGCGGGGATCACGATTTTTTGCGCGCCGGGGATTTTTGCCGCCATGTAATCGGACGCCGCCAGGAACGGCGTGTCGTCGGCGCCGACCACGATCAGCGACGGCACCTTGATCTCCGGCAGCAGCTCGATCACGCGCGCATTGCGCTGGGTCAGCATGCCGCGTGCGGCGAGCGCCAATCCCTTGGCATTGCGATGGCTCGCGGTGGCGCGCTCGCGCGTCGCCCCCTTCAGCATGTCGAGGCCTTCGCGGTCGAGCCTGTCGGCAGTGGCGAGCGCCCGCGCATTCCAGGCCTCGCGGGCATCGTCCTTCTTGAAGCCCGGGCCGGTGTCGATGATCAGCAGCGCGCGAGTGCGCTCGGAATGCGCGCGAGCGAAGGCGATCGACATGTAGCCCCCGAGCGACAGCCCGCCGATGATGGCGCGCTCGGTGCCGACCGCATCGAGGATCGCCGCCATGTCGCCAACCGTGAGCGCTTCGCTGTAGGCCGCGGGATCGTCGGGATAGTCAGACTGGCCGTGACCGCGCATGTCCCACAAGATCAGCTTGTGGTTCTTCGCGAGTGCATCGACCTGCCCGTGCCACATCGCCGAGGTCGATGAATAGCCATGGGTGAGCAGCAGCGGCGGACCTTCGCCATGAATCTCGTAGTAGATTTCGACGCCGTCCCGATCGATCCTTGGCATTGCAAGCACCTTATTATCTTGTTTCTTCGCTCATCCTAACGCGTCGGGTTACTCGGAGGAAACCGCCCGATCGCGATGGCCTGCATGCTGGCCGCCGCACTCTGTTGCGTTCAGTCGCTGCAACAGTGCCTTGTCGCGATGCACAACGAGCGGGCGCCGCGATTGTTTCGATCGATTCCAAATTGCATTTGCCTCCGCGCCTGAACGCGATCATTCTTGCGATCAAGGCTGGCGCCGGCCCGGTGGGCGTCCGCCAATACAAGTTGCCGCCGTAAGCGGCTTCATGCACCGGCAGGGGAAGACGCCTATGCCAACTCTCACCATCAACGGGCGGAGTCTGTCCGTGGATGCGGCGAACGACACGCCGCTCCTCTGGGCGATCCGCGAGCAATTGCAGATGACCGGCACCAAGTTCGGCTGCGGCGCCGGCCTGTGCGGGGCCTGCACCGTGCACGTCAACGGCGAAGCCGTGCGCTCGTGCCAGACCATGGTCGGCGATGTCGCCGGCAAGAAGATCACCACCATCGAAGGCCTCGCCGCCAAGGGCGACCATCCCTTGCAGAAGGCGTGGATCGCCGAGCAGGTGCCGCAATGCGGCTACTGCCAGTCCGGGCAGATCATGCAGGCGGCCTCGCTGCTGGCGAAGAATCCCAACCCGACCAAGGAAGAGGTCGTGGCGCATATGGACGGCAATCTCTGCCGTTGCATGACCTATTCGCGGATCCAGAAGGCGATCATGCGCGCCGCAACCGAGATGCGCACCGCGTCCGCCACCGGCAACGAGCGGAGGCCCACATGAATAAGCACATCGAGAGCGTCACACCCGAGACCACCGATCTCAGCCGCCGCTCCTTCCTCGTCGGCACCGCAGCAGCCGGCCTCGTGCTCGGTTATGCCGGCGTGCCCGGCATCGGTGAGGCGCTTGCGGCGCCCTCGAACTTCGAGCCCAGCGTCTGGTACGCGATCGCACCCGATGGTCTCGTCACCGTGACCTGCGGCAAGGCCGACATGGGCCAGCACATCGCCTCCACCATGGCGCAGATCGTGGCCGAAGAGTTAGGGGCCAAATGGAGCGACATGCGCGTCGCACTCGCCTCCAACGATCCGAAGTTCAACGATCCCGTGCTCGGCGCGCAGATCACCGGCGGCAGCTGGTCGACCATGATGAACTTCGACGCCATGAGCCGCGCGGGCGCCGCGGGCCGCATCGCACTGACCGAAGCGGCCGCGGCCGCCATGGGCCTGCCGCCTTACTTCAAGGACGAGCTGGTCGTGCGCGACTCCATGGTCTCGCATCCGAAGTCGAAGAAGCAGATGTCGTTCGCCGACATCGTCAAGAGCGGCAAGGCGACAAAAACCTTCACGCCGGACGAGCTGAAGGCGATCAAGCTGAAGACGCCGGATCAATACACCATGATCGGCGTGTCGGTGCCGCAGCTCGACATCCCCTCCAAGACCAACGGCACGGCCAAATACGGCATCGACGTGATGCTGCCGGGCATGGCCTATGGCGCGGTGGTGACGCCGCCGGTGCGCTTCGGCGCCACGGTGAAATCGGTCGACGACAGCGCCGCCAGGAAGGTGCCGGGCTTCATCAAGGCCGTCACCCTCGACGACAAGACCGGAACGACGTCCGGCTGGGTCGTCGCGGTGGCCGGCACCTATGCCAACGCCAAGAAGGCGGCGCAGGCACTGAAGATCGACTATGACGGCGGTCCGAACGCCAAGGTGTCGAGCCAGTCGTTGCTCGATGAAGCCAAGCGGCTTCAGAAGCTGGAGGATTCCGGGCAATTCTTTGTCAAGGACGGCGATCCCGCGGCGGCGTTCGGCACGGCGGCCAAGGTGCTGGAGGCGGAGTACACCACCAGCATCAATATCCACGCGCCGATGGAGCCGATGAACGCCACTGCGGAGTTCAGGGGCGACATCCTGCACATCTATTCCGGCAACCAGTTCGCAACGCGCTCCGGCGCGATCGCGGCGGGTGCGGCCGGGATCGATCCAAAATTCGTCGTGATGCACCAGATGTGGCTCGGCGGCGGCTTTGGCCGCAGGCTCGATGCCGACATGATGATTCCGGCGGTGCAGGCGGCGAAGGCCATCGGCAAGCCGGTGAAGGTGATCTACACGCGCGAGAACGACATGACGATGGATTTCTCGCGTCCGCTCACCTACCAGAAAGTGAAGGCGGGCGTGGACGGCGACGGCAAGCTCGTCGCGCTCAGCCACGACGTGGTTTCGGCCTGGCCGACCGCGCGCTGGGGGATCCCCGATTTCCTGACGCCCTCGGTCGACAAGAAGGGTCCGCTCGACTCCTTCACGGTGAACGGGGCCGACTTCTTCTACACCGTGCCCAACCATTATGTGCGCGCGATCAAGAACGAGATGGCGCACAACGCCACGCCGTCCGGCCAGCTCCGCTCGGTGGCGCCGGGCTGGACCTTCTGGGCGGTCGAAAGCATGATCGACGAGATCGCGGCTGCGGCGGGCAAGGACCCCGCGCAGTTCCGCATCTCGCTGCTCGACGGCGCCGGCAAGAACGACGGTGGCGCGCAGCGGCTGCGCAATACGCTGCTCGCCGCGATGGGCCTTGCCGGCTACGGCACCAGGCAGCTGCCGAAGGGTGAGGGCATGGGCGTGGCCTGCGTCTCGTCGCAGGAACGCGCGACCGCAAGCTGGACGGCCTGCGTCGCCCACGTCGCTGTCGCGCCGTCGGGCAACGTGACCGTGAAGAAGCTCACGGTCGCCACCGACGTCGGCACGCAGGTGCATCCCGACAACATCCGCGCCCAGGTCGAGGGTGCGGCGCTGTGGGGCCTGTCGCTGGCGATGTACGAGAAGGCGACGCTGAAGGACGGTGGCATCGAGCAGACCAACTTCGACAGCTACACGCCCTTGCGCATGAGCCAGATGCCCGAGGTCGCGATCGCCGTGATCGCCAATGGCGAGAAGGCCACCGGCGTTGGCGAACCCGCGGTGACAGTCATTGCACCCGCGATCGGCAACGCCATCTTCAACGCCTCCGGCGCCCGCGTCCGGGCCCTGCCGATCACGGCCGAAGCCGTGAAGGGCGCGATGAAGGCGTAAGGCTGGTCGCGATTGCGATTTGACATGATCCGCCGGGGGCAGCCCCCGGCGGATTTGTCGATAAAAAAGCCCTGTATTTGCAAGCACATCGCTACTGTGCATGGGGTTGTTTTTCCGTTTTTTTGATTGGAACCGCTGCGGAGACGAACTCCGTAAAATTGTCCCCAATTCCGCAGGGCTCCATTGAGCATGCCTCTTAAGGGCCGGAGAACCTGATCCGGCTTAGGCTGACGCCAAATCCAGTCCCGTGTGCTCATCAAGTGCTTTTGGGGAAGCCATGAACGCCTCAGCCAAACCCGCCGCCAAACGCCGGCTTCTGCTCGCCTCCGACCGGAGCGACGAGAGCACCGAGCTCGCCAGCATCCTCAAGGCGGTCGGCGACGTCGCGACGGTGACGACCCGGGAGATCCCCGAGCAGCCCTCGCGCGATCTCTCCGGCCTCGTGGTCGACATCAATTTGCGCTCGCCCGAGAGCGTGCAGCGGGTTCGCAACAAGCTGCGCGGCGATGCCTATCGTGCGATGCCGCGACTGTTCGTCCTTGCCGATGCTCTGCATCATGGCACCATGCAGGCCTGGGCGCTGGGCGCCACCGACACCATCTCGCGGCCGCTTCAGCCCGACGCGATCCTGCAGCGCATCCGTGCAGCCTTCCCCGACACCGCCGTCTATGACGCGACCGATCGCGGCAAGACGCTCAACCGCGGCGTCGAGGCCGCGCACGCGGTGCTGAAGAAGATGTTCGAGAAGCTGCCGCTCGGCGTGCCCCTGACCTTCGACGACGTCATCGCCGCCGAGAGCAAGATCCTGAAGGCGATCAAGCACTCCTCGCTGCGCGAGTGGCTCACCACGGTGGGCTGCCACCATGTCGGCAGCTATCGGCATTGCCTGTTCGTGACCGGATTTGCGGTCTCCTTCGCCCAGCATCTCGGCATGCGCGAGGACGACCAGCGCCGGCTGACCCGTGCCGCGCTGCTGCACGACGTCGGCAAGGCCTTCGTTCCCTCCGTGCTGCTCGACAAGCCCGGCAAGCTCACCGACGAGGAGATGGCCGAGGTCCGCCAGCATCCGCGCCGCGGCTATGACGCGCTCGCAGCGCAGGGCGGCTTCCCGCCGGAGATGCTGGACGTCGTGCTGCATCACCACGAATTCCTCGACGGCAGCGGCTATCCCAACGGCCTGTCGTCGAACCAGATCAGCGATATCGTGCGGGTCACGACGATCGTCGACATCTACGCGGCACTCGTGGAGAAGCGCGCCTACCGCATGCCCTTCACCCACTCGCGAGCGTTTGCGATGATGGAAGGCATGGGCGGCAAGCTGGACCAGCAGCTGTTGCAGGCGTTCCGCCCGGTGGCGCTGGGTTCGTTCTGATCTCGGCGTCGTCCTGGCGAAGCCCCAGGACCCATTACCCCGAGCGCTCGTTTGGCGAAGACTGTAGCAACGACCATCCAGCCCATTGCATAAATCACGCGGTATGGGTCCTTTCGCCAGGACGACGTTGTGGTAATCGCTCGTGCTACCCCACCATCTTCCTCAGCTCCGCCTTCGCCACCTTCTCCAGCGTCGAGCGCGGCATGTCGTCGACGAAACGGATCTCGCGCGGCACCTTGAAGTCGGCGAGGCCGGCGCGGCAGGCGGCCATCACGCTGTCGTGCAGATCGGGCCGCGCACCGGCGACGCCACCCTGCGGGATGATGAAGACGACCGGTACCTCGTCCAGCATTGGATGCGTCTTCGCCACCACGGCGGCCTCGCGCACGCCGGGGACGAGTGCGACCACCTGCTCGATCTCGGACGCGGCGACGTTCTCGCCGCCGACCTTGAGCATGTCCTTGCTGCGGTCCCCGAAGCGGATGTAGCCGTTCTCCAGTCGCACCACGCGGTCACCGGTGAGAAAGAAGCCGTGCTCGTCGAAGCTTTCGCGTGTGGCCTTCTCGTTGTGCAGATATTCGGCGAACAGCGACAGGCCGACAATGCCCTTGATCGAAAGATTGCCGGTGTCGCCGACCTCGGTCGGCCGGCCGTCGTCGTCGGTGATGCGGATCTGGTATTCGCTCGCGGCGCGGCCGATCGACATCGGGATGTTGGGCTGATCGATCTCGCCGACGATGCCGTGGGTGATGGTCTCGGTCATGCCCCACCAGCCGATGATCTTGACGCCGAAGGCGGCGAAGGCCGGCGGCTCGTTGATCGCGGTGCCCCACAGACGGAATTTGTGATCGCGCGGGATGTCCTGCTCGAGTAGCGCCTTCATGCAGAACGGTATCGTCGAGGTCCAGGTCGAGCCGTGCTCGCGCGCGGCGCGCCAGAACCGGCTGGCCGAAAAGCGCGGCTGGATCACGCAAGTGGCACCGACCCATAGCGTCGCCAGCATCGAATAGGCCAGCGCGTTGGTGTGGAACAGCGGCAGATAGGCCTGATGCACGTCGGCTGCGTGCAGGTCCTCGTGCGCGGCGTTGACCTTGGCGCCCCACAGCGCGTTGGCGTGGGTCCACAGCACCGCCTTGGGGCGCGATGTCGTGCCCGAGGTATATTGCACGCTGCACGGCGCGAGCGGATCGATCGCGCGCCTGGGACGGTCGGCGCTGTCGGCGAACAGCTCCTCAAAACTGTCGCCGCGTGAGACCGGTTTTGCAGGCGCCGCGCCCGAATCATGCGAGGTCACCGCCATCCAGCGGATGTTGCGGCAGTTCTGCGCGACGATCTCGGCATAGGCCGGCTGCGTGATCGCGGCGACCGCGCCGCAATGATCGGCAAAATAGTCGAGCTCGGCCGGTGCCGAGCGCGTGTTGGTGGTCACCGCGATGGCCCCACACTCGACACAGGCAAACCAGGCGAGCAGCATCTCGATGCAATTGTCGAGGTGAATGAGTACATACTCGCCCGGCTTCACGCCGCGCTTCGCCAGTCCCGCCGCGAGCGCGCCGACCCGCTCGTGAAACTCGCCATAGCTCCAGCGCCGCGCGGGCGCGTCGAACGGCGCCCAGATCAGGAAAGGATGTGAGCTGCGCATTTCAGCGCGCATCTTCAGCAGCCAGGGCACGTCGAGCCCGTCGAAGGCGCCCACGATTCCGGCAGCCGTGTCGTTCGGCATGTTTGCTCCCGTGCAGCCTGCTTCTGGTCGGCGGCTGTCTTCAGATTATTGTCGGGAGCTCTTTTGCCATCGGATGGCGCGGGGAGCAAATGCGCCGGTCAGTCCTCGTACGACGAAATCTCGATCAGGCTGCCATCCGGATCCCTGCAATAGACCGAGCGCAGGGTGCCGCGGGCGCCCTGCTTGGGAACCGGGCCTTCTTCGATCGCGACGCCATGTGCCTTCAAATGCGCCACTACCTCGTCGGGGGTGGCGGAGGTGAGGAAGCACAGATCCTCGCTGCCGGCGGTCTGGTGGTCCGCGGTGAACCACTCCACCTTGTCGGCATCGCGCGGCCGGACGTTGATCTTCTGGTTACCGAATTGTAGCGAAGTCCGCGGCGCTTTGCCGCCGCCGGGGTCGAACACCTTGACTTCCATGCCGAGAATCTTGCCGTACCACCCGGCGGTCACTGCGACGTCCGCGACGTTGATCACGAGATGATCGAGGGCTTCGACCTTGACCGCCATGCCTTATCCTTTCGTCGTGATGCGCGCCGTGCACTTTCCGCCTGCGGCAAGCTTTGTTACAACCGCATCGACGCCACTTTCAAGCTATCTGGCTTCAAGAACAACACGTTGGGAGAACCCTTGAGATGATCACTCGCCGTACCGCGCTGAGCCTGCTCGCCGCCAGTCCACTTGCAGCCAGCCCGCTGTCGAAGGCGCTTGCCGCCGACTATCCGACCCACCCGGTGAAATGGGTGGTCGGCTATCCGCCGGGCGGGGCCACCGACATCCTGGCGCGGCTGATCGGCCAGCGGCTGTCGGAGAAGTTCGGCCAGCAATTCGTGATCGAGAACAAGCCGGGTGCCGGCAACAATATCGGCACCGAATCGGTCATCAACGCCGAGCCCGACGGCTACACGCTGCAGCTGGTCAATCCGGCCAACTACATCAACGCCTCGCTCTACACCAATCTGAAGTTCAACTTCGTGCGCGACATCGCGCCGGTCGCCTCGTTCCAGCGCGTGCCGAACGTGATGACCGTCAACAAGGACGTGCCGGCCAAGACGGTCGCCGAATTCATCGAATACGTGAAGGCCAATCCCGGCAAGGTCAACATGGCCTCCTCGGGCAACGGCACCTCGGTGCATCTGTCCGGCGAGATGTTCATGGCGCTGACGGGCTGCAAGATGCAGCACGTGCCCTATCGCGGCGCCGCGCCCGCGATCACCGACATGCTCGGCGGCCAGGTGCAGGTGATCTTCGACAACATGCCCTCGATCATCCAGCACATCCGTTCCGGGTCGCTCCGCGCCATCGGCGTCACCACGGCGGAGCGCTCGCCGCAGCTGCCCGACGTGCCGGCGATCGGCGAGACCGTGAAGGGCTACGAGGCGAGCGCGCTGTTCGGCATGGGGGCGCCGAAGAACACGCCCAAGGAGATCATCGCCAAGCTCAACAGCGAGATCAACACGCTGATGAAGGAGCCCGACATGACCAAGCGCCTGGTCGAGCTCGGCGGCGAGCCGCGGGTGCAGACGCCCGAGGCGTTCGGCGAGGAGATCAAGGCCGAGACCGAGAAATGGAAGAAGGTCGTCGAGTTCGCCGGCCTGAAGGTCGAGTAGCGATTTGTGATGTCCGTGATTGGAGCCCTGCCGTTCGGCAGGGCTTTTTTCTTGCGTGGCAAGGTTCCCAAGGTTTCTTGTCAAGGTTTCTTGTCAAGGTTTCTTGCGTGTCAGCGCCCGTCGATCTGGAATAAAACGGCGTGGCGAAACCTGATGTTATATGGCGCGTATCTCGCGCTGTGAGGATAGGAGTCGGGATCATGCGCAAGACGCAATTGGCACTGCTGGGCCTCGGCGCGACAGTCCTTGCCGGCTTCGCCGCCGTCACGCCCGCAGCGGCGCGCGACTATCCCTGGTGCGCCCAGGGTGGCGGGTACGATTATCCCGGCGATTGCACCTACAGCACCTATGGACAATGTCAGGCCAGTGTGTCGGGCCGGCTCATGGCCTGCGGATCCAACCCGCTCGTCGCCTACGGTCAATCGTCCCTGCCGCAACCGCGGCCGCCGCGGCGCACGCGGCCCGTCGCGCCGTATTAAGAAACTCGCGGTTTGACCGGTAGCCCGGATTGCGTTTCGCGCCGTCCGGGGGCCGCGCAGACGCGGCCTGCGTTGCCGCTACCGCTTCGCGTCGGCCTGCTCGGTCGCGTTGCACGAGATCAGCAACGTATAGGGCCGCGCATTGCCGGCGATGTCGGTGGTCTTGAGCTCGCCCTTGGACTCGGCGGTCTGGTAGGGCACCACCGAATTGTCGAGGAAGTCGCGCAGCGCGCCGGTCTTGATGGCGAAGTTGATGTTCTCGGGAATATTGCCGGTCGCAGCGGCGATGCGCAGTGCGGGGATCTTTGCGGTGACCACGCCCACGATCTGCCCGGTGGTGTCGAACAGCGGGCCGCCGCTATTGCCGGGCTGCACCGGCGCGCTGATTTGCAGGAAACGCGTGTCGTTGCGCAAGCCGCTGAGCGAACTTACGATCCCGGTCGTCACGGTGAAGTCCGAGGTCAGCAATCCATGAAAAGGAAAGCCGATCACGACGACGGAATCGCCGGACCGGATTGAGCGGTCGCGAATCCGCGCATAGTCCTTGAATGTCGTTGTCGACGGCGCCTGCAGCAACGCGAGATCGTTGTTGGCGTCGCTCGACACCACGCGCAAAACCATCCCGGCTTCGCCCGTGAGGTTGCCCTTGATGTCGCCGACGCAGCCATCGATGACATGGTTGTTGGTGACGATGTGTCCGCTGGCGCTCACCACGAATCCGGTGCCGCTCTTGGCTCTGGCGGGCTTGCTGGCGGGGGGCGATGCCTGCTTGTCGGGCGCGGCTTGCGGCTTGGCGGCAACCTTTGTGAAATCGCCGGCTTTGCTGAGCCCATCGGCTTTCACCTTGGTGACGCAATTGGCCAGTGCCGCGATCACGGGCCCGGCCGAGGTCAGGTCGAAATTCAGGACGGTGCGGCCGCTCGTCGCAACCATCAGGCTTGCCTTCTGAAACGTTCGCACGACGTTGGCAGGCATGACGGAGCTGAGCATGTTCGTCTGGTTGGCCGTGGCGAACAATCTGGCCTGCTCCTGTCCGTCAAAGATGACGTCGATCGCGGCGTTCTCTCCCTGTTTGAAGCGGTAGCTGGGACTCGCAAAGCTCAATATCCATGAGCCTGCGGAATTCTGGCCGACGACGAGAATGACGCCGTTGGCATAAGGCGCCGTCGCGGCACAATGCGAGAAGGCTCCCGTTTCATCATTGCTGAACGCACCGCCGACCCAGTTGCCGACATTGACGGAGCCGAACGGTCCCGCCGCATGCGCGACGCTGCCGATGCTCACCTGCACTAAGAACGCAATGATTAATGACTTAAGCCACATACCTTCCCCCCGGAACGCTCCTATGCGCATCTTATCTGCGAGAGGAGGTGCTGTGCAACCGGCAGTTGTCTGACGAGGCCGGTGTGGTCGATGCGACCTTCGGGCTTGCCCTTGCTTTGCAATCCGATATACTTTGCAATACAAAGTAACGGGACCGATATTCCCGGCAAGCATGGGCGGAGCGAGGTTTTGGCGTTGCCAATGCGCGATCTCGACAAGGCACTGGCCGACATCGTGGCGATCCGCAGCCAGATTGCGGCCGGCACGGCGTTCCGTGGCTACGGCCCGGCGACGATGGCCGCGACCGGTGCGGTCGCGCTTCTCACCGCAATCCTGCAATTCTGGCTGCTCGGTGATCCCACCGGCGAGCCGCTCGGTTTCTTCTTCGGCTGGTTCATTGCCGCCGTGCTCTCAGGCCTGATGATCGGCATCGAGATGCGCGCACGTTCGCGCCGCCATCATTCGGGCCTCGCCGATGCCATGATCCACCAGGCAGTCGAGCAGTTCCTGCCCGCAGGTGTTGCCGGTGTGCTGCTTGCGGTGGTGATGTGGAAGTTCGCAGGCGAAACGCTGTGGCTGCTGCCAGGCCTGTGGCAGATCCTGGTGTCGCTCGGGATTTTCGCCTCCGTCCGCTCGCTGCCGCGCACCGTGGCGCTCGCCGGAGCCTGGTATTTCATGTCCGGCTTTGCGGTGGTGGTGCTCGCGAGCCAAACCCATACGCTGTCGCCATGGACCATGGGCCTGCCCTTCGTGATCGGGCAGTCGGTGATGGCGGGCATTCTGTATTTCGCATCCGGAGACCATGATGTCGAAGACTGACAGCGCGCCCTTCTCTTATGAAGGACTGGACCGCGTGATTCACGAGAAGGCGAGGCTCGGACTTCTGACCTCGCTGATGGCGCATCCGAAGGGTCTGGCGTTCGCCGATCTCAAGCAGCTCTGCGGCCTCACCGACGGCAATCTCAGCCGGCATCTCGCCGTGCTCCAGGAAGCCGGCCTCGTCGAGGTGACCAAGGGCTATGAGGGCAATCGCCCGCACACGACCTGCCGTCTGACCAAGGCCGGCCGCCGCCGCTTCCTCGACTATCTCGCCGTGCTCGAACGCCTGGTGCGCGACGCAGCCAAGGCCGCCGGCCGCGAGGCGGCGCCGCTCGGCCGTCTCGGCATCGTCTCGACCTGATCCTTCCCCTTTTTTGACCGGAGACTTTGCAATGCAAAGTGACCCTATGTCCCGCAACGAGAAGCTTCACGTCGGCATCATCATGGACGGCAACGGCAGATGGGCAACGCGGCGCGGCCTGTCGCGCGTGCGCGGCCACGAGGCCGGCGTCGAGGCGATCCGCCGCATCGTCGAAGCCGCGCCCAAGCAGGGCATCGGCACGCTGACGCTCTACGCCTTCTCCACCGACAATTGGCGCCGGCCGAAGGCCGAGGTGGCCGCGCTGATGACGCTTCTGCGATTCTACCTCGCCAACGAGGTGCAGAGCCTGGTCAAGAACGGCGTGCGTCTCACCGTGATCGGCCGCCGCGACCGCCTGCCCGACGGCATCGCCAATGCGATCGCGCGTGCGGAAGGCGCCACCGCGCACGGCAGCACGCTTCATCTGCGCATCGCCGTCGACTATTCCGCCCGCGACGCCATCCTCAACGCGGCGGCGAAGGCGGCGGCACTGACTAGCCTCACCCGCGAGGCGTTCTCGCAGCTCGTCACCGGCGAGGCCGGTTTGCGCGACGTCGATCTCATCATCCGCACCTCGGGTGAGAAACGGCTGTCGGACTTCCTGCTCTGGGAAGGCGCCTATGCCGAGCTGCACTTCACCGAGCGGATGTGGCCCGAATTCGACGCGGGCGATCTCGCCACTGCCCTGGCCTCCTTCCATGGCCGCGAGCGTCGCTTCGGCGGCCTCCAGGCGATCGTGCCGGAGGAGGTGCCTTCACTCTCCCGCGTGTGACGCAGAAGGCGGGCGGCGTGTCCGCGCGCGCGGCCGCATGAAGCGACGTAAGCACGATCACGTCTCAACCCTCGTGTGTGACGCACGGCACAGGGCAACGAGCTGTTCGTTTACGGCTGCAAGATTGGCGGCAATGTCCAAGCGGCCCGTGCGCCGCTTCGGCTAAGGGTGCAATCCACGCAACCTGCCGAAAGCCTCGCGCATGTCACAGTTATTGCTGGATGCCGTTGTCGGGTCAGCCGAAGCAAAGGGCGCGGTCCATATCAGGCCCGCCAGCTCGTCCGATGTCGAGAGCCTCTCGATCTATTTCACGAGCCTTTCCACGACATCGCGCAACAAGCGCTTCATGGGCGCGCGAGCGGACTTTGCCGTGGTCGCGGCCGAATGCGTCGCCAAGACCGGCCATCCCGATCATTTCACCCTGCTCGCCGAGATCAGGCAGGAAGGGCAAGGCACGATCATCGGCGAAACCAGATACGCCTACGATGCGGCCGCACGGCATGGTGATTTCGCCATCTCCGTCGCCGATGTCTTTCAGCGCAAGGGTGTCGGCCTCCAGATGATGACAGCAATGGAGAGGCACGCCAGCGATCTCGGTCACGAGATGATTGCAGCAGAGACCGCGCGCGTGAACGCCGAGATGCGCGGCCTTGCCAAGAAGGCAGGATACGAGGACACCGGCCTCGGCGACTGGCAATCGATCCACCTCGCGAAGCGCCTGTCGCGATAGCGGGCTTGCCACAAATTTGGGCAAGCGCGCGCCGCCGGTCGTGCTCTAGTGTCTCCCTGCGACGGGAGTTTTGGTCGGATGCGCGCAGTTCTGGTTTATTGCACCGGTGGGACGGAGCGGCAGGTTGCGGCCGGCACGCTTATCATCGCCGAGGGCGGCACCACCGGCCATCTCTATGTGCTGATGCAGGGCAAGCTCGAAGTGCTCAAGGGCGAGATGGTGGTCGCCACCGTGGCCGAGCCCGGCGCGGTGCTGGGCGAAATGTCGGTGCTGCTGGGGCAGCCGCATACTGCAACCGTGCGGGCCTGCTCCGACGCAGTCATCTACGAATTCGAGGATGCGGCCTCGTTCCTCAAGCAGGAGGCGGGCGCGGCGCTTTTGATCGCAAAGATGCTTGCGCAGCGGCTCAACGTCGCCAACACCTATCTCGCCGATCTCAAGCGGCAATATGCCGGCCACGGCACGCATCTGGCCATGGTCGGCGAGGTGCTCCAGAGCATGATCAACCTGCCGCCGCTCGAGGTCTCGCCAGGCTCGGATCGGCAATCCGATCCAAGAATGTGAGCCAGTCGGGCGGCGCCTCGATCGGAGCGGCGGGCCGCTTCAGCGGCGCGCCAAGATCGATCCATTGCGCTTCGCCGGCAGCAAGCCAGAACGCCTTGTCCGCATCGAGGTCGAGCACGATGAAGGTCGGGGGATGGCCGGGTTGCAGGCCGGTATTGAACACCCAGGTCTGCCCCAGCCGGTCGAACCACGAGCCGTCCGTGATGAACGGCGACTGATGCACATGGCCCGAGATCACCATCGAGGGCTGGTACTGCATGATCCATTGCACCAGCTCGACGTCGCCGAAGAAGCGCTTCCCGCCCCAGCTCGTCGGTGAATCCGCAGGCGGCGCATGATGGGCCCAGATCCAGCGCTGCGGCCGGTTAGCCGCGGCGGCGCCGAGCTGCGCGACGAGGCGTTGCTGGACCAGCGGCCCATCCCACCATGGGCACACCGTGAACAGCGTGTCGCCGATGGTGAGGCTGTCACCGTCGCAGGCAACGCCCAACTCGCGCACCTCCGAGATCCAGCGCGAGATCTTTTCGCCTTCCGCATTGCGCTCGTCGAGGTCGTGATTGCCGGAGCAGAGGATCACGCGGGTCTTCGCGGCGACCAGCGCAAGGTACTTCTTCACCACCACGATCTGCGCGCGAAAATCCACCATCGAGCCGATGTCGAGTGCATCGCCGGCGAAGATCACGACGTCGAATTGCGGAGCCGCGCTGACGAGCCAGTCGAGCTGGGGCAGCGAATAGTGCAGGTCGGCCACGACCAGGCAGCGCATTGGAAATCCACGAGTGCGACGTCAAAGGGTGCGACGTCAAAAAGGTTCGGGAATTACAAAATATCTGAACGCAAGAGGCAGACCGGCCGCATCTCTCGCCAATTCAACACGGGCAGTATGCTGCGGCGTATCCGCGGGTGCAAGCATCGAAGCGTCGCGGGGCTGGACCGGGTCATCGAATTCTGGTGTCCTTGGGCACCCTCAACCGCTCGTGTCCGCATGACCTCCTTCAAGACCATTCGTGCTCGCGCCGAAAAACGCAAGGGCGGGCCCAAGGCGCTCGAAAAGCTGATGCCCGAAAAGCCCGACCTGAAGGGCCTCGCAAAACGCGGCGACGACCGCATCCTCGCAGAGATGACGAAGCGTGTGTTTTGCGCGGGCTTTGCCTGGGGCGTGATCGAGACGAAATGGGACGGGTTTGAAGACGCCTTCCTGCGTTTCCAGCCGGCCAAGCTCACCTTCCAGCCTGAGGACTATTGGGAGGGCCTGCTGCGTGACGCGCGCATCGTGCGCAACGGTGCCAAGATCATGTCAGTGCGCGACAACGCCGCCTTCGTCCAGGAGATCGCGAAAGAGCATGGCAGCTTCGGCAGGTTTCTGGCGAAGTGGCCGCCGTCCGACGAGGTCGGCCTGCTCGATCTCCTGAGCAAGCGTGGCAGTCGGTTAGGTGGGAACACCGGCCAGATGCTGCTGCGGTTCATCGGCTGGGACGGTTTTGTCACGTCCAAGGACGTCGTGGCCTGCCTGCGCGATGCCGGCCTCGACATCGCCGAAGAGGTGAAGTCCAAGGGCGATCTCGCAAAAGTGCAGGCGCAGTTCAACGTCTGGGCCGAGGAAACCGGTCTGCCCTACACATATATCTCACGCATCTGCGCGCTCTCGGTCGGCGAGAACCGCAGCGAACATTAGGTCACTTGAAATCAGGAGAAACGAAATGGCCAAAGCCTATTGGGTTGCCACCTATCGCGCGATCAAGAATCCCGACGCCATGGCGGCCTACGCCAAACTGTCGCGGCCGGCGATCGAGGCCGCCGGCGGCCGCGTGCTCGCGCGCGGGATGCCGGCTGCGGCGTTCGAGCACGGCCAGATGGAACGGGTCGTCCTCATCGAGTTCGACAGCGTCGCGAGCGCCAAGGCGGCATATGAAAGCCCCGCCTACAAGGCCGCTCACGATCTGCTCGGCGACGGCGCGGACCGCGACATTCGGATCGTCGAAGCCGCCGATTAGCGCCGTCGGCGGCTGGATCGTGGACATCGTGTGGCGATCCCGTGCCATCAGCGCGGCGGGTGAAACGCGCGATCACGAAATACATTTTTCGGGAACGTTTGTGCGCAGCACCCGTTCGGAGGTTGAGCCAGGCGAATAGCGGCGCAGGGAACGCCCGCATATCGCCCGGTTCAATGAAACCGGCAACAGAACGGAGCAGCTCATGAAGCTCACATCCGAACAGGTGAAGCAGACCATCAACCAGCTCGGCGCTCAGGTGCTGCCCGACGAGCATCCCGCCATGCCGCAGCTCAACAGCATGTTCGGCGAGCACACTTTCTTCGTCGATGAGATGGGGCTGAAGGTCGTCGAGCCCACGGCGCCGCCCGGCATGGAGCGGCAGAGCGGCGAAGTCGTCAGCCTCGCCGATTGGGGCGATTCCGAGCTGACACGCCTGATGGCGCACGAGCCCGAGCCGACGGGCGTGATCGTGGTGTTCGAGCACGTGAGGCATTGATCGGCCCCAGCGGATCGACTTTCGGTGGCAAGTCAGAAAATCAGGTCTGAAAATCAAGTCTGAAAAGCTTGCCACCGTCCTCCGCACGGCGAGCGCGCTCTGTGCGGCTGTCCGTGTTCGCCGGGAGCCCCGTCAGTTTGGTTCAGATGCCAAAAGTCAGCTGCGGCTCCGCCTCGTCCCCGGCCTGGAGGGAAGACAGCGATACCCCCAGCAGCCTGACGCGCTTGGGCAGCGGCATCTCGACTTCGAGCAGGCCGCAAGCCAGCCGCTCCAGATCGTCCCGGCCTGCAACTGGCGAAGGGGCGGACCTGCTGCGCGTGATGATCTCGAAGTCGGCAAATTTGATCTTCAAGGTAACGGTGCGGCCACGGTTGCCGGTCGCCTCGCAATGGCGCCACACCTTGTCGACGAGCGGCTTGAGCTCGGCGACCAGTGCGTCGAATTCGGTGAGATCGCTTGAGAACGTGGTCTCCGCGCCGATGGATTTGCGGACCCGGTCGGCCCGGACCGGCCGTTCGTCGACACCGCGCGATATCCAGTAGTAATAGGCGCCCGACTTGCCGAAATTCGCATTCATGAACTCCAGCGTCTGATGACGAATATCGAGGCCGGTGAACATGCCGAGCGCGTTCATCTTCGCGGCTGTCGCCGGGCCTATCCCATGGAATTTGCCGACGGGCAGCGTCTCGACAAAGGCGGGGCCCATCTCCGGCGAGATCACGAACTGCCCGTTGGGCTTGCGATGATCGGAGGCGAGTTTTGCCAGAAACTTGTTGTACGAGATGCCGGCGGAAGCGTTGAGGCCTGTCTCGGCCTTGATTGTCTCGCGAATCCGTAGCGCGACGTCCCGCCCCAGCGGGATGCCTTGCAGATTTTCCGTCACGTCGAGATAGGCCTCGTCAAGCGACAACGGCTCGATGATGGGGGTGTGCTCGGCGAAGATGTCGCGGATCTGCCTGCTGATCGCCTTGTAGGCCTCGAAGCGCGGTTTGACGAAGATCAGGTCGGGACATTGTCGCTTCGCAGTCACGGATGGCATGGCAGAGCGAACGCCGAACTTGCGGGCCTCATAGCTGGCGGCCGCGACGACGCCACGTTCCGCGGAGCCTCCGACCGCGACCGGTTTTCCGCGCAGCTCCGGATTATCGCGTTGTTCCACGGACGCATAGAAGGCATCCATGTCGATATGGATGATCTTGCGGACGGGCGAGGCTTCGCCGGTCACCGTGTCGGATTCGCTCATGGAAAGATGATACAATTGCGCGAGGTGAAGCGCGAGGTGATGGATGCTTCGATTGTCGTTCTTCGTCGTCGCCGTGGTCGGCATCGGCTGGCTGATCGGCGCGACCAATCTCCCCGGAGACTGGTATGCGGCCCTCGCCAAGCCGAGTTTCGTGCCGCCGAACTGGGCGTTTCCGGTGGCGTGGACCATCCTCTACATCATGATCGCGGTCGCGGGCTGGCGAACCTTCCGCCGTGAACCCAGCCGTGAACCCATGGGCAAAACGATGATGGGCAAAGCGACGCAGGCCTGGGCCGCGCAACTGATCCTCAATTTCGCCTGGTCTCCGGTCATGTTCACGATGCATCAGATCGGAGCGGCGCTCGTCATCCTCATTGGCCTGTTCGTCGCGATCGTGACCTACATCCGTCTCGAGGCATCACGAGACAGGCTGGCCGCCGCATTGTTCGTGCCCTACGCAGCCTGGGTCGCGTTTGCCGGCGTGCTCAATGCGGCCATCTGGCGTTTGAATTGAGACGTTCAGTCCCGAGTTCATCAAAGAACAATCTCAGGCTTGTGAGTGGCAAGCATGGGCAGGCGACCTAATATGAGCCGGCGGAGGACAGCACATGCAATACAGCTCCGAGCTCGTTCACACGATGCGTCAGGCACTTGAGACCGTGATGGCAAACGTCCCGGCCCATCAGTCGGTGTTCGGCCTGAAAGCCGCCGTAGCCGAATGCATTTTGAAGGCTGCCGCACACGGCCAGACGTCATACGACGGACTGGTGACGTCGGCTTCCGACCAGATCCAGGCGATCATCTCGATGCTGACCTGAGCGGGTGCTTGGCTGAGCAGGCGATGACTCCGGCGCGGGCGGTAACAAGGCAGCTCGGGCGAGGGTACCTCCAGCGTGCACTGGAAGAGACTGGCGCACCCGACACGATTCGAACGTGTGACCTTTGCCTTCGGAGGGCAACGCTCTATCCAGCTGAGCTACGGGTGCTAGTCGAGGTTCATTTAGCCGATTGGCGGGGGGCGGGCAACCGCTTCCGCCGTCTCAGGTCAGGCTGATTTGCGGGCCATACGGCCAGGAACCGGCAGGCTGTCCCGGCCGAGGCTGGCGAACTCGGCGAGCAGCCGTTCGGCGCAGATGACGCGGTTGCGACCGAGCCGTTTGGCCGCATAGAGCGCCTCGTCGGCCGCACCGAGCAGCCGGGCGGGGCTGCCGTCGGTTTCGCCCGGAATGTGGCTGGCGACACCGACACTCAGGGTGACGTGGTCACCGGCCCCGATGGCGCCATGGGCGATCCGCAAGGCCATCACCGCGCGGCGGATCTCGTCGGCGATGGCGCAGGCAGTATCGCAACCCATGTCCGGCAGGATCAGCGCGAATTCCTCGCCACCGTAGCGGCTGGCGAGATCGAGCGGGCGCACGGCATGCCTGCTGACGACGGAAGCGACCGCGCGCAGGCATTCGTCGCCGCTCTGGTGGCCGTGGCGGTCGTTGAACAGCTTGAAATGATCGACGTCGCCGAACAGCAGCGCCATCGGCTTCTGCGTCCGCTGGGCGCGGGCCCATTCGCTCATCAGCATCTGGTCGAACGAGCGGCGGTTCGACAGACCGGTCAGCCCGTCCTTGGTGGCGAGCTCCTTCAGTGCCATCTCGGCGCGCTTCTGGTCGGTGAGGTCGCGCAGCGTCTCCACCACCGCGATCAGATGGCCGGCCTCGTCGTGAATGGGGCCGGCGTCGATGGCGAGATAGAGCTGGCTGCCGAGCTTCGGCATCACGCACCAGTTCTCGGCGCTGAAACCGAGTCCGTTATGGCCGCGCGCGGCATATTCCGAATAGAACTCCGGCAGCTGCTCCGGGCGGTCGAGCGCGACGAGGTCGGCGAGACAAGGGCGCTTGGTCTCGTAGAAGGCCTGCCAGTGCTTATTGGTGCCGATCACGTCGGAGGCGGCAACGCCGGTCAGTCGCTCGCAGGCCCTGTTCCAGATCACGACACGGCGCTTCGGGTCGATCACGAAGGTCGGCACCACCAGATGCTGCATCAGCCGCACGGCGTAGGAATCCGCTACGTCGACCGTCTTCGCTGCAATTTTCCTCGGCTTCGCCATCTCAGGCCACCGCCGCCACCGGCAAGGCATGGCTCGGACCGAACAGCTTTCGCACTTCGCAGGCCGGCTTCGGTTTGCTGAAAAGATAACCCTGCATCTCCGTGCAGCCGAGCGCGCGCAGCATCTCGCGCTGCGCCTCGGTCTCGACGCCCTCCGCGACCGTGGTCATGTTGCTGGCGGCGGCGATGTTCACCACCGCCTGCACGATCACGGGCGCGCCGCTCGTCTCCGCGATATCGGCGACGAAGCAGCGGTCGATCTTGATCTTGTCGAACGGGAAGCGCTTCAGATAGCTGAGCGAGGAGTAGCCGGTGCCGAAATCATCGAGCGCGATGCGCACGCCGATCGCGCGGAGCTGGTGCAGGATCGAGAGCGCCGCCTCGTCGTCGCGGATCAGCACGGCCTCGGTGATCTCGAGCTCGAGCCGGGACGGGGCAAGTCCGGAAGCGGCAAGCGCGCCGGCGATCCGCAGCGCCAGCGTGTCGCATTTGAGCTGCACCGGCGAGACGTTGACGGCGACACGCACATGTGCCGGCCAGGTCGCGGCCTCGTTGCAGGCCATGCGCAGCACCCAGTCGCCGAGCTCGTTGATCAGGCCGGTGTCCTCGGCAATCGGAATGAACTCCGCTGGCGACACCATGCCGCGCTCGGGATGCCGCCAGCGCAGCAGCGCCTCGCAGCCCGAGACTTCGTTGCTGCGCAGGTCGACCAGCGGTTGATAGTGAATCTCGAAACCGCCGTTCACCAGCGCCTGGCGCAGATCCTGCTCCAGGGTGAGGCGCGCCTTGGCGCTCGCATCCATCTCCGGCTCGAAGAAGCGGTGGGTGCGGCGTCCTTCGGCCTTGGCGCCGTACATCGCGAGGTCGGCATTCTTGATGAGCTGGTCGAGGTCGGTGCCGTCCTGCGGCGCCAGCGCGATGCCGATGCTGGCATCGGTGGAGAGCTGATGACCGAAGCAGTGATAGGGCCGGCGGATCGCCTCGAAGATCCGTGTCACGAATGACACCACGTCGGCAGACGAATTGATTCCGGTCTGGATCACCGCGAATTCGTCGCCGCCGAGCCGCGCAATCAGGTCGCCCTGTCCGAGGCAGCCGCGGATGCGGGTCGCGATCGCCTTCAACAGCTCGTCGCCGACGTGATGACCGAGCGAATCGTTGATGCCTTTGAACTCGTCGACGTCGATATAGAGCAGCGCGAACTGACTGCCGCCGCCGACCTTCTCGAGTTCACGCTCGATCTGCTCGCGGAACAATGCCCGGTTCGGCAGGTCGGTGAGCGCATCGTAATGCGCCATATGCGCGATCTTCTCGTCGGCGCGCCGTCGTTCGGTGACATCCTCGACGACATTGATGAGGTAGCGCGGCTCGCCGGATTTGTCGCGGATTCCGATTCGCGTCGAGGTGATGTAGCGCAGCCCCTTGGCCTGGCTCTGCCAGGGATGTTCGTCCTTGAACAATCCGTTGGTCGCAAGCAGCGCCTTGCTGTCGTCGTCGGTAACGACCCTGGCGGAGGCATCCGGGTACATGTCGAAGGGAGTCTTCCCAACGATGACTTCACTCGATTGGCCGAATTGCTCCTCGGCGGTCCGGTTCACCAACAGGTATTGCCGCGTTTGAGCATCCTTCACCGTGATCTGCGACGGGATGTGATCGATGATCTCGCGCAGGAACATGTAGTTGCGGTCGCGTTCCTGCTCCAGATTGCGGCGTTCGGTGATCTCCTCGATCGTGGCGACCCATCCGCCCTGCGCGAGAGGAGTGTTGATGACCTGGAAGGCGCGGCCGTTAGGCAGCTCGTGGACCCTGGTGGAGACGGTGCCTTCAGCGACGACCTTCATGACGTCGGCGCAAAACGCATCGACGTCGCCACCGAATGCGCCACGCTCCTTGCGGTGGTGCATCGCCTCACTGATGTGGCAGCCGGGCTTGATGACGTCGTGCGAGAGGTCGAACATGTCAGCGTAGCGGCGGTTGCAGGTGACGATGCAGCCGGCGGCGTCGTACAGGATCAGCCCCTGCGACATGTTGTTCAGGGCAGTGTCGAGCCGTCCCCGCTCAGCTTCCAGCCGTTGCTGCGCCTCGCGATTCTGCCGGTTGATCTGGCGAACGATCAGGAACAGGATCAGCGCAATCACGCTGGCCGAAAGCGCGGCGGTGGTGACCATGAAACCGGTCTGCTGCCGCCAGTCGGCCAGCGCGGCGCTCGTGGTGCTGGTCGCGACGATGACCAGCGGGAAATGCGAAAGCGAGGCCGCGGAGCCGAGGCGGTCCTCGCCGTCGATCGGACCCTTGACGCGCAGGGTGTGCCGGCCACCTTCGGCCAGCATCTTGCGCATCAGCGGCGCGTCCTTGAAGCTCTTGCCGATCAGCTCTTCGACATGCGGGTAGCGCGCCAGCATCTTGCCTTCGCGGTCGAACAGCGAGATCGCCGTGCCCTCCGCAAGCGCAACGGATGCGAAATAGTTCTGGTAGCTGTCGGGATCGATCCGGCGGACCATCGCGCCGAAGAAGCTGCCGTCCGTGCCGTTCAGCCGACGCGCGACAATCGTGGTCCATTTCCCGATGATGAAGCTGCGGACTGACTCCAGCACCACCGGTTCGGCCATCGGATTCGATTTGAACGTCTGAAAGTAGGCGCGCGACGAGACGTTGATCTTGGGCAGCGGCTGGGCCCGCGACCAGTTGATCAGGTCGCCGTCGGCATCGTAGATCGCGATGTCGCCGAGGTAAGACACGGAGCTGATCTTGCTGCGCAGCATCTCGTTTGTCGCAGGTCCGGACATGCGCTCGCGGAACGTCGCGGCCGAACTGATCTCCGGCAGGTTCATCTGCCCGATCACGTCGGCGGCGACGACGTCGGAATCCTCAAATTGCTGATCGAAGTGCCGCGCGATCAGCTGCACCGTGTTTTCCAGCTCGCGCTCGCGGTTGCCCAGGGTACGTTCGCGAAATTCGCCAATGGCCATGGCGGTCACGGCGAAGATCCCCGCGACCAGCAGCACGCCGCACAGGGTCAGCCACAGCACCGGTCCACGCCGAATGGCTCGCTCCCAGCCGTGCTTCGCGGCTAGGAACATTCCGGCTGCAATGCCTGCAAAGACCTGGCGCATTCCCCCTCCCTGAAGAGACAGGAATACACCGCACAAATGGCGCAAACCTTAGCAAAGCCAGTTACCTAAGCATTAATCTCGTTGCGCGATCACAGTCGTGTCCAGCGAGCCGCTGCGCTGCATCATGAATCGCGCGTTAATGCGAGTTGCCCGTGCTCTTGTCGCCGCCGGCATTGCGCAGCCGTCCGACCACGCCGGTCGGAAAAAAGTAGACGCTGGCGATGAAGAGCAGCCCGAGCCACAGCAGCCAGCGGTCGGGATGCAACAGCCCCGGCAGCAGCGGTAGACCGGCTTCCGACGCCGCCTTGGAGGCGACGCCCATCAGCGACTGCAGATAGTTCTGGGCGAGGATGAAGATGGTGGCGCCGATGATCGCGCCGTAGATCGTGCCCATGCCGCCGATCACGACCATCAGGAGAATGTCCAGCATGATCGAGAAGCTGAGCGAGGTATCGGGACCGGCATAGCGCAGCCACAGCGCATTGAGAATGCCGGCACCGGCGGCCACCAGTGCGGCGATGCAGTTGGCGTAGGTCAGGTGGAAGACGGTGCGGAAGCCGAGCGCCTCGGCGCGGAAGCGGTTTTCGCGGATGGCCTGTAGCACGCGTCCGAACGGCGAGTTCACCACCCGCAGCAAGGCGAGGATCATCAGGGCCGAGACGGCGAACACAAGATAGTAGGTCAGGATGCGGCCGTTGACCTCGAATCCCATGAGGTTCTTGGAGATCAGCACCGTGCCGGGCCTGAGCAACTCGGGCAGCTGAAAGCTGCGGCCGTCCTCGCCGCCGGTCAGCCAGGACAGCTGCGAGGCCAGCACCTGGAAGGCGGATGCGACCGCGAGCGTGATCATGGCAAAGAAGATCGCGGCGACCCGCAGCGAGAACAGTCCGATCGCAAGCGCAAGCAGCGCGGCAAGCGGCAGGCCGACCACGATGCCGGTTGCAACCGCGCCCCAATTCGGGCCCATCCCGTACAGCGCGATCGCGATCGCGTAGCTGCCGATCCCGTAGAACATGGTGTGTGCGAACGACACCGAACCGGTATAGCCGAGCAGCAGGTCGTAGGAGGCGACCAGCGCGGCGAAGACGCAGATCTTGGCCGCGACGTTCAGCGCCTTCGCCCCGGGGAACAGGAACGGCGTCGCCACCAGCGCCAGGATGACGAGGACGAGAACGAGCGTGAGCACGCGGCTGCGCGGCGGATCGCCTGACAGGATCATCATCGGCTGGTCACCGCATAGAGGCCGCGCGGCCGCCACATCAGAATGGCGACCATCAGCAGGATGTTGGAGACGAGGGCGAGCTTCGGCACCAGGAAGCCGCCATAATTGGCAATCATCGCCACCAGGATCGCGCCGATGAAGCAACCGCCGATCGAGCCGAGGCCGCCGATGATGACGACGATGAAGATCAGGACGGTGAGGTCGTCGCTCATGGAGGCGTGGACCTGCTCGCGATACAGCGCCCACATCACGCCGCCGAGCCCGGCCAGCGCCGATCCCGTCATGAACACACCGAGGAACAGACGGCGGATGCGATAGCCGAGCGCCTCGACCATCTCGCGGTTCTCGACGCCGGCGCGGATCAGAAGCCCGAGCTTGGTTCGGTTGAGCACGAGCTGGATCGCAATGAAGACGGCGAGGCCGATCAGCGTCGCCAGCACGCGATATTTCGCGATCGCGACGTCGCCGAGGATGAAGGAGCCGCGCAGCGACGTCGGCAGCGGCGTCGGGATGATCTGTGGCCCCCACACCGCGTAGAGCGTCTGCTCGGCGACGATCAGGCCGCCCGTTGTCATCAGGATCTGCTTCAGATGCTGGCCGTAGACGGGCAGGATCAGCACCCGCTCGACGATCAGGCCGAGCGCGCCGGAGACCGCCATCGACAGCAATGCCGCCGGCGCCAGCACCGCGAGGTTCGTCCACAGCGAATCCGCCTGAAGGGAGGCCGCGAACGGCGCCAGCACCAGGGTCGCGACATAGGCCCCGACCGCGATGAAGGCGCCATGGCCGAAATTGAGCACGTCCATCAGGCCGAACACGAGTGTGAGTCCGGAGGCCATGATGAAGATCATCATGCCCATCGCGAGGCTCGCGGCCGTCAGCGTCAGCCAGGTGCTGGGGGAGCCGATCAGCGGGATCATCACGAGGGCGACCGCGATCGGCAGCAGGATCGGCGCGATGTCACGCTTCGGCTTCGGCAGCGGATCGGCTGCGGCGAGTTCAGTCACTGATGCGCCTCCAGGCTCAGGCCGAGCAGCCGCTCCTGCAGCGGCACGTCGGCGGCGAGCGCCGCCATCTCGCCGCGATGCACGATGGTGCCGTTGTCCATCACGAGCACGTTGTCGCCGAGCTCGCGGGCGGCGAAGAAATTCTGCTCGACGAGAAGGATGGTGGCGCCCTTGCGCTTGATCTCCTTCAGGCACTCGATCAGCGCCATCACGATCGCCGGCGCCAGCCCCTTGGTCGGTTCGTCGATCAGCAAGAGCTTGCGCGGTTCGATGATGGCGCGGGCAATCGACAACATCTGCTTCTGCCCGCCCGAGAGACTTCCCGCGCGCGACAGCCAGAACCGGCGCAGCGCGGGGAAGAAGCCAAAGATCCAGTCGAGCTGGGCGTCGTCGAGCGGTCCGTCGCGCGCCGCCAGCACCAGATTCTCCTTCACCGTGAGGTCGGAGAACACCGCCATGCTCTCCGGCACGTAGCCGACGCCGAGCCGCGCGATGTCAGGCGTCGCACGACTCTCGATGCGCTCGCCGGCGAGGCTGATCTCGCCGGAGGAGGCCTGCCAGAGGCCCATGATGGTGCGCAATGTCGTGGTCTTGCCGGCGCCGTTGCGGCCGAGCAGCATGGTGGTCTGCCCCTGCGCGACAGCGAGATCGATGCCCTGGAGGATGTGATAGCGGCCGATATGGGTGTGGACACCGGAGAGCTTTAGCAGATCGGTCATGCTGCGCTCCCTGCAACTTTCTTGGGCGCGACGCCGAGATAGGCTTCCTGCACGATCGGTGACGCAATCACCTCGGCCGGCGGACCGTCCGCAACAAGCTGCCCGTTATGCAGCACGATGATGCGGTCGGCGAGCGAGCGGACGACGTCCATCTTGTGCTCGACGAGGAGAATGATCTTGCTCTTGTCCTGCTTGAGCTGCGCGATCAGGTTCAGCACGACCGGCACCTCGTCGATGCTCATGCCTGCGGTCGGCTCGTCGAACATGAAGACCTTCGGCTCGAGCGCGATCATCAGCGCGACCTCGAGCTTGCGCTGGTCGCCATGCGACAGTGCGGTCGCGGCCACGCCGCGGCGGCCGCCGAGCGCGACCTGATCCAGAATCGCATCGGCGCGGGCGATCAGGTCACGGCGGATCATCCAGGGCCGCAGCATGTCGTAATGGGTGCCGTCGGCGGCCTGCACGGCGAGGCGGACGTTTTCTTCCACCGAGAGGTTCGGAAAGAGATTGGTGAGCTGGAAGGCGCGCCCCAGGCCTGCGCGCGTCCGCATCGGCGCCGAGTGCTGGGTGATGTCGGTGCCGTCGAACAGGATGCTGCCGCTCGATGCGCGGAGCTGGCCGGAGATCAGGTTGAAATAAGTGGTCTTGCCGGCGCCGTTCGGGCCGACGATCGCGGTGAGCTCGCCGGGGCGGAAGCTGCAGGTGACGTTGTTGACCGCGACATGGCCGCCGAAGCGGATGGTGAGGTCACGGGTCTCGAGGGTCAGCGTCATTCGGAGTCTGGCAAATGATGAAATGAGGAAAAAATCCGCAGTCGCGCTACGTCTCACCTCCCCCGTTTGCGGGGGAGGTGAGACGAGACAACTCAGCGCTTGTTGCGGACGGGAACGTCCATGTCCTCGATCTTCAGCTCGCGCACCGGCTCGAGCACGGCCCAGGCGACATTCGGATCGACCTTGACCTTGAAGTGATACATGCTCTGGAGCGCCTGATGGTCTTCCTTGCGGAACATCATCTTGCCCTTCGGCGTGTCGAACTCCAGGCCTTCCATGGCAGTGATCAGCTTCTCGGTGTCAGTCGACTTCGCCTTGGTGACGGCGGCGACGACGGACATCGCGGCCGCAAAGCCGCCCGCGGTGAAGAAGTCCGGCGGCGCGTTGAAGCGCTTCTGGTGCTCGGCGACGAACCAGTCATTCACCGGGTTCTTCGGGATCTCGTAGAAATAATAGGTCGCGCCTTCCATGCCGGGCAGGCCCTTGTAGGCCGCCAGCGCCGGCAGGATGTTGCCGCCGGTGGACAGTTCGATGCCGTAGCGCTTGGGATCCATGTCCTGGAGCTTTGCCAGCGGATTGCCGGCGCCGGCCCAGATCACCCAGATCACCTTGCGGCCCGGCTTGTCCTTCAGTGCGTCGAACAGGCGCTGGCCGACCGCGGTGAAGTCGGTGGTGGAGGTCGGGGCATATTCTTCGGCGGCGAGCGTCGCGCCGGTCTTGGCGAGCGCCTCCTTGAAGGCGGCGACGCCGTCGCGGCCGAAGGCGTAGTCCTGCGCCAGCGTCGCGACGGTGACGCCCTGCTTGCCGATCGCGACCGCGTTCGAGATCGCGTCCTGCGACGAGTTGCGCGCGGTGCGGAAGATGTAGCGATTCCACTTCTCGCCGGTAATCTGATCCGCGACCGCGGGTTCGACGATCAGGATTTTCTTGTTCTCCTCGGCGACGGGCAGGATCGCGAGTGCCGCGGCCGACGAGGTCGTGCCGATCGCGATGTCGGCCTTGTCGTCCTGATAGGCTTCCGCGAGCGCGGCCTTGGAGAGATCCGGCTTGCCCTGGTCGTCCTTGGTGATGACGACGATCTTGCGCCCGTCGAGCGTCATGGTGCCCTTGGTGGCGTATTCAAAACCCATTTGCAGGCCGGTCTCGGTCTGCTTGGCGTAGGCCTCGAGCGGGCCGGTCTTGCCGTAGATCAGCGCGACCTTGAGATCGTCGGCCTGTGCGGAGGTGCCCGCGGCGAGGGCGAGGATGGTTGTTGTTATGATGAGTGATCGACGCACGATGGTCCCTCCTGATTTAACTTCTCTTGGCAACAGCGACTCTTGGTAACAGCGATTTGCACAAGCTTGCGAACATTGCAATTGAACCTTCCGGCGGAGCGTGTCCGCTTTCGAGCATGCATCATTTTTGGGCCCGCCGCGTGGCGCGCGCCGCGCCGGCTCCCTCGACCTGACGCCGGTCCGCCTGGGCCTCGTCCGCGCTCTCGAAGATATGCGGCGCAACGCCGCGCTTCTCCAGGGCCTGGCCAAGCTTGATGCGCAGGAAGCCCGACGTGGTGTAGCGCGACACGCCTGAATAGAAGCGGTCGACGAGATCGCGGACCATGGCGGAATATTCGTCCATCAGTTCCGGCACGATGGAAAAATTGTCATAATTGACGATGGCGTAGACCCGGCGGCCGAGCGGAGCGAGCCTGGCTTCGACAATGGCCGCGATCGTGTCGATCTCGGCCTTGCTGCGCAGCGGGTAGCGTTCCAGATTGACGAAGAACAGGTTCTGCTGCTCGTCCAGCGTGAAACGCTGGTCGAGCGGAATGGTGAGCAGGCGCTCGCGCAGGTCCATGAGGCCGTCGCGGAAGATGCGGGCGTCCATCGCTGCGGGATCGCGCGGGATCATCGGCTTGAAATCCATCAGGCGCAGGATATCGCGCTCGATGTCGATGCCGGGCGCGACTTCCGTGAGCTCGAGTCCGTCTGGCCGCAGCTCGAACACGCAGCGCTCGGTGACATACAGCGTGCGTTGCCGCCGCGCGGCGGCAAACGAGCCGCTGAAGGTGACGTGCTCGACCTTGTCGACGAATTTGCGTGATGTCGCCTCGTCGAGGATGACGAGTTTCCCGTCGTTCACCGCAATGCGCTGCTTGCCCGCGCCGAACGTGCCGACGAACACGACCTCCTTGGCGTTCTGGCTGATGTTGATGAAGCCGCCGGCACCGGCGAGCTTCGGTCCGAACTTGCTGACATTGAGGTTGCCGGCACGGTCGACCTGGGCGAGACCGAGGAAGGCGGCGTCGAGACCGCCACCGTCGTAGAAGTCGAACTGGTACGGCTGGTCGATCACCGCCTGCGTATTGATCGCCGCGCCGAAATCGATGCCGCTCGCGGGGATGCCGCCGATCACGCCCGGCTCCGCCGTCAGCGTGATGAGGTCGATGATCCGCTCCTCGTTGGCGACCGAGGCGATGCCCTCGGGCATGCCGATGCCGAGATTGACGACGCTGTTGGCCTTGAGCTCGAGGGCGGCGCGCCGGGCGATGATCTTGCGCTCGCTGACCGGCATCACCGGCAGTGAGGCGGCGCGGACGCGGATCTCGCTCGAGAAGGCAGGATTGTACTGCGTGCCAAAGGTCTGCCAATGGTTCTCCGGCTTCGCCACGACGACGCAGTCGACGAGAATGCCGGGAATCTTGACCTGGCGCGGATTGAGGCTGCCGCCCTCGGCGACGCGTTCGACCTGGGCGATGACGATGCCGCCGGAATTATGCGCGGCCATGGCGATGGCGAGCGCCTCCAGCGTCAGTGCCTCCTTCTCCATGGTGAGATTGCCGTCGGGATCGCCGGTGCTGGCGCGGATGATCCCGACATCGATCGGAAACGTCTTGTAGAGCAGGCACTCCTCGCCTCGAAGCGTGATCAGCTCCACCAGCTCTTCGGTGGTGCGCGCGTTCAGCTTGCCGCCGCCTTGCCTGGGATCGACGAAGGTGCCGATGCCGACGCGGGTGATATGTGCCGGACGATGCGCGGCGATGTCGCGGAACAGATGCGTGATGACGCCCTGCGGCAGATTATAGGCTTCGATCTGGTTGGCAATCGCAAGCTGTTGAAGCTTCGGCGCAAGGCCCCAATGCCCGCCGATCACCCTGCGGACCAGGCCCTCATGGGCGAGATGATTGAGGCCCTTATGCTTGCCGTCGCCCTGGCCCGCCGCGTAGACCAGCGTCAGATTGCGCGGCTTGCCCTGCGTGTAGGGCGCATCGCCCTCGTTGGCGAGATAGAGCTCCTCCAGCGCGATCGCGATCTCCTCGGCAAAACCGATGCCGACAAAGCCGCCGGTCGCCACCGTGTCGCCGTCGCGGATCAGCATGACCGCTTCGGCGGCCGTGACGACCTTGCCTTTCTCCGAATTGCGCAGGTAAGGCAGCGCGGGGTGATGACTCACGGCGTTCCTCCCGATCATTTCGACCGCATGCCGTTGTTGCTGTGCGTTGATCCTATCGCGAGGAGCGTCCCTGGAACAGCTGCTCCTCGCGACAGTAGGTATCCTCGAGACGTTCAGTCCTGAATTATCTTGCGTGTTTCGGTGGCGAAGTAGACCGACACGATGGTGATGATCGCCAGGGCGATCATGTAGAGCGAGATCGGCCAGGTTGCCGGCGCGTAGGCCGTCATCAGGCCCGTAGCGATCAGTGGTGACAGCGCGCCGGCGAAGATCGAGGCGAGGTTGTAGCCGAGCGAGACGCCGCTGTAGCGCACCTTGGTGCCGAACAGCTCCGACAGGAAGCTCGCCTGCGGGCCGTACATCGCGGCATGACCGATGGCGAGACCCAGCACGATCGCGATCCAGGCATATTGCGGATTCCTGGTCGCCAGCAGCATGAACAGCGGGAACGACATCAGTGCCGAGAACACCGCGCCAAAAATATAGACCGGCCGCCGCCCGACGCGGTCGGAGAGCGCACCGAAGGCCGGAATGGTGAAGGTCTCGATCGCCGCGCCGATCAGCACGCCGTTGAGCATGTCCTGCTTGTTCATGCCGAGCGATTGCGTCGCATAAGCGAGCACGAAGGTGGCGTAGATGTAGAAGAAGCCGTTTTCGGCAAAGCGCGCGCCCATCGCCAGCAGGATGTTCTTGGGGTACATCCGGATCGCCTCGAGGATCGGCATCTTGACGTCCTGCTTGCTGTCCTTGACCTTCTGGAACTCCGGCGATTCCGCGATGGTGAAGCGAATCCACAGGCCGACGAGCACCAGCGCGATCGAGAACAGGAACGGGATGCGCCAGCCCCAGGCCAGGAGCTGCGCGTCGGTCAGCATCGAGGACACCACCGAGAACACCAGCGTGCCGAGCACGAGGCCGAGCGGCGCGCCGAGCTGCGGCCAGCTGCCGTAAAAGCCTTTCTTGTCCGCGGGCGCATGCTCGACCGCCATCAGCACCGCGCCGCCCCATTCGCCGCCAAGGCCAAAGCCCTGGACCAGTCGGCAGGTGACGAGCAGGATCGCGGCCCAGATGCCGGCGGTCTCGTAGGTCGGCAGGAATCCGATCGCCGCGGTCGCCGCGCCCATGATCAGCAGCGTCAGATAGAGCATGGTCTTGCGGCCGATCTTGTCGCCGTAATGGCCGAACACGACGCCGCCGAGCGGGCGCGCGATGAAGCCGAGCGCGTAGGTGGCGAACGCCAGCAGCGTTCCCATCATGGGGTCGAAGTTCGGAAAGAACAGCTTGTTGAAGATCAGTGCCGCGGCCGTGCCGTAGAGGAAGAAATCATACCACTCGATGGCCGTGCCGATCAGGCTCGCGGTGGCGACCGTGACGTGCGAGGGCTGTTTTGCCTGAAGCTGATGGACCGTGATCGCTTCACTCATCTTGCATCCTCCCTGGTTGCGAATGCGCATGTGCAGCACGCGTCATTGTGCAGAGCGAAGAGCAAGGTCCGCGCCAGATGCGGTCGGTCTGCGCAAAATGGCTGAAAAGACGGCAATTCCCGCATTCGCGCCCGGGAAGAGTCGCGATGCGCCGTGTCAGGAATCCGAGACTCCGGACAGTTCCGTGTCTCGAAACTCAGACGGAGGCGGGTCCCGCGGCCAGGCCGAACTTGGCGAGCTTCTTGTAGAAGGTCGCACGCGAGATCCGCAGCATCCGCGCGGCCTCGGAGATCTGGCCGTTGCTGGCGGCGAGCGCCTGCTCGAGCATGTGCTTCTCGAACTCGGCCTCGGCTTCGGCATAGGGCACGACGGGTCCGCCCGGGCGTGCGGGCGCAGCGGCCCTGACCTCGGTGCCGACGGGGAGGATGCGGGCGAAATCGTCGCCGGTCAGCCGTCCGGAATCGCTGAGGATCAGTGCGCGCTCCAGGATGTTGCGGAGCTCGCGGACGTTGCCCGGCCAGTCGTAGCGCGCGAGCGCGGCGAGTGCGCTCGGCGTGATCCTGGCGTTGACGTAGTCCCCGGATGCGCTGATGTCCTCGAGCAGGCGGGCGCAGATGTCGGGGAGATCATCGAGGCAGTGGCGCAGCGGCGGCAGGTCGATCGAGAGCACGTTGAGGCGATAATAGAGGTCGGGCCGGAACGCGCCGTCGCTGACGCGCTTGCGCAAATCCACATTGGTGGCGGCGACCACGCGCAGGTCGACCTTGGAGATCTTGTCCGAGCCGAGCGGCTCGATCTCGCGCTCCTGGAGCACACGCAGCAGCTTGGCCTGCAATTGCAGCGGCATCTCGCCGATCTCGTCGAGGAACAGCGTGCCGCCGTCGGCGATGCGGAACTTGCCCTCGCGCCCCCTGCGGTCGGCCCCGGTATAGGCGCCCGGCGCGGTGCCGAAGAATTCCGATTCGATCAGCGTGTCGGGGACCGCGGCGACATTGACGCTGACGAACGGCTTTTCGGCGCGGGACGAGGCGTTGTGAATTGCCTGGGCCAGCATCTCCTTGCCGGTTCCGGTCTCGCCGGTGAGGAGCACCGTGACGCTCTGCCGCGCGGCGCGGCCTGCAAGCTCCTTGGCCTGCGCGATTCCCGGCGTCGTGCCGACGAAGTCGGCGAAGGTGAAGCGCGCCGCGCGGGGGTTGGACAATTGCCGCCGCGCCAGCCGCAGATCGCTCTCGAGCTGGGCCACGCGCGCGAGCAACGGCTTGAGGCTTTCGAGGTGGTCGTAGAGCACGAAGCCGATCGCGCCGATCACCTTCCCGTTCTCGTCCTCGATCGGCATGCGGGTGACGACGAGCTGCTCGCCGCCGAGCTCCATGATGTCGAGCAGGATCGGCTCGCCGGTCTCGGCCACCTTCCGCATCAGGCTGTTCGGAATGACCTCCTCGATCGGCCGGCCGATCGCTTCACTGATGCGCTTGAGGCCGAGGGAGGCGAGATATTTTTCGTTGACGTAGACGACCCGCCCGTCGCGATCGATCGCGATCGCGCCCTCGCAGAGATTTTCCAGCCGCTCGAACAGCGTCTCCATCGCGCGCGCACGGAGATAGGCGGGGTCGCTGATGGAGGAGGAAGAGGCAGACATGACATACCTCGGGGCAAGTCTGCCTGCTTACTACCAAAAGGGTCGTAATTTCAAAGGGGGAATTGAAGGCTGATCCACTCGCGACCCGTCCCCGTCACCCTGAGGTGGCCGCTTCTTCAGCGGCCCTCGAAGGGCGACGGCCCGGCTGCGTCTCGGCCGTTCATCCTTCGAGGCTCGACCCACGGTGCATACGCATCGCGGGCCTCGCACCTCAGGATGACGGGAGACTGCTAGCGCCCGCCGCATCATCGAGCAGCGCCCTCTACCGCCGATACCCGTTCGCGCGCGAATAGCCCTGCCGGTTCTGTTGCGTCGAGCGGCTTGTGACGCTGGCGCGTGCCTCGCTGGAGGCGGGCGTTGCGAGCTTCAGCTCCTCCAGGAAGATCGGTCGGGAGAAATAATAGCCCTGCGCGTAACGGATCTTGGTCGCGGCCTGGAGATAGGCGAGCTCCTCGTAGGATTCGATGCCTTCGGCAATCACGGTCATGCCGAGCGCTTCGCTCAGGGATTCGATCGCGCGCAAGATTCCCTGGTTGCGCGGGCGCTTATGGATGTCGGTGATGAAGGAGCGGTCGATCTTGATCTCGTCCGCGGTGATGTCGGCCAGCGCCGAGAGCGAGGAATAGCCGGTGCCGAAATCGTCGATCGAGATGCCGACGCCGAGCTTGCGGAACATCGGCAGGATCTCGGCCTGGAAATGATTCTTGGCGACGAAGGCGTCTTCCGTCACCTCGATCATGAAGCGCTGCGGAAAACCGGTGTCGTCGAGCGCCTGCGCAAAGCTGCGCATGAATTCGGGGTTCCCGGCCTGCTTGGCCGCGACGTTGATGCTGATGGTCGCTTCCGCGCCGAACGTCTCGTTGATCAGGTCGATCGATTTGACGATCTCGGCGAGCACGAGATGGGTCAGCTCGTCGATCAGCCCGAGTTCGCCGGCAAGATTGATGAACGAGCCCGGCGCCTGGATCACGCCCTCGTCGTCGCGCAGCCGCACCAGGGCCTCGATGCCCTTCACGTCCTGGGTGCGTATGTCGACCTTGGACTGGAAGGCGCAGCAGAAGCGTTTCTCGAGGATCGCGAGCCGCAGCGACTGCTCGATCTTCGTCCGCGCCAGCGCCTCGCGCTCCATGCCGGAGTCGAAGAAGGCCGCCGATCCCTTGCCGTCATTCTTGATGCGGTACATCGCGATGTCGGCGTTCTGACGCAGTGTCTCGAAGCTGCTTCCGTGATCGGGATAGAGGCTGATGCCGACGGAGGTGGAGGCGAAGACTTCCGAATTGTCGATGAAGAACGGCGCCGTCAGCCGCTCCAGCGTCGATTGCATGAATTCGGCGACTTCCTCCTGGCTCTGGATCGGCGACAGCAGCAGCAGGAATTCGTCGCCGGAGATGCGCGACAGCATGTCCGAATCGCGCAGATCGCGTCCAAGCCGCTTCGACAGCTCGACCAGCAGGGCATCGCCCACGGCGTGGCCGTAATAGTCGTTGATGTGCTTGAAATTGTCGACGTCGAGAAAGGCGAGCGCAAAGCGCTCGCCGGCGCGACCCTGCGCGAGCAGGCTGGTGGCGCGATGTTCGATCACGCGCCGCGATGGCAGGCTGGTCAGCTCGTCGAAATAGGCCGAGCGGAATAGCTGGTCCTCGAAATTCTTCTGCTCGGTGATGTCGGAGGAAGCCGAGATCAGCAGCTCGCGTCCGTCGACGCGGATCGGACGATGGGTGGTCAGCAGCACCTGGCGTGCGGCTCCGTCGTGGAGCGCTTCCTCGGCGACGACCGCTTGACCGGAGCTCAGGGCCTGCCGGCAGGCTTCCCGGCGCGGTGCGAGATCGCGCGAGGGACGGCTGCCGTCCATGCCGAGTTGGGCGGCCGCGACATCGTTGACCAGGAGAAGTTCGCCTTGGGCGTCCTGCACGGTCAACCCGGCAGGCAGCATTCTAACGATTTCCTTGAGGAATCCGAGTTCGGCTTCACTCGCGCCGGAATATTTGTTGTCGTTCATAGAAGTCATGAATCTTGTTGTTTCAGCGCGCCTTTGCAATGGCCGCGATCTTGCGCGGTTCCCTCTTAAGTTTGGTTAAGGGGTCCGGAGAAATACGGTGGTGTTTTGCGGCGATGCGACGCGCCCAGCCCATCGTCATTAACAGAGCGTCAACGCGCGCAGCGAAACCGCGAACGAGGCGCGCGATCGAGTTTCGCTTGCGCTGTGTCTAGCCGCCTTTGGGGATACGGCATTGCATGGTGCAATGAAGTCCGGTCCTGAGATAGGAGACCTCCGACTTGCCGTCGAAGGCTGACAGCGCCGACTTCAACAGCTTGGTGCCGAAACCCGGCTCGGAGACCTTGTCGACGCTCGGGCCCTCGGTTTCATCCCAGATAACGGTCAGACGGTCGTCGCTGACGGTCCATGACACCTGCAACAATCCGCGCGGCGCGGAGAACGCGCCATATTTGCCCGCGTTGGTGGCGAGTTCGTGAAACATCAGGGACAGCGTGACCGCAAGCTTCGGCGGCAGGAACAGCCGGTCGCCGTTGAGCGTGAAGCGGACATGGCCGTAAGGGCCGAGCTCCGAGATCAGGAGGTCGCGAATGTCGCAGCCGGCCTTGTCGATCCGCGAGATCAAATCGTCGGTCGCGGCAAGCGACCGCAGCCGCGGATCGATCCGGGCCCAGATTTGCGGCTGATCGTGCAGCACCTGATGCAGCACGGCATGCACCGTCGATAGCTTGTTCTTCAGCCGGTGCTGGAGCTCGTCGACCAGCAGCTTGCGGTAGTCTTCTTCCTCGATCAGGCGTCTGGAAATGCGGCGCTGCTCGACAAGGAGCGAGCGATAGTGCTCGACGCCCCAGACGGTGAGCGCGCAGACCGCCCAATAGAGCGCCAGCAGGGCGAATCGCGCGTGATCGGCAAAGGCATCGCCGAAATTCACGACGACGCCGAGCACGCCGCCAACCAGCGCCGTGATGATGCCGATGCGGAAGCCGCCGAACGCGGCCGCAAAGAACACGGCCGGGAAATACGGCGTGAAATAGACGTCGGGCCGCATATGGGCGAGAGCCCAGCGTGCCAGCGTCGCAACCAGCAGGCAGGCGACCGCAAACGCAAGGCTCAGGCCGAGCGATGGCGGTGCCACGCCCTGCCAGCCCTTGCGGAATTCGTCGATCAGCTTCCCCATGCGCAGTCCGGTCGCGATATGCGTTCGACAATCGAGCGATCGCCAGGAATGTTACGCATGTCGTCGGCGCAAGCAAAGCTTGCCTTGTCGAAAGCAGGCAGGAATAGTGCCTGCTGCGGCGCCGGGTGTCGCGGCGCCGTCGTCGATCGGTGTCCGCCATTTGGCTTCAAAGGGTTCGAAAACAGGGACATTCCATGGGCAGGCTGGATGGCAAGGTCGCGGTGATCACGGGCGCGACGAGCGGGATCGGGTTGCGGACTGCGGAAGTCTTCGTTGCCGAAGGTGCCAAAATTGTGATCGCGGGCCGGCGTATACCGGAAGGCGAGGCGCTGGCGAAGCAGCTCGGGGCGACTTGCGTCTTCCGCCAGACGGATGTGACGGTCGAAGCCCAGATGCAGGCGCTGATCGCGCTCGCTGTGGAAAAATTCGGCCGCATCGACTGCCTGTTCAACAATGCCGGCGGCCCGGCGCAGACCGGCGGCATCGAAGGCCTCGAGGTCGAGCGCTTCGACGCGGCGATGGCGACCCTGGTGCGCAGTGTCATGCTCGGCATGAAGCACGCCGCGCCCCACATGAAGAAGCAGGGTTTTGGCAGCATCATCAACAATGGCAGCATCGCCGGTCGTCTCGCCGGCTTCTCGTCCTCGATGGTCTATGGTGCGGCCAAGGCGGCGGTGATCCACCTCACCAAATGCGTGGCGATGGAGCTCGGCGAGTCCAACGTCCGCGTCAACTCGATCTCGCCCGGCGCCATCGCGACCGGCATTTTCGGCAAGGCGCTCGGGCTTTCGACCGATGCGGCGGAGAAGACACCGGCGGTGATGCGCGAGGTCTACAAGACCGCGCAGCCGATCCCGCGCGCCGGCCTTCCTGACGACATCGCCCATGCAGCGGTGTTCCTGGCCAGCGACGAATCCAGCTTCATCAACGGCCATGACCTCGTCATCGACGGCGCGATGACCGGCGGCCGCAACTGGAGCCAGCAGCAGCAGGGCTACGTGGCCCTGCGCAAGGCGTTCGATCAGGGGGCGTAGCGGCAAGGAGAAATGCCGTAGGGTGGGCAAAGGCGCGTTTTTCGCGCGCCGTGCCCACCATTGGTGGTCGAGCCCGGAGAGACGTGGTGGGCACGCTTCGCGTTGCCCACCCTACGAAACCTACGAAATCTCGCTAGTTTTCGTCATTGCGAGGAGCGAAGCGACGAAGCAATCCAGAATCCCTCGGCGGAAAGATCTGGATTGCTTCGCTTCGCTCGCAATGACGGCTGTGGCTCACACCGCCTTCACCCGCACCCGCAGTCCGTCGCGTGGCTTCGGGATCGGCCACATTTGCCAGTCGGCCTTGTAGCCGGGCTCTAGCGACACCTCGATGTTCTGCAAGAAGTGCCGCGCGAAGCATTTCGCCTGCATGTAGGCGAAATGCAGGCCGAGGCACATATGCGCGCCGCCGCCGAACGGCACCCAGGCGAAGCGGTGGCGGTTGCGCTGGGCCTCTTCGGTGAAGCGAGAGGGATCGAAGCGATCCGGCTCCGGCCAGATGTCCTTCATGTGGTGCGTGTAGAGCGGATTGACGCCGACCGCGGTGCCGGCCGGAATCGTAAAACCCTTGAAGGTGAAATCGCGCATGGCGCGGCGCGGCATCGATGGCACCGGCGGCTTGATCCGCAGTGCTTCCTTGAACGCCATCTCCGACAGCGGCATCTTTTCGAGATCGTCGAAGCTGCTTGGCGCATCAGGGGCGAGCCCCAGCGCCATAACTTCCGCGCGAAGCTTGTCCTGCCAGTCGGGATTTGCCGCGAGCTCGCCGATGAACGACGTCAGCGACGAGGTCAGCGTGTCGTGCGCCGCCATCATCAGAAAGCTCATGTGGTCGATGATGTCCTGTTCCGAGAGCAGCGCGCCGTCCTCGTGGGTTGCGCGGCAGAGCTGCGAGAACAGATCATCGCCGCCGTGATTGCCGCGTCGCAGCGGAATCTGCTCGCGGAAATAGGCGACGATGCGCTTGCGCCCCCTGACGCCGGCCGCCATCTGCGTGCCGGGGAGGGGGCGGCGGATCGGGGCGACGGCGGCGGCGACCATGTCGACGAAGGCGCGGTTGATCTCGTTGACCTCCGGCCCGATATCGGCGCCGAGAAAGGACGCCGCGGCGAGATCGAGCGTGAGCTGCTTCATCGCCGGATAAAGCTGCATCTCGCCGGGCTTTGCCTTCCACTGCGCGACGCGGGCGGCGATGCCGCGGTCGAGATCGCTCAGATAGGACTTCATCGGTCCGGACTTGAACGCGACCGACAGCGCCTTGCGGTGTAGCCGGTGCTCATCAAAATCCAGCAGCATCAATCCGCGCGGAAACAACAGGCCGAGCACCTTGTTCCAGCCATGGGTGGAGGAGAACAGCTTTTGCTGGTCGAACAGCACGAGCTCGTTGGCCTCGGGGCCGAGCAGCACGACATTGGTCTCGCCGAAGAAATGCGTGCGATAGACCGTGCCGTATTTGGCGCCGTTGGCCTCGATATGCCCCTTCGGGTCGGCGAGCACCTGAAAGGTCTTGCCGATGATCGGCCAGCCTTCGTCGCCGGGGATGTGTGTCAGCTCGTTGCGCTTGGGTGCGGTGAAGCCCGGCGCAGAGGCGGCCACATTCTGCATCGACATGACGACTGCTCCAGTTGGCTAGACCCGGCCAACATAGCACAATCCGGGTCGTCTTGCGCCTAAGCATGCACCATCGTCGTCCCGGCGAAGGCCGGGACCCATAACCCCAGGGAGCAATTTGTCACGAGCTGGTAATTGCGTGTCTTCGCCAAACACATTTCGGTGGTTATAGGTCCCGGCTTTCGCCGGGACGACCTGTGGAGATAGTTTTGCGGCTCACCGCTTCGCCGCTTCCTTCTGCAAATCCGGTGCATTGACGGCCGGAATCGCAACGCGGCCGGCGCCGGTCACCTTCAATGCCTCGGCAGCCTTCTCGTTCTCCATGATCTTGGCCATCACGGCTTGGCCCGCGCGTTCGAAGATCGCGCGGTTCTCGATCACGAATTTTTGCGACCTGCGCAAGCTATCGATGTAGCCGTTGATCTCCGGCACGACATAGCGCGCGACCATGTCCCAGCTCCGGCGGGTGTTCTCGGGATTGGCCCAGTCGTGCACGAAGCCGATGACGGCGCCGACGCCGCCGGAGACCTGCATCACGTTCTTGATCATCTTGACGAGATCGTCGGGCGTGCCGATGACGGAGGCCGCTCCGTCGACGAAAGCGGTCTTGTCCACGGCCTCGTCCGGCGAGGCGAACGCGGTGAGTCCGGGCCGTTGCAGGGTGCCGACATTATATTCATTGTGCCAGCGCATGAGACCGGCACCGGCCTCGCGGCGGGCCTGCTCGCGGGTTTCGGCGAGGTGCCAGGTTAGCAGCACGCGCCAGTTCGCGCGATCGACTTTGGTGCCGTGCTTCTTTGCTGCGTCCTCGGCGAACTGCCATTGCTGCTGCAGCGACATCAGGCCCTGCGTCGTCATCGAACCCAGCGAGATGATGCCGATGCCGTATTTGCCGGCGAGCGTCATGCCGGAGGGCGAGATCTGCGAGGCCACGACGAACGGCATCTCCTCCTGCAGCGGCAGGATCTGCAGCGCGGCGTCGTTCATGGTGAACCAGTCGCTCTTCGCGGTGACGCGCTCGCCGCTGAAGAGGCGGCGGATCACGCCGATCGCCTCGTCCTGGCGGTCGCGCTGCGTCATCGGATCGATGCCGAGCGTATGCGCGTCGGAGGCGAGCGCGCCGGGACCGGAGCCGAAGATGGCGCGGCCGCCGGTCATGTGGTCGAGCTGCACCATGCGCTGCGCGACGTTGTAGGGATGGTGATAGGGCAGCGACACCACGCCGGTGCCGAGCTTGATCCGCTTGGTGCGCTCGCCGGCCGCAGCCAGGAACATCTCGGGGGAGGCGATCATCTCCCAGCCGGAGGAATGATGCTCGCCGCACCAGAACTCGTCATAGCCGAGCGCATCGAGCTGCTCGACCAGGTCGAGATCGCGCCGGAACTGGAGCATCGGATGCTCCCCGATCGGATGATGCGGGGCAAGGAAGGCTCCGAACTTCAGGCGCGCCATGGCGTTCTCTCCGGCTGGATTTTTTGTTTGTTAGGTGCGGAAAGCTACGTGCTGGAAAGCGCTAACGCAATCGCGCGGTGTCCCGCGCCGCGGAATGCAGGCATGCGATGAAGTGAGGCGAAGTGCTTCGACTCCCTCTCCCCGTTCTTACGGGGAGAGGGTTGGGGTGAGGGGCTCTCTCCGCAGATGAGATCGCCGTGAGACCTGTACCCCCTCACCCGGAATTCAAACTGCGTTTGAATTCCGACCTCTCCCCGCAAGCGGAGCGAGGTGAAGGAAAATCACCGCGTCATCCTGTTCCACGCATCCAGGCCGGCGATCTTGTACGCCTCGGCCAGCGTCGGATAGTTGAACGTGTTCTGGATGAAATAGTCGATCGTGCCTTTGAGATTGAGTACGGCCTGGCCGATATGGATCAGCTCGGTGGCGCCTTCGCCCAGGATGTGCACGCCGAGCAGGCGGCGCGTCTTGGTCGAGAAGATCATCTTCATCATGCCGCTGTTCAGCCCCATGATGTGGCCACGCGAGGTTTCGCGGAAGCGCGCGATGCCGACCTCGTAGGGGATGCCGCGGGTCCGCACCTCTTCTTCCGTGAGGCCTGCGGTCGAGATCTCCGGCACTGAATAAATGCCGTAGGGAAAGAACTCCGGCGGCGCCATCGGTTCCATGCCGAGCGCATGGCATGCAGCGACGCGTCCCTGCTCCATCGAGGTTGAGGCAAGGCTCGGAAAGCCGATCACGTCACCGGCGGCGTAGATGTGCGGCACGCTGGTCTGCAAGGTCACGGGGTCGACCGAGATGCGGCCGCGATGGTCGACGACGATGCCGGCCGCTTCGAGGTTGAGCCGGTCGGTGGCGCCGACGCGCCCGGCCGCGAACAGCAGCATTTCCGTGGTGACATGGCGTCCGTCCGACAGATGCGTGACGATGCTGCCCTGCGCCGTCCTCTCGATCGAGTTGACCTTGGCCCCTAGCCGTAGCGCGACGTTCCGGTCACGGAGCTCGTGCATGAATTCGTCGATCAATTCCTTGTCGATGAAATCGAGGAAGGTCGGCCGCGGCTCGATCAGGGTGACGGGCACGTCGAGCGCGCTGAAGATGGTGGCGTATTCGACGCCGATCACGCCGGCGCCGATCACGGCGAGGCTGCGCGGCAGCTTCGGCAGCTCGATGATCTCGTCGCTGTCGAGCACGGTGGCGCCGTCGAACGGCACATAGTCGGGACGGAACGGACGCGTGCCGCAGGCGATCAGGATGAAGGCGGCGGACACCACCTTGATCTCACCGATCGGGCTGGTGATCTCGACCTCGTGCGGCGACACAAGGCGTGCCTCGCCATTGGCGGTGCGCACCAGATTGCGGCTGAACTGATGCTCGAGCACCTCGACCTCGTGGTCGAGCGTCTTCTGCAGGCGGGTCATCAGATCGCTCGCCGCGATGTCCTGCTTCACGCGGTAGGAGCGGCCGTAAAAGCCGCGCTCGCGCCAGCCGGAGAGGTTCAGCACCGTTTCGCGCAGGGTCTTCGAGGGAATGGTACCAGTATGAACGGAGACGCCGCCGACCCGCCGGCCCTTCTCCACCACCAGCACGGCCTTGCCGAGCTTGGCACATTGCACCGCGGCCCGGCGCCCCGATGGGCCCGAACCGATCACCACCATGTCGTAGTCGTACATCCGGAAGACTTCCGAGCCCGCAAAACCAGCAGGAATTGCCATGCAGCAATCGGGCCAAAGCGACAAGTCCTACCTCGGAGGTAATCGCGCGGATGACGCCGATCTGCGAGTTATGCGCGCAAATAAATGCCTGAAGGTTCGCGCGCCGATGCATCAAACCGTCACAAAACAAGTCGATTCGTCGCGCCGCTGGGGAGTGCTGGCGATCGTCGTCGCTGCTCAATTCATGTTTGGCGTCGACGCCTTCATCGTGAACGTCGCCATTCCCACCATCGCGGTCGACCTGCATGCGACGCCGGCGCAGATCGAATCCGTCATCGCGATCTACCTGATCGCCTATGCCACGCTGGTCGTCACCGGCGGCCGGCTCGGCGACATTCACGGCACCAGGAACGTGTTCCTGGCTGGCCTGCTCGGCTTCACCCTGACGTCGCTGTGGTGCGGACTGGCGCAATCCGGCGCAGAGTTGATCATCGCGCGGTTGACGCAGGGGGCCTCCGCCGCGCTGATGGTGCCGCAGGTGCTGGCGACGCTGCATCTCCTGTTTACCGATGAATCGCGCAACCGTGCCTTCGCCATCTACGGCATCGTGCTGGGGCTCGCGGGTGCCGCGGGCTTCCTGCTCGGCGGTCTCCTGGTCACGATCGATCTCGCCGGCACCGGCTGGCGCTCGGTGTTCTTCGTCAATGTGCCGTGCGGTCTCGTCATCGCGGCCGTGGCCTGGCGCATCATGCCCTCGGCGCCGCAGCGCGCCGGCACGCGGCTCGATATCACGGGCAGCATCGTCCTGTTCGCCGGATTGCTGTGCATGATCGGTCCGCTGCTGTTCGGTCACGATGTCGGCTGGGCACCGTGGCTGTGGGTGGTGATGGCGATCGGCGCTGCGATCCTCCTGGCATTCCCAAAACTGGAGCATGCGGTGGCACGCGCCGGCGGCATGCCGCTGATTGATCTCTCGCTGCTGACGGACGCCGCTTTTCTGCGCGGCCTTGGCGCGGCGTTCTTTTTCTTCGCTGCCAATCTCTCCTTCTATCTGGTCATGACGCTCTTCATGCAGCGTGCGCTGAAAATCCCGCCGCTCGCGGCCGGCATGGCCTTTATTCCGCTCGCGCTCGCTTTCGTCGTGGCCTCGCGCCATAGCGGCGCACGGGCGCGCCATCGCGGCACCAGGGTCTTGATCGAAGGCTGCGCGCTTCAGATCGCGGGCCTCGCGGCGCTTGCGTTTGTCGCGTTCTCTGTCGACGCGCCGTCTGCGCTCCTGCTCGCGCTCACCATGATCGTCTTCGGCTACGGTCAGGGCCTGGTGATGGCGCCGCTCTCCGGCGCGGTGCTCTCGACGGTAAGGCCGGCGGCCGCAGGTTCTGCCTCCGGCATGTACGGCACCACGGCGCAGATCGGTAATGCGGCCGGAGTGGCCGCAATCGGCGCGGTGTTCTTCGCCGTCGAAGCCGTGCAATCATCGCGCGCAGGATTTCTCGTCTCGCTCGCGCTGTTTGTGACATTAATCATGATCTGCGCCGCATTCCTGGCGTGGATGCGCCCGCGCTTCTGCACGAAGTTGAGGCATTGCGGTTAATACGTGCGGATTTCTGCAGGTTCTCCTGCGATTTAGCACCTCATCGACCGCACACGGTCTTTTTATTTTGCACTGCAGCAACTATTTGGTTTGGGTGGACGTTGAACGTCGCCTGCCAGGAGTTGCCGTGTCGTTAACCAGAAATGTCGATCTCTTGAGACGTCTGCCCAAGCTGGACGGATTGCGCTTCGCCGAGTTTGGCCGGAGCGCCGATGCGTCCAGTCCGTTGGAAGAGGTTACGGGCTTCGGTGACAATCCCGGCAATCTGCGCCTGTTGGCGTTCGTGCCGCCGCAATTGCAGAAGCCGCGCGCGCTCGTCGTCGTGCTGCACGGCTGCGGTCAGACCGCAGCAAGCTACGACCTCGGTGCCGGATGGTCGACGCTCGCCGAGCACTACGGCTTTGCGCTGTTGATGCCCGAGCAGCAGCGCATCAACAACGGCAACACCTGCTTCAACTGGTTCAATCCGGAAGACACGGCACGGGACAGCGGCGAGGCGCGTTCGATTCGCGAGATGATCGCGCACATGATCGAAACGCACCGCGTCGATCCCCGGCGCATCTTCATCACGGGACTGTCGGCCGGTGGCGGCATGACGTCGGTGATGCTCGCGACCTACCCTGAAGTCTTCGCGGCCGGTGCGGTCATCGCGGGACTTCCCTACGGCATCGCGACGAATCTGCGCGAGGCGCTCGACGGCATGTTTCATTCCCCGGCGCGGCCAGCGCGCGAACTTGGCGATCTGGTGCGGCGGGCCTCGAATCATCGCGGGCCCTGGCCGAAGATGTCGGTATGGCACGGCAGCGCCGATCGCACCGTCAATCCCGGCAACGCCAACGAGATCGTCAAGCAGTGGCTCGATCTGCACGACCTGCCCGACGTGCCGATGGCGGAAACCAATATCGACGGTTATCCGCGCCAGGCCTGGTGGAACAAGGACGGCGAGACTCTCGTCGAGTCCTACGCCATCACCGACATGGCACACGGCACGCCGCTCGGCCTTGCCGACAACGACCAGCGCTATGGCGTGGAAGGCGCGTTCCTGATCGAGGCCGGCATCTCCTCGTCCTATCACATCGCGAAATTCTTCGGCCTCACCGGCTGGATTCCCGACGCGGCGAAGAAGGCCGAGGCAAAGCCGACGCCCGCCCGCTCGCCCGCGCCGCATCTGGCACGCTCGATCCGCGCCGCGATCGCCGAAGAGCCGGCCGAGCCGAAGCGCGAGGAGGCCGGCGGCTTCGATCTCGGCCAGATCATCACGCGCGCGCTCACGGCTGCGGGATTGATGAAATAACTCAGGCCGTCGCGCCGATCCATTCGATCGGCGTCGCCGTCACCTCGCCCCCGGCGACCTTGCGCGTCATCTCCTGATAGGCCTTGAAGAACTCCCGCGATTGCAGCGCTTTTTGCGCGGCATCGTCGCTGACGCTGGCGAGATGAAAATAGTTGCCGTCGTCGCGGTTCTTCAGGACACGATAGCCGATCCGTCCTTTCAGCTCCGGATCGCCGTCGATTGCCTTGATGAAGCGGCCGACCTCCTGGTGCCAGGCCTCCGTCGTGCCGTTCTTGAATTCGTACCGGATCATGAAGTGCTTCATGGTGACGCTCCCTGTTCGCGTTGTGCGTCATCATCTGCGTGCTGGATGCGATCCTGCAAGTATGGACAAAATTGATAGTATGGACTTTTTCGGCGTCGCTCCTATTCTCCCCCAAAGCGTTTTTTCGAGCGAAGTGGATGCCGGTTCGCGTGAAGAAAACGCGTCAAAACAAAAATGCTTGCGCATGGAGGAGACGACATGGCCAAGGAAAGGACAAAGGCGATTCCGGTGCGCAGCTGTCCCGTCGCGGCCTTTCAGAAGATGATCAGCGGCAAGTACAAGCTGCGCATCGTCTGGGACCTCAAGGACGGCCCGCGCCGCTACGGCGAGATCAGGAGTGGCCTGCTGCGCGGCACGGAAGGCAGCGCCGAGATCACACCGCGCGTGCTGAGCCGCGAATTGAAGGCGCTGACAGAGAGCGGCCGGATCGATCGCAAGGATTTTGGCGAGGTGCCGCCGAAGGTCGAGTATCGCCTCACCCGCAAGGGCAAGAGCTTTGTGCCGGTCGTCGCCGCGATCCGTGACTGGGGCGACCGCAACCTGAGCCAGCCCGCGGCTCTGGCGGACGCTGCCGAGTAACGCTTACATCTCGCCGGTGATGAACGGATTGGTCATCCGCTCCTGGCCGATGGTCGAGCCGGCGCCGTGGCCGCAGATGAAGCCGACATCGTCGCCGAGCGGCAGCAGCTTTGTCTTGATCGAGTCGATCAGGGTCGCATGACTGCCGCCGGGCAGGTCGGTGCGTCCGACCGAGCCGGCGAACAGGACGTCGCCGACATGGGCGAAGCGCAGCTCCTTGTTGAAGAACACCACGCTGCCGGGCGAGTGGCCGGGGCAATGATAGATGTCGAACTGCAGGCCGCCGATCGCCACGGTATCGCCCTCGTCGAGCCAGCGATCGGGCGCAAAATTGCGCACGCCGGTCATGCCGAAGCGCGCGCCGCTTTCGACCACGTTGTCGAGCAGGAATTTGTCCGCGGCGTGCGGGCCTTCGATCGGCACCTTCAGCGCCTCGCGGAGTTCAGCCGCGCCGCCGACATGGTCGATATGGCCGTGAGTCAGCCAGATCTTCTCCACGGTGACGCCGGTCTGCTTGATCGCCTCCAGAATTTTCGGCACGTCCCCGCCGGGATCGATCACCACGGCCTTTTTGCCGGGCTCGTCCCAGATGATGGTGCAGTTCTGCTCGAACAGCGTCACGGGGACGATGATCGCGCCCGCCTTGGCTTGTTGAGCCTCTTGGCTATCGTTTTGCTCGGTCATGGGGCTCACAATGCCGATTTTTGCCATGTCGCCAAGCAAAAGATTTGCCCCTCGGGCCCGGAACAGCCGCACGGGCCGTCACACGGCCGTCCCAATTCGCCTGCTGGTTTGAACCCGGGACGTTGCTTCCGCGTTCTCTCGCGCGGGATGCAGATTTTTGGATGGGTTTTCCAGCATGGCTCAGGGCGGCAATTGGTGGCGCGACGGCATTTTCTATCAGGTCTATCCGCGCTCCTTTCAGGATTCGAACGGGGACGGGGTCGGCGATCTCGCCGGCATTTTGCAGCGGCTACCTTATGTGAAATCGCTCGGCGTCGACGCGATCTGGCTGTCGCCGATCTTCCCCTCGCCGATGGCCGATTTCGGCTACGACATCTCCGACTATACCGGCATCGAGCCGCTGTTCGGCACGATGGAGGATTTCGATGCGCTGCTTGCGGCCGCGCACGACAACGGCCTCAAGCTGATCCTCGACCTCGTGCCCAACCACACCTCGGACCAGCATCCCTGGTTTGTCGAGAGCCGCTCCTCGCGCGACAATCCCAAACGCGACTGGTACATCTGGCGCGACCCGGGCGAGGGTGGCGGCGTGCCGAACAATTGGCTGTCCGAGTTCGGCGGCAGCGCGTGGCAGTTCGACGAGACCACGGGGCAATACTACTACCATGCCTTCCTCGCCCAGCAGCCGGACCTCAACTGGCGCAACCCCGATGTCCGCGCGGCGATCTACGACGTGATGCGGTTCTGGCTGGAGCGAGGCGTCGACGGCTTTCGCGTCGACGTGATCTGGCACCTGATCAAGGACGCCGACTTCCGCGACAATCCGCAGAACCCGCATTATGTCGAGGGCCGGCCGCCGAACGAAAGGATTCTCACGCAATATTCCACCGACCAGCCGGAGGTGCACGACGTCATCGCCGAGATGCGGCGCGTCACGGATGCGTATGACGCGCGCGTGCTGATCGGCGAGATCTATCTGCCGCTGCATCGTCTCATGGCCTATTACGGCAACGATCTCACCGGCGCGCAGATGCCGTTCAATTTCGCGCTGCTCTCGACCTTCTGGAGCGCGCGTTCGATCGAGAACATCATCGAGGATTACGAGAAGGCGCTGCCCAAAGGCGCCTGGCCGAACTGGGTGCTCGGCAATCACGATCGTCCGCGGGTCGCGAGCCGCGTCGGACCGGAGCAGGCCCGCGTCGCCGCGATGCTGCTGCTGACGCTGCGCGGCACGCCGACGCTCTATTACGGCGACGAGATCGGCATGCATCAGCTCGCCATTGCGCCCGAAGACGTGCGCGACCCCTTCGAGAAGAACGTGCCCGGCATCGGTGTCGGCCGCGACGGCTGCCGCACGCCGATGCAGTGGGATTCCTCCAACTTCGGCGGCTTCTCGGACGTCAGGCCGTGGCTGCCGCTGCCGGAGGATCACATCCACGAGAACGTCGTCAATCTCGAAGTCGATTCACGCTCGATCCTCAGCCTCTACAAGCGCCTGATCGCGTTGCGGAAGGCGTGCCTGCCGCTGATCTCGGGCGACTATCATCCGATCGCGGCGCAAGGCGATCTGCTGATCTATCGCCGCGAGGCCGAGGGCAGGGCGGTGATCGTTGTGCTCAATCTCGGCCCTGAACCGATCGCGGTCACCACCAGCTCCATCCGCTTCGGGAGCGAGATTCTGCTGTCGACGTTTTTGGATCGCGAGGGGGAGCGGCTCGAAGGCGTACTGGATCTACGCGGCAATGAAGGCGTGGTGGTGATGCCGCCATCGTAGTCGTCCCGGCCTAGTGCGCCATTGCGCACGGGGGGCCGGGACCCATACCGCGTGATCTACCGATCGCGGTCGGGAGGAGTACCGAACGACGAATCTTCGTCAAACCATTTCCTGTGATTATGGGTCCCGGCCTTCGCCGGGACGACACTGGAATTGTGGCGACGCTATCCCGGATGCTTGTTACCCCGCACCGTCTCGTCGATATCACTCCGCTTCAGCAGATAGTCCAAGCCGCCGACGCGGTACCAGCGATAGCCGTAGGGCTCCAGCACGATACGGTGTTGGCCGCGCTTGTCGGCGTGGCTGTGGTCTTCCGCGAGCAGGTTGATCAGGTGCTCGCCGGCGTCGCCAGGCAGTTGCACCGAGAACGCGGTCTCGCGCGGCTTTTCGTCGAGATTGTGCACGAACAGCACGGAATTGTTGCGCCAGTCGTAGCGCATGATGAACACGGCGGGATCCCGCGTCGGGATGATCGCGAAATCGCCCCAGCCGATCTCGGGCACCTCCTTGCGCATGCGGACGATGCGCTCGGTCCAGTTCAGCATCGAGTTTGAATCGCGCCGCTGCTTTGCGACGTTGAGATGCTCGTAACCGTAAGGGCCCTTGTCGATGACCGGGCACGCCGGCTTGTCGCTCTTGGTGAAGCCGCCCTGCGGCTCGGTCGACCATTGCATCGGCGTGCGCGCGCAATTGCGTTCGGGCAGCGAAAGGTCGTCGCCCATCGCGATCTCGTCACCGTAGCGAATGACAGGCGTTCCCGGCAGCGTGCACATCAGGCTGTAGGCCAGCTCGAGCCGCCTGCGGTCGCCGCCCAGCATCGGTGCGAGGCGGCGGCGTATGCCGCGGTCGTAGAGCTGCATGTCCTTGTCCGGGCCGAAGCGCTTGAACACGACGTCGCGCTGCGCCTTGGTCAACCGGCCGAGATCGAGCTCGTCGTGATTACGCAGGAACAGGCCCCATTGCGCCGCGGCCGGCCGCGGCTTGGTCGCCTTCAGCGCCTTCGCCAGCGGACGCGCGTCGCCGGAGGCCAGCGCATAGAACAGGTTCTGGTTGACATGGAAGTTGAACATCATGTGCATGCGGTCGCCATCGCTGCCGAAATATTCCATGTCGGTTTCCGGCAGCACATTGGCCTCGGCGAGAATGATCGCGTCGCCCTGCCGCCATTGCAGGAATTCGCGAAACGCGCGCAGCATGTCGTATTGCTCGACCGGTTTCCTGACCTTCGCGCCCTTGGTCGAGATCACGAATGGCACGGCATCCATGCGGAAGCCGGAGACGCCGAGCTGGATCCAGAAGCCCATGATCTTGAGGATCTCGGCCTGGACGTGCGGGTTCGAGGTGTTGAGATCGGGCTGGAAATCATAGAAGCGGTGGAAGAACCAGGCGCCGGCCTCCTTGTCGCGCGTCCAGGTCGACTTCTGCACGCCGGGAAACACCATGCCCTTGTTGGCGCCGGCCGGCTTCTTGTCGGACCACACATACCAGTCGCGATAAGGCGAATTCTTGTCGCGCCGCGCCTCCTTGAACCAGTGATGCTGATCCGACGTGTGGTTGACCACGAGATCAATGATGACGCGGATGCCGCGCTGCTTGCAGCCATGGGTGAACTCGACGAAATCGCCCAGCGTGCCGTAGCGGGGATCGACGCTGTAATAGTCGGCGATGTCGTAGCCGTCGTCGCGCCCCGGCGAATTCTGGAACGGCATCAGCCAGATCGTGGTGATGCCGAGCCCGTGCAGATAGTCCAGCCGGCGCAGCAAGCCCTTGAAGTCGCCGATGCCGTCGCCGTTGGCGTCCATATAGGTGCCGACGGACAGGCAGTAGATCACGCCGTTCTTGTACCAGAGATCGTCGATCATGCGCGAGCCGCCTCGATGGTCCGCCGAGGTGCGGCGGCTGCGTGATAAGTGCTTGGCGGAGGGGAGGTTCCGTACCCCGCCGTCGTCCTGGACAAGCGAAGCGCTGATCCAGGACCCATTACCCCAGGGAGAAGTTTGGCGAAGACGGGTGGCGAGCAGCTCGCGCGACAACAACCTCTTGGGGTAATGGGTCCTGGCTTTCGCCAGGACGACGACGGAGGAATCGGCTAAACTCTTCCCCATGGACAACGCCGCCCGCAACATCGCCCTCGTGCCGCCGCCGGACCGCCGTCAGTCCGAGACGGCGCTGGCGATCGCGCGCGGCACGGCGCGGCTGCTGCGGTCGCTCGGCTTCACCTGCATCAGCGAATTGCCGCTACCGTCGGGCCGGCGTGCAGATCTCGTGGCGCTGAACGAGCGCGGCGAGATCTGGATCGTCGAGATCAAGTCGTCGGTGGAGGATCTGCGCGCCGACCAGAAGTGGCAGGAGTATCGCGCCCATTGCGACCGGCTGTTCTTCGCCTTCACGCAGGACCTGCCTTGCGAGATCTTTCCGCAAGACACCGGCCTGATCATCGCGGATGCCTATGGCGCGCACCTGCAGTGCGAGGCGCCCGAGCACAAGCTCGCTGCGGCCACGCGCAAGCAGATGACGGTGCGATTCGCGATGGCGGCGGGCTTGCGGATCAACCGGCTGGTCGATCCGCAGGGACACGCGGAGTTCTGGGAGTAGGTTCGCGTGCCTCTTACCGGCGGCCGTGCACGTCCGGGCTACTCCGATCAGCGGCCGTGCCCGGTGCCGGTTCCACTCGCCGAGTGCCATAAGCGACGTTGCGGGATTGTTCTGGTAAGTGAGTATGGGGTCGCGTTCTGAACATAAAGCCGGAGCACACTGTCGCCATCGCCGCCCGTTGTTGGCTGTTATCGGTGACAGAGAGTGCTGCATGCTCCCGCCTCATCAAGGAGCGTCGGCCATGTCACACTACAAAGCCTATCTCATCTCCCAAGACGGCCATCACATCAAAGCTGTCAACCTCGAGTGCGTCGACGACGACGCGGCAAAGAAGCGCGCTGAGCAGCTGACCGACTTTAGTCATGTCGAGCTATGGGAGCACGCCCGTAGAGTTGCGAAGTTTGGCAGCAAATCTGCCTGAACGGCTAGCGCGAGTCTCGCTGCCGCCGAATACCTGTCGGCGAGGCCGGACATCCGTGTGTTAGCGAGTAACGACGTTAACGAGTAACGACCCGGATTACCGTGGCGCGCGCTTCGCCAGAATCCGCTGCAACGTCCGCCGGTGCATGTTGAGGCGCCGCGCCGTCTCCGAGACGTTGCGGTTGCACATCTCGTAGATGCGCTGGATGTGTTCCCAGCGCACACGGTCGGCCGACATCGGGTTCGCCGGCAACTCGGATTTGTCCGAGCCGGTCGACAGCAGCGCCGCGACGACGTCGTCGGCGTCCGCGGGCTTTGAGAGATAATCGATGGCGCCCATCTTCACCGCGGTGACGGCCGTGGCGATGTTGCCATAACCGGTCAGCACGATTGCGCGGGCGTCGGGGCGCTTCTTCTTCAGCGCCGAGACCACGTCGAGACCGTTGCCATCACCGAGCCGCAGATCGACCACGGCGAATGCCGGCGCCGCCTTGCCGATCTGCGCCAGACCGTCCGAGACGGTGTCACATGACGTCACCGCAAAGCCGCGCGTTTCCATGGCGCGCGAGAGCCGCTCCAGAAACGGCTTGTCGTCCTCCACGATCAGCAGCGAGCGGTCGGTCTGTTCGTTCAATTCGGCGATGGCGTTCAAGGTTTTGTCCTCTCTCCAGCGCGTCTACATATGGCGTCGCAATCGGGCGGTGCCAAGGCCGCCAATAGTCGATCGGTCCCGTTGTGCGACGCAAGGTCGCGGCCTATCCTATTGTTTCTTCGAAGGTCTCGATAGCCTCAAAACGCTCTCTCAGCCACGTGATCTGGACCACCGCGCCGTGTTCCGGAAAGGTCCGGTTGGTAAACGAGACCTTGGCACCGGTGCGTTCGAGCAAGGTGCGCGCGATGAATACGCCGAGCCCGAGGCCGCCGCCTTCGTCCTGGCTGCGCCGCCGCGACAAATAGGGCTCGCCGATCCGGTTAAGGATGTCAGGCGGAATGCCGGGACCGTCGTCGGAGATCACGAGCTCGATCGTGTCCTTGTTCCACCACGCATTCACCTCGACCGTGGTGCGGGCGAAATCGACCGCGTTCTCGACGATGTTGCCGACACCGTAGAGGATCGCCGGATTGCGCGAGCCGACCGGCTCGGCCACGATGGCGACGGCGATGCGCACCTTGATATCGACGCCGAAATCGCGGTGCGGCGCCACCACCTCCTCGATCAGCTCCGACAGCTTCATGCGGTCGAACGGCGCTCCGGTGGAGGAGAGCTGGGTGATCTTGCTCAGGATGTCGCGGCAACGCTGCGTCTGCTCGCGCAGGGTCTTCAGGTCGGCGGCAAAGACCGGCTCCTTCACCGTCTTCTCCAGTTCGCGCGAGATCAGGAAGATCGTCGCGAGCGGTGTGCCGAGCTCGTGCGCTGCGGCCGCAGCCAAGCCGTCGAGCTGGGTCAGATGCTGCTCGCGCGTCAACACCAGCTCGGTCGCCGCCAGCGCGTCGGCGAGCTTGCGCGCCTCCTCGGTGACCTGGAACGAGTAGAGGCTGGTGACGCCGATCGCGAGCGCGATCGAGAGCCAGACGCCGACGAGATAGATCGGCGGCAGCACCAGCGGATCGTCGGAATCCCAGGGCAGCGGCGTATGGAAGAAGAACAGGACCGAGGCGCAGGCGACAGCCAGCACGCCGAGGCCGAAGGTGAAGCGGGCCGGCAGCGCGGTTGCCGAGATCAGCACGGGCGCGAGGAACAGGAACGAGAACGGGTTCTGGAGTCCGCCGGTGAAGAACAAGAGACCCGCCAGCTCCACGATGTTGAGCGCGAGCAGTCCGGCCGCCTGCATCGGCTCCAGCCGCTGCAGCGGATTGGACACGGTCTGGAGCGCCAGATTGAGCGCCGCCGACAGGGCGATGATGCTGACGCAGGGGACGATCTCGACGTTGAATTCCAGCCCCTGCGCCACGATGAAGATCGCGGCGAGCTGGCCCAGCACCGCGAGCCAGCGCAGCCGCAGGATCGTATCCAGGCGGATATGGCGCTGCGCGGGGCGAAAGTCGGAAGCGGCAAGTTCGGTCATTTCGGCCAATGGGGCGGTGCCTTCTCGATCACAAGCGCGCGGCTCACGGAACCACCGGATTACAAGCCTTGCGCTCTCCGCTGCAATAGCAGAAGAACGCCCAGCATGACCGAGAATGACAAGGCTTCAAGTCGGCCGACTGTCGCGGATCGCAGCCTGTCCGCGGCAATCGCGGTCGATCATCTCGTCAAAGTCTACAAGCAGACCCGTGCCGTCGACGACATCTCCTTTTCGCTTCCGCGAGGCAGCATCACCGGGCTGCTGGGCGGCAACGGTGCCGGCAAGACCACGACCATCGCGACGATCATGGGCCTCGTGCTGCCGACCTCCGGCCGCGTGCAGGTGCTCGGGCATCGAATGCCGGAGGAGAGCGCTGCCGTGCTGGGGCGGATGAATTTCGAGAGTCCCTATGTCGACATGCCGATGCGGCTCACGGTGCGTCAGAACCTCACCGTGTTCGGGATGCTCTATGCGGTGAAGAACCTCTCCGACCGCATCGCGAAGCTCGCCGACGATCTCGACCTCACCGAGTTCATCGACCGTGCCAACGGCAAGCTCTCCGCCGGCCAGAAGACGCGCGTCGCGCTTGCCAAGGCGCTGATCAACCAGCCCGAGCTGCTGTTGCTGGACGAGCCGACCGCCTCGCTCGACCCTGACACCGCCGACTGGGTCCGGGGTCATCTGGAGCGCTATCGCAGGGCGAACAACGCCACCATCCTCCTGGCCTCGCACAACATGCTCGAGGTCGAGCGGCTCTGCGACCGCGTCATCATCATGAAGCGCGGCCGTATCGAGGACGACGATACGCCCGAAGCCATCATGGCCCGCTACAACCGCACCACGCTGGAAGAGGTGTTTCTGGACGTCGCGCGCGGCCGGGTGAACGGCGCGAAGGAGGCGGCGCGATGACCGAGCTTTCCCTCCACCGCGGCATTTCCGTCCATCGCATCGGCGCGATGATCCTGCGCTATTGGTATTTGCTGATGTCGTCCTGGCCGCGCCTGCTCGAGCTGCTGTACTGGCCCGCGCTGCAAGTCATCACCTGGGGCTTTCTTCAGCTTTATATCGCGCAGAATGCAAACTTCTTCGCGCGTGCCGGCGGCACGCTGATCGGCGCCGTCATCCTCTGGGACATCCTGTTTCGCGGGCAGCTCGGCTTTTCGATCTCGTTCCTGGAAGAGATGTGGGCGCGCAACCTGGGCAATCTCATGATGAGCCCGTTGAAGCCGATCGAATTTCTGCTGTCGCTGATGATCATGAGCCTGATCAGGCTCGCGATCGGCGTCATCCCGATGACGCTGCTCGCGCTGTTCCTGTTTCACTTCAACGTTTATGCGCTCGGCGTGCCGCTGATCGCGTTCTTCTGCAACCTGATCTTCACGAGCTGGTCGGTCGGCATCTTCGTCTCAGGCCTGGTGCTGCGAAACGGCCTTGGCGCCGAGAGCATCGTCTGGACCTTGATGTTTGCAATCATGCCGCTCGCTTGCGTCTACTATCCCGTCAGCGTGCTGCCGGTCTGGCTGCAATATATCGCCTGGGTGCTGCCGCCGACCTACGTGTTCGAAGGAATGCGCGCGCTGCTGATCGAGAACACCTTCAGGACCGATCTGATGTTGAGTGCGTTGGCCATCAACGTGGTGCTGTTGGTTGCATCTTTTGGGGCATTCCTTGCCCTTTTACGCAGCGCCAGGAAACAGGGTTCGCTGCTGTCAGGCGGCGAATAACGTCACTTTCTCGTGGATTCAGCCCGGTTTGGGCGCCTCGGACACGTAGATGTACGGAACCATCCATTGACGCAATATTACGCATTCGGCAGTATGCTGCGATGCGAAGAGGAATATAGCGATGCCGATTGGTGAGTTTGGCGGCGCGCCGCCCCTGGTGGCCGAAGGCAGTCCGGTCCTGACGACGCCGATGTACTGGATGTACGAGATGGGGCAAGCCTCTCTGAATCCGGCGCGTGCGATCACAGACGCAACCAAGCTGCTGTTTCAAAATCCCCTCAATCCATGGGCGCGCACCGAAGTCGGCAAGTCGGTTGCCGCGGCTTGCGAATTGTTCGAGCGCACCACGCGCCGCTACGGCAAGCCGGAATGGGGTCTCAACGACACCGAGGTCAACGGCATCCGCGTCCCCGTCGAGGTTCGCTCGGTCTGGGAAAAGCCGTTCTGCCGCCTGCTGTACTTCGATCGCAAGTTCACCCGTCCGCTGCGCAGCCCGCAGCCGCGCGTGCTGATCGTAGCGCCGATGTCCGGCCATTACGCGACGCTGCTCCGCGGTACGGTCGAGGCTTTTCTGCCGGCGCATGAGGTTTACATCACCGATTGGGCCGATGCCCGCATGGTGCCGCTCAGCGAGGGCCGCTTCGATCTCGACGACTACATCGATTATGTCATCGAAATGCTGCACGTCCTCGGCGGCAACACGCATGTGCTGGCGGTGTGCCAGCCTTCCGTTCCCGTCGTCGCCGCCGTCTCGATCATGGAAGCGCGGCGCGATCCCTTCGTGCCGACCTCGATGACGCTGATGGGCGGCCCGATCGACACCCGTCGCAACCCGACCGGGGTGAACGACCTCGCCCAGGAGCGCGGCATCGACTGGTTCCGCAACCACGTCATCACCAAGGTGCCGTTCCCGCATCCGGGCATGATGCGCGACGTCTATCCGGGATTCCTGCAGCTCAACGGCTTCATCAGCATGAATCTCGACCGGCATATGGATGCCCACAAGCAGCTCTTCGCAAATCTGGTGAAGGGCGACGGCGACCTCGTCGACAAGCATCGCGACTTCTACGACGAATATCTCGCGGTCATGGATCTCTCCGCCGAGTATTATCTGCAGACCGTGGACACCGTGTTCGTGAAACACTCGCTGCCGAAGGGCGAGATGACCCATCGTGGAACACGCGTCGATCCCTCCAAGGTCACGCGCGTCGCGTTGATGACGGTCGAAGGCGAGAACGACGACATCTCGGGTCTCGGTCAGACCGAAGCGACGCACACATTGTGCAGCTCGATCCCCGATCATCGCCGCGTTCATTACGTCCAGAAGGGCGTCGGACATTACGGCGTGTTCAACGGCTCGCGCTTCAAGTCGGAAATCGTGCCGCGCATCCATGACTTCATGGTCTCGGCGGCGAATCCGAGCTCGTTGCAGGCTCTTGCGGCCGAATAATCGCGTTTTTCGGCTTTCCCGCTGCAAATCGACGCCCCGTCGGCGGTTCCGACGGGGGTAAGTTCCCTCCAGATTCGCGGTATTCAGGTAGCTTTGTAGGAGTGAGTCTTACCTCACCCTTTGGGGGTGCCGCATGCGTCCGACGGGGGCGAAAAAACCTGGTTCCAACCCCAGTCTGTAGGGTCTCCCGGACGCCAGACCCCTGTATATTGGGCAAATGATTTGTTTTTGCGCCGAGCGCTTTCCCTGGCGGCGGTTATGGCAGAATCCGGGCGCCCTCCTGCCCCCCGGACTGACAGACATGGCCACTCGCGCACTCCTCTATAGGCGGCCCCACGAACCGAAGACCCTCCTGATCACCCACGGATCGCAATATTTTGCGATTCGACTGCGCCGGCATCGCCGCGCGCGTCGTTACACGCTCAGAATTCATCCGAGCGATCGCGAGGCCATCCTCACCATGCCGCCGCGCGGCACGCTCGCCGAAGCAAAAGACTTCGCGCAGCGCCACGGCGCGTGGATCGCAGCACGTCTCGGCCGTTTGCCGAAGGCTGCGCCGTTCCAGCCTGGCACAGTGATACCGCTTCGCGGCGTTTCCCATCGCATCGTTCATCGTGCCGGCACGCGCGGTACGGTGTGGACGGAAGTGCGCGATAGCGGTGAACGCATTCTCTGCGTTGCCGGCGGCGCGGAGCATGCCGACCGTCGCGTCAGCGACTTCCTCAAGCGCGAGGCGCGCCGCGATCTTCAGCGCGCGGCGGAAGCCTATGCCGTCGAGCTCGGCGTCAAGGTGAAGCGGCTCTCGATCCGCGATCAATCCAGTCGCTGGGGCTCCTGCACTTCGGCCGGCTCGCTGTCGTTCTCCTGGCGCCTGATCCTCGCGCCGCCCTACGTGCTCGACTATCTCGCCGCCCACGAGGTCGCCCATCTCGTCGAGATGAACCACTCGGCGCGATTCTGGCGCGTCTGCGGCAAGGTCTGCCCGTCGATGGAGCGTGCCAAGAAGTGGCTCGATACATACGGCAACGACCTGCATCGCTACGGGGTCGAGGATTAGGGCTTCGCTGTCAGCCTCCATCTGATGCTGTCATCGCCCGGTTCGACCGGGCGATCCAGTATTCCGAGGCGGTTGTTGTTGAACCGAGAGGCCGCGGCGTACTGGATTCCCCGCCCTCGCGGGGAATGACAGCCAGCGCGCGCTTCAAGCGTCTGAGCAGCCCGCGCAAGCCGTTGATTTCGTTATCCTCGGCTACTGTGCATGGGGTTGTTTTCGCGTTTTTTGTTTTGAGGTCACCAGGACCTCAGGCCGGCGCTAGCGATTTCCGCCGAACAGCCGGTCCATCAGCCAGCCATCGAGCCCCGCCGCGGCTTCCGGTCGTGCATTGGCGCGCGTGGGGGGCGGGCGATAGCCGCTGTTGCTGGCCGCTGCCGGCGCGGGCGCTGCCGCTGTTGGCGGCGATACCTGCGACGCCGCCTGCGCGAGGTTCGACAGGCCCCAGCCACCCGGCGAGCTCGGCAAGGCTGCCACCGGCACGCCCTCGTGTGCCGTCTTCATGAAGCGGGACCAGACTTCGACCGGCAGGCCGCCGCCGGTTGCCTTCTTGGTCGGCGAGTTGTCGTCATTGCCGAGCCACACGCCGGTGACGAGGTTGGCGGTGTAGCCGATGAACCAGGCGTCGCGGTAGTCCTGGCTGGTGCCGGTCTTGCCGGCCGCCGGCCAGCCCGGGATCTCTGCCTTCTTGGCGGTGCCGCTGATCAGCGTTTCCCGCATCATCGTGTTCATCATGCCGACATAGCGCGGGTCGACCACCTGATTGTGCTCGTCCGCCTGGCGCATGTAGAGCAGCTTGCCACCGAGCGTCCTGATCCGCGTGACGACATGCGGCGTCGCCGTGAAGCCGCCATTGGCGAAGGGTGCATAGGCGCCGACCAGCTCGACCATCGAGACTTCGGAGGTGCCGAGCGCAATCGAGGCGTTGGGCTCGAGCTTCGAGGAGATGCCGAGCCGGTGCGCGGTGCGCACCACGTTCTTCGGTCCGACCTCGAGGCCGAGGCGGATGGCGACCGTGTTGAGCGACATCGCGAGTGCCTGGGTCAGCGTCACCGCGCCGAAATATTCATGCGTGTAGTTCTCAGGCTTCCAGCCCTTGACCTCGATCGGTGCGTCCTGACGGACGGTGTCCGGTGTCAGCCCCTGCTCGAGCGCGGTCAGGTACACGAACGGCTTGAACGAGGAGCCCGGCTGGCGTTTTGCAGTCACCGCGCGGTTGTATTGGCTGTCGGAATAGTTCCGGCCGCCGACCATGGCGCGCACGGCGCCGTCAGGCGTCATCGCCACCAGCGCGCCCTGGCTGACATTGAACTTCACGCTCTTGGCCGCGAGCTCGTCGATGATGGCGGCCTCCGCCACGCTCTGCAGCTTCGGGTCGATCGTGGTCTCGACCTTGATGCTCTCGTCGATCTGGCCGACCAGATCGTCCAGCACCTCGCCGATCCAGTCGGCGACGTAATTGACCGTGCCGGCGCCGACCGGCTTCACATTGTAGGAGGGGTGGCCGATCGAAGCCTGCGCTTGCGCGTCGGTGATGAATTTTGCATCCGCCATCGCCGCGAGCACGATTTTCGCGCGCGCTTCCGCACCCTCAGGGTTGCGGTTCGGCGCAAGGCGCGACGGCGATTTGACGAGCCCGGCCAGCATCGCGGCCTCGGCGACGGTGACGTTCTTCGCCGGCTTGCCGAAATACTTCTGCGCGGCCGCTTCGACGCCGTAGGCGCCGGAGCCGAAATAGACGCGGTTGAGATAGAGCTCCAAGATCTCGTTCTTGGAATGCTTGCGCTCCAGCCAGATCGCGAGCTCCGCTTCCTGCAGCTTGCGCTGCATGGTGCGCTCCTGGGTCAGGAACAGGTTTTTCGCCAGCTGCTGCGTCAGCGTCGAGCCGCCCTGCGACACGCCGCGATGGAGCACGTTGGTGACGAGCGCGCGCAGGATGCCGATCGGGTCAATGCCGAAATGTGAATAGAAGCGACGGTCCTCGATGGCGATGAATGCCGTGGGCAGATATTGCGGCAGATCTTTCAGCGACACGTTGGCGCCGGCCATCTCGCCGCGCTGCGCCAGCATGCTGCCGTCGATGCCGACGATCTGGATCGTCGGCGGCCGCTTGGGGATTTCCAGCGACTGGATCGGCGGCAGATGGGCGCCGACATAGATCACGACGCCGATCACGGCAATCGCGCCCCACAGGCCCAGCACCGCGCCCCAATAGACCAGGCGGCCGAGACCGGCGCCGAGGCGCGACTTGGATCGCCGCTTGGCACTGCCGCGGCCGGCCGGCGCCTTCCGCTCGCGCGGCGCCTCGCCGCCGGCGTCCTCGCTCTTGCGCTTGGCGGATGATTTCGTTGATTTCTTCGGCTTGTCATCGCCGCCGGGGATACGGTCGGCCGCGGTCAGGCGCAGATCGGCGAGTGCTGCAGGCAAGCCGAACAACGGCTCCTTCCGCCCACCCTTTTTCTTTCCCAACCCCATACGCAAACGCCCGGTCAGCCCGCCCCGCCGCACGCTAGCGGTCGCTGTTTAAGGCCCGGTTACCCAGAGCTTAACGCGCGATTAGGAGGTGCGGCATTCGCTGGCCGCAGTTCCGCTGGGTGGACGGCGGAGCTAGGATCGCCGGCATAAAACAAGAGGGAACTCAGATGGGCCACATCGATCCGACCAAGGAGGTTTTCGCGCAGTTCCGGGACAACGACCGCCCCGGCCCGATCCATATGCTCAACCTGGTGCGCTTGCGCAAAGCGGCGGCCTATCCGGATGGCCGCAAGGCGAGCGGCGCGGAAGCCTATGCGGCCTATGGCCGCGAGAGCGGCCCGGTGTTCGAACGCCTCGGCGGCCGCATCGTCTGGCAGGGCAAATTCGAGCTGATGCTGATCGGCCCCGAGGCCGAGCGCTGGGACCATTGCTTCATCGCCGAATACCCAAGCGTCGCCGCCTTCGTCGAGATGATCCGCGATCCCGTCTATCGCGAAGCGGTCAAGCACAGGCAGGCCGCGGTGGAGGATTCACGGCTCGTTCGGCACGCCGTGCTGCCGGTCGGGAAGAACTTTGGCGAGATACCGGAGTAGGCCAACAAATGGTCTCTCCCCGTCATCCTGAGGCGCGAGCCCTTGCGAGCCTCGAAGGATGAACGGCCCTGCTGCTTCCGCGCGGTCATAGCCGGGCCGTCGCCCTTCGAGGGCCGCCGAAGAGGCGGCCACCTCAGGGTGACGGTGATGGATTGGGCGAAGCCCAAAAAAAACGGCGGCCGGAGGGCCGCCGATCGCATTTCAGAATTCGAACAATCACTAACCCGCCGGACCCGCATCCTCCATGATCGGGCCGAACAGCTCCCAGCGTTCGCCGTTGAACTTCATCATCTGCATCTGCTTGTTGACGCGGTAGTCGTTCGGCCCGGTGTTGATCTTGATGCCGGGCAGCGCGAAGCTCGGGGTGAAGTCCTTGATGCTGGCGACCTGCTTCATGACGTTCTCACGCGACAGGTCGTCGCCGCACTGTTTCAGCACTTGCGTCAGCAATTCGGCGACTGAATAAGCATAGGTGTTGACGGTGTTGAGCTTGTCGCCTTCGGGGAAATACTTGTCCATGAAGGCGAAGAACGCTTTCACACCCGGATCGTCCTTCCACTGCGGATCACCGGGCTCCTTGCCGTATTGGGTCGAGATGATGCCCTTAGAGATGTCGAGGCCGGCCGGCTTCAGCGTCGCCGAGATCGGGCTCGCATTGATGTCGAGGATGTGCACCGGCGACCAGCCGAGGTCGGCGAGCTTCTTGATCGCCTGCGCCGCGAATTTCGGCGTCGAGGCGTCAAAGAACACGTCGACGCCCATCGACTTCAGCTTGACGACCTGCGAGTCGACGGTCGGATCCGTGACCTCGTAGGACAGCTCGCCGACGATCATGCCGGCGGCCTTGTCGCCGAGCCCGCTCTTGAGGCCCGCGAGATAGTCGCGGCCCATGTCGTCGTTCTGGTAGAGCACGCCGATCTTGGCGTTCGGATGCTCCTTGAGAATGTACTTTGCGTAGATGCGTCCCTCGGACACGTAGTTGGGATTGTAAGCGATGGTCCAGGGATAGTTCTGCGGATCGTTGAAGCGCGCAGCGCCGGTCGAGGCCAGGAGCTGCGGGATCTTCTTGCCGTTGAGATATTTTTGCACGGCGGCGTTCGCGGCGGTGCCGATGATCTGGAAGGTGAAGAGGACCTCGTCGCCTTCGACGAGCTTGCGCACCTGCTCGACCGTCTTCGGCGGCGAATAGGCGTCGTCATACTGGATCAGATTGATCTTGCGGCCGTTGATGCCGCCCTGATCGTTGATCATCTTGAAGTAGGCGGCCTGGGTCTTGCCGATATTGGCGTAGACGGAATAGGCTCCGGAGAACGGCACGGTCTGGCCGATCTTGATCTCGGTGTCGCTCGCGCCGGTGTCGTATTTCTTCTGGGCGAGGGCTTCACTTACGAGGGCCTGGCCGGCGGAGAACGCGAAGGCGAGCGCTGCCGTGGCGGTTATGAAGACTCTGCGATTGGTCATATCGGGTCGTTCCTCCTGACGGAATTTTCGGCCGATGGTCTTTTCCGTTGATTGCAACGGTCGCCATCGCTGCCGAAGATTGTGGAGGAACGTTCGCCACCGCGCAAGGATCGCGGCGCTGCGCCGTAGCGTCTCAGGCCGGAGTTCTAGGCGAGGAACAGCGCCACCAGCGCGATCGCCGCCGGCAGCGCCTGCACCATCAGGATGCGCGTGCTGACGGTCGCCGCGCCATAAGCGCCGGCCACGATCACGCAGAGCAGGAAGAACGCCTTGATCTGGGTCGCGAAGGCCGGATTGCCGTGCACCAGCCCCCAGACCAGGCCGGCGGCCAGGAAGCCGTTATAGAGCCCCTGGTTGGCGGCCAGCACCTTCGTGATCGCTGCCTTCTCCGGCGTGTTGCGGAAAACCTTCAAACCCTGCGGCTTGTCCCAGAGAAACATCTCCAGGATCAGGAAGTAAGCGTGCAGTGCGGCGACCAGCGCCACCAGGATATTCGCGATCAGGATCAAGTTGAGCTCCCCAGCGTCAGCTTTCGGGTGGACGTTAGCACGGCAGGCGTGGCAAGTGCGATGGCGTGTTTCGATGCAATGGTGCCGCAATGCCCGCGCGACCGACCAGACCACCTGTAAGCTTCGGCCTCGATCGCCTGGCGACGCCGATCGGGATCGCGCTGCTGGTCACCGACGCCGCGGGCGCCTTGCGCGCGCTCGACTGGGAGGATTACGAGCACCGCATGCGCGAGCTCTTGCGTCTGCATTACGGTGCAGTGGAGCTGAGTGACCAGTCCGCGCCCGCAGCCATGCGGACTGCGCTGTCGGGCTATTTCGACGGCGATTTCGGCCAGCTCTCAGGCATCGCATGGCGCATCGCCGGCACGCCGTTCCAGCAGAAGGTCTGGAACGCGTTAGCGCAAATCCCTGCCGGCACCACGCTCAGCTATGGCGCGCTCGCCGCCAGGATCGACGCGCCCAAGGCCATTCGCGCCGTCGGCCATGCCAACGGCTCCAACCCGATCAGCGTGGTGTTGCCGTGCCACCGCCTGATCGGCGCCGATGGCTCTCTTGTGAAGTATGGCGGCGGCCTCGCGCGCAAGCGCTGGCTGCTGCGGCATGAAGGGGTGGCGGTCTGAGGGCCCGTTTGAGAACGAGCCCTGGCCGAGTGGCTGTATTTGAGAAGCGATCAAGGTCTTGCCCCGGCGATCGGTCGTCGAGCGAACCTTCGGCTGCTCTTCCTGCTGTAACCGAATCCGTCAGACTTTCGACGTCATCACTTTCTGCACGATCTTCCAGGTCCCGTTCACCTTCAAGCACGACAACAGGTCCGTGAAGGAACGCGGCGGAATCCGCAACTTCACCTTCAAAAGCGCCAGCTCTCTGTCAACATCCATTGACAGGATCTGATCATCTCGCTCGAAGCCCTGTTGCTTCGGAGCTTTCATGTCGCGGACCGCTGCCAGCCAGGCCGCAATCGGCGTCACGCCCACGTTGCCGTCCTCGGCGACCTTCGTCACGGAACTCAAGGGGTGAAATATGGATGCAAATTTCTCGGCATCCATTTCATAGGCCGCATCGAAATAGGTCTGCGCAAGGGAGCGCAAGGCGGGAGTGTCCGTATCCATTGTCATCCTCAAAGCTGTTGCACCGAACTCATTCATGCGGCTCGGCCCGCTGTGCCGAGCGTCAACCTGCGCCACGCGCAGAAAAATACCGCACGGCGTCTCCTTGCTCGCAAACCTAGGGTAAAGTGGCTTATGAGACTAGGCATCTTGCATGGCACGGTCTTATGACTGATACTCATAAATGATGACCAACGAAATGAACGAGCTCGCTACGTTTGCAATCGTGGCCAGTGAACGAAGCTTTACACGCGCTGCGATAAAGCTAGGTGTGTCTCAGTCTGCCTTGAGCCACACAATCCGGAGGCTTGAGCAACGGCTTGAGCTGCAGCTGCTCGCTCGAACAACCAAGAGCGTTGCGCCAACCGCTGCGGGGGCAGCTCTTTTGGCAGACTTGTCTCCGGCGCTTGAGCAAATTCGTCATGCCCTCGACAGGGCCCGAAGCGTTCGGCGCCGACCCGAAGGTCGCCTTCGAATTGTAATGTCACGATCAGCTGCCGTGATGGTGTTGTTGCCGCGGTTGAGGGCTTTCGCCGAAGCCTACCCGGACATCGTTCTGGACGTCGTCACCGTCACTGGGCCCGTGGACCTCGTTGCAGGCGAGTTCGATGCCGGTATTCAGCTTGGCGAGTACATTCAAAAGGACATGATCGCGGTTCGTGTCACGCCCGAACTGCGATTGGCGGTAGTGGGGTCGCCGCGCTATTTCGCTTCACGAAGCATCCCCGAAAAGCCACAAGACCTCAACGATCATCGGTGCATTACGCTGCGTCTTGCGGGTGGTCCATATCGGTGGGAGTTTGAGCAGGGACGAAAGTCGGTCACGATCAACGTGAACGGCCCGCTCATCATTGACGATACTCACCTGGTGATTCAGGCGGCGCTCGCTGGAGTTGGTATCGGACTCGCCTATGAAGAGCAGGTCGCCGAACATATTGCGAAGCGCCGCCTTGTTCGGGTGCTGGAGGATTGGACTCCGCCAATTCCCGGCTTCTTCATGTATTATCCCAGTCGTCAGCATCAACCAGCCGCGCTAGCTGCACTGGTGAACGCGCTACGATTCTCTGAACAAAAGTCGGCGCGGTGATTCAGTCCGGAATGACGAGAGGAAGTCACGCCGCCGGCTGAACCGCCTTGTCGCCGGCCATCACGTGGGTCAGCGCGCTCTTGATCGCGGCCTGGCGTGTCGGCGCGCTGATCTGCGCGCCCAGGAGGTCGGTGACATAGAACACGTCGCGGGCGCGCTCGCCGAAGGTCGCGACATGGGCCGAGGCGATGTTGAGGTTGAGCTTCGAGATCGCGGTGGTCAGTTCGTAGAGCAGGCCGGGCCGGTCGAGGCCGGAGACCTCGATCACGGTGTAGCGGTCGGACCATTGGTTGTTGATGGTCACTTCCGGCTCGATCACGAACGGCCGCGCCTTGCTGCGCACGGTGCGCCGCGCCACCACTTCGGGCAGACGCAGCTTGCCTTCCAGCACGTCCTCGATCATCTCGCCGATGCGCGTGGCGCGCCGTCCCTCGTCCTCGTCGCGGTCGTATTCCCTGGAGATCGAGATCGTGTCGAGCGCGCGGCCGTCGGTCGTGGTGTAGATCTGGGCGTCGACGATGTTGGCGCCGGCCGAGGCACAGGCGCCCGCGATGATCGACAGCAGCCAGGGGTGGTCGGCGGCGAAGATCGTCAGCTCGGTGACGCCACGCACCTCGTCGAAGCCGACATTGATCGCAAGCTTGTGGCCGGCCTGCTCGCTGGAGCGGACGAAGCGGGCGTGGCGGATTTTTCGCGGCAGCTCGACCTTGAGCCAATAGGCCGGATAATGCCGGCCGATATAGGCATCTAGTTCGTCCGCTGGCCATTCGGCGAAGGCGTTGCGGAATTCGCCGTAGGCGGCCGTGAGGCGCTTGCCGCGGTCGACTTCCGAGAAGCCGCCGGTCAGCACCGGCTCGGTCTCGTAGTACAGCGAGCGCAGGAGCTGCGCCTTCCAGCCGTTCCACACGCCGGGGCCGACGCCGCGGATGTCGGCGGTGGTCAGGATCGTGAGCAGCTTCATCTGCTCGACCGACTGCACCACGGCGGCGAAATTCTCGATGGTCTTGCGGTCGGACAGGTCGCGCGACTGCGCGACCGTGGACATCGTCAGATGCTCCTCGATCAGCCAGGCCACGAGCTCGGTGTCGGCCGGACTGAAGCCGAGCCGCGGGCACAGCCGCCGTGCCACCTTGGCGCCCGCGATCGAGTGATCCTCGGGCCGGCCCTTGGCGACGTCGTGCAGCAGCGTGGCGATGTAAATGACGGAGCGATGCTCGGGCCGGATCTTGCGCATGAGGTCGCTGGCCACTGCGAACTCGTCGAGGCCGCCGCGCTCGATGTCCTGCAGGAAGCCGACGCAACGGATCAGATGCTCGTCGACCGTGTAGTGATGATACATGTTGAACTGCATCATCGAGACGATCTTGCCGAAGGCGCGGATGAAATGGCCGAGCACGCCGGTCTCGTTCATCCGCCGCAGCACGATTTCCGCGTTGTCGGACGTCAGGATCTCCATGAACAGCCGGTTGGCCTCGGGATTCTCGCGCATCTGCGCGTTGATCAGGCCGAGCGAGCGCGTCACGTCGCGCATCGCGTCCGGGTGGAAGGCGAGATTGTTCTTCTGCGCCAGGCGGAAGATGCGGATCAAATTGACCGGATCGTGCTTGAACACGTCGGGCGCGGCGACGTTGATGCGGTTGTTGTCGACGATGAAGTCGTCGCTGTCGGGCACCCGCCGCTTCACCGCGGTGGGGCGCAGCCGCGCCATCATCCGGCTCAGCACCGGCGCGGGCTTGGCCTGCTGGTCCTCGAGCTTGGCGCAGAGGATGGCGGTGAGGTTGCCGACTTCCTTGGCGACCAGGAAGTAGTGCTTCATGAAGCGCTCGACGTCCTGCATGCCGGGATGCGAGGTGTAGCCGAGTCGGACCGCGATCTCGCGCTGAAGGTCGAAGGAGAGGCGCTCTTCAGCGCGGCCAGAGTAGAAGTGCAGATTGCAGCGCACCGACCAGAGGAAGTCGGCGCAGCGGCGGAAGCTGCGGTATTCCTGCGCGTCGAATACGCCGCGCTCGACCAGCTCGTCGGTGTCACTCACGCGGTAGACGTACTTCGCGATCCAGAACAGCGTGTGCAGGTCGCGCAGGGCACCCTTGCCGTCCTTGACGTTGGGTTCGACCAGATAACGCGATTGGCCGCCGCGGCGATGCCGCTCCTCACGCTCGGCGAGTTTCGCGGTGACGAACTCGGACGCAGTGCCTTGCACCACCTCCTTGTCGAAGCGGGCGACCAACTCGTCATAGAGCGGCCGGTCGCCGGTGAGGAAGCGCGTCTCCAGGATCGCGGTGCGGATGGTCATGTCGCCGCGGGCCTGGCGGATCGATTCATCGACCGAGCGCGTGGCGTGACCGACCTTCAGCCCCATGTCCCACAGGCAGTAGAGGATGGCCTCGGCGACCTGCTCGCCCCAGGCGGTCTGCTTGTAGGGCAGGATGAAGAGCAGATCGATGTCGGACTCGGGAGCCATCAGGCCGCGGCCATAGCCGCCGGTCGCCACCACTGCCATGCGCTCGGCGCCGCTCGGGATCGGCGAGCGGTAGAGATGACGCGTTGCCGCCGAATACAGGATGCGGATGATCTCGTCCTGCACGTGGCATAGCCGCTCGGCGCAGCGCCGGCCGTGACGGTCCTTCAGCAGGATCGTCTGTGCCGCGGCGCGCGACGCAATCAGCTCGGCCTTGAGCAGTTGCGCCATGGCCGTACGGAACGCGTCCTCGCGTCCCTGGTGCTTCTCGGCAAGCGCATCGACCGCGGCGGTGATCCGCGCGGTGTCGAAGCGATCGTCCACCTCGGCCTTGTGCTCAGTCGCGACGCTGTCCATGTCTCACCGGATATAAGAGGCGGCAGGCGCTGTCACCCGCCATTCTCCTCCAATAGTCGTTCCATGCTGGAAAGGTGCGGCTTTGGGCAAAGCTGTTCTCAGCCGGCGCGCTTTCGAGGGGCGGATTTTCTCGTTGACCTCTAGATATAACTCATTGAAAAACAATGAAATTTTGGAGGAGGCCGGGCATGATCAGGATTACACGACGCATACTGCTGGCGGGAGCGGTCGCTCTTGCCGTGTCCCCCGCGGCGCGGGCGGCGGATCCGCTCAAGGAAATCCGTATCGACTGGGCGACCTATAATCCGGTGTCGATGGTCCTGAAGCAGAAGGGGCTCCTGGAAAAGGAGTTCGCCAAGGACGGCATCACCGTCACCTGGGTGCAGTCGGCCGGCTCCAACAAGGCGCTCGAATTCCTCAATGCGGGCTCGATCGATTTCGGCTCGACCGCGGGCTCGGCGGCGCTGGTCGCACGTATCAACGGTAACCCGATCAAGTCGATCTACGTCTATTCGCGTCCCGAATGGACGGCGTTGGTGACGGCCAAGGATTCCAGGATCGCTGATGTGGCCGGCCTCAAGGGCAAGCGCGTCGCGGTGACGCGCGGCACCGATCCGCACATCTTCCTGGTGCGCGCGCTGCTTGGCGCAGGTCTCACCGAAAAGGACATCACGCCGGTGCTGCTCCAGCACGCCGACGGCAAGACCGCGCTGATCCGCGGCGACGTCGATGCGTGGGCCGGGCTCGATCCGATGATGGCGCAGGCCGAGGTCGAGGACGGCGCAAAACTGTTCTACCGCAAGGCCGACGCCAACACTTGGGGCATCCTCAATGTGCGCGAGCAGTTTTTGAAAGACTATCCGGATGCCGCCCGCCGCGTGCTCGCGGTGTACGAAGAGGCGCGCAAATATTCGCTGGCGAATTATGACGAGCTGAAGAAGACCTTCATGGCCGTGACCAAGCTGCCGGAGCCTGTCGTCGACAAGCAGCTCAAGGAGCGCACCGAGCTTACCCACAGTCGCATCGGCGCGCCCCAGCGCGAGTCGATCCTCGCTGCGGGCCTCGCCCTGCAACAGGCCGGTGTCGTAGACGCCAAGGTCGATGTGAAGGCGACGCTCGACGCTCTGATCGACGACCAGGTCCCGCTGCCGACGAATTGATCGGCGGGGAAGAGGCGCGCGCAGCAAACTCCGCTGTCGTCCCGGGGCGCGCAGCGAGCCCGGGACCCATAACCACAGGGAGCGGTTTGGCGCAAAAACGGTCACTCCGAGTCCCCGTAGCCACTTCTCCCTGTGGTTATGGGTCCCGGATCTGCGCTCGCTTCGCTCGCTTGTCCGGGACGACGGGCTGAGGGCTTGGCAAGAGCAGTGTTGCAATCTCGCAGAAGACGCGCTTCCTACCGGCCATGATCTCCGACGCGCCAGTCCTGCAACAAAGCTCGGAACCGGCCGAGGGCGCCGCGGCGCCGTCTCGGCTCGCCCGCTATGCCCGGCCGATGCTGGGTGTGTTGCTGCCGCTCACCGTCGCGCTCGGTTGGGAGTTCCTGGTCTGGCTCGGCTGGTCCAATGGCCGGCTGGTGCCGCCGCCCTCGCGCGTGTTCGCCACCATCACTGATCTTGCCCGTTCCGGCGAGTTGGTCCGTCACATCGCCGCGACACTGTGGCGCGTCGGTCTCGGCTTTGCGTTCGGCGTGGTCGCGGGCACCTTGCTCGGCGCCATCTCCGGCTATTGGTCGCTGGCGCGGCGGCTGCTCGATCCGACCGTGCAGGCGCTGCGCGCGATCCCATCGCTGGCCTGGGTGCCGCTGTTCATCCTCTGGCTCGGCATTTTCGAGACCTCCAAGATCGTGCTGATCGCGGTCGGCGTGTTCTTCCCCGTCTATCTCGGCGTAATGGGCGCGATCCTCATCGTCGATCGCAAGATCGTCGAGGTCGGTCGCACCTTCCGTCTCTCCGGACCTGCCATGATTCGCCGTATCCTGCTGCCCGCGGTGCTGCCGGCCTATGTCGTGTCCTTGCGCGTCGGTCTTGGGCTGGGCTGGATGTTCGTGGTGGCAGCCGAGCTGATCGGCGCGTCCGAAGGCCTCGGCTATCTCCTGCTCGACGGCCAGCAGCTCGGCAAGCCCGCGCAGATCCTCGCCGCCATCGTGATCTTCGCGATCCTCGGCAAGCTCACGGATTGGCTGATCGAGATCGCGGCAGCGCCCTTCCTGCGCTGGCAGGACGCCTTCGGGCGTACGAAGGGAGCGTAAGGCGATGCTGGCGCTCGACCGGGTCAGCAAGACCTATCCCAACGGCGTGCAGGCGCTGGCGCGCTTTTCCGCCGAGATCAGGCAAGGCGAGATCGTCGCCATCATCGGCGGTTCGGGCTGCGGCAAGTCCACGCTGCTGCGCGCCATCGCGGGCCTCGACCGCGCAAGCTCGGGCACGGTGACGCTCGACAACGAGGCGATCGCCTCGCCGCATGCCAAGATCGGCATCATCTTCCAGGAGCCGCGGCTGCTGCCCTGGCTCAGCGTCGCCGACAATATCGGCTTTGGTCTTGCCGATGCGCCCGCGACCGAGCGGCGTGAAAAGGTGGCGCGTGCGCTCGAGCGCGTCGGGCTCGCCGAGAAGGCGCAGGCCTGGCCGCGCGAGCTCTCGGGCGGCCAGGCACAGCGCGTCGCGATCGCACGCGCGCTGGTGCCGCAGCCCGAGGTGCTCTTGCTCGACGAGCCGTTCTCGGCGCTCGACGCCTTCACCCGCCGGGACCTCCAGGATCATCTGCTCGACCTCTGGGCCGACACGAGGCCGACGCTGATCCTCGTCACGCATGACGTCGACGAGGCCGTGGTGCTGGCTGACCGCGTGCTGGTGATGCGGCCGCGGCCGGGCCGGCTGTTCGACCAGATCGAGATCAATCTCGGCCGACCGCGCGACCGCAATTCGCCGCTGTTCGAGAATTTCAAGCGAAGTGTGCTGACGTCACTCGACCGTTCGCTCGACCGCAGCGTGCCCGACCGTGACGCAACCCAGGGTCCCGGTCAGGCCATGTGGTGGTGACAATTTCTCTCTGAGCCGGTACATCGCAAGCCGGTACTTCGTAGAGACGATTTTCCCGGGAGAGACAAAATGGACGCCGCAGCACTGCGCCAGATGCAGGCCCCGATCAAGGAGCGCTACAAGACCGATCCCAAGACCGCGATGATCACGTTGAAGGCCAAGGGCTCGACCGACAGCGAAGGCATCGCCTGCAAGGTCGAGACCGGCCGCGCCATCGCAATGGCCGGCCTTCATCCCGCGACCGGCGGCTCCGGCCTCGAGCTCTGCTCCGGCGACATGCTGCTCGAGGCGCTGGTCGCCTGCGCCGGCGTCACGCTGAAGTCGGTCGCGACCGCGATCGAGGTGCCCTTGAAGACCGGCAATGTCTATGCCGAGGGCGATCTTGATTTCCGCGGCACGCTCGGCGTCGACAAGGAGACCCCGGTAGGCTTCGCCGAGATCCGCCTGCGCTTCGAGGTCGACACCGAGGCACCGCAAGACAAGCTGGATCTTCTGCTCAAGCTCACCGAACGTTATTGCGTGGTTTATCAGACCATCAAGAACGGCCCGAAGGTCTCGGTGTCGATGCAGCGGATGTGAGGCGAAGGCCGCAGCCCAACAATCGATGTCGTCCCGGCGGAGGCCGGGACCCATTACCCCAAATGTCGATTGTCTTGCGTCCCTGACAACCACCACCGTCCAACACAGCGAAGCCTGTGGTTATGGGTCCCGGATCTGCGCTTCGCTTGTCCGGGACGACAAAGAAAAAATGTCCCTCGACCTCCACTTCATTCTCTTCCTCCTCCTGCGCATGGCGATCGCGGCGGCGTTCGTCGTGTCGGCGTCGATCATCACCGAGCGCTCGGGCCCGGTGATCGGCGCGCTGATCGCGACCCTGCCGGTCTCGGCGGGGCCGTCCTATGTCTTCCTCGCGCTCGACCACGATGCCGCCTTCATCGCCCAAGGCGCGCTGTCGAGCCTTCCGATCAATGCGGCGACGATCTTCATGTGCCTCACCTATGTGGTGCTGTCGCAGCGGCACGGCCTCCTGGTAAGTTGCGGAAGCGCGGTCGCGGCCTGGATCATGCTCGCCTCGATCATCCGCCAGTTCGACTGGACGCTCATCGCCGGTCTTGCCGCCAATCTGATCGCATTCGGCATCTGCATCCCGCTCCTGGCAGGCTATCGTCACGTGAAGATGCCGCTGGTGACGCGCCGCTGGTACGACGTGCCGATGCGGGCTTCGCTGGTCGCGACCCTCGTCGCCATCGTCGTCTCGACATCGGGCTGGGTCGGTCCCCGAATCAGCGGCATCATCGCGCTGTATCCGGTCGTCTTCACCAGCATCATGGTGATCCTGCATCCGCGCATCGGCGGTCCGCCGACCGCCGCGGTGCTCGCCAATTCCGCCTGGGGTCTGCTCGGATTTGGCACGGCGATCGCAGTGCTGCACGTTGCGGTCGTGCAGTTCGGCTCCGCCGTCGGTTTGTGTCTCGCGCTCGGCACCTGCGTGGTCTGGAACCTGACGCTGTGGTGGTCCGGCCGGCGGGCGATGCAGAGGGCGCGGCAGGCGCCGTAACTCTACGGATAGGCGCGACAAGGCGTCGCGAAAGACGTATCCGGGGTAAATTCATTCGAACAATCAGCGTGGCGTCCTGCTCAAGCTGTTGAATGACCAATGTCATTTCAAATCGTGCCGTGACCGCCGCCGAGCGCCGTGTGCACCGGTGACGGCCCGCAGCCGCTGATTTCCGACACTTCAATTAGAACTTTGTTCGAGCTTTTCCTGTACGGAATCATATTGCGTACCCGCGTCCGATACCGTCCGCGCGAATTTTGTCGGATCAGCATTCGATCGCTCGGACCGGGGAATTGTCGATTGGAATACGGCAGCGTTGCCGCACGGTCACGTCCCATTGGTCCCGAAGGGTGTGGCCCCCTTGGCGTTGTTTCGAAATGGAGCTTCCTTGATGTTTGGTCGCAAGTCCCGCGGTGATGCACAGTCTCGGCTAGACGCCATCGGCCGTTCGCAGGCCATGATCGAATTCAACCTTGATGGGACGATCATCACCGCAAACAAGAATTTTCTCGACGCCCTCGGTTATCGGCTCGACGAAATCCAGGGCAAGCATCATTCCATGTTCGTGTCGGCCGAACAGCGCGACGGCGCCGAGTACAAGGCGTTCTGGGCTGCATTGAACCGTGGCGAGTATCAGGCGCGTGAGTTCAAGCGGATCGCGAAGGGCGGCCGTGAGGTCTGGATCGAAGCATCCTATAATCCGGTGCTCGACGGCAACGGCAAGACGGTGATGGTCGCCAAGATCGCGACCGACATCACCGAGAAGAAAATCCGGAGCATGACGGACGCTTCGAAGATCGCCGCCATCAGCCGCGCCCAGGCCGTCATCGAGTTCAAGCTCGACGGCACCATCGTCACCGCCAACGAGAATTTCTGCAACGCGCTCGGCTATTCGCTGGCCGAGATCCAGGGCAAGCATCACAGCCTGTTCGTGGCTCAGTCCGAGCGCGACGGCGCGCCCTATCGCGAGTTCTGGGCCAAGCTCAACCGGGGCGAATACCAGGCCGGCGAATTCAAGCGCATCGGCAAGGGCGGCCGCGAGGTCTGGATTCTCGCCTCCTACAATCCCCTGCTGGACGAGAACGGCAAGCCGTTCGGCGTCGCCAAATTCGCGACCGACGTCACGGCGGAGAAGCTGAAGAATGCCGATCTCGCCGGCCAGATAGCGGCGATCGACAAGGCGCAGGCGGTGATCGAGTTCAACATGGACGGCACGATCATTACTGCGAACGCCAACTTCCTCAGTGCGCTCGGTTATGCGCTGGCTGAGATCAAGGGCAAGCATCACAGCATGTTCGTCGAGCCCTCGGAGCGCGATGGCAACGGCTATCGCGAGTTCTGGGCCGCGCTCAACCGCGGTCAGTACCAGGCGGCGGAATACAAGCGCATCGGCAAGGGCGGCAAGGAGGTCTACATCCAGGCCTCCTACAACCCGATCATGGATCTCAATGGCAAGCCGTACAAGGTCGTGAAATACGCCACGGACGTCACCAAGCAGGTGCTGGTCCGCATGGGCAACGAGCGGGTTCGCGGCATGATGGAATCCGTTGCTGCAGGCTCGGAGGAACTTAACGCCTCGGTGCGGGAGATTTCCGAGGCCATGACCAAATCGCGCGAGACCGCGATGAGCGCGGTGGATCAGGTCGCCTCCGCCGATGCCCAGGCCCAGCGCCTCACCGAAGCCGCGCAGTCGATGAGCGGCATCGTCGAGATGATCAATAGTATCACCGGCCAGATCAACCTGCTGGCGCTGAACGCCACGATCGAATCCGCTCGTGCCGGCGAAGCCGGGCGCGGCTTTGCCGTGGTCGCCTCCGAGGTGAAGAGCCTCGCCAACCAGGCCAAGCAGGCGACCGACAAGATCGGCCAGGAGATCGGTAGCCTCAACAGCATCTCCGGCGACGTCGTCAGCGCGCTCGGCTCGATCAAGCAGGCGATCAACAACGTCAGCGAATACGTCACCTCGACCGCCGCCGCCGTCGAGGAGCAGAGCACGGTCACGAGCGAGATGTCGACCAGCATGCAGCGCGCGGCGGCCGAAGCTGCGGCGATCGCCGCGAGGGCGTAGTGAGAGCACTCGGAAGCGTAGAGTGGGTTAGCGTAGCGTAACCCACCACTTTTGTTTCTGCCGTGACAGAAGCGGTGGGTTACGCCTTCGGCTAACCCACCCTACAGACCGTCACTGCTTCGGCAGCTTGGCCTTCAACGCATACAGCGCATCGAGCGCCTCGCGCGGCGACATCTCGTCGGGGTGCAGTCCCTTGACCGCGTCCATCAGCAGTTCGGCCTCGCTCGGCGGCGCGGCCTCCGCTGCCGCGCGAGAGGGCACTGCGAACAGCGGCAGATCGTCGGCGAGCGCGCGTGCGGTCTGGCCGCGGTCCTGGGCTTCCAGCTTTGCCAGCACGGATTTCGCGCGCGTGATCACGGTCGGCGGCAGGCCGGCGAGCTTCGCGACCTGGATGCCGTAGGAGCGGTCGGCCGAGCCCGGCAGCACCTCGTGCAGGAACACGACATTGCCCTGCCACTCCTTCACGCGCACAGTGGCGTTGAACATCCGCGGCAGTTTCGCGGAGAGCGCGGTCAGCTCATGATAATGCGTCGCGAACAGCGTACGGCAGCGGTTGCTCTCGTGCAGGTGCTCGATCGCGGCCCAGGCGATCGACAGGCCGTCGAAGGTCGCGGTGCCGCGGCCGATCTCGTCGAGGATGACGAGCGCGCGTTCGCCGGCCTGGTTGAGGATGGCAGCCGTCTCGACCATCTCCACCATGAAGGTCGAACGGCCGCGGGCGAGATCGTCGGCGGCGCCGACGCGCGAGAACAGGCGGTCGATGATGCCGATCCGCGCGCGCGAGGCCGGCACGAAGCTGCCGATCTGCGCAAGCAGCGCAATCAGCGCGTTCTGGCGCAGGAAGGTCGATTTGCCGGCCATGTTCGGACCGGTGAGCAGCCAGAGCTGGCCGGATTTTTGGGCAGGGCTTGGCGAGAGATCGCAGGCATTGGCAATGAACGGCTCGCCATTGCGCTTCAAGACCTGCTCAACCACGGGATGGCGGCCGGCCTCGATCGCGAAGCCGAGAGACGAGTCCACCTCGGGCCGCACATAGTTCTCGTCGATCGCCAGCTTTGCCAGCGACGTCGCGACGTCGAGCAGCGCAAAGGCATGGGCAGCGGCGCGCAGATCCTCGCTGACTGCCAACGCCTTGGCGCAGAGCCGCTCGAAAATCTCGAGCTCGAGCCCGAGCGCGCGGTCGCCGGCATTGGCGATCTTCGCCTCGATCTCCCCCAACTCGGAGGTGGTGAAGCGGACCTGGCCGGCCAGCGTCTGACGGTGGATGAAGGTCGCGTTCAGCGGCGCCGACATCAGCTTGTCGCCGTGCTGCGCGGTGACCTCGACGAAATAGCCGAGCACGTTGTTGTGCCGGATCTTGAGACCCTTCACGCCCGTGTTGTCGGCGTAGCGCGCCTGCATCGAGGCCACCACCAGGCGCGAGGCGTCGCGCAGGTTTCGCGTTTCGTCGAGCGCAGGCTCGTAGCCCTGGCGAACGAAGCCGCCGTCGCGCTTGATCAGCGGCAGTTGATCGTCGAGCGCCCTGGCGAATTCCGCCGCGAGCTCGCGCGATGGCCTTTGCAGCGCCGCCATCACCGCGGCGATCTCCTGCGGCGGCTGGTCGAGCTCGCCGAGCCGCGCCAGCACCTGGTCGGCGGCGATGACGCCGTCGCGCAGGCCAGCGAGGTCGCGCGGCCCGCCGCGGCCGACCGAGAGCCGCGCCAAAGCCCGCGACATGTCGGGCGCACCGCGCAAAATGCTGCGGATGTCCTCGCGCGCGGCCGAGTCGGCAACGAAGGCGCTGACGGCATCGAGCCGCCGCGCGATCGCCGCCGCATCGGTCAGCGGCGCGGCGAGCCGTTGCGCGAGCAGACGCGATCCGGCCGAGGTCACCGTGCAGTCGATCGCATCGAGCAGCGAGCCGCGGCGTTCGCCCGCCAGTGTCCTGGTCAGTTCGAGATTGGTGCGGGTGGCGGGATCGATCGCCATGGTCGCCCCCGAAGCCTCGCGCGCGGGCGGCGATAGCGGCGGATGTTTGCCGACCTGGGTGCGGTCAACATAGGTGACGGCGGCGGCAGCAGCAGTGGCTTCCAGCCGCGTGAGCTGCGACAGTCCGTCCATGGTCGCGACGGCAAAATAGTCGCACAGCCGCTTCTCGGCGGTGGCGCCGTCGAAGACGTCGCGGGTCAGCGGCGTCACCGCCGGCAGCTCGCGCAGGGTCTGTCCGAGCTCGCTGTCGTTGTAGAGCGCGTCGGCGACGATCGCCTCGTTCGGGTTGATGCGCGCCAGCGTGGCGGCCAATTCGCCACCGCTGCATTCCAGCACCATGAATTCGGCGGTCGAGATGTCGATCCAGGCGAGGCCAAAGCGATCGCCACCGGCCGACGAGCGTGCGCGCGCGATCGCCAGCAGATAGTTGTTGGCGCGCGCGTCGAGCAGCGTGTCCTCGGTCAGTGTGCCCGGCGTGACCAGCCGCACCACGCCGCGGCGCACGACGCTCTTGTTGCCGCGCGCCTTGGCGGCGGCGGGATCCTCGGTCTGCTCGCACACCGCGACCCGGTGCCCGGCGATGATCAGCCGGTGCAAATAATCCTCGGAGCGCTCGACCGGCACGCCGCACATCGGGATATCGGCGCCTTGATGCTTGCCGCGCTTGGTCAGTACGATGCCGAGTGTCCTGGAGGCGATCTCGGCGTCCTCGAAGAACAGCTCGTAAAAGTCGCCCATCCGGTAGAACAGCAGGAGGCCCTGATGCGCCGCCTTGATTTCAAGGTACTGTTCCATCATCGGCGTGACGCGCGCGGCAGCTTCCGCCTGTGGCGCGGGCGTATCGTCGGGGGGCGGTACAGGGATCGGTTGTTGCATTGTCATGGGCGGCGCAACCTACAAAATTTCGTCCCGCGCTCCTATCGCTTTGGCCGGGGAGGGGAGGTTTTCCACGTTGTCCGCACCGCGGCATGCGCAACCCGCGTGCGCACCCCACGGAACACGCGCGTATCGGTCAATTGACCTGCCGCGGGCGCCCTCCTAAAACTCCGTCGACATTGAAGAATTTAGGCCGGATCGCGGCATTCAGGGAGAACAACGATGCGTGACGTCTTTATCTGCGATGCCGTGCGGACCCCGATCGGCCGTTTCGGCGGCTCCCTCGCCAAGGTGCGTGCCGACGACCTTGCGGCGGCCCCGATCAAGGCGCTGATGGCCAAGCACCCCAATCTCGACTGGGCGCAGGTCGACGAGGTCTTCTTCGGCTGCGCCAACCAGGCCGGCGAGGACAACCGCAACGTCGCACGCATGGCGCTCCTGCTGGCGGGCCTGCCGGATTCGGTTCCCGGCCAGACCCTGAACAGGCTCTGTGCCTCCGGCCTCGATGCGGTCGGCGCCGCCGGCCGCGCCATCCGTTCCGGCGAGATCGAGCTCGCGATTGCCGGCGGCGTCGAGTCCATGACCCGCGCGCCCTTCGTGATGGGCAAGGCGCAGGAAGCGTTCTCGCGCTCCGCCGACATCTTCGACACCACGATCGGCTGGCGCTTCATCAATCCGCTGCTGAAGGCGCAGTATGGCGTCGATGCGATGCCGGAGACTGGCGAGAACGTCGCCGAGGAATTCCAGGTCTCGCGCGCCGACCAGGACGCCTTCGCGATCCGCTCGCAGCAGCGTGCCGGTGCCGCGATCGCGGCCGGCTACTTCGCCGAGGAGATCACGCCGATCACCATTCCCGGCGGCAAGGCCGGCCCTGTTACCGTCGACAAGGACGAGCATCCGCGCCCCGAGACCACGCTCGAAGCTCTGACGAAGCTCAGGCCGATCGTGCGTAATCCCGGCACGGTGACCGCCGGCAACGCCTCCGGCGTCAATGACGGCGCCGCCGCGATGATCCTGGCGTCAGAGGCTGCCGTGAAGAAGCACGGCCTGACGCCGCGCGCCCGCATCCTCGGCCTCGCCTCGGCCGGCGTACCGCCGCGCATCATGGGCATCGGCCCGGTGCCGGCCACCCGCAAGCTGATGGAGCGTCTCGGCAAGAAGATCAGCGATTTCGACCTGATCGAGCTCAACGAAGCCTTCGCCTCGCAGGGTATCGCCTGCATGCGCCAGCTCGGCGTTGCCGACGATGCCGATTTCGTCAATCCGCATGGCGGCGCGATCGCGCTCGGTCATCCCCTCGGCATGAGCGGCGCGCGCCTTGCGCTCACCGCCGTGCACGGCATGGAAAAGCGCGGCGGCAAGCTCGCGCTCGCCACCATGTGCGTCGGCGTCGGCCAGGGCGTGGCTGTCGCGATCGAGAAGCTGAACTGACCGGACGCGCAGCGTTCGGGCATCCCGGGGCGGTGCATTTGCACCGAACCCGGGATCTCGAGATTCCCCGGTGCGCAATTGCGCACCTCAGGTCTGGTCCTCCGGACCATTCCTGAATGACAGGGAGAAAGTAGCCCATGATCATCGCGCGCGAGCAGGACGTCACGGCCGCGGCATTGGCAGTGATGGAGCGGACGTCCGATCCCCGGCTGCGCCAGATCATGGTCTCCCTGGTCAAGCATCTGCATGGTTTTGTTCGCGACGTTCGCCTGACCGAGAAGGAATTCCGCGACGCCACGGCTGTTATCGCCGAGCTCGGCAAGCTCTCGACCGACACGCATAACGAGGTCGTGCTGATGGCAGGCTCGCTCGGCGTCTCGCCGCTGGTGTGCCTGCTGAACAATGGCGATCAGGGCAACACGGAAACCGACCAGTCGCTGCTCGGACCGTTCTGGCGGTTGAACTCACCGCGCGTGGAGAACGGCGGATCGATCGTCCGCTCAGAGACGCCGGGCGCGCCGCTGTTCGTCAACGGCCGCGTCGTGGACAAGGACGGTCGTCCCGTCGCCGGCGCCGAGGTCGATGTCTGGCACGCCTCGCCCGTTGGTCTTTATGAAAACCAGGACCCCGAGCAGGCCGACATGAACCTGCGCGGCAAGTTTACGACCGACCAGGACGGAGGCTTCTCTTTCCGCTCCGTGATGATGGTCGGCTATCCCATTCCGACCGACGGCGTGGTCGGCCGCCTCCTGGAGGCGCAGAGCCGTCACCCCTATCGTCCCGCGCATCTCCACGCCTTGGTCTTCAAGCCCGGATTCAAGGTGCTGATCTCGCAAGTCTACGACCCCGCCGATCCGCATATCGATAGCGACGTGCAGTTCGGCGTGACGAAGGCGCTGATCGGCAAGTTCCTGCGCCATGACACGCCTCATCCGACCGCGCGCGAAGTCGCGACGCCCTGGTATTCGCTCGACCATGTCTACCGGCTCGAAGCCGGCGAGGCCGTCCTGCCGCGTCCGCCGATCAAATAGGGCTCAAAGCCGCTTCCCCAAATTAGTTATGTCCTATAATGATTGGCGGAAGCGTTGACCGGTCGGACCGACGATGACCGGGGGAGGAGTTCGCCAATGACATTCATCTATCCCGTTGACAGCAACACGGCGCATCCGCTGCCGCTGTCGCCCGAGTACAAGAGCTCGATCAAGCGCGCGCCGAACAAGCCCTTGATCCCGATGCGCCATACGCTGTCGGAGCTGACCGGCCCGGTCTACGGCCACGAGACCGTGCGCGAGGGCGACAACGACCTCACCACTCAGCACACCGGCGAGCCGCTCGGCGAACGCATCATTGTGCACGGCCATGTGCGCGACGAGGACGGCCGCGGCGTGCCGAACTCGCTGGTCGAGATCTGGCAGGCCAATTCCTGCGGCCGCTACGTTCACGTCCGCGACCAGCATCCGGCCCCGCTCGATCCGAATTTTACGGGCGCCGGCCGCACCGTGAGCGACGCCTCCGGGTACTACCGTTTTGTCACGATCAAGCCTGGCGCGTATCCCTGGGGCAACCATCACAACGCCTGGCGTCCCGCACACATCCATCTCTCGGTGTTCGGCCATTCCTTCGTCACGCGTCTCGTGACGCAGATGTACTTCCCGGCCGATCCGCTATTCCCGTTCGATCCGATCTTCAATTCGGTGCCGGACGAGAAGGCGCGGGCGCGGATGGTGTCGTCGTTCGATCTCGAGAACACCCAGCCCGAATGGGCGCTGTGCTACCGCTTTGACATCGTGCTGCGCGGCAAGAACGCCACGCCTATGGAGAACCATTAAGTGCAGGACTATGGGATCACGCCATCGCAGACCGTCGGCCCGTTCTTCAAATACGGCCTGACGCCGACCGGCGAGTATGCCTGGAACGATGCGTTCACCAACTCGACCCTGACGCCCGACGTCACCGGCGATCGCGTCCGTATCGAGGGCCGCGTGTTCGACGGCGATGGCGTCGCTGTGCCCGATGCCATGCTGGAGATCTGGCAGGCTGACGCGCAGGGACGCTTTGCCGATCCGCAGGACAAGCGCGCGCTGCCGAATGCGAGCTTCCGCGGCTTTGCCCGCTGCGGCACCGACAAGGACGGCAATTATTCCTTTGAAACCATCAAGCCGGGCGCGGTGCCCGATCCCGACGGCAAGCCGCAGGCGCCGCACATCGTTCTGGCGGTGTTCGCGCGCGGCATGCTGCGACATCTCTATACCCGCATCTATTTCGGCGACGAGGCCGGCAATGCCACCGATCCCGTATTGGCGGTGGTGCCCGCCGATCGCCGCGCCACGCTGACCGCCGAGCGCGAGGCCGGCAAGCCGGTTTACCGGCTCGACCTGCGGCTTCAGGGCGACAACGAAACGGTGTTTTTCGACGTGTGACTCCAGCGTCGTCCCGGACAAGCGGAGCGCTGATCCGGGACGACAGCGGCGGACAGAGCCCAACCTTCGCTGCCCGAAACCGCTCACCTGACGCCGTTTCCCGTAGTTTTCCGGAGTTCGCGCGATGCAATTTCCGCGCGATGCAATCCCGTGTTTACCGTAATCCTTTAGGGTCCGTTGGATTCGGCGCGGCCCATCGGATTGTTCCATGAAAATTCGCCTTTCGCTTTCTTCCGCAATCATTGCTTTCGGCATCGCTCTCGCCATCGGTTTCACCGCCGTGGTCTCCACCAGCCTTTACGCCTTGAAAGAGCTCAAGGTCGGCGGTCCGCTGTATTCCGACATCAAGCTCGGCAACGACCTCATCGCGGACATCCTGCCGCCGCCGGAATATGTGATCGAGGCTTATCTCGAGGCCACTCTCGCCATGCGCGAGCCGGACCAGTTGGCGGCCCATGGCGAACGCCTGGTCCAGCTCCGCAAGGATTACGACGAGCGCAAGGCATTCTGGGTCACATCCAGCCTCTCGGCTGACCTGAAGACGGCCCTGGTGTCGAAATCCGACGCCGAGGTGCAGAAGTTCTGGAAGCTGTTGTCCGACCAGCTTCTTCCCGCCCTCAAGGCCAAGGACACGGCCGCCTCCGAGCGCGCCTACGCGCAGCTCAAGGATGCCTACACCGCGCATCGCGCCGTCATCGACAGCATCGTCGAGAGCGCCAACAAGCAGAATTCCGACATGGAGAAGCTGGCCGCGGACCGCGACAGCTCCATGCTTTATATTCTCCTCGGCGTCTCCGCCGCCGTCCTCGCCTTCATTGCGGCGGGCCTGCTCGGTGTCGCCCTCGGCGTGGTGCGCCCGATCGTGCGCATGACCAGCACGATGCAAAAGCTCGCGACCGGCGATCTCGCCGCCGACATTCCTTTCGCGCACCGACAGGACGAGGTCGGCTCGATGGCGGGCGCGCTCCTGGTGTTCAAGCAGTCGGCGCTCGAGAATTCCCGCCTGCGCGAGGAGCAGTTGCAGAAGGAGCAGGAGGCGGCGCTCGCCAAGCGCGGGGCCCTGCAGCAGATGGCCGAAACCGTCGAGCGCGAGACCGGCCGCTCGGTCGACACCGCGAGCGCGGCGACGCAAGGCGTGGAGCGTGCCGCCTCCAGTCTGTCCGAGATCGCAAGGTCGCTCTCGGCACAGTCGCAGGCGGTCGCGGCCGCCTCCACCCAGGCCCTCGGCAGCTCGCAGACCGTCTCGGCCGCAGCGGAAGAACTCAGTGCTTCGATCCGCGAGATCGCAACCCAGGTCGCGCGGACCAGCACAGTTACAAAATCGGCGGTCGCCGGTCGTGAAGAGGCACGCTCGACCATCCAGGCGCTGGCCGGATCGGTGAAGAAGATCGCCGAGGTCTCCGACCTCATCGGCGGCATCGCCGGCCAGACCAACCTGCTGGCACTCAACGCCACGATCGAGGCGGCGCGCGCCGGTGAGGCCGGCCGCGGCTTCGCGGTGGTCGCCGCCGAAGTGAAATCCCTGTCCGACCAGACCGCCAAATCCACCGAGGAGATCGGGCGGCTGATTGCCGAGATCCAGGCCTCGACGCAGGCCGCGGTCGACGCCGTCGAAACCATGGGAGGGCACATCGTCGAGATCGACGGCGTTGCCACCTCGGTTGCCGCCGCGATGGAAGAGCAGGATGCCGCGACACGCGAGATCACGCGCTCGATCTCCGAATCGGCTTCCGCGGCGAGGGAGGTCTCGGCCAAGATCGGTGATGTCAGCCGCGACGCCGCCTCCGTGAACGAGCGCGCCGCGGAGGTCAGGCAGGCGATCGCCGGCATGGCCGCCAATCTCGAACAGCTCCGGTCGGTTGTGGTGCGGACCGTGCGCGACTCGACCGCCGCGGCTTGAAGTCGGGCGCCAAGGCCGCTGGCGCCCGGCAGCGCGGTTGTGCAGAATGCAGCAACGCGACGGGAGTCGGGCTCTCATGACAGATTCACGATTGCCGGAGATGGCGGACGCGGCACGTCTCACGACGGCGTTGCGCAAGGCCGGCGCACTGGACGCCGGCGCCGTGCGCGAGGTGAAGGTGCTGCATGAGCGTGACACGGTGGTGTCGCACATCACCAGGCTCGGGCTGCGCTATGTCGGGGAATCTGCCGGCTCGCCGCAATCGCTGATCCTGAAGACCGCGAATTCCGCGTTCGCGCGGACGCTCGCGAATGCCGGCCGGCACGAGGTGGCCTATTACACGCAGCCTGCGCCGAAGATGCCGCCGGGACTCGTGCCGCGCTGCTTCGACGCGCATTTCGACGAGGAGAGCCTGGTCTGGCACCTGTTGCTCGAGGATCTCACCGACAGCCACGAGATCGCAACGCAATGGCCGCTGCCGCCGTCGCGCGAGCATACGGTCGCGATCGTCACGACGCTCGCGCGCTGGCACGCGGCCTGGTGGGACCATCCCGATCTCGGCGAAACCGTCGGCAGCTGGGCGAGCACCGAAGACAGCACGCAACATATGGAGACGTTTGCGGGTCATTACGACCGTTTTGCCGATCTGCTCGGTGACCGCCTCAGCGAGGAGCGGCGCATTCTCTATCGCCGCTTCATCGATCAATCGGCTCGACTGTCCGACCGCTATAATTCGCGGCGTCACCTCAGCATCACCCATGGCGATGCCCATACCTGGAACTTCCTGCTGCCGCGCGCCGGTGTCGCCGATACCGTGCGCGTCTTCGATTTCGACCTGTGGGGTATCGACGTGCCGACCAACGATCTCGCCTACATGATGGCGATGCATTGGTATCCGGAACGACGCCAGGGGCGCGAACGGCTGCTGCTCAATCTCTACCACGATACGCTGATCGAAAGCGGCGTCACGGGCTACACGCGTGGCGCGCTGGATCGCGACTACCGCTGGTCAGTGCTCTGGCACATCACCAAGCCGGTCTGGCAATGGAGCATCAACATCCCGCCAGTGATCTGGTGGAATAATCTGGAACGGGTGATGATGGCGGTCGAGGATCTGGGTTGCGAGGAGTTGTTGTAGCAGCTCGTGCTACACCTTCGCTGTCGTCGCCCGGCTCGGCCGGGCGACCCAGTATTCCAGAGACGTTCGTGGATGCGTAGAAGCCTCGGCGTACTGGATGCCCCGGTCAAGCCGGGCCATGACAGCCGTGGCTACTCCATCACCGCATGTTCCGGCCCGGCCGCCTGCTTGCGCAGGGTGGCCTTGGTCGAGCCGATCAGCAAGGCGAGCGGGATGGTGCAGAGAATGAAGAACATCACCAGTTCGTAGTCGTGCGCGAAGGCGATGATCTGCGCCTGCACGCTGACCATGCGATCGGCCATGGCGCGGCCGGCGTCGGTGGAGAGATTGATCATGCCGCTGACGCTGGGCATCTGGAGCGCATGGTTGAACGGGTTGATGTGTTCGGACAGGATCGCGTAGGTCCGCCGCGTGCCCTGCGTCAGCTGGGCGATGACGACGGAAATGCCCACCGAGCTCGCGACGTTGCGCATCAGGGTCAGCATCGCGGTTCCGTCGGTGCGCAGCTCATTCGACAAGGTCAGGAACGCCACGGTCGATAGCGGCACGAACACGAGGCCGAAGCCGAAGCCCTGGATGACGCTGACGGTCACGATCTCCGGCACCTGGGTCAAATCGGTCCAGCCGGTCATCTGAAACAGCGAGCCCGCGGTCAGCGTCAGGCCCGTGATGATCAGCGTGCGGGCCTCGAAATAGCGCATCATGCGGCCGACCAGCATCATGGCGAAGAAGGTGCCGAAGCCGCGGCTCGCCAGCAGCAGGCCCGCGGTGATGATGGGATAGCCGATCACGTTCTGCATGTAGGGCGAGGCCAGCGCCATGGTCGAGAACAGCACGAGGCCCATCACGACCATGAACATGCAGCCGGTGACGAAATTGCGATCCTTGAACAGCGCGAAGCGGATGAACGGCGTCGAGGTCGTGAAGGAGTGCGCGATGAAGAAGTAGAAGGCGACGGCCGAGACGATGAACTCCGCAATGATCTCGCCCGATTCGAGCCAGCCCAATTGCTCGCCGCGGTCGAGCGCGAGCTGAAGCGAGCCGATCGCGACCGCCAGCGCCGCGAAGCCGAACCAGTCGAACTTGAGGCTGAGATCCTTTCGGGTCTCGTCCATGAAGATGATCAGCCCGATCACGGTGATGGCGCCGAACGGCAAATTGACGAAGAACACCCAGTGCCAGGAATAAGTCTCGGTCAGCCAGGCGCCGAGCGATGGACCCATGATCGGCCCCATCATCACGCCCATGCCCCAGATCGACATCGCCTTGGCGCGTTCCTGGAGCGTGTAATAGTCGAGCATGACCGACTGCGACAACGGCACCAGGGCCGCGCCGAACACGCCTTGCAGCAGGCGGAACAGGACCATCTGGTTGATGTCCTGCGCAAGTCCGCACAGCACCGAGGCGAAGGTGAAGCCGGCCGAGCAGATGATGAAGATGCGCTTGCGGCCGAAGCGGTTGGCGATCCAGCCCACCGGTGCCGTCATGATCGCGGCGGCGACGATGTAGGAGGTCAGCACCCAGTTGATCTGGTCCTGCGAGGCCGACAGCGTGCCCTGCATGTAGGGCAGGGCGACGTTGGCGATGGTGGTGTCCAGCGCCTGCATGATGGTTGCCGTCATGGCACAGATCGTCACCATGTTCCGGCGCAGGCCGGGGACCATAAGGGCGGGATTGGACTCCGCCATTGGATTAGTCCTTGTCCTGATCTTTGTCCTGGCTCGCGGTCGCCGACAGGCCGAGCAGGCCGGCGAGCGAGCGCTGATGGCCGGTGTCGATGGTGGCGTAGACGCTCATGCCGGCCTTCAGCTTGCGCACGTATTTGTCGGTCTCGTCGAAATAGATCCGGATCGGTACGCGCTGCACCACCTTGACGAAATTGCCGCTGGCGTTCTGCGGCGGCAGGATCGCGAATTGCGCGCCGGTGCCGGGCGAAAGCGAGCCGATCTTGCCCTTGAAGATATGGTTCGGGAACGCGTCGACCTCGAGCGTGACCGGCTGTCCTTCGGTGACGTAGGTGAGGTCGCTCTCCTTCGGATTGGCGTCGACCCAGGGGTGGGCGACGTCGATGATGGAGAACACCGGCGTGCCGGCGGCGACGTAGCGGCCGAGCTGGATCTGCTCGACCTGTGTTGCCACGCCATCCATCGGCGCGCGCAGCACGGTGTGGTCGAGGTTGCGCTGGGCATCGTCCAGCTTGGCTTTCGCCTGCGCGTAGGACGGGAATTGCTCCAGCGGCAACTCGGGATTGCCCAGCAATTGCGTCCTGGCATTGGAGAGTTGCTGCTTGATATATTGCGCCTGCGCGCCGGCCGTCACCAGTGCATTCGACGCGTTGTCGAGATCGAGCTGCGAGCCGTAGTTGTTCTTCACCAGCGCCTGCTTGCGCTCGACGTCACGCTGCTTCAGGTCGACGCCCTGCTGGGCGAGATTGAGCATGTCGCCGTAGATATTGATGTTGGCAACGAGATTGTCATAGGTCGTGCGCGCTTGGGCGAGTTGCGCTTTGGCTTCTTCCAACGCGTGACGGAACGGAGCGGGGTCGATCTCGAACAGCTCGTCGCCGTGCTTGACGATCTGGCCCTCCTTCACGACGACCTTCTGGATTTTGCCGGAGATATCAGGCGTCACCAGCACTTTCTGCGCGCCGACATAGGCATCGTCGGTGCCGATATAGCGGCCGCCATTGAGATAGAAGGTGAAGCCGGCGACCGCGACGACGACCGGCAGCACGACCAGGAGCAGGACGCGGCGATAACGGCGCAAGCCCGCCATCAGGCGGCGGCGCGGATTGGTGCCGGCTTTCTTGGTGGGCTTGCCGCTGTCGATTTTCTGCTCGGGCTGGAACTTGAGAACTTGATCAGCCATAGCGCTGCTCCTTACGCGCTTGCTCCGCTCCACTGGCCTGGATCGCGGTACGCACGTTTTCCTTGATTGTTTCGAGCTGGGTGAGGAGGCGATGGGCGTCCGCCGGAGTGATGCCGTCGAGTGCGTTGGCCGTGAGCTCGGACTTCAGCCCGCTCATCCGTCCGAGCAACTGCCGCCCGGCCTTCTTCAGGTACAGCCGCTTGACGCGGCGATCCGAAGGATCGTTGCGTCGTTCGATCCAGTCACTGTCACAGAGTTTGTCGATCAGGCGCGTCAGCGTGATCGGCTGCACCTCGAGAAGCTCGGCGAGTTCGGACTGCTTCATGCCTTCGCTGCGCTCGACCTTGGCCAGCACCGCCCATTGCGCGCGGGTGATGCCGAAGCGCGAGGCTTCCTTGTCGGCATAAACCCGGAGCAGGCGATAGAGCTCGGCGAGCGTAAACAGGAAATTCTGGTCCACGGGCCCTCGGCTCATGAGCTTGGTCTCCAATAAGCTTGGGATATAATAAGCAAGCTTATGATTATTTCATGGCGGGTTTGCGGGACGCTGTCCCGCAGGACGAGCATGGCTGATCGCCGCATCGCCGGTCCTGCTTTGGGTTCCCCTTTTGAAATGCTAGAACGTCCGTCGCATGACCCTCGCAAAACCGGCATTTCCCGCGCCCGACCACGATCACGGCCGCTGCACCGCGGATGCGCTGGCGCATGCCGAGGCTGTATGCGAGCAGCGCGCGCAGAAATTCACGCCCATACGCCGGCATGTGCTGGGGGCGCTGCTCTCGAGTCATCGGCCGCTCGGCGCCTATGAGGTGATCGACGAGCTGGCGAAATCGATGCCGCGGCCGGCGCCGATCACGGTCTATCGTGCTCTCGATTTCTTGATGGCCAACGGCCTCGTGCACCGAATCGAAAGCCGCAACGCCTATCTCGCCTGCGCCGCTCACGACCACGACGCGACCTCGGCGGTGACGTTCCTGATCTGCGAGCGCTGTGGCCTGGTCGGTGAGATTCCGTCGGCAGCCTTCGCCAGGGACCTCAACGCCGCCGCGCGCAGCTCAGGCTTCGCTCCCAAATTGTCCGTGGTGGAAATCACGGGCGTCTGCGCGCATTGTCAGCAAGCTGCATAGAGCAACAACGGCGCAAAGCCGGTTTTCAGGAAGAAATGTCCTCACCTCAAGCCATACCGTCCGCCGGTCGTCCCCTCAGCGCCGGCGCCATCGCCCTGATGCTCATGCTGTGCCTGACCTGGGGGTTCAACCAGATCGCGGTGAAGCTGGTGCTGCCGGACATTCCGCCGATGCTTCAGGCCACGTTCCGCTCGATGGGCGCGCTGCCGGTGCTCTTCATCATCGGCAGCTTGCGCGGCGTTAAATTCTTCGAACGCGACGGCACCTGGAAGCCTGGCGTCATCGCCGGACTGATGTTCGGAATCGAGTTCGTGCTGATCTTCCAGGGCCTGCGCTTCACACCGGCGTCGCGGGCGGTCGTGTTCCTCTACACCGCGCCGTTCTTCGTCGCGCTCGGCTCCTACCAGGTGCTCGGCGAGCGACTTGGCGGGACGCAATGGCTGGGGCTCGCCATAAGCTTTGCCGGTGTCGCACTCGCGATTGGCGTGCCGCAGCCCAACGTCGATTCGCATGTTCTGCTCGGCGACCTCATGATCGTCGGCGGCGCCGCGCTGTGGGCGGCGACCACGCTGGTTGCCAAGGGCACCCGGCTGCGCTTCGCGGCGCCGGAGAAGGCGCTGGGCTACCAGGTTGCGACCTCGGTCCCGATCCTCGGCGCGGCCGCCTGGCTGTTCGGGGAGACCATCCCCCACACCCCGTCGCCGCTGTCGCTGGGCCTGATGGCCTTCCAGGCGATCTGGGTTGTGGGAACCACGTTCACGCTTTGGTTCGCGCTGGTGAAGACCTATTCGGCCAGCAAATTGTCGGCTTTTACCTTCATCACCCCTTTGTTTGGCGTGGTGGGTAGCTATTTCATCATGCACGACACGCTGAATCTGACATTCGCGGCCGCCGCGGTCCTTGTAATTGCTGGGCTTTTTCTAGTTAACCGTCCCAGCCAATCCGCTGCGGCGCCTCGCGATGCATTGCTGAACGTCACCAAAACCTGATATTTGGACGCCATGAACAAGCTCGAAAACACCATCGATTCCGACATCGCGGGGCCTGCCCCGCGTCATCACACGACCCAGGTCAAGGTCGGCGACGTTGCCGTCGGCGGCGGTGCGCCGATTGTCGTGCAGTCGATGACCAACACCGACACAGCCGATATCGACGGCACCATTGCCCAGGTCGCAGCGCTCGCGCGCGCCGGCTCCGAAATGGTCCGTATCACAGTGGACCGGGAGGAAGCGGCCGCCGCCGTCCCGCACATCCGCGACGGCCTCGCCAAGCGCGGCATCACCACGCCGCTGATCGGCGACTTTCACTATATCGGCCACAAGCTGCTCGCGGCCTATCCGGCCTGCGCCGAGGCGCTCGCCAAATATCGCATCAATCCCGGCAATGTCGGCTTCAAGGACAAGCGCGACACCCAGTTCGCCGACATCATCGAGATCGCCAACAAGAACAACAAGCCGGTGCGCATCGGCGCCAATTGGGGTTCGCTCGATCAGGAACTGCTGACCAGGCTGATGGATGAGAACACCGCCTCGGCCAATCCGCGCGATGCGCGCGCGGTGATGCGCGAAGCCATGGTGCAGTCGGCGCTGCTCTCGGCGGCGCGCGCCGAAGAACTCGGCATGCCCAAGAACCGCATCATCCTGTCGGCCAAGGTCTCGGCGGTGCAGGATCTGATCGCGGTCTACGAGGTTCTCGCCAGCCGTTCCGATTACGCGATCCATCTCGGCCTGACCGAGGCCGGCATGGGCACCAAGGGCATCGTGGCGTCATCAGCGGCGCTCGGCATCCTGTTGCAGCAGGGCATCGGCGACACCATCCGCATCTCGCTGACGCCGGAGCCCGGCGGCGACCGCACCCGTGAGGTGCAGGTCGGCCAGGAGCTCCTGCAGACCATGGGCTTCCGCACATTCGTGCCGCTGGTTGCGGCGTGCCCCGGCTGCGGCCGCACCACCTCGACCACGTTCCAGGAACTGGCCAGCTCGATCCAGGGTTTCATCCGCGACGAGATGCCGACCTGGAAGACGAAATATCCCGGCGTGGAAGAGCTCAACGTCGCGGTGATGGGCTGCATCGTCAACGGCCCCGGCGAATCCAAGCACGCCAATATCGGCATCTCGCTGCCGGGCACGGGCGAAGCGCCGGCTGCCCCGGTGTTCGTCGACGGCAAGAAGTTCCGCACCCTGCGCGGCCCGACCATCTCCGCCGACTTCAAGGCGCTCGTGATCGACTACATCGAGCAGCGCTACGGCCAGGGCGCCAAGGTGCCGGTGACCGCGGCGGAGTAGTTTTACTCCGCTCGCGCCTCGTACCGAGCTGTCGTCCCGGCCTAGTGCGCAATTGCGCACGGGGGGCCGGGACCATAACCACGGGCGGTGGTTATGGCGCGAGATAGTGGTTCCGAATCTTCGTCAAATTCAATCCTGTGGTTATGGGTCCCGGATCTGCGCTTACGCTTGTCCGGGACGACGAGGTGAGTTTGCAGCGCAGATTGCGCTTCTGTTGCCAAGAGCTACCATACTCCCAATCAAAACGATCGGGAGACACGCCATGAGCTCACTCGCCGGCAAGCAAGGTCCGCGCTACCGCCACACGGCCGAAGACGGCGCGGCTTACGAGACCATCGCGGTCGAAAAGCTCACTCCCATCATCGGTGCGGAAATCTCCGGCGTCGACATCGGCAAGCTCGTTTCCGACGATGCCCGATCCAACCGCCAGATGGACGAGGTCCACCGCGCGCTCGCCGAAAATCTCGTCATCTTCTTCCGCGACCAAAATATCACGCCGCAACAGCATCTCGCCTTCGGCCGCAAGTTCGGCGATCTGCATTTCCATCCTGCCGCGCCGCACGAGGATGAAGACCCGGCGCTGATGAAGATCTATGCGGATGCGAACTCGCCGCGCGCCAACGGCGAGGGCTGGCATTCCGACGTGTCCTGCGATCTCGAGCCGCCGATGGGGTCGATCCTCTACATCAAGCAGTGCCCGCCGCGCGGCGGTGACACGCTGTTCGCCAACATGTATGCGGCCTACGAGGCGCTGTCGGATCGCATGAAGGCCTATCTCGACGGGTTGACCGCGCTGCACGACGGCGAGCCAATCTATCGCGGGCTCTATGCCAATTACGGCGTCGCGGATCGTCCCTCTTATCCGAATGCGGAGCATCCCGTGGTGCGGACGCATCCGGTCACGGGCAGGAAGGCGCTCTACGTCAACCGCGGCTTCACCCGCCACATCAACGGCATCCCGCGCGACGAGAGCGACGCGATGCTCGCCTACCTCTACCAGCACGCCGAGAACCCGCTGTTCCAGTGCCGCTTCCGCTGGACCGCGAACGCCATCGCGTTCTGGGACAACCGCTGCACCCAGCACCGCGCGATGTGGGACTACTGGCCGCACACGCGCTCCGGCACACGCGTGACGGTGAAGGGGGAGCGGCCGGTATGACCCGCCCTACGCACCGCGTTCTGCGTTGACGTCTTCCCGCGTCCGCGCCAATCTTGCCGAAAACAAAGACCGTCGGGAGGATTTTCCATGCTCCGCGCCGAGGACAACAAATTCCTGACCGAGTCGGGCCCCGGAACGGGCATGGGCGAATTGTTGCGCCGGTTCTGGATCCCGGTGCTTTTGTCGGAAGAACTTCCCGAGCCCGACGGCGAGCCGAAGAAGATCATCGTTCTCGGCGAGGAGCTGCTCGCCTTCCGCGACTCGCGCGGCGTTGTCGGATTAATCGACCAGTACTGCCCGCATCGCGGCGCCAATCTCTGGCTTGGGCGCAATGAGGAATGCGGCATCCGCTGCGTCTATCATGGCTGGAAGTTCGACACCGACGGCCGGTGCGTCGACATGCCGACCTCCTATCCCGACCTCAACGCCAAAGACCTGATCCGCGTCAAATCCTATCCGGTGCGCGAATGGGGCGAGATGATCTGGGCCTATATGGGCCCGGCGGATGCGATGCCCGAGTTGCCAGATCTCGAAATGGCGTTGCTGCCGGCCTCGCACCGCTATGTCAGCAAGAAATGGCAGGACTGCAACTGGGTGCAGGCGCTGGAAGGTTCGATCGACACCGCGCATTTCACCTTCGCGCACCTCTCCTTCGATAAGGAGGAGAACGAGATTCTGGACATCAAGAGGCATTTCGTGAATCCGATCGCGCGGATGTCGAGTGATCACATGCGCTGGATCGCGGAGGATCCGCGCCCTGTGATCAAGATCGCCCCGCACGAGGCGGGCCTCACCATCGCAGGTGGGCGGCTCACCGGCCGCGATGACATCTACTGGCGCATCGCGCAGTTCCTGATGCCGTTCCACGCCTATGCGCCGAGCGCGATGCCGGGCGAGAACATCTTTGGCCAGACCTTCGTGCCCGTCACCGACACCAATTGCTGGATCTACACCTATGCCTGGAATCCGGAGCGGCCGCTGACGCAAGTCGAGCGTGACGCCTTTGACAGAGGCAATGGCGTGATCGCGGAGGTCGGCGACAATTACGTGCCGCTGCGCCACAAGGGCAACGACTATCTGATCGACCGCAAGCTGCAGAAGACCAGGAGCTACACCGGCATCAAGGGCGTCTCCGAACAGGACGCGGCCGTGCAGGACAGCCAGGGCCCGATCGCCGACCGCACCCGCGAGCATCTCGGTCCGACCGATCTCGGTATCATGCATTTTCGGAAGGTCGTGATGGAGCTGGCGCGGGCACTTCAGCAGGGCGAGCCGCCGCCGCAGGCCGCGCACCAGGATCGCTACGCCGTGCGCTCGGGCGCCTGCGTCACCAGCAAGGCCAAGGACTTGCCCGCGGTGATGCTGGAACGCTTTGGTGACGTCGCGGGATTCGTCGGCCGACCGCGGATTGCGGCAGCGGAGTAGGGCTTGGGGCAATTACGGGGCATCATCTCAAATCTCGTCTTGATGCTGGTCGCGTCGAGCCTGCTATCGTTGCTTGCAGCTGTTGCCGGCGGCGAAGCCGCTCTCGCGCGGAAAATCGCGAAACCCAAGCCGCCGCAGTCGCCGGTCAAATGTGAGATGTCGAAATTCCGTATCGTTGTCGATGTCGGGCACACCCCGGACTCCTACGGCGCGTTGAGCGCACGCAACGATCCCGAGTTCGGCTTCAATCTCCGGCTTGCAAAGGGGATCACGGCGAAGCTCAAGGCCGAAGGCTTTGCCGCGGCCCGCCTGCTCGTCACGGACGGCAAGGCGCGGCCGAGCCTGCTCAAACGCGTCAGCACCGCGAACGACGCCCGGGCCGATCTCTTCCTTTCGATCCATCACGATTCGGTGCCGGACAAGCTGCTCGGGACCTGGGAGTTCGACGGCGCAAACAGCTAGTTCAGCGACCGCTTTTCGGGCCACTCTCTGTTCGTGTCGCAGCGGAATCCGCACTTCGCCGCCAGCCTGATGCTGGCCCGGATGATCGGCAGGCAGCTGAAAGAGCAGGACCTGCACTATGCCAGCCAATACACCCTGCCGGTGATGGGCCGCTACCGGCGCCAATTGCTCGACAAGGATGTCGGCGTCTACCGCTATGACGGGCTCGTCGTGCTCTCGCAAACCCGCAGCGCCGCAGTGCTGCTCGAAGCCGGCTCGATCATCAACCGCGACGAGGAGATGACGATGAACTCGCCGGAGCGGCAGGAGATCATTGCGGGCGCCGTGGCGGTGGCGATGAGGGAGTTTTGCGAGAGGCGGTAGTTCGCTACGCGTCGCAATGACGAGAATCTATAGCGGCCCTCTCCGATACTCCCGGTTCGCCAAGCTTGCCTCTTCCAGATCCAGATCCCGCTCGATCCTCCGGCGCGTCTCGTCGGTGATCTGGCCGTCACGCAGCAGGTCGTGGATGAATTTGCGCTCGGCGGCGATCAGGTCCCGGGTCAGGGCGGTGCCGGCGGCGGAGACGTCGTGGTGGGTGGGGTCGAGCGAGTCCGGTAGCTGGTTGACCCGGATCTCGTGGCGTGCGCGCAGGAGCCGCATCACCTCGTCCGACACGTCCTTCTCCTCCGTCAGCACGTCGAGCGACTTCAGGGCGGCATCGAGGGCCTGGCGCCGAGCCGCGATCTCGGCCTCGTGCTCGGCGACATGCTCGTTGCGACCGGCTTCCGCGACGCCGAGCCAGCGCACCACCGGCGGCAGCGTCAGGCCGACACCGATCAAGGTGATGAAGATGACACCGAAGGCGACGAACAGGATCAGGTCGCGAAACGGAAAGGCCTCGCCGCCCGGCAGCGTGAACGGTAGCGCCAGCGCTGCCGCCAGCGACACCGCACCGCGCACGCCGGTGAACGCAAGCACGAACGGCCATTGCCATGGTGGGGACGGGTCGCGCACGCGCAGCGACTTGCTGAGCATCCGTGGCAGATAGGTCGCGGGATAGAGCCAGGCGAAGCGCGCGATTACGACGACCGCCAGCACCACGGCGGTCGCGATCATGATGTCGTCGAGCGGAAACGCCTTCGACTTCTCGTAGAGCGCGCGCAGCTGGAATCCGGTGAGCAGGAACAGCAAGCCCTCGATCAGATAGATCACGAGGTCCCAGAAGAAGATTCCTTGCAGGCGCGTCGAGGCCGAGATCAGCAGCGGGCCGTTCCAGCTCACATAGAGGCCGCAGGCGACGGTGGCGATCACACCGGAGCCGCCGAGATGCTCGGGCAGCCAGTAGGACACGTAGGGCGTGATCAGCGACAGTGTCAGCTCGACCTGCGGATCCCCCGACCATTTGCGGAACCGCAAGGAGAGCCAGCCGACACCGATGCCGAAGGCGATCTCGCCGGCGACGATGAGCAAGAACTCGCCGCCTGCCAGAGGCAGCGAGAAATGGCCGACCATGATCGCGGCGAGCGCGAAGCGGTAGAGGATCAGCGCGGTGGCATCATTCGCGAGCCCTTCGCCTTCGAGGATGACCATGAGCCTGCGCGGCAGGTGCAGCCGGCGCGCGATCGCGAGCGGCGCCACCACATCGGGCGGCGCGACGATGGCGCCGAGCAGGAAGCCGATCGTCCAGGGCAGGCCGATCAAATAGTGGGTGGCGGTTGCGACCAGCGCCGCAGTGAAGATCACCGCGCCCACGGCGAGCAGCACGATCGGGCGAAGATTCTTTTTGAACTCGCGCCAGCTCATCGCGACGCTCGCCGAGTAGATCAGCGGCGGCAGCACCATCAGCAGCACCAGTTCCGGCGGCAGTTCGACCGGCGGCATGCCCGGCACGAAGGCGAGGCCGACACCGGAGAGCATCAGCAGAATGGCAGGCGCGATGTTGAAGCGGCGTGCGACAAGCGCGGTGCCCGCCAGCACGGCGAGCAGGATGAGAAAGGTCTGAAATTTCGCTTCCATGATGATCTGTCTTCACCCGGAAGCGACCGCAAGGTCAATGCATGCGGCTCACGCCAGCCGCTCGGCCACCATGCGGCCGATGCGTGCGAACACGGCTTCGAACTGTGCCGCACTCGGCGTGCCGCCCTGGGTATAGGCCGCGATCAGGATCGGTGCATCCGGCTTGCTGTCGGTCTTGGCGTTGGATTTGGCGTTTGTCTTGGCATCGGTCTTGGGCCAGGCCACCGCGATATCGCCGGAGGCGTCCTTGCCGTTGTTGCCGGTCTTGTCGCCGATCTTCCAGCTTGCGGGGAGCCCGCCACGCAGCCGGTTCGCGCCGGTCTTGCAACCCACCATCCATTCCGTGAGTTGAGCACGCGAGGCCGGCGACAGCCCATCGCCCGTCACCAGCCGGCGCAGATTGCCTGCCATCGCCGCCGGCGTCGTGGTGTCTCGGGGATCGCCGGGCGGTGAGCGGTTGAGCTCGGGCTCGTTGTGGTCGAGCCGCGAGGTGGTGTCGCCGAGTGAGCGCCAGAATGCCGTGAGCGCGGCGGGGCCGCCGATCCGCGCCAACAGCAAATTGGCGCAGGTGTTGTCGCTGAGCTCGACGATCGCCTTGCACATCTCGGTGACCGACATTGCGCCGGCGGCAATGTTTTGCTTGGCGACCGGTGCGTACTCCAGCAGGTCGGCCTTGCCGTACGGGATCATGGCCGCGAGCTGATCCTCGCCACGATCGACCCGCGCCAGTACGCAAGCCGCGAGCGACGCCTTGAATGTCGAGCACATGACGAACCGTTCGTCGGCGCGCCAGGCGAGCTTGGCGCCGGTCGCGAGGTTCTCGGCATAGACCCCGATCCGGCCGCCACTCTCGCGCTCATAGGTTTCGAGCTCAGGCTGCGCGTCCGCGGCGAGCGCGGGGGAGGCGGCAATCCAGCACAGCGAGGCGAGCAGCGAACGGCGGTCGAGAAGCATGGGGACCTGTTGGGCGGAGACGAGGGAGGGAACGCAGCGGCGAGCGGGAGGGAAGCCCCCTCACTCCCGCAGGTCATACCGATAAGACTTCGACACGATCTGCCAGCCGTCGGCGAGCTTCATCGCCACCAGATAGTCGGTGAAAAAACGCGGCGGCAGCTGGCACCGGACCTTGATGAAGGCGGTCTTGTCGTCCGAACGGTCGATGGTGACGATGAAATCCTCGCGCGGCTTGCCTTCGGCCTTGCCGGAGGGGCGCTTGCGCACGCGGTCGAGCCAGTCCGGCACGGTCAGCACCTGCAGCTCGCCCTTCTCGACCCAGCGCAAATCGGCGGAGGGATGGAAGATGGCACCGAGTTTTTCGGCATCGCCCTCGTAAAGTCCGTCGAAATAGGATTGCACGACGGCTTCGACGCTCGAACGGTTCTGGCTCATGGGTCATCCCTTTGAATGATGGCTCGCGGCGAACTTAGTCCTACACATCAAAATGCGCTATGGGAGTGCGTACCATTTGCGCGAGGACACTGTGATGACCGGATCAGAGAATTCGAACGCTCGTATCCTGATCGGCGAATGCTACTGCCGCGCCGTGCGCTACGAGGTGGTGGACGCGTTCTCGTATGCGATGAACTGCCACTGCTCGAATTGCCGCCGTACCACCGGCGCCGCCTTCAAGCCGTTCGCCGGAATAACCCAGGACAAGCTGCGCATTGCCCATGGTGAAGACCAGCGCGTCATCTACGGCGACGACGCCACCCATGACGCCCACTGCGCCCGCTGCGGCTCGTTGCTTTACTCCCGGGTGCGCGACGGAAAATGGGTCCATGTCGCCATGGGAACCCTGGTCGATGCCCCCTCGATCCGACCGAGCGTCCACATTTTCGTGGGTTCGAAGGCGCCCTGGCACGAGATTACGGACAATCTGCCTCAATATCGGGGCCACGTCGGGGATGCCTGAGGTAACCTGCTGCACACCTATTCCTCGGCGAACCGCGATCGGACTGGCGCGACAAACAAAAGGGGTCTTTCGGCCTGCCGCCGGCGCCACCTTCGTGACTCCATCACAAGCGCCCGCGGCGGACCCCGTTAAAGCCATCCCAAAGGGGCTCGAACGGCCCTGAACCATCGGAAGTCGTGTCATGCGCAATTTGCTCAGACTTTGTCCGCTTCTCCTCGCTGTCGCGCTGCTATTCGGTGCCGGGCCCGCTTTCGCCGGGAAGCGCGTCGCGCTGGTGATCGCCAACTCCGCCTATCAGCATGCGCCGTCGCTTACGAACCCCGTCAACGACGGTTCGGTGATGGCCAGGACGCTGAAGGAGGCCGGGTTCGACATCGTCGATTCCCGGCACGACCTGACGGCGCAGGAAACCCGGCGTGTGCTGCGCGAATTCGCCGACGGGACCCGCGATGCCGATATCGCCGTGGTCTACTATGCCGGCCACGGCATCGAGGTGGAAGGCTCGAACTATCTGATCCCTGTCGACGCCAAGCTGGAGCGTGACACCGACGTCTTTGACGAGGCGCTCTCCCTCGACCGCGTCCTGGTCGCGGTCGAACCGGCCAAGCAGCTTCGCCTGGTGATCCTGGATGCCTGCCGTGACAATCCGTTCGGCAAGACCATGAAGCGCACGGTCGCCTCGCGCGGCCTCGGCCGCGGCCTCGCCCAGGTTGAGCCGACCAGCCCCAACACGCTGATCGCCTATTCGGCCAAGGCCGGCTTCACGGCGCAGGATGGCGACGGCGCGAACAGCCCCTTTACCGTGGCGCTGTCGAAGCATCTGACGACGCCCGGCCTCGACGTCCGCCGCGCCTTCGGCTTCGTGCGTGACGAGGTGCTCAAGTCGACCGGTAACAAGCAGGAGCCGTTCGTCTATGGTTCGCTCGGCGGCGAGGACGTGCCGCTGGTGCCGGTCAAGGTGACCGCTGCGGCTGCCGCTGCGCCCGCGCCGAACCCCCAAGCCGACATCCGCCGTGATTACGAGCTCGCGCTCCAGGTCGGCAACAGGCCGGCATGGGAGGCGTTCCTCGCCCAGCATTCCGACGGCTTCTATGCGAGCCTTGCCAAGCTTCAGCTCGAAAAAATCGGCGCTGAGCAAGCTCATGCGGCGGCCACCGAGAAGGCGAAACAGGCCGAGGCCGAGCGCGATCGTCTTGCCGCAGTTGGCGCGCAAAAGGATACGCAGGCCAAGGCAGCCGCCGATGCGAAGGCCGCAGAGCAGGTACAGCTTGCCGCGCAAAAGGCCAAGGAGCAGGCGCAGCAGCAGGCGGCCGCCGCCGAGCAGCAGCGCGTCAATCTCGCCGCCGCGGCGCCGAGTGCAGCACCCGCCAGCACGGCGAGCCCCGCCGGCACCAACGTCGCGTCGCTGACGCCGGCCACCGCGCCGGCCGATCTCAGCCGCTCGGTGCAGACCGAACTCGGCCGCGTCGGCTGCTTCTCCGGCGCCGCCGACGGCAACTGGACCACGTCCGCGCAGCGGTCGTTGTCGCAGTTCAACCGTTATGCCGGCACCAAGCTCGACGTGAAGGTGGCGAGCACCGATGCACTCGACACGGTCAAGTCAAAGCAGTCGCGCGTCTGTCCGCTGGTTTGCGAGCACGGCTTCAAGGCCGACGGCGACAAGTGCACCAAGATCGTCTGCCGTGACGGCTATGCGCTCAACGACGACAACGAGTGCGAGAAGCAGCGTGCCGCCAAGCCCGCCAAGCCTGCGACCGCCAAGCCTGCGATTGCAAAGCGTGACGACGGTGACGAGCGTCCCGCACGGCAGCGTCGTCAAGCCGGCGGTGCGGCTGCCGAAGCGGCGGGCGGCTTTGGCGGCGCCGCCGGCATTGCGGCTGCCGCTGGCGCCAGCCGCCGCTCGAGTGGCGGGCAGCTATTCTGCAATAGCGGCGGCTGCCGTCCGGTCAACCGTAGTTGCCATCTCGAATATCGCGGCGGGGGCGGCCCCGGCAACGATGCCAATGCCGAGGTATGTAACTAAGGGTTGCGGTGTCGCCATATGGTTGTCCTGGCTTTCGCCAGGACGACTCACGGGGGAGTGAGTTCAGGTCGAGATCGCGCTCGCCGCGATGTTGACCGTCAGCGCCAGCAAGGCCGTGTTGTAGATGAATGACACGATGCCGTGCGCGGTGGCGGTGCGGCGGATGGTCTTGTCGGTGATACCGACGTCGGAGACCTGCGCGGTCATGCCGATCACGAACGAGAAATAGACGAAGTCCCAATAATCGGCGTGGTCTTCCTTGTCGCCGCTCGGAAACTGAAGGCCGCCTGGCGTGGCGTGCCGGTAATAGTCATGAGCGTAATGCAGCGCGAAGGTCGTGTGCACGGCGGCCCATGACAGCGCAATGGTGCTGATTGCGATGGTCAGCTCCAGGCCGCCGCGATGCGGCGTTCCCAGCTCGGAGATGATCGCAGCGATGCTGGCGAAGGCGCCGATCGCCGTCACCAGCAGGATCATGAAGCGACCGTCGTCCTGCATCGCGGCGCTGCGGCGGATGTGCTCGTGGTCGTTGCACAGCATCATCGCGTAGACCAGCACCAGATAAACCGCGATCAGCGCATCCCAGCCGAACAGAAGCCGCGTCACCAGCCGGTGCGAACCCGGTATGAGCAGGCAGACGAGGATACCGACGGCCAGCGATATGAACGTCCGCGGCCGCGCATACACCAGGCGCACCGGCTTCGACATCTTGCGGAAGCGAGCGAGGACAGGATCTTCCTTGCTGCCGCTCGCCATCGCGCGACTAGCTCTTCCGTTCGGCGACGAAGCGCGCAGCCGCTTGCAGCACGGCGGCCCGATCGCCGAAGATCGACACGGCGCTGTCAGCCCGCGCGAGCAGGTCGCGGACGCGCTGCTTGGCGCCTTCGAGGCCGAGCTGCGTGACGAAGGTGGTCTTGCCCATCGCTGCGTCCTGGCCCGAGGGCTTGCCGAGCGCAGCCGCGTCGCCCTCGACGTCGAGCAGGTCGTCGGCGATCTGGAAGGCTTCGCCGAGCGCGCGGCCGTAATCGTCGAGCGCCTGATATTCCTTTTGCGAGGCCTGGCCGAGGATCGCGCCGGCGATGCAGCCGTAGCGCAGCAGAGCACCGGTCTTCATCTGCTGAAGACGTGCGACGTCGACCGGCTCGCGGTCGCCAAAGCGACCTTCGCCGGCGAGATCGAGGATCTGACCGCCGACCATGCCGCCGATGCCGGCGCAGCGCGCCAGTGCACGGGTCAGCAAGAGCCTCACATTGGCGTCGCGATGGATCTCGTCGCGGGTGATGATGTCGAAGGCGAGCGTCAAGAGGCCGTCGCCGGCGAGGATCGCGGTCGCGTCGTCGGTCTTCTTGTGCAGGGTTGGGCGGCCGCGGCGCAGGTCCGAATTGTCCATCGCCGGCAGATCGTCGTGGATCAGCGAATAGCAGTGGATGCATTCGAGCGCCGCACCGGCGAGCAGCGCGGCCTCGCGCGGCACGCCGAACACGGCCGCGCTCTCGACCACCAGGAAGGGCCGCAGGCGCTTGCCGCCGTTGAGGCTCGAATAGCGCATTGCGTCCATCAGTCGCTTGGGCCGGGCGATCTCATCGGGCAGGATGTCGTCCGACAGCAGGCGCCCGAGCAGGGCCTCGGTGTCATCAGCGGTCTTGTCCAGACGTTTGGCGAAATCGGACGGGGACGTGCTGGTCATCAAGAAGGGCTCCAGAACTAAAATTCGGCGGGACAATCCTTTATGCGCCCGCCTCAGTCAATCGTTTGGAAGGCCTAAAAAGTGCTGGAAAAGGCCCGAATTATCACAGACTTAATGCCGGGCCCGTGGCCGCGTTTCGTTCTGCGCCGGAAAGGTTGATTTGCGCGTCGTCAAAATCCTTCTCTTGGTGCTCGCGGTCGCGGCTCTCGCGCCCTATGTCATCGCGCCGTTCTACCGCGCCGGCCATCCCGTTTCGACGCTGATGGTCTGGCGCTCGCTTCGGGGGGCGCCGATGCAGCGGGAATGGATCGATCTGGCGGCGATGTCGTCCTCGCTGCCACGCTCGGTGGTGGCGGCGGAGGACGCCCATTTCTGCAAGCATCACGGCATCGACTGGGGTGCGCTGCGTGAGGCGATCGACGATGCCCAGGAGGACGGCACCCCGTTCCGGGGCGCTTCCACCATCACCCAGCAGGTGGCGAAAAACCTGTTCCTCTGGCAGGGGCGGGACTTCGTCCGCAAGGCGCTGGAATTCCCGTTGGCGCTGTGGGTCGATCTCGTCCTGCCCAAGGCGCGGATCCTGGAGATTTACCTCAACATCGCCGAGCTCGGCCCGCAGGGCCAGTTTGGGGCCGAGGCGGCCAGTGCGTATGCTTTCGGCAAGTCGGCGGCGAACCTCTCCCCCCGGGAGGCGGCGCTTCTGGCCTCGATCCTGCCGAATCCGGTCAAACGCAGCGCCAGGACGCCGGGGCCGGGCGTCCGGCGGCTGGCCGGGACCTATGTGGCGAGGGCGCAGGCCAGCTCGCTTTCGACCTGCTGGCGGGATAACCGCTGATTTCGGGTCCTTTTCGGGCGCTTTTTCCGGCCCAGAGCCCTAGATTTAAGGCTGGCCTTCATCTATAAGCCCGGCCTTGACTGGCATTCAGCTCGCCTCGGTTTGCGGGTGCTGAGCCGTCCCCTCGCGGACGATGCCCTGATGACACCAATCCCTAGAGGATACTGAAATGGCCGTTCCGAGAAGAAAAACCTCGCCGTCGCGCCGTGGCATGCGCCGCTCGGCTGACGCCATCAAGAAGCCGACCTATGTGGAAGACAAGGATTCCGGCGAACTCCGTCGTCCGCACCATCTCGACCTCAAGACCGGCATGTACAAGGGCCGTCAGGTCCTGAAGAAGAAAGAGTCCTGAGTTAGGGACCTTTCTTGAGGCAGGACCATCGGGCCTGCCTGATTTCGGCCAACCCATGAGATATGACAGTGACGGCGGCGGAGCGAATGCTTCGCCGCCGCATTGTCCTGTCTGGATATATTGATCGAGAAGGCATTCCGCCGATGGTCGGTTTCCCGCTGCTCCTGATCCCGCTTGCGGTCTACAACATCATCGCCTTCCTGATGCCGAGCGTGTCCTTTACGGACGTGCTGTTCAAGGTGCCGATGATCACGGGCGAGACCTGGCCGGTCACGCTCGCCGACGTGATGCTCGCGCTCGGCGTCGTGCTGTTGCTGCTCGAAGTGGTCAAGGGCGCGCGGCCCGGCTCGAAATTCCTGATGGATCATTTGCTGTCGCTGATCGTGTTCGGCGCGGCCGCGGCCGAATTCGTGATGTGGCCGAAATTCGGCAACTCCACCTATTTCCTTCTGGTGCTGCTGGCGATGGCCGATTTCCTCGGCGGCATCGCCCAGCGCACGCGCCGCCGCGTCGCTTATGCCGCCGAAACGGCACCTGCGCCGCGCAAGGCCAGGCGGCAGGCTGAAGAGGCAGTCGATGAAGCGGTGGTCGAGCCCAAGTTCGAGCCGGTCGTTGCGCCGCCCGCATCCGCACCTTCCGCGCAGTCGGTCGCCGAATCCGTACTGATGGATCATCCCGCGCCGAAGCCGGTTCAGAGCTCGCCCTCGCCGGAAATCCCCTCGCCGCATTTGCAGCCGGGTAACGGCACGCAGCCGTCCCCTGACGCGCCGCGCTGATCTACTTCAAGCCACCTGCCGCGTGCGTGCGGTGACGCTCGGAAGCGGGCGCTTGCTGCCATAGGCTACCTGCGCATCCTCGGAAGACGCGCGGCGGAGCCGGCTCGTCTGGGGCAGGTGCTCGGCATTGGCGATGAGCTGGGTGACGAAGCTGGGATCGGGGCGCGGCAGCGGTGCCTTGTGGACCCACTGCAAAATCGGCATCAGCGGCACCAGAGCCGAGCCTGTGCCGTCCGCTACGTGGTCCGATCGATCAGTACTCAACATCGCATCACCGTTGATCCGGCGAAGATTGTCGCGTTTCGAGACGCTGGTGCCGGTGCGAGTCATGTACTCGCAAGGCCTATGCCGGGCGGGTCGGCTTGGTTCCTGCGCGTGAGGAAACGTGGTTTCCAAATTGTTTATCAACTTTGCCTAGGGTCGGGGGCGAATTTGGCTCTATCCTGTACCGACCCAGGACTCTCCGCTGTCCCGAAACGAGGCGATTTTGACCCCCGCATTACCGCAAGCCTCCGACATCCTGGCCGCCCTCGGCCAGGCCGTGTTCGCCTGGGACATCGCCAACGATGCCATCGTCTGGGGTGAGCAGGTCAGCGCCATCTTCCCCGGGATTCCCGCCGAGCGGCTGGCCACCGGCGCCGAATTCGCCAAGCTGATCGAGCCCGCGCAATCGTTGCGGACCGCCGCGCTGGCACAGACATCAGCCGTGCATGGCGCCGACGGCACGCCCTACCGGGTCGAATACGGCGTGCGCATGAGCGCCGCCGATCCCGTGGTCTGGATCGAGGAGACCGGGCGCTGGTTCGCCGGCCCCGACGGTCGCCCGGTGCGTGCGATCGGCTCCGTCCGCATCAACAATGAACGCCACGCCCGCGACGAGGAACTGACGAAGCTGGCCCGGCTCGATCCGCTGACCGGCGAGCTCAATCGCTCGCATCTGATCGCCGCGCTGGCCGAGGCGATCGAGGAGACGACCCGTTTCCGCTCGACCGCGGCCTTCATGCTGGTCGGCATCGATCATCTCGCGCGCGTCAACGACGCCTTCGGCTTCGACGTTGCCGACGCCGTGATCCTCGACGTCGCCACGCGCATTCGCGCGCGCTTGCGCGGCGGCGACGTGCTCGGCCGCTTCTCCGGCAACAAGTTCGGCCTGATCCTGAAGAACTGCACCGTCGACGACATGAACGTCGCCGCCGAGCGCTTCCTCGCCGGCATCCGCGACGAGGTGGTGCCGACCAAATCCGGCCCGGTGTCGGTCACCGCCTCGATCGGCGCGGTCAGCGTGCCGCGCTATGCCCGCAACACCGATGAAGCTGTCAATCGCGCCCATGAGACCCTCGACGCGGCGAAACAACGCCGCGTCGGCTCGTTCGCAGCCTGGCGCCCGGATGCCGCGCGCGACGCCCAGCGCCGCGTCAACATCCGCGTCACCGACGAGATCGTCACCGCGCTGAATGAGCGCCGCATCAAGCTCGCCTATGAGCCGGTGGTTGCCGCCCTCTCGCGCGAGTGCGCCTTTCACGAATGCCTGGTGCGGATGGACCAGGGCGACGGCCAGGTGCTGCTCGCGCCCGACATCGTGCCGGTCGCGGAACGGCTCGGCCTCATCCGCCTGGTCGATCACCGCGTGCTCGAGCTCGTGGTCGCCGAGCTCGCCGCCGCGCCCGACATTTGCCTCAGCCTCAACATTTCGCCGGACACCACCATGGACCCGGACTGGTGGGCGGGAATCGAATCGCTCATGCGTGCCCATTCCGGCGTCGCCGAGCGGCTGATCGTCGAGATCACCGAAACGGTCGCGATCCAGGACATCGACGACGTGCGCGGCTTCGTCACCCGGCTGAAGAACTTCGGCAGTCGCATCGCCATCGACGATTTCGGCGCCGGCTACACCTCGTTCCGCAATCTGCGCAAGCTCGGCGTCGACATCGTCAAGATCGACGGCGCCTTCGTCCAGAACATCACTCGTTCTGCCGACGACCGCGCCTTTGTGCAGACCCTGATCGACCTCGCCCGCCGCCTCGACATCAAGACGGTGGCCGAATGGGTGCAGGACGAAGAAGCTGCGGACATGCTGCGCGACTGGGGCTGCGACTACATCCAGGGCCGCCTGATCGGGCTCGCCTCGGCCGACCGCCCATGGGGCGCGCGGCCGGATAGCGTCCTGCCTGCGGCAAGCTGAGATACCCTACGAAACCCTCACGCGCCCTCATCGAGCGCCACGAGCTCGCGCTTCTTGCGCAATGCGGGCAATAGCGGCGCCAACAGCAGCCCCAGCGCGAGCGCAAGACACGCCGCCGAGATCGGCCGCTGCACAAAGGTCCAGAGGTCGCCCTGCGACAGGATCAGCGACTTGCGCAGATTGTTCTCCATCATCGGTCCCAGCACGAACGCCAGCACCAGCGGCGCGGGCTCGAAGCCGAGCTTGCGCATGAAATAGCCGATGATCCCGAACGCGATCATCACATAGACGTCGAACACGTTGTTGCTCGAGCAGTAGACGCCCAGGATCGTGAACAGGATGATCAGCGGAAACAGGATGTTGTAGGGCAGCTTCAAGAGCTGCACCCACATGCCGATCAGCGGCAAATTGAGGATCAGCAGCATGACGTTGCCGATATACATGCTGGCGACGATGCCCCAGAACAGGCCGGGATTTTGCGTGATCAGCAGCGGTCCCGGTTGCAGGCCGTGGATGACGAAGGCGCCGAGCAGCAGCGCCATCACCACGTTCGGGGGGATGCCCAAGGTCATCAGCGGAATGAACGCGCCGCCGGCCGCCGCGTTGTTGGCGGATTCGGGACCCGCTACGCCCTCGATTGCGCCATGGCCGAAGCGCTCCGGCGTTTTCGACAGCCGCTTCTCCAGCGCATAGGACGCGAACGAGGCCACCACCGCGCCGCCGCCCGGCAGAATGCCGAGCAGGAAGCCGAGCAACGTGCCGCGCGCCACCGGGCCGGCGCTCGCTTGCCAATCGGCCTTGTTGGGCAACAGCTGCGTGATCTTGGCGTTGATGATATCGCGCTTGATCGCCTGCTCGGTATTGAGCAGCACCTCGGCGACGCCGAACAGGCCCATCACGACGGGCACGAGTCCGATGCCGTCGATCAGCTCCATGCGGCCGAACGTCAGCCGCGGCTGCGCCGTGATGCTGTCGAGCCCGATCAGTCCGAGCACGACGCCGATACATGCCATTAGAAGCGCCTTCGGCATCGATCCCTGGGTGAGGAAGGTGAGCACGACGAGGCCGAGCACCATCAGGCTGAAATATTCGGCAGGGCCGAACGCGATGGCGATGTTGGCGAGCCGAGGCGCCACCAGCATCAACGCAACGAGCGAAAATGTGCCGGCGATGAAGGAGCCGAAGGCGGAGATGCCCAGCGCGGGGCCGGCACGGCCCTGCTTCGCCATCTGATGGCCGTCGATACAGGTCACGACGGAAGCCGCCTCGCCAGGGATGTTGACCAGGATCGAGGTGGTCGAGCCGCCATACATCGAGCCGTAATAGATCCCCGCCATCATGATGATGCCGGATTCCGGCGTTCCCGACAGTGTCACCGGAAGCAACAGAGACATCGCCGAGATCGGCCCGATGCCTGGCAGCACGCCGACCAGCGTACCGATGAAGACGCCGATGAAGCAGTAGAGCAGGTTGATCGGCAGCAGCGCGACGCCAAACCCATGCGCGACGTTGACAAGCGTATCCATGCGGTCAACCGATCCCGAACAGGCCGGAGGGCAACTGGATCAGCAGCAGCCGCTTGAGCACCCACCACATGCCGAGCGGCACCAGCGCGGCGATCGGGATCGCCAGCGTCCAGCGCACGGGATCGATCAGGCGCAACAGAAGCAGCATCAGCGGGATCGACGACAGCAGGAATCCCAGCGGCTCGAGGGCAAAGGAGAACGCGGTGAGGCAGACGATGACGAGAAGCGGCTTGCTCCAGCTCACATTCTCCCAGCGCGAGGCCAGCGTCGGCCCGCCTTCGGTGATGGCCGAGATGACAATGCTGGCCGCGAACACGCACATCAGGATGCCCGTGTAGAACAGCACGTAGCCGGAGCCGGGGTCGTTGATGGTGCCGAGCTTGAGCTTCACGCCCTGCCAGATCACGAAGCCGCCGAGCGCGAGCCCGATCAATCCGCCCCAGAGTTCGGAGTTGTTGAGGCGGAGCTTGACGTTGGTTTGGTCGTTCATGTGAAGCACCTCTCAACCACCGTCACCCTGAGGTGGCCGCTTCTTCAGCGGCCCCCGAAGGGCGGCGGTGCCCCGATCCATCCTTCGAGGCGAGCCGCAAACGCGGCTCGTACCCCAGGATGACGCCTGCATGTGTGGCAGCAGAACTCTACTTCTTCGCAAGTCCCAGCGTGTCGATCACCTTGCGCTCGGACTCCGTGACTTCGACGACGAATTTCTTGTAGTCCTCGGTATTCTTGTAACTCGGCACCATGTCGTATTTGGCGAGCGTGGCGATCACCGCGGGATCCTCGACCGCCTTCTTGAAGGCGTCGTGCAGCTTGGCGACGATCTTGGGATCCATGCCCTTGGGGCCTGCGATGCCGAACGGGGAATCATAGACCATGGGGTAGCCGAGCTCCTTCAGCGTCGGCACGTCAGGATAGTTCGGTGATCGCGCGCCGGTCCACACCATGAGAAGCTTCAGCTTGCCGGCGTCGACCAAGGGCCGCCAACCGGTGGAGTCGGCCTGCAGCATGGTGTGCTGGCCGAGTACCGCGGCGTTGGTCTCCGCCCCACCCTTGAACGGCACCTGCGTGAGCTTGATGCCGGACATCGCGGCGATCTGCTCCATGCCGATATGAAGCGAGGTCCCGGTGCCCGGCGTCGCGTAGGTCACCTTGCCCGGATTTGCCTTGGCGAACTCGACCACGTCCTTCCAGGACTTGAACGGCGACTCCGCGCTCGTGGTTACGCCGAACGTATAGCCGGTGAGGTGAACGATATAGGTGAAGTCCTTCGCCGGATCCCACGACACCTCCTGCATCAGGGGCAGGCGGAAGACGGTGATCGGAATCTGTGAGATGGTGTAGCCATCCGGCTTCGCGGCCGCGGCCATGGTCGCAGGTCCGACCGTGCCGCCGCCGCCGGCCTTGTTGTCGATCACGATCGGCTGCCCCAGAACTTTCGAGGCGCTATCGGCGATCGCGCGCATCGAGATGTCGGTCGATCCGCCGGCGGGCCATGGCACGATCAGCGTGACCGGTTTGGTGGGATAGTCCTGCGCACCGGCGGCGGTCGAGAGCAACGCGCCCGCAACATGCATGGCGGCAACGGCGAATGTCTTCAGCCCGTATCGCGACATCGAAACTCCTCCCGCGCGGCGGCCTTGTTCGACCGGCATTTCTCATTGTTATGACGGGATTGTCCCCGAAATCACGGGAGAAGAAAAGCGTAATGCGCGGAACGCCCGCCGGGGACGGGACGGCGATCCGGCCGGAAACGACACGTGCGACAATTGGTCATTTGGAGACGTGCCGAGATACGGAATTTGACTTTGGCGGAGCCCTTACGCCACGCGGCGGACTGCGCTCAGTCGCTCGATGGTGCGTCCGACCTCCGCGGCCGGGCAGGGCTTGCCGAAATAATATCCCTGCACGGCGGTGCAGCCGCATTCGCGGACGAAGTCGAGTTGTTCAATCGTCTCCACGCCTTCTGCCGTGGTCTCGACGCCGAGCACCGACCCGAGGCTGGCGATGGTGCGGACGATCGCCACGCTCTCCGGGCTTTCGCCGAGCGTGCCGACAAAGGAGCGGTCGATCTTGATGCGGTCGAACGGAAATTTGCGCAAATAGCTCAGCGAGGAATAGCCGACGCCGAAATCGTCGAGGCTGACGCGCACTCCTAACGCGCGCAGCTGGTGGAGGATCTCGATCGTCGCCTCGCTGTCGTCGAGCAGCGCCGTCTCGGTGACCTCGAGCTCGAGCCGATGCGGCGGCAGGCCGGCCTCCGCAAGCGCACTCGTGACCATCGTCACCAGCCCGCGCGCGCGGAACTGCACCGGCGACAGGTTCACCGCGATGGTGAGATCGGGCCAGGTCGCGGCGGTCGCGCAGGCCGTGCGCAGCACCCATTCGCCGATCGGAACGATCAGCCCGTTCTCTTCCGCGATCGGAATGAATGCGGCCGGCGAGACGAGGCCGCGCGAGGGATGTTTCCAGCGCAGCAGCGCCTCGAAGCCGGTAAGTTCGGTGGTGTCGAGCCGAACCTGCGGCTGGAATGCCAGGTGGAATTCACGGGCTTCCAGCGCGCCGCGCAGATCGTGCTCGAGCGCGTGCCGGCTGCGAGCCTCTTCCTCCATTTCGGGCTCGAACAGTTGATAGGCGCCACGCCCCTTGGCCTTGGCCTGGTAAAGCGCGAGGTCGGCGCATTTCATCAGCTCGTCGGCGTCGAGCCCGTGATCGGGCGCGATTGCGATGCCGACTGAGACGCCGACATGGATCGACTGGTTCTCCAGCGGCGGCGGATGACCGATGATCTCGACCAGGCGGCGTGCGAGCTTTTCCGCCGATTGCGGCTGCGGTCCGCGCTGGAGAACCGCGAACTCGTCGCCGCCGAGCCGCGCGACGGTGTCGTGCTCGCCGACGTTCTCCTTCAGCCGCGCCGCGACCCAGCGCAACAGCCGGTCGCCGGCGGCGTGGCCGAGGCGGTCGTTGACGGTCTTGAAATTGTCGAGGTCGAAGCACAGCACGGCCATCGCGCCGCCGGCGATCGCGACCTGGTTCAACCCCTCGCCCATCTTCTCGCGGAACAGCGTGCGATTGGGCAGGTCGGTGAGCGAATCGTGCCGCGCCATGTGAGCCACGCGGGCCTGGGCCTTGTGGCGCTCGGTGACGTCCTCATAGGTGACGACCCAGCCGCCATGCTCCATTCGCTTGTGATTGAGCTTGATGATGCGGCCGTCGCTCAAATGGCGGTGCAGCGTGTGCTCGCCCTCGCGCAGCCTCTCGACATAGTCGGCATAGAGCCGCGCGGCGGTGGTGTTTGGATGGATGCCGAGTTCACAGCTGTGCTCCATGATCTCGCGCATCGACACGCCCGGCTTCACCAATTCGGCCGACAGTCCGTACATCTCGATATAGCGGCGGTTGCAGACGATCACGTGCAGGCTCGAATCGAGCATGCACAGGCCCTGGCTCATGTTGTTCAGGGCCGCGTCGAAGCGCCGATACTGCTCGCTCAGCTCCTCGACTGCGTGCTCGCGCTCGGTGATGTCCTCATAGGTGGCGACGAAACCGCCCTCGGCCAACGCGCAGTAGCGCACCGAGATCATCGTGTCGTCCGACATGCGCCGGCGCATCGGCGAGGAGTCGCGGTCGGCGATCCTTGCGCTGGCGGCTTCCAGGAGCTGTTGCGGACTATACTCGGAAGAGAACGCGCCGTTTGCCATCGAGCGTTCGATCAGCTCGGCGAGATGCGTGCCGGGTTTGGTCTCCTCCGGCGACAGCCGATAGATCTTCCGGTAGGTGGTGTTGCAGACGCGCAGGCGCATGTCGCTGTCGTAGAAGGCGAGCCCGTGCGCCATGTTCTCCAGCGCGGCATCGAGCATGAAGTTCTGCCGTCTCAGCATCTCCTCGTATTGCAGCCGCTCGGTGACGTCTTCGTGCACCGTCACCCAGCCGCCGTCGGGCAGAAAACGGGAGACCGCCTGCACCATCCGTCCGTCATAGCGCATCACCAGCAGGGTTTTCGTCTTCCTGGTGCGCACGTCCTCCAGCCTGGTGTCGTGGAATTCGTCGGCCGACATCCCTGGCAGGTTGCCGCGCGAAAGCCAATGATCGAGGGTCGTGCCGTGCGTGACGCCCGGCTTCACGATTTCCGGGTCGAGGTTGTAGAGGTTCAGGAAACGTTCGTTGCAGACGACGACGCGGCTGTCGGCATCGTACATGATCAGCCCGTGCGACATGTTCGCGAGCGCGTGCTGGCTACGCTCGGTCTGCACGCGCAGCTCCGCCTCGAGCCGGGCGAGGCGGCTGACGTCGTCGCAGATCGTCATCCAGCCGCCGCCGGGGAGCGGCTTCAGCTCGAGCGCCATGACGAGGCCGCTCGCGAGCGTCTGTTGAGTCCGGAACGGCTGGCCGGCTGCGATCCGCGCCATGCGCGCGGCATAGAGTGCGTCGACTTCCCCCGCGGGGATGTTGCCGAGAGCCACGCTATGCGCGAGCACGTCGCGATAGCTCGTGCCGACCCGCACGATCTCGGCCGACATGTTGAACAGCGCGAGGTAGCGCTGATTGACCAGCACGATCCGGTTGGCGGCGTCGTAGACGCACATGCCTTGCTCCATGTGGTCGAGCGCAAGCTGGCTCAGCCCCACCAGGGCCTTCGGGCCCTGCTCGCGGCGTGCATCAAGCTCGTTGTCGCGGATCGACGTCATGGAGCGGCGGGGTCTCGGCGGGCAATAGACTTAACGCAAGGTAATTCAGGCGCCGAGGGTAGCGAAGAGGCGGGAAAATTCCCTTAAGCGCCGTAGTTTACGGAGGGTGACCGGCGATGCAAAGTCGTGTGCCTCGGATGCGGGAAGGCCCAATAATTCTCCGTCGTCCCGGCGAGCGACGGAATCCATAACCACAGGGAGAGGTTTGGCGGAGGCTGGTCGTGAAAAGGTCTTCGCGCGGTACACGCACCCTGCGCTTGCCGACGGATCACGCGGTATGGGTCCGGCGTTCGCCGGGACGACAGTGAATGTTCGGCCCGGGCGACCTACGGCCCATACAGCACGAGTTCCGTATCCGTGAGGTCGGCGAGCTGCGGCCGGTGCGGACCCTTGAAATATTTGCGGCCGCGCCGCTCGGTGTAGATGCCGACGAGGCCGGGAACCGGGCCATTGGAATCGACGGCGACCGAGATTTTGCCGAGCCGCAGCAGCAGCCGGCCGATGCGGCCTGCGCATTCGGTGTATTCGGCCGCGTTGCGGCAGTAGATCAGCTTCATCGCGGGCGGCGCAATGAAGCCGCGGCGGATGCGTACCGGCTGCAGGATGAAGGGGAACGTTCCCTTCGGCGTGCGGCAGACGAGGCTGAGGCAATTGTAGCGCGCATGCCGCGTCAAGAGCTCGGTCTCGGCGTCGGAAAGCCCGTCGATCGTCTTGGCGTGCTGCGAGATGACCTCGATCTTGCTCCAGCGTGGGACGCGCGCCAACGCAGGCACCGAGAAGAATATGCCGCGGCAATAGGCGCGAAAGCCCTGTGTCTCGATGATCGGCCAGGTCCACGGCGCCGGGCTGATGTTGAGATAGGTGACGTCCTTGTGCCGCTGCGCGATCTTGGTGAGCAGTGGGGCGTAGTTGCGGTAGGCCGGATCGACGTACCAGCTCGACAGATTGCACTGGATGGCGGTCTCATCGCCATCCTTCCGCGCCGTGTAGATCAGCAGCAGCACGCCGACCGGCGTGCCGTCATTGTCGAGCATATAGCCGAAGCGCGGGTAGCCTTCCGGTACGGGCCGGAAGGCCTGCCGGCGCAGGCCCTGGATCCAGTAGTTGCGCGAGCGGCCGACGAAGCCGCGCGTCAGCAAGTCCGCGACCGCATCGACGTCGGACTCGGTGATCTCGCGGCATCTGACCTTGGTATGGATCACGCTCGTCCTTCCCGTGGAAATGACCGGCCTCGTTCCGTTAGCGCCAGCCTTCGCCGTGGGCATCGGCCGCGATCTGCGGCTGCATGCCCATGATCTCCCGCACCTTGGCGGGCCAGGCGGAAAGGTCGGTGCCGTGGGTGTGGAACATGGCGACGGCCAGGCGGTCCATGCCGAAGGCGACGCAGCCGGTATGGGCCGGCTCGCCATTGGCGTCCTGGATGTTCCAGGTCGTGCCGAAATGCTCGCGGTGATAGTTGAAGCTCATGCAGGCGGTCGGCTGCTCTTCCGAGCGCAGCGGGATCAGCAGTTCGAACTTGAGCTGCTGCTGCTTCTGGCTCACCGCCTTCATCTGACCGACGCGACCGAAGAACGGGTCGCTGGCATAGTCGACGCGGAAGGTGAGACCGAGATCGGCCGCAATCGCCTGCGCGCGCACCATCCAGCGCTCGCGGAAATCGGCGACGTCGTCGGGGCTGCCGATGCAGACATATTCCCGCATCCGGAACGATTGCAGCCGGTCGAGATGTTTTGACGGCTCGCGGCGGAAGCAGTCGGCGGCGACGTCGAAGCGCAGGCCACCCTTCGGCAACTGGCCGCGGCTCGCCGCGATCGGATAGACGGGATAGCAGGCCGCCGGCGACAGCACGAGGTCTGCCGGCGAGAGCGAGGTGGTCCAGTCGCCGCCGGCATCGAAGCGGCTTACCGCGGCGTTGATCTCGCGTTCGGTGCCGTGCAGACCGCAGACGCAGCCGAGCAGGTTCGGAAAGCTCTTGAGGTAGCCGGACTTCTCGAGCTGGGCGCGGCTCATCACCGGCGGGAAGCGCATCACTTCGGTGCCGGTTTCACGATGGCTCGTGATCAGTGCGGCGAGCCGCTCGACGATGCCCTCATAAAGCGCGGTGCGGGCGTAGACGCCGTCCGAGCCCATGGGGTGGAACAGCTTGCTGGCGAGATGATCGAGCGGATCCGCGATTTGCGGGGCGGTCTCGGGCGAATTGGGGAGGACGGCAATGTTCATGGTTCGATGTCCTGCTATCTCAAAATTGTTCTTGTTGGTTTGGTCGCCAAGGTACGTCAGTCACGCCAAGGCACGTCAGTTACGAAAAGGCACGTCAGTCATGAAGGCTCAATGGCACGCCGCTCATCAGGGTCGACGTCGCGGCATTGGCCAGAATACGGTCGTTGTTGATCATGATCGGCGACGACAGCACGTCGCGCAGATGGCGACCCATGGTGAACTCGCCGTCGTTGCGGTAACCGGAAAGGCCTGCGGTGCGCATCGCATGCATCACGGTCTCGACCGCGAGCTCCGAGGCCTGTACCTTCAGGAGCGTGATCGAAGACTGGAAGTCGAGCGAGCCGAGCGCGCGTTCGTCGTGCTCGGCACGGGCAAAGGCGTCGATATTGGCCGATATCAGCGCCCGCAGCTTGGCCAGCGACATCTTGGCGGCGGTGAAATGCGCGGCCGCCGGTGGCATCTGGCCGCCTGAGGTGCGGGCCGCCTTGCGAACGAAGGCCTGCGCACGAGTGACGGCGGCCGCAGCGATACCAGCCCAGGCCGACGACCAGCACAGATGTGCGAATGGCGTCATGGTCTGGGCGTGGATCCTGTCGTAGGATTCCGGGAAGACGCGGTCGGCGGGGCAGTCGACCTTCAGCTCGAAACCGGTCGAGCAGGTGCCGCGCATGCCGAGCGTTTCCCAGCCCAGCGTCCGCTTCAGCGAATAATCATCCCTGGCGAGCGCCAGCAGCACCTGGTCGGACGCAGAAGCATCGGTGGCGCGGCGGGCGATGGTGACGAGGCCGTCAGCCTCGGCGCCGTAGGAGATCACGGTGGCGTCGCGCAGGAGCGAGACGGTGTCGCCGGCGACGTCGACGGCGGCTGCGCTGGCGCGGATGTTGCCGCCATTCTGGCCTTCGGTGGTGGAGGAGGCGAGCAGCCACTGGTCGCGCGCGACCCGGCGCATCATGGTTTCCATCCAGGGAACGCCGTGGCCATGCCTGACGACGCAGGCGACCTTTGTCGTGTGCATCGCGTAGATCATCGCCGTGGAGGCGCAGGCGCGTCCGAGCGTGTAGCAGACGTCGGTGACGTCGTGGATCGAGGCACCGAAGCCGCCGAACTCGACCGGGATCATGACGCCGAGCAGCCTCTGCTCACGCGCGACCTCGAAAGCCTTGTGGGGGAAGCGGGCGTCGCGATCGACCCCGTCTGCGTCGGCAGCCGCCGTGGCAGCGGTTCGGGCGGCGCGTTCGATCAGAGAGGGACCCTGCTCGAGAAAGCTCGTCTGCGTCTCGTCGACAGTGAGGACTGCTTCACGCACGTTCATACTCGTCCGCCTCCGGTTTGCCGTTCGAGATCGCCGGCATCATTCGCGATGCCGCAAGCGATCCTCCGACCATCTTTGCTTATGAGACGAGGCTACGGATTTAATTCAAATTCGTCGATGAAATAGAGGGTAAACAAAGCCCAATTCCGAACAAACAGTTAAGGTCCGGTTGTTTGCATCGCCCGAATCTCCGCGGTCGCGTTAGGGATCTGTAAGAAGCCAGAATTCCAGACAATCTGAGTCATCGTTTACTAAGAAACGCGAAGTAATGGTGGCGCCCATTGCGGGATCGACCCGCCGTGCCCATCGTAGCCGGCAACCGGTCCGACCTTTGTCGACAGATGGGAATTTACCGATGCAGGCCTTCGATACCGAATTGCGCAATCGCATCATCAAGCTGGTGAAGGGCATTCTTGCACAGAACTCGCTCACCGCTGACATCACGCCGCAGGCCAAGCTCGTCGATGCCGGCCTGACCTCGATGGACATGGTGAACCTGATGCTCGGCGTCGAAGCCGAGTTCGACTTCACGATTCCCCAGTCCGAGATCACACCGGAGAACTTCCAGTCCGTCGAGACGCTGGAGCGCATGGTCGCGACCCAGCTGCAGTCGGCGGCCGCGGCTTAATCGAGATTTCCGGCCTTCGCCGGGACGACACCGAATGTGTGGCGAGCGCTTTTCGCTCGTCTCGGCATCGATACCCAACACCCCGTTTCAAAATGACCGCAAAACTGGCATAGCTTAACCATGTCGCACGTGGCGAACGGGGTGGAGCAGGCATGACGCAGGCGGTATTGGGCATCATCGGCGGCTCCGGCATTTACGATCTGCCGGGACTGGAGGACGCTCGCGAAGAGGTGATCAAGAGCCCCTGGGGTGAGCCGTCGGCGCCGCTGCGGCGCGGCTCCATTGCCGGCCTGCCGATCGTGTTCCTGCCGCGCCACGACAAGGGCCACCGGCTGTCGCCCTCCGACATCAACTACCGCGCCAATATCGACGTCCTGAAGCGCGCCGGCGTCACCGACCTGATCTCGCTGTCGGCCTGCGGCTCGTTCAGGGAGGAGTTGCCGCCGGGCACCTTCGTTCTCGTCGACCAGTTCGTCGACCGCACCCACAAGCGCGAGAGCTCGTTCTTCGGCAGGGGATGCGTCGCGCATGTGTCGATGGCGCACCCGGTCTCGCCGCGGCTGCGTATCCATCTTGCCACGGCGGCCGAAGCCGAGGGCATCGCGGTTGCGCGCGGCGGCACCTATGTCTGCATGGAGGGACCGCAATTCTCCACCTATGCGGAAAGCATGACCTACAAGACGCTGGGCTATTCCGTGATCGGCATGACCAACATGCCTGAAGCGAAGCTCGCGCGTGAAGCCGAGCTTTGCTACGCCACCGTCGCGATGGTGACGGATTTCGATTGCTGGCATCCCGATCACGACGCCGTCACGGTGCAGGACATCATCCGCGTCCTGAGCTCCAACGCCGACAAGGCAAAGGCGCTGGTGGCACGGCTGGCGAAAGACTTCCCGCGCGAGCATGAGCCGTGCCCGATCGGCTCGGACCGCGCGCTCGACACCGCGCTGATCACCGCGCCCGAGGCGCGCGATCCCGAGCTCTTGAAGAAGCTCGATGCGGTGGCCGGGCGCATCCTGCGGGCGTGATACGAAAGGCAGAATGCCATGAAGGTCGACGGCAAGCATTTCCGCAGTATCTGGCGTGAGCGCGACGGCTGGTCGGTCGGAGCGATCGACCAGCGCCGGCTGCCGCATGAATTCATCGTTGCAAATCTGACTTCATGCGAGGACGCGGCGCTCGCCATCCGCGACATGCTGGTGCGCGGCGCGCCGCTGATCGGCGCGACCGCAGCCTACGGCATGGCGCTGGCAATGCGCGAGGATGCCTCCGACGCCGGCCTGAAGCGCGCCTACGACACGCTCGTGGTGGCGCGACCGACCGCGATCAATCTGAAATGGGCCCTGGACGAGATGCGCGCGAGCCTCGCGCCGATCGATCCGGTGGAGCGGGCGGAAGCGGCATACGCGCGCGCCGACGAGATCGTCGAACAGGATGTCGAGATCAACCGTGGCATCGCCGGCAATGGCCTGAAACTCATCGAGGCGATCGTCGCAAGGAAGAAGCCGGGCGAGACGGTCAACGTGCTGACCCATTGCAATGCCGGCTGGCTTGCGACCGTCGACTGGGGCACGGCAACAGCGCCGATCTATCTCGCGCATGAGCGCGGCATCAAGATCCATGTCTGGGTCGACGAGACGCGTCCGCGCAACCAGGGCGCCTCGCTCACGGCCTGGGAGCTCGGCCATCACGGCGTGGCGCATACGGTGATTCCCGACAATACTGGTGGGCATCTGATGCAGCACGGCATGGTCGATCTCGCCATCGTCGGCACCGATCGCGTTGCCGCCAATGGCGACGTCTGCAACAAGATCGGCACATATTTGAAGGCGCTCGCCGCTCACGACAATAACGTGCCGTTCTACGTCGCGCTGCCGTCGCCGACGATCGATTTCGCCGTCGATGACGGCATCCGCGACATCCCGATCGAGCAGCGCAGCGGCACGGAGGTCACCGACATGACCGGCCGCACCGCAGACGGAAGGCTCGAGACGGTGCGTATCGTGCCAGAGGGCTCGCCGGTCGCGAATTATGCCTTCGACGTCACCCCGGCGAGGCTCGTCACCGGCCTCATCACCGAGCGCGGCGTGCTGAAACCCGATCGCGCCTCGCTCGCCGCGGCGTTTCCGGAGCGGATCGCAGCAGCCGCGGGGTAGGATGAGGGGTCGTAAGCGTCGCTAGCTCAGCTTCAACCCCGTCGCGGCCTCGAGCTCGGCGATCGCCTGTGCGCCGCTGGTGACCTTGATCGTCGTCATACCCATCTCGCGTGCCGGCTTCAGATTGACGCCGAGATCGTCGAGATAGACGCAATTCTTCGGGTCGATGTTCAGCGTCTCGACCATCATCTTGTAGATGCGCGGATCGGGCTTGCGCAGGCCGATCTTGGCGGACTCGATGACATGGTCGAACAGAACCATCACCTCGGCGACATAGAGTGAGCGCCCGGTCATGCTGCCGATCGCATTGGCCGGCAGATTGTTGGTGATGCAGCCGGTCTTGAATTGCGCCTTGATGCGCTTCAGCGCTTCGACCATCTCGGGGCGCAGGTCGCCCTGAAGCAGCGGCAGCACGTCGCGGCCGCGCACCTCTGCGCCGAGGGCGAGCGACTCAGCGGCAAAAAGCTGATCGAAGGCATCGATATCGACCTCGGCGCGCTCGAACTTCGCCCAGGCATTTTCCAGATGATTGGCGGCATTGGTGCGCCGGATGATGTCGACGGGCAGGCCACGCTCTGTCTCGAACCGCGTGAACGCCTCGAACGGCGAACTCGTCAGCACGCCGCCAAAATCAAAGATCACAGCCTCGATCGTCAAGATCCCGCCCTCGTCAATTCCTTTCCAAGAGCGCTAGCATGCGCTATCGGCAAGAGCCAGTCCGAAGCAACCCCACCGCCGTCAACGATGCCGACACCAAAGCGTGTTCCCATGAAAAAGCTTGTAACGCTGATTACAACCGCGCTGCTGCTCGCCACGCCCGCTTATGCCATCGTTGGTGGCGGCGCGCCGCAGGCCGATGGCGTCGCGCGCGCCGTCGTCACGATCGTCGGCTCGCGCGGCAATTTCTGTACCGGCACCCTGGTTGCGCCAAAGCTGGTGCTCACCGTTGCCCACTGCGTGCAGCCCGGCGCGGACTACAAGATCGTCGATCGCGGCACCGACGGTCAGCCGCAACTGCTGAATGTCCGCACCGTCGCGATCCATCCGAATTTCAACATGCAGGCGATGCAGGCGCATCGCGCTACCGCCGACGTGGCGCTGCTGCAATTGGAAATTCCACTCAAGGGAAAATCGACGGTGCCGGTCGGCGCGCCGAATATTCCAATCCAGGTCGGCAGCCGCTTCGTCATCGCCGGTATCGGCGTAACCGTGCGTGGCGACGGCAAGAGTGGCGGCGCGACCCGCGTTGCCGGACTCGTTGCGACGGGTCAGCCCGGCACGCTCCAGATACGGCTGGTCGATCCCGTAACCAACGGTGTTCGCGACGGAATTGGCGCCTGCACCGGTGATTCCGGCGGTCCCGTGTTCGAGGACAAGCCGAACGGAGCCGTGCTCGTCGGCGTCATCAGTTGGTCCACGGGGGCGAACGGGGCGGCCGGCTGTGGCGGGCTGACCGGCGTCACGCCGCTCACGCTCTATCGCGACTGGATCTTGCAGACCGCGCGGAGCTGGGGTGCGGCGCTGTGATTTGACCGCGACCTGATCTATGTCATCTTGAAGCGGAAGCGCGATGGGCGACCACGTCCGTCGCGGAGGAAACGCGTCGCCCAATCAAGGGCGGCCACAAAAACAAGCAAGGCATAGAAGCAACAATGAATGTCGCTGTTCGCAGTCACGCCACGGCCAAACAGGCTTCTGAACATTTCGACGTGCTGATCGTCGGCGCCGGCATCTCGGGCGTCGGCAGCGCCTATCACATGACCAAGCAGCTACCGGGTGCGAGCTTCGTCATCCTGGAAACGCAGGCGACGTTCGGCGGCACGTGGACCACGCATCGCTATCCCGGCATCCGCTCCGACAGCGATCTCCACACCTTCGGTTATAGCTTCAAGCCGTGGGTCGGGCCGCCGATCGCAACCGCCGAGGAAATCCTCGCCTACATGAACGAGGTGATCGACGAAAACGATATCGCGCGGCATATCCGCTACAAGCACAAGATCAATTCGGCGAGCTGGTCGAGCGAGCAAAACCTCTGGACCATCGAGGCGGTGACGACCGACACCGGCGAAGCGAAAACCTTCACTGCGAATTTTCTCTGGATGTGCCAGGGTTATTACCGCCATTCGGAAGGCTATACGCCGGAATGGAAGGGCACGGATCGCTTCAAGGGCCGCATCGTTCATCCGCAGACCTGGCCCGATGATATCGACCTCGCGAACAAGAAAGTCGTCGTGATCGGCTCCGGCGCGACGGCGGCGACGCTGGTGCCGAACATCGCCGACAAATGCGCGCATGTCACGATGCTTCAGCGCTCGCCAACCTATTTCCGCCTCGGCCGCAACGCCATCGAGATTGCGGAGGAACTACGCAGGCTGCAGGTCGACGAGGAATGGATCCACGAGATTGTCCGGCGAAAGATCCTGTTCGAACAGGACGCTTTTACGAAGCTTTGCATTTCCAAGCCCGAGCAGGTGAAGAAAGAGTTGATCGGCCAGATCAGTGCGGTGCTCGGTCCGGACTACGATGTCGACACACATTTCACGCCGAGCTACCGGCCGTGGCGGCAGCGCATCGCCTTCGTGCCCGATGCCGATCTGTTCAAGGGAATCGCCAGCGGCAAGGCGTCCGTGGTTACCGACGAGATCGAATGTTTCGTCGAGAACGGGATCCAGCTCAAATCCGGCAAGCTGCTCGAAGCCGACATCATCGTCACCGCAACCGGCTTCAATCTCGCGGCGCTCGGCGACATCGCCTTTGAGGTCGACGGCAAGCCGCTCGCCTTCGGCGACACCGTCACCTATCGCGGCATGATGTTCACGGGCGTGCCGAACATGGCCTGGGTGTTCGGCTATTTCCGCGCCAGCTGGACGCTGCGCGTCGACCTCGTCGCCGACTTCGTCTGTCGGCTACTCGGCCATATGAAGACCAAGGGCGCGAAGAAAGTCGAGGTGAGCTTGCGCGCCGAAGACCACAACATGCCGATCCTGCCCTGGATCGATCCGGAAAACTTCAACCCCGGCTACATGATGCGCAACATGGACTTGCTGCCCAAGCGTGGCGACAAGCCGGAATGGCAGCACAGCCAGGACTATTGGACCGAAAAGGACGAGATCCCGAAGACCGATCTGGATGGCGGGGAGTTTGTGTATGAGTGAGGTGGGGTAGGCGCTAACCACGCATTGCAATGTCGTCCCGGCCTAGTGCGCAATTGCGCACGGGGGCCGGGACCCATACCGCGTGATCTATCGACTGCGGTTGGTGGTAGTCCCACGATAACGAGTCATCGCCAAACTCCGTCTTGTGGCTATGGGTCCCGGCCTGCGCCGGGACGACACTGGTTATTGGGTGGGCAGGTCTCAACTCACCTGCAGCACCGCTACGAATTCCTTCTCGTCGCATTCGTCGCAATCGCCGCCGCAGCCGTCCGGTTCTCCACGCCGAGCTTGGCGTAGATCTGCTCGAGGTGCTTGTCGACCGTGCGCGGGCTCAAGCCCAGAATCTGCGCGATGTCGCGGTTGGTCTTGCCCTTGCTGAGCCAGGCCAGCACCTCGCCTTCGCGGGTGGTGAGGCCAAGCTCGCTGGTGAATTCGGGCGGCGGCGCCGTGCCGGACTCCTTGGAGAGTCGCAGCAGGAACTCGTTCGGCGCGGTCTCGCCCATGTAGTACAACCGGAGTTGAGGATTGTCGGGCAAGGAAGCCGCCTGAGACTTCGAGCTGCCCTTGCCCTTCGCCTGCTCCAGCCATTGCAGCAATGATACCGGCAGGACGAAGTCGTCGTCGGCCTGTGCGCCGTGGTGGTCCGCCAGCAGCTTCTGCGCCTGCGGGGTCGCCCACAGCACGTTGCCCTGGCGATTGACGGCGAACAGGAATCGACCGGAGACGTCGAGCGCGGCGCGTGCGCTTTGCGTCAGCCGCGCATTGCCGAGATGAACGCGGATGCGCGCCAGCATCTCCTCGATCACGATCGGCTTCGTCACGTAGTCGACGCCGCCGGCCTCCAGCCCGCGCACGATGTGCTCGGTCTCGGCGAGCCCCGTCATGAATATCACCGGGACATTGGCGAGGCCCGCGTCGCGCTTGAGGCGGCGGCAGGTCTCGAACCCGTCCATGCCTGGCATGACCGCGTCGAGCAGCACGATGTCAGGCGTGATCTGGTCGACGATGCGCATCGCGGCCGCGCCGTCGAGCGCCACCATCACCGTCATCCCGGCGCTGTCGAGCGCGTCGGTGAGCAGCCGTAGCGTCTCCGGGGAGTCGTCGACGACGAGCGCGACGTCGCGCTTTTTCGACTCAGTGCTCATACGCATGCAACGTCTTCAATGTGGCCATGTACTGGTCGAGATCGAAGCGATCGATCAGCGACCGCATTTCCGCGACGAAGTCGGCATGTTCAGGGTGCTCACTGCCGATCTCGTCCAGCTTCAACTGGATAGCCTTGACGTAGCCGATCTGACCGAGCCCGATCAGCGCCTCGATGTGCCGTACAGGCGGCCGCGAGCCGCTCTCCGGCCGCCATAGCGGCACGGCGATCTCGTCCGAGCCGTATTGCCATTCGATCTTGAGAAGCTGGCGGATGCTTTCCAAAAGCCTGGGAATGTCGATCGGCTTCATCAGATAGCCGTCGTGAAAGGGTTGCGCCAGCGGTGTGCCGTGGGCCTCGAGCGCGCTGGCCGACACCATCAGGATGCGCGCCTGGTGGTGGCCATTCGCACGCAGCGTCTCCGCGACCGTCCAGCCGTCCATGCCCGGCATGGAGATGTCGAGCAGGAACAGATCGGGCCGGCAGTGCTGGGCCAGCGCCAGGCAGCCAGGTCCGTCGGGGGCGCTCAGCAGGATGAAACCGAGTGGTGTCAGCACCTCGCGCAGGAGGTCGCGATGCACGGGATCGTCGTCGGTGATGAGGATGGTCTTGCGCGCGCCGTGATAGCCGGAGATCGGGGCCTCCACCGGCGCAATGCGCTGCGGATTGGTGACTTCCGATAGCAGCATCTTGACCTTGAACGTGCTGCCGCTGCCGACCGTGCTCAAGACCTTGATGTCGCCGCCCATGACGCCGGCGAGCAGCCGGCTGATGGTCAGGCCGAGCCCAGTGCCGGTCTGCGGCTGCGAGACACCGAGCGCGCCGCGTTCGAAGGGGGCGAAGATGCGTTCGAGATCGTCGCCCTGGATGCCGGGGCCGGTGTCGATGACCTCGAACTCCGCGACCGGGCTGCGATAATGCACCACGAACTGCACGCTGCCGGTCTGAGTGAATTTGATCGCGTTGGACAGCAGATTGATCAGCACTTGGCGCAGCCGCTTTTCGTCGGCATAGACCACGACCGGCAAATGCGCCGGCCGCCTGAACACGAAGTCGATACCCTTGGCAGCGGCCTGGAGGCGGAACATGCCGACGAGCTGGTCGAGGAATTCGGTCAAGCGCACCTCGTCGCGCGACAGGTACAGCCTCCCCGCCTCGATCTTGGAGATGTCCAGAATGCCGTCGATCAGGCCGGAGAGGTGATCGGCGCTGCGGCGGACGACGCGCACCTGGTCGCGCGGCTTGGTGTTGAGCGTCGCGTCCTGCTCCAGGAGTTGGGCATAGCCGCTGATCGCATTCAGCGGCGAGCGCAGCTCGTGGCTCAGGCCCACCACATAGCGGCTCTTCGCGAGGTTGGCGGATTCGGCGATTTCCTTGGCGCGCTGGAGCTCGGCGTCGGTGCGCTTGTGCGCGTCGATCTCCTGGATCAGCAGCGTGGTCTGGCGCCGGGTCTCGGCCTCGGCGGCCCGTCGGCTCTGCTGCGCCAGCACGAACAGCCAGGCCACGACGCCGATGATGATGCTGAGCGAGAAGAACACTTTCCAGAGCACGTTGGAGACGAGCATGTTCTCGCCAGGCACGCTGACCGAGGTCTGGAGATAGATCAGCCCCAGCACCAGCGCGACGAGGCCCGCGGAGACCACGAACACACCAATGTAGTGGCCGAACTGCGAGTTGATCCGCTGATAGATCGACTGCGGCAGGATCCTGGCGAGCGCGTCGGCGAACTGTACCTGCGCGCGCGCATGCGGTTTGCACAGGTCGTGGCAGCGCGCATCGAGCGAGCAGCATAGCGAGCAGATCGGGCCGGCATAGGCGGGACAGGAGGTCATGTCCTCCGGCTCGAAATGGTGCTCGCAGATGCAGCACTGGATCGATTCGATATTGGCCCAGCTCCTCTTCGGCTTGCGCGCGATGTAGTATTTTCCGTCGGTGAGCCAGGCGATGACAGGCGCGGCGACGAAGGCGACCGTCAGGGCGACAAAGGCCGCGAGCGCTTTCATGGTCGAGCCGAACAGGCCGTAGAACGCCGCGATCGAGACGATGGTCGCGATCGTCATCGCGCCGACGCCGACCGGGTTGATGTCGTAGAGGTGGGCGCGCTTGAACTCCATCTGCGGCGGGCGCAGGCCGAGCGGCTTGTTGACCACGAGATCGGACACCAGCGCGCCGACCCAGGCGATCGCGACATTGGAATAGAGCGCGAGCGTCTGCTCCAGCGCCTTGTAGACGCCGATCTCCATCAACAGCAGCGCCACCATCACGTTGAACACCAGCCAGACAACCCGGCCGGGATGGCTATGCGTCAGACGCGAGAAGAAGTTCGACCAGGCGATCGAGCCGGCATAGGCATTGGTGACGTTGATCTTGAGCTGCGACAGGATCACGAACGCGCCGGTGAGTGCCAAGGCCATGTCCGGCTGCGACAGCACGTAGCGAAACGCTTCGAGATACATGTGCGCGGGCTCGGCCGCCAGCTCGCTGGAGAGACCGTGGCTCAGCGCGAAGAAAGCGAGAAACGAGCCCAGCAGCAGTTTCAGCGCGCCGAAGATGATCCAGCCGGGGCCCGCGATCAGCAGGGCGGCCCACCACGACGTTCGCGACGTGCGGCGGTCGCGCGGCAGGAACCTGAGGAAGTCGACCTGCTCGCCGATCTGGGCCACCAGCGAAAACACCACTGAGGATGCGACACCGAACAGCAACAGATCGAAATGCCCGCTGGGGTCGCCGTGCTCGCCGGCGAATTTGCGCCACTCCGTGAACGAATAGGGGTTGGCCCAGGCGATCGCGGCGAAGGGCAGGATGTGCAGGATGATCCAGATCGGCTGCGTCCAGAGCTGGAAGCGGCTGATCAGCGTGATGCCGTAGGTGACAAGCGGGATGATCGCGACGGCGCTGATGAGGTAGCCGATCGGGCGCGGAATGCCGAAGCACATCTCGAGCGCCGTCGCCAGGATCACCGCCTCGATGGCGAAGAAGATGAACGTGAAGGAGGCGTAGATGAGCGAGGTGACGGTCGAACCGATATAGCCGAAGCCGGCGCCGCGGGTGAGCAGATCAATGTCGATGCCACATTTGGCTGCGTAATAGGCGATCGGCACGCCGCAGCAGAAGATGATGGTGGAGACGACGAGGATCGCGGCGCTGGCGTTGGTGACGCCATAGTTCAGCGTGATGGTGCCGCCGATCGCCTCCAGCGCCAGAAAGGAGATGGCGCCGAGTGCTGTATTGGCGACGCGGGCGGCGGACCAACGGCGCGCACTCTTGGCGGTGAAGCGCAGCGCGTAGTCTTCCAGCGTCTGGTTGGCAACCCATTGGTTGTACTGGCGCCTGACGCGGTCTATTCGCTGCCGCCCTGCCACTTCAGCCCCACTCCCACTCCCGAACTCGCCGGACCCCTCGCAAATTCCGTACCAAAAGCCTACGTCGGTATTTTGCGGTGCAGTATACGCGATCTTGCGTATGCTTGCGCTGCACAAATTCGAGCCATCCTCACGGCACCAATCGCGTGTCCTCGAACAAAAGTGGGGTGCTCATGTCAGACGAAGCAAACAAGGGCCTGTTGTCGCCGCTCCGGCGCAAATTATTGATGGGAATGGCCGCCGTGCCGGCCATCACGATGCTGCCGCGAGCATCTTTTGCGCAGGCCCCGGCGACCTCGGCGGTCAATACCACGGGCCTCGCGGTCACTGACACCGAGGTGACGGTCGGCATCCTGCATTCGGCGACCGGCACCATGGCCATCTCCGAGACCGGCTCGATCGAAGCCGAAAAGCTCGCCATCGAGCAGATTAACGCTATGGGCGGCGTGCTCGGGCGCAAGATCAAGTTCATCCAGGAAGACGGCGCCAGCGACTGGCCGACCTTTGCCGAAAAGGCCAAGAAGTTGCTCGTCAATGACAAGGTCGCGGCGATCATGGGCTGCTGGACCTCGGCATCCCGCAAGGCCGTGCTGCCGGTCATGGAGCAGTACAACGGCATGCTCTATTACCCGACCTTCTACGAAGGTCTCGAGCAGTCCAAGAACGTGATCTACACCGGCCAGGAAGCCACTCAGCAGATCCTCGCCGGCCTGAACTGGATCGCCAAGGAGAAGGGCGCGAAGTCGTTCTTCTTCATCGGCTCCGACTACATCTGGCCGCGCACCTCGAACAAGATCGCGCGCAAGCATGTCGAGAACGTGCTGAAGGGCAAGGTCGTCGGCGAGGAGTACTATCCGCTCGGCAACACCCAGTTCAACTCGGTCATCAACAAGATCAAGCTGACCAAGCCCGACGTGATCTTCACCGACGTCGTCGGCGGCTCGAACGTCGCGTTCTACAAGCAGCTCAAGGCCGCCGGCATCGACCTCTCCAAGCAGGCGCTGCTGACGATCTCGGTGACCGAAGACGAGATCGACGGTATTGGCGGTGAGAACATCGCGGGCGCCTATGCCTGCATGAAGTACTTTCAGTCGCTCGACAATCCGAACAACAAGGCCTTCGTGCCCGCGTTCAAGAAGATGTGGGGCGAGAAGACGGTGATCGGAGACGTCACCCAGGCTGCCTATCTCGGCCCGTGGCTGTGGAAGTTGACGGTCGAGAAGGCCGGCTCCTTCGACATCGACAAGATCGCGGCGGCTTCGCCGGGCATCGAGTTCAAGGGCGCTCCGGAAGGCTATGTGCGCATCCACGAAAATCATCACCTCTGGTCGAAGACCCGGGTGGGACGCGCCAAGCTCGATGGCCAGTTCGAACTGATCTACGAGACCGCCGATCTGGTCGAGCCGGATCCGTTCCCCAAGGGCTACCAGTAAGGGTCACCAGCAAGACGCGGCGCCTGCCAAGGCTTCTCTCGAGATCAAGCCTCTCCCTGGCGTGGATCGCAAGTCCGCGCCCAAGACCCCCGCGTCGCGAACCTGCTCGCGACGCGGGACCCTTTCCCCGACGGAGGACATCGATGTTCGGCGACTACTCGCTTGGTGACCTTGGCTCCATCTTCGTCATGCAGGGCTTTGCAGGACTGATCCTGTTCTCCGTCTACGTCCTGATGGCGCTGGGTCTTGCGATCATCTTCGGCCAGATGGGCGTCATCAACATGGCCCATGGCGAGTTCATGATCCTCGGGGCCTACGTCACCTGGATGACCTCGAATTTCTTCCAGTCCTATTTGCCGAGCCTGTTCAGCGGCTACTTCTTCCTCGCGATGATCCTGGCCTTTGTCGCGTCCGGTGCGCTGGGGATGCTGGTGGAATGGGTGTTGATACGGCATCTCTACAAGCGCCCGCTCGACACGCTGCTTGCGACCTGGGGCCTCAGCCTGATGCTGCAACAGGCCTATCGCTCCGTGTTCGGCGCGCGCGAGGTCGGCGTCGAGCTGCCGCAATGGATGCTTGGCTCGCTGCACGTGACCGACAGTATCGAAGTGCCGATCAACGGCGTTTTCGTGATGTGCCTCACCGTCCTGATCACCGTCGGGGTTGCCTACGTGATGTACAAATCGCGCTGGGGCCGGCAGGTGCGCGCCGTCGTGCAGAACCGCATCATGGCCGGCGCCGTCGGCATCAACACCGAAAAGGTGGATCGCTACACCTTCGGCCTCGGCTGCGGCATTGCCGGTGTGGCGGGGAGCGCCTTCACCATGATCGGCTCGACCGGGCCGACCTCCGGACAGCTCTACATCGTCGATACGTTCCTGGTGGTCGTGTTCGGCGGCGCGGCAAGCCTGCTCGGCACCATCGCATCCGCCTTCTCGATCTCGCAGACGCAATCGACGCTCGAATTCTTCTTGTCGGGCTCGATGGCCAAGGTGCTCACGCTGCTTGCCGTCGTCGGCATCCTGATGCTGCGGCCGCAGGGTCTCTTCGCCCTCAAAGTCCGCAAATAACAAGAAGCAGACAAGTCATGGTCATCAACTTACGCTTCTTCAATCGATCCGAGCTCATGGGCTTCATTGTTCTGGCCGCCGTGCTGTTCGTGATCCTGCCGCTGTCGCTCGATGTATTCCGTCTCAATCTGGTCGCGAAATATCTGACCTACGCCTTTGTCGCACTCGGCCTCGTGCTGTGCTGGGGTTATGGCGGCATTCTGAGTCTCGGGCAGGGCGTGTTCTTCGGACTCGGCGGCTATTGCATGGCGATGTTCCTCAAGCTGGAAGCCTCCAGCGTCGAGAACACGAAAATCCAGTCGACGCCGGGCATCCCGGATTTCATGGACTGGAATCAGATCACGTCACTGCCGCTGTTCTGGCAGCCGTTTCACAGTCTCACCTTCACCATCCTCGCCATCATCCTGGTTCCCGGCATCTTCGCGCTGATCATCGGCACCGCGATGTTCAAGCGCCGCGTCGGCGGCACCTATTTCGCGATCATCACCCAGGCCGTCGCGGCCATCCTGACCATCCTGATCGTCGGTCAGCAGGGCTACACCGGTGGCATCAACGGCATGACCGACCTACGCACTCTCAAGGGTTGGGACATCCGGCCCGACCACGCCAAGGTCATCCTGTACTTCGTCGAAGTGGTGCTGCTGTTCGCCTGCATCGGCATCGCGCAGTTCATTCGCCTGACCAAGCTCGGCCGCATCCTGGTGGCGATGCGCGAACAGGAGGATCGCGTCCGCTTCTCCGGTTACAGCGTCGCCAACTTCAAGATCTTTGCGTTCTGCATGGCCGCGGTCTTCGCCGCGATCGGCGGGGCGATGTTCGCGCTCAATGTCGGTTTCATGTCGCCATCCTTTGTCGGCATCGTGCCGTCGATCGAGATGGTGATCTACACCGCAGTCGGCGGACGGATGTCGATCTTCGGCGCGATCTGGGGGGCAATTCTGGTGAACTTCGCCAAGACCAGCCTGTCGGAGTCCTTCCCGCAACTCTGGCTGTTCGGCCTCGGCGCACTGTTCATCGCGGTCGTGCTCGCCTTCCCGAACGGTCTGTCCGGGCTCTGGGCCGACTACGTGCAGCCGCGGATCGACCGCTTGTTCACCTCGCGCAAGTCGAAGTCGGCCTGGAAAGACAATTCGGTCGCCGACGGCGCGCCCGCAGAGTGAGGAGACGATAATGCTCGTCGGACATCAGCCCAAGGAATTCCTGCTCGCGGTCTCCGGATTAACCGTCTCGTTCGACGGGTTCAAAGCCGTCAATGACCTTTCCTTCTACATCGAGGAGAACGAAATCCGCGTCATCATCGGGCCGAACGGCGCTGGCAAGACGACCGTGCTCGACCTGATCTGCGGCAAGACCAAAGCGACCGAGGGCTCGATCCAGTTTCGCGGCACGGAGCTGACGAAGCTGAAGGAGAACGAGATCGTCAAGGCCGGGGTGGGACGCAAGTTCCAGACGCCGTCGGTGTTCGAGGATCTCACCGTGTTCGAGAATCTCGAGATCTCCTTTCCGCGCGGTCGCACCGTGTTCGGCTCGCTGACCTTCCAGCGCGACCAGCAGGTCAAGGACCGGGTCGAGGAAGTCGCCGAGATGATCTTCCTCAAGGACAAGCTCAACACCTATGCATCCGAGCTCAGTCATGGCCAGAAGCAATGGCTCGAGATCGGCATGCTGCTGATCCAGGACCCCGACCTGCTGATGCTCGACGAGCCCGTCGCCGGCATGAGCGTGTCCGAGCGCGCCAAGACCGCCGAGCTGCTCAACCGCATCATCAAGAACCGCTCGGTGCTCGTCATCGAGCACGACATGAAGTTCGTCGAGGACATCGCGCACAAGGTCACCGTGCTTCACCAGGGCCAGATCCTCTCGGAAGGAACCATGGAGAAGGTGAAGAACGACCCCAAGGTCGTCGAAGTCTATCTGGGTCACTAAGGAGCGCGACGATGCTGGCTATTTCTGATCTTCACGTCGCCTACGGCCAGAGCGAGGTGCTGCACGGGCTCAACGTCAAGGTCGCGCCCAACGAGATCGTGGCGATCATGGGCCGCAACGGCATGGGCAAGACCACGCTGATGAAATCGCTGATGGGCATCCTGCCGGCGAAGAGCGGCTCGGTGACCATGGACGGCGCCGAGCTCGGCAGCCTACCGAGCTACGAGCGGGTGGCCAAGGGCCTCGCCTATGTGCCGCAGGGCCGCATGATCTTCTCGACCATGACGGTGAAGGAGAACATCGAGACCGGCCTCGTGGTCTCCGGCGGAACCGAGGTGCCCGGCGACATCTACGAACTGTTTCCGGTGCTGCTGGAGATGAAGGACCGCCGTGGCGGCAATCTCTCCGGCGGCCAGCAGCAACAACTCGCGATCGCTCGCGCGCTGGCGACCAAGCCAAAAGTGCTGCTGCTGGACGAGCCGACCGAAGGCATCCAGCCGTCGATCATCAAGGAAATGGCGCGTACGCTCAAGCGCATCCGCGACGAGAAGGGGCTTTCGATCGTCGTGTCCGAGCAGGTCCTGAGCTTCGCTCTCGATATCGCCGACCGTGTACTGGTGATCGAGAACGGCGAAATCGTCCGCGACGATCCGCGCGACGCCGTCGATGCCGCGCAGGTTTCGAAATATCTGTCCGTCTAACCAACCGTGTAAAAGGGGAGCATCTCGATGCCAGAGACACTGATCAAGGTCGATCTCACCAAGTCGGCCTATGAAAATGACATGGTGCACAACCGCTGGCACCCCGACATTCCGATCGTAGCCTGGGTCAATCCCGGCGACGATTTCATCATCGAGACTTATGACTGGACCGGCGGTTTCATCAAGAACAACGATTCTGCCGACGACGTGCGCGACATCGATCTGTCGATCGTGCACTTCCTCTCCGGCCCGATCGGCGTCAAGGGCGCCGAGCCCGGCGACCTCCTCGTCGTCGACCTGCTCGACGTCGGTCCGATGAAGGAGAGCATGTGGGGTTTCAACGGCTTCTTCTCCAAGCAGAACGGCGGCGGCTTCCTCACGGATCATTTTCCGCTGGCGCAGAAGTCGATCTGGGACATCAAGGGCCTCTACACCTCGTCGCGGCATATTCCGGGCGTCAACTTCGCCGGCCTGATCCATCCCGGCCTGATCGGCTGTCTGCCCGATCCGAAGATGCTGGACACCTGGAACAAGCGCGAGGCCGAGCTGATCGCGACCAACCCGACCCGTGTGCCCGGCCTTGCCAATCCGCCGTTCGCGCCGACCGCTCATGGAGGCCGCGCCAAGGGCGACGTCAAGGACAAGATCGGTGCCGAAGGCGCGCGCACGGTGCCGCCGCGCGAGCACGGCGGCAATTGCGACATCAAGGACCTCTCGCGCGGCTCGAAGATCTACTTCCCGGTCTACGTCCCGGGTGCCGGTCTCTCGATGGGCGATCTGCACTTCAGCCAGGGCGACGGTGAGATCACTTTCTGCGGTGCGATCGAGATGGCCGGCTGGCTGCATCTGAAGGTCGAGGTGATCAAGGACGGCATGGCGAAGTACGGTGTCAAGAATCCGATCTTCAAGCCGTCGCCGATTACGCCGAACTACAAGGACTATCTGATCTTCGAAGGCATCTCGGTCGACGAGGCCGGCAAGCAGCACTATCTCGACGTTACCATCGCCTATCGCCAGGCCTGCCTGAATGCGATCGAATACCTGAAGAAGTTCGGCTACTCCGGCGCCCAGGCCTATTCGATCCTTGGCACCGCGCCGGTCCAAGGTCACATCTCCGGCGTGGTCGACGTGCCGAACGCCTGCGCCACGCTATGGCTCCCGACGGAGATTTTCGATTTCGACGTGATGCCGTCGTCGGCCGGACCGATCAAGCACATCAAGGGCGACATCCAGATGCCGATCTCGCCGGACAAATAGTCTCCCTGCGCGACGGGATGCGGGACGGCAGGCTATTTGCCGCCCCGCATCCGCCGCGGAATGGCTTCTCTTTCAGGCAACAGCGTAGGGATGATGCGATGCCGGTCTATGAATATCTCTGTGACGATTGCGGTCCGTTCAAGGATCTGCGCCCGATGGCCGAATACGACGATCCGCAGGCCTGTCCAAGTTGCGAGACCATGGCGCCGCGGGTGATCCTGACCGCGCCGAATTTCTTCTGCATGCCCTCGGAGAAACGAAAAGCTCACGCCGTCAACGAGCGCAGCTCGCACGCGCCGCAGACGCTTGCGCAATACAAGGCCTCGCATGGCCCCGGCTGCGGCTGCTGTTCAACGGGAAAAAACTCGTCGGACAAGAAAAAGCCGGCGCGGCTGGTGACCAAGTCCAGGAGCGGCGCGAAGGGTTTTCCGACCGCGCGGCCCTGGATGATCAGTCACTGATTCAAGCGGAAATCTCAAACAGAGTAGAGGAGCAATTCAAATGCTTCACGGTGACATCTCCAGCAGCAACGACACCGTCGGCGTCGCGGTGGTCAACTACAAGATGCCCCGTCTGCACACCAAGGCGGAGGTGCTCGACAACGCCCGCAAGATCGCCGACATGGTGGTGGGCATGAAGACCGGTCTGCCCGGCATGGATCTGGTGATTTTCCCGGAATACTCCACCCAGGGCATCATGTACGACTCCAAGGAAATGTATGAGACTGCTTGTGCGGTCCCCGGGGAAGAGACCGCGATTTTTGCCGAGGCCTGCCGCAAGGCCAAGGTGTGGGGCGTGTTCTCGCTGACCGGCGAGCGCCACGAGGAGCATCCGCACAAGGCGCCCTACAACACCCTGATCCTGATGAACGACAAGGGTGAGATCGTGCAGAAGTACCGCAAGATCATGCCGTGGGTGCCGATCGAGGGCTGGTATCCCGGCAATTGCACCTATGTCTCCGACGGCCCGAAAGGAATGAAGGTCAGCCTGATCATCTGCGACGACGGCAACTTCCCGGAGATCTGGCGCGACTGCGCCATGAAGGGGGCCGAGCTGATCGTACGCTGCCAGGGCTACATGTATCCGGCCAAGGAGCAGCAGATCCTGATTTCCAAGGCGATGGCTTGGGCCAACAACGTCTATGTCGCGGTGGCCAACGCTGCCGGCTTCGACGGCGTCTATTCCTATTTCGGTCACTCCGCGATCATCGGCTTCGACGGCCGCACCCTCGGCGAGTGCGGCGAGGAGGACTACGGCATCCAGTACGCCCAGCTGTCGAAACATTTGATCCGCGATGCGCGCCGCAACGGCCAGTCGCAGAACCATCTCTACAAGCTGGTCCATCGCGGCTACACCGGCATGATCAATTCCGGCGAGAGCCCGCGCGGCGTCGCGGCCTGCCCCTATGATTTCTACAAGAACTGGATCGCCGACCCCGAAGGCACGCGGGACATGGTCGAGGCGATGACCCGCTCGACGCCGGGCACCGACGAATGCCCGATCGACGGCATCCCGAACGAAGCGGCTCCGAGCAACTACTGAGCCATGGCGGGCATCAACCACCCGCTCCTACGCCGGCAAGGGCGTCGTCCGCTACGCTTGGCAAGGATCTACCGCTTCTGCTGCGCGGGTTTGCGCGGCGGGCGCGGGGCGGCGGCCGGGGTGGACGTCCCGCTCATCTTGTTGGCGGCCTCGCTGACGTCGAGCAGCGAGCGACGGATGTCATCGAGGAAGTTCGCCGATTTCTTCCTCATGGTGTCGGCGAGCTCGTGCAATCCCTGTATCTTTTCGAACAGCTCATCCGCCTTGCCGTCGGCAAAGCCGGGCACCACGCCCTCGATCTTCGTGACCGCCTTGTCGAAGCCCGCGAAGGCGCTGTCGACCTTGGCCATGACGGAATCGATTTCGCCGCCCTTGCTCCGGAGATCGGCGGTGTAGTTCTCGAACGTGCGCAGGCCCTCCTTGATTGCCGGGGCGTTGCTGACGATCGTACGGTCGACACTATGCAGGGTGTCGACGATGGATTCGGCGTCGCTGAGATCGGCGGTCAGCACGGGGACGCCGTCCGAGTCGAGCGGCACCGGCGGCGCGGAGGGAGCGCCCCCGATCAGCGAGATCGCGGCGACGCCGGTGAGACCCTGGAACTCGATGCCCGCGACGGTGTCCTTGCGGATCGGCGCGGTGTTGTCGAGCATGACCAGCGCCACGACCTTGCGCGGATTGTCCAGCTTGATCGACAGGATCTGGCCCGCGGGAACACCGTCGAAATTGACCGGCCCGCCGCGGCGAAGCCCGCTGGCCGAGCCGCCCTCGAATACCACGCGCAGCTGGCTGCGGCTCTGGATGGTGCGCCATTTCTGCACGCCGAGCAGGCCGCCGAATGCCACGGCGATCGCCACCAGCGTCGCCGTTCCGATCACCAGATTGCTCGCGCGTGCCATGCAGGGTGATTTTACGGTCAAAACGGGGAAGTTGGAAGGATGATGCTGCGGCCGTCATGTTACGTAGGGCCGGTTAGCGAAGCGTAACCCGCCACTGCCTCTCGCGTCTGCCGTGAGGATCGGCGGACCACGCTGCGCTAATCCGCCCTACGCGACGTCAATGCCCGGCGGCGCGTTTTGCTGCAGCATTGTTCAGCACGATGAGGGCATCGACGGCGACGCCGGTCCTGGCATTGATCAGGAACGGATTGACGTCGATCGAGGCGATCCGGTCGCCGGCATCCGCGATCAGGTTGGACAGACCGACCAGCGCCTTCACGGCGGAAGCCTCGTGCAAGGCCGGCTTGCCACGATAGCCGCGCATCTTGATGCCGGCCTTGGTACGGCCGATCAGATGCCTCGCCTCAGTCTCGTCCAGCGGCGCGCCGGCGAGCGCGACGTCCTTCATCAGCTCGATGTCGATGCCGCCGGTGCCGAACAGCACGACCGGACCCATCTCGGCATCGAGGGAGGCGCCGACCACGAGCTCGAGATCGGCCTTGACCTGTTGCGCGATCAGGATGCCGTCGAGCTTCGGCTTGCCCTTCAGCCTGTTCACCCGCGCGGTGATGTCGGCGAACGCTTTCTTCACCTCGGCCGCGCTGCTAAGATTCAGCACCACGCCGCCGATGTCGGATTTGTGCAGGATCTCGGCGCTGACGACTTTCGCCACGACCGGGAAACCGATCTGCTTCGCGATCTTCACGGCCTCGGCTGCCGTCTGTACGATTGCCTCCTTCGAGATCGGGATGCCATAGGCCTTCAGGAGCTTCTTCGATGCGACTTCGTCGAGCGCGGCGCCGGTTGCCGATTTCAGCGCCTTCTCCAGCACCGCACGGGCGGCAGGCTTCGAGCTCGAGACGATATCGGGCACTTCCTTGTGCAGCTTGGCGTAGTCGAGCAGCGACTTGATCGCAGTCACCGCGCGATCCATGCCCTGCATGACCGCAAGATGCGGCAGCGACTTGCGCAAGGTCTTGGTGAACTCGGTGAAGCCGATCGACATCGCGCTGATATAGATCACCGGCTTCGAGGCCCGGCTCGCCATCTCGTCGACGATACGCAGATTGCGTTCGCGCAGCTCGTGCGGCGCTTTCGGCAGCTCGGCATCGATGATGACGATGTCGATATCGGGGTCGTCGATCATCAGTCCGATCGATTTCATGTAGACGGAGGGATCGACCACCGCGGCAAAGCCAGCGTCGAGGGGGTTGCCGACGATCGAGCCCGGCCCGAGCATTTTTGCCAGCTCAGAGCCGACATGCGAGCTGAGTGGCGCAAAATTCAGGCCTTCTGCATCGAAGGCATCGATCAGCATGCCGCGCTTGCCGCCGGACAGCGTCACTGCGGCGAGCCGGTCGCCCCTGGGCATAGCGGCGTGGACGAAGCATTCGGTGGTCTCGATCAGCTCGTCGAGCCCGCCGACCCTGATGACCCCTTCGCGCGTTGCAATGGCGTCGAATGTCTCGATCGAGCCCGCGAGCGCGCCGGTGTGTGCCATCGCCGCCGCGCGGCCACCCTCGGACGCCCCGAGCTTGAGCGCGATCACCGGCTTGCTCGCGGCGCGCGCCGCCTTGCAGGCGTCCCGGAATGCCTTGGTGTTGCGCACGCCTTCGAGGTAGACCACGATCACCTTGATGCTCGGATCCTCGGCGAAATAGCGCATCAGGTCCGGCGTCTCGAGCCCGGCCTCGTTGCCGGTCGTCACCATGTAGCCGACCCCGACGCCGCGATCTTCCAGTGCCTGGCGGATCGCCATGACGATGGCGCCGGATTGTCCGGCAATCGCCACCGCGCCCTGTTCCATGGTGACGATACGGTCGTCGATATTGGTGAAGAGCTTTTCGCCGGCGCTCAAATTGCCGAGGCAGTTCGGGCCGGTGACCGCCAATCCCGTCTCGCGCACGGCCGCTTGCAGTTCGGCGGCGAGCTTCTGACTCTCCTCGTCCTGCAGCTCGCTGAAGCCCGAGGTGACGATGGTGGCCGAGCGCGCGCCGGCCGCGGCGGCATCGCGGATCACCTGCACGGCAAAGCGCGCCGGCACCAGCACCAGCACGTGGTCGGGCTTCTCCGGAAGGCTTGCAAAGTCCTTGTAGCAGGGGACGCCCCAGATGGCGTCGCGTTTGGCATTGACCGGATAGAGCCCGCCCTCGTAGCCGTATTTGACCAGGTTGTTCCAGATGCGCTCGGCATAGTTGCCGGGCTTGTCGGTCGCGCCCACCAGCACGATGTTGCGCGGATGCAGCATGGCGTGGATGCCCTTGACGATGTCGCTCGCATCGGGCGTTGGGGACCATGGGTGCGATGAACCGGACGCAGCAGATACGCGAGCTTCCATGGCGTGACCTCACCTGTTGTTCTTGTTGGCGGTGCGTCACTCTGTTCTATGGCGAGTTCTGCGGACTGGCAACCACGTGGGCGGGTATGCCGTGCGGTGGAATGAGCGCGCATCGAGCCAATGGTGATCGACATGTTCGGATCACGGTTCGCGCTATCGTTCAGTACCGCAGCAGGCTGAGCTTGTAGGCGTAGTGATAGGCCATCTGCTTCGCGAGATAGGGAGCGATGGCGCGCCGGATCTGCATCTGTGTCGGATCGTAGCCGAGAATGCGGCGCCGCAGGGTGCCCATCTCCCTGACGCCGACCGCATAGGTAGATGCCGTCTTTTGTGCGTCATGGATTCGGAAACAGGCGAGAAATCGCGGCAAGCGTGCGAATTTGAATCCCGCGGCTTGCGCCCGCAGGATGAAGTCCCAGTCCAGCGCGTAGTGGAAGCTCTCGTCGATCGGCCCGATCCTGTCCCACACGCGCTTGCGCCAGAACATCGTCTCTTGCGGAATGTAGTCGGCGTATCGCAACGCCTTGCCGTCATGAGGCGGCAGCACGGCGCGGCCGACCTCGAGTCCCTCGCGATCGACGAAGACGCGGTGGCCGTAGACGACGTCGACATGCGGATGTGCGATGAAGTAATTTGCGACATAGGCAAGTGTCCCGGGCAGCAGCATGTCGTCGCTGTTGAGATAGGCCATGATCTCGCTCTCGATGCCGGCGAAGCCGAGATTGATGGCGCTGGACTGTCCCTTGTCCGGTTCGCTCTTCCAGCTCAGGCTTTCGCCGCGGCTCTTCAGGAGATCGAGCGTGCCGTCGATCGAGGCGCCGTCCTGCACGTGGTAATACAGGTTCGGATAGTTCTGGCTGACGATGCTGTCGATCGTGGCGCCGAGATACTGCGCATGGTTGTAGCTCGGCGTGACCATCGCGATTCGGGGCGCACTCGAATGGATCGCAGGCGCCGGCGGGAAAGCCGTCAGGTTGAGCAGGCGCGGCGGATATTGCTCGAAGGTCCACATCGGCGGGCGGCGCCAGAGGCTCCGAAGCGAGGAGCGTCTTTGCCCGGCGGCAATACGATCCTGGTTCCTCTCCAGGAGTGCGACGCGGTTTTCGAGCTGTTCGAGACGCTGCCTGAACTCCTCGTCCATCACCGTTCTTCTCGCAAATTGCAGCGCAAAATACTCAATGGGCCAATCTTAATAGGTCTCCGGCCGACGGCGCCAGTTCAGCGGTTCCATCAAGCGTGATTGCCCAAGAGTCAGGCGCAGCTTCAAAGGGGTCGGTTGCTCCCGGACGGAACCGACTGCGAACCGCTATTCATCGGCTCTGATCAGGGTGGCATGCAGGATGTAGCGCTCGGGGCCGGACGAGACGGCGTCGAACGGCCAGCAGGTTGCGAGCACGAGCTCAAAGCCCTGCGTTGCGGGTCCGATACCCGATGCATCGAAACGAACCACAGCGGAGGAATCCGCGCGATAGCGGAAGTGTTTACCGTCACTGCGTGTGACATCGATCAGGTCACCAATGGCAACATTCCGCAGGAAACGGAAGTGTGTGTCGCGATGCGCTGCATATACGGCAACCCCGCGCTCGCCCGCATCAGCCGTTTGGTGGATATGGCCGGGTCCAAAAGCGAGCGCCTGGCCGCTCGTGCCTTCCAGCACGATCGCGCTGGCGCCGATCCGCCTCACCTCGATCCGCGCGACCGGCCAGGTATCGGCCCATGACCATGGCCGGACTACCTCGCCGATCGCAACGCTCCGGTCGAACGCGCGCTCCAGCAGCACCTGCGCGAGCCACGCTTTGGCATGGATGTAGGCGCCGTCGCCGAACAGGATGATGCCGATCAGGGCGAGAGCCAGGGGAGAGATGAAGCGGGGCATTGTTTCCACACTCGTCATTGCGAGCGAAGCGAAGCAATCCAGAATCTTTCCGCGGAGGCAGCCTGGATTGCTTCGCTGCGCTCGCAATGACAACAAAAAGGCGCGCGCGGCCGTTGGTGTGGGACGGGCAGCCGCGCGCGCTAACAGAGGAGTTCGGGGGGCTCCTCTCTCAAGCGGCGTCAGTGAGCAAGGACTGACGCCGGTTGAACACGAAAAGGATCAGGGCGAGCACGACCAGGATCAGGCCCGCGGTCATCTTCAGCTCGGCCGAGGTCGCGGTCTTGGGCAGGCGGATCGCATCCGGTGCGGCGGGCGTCGGCCGCCTCGTGGCCGGCTGGTTGCGGGCATCGGCGTGACGCTCGCGGAGCTGCGCCGGGACCTGCTGTCGTTCACCAAAGACCTTCGCGAAATCCCAACCGGCCGGCAGGTTGATCGGCAATTCGCTGAGCTTGAGCGGCTCGCCTTCGGGACGGCTCGGCGTCTTGTCGACCGCGACGAGGCTGGTGAGCCGCGTGACGATCTGATGGTCGAGCGCCAGTGCCAGGATCGCCTTGTCGGAGTCCTCTAGCGTCATCTCGCGCAGGGTGCGCGCCACTTCGGCATCGTCGATCTTGCGCTTGGCCCAAAGCTTCGACAGGCCCTTGCCTTCGGCCGCATTTTGCAGCGGCAGCGTCACCGACCATGGGCGGTCGCCGACGCGGCCCTTGATCTCGACCGAGCCCGCGAGCGTGTCGAGCTTTGCCGCCAGCACCAGCGGCTCGTCGCGATAGACGTCGGGAATGATCGTCGGTGTGACGTCCGCCTTGGCCTCGGAGAACTTTGCGCTCAGGCCGGTCACGGCCGGGTTCTCGAGCTTGGCAAACAGGCCGCGCATGCGCTCCTCGACCTGCTCGACGGAGCCGATATGGGTGAAGGCACCGCGGCCGAGCTCGGCCGCGCGCGTCATCAGATAGGTGTTGGGGGCCGACCCGATGCCGACCATGAACACGCGCGAGCGGCCGCGCATCGCCGTGATCGTTTCGAACAATTGCTGCTCGTTTCCGATCGCACCATCGGTCAGGAATACGACCTGGCGAACCATGCTGGTGTCGCCGAGCTTGTCGGTCAGCGCGGCCCGCATCGCCGGCACCATCTCGGTGCCGCCACGCGCCTGCAGCGCGCTGACGAACGAGGTGGCTTCACCGACACGCGCGGCATCCGCCGTCACGGAGGCCGGAAACAGCACGTCCATGGTGTCGTCGAAGCGGATGACGTTGAAACGGTCGGTCGGCTGGAGACGGGAGAGCGCGTAAGTGAGGCTCGCCTTGGCCTGAACGATCGACGTGCCGCCCATCGAGCCGGAATTGTCGATCACGAACACCACTTCGCGCGGCCGTGGCTTCTGCGTCGCCTGCTCGGCGGCAGGCGGGGTGACGAAGGCGAGCAAGTAATCGGCGTCGCCGACGCGCTCGCGGAACAAACCGACCGACGGCGCCTTCACAGCGGCCGGCTTCCAGGTCAGTTCGAAATCGCGGTCGGCAGGCACGGCACCGTCGGCAAGCGTGACGATTCGCGTCGTGTTGTCCGGGCTCTCGACCTTGACGTTATGGTGGGGGCTCTTGACCTCGCCGAGCGCAAAGCCGGCGTTCAGGCGTACCGTGATGCTGGTCGGATTGACCGGCGCATTCCGGGCGGGATCCAGCACGGGCGGCGAGATGCGGTCGCGGTCCGGCACCGGGTCCGAATTCGTCGCGCCCCAGCCGGAACCATCGTTGCGGAAGTCGACGCCCTGGACGATCGGCGCCGGATTGTAGCGCGGCCCGACCACCAGCGGCAGCCGCAGCGAATATTCGTTGCCGGATTGATGCACCGGCTCCTGATATTCGATCTGCACCAGCACGGTTTCGCCGGGACCGATATTGGCGACAGAGTTGGTGAAGATGTTCGGCCGCTCCTGTTCGGTGAGCGCGGCTTTCTGCCCGGCCCGGCGAGCCTCTTCGTAGATCACGCGCGCCTGCTGCCGCTCCTTGATGTCGCCGACGATGACGCGGTCGCCGACCACCATCTTCAGCGTATCGACGGCACCGCCGGCGGGGAGCGGATAGACATAGGTCGCCTCGACCCAGTCCTTGGTCGGATTGCGGAAGACCTGGGTTACGCGAGCGCGCAGCGTCGGGCCTGATACCGTGATGTCCACGTCGATGCCGAGGCGGATTGCTTCCGTGTAGGCGCCATCCTCCTTGAGGAGGAGGGACCCGGATTTGGCATCGCCGGGCTGGAGCAGGCTGGCCTGCTCCGTCGTCGCCGACCAGCCCGGCTCGAAGCTCACCAGCAGAGCCACGAAGGCGACCAGCATCACCGCGATGCCCTGCACCAGGAGAAACAATCCGAGCTTGATCAGCCGCCCCAGCATGGGGTGTTGGTCGCTGTCCGTCGTGTCGTAGGTATCCATTTCGACTGCTCCCGAGGATGTTCGCTGGCCCTGAGCATCCGCCGGGACAGCCCGATTTCGCGAGCAGAATGATCGGCAATGATCCGCCGCGGCCGGCCCGCGCGTGGCCGCCGCCGGGTGGCCAAGTGCGGTTTTGTGCTGGTTTGTCCGCCCTGCTAGGATGTCGTCCTGGAGCAGGGCCACGATGCAGACGCAGGACAAATTCACCGACAAGCAGCTTTCGGACGAGCAGAGCCGCGAGATCGCGGAGACCATCCGCGAGGAGCTCGCCAGGCGCCGGATCTCTCGGCAGGCGCTGGCCGAGCAGGCCAAGCTCAGCCTGTCGACGCTGGAGAAGGTGCTCGGCGGCCGACGGCCGTTCACGCTGGCGACCACGGTGCGGCTGGAGCAGGCGCTGGGCGTCTCCCTGCGCAGAAGCGCCGTCGTGGTGACGCCTCCGGCCGCAAGCGATGTCGCGCCCGACAGCCTCGGCTCCTATGCACATCGCGCGGTGACCTGGCTCGAGGACGTCTACATCACGCTGCGACCGTCGTTCGGCGACAAGGACGCGATCTTCGCCTACCGCACCGAGATCGTCTGGGAGCCGAAGGTCTCTTCACTGGTGTTCCGCGAGGGTGAGCGGACCGATGCCGCCTACGAGCACACCGGCGAGGTTGCGGTGCCGCATCAGTCCGGTTTCATCTATCTCGTCATCATCAAGCACGGCCAGCATCGCGTGATCACGGTGTCGCGGCCGACGGTCGCCGGCGAGATGTACGGGATCATCTCGACCCTCCGCGCCGGCCCCGGCTCGCAGCTGACGCCGATCGCAGCGCCGATCGCCTATGTGCCGGCACGGAATATTATCGATCCGGCGGTGGGCCGGATCGCATCCGAGCAGGCAAACTACGAGCTGTATCGGAATCATCTGCGCCGCACTGTCGACGAATCGTTTGCGTTGTTTTTACCCGCCTAGACCTTGCGCCTGTGTCGGTGACCCGCGCGATCATGTTGAGGAGAGAGATCGGGCATGAGCTCCGACCAACCCATGTTCTCCGTCATCATTCCGCTCGACGATCACCGCGGGCAGTGGCGGCAATCCTGGTTCGGCTGGAGATCGCAGACCGTAGACAAGTCCTTGTACGAAATTATCCTCGTTGTACCGCCTGATTCCGTGCTCCGCGCCCACATCGAGGCCCTCGTCGGCGACGAGGCGCATCTCGAATGCAGCGAGTCCGAACACGATATTGAGTTAAGTGCCCTCGGCGCGGCGAAAGCCCGAGGCAGCTACCTGTTCTTCACGGAATCGCACTGCCGCCCCGAGCCGGATGTGCTCGAACTCTGCATGCGCGCCATCACGGATCATCCCGATTGGTCGGGCTTCTCCTGCCGTTCGATCCCGATCTGCCACAACGCCCTGTCGGTGGCAGAAGCCGCAATGTATCAATCCGACATCGAATTCGGCATGACCCAGCATCCCTGGCTCAAGGTGCTCGACCAATGCTTCGTGACACGACGTGACGCCTATGAGGAGTGTGGCGGCCTGCGCACGGATCTGGGCCATTTCGCCGAATGGGTGCTGGCCGCCACCTATTACGCGCGCGGTCACGTCATCGGCTATCTCGATGAGGCCCGCGTCCATCACTTCTACGTCGGCCGGCTCGATGAGCTCGAGACGTTCACGCTCGATTTTGTCCAGGGCGAGATCCGCTATCTAAGCGAGGCGCGCCGCGATCCCGGCAGCGAGCTGCTCGAAATTCCGCGCGAATGGAGCTGTCAGGACAATTTCGATACCGCGTTGGCACGCAACGCGCTCGTCGCGCTTGTGCGATACAGCCTCACAGGCCGCGGCTGGTGGCGGCCCGACGAGAAGCTCCGTTCATTCTGGCGCTGGGTCGAGCCGGCCCTTCTTGGCGACCACCTCGCGCGCGCTCGGGCGCGCGCGGCGGCATCATATGCGCGCGTGGTGTTGACAGCCCTGACTTCGGTCGGATCGGTCCGAACCAATGCACGATGGATGACGCGGTATATTGCCTCGCTCATCCACCTGCAGAGGCTCGACTGCATCACTCGTGTTCGCCGGCAGGGAGGCGGCGTCCTGCAACGTCTGGGCGCCAATGTGCTTGCGCAGGCCGGGTTCCACGACGTGGAATCCTCCGCCGGTCACACATTCCGCTGGAGCGAGCCGCAGGCTGCCGTGCGGATCAAGGGGACGCCGGGCCGCAACGTTGTTCGTATTCGAAGCCCCGCATTTCACGCGCCGCTGGACAGGATCGGCACGCGTTTCTATTTCGACGGCACGCCTGTCGCCCCCGAAACGATCGTGACCGGTTGTGACAGCTACGCGCTGAGTCTCGATCTGCCGCCAACTGGGATCGCCACCCTCGCGTGGTCATGCCCCGTGTTCAGGGGCGTCGGCGATCCGCGTCGTCTCGGCCTGTCGATCGTGGCGATAGACGTCGGGCAGGATACGCTCGCGATCGAAAGCGCGGGAACGCCCTCCGCGCTCGCCGAAAAGGAATAGCGGCCCTTCGGCCGCTATTCGGTAGTTCCAGGCTGTTGCTTTCAGTCGAACTAGCCGCCCGTTTCGGCGCTGATGATATCGCCGAACAGCTCCCACTGGCCTTTCTTGAAACGCCACATCTTGAGCTGCTCGATCGGCGCGAAGTCGGTGGGCGAGGTGTTGATCTTGATCCCCGGGATCAGGGTGTCGGGGACGAAGTCCTTGAGGCTCGCTGCCTGCTTCATCACGTTCTCACGGGTCAGATTGTCACCCGACTGCTTCAGCACCTGCACCATGGTCTGGGCTGCGGCATAGGCGTAAACCAGATTGGCGTCCGAGATATTCGCGCCGGGCATGTACTTGTCGATGAAGACCATGAATTTTTTCATGCCCTCATCGTCCTTCCACTGCGGATCGGACGCATCCTTCAGATAACCGGCCGACAGCACGCCTTCGGATGCTTCGAGGCCGGCCGGCTTCATCACCGCACCGATGGACACCGAGACATCAGTCATGAGATGCATCGGCTTCCATTCCAGCTCCGCGATCTTCTTGATCGCCTGCGCCGCGAATTTCGGGGTCGCGATGTTGACGAAGACATCGGCGCCGGTGCCCTTGAGCTTGACGATATGGGCGTCGATCGAGGGTTCCGATGTCTCGTAGCTCTCTTCGGCCACGATCAGTTTCGATGCCTTGTCACCGAACACGTCCTTGATGCCGGCAAGGTAGTCCTTGCCGAAATCGTCGTTGGCATAGAAGATCGCGACCTTCGCATCCGGCTTCTCCTTCAGAATGTATTTGGCGAAGATCTGTGCCTCGACGCGGTAGCTGGGCTGGAAGCCCATGGTCCAGGGAAAGTTCTTCGGGTCGTTCCACTTGCTGGCGCCCGTGGCGAGGAACAGCTGCGGCACCTTCTTGGCGTTTTGATATTTCTGCACGGCGGTCTGGGTTGGCGTGCCCAGCGCGTTGAACACCAGGAAGACCTCGTCGCTCTCGATCAGCTTGCGGATCTGCTCGACGGTCTTCGGCGGCGAGTAGCCGTCATCATAGGAGATCCAGGTGATCTTGCGGCCATTGATGCCACCCTGGTCGTTGATCATCTTGAAATAGGCTTCCTCGGTCTTGCCGATGACGCCGTAGGCGGATGCCGGGCCGGAATAGGCCTCGACATTGCCGATCTTGATCTCGGTGTCGGTGACGCCGGTGTCGTACGCTTTTTGCGCATAGGCGGTTTGGGTTGTGAGCAGCGCCAACGCCGTTGCTGCGGCAAGCAGGCTGAGTTTCTTGTTCATGAAAATTCCTTGAGGTTTTTTCTTGGGGTGTTCTTTGGGGTTTCTTCTGGTTTGGAGCAGGCACGTCGAAAAAAGAAAAGCGCCCGCGAGAGGGGCGCTTTGATCAGGCGTTGGCGATTTTTTTGTCGACTTCCGAGGTCACAGAAAATTCCTTGCGTAAGGTCGGCTTGTGGATCTTGCCGGTGGCGTTGCGCGGTAGCGCTTCGACAAAGCGAACTTGGCGCGGACATTTGAAACGCGCGAGATTGGCCGCGCAGTGCGTGAAGACATCGGCTTCGGTCAGCCGCTGGCCGGGCTTGGCCGCGACGATGGCGAGACCAACCTCGCCCCACTGCGGATCGGGAATGCCGATCACGGCGGCTTCCGCGATGGCGTCGAGTTGGTGCAGGACGTTCTCGACTTCGGCCGGATAGACGTTCTCGCCTCCGGAGATGTACATGTCCTTCCAGCGGTCGACGATGTAGTAAAAGCCTTCCTCATCGACGCGTGTCGCGTCGCCCGTGTGCAGCCAGCCGTCGGTGAACGACGTCTTGTTCGCCGCCGGCCTGTTCCAGTAGCCGGGCGTGATGTTCGGTCCCTTGACCCAGAGCTCGCCGAGCTCGCCGACATCGGCGTCGCTGCCATCAGGACGCACGATGCGCACTTCCGTGTGCAGCACCGGTTTGCCGGCGGAGCCGGCTTTCCGCGCAGCATCCTCGCGGTCGAGCACCAGCACGGCCGGCGAGGTCTCGGTCATGCCGTAGCCCTGCTGGAGCGCGACGCCACGCGCCTCCCACACCTTGAGCAGCGGCACCGGCATTGGTGCGCCGCCGACACCGCCGACGATCAGCCGGCCGAGGTCGGTGGTCGCGAAGGCCGGATGCTGGACCATGAACTGGTAGATCGCGGGCACGCCGAAGAACACGTTGATGCCCTGTGCGGGATCGTTGATCAGGCCGAGCGCCGTGCCGGGATCGAAGGCGCGCATGATCATCACGGCACCGCCGGCATGCAGCACCGGATTGGTGTAGCAATTCAGACCGCCGGTGTGGAACAGCGGCAGCACGGTGAGTAGCACCGAGGACGGCCCGATGCAGGCAGGGCCGCCGAGATTGACGCAGTTCCAGAAGGTCATGCCATGGGTGATGGTCGCACCCTTGGGATGACCCGTCGTGCCGGAGGTGTACATGATGGTCGAGACGTCATCGAGGGTGACCTCCTCGATTTTCTCGAGTGGCTTTGCAGCGGTGATGCCGGCCTCATAAGTCCCGCCGGGGCCAAGCAGCAGGCTTGTCTCAATCCCACAGAGCTTCGCCACGGCTAGCGCGGTTTCGGCGAGATCGGTATCGTGGATCATCACCTTCGGGGCGCAATCGCCGGTGATGAACTGGAGCTCGGGAACGGTGAGCCGGGTGTTCAGCGGCACGAAGATCGCACCTAACCGGCCGCAGGCAAACTGCACCTCCAGCGTATCGGTCGTGTTCAGCGCTAGCACCGCGACGCGCTCGCCGCGCGAGACTTTCAGCGTGTGACGCAGAAATGAAGCGAGACGAGAGATACGCGCATCGAGCTGCGCATAGGTGAAGCGGCGCTTGCTCGCGAGATCGACCACCGCAATCTTTCCAGGTGTGCGGCGGCCATGGTGGGCAATCCAGTCATAGTAACGAACGGCCAAAAATTCCTCCCTCGGCGGTCTTGTGCCGACCGCGTCCCTATTGCCATGCACCATGCCCGGCATGGCCCTGGGGCCAGCCGGAGTTTGTGCACCACGTCTTTTTTGATCCGGAGTTGGCGCGCGAGCGGTGAAAATCGTCTTGCGTTGAGTTGCTAGAGTGGGCCTGCTCGTAGCGGGGCCCCGGCCAGCCACTCCGCGCAAGTGAGCCGCCAGGGTTCCGGCCATGGTGGACAAGACGAATCCGCCAGCAAGGCGAGAGTGCAATGATGAGCCCGTTCTATACCGCCGAGCATGACGCCTTTCGCGAGGTGATGCGCCGCTTCGTCGACAAGGAGATTGCGCCCTTCGCCCACGAGTGGGACGAGGCCGGCGAATTTCCCCGCACGCTCTATCGCAAGGCGGCCGAGATCGGGCTCCTGGGGCTTGGATTCCCCGAGGAATATGGCGGGATCGCCGCCGACCAGTTCATGAAGATCGTGGCGAGCCAGGAGCTGGCGCGGGCGGGCGCCGGCGGCATCAGCGCCAGCCTGATGAGCCATACGATCGGTTCGCCGCCGGTCGCGCGGGCTGCGCGCCCCGAGGTCAAGGCGCGCGTGCTGCCTCAGGTGCTCGCGGGCGAGAAGATCTCCGCGCTCGCGATCACCGAGCCAGGCGGTGGCTCTGACGTCGCGGGCCTCCGGACCAAGGCGCGGCGCGACGGCGACCACTACGTCGTGAGTGGCGAGAAGACCTTCATCACCTCGGGTATGCGCGCCGACTATCTGACCGTTGCGGTGCGGACCGGCGGCGAGGGCGCTGGCGGCGTCAGCCTGCTCCTGATCGAGGGGGATACGCCCGGCCTGTCGCGGACCAAGCTGAAGAAGATGGGTTGGTGGGCCTCTGACACCGCGACCCTGCATTTCGACGAGTGCCGCGTACCAGCCGAAAACCTGATCGGCGAGGAAGGCCAGGGCTTCAAGATCATCATGCGGAATTTCAACAGCGAGCGCATGGGCATGGCCGCGGGCTGCACCGCGTTCGCGCGCGTCTGCCTCGACGAAGCGATTGCCTACGCCAAGGAGCGCAAGACCTTTGGCAAGCCGCTGGCGCAGCACCAGGTGATCCGCCACAAGATCGTCGACATGGCGCAGAAGGTCGCCGCATCGCAAGCGATGCTGGAGATGCTGGCCTGGCGGCTGGAGCAGGGCGAAAGCCCGGTCGCCGAAATCTGCATGATGAAGAACCAGGCGACCCAGACCATGGCATTTTGCGCCTCTGAAGCCGTGCAGATTTTTGGCGGCGCAGGCTTCATGCGCGGCATCAAGGCCGAGCGCATCTACCGCGAGGTCAAGGTCAACGCCATCGGCGGCGGCACCGAGGAGATCATGAAGGATCTGGCGTCGCGGCAGATGGGGTTGTGACCGCTTTCTCCGTCATGCCCGGGCTTGTCCCGGGCATCCACGTTCTTGCCAGCGAGTGACGAAGGCGTGGATGGCCGGGACAAGCCCGGCCATGACGAGCACATCAGAGATACCAAGAACTGGGCTAACAAGATGCTGTTTACCGCCGACCACGACGAGATCCGCCGTTCCTTACAAAAATTCATTGCCAACGAGATCAATCCTCATGTCGATGAATGGGAGAAGGCCGACATCTTTCCGGCGCACGAGCTGTTCGGGAAGATGGGCAGCCTCGGCTTTCTCGGGCTGAACAAGCCGGTCGAATTCGGCGGCTCCGGCCTCGACTATTCCTACGCGCTGATGATGGCGGAGGAGCTCGGCGCCATCACCTGCGGCGGAGTGCCGATGGCGATCGGGGTGCAGACCGACATGGCGACGCCCGCGCTGGCACGGTTCGGCTCGGACGAGGTACGGCGCGAATTTCTGGCGCCCTCGATCTCCGGCGACTATGTGGCCTGCATCGGCGTCTCCGAGCCGGGCGCCGGCTCGGACGTGGCCTCGATCAAGACCAATGCGCGCTCGGACGGCGACGATTACGTCATCGATGGCGGCAAGATGTGGATTACCAACGGCACTCAGGCCGACTGGATCTGCCTGCTCGCCAATACCGGCGACGGACCCGTTCACCGCAACAAGTCGCTGATCTGCGTTCCCATGAAGACCAAGGGCGTCACTGTCGCGCGAAAGCTCGACAAGATGGGCATGCGCTCGTCGGATACCGCGCAAATCTTCTTTGACAATGTCCGCGTGCCCAAGCGCAACCGGATCGGCGTGGAGGGCAAGGGCTTTACCTACCAGATGGTCCAGTTCCAGGAGGAGCGCCTCTGGGGCGCGGCGGCCTGCCTGAAGGCGCATGAATACATCATCAACGAGACCGTCGAATACACCCGCAACCGAAAAGCCTTCGGGAAGGCGATCCTCGACAACCAGGTCGTTCACTTCAAGCTGGCCGAGATGCAGACCGAGGTCGAGCTGTTGCGCGCGCTGATCTACCGCGCCGGCGAGGCGCTGGTGGCGGGCGAGGATGTCACAAAGCTTGCGACCATGGCCAAGCTGAAGGCCGGGCGACTCGGCCGCGAACTTACCGACGCCTGCTTGCAATATTGGGGCGGAATGGGCTTTACCAACGAGACGCCGGTCAGCCGTGCCTATCGCGACAGCCGCCTGACATCAATTGGCGGCGGCGCCGACGAGGTCATGCTGATGGTCCTGTGCAAGATGATGGGCACGCTGCCCGGCAGCACTAAAGTTTGAGCATGATCTTTTCGGAAAACCGCTGCACACTTTTTCGGATCATGCTCTAGGGGAAATGCCTGATGATCACGCTCTATCACTGCGACGCCGCGCGCTCCTTTCGTCCGCTCTGGATGCTGGAGGAAATGGGGTTGCCCTACGAGCTCAAGATGCTGCCGTTCCCGCCGCGGGTCTTCGCCAAGGAATATCTCGGCATCAATCCGCTCGGCACGATTCCCTTCATGGTTGATGGCGAGACCAAGATGACGGAATCGTCTGGCATCTGCCACTATCTCGGCGTCAAGCATGGACCGACGCCACTGATGGTTGGGCCGGAAGATCCCGCCTATGGCGCGTTCCTGAACTGGATGTATTTCAGCGACGCCACGTTAACCTTCCCGCAGACGCTGGTGCTCCGATACACCCAGCTCGAGCCGGAAGAGCGCCGCAATCCGCAGGTCGCCGGCGACTATGCCAAATGGTTCTTAGGGAGGCTGCGCGCCGTCGAGGCAGCCACCGCAAATACCGAGGCCTTGTGCGCCGGCCGCTTCACTGCCGCCGACATCGTGATCGGCTACGCGCTCCGCCTCGCCGATAATATCGGGCTGGCCAAGGATTTTGGGCCAAATGTCGCGGCCTATTGGGCGCGCTTGCAGCAGCGGGATGGTTTCAAGCGCGCGGTTGCTGCGGAGCAACAGGCCGGCGTCGAGCAGAACGTGGCGCCAAGGGTGAGGGCTTAGTGGTCGTCCCGGCGAAGGCCGGGACCCATACCCCCAGGGAGATATTTTGCGAGGATTGGTCGTTCGGGATTAGCGCCACCCACATCGATAGACCTCGCGGTATGGGTCCCGGCCTTCGCCGGGACGACCAGAAGAGTTCCGGACACGGCTGATCGCCATCCCGGAATGACACTTCTTTGCGCTCCATGACAGCGCTATCCCGCCGTGACAGCGCCCAGATTTCCGCTAAGGTGACCTCCGTCCGCAGCGGCCAAAGAGCCGCGCGAGGAGGATCCCAATGGAAGATAACGGTCGCGAATCCGACCATTTGATGCTGATCACGCCGGAGCGGGTATTCTATGCCGGCCTGCTCGGCCGCCCCCGCAAGCGGACGCCCGGCTGCTGCCATGTCTATGTCGCGGTGAAGGGCAGCCTGCATCTGACGATCGATGACGCCCTCGCCACCGGCGAGCTGTTCGTCACCCTGCCGAATCAGCGGCATTCCATTGCCAGCGACTACCGCACTGCAATCAGCGTGACGCTGGAGCCGGAGAGCATGCCTGATGGCGTGATCGAGGTCCTGGCCGAGCGGCTCACCGGGCCCGACAGTGCCGTCTATGCCCGCAAGATCCTCGCCGCCTACACGCTGTTGCGCGAGCGCCGCTACGGCGACATCACCACCGCCGAATTCGACGAGATGTGTTTTGGCGAGGCGCTGCCGCGCCGCGTGCTCGACCCCCGCGTGACCCGTGCGGTCGCCCGGATCGGCCGCTTCACGGGTGAGCCCGTGACAGCGGACACATGTGCTGCGGACGCCGGACTTTCCGCTTCGCGTTTCCTGCATCTGTTCAAGGAAGAGACCGGCATCTCGTTCCGCTCCTTCCGCGCCTGGAAGCGCGCGCGTCACTTGCTGCACTTCGCCAACCAGGACCTCAACCTCGCCCATCTTGCGCAGGACATCGGCTATCCCGATTCCACCCATTTCAGCCACTCGATCCGCCGCTTCTACGGCTTGAAGCCGCGCGCGATCTTCGTCGGCTCGCGGGATCTTGCGATTTATCGCAGCAGCGAGACGGTCAGGCTTGCGGAGGCGGGCTAGGATCGCTCTCGTCGTCTTTCGTAGGGTGGGTTAGCGAAGCGTAACCCACCACGTCTGCCTCCGCGGAAGCTAAAGAGGAGGGTTACGCCAGCGGACTGCGCTTCGCGCAGCCGTAGGGCTAACCCACCCTACGGCATCTCGTTTTCCAGCTTCTCCGCGCAAGAAGCCGCATGCCGCCCATCACATGATCGCAAACGTTGAATTATCAACGTGCGAGACATTCAAGGCATGAGCGACAAGGCCGTCATCACCTGCGCGCTGAACGGCGTGCTCACCGACCCGAAGCAGCACAACGTGCCTGTGACGCCCGAGCAGATGGCGCGCGAGGCCAAGGCTGCGTTCGATGCCGGCGCGTCCATCATGCACATCCATCTGCGCCAGCAGGCGCCGGACAAGGGGCATCTGCCGTCCTGGGAGGTCAGCGTCAGCAAGGAAATCCAGCAGGCGATCCGCGAAGCCTGCCCCGGCGTGATCATCAACCACACCTCCGGCGTCTCCGGGCCGAACTACAGCGGTGCGCTGGATTGCATCCGCGAGACCAGGCCTGAGATCGCCGCCTGCAATGCCGGCTCGCTGAACTATTTGAAGGTGAAGGCCGACAACAGCTGGGCCTGGCCGCCGATGATGTTCGACAATGCGGTCGAGAAGGTGAAGGACTATCTCGACGTCATGAACGCGGTCGGCACCATCCCCGAATTCGAATGTTTTGACGTCGGCATCGTCCGCTGCGTCGGCATGTACCGCCAGGTCGGCATGTACAAGGGCCCGCTCGAATATAACTTCGTGATGGGCGTCGCCTCCGGCATGCCGTCCGATCCCGACCTGCTGCCGATCCTGATCAAGCTGAAACGCCCCGAAGCGCATTTTCAGGTCACCGCGATCGGCCGCGAAGAGATCTGGCCGCTGCATCAGCGTTGCGCCGAGCTCGGCGGTCACCTGCGCACCGGTCTCGAAGATGCCTTCTATCTCGCCGACGGCAAGAAGGTGACGTCGAACGGCCAGCTGATCGAGGCCATCGCCGCCTGTGCCCGCCGTGCCGGCCGCGAGATCGCGAGCCCGGCGGAAGCGCGCAAGATTTTTGGGACGAACAGGTAGGTACTGCCCCAGCCGTCATTGCGAGCGAAGCGAAGCAATCCAGAATCTCTCCGCGGATGCAGACTGGATTGCTTCGTCGCTTTGCTCCTCGCAATGACGAACAGGATCAAATTATGTCCATTCTCGAAAACACCATTTCCCCCGGCAGTGCCGCCTATCACGCCAATCGCGACGGCATGCTTGGCCTGATCGACCGCATGCGCGCGCTGGAAGAGCGCACGCGCGCGGCTTCGGCGGCTGCGAAAGACCGCTTCCACAAGCGCGGCCAGTTGCTGCCGCGCGAGCGCGTTGCGCTGGTGCTTGATCCCGGCGCGCCCTTCATCGAGCTGTCGACGCTCGCCGGCTACATGTTCGACGTGCCGGACGCGAACAAGAGCGTGCCCGGCGGCGGCGTCATCGCCGGCATCGGCTTCGTCTCGGGCATCCGCTGCATGATCAGCGCCAACGATTCCGGCATCGATGCCGGCGCGCTTCAGCCCTACGGTCTCGACAAGACACTGCGGGTGCAGGAGCTCGCGCTGGAGAACAAGCTGCCTTACGTCCAGCTCGTCGAAAGCGCCGGCGCCAATCTCCTGCGTTACCGCGTCGAAGACTTCGTCCGTGGCGGCAACATCTTTCGCAATCTCGCGCGGCTCTCGGCCGCAGGGCTGCCCGTCGTCACCGTGACGCATGGCTCGTCGACCGCCGGCGGCGCCTATCAGACCGGTCTGTCCGACTACATCGTCATGGTCCGTGGCCGCACCCGCGCCTTCCTCGCCGGGCCGCCGCTGCTGAAGGCCGCGACCGGCGAGATCGCGACCGAGGAGGAGCTTGGCGGCGCCGAGATGCACACGCAGGTTTCCGGCCTCGGCGACTATCTCGCCGAGGATGACCGCGACGCCCTGCGCATCGCGCGCGAGATCATGGCGGCGCTGGAATGGCAGCGGCCGGTCAGGGCGGCGTCGGAATTCAAGCCGCCGCGCTACGACCAGGATGAGCTGCTCGGCATCATGCCGATGGACCACAAGCGCTCCGTGGACATGAAGCAGGTGATCGCGCGCATCGTCGACGATTCCGATTTCACCGAGATGGCGCCGAACTACGGCCCCGCCACCGTCTGCGGCCATGCCCGCATCGAGAGTCAGGCCATCGGCATCATCACCAACAACGGCCCACTCGATCCTGCCGGTGCCAACAAGGCGACGCATTTCATCCAGGCTTGCTGCCAGACCCGCACGCCGATCCTCTATCTGAACAACACCACCGGCTACATGGTCGGCAAGGCCTATGAGGAGGCCGGCATGATCAAGCACGGCTCCAAGATGATCCAGGCGGTGACGTCTGCGACGGTGCCGCAGATCACCATCTATTGCGGTGCCTCGTTCGGCGCCGGCAACTACGGCATGTGCGGGCGCGGCTTCCATCCGCGCTTCTGCTTCTCCTGGCCCAACGCCAAGACTGCCGTGATGGGCGGCGAGCAGGCCGCCGAGACCATGGCGATCGTGACCGAGGCCGCTGCCGCGCGTCGCGGCAAACCGGTCGAAAAGGACAAGCTGGACGCCATGAAGGCGCAGATCGTCGGCGTGTTCGACGGCCAGATGGACGTGTTCTCGACCAGCGCGCGCGTGCTCGATGATGGCGTGATCGATCCGCGCGACACCCGCGCGGTGCTGTCGGAAGTGCTCGCGGTCTGCCGTGAGGGCGATGCGCGCACGCCCCAGCGCATGCAGTTTTCAGTGGCTCGCCCATGAGGAACGGATCAGTGCAGCACCGGCCGTTCTTCAAGGTCTTGATCGCCAATCGCGGCGAGATCGCGCTACGCGTGATGCGCAGTGCGCGGGAGCTCGGCCTCGGTGTCATCGCGGTCTATTCGGATGCGGATCGCGACGCGCTTCATGTGCAACAGGCCGACCAGGCCGTGCGCATCGGCGAAGCGCTGCCGGCGCAATCCTACCTCAACATCGCCGCGATCATTGCGGCCGCAAAGGCCAGCGGCGCGGATGCCGTGCATCCCGGCTATGGCTTCCTCGCCGAAAACGAGGAGTTTGCGCAAGCCTGCAAGGATGCCGGCCTCGTTTTCATTGGCCCGTCGCCGCAGGCGATCGAGACAATGGGCCACAAGGCCGGTGCCAAGGAGATCATGAAAAAGGCCGGCGTGCCCGTCGTGCCCGGCTATCAGGGGGCCGATCAGGGTGATGAGGTCATGCTCGCGGAGGCCAGAAAGATCGGCTTCCCCGTGATGATCAAGGCGGTCGCCGGCGGCGGTGGACGCGGCATGCGGCTCGTGTCGGATGCCAATTCGTTCCCCGACGCACTGCGTAGCGCGCGGTCCGAGGCGAAGGCGGCCTTTGGCGATCCGACGGTGATCCTCGAACGCGCCATCCAGAATCCCCGTCACATCGAGATTCAGGTGTTCGGCGACAGCCATGGCAACGCCATCCATCTCGGCGAGCGCGATTGCTCGGTGCAGCGACGGCACCAGAAGCTGATCGAGGAGGCGCCGTCGCCCGCGGTGACGCCGGAACTGCGCGCGAAAATGGGCGAGGTCGCGGTCGCCGCCGTGAAGGCGCTGCGTTACGAGGGCGCCGGCACGCTGGAATTCCTGCTCGATTCGAGCGGCGAGTTCTACTTCATGGAAATGAACACGCGGCTCCAGGTCGAGCATCCCGTGACCGAGGCGATCACCGGGCTTGATCTCGTCGAACTGCAGCTGCGCGTCGCGCGCGGCGAGCCATTGCCGGTGAAACAGCAGGACATCCGCTTCACAGGCCACGCCATCGAGGTGCGACTGTGCTCCGAGGATGCTGCGCATGATTTCATGCCGCAGTCCGGGCGCATGGCGCGCTGGCAGGTGCCGGATGGCATCCGCGTCGAGCATGCGCTGCAATCGGGCTCGGAGATTCCGCCGTTCTACGATTCCATGATCGCCAAAGTGATCAGCCATGGCGCGACACGCGAGGAGGCGAGGGCGCGGCTGATCGTCGGCCTGGAGCAGCTCACCGCTTTCGGCGTCACCACCAACCAGGCGTTCCTGATGGCGTGCCTGCGTCATTCCGGCTTCGCCAAAGGCGAGGCGACCACGGCGTTCATTGGCGCGCATCGCGACGAGTTGCTGGCGCCGCGCGCGGACGCCGCATCCAATATGGCTTTGGCCGGCCTGCTGCTCTACGTCACGAACCCGCAGGCACCGTCGTGGCGTCGTGGACGGAGCCTCGCGGCAACGTTCCCGCTGCCGGCGAAGATCGAGATCGCGGGCCACGGGTATGAGCCCGAAGTCTGGCGCGAACGCGATGGCAGCTACACCGTTGCCATCGACGGCCGGGAGGACAAGTTCGAGATCGACCAGCTCGATTTCGACGCGATCCGCTTCCGCCACGACGATGTGATGGACGGCGCCAAATTCCTGCGCGACGACGACCGGCTCTACCTCCAGCACCGCGGCATCCCACTCGCTGTCACTGATCTCACGCTGGCGGCGCCGAAGGCGGCTGCGAGCAATGGTGGCGACGGCAAGGTTCGCGCCGCCATGAACGGCCGCGTCGTTGCCGTCCTGGTCAAGCCAGGCGACCACGTCACCGCCGGCCAGCCGGTGCTGACGCTGGAAGCGATGAAGATGGAGCACGTCCATAAGGCCGGCATCGACGGCGTCGTCGCCGCGATCGACGTTGCCGAGGGCGAGCAGGTGACGACGGGCAGGGTCGTGGCCGAGATCGGGGCGGATTAGCGCACCCCGAACTCAACTCGTCGTCCCGGCGAAGGCCGGGACCCATACTCCCAGGCAGCGGAGCCGAGCAGGTAACTCCGAGTCGTCGCCAAACTCGATCCTGTGGTTATGGGTCCCGGCCTTCGCCGGGACGACATGAGAGCGACTGGCCTCGCCCCGTCCCCTCGTTCAGCAAACACGCCACCTGGTGCCCGTCGCCCGCCTCCATCAACGCCGGCCGCTCTGTCCTGCATCGCTCCATCGCAAACCGGCATCGCGTGTGAAACGCACAGCCCGGCGGCGGATTGACCGGGCTCGGCACGTCGCCGTCAACCAGCGGCGCGAGCTTCTTCGCAAGCGGGTTCGCAACCGGCACCGAGGCGAGCAGGGCTTGCGTATAGGGATGGCGTGGATTGCGGAACAGCTCGTCCTTGTCGGCGATCTCGACGATGCGGCCGAGATACATCACGGCGACGCGGTGACTGATATGGGCGACCACCGCGAGGTCATGCGCGATGAAGAGATAGGAGAAGCCGTGCTCGCGTTGCAGGTCGATCAGGAGGTTGATCACCTGCGCCTGGATCGAGACGTCGAGCGCGGAGACCGGCTCGTCGCAGACGATCAGGCGGGGCCCGAGCGCCAGCGCGCGGGCGATGCAGATGCGCTGACGCTGGCCGCCGGAGAATTGGTGCGGGAAGTTGCGCATCTGGTCGGGTCGCAGGCCCACCTGCTCGAACAGTTTTGCTGTGCGCGCTTCCAGCGCCTTGCCGGTCGCGAGCCCATGGACTGCCAGCGGCTCGCCGACGATGTCGCCCGCTGTCATCCGCGGATTGAGCGAGGCGAACGGATCCTGGAACACGATCTGCATCGAGCGGCGATGCGGACGCAGCGCGGACTTGGAGAGATGCGTGATGTCTTCGCCTTCGAGGCGGATCTGGCCCGAGGTCGGCTCGACCAACCGCAGCACGCTGCGCGCCACAGTCGACTTGCCGCAGCCGGATTCGCCGACGAGGCCCAGCGTCTCGCCGACCCCAACCGAAAATGAGACGCCGTCGACCGCATGCACGGTGCCGACCTGGCGGCGCAATACGCCAGCGCGCACCGGATAATGCTTGATGAGGTCGGTGACCTCGAGCAGCGCCCCGGTCATGCCACTTCCTCCACCACGTCCGCCGCCCGCCAGCACGCGGCGAGGTGGCCGCCACCCCAGTCCTGCAATGGCGGGTAGTCGTCCAAGCAGCGCTTGATCGCGAGCTTGCAGCGCGGCGCGAAGGCGCAGCCCTTCGGCAGCCGCACCAGCGACGGCACTGTGCCGGGAATCTCGTTCAGCCGCGCCTGCGCGGCGAGACCGGACGCCGGCACCGCCGGGATCGAGGCCATCAGCCCGCGCGTATAGGGGTGCTTTGGAGCAGCGAACAGCGCCTCCACGGTCGCCTCCTCGACCTTTTTCCCCGCATACATCACGATCACGCGTTGGGCAGTCTGGGCGACGACGCCGAGATCATGGGTGATCAGAACGAGCCCGGTGCCGAGCTCCTTTTGCAGGTCGAGGATCAAGGCCAGAATCTGCGCCTGGATGGTGACATCCAGCGCGGTGGTCGGCTCGTCGGCGATCAGGAGCGCCGGCCGGCAGGCCAGGGCCATCGCGATCATGGCGCGCTGGCGCATGCCGCCGGACAATTGGTGCGGATATTCCCGGGCGCGCCGCGCAGGCTCGGGAATGCGTACCAGCCGCAGCATCTCGACCGCGATGTCCTGTGCCTCCCTGGTCGACACGGTCCGGTGCAGCCGCACGGCCTCGCTGATCTGAGCGCCGATCCGCATCACCGGATTGAGCGAGGTCATCGGCTCCTGGAAGATCATGGAGATGCGATCCCCCCGGATCGCACGCATCTGCGCTTCATCGAGCGACAGAAGGTCGGTGCCTTCGAGGCAGACTGTCCCGCCCACGATCCGGCCGGGCGGATCCGGCACGAGCCGCATCAGCGACAGCGCGGTCACGCTCTTGCCGCAGCCGGATTCGCCGACGATCGCCAGCGTCTCGCCGCGGTGGACGCTGAAGGACAAATCGTCAACGGCCTTGAAGAGACCGGAGTTGGTGAAGAACACCGTCTTCAGGTTCTTCACATCGAGCACGAGATCGGATTTATCAGCCATCAGCCGCGCTGCCGGGGATCGAGGATGTCGCGCAGGGCGTCACCGAACAGATTGGCGCCGAACACCGCGAGGCTGATGGCGATGCCCGGGAAGATCACCAGCCATGGCGCCGTGCGGACATATTCGGCGGCGGATTCCGAGAGCATGCGGCCCCAGGACGGATAAGGCTCGGGAATGCCGAGGCCGAGGAAAGACAGCGAGGCTTCGGTCAGGATGGTCGAGCCGAGCTGCGCGGTCGCAAGCACGATCAGCGGCGCCAGCGTGTTCGGCAGCACGTGACGCAGCGCGATACGCACCTCGCTCATGCCGATCGACTTGGCGGCCTCGATGAATGGCAGTTCGCGCAGCGCCAGCGTGTTGGCGCGGATCACGCGCGACACAGTCGGGATCAGCGGAATGGCGATCGCAATGATGACGTTCGGCAAGGACGGCCCAAGCGCTGCGGTCATGATCAAGGCCAGCACCAGCAGTGGCAGCGCCTGGAGGACGTCGGAGACGCGCTGGAATACGAGATCGACCCAGCCGGAGAGATAGCCCGAGGTCAATCCGACGATCACGCCGATGCTGCCGCCGAGCGCCGTGGAGCCGATCCCGACCGCCAGCGAGATCCGCGCGCCGTGGATGATGCGGCTGAAGACATCGCGGCCGAAGGAATCCGTGCCCATCCAGTGTGTCAGGCTTGGGCGCGCCAGCGCCCGGGTGGCGTCAATCGTCAGCGGATCGTAACGCGCGATGAAGTCGGCGAAGATCGCGGTGAACACGAACAGGGTCATGATGACGAGCCCGGCCGCACCCAGCACATGCCGCTGCGCCATAAACAGCACGCGTCGCCAGCCGCCGGTCGCGTGCGCCCCGGCGCGCCTCAGTTCAACGTCATAGTCGATCGCAGCCAACAAGCTCTCCTAATCCGTGTACCGGATACGCGGGTCGAACACGGCGTACAGCATGTCGACGATGAAATTCGCGCTCACCACGACGATGGCAATCAGCATCACCAGGTTCTGCACGATCGGATAGTCGCGCCAGCGAATCGCCTCGACCAGGAAGCGCGCGACGCCGGGGATGTTGAACACGGTCTCGGTGACAATGAGGCCGCCGATCAGGAACGCTGCCTCGATGCCGATCACGGTGATGACGGGCAAAATCGCGTTCTTCAGCGCATGCTGATAGTTCACGGCGGCGTCCGACGCGCCCTTGGCACGCGCGGTGCGGATATAGTCCTGCCGCAGCACCTCCAGCATCGAGGAGCGGGTGATGCGCATGGTCAGCGCGGCGCTGCGGAAGCCGACGGCGGCGGCGGGCACGGCGTAGGTCGCAAACGCTTCCAGCCAGGTCTGTGGATTGGGATTGAAGATCGGCATCTGGTTGAACATCGCCACCGAGGCGGTGAGGATGAGCAGACCGAGCCAGAACGAGGGCAGCGACAATCCGCTCAGGCTGACGATGCGCAGCGCGTAGTCGAGCCGCGTGCCCTGCTTCACCGCGCTGATGACGCCCAAGGGAATGCCGATCGACGCCGAGAACAACAGCGCCAGGCCGGCGAGCCGCGCCGTGATCGGGATTCGCGGGAGGATCTCCTGAAGTGCAGGCTTCTCCGAGACATAGGAGTAACCAAAGTCGCCGCGTAGAAAACCGCTGATCCAGTGCCAATATTGCACCACCAGCGGCTGGTCGATGCCGAGCTCTTTTTCCAGACTGGCCTTGTCGGCGGGGTCGACATAGCCGGCGGCGGCAAACAGGATATCGACGATGTTGCCGGGGACGATGCGCAGCAGGAAGAAGATGACGATCGAGATCCCGAACAGGGTCACGAGCATCAGCAACAGGCGCCGCACTAGATAGGCAAACATGCATCGCCTCCCGTCGAACCCGTCAGCCGCCTGCGCTACTTGTCCATCCAGACATCCTCGTACCGGTATCCGTTATAGGAACTGTTGGACATCACCGTCACGCCCTTGACGTAAGGTTGCCAGCAGCTGCCGGTGCGTGCGTGGAAAATGATCGGGCGGGCGACATCTTCCTGCAACTTCTTGTCGATGTCCCACACCAGCTTCTTGCGCTTGTTGAGGTCGGTCTCCTGGGACTGCACGTCGAACAGCTTTTCGATCTCCTTGTTGCAGTAATTGGTGTAGTTGCGCTCGGAGCCGCAGGAATAGTTCTCGTAGAAGGATTGGTCGGGATCGTCGACGGCGTTGCCGGTCAAATTGAGCCCGAGCATGTAGTCCTTGCGCGCGATCTTCGGGAACCAGTTCGCGGTCTCGACCACGTCGAGCTCGCCGTCGATATAGATGCTCTTGAGCTGGTCGATCAGGATCACGGCGGGATCGCGATAGACCGGGATGTTGCGGGTCGAGACCTTGACGGCGAGATGCTTATCCGGTCCGTAGCCGGCCTTTTGCATCAGCTTCTTGGCTTCCTCGCGGTTGGCGTTGATGTCGGGGCCGTAGCCCGGAATGCTCTCGAGCATCTCCTTCGGCATGCCCCACAGCCCGTTCGGCGGCGGCAGCAGGGTGCCGCCGACGTCGCCCTGACCCTCGAACATGATCGAGATGAAGGCCTTGCGGTCCAGCGACAGCGCCATGGCGCGGCGGATATCGATATTGTCGAACGGCGGCGCGGACGAATTGACGATGATGTTGGTGGCGACATTGTTGGGTTCGACCACGCAAACCGCGTTCGGCGCCTGCGATTTGACGTCCTTCAGGAGCGGGATGCTCACCTCGGTCGGGAAGGCCATGTCGAACTTGCCGGCGACGAAGGCGAGGATGGCGGTCGAGCGGTTCGGGATGATGGTGAACTCGATGCCGTCGAGATAGGGCCGGCCCTTGCGCCAATAGTCGGGATTGCGGGTCAGCTTGATCGATTCATTGGCCTTGAACTCGACGAACTTGAACGGGCCTGTGCCGATCGGGTGCGTGCGCATGTCGCCGGGCGAGACGTGACAGGGATAGACCGGTGTGTAGCCCGAGGCGAGCAGCGCCAGCAGCGAAGGCTGCGGCCGCTTCAAGTTGAAGGAGACCTCGAGATCGCCGTTGGTGGAGACGTCGTTGACCTGTTCGTACCAGGTCTTGCGCGGGTTCTGCCGGAACTTCTGCTGCGACTTGCCCATCAGCATGTCGAAGGTGCATTTGACGTCCGCCGAGGTGAACGGCTTGCCGTCGTGCCACTTCACGCCCGCGCGCAGCTTGAAGGTCAGTGTCTTGTTGTCGTTGACCCAGGCCCAGCTCTCGGCGAGCTCGGGCACGATCGTGTCCATGCTGTTCTGCGCCACGTCCTGCTTGTAGATGACGAGGTTGTTGAACACCGGCATGAAGGGAACATTGAGCGAGTAGGTCGCTCCTTCGTGGATCGAGGCATTGCCGGGACTGTCGCGGTGATACATCCGCAAAATGCCGCCCTGCTTGGGCTCGCCGGCAAGTGCAATGGTCGAAAACGCAAGCAAAGATAGCGCCGCCGTCGCGGCGAGCGCCCGTACGCTCCGCATCCTCGTCCTCCCTGGACATTAGTCTTTTGGGCCTTTTGCGGCCTGTTTGAGGGGACGATAGCGACGCGTGCGCGGCGAGGCAACCGGCAAGGGCAGTGATGCTCTCGACAATTCGGATGACGGAAGGACACAGTCTCCAGTGTCGTCCCGGCGAAGGCCGGGACCCCTACCGCGTGATTTATCGATTTTGGTAGGTTGGAGTACCGAACGTCTGGTCTTCGCCAAACTACTCCCTGGGGTTATGGGTCCCGGCCTTCGCCGGGACGACACCGAGTTTGTGGCTACCCCTCACACAATCCTGGACGCCTTGTTCCCCCAATAGCGGTCCCTTAACAGTCGCTTGTACAGCTTCCCCGTCGGCAGCCGCGGCAACTCCTTCTCGAAATCGACCGAGCGCGGCACCTTTTGCCGCGACAGCGACGCCCCGCAGAAGGCGATCAGCTCTTCGGCGAGCGCCTCGCCCGGCACGATGCCGGGCATCGGCTGCACCACCGCCTTCACCTCTTCACCGAGGTCGGGATTAGGCACGCCGAACACCGCGGCGTCCGCGACCTTCGGATGGGTGATCAACAAATTCTCGCACTCCTGCGGATAGATGTTCACGCCGCCGGAGATGATCATGAAGGTCGCGCGGTCCGTTAAATAGAGGAAGCGATCCTCGTCGACATAGCCGACGTCGCCGACCGTGCTCATGCTGCCGTCGGCCGATCGCGCTTCCTTGGTCTTCTCCGGGTCGTTGAAATATTCGAACGGCGAGGCCGTCTTGAACCAGACCTGTCCCGGCGTGCCGGCGGGGCATGGCTTCATATTCTCGTCGAGAATATGAAGGTCGCCGAGCAGCACCTTGCCGACGGTGCCACGATGGGCCAGCCATTCCGCGCTGTCGCAGGCGGTGAAGCCAAGGCCTTCGGTTGCGCCGTAATATTCGTGGATGATCGGTCCCCACCATTTGATGATGTCGTCCTTCACCAGGGCCGGGCAGGGCGCGGCGGCATGGATCGCGATCTCGATCGAGGAGAGGTCGTAGTGCTTTCGCACCTCCTCCGGCAGCTTGAGCATGCGTGAGAACATCGTCGGCACAAGCTGGGTGTGGGTGACGCCCCACCGCTCGACGAGCTGGAGGTAACGTTCGGGATCAAACGTCTCCATGATGATCGCGGTGCCGCCCATCCGGATCGTCAGGTTGACCGCGGCCTGCGGCGCGGAGTGATAGAGCGGCGCGGGCGACAGATAGATCATGCCCTCGCGGTAGTGCCAGAGCTTTGTCAGGAAGTCGAAAAGCGGCAGATTGTGCTTCGGCGGCTCCTCCGGCAGCGGCCGGATAATGCCCTTCGGCCGTCCCGTCGTGCCCGATGAATACAGCATGGCGGTGCCGAGCCATTCATCCGGGATTGGTGTCTTCGGAAGATCGGCGGTCACCTCAGTGAGGCCGACAATGCGCTCGCTCTCGCCGGGACCGTCGGCGACGATGCACAGCTTGATATCGCGGCAGGCCTGGATTGCCTCGCGGGCGATATTGAGCTTCGCAACCGACGTGATCAGGATTTTCGACTGGCTGTTGACCAGGAGATAAGCGAGCTCGCCCGGCGTCAGGAACGAGTTGATGCAGGTGTAGTACAGCCCGGAGCGCTCGCCCGCGCCACAGGCTTCGAGGTAGCGCGAATTGTTCTCCATGAAGATCGAGTAGTGGTCGAGCCGCTTCAATCCGTGCTTGCGGAACAGGTGCGCCAGCCGGTTGCTGCGCGCATCGAGCTCGCGATAGGTGACGGCCTCGCCGGTCGCTGCCATGATGAAGGCGGGCTGGAGCGGGCGCAGGCGGGCATGCTGACCTGGGTACATCGGTCCTCCGGCTTTAGATCATGCGGCAAGAAGCAGGATTTCGCGCAACTGCGCGGGGCCGTCGATCTTGCGCGGGTTGCGCGGGATCCAGTTCGTGCGCATCGCAGCTTCCGCGATGGCGTCGAAATGCTCCGGCGAGACGCGGACATCAGCGAGGCTGCGCGGCATGCCGAGCGAGCGGATGAAGGCATCCAGCACATCGGCCGCCATGAGGCCGGGAAAGCCCATCGCGGCCGCGACGGTCATCTGGCGCTCGGCATTGTCGCGCGCATTCCAGCGCATCACGGCCGGCAGCATGATGCAGGAGGTGTAGCCATGCGGTACGTCGAAGGCTGCGCCCAGCACGTAACCGATGCCGTGGCTCGCCCCCATCGGCACGCCGGCGGCGAGCGCGCCCATCGACAGCCAGGTGCCGATCTGCGCATCCATTCGCGCGTCGAGGTCGGACGGGTCTGCCTTCACCCGCGGCAGCGCGTCAGCGAGCATCGCGAGGCCCTTCACCGACTGTGCGTCGGCATAGGGGTGCGTCTCGCGCGAGCAGATCGCCTCGACGCAATGATCGATGGCGCGGATGCCGGTCGAGAGGAACAGCCATTCCGGCGTGTGCACGGTGATGGCGGGATCGAGGATGGTCGCGCGCGGCACCGTGAGCGGATGCCGTAGCATCTGTTTCACATGGGTGGTGCGGTCGGTGACGCCCGCGATCGAGCTGAACTCACCGCCGGCGATCGTGGTCGGGACGCTGATCTGACGCACGGTCGGCGCCGTCATCTCGGGCGCGACGCCCTTGTGCACGCGGATACGCTCGATGCCGTCGACGTCGTCGATGCCGTTAGCAAGGCAGAGCTGCACCGCCTTGGCGCCGTCGGTGATCGAGCCGCCGCCCACGGTGACGATCAGGTCGGCGCCCGCTTCACGTGCAGCATTGGTGGCGGCGATCACCGCCTCGCGGGGTGAGTGCGCCGGCATGGCGTCGAACAGGCCGGCGCAACGCGTGCCGAGTGCCTGTTTGATCTTCGCGATTTCGTCGGTCTGCCGGTTGAGTGTGCCCGAGACCATCAGGAAGGCGCGGCGCGTCCCCAGCCGGTCCATCTGCGCGACCACGGCCTCGGCCGCGGGGTGACCGAACACGACTTCCTCGATCGCGCCGTAAACGACACGTCCCTGGTGCACGCCTGTTCTCCCCGGACAATTCGTCTTGTTTTTGTTGGGGGTAGTCTAACCGCGCTGGCGGCATTCGTCATGCGCGAAGACGCTGGCCGAGAGGTCGTCATGCCCGGGCTTGTCCCGGGCATCCACGTTCTTTGCGCCACGGGGCAAAGCGTGGATGGCCGGGACAAGCCCGGCCGAAGAAGGACCTGTCAACCCATCATCCGGCTAGGGTATCTCGCCGAGCATTACCCGCGCTTTGGTCTTGAAGAGTTCATCATTGCGACCCATCTTGTGTCGCCCGCGGGTAGGCGCGTACCCTGCTATTTCCGCCGTTTTGATGCGAGGACCTGGGATGAGTGGACCGGACGGAAGCGAGCAATTTGTTAAAAAGCACGATTTCGTTTCGCCTCGACCTCGCGCGATCGCCGGGCTTCTCGTCGCGGCATTCGCTCTCGCAGGCTGCGGCCAGCCGACCTCGCAAGCGGGCGCTCCGCCGCCCGCGCCGGTAACCGTCGCCCAGCCGGTCAAGCGCACCGTCACCGATTGGGACGAGTTCACCGGCCGCTTCGAGGCGGTCGAGGAGGTGCAGGTGCGCCCCCGCGTTGGCGGCTTCGTCAACTCCGTCGAGTTCCAGGATGGCGCGATCGTGCATCAGGGCGACCTGCTTTACGTCATCGACCCGCGTCCGTTCGAGGCGGTGGCCGAGCAGGCGGACGGCCAATTGTCCGACGCGCGTGCCAAGGTGGAGCTTGCCAAGCGCGAGCTCGACCGCGGCCTGAGCCTGGTCCAGACCAGCGCGGTCTCCGAGCAGGCCGTCGACCAGCGCCGGCAGGCCTTGCAGGCCGCGCACGCCGCGGAGACGCAGGCCGCAGGCGCTCTGAAGGCCGCCCGGCTCAATATCGAATTCACGCATGTGACCGCGCCGATCACCGGCCGGGTCAGCCGGCATCTCGTCAGCCCCGGCAATCTGGTGCAGGGCAGCGACAACGGCTCGTCGACGCTGCTGACCTCGATCGTGACGCTCGATCCGATCTACGTCTATTTCGACATGGATGAGGCGACCTTCATCAAATACAGCAAGCTGTGGTTCGAAGGTCGCCGCCCGAGCTCGCGCGATACGGCGAACCCGGTACAGGTCACGCTGGCGGGTGAGACGAAGGCGTCGCACGAGGGTACCATCAATTTCCTCGACAACCGCCTCGACGTCTCGACCGGCACGCTGCGCAGCCGCGCCGTGGTCAAGAACACGGATCTCTCGATCCTGCCTGGTCAGTTCGGCCGCGTTCGGCTGATCGGCAGCGCGCCCTATGAGGCGCTCCTGATTCCGGACGTCGCGGTCGCGACCGACCAGTCGCGCAAGATCGTGTTCGTGGTGAAGCCGGACGATACTGTCGAGGCGCGTCCGGTGACGCTGGGGCCGCTCGATGACGGCCTGCGCGTGATCCGCGAGGGGCTGAAGGCGGAGGACCGCGTTATCGTCAACGGCATCCAGCGCGCCCGTGTCGGTGCCAAGGTCGCCCCGCAGACTGCGCCAGCCCCGGCCGGTGGCAAGCCGGGTGACAAGTCATGAATCTCGGCCGTCTCTCCATCAACCAGCCCATCCTGGCCATGGTGCTGTCGATCGTGCTGCTGATCGTCGGCGCGCTCGCCTATACCACGCTGCCTGTCTCCGAATATCCGCAAGTGGTGCCGCCGACCGTCGTCGTCACCACGCAATATCCCGGCGCCTCCGCGCAGACCGTATCCGACACGGTTGCAGCTCCCATCGAGCAGCAGATCAACGGCGTCGAGGACATGCTGTATCTCTACAGCCAGGCGACCTCGAACGGCCAGCTCACCATCACCGTGACCTTCAAGCTCGGCACCGACCTCGACAAGGCCCAGGTGCTGGTGCAGAACCGCGTCGCGATCGCGCAGCCGCAATTGCCGGACGAAGTCCAGCGCAACGGCGTCGTCACCCGCAAGAACTCGCCCGACATCCTGATGGTCGTGTTCATGCTGTCGCCCGACGACACCTTCGACCAGCTCTACATTTCCAACTACGCGCTGCTCCAGGTCCGCGACCAGCTGCTGCGCATCGACGGCGTCGGCGACATCCAGATCTTTGGCGCACGCGATTATTCGATGCGGCTGTGGCTCGATCCCGACCGGATCGCCAATCTCGGCCTGACTTCGGCCGAAGTGCTCGCCGCGATCCGTGCGCAGAACGTGCAGATCGCGGGTGGCCAGATCGCCGAACCGCCGATCGCCGACCGCGCCTTCCAGCCGAACCTCACCTTCACCGGGCGTTTGAAAGACCAGAAGCAGTTCGAGGACATCCTGATCAAGGCCGGCTCCGACGGCCGCACGGTGCGCCTGCGCGACGTCGCCCGTATCGAGCTCGGTGCGCTGGCGTACTCCACCAACAGCTTCCTGCTGCGCAAATCGGCGGTCGCGATGCTGGTGACGCAGCGGCCGGGATCGAACGCGCTCGCGACGGCAAAAAGCATCTCCGACACGATGACGAAGCTCAAGGAGAGCTTTCCGAAAGGCCTCGACTACAATATCGGTTACAACCCGACCGAGTTCATCGCGCAGTCCGTCCACGAGCTGATCAAGACCATCTACGAGGCCATGCTGCTCGTGGTCATCGTGGTGCTGGTGTTTTTGCAGGGATGGCGACCCGCGATCATTCCGATCATCGCGATCCCGGTCTCGCTGGTCGGCACGTTTGCGGTGATGGCGGCGCTCGGCTTCTCCATCAACAATCTCACGCTGTTCGGTCTCGTGCTCGCCGTCGGCATCGTGGTCGACGACGCCATCGTGGTGGTGGAGAACGTTGAGCGCCATCTCGAGCACGGCCTGAGCCGGCGCGATGCTGCGCTCAAGACCATGGAAGAGGTCGGCGGCGCGCTGGTCTCGATCGCGCTGGTGCTGTGCGCGGTGTTCGTTCCGACTGCATTCATCGGTGGCATTTCTGGGCAGTTTTTCCAGCAATTTGCCGTCACCATTGCGGTCGCGACCGCAATCTCCTGCTTCTGCTCGCTGACGCTGTCGCCGGCGCTGGCTTCGCAGATCCTCACGCCGCATGAGGAAAAGCGGCCGCCGGCAAGCTGGAACGTGATTGCACGCGGCTGGAACGCCTTCACCGGCGTGTTCAATCGCGTGTTCGATCGGCTGGCGCACGGCTATGCCGGCCTCGCCAATTTCGTGATCCGGCACTCGGTGGTGATGATCCTGATCTATGTCGTGCTGATCGGCAGCGCCGGCTGGCTGATCGCGACCACGCCGCAGGGCTTCATTCCGGCGCAGGACCGCGGCTACGTCATCATCTCCGTGCAATTGCCGGGCGCGGCTTCGCTGGCGCGCACCACCGAGGTCGTGCGCGAGATCGAGCGGATTTCGCTGGATACGCCGGGCATCATCCGCGTCGCCGCCTTCGCCGGCTTCTCCGGCGCGACCCGTACGCAAGCGGGCAATGCTGCGGCGCTGTTCCCGGTGTTCGACGAGCCTGAGGCGCGGATCAAGAAGGGGCTGTCTGCGAACGCCATCACGGTCGAGCTGCGCAAGCGCCTGGCCGCGATCCAGGGCGCGTTCATCATCGTCATTCCGCCGCCGGCCGTGCCCGGCATCGGCACCGGCGGCGGCTTCACCATCCGCATCCAGGACCGCCAGGGCCGCGGGCCGGAGCTGCTCGCCGCGGCTACCGACGAGCTTGTCGCCGCGGCGCGCAAATCGCCCTCGTTGCTCGCTCCCACGGTGTTCTCGCCGTTCTCGGCCAATACGCCGCAGCTCTTCGTCGACATCGACCGCACCAAGGCGCAGAAGCTCGGCGTTCCCATCGCCAACATCAACGACACGATCCAGACCTATTTCGGATCGACCTATGTCAACGACTTCAACCTGTTCGGCCGTACCTATCACGTCACCGCACAGGCAGACTTCCCGTTCCGAAAGGAGCCGACCGATCTGTCGCGTCTGCGCACGCGCAACGCTTCCGGCGACATGGTGATGCTCGGCAGCGTGGTCGAGTTCAAGGACGTCTCGGGCCCCGACCGGGTCGCGCGCTACAATCTCTATGCGGCGTCCGAGTTGCAGGGCGAGCCGGCGCCGGGCACCAGCTCGACCACCGCGCTCAACACCATCAAGAAACTCGCGGACGACACCCTGCCGAGCGGCTTTACCTTCGAATGGACGGACCTGTCCTACCAGCAGATCACTGGCGGCAATGCGGGTCTCTACGTGTTCCCGATCTGCGTGCTGTTCGTCTATCTCGTGCTCGCCGCGCAATATGGCAGCTGGACCCTGCCGTTCGCGGTGATCCTGATCGTGCCAATGTGCCTGCTCGCCGCCACCATCGGCGTGCGCATCATGGGGCAGGACGTCAACATCCTCACCCAGATCGGCTTTGTCGTGCTGGTGGGATTGGCGGCGAAGAACGCGATCCTGATCGTCGAGTTCGCCCGCGACATCGAGAACGAAGGCAAGCCGCGGCTTGAGGCCGTGATCGACGCTTGCCGCTTGCGCCTGCGGCCGATCCTGATGACGTCCTTCGCCTTCATCCTCGGCGTGCTGCCGCTGGTGATATCGTCCGGCTCGGGCTCGGAGATGCGGCAGGCTGTCGGCGTCGCCGTGTTCTTCGGCATGATCGGCGTCACCCTGTTCGGGCTGTTGTTCACGCCGATCTTCTACGTGGTGGTGAGGAATCTGGCGGAGGGGAAGAACGACGGGAAGCCGAAAACGGTGGGCTGATTGGTTCTTGGTGCCCGCGCTGCCAGAACAATCACAGTGTCGTCCCGGCCCAGTGCGCAATTGCGCACTAGGCCGGGACGACGATGTAGGGCCGCCCTTCATACTAACGACCAACACGCAATGGATGGGCAGGCGCGGGGTTTTTCACTAGTATCCGCGCGATTTCAAAACAGAAAACTGCTGGGAGCTAACCTATGAAATCAGCACTTTTGGCCGCTGTCGCAATGTCGGCTTTGCTGCTGGCCGCGCCGGCCTCTGCGCAAGGCGTCAAGATCGGCATTCTCAACGACCAGTCCGGCGTCTACGCCGATTACGGCGGCAAATGGTCGGTCGAGGCCGCCAGGATGGCGATCGAGGATTTTGGCGGCGAGGCGCTCGGCCAGAAGATCGAGCTCGTCACCGCCGACCACCAGAACAAGCCGGATCTTGCGACCTCGATCGCGCGCCGCTGGTACGACGTCGAGAACGTCGACATGATCACGGAGCTGACGACCTCGTCGGTCGCGCTCGCGATCCACGAGCTCTCCAAGGAAAAGAAGAAGATCGACATCGTCGTCGGCGCCGCGACCTCGCGCCTCACCGGCGATGCGTGCCAGCCCTACGGTTTCCACTGGGCCTATGACACCCGCGCGCTCGGTGTCGGCACCGGCGGCTCGCTGACCAAGGCCGGCGGCGACACCTGGTTCTTCCTCACCGCGGACTACGCCTTCGGCTACGCGCTGGAGAAGGACACCAGCGAGATCGTCGCCGCCAATGGCGGCAAGGTGCTCGGTTCGGTGCGCGTGCCGCTCAACTCCTCGGACTTCTCCTCCTTCCTGCTCCAGGCGCAGAGTTCGAAGGCGAAGATCGTCGGCCTCGCCAATGCCGGTCTCGACACCACCAACTCGATCAAGCAGGCGTCCGAGTTCGGCATCGTTTCCGGAGGCCAGAAGCTTGCGGGCCTCTTGATGACGCTCGCCGAAGTGAACGGCCTCGGACTCCAGGCCGCGCAAGGCCTGGTGCTGACCGAGGGGTATTACTGGGATATCAACGACCGCACCCGCAATCTCGGCGAACGCTTCCTCAAGCGCACCGGCCGGATGCCGAACATGATCCAGGCCGGCACCTATTCGGCGACGCTGAGCTATCTCAAGGCGGTCAAGGCCGCCGGCACCAAGGATCCGGATGCGGTCGCCAAGAAGCTGAAGGAGCTGCCGGTTGACGACGACTTCGCGCAAGGCGGCAAGGTGCTCGAGAACGGCCGCATGGTCCACGACATGTATCTGTTCGAGGTCAAGAAGCCCTCGGAATCGAAGAAGCCCTGGGACTATTACAAGCAGCTCGCGGTCGTTCCCGGCGAGAAGGCGTTCTTCACCGCCAAGGACAGCGGCTGCCCGCTGACGAAGTGAGGGCAGGACCGCGCCAATAACTCCCATGTCGTCCCGGCGAAGGCCGGGACCCATAACCCCAGGGAGGAGTTGTGGGCGCGAACTGGTAACTCCGAGTCTTCGTCAAACCACATCCTGTGGTTATGGGTCCCGGCCTTCGCCGGGACGACACTGAGCGGGTCGTCGCAGTTCGGCCTCACACCAGCCGCAGCACCAACGCTCCCAGGGCCCCCGCCCACAGCGCAATCGCCGCGACGCCTTGGATCATGAAGCCCGGGCCGCGTTTTGCGGCGGCCTTCGAATAGCCGATGAAGTAGACGATGCGGCCGACGATCCAGACCGCGCCGATCGGCGCTGCGCCGGTGTCGCCGATGTAAATCGCGAACAGCCAGAGCGACGGCAGGAAGATCGGCATCCATTCCAGCGTGTTCATCTGGATCCGGAAGGCGCGCTCGAAATCCGGATGGCCGGTCATCGCCGGCACCTTGACGCCGGTTTTGGTGCGCGAGCGTGACACGTTGATGGTGGTAAAAAAGTAGAACAGGATCGCCAGCAGCGTGACGAGGGCGGTGAGGTGATACATCGCAAGTCCCTTCGACGAGGTCCCGGTTCAATACCCGGTCAGCTCGAGATAGCCAACGCCGTCATGCGTGCCGGCAAAGCTGATCGGCCCTTCCCAATAGGAGAAGCCGGTCCCCATCCAGGCCTTTGGATTGAGCGGCTTGCACAGGATCGAGAACGACCGCGAGGGAATCGCGATCTGCCATTCCACCGGCAGCTTGTGTCCCCCGACCTCGGCGGTCGCCTTCGGACTCATCTGGATGTCGCCGCCCGTAATCATTTGCGTGTCGCCGGCGGCGGAGATCCAGTTTCCGAACGGATGATTTTGGTCGTCTTTTTGGCGCAGCCGGTACAGCATCAGCTTGTCGCCGGACGCGAGATGCAGCGATAGCCAGTCCCAGCCGGTCTGGTCGGCGTCGAGCGGCTGGCTGCTCCATTCGCGGTCCATCCAGGCCTGGCCGGAAACATCGACCATCCTGTCGTCGATGGTGAGCGTGCCGCGGGCGCGATAGAACGGTTGGCTGTAATAGTAGGAGGCCTGTCCGCGCTCCGACTTGCGGCTGTAGCCGCCGTCGCCCTGCAACACCACTGGACGATCGGCCTCCAACGTCAGCGCGTAACTGAAGTCGGTGCCCGAGCCCTTCAGCGTCAGCGGCGCCAGGGTTCGATCGCCGGTGCGCTCGGAACCGTTCATCTCCCAATCGTCGATCCAGGCTGCGAACGGTTTCGCCGTGACGCCGGCCTGCCCCACACCGCCGCGGGAAAACAGCTCGCTGAAACGATGGGTGTCGGCGCGCGTCACCGCGGCGTGGGCCATCCACACCTGTTGATTGGCCCAGCCCTCGCCTTGCGGTCCCGGCTGCGTCGCCTGGCGAAACAGCGTCCATTGCAGGCCGCAAGCGGCGCCGCTGGCATCGACGAGATTCGCCGTGAGATACCACCATTCGATACGAAACTCCGGATGCGGCCCGTGATCGCCCGGAAAGGCGAACGTCTTGCCGGGCGTTACCTTCGCAAAGCCATCGGCCGTCTCGCCGAGCCCGGCATAGCCTTGCGCGCCCGCGCGGCGGCCAGCCACGAGCGCGGCGATGCCGCCGGCGAAGCCGCGCCGAGAGATCCTGTCAGCGCTCATTGGCAAACACCTTGACGAGGCTCGCCGGCTGCATCCGGGCCAGTCGGATCATCGGCAGCAGGGCGGCAAGCAACGAGGCGAACAGCGCGACTGCGACCAGCTCGACCAGTTGCAGCGGAAACACGTGGAACGGCAACCGCCAGCCGAACGCCTTTACGTTGACGATCGCGATCAGGCACCACGCCACCAGCAGCCCGAGCGGCACGGCCAGGAGCGACGTGAACAGCGCGACCGACAGCGTCTTGGTCAATTCGATCGCGGCAAGCCGCGGCCGCGTGATGCCGATCGCCCAGAGCGGCGCCAGCTGCGGCAGGCGCGAGTTCGCCAATGTCAGCAAGCTGGTCAGAAGCGCGATCCCGGCGACGCCGAGCGTGAACGCGTTCAGCGCCGACGTCACCGCAAAGGTGCGGTTGAAGATCCGGATCGACTCCGCCTTCACCGTCGCCTGGTCGGCGACGCTGCGGTCGTCGAGCGCAAACTGCTTCTGCAGCGCCGCGATCAGGCCGGGGATATTCTCCTTGGCGACGATCAGGCCGATGCGTGTCTGCGGCGTCTGCGGAAATTGCCGGATCAGCGCGGCGACGTTCACGGCGAGTTGGCCCTTGGGGTTGCCGTAATCGGCATAGATGCCGACGATGTCGAGCTCCCAGGTGCCACCCGGCGCCGGGACTTCCACGACATCGCCGACGCGGACGTTGAGGCGACGGCTCAGCTGCTCGCTGATGAAGGCGGCATTGCCGGGTACGAGCTGGGTCCAGGCACGGGGCGCGGCTTCCAGCAGCGGCCAGCGCTCGCGATAGAGCGCGTGATCGGGCAGGCCGAGCAATTCCACCGGCTGGCCCCGTACCTGCGCCTCGGCACGTCCGCCCGACAGGATCGCCTGGACATCGCCGCGCTCCTTCAGCCAGTTGCGGATCGCGACGCCTTTCGCATTGTCGGAGGCGCTGATGTAGACGTCGGCGGCGAGCCGCCCGTTGAGCCAGCCGATGAAGGTGCGGCTGAATGTTTCCACCATGGTGGAGACGCCGACATTGACGGCGAGCGCGAGCAGCAGCGCCATCAGCGCCAGCGACAAACCCGAGAGCTGCTGCCGGCTGTCGGCCCAGAACCACAGCGCGAGCGGCCTTCGCGCGAAACGCTGCCCGACCAGCAGGATGAGTTCGAGGAAGGCCGGCAGGATCAACGCGGCGCCGAGCATCAGCGCTGCCAGCACGCCAAAGCCCGCGATCAGCGATTGCCCGTACTGGAGCAGCAACAGCGCGACCGCGAACACGGCGCAGGCAGCCAGGCTTTGCAGGATCAGCCAACGGCGCTGCCTCTGTTGCCAGGCGCGCGGCTGCGCGGTCGCCAGCACCGGCATCCTGACAGCCTTGATCAGGCTGGTCGCCGCGGCCACCAGCGCGCCGGCAATGCTGATGCCGATTCCGGCGAGCCACCATTCAGGCTGGAGCGTGAGCTGCCCCGGGATCTGCGCGCCATAGAGCCCGCGCAGCGACGCCGCGACGTCGGGCAGGAGCGCGGCCGCAATGAAATAGCCGCAGGCAAGCCCGATCAGGCCTGCGACCAGCGCCAGTGCCACCAGCTCGACCACCAGCACCGTGTTGACCAGTCGTGCCGAGGCACCGCAGGCCCGCAGCGTGCGCAGCATCGGCAGCCGCTGCTCGAAGGCGAGGCCGACGGCTGAATTGACGATGAAGAGACCGACGAAGAACGACAGCAGGCCGAAGGCGGTGAGGTTGAGATGAAAGCTGTCGGTGAGGCGCTCCAGCTCGGTCTCCGCATTGGGTTCGACCCGCTGCAACTGGTCGCCGACGACGCGCGCCAATGGCGCGAGCTTGCCGTTCGGCTTGCCGACCAGAAGTCGCGAGATCTGGTCCGGCTTGTTGAGGAGCCGCTGCGCCACGCCGATGTCGACGACGAGCACGTCGGGCACGAGCTGCGGCAGCACGCGCAGCGGCGGCAGTTTTACGCCGCTGCTGATCGGTGGCGCCGCGCCCTCCTGCTCCTGCAGATCGGTCAGCGTCTCCCGTGCCACCAGCGTCTGGCCCGGCGGCGCGACGAAGCTGCTCAAATCGGCGGCGCCGAGGCGAGGTGCGTTGCCGACATCGACCGGCAGCGTCACGGGCTCGATGCCGAGCAGCCGGACCGAGCGCCCGTTGACCTGGACCCGTCCCTCCAGCACCGGCGACACCGGCCAGCCGGCGCGGCGGAGCTTGACGAACAGTTCCTGCGGAAAGGTCGCGGTATCAGGCGCGACCAGCATCGGCGTGCGCGCACCGCCGAAGGTTGCCGCGGCGCGGTCATAGGCGTTGCGGGCCTGCTGGTTGATCGCCTGCACGCCGCTCCACAGCGCGGTCGCCGCGATCAGCCCGATCAGGAGCGTCGCGAACTGCATCTTGTGGCGCCGCCAATGGCTGAGCAGCACGGCGAGGACCCACAGCGCGCGCCTCATGCGATCCGCCCTGCATGCAAGTTGACGTGGCGATCGAGTGTCGCGGCCAGATGCAGGCTGTGCGTCACCATCAGGAAGCCACAGCCGGTGCGCGTGACGAGGTCGCGCGTCAGGGCCAGCACGTCCTCGGCGGTGGCCTCGTCGAGATTGCCGGTCGGCTCGTCCGCCAGCAGCAACGACGGCTTTGTCGCCAGCGCCCGGCCGATCGCGACCCGTTGCTGCTGTCCGCCTGATAATTGTTCTGGATAACGCTTGAGCAGGCCGCCAAGTCCGAGACGCTCGATCAGCTCTTTGTACCAAGCTGCGTCGTACCGGCCGGCGATCCGCGCCTGAAACACCAGATTATCCCCGACCGACAAACTCGGGATCAGGTTGTACTGCTGAAACACCAGGCCGATCCGGTCGCGCCGCAGGCCCGCGCGTCCCGCATCGGACAATTTGGTGACCTCGGTGCCTTCCAGCCGGATCGTGCCGCCATCGGCGGCATCGAGCCCTGCGATCAGGTGCAGCAGCGTGCTCTTGCCGCTGCCGGACTCGCCGGTCAGTGCGACGCGTTCGCCGGCCTTGAGGTCGAGATCGACGCCGCGCAGGACATGGACCGGCTCGCCGGCCGAAGAGAACGTCTTGGAGAGGTTTCGGATGCTCAGCACGATGAATGGCGCCGGACGGAATTAGCGGAATTGCTGCGTAGCACACTTGCTGCGGAAATGCCGGGTTGCGTTGGTTTTGAAGCCGTTGTTAGCTCCTAAGAGGACCAAATCAAAAAAGTGCCAAAAAGGGACGACGGGGAGAATGATGAGCGCTCAGGGAACGCGGCCCGCGGCGGGCAAGATGACAGGGACGTCCAAGGAAGCGCCCAAGGAAACGCCAAAGGGTGCCTGGACCGTCACATTTCTTCTGTTTCTTTTCATGCTGGTGAACTTCGCCGACAAGATCGTCGTCGGTCTCGCGGGCGTTCCGATCATGACCGAGCTGAAGCTCGAGCCCGAGCAGTTCGGCCTGCTCGGCTCGTCGTTCTTCTTCCTGTTCTCGATCTCGGCCATCGTGGTCGGCTTCATCGTCAACAAGGTACCGACCCGCTGGGTGCTGTTGACGCTCGCGGTGATCTGGGCGCTGACGCAGTTTCCGATGGTCGGCACCGTCTCTTTCACCACACTCCTGATCTGCCGCATCGTGCTCGGCGCCGGCGAGGGCCCGGCGGCCTCGGTGGCGATGCACGCGATCTACAAATGGTTCCCCGACGAGAAGCGCACGATGCCGACCGCAATCCTGTCGCAGGGTTCGGCCTTTGGTGTGATCCTGGCGGTCCCGGCGCTGAACTGGATCATCGTCAATCATTCCTGGCACTATGCGTTCGGTGCGCTCGGAATCGTCGGCCTGGTCTGGGTCGCCGCCTGGCTCACACTCGGCAAGGAAGGCCCGCTGGACACCCACGCATCGGCCGTGATCGAGCCTAAAATACCCTATCTCCAGCTCCTGACATCGCGCACCTTCATCGGCTGTGTGACCGCGACCTTCGGCGCCTATTGGGCGCTGTCGCTCGGGCTCACCTGGTTCACGCCCTTCATCGTCAAGGGCCTCGGCTTCTCGCAGTCTCAGGCGGGCTTCGTCTCGATCCTTCCCTGGGTGTTCGGAGCGACCATCGTCATTCTCACGGGCTGGATCTCGCAGGTGATGTTGGCACGCGGCTACACGACGCGGATCTCCCGCGGCGTGCTCGGCTCGGTGCCGCTGATCGTCGGCGGCCTGATCCTCGCGATGATGCCGCAAGTCCAAGGCGCGGGCCTCCAGATCGCCCTGCTCGTGGTCGGCTCCGGCCTGTGCGGCGCGATCTACGTGGTCTGCCCGCCCATGCTCGGCGAGTTCACGCCGACGTCGCAGCGCGGCGCGGTTCTCGCGATCTACGGTGCGCTCTATACGCTTTCGGGCATCATCGCGCCGCTCGTGATGGGCAGCGTGATCCAGCGCGCCGGCAGCATGCTCGACGGCTACATGACCGGCTTCACCATCAACGCCGCGATCATGGTCGGCTCCGGTGTGCTCGGGCTGCTCCTGCTCTGGCCCAACACGGAAAAGGCCAGGCTGACCGGTGGAGCTGTCCCGCAGGCCGCGCCGCTGAAGAGCGCGGTGTCGCCGACGTAAGGTTGGCCGCGCGCGTTGCCCGCCCCAACCACAACTGTCGTCCCGGCGAAGGCCGGGACCCATAAACACAGGACGCGGTTTGGGGCGAAGCTGGTAACTCCGAGTCTCTGGTAACTTCGAGTCTTCGCAAAACGATTGCTGCGGCGTATGGGTCCCGGCTTTCGCCGGACGACAGCGAGAGTGAGGTGCGGCTTTCGCGCCTCAGACGCAGTCTTCGCTAATTCACTCCCTGAGCACCCCGGATCAACTTCCCCGGCCGGCTTCGCGTTGCCTCGCCGTGCCGTCGCGTCACGACGCCCGACACGATCGTCGCCTCGTACCCGTCGACATCCTGCAACAGCCGCCGTCCGCCCACCGGCAGATCGTAATGCACCTTCGGCGGATGCAGGTGCAGCCGGTCGTAATCGATCACGTTGAGATCGGCCTTGTAGCCGGGCGCGATCAGCCCGCGATCGGTGAGGCCGACCGAGAGCGCGGTCTTGCGCGATTGCGCGGCGACCACGAACGGGATCGTCAGCTTCTCGCCGCGCTTGCGGTCCCGCGTCCAGTGCGTCAGCAGATAGGTCGGAAAGCTCGCATCGCAGATGATGCCGCAATGCGCGCCGCCGTCCGAGAGGCCGGGCACGGATTGCGGATCGATCAGCATCTCGCGCGTCGCATCCAGATTGCCGTCGGCATAGTTGAGGAACGGCACATAGAGCATGCCGCGGCCCCCGTCCGACAGCATCGCCTCATAGGCGAGCTCCTCCGGCTGCCGGCCCTGCTTGCGCGCCTGCGGGCCCAGCGCGTTCGCCGGCGGCTGCTCGTAATCGGGGGGATCGCCGAGCAAGAACATCTTGTCGTAGTTGGGACGGAAGAACAGCGGATCGTCGGTCGCGGTCGCGGTTTCGCTCAGGATCGCCTTGCGCACTTCGCTCTGGTGCAGCCGCGCCAGCCGCTCCTTCAACGGCAGATGCGCGATCGCCTTGTAGCTCGGATGGGTCTGGAACGGGTTTCGCGACAGCTCCAATCCGAGCAAGAGGCCGACCGGGCGGGCGGCGATCTGCGCCGTGATCGAGAGACCGCGCTTCGCTGCCGCGTTGATCTCGTCCAGCGTCTGGCGCCAGCGCTGCGGCGACTTGTCGTTCTGCGTGATCGAGAACGAGATCGGGCACTTCGTGGCATCAGCCACCCGCAGCATCATCGGCAGGTCTTCGTCGATGGTGGAGAGGTCGAGCACGAATTGCAGCACGCTGCGGCCCTCGCGATGCATCGCGCCCGCAATCGCGGTGAGCTCGTCCTCGCCGGCCTTCAGCGTCGGGGTGAAATCGCCGGTCGAGGTGCGATGGTTGAGCGTGCGCGAGGTCGAGAAGCCCAACGCGCCCGAGCGCACCGCTTCGCCCGCGAGCTTTGCCATTGCCGCGTTGTCCTCGGCGGTCGAGGGATCGCGGCGCGCGCCGCGCTCGCCCATGACATAGACGCGCAGCGCGGCGTGCGGCAGCTGTGCGCCGACATCGATGTCGAAATCGCGCCTGGAGAGCCAGTCCATGTAGTCCGGAAAGCTTTCCCAGGCCCAGGGAATGCCGGCGCTGAGCACCGGCTCGGGAATGTCCTCGACGCCTTCCATGAGCTGGATCAGGCGGGTGTGATCGACAGGCTTGCACGGCGCAAAGCCGACGCCGCAATTGCCCATGATCGCGGTGGTGACGCCGTTCTGCGACGACGGCGTGATGTCCTGGCTCCAGGTGACCTGGCCGTCGTAATGCGTGTGCACGTCGACGAAGCCCGGCGTCACCAGCCTTCCGCGCGCGTCGATCTCTTCCCGTCCTGTTGATGCAATCTTTCCAACGTCGCTGATCCTGCCGCCGGTGATGGCGACGTCAGCCTCAAACAGCTCGCCGCCACGTCCATCCGCGACGGTGCCGCCGCGGATCACGAGATCAGGGATGCTCATGGTGTTTCTTCCCGATGGTTGTTTTGCTTGGGCGCATTTTCGGGCGCGCAGGCGTGGTGTCAACCGCGGGGAAGTGCGTTCAGGGTTGCGTCGCGACCGTGGCTTTCGCCTTCCGCTCCGTGAACGGCGACAGCACCACCGTCGCGGCCATGAAGATCACGGAGGCGCCGAACACCCAATGCGGCGCGCTCTGGTCCATGATCCAGCCGAACAGCAGCGGGCTGACGATGCCGCCGAGATTGAAGCCGGTGGAGACGATACCGAAGGCGCGGCCGGCCGCGCCGGGAGGGGCTGCATTGCGCACCAGCATGTCGCGCGAGGGCGCGATCACGCCGGAAAGGAATCCCGCGGTCGCCATCGTGGCGGTCAGCGCCCAGCCCGGCAGCGTGACCAGCGCGATCAGCAGCACGATCGCCGCGTTCGCGGCGAAGCAAGCGGCGGCGACATAGCCGTGGCGCTCGGTGTGGTCGGCAAGGAAGCCGCCCGCGAGCACGCCGGCGGCGCTTGCACCGAGGAAGGCGGTGAGCGCGACATTGGCCGCGGAATAGGTCGCGCCATAGCCACTCATCAGCGCCACCACGCCGAAATTGTTGATGCCGGCGACGGACAGGCTGAGCAGCATGAACAGCGCCGTCAGCGTGATCAGCGCCGGCGTGATCACGGCCTGCTTTGGTGCGTTCTCGGTGCCGGGCTTCGTCTTGTGCGCGCCGGCATCGGGAATGTTCATGGTCACCAGCAACACCGCGACCAGAACGCCGATCGCGCCCGATGCGATCAGCGCGCCGGCACCGCCGGACACGGTGACCAGTGCGGCGACGATCGCCGGCGCCACCGCGCCGCCGAAATAGCCGGCAAAGGTATGGATCGAGAAGGCGCGGCCCATCCGCGCTTCGTCCATGTGCTCGGCGAGGATGGCGTAATCGGCGGGATGGTAGACGCTGTTGGCGAGCCCGAGCAGCACGGCGCAGGCGATCAGCGAGGTGTAGCTCAGATGCAGGCCGAGCAGGATCAGCGCGAAGCCGCCGAGGGTGAGGCCGCCCAGCAGGATCCTTCGCGCGCCAAAATGGTCGACGAGATAGCCGGTCGGCGCCTGCGTCAGCCCCGAGACCACGGCGGACACGGTCAGCGCGAAGCCGAGCTCGATATAGCCGACGCCGAGCTGGCTCTTCAGGAACGGGAACAGCATCGGCAGGACCAGCAGATGGAAATGGCTGACCCAATGCGCGATCGAAATTCCCGTCAGCGTGCGCAGCGCGCTGTCCGCCTTGCCTTGCTGCGGTGCGGCGAGAACGTCGACCATTGCAGTTCCGTTTCACGTCCTTTGGAGACGCGCAAACTATCGGGCAGAGCGGTTATTTGTCCATGAACGCAGGCGCATGGCAGTAGCGCGGGCGGGGGCGATTCCCCGCTCGTCGTCCTGGCGAAAGCCAGGACCCATTCCCACAGGGAGTAGTTTGGCGAAGACTCGTCGTTTGGTATTGCGACCTGTCACAATCGAGGGATCACGCGGTATGGGTCCTGGCTTTCGCCAGGACGACGGCGGAGAGGAGGCGCGAGTCGCCAAAACACAGGCAGTCTCACAACGGCTCGTCGTCCGCCCCGTAGCGGTCGCGCTTCGGCGTTGCGATGTCGCCGTCTTCGGAATCATCGTCGTCGGTGTCGCGCGGAGGCGGGGGCTTCTTCGCCTTGTCTTCCGCTGGCTTGTTGTCCGCAATTTTGGGCGGCTCGCTCGGCTTGCCGATCTTGGCCATGGCTGGTCCCGGATGGTGATGCTGCACCCGATTCTATCCGGAAGATATGTGCGGTACCTGACTTATCTCAAGCCGTCGGCGAGGCGGTCAGTGCACCACCGGCCCGCCGGCCTTCTTCCAGGCATCGATGCCGCCGGCGATATGCGCGGTGTTGGTGAGGCCGGCTTCCTTGGCGGCGGCTACAGCCATCGCCGAGCGTTCGCCGAAGGCGCAGAAGAACACGACGCGGCGGCCGGTGGCGGCCGCGACCTCGCGCAGCATGCCACCGGGCTTGAGGCTGTCCTCGACGGACGGATAGGGCGTATGCAGCGCGCCTTCGAGCATGCCGTGCTTCATCCGCTCATTGGTCTCGCGGAGATCGACCAGCAGGATATCGGGACGGCCGAGGCTGCGGATCGCCTCGACGGCGTGGAGCGCGCGGCCCTCTTTCTCCAGCTCCTCCTGGTGCAGGCCGACATGCATGTTGGCGGGCACCGCGACGTCCATCATCTTCGGATTGGGCAGCTTCAGATTGGCCATCAGCTCGATATAGTCGTCGACCGAGCGCACCTGGAGCCGCGGATTGTAGCGCTTCTCTTCGCCGATGGTGGAGACGGTGTCGCCCTTGTAGTCATGCGCCGGAAACACCATCGTCTCGTCCGGCAGCTTGAGCAGGCGGTTGAAGATCGAATCATATTGCGCGCGCGACGAGCCGTTCTGGAAATCGGTGCGGCCGGTGCCGCGGATCAGCAGCGTGTCGCCGGTGAAGACGCGGTCGCCCATCAAATAGGAATAGGAATCGTCAGTGTGGCCGGGCGTGTACATCACGTCGAGCGCCAGGCCCTCAATCGTCACCTTGTCGCCGTCGGCAACCCGCATCGCCACCACGTCCGCCTTGGTCTGGTCGCCCATCACGGTCATGCAATGGGTGCGGTCGCGCAGCTCGCCAAGGCCGGTGACGTGGTCGGCGTGCAGATGGGTGTCCACGGCCTTGACCAGCTTGAGATCGAGCTCGCGCAGCAGCTGGCAGTAGCGATCGACCTTCTCCAGCACGGGATCGAGGATCAGCGCCTCGCCGCCGGGGCGGCTGGCCAGGAGATAGCTGTAGGTACCCGAAACACTGTCGAAGAGCTGGCGGAAAATCATGGCAAGACCCGGCGTGGAGTGATTTCAAATTCTACTATGTTTCGGGTCAAAAAGAGAAGCAATCTACTGTGTAGACAAGAAAATTTAGAAGATTTGTAGCGCGGGGATCGCGCCGGGGTGGCAGCGTTGGGGTGGCAAATCGCGGCGTCGCCCGCCCACCGCTGTCATCGCCCGCGAAAGCGGGCGATCCAGTATTCCAGAGACGGCGAGGGGATACGGAGAAGCCGCGGCGTACTGGATTCCCCGCCTTCGCGGTGAATGACACCGAGGGAGGAAGGGGCGCAGTGCCACGGCTTGGGGATTACGGCCGCACCACCGTGTACCCGTTCTCGCTGAGAAACAGGATCTGCCCGACCCCGACCTGCACCGGCGTGGCCGCGGGGATGAACTCCGGCCGCTTGCCCGTCTCCCGCTCGATCGTGTCGACGGTGTTGAGGCAGATGTCGAAGCGTACGCCTTGCGCGATCAGGCTCTCGACCTGCTTGCGGCGCTCGCTGCCGGTGAACAGGAGATCGATGCCGGGACCGAACGCCACCACCTCGATCGCGACCTTGTCGGGGTCGTAGGCCTTCAGCAAATTGTTGGCGACGCTGAGCACCAGAGCTTGCTTCTTCGCATCGCCATCGGAGAGCTGCAGCACGACCTTGTGCTCGGCGAACGGCTTGTCCTGGAGCGGCACCTGCTGCGCAAGAGCCGGCGGCATCGCCGCCGCCGAGGCGAGCAGCGCCAGCAGCATCGCGGATAGGATTTGCGACCGCATCATCCCTGTCCTGCAATGCCCGGATTGCCCTCGACGCCTTTCAGCGTGATGCCGGAGCCGAGCCGCTCCTGCATCATCCGGCCCGAGCGCAGATATTTTGCCACCACATCCCACACCGGCGCGCCGTGCTGGCCGTTGACCGAGGCCCAGCCCGCGACCTTGTAGCGGTGGTTGGCGTTGAGCGCCTTGCTGCCATTGACCTTCAGCTCGGAGATGCGGCTGCCGATCGCCGCCGTCGGCATGCAGGTGTAGCTGAGCCCGCCGGCGCGCACCATGTCGCCGCCCTGTTGGTAATAGGGATCGGCGTTGAAGAGATTGTCGCAGACGTCTTCCAGCACGTCCTTGATCTGCGCGCCGGTCATCTCCTGCACATAGGTCTCGGGATAGCTGATCGCGGTCTCCGCGAGCAGATCTTCCATCGTCAGCGCCTGGCCGGACAGCGCGGTGACGCCCCAGCGGAAGCCCGGCGACAGCGCGATCTCGGCGTCAAGCTCGGTGCGCAACGCGGTGCAGATCAGTTCGTCGACCGGGCCGGCGAAATTGTCGCGGCGATACAGCAGGCGATCGGGCGTCGCGATCTTCTCCGACCAGTCGGTGACGAAGGGCGCCCGCAACCGGCCGATCAGTTCGGCCATCGCGGGATCGGGTTTCAACAGCTCGGAATAGACCGGCAGCAGATGATACCTGACGTCGCTGACCTTGCCCTTGTCGAGCGCGAGATCGAGCACGGCCAGAAATTTTCCGTTGGAGCCGGCATTGGTGACGAGCGTCGTGCCGCTCGCATTCTTCACTGCGATTGGCTGCGGGATCGCATCATGGGTATGGCCGCCGAGGATGACGTCGATGCCGGTGACGCGGCTTGCGAGCTTGAGATCGACGTCCATGCCGTTGTGCGACAGCAGGATGACCGCATCGACCTTGTCGGTGCCGCGCAAGCCATCGACATGCCTCTGGAGCTCTTCCTCGCGGATGCCGAAGGTCCAGTCCGGCGTGAACCGTTTGGGGTGCGCGATCGGCACGTAGGGGAAGGCCTGGCCGACGATGGCGACGCGATGGCCGCCGAGCTCCTTGATCACGGAGGGCTTGAACACGCGCCCCGTCGCCTTGTCGAAGGCGGCGGCGTCGTTGAATGCGGCTTCCTCGGTGAGAAAAACGTTCTGCGCCAGGAACTCGCCCCTGAAGCGCCGGAGATTGTCGCGCAGCGCCTGCTCGCCATAGGTGAATTCCCAATGCCCGGTCATCGCCTCGACACCGAGCAGGTTTGCGGCCTCCACCATGTCGCGGCCCTGCATCATGTTGGCGAGTCCCGTGCCCTGCCAGAGATCGCCGCCGTCAACGAGCACGGAGTGTTTTTCGCCGGCATCGCCGCGCAAGCGGTCGATCAGCGTCTTCAGATGGGCGAAGCCGCCGAGCTTGCCGAAGCGGCCTGCGGACTTCTCGAACTCGAGGCAGCTGAAGGCATAGGCATCCGCGCTGTCGGGCCTGATGCCGAAATGGTCGAGGAAGGCGCGGCCGACCAGATGCGGCGGCCGTCCTGCCATCTCGCCGATCCCGATATTGACGCTGGGCTCGCGAAAATAGACCGGATTGAGTTGCGCATGCGTGTCGGTGAGGTGAAGGATGCGCGCATTGCCGAACCGTTCGAGGTCGTAAAAGCTCGCGGCCTCAGTGCCGCGCGCAAGCCGCGGCAGACTGAGCGATGCGGCGGCAAGGCCTGCACTCTTCAGGAAATCGCGGCGGCGGATCGCCATCCAGAAATTCTCCGCGCCCTCTCATGGTCGCAAGGCTGTTGCACTAGCGAACAGTCTAGCGGATTTCCATCGCCTTCCAGGCTTCTTTTTCGGTCGTGGCCTGGAAGATCGACGCCTTCGCCAGTGCCTCGGCCTCCTTGGCTGCGGCCACGGCGCGGTCGAAATCGCCGCCATCGGCCGCCTTCTTCGCTGCGGCCAGCGCCGAGACGGTCACGGTCCATTGGTGGCGCAAGCTGGCAGCCTCCTTCGAGGCGGCTTCGGCGGCGGAATAGGCCGTCTTGTAATCCGCCTCATTTGCCGCGCGCGCCGCCGGCGCGAGGCCCAAGGCGAGCAGAAAGGCGAGCACCATGGCGAGAGGAAGTGACGGCTTCATGGCCGCGCTCCCGGTCCCGATATCGGCAGGCCGTTGGCGACGTAGGACAGGAAATATTCGACGTCGCGATATTCATCCGCCTGCGGCTCCAGCGGAACCGCGCGGGTCTGGCTGTTGCAGGTGACGAAGCGGCGGCTGGTCGTGCCCATGCCGCTCCATTCGGAGCGGTAGATCGGCATCGCGTTCAAAATGCCGAGCGCCGGCGCCAGGATCTCGGCGCGGATGCGCTCGCCCGGGCTCTGCACATGGCAGCTCGCGCAGGAGAAATTCATCTGGCCGCGGCGCGTGTAGAAATAGCGCTTGCCGTTCTCGAATGCCGCGAGCGCGCGAGGATCGTCGGGGATCTTGATGTCCATCGGCTTGCCGCGCGAGGTGAAGGCCATGTAGGCCGTGAGCGAGGCCATCTCGTCCTTGACGTAGGAATAAGGCGCCTCGCCATTGGCCTCGCGGCAGCGGTTGAGCGCCAGCTCCAGCGTGACGACCTTGCCTTCCTTATCGTCGAAATAAGGATAGTTCTGGCGGATGCCGATGCCGCCGTTCGGGAAGCAGTCGGCATAGGTCTTGCCGTTCTTGAACGGAGTCGCGAACATCTCCTTGCCGGCGTCGAGCGCGAACTCGTAGGGCGGGAATTCCTCCTTCTCCTGCCACTGCCGCTTCATGTCCTCGTTCATGGAATAAGGGCCGTTGACGAAATCCTCGTGCTTCACGGTCGGGAATTTCTGGAAGAAGAAGTTCTGGAACGCTCTCGCATCGGCAACTGGATCGACCTTGTCGGCCGCGACCACGCGCGGAGAGGTGAGGGCGAACGCGACGAGCGCGGCGCTCAACGAACCAAGCAGGATGGAGGCGCGGGCCTTCATCACGAGATCTTCGCGGTGGTCGTGTCCGACCCACCCTTGTTATCGGTCCAGGAGACCTTGAGGTCGTCGCCCTTCTTGGCCCCCTTGAAGCTGAACTTGACGTAGGGGTCCTTGGAGACCGCGGTGCCCCAATCGGCAACGAAGACGTCCTTGCCGTTACATTCGAATTTCAGCTGCTGGATGAAATGCGCGGGGATCAGCTCGCCTTTGGCGTCCTTGACGAAGCCGGTATCCATGGGGTGCTGGATCAGCGCCTGCACCTCGGTGATGTCGCCGTTGGCGGTGGCGCGGACGCGAATGCTGGATGCCATCTCGATCTTCCTCGCTTAACCGCCGCAGCCGCCGACGGTGACCTTGACCTCTTTGGTCGCGCTGTAGAGCTTGCCGTCGGCCTCCACGATCGCGACCACGTTGGTGGTCTTGGCCATCTTCAGCCGGTTGGCGACACCAGGGATCGTGCCGTCGGGAATCCTGTAGGACGCGGCCAGCGCGTTGGGATTCTCGGCCACGAAGAACGAGATCGAGGTGACCTTGTCGAGCGTCGTCGTCACCGAGATCGGCACGACGCCGCCGTTCTCGGCGATCTCGGGGGCGTCCAGCTTGACCTTGTCGGACGGCTCGGCGGTTTTGCCGTAGAGCGCCTTGATGGCGTCCGCCTCGCTCTTCTGCTTGAAGGCCTCTTCCGGATATTTGTCGTTGGCCGCGGCGCGCGCGGGAGCGGCGCCGAACGGCAGATTGCCGAGGCCGAGCAGCGCGACCGAGGCTGCGCCCTGAAGGATCAGGCGCCGCGTCGCGCTTGGGCCGGTGAGTGAGGTCATCTCAGGTCTCCTAACCAATCTCTTGGCGTGCCGGCGGTCACAGGGTCTGCAGGAAATCAACGATCGCGCTGATCTCCTGTTCGGTCAAAATCCGGTTCCGGCCGAACGGTGGCATCATGGTCTGCGGATTGCGCTTGGTCTCGTCGAAGATGATCGCGGCCAGCTCGTTGCGATCGGGGTACTTGGCCTTGAGGTCCCTCAGTTCCGGCCCGATCGTTCCCGGCAGGTCGCCGCCCCGAATGACGTGGCAGGTCAGGCAATTGCCCTTGCCGCGGTCGAAGGCGAGTTTCTGGCCGTCGGCCACAGCGGACTGCGCCCACGCCGGGCTGGCGAGGCCGGCGGCAATGGCCAGCAGGATGAACAGGACGGGCGTCCGGGAAAAGGCGGTCAAGGCGTCATTCCGAGGCGTTATGTCGATGATCTCGATCGCGAAATAGAAGCGTTCCAAAGCACAAAGGGCACCGCCTGACAATCAAGACTATGCACGCGACAAAATGGAGTTAATATCTTCCGCATTGCAACTAAAGAGATTATTTGTTCAGTCGATTTGGACCAAGAGTTTGGCCCAAGAGTAGTTTGGACCAAGAGTTAAGGGCCGTGGCGTGGGCCGGCTGTTTCCAGGGCGTTTGGGCGCTCATCCTGTTTTCATCGCGTTCTCGTTTTTTTCAAGGGGACCTCACTTGGCTGAATATGTCGTCGAATTCGGCAGGGATGGCGGTCGGGTCGAGTCCGATGGGCGGCTCGATGCGCCGGCATTTCATCGCAATCACGAGCCGCTCTGGGCGGCACTGGAAAAGTATCTCGCTGGCTGCACCGGCAACGTGGTCGAGCTCGGCAGCGGAACCGGCCAGCACGTGGTCCACTTCGCCCGTCAAACGCCCGGCCTGATCTGGTGGCCCAGTGATCTCAACCAGCGCCACCTCAAGAGCATCGAGGCCTGGCGCGTTCATGCCGGCCTGCAAAACATCCGCTCGCCCCTGCGGATCGATCTCACCGATCCCGACTGGTGCCCGGAGATGAACAGCGGACAGGCGCCGTCAAGTCTTGCCGCCGTGTTCTGCGCCAATGTCATCCACATCGCGCCATGGAGCGTCGCCGAGGGCCTGTTCGCCGGCGCCGGCCGCTATTTGCGGGCCGACGGCAAGCTGTTCCTCTACGGCCCGTTCAAGCGCGGCGGCAAGCACATTGCGCTCAGCAACGCCGTGTTCGACACGTCCCTGCGTGAAGGCAATCCCGATTGGGGCGTGCGCGACATCAGCGATGTCGAGACGCTCGCGCGCAGCGCAGGTCTTCGCCTCGTCGATACCATCGACATGCCGGCGAACAATCTCACGCTGGTGTTCGCGCGATAAGCCACGAAGGGAGGGCGGGGGAGAGGGGTAGCCCCAAGCGAGATCTGAGTTCGCGGCTACCCCTCTCCCTTCCCCTCCCCCGCAAGGGGGGAGGGAATGACATAGCGGTGTTCGCCTGACTCAGTGACGCGACTAGGCTTCGCCATCCCGCCAGCCGATTTTGTCCTTCAAGAACCGGAAGCCGATCACCTCGAAGCCGGCGCGCTCCTTGTTGTCCTTGCCGTAGCCGTGGCCGCCCGCTTCAGGCTCGTAGAACCAGGCCTCGTAGCCCATGGCCTGGAGCTTTGCGGCCATCTTGCGCGCATGCCCGGGATGGACACGGTCGTCGCGCCGCGTGGTGGCGATCAGGATCGGCGGATAGGGCTGGCCGGCCTTGACGTTGTGATAGGCGGAGTAGGTCTTCAGCCAGTCCCACTCCTCAGGCTTGTCGGGATCGCCATATTCCGCGATCCAGCTCGCGCCGGCGAGCAGCTTTGTGTAGCGACGCATGTCGATCAGCGGGATGGTGCAGAACAGGGCGCCGAAGCGTTCGGGGTATCGCACCAGCATGTTGGTGATGAGGATGCCGCCGTTCGATCCACCCTGCGCGGCGATGCGCTTTGCTGTCGTCACGCCGCGGCGGACGAGATCGGCGGCGACCGCGGCGAAATCGTCGTGCGACAGTTTCTTGCCGCCGAGCCGGCCGGCATCGTGCCAGCGCGTGCCGAATTCGCCGCCGCCGCGCAAATTCGCCTGCACCGTCGTGCCGCCGCGCTCCAGCCACAGCTTGCCGAGCGACGGGTTGTAATAAGGCTTCACTGAATGGGCGAAGCCGCCATAGGCGCTCATATAGACCGGTGCATCGCCGGTCTCGCCAGTGGGGCCCGTCTGCACATAAGGAATGCGCTCGCCGTCGATCGAGATCGCCTCGTGCTGGGTCACCACGAGGCCGTCGGCAGTGAAAATCTTCGGCGCCTGTTTCAACACGGTCGGGCTCGCGACGCCGCGCTCGATCAGCAGCAGCGACGGCGGCGTCAGCGGATCCTGCACATTGGCAAGCAGGTCGCCGTTGCTCTCGGAGGGATGGCGGTCCAGCGGCCAGATGTCGACGACGCCGATCTGCGGCAAGCCGCCGAGTGTCTCGCGGCTCCAGCTCGTGGCGGACGGCGTGCATATCTCGAATTGCGGCTGGAGCTCGTCGAGGATCGACAGCACCAGCTTGCCCCCGGCCCAGAACAGGCCTTGCAGGGCGCGCCGAGGTTCAGGCTCGAACAGGATAGCAAAATCGCGGCTGCCGGCGAGAAACGCCGAGAGCGGCATGCCGAGCACGGTGTCGGCGGCATAGGTTTTTCCCTCGATCGACCAGGCTTCGCGCAGCTTCATCGCGAACCAGTCGCCATGTGCCTGCATCCAGATGCCGGTCGGCAGATCGAGCTTCGTCGTCGTGCCGTCTGCGTCGCGCAGCCAGAGCGCATGATTGAAAAAGTCGATCTGGTCGACGATCCAGCTGCGCGGGGCCGCAGCGGTGTCGTCGACCATCCCGGAGATTGCCATATGATCGGCCGTGGTCTCGATGATCATCCGCGCCTGATCGACAGGCTGGCCGCGCCGCCATAGGCGAACCGTCCGCGAATATCCCGAACTCGTCGCCATGCCTTCGCCATGGGCGCTCGACAGCAGCAACGTGTCGGCATCGAGCCAATCGGCGCCGCCCTTGGCTTCCGACAGCGCAAAACCGTCCGCAACGAAACTCTTCGTGTCGAGGTCGAATTCCCGCAAGGTGACGGCGTCGCTGCCACCGCGCGACAGGCTCAAAATCGCCCGCGAGCTTCCCCGCTGCGTGGTGATGCCGCTCAGCAGCCAGTCCTCGCCTTCGCGCGCGGCGAGCTGGTCGACATCCAGCATGATCTCCCACGCCGGATGCGATTTGCGAAACTCCGCGAGCGAGGTCTTCCGCCACAGGCCACGCGGGTTCGTCGCGTCCTTCCAGAGATTGTGCAGGTCGTCGCCACGCCGGCTGACATAGGGGATGTTGTCGGGACGATCGTAGATCGCCGCGAGGATGTCGCGATCGCGCGCGAAGGCCTTTCCACCAAACGCATGGAGCGTCAGGCTGTTCTGCCGCGCGACGAAATCGAGCGCTGGCTTGCCCTCGATCTCCTCCAGCCAGAGCCAGGGATCGTCGTCGGGAGCGCTGAGCGTAGGCCTGTCGTCGACGGACATGAACGAAACTCCGGAAGGTCGCGGCGGATAGGATTTGATCGAGCGCAAGCCGTCAAGTGCGCGGCCCATTATCATCCGCCCGATTGCGTCAGAGGCATGGCCTGCGCCCGTTTGCGCCGGTTGCTCGCCCTCCCGCGCCCCGCCATAGTGCCGGGAATCAAGGGAGCCCCTTGAATGCCCCTCGAAAGCCCGTTGGGGCGGAAATGCCGATGTTAGATGTGACTGCAGCCAATGAGATCGCCGCCGACGCCCGCGTGCGCGCCAATGTGGTGCGCCTTGCCGCCGCGCAGGCGCTGACCGGCGCCAACTCGGCGGTGATCTTCGCCACCGGCGCGATCGTCGGCGCGACGCTGGCGCCCGACGTCTCGTTCGCGACCGTGCCGATCTCGATGTATGTGCTCGGCCTTGCCGCCGGCACACTGCCGACCGGCGCGATCTCGCGCCGCTTCGGCCGCCGCGTGGCTTTCGTCATCGGCACCGGTGTGGGCACGCTGACCGGTCTGCTCGGCTGCTTCGCAATCCTGCACGCTTCGTTTCCGTTGTTCTGTCTGGCGACCTTTCTCGGCGGCCTCTACGGCGCGGTGGCGCAGTCCTATCGCTTCGCTGCCGCCGACGGCGCCAGTGCTGCCTATCGGCCCAAGGCGGTGTCCTGGGTGATGGCGGGCGGCGTGTTCGCCGGCGTGCTCGGTCCGCAGCTCGTGCAATGGACCATGGATGTCTGGCAGCCTTATCTGTTCGCCTTCAGCTTCCTGGTTCAGGCTGCCGTCGCGCTGGTCGCGATGGGCATCGTCGCCGGGGTCGACATGCCGAAGCCGGCGCCGGCCGATCTTCACGGCGGGCGGCCGCTGCTCGAGATCGTGACCCAGCCGCGCTTCATCGCGGCGGCGCTGTGCGGCGTCATCTCCTACCCCATGATGAATCTGGTGATGACCTCGGCTCCGCTCGCCATGAAGCTGTGCGGCTTGAGCGTTTCCGATTCCAATTTCGGCATTCAATGGCACATCGTCGCCATGTACGGGCCGAGCTTCTTCACGGGCGCGCTGATCGCCCGCTTCGGCGCGCCGAAGGTCGTTGCCGCCGGCCTGCTGCTGGAGGCCGGCGCGGCCGGCATCGGCCTGTCCGGCATCACTGCGATGCATTTCTGGGCCACGCTGATCGTGCTCGGCATCGGCTGGAATTTCTCCTTCATCGGCGCCTCTGCGCTGGTGCTGGAGACGCACCGGCCGCAGGAGCGCAACAAGGTGCAGGCCTTCAACGATTTCCTGGTGTTCGGCATGATGGCGATCGGCTCGTTCTCATCCGGCCAATTGCTCGCCAGTTACGGCTGGTCCGCGGTGAACATGGTGGTGTTCCCGCCGGTGGTGCTCGGCCTCGCGGTGCTGTCGCTGGCCTCCTTTGCCCGCCGCCGCAAGGCGCGGCTGGACGCGGCGATGGGTGAGTTCCCGGACGCGATCTGAGTTGGCGGGAGGCTGTCAGCAGCGTTGACACTTCGATCCCGGTCGAAGTGATTTTCGGGGCCCGGGTTGTTACATGATGCTCGTCATGGACAGACGAGCGTGAAGCAAGGCGCTCGCGGGGGAAACGAAGGACAAGCGCAAATGCTCGACAATCCCCGGCACGACGCATCCATCGACGAATCCTCTCTCCGCTACGAAGGCTGGCGCATTGTCGCGGTCTGCTTCCTGCTCGCGACCTTCGGCTGGGGGCTCGGCTTCTACGGCCAGAGCGTCTACGTCGCAGAGCTCCAGCGTGCGCACGGCTGGTCGGCCTCGCTGATCTCATCCGGCACGACGTTCTTCTATCTGTTCGGCGCGCTGCTCGTCGTCTTCGTCGGCGAGGCCGTCAACAAGTACGGCCCGCGCCTCGGCCTGATCGCGGGCACGCTGGCGATGTCGGCTGCAGCGGTCGCGATCGGCGCGGTGCGCGAGCCCTGGCAGCTTTATCTCGCGAACGCCGTGCTCGCCTTCGGCTGGGCCGGCACCAGCCTTGCGATGATCACCAACACCATCAGCCTGTGGTTCGACCACAAGCGCGGCATGGCGATCAGCCTCGCGCTGAACGGCGCAAGCTTCGGCGGCATCGTCGGCGTGCCGCTGCTGGTGACCTTGATCGGTCATGTCGGCTTCGCCAGCGCCATGTTTATCGTCGCGGGCGCCATGCTGGCGCTGCTCGTGCCGGTGATCCTGATTGTCGTCGGCCGCCCGCCCGATCTCCATGGCCGGCGCGCAGCGACGAAAACGAAGCCGCAATCGTCGGCGCAGATCCGCAGCCAGGCATTGCGTGATCTCGGCTTCCTCACCGTGACCATTGCCTTTGCTTTGGTGCTGTTCGCGCAGGTCGGCTTCATCGTCCACCTGATCTCGTTCCTCGATCCCGTGATCGGGCGCGAGCGCGCGGCCGTCGCGGTTGCGGTGCTGACCGCGATGGCGGTGATCGGCCGGGTGCTGTTCTCGCTGGTGATCGACCGCCTCAACCAGCGGCTCGCCTCGGCGCTGTCGTTCCTGAGCCAGGCCGTGGCGCTGTGTGTCGTCATCAATTTGCACAATGATTACGTGCTGATCGCGGCCTGCGCATTGTTCGGCTTCTCGGTCGGCAACCTCATCACGCTGCCGTCGCTGATCGTGCAGCAGGAATTCGATTCCGCCTCGTTCGGCGTGCTGATCAGCCTCAACACTGCGATCAACCAGGTGACCTATGCGTTCGGCCCCGGCGTGGTCGGTTTCCTCCGCGACTTCTCCGGCGGCTATTCGCTGCCGTTCTATCTCTGCATCGCGCTGGAGGTGGTGGCGGCGGCGCTGATCATGGTGCGGGGGAGGCCGCGAGCGAGGACGGCATAGAGGCGCAACGGCGCCTCAACAAACTCCGTCATTGCGAGGAGCCCTTGCGACGAAGCAATCCAGGCTGCCTCCGCGGAGACAGTCTGGATTGCTTCGCTTCGCTCGCAATGACGAACGGAGGTAGCAGTGCCTACGCTTCCCGCTGCTTCAGCAGTTCCTCCAGATCCAGCCGCTTCGTGACCATCGCCAGCTTCCCATCCGGCCCGAACGGCCATTGCTCTCTCGGTCGGTCCCGATACAGCTCGACGCCATTCTGGTCGGGATCGCGCAGATACAGCGCCTCGCTGACGCCGTGGTCGCTCGCCCCATCCAGCGCAATGCCGGCCGAGAGCACGCGGTGCAGCGCATCCGCCAGCGCGGGCCGCGTCGGATAGAGGATCGCGGTGTGATACAGCCCGGTCGTGCCTGGGGGCGGCGGCGAGCCGCCCTTGCTCTCCCAGGTGTTGAGCCCGATGTGGTGATGATAGCCGCCGGCCGAGATGAAGGCCGCGCCGGAGCCCATGCGCTGCATCAGTTCGAAGCCCAGCACGCCGCAATAGAAGCCGAGCGCGCGATCGAGATCGGCGACCTTGAGGTGGACGTGGCCGATCCTGGTGCCGGCGGCGACGGCTTGGTTCTGCGACATGTGGCTGCTCCGTTGACAACCCCCACATAAGGCGAGCCTCGGAACAGTGCTACTGGCCTATCCCGAAACCCATCGTTTCCATTCGGGAAACTATGAGAGCTCCGGCACCTCGCCCTCGGGCAGGCCGAACTCGAAGGTGTTCAGCGTCATCGACACCAGCGTGTAGTAACCGCACAGCCCGATCACCTCGACGACGCCGCGCTCGCCGAGCAGCTTCACCGCCTCATCATAGAGGCCCTTCTCGACGCCATGGCCCTCATGCAGCGACTTCGCGACGTCGTAGATCATTTTGGCCACAGGATCGTCGAATTCCGGCGTGCGGCGATCGCGGATCGCGTCGATGATGTCAGGGTCCATGCCGCCGGCAAGCGCAAGGCGCTTGTGGGCGTACCATTCGTAATGCGCGGTCCAGTGCCGCGCCGTCACCAGGATCGCGATCTCCGAGAGCTTTGCGGGGAAGGTCGTGTCGAAGCGCAGGACCTCGCCGAGCCGCGTGGCATGTCGCGCCATCTCGGGGCTGTTCAGCCAGGCCATCATCGGCGCGGGCGGCTTGCCGCGCTTGCCGGCAATCGACTCGTCATAGGTCTGCCGCTGGCTCTCGTTCATTTCGCCAGGCGAAAGAAGCTTCAGGCGCATTGTCGTTTCCTCTTTGTTTTCAAGCCTCGCCGTGGCCGCGACTATAGCCGATGCCTGCCACGGAAGTGGTTGAATTCCACGAGGCGATGGCCCAGAGTCGCGCTCAACAAGCCGATTTTGATTGATGGAAACGACCATGAGCGACAAAACCAGCGATGCCGAGACGGCCGATCTCGAAACATTCCGCGGCGAAACACGCGTCTGGCTCGAGGCGAACTGCCCGCCGGAGATGCGCAAGCCCGCGACCTCCGATGCCGACGTTTTCTGGGGCGGACGTAACGCAAAATTCTCGTCCGAGCCGCAGCGCATCTGGTTCGAGCGCATGCGCGACAAGGGCTGGACCGTGCCGGACTGGCCGAAGGAGTATGGCGGTGGCGGCTTGAGCCCGGCCGAGCACAAGGTGCTGCGCGCGGAGATGGCGAAGATGGGTGCGCGGCCGCCGCTGTCGAGTTTTGGCATCTGGATGCTCGGGCCGGCGCTGCTGAAATACGGCAACGAGGCGCAGAAGCAGGAGCACCTGCCGAAGATCGCGGCGGGCCTGATCCGCTGGTGCCAGGGCTATTCCGAGCCGAACGCCGGCTCCGATCTCGCCTCGCTCCAGACCCGCGCCGAGAGCGACGGCGACGATTTCGTCATCACTGGGTCGAAGATCTGGACGTCCTACGCCAATTACGCCGACTGGATTTTCTGCCTCGTCCGCACCGATTCTACGGCGAAGAAGCACGACGGCATCAGCTTCATCCTGTTCGACATGACCTCGAAGGGCGTCACGACCAAGCCGATCCTGCTGATCTCCGGCTATTCGCCGTTCTGCGAGACCTTCTTCGACAATGTCCGCGTGCCGAAATCGCATGTGGTCGGCACCGTCAACCGCGGCTGGGACGTCGCAAAATATCTGCTTCAGCATGAGCGCGCGATGATATCCGGCATGGGCGAGCGCGGCGTCGGCCGTCCGCTGGGCCAGATCGCGGCCGATTCCGTCGGCACCGATGCGCTGGGGCGGCTCGACGATGCGATGCTGCGCGGCCGGATCGCCAGCTTCGACGTCGACGAAGCCGCACTTGCAGCTTGCGCCGAGCGCGCGGTCGATCTCGCCAAGGCGGGGCAGGCGCATCCGGCGTTCTCGTCGGCGATGAAATATTACGGCACCGAGCTCAACAAGCGCCGTTACGAGATCCTGATGTCGGCCGGCGGCGTCGATGCGCTGGAATGGGAGAGCGAGCGTTCGAAGCAGGGCGCCCGTCCGCGCGCCTGGCTGCGTACCAAGGCAAATTCGATCGAGGGCGGCACGACGGAGGTGATGCTCGGCATCGTCGCCAAGCGCATCCTCGATTTGCCGGGGGCGTAACTCCACCGTCGTTCCGGGGCGGTCCGCAGGACCGAACCCGGAACCTCGAGATTCCGGGTTCACGCTTCGCGTGCCCCGGAATGACAACAACAGACGTACATTCCGCCAGACGTTAGAGACATTGCACATGGCCCTCGTCCTCACCGAAGAACAATCGATGCTCCGCGACAGCGCGCGCGGGCTGATCAGCGACAAGGCGCCGGTGTCGCATTTGCGCAGCTTGCGCGATAGCAAAGACCCCACCGGCTTCTCCAAGGAGTTTTGGCATTCCTTCGCCGAGATGGGTTTTGCCGGCTTGCTGGTGCCGGAAGAGTTCGGCGGCAGCGGCCTCGGCTATGTCGAGGCCGGCGTGGTGATGGAGGAGATCGGCCGCACGCTGATGCCGTCGCCGTTCCTTGCCACCAGCGTGGTCGCGGCTTCGGCACTGAACCGTGGCGGCAATGCCGCGCAGAAGTCGGAGTATCTGCCGAAGATTTCCAACGGCTCCCTGCTCGCGACGCTCGCGATCGACGAAGGCGCAAAGCATCGCCCGCTTCAGACCAGCCTCCAGGCCGTACGCGCCGGCAACGGATTTAGGCTCTCCGGCGCCAAGGCGCTGGTGGTCGACGGTCACGTCGCCGACCTCCTCATCGTCGCTGCCCGCACTGCGGGTTCGGCCGGCGAGCGCGAGGGGCTGACGCTGTTCCTGGTCAACCCCAAGGCCAAGGGCGTTGCGATCGAGCGCACCATCATGGTCGACGCGCACAATGCGGCGCGGATCGATCTTGCCAATGTCGAGGTCAATGCCGACAGCGTGCTCGGCGAAGTCGACCAGGGTGCCACGCTGCTTGACGGCGTGCTCGATATCGGGCGCGGCGCGGTCGCCTCCGAAATGGTGGGCTTGAGCGAAGAGGTGTTCAACCGCACCGTCGAGTACCTGAAGAGCCGCAAGCAGTTCGGCAAGCTGATCGGCGAATTCCAGGCGCTGCAGCACCGCGCCGCCGAACTTTATGTCGACATCGAGATCACCCGCGCCGCCGTGATGAAGGCGCTGCAAGCGCTCGACACGGACGTCGCCAAGGCCGCATCAAGCGTCGCAGTGGCCAAAGCCCGCGCCGGCACCACCGCCACGCGCGCAGTGCAGGAAGGCGTGCAGATGCATGGCGGCATGGGCATGACCGACCAGTTCGACATCGGCTTCTTCATGAAGCGCGCGCGCGTGTGCGAGGAATTGTTCGGGGACGCCAATTACCACACCGAGCAGCTGGCACGGGCGCGGGGGTATTGAGGCGACGTAAGGACGCGAGGACGCGCCTCACCCTCGGTGTCGTCCCGGCGAAGGCCGGGACCCATACCGCGTGATCTATCGATAAGAGCAGGTGACTGTACCGCGAGAAGACTCTTTAACGACGTGTCTTCGTCAAACTGCCCCCTGGGGTTATGGGTCCCGGCCTTCGCCGGGACGACCCAGAAGAGACAGGCCGCCGCTCCTTATCTTACCGGCGGTGCGTACTGCACGCCGCCCGCATTCCACAGCTGGTTCATTCCGCGCGGGATCTTCAACTTCGACTTCTCGCCGATGTTCCGCTCATACATCTCGCCGTAATTGCCGACGTTGCGGATGATGCGGACGACCCAATCCTTGGTGAGGCCGAGCTGCTCGCCGTAATTGCCCTCGGTGCCGACCAGCCGCATCACTTCCGGCTTCTTCGACTTCAAGGCCTCGTCGATGTTTTCCGAGGATACGCCGAGCTCTTCGGCGTTGATCATCGCGTAGAGCGTCCACTTCACGATCATCATCCAGTCGTCGTCGCGCTGGCGCACGACGGGCGCGAGCGGCTCCTTGGAGATCATGTCCGGCAGGATCATGTGGTCGCCGGGCTTCGACAGGTTGATCCGCAGCGCGTAGAGCTGGGAGACGTCGGCGCTGAGCGTGTCGCATTTGCCGGTATCGTAGGCCTTCACGACGTCGTCCAGCTTGTCGAACTTCACCTCTTCATACTTCATGTTGTTGGCACGGAAGTAATCCGCGACGTTGAGCGCCGTGGTGGTCCCGGTCTGGACACAGACCTTGCTGCCGGTCAGATCCAGCGCGGTCTCCTTGTTGCGCGCGCGCGGCAGCATGAAGCCTGCGCCGTCGTAATAGGCGACCGCGGGGAAATAGAGGTCGTAGTCGAGCTCGCGCGCCATGCTCCAGGTCGAGTTGCGCGAGAGGATGTCCACCTTCCGGCTCTGCAATTCCTTGAAGCGCTCGCTGGCATCGAGCGCGACGAATTTCGCCTTGCTCGGGTCGTTGAAGATCGCGGAGGCCACCGCGCGGCAGAAATCGACGTCGAAGCCGGTCCAGTTGCCCTTGTCGTCGGGGATCGAGAAGCCCGGCAGGCCCTTGTTGACGCCGCACAGCACTTCGCCGCGGCGTACGGTGCGCTTCAGCGTGCGGGTGTCGTAAAACTCGTAGATCACCGCCAGGACGCCGACCAGCACGGCAACCGCGAGCCCGATCAGCAGGCCGCCTCGAAAAGTGCGCATCATGTTGCTCTCTCGAAATAATCGGGAAAAGGAATTCTGGACGAGGGCGGGGAGCATGATCCGGAAAAGTGGGAAGCGGTTTTCCGAAAGATCATGCTCAAACGATAAGCTTCAGAGTTCCGGCTTCTGCCGGATGACCACCTTGGTGCCGACCGGGACGCGATCGTAGAGATCGGCGACGTCGCGGTTGACCAGCCGGAAGCAGCCCGAGGAGACCTTGGTGCCGATCGTGTCGGGCCGGTTGGTGCCGTGGATGCGGTAGACCGTGGTGCCGAGATACATGGCGCGCGCGCCGAGCGGGTTGCCGGGGCCGCCGGCCATGAAGCGCGGCAGATAGGGCTGGCGCTGGATCATCTCCGGCGGCGGCGTCCAGTCCGGCCACTCCTTCTTGTTGGTGATGTTCACCAGCCCCTGCCACTGGAAACCATCGCGGCCGACGCCGATGCCGTAGCGGATCGCGCGGCCGCCGGGCTGCACCAGATAGAGATGCCGTTCGGCGGTCGAGATGATGAGGGTGCCGGGCGCTTCGGTGGTGCGGAAGTAGACCACCTGCTTCTGCCATTCCGGATCGAGCTCGTAGGCGTCGTCGGCGACCAGGCCCGGCTCATCGCCGCGGTCGGGCTGCTGGGCGTAGGCGTGGGGCGCGGACATGATCAGGCCGATCGCAGCCACAAATATCCCGGTCAGGCGACGAATATCCGTCATTTCAAGCTCTCCCCGCTGCCACAGCGCAAATCATCAGAAACCATCTGAACCCAGGGGCAGCTTCATGGCAAGTTGATGGCGCGCCCGGCTGGTATGTCACGAGAATGCTTTGGTTTTTTGACGGACCCTTAGCAATGCCACAAACAGGGGATGGCGCGAAAAGCCTGGATTGCTGCCGCAGCGGTGGTGCGCTCCCTCCCCGCTTGCGGGAGGGTCGACCTGGCGTCGGCCTGAGCTCGCGCCTCGTCCTTCGAGACGACCGCTCCGCGGTCTCCTCAGGATGAGGCTAAGATTCATCGGAGCTGGTCGAAATTGCCGCCGCGGACTCCGTCCTCATCCTGAGGGCCCGCCGCCGGCGGGCGTCTCGAAGGATGGCCGCAGGCGACTTTGGCAGCTTTCCTTCAAGCGGGGAGAGCTAAATCTTATTGCTCTCCGGCGCGATCCCGAGCCGCCGGACGATTTCGGCCCCCACCGCGCGCGCCTCGGGCCTCGAACCGATGCGGGGGCTGCGAAACCGTTGTCCGGACTGCAATCGGATCACGACGATGCAGTGCTCGTCCTCCGAGCGGCCGCGGCGCTCGACCGTGATCGCCTTCACGTCGCGCCCCGCGACATGGTCGGCGCGCAACGTGCCGTCGCCCCACAGGCGTTCGACGCGGATATCGCCTTGGCGGATGATCCAGAAAGCGCCGGTCACAAGGTTGGCATATCGGTAAACGCCGAAAGCGGCGAGCGCGCCGACCGGCAGCAGCCCGATGTCGACCGGCCCGGGCGACAGGCCGCGCCAGAGCCTGTAGGCGTAGGGAACGGCGCACAATGCGACGACGATCAGTGCGACGATCCTGATGTCCCTTGCGGAAAACGGCTCGAGGGGGTCGCCGAGACGCATCTCGGGATTGCTGGCATCCAGCGGATTGACCGGAGCCTCGACGTCGGGAACGTCGAATTGCGCGGCGATCCGCGCCACCGTGTCGCGCACATGCGTGACATCGGAGATCGGCGGCGAGGTCAGGCGTTCTCCGGAGGCCAGCGTGAAGGCCAGCTGGAAGCGGGCTTTTGCCCTCTTGCTGCCGGGAACCTGCAGTCCGCTGATGTCGTCTTTGGCAATGACCCGCGTCCGGAGTTTTCCGAACGGGCGCTGTTGCCCGATCAAAATCTCGGTCGGCGTGATGATCCACACCACCGCCGGCGCCAGCATGATGGCGCCGACGAACGCTGCTCCCACGAGCAGCGCGACCACGGAGATGATCACTTCCATTGTGTCGTGGGTGAACAGGCCTGGCGTGAAGCACAGCGCGACGGCGGCCGCAAAGCCGGACATGACCAGCCGCTGCGCGATCGAGGCGCCTTCACGAAGGCGAATGTCGGTGCTGGTGGTGGCGTCGTCCATCGCGGGCGGCTGATTCCGAGGCTCGCGAAACTCCACGGACGGGTCCGTGGAGTCAAGCAACAAGGGCGAGACCGCCGCAACCCGGAATCAGCTATTGGCGTTCAGCAACCGGCCGACGGTGCGGTCGATCTCGTCGTAGCGGCCTTCGCCCTCGTGCTGGAACACGATCTTGCCGTTCTGGTCGATGATGTATTGCGCCGGCCAATACCGGTTGCGGTAGGCGTTCCAGGTCTTGGAATCATTGTCCTGTGCCACCGGATAGGTGATGCCGTGGCGCTTCAGCGCCGCCTGCACATTGGATGCCGAGCGCTCGAACGGGAATTCCGGCGTGTGCACGCCGACCACGACGAGGCCCTTGTCCTTGTACTTGGCATAGAGGTCGGTGACGTGCGGCAGCGTGTTGACGCAGTTGACGCAGCCATAGGTCCAGAAGTCGACCAGCACGACCTTGCCGCGGAGATCGGCGATGTTGAGCGGCTTCGAGTTGAACCAATTGTTGATGCCGGCGAAGTCGGGCGCGGTGTCCTGGCTGGCGGCAGCGGTGACGACAGGGACAGCGCGTGCGGCCTCGTCGCAGATGCCGGGGATGACGGCGCCGGTCACGGCGATGCCGATCAGTGCGGCGGAGACGGCAAGCAGTTTGAAAGTCATGGAAAGATCCTCCGGTGAAGATGCGGGATGATCACAGGCCGATCTGGCCGGTGGGATAGAAGCCGGTAAGCCACGCCACGATCAGCGTGTCGTATTGGAAATAGGCGGCGACGGCGAAACCGATCACGACGACGCCAAAGCCCTGCTGCAGCCGCGGCGAAATGCGCGCGAGACTGCGCACACGCGTGGTCGCGGCTTGCCCGCCATAGGCGATCGCCAGCATCGGAATCGCCGCGCCGATCGCGTAGGCGACCAGCAGCGTGCCGGCCCAGGTCGCGTTCTCAGTGGTCGCGACCAGCGTCAGGATCGAGCCGAGCACCGGGCCGGCGCAGGGCGTCCAGACCAGGCCAAGCGTGGTGCCGAGCACGAGCCCGCCGAGCGCGCCCTCGCGCTGCGTGGCGCTGGAGTTGCCGAGATCGAGCCAGCCGTTGAGCCGGATCGACAGCCATTCGAACGGCGCCGGCCACAGCATCAACAGGCCGAAGCCGAGCAGCAGGATCGATGCCGCCTCGCGCAGCATGTTCGGATCGAAATCGAACAGCCGCGTGATGGCGCCGAGCAACAGCGCGGTCGCGGAGAACGAGACGACGAAGCCGAGCGCGATCATCGCGGGGCGCAGATGCGAGCTGCGGCCGATCGATGCGCCGAGCAGGATCGGCAGCATCGGCAGCGTGCAGGGCGCGGCGATGGTGAGGATTCCGGCGAGGATGGCGAAGAGAAGTTCGAGCATCGGGGCACTCGTGAAGGAGGTCACGAGGGCTGTTCGGGATGGCTGTGTCGGACGTTACGCGCCGTCACACGATCGTGACGGAGCCCCTGTTTCGCGCGGCCACTCTGCCGGCTGCGGTGACGGTGCGCTCCCTCCCCCCTTGCGGGGGAGGGCGGGGGAGAGGGGTAGCCCGGGAAATGGTCGAACCATCTTCGACCGCGCCGCACGAACAAATCGATGGAGTCCCCGTGTGGCTACCCCCCTCCCATTCCCTCCCCCGCAAGGGGGAGGGAATGAGAGAGCGATGCCCGCCTCACTCAAACCGCCGCTAAACAGCGGAGCCGTGGTCTCGCCCATCCCCAGACACAAAACGACCCGGAGGGGGGCATCCCGTCCGGGTCGCTGGAGGTCTTGGGAGGTTTAACGAAATCGTATGTGAGCTTTATAGGAGGGAAGTTTTTCAGCCTGATGTTGTGCTTTGTTTCAATTGTTTCGTCGGCGGTAACTTCCGTGTCCGGAGATAGGGCCCCATGGGCGTCCTATCTCCTTGATATTACCTAGGTTTAGGCAGCAAAGCGCTCGACGCCGGCGCCCTTAAGCAATTCGGCCAGTTGCTTGCGGGCGTAGAACATCCGGGTCTTCACCGTGCTCTGCGGGATGCCGATGATCTGTCCGACCTCCTCCACCGACTTCTCATGGTAGTAGACGAGGGTGATGATTTCGCGATGCGCGGGTGACAGCTTCTGAACGCAGGCGCGGAGGATGGCGCTGGTGTCGCTGCGGTCGAGCGAGGTCTCCGGCGTGTCGCAACCGTCGGCGATCTGGCGCACGTCTTCCTGGTCGATGTCCTCGAAGCGACGCTGGCGCATCGCGGTCAGCGCCTTGAAGCGGGCGATCGAGAGCAGCCAGGTCGAAACCTGCGAGCGGCCCTGGAATTGGCCGGCGGTCCGCCACACGTCCAGAAACACCTGGCTGACGAGATCTTCCGCCGTGGTGGCGTCGCGCACGATCCGCAGGATGAAGCGGTAGACGCGCACGTTGTGACGGCAATAAAGGATGTGCATGGACGTCCGGTTGCCGTCGGCAATGCTTTCGAGAAGCATGTCGTCCGAGGTCGCCTGAGCGGCAATGATGCTCTGGCTGGCTTGGGCGTTGATGGCGATGACGTTCGGCATTGACTTGGCTCCCCGTAGCGCCGCAACCGAGCGGCGTTTCCTTGGACCAAAGTGTTAATGAGCCAACGTTTCGGGACGTCTGCACGAAAAGGGGAAAATGGTTTCGTGCGCGGCCAAATTGTTTCGTCGGACAGGGCCCGACGAAACATTCGGGGTAAAAAAGCGTGGAATTTCAATGTACGGAAAATACGGGGGTGGGGCTCCGTGGCCGTGCTGAGCAGTCGGGAACGAATTTCGGGCCCTTGCGTTCGTCGCTTCCGCAATCTCGATGTCGTCCCGGCGAAGGCCGGGATCCATAACCACAGGCCGTGGTTTGGCGAAGACAGGCAGTGAAGAGGCTTTGGGGCGGTACGAGCACCGCACTCGCCGATAGATCACGCGGTATGGGTCCCGGCCTTCGCCGGGACGACACAGGAGAGTGTGGCGCCCCCCTACGCCTTCTCGCCCGCCGGCGAGAACAAATAGCCGCCGCCGCGGATGGTGCGGATCACGGCGGGTTTCGTGGGATCGGGCTCGATCTTGCGGCGGATGCGCATGATGCGCAGATCGACCGCGCGGTCGAAGGCTTCGGCGTCGCGCGCGTTGGCCAATTCCAGCAGGCGCTCGCGCGACAGCACGCGCTTCGGATTGGCCGCGAACACCTTCAGGAGCCCGAACTCGGATGCGGTCAGCGGGTGCTCGTTGCCCTCGTCGTCGCGCAAGGCCTGCGCTTCGAGATCGAGCCACTTCGTCCCGAACCGCACCAGTTGGTCCTTGTCCGATTTCGCAGCCGCCGCCTCCGCCGCCACGGCTTTCGCCGGCGTGCTCCGGCGCAGCACCGAGCGGATCCGCGCCATCAGCTCACGCAGCTCGCACGGCTTTGCCACGTAATCGTCGGCGCCGAGCTCGAGGCCGACGACGCGGTCGATCGGGCTCGCCGTCGCCGTAAGCATGATCACCGGCACGTTGATGCGGCTCTTGAGGTCGCGGATGATCGAGAGCCCGTCTTCCTCGGGCATGTTGAGGTCGAGCACGACGAGGTCGGGCATGCTGCCGTCGATCGCTGTGCGCAACGACTTGCCGCCGTCGCACAGCGTCACGGTGAAGCCGTGCATCTTGAGGTAATCACCGACCATCTCCCGGGCCGGGGCCTCGTCGTCGACGATCATGATGTGCTGGCTTTGGGTCATGGTCTTGAGATCACGGGATTTCGGTCGCGGGGAGGGTGATGGTGAAGGTCGAGCCCTTGCCGGGGCCCTCGCTGTCGGCGGTCACCTCGCCGCCGTGCATGTCGATAATACGCTTGACGATGGACAACCCAAGCCCGGTCGAGCTCTCGCCGGCGGTCGGTTTGGCGGATAGCCGCTGGAATCGACCGAACAGGCGGCCGAGATCCTCCGGCGACAGGCCGGCGCCCTCGTCGCTGACGCGGACGATGGTGTCGCCGCCCTCATGGCTGACGACGACCCCGATCTTGCCGCCGATGGGGCTGTATTTGATGGCGTTGCTGATGAGGTTGTCGATCGCCTCGCGAATGCGGTCGGTGTCGCACATGGTGACGACGTTGACGGGCGCGGTGACGCTGATCGCCTGCTGCTTGTTGACGGCGAGCGGCTGGTTGGCCTCGGCGACCTCCTTGACCAGGGCCGCGACGTCGACGGGCTCGCGGCGGATGGTGATGTCGAAGGCATCGGCCATCGCGTCCGAGATCAGATGATCGACCATCGTGGTCAGGCGCTTGGTCGCATCGCGGATGTGATCGACCTGGGCGACCACGCCGCTTGACGACGCGCCGGTCGAGATCAGCTCCTTCAGCATCTCGGTGCGGCCGAGGATGACGCCGAGCGGATTCTTCAGATCGTGGGCAACGGTGCCAAGGATCTCGTTCTTGAAGCCGTTGGCGCGTTGCAGCCGCAGCCATTGCGCCGAGAGGCGGCGGTTGGCCTGCATCAGCGCGCGGGTGCGCTGGGCGACGCGGTCTTCCAGCTGGGTGTTGGCGGCCTGGAGCTGCTGGTAGAGGATGACGTTGTCGAAGGCGATCGAGAGCCGGCTGGAGAATATCTCGACCAGCGAGCGGTCGGTCTCGGACAGCTCGCGCTCGGCCTGGAGCAGCACCACGACCTCGCGGCCGCTTCCGGTGCGCAAATAGATCACGCTGCGGTGGTCGGCGAATTCGTTCTTGCGGCCCTGGAACGCGGCCTCCACCATCGCGCGCAGATCGGGGTCGAGCGCCTTCGACGAGGTCGTGCCGATGAAGCGGCTGTAGCAGCCGCTGCCGGCGAGCACCGAGAGCTCGGGGTCGATGCCGCCATTGTCGCGCAAAACCAGTATACCGGCGCAATCGACGTTGAGCAGCGAGGCGAGCTGGGTCAGCACGCCCTCGGCGAGCCGCTGCATCGACTTGAAGTCGTACAGCGTCGAGGCGGCGTCGATGATGATCTCGAGCCCGCGTCTTGTCTGCAGCATACGCTCGAGCTGCTGGTAGGAGCGCAGCGCCGCGGTCAGCGAGGTGAACAGCTTGTCGGCGGTGAGCTCGGTCTTGGCCTTGTAGTCGTTGATATCGTACTGCACGATCACGCGCCGCTCGGGCGCCTGGCCGGGCTGTCCGGTGCGCAGGATGATGCGCACGGTCTCGTTCTTGAGCTCGTTGCGGATGTACTCGACCAGCTCGAGGCCGGCGACGTCCGTTTCCATGATGACGTCGAGCAGCACGGCGGCGATGTCGCTGTGCGCGGCCATCAGCTTGCGACCTTCGGCCGCGGAATGGGCGGAGAGGATCTCCAGACCCTGGCCGTTGAGGTTGTAGTCGGACAGCGCGAAGCGCGTGCCGTCATGCACGGCCGGATCGTCGTCGATGACGGCGATCTTCCATTTCCGGGCGTCAACATCCTCCGATGCGGTACCGGTATCGTCGATCAGGTGGAGGACATCGTCCTGTTCGGCCATTGAGAAGTCCCGTCAGTCTCTGTGCTTTGCCCGCCGCCCTTGGCGACCCGGGGCATGATAATGCGAAAAGTGGTGCCTTGTCCCAGCTTGGATTCCAGCATCATGCGACCGCCGAGCTGCTGGGTGACGAGGTTATAGACGATATGGAGGCCGAGTCCCGTGCCACCTTCATTACGCCTGGTGGTAAAGAATGGGTCAAAGGCCTGGCGCTGCACGTCGGGGGTCATGCCGGCCCCGTCATCGGTGAAGATGATCTCGACGTCGTCGGTCCCGCGGGGCCGCGCCGAGATCGTGATCGTGCCGGTGCGACCGTCGGCAAAGGCGTGGTTGGCGGCGTTGAGGAACAGGTTGGTCAGGATCTGGCCGTAGGAGCCGGGATAGCCGTCGAGCAGCAGCCCCTCGGGCATGTCGACATGGAGCGTGATCGGCGACCGCTTCAGCACCGGCCGCAGGCTCGCGATGATCTGCTCGGTGGCTTCGCTCAGGGAGAATTGCCGCCGCTCGGCATGGGAGCGGTCGACCGCGACCTGCTTGAACGACTGGATCAGCTCGCCGGCGCGCTGCAGGTTGCCGACGAGCTGCTGCGAGGCATCGCGCGAGGACTGCACGAATTCTTCCAGCTGCGAGCGGCGCAGGCCGCCTTCGCCCTTGAGCTGGGCCTCGAAGATCTCGGTGCGCCGGGCAAAGCTGGAGGCGACGGTGAGGCTGATGCCGATCGGGTTGTTGACCTCGTGAGCGACGCCGGCGACGAGGCCGCCGAGGGCTGCGAGCCTTTCGGCATCGATCAGATTCTGCTGTGCGGCGTTGAGCTCGAGCAGCGCACTTTCGGCCTTCTCCTTGGACGCGCGCAGCTCGTCCTCGGTCTCGCGCTTCGCGATCGCGTTTTCGCGGAACACTTCCACCGCGCGCGCCATGGCGCCGACTTCGTCGCGCGCGCGCGTGCCCTGCACCTCGCGGTCGAGGTCGCCGAGCGTGATCGCGCGCATCGCCGCCATGATCTGCTGCAGCGGCAGCCGGATCGACAGCGCGATCAGCACGCCGGCGGTGAGGATGATGCCGAGGAAGATCACGGCGATGGACAGAACGCGACGGGAAATGTCCGCCAGCGTGCGGTCGAACGTCTCCTGCGCCTTCTGCTCGCGCTGGCGCATCTTGGTGGAGAGGTCGTCGATGGCGCCGATCGCCTCGGCCTGGTTGGCGTCGATCGTATTGCGCAGCAGCTCGGTACGGTTCGTGAGCTGCTCGGAGAGCTTTGCAAAGCCCTCGCGCAACGCGGCGGTGCGGACCCCGAGCCGTTGCAGCGCCATGCGCTGGAGGTCGTTGTCGGCGAGATCGATCATCACGGGGATGGTCTTCTCGATCGTCTCGGTGTTGCGGCGGGCGTCGTCGGCCGCACCCGACGACAGCGACAGATAGTAGGAATTGGCCGCGACCAGCATCGCGGTGAAGGCCTCGCGCGACTTGCCCAGCGAAGGCCAGATCAGCGCGTCGCGATGGCCGGTGGCGCCTTCGATGATGGAGTAAAGGCCGGCCATGTCCCTGGCCGGTCCCTGCACCTGATCCTCATAAGTCCTGGCGATGGTGGCCTGGACGCCGCGCAGCTCGCCAAAGCCGTTGAGGAAGCGGTCGGTGGTGCGCTCCAGCTCCTCGACCGAGCCCGACAGCATCGGGTCCTTGGCGGCGCGGTTGGTCAGCGTGCCCAGCACCGCCTCGCGCAGCAGCAGGATCTCGGCGAACAGGTCGGGGCTCGGCTGGTTGATGTAGCGGTGGATCAGATTGTGCAGCCGCCCGGTCTCGCTTTCGAGCAGCGCCAGAATCCGGTCGGACTCGCGCACCTGGCGCACGTCGTCCCAGGCCGAGCCGAGCACCTGCGAGCCGTTCCAGATCAGCGCGACCAGCACCACCACGACGGCTGAGTTCAGCGCCGCGATCGACAGGATGCGCCAGCGGATCGGCACCGCCCGGAGCACGCCGACGAGCCGCGCGCGCAGCCGCCCGATCGGGCCGGGCGACCTGTCTGCATGCTCGCTGTGTCCAAGCCCGGGCAAGAGGCCTCACTCCACCTTGCGAATGCGTTCAATCAGCGCGGCCGCGGCCGGATCTTGCCCGGCCTTGGCGTAGATCGCGACCATCGCATCCTCGAACGGCTTGCGGTCGATATCCCTGACGATGGTGACGCCCGCTGCTTCCGCCTTGCGTTGCGACTGCTCCTCGAGGTCGCGCCATTTCTCGCGCATGAAGCGACTGGAACGTATCGCGGCTTCCCTGAAGATGGTCTGGTCGTCGGCCGACAGGCTTTTCCAGGCCTTCAGCGAGATCACCAGGACTTCGGGGCTCATCGTGTGCTCAGTGAGCGCGAGGTAGCCGGCATGCTTGTAATGGTCCGTCGTCACGAAGGATGGCCAGTTGTTCTCGGCGCCGTCGATCAGATGGTTGGCAAGCCCGGCAAGCACCTGCCCATAGGGCATCTCGACCGGCTCCGCGCCGAGCGAGCGGATCATCTGGCTCATCAACTCCGACTGCTGCACCCGGATCCGCAATCCCTTGAGGTCCGCGACGTTTCTGACCGGGCGGGCGCCGTTGTAGATCGACCGAGCGCCGGAATCGTAGAAGGCCAGCCCGACAAAGCCGTAGGGTTCGAAGCTGCCGAGAATCTCGCTGCCGATCGGCCCGTCCAGCACCTTCTGCATGTGCTCGATGGACCGAAACAGGAACGGCATCGCAAGCACGTTCATCGCCGGAACGAAGTTGCCGATCAGCGCCACATTGGTCCGGTTGAGATCGATCGCGCCGGCCCGGGTCTGCTCGATGGTCTCCTTCTCCTCGCCGAGCTGGCGGGAGTGGAACACCTTGACCTCATGCCGACCGCCGCTGCGCTCGGCGATCAGGGCGCCCATGTAGCGCAGCGCCTGCACGGTCGGATAATCCTCGGTCTGGGTGTCGGCGGCGCGGAATTCGCGCGCAGCGGCGCTCGTCGCGCAGATGGCGATCAGAAGCGCGACAAAAACCACCCCGGTCCGCGAGCGTTCGGCACGGTTCAACACTGGCACACTCAACCCCTCAGTGGTGGAGTCTATGGCGGGAGTAAAAGGTTCAATGCAATCTAGCAGATGGTCGAGGGAAGGCCATCCCGCCCGGCACTCCTGCGTGATTGTGCGGCGCGGCCGGCGCTTATTCCCGGTTGAAACCGCAAATGCCGCGCCTTAAGCAGGGACAGCCGCCGTTCGTCGTGCGACATGGGATGCGATATGGGAAGAGCCATCGTGACTTCAGCATCGCGCCTTTTGCAGGTCGTCGCCGCCTTTGCGGCTCTCTCATTGGCCGCGCCGGCGCGGGCCGCCACCGACATCGCGTGGTGGCACGCGATGTCCGGCGAGCTCGGCCGGCAGCTCGAGAAGCTCGCATCCGACTTCAACGCCTCGCAATCCGATTACCGGATCGTGCCTGCTTACAAGGGCAATTACACCGAGACGGTGACGGCCGCGATCTTCGCCTTCCGCTCGCGCAGCCAGCCTGCGATCGTCCAGGTCAACGAGGTCGCCACCGCCACCATGACCGCGGCCAAGGGCGCGATCTATCCCGTGTTCAGCCTGATGCGGGACATGAACGAGCCGTTCTCGCTCAATGACTACCTTCCCGCTGTCTCCGGCTACTACACCGATGCGGCCGGCAATCTCTTGTCCTTCCCGTTCAATTCGTCGACGCCGATCCTGTATTACAACAAGACCATGTTCCGCGACGCGGGCCTCGATCCTGAGGCGCCGCCGAAGACCTGGCCGGAGCTTGGCGCTGCTGCAAAACGCCTGCGCGATCGTGGCGCGGCGTGCGGCTTCACCACGTCCTGGCCGTCCTGGATCCATGTCGAGAATTTTTCAGCCTTCCACAATCTGCCGCTGGCAACGCGGGCGAACGGCTTTGCCGCGCTCGATGCCGAGCTGACCATCAACAATCCGTCTCTCGTGCGTCACGTCTCCGAGCTCAGCGAGTGGCAGAAGACCAAGGTGTTCGACTATAGCGGCCGCGGCCAGTCGGCCGAGCCGCGCTTCCAGAACGGTGAATGCGGCATCTTCATCGGCTCCTCGGCGACGCGGGCCGACATCAAGGCAAATTCGAAATTCGAGATCGGCTACGGCATGATGCCGTATTGGCCCGATGTGAAGGGCGCGCCGCAGAATTCGATCATCGGCGGCGCCACGCTGTGGGTGCTGCGCGACCGGCCGCGCGAGGAATACAAGGGCGTGGCGCGATTCTTCGCCTACCTGTCGCAGCCCGGCGTGCAGGCCGCATGGCATCAGAACACCGGCTATCTGCCTGTTACCCGTGCCGCCTTCGAGCTGACCCGCGCGCAAGGTTTTTACGAGCGTACCCCGGGCTCGGCGATCTCGTTCGAGGAGATCACGCTGCATCCGCCGACGGAGAATTCGAAGGGCATCCGGCTCGGCTCCTTCGTGCTGATCCGCGGCGCGATCGAGGACGAGCTGGAGCAGGCCTTTGCCGGCCGCAAGAGCGCGCAAGCAGCGCTCGATTCCGCGGTCGAACGCGGCAACAAGCTGCTGCGCCAGTTCGAGCGCGCCAGCCCGGAGCGATAGGCGCCGCCGCTTCCGCGACACGCGCGACGTTCGCTGCACCGGCGAACACCATCGGACATCTCGCCATCTGACGGAGTGTGCGAGCCTGCGGCGCGACGGGCCGCAGGTCCATGCTCTCGAATCCGTGACGCCCGTGTGAGCCACTTCACTTGTGGCTGTACGCCGGCGGATATAATCTTGAGGTTGTTTCTGATGTCATTTTTTCGGAAAAGTTGTAATGGAGATCACCTATGCCTTGCACATGTTGCATCATCCCGAACGACGTTCTGACCAGGCTTTCACAGGACAAGAAGCTGTCCGCTGTGGTTCGCAAGCAGCTGGCCGACACCGTCCAGGTCAGTCATGAACTGCGCGAATTGCGGACACAGACGGCGAAATTGACCAACGTCGTGGCGGCGCGCGCCGCCGGACTCGTCACGCTGGCCGCGGCGCCGTCGGTCACGGTCTACGACTGCAAGCACACGCAGACGCTGCCGGGGACGCCGATACCGAAGCCGAAGACGTCCTCGGACGGCTCCGTCAAGCGCACCTTCAACCAGACCGCCAAAGTGGCCAAGTTCTACCAGCAGGTCTTCAACCGCAATTCGATCGACGATCACGGCATGACCATGATGTCGTCGGTTCATTTCGGCGAGAAGTACAACAACGCGATGTGGAACGGGTCGCAGATGATCTATGGCGACGGCGACGGCAGCATCTTCGTCGACTTCACCAGGGGCAATGACGTCATCGGCCATGAATTGACCCATGGCGTGACCCAGCACAGCCTCCAGCTCGTCTATAGCGGCGATGCCGGCGGCCTGAACGAGAGCGTCTCCGACTGTTTCGGCTCGATGTTCCGACAGTGGGAGGCCAAGCAGGATGTCAAGAAGGCCGACTGGCTGATCGGGCGCGACATCATGGGGCCGGCGGCCAAGAAGAAGGGGTTCACCTGCCTGCGCGACATGGCCGATCCCGCCGCCAAGCACTGTCTGGCGCCACAACCGACCAAATATTCGCAAGTCACGCCCGGCATGGATCCGCATTACGCGAGCGGGCCGCCGAACCTCGCCTTCTACACGGCCTGCACGACGCTTGGCGGATACAGTTGGGCCAAGATCGGGCAGGTGTGGTACCATTCGCTGACCGGTTTCGGACCGATGCCGAACATGACGATGAAGGCATTCGCGGCCCGGACCCGGCAGGGTGCCCACACGTTGTATCCTGGCGATGCCGCAGTCTCCGCCGCGGTCGATGCGGGATGGAAGAAGGTCGGGCTATAGGCCGGGTACGGCGCGTCACGAAAAGCGCGTTACGAAAGGAAGAAGGCGTGGATCGCTTGAAGATCGAGCGCGTCGGAGGGGTCGCCGGCTTCGGCGGCCCTCACCTCAAGAGTCGCGGTGAAGTGGCGTTGTCGGATCTGTCGTCCGCTGATCAGAAGACGGTGGAGCAGCTGTTTGCCGATCCGAAGAAAGTCGCGCCCGCGCATCCGGGCCAGGCCGACGCGTTCAGTTACCGGATCACGCGCGGTGCGCAGACGATCGAAGTCCCCGAGCATGCGGTCCCCTCGACCATCAAGAGCAGCGTCAAGGATGTCCTGGAGTAGCAATAGGGCCGGATTGGCGCTGTGATGGAGGAGACGCTGCCGCCGGATTCCGCGGGCGCTTGGGGCGTGTCCGCGTCGACGAGCCTCGAGGCCTACCGCGCCTTGCGCGCCGACCGGTCGCGATGGCTGCCAATCGCGCTCGACATCGCGCGCGGCCGTGGTCTCGATACCAGCTCGCCGCATGTGTTTTCGACCGGCACCAATCTCGTGGTCGGGCTCGGCGAGAAGCTGATCCTGAAGATCTTCCCGCCGCTATTGCGCGCGCAATTCGTCTCCGAGCGCGGCTCGCTGACGCAGCTTGCGGGCCGCCTCTCGCTGCCGATCCCCGGGATCGTCGCGGAAGGGATGCGCGACGGCTGGCCTTATCTGATCATCTCGCGCCTTGCCGGCACGCTCGGCTCGGAGGTCTGGCCGCAATTGGCGGAAGCGCAGAAGGAGCGCGTGCTGCGCCAGATCGGCGAGACCATCGCGTCCGTGCAGCGCGCTCCGCTCGGCCCGCTCGCGCAGATCCAGCCGCGTTGGGACGACTTCATGCGCGCCCAGATGCAGGGCTGCAAGGCGCGGCACACGCGTCTCGGCCTTGCCCCAAAATTCCTCGCGGGCCTCGACGATCTCCTGCGCGATGCGGCGAAACTCATTCCGATGGACGCGCCGCCGGTGCTCCTGATCGGCGAATACATTCCTGAGAATTTTCTGCTCGCCTGCACCAACGACGAATGGTCGCTCGCCGGCCTGTTCGACTTCGGCGACGTGCTGGCGGGGTGGCGCGACTACGATCTGCTCGGCCCCAGCGCCTTCATGGCCGCGGGCCGGCCGGGGCGGGTGCGCAACCTGCTCGAAGGTTTTGGCTATGCGCAGCTCGATTTCACGCTCAAGCGGCGCCTGATGGCCCTGATGCTGCTGCACCGCGCCAGCGACCTCAACAGCCACATCTGCATCGAGGGCTGGCAGGAGCAGGCGGATGATCTTGTCGAGCTGCAGGAGCTGATCTGGCCGGGGTGATCCCTGGGTGAACCAATCACCACTGTCGTCCTGGACAAGCATAGCGAAGCGCTTATCCAGGACCCATTACCCCAGGGAGGGGTTTTGCGAAGATTCGTGGTTGCCAGCTTCGCGCCGCAACTTCTCCCTGGGGTAATGGGTCCTGGCTTTCGCCAGGACGACGGTGGTCCAATAGGCCGCCTACCAAATGAGCCGAGGCTTCATTCAGCTTAATTCATGAGCAAATGCGTATCTTTGTATGCAATGCCCAAGGCCTGGACGGCAAAGCCACACCGTCTTCGGGTTCTATTCCATCATGATATCAATGCATTAGGAGCAGGATAAGCTCCCATTAAGCCTTGGCACGAACCTTGCGAATCCAGTTCCAACCAGAAACTTTTGTGTTGGAGCCATTTCATGAAGCGCCGCGATTTCCTCAAGTCCGTTTCCGGATTGGCCGCAGGCGCGGCACTTCCGGCCATGCCGTCCGTGGTCTCGTCCGCTTATGCCGATGCGCGCTCGGAGACCCTGCTGATCGTCTCGGAAGGCGGCCCCAACAATCTCGACATCCACGGCGTCGGCACCAACGTGCCCGGGTATGAGGTGTCCTGGAATTGCTACGACCGCCTGATCAGCCACGAGATGAAGAGCGGCCCCGGCGGCGTGCCCTATTACGACCGCGACAAGTTCAAGGGCGAGCTCGCCGAGGACTTCAAGATCGACGACATGTCGGTCACCTTCAAGCTGAAGAAGAACGCCAAATTCCACGACGGCGCGCCTGTGACCGCCAAGGACGTGAAGTGGTCGCTCGACCGCGCCGTCAGCGTCGGCGGCTTCCCCACCTTCCAGATGAGCGCGGGCTCGCTTACGAAGCCCGAGCAGTTCGTCGTGATCGACGACTACACGGTGCGTGTCGACTTCCTGAAGAAGGACAAGCTGACGATCCCCGATCTCGCGGTGATCGTGCCCTGCATCATCAATTCCGAACTGGTGAAGAAGAACGCCAGCGAGAAGGATCCCTGGGGTCTCGAATTCACGAAACAGCAGACCGCGGGCTCCGGCGCCTACAAGGTGACGAAGTGGACCGCCGGCACCGAAGTGGTGATGGAGCGCAACGAGGATTGGGTCGGCGGTCCCCTGCCGAAGATCAAGCGCGTGATCTGGCGCATGGTGCCGCAGGCCGGCAACCGCCGCGCGCTGCTGGAGCGCGGCGACGCCGACATCTCCTACGAGCTGCCGTTCAAGGACTTCCAGGAGATGAAGGCGAGCGGCAAGCTCAACGTGGTGTCGCTGCCGTTCTCCAACGGCATCCAGTACATCGGCATGAACGTGACCAAGCCGCCGTTCGACAATCCCAAGGTGCGTCAGGCGGTCGCCTACGCGATTCCCTATCAGAAGATCATGGACGCGGTGATGTTTGGCCTCGCGAATCCGATGTTCGGCGCGGCCAAGGACAAACCGACCGAAGTCGCCTGGCCGCAGCCGCACAAATACAACACCGACATGGAGAAGGCGAAGGCGCTGATGGCGGAAGCCGGCTACGCCAACGGCTTCGAGACCACGATCTCGTTCGATCTCAACTTCGCCGGCGTCAACGAGCCGCTCTGCGTGCTGGTGCAGGAGAGCCTGGCCCAGATCGGCATCAAGACCACCATCAACAAGGTGCCCGGCGCCAACTGGCGCACCGAATTGAACAAGAAGGAGATGCCGCTCTTCACCAACGTGTTCTCGGGCTGGCTCGATTACCCCGAATACTTCTTCTACTGGTGCTATCACGGCAATAATTCCGTCTTCAACACCATGAGCTACAAGTCGGGGGAGATGGACAAGCTGATCGACGGCGCGCGTGTTGCTGCCGCCACCGGTGACACCGCGACCTACGACGCCGACGTGAAGGGGTTTGTCGACCTCGCCTACAGCGATATCCCGCGCATCCCGCTGTACCAGCCCTTCGTCAACGTCGCGATGCAGAAGAACATCAGCGGCTACCAATACTGGTTCCACCGCCGCCTGGATTATCGCGCGATGGCGAAGGGGTGAGGGGGCATGCTGATGGTCGACGACGCATCGGCATGTGTTGGTCTCTGGAATCCTTGCGGTGCAGGTTCTTCATTCCGTGAGGCGGCCACCGCTCTCTCATTCCCTCCCCCCTTGCGGGGTCCGAGGCGAGCGAAGCTCGCTCTCGAGGGCGGGGAGAGGGGTAGCCACGAACACCGACCTCTCCTGGGGTCACCCCTCTCCCTCCCCCGCAAGGGGGGAGGGAACGCAGCGGAGTACGCGGCTAGCAGTGTGCGCAACACACGCAGGAGTGCCACGCCATGCTGACCATGATCGGCAAGCGCCTGATGTTCGCGATTCCCTCGCTGATCGGGGTCGTCATCGTCACCTTCCTGCTGACCCGCGCGCTGCCGGGTGATCCCGCCGCGTATTTCGCCGGCCCCGCCGCGACGAAGGAAGCGGTCGAGCAGATACGCAAGAAGCTCGGCCTCGACAAGCCGTTGATCGAGCAGTTCTTCCGGTACACCAACGATCTCGCCCATGGCGATTTCGGCAACTCGCTCACGACGGGCCAGCCGGTCGCGGCCGAGATCCGCAACCGCCTGCCGGCCTCCGCCGAGCTGACGCTGCTCGGCCTGATCGTCTCGATCGTGATTGCGATTCCGCTCGGTGTGCTGGCGGCGACGCGGCCGGGATCGTGGGTCGATCATCTCTGCCGGGTGACGACGACGGCCGGCGTATCGTTGCCGGTGTTCTTCACCGGCCTCGTGCTGGTCTATGTCTTCTATTTCTGGCTCGGCTGGTCGCCCGCGCCGCTCGGCCGGCTCGACGTGTTCTACAGCGCGCCGCCGACGGTGACCGGCTTCTATCTGATCGACACCCTGATCGCGCGCGACTTCGAGGCGTTCCGTTCGGCATGCAGCCAGCTCATCCTGCCGGCGACGACGCTTGCGATCTTCTCGCTGGCGCCGATCGCGCGCATGACGCGCGCCTCGATGCTGGCGGTGCTGTCGTCGGAGTTCGTTCGCACCGCGCGCGCCAGCGGCCTGTCGCCCGCGACCGTCATCGTCACCTACGCGTTCCGCAACGCGATGCTTCCCGTCATCACCACGCTGAGCATGGTGTTCTCGTTCCTGCTCGGGGCCAACGTGCTGGTGGAGAAAGTGTTCGCCTGGCCCGGCATCGGCTCCTATGCGGTGGAAGCGCTGATCTCGTCGGACTTCGCGCCGGTGCAGGGTTTCGTGCTGACCATGGCGGTCATGTACGTACTGCTCAATCTCGTGATCGACATTTTGTACGGCGTGATCGATCCGCGCGTGCGGCTGGAGGGCTAATCATGAGCACCGTTGCGCCTGCTGTTGAACCCGTCGGTCCCGCGCGCACGTCGGGACTCGCCGCAATCCTCGACCAGACCCGCTACGTGCTCGGCGAGAACAAGGTCACGGGTTTTGCTTTCGCGCTGCTGGTCGTGATCCTCCTTGCCGCGATCTTCGGCCCCTATGTGGTGCCGTATGACCCGCTGGCGTCCGACACCGCGGCGTCGCTGAAGCCGCCATCGGCCGCGCACTGGTTCGGCACCGACCAATTGGGCCGCGACATCTTCAGCCGGGTCGTGGTGGCGACGCGGCTCGATACGTTCATCGCGGTCGCCTCCGTCGTGCTGGTGTTCCTGATGGGCGGGCTCGCCGGCATCGCGGCCGGCTATTTCGGCGGCTGGACCGATCGCATCGTCGGCCGCATCGCCGATACCATCATGGCGTTCCCGCTGTTCGTGCTGGCGATGGGCATCGTCGCAGCCCTCGGCAACACCGTGCAGAACATCATCCTGGCGACAGCCATCGTGAATTTCCCGCTCTATGCCCGCGTCGCGCGCGCCGAAGCCAACGTGCGCCGCAATGCCGGCTTCGTGCAGGCCGCGCGTCTGTCCGGCAACGGCGAATTCCGCATTCTCCTCGTGCATATCCTGCCGAACATCATGCCGATCATGATCGTGCAGATGTCGCTGACCATGGGCTACGCCATCCTCAATGCCGCAGGCCTGTCCTTCATCGGCCTCGGCGTCCGTCCGCCGACGGCAGAATGGGGCATCATGGTCGCCGAAGGCGCCGGCTTCATGGTCTCCGGCGAATGGTGGATCGCGCTGTTCCCGGGCCTCGCTTTGATGATCGCCGTGTTCTGCTTCAACCTCCTCGGCGACGGTTTGCGCGACATCGTCGACCCGCAGCGGAGGACGTGATGGCAAATTTCCCGCTAAAATTCTCCAACGATTCCAATGCCATCTCTACTGTGCATGGGGTTGTTTTCGAGTTTTTGAGTGACGGGAGGCACGCATGACCGCCCAGCCCCTGCTCGACGTCCAGGACCTCACCGTCGAATTCACCACCCGCCGCGGCATCGTCAAGGCGGTGCAGCACGTCAACATCTCCGTCGCCAAGGGCGAGACGCTGGCGATCGTCGGCGAGTCCGGCTCCGGCAAGTCGGTGACCTCCTATGCGGTGATGCGTATCCTCGACCGTGCCGGCAAGATCGCCGAGGGCTCGGTGATGTTCTCGGGCATCGACGTCAAGGCCGCGACCGAAGACCAGATGCGCGATCTGCGCGGCCGCGAAGTCTCGATGATCTTCCAGAACCCGCGTGCCGCGCTCAACCCGATCCGCAAGGTCGGCGACCAGATCGAGGACGTGCTGCGCACCCATGTGCAGCAGGCCATGGTCTCGGACCGCGGCGAAAAGGCGATCGAGGCGCTGGAGCAGGTCAAGATCGCCCGCCCGCGCGAGCGCTATCACGCCTATCCGTTCGAATTGTCCGGCGGCATGTGCCAGCGCGTCGTCATCGCGCTCGCGCTCGCCTGCAATCCGCAGCTGCTGATCGCGGACGAGCCGACGACTGGATTGGACGTCACCACGCAGAAGGCGGTAATGGATCTGATCGTCGAGCTGACCAAGCGCAAGGCGATGTCCACCATCCTGATCACGCACGACCTCGGCCTCGCGGCAGCCTATTGCGACCGCGTCGTGGTGATGGAGAAGGGCCGGGTGGTCGAGACCGCAAAGGCCGCCGACATCTTCGCCAACCCGCAGCACCCCTACACGAAGAAGCTGATGCGCGCGACGCCGCGGCTCGGTGTGTCGTTGCGGGATCTATTGCCGGAGGAGGAGGGCTCAGCCGTCGTGGCCGGGCCTGACCCGGCCATCCATCAGGCTTCGCAGGACGAGGCCGGGAAGAGCGCGCAGCCCCTTCTCCTCATCGACAAGCTGGTCAAGGAATATCCCCGTCAGGGCGCCACGGCCACGCTCGGCAAATTGTTCGGCCGCAAGCCGCCGGTCGAGCCGGACGTGTTCCGCGCGGTCGACGGTATCAGCTTCTCGGTCGGTCACGGCGAGAGCGTTGGCCTGGTCGGCGAGTCCGGCTGCGGCAAATCGACCACGTCGATGATGGTGATGCGGCTCCTGGACCAGACCTCGGGCCTGATCCAGTTCGACGGCGAGGACATCGGCGCCACCGCGCCTGCTTCTTTTGCCCGGCTACCACAGCGCAGCCGCATCCAGATGGTGTTCCAGGATCCGACCGACAGCCTCAACCCGCGCTTCACCGCCGCGCGCGCCATCGCCGATCCCATCATGCAACTCGGCGACATCAGGGGGCGCGACGCGCTCCGCGCCCGATGTGAGGAACTCGCCACCATGGTGGGCCTGCCGCACAATCTGCTGGATCGCTTCCCGCACCAATTGTCGGGCGGCCAGAAGGCCCGCGTCGGCATCGCCCGCGCCATCGCCCTGCACCCAAAACTCGTCATCCTGGACGAGCCGACCGCGGCGCTCGATGTCTCGGTCCAGGCCGTGGTCCTCAATCTGCTCCAGGACCTCAAGGCGCGGCTAGGTATGAGTTATCTGTTCGTCTCGCATGATTTGAACGTAGTGCGCTTGTTGTGCGATCGTGTCATTGTCATGCGGTCGGGTCGAATCGTCGAAGAAGGGTCTTCCGAGAGGGTTTTGAGCGATCCGCAAGACGACTACACCAAGGAGCTTCTGACGGCGATCCCGCATCCGCCGTTGCAAGTACACTGAGATTACACTGATTGTTTGGGAGCGTGATGGCCGAACCGCTGGACGATTATATCGACGCTGTCACGAAAGCGTTGGCGTTGCCCGTCGAGGAAGCATGGAGGTCGTCCATTCGCGCCAATCTCGAGGTCTCGCTGCGGCTCGGCCGCCTCGTCGACGAATTCGCGCTGCCGGACGAGACCGAGCCGGCGCCCGTGTTCACCGTCTGACGCCGCCATGACGACCAAGCCAGAGATGACGGCTGCTGACATCGCCAAGGCGGTGGCCGGCGGCCAATTGTCCGCGCTCGATGCGACCGAAGCAGCGCTTGCGCGTATCACGCAGCACGACACCATCCTCAACTCCTTCACCGACGTCACCGCCGATCGCGCCCGCGCCAAAGCGCGCGCGATCGATGCCGATATCGCCGCCGGCAAGACCGTCGGCCCGCTGGCTGGCGTGCCCTTCGCGGCGAAGAATCTGTTCGACGTCGCCGGGCTCTCGACGCGCGCCGGCTCGAAGATCAACCGCGACCGCGCGCCCGCCAGCCGCGACGCCACGCTGATCGAGCGGATGGAAGCTGCCGGCGCCGTCCTCGTCGGCGCGCTCAACATGGGCGAATACGCCTATGATTTCACCGGCGAGAACGTCCATGACGGTCCCTCGCGCAATCCGCACGACACGACGCGGATGAGCGGCGGCTCCTCCGGCGGTTCGGGCAGTGCCGTCGGCGGCGCGCTGGTGCCGATCGCGCTCGGCTCCGACACCAATGGTTCGATCCGCGTGCCGTCCTCGTTCTGCGGCATCTTCGGCCTGAAGCCGACCTATGGCCGGCTCTCGCGTGCGCGCTCCTTCCCGTTCGTCGCGAGCCTCGATCATCTCGGCCCGTTTGCGCGCTCCGTCACCGATCTCGCGCTGGCCTATGACGCGATGCAGGGACCGGATGCGGACGATGCCGCCTGCACCACCACACGTGGTCTGGAGCCGACGACGCCGCTGCTTGCCAATCCGGTTTCGGACCTGCGCATCGCGGTCGCCGGCGGGTACTTCCAGACCAATTTGTTTCCGGAAGCCGTCGAAGCCGTCAGCCGCGTCGCCAAGGCGCTGGGCGCAACGCGAGTGGTGGACGTGCCCGAAGCCGCGCGCGCCCGCGCGGCGGCCTATGTCATCACGACCACCGAAGGCGCCTCGCTGCATCTCGATCGGTTGCGCAAGCGGCCGAACGATTTCGATCCCGCGGTGCGCGACCGGCTGATCGCGGGCGCCATGGTGCCCGCGCCGCTGGTCGACCGCGCGCAAAAATTCCGCCGCTGGTATCGCGCGCAACTTGGCGAGATATTCAAATCCGTCGACGTGCTGATCGCGCCGGCCACGCCCTGCGTTGCGCCAAAGCTCGGCCAGGTCAATTTCAACCTTGGCGGCGTCGAGCTGCCGGTGCGCGCCAATATCGGCATCCACACCCAGCCGATCTCGTTCATCGGCCTGCCGGTGGTCGCCGTGCCGGTGCCGCTCGAGCCGCTGCCGATCGGCGTGCAGATCATCGCCGCGCCATGGCGCGAGGACATCGCGTTGCGCGTCGCGTACGCGTTGGAGAAGATGGGCGTCGCCGCCGCGCCCAGCCCAAGAGGATTTTGAGATGGAGATCGATCTCCCCGACGTGATCGCGGAAGTCAAAGCCGCGTTCGAGCGCTATGAGCAGGCGCTGATCACCAACGACGTCGCAGTGCTCGGCGAGCTCTTCCGCAACGATCCCCGTACGCTGCGCTATGGCATCGGTGAGAACCTCTACGGCTATGAGGCGATCTCCGGCTTTCGCGCCGGCCGCTCGCCGGTCGGCCTCGTTCGCCGCACCGCAAAGACCGTCATATCGAGCTATGGCCGCGACACGGCCGTCGCCTCCACCTTGTTCTATCGCGACACCGCGCCCGGCAAGGTCGGCCGGCAGATGCAGACCTGGATTCGCTTCCCGGAGGGCTGGCGCGTCGTCGCCGCCCATGTCAGCATCATCGACGAGTCGAAAGAAACCTGATCGTATGACGCTTGAAGACTTTCCGCCCGGAATATTGCCGGCCGAGCCGGTGGTGCCGCGCGTCGACCGGGCGCAACCCAGCGTGCACAAGGTCACACGCGCCGAGGAGCTGCGCCTGCAGCTCGCCGACGAGATCGTGCGCGGAGCTCTGGCACCCGGCTCGCCGCTTGACGAGACCGATATCGCGCGCCGCTTCAGCGTCTCCCGCACGCCGGTGCGGGAAGCACTGCGCCAGCTCGTGGCGAGCGGCCTCGTCGAAGCGCGCGCCCATCGCGGCGCGGTGGTGGCACAGCCCTCGATCGAGCGGCTAACGAGCATGTTCGAGGCCATGGCGGAGCTCGAGGCGCTCTGTGCAGGTCTCGCGGCCGAGCGCATGTCCGCCGCCGAGCGCCACGGTCTTGAGGCCATCCACGAAGAGCTGCGGGTTCTCAGCTACACCGGCAATCCCGATCGCTTCCACGAGGTCAACGAGCGCTTCCACAACGCGATCTATGCCGGCTCGCAGAACGGCTACATCGCCGAGATCACGCTGGCGACGCGCGTGCGCGTGCAGCCGTTCCGCCGCGCCCAGTTCCGCAATCTCGGACGTCTCGCCAAATCGCAAGCGGAACACGACCGCGTCGTGGTCGCCATCATGCGCGGCGACAAGCAGGGCGCAGCCGCCGCGATGCGCGCGCATATCGAGCTGGTGCGCGGGGAGTACGAGATCTACGCGGTGTCGGTGTAGGGCAACGGCGGGTCAATTTACTCGCTGTCGTCCCGGCGAAGGCCGGGACTCATAACCCCAGGGAGTGGTTGTGGTGCGAGCTGGTAACTCCGAGTCTTCGCCAAACTTCGTCCTGTGATTATGGGTCCCGGATCTGCGCTTCGCTTGTCCGGGACGACCGTGGTAATGAGCTCAGGCCGTCGCCGCTTCCGCCATGAACTTCCGCCAGCCGCCATAGCTCGTGATGTCGCGCGCCTCGCCCAGCACTTCGGGCTCGACGAGGAATCCCTTCACGCTGCGGCCGTCGGCCAGTCGGATCGTGCCGATCGCCATCGGCGCGGGAATCGCGTTGACGAACTTGCCGAAGGCGGACGACGACAGCGACCAGATCTCCAGCTCGATCGACGCGCCCTTGCCGGCTTCGACGCGCAGCATGCCCGGCTTCGGCGGCGTGGTCTTCAATGCGTAGAGCGTGTAGTCGGGCGCGGTCCTGGTCGCCTCGATCAGGTGCCCGTTCAGCGCTTTCAACTCGCCGTTCAACGCCATGCCGGAGAGATGCGCGCCGACGACTGCGATTGGAATCTCGTCGATGCCGCTTGCGGCAAGCGGCGCGAGCGGTGCTTGCGGCACGCCCTTCGCGCCAAGCGTCAATTTGGTATCCGCATGGAACACGCGACCGATGCTCGCGAGCAGCGCGTCGTGGCCGGCGGGCGCAAGCAGCGTGATGCCGAACGGAATGCCGTCCGTGCGCATCGATGCGGGGACCGCGAGACCACAGAGGTCGAGCAGATTCACAAAATTGGTGTAGGTGCCGAGCCGGCTGTTGAGCTCGACCGGATTGGCCAGCACCTGCGCGGTCGTGTAGGCCGTCGGCGCCGTCGGCAGCACCACTGCGTCGATATTGGTGAAGGTACGTTCGGCGATCTTGCGCAGGCCCTGCAAGCGGTAGAGCGCGGAGAAGGTGTCTGCAGCAGTCAGCCGCGCGCCCGCCGCGGTGATCTCGCGCGTCACCGGATGAATTGAATCAGGCGCAGACGCGAGCAGGTTTTTGATCACAAGATAGCGCTCTGCGACCCACGGTCCCTCGTAGAGCAGCCGCGCCGTCTCGTAGAACGGCTCGAGGTCGAACTCGACCAGCGTTGCGCCAAGCGCGGTCCAGCGCTTCAACGCATCGGCGTAAGCCGCTTCCGCCTTCTTGTCGCCGAAGAAGATCAGCTGTCCGCCGCGCGGCACGCCGAGGCGCAGGTTGGCCGGGAGCGGGGTGATCGCGCCAAGCGGCCGGTCGCGCGAGAACGGATCGGCCTGATCGGAACCTGCCATCACGGAGAGCGCCAGCGCAGCGTCGTCCACGGTCAGCGCGAACACCGAGATACAGTCGAGCGTCCGGCAGGCGGGCACCAGGCCAGCGGTCGAGATCATGCCGAGGCTCGGCTTCAGCCCGACGATGTTGTTGAGCATTGCGGGCACGCGGCCACTGCCGGCGGTGTCGGTGCCCAATGACAGCGGGACGAGCCCGGCGCCGACGGCGGTGGCCGATCCCGAGCTCGATCCGCCGGGAATGAGGTCCTCACGGATCGAGTTTCTGGGGATGCCGTAGGGCGAGCGCACGCCGACAAGGCCGGTCGCGAACTGGTCGAGATTGGTCTTGCCGATGATGATGGCGCCGGCGGCGCGCAGCCGCTGAACCGCGGTCGAGTCATGTGTCGGGGTGTACGAGAAGGCCGGGCACGCCGCGGTGGTCGGAAATCCCAGCGCGTCGATATTGTCCTTCACCACGACCGGCACGCCATAGAGCGGCAGGCTGGCGGCCCCCTTCGTGGCGAGCGTCTCGGCCTCCGTGATCGCGTCCTTTTCGTCGCGCAAGCTGATGAAGACGGCGGGATCGTTGTGGTCGCGGATGCGCTGATAGCTGCGCGCGACCGTCTGCGCCGGCGTGAGCGTGCCCGCGCGATGCGCGGCCACAATCGCGGCGATCGTTTCAGGCTGCTCAGCCCCCATGGTGACAAAACTCCGGCTACGTCTCTTCACCCGGATCGAAGCAAGCGATGTGCCATTGTGTACAGAATCCGGGCAGGACGAGTGCATCCGGATGTTATCGAGAGATCAGTGGGTTGTGGGATATTTTGAGGATCGGTCGGGCCGCCATGCCATCGCCCTGTCGGGGGCAATTGCGTAAATATTAGGCAGTCTGGATCAGGTGAAGTCGGCGAGGATTCGCAGCAGCCGCTCCCGGTTCTCCTTGCCGATCTTCTCCTCGACATGCCGCTCGTGCTCCGCGGCGAGGCGTTTGAATTTTGCCAGCGCCGTCTCGCCCTGCGGTGTGAGGTGCAGGGCGTGAGAGCGCCGGTCCACCTTCGACTTGACGCGCTTGACCAGCTTGCGCTGTTCGAGGCTGTCGAGCAGATGCACCAGCCGCGCGCGCTCGATGCCGAGGCGCTTGGCCACCGCCATCTGCGACAGGCCGGGATTGGCGCCGATCACCGTCAGCACCGAATATTGCGTCGGCCGGATGTCGACATCGCCGAGCGTCCTGATGAAGTCCTGGAAGATCCAGATCTGGAAGCGCCGTACCGCATAGCCGGCGTGCCCGACCAGGGCGTCGAGGCCGATCTCGTCCGCGTCGACCGGCCGCGCGGCGCCGTTGCCGGGGCGTTTGCGTGGGGAAGTCCGGGCTGCAGTGGCTGTCACGTCGCGTCTCCTGCGGGACCATGCTTGTAGCGACTACGCCGCGCGGGCAAAAGATTGTTGTTGACGACAACAATTGTCATGCCCAACATTATGGCCAACGTGGTCCGCGACGAGGCCGCGGCCGATCCCGGCTTCCGGGCGAGGAGGAAACCATGACCGCCGCCCCTCGCGGTGATGCTTCGAGCCTGTTCGCGACACCCAGAACCGTTGCCGAGCATCGCGCCGACGGCAGCATCGTGCTGCGCTCGCCCGAGTCCCTGCGCGATGGCGCGCGCTGCATCGGCGACTGGCTGGAGCAATGGGCACGGCAGAAGCCCGATGCGATTTTCCTCGCAGAGCGCGGCAGTGCCGAATCGCCGTGGACCACCGTCACCTATGCGCAGGCGCTGCGCCAGGTCCGCGCGGCGGCGTCCTGGATTTTGGCGCGGGGGCTCAGCGCAGACCACCCGCTCGCGATCCTCTCCGACAACAGCATCGATCATGCGCTGCTGGCACTTGCGGCCCAGCATGTCGGCGTGCCCTCGGCGGCGATCTCGCCGGCCTATTCGCTGATGTCAAAGGATTTTGACAAGCTCAAGAGCATGATCACGCTGCTTGAGCCCGCCGCGATCTATGTTTCCGCGACGAGGCCGTTTGCGGCGGCGCTGGCCGCGATCAAACCCCTGCATGGCGCGCAGATCATCAGCGGCAATGCAGACGATACCGATGCGCTCGCCTTCCGCAGCATCGCGGCAACGCCCGAGAGCCCCGACGTCGCAAAGGCCTTTGCCGCGGTGACGCCCGCCACGATCGCAAAACTCCTGTTCACTTCGGGCTCGACCGGCGCGCCGAAGGCAGTCATCAACACCCAGCGCATGCTGACGTCCAGCCAGCAGGCCAAGGCGCAGACCTGGACTTTTCTCGAACAGGGGAACGACGATCTCGTCATTCTCGACTGGCTGCCTTGGAGCCACACGTTCGGCGCCAACCACAATTTCAATCTCGTGCTGCGCAATGGCGGCTCGCTCTATATCGACGGCGGCAAACCAGCGCCCGGTCTCTTTGCGACGTCACTCGCCAATTTGAAGAGCGTGATGCCGACGGTCTATTTCAACGTGCCGCGTGGCTTCGACATGCTGATCGCAGCGCTGCGCGGCGACGAGGAGCTATGTCGCCGCTTCTTCAGCGAGGTGAAATTCGCGTTCTACGCCGGTGCCGCGCTGCCGCAGAATCTCTGGGACGCTCTCGAAGAGCTCTCCGTCAAGACCGTTGGCCGCGCGCTGCCGATGGTCTCGGCGTGGGGTTCGACCGAGACGTCGCCGCTGGCCACCGATTGTCATTTCCTCGCGGAACGCTCGGGCAATATCGGCGTGCCCATACCCGGCACCGAATTGAAGCTCGTCACCACCGGCGACAAGCTGGAGGTGCGCGTGCGCGGCCCCAACGTCACGCCGGGCTACTGGAAGGCGCCGGAACTGACCAGGCAGGCTTTTGACGACGAGGGCTTTTATCTCATCGGTGACGCCGTGACGTTCGCCGATGCGAAGCGGCCCGAGCGCGGCCTGTTCTTCGACGGCCGCGTCGCGGAGGACTTCAAGCTCAATTCCGGCACCTGGGTCAGTGTCGGCACGCTGCGCGTCGCCGGCATCGCCGCGTTGGCGCCGCTTGCGCAGGACATCGTCGTCACCGGCCATGGCGGCGACGAGGTGCGTTTCCTGGTGTTTCCGAACATCGCTGCCTGCCGCGCGCATGCCGGCCTGCCCGAGACCGCGGGCGTGAACGACGTGCTTGCGCATGACAAGGTCAGAGTCGCGATCGCGCAGGGTCTCGCGAAACTGAAGCAGCACAGCGCCAACTCGTCCGGCCACGCGACGCGCGCCCTGCTGCTCGCCGAACCGTCGTCAGTGGACGGCGGCGAGATCACCGACAAGGGCTACATCAACCAGCGCGCCGTGCTGACGCGGCGCGCCGATGCGCTGGCGCGGTTGGATGACGATGCGGCAGGCGAGTGGATCGGCTGCGTCAGATAGCCCGTCCACGCCCGCGCTAGCTGTCGTCGTGCCCCGGACGCAGCGCAGCACGCAGTGATGCGCTGCTGAGCCGGGGCCTATCTCGCTTAGTGCGCGCCGTCGCATGGATCCCGGCTCTGCGCAGCAGCGTTTCACGCTGCAGCGCGTCCGGGACACGAGAGTTGGCCAAGCCCAAATACGCCAGCCAACCTGCCGCATTATCCTGCACGATTCTTTTGTTGCCTAAGCAACTAATTTGTGCGAACCGTTCCGGACAAGGATGACGGCGGGAGGAACCGCCGCGTCGGATCTCGGAGGAAGCAATGCTCGGCAGAGAGGGTGCCGCGGGCGAACGCCGGCGCATGCCTGGAAATGACAGGGGTCGGCGCCCGGTGCGTGGCCCGTCAGGTCTCGGTGCCGCCGGTCACCGCGCCGAGATTCTCGTGCAGGCGGCGCAACAGGTCGATCAGCACCTCGCGCTCGTCCTTGTTGAGGCAGGACAACAGGCGCCGTTCGCGCTCGAATGCCGCGACGATCACCTTGTCATGGATGGCGCGGCCCTTCGTCGTCAGCGAGATCGAATGGGTGCGCCCGTCGTTGGGGTCGGTGCGGATCGAGATCAGCCCCCGCTTTTCCAGGCCGGCGAGCGTCCGGCTCACCGGGCCCTTGTCGAAACCAATGACGTGGCAGATGCGCGAGGCGGGAATGCCGGGCTCGATCGCCAGCAGCGACATGATCCGCCATTCCGTGACGTTGACGCCGAACTGCCGCTGATAGAACGCGGTGGCGCTGTTCGAGAGCTTGTTGGCGATGAAGGTGACGAACGCGGGGACGTAGCGGTCGAGATCGAGCGTCGGTCCCGTCTCAGCGGGCGCAGGCTTCTGTCGGGATCTTGTCGAAGGCGGCATATCGGGCTTCTGGCTCGCGGCGTGCCGGAAGACCTAAGGGCATGCGCCGCCCTTGCACAAGTTCAAAATGAGGGAGGACTTCAATGAGCGCTTCCAGCTCCCCGGAAATCAACGGTTCGTCGGCTGTCCCGCGTCTCGACGTCGATCCCTTCGCGATGAATTTCTTTGCCGATCCCTATCCCACGCATGAGCTGCTGCGGGAGGCGGGACCTGTCGTCTATCTCGACAAGTGGAACGTCTATGGCGTCGCGCGCTATGCCGAGGTTCATGCCGTGCTGAACGACCCCGCGACGTTCTGCTCCAGCCGCGGCGTCGGCCTCTCCGACTTCAAGAAGGAGACGCCGTGGCGGCCGCCGAGCCTGATCCTCGAAGCCGATCCGCCCGCGCACACCCGCACCCGGTCGGTGCTGTCAAAAGTGCTGTCGCCGACCGTGATGAAGCAGGTGCGCGACCGCTTTGCCGCGGCTGCGGAGGAGCGGGTTGATGCGCTGCTGGAGAAGCGCAGCTTCGACGCGATCACCGATCTCGCCGAGGCCTACCCGCTCTCGATCTTCCCGGATGCGCTGGGCTTGAAGCCCGAAGGCCGCGAGCACCTGATCCCCTATGCGAGCCTCGTCTTCAACGCCTTCGGTCCGCCCAACCAGCTGCGGCAGGACGCGATCGCGCGCTCGGCGCCGCATCAGGCCTATGTCACCGAGCAGTGCCAGCGGGACAATCTCGCGCCCGGCGGCTTCGGCGCCTGCATTCACGCCCGTGTCGACGACGGCGAGATCACCGCGGCCGAGGCGCCGCTGCTGGTGCGCTCGCTGCTGTCCGCCGGCCTCGACACCACCGTCAACGGCATTGGTGCTGCCGTCTATTGCCTCGCGCGCTTTCCCGACCAGTGGCAGCGGCTGCGCGATGATCTCACGCTCGCGCGCAACGCCTTCGAGGAGGCGGTGCGCTTCGAGAGCCCGGTGCAGACGTTCTTCCGCACCACGACGCGCGAGGTCGAACTGTCAGGTGCGAGGATCGGCGAGGGCGAGAAGGTGCTGATGTTCCTCGCCGCCGCCAATCGCGACCCGCGGCGCTGGGACAAGCCCGACAGCTACGACATCACGCGTCGCAGCTCCGGCCATGTCGGCTTCGGCTCCGGCATCCACATGTGCGTCGGCCAGCTCGTCGCACGCCTCGAGGGCGAGGTGATGCTGACCGCACTGGCGAAGCGCATCGCCGGGATCGAGATCACGGGCGAGCCGAAACGCCGCTTCAACAACACGCTGCGCGGGCTCGACAGCCTGCCTGTGACCATCACTCCGGCCTGACGAGGAGTTTTTATGTCCGCCATCACCTTCATCCATCCCGACGGCAGGTCCGACCATATCGAAACCAGCGACGGCGAGAGTGCCATGCAGGCCGCGACCCGTCATGGCATCGACGGCATTCTGGCCGAATGCGGCGGCAACGCCATGTGCGCGACCTGCCACGTCTATGTCGACGAAGCCTGGCTCGCGCGCCTGCCGGCGGTGGCCGATGACGAGGACGCGCTGCTCGACGGCACCGCGACCGAGCGGCTGCCGAACAGCCGGCTGTCCTGCCAGATCCAGCTCACGCCCGCGCTCGACGGGCTCGTGCTGAGATTGCCGGAGCGGCAAGTTTGATTTCAAGAAGCCTAATTTCAAGAAAGTCTGATTTCAAGAAGTCTGATTTTCAGACGCACCGGCAATGACCGGCGCGGCATCACATCAAACAGGGGAGGGAATCATGAAATATCTGAAGTGGACGCTTGCGCTGGCCGCGAGCCTGATTGGCGGCGCGGCAAATGCCGAGATCTCGGATAATGTCGTGCGCGTCGGCGTGCTCAACGATATCTCCGGCATCTTCCAGGACACCAACGGCATGGGCTCGGTCGAGGCCGCGCGCATGGCCGCTGAGGATTTCAACGGCGGCGGCAAAGGCATCAAGGTCGAGATCGTCTATGCCGATCACCAGAACAAGGCCGACGTCGGCAATGCCATCGCGCGCAAATGGCTCGATGTCGAGGGCGTCGACGCCATCGTCGACGTGCCGAACTCGGCCGTTGGCCTCTCCATCAACACGCTGCTGCGCGACAGCCGCATGACGTTCCTGGCATCGTCCACCGCAAGCTCCGATCTCACCGGCAAGGCCTGCTCGCCCAACACCATCCAATGGGTCAACGACACCTGGGCGACCGGCAACACCACGGCTGCAGCGATGGTGTCGCGCGGCGGCAAGGAGTGGTATTTCCTCACGGTCGATTTCGCGCTCGGCAAGGGCATCGAGGCGGAAGCGCAGAAATACATCGAGGCCCATGGCGGCAAGGTGATCGGATCCAGCAAGCATCCGCTCGGCACGTCCGACTTCGCCTCCTTCCTGTTGCAGGCGCAGAGCTCGAAGGCGCAGGTGATCGGGCTCGCCAATGCCGGTGGCGACACCATCAACGCGGTGAAGCAGGCCGCCGAGTTCGGCATCCAGCAGGGCGGACAAAAGCTCGTCGCCTTCCTGCTCTTCATCAACGACGTCCACGGCATGGGCATCAAGGTCGCCCAGGGCCTCCAGCTCATGGAAGCCTTCTACTGGGACATGAACGACGACACCCGCGCCTTCGCCAAGCGGTTCGCCGCGCGGCCCGGCATGAACGGCAAGATGCCGAGCGGCAACCAGGCCGGGGTCTATGCGTCCACGCTCGCTTATCTCAACGCGGTCGCCGCGACCGGCAGCGACAATGCCAAGGACGCCGTGCCCGAGATGAAGAAGTTCAGGGGCAAGGACAAACTGTTCGGCGACACCACGATCCGCCAGGACGGCCGCGTCGTGCATCCGATGTATCTGTTCGAGGTGAAGAAGCCGGAGGAGTCGAAATATCCGTACGACTATTACAAGCTGGTTTCGACCATTTCGGCGGAGCAGGCGTTTCGACCGCTGTCGGAGGGTGGGTGCGAGTTGGTGAAGTAGTTCGTGCCCCGGACGCAGTGCAGCGCTTAGCGCTGCGCTGCAGAGCCGGGGCCCATGACTGCTGAGTCCCATGACTGCTGAGTCCCATGACTCCTGGGTCCCGGCTCTGCGTCGCGTCATTTCATGCCGCGCCGCGTCCGGGACAAGAGAGGAGCGCCCCTACACCACCTTGCTGCTTCCCTGCGTGATCAGCCGCGCTGCGCGCTGGTCGCGGGCGTAGATCCAGAGCCAGCTCAGCGCGACGCTGAGGCGGTGGCGCAAGCCGATCAGGAAGTAGATGTGGGCGATACCCCAGATCCACCACGCGATGGTGCCGCGCAGCTTGATGCGGCCGAAGTCGATCACCGCGAGTCGCTTGCCGATCTGGGCGAGGCTGCCGGAGTGCTTGTAGCGGAACGGGCCGGTCGGCTCCTGGCGCAGCCGCGCCTTGATGGTCTCGGCCACGTGACGGCCCTGCTGCTTGGCGGCCGGCGCGATCCCTGGCACAGGCTTGCCATCCCAGGCGTTGATCAAAACGGTGTCGCCGATCGCAAAGATCTCGGGATGACCTGATACCGTGAGGTCGTCTTCGACCTGCACGCGCCCGGCGCGATCGGCCGGCGCGCCCAGCCATTCGGCCGCGGGCGAGGCACGCACGCCGGCGGCCCAGATCCGGGTCTTTGCCTCGAGCAGCTTGCCGCCGAATACCACGCCCTCGCGATTGATCTCGGTGACGGGCTGTCCCAGCACGACCTCGACGCCGATCTTTTCCAGCGAGGCCTGCGCGTAAGCCGAGAGGTCGTCGGCAAACCCTGCGAGCACGCGCGGCCCCGCCTCGATCAGCACCACGCGCGCCTTGGTCGTGTCGATGTTGCGGAAGTCGCCAGGCAAGGTGTGGTGCGCCATCTCGGCGATGGTGCCGGCGAGCTCGACGCCGGTCGGACCCGCGCCGACGATGACGAAGGTCAGCCGCGCCGCGCGCTTGGCCGGATCGGTCTCGCGCTCGGCGCGTTCGAACGCCACCAGGATGTGACGGCGCAGCGTGGTCCCGTCCTCCAGCGTCTTCAGGCCTGGCGCGAACTGCTCCCATTCGTCGTGGCCGAAATAGGCATGCCGTGCGCCGGTGGCGAGCACCAGCGTGTCGTAAGGCACCTCGCTGCCGTCGTCGATCAGCACGCTGCGCCTGTCGGCATCGACGCCGCTGACGGTCGCAAACAGCGTCGTCACATCGCGCCGGTCGCGCATCAGGTGCCGGATCGGCCAGGCGATCTCGCTGGTGGCGAGCGAGGCGGTCGCGACCTGGTAGAGCAGCGGCTGGAACAGATGATGGTTGCGGCGGTCGATCAGCGTGATCTCGACCGGGCTGCCGGCGAGCCGGTAGGTCGTCTCCAGCCCGCCGAAGCCGGCTCCGACGATGACGACGCGATGCGGTGTCGTGGTCATGATGCGGCCCTCGAATCTCGCTGCTTCTCTCCCTCATTAAGTGCGGAAAGTGACCTGCGGTCCAATAGCCATCATCAATTGGGGAATAGGCGGCGCGTATCGAGGTCCGCGAAAAAGCGCCGCAGCCCTCGTCGAAGTGAGTAGAACTATATTTCTTGCCATTAACGCTTAGGGCGAATTATGGTGCAGGGCAGGCGCCGAGGCCATTGGCGGCTCGACGGATTTTGCGCTCTAAAGAGAAGACCCTGGGCGGCGATCACCCCGTTTCCGGGACAAAGAGAATTGAGGAGGGGAGTGGTTATGAGGACAGCATTCTGGCTGGCGGGCGCGGCCGCGCTTGTGCTGGCAAGCCCGGCATCCGCCGGCGACACCATCAAGATCGGCTTCGTTTCGACCTTCAGCGGCCCGACCGCCGTGATCGGCAACGACATGCGCAACTCGTTCGAGCTCGCGCTGGACCACATCGGCCGCAAGATGGACGGCAAGCCGGTCGAGGTGATCTACGAGGATGACGGGCAGAAGCCCGACGTCGGCAAGCAGAAGACCGAGAAGCTGGTGCAGTCCGACAAGGTCGATTTCATCGTCGGCTACATCTGGTCGAACGTGCTGCTGGCCTCGCTCAAGACCGCGGTGGATTCCCAGACGTTCCTGATCTCGGCCAATGCCGGTCCGTCGCAGCTCGCGGGCGATCTCTGCTCGCCCTACGTGTTCTCGACCTCCTGGCAGAACGACCAGACGCCGGCCGCGATGGGTCTCTACATGAACCAGAAGGGCGTCAAGAGCGTGTTCCTGATCGGCCCGAACTACGCCGCTGGCAAAGACATGCTCGCGGGCGTGAAGAGCACGTTCAAGGGCGAGGTCAAGGGCGAGGAATACACGGTCTGGCCGAGCCAGCTCGACTTCTCCGCCGAGCTTTCCAAGGCGCGCGCCTCGGGTGCCGAGTCGATCTTCGTGTTCTATCCCGGTGCGGCCGGCGTGCAGTTCCTCAACCAATATGCCCAGGCCGGGCTGAAGGGCACGATGCCGCTCTACACGGCTTTCACCGTCGACGAGCTGTCGCTGCCGCTCCAGAAGGAGAACGCGCTCGGGGTTCCCGGCGCGCAGGAGTGGGTGAATGATCTGCCCAACGAGCAGAACAAGCGCTTCGTCGCCGACTACCGCAAGAAGTACACTGGCCTGCGCCCGACCTATTACGGCGCGCAAGCCTACGACGCGGCCCAGCTCATCAACAGCGCGGTGGTCGCGGTGAAGGGCGACACCAGCAAGAAGGACGCGATGAAGGCCGAGATGGAGAAGGCCAACTTCAAGTCGCTGCGCGGTCCCTTCAAGTACGGCAAGAACCACATCCCGGTGCAGAGCTTCTACCTCCAGGACGTGGTCAAGGATGGCGAAGGCCAGCTCTCGCTGAAGACGGTCGCGACAATCGTCGAGAACGACCAGGATCGCTTCCACGACAAGTGCCAGATGAAGTGAGTTGAGCTAGCCACAAGCAAGATGCCCCTTCTCCCCTTGTGGGAGAAGGTGGCGCGAAGCGCCGGATGAGGGGTTGTTTCCGCAAAGCGAAGTCTATCGAGTTCGCGCCCCTCACCCGTCTCGCCGCCTTGCGGCGAGCCACCCTCTCCCACAAGGGGAGAGGGAAGAAGAGGCACCTACACCCGCGGCATGCTCGTTGGCCGCACTTCGCGTGACTGCGCCGCAAGCCTGATGCCGGCATTGGCCGCGCCAAAGCCCTGATAATCCCTTCGCTCGACGATCTCGAAGAAGAAGCGCTCGTCGAAGATGTGGGTGTAGACCTGGAAGAACTCGCCGTCGCCTTCGCGATCGTAGAGAATATGGTTGGCGCGCAGCTGCGCCATCAGCTCGGGTGCGAGGTCGTATTTGGCTTCGATGTCGTCGTAGTAATTATCCGGGATATCCAGGAAGTCCGCGCCGCGCTTGCGCATCTCCGCGACCGTCGCAAAAATGTCCCGGCAGGAGAACGCGACGTGCTGCACGCCCGAGCCGAAAAACTCCGAGATGAAACGGGCCGGCAGCGTGCGGTTGGCGGATGAGCCGTTGAGCACGAAGCGTAGGCTCTGGTCGCCGTTGATGACGGCCTGGCTTTGCACGAGGCCTCTGGGATCGGCGATCTCCATCTGCGGCAGCCGCTTGAGGTCGAGGATGCCGGTGTAGAACAGCAGCCAGGACAGCATCTCGTCATACGGCATCGACTGCGCGATGTGATCAACGGCCAGCAGGGCGTCTGCTCCGGCGTCGCTCGGGACCTGTTCGAAATCCGTGTCCCAGTTCTTGCCGGCTTGGTCGAGAAAATACAGCAGGCTGCCGCCGACGCCGTGAATCGCGGGAATCTCGAGTTCGCCCGGCCCGACCGGCTGGTAGAAGGTGCGCGTCTTCAGTGTCTCGGCGCGCTGCATGGCGAGGCCGGCATTGTCGACATCGAGCGCGATGGCGCAGACGCCGGGGCCATGGGTCACGTAGTGCGAGTGCGCGAAGCCGTCGGTCTCGGAATTGACGACGAGCTCGACCTTGCCTTGCGACCAGCGCTCCACCGCCTTGCTGCGATGCCTGCCGGTCTTGCGGAAACCGAGCTGTGCGAGCAGGCGGGCGAGCTCGCCGGCCTTGGTCTCGTTGACGGCAAACTCGATGAATCCCGTGCCGCGACTTTTGGCCTTCGGCGCCAGGGGCTCGCGGATGAGCTTTGGCCAATCCGGCGCAAGCTGGTCCTCCAGCAGGATCAGCGAACGCAGGCCGTCGACCGCGGTCTGCACGGCCGAGCCGGCGCGGAATTGGTCGTTGAAGATCTCCAGCGACAGCGGCCCGGCATAGCCGGTTGCCGCGATCGCCGCCATGAACTCACCGACCGGCAGATCGCCCTGGCCGGGGAAGGAGCGGAAGTGCCGGCTCCACGACAAGATGTCGAGCTCGAGCTTCGGCGCGTCCGCAAGCTGGACCAGAAAGATCTTGTCGCCGGGGATCGAGGCCATCGCGCGGACCGGAAAGCCGGGGGCGAGTGCGTGAAAGCTGTCGAGAATGACGCCGATCGCGGGGTGATCGGCGCGCCGCACGATCTCCCAGGCGTCGCGGTAGTCGTTGACGTGGCGTCCCCAGGCCAATGCCTCGTAGCCAACGCGCAAAGACCGTTTGGCCGCGCGCTCGCCAAGCTCGCGAAAATCATCCGCGGCGCGGTCGATGCCGCCGAGCGAGCTGGGGGACACGTTGGAGCAGATCAGCAGCAGATCGGTGCCGAGCTCCTGCATCAGGTCGAACTTGCGTTCGGCGCGGGCAAAATTGCGTGCGCGCTGCGGCTCCGGCATGCCCTCGAAATCGCGGAACGGCTGAAACGCGCAGATCTCGAGATTGAGGTCCTTGCAGAGATTTGCGATGTCGCGCGGGCCGGAACCGAACGATAGCAGGTCGTTCTCGAAGATCTCGACCGCCTCGAAGCCGGCGGCTGCGATGGCGCGAAGTTTTTCGTCCAGCGCGCCGGAGAGGGAAACGGTTGCGATCGAGCGCTTGTTCATGCTGCCTGCTCCATGATTTGGCCCGGCGATATCTTTTGGCCCGTGCGTGCCGCTTCGCTGACAGCTTCGACGACCGCAAGTGTGCCCATTGCGTCTTCGACCGCGATCAGTGGCTGTTCATGGCCCGCGATCACGGCCAGGAAATGCCGGAGCTGTTCGGCCAACGGATCGAATGCCGGCGGCGTGATGGTCTCGCGCGACAGCGGTGCATGCCAGCCGGGCTCTCGCGCGTAGGACCAAAGCTCCATATTCGGCACGGACAGCGAGCCCGCGGTGCCGGAGAGGATGTAACAGGGCTGATCCCGCTTCGGGTACGCAGCGTTCTCGCCCGAGGTCAGCTCCCAGCTCCATGGCGCCGGCGTTGCGTCCGACACGGTCGCCGTTCCCAGTGCGCCGTTGGCGAAGCGCAGCAGCAACGCGGCGGTGTCCTCGACAGCGAAACCGCGAACCTTGTTCGACGTCAACGCCTGCACCTCGATGATCTCGCCGCAGATGAATCGGAGATTGTCGATGTCGTGGATCAGGTTGATGAGCAGCGGGCCGCCGCCATGCTCGCGCCGCCACGCCACATCGAAGTAATCGTCGGGCTTCTTCAGGAGCCACAGTCCGACCACAGCCGTGAGTTGGCCGAGCTTGCCGGTCGCCAGCGTCTCGCGTGCGGCCTTGATGATCGGATTGTGCCGGCGGTGATGGCCGACCAGCATCGGTACGCCGGTCCGCCTGATCGCCGCGCACAGGCGCTGCGCGGCCGCGACCGTATCGGTCACCGGCTTCTCGATCAGCGCGGGCACGCCGGCTTGGGCGCAGTCGACCGCCATCTGGAAGTGCAGCGCGTTCGGTGAGGCGATGATCAGGCCATCAGGCTTTTCTTGCGCCAGCAGCGTGCGGTGATCCGAATGCCAGGGTGTGGTGCGCGTCTGCGCGAACTCTTTTGCGGCAGGCGAGGGGTCAGCGATGCCCGCCAGCACGCATTCCGGCGAAGCGTCGATCAATTCGATATGGCGGCGACCGATCAGGCCGGCGCCGGCAACGGCGATGCGCCTTGGCGCGCTCATGCCGCGCTCTCCTCCATGGCGCCGCCGAGGAAGAGCTGGCCGATCCGCGGGTCGTTCAGGATGCGCTCCGCCTTGTCGACCATGCGGGTCTGGCCGAGCTCGAGCACGATGCCGATGTCGGAAATCTCCAGCGCCGAGCGTGCGTTCTGCTCGATCATCAGAATGGTGACGCCACGGTCGCGCAGGGATTTCAGGATGTCGAAAGTCTGCTGCACCATCAGCGGCGACAGGCCGATCGAGGGCTCGTCGATCAGCACGAGCTTTGGTTCGAGCAGCAGCGAGCGCGCGATTTCGAGCTGTTTCTGCTCGCCGCCGGACAGCGTGGAGGCCTGCTGCGTCGATTTCCGCCGCAGCGCCGGGAACAGGTCGAGCGCGGCCTCGATCCGGCTCTGCAGGTCGATGCCCTTGCCGGCGGAGACGCCGCCAAGCTCGACATTGTGGCGTACCGACAGTTCGGGAAAGATGTTGCGGCCCTGCGGCACGTAGCAGATGCCGGCATTGAGCAGCGCGCGCTGGCTCAAATTGGTGACGTCGCGGCCCGCGAAGCTGATCTTGCCCTCGCGCAGCTTGAGCAGGCCGAAGATCGCCTTGAACACGGTGGACTTGCCGGCGCCGTTCGGGCCGATGATGGTGGTGATGGTGGCCTGCGGCACGGCGAAGGTGGTGCCGTTCAGGATCGTCATCTTGCCGTAGCCGCCGACGAGATTGTGAACCGAGAGGATCGGATCGCTCATGATGGCTCTCCCTAGTGTCCGAGATAGGCTTCGATCACGGCAGGGTCCTTGCGGACCTCGTCGGGCCGTCCCATCGCCAGCACCTTGCCTTCCGCCATCACCATCACGCGCGAGCACAGCGACATCACGAATTCCATGTTGTGCTCGATCACGACGAAGGTGGCATTCTTCTCGCGGTTGATCGCGACCAGGCGATCCTTCAGGTCCGCCAGCATCGACGGATTGACGCCGCCGGCGGGCTCGTCGAGCAGCACCAGCCGCGGTCCGCCCATGAAGGCCATGGCGGCATCGAGCAGTTTTTGCTGGCCGTAGGAAAGTCCGCCGGCCGGCTCGTCGGCGAGATGATCGAGCTTGAAAAAGCCGATCATCTGGTTGGCGGCCTCCGTCAGTCCGGCATCGGAGCGGCCGACCAGGCGCGAGGCCATGCTGCCCTGGTGCTCCTGTCCCGCGAGGATCAGGTTCTCGCGCACCGAGAGTTTTGGAAACACCTGCAGGAGCTGAAACGTGCGGCTGACCCCGAGCTTGTTGAGCTCGGCGGGTCGCAAGCCCGTGACGACCTTGCCGTCGAGCTTGACCTCGCCGCCGCTCGGCGTGAGCTGGCCGAGGATGCAGTTGAACAGGGTCGACTTGCCGCAGCCGTTCGGGCCGATCAGGCCGAGGATCTCGCCCTCGCGGACGTCGAAAGAGACGCCGCCGACGGCGCTGATCCCGCCAAAATTCTTCTTGATGTCGGTGACCTCGAGGACCGCGCTCATTGCACCGTCTCCAGCCGGGATTTTGCGACGGCGCGCAGGGCGGAGGCCGCCTTGGTTCGCCGCTCGGCGAGATAGCGGTCGAGGATTCCCAAAATGCCGGTCGGCGACCAGATCAGCAGCCCCATCACCGCGATCGCGTAGAGCATCAGATAATAGCCCTCGGTGAAGCGCAGCCATTCTGGCAGCAGCACGGCGATCATCGCGCCGAGGAACGGACCAAGGAAGAAGCCGGCGCCGCCGACGATCACCATCATCAGGAGGTCGAGCGAGAGCGACAGGTTGAACGGCACGGGATCGATATATTGCGTCAGCGGCGCATAGAGCGCGCCGGCGACGCCGCCGAGCGCCGAGCCGATCGCGAACGCCATCAGCGTGTAGCGTCGCGTGTCGACGCCCAGCGACTGCGCCCGCAGCGGATTTTCGCGCAGCGCCATGAAGGCGCGGCCCCAGGGCGAACGGATCAGCCACCACACCGCGAGCGACACGATCGCGAGCGAGCCGAGGCAGACATAGTAGAACGGCAGCGGCTTGTTGGTCGCGATGCCGAAGATGTGCGGGCGCGGAATGTTGGAGATGCCGTAGATGCCGCCGGTGAGCCAGCTCTCGTTGCGAAACACCAGGAAGGCCAGCGTGGAGAAGGCGAGCGTGACGAAGGCGAGGTAGTGGTGCTGCACCCGCAGCGCGGGATAGCCGAGCACCCAGCCGACCGCGAAGCTCAAGCCAATCGCGACGACGATCGCCGCCGGCAGCGGCCAACCATGGGTGGTCATGATCGCCGCGGCGTAAGCGCCAATGCCGACGAAGGCGCCCTGCGCCAGCGAGACCTGGCCGGCATAGCCGAGCGTGAGGTTGAGGCCCATTGCGGCGATGGCCATCACCGCCCACTGGCTCAGGATGAACAGGCCATAGCGGTTGAAGTTCATGGGGACAACGATCAGCCCAGCGATGACGACGACGCCGAGCGCGATCTTCAGAGGTTTGGCGAAGCCGCTCATACGGTGCGCTCCTCGGCGCGGCCGAGCAAGCCCTGCGGCCGGAACAGGATGACGGCGATCAGGAAGAGCATCGGCACGGCGGCGCGATACTGCGTCGAGACATAGGCGGCCGCGAGATTGTCGAGCACGCCGATCAGGAGCCCGCCTGCGATCGCGCCACGCACCTGGTTGAACCCGCCGACGATCGCGGCGATGAAGGCGGCCTGGCCCAGCACTTCGCCGGACGTGAATTTCGCGAGGTAGATCGGCGTGATCAGCAGCGAGGCGAGAGCGACCAGGAACGCGTTGATCAGGAAGGTCAGGAGAATCATGCGTTCGACAGGGACGCCGATGATGCGCGCCACCGTCGGGTTCTGCGCCGCCGCCTGCATCTGGTGGCCGAGCGAGGTGCGGTTGAGAAGCGCCGTCAGGCCGAAGACGGCAAGGATGGCGAGGACGAGGACGCCGATGCTTTGCAGCGAGACGGCATGGCCGAGGATGGAGACGTCGCCGGTCGGCACGATCGAGGGGAAGGGCGAGGCTTCGGCGCTGAAGAACTGTTTTACGGCCTCCTTGATGCCGATCGCGAGCGCCATGGTCGCGATCGCGAGCGGCAGCACGCCATGGCGCATCATCGGATCGACCAGCAGCATCTTGAAGGCGAGGCCGAGCAGGAGCATCGAGAGCAGGATGCCGAGGATGATCGCGAGCCAGAACGGCGCGCCGGCATGCATCGCCGCCAGCATCAGGAACGCCGGCAGCATCACGAACTCGCCTTGCGCGAAATTGATGGTCTGCGAGGTCTGCCACAGCAGCGTGAAGCCGACCGCGACCAGCGCATAGATCGCGCCGGTGGCAAGTCCCGCGACCAGAAGATCGAACAGATTGGACATGGGTTCTCTTTGATCGTTAGAGCCCGAGTGAACTGGATCGACGCAAGTTCAGGTCTGTCACTCCCTCTCCCCGCGAAGAGCGGGGCGAGGGAGAAGAAAGAAGCCCTCACTTCACCTTCGGCAGCACCTGCTTCACCACCTGCTTGCCTTCGACCACTTCGACCAGAAAGCTCTGGCGGTCGATGTCGCCGGTGTCGCTGAAGGTGACGTCCATCAAGATGCCCGGCTCGTCCGCGGCCTTGACGGTCAGGCCATGCAGGGTGTCGGCGAACGCTTTGGAGTCGACCTTGCCCATCTTGTCGGTCGTGGCCTTCACCATGTAGACCGCGAGATAGCCCTTGAGGCCGTTATGGTCGGGCACGTAATTATACTTCTTCGAGAACTTGTCGCGAAACGCCTTGATCAGGTCGACCGGCGCATCGGTGGTGAGACCGACATGGCCGCGCGCGCCGTTGGCGGCGTCGCCCGCGAGTTCGATCACCTTCTGGCCGATCAGCGTGGTCTCGCCCATCAGCGGCGCGGTGACGCCCTGGCGCTTCAGCTCCTTCAGGATGCGCGCGCTCTCTTCCTCGTTCAGGTAGACGAACACGGCGTCGGGATTGGCGGCCTTGATCTTGCCGACGTCGGCGGCGAAATCGGCCTGGCCGGCTTCGGTAGAGAGATCGGCGACGACCTTGGAGCCGAGACGGTCGAGCTCCTTGACGACGACATCGCGACCGCCGCGGCCGAAATCATTGTTGACCCAGACCACAGCGACCGACTTCGCCTTCATGTCGTCGTGAATGTATTTGGCGACCTTCGGCATCGACGATTGCTGGCCGAACGAGGTGCGGAACAGGAATTTGTTTCCGGCCTGCGTCAGCTCGGCGGCTTCGCCGCCCATGATCTGCGCGATGCCGGCTTCGGCCGCCAGCGGCGCGGTCACCTTCACGGAGCCGGAATAGCCGGGTCCGAGCAGCACATAGGGCTCGGCGTCGAGCGCCTTTTGCACCTGCGCGCGCGCGACGCCCGGGTTGGATTGCGAGTCCGCATGAGTGACTTCGAGCTTGCGGCCGAGCACGCCGCCCTTGGCGTTGATCTCCTCGATCGCGAGGTCGATGCCGTTCTTCCAGTTGGTGCCGACGGTGGCGCCGCCGCCGGAAAGCTCGGCGACGTCGGCGAGCTTGATCGCCTGGGCGTGGACACTGGTTGCAGTCGCGAAGGCAAGCAGGGCGCCTGCCAGAATGGTCGATTTCATGGTCTCTCCTCCCGTTTTTCGTTGATGTCGTGCGCGGCCTTGTGTCCGGCCGCTTCGGTTACGCTGCGTGATAGGCCGAGCTTCGCGCCGCCATCACCTCGTCAAATGCCTCGCCCATGACCTCGGTCGATGCGGCAAGGCCCGTGAACAGTTCGAAGGCGTCGGCGGCCTGGTAGATCGCAAGCTCCCGTCCGGTCATGATCCGCGCGCCCTTGGCTTGGGCGGCCGCCAGCAGCGGCGTGATCAGCGGTGAGTAGACGGCATCCGCAACCCACAATTTTTCATGCAGCAGCGTGGCCGGGACAGGCATGCCGCGGTTCGGCAGCATCCCGACCGGCGTGCCGTTGACGAGGCCGGTCGCGCCTTGCAGCGCGTCCTCGATGCTCGACGCCAGCCTTGCGACGCCCTGTGCGGCCAGCATGGAGACGAGCGTCTCGGCGCGCGCCGGCTCGCTGTCGAAGATGCGGAGGTCGGTCACGTCCAGGCTCGCCAGGGCGAACGCGATCGCCTTGCCGACGCCGCCGGCGCCGATCACGGCGACGGCGTTGCCGGACGGCGCCAGCAGCGGCGCCACCGCGCGCGCGAAGCCGGTGGTGTCGGTGTTGTGGCCGGTCAGCCGTCCGTCCCTGACGACGACGGTGTTGACCGCGCCCATCGCGGCGGCGCCCGGCGCCAGCTCGTCGAGCAGCGGGACCACCGCTTCCTTGTAGGGGTAGGTGACGTTGACGCCGGCAAAGCCGAGCCGCCGCACGCCCTCGAGCATCATGCGGAGCCTGTCCGCATCGGCGCCGGCGACCTCGATGAGCTGGTAATGGCCGCGCAGCCCGAGCGCCTCGGCGGCGCGCTCGTGCATGGCAGGGGATGCGGAATGCGCGATCGGCGCGCCGATCAGGCCGGTGAGGAGCTTTTTGCTGGCGGCGTATCCGCGCTTGGACATGGTTCGCTATCGTCTCGTTGGGAGCGTTCGGTCCCAGCCATTAGCGGAGAAATCCGCGCAATTCCAAGGGGGCTTCCGAGTGCGACGATAGCCTTTCCTCCGCCTAACACAATTACCCATTTATCGGGCAAACCTAACATAATGTTATTTTTTTCGCCCACGCGCCGCGACGGCCTTGCCGGCGATGCGGGACGGCTCCACCGCGCGCATCTCGGCGCGCAGGGCATCGATGAAATACTCGACGTGAAGCGACAACGGCGCGCCGCGCTTCACCGCGATGTAGGTGTCGAACCGCGTCGGCTCGGTGATCTTCAAGAGCTCGATGCCGGGATAGCCACCATGGGCGACGGTGAACTGGTCGATGATGGCGATGCCGAGCCTCGCCTTCACCAGCGCACAGACCGTGGTGCCGAAGCGCGCGCGGATGGTGATGTTGTAGTCGAGCCGGTTGCGCGCGAAGATCTCGGCCATGATCCGGCCGTAGGGGTCGTTGGGATCGATGCCGATCAGCGGATAGCGGGTGATCTCGGCCGCGGAGACCTGCTTGCGGCCGGCGAGTTCGTGGCCTGATGGCACGATGCAATAGAGCTCGCCGGAGGCGAGCGGCATGAAGTCGAGGCCGGAATGTTCGAGCCGGTAGCTCATCGCGACGCACTCGCCACGGCCGAGCAGGAGATAGTCGATCGCTTCCTCGAGCTTGAGGATGTTGATGTCGATGCCGAGGTCGGGATAGCGGCGGCGGACGCGCTCGATCGCGCGCGGCACCATCACCTGCGAGATGCTCGGCACCGAGCCGATCCGCAGCTCCGACAATCCACCGCGGCCGATCTTGGAGATGAGCTCGGAGAGGTCGTCGACCTTCTTGTAGACGCCGTTGATCTGCTCGAAGATGTTCTCGGCTTCCGGCGTCGGGAAATAGCGGCCGTTCTGGCGCTGGAAGAAGCGGATGCCGAGCGAGCGCTCGGTGTATTTGACGAGGCGGCTGATGCCCGGCGCCGATACGTTGAGCAGCTTGGCCGCGCCGCCGATAGTGCCCGTCACCATCACGGCACGGATCACTTCAACCTGGCGCAGCGTCATCATGTCCTGGGCATCCGAGAGATAATCGTGGCGACGATTATCTCATGAGAGCCATGATGTCAGCCAGGGGTAAGGGCGGCCAGCGATAAGGGAGGCGCGCGATCTGTTGTAGCGGCGTCGGTTGCTGCAGCAGCGTCCTAGCTCGCCGGTCCTTCCGGCGAGGCGCTCTCTACCGGCTTGGCGCGCTCGCTTTGCAGCACGCCGCGCGCGAACTCGATGATCTTCTGCTTGTTTGCCGTTTCGCGGACGGCGAAAAACACGCGGTTGAGTTCCAGGCCGAGCACGCTGTTGAGGGCGATGTCCTCGTCTTCCATCGTGGTTTTCCCGCTTCAGACGTCATAGGTGTATCTTGACGTTCCTTCTTCCACAAGTAGATTAAATGTTCGGGGTAAATGGGGTACCGGGAAACTACGGAAACGGTGAATTGAGGCAGTGTCCAAAGACGTGCTATACTGGACAGCGAGGGTCAGGAAACGCACCGATGTCCGCCGTGGATTATGGCCGGGAAGCGCTCGACTTCATTGAGGGGCTTGGAGCCTATACCAAGGTTCCGGACGCCATGGATGCGCTTGCGACCGCGTTCGGCCGGTACGGCTTCGAGCACATCATTGTCACCGGCTTGCCGAATCCCGATCAGCGCTTTTCCCAGATGGTGCTCGCCAAGAAGTGGCCGGCGGAGTGGTTCAACCTCTATACCCAAAAAGGCTACGACCGCGTCGATCCCGTGATCCGCAAATGCCGGCAGACGGTGAATCCTTTCGAGTGGTCTGAAGCGCCGTACGATCCGGAACTGGAGCCGGGCGCGGTGGAGGTGATGCGGCGCGCTGCCGATTTCCGCATGTCGCGCGGCTTCGTCGTGCCGATCCATGGATTGACCGGTTACGAGGCCGGCGTCTCGCTCGGTGGCGTTCACCTCGATCTCAATGCGCGCAGCAAGCCGGCGCTGCACCTGATCGGGATGTACGGCTTCGATCACATTCGCCGCCTGCTCGATCCGGCGCCGCATCGATCGATGCGTCTTACCCCGCGCGAACGGGAGGTGCTGGCCTGGGCCTCGCAGGGCAAGTCGGCCTGGGAAATCGGCGAGATCCTGCACATTACGCAGCGCACCGCCGAAGAGCATCTTGCAACTGCCGCGCGCAAACTTGGTGCCGTCAACCGGACGCATGCGGTCGCGATCGCAATCCGCCACAGAATCATCACCCCCTGAAATCCGCGCCTACTGGGAAATTTCCCAATAGTCGGTGTGGCCGTTTTCCGTGAGGGTTCCCCATTATTTCGAACAATGGGGGAATAAATGATTCATGTGATTTCTGCCGTCAACCGGCACCTCTACGAGGACGTTCTCGAGCAACATTTCAGGGTGCGTCACGAGATTTTTGTCGAGGAGCGGAAATGGGAGGCGCTGCGCAAGCCCGATGGCCGTGAGGTCGACGCCTACGACAACGAGGACGCGGTCTACCTGCTGGCTCTCGAAAATCGCCGGGTGCTCGGCGGCTCCCGTCTGTATCCCACCACCAAGCCGACGATGATGAGCGAGGTTTTCCCGCATCTCGCCGCGGTGCGCGGTTGCCCCTCGAACCCGCTGGTATGGGAGTGGTCACGCTTCTTCGTTTCGCGCGAGCGCCGCGACGGCGCGTTCAATTGGCAATTGATGGCGGCGGCGCAGGAGTTCTGTCTCGATCAGGGCATCGAGCGTCTCTGTCTTGTCATGGAGACCTGGTGGCTGCCGCGCTTCCACGAGATCGGATTCGTCGTCACGCCGCTGGGATTGCCGGCGCTGATCGAGAATTCCTGGACGATGGCGGCCACGATCGAGGTCCGTCAGGAGTCGCTCGACGTCGTGTGTGACCGTCTCGGGATGACAAACGTCGTGCAACAGGACGGTCCGCGTATCGATTGCGTCGCCCGTGCCAACCTCTGCGGCCTCGCCGCACAACGAAAGAGCGCCTGAGATGTCGAACATGATGCGGGACAGCCAGATCATGGCGCAGACCAAGGACGAGAATCTCGGCTACATGTCCGACATGGCGCTCGAACTGGCGCAGATGGCGGAAGACACCGGATTGGCGACGCTCGCCTATCTGTTCCGGATGGCGGCGCTGGAGGCCTCGACAGCCAACAGCGTGCTCGCCGAACCGGATGACCTTCCCCGGCAGATGACGTCGCACTAGGCGTATCCTTCCCAACGTTGCGACGAATTTCACACCCTCCCCCCGGCAACGGGGGGAGGGTGATCGTTTTGGGTGCGTCAGGTTGACCCAGCCTGCACGGCAGCGTTCTTGCCGAGCGGCAGCGTTCTTGCAGAGTGGTAGCCTTCTTGATGGTAGCCTTCTTGCCGAGAGGCGCTCGATCGCATGCATCGGCATGCAACAAAGTGCATGTTTGGTGTCGAATCGCTCTTGCCTCGGAACGATACTGCCATTACCCATTTTTCCGCCTTGTAGAGGCAGGGGGAGCTCTTTCACTGATGGCGACCGTGTTCGAACATCGGGGCGAACCTGCGTGCGCCTGAAAGAGTTTTGATGCTGCTGGTCGTCGAACAGTTCTTGAATGGATTGCAGTTCGGCCTGCTGCTGTTCCTGCTCGCCGCCGGCCTGACGCTGGTGTTCGGGATCATGGATCTCGTCAACCTCGCGCACGGCTCGCTCTACATGATGGGCGCCTATTTCGCCGCGACCTTCGCAGCCTGGACCGGCAGCTTCCTGCTCGGAGCGCTGCTGGCGCTCGGCGCGACGCTCGTGCTCGGCATCGTGCTCGAGATGAGCGCGCTGCGGCATCTCTACGGACGCGACCATCTCGACCACGTGCTTGCGACCTTCGGCCTGATCCTGTTCTTCAACGAAGCCGTGCGGCTGATCTGGGGACCGGCCGGGCTTGCGCTGCCGCTGCCGGTCTGGCTCACGGTGCCGGTGCCGATCCTGCCGGGCATTCACTACCCCGCTTATCGCCTCGCCATCATCGCGGTGGCGCTGCTGGTCGCACTGCTGCTCTATCTCGGCGTGATGCGCACCCGCATCGGTATGCTGATCCGCGCCGGCGCCTCCAATCGCGAGATGATCGGCGCGCTCGGCATCAACATCAAGCTGCTCTACACCTTGGTGTTCGGCCTCGGTGCCGCGCTCGCCGGCCTTGCCGGGTTGATGCAGGCGCCGATCCTCACCGTGCAGATCGGCATGGGCGAGAACATCCTGATCCTCGCCTTCGTCATCATCGTGATCGGAGGTATCGGCTCGATCCGCGGCGCGTTCCTGGCCGCGATCCTGGTCGGCATGATCGACACGCTCGGCCGCGCCTTCCTGCCCAATTTGTTGCGGCAGGTGCTGAGCGGCGCCGCTGCCTCCACCGCCGCGCCCGCGCTGTCGTCCATGCTGATCTATCTGCTGATGGCGATCGTGCTGGTGGTGCGGCCGGAGGGGCTGTTTCCGGCCAACCGTCGATGAAGGCTTTCACTGTGAGCAAGGCCGTCACGGCCCTGATGCTGGCGGGCCTCGTGCTGCTTCCGCTCTATTCGCAAGCATCCGGCAACATCTTCATCCTGACGCTGTTCACCCGCATCGTCATCCTGGCGCTGGCGGCCGCGAGCCTCAACCTCATCATGGGTTTTGGCGGCATGATGAGTTTTGGCCACGCCGCCTATCTCGGCATCGGCGGCTACGCGGTCGGCATGCTGGCGCAGGAAGGTGTCGGAAGCGGCTTCATCCAGTTTCCGGTCGCGCTCGCGGCCTCCGCTACTTACGCGCTCGTGATCGGCGCGCTCTCGCTTCGCACGCGTGGCGTTTACTTCATCATGATCACGCTCGCCTTCGCGCAGATGGCCTATTACGTCGCCTCGGGGCTGGCGCGTTATGGCGGTGATGACGGCCTCACCGTCTACAAGCGCAGCGACTTCTCCGGGCTGATCAATCTGTCGAACCGCACGCAGTTCTATTATCTCTGCCTCGCCTGCCTGTTCGGCGTGGTGTTCCTGATCTGGCGCATCGCCAATTCGCGCTTCGGCCTCGTCTTGCAGGGCCTGCGTTCCAACGAGCAGCGCATGCAGGCGATCGGCTTTCCCTCCAAGCGCTACCAACTGGTCTGCTTCGTCATCTCGGGCATGATGTGCGGGCTCGCCGGCGCGCTGCTCGCCAACAACACCGATTTCGTCAGCCCGGCCGTGATGTACTGGACGCGATCCGGCGACCTCATGGTGATGGTGATCCTCGGGGGCATGGGCACGTTGTTCGGTCCGGTCATCGGCGCGGTGGTGTATTTGCTGCTGGAAGAGTTCTTGTCGCAGCTCACCGAATACTGGGCGCTGATCATGGGGCCGTTGCTGCTGCTGATCGTGCTGTTCGGCCGCGGCGGCATCATGGGCCTGCTCGGGAGGCTCAATCGTGGCTGAACCGCTGCTCCGCGTCGACAGACTGGTGCGCCGCTTCGGCGGCATCGTTGCGACGGACAACGTCTCGCTCGACGTCGCGGCAGGTGAGCTGCATGCCATCATCGGTCCGAACGGCGCCGGCAAGACCACGCTGATCAGCCAGCTCACCGGGCATCTGGAGCCGCATTCCGGCAGCGTCTCGCTGGCGGGGCGCGACATCACCTATCTGCCGGCCTATCGCCGCTGCGCGCTGGGCCTGGCACGTTCGTTCCAGATCACCTCGCTGCTGCTCGATTTCACCGCCGCCGACAATGTCGCGCTCGCGGCGCAAGCGCATGCCGGCACCTCGTTCCGCTTCTTTGCCAATGCACGCAAGGAAAAGGGCCTGCGCGATGCCGCGCATGCCGCGCTCGACCGCGTCGGTCTCGCCCATCGTGCTGATGTCCTGGTGTCCAGGCTCAGCCATGGCGAGCGGCGCCAGATCGAGCTGGCGGTCGCGCTGGCAAGCAAGCCGAAATTGCTGCTGCTGGACGAGCCGATGGCGGGCCTCGGCGTCACTGAGTCCCAGCGCATGGTGCAGCTGCTCCAGGAGCTGCGCAAAGAGGTCTCGATCGTGCTGGTCGAGCACGACATGCCGGCGGTGTTTGCGCTCGCCGACCGCATCTCGGTGCTGGTCTATGGCCGCGTCATCGCCTCCGGCGATCCGGCCGCGATCCGGGCGAACGAGGACGTCAAGCGCGCCTATCTCGGCGACCAGCATGTGGTGACGCACCATGGCTGAAAAAGTGATGGCTGACACGCTGCTCGACGTCGACGGCATCGAGACCTGCTACGGCCTGTCCCAGGTGCTGTTCGGCCTGTCGCTGTCGATCAAATCAGGCGAGATGGTCTCGCTGATGGGTCGCAACGGCATGGGCAAGACCACGACCATCCGCTCCATCATGGGCCTGACGCCGGCGCGCGCAGGCAGCATCCGCTTTGCGGGCTCGGAAGTACGGACGCAGCCGTCCTACCGAATCGCAAAGCTCGGTGTCGGCCTCGTCCCCGAGGGGCGGCAGATCTTCCCGAACCTCACCGTGCGCGAAAACCTGGTCGCGGCCGCCGCCGATCGTTTCGGCAGCAGCAATCCCTGGACGCTGGCGGCGATCTACGTGATGTTTCCGCGCCTCGCCGAGCGGGCCTCCAACATGGGCAACCAGCTCTCCGGCGGCGAGCAGCAGATGCTCGCGATCGGCCGCGCGCTGATGACCAACCCGAAGCTCCTCATCCTGGATGAAGCGACCGAAGGCCTGGCGCCCCTGATCCGCGAAGAGATCTGGAACTGCCTGTCGCTGCTCAAGAGCCGGGGACAGTCGATCCTCGTCGTCGACAAGAACGTCGACCACCTTGCCCGCATCTGCGACCGCCACTTCATCATCGAGCGCGGCAAGACGGTGTGGAGCGGCACGTCGGATGAATTGTTGGCCGAGCCGGATCTGCAGCACAAATATCTGGGGATCTGAGGCGTTCGCCGCTCCGGCGGCGGCATCGTCCGCGCAAGTCGCCCCGCGCAAAACCGCTTCGAGCAAATCCAGTTTCGAAATCCTCCAAACTGCGCGCAGAGCTCTTGAGCGCGCCGTCGCCAGCGGCCAAAGTCGCCGGCGTAAGCGGATTCAATGCGGGACTTTTACGATCAAATTGTCGGACGGCTTGGGGACGACAGCATCGGTTCCGCGCAGCCCCACGCTTCAACGGCCGCTCAATGGCTGGATTTTCCGGGCTGCGTATTCGTCAGAGGTGAGTTTCGAGCCGACGCCGACGGTCCCGCGATTGTCGCGCCGGGCTTGTTCATCTCCGTAGCCTTGAACGAGGCCGCAGGCCGCGGCATTCCGACGCGCGCAAGCTGTGAAAGGCAGATGACGGCAATTGCCGTGCGCGAATCCCTCGCTGTGAAACGCTCGATTTGCCCTGGCGTGCGTCCTGCGATCGGCTTGGCGCTGCCCCGAGCCTCCATCGACGGACTTGGACTCGGCGACGCGTTTCGGGCGTTGTTCAAGACCGACGCGTTGGACGCGGCCATCGTCTCCCTGACGGCGTCTCCGCGTGTGCAGGCCGTCGCTGCAGAAATGTTCTCACCGCCAATCGCCGGAAACGCCGCGCAATTGTTGCTGTCGGCGCATGCCGCCGAGATCGTGGTCCACGCTTTGTTCAGCGAGCGCGGCCGGATCGCGTTCGATCCCGCAGCCGACCTCCAGCGGATCCGCTTGCAATCGGTCAAGGAGCAAATGGACGCCGATCTCGCCTATCCCTGGAGCATCGACGAACTGGCTCGGAACGCGGGGCTGAGCCGCCGGTCCTTCAACCAGAAATTCCAGATGGCGTATGGCGAGAGTGCTATCGACTATCTGAGGGGCCAGCGACTCGATGCCGCACGTGCGCTTCTGATTCATCGGCGCTTGTCGGTCACCGAGGCGGCCTATCGGGTCGGCTACGCCCATCCGGCAAATTTCGCAACGGCCTTCCGCAGGCGCTTCGGCCATTCGCCGAGCCGCTTGCAGTGAACTTGTAGTGGACTTGCAGTGAACTCGAAAGGCTCCACGCGCGATCAAAGGTGATTTGCGCGCGCGCAAAGGCGGTGCGCGCCTCGATCTGGTTACTCCCGGGTTGCTTGAAGACGGAACTCGGGGAAGACGATGAAGTGCAACGACGGGCGGACGCCTGGCTGGGAACGGATCATGCGGGCTGGCCTGGGAGTAGCCGGCTTGGGAGTGGCTGGCTTGGGCGTGGTGCTGCACGCGACGCCATCGGCCGCACAGACCTCCGGAACCAACGCGACGTCGACGGCGGGGACATTGCCTCCGGTCACCGTGGAGGCACCGAGCCAGGCGCGTCCGCGTGCCCAGTCCGCCCAGCGCGCATCACAATCGCAGCGCGGCCGCGTCACGGCGCGGCGCAATTCCGAGGGCGCGCAAGCCAGAAATCCGGACGCGCGCGAGGCTGGTGACAGCCGCGGCAACGCGCCGAGCGAGCGCAGCTATGTTGCAGGCAGCAGCTCGGCGGGCACAAAGACCAACACGCCATTGCTCGAGACGCCGCAGTCGATTTCGGTCGTGACGCGCAAGGAGCTCAACGATCGCGCCGTGCAGACGCTGACCGAGGCGGTCGGCTATCAACCGGGCGTCCGCATCGATGCCTCCGGCTACGATCCGCGCTTCGACGCCATCGCGATCCGCGGCTTCGACGTCACCTACAACGGCGTCTATCTCGACGGCTTGCGCCTCGTCGGAGCCGGTCTCAGCGTGTTCAAGACCGAGCCCTATGGCGTCGACAGCATCACCGTGGTCCGCGGGCCGAGTTCGGCGCTCTACGGCCTCGGCTCCCCCGGAGGCCTGATCGATCTGCAGAGCAAGCTGCCGACCAGCCAGCCGTTCCACGAGGTGCAGACGCTGATCGGCGACCGCGACCGCGTTCAGGGCAATTTCGATCTGTCGGGCCCGGTTGATGCCAACGGTCAATTTTCCTACCGGCTGACCGGCGCGGTGCGCGACGCCGACGTGTTCGTGCCGGGCGGCAAGGACAATCGTGTCTACGTCGCTCCCGCCGTCACCTGGAAGCCGGATCAGTCGACGACCTTCACGGTCCTCGGTGCCTACCAGAAATCGAAGACGCCGGGATCGATGTTCACCTACTCCTCGGGGACAGGGACCGCGACGGACATCTTCACGGGCAGTCCGTCCTACAATTCGCTCGACCAGGAGCAGGGACGCGTCGGCTACATGTTCGAGCATGCGTTCAACAACGCCGTGACCGTTCGCCAGAAATTCCGCTATGTCGATGTCGATGCGGTCACCCGCTATGTCGGCTTTCTCGGCGCTCCCGTGGGCGATGTCGTCTCGCGCTATACCGGCTACGTCCACGACACGCTGCAATCGGCCATCATGGACAACCAGGTCGAGGCCAGGCTCTCGACCGGGCCAGTGCAGCACACGCTCCTGATCGGCACCGACTACACGTCGTCGAAGTTCAACGACAAGCAGGGATTCGGCTTCGGCGTCTCCTCTCTCAATCTGGCCGCGCCGGTCTACGCACCGGAATCCATTCCCGATCCCGCGATTTCGTCCTCGACGGAGCAGCGGCAAACCCAGTCCGGCGTCTATGTTCAGGATCAGGCCAGGCTCGATCATTGGATCCTGACGCTGAGCGGCCGCAGCGACTGGGTTCGTACCACGGGTGAGGATCTGTTCGCGCTGACCCGTCAGCAGCAGTCCGATCAGGCCTATAGCGGGCGGGCCGGCCTGACCTATGTGTTCGATTCGGGCGTGGCGCCCTATGTCTCCTATTCGACGTCGTTCTTTCCCAATCTCGGCGTCGACCCTTCGGGCGCCTTCTTCAAGCCGACCACCGGCAAGCAGACTGAAGTCGGCATCAAGTACCAGCCGCAGGGGACGAGAAGCTCCATCACCGCGGCAGTGTTCGACCTGACCCAGGATGGCGGACTGGTAACGACGGGGACCGGCGTGACGGTCCAGCGCGGCGAGATCCAAAGCCGCGGCTTCGAATTGCAGGGGCTCGCGAGCCTCGGCGGCGGGTTCGACATCACCTCGTCGTACACCTATCTCGACATGGTCACCAAGCAGGCCGGGGACAGCTCGCAGATCGGCAAGTTTCCGTCGGGCAATCCTCCGCATACCGTGACGCTGTGGGGCAACTATGCCCTGCCGCTGGCCGGCCCGTTCGCGGGACTGAGCGTCGGCGCCGGCGCGCGCTACATGTCCTGGAGCTATGGTGACGATGCGAACACGTTCAAGAACAGCTCGGTGACCCTGATCGACGCGGCGCTGAAATATGATTTCGGGCAGGCGGCAAAGGAGCTGAAGGGCCTTCAGTTCCAGGTCAACGCCAAGAACCTGTTCAATCTTCACTACACCACGTGCCAGGTCGGATATTGCTACCGCGGCGCGCCGCTGACCGTCATCGCAACGCTCGGCTATCGCTGGTGAATGGAATCTCGAGGACGGCCAGGCATTCAGTGTCGTCCTGGCGAGGCTGGGGAGCGTCGCTCGCCAATCACCAATAGATCCCGTGGCGATGCAGTTCGCGGATCACGCGGGCTTCGGTGGACGGCTGGCGGTGTCTCGGCTTGGCCGTCTCGGTCGCGCCTGCCACCGGCGCGGCGGTGGACTGAGCAGGTGCTGCGGCAGCTGGCGCAGTCGCGACGGCCGGCGGGGTCGCAACCGTGGTCGTCGGTTGGGTCGGGGTCGGTGAAGTGGTCGCCGTTTGGACATTTGCCGCTGGCGTTGTTGCCGGCGGCTGTGTTGCCTCGGGCGCGACCGCTGTCGGCGAGGCCGGTTGCTCGGCCGCCTGCTGGCTTGCATTGGTCGCCGCAAGGCTCAGGCTCCGCGGGCCGCCGGCATGGGCCTGTGTTGCGAGCAGCGACATCACTGCGGTCAGGACCAGCCTGCGCATCGAAGCCTCCTTTATCCGGTCAATCCGTCTTACCTAAATTCGCCGGCCCTCTAGCGTGGCGAGCGGCCCATTCCGATTTCGATCAAGCTGGCACGGCAGGACAGGCGATAGATCAAGTTGAACAATTGACCCCACATGACCGAACTCCATTGTTGATCACCGCGGACAAGATACCTCCACCGTCTTTCCGGCGGTTTTCGTCGGCCGGGGAAAATGGCTTCGTCGGGAGCGGTGAAATGTCGTCGGAACAGAGCCGACGAAGTCGCCTCACGGGGAGGTGAGGCGCATCTCGGTCAAAACACCTCGAAATATTCGCGATGCTCCCAGTCGGTCACCTCGGACAGGAAGCGGTCGATCTCGGCATTCTTGATGTGGGTGTAATAGTCGACGAACTCGGCACCGAGCTTTTCGCGGAAGAACGGATCGTCCTTCAGCGCGCTGACCGCATCGCGCAGCGACTTCGGCAAGAGCGGCGCCTTGGTTTCGTAGGGCGTGTCGGCCGACGGGCCGGGATCGAGCTTGCGGTCGACGCCGTCGAGGCCCGAGAGAATCTGCGAGGCCATGTAGAGATAGGGGTTGGCGGCGGGCTCGCCGATGCGGTTCTCCAGGCGCGTGGCGGCGTCGCCGGCAGCGCCGAGCACGCGGATCATCACGCCGCGATTGTCGCGGCCCCAGATCGCGCGGTCCGGCGCCAGCGAATAGGAGCGGTAGCGCTTGTAGCCATTGATGGTCGGGGTGGTGAACACGGTCGACGCGCGGGCGTGGTCGAGCAGGCCGGCAAGCCAGGCGCGGCCGAACGCGCTGAGCGGCTCGCCGCCCTCCTTTGTCGTTTCCTTGGCCATTTCCTTGGCCATGAACTGGTTGTCGCCGCTGGTGCGTGAGACGACCGATTGGTGGAGATGCCAGCCGCTCGCGAACAGGTTCGGCAGCTTCGGCCGGCACATGAAGGTGGCGTGATAGCCGTGGCGGTGCGCGATCTGCTTCACGGCAGAGCGGAACAGCACCATGTTGTCGGCGGGCTCCAGCCCCTTCTTCGGGGCGAAGGTGAATTCGCACTGGCTCGGCCCGAACTCGACCTCGATCGAGCGCAAGGGCAACCCGAGCGCGACGACGTCACGGCGCAGGATCTCCAGCACCGGCTCCATCTGGTCGAAGCGCTGCTCGGTGAGGTATTGATAACCGTGGCTGAGCAGGCTCACCGAAGGCGGCGTGCCGGGCTGGCCGGCATCCTCCGGGCGCATATGCGGATCGTCGAGCTTGAAGATGTGGAATTCGACCTCGAGCCCCGCGATGAAATCGTGGCCGCGGCGTCCGAGCTCATCGAGCGCCTTGCGATAGAGCCCGCGCGTCGCGAACGGCACCGGGCGGCCGTCGTTGAAATAGAGGTCGCAGAGAACCCAGCCGGTGGTCGGTGCCCACGGCAAAACGCGAAACGTGGTGGGATCGGCGACCATCAGCGCGTCGGCGGCGCCCTCCATCTCCTTCATGCCGAAGCCGCCGCCTGACGTGAACACCGGAAACACCGTGCGGTGCGAGGTGTCCTTGGCGAGCATGGTGGTGGTGATGGAGCAGCCGCTCTCCAGCGAGGCGATCGCCTCGGCGGCGACGATGGTCTTGCCGCGCAAAATACCGTGCTGGTCCGGGAAGGCGAGGCGGATGACCTCGAGGTTCCTTTCCTCGACGATGCGGCGCATCCGCGTCGCCGCGTCCTTCTGCTCATCCGACCACAGCGCATGACGCGCGACGAAAGTCACTTTGCTACTCCTCCAGCCGTGAGACACGAAGCATGCGCCACATTCTCCGTCATTGCGAGCGCAGCGCAATGACGAGGATGGGCCGTCACCCTCACTCCGCCGCCGTCAGCCGGTGCACGTTATCCGCGATCTCCTTCGGCACCGGCACCGTCCACGGCGCGCCGCGGCGGCGCTTGACGTCGACTTCCATCCAGTAGGTCTCCCAGCCCCGCGTCGGCCCGATGCCGTCCATGGTCGCCGGGCCCTGGATCGAACGCGCCGTGCTCTCGTCAAGATGCAGCATCGGCTTCTCGCCGCCTGCGACCTTCTCGATCTCCTGCCGCAGCAGGCGGCGGTATTGCACGATCGCCTTGTCGCTCGTGCCGAGGTGCTCCCTGGTGCGATCCTGGATCGCGCCCATCGATTCCACCGCCCACTGGTCGTGGACGTTGATGTCGGTGCCCATGCCGGTATAGGTCGCCGTCTGCTGCTCGTGCGGGTCGAAGCCGTAGTCGTTGGTCCTGTTCTTGCGCGATTTGTAGTCCGGCAGCTCATAGAGCTCGAGCCGCTGGTCGCGCATCTTCTTCTTGTCCACGGGGTTCGAATAGCTGGTGAAGATCGCGTACCAGTAGCAGTTCTCGTCGTCGACCGGCACGTGCCACTGCGTGATCGTCATCTCCGTGCTCATGGGGATGACGAAGCCGTGCGGGAAGACCTGGTTGGTGACGCGCACATGGGTGCGCTCCTCGTCGATCTCGCGCAGCGCGATCAGCCGCAGGCCGTATTCGGTGTGCTCGACATTGATGATCGGGCGGTCGTACTCGCGCAGGATCTTCGTCATCGGCAGGTCGGAGCCGGCCGACGCGCCGCGGAACTGCTTGCCGTAAGCCGTCGACGTGTCCTCGTCCTCGAAGAAGCGATGCAGATAGGAGGCGTGCGCGGGATCGATGCCGACTTCGAGCGCCTGGAGCCAGTTGCAGGCCATGTGCCCCTTGAACGCAAAAGTATGGGTATCAGGCGCGACGAAGCAGTCGAACTCCGGGAACGCCGGCGGTTCGCCCTCGCCGAGATAAGCCCAGAGGATGCCGCTCTTCTCCACCACGGGATAGGAGCGCTGCCGAACGTTCTGGCACAGCTTCGAATCCTTCGGCTCGGCCGGGGTCTCGATGCATTGCCCGGTGGCGTCGAACAGCCAGCCATGGAAGGCGCAGCGCAGGCCGCCATGCTCGAGCCGACCGAAAGCGAGATCGGCGCCGCGATGGGCGCAGTGACGGTCGATCAGGCCGTAGCGTCCGGTCTCGTCGCGGAACAGCACCAGGTTTTCACCGAGCAGTTTGACCGGGCGGATCGGGCGATCGCCGTCGAGCTCGTCCACCAGCGCCGCCGGCTGCCAGTAGCTCCGCATCAGCTTCCCGCAGGGGTCCTTCGGACCGGTGCGGGTGATCAGGTCGTTCTGCTCCTGGCTCATCATGGCGAGTGCATCCTTTGTGGAGTGGCGTTTGTTCGCCTATTGAACGAATGGGCGAATTATGACATGCCTTGATCCGGCAGCAAGCACTATTTTGCAGGAATGTCCCGAGCCCATGCCCAAGCTGAAGCGAAGCGAGAGCGACGAACGCGCGACGGATTTCGTCGAGAGCCTCGATCGCGGGCTGCGGCTGCTGCAATGTTTCGGCACCACGCCCGGCCCGATGACGCTCAGCGATCTCGCCCGTGCCGCCGATCTTCCGCGTGCCACCGCGCGGCGCATGCTGTTCACGCTCCAGCGCGGCGGCTTCGTCAGTGGTGACGGCAAGCTGTTCTCGCTGACGCCACATGTGCTGACGCTGGCCGCGTCGTATCTGCGGTCCAGCCAACTCGTCACGGTCCTGCAACCGGTGCTCGACCGCGTCGCGACAGCGGCTAACGAAATCTCCTCGCTCGCGGTGCTCGACGGCGATGAGGTCGTGTTCATCGCGCGTAGCAGTCCGGCGCGGATGTTTTCAGGTGGGCTGGAAATCGGCTACCGCCTGCCGGCCTTCTGCACCTCGGTCGGCCGCGCCATGCTCGGCCAACTCAACGATGCCGAGCTTGCTGCGCGTCTGAAAGCGATGAAGCGCGAGGCGCTGACGCCGCAGACGGAGACCGATCCCAAGGCATTGCTCGCGCGCATCGTCGCCGACCGCGCGCAGGGCTATTCGCTGGTCGACCGCGAGGCCGAGCCGCATTTCCGCTCGATCTCGGTCCCCGTCCGCCGCTACGACGGCGTGATCGTCGCCGCCATCAACATGGGCGCCCATGTCGACCGGGTGCCGGCGCAGGAGCTGATCGAGCGATTTTTGCTGCTGCTGCGTGACGGTGCGGCGAATGTGAAGGACAGGCTGCTGTGACGAATGGCGGCAGGCACACCGCTTCTGACGCTGTGGATACGGGTGTGGAGTTCTATCATCTGAGCGATGAGAGAGCGTTCTTTGAATGGTTGACGCGAATCCCCTGCGTGCAGAGTTGCGAGGGTGATGGCAACCGGGTCTGGTTGTTCGATTGAAACGGCGGCCAGGAAAGGACGATCTCTGGCAGCTTCTCGCACTCTGCCATCGCTATGGCGTCGACATGAAGCAATTGGCAAAATTCGAGACGGCCAAAAATCGTGTCTGGTTCCGCGATCCACGGAAATACTGGTACCGCGCCGTGTTTGGAAAGCCATCCGCGCGGCAGTAAGCGTAGGGTGGGTTAGCCATGCGGCTGCGCGAAGCGTAGTCGCTCGGCGTAACCCACCACTTTTCGCACCGCGGGACCCAAAGAGGTGGGTTACGCTGACGCTAACCCACCCTACATTCCGCCGTCTGTGCTATAATGCGCTCCACACAAGACTAGGGAGCACGCCATGCAACACACCATGGTTCCCAGTGATCGTGTGCAGCACGTCGTCGTCTATGGTTGTGACGGCACGAAGCTCGGCACGATCGAGCGGTTGATGCTCGACAAGGTGAGCGGAACGGTCGCCTACGCCGTGATCAAGACCGGCGGGCTGCTCGGTACTCATCACCATTATCCGGTGCAGTGGAGCGCGCTGAAATATGATCCGGGTCGTCAGGCCTTCCAGGTCGAGCTGACGCCGGCGCAATTGGGCAGCGGCCCCTGCGAGTTCGACGGCGACGAGTTCGACTGGGGCGACCGCTCGCGACCCTACCAGCACCCGAATTACTGGTCGGTCTAGCCGCGTCAGAAGTACGCGGTTACGCCCCCGGTGAGCAGCGTCACGTCCGATTGCGCATCCAGTCGGCGAGACCGGACAACGCCTTGTCGAGGTCCTGCCGCGCGGCAGCATCCACAACCGTTTCCTCCAGCGCGCCGCGCATGCAGAGCATCCACGCGTCGCGCTCGGCATCGCCGATGGCAAAGCCGAGGTGGCGCTGGCGCAGCCGTGGATGGCCCTTCTCGACCGAGTAGAGTTTCGGGCCGCCGGTCCATTCGGCGAGATAGCGCTTCAGCACGTCCCTGATCAGGCCGAGATCGGCGGCGTGCATCGCGCGGATCATTTGGGCCTCCGGCAGCGTGTCCATCCGCTCGTAGAAACGATCGACCAGCCGATCGATCGTGGCGCTGCCGCCGATACGCTCGAACATGGAGATTGCGACATCGCTATCGGTCATGGTTCATCCTGAAGCCTGCTGTTGGACTCGGATATATTGTCCTAGGAGCTCGCGCACAAATCCCGCTGTCGTCCCGGCGAAGGCCGGGACCCATAACCACAGGCGGTAGTTTGACGAGGACTCGTGGTTGCCAGCTCGCGCCACGACGGCTCCCTGGGGGTATGGGTCCCGGCCTTCGCCGGGACGACAGCAGAGGGAGGATTCGGCGCGCTTACAGCGCCACGCTGCGCAGACCAAAGCTGCGCGCTTCGTTTTGCAGCACCGGCCGTACCGCGTCGATCAGGCGCGCCGCAGCGGCATCGACGGAAAGTCCCGCCGTGTCCACCACCGCCGTCGCGCGCGCATACAGCGGCTCGCGGCTCAACAGGATGTTGCGCAGCTCCGCCATGGCGGAGCGGTCGTCGGCCATCGGGCGCAAATCGCCCTGGCGGCGGACACGGGCCATGTGCTCCTCGGGCTCGGCCTTCAGCCAGATCGTGTAGAACGACGACAGGATCTGGTCGAAGGTCAAAGGCTCCGAGACGATGCCGCCGCCGGTCGCCAGCACCATCAGCTCGTTGCGCGCGAGCAGCTGTTGCAGCGCCGCCTGCTCCATGCGGCGAAAACCTTCCTGGCCGTAGAGCGCGATGATCTCGGCGACCGAGAGGCCGTTCTGCTGCTCGACCTCCTTGTTGAGCTCGACAAAACTCCAGCCGACCTTCTTCGCCAGCATCCGCCCAAGCGTCGATTTGCCGGCGCCGCGCAGGCCGATCAGCGCGATGCCGCAGAACGGCGCGCGCCGCGGCGCGGAGGCGCTGCCGCCCGTGAGCAGGTCCTTGGCTTGCGCGATCTGCGCCGGCGTCGCCTTGCGCAAGAGATCGCGAAACATCTGCCAGTCCGGGGTCGGATCGGCTGAGGGAAGCAGGTCCTCCAGATGCGCGCCCATCGCGTCCGAGACGCGGCGGAGCAGCACGATCGAGACGTTGCCCTTGCCGCTTTCGAGCTGCGCGATGTAGCGTTCCGAAATTCCTGATACCTTGGCGAGCACTTTGCGCGACATGCCGCGTAGCGCGCGCATGGTGCGCACGCGCTGGCCGAGCTGTTCGAGAAATCGGGATTCGGCGTCGGGACTGTCGGTCATGGACTTTTCTTTAGCGGATGTCCTGCGGCGCATTTAAATGAAACATAATGCCTGATAGCATTGACAGCAAGCCAATGCGGTGTCTTTCTATGAATTATAATTCTAAATTCAGGGGAGAAGTCCGTGAGCGAGGGATCCTATAACGCGGTGACCTGGCTGCTCGACCGGAACGTCGAGGAGGGACGCGGCGACAAGCTGGCGTTCGACGACACCGTCTCCCGTCTCACCTATGGCGAGCTTCAGCGCGAGACCCGGCGCGCCGCCAACATGCTGCGCCGGCTCGGCGTCCGCCGCGAAGAGCGCGTGGCCATGATCATGCTGGATACGGTCGATTTTCCGGTCGTGTTCCTCGGCGCGATCCGGGCCGGCATCGTGCCGGTGCCGCTCAACACGCTGCTGACATCAGATCAATACGCCTACATCCTCGCGGACTGCCGCGCCCGCGTGCTGTTCGTCTCGGAAGCGCTCTATCCCGTCATCAAGGACGTCGTCGGCCGCATGCCGGATCTCGAGCATGTCGTCGTGGCCGGCGCCAAGATGAACGGCCACAAGCAGCTGGCTGAAGAGCTCGCGGGCGAGAGCGACCGGTTCACGACCGCCGCGACGCATCCCGACGAGCCGGCGTTCTGGCTGTATTCCTCAGGTTCGACCGGCATGCCCAAGGGCGTGCGCCACATCCATTCGAACTTGCAGGCGACCGCCGACACCTATGCCAGCCAGGTGCTCGGCATTCGCGAGAACGATGTCGGCCTCTCCGCCGCAAAGCTGTTCTTCGCCTATGGCCTGGGCAATGCGCTGACCTTCCCGATGTCGGTCGGCGCCACCACGATCCTGAACAGCGAGCGCCCGACGCCTGCGCGGATGTTTGACCTGATGAACCGCTACAAGCCGTCGATCTTCTACGGCGTGCCGACATTGTTCGCGGCGATGCTCAACGACGAGGCGATGAAGGGCGAGCGCGGCGGCGGCGCCTTGCGCATCTGCACCTCGGCCGGCGAGGCGCTGCCGGAATCCGTCGGCAACAGCTGGAAGGCGCGCTTTGGCGTCGACATCCTCGACGGCGTCGGCTCGACCGAGCTGTTGCACATCTTCCTGTCGAACGCGCCCGGCGACATCAAATACGGCTCCTCCGGCAAGCCAGTGCCGGGCTATGCGGTGCGGCTTGTCAACGAGGCCGGACAGGACGTCGCCGACGGCGAGGTCGGCGAGCTGCTGGTCGATGCGCCTTCCGCCGGCGAGGGCTACTGGAACCAGCGCCACAAGAGCCGCCGCACCTTCGAGGGACCGTGGACCCGCACCGGCGACAAATATGTCAGGGATGCCGAGGGCCGCTACACCTTCTGCGGCCGCGCCGACGACATGTTCAAGGTCTCCGGCATCTGGGTCTCGCCTTTCGAGGTCGAGAGCGCGCTGATCACGCATCCCGCCGTGCTGGAGGCCGCCGTCGTGCCCGAAGCCGATCCGGAAGGTCTGCTGAAGCCGAAGGCCTTTGTCGTGCTGCGTCCCGGTGCGACCACGACGGACTTGCAGGAGATACTCAAGGACCACGTCAAGCAGAAGATTGGCCCGTGGAAATATCCGCGCTGGATCGACGTGGTGGATTCCTTGCCGAAGACGGCGACGGGCAAGATCCAGCGGTTCAAGCTGCGGGACGGGGCGAATTGAGCGGCTCCGTCATTCCGGGACGCGCAAAGCGCGAACCCGGAATCTCAAGCCATGGACTGCAAGGACTGCAATGTCGAGATTCCGGATCAACTCGCTTCGCGAGTTGTCCGGAATGACGGAATGAATGGAACGACATCATGACCAATCTCACCCCCACCGGCTTCCTCAGCATCGGCAACGCCAGCCTCGAATACAAATGGCTGGCGCCGCAAACCGCGGACGCGCCGACCATCGTCATGCTGCATGAAGGCCTCGGCTCGGTCGGGCTCTGGGGCGACTTCCCGGAGAAGCTCCAGCAGGCAACCTCCGCCGGCATCTTCGTCTATTCGCGCGCGGGCTACGGCCAGTCGAGCAAGGTCGCGTTGCCGCGGCCGCTCGACTACATGCAGCGCGAGGCGCTGGACGTGCTGCCGAAGATCCTCGATGCGATCGGCTTCAAGCGTGGCCTGCTGCTCGGCCATTCCGACGGCGCCTCGATCGCGACGATCTATGCCGGCGCGCATCAGGACCATCGCCTGAGCGGCCTCGTGCTGATCGCTCCGCATTTCGTCGTCGAGGACATCTCGTTGAAATCCATCGCCGCGATCAAGACCACCTTCGAGACCACCGACCTGAAGGCAAAGCTCGCGCGCTGGCACAGCGACGTCGACAACGCCTTCCAGGGCTGGAACGGCGCCTGGCTCGACCCAAAGTTCCGCGATTGGGATATTTCCGAGTCTCTCGCCTATATCCGTGTCCCTGTCATGGTCCTGCAAGGCGTGGACGATCAATATGGGACATTGCGTCAGGTCGAAATTGCCCAGGAAGAGTGTTACTGTCCGGTAGATTTGAAAGTCATTTCAGGCGCGGGACATTCCCCGCATCGTGAAGCGCCGGGGGCGACGCTTGACGCTATTGAGCAATTTGCAAAAGCGGCCCTGCGCGACGATCAGGGACTTCAGGGACGCGCCGCATGATCCTGCGGAGGCACATCTATGAATGTGCCTTCGAACGCGAGCGGCCCGCTGCCGTGGCCGCAATGGGCCTATGTGCCGGGCGAAGCCGCCGGGCTGGATGCCGATTACGAGACGCTCGCTCTTGCCACGGCGCTGGTGCCGTCCGCCTTTCGCGGTTACGTGCCGGCGCGCCATCCGGCGCTGCGCTACGGGCTCGCGCTCAACGACCGCGGCTATTTCTGGGAATCGCGGGAGGTGCTGGAAGCCGTGTGGGCCGCGGCGCCGCAGAACGGTCGCGAGCGCATTCTGCTGCGCGCCTGCATCCTCATCGCCAATGCCAATTTGCGGCTGCGCGTGCAGAAGGCGCATTCGGCCGCGCGCCTGTTCGGGGACGCGCTTGGGGAGTTGCGCTCGCTGAGCTCCCGCAAGGCGGCGCCGGTTGGCGACGGCTTTGTCGAGAGCTTTCCGATTCCGGCGCTGACGGCTCTGCTCCAGGCCAAGCTCGGCAGGGCCCAGCTCACCAAGGCCGACTGGATCGCACTCGGCGCTATCGTGCGCTCCTGACTCCGTGTATGAAACAAAATGCATGTCCGCTCGTTTAAGGGGTGGACGCGCTCGAAAATGTGCACTATTGTGCATCTAAGGCGACAGCCAAAACGCACAATCAAGCTTAAGGGTGGCCCATGGCCGGGGAAGATCGGCGCCTCGCAGGCGGCGCGACATTCATCGATTTCCAGACCGAACCGTCCCGCTACCGGCACTGGAAGCTCGCGGTCGACGGTGACGTCGCCACCCTGACCATGGACGTCGACGAGAATGGCGGCCTGTTCGAGGGCTATCTGCTCAAGCTCAATTCCTACGATCTCGGCGTCGACATCGAGCTTGCCGACGTGGTCCAGCGCCTGCGCTTCGAGCATCCCGAGGTGAAGGTCGTGGTGATGCGCTCGGCCAAGAACCGCGTGTTCTGCGCCGGCGCCAACATCCGCATGCTCGCCGGCTCCACCCACGCCCACAAGGTCAATTTCTGCAAGTTCACCAACGAGACCCGCAACGGCATGGAAGACTCGTCGGAAAATTCCGGCCAGCGCTTCATCACCGTCGTGAACGGCTCGGCCGCCGGCGGCGGCTATGAGCTCGCGCTCGCCACCGACTACATCATGCTCGCCGATGATGGCGCGTCTGCCGTTGCCCTGCCGGAAGTGCCGCTGCTCGCGGTGCTGCCGGGCACCGGCGGCCTCACGCGTGTGGTCGACAAGCGCAAGGTGCGCCGCGACCATGCCGACTTCTTCTGCACCATCGAAGAAGGCGTGAAGGGCAAGCGCGCCGTGCAATGGCGCCTGGTCGACGAGATCGCGCCGAACAGCAAGCTTGAAGGCAAGGTTGCCGAGCGTGCCAGGGAATTCGCCGACAACTCGAAGCGCAAGGGCAGCGGCAAGGGCATCGCGCTGACGCCGCTCAAGCGCGTGATCGACGAGACCAGCCTGCGCTATGGCTTTGTCACCGTCGACATCGACCGCGCTGCGCGCACCGCCACGATCTCGATCAAGGCGCCTGAAGCCGCGCCGCCTGCCGACATCGACGGCATGATGGCGCAGGGTGTCGCGTTCTGGCCGCTCCAGGTCGCGCGCGAACTCGACGACGCGATCCTACATCTGCGCATCAACGAGCTCGAGACCGCCATGCTGGTGTTCAAGAGTCATGGCGACCGCGCCCATGTGCTCGCCTGCGACGCCTTCCTCGAAGCCAACAAGGCGCACTGGCTGGTCAACGAAATCCGGCATTACTGGAAGCGCGTCCTGAAGCGCATCGACGTCACCTCGCGCACGCTGGTGACGCTGGTCGAGCCCGGCTCCTGCTTCGCCGGCACGCTCGCCGAGCTCGTCTTCGCCGCCGACCGCTCCTACATGCTGATCGGCACGCGCCAGGGTGACAACCGCCCACCGCCGTCGATTGAGCTTTCGGCCATGAACTTCGGTCCCTATCCGATGAGCCATGGCCTGACGCGACTGCAGTCGCGCTTCCAGGCCGATCCGTCTGATGTGGAACGCGCGGAAGCCACGATGGGCACAGCGCTGGACGCCGAGCAGGCGGAAGAGCTCGGTCTCGTCACCTTCGCGCTCGACGACATCGACTGGGACGACGAGGTCCGCGTGTTCCTGGAGGAACGCGCCAGCTTCTCGCCGGACAGTCTCACCGGCATGGAAGCGAGCCTGCGCTTCGTCGGGCCCGAGACGATGGAATCAAAAATCTTCTCGCGCCTCACCGCGTGGCAGAACTGGATCTTCCAGCGCCCGAACGCTGTCGGCGAGGAAGGCGCGCTGCGCCGCTACGGCAGCGGCCAGAAGCCGAAATTCGATATGACGCGGGTGTAGTTTTTCGTGTCCCGGGCGCGGCGCAGCGCGAAGCGGTGCGACGCAGAACCGGGACCCATACAGACCAAGCAATAGGTCCCGGCTCAGCAGTGCAGCACTTCGCGCCGTACTGCGTCCGGGACACGAGACCGAACAAGGAGCACGGCCATGAGCATGAACATCATGAACGTCGACTACTCGACCAAGATTCCGAACAACGTCAATCTCGCCGAAGACCGCCAGGTGCTGAAGGCGCTGGAAGGCTGGCATCCCGGCTACATGGACTGGTGGAAAGACATGGGGCCGGAAGGCTTCCAGGAATCGCTGGTGTACTTGCGCACCGCCTATTCGGTCGATCCGCGCGGCTGGGCCAAGTTCGACTACGTGCGCATGCCCGACTATCGCTGGGGCATCCTCCTGGCGCCGCAGGAGGAGAATCGCGTCGTGCCGTTCGGCGAGCATTTCGGCGAGCCGGCCTGGCAGGAAGTCCCGGGCGAATATCGCGCCATGCTGCGCCGCCTGATCGTGATCCAGGGCGACACCGAGCCTGCCTCGGTCGAGCAGCAGCGCCACCTCGGTAAGACCGCGCCCTCGCTGTACGACATGCGCAATCTGTTCCAGGTCAATGTCGAGGAAGGCCGTCACCTCTGGGCGATGGTGTACCTGCTGCAAAAGTACTTTGGTCGCGACGGACGTGAAGAGGCTGACGATTTGTTGCGCCGCCGCTCGGGCGACGCGGATTCGCCGCGCATGCTGGGTGCCTTCAACGAGGCGACGCCGGACTGGCTGTCCTTCTTCATGTTCACCTACTTCACCGACCGCGACGGCAAGATGCAGCTGCACTCGCTGGCGCAGTCCGGCTTCGATCCCTTGTCGCGCACCTGCCGCTTCATGTTGACCGAGGAAGCGCACCACATGTTCGTCGGCGAGACCGGCATCACTCGCGTCGTGCAGCGCACCTGCGATGCGATGCGCGAAGCCGGCATCACCGATCCGACCGACATCGCGAAGGTCCGCGCGCTCGGTGTGATCGACCTGCCGACCATCCAGAAGAAGCTGAACCTGCACTATACGCTGTCGCTCGATCTGTTTGGCTCGGAAGTCTCGACCAACGCGGCGAACGCCTTCAACACCGGCATCAAGGGCCGCTATCACGAGACCCAGATCGACGACGATCATCAGCTCAAGAACGCGACCTATCCGGTGCTGAAGTTCATCGACGGCGAGATCAAGCTGGTCGACGAGCCGGCGCTGACCGCGCTCAACATGCGCCTGCGCGACGATTACAGCCAGGATTGCGTCAAGGGCATGCTGCGCTGGAACAAGGTGATCTCGACCGCGGGCTACCAGTTTCAGCTCAAGCTGCCCAACGTCGCCTTCCACCGCCACATCGGCGAGTTCAAGGGCATCCACGCGACGCCGGATGGTCTGTTGATCGACGACGCCAATTGGGCCAGGCGCAAGGACGAATGGCTGCCCTCGACCGCCGACGGCGACTTCATCACCTCGCTGATGCAGCCGGTCACCGAGACCGGCCAGTTCGCCTCCTGGATCTCGCCGCCGAAAGTCGGCATCGACAACAAGCCCGGCGATTTCGAGTATGTGAGGATCGAGTCGTAGGGCTACCCCCTGACGCGGGTCGGCTGTTGCCGTATCGAAGACTGTCATCACCCGCGAAAGCCGGTGATCCAGTATTGCAGAGGCGTTAGAGATAAACGAGAAGCCGCTGCGTACTGGATGCTCCGGTCAAGCCGGGGCATGACAGCGAGAGTGAGGTGACGTCGTCGCCCCCCCCTCACAGTTCCTCAACTATCCCACCCGCTCCCCTTGATCCCCGGGTTCGCATAGACAATGCCGCCGTCCACCGCGATGGTCGCGCCCACCACATAGTCCCCCGCGCGCGAGGCGAGATAGATCGCGGCGCCCGCCATGTCCTCGTCGGTGCCGATGCGGCCCGCGGGCACGCGCGTCGAGACCTCGTCGGCATGATCGCGCGCGGCGCGGTTCATGTCGGATTTGAACGGACCCGGCGCGATCGCGGTGACCACGACGTGGTCGCCGATCAGCTTCACGGCCATGCGCCGCGTCAAATGAATCAGCCCCGCCTTGCTCGCCGCGTAGGAATAGGTCTCGCTCGGATTGACGAAGATGCCGTCGATCGAGGCGATGTTGATCACTTTCGCCGGCCGCTCTGCCGATGCCGCCGCGCGCAGCGTGGGCGCCAGCGCCTTGGTCAGGAAGAACGGCGCCTTGACGTTGAGGTTCATCACCTTGTCCCAGCCGCTCTCAGGAAACTCGTCGAACTCCGCGCCCCAGGCCGCTCCCGCATTGTTGACGAGGATGTCGAGTTTTTGCTCGCGCTTCCCGAATTCGCTCGCGAGCAGCTCGGCGCCGGCCAGCGTCGAGATGTCGATCGGCAGCGCGATGCATTCGCCGCCATATTGTGCGGAGAGCTCCTTCGCGGTCGCCTCGCAAGGCCCGGCCTTGCGTGCGGTGATGTAGACCTTCGCAGCACCCGCGCTGAGAAATCCCGCCGCGATCATCTTGCCGATGCCGCGCGAACCGCCGGTCACCAGCGCGACGCGGCCTTTGAGCGAAAACAGATCGTTGAACATGGTGCCTCCCTTGGTTTGCTCTGGTTGTGAGCGGGGAGGGGAGGGGAGTCAAGGAAGGCGCCGCATCGTCGTCCTGGCTTTCGCCAGGACGACGTCTGAGTTCGGGCAGCGAAGACGGAGAGATTTAAGCCGCCGCGATCCTGCGGAAGCCATTCCACATCGCGGTCGCGGCGCCCGAGGTCAGCACCGGCAAAATCCGCGTGTCCTGGTAATTGCCGTTGAGCGAGACGCGTGGCAGCGCGGTCATGTGGCCGGCGTTTTCGGCGAACAGCATCCCGGGCCGCGTCGTTACCGCGGTCTTGAAGCCAGCGGTCGCAGCGAGAGCGAATTCACGCTCGCCCGCCGCCTCGCGATCGCCATAGGGATAGGCAAGATGTTGAACGTTGCGGCCGAGCGCCTGCTCGATCCGCGCGCGGCTCACAGCCATCTCCTGCGTGGCGATCTCTTCGCTTTGCTTGGCGAGATTGCAATGACTGACGGAATGCGCACCGATCGTGACCAGGGGGTCGGCGGCAAATGTCTTCACCTCGTCCCAGGACAGGCAGAGGCTGCGGCACAGCGCGGCCATGTCGACGCCGTACTTCGCGCAGAGCGCCTCAATCTCGCGCTTGAGATCGTGCTCGCCGGGCAATGCGCGCAACCAGTCGTGCAGGCGGTCGAAGGCCGCCTGCTTGGCGGCTGGCGTCGTCGCATCGAGCTGCAGCGCGGCATTGCCGATTGTTATCTCGATCTGCTCGGCCTTGGCGATCACCGCCTCCAGCGCCTCCCACCACAGCCGACCCGTGCCCTCGGCGAAATCGCTGGCGACGTAGACCGCCAGAGGCGCGTCAAATTCGCGCAGAACCGGCAGCGCGAAATCGAGATTGTCGCGATAGCCGTCGTCGAGCGTGAAGGCGGCGAAGCGACGGTCGAACCGGCGCTGTACCAGCCGCTCATGCAGCTCGTCCATGCTGACGATGTCGATCTCGCGCGAGCGCAGATGGCACAGCGTCGCGCGCAGGAATTCGGGGGTGACTTCGAGATGCCTGTTGGGCTGGAACGCCGCGTCGCGGGCCGGCCGCACGTGGTGCAGCATGAAAATGGCGCCGACGCCCGACAAAAGCGGGCGCAACAGATGGTGCGCCCCGCTGAAATAGAGTGCTTCCAGCCCGGCGCGGATGACGTTGTTACGAAGTTGTTTCATGACCCGCTGGCGGACTTTGGCATTCCACCTTCAACTTACGGAAGAACCCTTGAAGAAAAAGTTATTCCAATTGTCCACGCATGGCCTTCGGAAGGGCGTCATTTCCGGTTTGACAGCCCGCCAAGGGTTTGTTTTGTCTCCGGTTCCAGAGTTCGGGTCGTCGAATGCAGAAGCTTTTCAGGTGGGCCAGCAAATGGTGGCCAGGGCTGATCCCCCTGGCCGTCATGTGGGGATTTGCGGCCTGGAATAACACTTTGCCGGTCGAGGCGGACCTTTCCGCCCGCAGCTCGGCGGCGCTAAAGGATACCGTTCTGGACAAGACCCGGATCGCGGTTGACGGCCGCGACGTCAGCCTGGCTGCGGACGCGTTTTCCGAGGAGGGGCGCCGCGACGCTGTTGTGGCGGTCGAGACCGTTCCCGGCGTGCGCCTGGTCGACGACCGGACCCGCCTCGTTCCCGAGGCAAAGCCCTTCGTCTGGAACGCCGAACGCGACGTGGTGCGGGTGACGCTGTCAGGCTCCGCGCCCCTGCCGGCGATGAAGGGCCGCCTGGCCGAGGCGGCCCGCAAGGAGATCGGCGGTACCGAGGTGGCCGATCAGATGGGTTTGGCGCGCGGCGCACCGCCGCGGTTCGAGGCGGCTGCGATGCTGCTGCTCGACCAGATCGGCAAGCTCAAGGACGGCAAGATCACGATAACGGACACCAAGGTCAATCTATCGGGCATGGCGCGCGAGCTCGGCGGCCGCGAAGCGGTCGCAGCGGCGCTGAAAAACCTGCCCGAGGGCTTTTCGATCGCCGCCAACGAGGTCAAGGCGCCGCCCTACGTCTTCCAGGCCTACAAGGATCCGGTCGCCGCGACGGTGACGCTGACCGGCTATGTTCCCGACAACAATGTCCACGCGGCCATCGCCACCAGCGCGTCGCGGAAATTCTTCAACGAAAAGGTCGTCGACAATCTCAAGGCCAGCGTCGGCGCGCCCGGCTCCTTCAACCCCGCCGTGGTCGCAGCGCTCGGCGCGCTGTCGCGACTGTCGACCGGCACGCTCGTCGTGTCCGACCGCGAGGTCAAGCTGTCGGGCGATGCGCTCTATGAAGGTGCCGCCAACGACATCCGCTCAGGCCTCGGCAAGGACTTCCCGAAAAACTGGCAGTACAAGCCGGAAATCACGGTGAAACCCGCGGCCGGGCCGGTCGACGGTACCGTGTGCCAGCAATTGTTCTCGGAGCTGCTGGCCAAGGCCAAGATCCGCTTCGGGACGAAGCGCGCCGACATCGATCCGGATTCCGCCGGTATTCTCGATCATCTGATCGAGACGGCGCTGCGATGCCCCACCACCAATATCGAGGTCGCCGGACATACCGATGCCGACGGCGAAGATTCCTTCAACCAGGCGCTCTCGGAGAAGCGCGCGCAGGCGGTGATCGACTATCTGGTCAAGGCCGGCCTGCCTGCCAGCCGCTTCACCGCGGTCGGCTACGGCAGCACGCAGCCCGTCGCCGGCAATGACAGCGAAGACGCCAAGGCGCAGAATCGCCGCATCGAATTTCTGGTGAGGTGACGATGCCCTATCTCGTCTCGTTCCATCTGGGCTGGCTGATAGGCTCGCTGCTGCTCGGCTTTTGCATGGGCTGGATCTCGGTGGTCCAACGCGGCAATGGCACCTCGAAAGTGACCGCGCGCTGGCTCGCCGTGCTTGCTGCCGGCCTGGTCGCGGCCTCGTTCGCGCATGTGGTCCCCGGCCGCTTCGGCTATTGGCTCGACCTCGCCCTGATCATGTTCGCCTGCTATCTCGTCGGCGCCACCATCGGCGCCTGGCTGCGCGACCGGGTGGTCTCGCGCACCGCGCCGCCTGCCGCTCTGTGATGTTGCCGTGCACCCTGACTGCGGAAGTCAGGGGCGTGGCCGCGCGGCCTTTCGGCACATCGAAAACCGTGAACAATCGCTCCGGTCACCCCTCTTTCAACAGGCGGGGGCGGCCCATAGATTGACGTCGGCTTAAGCCGTGACGGAACATTGTACGGTCGAAATCATCAAAACTTCATGGCCACTGCGCAGGATTGCCATGGAGATTCGCGTCAGTCTTGCCGCCGAAAGCGCCAAACCGTGCATCAGGAGCCCGCAACCCTGCCTAAAATATTGAAGGCACGAGTTTTTGTTCGAATTGCCGAATTCCACTCCGCCCGGAAACGCGCTAGTGGAGGGAGAGCGGGTATGCGCGATGCCGGGACCGGCAGCGAGGGTTCGTCGGGTGTTTGCGTGTCGTCCGCCTGTTCGTCGGCCACCCTGGCCGCTGAAGCGTTGTTCGAGGTTTAGATGCTGGAAGCCATACGCAGGGCGATGTCGTTTCTGCGCCAGAAGCAAATCCTGCATAAGCTTGGAGTTGTGATCAGCGTCGCGGTCATCGGCATCGCTTGCTATGTGCTCTACCACATGCTGCGCGGTATCGATGTCAACGAGGTCGTCGAAGCGATCAAGAGCACCGAGCCGAGCCAGATTGCGATGGCGGCGCTGTTCGTCGCCGCGGGCTATTTCACGCTGACCTTCTACGACCTGTTCGCCGTGCGCGCGATCGGCCACGCCCACGTGCCCTATCGCATCAACGCGCTCGCCGCCTTCACCAGCTATTCGATCGGCCATAATGTCGGCGCCAGCGTCTTCACCGGCGGCGCGGTGCGCTACCGTATCTATTCGGCCTACGGCCTGAACGCGATCGACGTCGCAAAAATCTGTTTCCTCGCCGGCCTGACCTTCTGGCTCGGCAATGCTGCGGTGCTGGGCCTCGGCATCTCCTATCATCCGGAGGCCGCGGCCTCGATCGACATGCTTCCGCCCTGGCTGAACCGGACGCTGGCGATGATGATCATCGTCGGGCTGGTCGCCTACGTGGTCTGGGTCTGGACCCAGCCGCGGATGGTCGGCCGCGGGCCATGGACCGTGATGCTGCCGGGCGGCCCGCTGACGCTGCTCCAGATCGCGATCGGCATCATCGATCTCGGCTTCTGCGCGCTCGCGATGTACGTGCTGGTTCCGGACGAGCCCAATCTCGGCTTCGTGGTGGTCGCGGTGATCTTCGTCTCGGCCACGCTGCTCGGCTTTGCCAGCCATTCGCCCGGGGGCCTTGGCGTGTTCGACGCCGCCATGCTGGTCGGCCTCTGGCAGATGGACCGGGAGGAGCTGCTGGGCGGGATGCTGCTGTTCCGCGTCCTCTATTATTTGTCCCCTTTCGTCATATCTGTAATCTTGCTGACGTTTCGCGAAGTTATCATCGGCGCACGATCGAAGCGCTTGCAGCAGGCCGCGCTCAAGCTCGACCCCGGCCCGGCGCGTGAAGCCGCCTATGTGAGAGAGCGCAGCGACAGCGGCGCCTGACCGGCGCAAGCCTTGAGTCCAGGCCTTGAACCCAAGCCTAGAGTCCAAGAGTCCGCAGGAGAAGCCCGCCCCGATGGCGATCGACGCCCCATCGTCTCCCACGGCCCAGCCCTGGTCCGACCGGCTGCGGCACTCGACCATCATCCTGATCGCCGCGGCGCTCGCGCTGTCGGTGGTGGTTTCGCTTGGTGAATTGTCGGCGCTGCATGCTGTTGTGGTGTTCCTCTGCATCGCCGCTGCGGCGCTGATCCCGTGGCGCCTGCATGATACCGCCGCCTCGCGCGAGGACACCCGCCGCGTCAACCCGGTCGAGAGCGCGGCGGTGGCCGCGGTCGTCGCCGGCATGCCCGATCCGGCGGTGCTGCTCGACCGCGCCGGCCGCGTCATCCATCTCAACGCTGCGGCCGCCCAGCTCGCGCCGGCGCTGCGCCGGAACGAGCTCGCCCAGTTCGCGCTGCGCTCGCCCGAGATCATCACGGCGCTGCGCGAGTCGATCGCGACCACCGAGCCGCGGCGCGCGACCTATCTCGACCATGTCCCGGTCGATCGCTGGATGGAGCTGACCATCACGCCGGTGCCGGTGCCGACCACCTTTGGCGGCGCCGACAAATGCATGCTGATGACCTTCCACGATCAGACGCCGCTGCGCCGGGTCGAGGAGATGCGGGCCGATTTCGTCGCCAATGCCAGCCACGAGCTGCGCACGCCGCTGGCCGCGCTGTCCGGCTTCATCGACACGCTCCAGGGCCAGGCCAAGGACGATCCCAAGGCGCGCGAGCGCTTCCTCGGCATCATGCACAACCAGGCCACCCGGATGGCACGCCTGATCGACGATCTCTTGTCGCTGTCGCGGGTGGAACTGTCGGCCCATGTGCGGCCCGACACCCTAGTCGACCTGCTGCCGATCATCTTCCAGGTCGCCGACGGGCTCGAGCCGCTGGCGCGGGAACGCCAGGTCGAGGTCGAGACCCATCTGCCCGAGACCCCGGTGATGATCGCGGGCGACCGCGAGGAGCTGCTCCGCCTGTTCGAGAATTTGATCGAGAACGCGCTCAAATACGGCGCCTCGGGCGGACGCGTCATCGTGTCGCTGACGTCCGGTCCCGCCCCTGATGGAACTCCGGAAATCCGGGTCCTGGTCCGGGATTTCGGCCCCGGCATCGCGCCGGAACATTTGCCGCGGCTGACCGAGCGCTTCTACCGGGTCGATGTCGGCGACAGCCGCTCGCAGGGCGGCACCGGCCTCGGATTATCGCTGGTGAAACATATCCTTAACCGCCATCGCGGCCGGCTTTTGATCGAAAGCGTGCCCCGGCAGGGCGCCACTTTCACCGCCTGCTTCCCCCAGAGCAAGCCTGCGGCTCTGAGTTAAAGTCCAGCAATTTCAATTGCTTAATCCTGTCATCCGACTGTCACGAAACCTTCGTAAAAGCTCAGCTGTCCGCTCCTAAAGGGGCGGCACGGGGAGCGCGATCGGGCGCGGATGGCGCTTCGCTCCCCTGTATGGAGACCACCATGAATTTCCTCAAAACACTCGTTGCTGCTGGCTTGGTCGCCGCAGCGACGACGACGGCCTTTGCTGCCGACATCACCGGTGCCGGTGCGACGTTCCCGTTCCCGATCTATTCCAAATGGGCTGACGCCTACAAGAAGGAGACCGGCAACGGTCTGAACTACCAGTCGATCGGCTCCGGCGGCGGCATCAAGCAGATCCAGGCCAAGACCGTGACCTTCGGCGCCAGCGACGCGCCGCTCAAGGCCGAGCAGCTCGAGAAGGACGGCCTCGTCCAGTGGCCGATGGTGATGGGCGCCATCGTTCCCGTCGTCAACATCGAGGGCGTGAAGCCCGGTGAGATGGTGTTCGACGGCGAGACGCTGGCCAGCATCTATCTCGGCAAGATCACCAAATGGGACGACGCCGCGATCAAGAAGCTCAACCCGAACCTGAAGCTGCCCTCGGAAGCGATCACCGTGGTCCGCCGTTCGGACGGTTCGGGCACCACGTTCAACTTCACCAACTACCTCGCCAAGGCCAGCGCGGACTGGAAGAGCAAGGTCGGTGAAGGTACCGCCGTCGAGTGGCCGGTCGGCGTCGGCGCCAAGGGCAACGAAGGCGTGTCGGGCAACATCAGCCAGACCAAGAACTCGATCGGCTACGTCGAGTACGCCTATGCCAAGCAGAACAAGCTGACCTACACCGGTCTCGTCAACAAGGCCGGCAAGGCGGTGCAGCCCACCGTCGAAGCCTTCCAGGCGGCCGCCTCCAACGCCGACTGGGCCAAGGCTCCCGGCTACTACGTCATCCTGACCGACCAGCCCGGCGAGAAGTCCTGGCCGATCACGGCGGCGACCTTCATCCTCATGCACAAGGACGCCACCGACAAGGCGGCCTCGCAGGAAGCCATCAAGTTCTTCCGCTGGGCCTTCAAGAGCGGCGGCAAGGCGGCTGAAGAGCTCGACTACATCCCGATGCCGGACCCGGTCGTTCAGCTGATCGAGAAGACCTGGGCTGCCGAGATCAAGAGCTAGGCTCGCGACGCTCGTGCCCCGGATGCGCTGCGCCGCATCCGGGGCACGGACCAACAAAAAACGTATACTATTTTAGTACAGGGGATCGGCGTGGCAGAGATGGCCGTTCAGAGCGATGTAATCGACGACGCCGGACCGTATGATCGCGCCAAGGCCTTGAGCGCGTTCAAGCTCGGCGACGTCACCTTCTACTGGATCACGCGGCTCTCCGCGATCTCGGTGCTTCTGATCCTCGGCGGCATCATCATTTCGCTGATCGTCGGCGCCTTTCCGGCGATGAAGGAATACGGCCTCTCCTTCCTGTGGACGCAGCGCTGGGCGCCGTCCGCCGATCCGCCGGTGCTCGGCGCGCTCGGGCCGATGTACGGCACGCTCGTCACCTCCTTCATCGCGATGCTGATCGCCATTCCCGTGGGTCTCGGCATTGCGATCTTCCTCACCGAGCTCTGCCCGCAATGGCTGCGCCGCCCGATCGGCATGGCGATCGAGCTGCTCGCCGGCATCCCCTCGATCATCTACGGCATGTGGGGCTTCTTCGTGCTCGGCCCGTTCCTGGCCAACACGTTCCAGCCCTTCATGATCAAGATCTTCGACGGCGTTCCCGTACTGGGCGCGATCTTCGCAGGTCCCCCGTCCTATCTCAGCCTGTTCAATGCCGCGCTGATCCTCGCCATCATGGTGCTGCCCTTCATCACCTCGATCTCGGTCGACGTGTTCAAGACGGTGCCTCCGGTCCTGAAGGAAGCCGCCTACGGCGTCGGGTGCACCACCTGGGAAGTCGTCCGCAGCGTGGTGATCCCCTACACCCGCGTCGGCGTCATCGGCGGCGTCATGCTGGCGCTGGGCCGCGCGCTCGGCGAGACCATGGCGGTGACCTTCATCATCGGCAACTCGTTCCGGATCTCGTCGTCGATCTTCGCCCCGGGCACCACGATCTCGGCGGCGATCGCATCCGAGTTCGCCGAGAGCGACGGCCTGCACCAGTCCGGCCTGATCCTGCTCGGCCTCCTGCTGTTCGTGCTGACGTTCTTCGTGCTCGCAGCGGCGCGGCTGATGCTAATGCGGCTGGAAAAGAAGGCGGGGAATTGACGCCATGAATCCGATCTATTCACGCCGCCGCCGCAAGGACATCGTCGTCCGCGGGCTCTGCATCGCCGCAACCGCCTTCGGCGTCACCTGGCTCGCGCTGATCCTGATCACGCTGCTCTACAACGGCCTGGCGGGCCTCAATGTCCAGCTGTTCACCGAGAACACGCCGCCACCCGGATCGAACGAGGGCGGTCTGCTCAACGCCATCGTCGGCTCGCTGATCATGACCGTGATCGGCGTCGGCATCGGCGCGCCGCTCGGCATGTTCGCCGGCACCTATCTCGCCGAATACGGCCGCAATGACCGGCTGACCTCGGTGATCCGCTTCATCAACGACATCCTGCTCTCGGCGCCCTCGATTATCATCGGCCTGTTCATCTACGGCGCGGTGGTGGTGCCGATGCGCGGCTTCTCGGCGATCGCAGGCTCGCTCGCGCTCGCGGTCATCGTCATCCCGGTGGTGCTGCGCACGACCGAGGACATGCTGCTGCTGGTGCCGAACGCGTTGCGCGAGGCGGCCTCGGCGCTCGGCCTGCCGCGTTCGCTGGTGATCAAGCGGATCGCTTACCGCGCCGCGCGCTCCGGCCTCATCACCGGCGTGCTGCTCGCCACCGCCCGCGTTGCCGGTGAGACCGCGCCGCTGCTGTTCACCGCGCTGTCGAACCAGTTCTTCAGCCTCAGCCTCAACAAGACGATGGCGAACCTGCCGGTCACCATCAACAACTTCGTGCAGAGCCCCTACGCCTACTGGAAGCAGTTGGCCTGGAGCGGGGCGCTGCTCATCACCCTGACCGTTCTTGCTCTTAATATTGGCGCGCGCATCCTTGGCGCCGAGAGGACCGCAAAATGAGTGATCTTTCCGTATCGATGAGCGCGGCCGGTGGCCTGCCCCACGCGGCGGTGCTGCCGGAGGCGCCCCCCAAGGTGACCGTGCGCAACCTGAATTTCTATTACGGCGAGCACCACGCGCTGAAGAACATCAACCTGACGCTCGGCGCCAACCGCGTCACGGCGTTCATCGGTCCGTCGGGCTGCGGCAAGTCGACCCTGCTGCGCATCTTCAACCGGATGTACGACCTCTATCCCGGCCAGCGCGCCACCGGTCAGCTCATGCTCGACCAGACCAACATCCTCGACCCCAGGCTGGACCTCAACCTGCTGCGCGCCCGCGTCGGCATGGTGTTCCAGAAGCCGACGCCGTTCCCGATGACGATCTACGAGAACATCGCGTTCGGCATCCGTCTCTATGAGAAGATCTCGAAGTCCGAGATGGACGGCCGCGTCGAGAAGGCGCTGCGCGGCGGCGCGCTGTGGAACGAGGTCAAGGACAAGCTCAACGCCTCCGGCCTGTCGCTCTCCGGCGGCCAGCAACAGCGCCTCTGCATCGCCCGCACCGTCGCGGTGCGGCCCGAGGTGATCCTGTTCGACGAGCCGTGCTCGGCGCTCGACCCGATCTCGACCGCCAAGGTCGAGGAGCTGATCCAGGAGCTGTCCGAGGACTACACGATCGCGATCGTCACCCACAACATGCAGCAGGCGGCGCGGGTCTCCGACAAGACCGCCTTCATGTATCTCGGCGAGCTGATCGAGTTCGACGACACCAGCAAGATCTTCACGTCGCCGACCGACCGGCGCACGCAGGATTACATCACCGGCCGGTTCGGCTGAGGAGACGCGACATGGGTTCTGAACATACCGCAAAGGCCTTCGACACCGACCTCCAGGAACTCACCCGCCTGGTCGCCGAGATGGGTGGCATCGCCGAGCGCATGATCGTCGATTCCGTCGACGCGCTGATCCGCCGCGACGTCCCGCTCGGCCAGCGCGTCGTCACCATCGACATCGAGCTCGACGCGCTGCAGAAGCGCATCGAGGAGCGCGCCGTGCTCACCATCGCCCGGCGCCAGCCGATGGCGGTCGATCTGCGCGAGATCGTCGGCGCCATGCGCGTCGCAACCGATCTCGAGCGCATCGGCGACCTCGCCAAGAACATGGGCAAGCGCGTCGCGGCGCTGGAGACGGACTTCCATCCGCTCAAGCTGTTCCGCGGCCTCGAGCACATGACCGACCTCGTGCAGCAGCAGGTCAAGTCGGTGCTGGACGCCTATGCCGCGCATGATTTGCCGGCGGCGATGGCGGTGTGGAAGGGCGACGAGGAAGTCGACGCCATCTGCACCTCGTTGTTCCGCGAGCTCCTCACCTACATGATGGAGGATCCGCGCAACATCTCGTTCTGCATCCACTTGATGTTCTGCGCCAAGAACATCGAGCGGATCGGCGACCACGCCACCAACATCGCCGAGACCGTGTTCTACATGATCGAGGGCCAGGCGATCACCGACAAGCGGCCGAAGGGCGACATGACGACCTTCGCCAACACGCTACCGAACACTTAAGGAGCGACGACCCGATGGGCGCACGCATTATGGTGGTTGAGGACGAGGAAGCCCTGACCGAGCTTCTCCGCTACAACCTCGAAGGCGACGGCTATGACGTCGAGACGGTGATGCGCGGCGACGACGCCGACACCCGCCTCAAGGAGCACATCCCCGATTTGATCGTGCTCGACTGGATGCTGCCGGGCCTGTCAGGCATCGAATTGTGCCGGCGGCTTCGCACCCGTCCCGAGACCAAGCAGCTCCCGATCATCATGCTCACCGCGCGTGGCGAGGAGAGCGAGCGGGTGCGGGGTCTTGCGACCGGCGCCGACGATTACATCGTCAAGCCGTTCTCGGTGCCGGAGCTGCTGGCGCGCGTGAAGGGCCTGCTGCGGCGCGCAAGCCCCGAGCGGCTCGCCACCGTGCTCGCCTTTGGCGACATCGAGCTCGACCGCGACAAGCGCCGCGTGGCGCGCTCGGGCCGGCCGATCGATCTCGGTCCGACCGAATATCGCCTGCTGGAGTTCTTCCTGGAGCATCCGGGACGGGTGTTCTCGCGCGAGCAACTGCTCGACAGCGTCTGGGGCCGCGACATCTATATCGACGAGCGTACCGTCGACGTGCATATCGGCCGCCTGCGCAAGCTGCTCAATCTCGGCCGCGAGCAGGATCCGATCCGCACCGTCCGCGGCGCCGGCTACGCGCTGGATGATCGCTTCGCGAAGGCGGAGCAGGTGTAGGGTTGCAGGCTTGTTTGTTGGCGAGCTGTCCCTGCATTCTCCGATGTCGTCCCGGACAAGCGAGCGAAGCGAACGTTGATCCGGGATCCATAACCACAGGGAGTGGTTTGGCGAAGACTCGGAGTGACCCCTTTCGCGCAACAACTGCGTGCTCGGAGTATGGGTCCTGGCTTTCGCCAGGACGACACTGAAATTGTTGAATCGTCTTCGCGCGACGACTTGCCGTGATTAACGCGGACCCGGCTTCACGGGGGCGCGCCGCCGATCCGACGCCGGCTGGTACGCGACACGCGAGTGCTGGGCGCAATAGGGCAGGCCGGACAGCGCCCTGCCACCGCAGAAGAAGAAGTCCGGGCTCGAGGGATCGCCGACCGGCCAGTGGCAGGTCGCCTCGTTCAATTCCAGCAGCGACAGCCGCTGGCTCATCGGCACCACGTTGTCGTAGGTGACCGGATCCGGCTCAGCCTCGACCTCGAACGCCTGCGCCAGCGCGGTGTTGCCGCGCGAGATCGGGCGGGTCACGCGCATCATGTGCTGCGCGGGACGCGCCTTGCGCGGCCGGGGCGCTGCCGATGATGGGCTCTTGGCGCGGCCCGAGAGGCCGAGCCTGTGCACCTTGCCGATCACGGCATTGCGGGTCACATTGCCGAGCTCCGCCGCGATCTGGCTGGCCGAAAGTCCGGCCTCCCAGAGCTTTTTCAGCTGCTCGACGCGATCATCGGACCAGGTCAAAACCGTCATTGCACCCTTTCCCTCGCTGCCGGCCTGCCATTCTGGCGCCTCGCAGCGAATGCCTAAGCCTTCAAAAACCCGTGCCGCCAGAATCCCTTAAGGCTCGCCGGGCGCGACTAGAACGCCCGAACGTTTACGCCGGTACATAAGGACTTAGAGATCAGAACCACTGCACGAGATGTCGTATCTGACAATCCAAACGCTACAATATGGCGTGACTCCCGCGCAAGAGTCCCCCGACTCGCTTCCACATGTTCCGTGGCTAAATCCCGCAAAATCGGCACCGCAAGACTACGGATTCAGCGTTTCGCGAGGCTTTCCGGGCGGCATTGACACCCGTTTCACCAGGCCTAAGATAGTCGTGCGTGCCGCCCTCAAGAGGCGGCACGTTTCGTTTTCCGGGCCGGTCGATGGTGCGTTGCGCAATGCACGCTCATACCGTCCGCAACATTCAAGTGACCGTCATGACTAACCGCGCAGCGCCGCATTTGCTCCCCGTTTTCGCCAGGTCCGACCTCGGTTTCGAGCGTGGCGAAGGCTGCTGGCTGATCGCGACCAATGGCGAGCGCTATCTCGATTTCACCTCCGGAGTGGCGGTGAATGCGCTCGGCCATGCCCATCCGGCGCTGGTCACGGCGTTGCAGGAACAGGCCACGAAGCTCTGGCACATGTCGAACCTGTTCCAGAGCCCGGACGGTGAGCGTCTCGCGGCCCGCCTCTGCAACGAGAGTTTTGCGGACTTCGTGTTCTTCTGCAATTCCGGCGCCGAAGCCCTGGAAGGTGTGATCAAGCTGGTCCGCCATCATCACTTCTCCAAGGGGCATCCGGAACGCTACCGCATCATCACCTTCGAAGGCGCGTTCCATGGCCGCACGCTGGCGACGCTGGCCGCGACGGGATCTGCAAAATATCTCGAAGGGTTCGGCCCGCCGATGGACGGTTTCGACCAGGTCCCGCATGGTGATCTCGACGCCGTCAAGAAGGCGATCGGTCCGCAGACCGCCGGCATCCTGATCGAGCCGATCCAGGGCGAGGGCGGCGTGCGCTCGGCGACGCCCGCGTTCCTGAGGGCGTTGCGCCAGCTCTGTGACGAGAAGGGCCTGCTGCTCGCGTTCGACGAGGTGCAGACCGGCATGGGCCGCACCGGCGATCTGTTCGCGCATCGCCGCACCGGCGTCACACCCGACGTGATGTCGCTGGCCAAGGCACTCGGCGGCGGCTTCCCGATCGGCGCGATACTGGCGACCGCGGATGCGGCGTCCGGCATGGGGCCCGGCTCGCACGGCTCGACCTTCGGCGGCAATCCGCTGGCGATCGCGGCGGCGAACGCCGTGCTCGACGTCATGCTCAAGCCCGGCTTCTTCGACCACGTGCAGAGGATGTCGCTGCTCTTGAAGCAGAAGCTCGCCTCCGTGATCGACCGCCACTCTGATGTCGTCAGCGAAGTGCGCGGCGAGGGCCTCCTGATCGGCATCAAGGCCGTGGTGCCTTCCGGCGATCTGGTCGCGGCCTTGCGCAACGAAAAACTGCTCACGGTCGGCGCCGGCGACAATGTCGTGCGCTTCCTGCCGCCCCTGATCGTCACCGAAGCCGAGATCGAGGACAGCGTCGGGCGGCTCGAGCGCGCTTGCACGGCGTTGTCCGGCAACAAGCGGGCGGCAAGCTGATGAGCAAGTCGCCCGACAAGACACCGAAGCACTTCCTCGATATCAACGAGCTGCCGCTGTCGGAGCTCAAGAGCATGCTCGCCGCGTCCTCCGCGATGAAGGCGAAGCAGAAGGCGCATCAGCCGGTCAGGCCGCTCGAAGGCAAGACGCTGGCGATGATCTTCGAGCGTCCGTCGACGCGGACGCGGGTGTCGTTCGATGTCGCCATGCGCCAGCTCGGCGGCGAGCCGATCATGCTCACCGGCGCCGAGATGCAGCTCGGCCGCGGCGAGACCATCGCCGACACCGCGCGCGTGCTGTCGCGCTATGTCGACGCCATCATGATCCGCATCCTCAATCACGATGCGCTGCTGGAGCTTGCGGAATATGCAACGGTGCCCGTCATCAACGGGCTGACGCGGCGCTCGCATCCCTGCCAGGTGATGGCCGACCTCATGACCTACGAGGAACATCGCGGCCCGATCGAAGGCAAGACGGTGGCCTGGACCGGCGACGACAACAACGTGCTGGCGTCCTGGGCCCATGCGGCCGAGCGCTTCAAGTTCCAGCTCAATGTCGCAACCCCGCCCGAACTCGCGCCGAAGAAGGCGATGCGCGACTTCATCAAGGCGACCGGCGCGTCGATCATGCTCGGCACCGATCCCGAGGCCGCCGTGCACGGCGCCGACTGCGTCGTCACCGACACCTGGGTGTCGATGGGCGACAAGGAAGGCGAGCACCGCCATAACGTGCTCAAGCCCTATCAGGTCAATGCCCAGCTGATGTCGCTGGCCAAGCCCGATGCGCTGTTCATGCACTGCCTGCCGGCCCATCGCGGCGAGGAGGTCACCGACGAGGTGATCGACGGTCCGCAATCCGTCGTGTTCGACGAGGCCGAAAACCGCCTGCACGCGCAGAAGGGCATTCTGGCCTGGTGTTTCGACGCGGTGAAGTAACGCGGGCCGCGGTTTCGATCGTCGTCCTGGCTTTCGCCGGGACGACACTGAATTTGCTGTATCGTGATCAAACCAGTGTCCAGATGGGCTGCTCCGAACCCCTTCCATTTCCGCCTTCCGACCCCAGATAATGCGCCATGGTTTCCCAATCCCCTGACATGAAAACCGGGCCCGAAGGCCCGGTTCGCGCGCCATCCGCGGTTCCCGTCGATGACGCCGTGCTGCCCTACGAGGTCGACGCGCTCGATGTGCGCGGTCGCCTGGTGCGGCTTGGTCCGGCGCTCGACGAGATCCTGACCAAGCACGATTATCCGGCGCCGGTCGGCAAGCTGCTCGGCGAAGCCATCGTGCTCACCACGCTGCTCGGCTCGGCGCTGAAGTTCGAAGGCCGCTTCATCCTCCAGGCCCAGACCGACGGTCCGGTGTCGTTCCTGGTCGTGGACTACCAGGCACCGGATCGCCTGCGCGCCTATGCGCGCTACGACGCCGCGCGCCTCGGCGAGGCAAAAGATTCCGGCGCGCTGCTGGGCCACGGTCATCTCGCCATGACCATCGACCAGGGCCCCGACATGAGCCGCTACCAGGGCCTGGTCGCGCTCGACGGCGGCAGCTTGGAAGACGCCGCTCACGAATATTTCCTGCGCTCCGAGCAGATCCCGACGCGCGTGCGTCTCGCCGTCGGCGAGGAGTGGCGTTCGAACGACGGCGGCAAGCATCGCTGGCGCGCCGGCGGCATGCTGATGCAGTTCCTGCCGAAGGCGCCTGAGCGCGCGCGGCAGGCCGATCTGCATCCCGGCGATGCGCCCGAAGGCGTCGAAGTGCATGCCGTCGCCGAAGACGACGCTTGGGTCGAGGCGCGCTCGCTGATCGAAACCGTCGAAGACGTCGAGCTGATCGATCCCGAGCTCTCCGGCGAGCGGCTGCTCTACCGTCTCTTCCACGAGCGCGGCGTGCGCGTGTTCAATCCACTGTCCTTGAAGGCGCAGTGCTCCTGCTCGCGCGATGCGGTCGCATCGATGCTGAAGAGTTTTTCGCCCGACGACCGTGCCGCGATGGTCAAGGACGACAAGGTCGTGGTGACCTGCGAGTTCTGTAGCTCGGTGTACGATTTCACGCCGGATGAAGCGGGCGTGGAAGACGCTTGAGGCAATGACGAGGTGGAGAGTTGTGCGCCACACTCCGCTCTCGTGCCCCGGACGCAGCGCAGCGTCCCTTCGACGGTGCGCTGCAGAGCCGGGGCCCATGTCGCCGCATTACGCCGTGTCGCCTTCTGGGTCCCGGCCCTGCGCCGCGACGCTAAAAAGCGTTGCAGCGCGTCCGGGACACGAGAGTGAGTGACGCCGTCGGAGGCGCCATCCGTCTCAGTTCAACACCCGCTTGTTATCAGGGCTGTCCAGCGAGAACGTCGGCACGTCGATCTCGAAGCGCTCGCCGCTGGCGCTGACCATCTGGTAGCGGCCGGTCATGAAGCCGGAGGCGGTCGTGAGCGGCACGCCGGAGGTGTATTCGAAGCGTTCGCCGGGGGCGAGCGTCGGCTGCTCGCCGACGACGCCCTCGCCCTTCACCTCCTGCTGTCGGCCGGTGGCGTCGGTGATGATCCAGTGCCGCGTCTTGAGCTGCACGGTCTCGTCGCCGGAATTGGTGATGACGATGGTGTAGGACCAGAAATAGCGGGAGCGGTCGGCCGACGACTGCTCCGGAACAAAGTTCGGCTCGACGGTCACTTCGATCTGGCGGGTCACGGCGCGGTACATGATTGCCATCATACCGAAATCCGCTCGGGAACCAAACGCCGGAGGCGGTTCTGGCGACATCGTCCCGCCAGAATTCGCAGGGAAGTACACCCGCATGTGATCCGGTCGCTTTGCGGGATGACGGCCGGACCGGTACACTCCTTGCCACGTCGCGATTTGCGGAAGGGTTTTTAGGCCCCCGATGACCATTGCCGACCAAGTGACGGGATCGACGATCGCGGGAACCGCCAAGCCTGTGCAGGCCAACCCTTTGGAGAGCAAGCCCTTGGAGGCGAAGCCTGCGAAGGCAAAGCGGCGCGTGGCCGCGCCGGCCATTTCGCTGCCCGCCATTGGCGAGCGCGAGCTCAGGCTCGACCTGTTCCGCGGCCTCGCGCTGTGGCTGATCTTCATCGACCACCTGCCGCCGAGCCTTCTGACCTGGTTCACGATCCGCAATTACGGCTTCAGCGACGCCACCGAGATCTTCATCTTCATCTCCGGCTATACCGCCGCCTTCGTCTACGGTCGGGCGATGCTGGAGTCCGGCGTCGTCGTCGCCACCGCGCGCATCCTGCGGCGCGTCTGGCAGATCTATGTCGCCCACGTCTTCCTGTTCACGATCTTCCTTGCCGAAATCTCCTACGTCGCGACCAGGTTCGAGAACCCGCTCTACACCGAAGAGATGGGCATCATGGATTTCCTCAAGCAGCCCGACGTCACGATCGTGCAGGCGCTGCTGCTGCGCTTCCGTCCCGTCAACATGGACGTGCTGCCGCTCTATATCGTGCTGATGCTGGCGCTGCCCCTGATCTTGTGGCTGATGAAATGGCGCCCCGACGTGACGCTCGGCCTCTCGGTCGCGCTCTACGCGGTGACCTGGGAATACGACCTCTATCTGTCGGCCTATCCGAACGGCTTCTGGGCGTTCAATCCCTTCGCCTGGCAATTGCTGTTCGTGTTCGGTGCATGGTGTGCGCTCGGGGGTGCGCGACGCATGTCGCACATTCTGGCTTCGCGGGTGACGATGTGGATCGCGATCGCCTATCTGGTCGCGGCATTCTACGTGACGCTGACCTGGTATGTGCCGCAGCTCTCCCACTTCATGCCGAAGCGGCTAGAGCAGTGGATGTATCCGATCGACAAGGCCGACCTCGACGTGCTGCGCTTCACGCATTTCCTGGCGCTGGCCGCGCTCACCGTGCGCGTCCTGCCGCGGGACTGGCCGGGCCTGAAATCGCCCTGGCTGCGGCCGCTGATCCTGTGCGGCTCGCATTCCCTGGAGATATTCTGCCTCGGCGTCTTCCTCGCCTTCGCCGGCCATTTCATCCTGGCCGAAGTCTCGGGCGGCCCGGTCATGCATGCGCTAATTAGTCTCTCCGGAATCCTGATCATGTGGGCCATGGCCTGGGTGATTTCGTGGTACAAGCGGGTGGCTGACAAGAGCGGTTCGAAAACCAAAAGCGCCGTCGGCAGCGCCGATATGGCGGGAGGGGGCTGATGAAGGCGAAGGTTTTCCTGAGCCTGATCCTGCTGTGCGGTGGTCTCGCCGCGCCTCCGGCGCGCGCGGGCGATGCTGCGCCTGCTGCTTCGGCCGCGCCTGCAGCCTGCGAATTGCCGTCCTATCTGCTCACCAGCGAAAGCCAGCTTCCCAAGGTCGCCGATGCCGTCAAGGCCGGCAAGCCGCTCGAAATCCTCGTCATCGGCAGCCGTTCGACCACGATTCCAGCCTCCGAGGACGCCTCTTATCCGGCGCGGATGCAGGTCATTCTGAAGGACAAGCTGCCGCCGTCCGAGCCCGTGCACGTCTCCGTAGAAATACAGAGCAAGAAGACGGCGGAGGAAGCGGCGGCCAGCTTCGTTAAGCTGATGGAAGCAAAAACGCCTACTTTGGTCATCTGGCAGACCGGGACTGTCGATGCTATCCGAGCCATCGATCCCGACGATTTTCGCGGCGCGGTGACCGAAGGGGTTGTTGCGTTGCAAAAGGCAGGGGCCGACGTCGTCTTGATGAATTTGCAGTACAGCCCGCGTACCGAAACCATGATCTCGGTGCCGCCATACCTCGACAATATGAGAGTGGTGGCGCAGGAGCACGATATTCCGCTGTTCGATCGTTTCGCGATCATGCGGCAGTGGAATGACCAGGGGCAGTTCGACCTGTTCAGCCCGTCGCGCGGGCCTGAGCTGGCGAAACAGGTCCATGATTGCCTTGGCCGGGCGTTGGCACAGTTCGTGATTGACGCAGCCCATCTGGAGCCGGCCCAGCAGCAGAATTGAGGTCTAGCGTTAATGAGTTCTTTCCGCCCTTTTTGCCTGACGACATGGCTGGCTGTGCCCGCAGCAGCAGTGCTGCTGTTGCTGATGCCGGCCTCGCAGTCGCGCGCGCAGGCGCAGGCCGCGCAGGCAACGCCCGCCCCGCAGCAGTCGGCTAATCCCGCTTCCGCTTCACCGTCCCAGACCACCGTCGCCGCGACGTCCCCCGACCAGCGCGGCATCACGGCGCGCGCCATCGACAAGGTGAAGCAGGTCGCGAAATCCGCCGGCGACATCTTCAGCCGTGTCCCCTGCCTGTCGCCGAAGGGCGGCTCGAAGACGATGGGCTCGCTGCCGCATGTCGCGGGCAAGCTCGCCGCCGGCCAGCCCGTCGTCATCGTCGCGTTCGGCTCGTCGTCGACCGCGGGATTCGGCGCGAGCTCGCCGGAGTTCAACTATCCCAATCGCCTTGCCGCGCAGCTGCGCCGGCACTATCCGACCGCCGACATCACCGTCGTCAATGCCGGCGTCGGCGGCGAGGATGCGCCCGAGATGATGAAGCGGCTCCAGAAAGAGGTGATCGACGTGCATCCGGATCTGGTGATCTGGCAGGTCGGCACCAATGCCGTGCTGCGCAATCTCGATCCCGGCGACACCGCGAAGATGGTCGAGGAGGGCATCAGCCGCATCCAGGCCGCCGGCGATGCCGACGTCGTGCTGGTCGATCCGCAATATTCGCCCGCCGTCAACCAGCGCGCGGATAGCGCCGGCAAGATGGTGAAGCTGCTCGGCAAGGTCGCCGAGCTCCGTCACGTCGGCATCTTCCCGCGCTTCGAGGTGATGCGCGACTGGCACGAGAAGCAATCGATTCCGGTCGAGAGCTTTGTCATCGCCGACGGCCTGCACATGAACGATTGGGGCTATGCCTGCTTCGCCCAGCTCCTCGGCGACGACATCATCCGCTCCGTCGGCCAGATCAAGCTCGGCGTCAACGTGCCCGGAGATGTACGCGCGTATCGGCCGATGTAGGTGACCTTTTTCTGGCGTCGTCCCGGCGAAGGCCGCGACCCATACCGCGTGATCTATCGATGTTGGGCGGTGTTCGTACCGCGGCGTGATCGCTCCACTGCGAGCCTTCGCCAAACTTCGGCCTGTGGTTATGGGTCCCGGCCTTCGCCGGGACGACAATAACCTCACGCCTTCTCCAGCGCCGCGGTCAGATCCTCGATCAGGTCATCCGGATGCTCGAGCCCCGCCGAGAAGCGGATGAAGCCCTCGCTGATGCCGAGCGCGGCGCGGTCCTCCGGCTTGAGGCGCTGATGCGTCGTCGTGGCCGGATGCGTGACGAGGCTCTTGGCGTCGCCGAGATTGTTCGAGATCTTCGCCAGCTTGAGCTCGTTGAGCACGCGGAACGCACCCTGCTTGCCGCCCTTGACCTCGAAGCCGACCAGCGTCGAGCCGCCGCGCATCTGCTTCTTCACCAGCGCGGCCTGCGGATGGTCGGCGCGGCCGGGAAACACCAGCCGCGAAATCTTCGGATGGCTCGCCAGCACGTCCGCGATGCGCGCCGCCGTGTCGGTCTGCGCGCGCACGCGCACGCCCAGCGTCTCCAGGCCCTTGAGCAGCACCCAGGCGTTGAACGGCGAGATCGACGGGCCGGTCTGGCGCATGAAATTGTGGATGTGCTCGGCGATGAACGCTTCCGAGGACAGGATGATGCCGCCGAGACAGCGGCCCTGGCCGTCGATGTGCTTGGTCGCGGAATAGACCACGACGTCGGCGCCGAGCGCGAGCGGGCTCTGCCAGATCGGCGTCGCGAACACGTTGTCGACGACCAGCCGCGCGCCGCCCTTGTGCGCGATCTCGGCGATCCCGGGAATGTCGAGCACGTCGAGCGTCGGATTGGTCGGGCTCTCCAGGAAGAACGTCTTGGTGTTCGGCTTCAGCGCGCGTTGCCATTGGTCGAGATCGAGGCCGTCGACCAGCGTCGTCTCGATGCCGTAGCGCGGCAACAGGTCCTGGATGACGTAGAGGCACGAGCCGAACAGCGCGCGCGAGGACACGACGTGATCGCCGGTCTTGAGCGGCGCCAGGATCGCGGTCGTCACCGCGGCCATGCCGGTCGCGGCCGAGCGGGCGGCTTCGGCGCCTTCGAGCTCGATCATGCGGCGCTCGAACATCTGGATGGTCGGGTTGGAGTAGCGCGAATAGATGAAGCCGGGGTCCTCGCCCTTGAACCGCGCCTCGCACTCCTCGGCGCTGTTGTAGACGTAGCCCTGGGTCAGGAACAGCGCCTCCGACGTCTCGCCATATTGCGAGCGCAGCGTGCCGGAATGGACCATGCGGGTTTCGGGACGGTAGTGCGCGGTGGGCGCCGGGGACTTCGACATAGGACCTCCTGAAGTGACCATCGAAAATGGTCACAAAAAAACCGGCCTGGAATATCTCCACGGGCCGGGATCACAGAGGTCCCCGGCCTGTTTAGCGACTTATTTAACGTGGCTGCAAGCCGGCCGGCTCAAATCACCACGGGATAAGTCATGCTCATATTCCGCAATGCCCTTTCCGTCAAGACGTCCATCGGATAGCCGTAAAACGCTCATATTTCCCGCATGTCGGGATGTGTTTGATCCCTGATGAGGACCCCGGGTTGACGTTCACGGTCGCCGCCGACGCCAATGGTATCCTGCCCGACCGCATGATCGCGGCGATGGCGGAGGGCGGTCTCATCCTGCCCGCTTACGACTTCGTCGAGAGCCAGATCCAGCCGGCGAGCCTCGATTTGCGCCTCAGCGACATCGCCTATCGCGTCCGCGCCAGCTTCCTGCCCGGTCCCGGCGCGACAGTCGCCGAGCGCATCGACGAGTTGAAGCTGCACGAGTTCAGCCTCGCCGACGGCGCGGTGCTGGAGACCAACTGCGTCTACATCGTGCCGCTGCTCGAAAGCCTCGCGCTGCCGCCGGAGATCGTCGCGGCCGCCAACCCGAAAAGCTCGACCGGCCGGCTCGACGTTTTCACCCGCGTGATCGCCGACGGCACCCGCCGCTTCGACATGATCGGCGCCGGCTATCACGGTCCGCTCTATGCCGAGATCAGCCCGAAGACGTTCCCGGTGCTGGTCAGTGAGGGCTCGCGCCTGAGCCAGGTGCGCTTCCGCACCGGCGATGCCATCCTCAACATCGACGACCTCGAGGCGCTGCATGCGACCGAGCGTCTGGTCGACGTCGACGATGCCGATCTCACCGGCGGCGTCGCGGTATCTGTTGATCTCTCCGGCGAGAGGAGCGGCGGCTTCGTCGGCTACCGCGCCAAGCGCCACACCGGCGTCATCGACGTCGATCGCCGCGCCGGCTATTCCGTCGAGGACTTCTGGGAGCCGATCTCGGCCCGTCCCGATGGCAGCCTGATCCTCGATCCCGGCGAGTTCTATATCCTGGCGTCGAAAGAGGCGGTGCAGGTGCCGCCCGACTACGCCGCGGAGATGGTGCCGTTCGATCCGCTGGTCGGCGAGTTCCGCGTGCATTATGCCGGATTCTTCGATCCCGGCTTCGGCTATGCCGGCGCCGGCGGGCTGGGGTCGCGCGCCGTGCTCGAAGTGCGCTCGCGCGAAGTGCCTTTCATCCTCGAGCACGGCCAGATCGTCGGCCGCCTCGTCTACGAGAAGATGTTGGCCCGCCCCGACGCCATGTACGGCCAGCGCATCGGCTCCAACTACCAGGCGCAGGGGCTGAAGCTGTCGAAGCATTTTCGGGTGTAGCGATAGCCCCACCCTCCGCTGTCATGCCCCGGCTTGACCGGGGCATCCAGTACGCCGCAGCCTATCAGTTCGATAACATCCGCCTCTGGAATACTGGATCGCCCGATCAAGTCGGGCGATGACACCGAATCTGTCAGGATCAGAAGTGAAATCCGGGCTACTCCGAGGTGCCGAGATGACCGATCAACCCGAGCTCGATGCAAAAATCCTCGACGACGTCGCGGATGCGCTGATCTATTCGGATCGCTCCGGCACGATCATGCGCTGGAATCGCGCATCGTCCGCACTGTTCGGCTTCTCCGCGGACGAAGCGCTGGGCCAGAATCTCGACCTGATCATTCCCGAACATCTGCGCGCCGCGCACTGGAAGGGTTTTGAGGCCGCGCTTGCCAGCGGCGCGACGAAGCTTGCGGGCAAGCCGACACTGACCCGCGCGCTGCACAAGGGCGGACGCAAGCTCTACATCGAGATGACCTTCGCGCTGGTGCGGGACGCCGGCGGCGCGGTGCAGGGATCGGTGGCCATGGCGCGCGACGTGACCGAGCGCGTCGAGCGCGAGCGCGCCGCCAAGCCCGCGCAAAATTAAGCCCGCGCAAAATTCGTGATGCGGAATTGGCGAGCCGGCGTGCAGGGCGCCCTGCGTGCGGCTCAGCTTGTCTGGCACCGGGTGCAGTGACACACTCGATCAAAACAACGATCGGGAGCGAATATGGCCGCCGCATCAGACCCCGCACAGGAAGCTCAATGGAAACGCTGGCGCGCGGTTGCCGATCTCTATCACGCCTACTTCACCGGCCTGATCCTCACCGTGGTCACGCGTCGCGGCACGGCGGATGCTGCGGAGTTCGTCTTTCGCGTGTTCCGTCGCCAGCAGCAGGAGCGTTTCCTGCCGGGACTGGAAAAGCTCGGGCTCAGCCATCTGCCGCCCGCCGTGGCGGCCGCGCAATATCACTACCTCTCGAACTGGATCGGCGGCGTGCACGTCGAATACATGCATGAGAGCGACCGCAAAGCCTGGATCCGCTATCCGCCGCCGCGCTGGATCTGGAAGGGCACTGCGATCTGCGGCGTGCCCGGCGAGGTCTCCCGCGCGATGCTGCGCGGCTGGCACGCCAACAACGGTGTGGCGCTCGGCGATACCAGATTAGGGTTCGTCTGCACCAAGCAGAGCGTCGACGGCCAGGACGGGCTCGAAGGCTACTATCACCAATATGACCAACCGCTCGAGCTCGACCAGCGCCTGGTGTTCGCGCGGCATCTCGAAGCGCCGCTGTTCGATGCAGCCGCGGCTCCGGCGTTGCCGGTCGCAAGCTGGCCAAAGCCGCGACTGGAAAAAGCCTATCGCAACTACGCGATGGAATATGTCCGCACCGCCGCGCCCGTGATGGTGCAGCTGTTCGGTCCGGAGGATGCCGGCTATCTCCTGCACCTCACGGGCAAGCTGATCGGGATGCAATATTTCGATGAGGTCGCTGCGGCGCTATCGATGGGCCGCGGCGGTGCGAGCGAATTCGCGACGTTCCTCAACGCGCTGTTTGTCGCGCAGGACGATGCGGCTGAGACGACGCAATCCGAAGGCACGTTCGAAATCCGTCAGCAGAGCTGGAAGCTGATGGACGACGTCGCCGATTGCCACCCCGCTTGCGCCAAGGTGCTGGCGGGGCTGTTCGAAGGGCTCGCGGCCGGATGCGGGCGGCACATCGGCGTGCACCTGTACCCGACACCGGGCGGCCGTTCGCCGTTGCTCTGGCGCATCGGGTAATTTCTCCACGAAATGCGCTGCCGCAGGGCACGCCTGCATCCGGCGCAGGAGGAATCGCTGCGTGTCGTGCTAACAATCCTCTCGTTGCGCCCTGCGCGCGAACCAATTCATTGGCACACCTACGCATTGCTGCGCCGCAAATGGCGCTTTCGCCCGGAGAGGACATGTCAGACATCGCCGAAATCCCGGTCGATGAACAAGAGCGTCCGCTGCCGCCGCCTCCACGCCCCGTGAGGAGCGCGCTGATGGACGGGCCGGTCCTGCGTACGCTGCTCGGGCTGGCCTGGCCGAACGTGATCGCGCTGTCGGCCGGCACCTGCACGGTGATCGCGGAGACCTCCTATATCGGCCGGCTCGGCGTCGAGGCGCTGGCCGCGATGGCGCTGGTGTTTCCGACAGTGATCCTGACCATGACCATGTCGGGCGGTGCGATGGGCGGCGCGGTGGCCTCCGCCATCGCACGCGCGCTCGGCGCCGGTGATCGCGAGCGTGCCGGGACGCTCGCCGCGCATGCGCTGCTGATCGGCATCAGCTTCGGTCTCGTCTTCATGCTGGGCATGCTGATCTTCGGGCCGCGCGTTCTGGAAATGCTCGGCGGCCGTGGCGACGTGCTGACGCATGCGATCGCCTACACCCAGGTGTTTTTCGGCGGTGCGGTGCTGCCCTGGCTGCTCAACACCATGGCCGGCGTCCTGCGCGGCACCGGCAATATGAAGCTGCCGTCGTTCCTGATTCTCAATTCGGCCGCCTGGCAGATCGTGCTCGGCGGCACGCTGGGGCTCGGACTCGGACCGGTGCCGCAGTTCGGCATGCGCGGCGTCGCCGCCGGCGCGCTGATCGCCTATTGCATGAACATCTGCATCATGGGCTGGTACCTGTTCTCCGGCCGCGCCCGCGTTACGCCGAAGCTGCGCGGCCTGCGCATCCAATGGGCGATGTTTTTCGACATCCTCAAGGTGGGCGCCATCGCCTGCTTCTCGCCGCTGCAATCGGTGCTGACGATCTCGATCTTCACCCACATGCTTGCGAAATTCGGCACCGCGATCCTGGCCGGCTACGGCATCGGTGCGCGGCTGGAATTCCTGCTCACCTCGATCGCGTTCTCGTTCGGCATCGCCTCGGTGCCGATGATCGGCATGGCGGTCGGCGCCGGCCGCATTGCGCGCGCCCGGCGCATCGCCTGGATCGCAGGCGCGAGCGCCTTCGTCGCCGTCGGCGCACCGGCGTGCCTCGTCGCGGCCTTCCCCGACCTCTGGGTCAACATTTTCACGGACAGTGCGACCGTGCGCGCCACCAGCCATCAATATTTGTCGACGGTGGCGCCGTTCTACGCCTTCATCGGCCTCGCCTCGACGATGTATTTCTCGTCGCAGGGCGCTGCGAAGGTGATCGGCCCGGTGCTGGCGCAGACCGCACGGCTGATCTACATCGCGGCGGTCGGCTGGTGGCTGTCGACGCACGATGCCACCGCGCAAAACTTCTTCTGGCTGGCGGCGAGCTCGATGGTCGTGCTCGGCCTGCTCTCGTGTTCCAGCGTGGTGCTGACACGCTGGGGACCGCGCGAGAGCAAGGCTGCGATCAGGCCGGCTCTCTCGACCGCGGCGGACTAGCGATGTCTGTGGCGACGATGGCCACCGCCGCCGACATTGGCGAGCCGCATCAGTTGCGGGATCATCGCCATCATGTCGCCGCCGCCGGCGCCACCGAGCATGCCCATGATATCGCCGCCGCCCATGCCGCCGATTCCGGTCGGCATGTAGCCGCCGCCGGCCATCGGCGCGTAGCCGCCGTAATTGGGCGCGCCGAAACCGCCGCCGAGATTGCCGCCGCCCATCATGCCGCCAATTCCGCCGCCGCCATTCTCCATCATGCGGCTCATCATCGGGCCCATGGTCTGCATCATCATGGCGAAGCGGCGCTTGCCCATCCTGGCCTTCATCATCTCCAGCATCGGAGCCATCTGGGTCATCATGTCCTCACCGCCGGCACCTCCGCCGCCGAGGAACTGCGCCTTTGCCGGCGCGCTCGAAATCGAAAACATCAGCAGCACGGCGGCCGCCTGGCAGATCACCTTGTCCGCACCTCTCATGGCCTGCTCCTCGCGTGCGTGGCGCCGCCGGGAGAGCGGAGCCAATCGGACGCACGCCGCCATGGTTACGGCGGACGAGGGCTGGGCTCTGTGAGAAAGATCACGCAGCTGCGGCTGGGAACGCTCGGTGTATGGCGGCGACGGCGTCCTTGGTCTGTCCCTGCACATAGGGCGCGAGCTCATTCGGCAGCATGTCGATGATCCAGACGAGGCGACACTTCGCCTCGCCCTCCGCGATCACCTGCACCGAGGCGCTGTAATGCTTCAGACGCTCGTTGTTGATCGCGTAGACCAGCCGCTGCCGCGAATCGTCGCAATCGACCAGCACCTCGCGCGCCACGGAGCCATTGGCGAAGGTGACGATGCGCGCATCGCCGTCGAGCTGACATGCCGTGACGAAGCCCGGCGCCAGCCGCTGATGCAGCGCGCCGAAATCGCGCACCGCGTCCCAGACGTCGTGCGCCGCGGAGGGGAGGGGAATGTCGTTGTGGATGGAGGCCATGGTTGAATCCTGGTTGAGTCATTTGATGTAGAGAGGCGAGCGATAGCGCCGTCATCTCAGCTGTCATCGCCCGACTTGATCGGGCGATCCAGTATTCCAGAGGCCGCTGTGATTGAATCGAGAAGCTGCGGCGTACTGGATGCCCCGGTCAAGCCGGGGCATGACAATTTGTGTGGTGAGGCCTGCCGCACTCAGGTGCAAACCGCCTCGACATTGTTGCCATCGGGATCGATCAAAAACGCCGCGTAGTAAGTCGGGCTGTAATCCTTGCGCGGGCCGGCGCCGCCATTGTCGCGGCCGCCGCTCTTCAGGCCCTCGCCGTGGAACGCCTTGACCGCGTCATGATCGCGTGCGCGAAACGCGATATGCGCGCCATCGGCCTTCCGTCCCTTGTTGAGGTGCAGCCACAGCGCCGGCTCGCCCTTCGGCCCGAAGCCGGCATAACCGTCGCCGCTCGAGCACAGGACATAACCGAGCGGCGCCAGCACCGCGGTGTAGAAGCGCGTGGCGGCGTCGAGGTCGGCAACGCGCAATCCGATATGGTCGTACATGGTCGTCTCCATTTCCAAAGCGCGCCGCAATCGGCGCGCGCCGGAGACGAACCTAGTCAGTTGAGGGCTGGCTGCTCTTGGAGAATCTTGCGCTCGCCGCGCGAGGCCTGACGGAACTTGGTCGGCGAGACGCCGGCGGCACGGTGGAAGGTGCGGACGAAATTGGAGAGATCGCCGAAGCCGACGTCATACGCGATGTCGGTGACCGCGATATCGTCGTCGGTGAGCAGCCGCGCCGCATGCCGCAGCCGCGAGCGCACCAGATATTGATGCGGGGTGACGCCGAGCACGGCGGAGAACAGCCGCAGGAAATGGAAGGGGCTGAGGCCCGCCTGCCGCGCGGCCTGCTCGAGATCGACCTCGGCATGCGAATTGGCGTCGATCCACAGGGCGGCCTCCACGGCGCGGCGGCGGTCGCGCGCGGACGGCGTGGTCGGCTTGCGCGGCTTGCCCGAGACGACATCGACGAAGCGGCCGGCGAGGATCTGGCCGACCTCGTCGAGACCGAGGTCGCTGTTGCCACCTGCCGCCGTCTGGGCGAGCTCGCCCAGCACCATCAGCTCGGGCAGCGGCGGCGTCGCGCCGACCTGCCAGGTGTCGCGCCGGCCGCCGAGGGTGTCGACCAGGTCCTCGCTGAGGAAAAAGGACAGGCAGACGTCGCCAGAGACATGCTCATGCGTGCAGGTGTATTCCTCGCCTGGCGCGCCGACCAGCATCGAGCCCGCCACCAGCTCGAAGAAGCCGGCGCGGCATTGGCAGCCGAAGCTGCCCGCGCGGACATAGGCAATGGAATGGCCGGTGCGGCACTCCGCAAACGGGCTGTCGCCCGGTCCCGCGTCGCAGCGAAACTCGGAGACGGTCATCGAGGGGGTCGTCAGCAGCGTCGTTGCATCCATCCCACCTATCTAGGTGGAGGGCCTCGGCGGGGCAACGGGCAGCAGCACGTCGAACAGCGTCTTGCTGGCGACCGGATGGGCGCCCTCCAGCGACAGCAGCCGCCGCTTGGAGATGACCCCGCCATAGGGCGAGAGCCGGTCGGTGTAATTGCCGGCCTCCAGCACCCGGTGGCAGGGCACGATCAGCATGTAGGGATTTTTGGAGATCGCCTGCGCCACCGAATGCGCGGCGCCGGAGGCGCCCAGCGCCTTGGCAATCTCGTGATAAGTGCGGGTCTCCCCGCGCGGGATGGTGCAGGCGTACTCGTAGACCCGGCGGTTGAAGCCGGGCACCCCGCTCGCGTCCAGGCTGACCTCGAAGAAGTCGGGATCGCTGCCCTGCAGCAAACCCACAATGCCCTCGATCGCGAGCTCGGCGTTCGCTGAAGGCCGTTGCTCGCGCGCCTCGGGATGGATCTGGAAAATCCGGCGGCGGGTGTCGATCTCCCGCGCCTCCGGCAATTGCACGGCGACCACGCCGGTGCTGCTCCAGATGATGCCGCAGCGGCCTATGGTCGTGTCGAATATCGCGTAGCCACGCCCCACCATACACACGCCCCCACGCAATGTACGCTTTCCCCAGACCAGCGACCATAACACCGCCACAATCCGGCGCACCTGGAATCTTGACGAGACGTTAACAAGCGTCAGGCCGGCTGCGCCAAAGCGCTTGGCGAGATGCGCCGTCTCGGCTAATCAGGAGCGCGCAGGCAGCGCATCCGCGGGCGTAGTTCAATGGTAGAACGGCAGCTTCCCAAGCTGCATACGAGGGTTCGATTCCCTTCGCCCGCTCCAATTCAAATTATCCTTGCGAGAGAAGGGTTTCTGGCATTTTAGACGGCGATTTTTTCGTCTTTTCTCGAGATTCCATACAACGACGGTACAAATTGTACGTCCCGAACTGGAGCGGCACTCGCCGGTCGGATTGTTCGACCGCTACCCGAGCCTCGCGTCTCGTCGATAGGAACGCGTCTCAAGCCGCATCGGCTCCTCCCGCTTTTGGGAAGGGCGCATTCGAGATTTCGTTGCTCCATGCTTGCTCCTAAGCACGGCACGCCGCCACAAGGCTTCATCAATGGCGCGATCCTAAATCTTCGTCGTCGCACCAATGCCTCTGCCGGCCAGCCGTACGGGTCGAGATACGGGATGTCGATCGTGCCACCCTTGGATCCGCGTCGTTCTCGCAGCCGTGGCGTCTTACTTGAAGTGGCGTCTTACTTGAAGCGCGACCGGCCCGGGTTCGTACAGCGAGGTCGACGACCCCGGGTGCGAGGGGCTTCCACCGGCGGTTCACGCGGCTACGGAGCTCTCTCAGGAGGCCATCCTCGGTACGCTCGCAAAACGGAGTGACCGTTGACGGATGTTGTCGATCGCTGATTAGCTAGTACCGAGTCGATCGTCCGATTTGACTGCGAAATGCAGTTTTCGCTCGATCAGATATTTTCAAGTTTTAAGTTGAGAACGTTCGTGCGGCCAACTGCGGCAAGTCATCTCGCCCAATTTATCCCCTCGGCGACCTCTTGGCTGGACAAGCGCGGCGCCGCGCTCTACTCGACGCGCCGCAGCGTGCGCTCCCTCAAGCCCTCTCTCCTCGCTTGCATAGAGCTCTCCTTCGCGGTCGGTCTCTACTGGTGGATCGCGATCCATTTCGATACGCAAAAGCACTTGTGGGTCAGCATTTGCATCGCGCCCCTCCTCCTGCTCCGATCACAGGAATCGGTGGCATTGGGTGTGAGACTGTTTCGGCGTTATACGGAACTATACAATCCACACCTGCGGGAAGAGAGGGCGAACAGGGCGAACTGAACGTCATGGATCAGGGAACCGCGCTGGACCATGGTGGATCGACATCTTCATCGGCGCGTCCCTCGCCCTTTATGATCGATGCAGATCGATGCCGTCGAATGCCTGCCGCGCGCCGCGGCCGACTAATAGGTTGTCTGGTCCTTGAAGGCGACATCCGGCCTGGTACGCTGCCCCGGTCGGATGACTGCCGTGGGTTTGTGAGGCGTGGACGACGAACTTATCAGAATGTCGGCGTTCCGACCCTCGATCGGCTGTTGACCGGACGGGCGGTGCTTCCGTGGAGCGCAATCGAGCCCGGATTTGCGGCGCCCGGATTTGACCATCGCCTTCGGTTCGCGAGCCGTGCGTCATCAAGGAGCCGAGATCCAATCGACGCGACCTAAGGTCATGTAGACAATGGCACCTCGTTGTGCCCCGAGCACGTGCAGGTATTGACCTAGTTGCCTCCTATACGCCGTCCGATCGGTGTCCTTGGGCGCGACGTCGCTCTTCCAATCGAATACGATACGGCCGCCATCGTCGGCTTGCGCAACTGCGTCGGCCCGCCCACCGATCAACCGCTCTGCGCTCGCGGGAGCCGATCCGAAAATGGGCACTTCCGGGGTGAGCGTTTGCCGGAACGGCTTGATTTCTGGAAGCTGGATCGTCCGCAGGGCGGTGTCCGCGAGTTCGTCGGCATCCAGTGGAACGCCGAGAGAGGCTTGCGCGACCAACTGCTCTACAAGACTCCTGGCCCTTAACGCGATCGCATCGCGCGTTTCATCCAATTCGCCGGTCACAAGCTCTTCCATCAGCTTGTGGAGCAGGACGCCACGCATCCGGCCTCCCTCGATCGAAGTCGCAGGTTGAAGCGGCTCGTCTTCGACGGAGGCGTTCAATATCTGGATCGGGATTACATCCGGATCGCCATCGCTCGGCCTAATCCATCGAATGGTCGTGGAAGCCTGTTCCAGCCTCGATTGCTCGGCGGCAAAGACCTCGGCTGTCTGCTGGTTTTCCGTCGAACTCGGGAGGACAACCTTCGCCCGCGGTAGGTGACCGAGTTTCAGTTCGGGTACATCGCCCAGCTTCAGATCCAGCAGCTTGGCCCAGGACGCATCATTGCTCCAACTGAACTCCGGAACGATGAGCATCTCCATTGCGCGGGTGCAGGCTACGTACAGCAACCGCAGGTTCTCGTTCTGCTTTTCGACGTTCTCGGCCCGGAGGGCGTCTTCCAGTGTTGGTGGGACCACTTGGCCGAGCGCCCAGTGCAGACTTTCGTCCTTGCGTCGATAGACGAAGGTTTCGGCGCGGCGCGGCATGGAAGCCCGGTTGATCGGGATGACGACCGGCCATTCGAGACCCTTCGACGAATGCACGGTGACGATTTCGATCGAGTGGCCATCAGCCTCTACCATGCCTTCCGGATGGCCCGACCCATTGGACCATTCGTCATCGATGTCCGCGGCGTATTGCGCCAAGCCGCGCACGCCATAGCTCCGAGCGCGCTCGATCAGCCCATCGATGTTCGCAAGGGAGCGCACCGCTTGATCGGCGCTGCGTGCCGTCACGATCGCCCGCGCACGAAGGCGCTCGATGGCTTCCGTCAGAAGGAGCGCAGGGGTCGTCCTGTGCACGCGGCGTCGCAGGTCCTGCAAGATCGTCAGCACCTCGCGTGCCACCCCATTCTCTACGAGAGCGGGGTCGGTTCGTAGCGAGAGCCTGGCGGCTCGCTCCTCGCCCTCCGGCGAGGGCAAGCTGTGCGTGATATCCAACAATTCCTGCTCCGTGAGGCCGACCAGAGGCCCACGAAGCAGTGCGCCCAGAGCCAAGGTATCGCGCGGATCGGCCAACGAGCGCACCAGAGCGACGAAATCCTGGGCTTCCTGTCTTCTGAACAGGTTCTTGCCCGCTTGGGACGCGAACGGCAGGCCCGCTTCTTCGAGCGCCCTCTCGTAGCGCCACAGATCCGTCGAAACCGGCGCCAGCAGCGCTATGTCCCCCGGCGCCAGCCTGCGGCTCTCCCCGTTGTTCAGCTTCAGCTCGACATTCCCGATCAGACGCGCGCAGACATCGGCGACAACCGAGGCTTCTTCGTCTCTCGAACTGTCGACTCGCGTCTCGGGCGGAAGCTGGATGGATACCTTCGCAACGCACGGAAAACCATGCTGGGCCTCGCCACGCGTGCTTCGCAGGGCCACATAGCCTGCTTCCTGCGCGGAAAGTCTCTCCTCGAAACAGCGGTTGACGTGCTGCAGGATCTGACCGCGGGACCGGAAGTTCGATGTGACCTGCAATATGCTGTCCGAAAATTGCTCCTCGATGGCCCGGCGAACGGTAAGATAGGTCGCAAGATCGGCGCCCCGGAAACGGTATATGCCTTGTTTGGGGTCGCCGACGAGGAAAAGCTGGCCCGGATTCAGTCGCCGCGTGTACCAAGGATCGGTACCCTCTCCGGAACCACATAGCAGAAACAAGATCTCCGCTTGCAGCGGGTCCGTGTCCTGAAATTCGTCCACCAGTATGCGGGCAAACTGTTCACCGGCGGCCTTGCGGACCCGCGGGTTGGCGCGAAGGACGTCGCGGCAAGTAAACAGAAGATCGTCGAAATCGAGCACGGCCGCCCGCTTCTTGAACGCCTCATAGTCCGCGAGGACGCCGTCCAGTTCAGCCGAGAAGGTGCAAATGAGGGCTGTCGCAATCCGCCCCATCAACGCGCCATAGGCAGCGCGACAGCGGGCATAGTGCTCTTCGGCCTGATCCGCGAGGCGATCGCCCGCCTCCCTGCCCATGGCTTTTCGCCACATCGAGCGACGCCGATAGTCGCGCAGGTCGAACGAGTCCTTGCGCATGATCGGCAGCGGAGCCGGGTGGGCCAGGCCCCACAGCTCCTCGAAGCCTGGTAGCGGGTCGAAGCGCCGCTCGAAGTGCGAAGCCAGCGCCTCGAGCGCCGCGACCTCCGGATCGGCCTCGCGGGGCGCGCCGATGTGGTCGCACCACCGCCTGAACTCGCGAACGCTCTCGCTGAAGTCGACGTCGGCGTTCCCGTCGAGATCCGGCCGCAGGGGGCGTGCCGCGCGATAGCGTCTACGGAAGTTCGCGAAATTTCGCAGAAGCGCCTCGGCGCCCCTCGGATCCCTGCGCGCCACGGAGGCGATCGGATCATCGTTCTGGCAAGGCCCATCGAGCCGGTTGCGCCACCATTGATCGAAGATGGCGTCAAAGGCGAAGTCGGCCTGGTCGCCATCAAGGATTTCCGCGCCCGGGTCGATTCCTGCCTCGATCGAATACGTCGCCAGAAGGTCGTGACAGAATCCGTGGATGGTCGAGCAAACCAGCTCATCGAATTTTGCCGCCGCCACGCGCAGAGCCGTCCTTTGCTCCGCGCTTGGTCCGTTCGGCAGGCAAACCCTAAGCTCCTCCGGGACTCGCCCGTCGATCAAGGACTCCAGATATTGCGTAATGCGCTGGCATAGTTCTCCGGCTGCCAGCTCTGTAAACGTGATCGCCGCGATCGACCGCGGCTCGACACCGCAGGCCAGAAGCATGACGACGCGCCCTGCCAGCAGAGACGTCTTGCCCGTACCGGCGGCGGCCTCGACGATCTGCGTCGAATCGATCTCCGTCAGCGCCCTGAATCGCTCGCGACTGTCGGCGATCTGCGTCATGACGCGCTCCAAAACCGGGATATTCCGGCGCCGACCTTGCCGAAAGCGATGCGTTTGCGTCGCTCGTATCCGGGCGAGGCCGGTAGCGCCAAGCGGAGGTCGTTCGAACGATCGAACGCGAGGCGTCCGGGGACGGCAGTGCCTTGCCTGAGCAGGGTAATAGCTTCGTTGATGAACGCCCCGATCAGATCGATCGCGCCGTCGAGATCATGGAGCTTCAGGGCAAGCGGTCCGCCCCCCAGGTAGAGCAGCCGCGCGACGATCTGCGGTTCGCCTTCGAGCAATTGGCGGCAGGCGAGGCCGTAGAGCGCTCGCTGCAATTCGGATCCTCCGCCGATGACGATCCGCCCGGCGTTCGTGGGCGGCGAACCAGTCTTGTAGTCCGTAACCCGTGCCGCGGCGAGATCGCGCCGCAGGTCCAAGCGATCGATCGTGCCCCGCAATTTTATGGACGTATTCGGGACGATGACGGATCTCGTCGGATCCCAAGGCAATTGACGCGTTGCGACGAATCCGTCGGGCTGTCCAAACGGCACCTCGGTCCAGCTACGCGTCGCTGCTTCGTTAATATCCTTGCGCAACAGAGCTACCAGCGCCAAGGAAGCGGCAAGATCGACGGTGTTGGCCCAGAGCATTGTTGGGGGGACAGGCCTTTGGAGTGGCCAGGTCTCGCGGACAAACCGGACGGCAGCCGCGAGCGCCTCTTCGGTCTCGCCTTCGGATGCCTTCGCATAGCCCGGGTCCGGTTCAAGCGTGTCCACGGCTCGCCGCAACAGCTCGTGAACCAGCTTGCCAAAATCCAGGGCGGAGATCGAAAGCGGCTGCTCCCGAACTTCGGGGGCATCCCAGCCTAGTCCGTACCGCCAGACAAAGCCCAACGGGTCCTGCAGCAGCCGGCGAAGCGAAGTCGCCGATTGAACGCGTTCGATGGCCGCGACGACGAGAGGATGATCCGTGCCGAATTGCCCGTCGTGGGGTGTCAGAGGTTCGACGTGCCAGTTGCGCCAGCACGACTCCGCTGCGCGGATCCTGTCCACCCCCGCCGCATCGGCTGGCCGCGCCATCAATCGGTCCGCCTCGCTGAACGCGTGTTCCGGGATGCGGGCGCGCGACAGGGAGGTCTCCGGCCGACCTTGCAGAAGTGGGCTGCGGCCCACGCGGCTGCCTTGGCTGCTGCGACGGCTGCGAGACAATACAGCGCTGCCCGTCGCGGCTCGGAGTATCACATTGAAAGCCCTGCGGTCCGCCCGACCGACGGGATCGGCATCGAACTCGTCCGTCGGAAGAACGTGTCCGGGCAGGACCGGATCCTCGCCGGTGTTTCTCGGCCAGCTTCTGTTGGTGAGACCTAACAGCCGTACATGCGCTCTGGGTGCCGCCGCCAGGTCACGCGCGGGACACCAGACGATCGAATCGGCAGCATCGGTGTCCGACGTAAGCCGGATGTTGCGAAGCGAAAGTTCGAGCGCATCCGGTGGCGCCGAGCGGGTCGCAGCTTCCCAGATCTGAAGGGATCGCCCGCGCAGAAACATCTCGGCCGCAGGGCCGGAAGCCGCCGGGCCTCCCGCCAGCGTCTCGAGAACGGGCAGGACCTCTCGTGCCGAATTGAGCGAACTGTCCTTTAGGATCGCGTCGGCAACTGCGCGCTGCCAATCCTGCACGGTGGACAGGGCCGCGCCTCGCGGAAGTGCCGCGAGCCACCCCTCAGGCAGTCGATCCAGTCCTAGCCCTTGGCCTCGCGTCAGCGACACGAGCCGACGGACGCGCTTCTGGCTCAAGCCGCGCATCAGCAGATCGGCGAGCGCGGCGCAGCGCTGGCCGTCGGCGGTGGCAAGCGCCGGAACGCCGTGCGCAAAGTGCACCCGCAGACCCGCCTCGGCCGCCAGCGCAATGAAGTGATCGTCCCAAGGAGCGGTACTGGTCGACGCAATCGCGATTTCGGAGGGTTTCGCGGCTCCCGATGTGATCAGACGCCGTGCCCAGCGCAGGCTTTCGACCACCTCGTGGCGAGGATCTGCGCAGGAGACCACGATCGGCTCCGCCGAGCGCGTGGGCGCCGCGATGGGGATGACGTTTCCGGAAAACCAGTCGGTTTCGGCATCACGAGGAGCGAACCAATCGATCTCGACGACCATCGCGAGGGCTTCGATCAGGGGGCGCCAGAGCGGTTGAACGAAGGAAAGCCCCTGCAGATGGACGGCTCCGACGAGCTTCGGCGCGTACTGGACCCCTTGGAGCGCAGCGTCGCGCAGGTCGCGGGTGGTCAGCACCGCGTTCGGCATCAGCCGTCTGACCCGTTCCTCGATCAGTATCAGTTCGCGGAGCCGGGTACTATCGGCTCTGCGACGAAGGTCGAGATCGGCTTCCCAGAGCTTGCGTAAGGCGCGGGCGACCGCCCTAGCCGTTCCGGGGAGCCGCCGAACGGGCTCGAGTTCGACGAAGCCGCCTTCGTCGAGCGCGTGCCGGACGGCCGGGTCCAACACCTCCTTCGTCGCGGGCATGGTGAAACCGCCGGCGAGTCTCGCCGCAAGCTGGGGCAGGCTCAGAATCTGGAGCCCGCATTCGTTCGCGCGCGCGGCATCGGCGCGGCGCATCTGGGGCGCGATCGAGCCCTCCACCACGACGGTTCGCAACTCGATTCCGCTCATTCCGGTCACGGCGCCATCCTCCACCAGCAACGAGATTCAAGGATTCGAGGCCAAAGGCAAGCTTTCGAGGCATTGAGAGGCGCGGATCCGCCGGGCGACCAGACCGCTCCCGAGGGGTCGAACTCCTCCGCCGCTACCCGGAGCAGATTTGCGCCCGGGCCGCCGCCACGCGTCGATCCCGGGCTCATCCCTTTCGTCGAGGCCAATCGAATCCTTGATTTCGACACCGCCCGGTAGCCGGCACCGTCGAGACGTGGCAGATAGACCACCGCGGGCCTTCCGGCACCCGGCCGTTCGGGGTTTGAGGGATTCGCGGGGGGCTCGTGGCAAGATTCGAATCCTTTGAAAGAGTACAGGCGCGCGTCAGGACCACGCTTGGCCGCAACGTCCGAGAGCTGAGGCTCGCTGTAGGACTGTCCCAGGGCGAACTCGCCGAGCGAGCCGGCACCCGTCGGGCGCTCATCAGCGACATCGAGCGCGGCGAGACGAACGCGACGCTCGACACGATCGTGCGGATCGCCCTCGCGCTGCGGGTCGAGACCCACGAGCTGCTGAAGCGTCCGAACGTCAAGCTTGCCGAATAGACCCGGCTTTCCGCTAGAGATCGCTAGACGTACATCGAAAGATACCTACCGATGACGTTGACTCGAGTTTAGTACGTTATAGCGTACATAACATCCCGATGCGGGCGGCACCAATTTGATCACGGCGCCACGAGAAAAGGGAGGCCCCCGAGAGGAAACGAAGGTCCAAAGGCCCCATTTCAAACCATCAGCAGGAGGGGAGCATGCGCACCCACAGATTCCGTCACCAGGCCGCTCGTACGTTCTTCATCAATCCCAAATGCGACATGGCTATAGCCGTGAATCATCCGCTTCTCCTCCATGCTTTGCAGCAGGCCGCACTCGATCGATCCGTGCGGGCGATCCATCAGCAAGCCGGTCCCGAGATCGATTGTCCACAAGTCTCGCTGGCCGGTGTGGTGCTGGACCGCGTGGACGGGAGTTTCCTTCTTGGGGTGCATGAGCTCCGACCCGAGCGCAGCGTCGAGGAGGCGGCCAGGCTCGACTTCGTTCTGAAGCGCCACGGGCTTCGCCTGCTCGAACGTGACGCCACGGACATCAGGCAGGAACCGTTGTTCTCGAACGCACGCCTCGCATGGTCGTTCGCGCGCTATCACGTGCCGATCACCGACAGGTTGAGAATAGCTCTCGCCTTGGAAGACGGCGGTCCTCAGTCGGTCCTCGAGTTGGAAGAGCGCGCTCGCCCTACGTGCGACACTTTGGCGGCGGTCTGTGCCCTGGCGTGCCAAGATCTGGTCGGGATCAACATCAGCCGCGATCCGCTGGGACCGAGAACGATCGTATTTGCACGGTAGCGGGCTTAGGGAATCGAGAAGCAGCGCTCGGCCTTGGAGAGAGACATGAATAGCGGCACCCTCAATTCCAGAGTGTCCAATGGAGGCACGAGGCGCAGCGATGTGTCCGGTAGCAAGAGACATGGATCGGCAACTCGGGCAATAGGAGCTGTCGCATGCTTTTGGTGACCATCGAAGTGGTACCCGGGGGCTTCAAACCTATGAGCCGGAAGATCGCATCGATCCGGATTTCAAACCTGTCGAACCTTCATCAAATTTCGGATTATCACGTCGAAGCCACGGAGAACGCGAATGCCTTGGCAGGCACGCCGCTTCGGACGACGGAATGCATGGTGAGGGACCACAACCGCCGTCAAAGCGTCTGGGCTCTGCTGAAGCGCGCTTGCGACGAGATCGTCCGAGCCGACCTCGAAAATTCCTGACGCCCGGCTCTACCGATCCTCACACTCCAGGCGGGAGCGCACCGTCACATGCCGCCCCCGACGCGACGGTTTGTTAGGCATGCCCACCATATACCGGGACGTTCGAGTACGCTTCCATCCGGTGCCAATATGGCATTTACCTCCATCGTGCGAAAACCTCTGCACCCGCTCTAGTTGAAGAGCGCAAACAGGCTGTTGTTAATCCCAGCTCAACCATGTGCGCAGCTTCCTCTGAATTTCACGTCAAGATGGTGCGCTTCGAAAGCGGCGAACTCTTTCCGGCGATCCTGGACCGCAGCGGTGTTCCGCTGCGCGAGCCGGTATTCTTCTTCGAGAAGGAAAGGCACTTCGCGTTCAACACGTTGGACGCGAAGGCGCGCGTCGTCGCCATGGTGCACGATTTTCTGCAGGAGCGTGGGATCGATCTTCGCGACCGCGTCCGGCAGGGCCTGCTGCTGCAGGTGCTGGAGGCGACCTCGCTGGGAAAGCGTCTGCGGAGCATCGGTCCTCGAACCGACCTAATTCGGGAGCGGCAGCAGCAAAAAACGCGGTCGACTCCCAAGATCCCGATCGTCGGCGGGCACGAGTGGTCTCATCGCCGCCGGCGCACCGTGCAGTACTTGAAGTGGTTGTCGGAAAGGATCTGCGACGAGCTTCGGCTGCCGGTCGCCGAGCGCGAGAGCGTCAAGGCCGAGCTCGCGAAATTGAATGAGCTGCTCGTAGACCAGGCGAAGTCGATGGCCCAGCCCGTTCTCCCGGCTCTTTCAATGGAGCAGGGCTTCGCGCTGTTGGACGCGATCCTTCCCGACTTGCCGGCGAACCCATTTCCGAGCCAGCAGTTTCGCAACTTCGTGCTCATCCTGGCCTTTTGGGAAACCGGGCTGAGAAAGTCCGAAATCCTGGGTCTGGAAGTCGGCGATCTCTCGCCGACGGGGTCGCCGCCTACGCTGAAACTGGTGCGTCGGCCGAACTACAAGAAGGATACCCGGGCCCGGCCTGCGGCCCTGAAGACGATGCCTCGCACGGTGCCAATCACGCCGGTTCTTCATGCCTGCCTAGTGCACTACATCAATGAGCACCGTCGCAAGGTCGAGTTCGCGCTCCGGGATCAAGGGGACAAGGCGGGAGTGAAGCGGTTCAAATCCCACGCATTCATTTTCGTCGGTGCGCGAGGCGCTCCGCTGTCCTGTTCGGGCCTCCAGAAGATCTTCGCGACGTTGGGAATGCGCATTCCCGAGTTGCCCGCCCAGTTCTCGCCGCACGCGCTTCGGCGGACCTGGAACGACCTGTTCACGGAGCTCTCGGCCGAGCGCCTGGGGCCGCGCGAGACGCAGATCCGGGAATATCTGATGGGCTGGGTCCGAGGCAGCCGGCAATCGGCGCACTACGCAATGCGCACCACGCAGCGCCAGGCGGCCGAGGCGGTCCAGCAGTTGCAGCGCGACTGGGTGGCGCGTTGGAAGGAGACGAAGGAATGCCAGAGGACGTGATTTTCGACAAGGCGGGTCGTCGCGTGGACTGCTCCGGCGACGTCTGGCGACTCAATCACGCCGGGCATTCGATCGCGCTGGATTGGACCCGGCTTTCCGGTCTTCCCGAATCCGTCCAGGACGCCGCGCGGTTGTACCTGCGCGAGCGCATCGCGGACTGGGCACCTCAGACCGTCGAGGGGACCTTCTACATGTATATGTTGCTCGCGAGCTGTCGCTTCTTCTCGACGGACTTCGCCGGCCCGGTCGAGTTTCGCGCTTTCGATGAACTTCGTGACGACAAAAGGGCAGGAAGCCCGGAATTGACGCGATTCCGCAGGTGGTATCGATGGGCGGCAATTCTCGAGCTTCCTGCTTTCGACAAGGCCGTATGGCGGCAGTTGGAGACCGTGACGATCGGCGCGAACCCTCAGGGACGTGCGTCGCGCAAGAAGGATCCCGATCGCGGCCCGCTCACGGACGGCGAGCGTCAGGCGCTGCTGAACATGGCGCTCGACGAACAAACGGAGCTGCCGCTTCCGGAACGCGTCGCGCTTCTGCTCGGCATGGGTCTCGGCGCCAACTCCGGGCAATACGCGCTGCTGCGGGCTCAGGACTACTTCACCGAATCCGCGGGCGCGACGACGTATCACTTTCTCATGGTGCCGAGACAGAAGAAGGGGTTCGTACGGGAGCGCTTCGATTTCAGGCGGCGGACGATCGAACCCGAATTGGCCGGCCCTTTGAGCCGGCTGATCGAAGACAACCGCGCGACCGCCGACGAAGTGTACGAGCGCTCCACGGATAAAAAGAGGCCGGACCACGTCGCCGTGCCCGTGTTCATGCGGAACTGGGTGAGAACCGACCTGACGCCCGCCATGGCCGAGTACGGATTGCACCTGACGCCAGCGGAATTCACAGCCCTGCTGCAAAGCGCCTGCCGACGGTTGAAGGCCAAATCACGATCCGGGCAGCCCCTGAAGATCAATCAACGGCGGTTTCGAAGCACGTTGGCCACAAATCTCATCATGGACGGGCGCTCCGCACGGCAGGTCGCGGACGCGCTCGACCATTCTTCAGTCCACCCGCTGAAGCACTACGAGTTCGGGGATCACGCAATGGTACCGAGCCTCGACGAACGCCTGGGTGAGGAGATGAAGCGCATCGCCGGCGCCTTTCTCGGCACTCTGACGGAAAGATCGGGCGAGGCCGATCGCAACCGGCAGACTTCCAGCCGACGCTCGTTCTTCGACCGGGAACAAGGTTGCGGCGCGGACCTCGGAAACTGCGGCAACAGCTGCAAATGCGATCTGCCCGCGCCGGTGGCCTGCTACACCTGCCAGCTGTTCGAGCCCTGGATCGACGCCCCGCACGAACAGCTTCTTATCCAGCTCAGGAGCGAGCGCGACCAGAGGAAGAAGTCCGGACTGCATCCGCGCATCGTCGCCATTCAAGACCGCGCCATCGCGGCGCTGGAGGACCTCATCGCGAAGATCCGCGCGCGACACGGGGCGGCGGCATGACACGGAAAAAGCGGACGAACGGCAAGTTCGTCATCGCCCTAGACGGCAAAACGGCCTCGGCCGATCCGCGCGAAAACCTCGAGCGGCTCGCACGAGCCGCGCGCGACAGCCTCAGCTTCGGCGCCGAGCTGCCGTTCGAGGCAGAGAGCTGGACCATCCGGCAGGAGACCGCGAACAGCAGGGCTGCCACGCTCTGGTTTACTGCCCGCGCAGAGATCTCGGGCCGGGTCGGCCACGATCGGATGGCGGAGCCGTTCGCCACGTTCCTCAAGTCCATCATCCGGCTCCGGGAGACGGTTCGACCGGGCGGCGCGCAGCGCCACCTCGCGCTGGTCGATGCCGCGCGCTATCTCTACCTCCAGCTCGAGCGTCGCGATTACGACCCGGCGCGGCTCGATACGGTCGACTTCCAGCGCGCCGAAATGGCCGCCGTGCGGGAGGCGGAAGAGGCTGCGACCCGCAAGTCGGAAGAGGCCGGCAAGGGGCGCAGGAGGACCCTATGGACTCCGTTCCTGGTCGGCCAAAATCTCCTGAGGCTCGCCACCGTCGTGCGAGACCAGCGTCTGAGCGCGGCATCGATCGACTACGCGCCGAGGACATTACCGCCGGACTATGAGGAGCTGCGCACCGAACAGGCGCCCGACGCGGACCGGCTACCGAGCCCGGCGGCACTCGACGCTCTGCCCAAGATCGCCAATGAGGTGCAGGACCCTTCCGACGTTTGCATGATGCGGACCATCGCGCTGCTGCACTGCGCACCGTGGCGGATCGGCGAGCTGCTCTCCGTCCCCGCGGATTGCGAAGTCCTGGTCACGCCGGAAGGTCAGCCCGCCACGTTCGAGGATCTCGACAGCGGCAAACCCGTGCGCTACGGGCTGCGCTACAAGCCCGAGAAGAGCCCGGACGGTACGCCCGACACCAAATGGATTCCGACCGCGGCCATCCCGCTGGTACGTCGGGCGCTGGAGGACCTCAGAAAGCACTCGGTCGGATCGCGCGAGATCGCGGCGTACATGGAACAGAATCCCGGCCGAGCTTGGCTGCCGGAGCGTTTCCGCGAACAGGAGCGGCTGTCGATCGACGACGTCGCCGCCATTCTCGATAGATCGCGGAACGCCGCCTACGATTGGCTGCACGCCAACGGGATACCGATCCGCCGGGTGCACGTCATTACCGGCGAACTCAAACGGAGTTTGTCGTCGAACAGGCACAGCTTCAAGGCCAGCGAAAAAGATCTGAACGAGCGCGTCCTCACGCTGCGGGCGAAGCATGCGCCGGACGAGATCGAGGTCGACAGCTTGAAAGACACGGTTCGCGTCGGCGACGTCCATCGCTGGCTCAGGAACAAGCGGGTCGAGGTGCACGAGGAAAGCGTTTCCCGCGAGGACGTCGAAGGGCGAATCCTGGAGATGAATTGCCTCACTACCGATTTCGAGTGGAAGCTCTCTGAATCCCTGTTCCTGTTTCCAAAGCTGTTCTTCTGGAGGGAGCGGCCCTTCCGGTCCACCGTCGCGCTCCTGAACAACGACCAGCTTCGCTTCTTCATGACCGGCGAGAAGGACGGCGACGCAAAGGGTCGACGCAAATACGGCATCTTCAAACGGATGGGATTCACCGAGCCCGACGGCAAGGACATCCACATCACGAGTCATATGTTCCGGCGCTGGCTGGCGACGCTGGCGCTGCAGCGCGAGATGTCCGCCGAGCAGGTACGAATCTGGCTGGGTCACGAGGGCGTGCGGGGGCAGGGCCCGTACGATGGCCGGACGCCGGTCGAACTGGCCGAGGAGGCTCGGCAGGCCATCCGATCGGGGATGGCGAAAGGCGCGGTCGCCGAGATCGCGGCAGCCAAGGAGCCGAGGGATAGGGACGCTTTCCTGGAGGCGGTGGTGGCGGCCGTCCACATCACCCAGTATGGCATGTGCGTGCGCGATTGGACTTTCAGTCCGTGTGAACGACACGGCGCATGCGTGGCCTGCGACAAGCATGCCATCGAGAAGGGCCAGCCGGCCCATCGGGCGGAGATCGCCCGCAGTTTGCGCGAGAACCAGATGCTCCTGGACCGCGCGATGGCTCAGACGGAGGAAGGGCAGATCGGCGCCGACAAGCACGCCTGGCATCTCTACCGGGAGGTGGCGGTGCTGGAGGCCACGCTAAGGGTGCACGATGATCCCTCCATCGCGGACGGGACCTTGCATCAGCTCGACGTCGCGGCGGTGCTGGCCGAAGCGGAGAGGGAGGTTCAGGAATGAGTTCGGCGAGCCGAAGCAAACCCGTCCGGCGCCTGACGGGGGACCGTCTAAAGAAGGGAGGCGTTGACCGCATCGTCGCGGAGCTGAAGCGCTGGTCGGCGCCGAAGATCACATGGAAGACGGTCGTCGTGGCGGTCGCCCAGGACTGGCTGAAACCGCGACGGTTCAGCCGGCAGGCTTTGGAGGCCGTCCCCGACATCTACCGCGCCTACCGCGAGGCCAAAGAGCGGTGCCGGGAAGGCCGCCCGCCGGAGAAGCGCAAACCGCTGGCGGACCGGATCGCGACCCTGCAGGGGGAGAACCTGAGGCTGCGCGCCGAGAACGCCGCCCTGCTCGAGACCTTCGTGACCTGGATGCTCAACGCCAAGGACAGGGGCGTCGGTCTCGACGAGCTCGAGGCGCCGCTGCTCCCCGCACGGCTGTCCAGCAGCTACCGGGAGGCCGACGAGGCGCGCAAGGAGGCGGAGAAGGCGGAGGGGCTGGCGAAGCTGAACCGGCTGATCGGGGGCAAGGCGGACAGGCGCCTCGCGGTCTGATCGCAAACGAAGAAAAGCCCCGGAGCCGGCCGGCTCCGGGGCTTTTCTTCGTTTCGAAGAGGCCCGCGGTACCTTACAATTTCGCGCAAAGCACCGCGGGGGAGCACTACATCTTTAGCGCTCACCGGTTCTGTCAAGAATGTCTCGAAAGTAGGAATTTTCTGGTGCTATTAAATTGTCGCGCTGAATTCTGTAAGCCTTCATTTTGTCAGGTTCCGGCGAGTCTTGAATCTCGCGCTTTCGGCTGAAGTATTGCCTGTGCCCCATCCTCGCCTTTCGGGCCGGTAGCCCACTCCGGACCAGCGCCGAGCTTCAAGGCAGAGGGTCACGACTGGTCGCGAACTGACCATCAACCTTCTGCACATAGCGTTGCGCTCGGCCGCCGCGATGCCGGCCTACTCCCCTGCCAACCAACAGGAAAGTCGATCCGATAGGAAATTTAGACGGGATCCAAGGCGTCACACGATTGGCCTCGCCGAGGCGAGTGCTGCGGTGGTAGGTCGGCCCGAGAGGCTCGGCTCTCGCTCGCCGCCAACGCTACAAGCTGGACAGCTGTTGCTCGTCGCATCGGGTAAGCCCGTTACGCTCGTGCCAAGGCCGCAGGCTCAATCTTGAGGAGCCCCTACGCCGACAAGCAGAGCGAGACGCCAATGGAGCTCTCAGGCTCGTAAGGCTGATGCCACGTCGGAAATCGAATCCTTGAACTCTCGTCACTCGATCGAGGAGGCGATCATGGGGACCAGACTTGAATAGGGAGCGACGCTCCGGCCGGCGACGCGGATGCGGCCGCACGAACCGCCGTGCAGCCGGATCCGGACAAGGGCGGAGCAGGCGCGCCGGTGCCGAGAGTAACAGCCCGACCACAGGCCATCCTCGACGTGCTCGGCATCATGGCTCGCCGATCATTACCGCGGCGGCATAAAAGACCGACTGCTGCGCGAAGGCCGTATCCCGAAGCCAAGAGCTGTTCACCCCCGAGGTCCGATCGACGGCCTGTTCGCGATGCAGACTATTCGTCGGCGCCCTGCCGAGGTCAACGAACGGAACCTGCTCGCGCGGCCGCGCCGGGTCCGCACCCGTTCGAACAGTCTGCGATCGAGTTACCGTGCCCACCCCTTTCAGCGCGGGCCTGTGACCCTGGCGGGCAACCTCGTCGAGTCATATGAAGGACGCGAGCACGGAAGCAGGCCGCGTCCTTGAGAAGCATCCGGAATTTCCCTGGGGACAACTCTCGAGAAGCGCATCTTGAGAGCTTAGCTTCCCACTGCGGTTTGCCCGCCGTTTTTCATCCAGCCATCATGGTCTATGGGGGCCGCCGACCAGATGAAGCCGGCTGTCCTGAAAACCAATTGTGCTCGCGGGCAGACTGCTCCGCGAACGAAGGAGCCACGCCATGCAGATTGGCCGCAAGTACATGATCCTGGAGTGTGGGAACGATCACTCGACGAGTTCGACAACATGAAAGCGATCTTGATCGATCCCAGTAAGAAGTCGGTCGCCAGAATCGACATCAGCCAGGATGCGCGGCTGAGCGACTACTTCGGAGAGAAGCCGAGGCTGACCATGAGGTTTCCGAACGGGGACGACTTGTTCGCGGGAGTCCAAGAACGTGCGGAGGCATTCATCATCGGAGGATCTCGGCCGATCGCTGGATCCGGTTTGATCGTGGGCCGCCGCATCGGACCGGGGGAGCGGCGTCCAGCACTCGTTCGCTTGGACGACGTCGTCACGATGGTCCGTTGGACGACCGTCGATCTGCCTCCCAAGCCGCCGCTCACCGTACGAGCGATCGTGGTCGATCCGGAGCAGGGTCTCATCGAGGAAGTTATGATCGTAGCGAACAGGCTTGCGCTGGCGGGCCTGTTAGGGGGCGAGATCGGCTCGTACGTGCGCGTTCCGGGGAACGACCATGTTCTGTCGTCTGCGACCGGCCCGGAAACGTCGTGGTGCTGGCGAAAGGACGATCTGACCTTCGGCTTCAGGAGCGTGATAGTCGGTCACGATTCAGAGACCGGCTATTTTGCCGACGTCGTGACGTCCGTCGAGAACCTGCGGACCAGCGTCGAATTCCGGGCGCCCAACGAAAGTTGTTGGATGAGCTATGCCGACCGGAAGGCCCAGGCCAATCTGCCGCCCGCAGCGTAGGCCGCGCGGCCCGGCTCAAAGCACTCGCGGGCTAGGGCCCTTTTGCACATGGCCGGAGGTCGCCGCTTCACAAGGCGGCCGACAAAGCGAGTGAGGTGGCGACAAGATGTTTGTTGAGCTCAGAGGAGTGATAGATGGGTAAGCCGCGCACGTATTCGTGCTGGGACACATCAGTAAAGATCCAGGACGCAGGTCACGGGCTAGGCGTCTACGGGAACACCTACGAGGTCTTCCCGGGGGGCGGTTACAAGCGCACTGGCAACGCGATATTGATACATATGACGCCGGGCATCCGGTTCCTGATCAAAGAGGTCGATGCAGCGATTGCCGAGGCTGATCGCCGCTTAAACGAGCGGATCTGACGTCTGAATCGGAGCTTGCCGTTGTCGCGAACCTAACGAGTGTTTGACGACCGAGCAACGAAGTCCTGGCAGCAAAGCTGCAAGTTCTCGATGATGCCCGCAACACCTCGTGCATTGTGGACACGATTCTGACGATGCCTGAGGAAGTCGAGATCTGGATGACCGCGCCCGTAAAGGAAGCCTTGAAGCTGCAGCGCCCGCTTCCGGACGGGGCGCTCCGGATCGTCGCCCGTGGCGTGAAGGAAGACCCTGCGCCAGCGACGGCCGAAGTCCGCGCTTCTGGTAACCTGTAGCCCGTCGAAGCGCTTGACTCTTGGGGCGGTACTCGAACAAAAATAGAACAAACGATTCCTGCCGCGAAGGTCCGCTTGGCCAAACTGCCGCAACTGCCGGTCTACTATTATCTCGACCACTTCGCCGAAATGCTGGGGTTCGTGCAGCGGACGTATGCCTCCGTGCTTGGTCCGGAGCATCACGCGTTCGTAGCGCGGTTCGAGGGCCTTACAAGAGATGCGCGATGTCTGCTGGTCAGGATGATCAACAGGCGCGGTGCCATATTCAACCGATCCCTGTTCAGCTACCCCGAGATCGATGACGTCGAGCGGGCGGCATCCGATCTGACCGCGGCCGGTCAGGCACGCGAGCTCGGCGAGGAGGACTATGCGGTTTTCGTTTCATGCCTGCCGAAGGACGTCCTTGTGACTGGTGCACAGGCGGCCGGGCGTGGAGACGTCCGGAAGTCCTGGTCAAAGCCGAAGTTCATCGACTACTACCTTGAGAGAATACCATTTTCGGTCGCCGCGCAGCACTGTGGGGCGCGCAATTTCATCGCGCTCGACGGTACGCGTCCCATCGAGTTTCTGCTCTACCTCTACTTCGGCAAGACCGAGGTGGATCTGAAGAACTTCGCGCTGCGCGACCTGGGAATCCTCCGCACCAACCAAGAGACCTCGTTCAGCGCGCGCTTCACCGATGCCGAGGAGGCGCTCGCCTCGTTCCATTACAGCAAGGTTCTGGACAGTCTGGAGGACGGATCGGAGCCTGCCCACAGACGGGCGGCCGTCGACGTGCTCGGCGGACCCGCCTGCACGACCGAGTTCGCCGCCGATCTCCGCAGCCGAGCCGCGCATCGAACTGGGCTTTTCTTTGAGAAAGCGGGCGAGAGCGATCTCGCTCGGCAGCTCTACCGTGCCGGGCCGTCGCCGGACTGCAACGAGCGCTTGGTTCGACTGCTCTACAACACGGGTGAGAAGACAGAGGCCGAAGCACTGCTGCAGCGGATGATCGACGATCCCGCCAGCGATGGCGAACACCTCTTCGCCACGGACTTTTATGCCCGCAAGTTTAGCGGCAGGCGTACAGGGCTCTACACCGAACTTCTGCGGTCCGGCCGCACGATCACCGTCGACGACACCCATCGCGGCAATCCCGAGGCGGGAGTCGCCGGCGTGCTGCGGCGCGAGGGCACGAAGGTCTACTTCACCGAGAATGTGCTGTGGCACACCCTGTTCGGCCTGCTCTTCTGGGACGAGCTCTTCGAGAGCACCCGGATGCCCAGCGGGTTCGATTGGCTACCTCACTGCCTGAAGGATCGCAGCTTCCGCCGGCTCTTCGCCGCGACGATCGACGAGAAGCTGGCAGCCATCGCGTCTGGATCCGCCCTCCCGTTGATCCTCCGCACCGTCGCAGCGAGATGGGGCCGCCCGAACGGGATCTTCAGCTGGGATCACGTGCAAGTGGAGGCGCTGCGCGCGCTGCTCGAAGGGTCCGATCCGGCTGGCGTGGCCAGTATCCTCGGCAGCATGTGCGACGACTTCCGCGGCATGCGCGACGGCTTCCCCGACCTCATGTTGGTCCAGGACGGCAAGGCGTCCTTCATGGAGGTCAAGGCCGAAGGGGACGTGATCCGCCGCAACCAGATGACCCGCCTCCGCCAACTCGGCGACGCCGGCATTGTGGCCGAGATCGGTCGGGTCGACTACCGCTTCGACCCCGAGCAGGATTACGTGGTGGTCGACATCGAGACCACCGGCTCATGGTCGAACGGGGACCGCATCACCGAGATCGGCGCGGTGAAGGTCCGCAACCACCAGGTCGTGGACGAGTGGCACTCTCTCCTCAACCCGCAGCGTTCCATTCCAGCCAAGATCGTCCAGCTGACCGGCATCACGAACGAGATGGTTCGCGACGCGCCTTTGTTCGCCGAAGTCGCGGATTCCTTCATACAGTTCATGGCCGACGGCATCTTCGTCGCCCATAACGTCAGCTTCGACTACGGTTTCCTCTCTTACGAATTCGAGCGGATCGGGCGTCGCTTCCGATTTCCGAAGCTCTGCACATGTGCCGGGATGCGGCGGCGCTATCCGGGACACAAGTCCTACGGACTAGGGAAGCTCTGCGAGATCTACGGCATATCACTCGACAATCACCACCGCGCCCTATGCGACGCGCGGGCCTCCGCCCAGTTGTTGAATCTCATCAACCAGAAGCGGAGTGAGGAGAGATATATCGGCGAGGCCGCCTAGCGGTTCGAGCAATGGGGCGACTTGGAGACGATCCCAGAAAATTCCGATAAGGCGAAATTTTGTCTTGCTCCGTCGGGCAAAACAGTGGTTCATAAGGCGCTGGTCCTAGCGAGACGAAGGAGCCAGCCCGATGGCGAATGACGTGGACACCTCCTCGGAATTGTCCAAGATCGCGAAACTGAACGGTGACTTCCGAAGGAATTACGGCACTCTCATCGGTGCGATTTTGTACCTCCGCACCGTGAGCGCCGCCCGCCGAAGCCCTTGGCTTTGGGCTGGCCTGATCTCGATCGCTTTTTCGGCGGTGCTGAGCTGGTTGGGGCGGCACGGGTGGTTTTTGCCAGCGTTGCTTTGATCGCCGCGAACAGTGTCCCCCTTTCCCGGTAAAGCGCTCCGCGATGGCGGCGAAGGGAGCCTGATGCAAGCCAGACGTAGCGTCCCGACCTCAACGAGGCAGGCAGTAGAACGTAATCCTCGATCTCGCGATTTGCCGCATCCAACCGCATCACGGCAAGCAGGCCGGATGAGATCTGCCTTCCATAGGCCTTCCATTGCGCAGCGTGATCCGCTCCCCGTCGCGCCAGCCGTCGCGCGACGAGAAACGAAACTACGCGCCTGCCTTCGACATCGACGCCGATCCCGTCCTGAGCGAGCTCCGGCCGAAGACCAAGGTCCTTTCGCAACACCTCCGCGAGCTCGGTTGCGTGCCTCGCCTGTTCGGCAGCCCAAAACTCCCGGGTGTCGATCCAGTCGCAGTCGCGCGGCGACACGTAGCCGATCAGCGCATAGGCCTTCCGCAGTGAACCGAAGTGCTTCACATAGGAGGAGACGTGATTGAGTCCTAGGGTTTCGTTGATGATGCGGGAATTGAGCTTACCGCGCCGACGGAGCGCAAGGCGAAGGCGCAGCAACATCTCGTCTTCCGGAACCTCCACGCGGCGCTCGGCAAGCAGCTTCTGTGCGCGTGCGAAGATGCCCGGGTCCACGATAGGCTCGATCGCCGCAGCGCCCCGGACCCAGGCGTGATCCGGGTTTTTGACCAGCTTCTGCCCTAAGCGTCGCGAGGTACGGTTGTAGACGGTCTTGCCGATGTAGTTCTCGTTCGCGAGGATGGTCGGGATCATGCCGTCGGTCCACGGCCGACCGTTGTGATTGGCGATGCCGGCATCGTTCAGTTGGCGCCGGATGTCGCTGTAGGATTTCCGGCCGTTGACGAACTGGTCAAAAATGATCCGGACCACGGCTGCCTCCTCGACGGAGCCGGGCTGCAGTCGAACGCGGTCCGATTGCAAAGCCTTGAACTGGCCCTTTTCGAGGAAGCCCTTCGGATGCTCGCTCTCGTCGACCATCAAGCGCCGGAGGCCGTAGCCCACGGGAGCGCCGACGCGGTATCCAAGGCTCGCGACGCGGCAGTGCCCCGCGTGCACCTTGACCGAAAGTTCTCGGCTCCACTCTGCGGCCATACCGCGCTTTAGGCTCTTGGCGATTCCGGAGACGAATGTGCCGTCGTTCTTGAAGAGTTCGGCGCAGTATTCGACCTGGACGCCGCTCCGCTTGCAAAGGAATTCGTAGTACGCGCTCTCGTCGACGTCCTGGAAGCGGCCCCAGCGACTGACGTCGTAGACAAGAATGTGGTCGAAGTCGGCCTGCCCCGACTGGACGTCCTCGATCAATTCGATGAGACCGGGCCGTCCCTTGATCCGGAGGCCGCTGCGGCCTTCGTCGGCATAGGTGCGCACGATCGTGAGAGTGTTCGCCTCGGCATAGGCGGCGATGGCTGCAAGCTGATTCTTGATCGAGTAGCGCTGAAGCTCCCTCGACATTCGGACGTACTGCGCTGCTCGGCGTGTTCGGGTCCGCCTCGCTAAGCTCGTCCCTTTGGGGACAATAAGCCAATTACCCATGCACCTCTCCCGCTACTTAGAGGTACTCGTTTCAAGCAATACACCCTCCGCGTTCTGGGTGGCAATCTCGATCCGGACTGCGGAGAGCCGGCCACCTGGGCCGGGTGCTGCGCCCGGTTGTGCACAGCGCCGCGGGAACACGGGGACAATGCCCAGCTCTGCCGATTGCGAATCCCTGACCCGTGCTATCCGCCCGGAACGGGCAGGCTGCGGCAGGATTCATCTGGCAGGAGCGATGTCGATGCTGATGACGAAGGAACGACGACCGGCGATCCGGACGCTGCGCGGCTGGGCAATCCACGTGCTGCAGGAGGCGGGCGCCATCCATGAATGCGAGGAGCACGGATGGGCGAAGGACCGGGCCGATCCTCATGCGCGCGAGCACGCCTTGCATATCGCCAGGCAGGAGCCACCCGAGGGGTTGTCTCCGGATCAAGCTATTGAGGAAGTGCGCGAGGTATTGCGCTCTATCGGCGATACGTGCCCAGAGTGCCTCCCAAGTTCCGATTAGTTCGGCTGCGCTGTCTCACCGTGTCGGTGGCAGCGCATTCGGGCAAGTTCTAGCCAAGCCTGCGCGAGCTGCAGCCAGCGCTGCCGCTCGGAGCCATCCGTTAGGACGGCTTCCCTCAACGCCTCTTCCGCGCGGTGCTCGGGATCGAAGCCCCTATCCATGATACGCACCGTCATAACCTAACAAAGGTAAACAGCGAGTGGCGCTCGGCCCCGTGCAAATCCGGGGGACGGCCGAGCGGTCTATCCAGATCAGCCGACTAAGCCCGCAGTAAGTCGAGTGCGTTCTCGAGTGCGGCTCCAGCGGCGGTGTTGTCCAAGATGCACCAGGTCTCCCCCGACGATGACGCAAAATCCAGCCGCGTCTTCAGCGTTCGAAGAAACGCCCCGTCGTAGGCGGAGTAGTAAATGCGCGGGGCTCCATGCAGTCGGAAGTAGCGCAGGCCCGGCCATCCGCCCGGTAGGTCTGCGTCAAGCGCCCGCGCCGGATCCGCAGCGACGCGGCAAATCCGACGCGCGTTGAGCCAAGCACCGACTTCGGTCGCCGGCTTCGGCGACGTCGGCAAGGGCTCGGCCGCCTCGGACGTGAACCAGCTTGCGTGACGTGGCTCGCAAGCGAGAGCGGCTGTGCTTCTATCCCGCAATGCGCTGAATAGCACTTCAGCATCGGACTCGACGAACACTCTGCGCGGCGCGAACTGAACGAGCAAAACCCCTAACTTCGTACCAAGTCCGGCGCTCTCCTCGACGAACCGGTCGAGTTCAGCCGGCACAAGTTGTGGAGAATGAGTGACTGACTTCGGCACCTTCACCGAAAAGCGGAAATCATCCGGTGTCGCGTCCGCCCACTTCTGGTAAGTCGAACGGCGGTGTGGCCTATGAAATGACGAATTGATCTCGGTAGCGTTCAATACTCGCGCATAGCGCTCAAGGTGACTGCCTGCTCCGCCAACCCTTTCCTTGCAGCTTTGAGGAACGGTCCATCCCGCCGTGCCGAGCCGCACAGCTCCGAAATGCGCCTCCACCTTCGTGTCGGTAAGTGTCATGTTGTTCAAAGCTGTGATGCCAAAGGTAAAGCTCTTCCCCTGTCAAATTGTGGAGATGATCCGCCTGAAGCACGGGGCTTTGGGCACCTCGGGCGGAGCGGCACAGACCGGGCACATGCGCACCGCGCCAACCGAGCTCGAACAGCCTAGTTCCTGCCCCTCATTGGAATAGCTGGCGACTACTCATTTTCCGGAGGACGCCGCAGGCCCTTCACTGCTTCGTCCGACAAAGCTATCATACCAAACAGTGAAGACTTGGATAAGTGTCTTGTGAGCGGACTTCTTCTACTGTGGTCCCGGAGCGTGTACTCGCTCTTGCGCCTGTAGTAATGATGGCATCATGGGCGTTACCGGCCTGAGAGAGTATTCAGCCGAGATGAGGCATCTCCAGCTCCCGCATCAAACTAGGGAGCTCGTCCGGAATCTCACGCGCGAGAAGTCCCAAACGCCCGTTCCGCTCCACCCATTTGCGACCGGCTTCGCCGTGTAGATAGACCGCCCATGCGGCAGCTCCGATCAGGCTAGTTCCGCGGGCCGCCATGCCAGCCATCACGCCCGCCAGGACATCTCCCGAGCCGGACGTTCCGAGTGCGACTGGTCCATGCTCAAAGCAAAGCGCCTCTTCCCTTGCTGATACGATAAGAGTGTGGCCGCCCTTCATCACGACCACGGCCTCGATCTGGCTCGCGCAGGCTTGCGCCGCCGCAAAAGGATCCTCTTCAACCTTTTCCTTATCCTCGTGCAGAAACTTCGCCATTTCGCCCGCATGTGGGGTCACTATCACGTGCCTTCCGTGCGTCTGGGCGATCCCTTGAGCCTTCCTGAGAGAGGTGAAGGCGGAAGCGTCGAGAATATACACGGGTTTAGCCACCTGGCTCATGAGCGCGGTGCGCAGTTCAGCAACCGCTGTTTCGTCCATCAAGCCGGGGCCTATCACAACGGAGTCGGCATCATTGGAGAGCTCCACCAACCGCGTGGCGCCCGCTGGATCTATTTCTCCGCCGGCCGTTTCCCGGCAGCCTATGACCATCGCTTCAGGCATGGCTATGCCGAGGTGTGTCGCGTTTGACTTGCAGGTCGCAATCTGAAGAACGCCTGCGCCGGCCCGCAACGCTCCAAGCCCCGCAAGCAGGGCCGCGCCCGGCACCTGAACGCTTCCAGCGACGACAAGGACCCTACCGCGAGAATGCTTATCGCCGCTCTCTTGCGGGGTCGGCGGACGATTTGAACGAAGATAGTTGGCGTCAATAAGTCGGCAGTTCATCTTGCAGCCATGTTCTCGTCGGGAGCCGACGTGACCGGTGTCCTAGCTTTTTCGAGCGGGGCAACAAAGTTGTATCTTTCAAGCATCAAGGCTGCTGCGCCGTTGGAACGCTTGCCCAAACCGTACTCCGTAATCGCACAATTCGCGACGTCCCCCTCGGCGTCTATCGCGAGTATCCGGGCCTCGTCTAAATTCTCGAGCAGATAGCGCATACAAAGAACAATCACCTGGTGCGCCACGATCAAGACCCGCCTCCCGCGGTAGTGCAGGCTGACCGTATCGAGCACACTTCTCAACCGGAGAATTACGTCGCACCAACTCTCACCCGCTGGAGGTCTGAAGTAGAATTTTCCAACCAACTGCCGGGTGGCTGCCAATTCCGGATGGCGCTGCTCGATACCAAGCCGCGTCAACCGGTCGAGAATGCCGAATTCCTTCTCTCGCAGTCGCTCGTCTACGACCACTTCCGTAAACCCCTGCGCGAATCCGCCTTCGACGCGAACTGCGTCCGCTGTGGAGCGAGCGCGCAGGTAAGGCGAGCAAAGAACGACATCCGGCCGCTGAGCTGGAGCCAACGAAGCGAACCAAGCACCAAGCGCTCTTGCCTGCTTTTCCCCAAGGCTGCTGAGTGGGACATCTACGTCTCGGGCTTGAATATCGATAGTCCCGGCACCCGAAGCATGCGCAGCGTCGCGCGCCACGTTGCCTGCGCTCTCTCCGTGACGGACGATCCAAAGTTTGCTCGGCCAGTGGTCAGTCATCATGTTTCCTTGTTGCCAAGCAACAACGACCCGTCGACATGCGCGGTTCCACTCGACGCCGCTCGCCAGAGTGTCCTCTGGCGGGACTGCGCGCCCGCATCTCTCCGTGTGAAGCAGTTGGGCCGTCAATTGCGCAGGAACTCCATCTCCACCGTGCGATTGGAATGCCGCGGAGGAGTTCGATGGCACAGATCGCAAAGCCCGGTACCGATAGCAATCGATGGAGTCTAGCAACGGCGTCGCCCCGCCAGACGAGGCCGAGCATTCCCACCACGAAGCCTTCCCGCGCAAAGAACATGGCCAGCGGGACCCGTCTGTAGGCGATGAGGGCACCGACCGAGGGCGGCACGCGAGTTCGCCTGCCGAAATTCCCGCGAAGGGTTGGAAGGAAATCCTGCTGCGGGTCTATGGCAACGTAGGGCAGCACCGCGTCCTCGCGCTCGCCGCCGGCATGACCTACTACAGCATCCTCGCAATCTTCCCGGCTATGGCGGCTCTCGTCGCCATCTACGGGCTGTTCTCCGACCCCGGCAGCATCGCGAAGCATCTAGACCAGATTTCTGGATTCGTACCTGGCGGCGCGATCGAGGTGGCGCGCGATCAACTCACACGGGTGACGTCGAAAGGCCCCCAGTCGCTCGGCCTGACCTTCGCAATCGGTCTCGGCATTTCGCTCTGGAGCGCGAACGCCGCGATGAAGTCGCTATTCGACACCTTAAACATTGTCTACGGCGAACCCGAAAAACGCGGTTTTTGCAAGTTAAACGCCATATCGCTTGGTTTCACGGTGGCCGCAATCGTGTTCGTGATCTCGGCGCTCTCCGCGGTCGTCGTCGTGCCGGTCCTGCTCGGCTACCTCCATCTGTCGAACTTTGCCGATCTTCTCTTCCGGATCGCCCGTTGGCCGGCCATGTTCATTGCCGTCGCTCTGGGGATCTCCTGCGTCTATCGCTTCGGGCCGAGCCGCGAGGCGCCGCGTTGGTCCTGGATCACTTGGGGAAGCGCGGCTGCCACGATCCTCTGGCTGAGCGCCTCCGCACTATTCTCCTGGTACGCCGCGAGCTTCGGGACGTTCAACGAAACCTACGGTTCTCTTGGCGCGATAATCGGCTTCATGACATGGCTTTGGATCTCGGCAATCGCGATCCTGCTGGGGGCCGAGCTCAACGCAGAAATGGAGCACCAGACGGAGCAGGACACCACGACAGGTGCTCCGAAACCGCTTGGGGCTAGGGGAGCCCAAATGGCGGACACGGTAGGGTAACGCCAGGACCGAAAGCCGACTTGTCAGACCGCCCTTTCAACGTTGGCTTGCTGCGCTAGAGGCAATCTCGTCACGCTTTTGGAACAGTCCACGATCTCGCAGGTTGGCGCGCGAGCATTCGAAAGGAACCATCATGCGCGCACTATGCTGGCACGGTAAAGGCGACGTCAGGGTCGATACAGTTACGGATCCGAAGATTCAGCATCCAAGGGACGCGGTTATAAAGATCACCGCATGTGCGATCTGCGGCTCCGATCTGCATCTGCTGGACGGTTACCAGCCAACCATGGAGAGCGGCGATATTCTCGGCCATGAGAACATGGGCGAAGTCATCGAACTTGGCTCCGAGGTCACCAATCTGAAGGTCGGAGACCGCGTGGTGGTACCATTCACCATTAGCTGCGGCCAATGCTGGTTTTGCCAAAAGGGTCTTTTTTCGTGCTGCGATCGCACCAACCCCAATGCCGAGATTGCGGCCAAAGCGATGGGGCAATCTCCTGCCGGCCTTTTCGGCTTCAGCCACATGCTTGGCGGATATTCCGGCGGTCAGGCAGAGTACCTACGCGTGCCGATGGCAGACGTCGGACCGATCAAGATACCGGATAACATCACCGACGAGCAGGCGCTGTTCCTCTCCGACATCTTTCCGACCGGCTATATGGCCGCCGTCAACGCTCAGATCGAGGCCGGCGACACTGTGGCGATCTGGGGCTGCGGGCCCGTCGGTCAATTTGCGATCCGCTCCGCACTCCTGCTCGGTGCCGGTCGCGTGATCGCGATCGACGAAGTGCCGGAGCGGCTCGCAATGGCGGAAGCGGGCGGCGCGGAGACCATCGATTTTTCCAAGACGGACGTCTACGACGAGTTGATGAAGCGCACCGACAAGCGAGGCCCGGACAGCTGCATCGATGCGGTCGGTTGCGAGGCGTCCGGCCATGGCGCTGCGGACGCGGTCCTCGACAAGGTCAAGGCGGCGGCGTTTCTAGCTACCGACCGGGTCCACGTGGTGCGACAGGCCATCATGTGCTGCCGTAAGGCCGGCACCGTATCGATCCCCGGCGTATACGTCGGTATGGGGGACAAGGTCCCGCTCGGCGCGGCCATGAACAAAGGACTGACGATCAAGACCGGCCAAACGCACGTGCAGGCCTACACCAAGCCTCTCCTGAAGCTGATCGAAGAGGGCAAGATCGATCCGAGCTTCGTCGTTACACATCCGGCCAGCCTCGAAGATGCTCCTGCTATGTACAAGAAATTCCGCGACAAGGAGGACGGTGTCATCAAGGTCGTGCTGCGGCCGGGGCAATAAATCGAGGCCGGCCCGTGTTCTTCTTCTTCTCGAATCGGCTGGGGTGCCTCGGGTCAGTCATGGTTTCGGCGGCCATTACGCTCGCGCTGCTTTTCGTCTTCGGAATACTGCGGTTTTGAGGAACCAGATGGGCTCTGACTGTCGACAGGGAAACGTAATCGATCCCCTGCAGTGTGTCCCGGCGGTGCGGTCGAGTTCAGCCGCTACGCGGATGATAACTCGACGCGATCTAAGCGCGCGCTACGAAGGCGGACACCTGTTCAGCGAGTGCTCGAGGAAAAAACGCAGCATTTCCCTCGTCGCATCGGGCCCCCGCGGATTGGTGTAGGATCCGGCCGGACTGCCGCCCGACCAAGCGTGGGCGGCACCGTGAATATTCCAGTGTTCGGAGATGGCACGCCCGTCCGCGCCATTTGTGATCGTGCGGGTATAGGCGTGCCCATTGGGCACTTGTCCACGGATTACCTTCGGATTCCGACCTGCTTTAGCGAACTGCTCCACAATTCGCTCGCCGTTGTCTGGATGAACCGTGGTGTCACGATCACCGTGAAAGACGATGGTCGGCAAACGCTTGGCAGCAGTGATTGGCTTTGATTTGCCGCCCTGCCGCATAGCGACGAACGCAGAGGGAAAATCGCTCGCGGCTCCACAGGCGAGACCCGAATGAATTCCGATCGCTGCGTACAGGTCCGGATACGTTGCGCCCATGACGGCGGCGGCGGCACCGCCGGCCGACAGGCCCGCAACGTAGACGCGATTCGGATCGATGGCGTAGTCCCGCATGATCTGACGCGTAAGACCTGCGATCAGCAAGGGTTCGCCCGCTCCCCGCCGCTGATCGCCTGTGCGAAACCAGTTCCAGCACTTCGCCTGGTTGGCTCCGCTCGGCTGGTCGGGATAAGCAACGAAACAATTCTGCTCTTCCGCCAAGAAGTTCATCCGCGTGCCGGCGGCAAAATCATCCGGGGACTGAGTGCAGCCGTGAAGCATGACGATCAGAGGAAGCTGCTGGCCGTGTGAGCGGCTCGGGATGAACAGCTTGTAGCTTCGGCTTCCGGCTGCGTTGCTGAAGGTGCCCTCGATGAACTCGGTGCCCTCGGGCGCGATATCCGTGAACAGCGGAGAGCGTGAGATCGGACTGCGCAGGCCGAGCCCGGAAAAATCCGGCTTAGGCGACGAGGTGCGTTTGCTTCTTTGAACCGAGCCGGCCTGCGAAGTCGGCGGGCTTACCCTCTCTCCGACAATGTTGGCCGTGAGGTCGATGGTCGGCGGATCCAGCTGCGAGAGCGGGCCGTCGGCGGCGCCGCGGGCCTTCGGCCCTGGAGCGCTGTCGCCATAGAGCATGCGCTGCAGCAGCGCAGTGGCCTCGGCCAATCTCCCTGCACGCGTGAGGCGGGTCGCTTCGCGAACTGCGGCTTGATTCAACATGGCTTCATCTCATTCTGTCGGCGAGAGCGGCCTTGACCGCCGGAGTGGCATGGAGCGCTCCGAGCACGGTGATCGAAGCGATGGTTGCGCGGGCCAACTCGGGATTGACGTCATGGGCGATCGTCGCGAGGCCCAATACGTTGATGTGCAGCATCTCGCCCGCGCGCCCCGCCGCCTCGAGATCCTCCCGGGTGTAGTTGCGCAGCCCAAGGTCCAGTCTCTTCCGGACCGTGGATTGCCTCACAATGTCCGCGTGGCGTTCGAGCTGGTTCCGGATGGCTGTCCGGATGAAGTCGCTGCGGTTCGAGTAGAAGCCTTCCTGCACCATCAGATCGACGTGCCCCAGGTCGACATATCCAAGGTTGATCGTGATCTTTTCGGTGTCGGGAACCTTGGGCTTCAGTTCGTGCATAGCCACCGCCATCCTATCACCATCCTGTTGGATGGTATACAGATGGAAAGTTCAACACCGATTTCAAGGGGAAAGAACGAGATCGGTGGCAAAGCAAGCCGACGAATACGCCGATCGAAACATGTGAAACGGGCTCACTGTTCAGGGCGAGCGCTTGAAAGGGATGGCCTACTTAGCCAGCAAGGAACTCTCAAAGCAGGCGAGCAGCCCGGCTGGGCCGGCATATATCTCGGCGGATCCGCTTTGACTCAGCGTCTCCTCAGTGAAACCGCCGCATAGAACGCCGATGGTGACGATCCGGGCTTCTCCGGCCGCGACAGCATCGTACGGTGTGTCTCCGATTGCCACGGCATCGCTGGCTTTTATGCCGAGTTTCTTGAGCGCGGTTTCGAAAACATCGGGGGCGGGTTTGGATTGCTCGACGTCGTCGGAAGAGGTAGTCACATCCACCAAATCTGTGATGCCTGCGATATCAAGGTACTTGGCTAGTTCATCCTTCTTCGCCGAGGAAGCGACGGCGACGTGGACGCCGGCAGCGCGGAGCCGTCGCAGCAGGTCGGGCACTGCCGAGAACGGGCGGACAAGCGGCAGATGTGCAGCCTTGAAGCGGTTGCCGCGACGGCGACGGAGGAAGTCATGTCGGCCCTCCGCGAAGTCGCGAACGAGTCAACGACCGCCGCGGCGTAGGAGAGAGCCCAGGCGGCTGACTGGCATCTGCTTGAATAAGCGCCTAGTCTGAAGGGCTGCGAGATCAAGCCTTTCTGAAGAAATGGAGCCTGGGGCTACATGGGCGATGAACACCAAGCCACCGCGCACCTGAGGCTGGCTGATTTCATTCGGCAGAACGAGCCCGCTATCATAAACGAATGGACCGAATTCGCCCGGACGAGGTCGCCGGCGAGCGACGGTATGTCCAAGCTGGCGCTTCAGGATCACATCGTCGACATCCTCAAGTTCGTGGCCAACGACCTAGAGTCCGCCCAAACCCCGTCCGAACAGATGGACAAATCGCGGGGCCTGGCCGACGGCGAGGGACCATTCCGCCAGAGTGCGGCCGAGATCCACGCCGCGCTCCGTCTCGCCGACGGCTTCGACATCGACCAGATGGTTTCGGAATATCGGGCGCTGCGGGCCAGCGTCGTTAAGCAATGGGCAGCCCGTCAACAGAGCCTCGCCGGAACGGACATCGAGGACCTCACCCGGTTCAACGAAGCGATCGACCAGGCGGTCGCGGAGTCGGTCGCCCACTACACCAAAACCATCGACAATTCCCGCAACCTGTTCCTGGGCATCCTGGGGCACGACCTGCGGAATCCCATCGGCGCGGCATCGATGGCCGCGCGATGGATACAGCGCGCAGGTCCCAGCGATCCCAAGCATCCGAAGATGGTGTCCGAACTCGTCAGTACGACGGATCGCGCCTCCCGGATCCTCGACGACTTGTTCGATCTCACCCGCGCGTCTTTCGGAACCGATATTCCGGTCAAGAAAGCCCAAACCGACATGCATTCGCTGTGTCAGTCGATAGCGGACGAACTGCGGAACATTCACCAAAGGCAGACGATAGACGTTTCGCAGGACGGGGATCCGACCGGGAATTGGGACGCCGCGAGGATGGGACAGGTGATGTCGAATCTGATCGGTAACGCGATCCAATACAGCGATGGGTCGGGCCCCGTCACGGTCGCGATAGCGGGGACCGACCCAGGGACGCTCCGCGTGAGCGTGCACAATCCCGGCCCGCCCATTCCCGCGGAAGCCCAGAAGGCCATCTTCCAATCGTGGATGCGTGGCCAAGTCCAGGATGCCCGCGAGCACCCCCATCTCGGCCTGGGGCTCTACATCGCGAAGCTGATCGTCAAGGCCCATGGCGGGGAGATCGCCGTCAGTTCCGAGGAAACGACCGGCACGACGTTCAGGGTTCGGCTGCCGCGCAAGTAGGGTCGCGAACTCCGGCAGAAACCCGTGATTGCGGGTTTGTATTTTCGGAACGAATCCGTCCCGTATCTCTTTGGTCCTTTTCGGAGGTTTGTACCGGAATGCCCAAGGCGAAGCCCGTCATCCTGATCGTCGAAGGCGAATACTTGCTGCGTATGGATTCCGCCGAGACTTTGGAGGGCGGGGGATTCGAAGTCGTCCTGGCTGCGAACGCCGACGAAGCCATCGTGATCCTGTCAGCCCGGTCGGACATCCACCTCGTCTTCACCGATATCCAGATGCCGGGTTCGATGGACGGGTTAAAACTCGCTCGGGTTCGTCCGCGACCGCTGGCGATAAAGATAGTCGCGACATCGGGCCATGTGCGGGCTGTCAGCGACGAACTGCCGGCGGGTAGCGTGTTCCTGCCGAAACCTTATCTCGGAGCCGAGCTCATCGCGACCCTGCGTGACATGACCGGCATCTCCTGATCTCTCGAGAAGGTCAGGCATCCGTTCTTCAAAGGACTTCGGGACGATCTGTGATCGCAACCGCCGCCTTCGAACCAGAAACCAAGTCTGCTGAAGTGTCAGATGGCAGCAAGCAACGAGTGCTCGAAGCAGGCGAACAACGATGCCGGGCCTGGATAGACCTCAACGCATCCGGCTTGTCGCAGCGACTGCTCCGTGAACCCGCCGCAGAGAACACCGATCGTGCGGATCCTCGCCTTGCCGGCCGCCTCCGCGTCGTAGGGCGTGTCACCGATGGCGACGGCGTCGGCACCCTCGAGCTTCAGCTTCCGAAGCACGACCTCGAAGATGTCCGGCGCCGGCTTTGATTCCTCGGCGTCCTCCGACGAAGCGGTGATCTCGACCAGATCGGCGACGCCTGCGATGTCGAGGTACTCGGCGAGTTCGTCCTTCTTGGCCGACGAACCGACGGCAATCCGGACGCCGGCGTCGCGCACGCGTTTGAGGAGGTCCGGGACCGCGGTGAACGGCCGCACCAGCGGCAGATATTCGCTTTTGAAGCGCCGGCCGCGCCATTCCTCGAGATCCTTGCCGTGGTGGCGCTGCGCGTCCTCGGTCAGGAAGTGCGGGATCAGCTTGTCGCCGCCCTTGCCGATCTGGCCGCGGGCCTGCTCGAAGCTGACGTCATGGCCGAACTTCACCAGCGCTTCGTGCCAGGCAAGCGCGTGCAGATCGACCGAGTCGATGAGGGTCCCGTCGACGTCGAAGATGGCTGCTTTTGGCATCAAGAACCTCCGGGGCGCGCCTGCTTTATCTTCGAGTACCAGTCGGCATAGGGCGTGTTCTTCGCCATGTGCCTGTTGAAATCCGGAGCGCCGTCCGTCCACCAGACGGGGCCGCGTTCGCCGAGGGCTCTCTTGGCTTCGTCCACGGCGCGATGGGCCGCCGCTTCGGCATCCGGATCCCCGCCGGCCTTCGCATCGCGGACCGCCCGTCTGGCGCTCATCGGCCGCTTGGTCAGCGTCGATCTCTCGGCCCCGTTCAGGTCCGGATTGGCCATCCGCCAGAGCCGGCCGCGGACAACGAAGTACCGTCCATCCGGCGTGACCGGATGCTTCACGCTGACCTCCGCCGCGCCCCCGTGGTCGGCTTTTTCGCAGCGGCCTCCTTGGCCGGCTTCTTGCCTGCGATCGGCATCAACATCTCCTTCTGACCGTGGGCCGTTTTCTTAGCTTTCTTGGCGGGCTTTTTCGGAGACCTAGTCTCGGCCGCGGCGCCGCCTACGCTCTTGCGCAGGGCGTCCATCAGATCGACGACGTTCTCGCCCTTGGGCCGATCCTTCGGCACGATCGGCTTGCCGGCGCGCTTCTGATTGATGAGATTAACGAGCGCCGTTTCGTACTGGTCCTCGAACTTGTCGGGCTCGAAGTTGCCGGCCTTCTGCTCCACGATGTGTCGGGCCAGGTCGAGCATGTCTTTGGTGACTTTGACGTCGTCGATCTCGTCGAAATACTCTTTCGGATCGCGCACTTCGTAGGGGTAGCGCAGCAGCGTCCCCATTAAGCCCTTGTCCAGCGGCTCGAGCGCGATGATGTGCTCGCGGTTGGTCAGCACGACCCGCCCGATCGCGACCTTGTCCATCTCGCGGATAGTCTCACGGATCACCGCGAAGGCGTCGTGGCCGACCTTGCCGTCCGGACGCAGGTAGTAGGGACGGATCAGGTACCGCGGATCGATCTCGCTGCGGTCGACGAACTCGTCGATCTCGATGGTCCGGGTCGATTCCAGGGCGACGTTCTCTAGCTCTTCCTTAGTGACCTCGATGAAGGTGTCGGTGTCGACCTTGTAGCCCTTCACGATGTCCTCGTTGGGGACCTCGTCGCCGGTGTCGGCGTCGACCTTCAGGTACTTGATGCGGTGGCCGGTCGCCCGGTTCAGCTGGTTGAAGGAGATCTTTTCGCTCTCCGAGGTCGCCGGGTACAGCGCCACCGGGCAGGTGACGAGCGACAGGCGAAGGAAGCCTTTCCAGTTGGCGCGGGGGGCCATGAACGCGGAACTCCAAGTAGGGTACTCGGACTCAAGACGAACGGGGCCTAGCGGTTCCGACATGCGCCGAGCGGGTCAACAGGAAAATCGGCCAGCCGCCCGCAGCGCGCCCGAGTACGTCCGAAAACGTCGTGAATCGCTTGTTTTCCAGATACCTCGTGGAGGTTTCGGCCGGTATTGTGAACCCATGGACGCGCTGACCCAGCCCCTCAGAGACGAGCAATTTCTGGACCCCGCGGACCTGGCCGCGATGGCCGAGGGGCTCGCGCGGTCCCGGCGACCGTCGGGCAAGAGGTCCGGACGGCCATCCTCCTCGATACGGAAACGACCGGCCTCGACCACGCCCGCGACGAGATCATCGAGCTCGGCATGGTCAAGTTCGACTACCTGCAGCACGGCCGCATCGTCGGCGTCCGCGACGTCTCCTCCGGATTCAACGAGCCCTCGAGTCCGATCCCGCCCGAAGTAGTCGCGATCACGGGCATCACCGACGAAATGGTAGCCGGCCACAAGCTAGAAGACGCCGCCGTCGCGGCCTTCGTCGACGGCGCAGTGATCGCGTTCGCGCACAACGCCGGCTTCGACAGGAAGTTTGCCGAGAGATACTGGCCGATCTTCGAGCGGATGGCCTGGGGCTGCAGCATGACCGAGGTCGATTGGCGAGCGCACGGTTTCGCGGGTAGCCAGCTCGGATACCTGCTCAACGGGGCGGGTCTATTCCACCAGGCGCACAGGGCCGTCGACGACTGCCATGCGCTGCTCGAGATCCTGGACTTCGTCCTGCCAACGACCGGATCGCCGTCGCTTGCCCTACTGCTTGATAGGGCACGCCGGAAGACGGTACGGATCTGGGCGGAGCAATCGCCGTTCGAGTTGAAGGACTCAAAACGCCGCGGGTACCGCTGGAGTGACGGCGCGGATGGGCGTCCAAAGTCATGGTACGTCGATGTCTGCGAGTCCGCCGTCGCCGACGAACTCGCGTTCCTCAAGGCGGAGATCTACCTGCGCGATTTCGAGCCGCGCCTCCAGACGCTTACCGCCTTCACCCGCTTCTCCTGCAGGATTGCGAACCGCGAGGCAGCGGCACGCCGGCTCAGTAGACGTCAGCGAGCCAGGCGCTTCTCCACCTTCTTGCGGCCATTGCCGACCTTCTTGACCGCCTTCTTGACGGCGGAGGCCGAGCGGCCGGTCTTCTTGGCTTCGTAGCCTACTTCGTACTTCTGCCCGCCGGCGACGCGGGCCCGGTCCTGCTTGCGTCCTCGGGTGGTTTTCCTCTTCGTTGCCTTTGCCATGGTCGGCTCCTTCGTTGAACGATGCCGAAGCAACGTCACAAGGATTCACTGGTTCCGGAACGATTCCGCGCGTGCCACCTTGAACCACCTTGGTCGCGTGGAGTTTGTTCGTGGCGTTGCGTAGGAAGCCTGCCGATATCGGCGTCAAGGCGCCGTTCCCAAATTTCGTGGAGCCGGCCCTGGCATCGTCGATCGAGAGGGTGCCGGCCGGATCCCGGTGGATTCACGAAATCAAATTCGACGGCTATCGGGTGCAAGTTCATCTCCACAACGAAGCGGTCCGGGTTTTCACCCGACGCGGTCACGACTGGACGAACCGATTCAAGAAGGTTGCTCACGACGCTTGGCGCATCAAGGCAAGCTCGGCGGTCGTCGACGGCGAAATCGTCGTGCCGGCCGCGGACGGTACCACCGACTTCTCCGTGCTTCAGAACGAGCTTAGGGGAAGTTCGAAATGCATCGTCCTGGTCGCCTTCGACCTGCTCTACCTGAACGGCCGCGACCTGCGGAAGCTTCCGCTCCACCAGCGTAAGGCGGAGCTCAAGAAGATCATCGCCGGAACCGACGTTCAGTTCAGCGAAAGTTTCGAGATCGAGGGCCAAAATATGTTCGCGCACGCGTGCAAACTAGGGCTGGAAGGCGTGGTCTCCAAGGTCCGAGACAGCGTGTACGTGAGCGGCCGCGGCAACAACTGGGTGAAGAGGACCTGCGCCCAGCACGAAACGCTGACGATCGCGGGCTTCGCCTTAGATGGCTCCAAGTGGGATGGCCTCTACGTCGGCCGTCGCAAGGGTGACGACCTCGTCTACGCGGGCAAGGTCGACCACGGTTTCGACAAGGCCTCCACCGCGGAGCTTCGGAGACGTCTGGAGCCGCTCGTCCGGAAGACGCAGGCATTCGCGAAGCGGGTCGCGCACAAAGGCATCTGGGTCGAGCCCAAGCTGAAGGCCGAGGTCGAGTATCGCGCGAAGTCGGCCGAGGGGAAGGTTCGCCACCCGTTCTTCAAGGGACTGCGGGAAGACATGCCTTAGCATCCTTCGCTTTCGCTGCGTCGAATCCTCATGGATAGCTTCTTCGCCGTGCCAATGGAGATCCGCCGAACCGGCCAAGCCACGGCGTTATCGGGCAAACGTGTACCGACGTTCCGGACAGGATCGCGAGAATGATCATGCCTCCTGGAGCGCGAACGAAGTTACGATGCATGTGCGATGAGACCTTCGCGGTGCGCCGATCGCTTGCAACGAGGACGCGCGGCCTTCGATCGGCTCGGCCCCGATTCCAGCGATCGTACTGGCCGCAGACGTGCTCGCGCTATCATATTATCGATAGCGCCCCGCTTCACGGATACAGCTTCAAAACGGTCCACGCGCTCACGGGCTTTCGACGCACGGGCGACATGCCCCGAACTAGATAGCCCGACGGCTTCTGCCTGCGACAAGCCCGTAAACGAACAGTACGATAATCGCACCGACGACGGCGCCAACAAGCCCCGCTCCTTCGCCAGGCCGATACCACCCGAGCGCCTGACCGAGATAGGTGGCGACGAACGCTCCTACGATTCCGAGGATCGCGGTCAAAATGAAACCAGTCGGCTCATTATCGCCGGGCATGATGAATTTCGCGATGACCCCTGCGATGAAACCGATGATGATCGTCCATATGATGCCCATGTTTTCCTCTCCAAGTGCGCGTTGCGTTATCCAGCCGACGGAGAAGGAAGGCGTCCGTCGGGCGTGTATTTGTCCACGGCCGTCGGCAGCTCGCGGGACAAGCGGTCGAGTATCTCCTGCTGCGACAGTCCGGTCTGCTGTTCCAGCTTCTGCAGGACATCCGGACCGATTGCCTGCTTAAGCTCGGGCGGCGTAACCTCCCGGTTCGGCCCGTGATCGACCCAGGACTGCGCGGCGTCACCCTGACCGTTCTGCTTGAAGTGCTCGAGCAACTCTCCGATTCCGCCGTTCAGCAGCGAACCGGCGCCGCCGCTGCCGACGAGGCCGCCCAGATTGCCGAGCATCCCGCTCAGCGAGTCCTTGGCGCCGCCCGCCGACTGACCGGAGGTGGCGTTGCGAAACATGTCCGCCAGCTTGTCGCGATTTTGGTAGCCGGCAAGGGCGAGCATGCCCAAAAGGGCGGTCATCGATGGCATTCCGCGGCTCATGTTTGGCTCCTGGATCCGTTGTCGCGCGATAAAAAGGCGACCCGCCTAAGGCGGGCCGCCCACTGACTTACCGTACGCCGGTGCCGTAGAGTTGTCGCTCCCTGCGCACCTCGTCCGCGCCGTAGGGCTGGGCAGACGGATCGTAGGTCTTCCAACCTGCCTTCTGCCAGGCTGCGCTGCGGTCGCGCAGATTGACGGCCGATTGGTTCAGGATGGCTTCGTACCGCGCACGATCGGCCTCTGGAACGCGTGCCGAAACCAGCGTGCCGCCGCGCCGCACGCCTTCCGCGTAGAGAGGTGCTTCCTCGTCGGACACGCCGGCCTGGGTCAACGCACCGACCACGCCGCCTGTGGCGCCGCCAGCAACCGCGCCCAGCGCGGTGGACGCGAGCCAGCCGGCCGCCACGACCGGACCGAGGCCCGGGATTGCCAAAAGGCCGAGTCCTGCGAGAAGGCCGGCTGCGCCCCCGAGGCCCGCGCCGAGGCCCGCGCCCGCAGCCGCACCTTCGGCACGATCGTCGACGCCATCGCGGTCGCGATCGACCTTCTTATCGGCGCTGTACCAGTTGTCGGAATTGTTGGCGACGATGCTCAAGTTCGAATGCGGCAGGCCCGCCGCCTCCAGGTTCGTCACCGCGCGCTGCGCGTCGGAGTAGTTGTCATAGAGGCGAGAAATCGTGACGGTCATATCATATCCTTCTCTGTGTTCGCTGCTGCGCGCTCGGTCACTTGGCCGCGTTGACGTTGCCCTGGAAGTCCAGGCTGACGTTGGTCGAAGCGCCGCCTTTGCTGGCCTTCCCGCGCCACACGCCGCTGCCATCCTTCTTCAAGGCGGTGACGTTGGTGTAGCCGGCTTCCTCGATCTTCGATTTAGCCTGGCCCTCGGTGAAGCTGTTGGCACCCGAAACCGGCTTGTTGGAATTGTTTTGGCCCGAGCTGTTGACCGCGTTGTTGTTCGGTCGATCGGTCGCCGGCGGGTTCTGGGCAAAGGACGGACCTGCCAGAAGCGAAGTAGCGGTCAGCAGCAGAAGAATTTTCCTGTTCATGTCTTCCTCCAGTATGGCCGGGCACAACATATGGTGGGCCAAGAGGTTCCAAGTTTTCCCGGTTCGGACTGACGCACTCAGGCGGGGATGCCGGCGCCGCGAAGCCTCCGCCGCGCCGGCATCGGAGGTTGAGACCCATGGCTGCTGATTGAACTGTGAGGGGCAGCCGGCGTTTACTGACATCATGTCAGACGCATTCGATTATTTTCGGGCCTACGCCGTCCGGGCTCTCTGCAAAGCCAGATCCATGCCGCGGGGCAAGACGAAGCATCTGCAACTGGTGGCCGGCCGGATCTACAATCTCCTCAAGAAGGAGGCTGCCTACGGCCCCAATGTCGAGCATCTTGAGGACTTTCGCGCAGCCCAGAAGCTCGAGGCCTCTCTCCATCGCCGGCCAAGTGACCGCTCCGGCGGTCGGCTTGCTCCGGCGGCGCCGCAAAGCTCGGATAGGGAGGCTGGCTGAATGCCTTCGCTCGACGCGCGTGGTGTGGCAAGTCTCCTGCGAGAGTACGCGCAGCGCACCGCCTTGCGAGGGGGCAACCCCTACCGGGCGAAAGCCTACGCTAAGGCCGCCGACAGCCTGGCGGCCCTTGCCGTCCCTCTGCATGTGCTGATCGCGGAAGATCGGCTCAAGGAGATCCCCGGCGTCGGCGAGGCGATCGCCGACATCATCACCAAGCTTCACAAGACGGGCTCTCATCCGAGCCTTGAGAAGCTCCGGAAGGAGATACCCGAGGGCGTGCTCGAGATGCTCGCCGTTCCCGGCCTCCGCCCCGAGAAGGTGCTGCGGCTTTACAAGGATCTCGGTATCACCTCCCTCGCCGAGTTGGAGGCCGCCGCCAAGGACGACCGTATCAAGAAGGCCAAAGGTCTCGGCGCCGCGCTGCAAGCCAAGATCCTGCAGAACCTGGCCATCGCGAAAAGCGGAGAAGGCCGCCTCCATCTGCACCGTGCTGCCGTAATGCTCACGCACGCCAAGGATTCGCTTCGCAAGGCCCGCCCAGAGCTCAAGCGCGTGACCATCGCAGGCGACTTCCGCCGCGGCTGTGAACTCGTCGGCGAGCTCACGATCGTTGCGGAGACTGCCAAGGCCGACGAGTCGTCGAAGGCATCCGCGGCGGACGGACTGCAGATCCGCCTGTCTGACCGAAAACACTTCGGCGCAGCCCTTCTCTTCGCCACTGGCTCCGCCGCTCACATCGAGCAGCTTCAAGCGATTGCCGGCGAGAAAGGAATGCGGTTGGAGATGGATGGGTTGCACAAGGGCCGCACTCTGATCGCCAATGATGAGATTGCCATCTATCGCGCTCTCGGCCTGCCGTTCATCGATCCAGAGCTGCGAGAGGGGCTCGGCGAGGTCGAGCTGGCCCTGAAGGGCAAGCTGCCGAAGCTCGTCACCGACGAGGATCTGCGCGGTATTCTTCACTGCCACACCGATGCCTCCGACGGCACCGAGACCCTGGCCAAGGCCACGCGCCAGCGTGGTTTCGAGTATTTCGGCGTCGCCGATCACTCCAAGTCCGCGCACTACGCGGGGGGTCTCTCGGAGGAAGAGATCGCGCAGCAGCACCGGGACGCCGACCGGTTGAATAAGCGCTTCGGCAAGGATTTCCGGATCCTTAAAGGCATCGAGTCCGACATCCTGGCCGACGGCTCGCTGGACTATGCGGAGGACGTGCTGCAGCGCTTCGACTTCGTGGTCGCCAGCATCCACGGCCGCTTCAAACTCGAGGCGCAGACGCAGCGCCTGCTGCGGGCCATCTCCGATCCTCACACCACCATCATCGGCCACATGACCGGGCGGCAGCTGCAGCGGCGGCCAGGCTACGAAATCGACATCGAGAAGGTGCTTCGGGCATGCGCCAAGCATGACGTCGTGGTCGAGATCAACGCCCACCCGTGGCGCCTCGACCTGGATTGGCGCTGGCACCAGGCCGCACTCGACTTCGGCTGCATGGTGAGCATCAATCCGGATGCCCACTCGATCACCGAGCTCGACCACATGCACTGGGGCGTCGAGATGGCTCGGAAGGGCGGTGTTCCCGCCGACCGGATCCTGAACGCGATGGCTCTTCCGGAGATCACGCGCTACTTCCGCCAGAAGCGACGCTCGGTCGCCCGGGCCGCCTGATGCAGCAGGCGCACGCGATCAGGCTGAACGGCACCGTGGTCGCGGTCGCCGCCGATCGGGGTCACCACTTCGGCAAGCCGCCGCAGGATCGGATCGTGCTGGTGGAGGGCCATGGGGTCGAAGGCGACGCCCACGCCGGCGCGTTCGTTCGGCACCGCTATCTCGCCCGCCGGCAGCCCCGCCTACCCAATCTCCGGCAGGTTCACCTGATTCCGGCCGAGCTCTTTGCATCCCTCTCGGATGCCGGCTTCCAGGTCGCAGCGGGTGCCCTCGGCGAGAATATCACCACGACTGGCCTCGACCTCGAGCGGATGCCGCTCGGGACTCTGATCGAGCTCGGACCCACGGCGATCATCGAACTGACCGGCCTCCGGACGCCCTGTGTCCTCATCGACCGTTTCCAGGCCGGCTTGAAACGGCAGGTGCTGTCGTCGGCGGAAACGGGCCCTCCATTCAAATGCGGGGTGCTGGGCGTGGTCAGGGCCGCCGGAGCCGTCGCGACTGGCGATGCCGCGCGGGTTCGGCTCCCGTCCCCCTCATTTCGTGCCTTGCCGGCTCTGTAGGGAGACCCGTACGCAAGTCGGCGGCCCGATATCCGATCGCCGCCTAGAACTTCAACAGCAGATCGATGTGTTCCTTGATCCGCGCGCGTCATCTTCAGCTGGTGCTGGCGGCCGCTGAGCCGCCGGTGATGATCGTGGTAGGCGTCGAGCAGCAACGATCGCCCCAACTCGAAGGGAGGTCGAGGCAAGCGTGGGACCCCCGAAGCCTTCATTCAATTTGTCGGACGGAACTGACGATGCATCCTCCTCGTTCCTACCCTCCGTCACCCCTTCGTTCAGCCATGGCCCGAAAATCGACCCTAGCTCCTCGCCTGCAGCCTATGCTGGCCACGCTGACCGATTCACCATTCGACGATCCCAATTGGGTCTTCGAGGACAAATTCGATGGTTTCCGCATGGTCTCGGAAATCCTAGGCGGTCGCGTGGTGCTCTACAGCCGCAACGGGAAGATCATCAGCCACTCCTATGTCGAGGTCGCGAAAGCGCTTGAGGGAGTGAAGGCGGACGCCGTGATCGATGGCGAGCTCGTCGCGATCGGGAAGGACGGGGTATCCCATTTCCAGTTGCTTCAAAACGCCCTGCGCCACGAGGCTAAGCTTTTGTACTGCGCGTTCGACCTCATGTTCGCAGACGGCGAGGATCTGCGCGCGCTGCCGCTCCTCGAACGCAAGAAGCGGCTCAAGGCCCTCCTGCCGCGCCATAAGCTGATCGCGTTCAGCAACCACCGGAAGGGCAACGGCACAAAGTTCTTTGCAGAAGCCGAGCTCAGACATCTCGAAGGTATCATGGCCAAGCGCGCCGACAGCCCGTACGCGTCCGGACGCCGGACCGCCGATTGGCTGAAGGTGAAGACCGCGCAGCGGCAGGAGGTAGTGATCGCCGGCTTCACGGCGCCGAGGCGAACCCGGCCATTCTTCGGCGCCCTCGTGCTGGCGATACGCGACGACGATGCATGGCGGTACATCGGCCACGTCGGCACCGGTTTCAGCCACCAAGTTCTCGAAGAGCTTCACCGCAAGCTCGTGAGGCTCAAGACAGCCAAGTCGCCCTTCCCTGGCAAGGTGAAGGATGAACGGGTTACGACCTGGGTGCGTCCTTCGTTGGTCGCGGAAGTGAAATTCGCGGAGTGGACCAGCAAGGGCGAGCTGCGCCAGCCGGTCTATCTCGGCCTGAGGTCCGACAAAAATGCCAAGGACGTCGTTCGCGAAAAGAAGTGGTCGCGAAAATAATGCCGCCGAGACGAAACGTTCGATCTGGAGTTCAGATGGCGGCGCGCTCGGACGCCGAAGGCCACGGCAGTAGGGGCGGCAGGCCGAGCGCCTTGCGTACCGGTCCGAACGACCTCCGGTGAGCTGCGCATGCACCAAGCCTGGCGAGCGCCTCATAATGAGCCGGCACCGGATAGCCCTTGTGAACCGCGAATCCGTAGCCGGGGTGACGCTCGTCGAGTGTCCGCATTCGGGTGTCGCGCTCGACTTTCGCGAGGATGGAGGCGGCCGCAATGCTGGCGGACTTGGCGTCACCTTTAATGATGGACTGCTGAGGGATGTCGATTTCCTTCAACCGCTTCGCATCGATCAGCAAGTGCTGCGGCGTCAATCCCAGCCCCCTGACCGCGCGCTGCATGGCCTGGATGCCCGCCCAATAGATGTTTATCGTGTCGATCTCCTCGACCTCTACGAACGCCACGCACCAACTCTCTGCCTTTTCCTTGATTTCCTTCGCGAGTTCTTCGCGAGCGGCGGCGTCGAGTTTTTTCGAGTCGTCGATTCCGATTATCCTCGTGCCGGGCTTCAGTATAACGGCGCCAGCAGAGACTGGCCCGGCAAGAGGGCTCATTCCCGCCTCGTCCACGCCTGCGACGGCATGATGGCCGCTTTCCCAGAGAGAGCTCTCGAAGCGAAGCATCTTTCGCAGGCGCTGCCCCTCGGACCTATTCTCGGAGCGCCGTTTATCGATTGACGCAAGGATGGCACGGGCTCCCGGGCGGGCGTCGGCCCGCAAGATCTGCTCGACGCTGGCCTCAAGTGGTCTTTTCTCGACGACATAGCGCTGACGCAATACGTTTAGTGAATACTGGGACATAGCGGCCATCGTGAAGTGACTGTGGGGAGGTGTCGGTGAAATTTGTGGCGATTGTCTGAAGTTAGACCATCCCGCCCTCATCGACGGCGCAGCGCCTTGTCGAAAGGAACCGGCCCGGCTCTCCATCTTAGGTCTTCTGCGCGGCCTCCAAATTTCACATCGCGTCCACCAAACGTCCGAGGGGAACCAACCGGTGTCTTCCTCCCTTTAGCAAGGGCGGAGCCTCGATCCAGGGTGCTTCCGAGGGGACCGGCCCATGCTCCGACAAACCAGCAACGAAGAAGAGGTTCTGGACCGCACCGCCTACGTCGCGGCCACCATCGCGGAAGAAGGCCTCCGCTATGTCAGCGACTCCGCGCCTGGGTACACCCGCAAGCGGACTGGAACCACTTTCAGCTACTACGACAAGGACGGCAAGCGCATCACCGATGCGGCCGTCATCCGACGCATCAAATCAATCGGCATCCCGCCGGCCTACGAGTCCGTGTGGATCTGCCCGTCGTCGAACGGCCACATCCAGGCAACCGGGCTCGATGCGCGGGGTCGCAAGCAGTATCGCTACCATCCGAAGTGGCGCGAGCTCCGAGACCAGAACAAGTATGAGCATATCATCCTGTTCGCTGCCGCGCTGCCCGCGTTGCGGGAGCGGGTCGCCGCCGACATGAAGCGAGACGGACTGCCCCGCGAGAAGGTGCTGGCCACGATCGTCAGTCTTCTGGAGAAGACATTGATCCGGGTCGGCAATGCCGAGTATGCCGAGAAAAACAAGTCCTACGGGCTCACCACCATGCGCCGCAAGCACGTCGCGGTCGGGCGCGGCGTCCTTCGTTTCGACTTCACGGGCAAGTCGGGCAAACAATGGAAGCTTCGCGTCGAGGACAAGCGGATAGCCGCGATCGTGAAGCGCTGCGCCGAGATCCCGGGACATGAGCTCTTCAAGTACCTCGACGACGACGGACAGCCCCGCACTGTCGATTCCGGCGACGTCAACGCCTACATCAAGGACATCACGGGGGAGGACTTCAGCGCCAAAGATTTTCGGACTTGGGCGGGAACCGTTCTGGCGGCGTTGGCGCTTGCCGAATTCAAGAAGTACGACAGCCAGGCCGAGGCGAAGCGCAACGTCGTCGCCGCGATCGAAAGCGTCTCGAAGCAGCTCGGCAACACACCGGCCATCTGCCGCAAGTGCTACGTGCACCCGGAAGTCCTTAACGCCTACATGTCAGGTGACCTCGCGAAGATGATTGAGGCCGAGATCGCGCAGAAGTTCAAGCGTCAGTACGCCAAGCTCACTTCCGACGAGATCGTGGTGCTGGCATTTCTCCGGAAACGTCTCGATTCTCTGACGGTGCCCGCCTAGCCGGGCCTACCCGGTCTCCGGACGCCTGCGTCCTCCTCGATGCTTTAGGCACGCCTCGGCTGGTGCTCTCGTCGGCAAAAAGGGGCCTTCCATTCAAAACCGGGGTGCTGGGCGTGGTGCGGGTCGGCGAGACGGTCGCTTACCGCGCAGGTTTGGTTTCCGCCCTCGCCATTCGCGCCTGCCGGCTCGGTAGAAGGACTCGTGCACAAGTCGCCGTCCCGATACCCGAAGCAATACCGTTCTTAGGTCGGAATAGCCTGGCCGCAAACAACGTAACGGCGGTACGCTTGGGGGTAGGAGGCAATCGACAGTCCGGGACTATTTCGACCGCCGCGCCCAGCCGGAGGCTTCTTCTTTGGCTTCGATCCACCTCAAGAGGCGTTCGCTCTCGCGCGTTCGCGCGCCTCACGACGCCGTTGGCGGCGTTCGCGCCGCCGCTTGGCACGGTCGGCAGGTTGCCGCAGCGGAGGAACCGTCGCTGTCTCGGATACCAGTTTGGGAGCCTCATCGGCTGCGGCCTGTTGGGCCGGCGCGGATGCCTCCGAGCGCGCTTCCATGAATTCAAGCACTGTTCGACCTTTTGCCGTGATCTTCCAGCCCCCGCTGATGCGTTCGACTAAGCCTTGAGAAAAGATGTCGAGGTCGGGGACCTGCCCAGCGAGGCGCTTGGTCCGGTCCGCCCAATCGCGGCCGCTGGTCGCCAGAATGGCCATGTCGCGCTTGAGGTCCTCCATGACTGCGAAGCCGTCCGGATAGCCCACCAGGATCTTCAGCACCGTGACTTGGAAATTCACGCCCGCCTCGACCGATCAGCGCCACATCGTGGGTGCACGCGAAAGGGCATCACGGCCTACCTGCCTGAGCTCGTCTAGCGATACCTCACCTTTGGTAGCAGCCTCCAGTATCTTTGAGGCGACATGGGTACGCGCTCCGATCTCGCGGTGCGAAACGCTCTCGCAAACCTCGTTTAAGACCGCGCGCAATAGCGCAGTAGTTGACGGATCGAACATGAATGCCCGCAGAAGGGAAAACCCTATCATAGCCAACACTTCGCGTGCCGCGATTCAAAAATGTTAACGATTGCGATAGGCCAGTTGGTCTGACCGACCTTTTGGAAATTGCCTCCACGGTGGACTTGCCTTGCAAGATCAGGCAATTCGTAAGGCTATCTTCGAGATCAGGAAGTCGCGTGTCGAGATACCGAGCTTATAGGCAGGTCGTTCTTTCGATGTCGGTAGTCATGCTCCTGGCAGCCGGCGCCGCGGCCCAAGAGGATAAGAAGACCGACGACGACAAGCCGGCCGATCCGGACACGGGTGAGAGCACCGTGGAGGAAAAGACGCTCGGCCTTCTTCCCAATCCGCTGCAGAAGTACGGCGTGAAGTTCGCGGCCACTTACATCGGCGAGGCGTTTGGTAATGCCTCCGGCGGCTTGAAACAGGGCGCAATCTACGAAGGCCGCCTCAACCTCGCGGTGGATGTCGATCTGCAGAAGCTCGTCGGCATCGACAAGCTCACTTTTCACGCCAACATGTTCCAGATCCATGGCGACGGCCTGTCCCGGAGCAATCTTCAGAACTTCTTCGTCGTCAGCGGAATCGAGGCTCTGCCCGCAACGCGCCTCTACGAAGCGTATTTCGAGAAGCAGTGGGGCGCGAAGAGGATCTCGCTGAAGGTGGGTCAGCTTGCTGCCGACAGCGAATTCTTCAACACCAAATATACAGACGTGTTCACGAACGCCTCAATGGGTTGGCCCGCGATCACGTCGCTCAATCTGCCCAGCGGCGGACCTTCGCCACCTTTGGCGGCCATGGGCGCAAGGCTACTGGCCAACGTGACCGACCAGCTTTCCGTTCTGGGTGGGATCTTCGACGGCGACCAGGCAGGACCCGGACCGGGCGACCCGCAGGAGCGCAATCGCTACGGCGTCAATTTCCGCGTCAACGATCCGCCGTTGTTACTGGGGCAGATCCAGTACGCCTGGAACAACAAGAAGGGCGATCCCAACCTGACCGGCCAGATCAAGTTCGGCGGCTGGCGGCACTTTGGCTCTTTCGCGGATCAACAGATCGCGTCGAACGGCAGCTCGCTCGCCGCTGCCGGTAGCAGCGGCGAGCCGCTATTGCTCGCAGGAGACATCGGTGGTTGGGCGGTCTTCGAGCAACAGATCTACCGCGTGCCTCACAGCGACGATCGCGGGATCGGTGTGTTTGCAAGGGCCGCCGGCGCGCCCGCTGATCGCAACCTGATCGATCTCTACGCTGATGCCGGCGTCGAGTTCATTGGGCTTCGTGACGACCGGCCCGATGACAAGTTCGGGATCGCCGCGGGCTATGCCCATGTGTCCAAACGGGCGCAGGCGCTCGACGCCGACTACCGCATGCTGGTGAATCCCAACTGGCCCTCGCGAAACTTCGAGGGGTTGCTGACGACGGTCTACCAATACCAGATAAAGGAGGGCTGGTCGTTGCAGCCAAACTTCCAATACATCATCCACCCGGGCGGCGGCGCCACCGGGCAGGCGACGCCATTCGCCGGCAAGGCCCTCAAAAATGCGTCGGTATTCGGCCTCAGGACGATGCTCAAATTCTAGCCCGTGCGCATCACACGGAATCTGCTCAGGGAGACCTCGTGCAGATGAACACGATGGTGCAGGTGGCATCAGAGCGCCCCCCATGTCGTCTTCCGGGCGGACATCTCATTGAGCCTTTTCAGCCTGCTCGCGGTCGCGCAAGCCTCGGGCAAGTTGATCAACAGACGTCTCCTGCGCCAATTCGTCTTGTTGGCAATCCTCGTCATCGACATTCAGCCGCCTGGCAAGCTTCTGCAATATTCTCAAAGACCGCGTCGCCTCCCGTTCAGAGAGGAGATTAATCTGAAGTTCTAGACGATCTCGCTTTTCCAAAATGCGGTCGGTCGCATTTTGGCGAATGAGGACACAGGAGGTGAGAAGTACCGCCTCCAGCGCGAGGAATGTCCCGAGCAGCGGGAACGGGAATGGATCAAGCGCGCGATCGGGGAATACCCCGCCGAAGGCAATCCAACACACCACCGCCCCGCACTGCAGCACAACGAACTGCGGAGTGCCCGCGAACGATCCGATGGCGTGAAAAACACGATGATGAAGAGCGATCTTTTCCTCATCCTGCTTTTCAAGCCGCAGGATGGCGTCGATATTTTCTACCGGTCTTTTCGATGATGCCGGCGTTGACATCGTCAGCTGGCGATCTGCTCGGCGGCTCGCCGCGCTGACTGTAGGGTCCGGTCGAGTGTCTCATCTCCGGCTTTTTCGGCCTTGGCACGCGCTTCACATTTTGAGCGAAGCTCCTCAATCTCATCGTCTGTGAGGTGCTCAATTCCCACGAGACTATTGCGCGCCGCACTCACGCGAATGAGTTCGTCCAGCTTTACCTGAATGGCCGCGCTGTCACGGTTTTGGGAGTTCTGAATCAGAAATACCATAAGGAAAGTTACGATTGTGGTCCCAGTATTAATGACCAACTGCCAAGTGTCCGAGAACTGGAAGAGCGGGCCGCTTATGCCCCACACGACCACCACACCCGCAGCTAACAGGAAGGTCGAGGCGCGCCCAGCCGCAAGCGAGGTCTTGTTAGCCAAATCACCGAAGAATTTTGAGATCCGGGATGGTTCGTTTTTCATGTCTCAGCCTTTGCCACCAACCACAATGTCGTTTCCGGGCGAAAGTTCCGCGTCAGGAACCGACATACATTGGCAGCAAACCGAAGCATGCTTTGCTTGGAGCTCCCGAGAGCACGTATTGAGAGCGATCGCAGAGTACGTCCAAGCCACGCCCGTTCGGATGCCGACCTCAACTCTAGAATTCAACTTGCTCCTGATTCGAAAACGGCATGGCCAAGGATTCCATTCACGCCAGTGCCACAAGCCATCCGCGGATCTCTCACCCGCAGCGTCCTCCACGAGCGATCAGGTTGCGATATCGGGTCTCGTATTCATTCGCCATCCGGCTTGCGGCGAAGCGCTCATCGAACCGGGCGCGGACCACTCGTCTGTCCAGTCGGCCCAGTTCTTTCACCGCCCTGATCGCCTGCTCCTGACCGTCGACGATGAAGCCGGTGACGCCGTCCTCCACAACTTCAGGCACCGACCCTGATCGATAAGCGATCACGGGCGTCCCACGCCTCGCCTCGATCATCACCAGACCGAACGGCTCGGGCCAATCGATCGGAAATAGCAGGCCCGCTGCGTCTGCGAGGAAAGGCTGCTTCTTCGCGTCGTCGACCTCTCCGACGAGTTGAACCGCCTGGCCATCGATGTTCGGTTCGAGCTTGTTCTTGAAGTAGGCCGTCCCCGACCGAGGAATCTTGGCGGCAATTCGCAGCGGCATTCGCGCCGCGCGCGCGATGCGTATGGCGTCCTCCGGTCCCTTGTCAGCCGTCAGCCTCCCAGAAAGGCCAGGTAGGAACTGGTTCGTAGGACGGCCGAAACAGATCCTTCGGCAGTCCGTGCTGGATCGTCGCGATCCAGTTCGCCTCCGGAAGTGGCCGACGCTGGTCGGCGGAAATGGAGACGAATGGAGCGTCTGCAAAGACGCCGATTACCTCGCGCAGACAAGGAAGGTCTAGCCTGCCGTGCATCGTCGTCAGGAAAGGCACGCCGGTTCGGCTCAACAACGGAAGGGGCAACCAGTCGATGTGGGAGTGGATCACGTCGAAGTCGCCTGCGCGCTCGGCGACGGCCTCGATCAGAAGCGCGCCGGCGGCGTTCGGATCGGCACCCTTCCGCCCTAGGCGCAGCGCGCGCGGCCACACGGCGTGGAGCTTTCCCTTCGTCTTGGAATCCCCGCTTGCGAACAGGGTGACGTCGTGTCCGAGTTCGTCCACGAGCCAGGCGATCACACGCTCAGTGCCGCCGTAAAGCTTTGGAGGTACGCTCTCGGCCAACGGAGCAAGCTGCGCAATCCGCCTCGGCTAGGCTCCGAACACGAACCGCAGGACAGCCACGACCGTCGCGGAAATGAGAGCCGAAATCGCGAGCAGCGTCCAATTTGGCCTCGTGCTTCCCCGGGCCACGCGCGCTGCGAGCGCCTTCACGGCCGTCAACATTCGTCTCGAGGAAGCCGCTGCAGATAGGCTATCCCGAAGCCAGCGGGTTCTTCGGTATCGCTCTCTCGCGCCTCCGACCTCCTGCGGAGGTGGCGCTCCAGCAGGCAGCGCCGGGTGTCGTGCTCATCGACCTCGGGGTGCCGCGCCCGGTACACCGTCCAGGCGGTCTCCGTGGCGTTCTTCAAGACGACTTCGTCGACCATACTTACTCTCTCTCTGGAGACCGACCCAGTCGCTGCCAACTCAAGGCACTCTGGAAAGTTTCCGGTTTTTCCCGGGAGTAGACGAAGGGAGGAGAGTCAGGATGCTTTGGCACGCGCCCGCGCACGTGCCGCACGGCGGCGTTGCAGGCGTTGGCTTCGGCCAACCTTTGTGAAGGCGACAAGTTTGGGCGCTCGCTCTTCGGACGACAGCTGCTCGACCGGACCATCCCGTCCGGTTTGTGGCCCGGAAGACCTGGCCTCCATGAAATCGAGTACCGTCCTGCCCTTCTCCGTAATCCGCCATCCGCCGTTCACGCGTTCGACCAAGGCTTGCGAGAAGATGTCTAGATCCGGAACGCGCGCGGCCAAGCGCATGGTCCGCTCGGCCCAATCCCGTCCGCTCGTCGCCAGGATCGCCATGTCGCGCTTGAGGTCCGACATGACGGCGAATCCATCGGGATAACTCACCAGGATCTTGAGCACTGTGACCTGGAAATTCACCCCGACGCTCCGCTATCGCCCCATGCTCGGGGCTTGATGGAGCGCCTCGCGACTGACCTGCTTCAGGCTCTCCGGCGTGATGTTGCCCGTCGCTGCGGCTTCCAGAATTCTTGAAGCGACATGGGTCCGAGCACCGGTCTCGAAACGCGAAACCTCTTCACAGACCTCGTCGAGTACGGCGCGCAAAAGCGCCGTCGTGGCCGGATCGAACATGGGAACCCAAAACGCTAGAAGCGATAGCCTACAGCAAAGACGTATTCCGGTGGAACAACATTGTTAATGCCCGCAGAGATCAGGCAGATGTTCGGGGTGCGCTCCTGAAAGCTTTTGCGCCGCAGCGTGGGCCGACCCCAGCGCGGCCTCGCGTGTTGTGGTCCGAACTCGAAGCTGTCGAATCACGCTGCCCCGGCGCCGAGCTCCATTGCCCTTCGCCGCCGGGCCAGCAGCAACCATTGCCTATTTTTCCCGTTATCCGCAGGGCATGCGCAATGTGAAAGGAACTCCCGATGAAGAAGATTGCAATGTCGGCGCTGCTGGTCGGCGCCCTTGGTCTGGCCTCGGTGGCCACGACCTCTCCTGCCGAAGCCCACTGGCGAGGAGGTTGGGGCGGTTGGGGACCCGGCATCGCCGGCGGCTTGGTCGCGGGCGCCGTGATCGGCGGGCTTGCTTCCTCGGCGTATGGCTGGGGCCCCGGCTATGGCTACTACGGCGGCCCTGGCTACTATCGAGCCGGCTATTACGGCGGCTCCTACGCCTACGGCTACGACGAGCCGTATCGCTGGGGCGGCGGCTACACCACGACCTACTACACGGCGCCCGTATCCTACGGCTATCGCTATCGCCGCGTCGTGCGCCCCGCCTACGCCTATTACCGCGGATCCTACCCGGTCGTTCGGCACCGCTGGCGCCACCACCACTGATGAGATCAGTCCATCCGAACGCAACCAACGCCGCGCACCCGAAGGCGCGGCCTTTTCATTGGGGCCGGCGTTCCGCTCACCAGTCGCCGAAGACCTGGACGTGCCGTTCGAAGGCCAGCCGACGTTTGGGAGTTCTTCTCGACGTCCTCGTCAGTCGCTTGACATGCTGGGTCTGCGTTTATTTCTCGATCTCGGAAGGAGGCGCCGCAGGGAGGGCGGCCATTGCCTCCCGCAGCGGCTGCTGCGGTTTGTCGGGCATCTGCTCGGCCTGCACGGTGGAGGAGATTTGAGAATGGCGGTGCTTAATGTCGCGATTTCTCTTCCGCGTGTGGCGCTGGCTAAAGCTAAAAATGCAGAAGGGGCCGCTGTTTTGAGACAACGCCCCCTCATGCTTCCGGGTTTCAAATAATTCCGAAATGAAATGGCTCTGCCAGCCCGGTATGCTATTATTTCCCGGTTAACAAATCCCTGCCTTCACAAATGTGAATCGGCCGGATCTTTTTTTCGTGGCACCGACCGACGAGATTGGCCACTTGCAGATTCCGCGGAGGCTACGGTGAGGCTGCCTCAGTTCAATCGGCCGCGCAGCGTTTTGATAAACTCGCGTAGGTCGTCCACGTACTCTTCGATGAGCCGCCGCGCTTCATCCGTCCGGGTGGCTTGGCTTCCTTCGCGTCGCTCTCTTCCTCGCGCTTGGCCATGTGCTTCTCTGTAGTTAGGAACCCCCTGCCCGTGATTGATTTGTGTCTGCGGTGACTGCCTCTCTTCAGAGGGCAAGAGCCTGTCCGGAGGCCCCAGCATCATCAAGCCCCCCGGCCCGATGCTGGGGCCGCCACGGGCCGAGGAACTAGGACGCGGACTCATTAAAGGCGCAGCCATAGCCTGATTGACGCGAGTTGAACGAAGGCAAGGTAGTTGGCGGCGAGCCTGTCGTAGCGCGTCGCCACCCGGCGACATTGTTTGATCCTGTTGAAGAACCGCTCGACCCGGTTACGAGCCCGATAGAGGTAGGGACTGAAGCAGATAGGATCGCTGCGATTGCTTTTCGGCGGGATGTTGGCCCACGCCCCCTTCTTCATGGCAAGCGCTCTGATCCAGTCGGCGTCATAGCCACGGTCGGCAAGCAGTATTGACCCGGACTTCAGACGAGACAGCAGTTTTCCCGCAAGTCGAACGTCGTGGGCTTGGCCAGGACTCAACGCCAGCCGTACCGGCAGACCATTGCTATCGACCACTGCATGAATTTTACTCGTCAAACCGCCGCGTGACCGCCCCATCGATTGGCGCTGGTTTCGCATGATGCAGGCTCCATGCTGATGCACGCGGACAATCGAGGTGTCGATCATTTGGACAGCGGCATCATGAGCAGCGGCAAGTGCGTCTATGATGCGGCTCCAGACCCCAGCCCTCCGCCAGCGAACGAAGCGGTTATAGCAAGTGGTGTACGGGCCGAACGCCTCAGGCAGATCGCGCCAGGGTGCTCCCGATCTCAAGACCCAAAAGATGCCGTTTAGGACACGACGATCGTTTACCCGAGGAACGCCACGCGGCTTGTTGGGCAACATCGGCTTGAGGGCGGCCCATTCAAAATCGGCAAGTTCGTAGCGCATGATTCGAAGCTCCATTTTGACAGCTTGAATCACAGGCATCCGACCAAACACAATGCGCCTAATTTGCCTTGCTGCTTTTTGAGCGGAGCGGACATCAACCAAGGGACTATCCGGCTGGATCAGTCAAAATGATCCTGAGTCCGCACCGGAAGATATGGCGCCGTCTATTTTTCGCCGATGATCATGGAGTTGCCACCTGGAAGGTGGCGAACCGTCGTCTTTGTGAACCCGGCCGACCGCATCCAACCGGTGCAATCCGTTGCCGTATATCCAAACCCACCCGCCGTCCAAAGGAGCATGTTGAGAGAGGAGAGCAAGCCAGTTGTGCTTGTGCGCCGGTCGTCATCGATCAGCATATCATAGACGATGACAGCCCCACCTGTCGGGATCGATCGATACGCCTCGTCCAGCAACATCTTCTTGGCTTCAAGGTCCCAATTGTGGAGGACGCGACCCAAGACGATGACATCGGCCTGAGGCAACGGATCCTTGAAGAAATCGCCTCCCGCGAAACTCACCCTATCAGCGACGTTGCGTTCGACCGCGTACTCCTCAAATGCCGAGCACAGCATCGGGAGATCGAATCCGATCGCGCGGACGTGAGGATGTGCCAAAGCAACCTGGACCGGTAGGCAACCTTGAGCGGTGCCTACGTCGCAAAGTGTCTGATAATTCTCCCAGGGGAACTGGTGAGCGATACCTTGAGCGGCGAGCAAGCTGCCGGATGTCATCGCGGTGACGAAGGTTCGGAATCTCGCTGCGTCGTTGTACAAAGATCCGAAGTGATCCTGGCCATGCGTTTCGGCCGCCGGATTGCCGGTCTGCAGCGACTGCGTCAGCGACCCCCATAAGACGTATTCGCGGCGGTTGTACTGATCGAAGCTGGCGCCGAGATAAGTCGGCTTTGCTCGGTCTAGATAAAAATCGCTCTCCTCGGTGTTTCGATATCGCCCTTCGTCATCTCGCGTCAGAAGACCAGTCGCGACGAGTGCATCGAAGAAGTCGCGAGCTGAGCGACCGTGGACCCGAATGCGGCTCGCGAGATCCCTCGCATCGAGCGGGCCGGCTGCGAGCTCGGAAAACACTCCGAGTTCGACCGCGCTCAATAGAACTTTCGCCTGCCGATAGGCGCTGCCGATCTCGAAAAGCCGATCGGTACGCGGATGTTCGTGGGTCATGGGACATTCCTCCTGTCTCGGTGCTTTGCGCGTCCCTATCGCGGCGGCGCCTGGGTGTAACGGGCGAGCGCCGCGCGCTCGTCCATGACGATCTTTTGCAGTTCTGCCGGAGAGGTGACTCGTACCCGCATGCCGATCGCATTGAAGCGTCCCGCCAAGTCCGCGCCGGCGCCGATCGCGTGCAGGTCGGCACCGATGCGTTCACGCAGCTCCGCCGACATCCCGCGGGGCGCGAAAAAGCCAAGGAACGCTTCGTACTCAAGCTCCGGAAAACCCGACTCGCGCGCCGTGGGGACGTCCGGTAAGAAGGGTGATCGTTGACTATTCGTGATCGCGATAATCTTGATCTTGCCGGTTTGCGCCATCGGCAACTGGGTCGCGAGGGCAGCAGCATAGAATTGGAGTCGATCTTGCGAAAGGTCCTGCATCGCCATGCTCACCTCTCGGTATGGGACACGCGGGAGATCGATGCCGGCGCGCTTCAAAAACCCCGGCACCAGATAGTCCAGACTGCCGGGAGTTCCGCTCCAATTGAACTGGCCCCGCTTGAGGCGTGCCTGCGCCACAAATTCGGACAGCGAGCTTGTCGCCAGGGAAGCAGGAACCCCTATCGCTACGTAGACTTCAGCGGCAGCCGCAACCGGCAGCAGATCATCGGGATTGTATGGAAGGCTGCCCGCGTGCGCGAGCAGGTTGCTCGTGAGCGGTCCCCCGTTCGTATAGAGGAGAGTATGACCATCGTTCGAGTTGAGCACCGCGGTCGCGGCGATGATGCCGTCGGCGCCTGGACGATTTTCGACGATGACGGGCTTCCCCCACCGCTCCGCAAGCTTTTCGGCGAACGGACGCGCCGTGACGTCGCCACCGCTGCCAGGCGGAAATGGCGTGATGATCTTCACGACTTGGGTTGGCCACGACTGGGCGTTGCCCGGAAGCGCGGTAAACGACAGAGCGATCGTTGTCAGCAGTCCCAAAGCCAAATGCGTGGTGCGCATGACGGAACCTCCTCGTCCCGATCGCCGGCACGGCGATTTGTCGGGCTCGATGGACACTACGGAGCGATACCCTTAAGGTCCTTGTTTCAGCGTCTGAAGAGTTCTGAACAGGCATGGCGGTCAATCCGAAACCGGATCGAGAGACTGTTCGATTTGGAAAGTTTGTGCTGGATCTTGTCGAGCGGCGGCTGACCTTTTCGGGACAGCCCGTCAAGCTCCCAAGCCGGGCACTCGATATCCTCTACGAATTGGCTTCGGTCCAGGGCGAGGTTGTGAGCAAGGATCGCCTGATGGAGAAAATCTGGGCGGGCCGCGTGGTGGAGGAGAACGCGATCCAGGTGCACGTGTCCGCCTTGCGCAAGGCACTTGAACTCGGAAGCGACGGTCAGAGCTACGTCGTTACCGTTCCGGGACGAGGCTATCGCCTCGTGGGAGTCAAGAATGGTCCAGACATGCAGGCGTATTCGGGCTCTGGAGACATCCCGGCGCGCGGGACCACGGTCGCCGTGCTGCGGTTCGCCAATCTCAGTGGGGATTCCAGCCAGGATTACTTCGCCGATGGTATCGTAGAGGACATCATCACGGGACTATCCCGTATCACCGGTCTATCGGTGGTCGGCAGCACGTCGAGTTTGCTGTTCGAAGCCGGCACCGGCGACCTGGGAAGTATCGGGCGGAAGCTGGGGTGCCGCTATCTCGTGCAGGGGAGCGTGCGCAAGGCCGACAATCGCATAAGGATCACGGCGAGGCTGGTTGAATCCGACACGGGTGCTGCATTGTGGGCCGAGCGGTACGATCGCCGGTTTGACGATATTTTCGAAGTTCAGGACGCCATTGCGATGAGCCTGATCGGGGCACTCGAACCGAATCTGCGCAAGGTCGAAATCAGCCGCGTCCGACGAGAGCGTCCCAACAGTCTCGATGCCTATGATCTTGTCTTGCGGGCGATCTCATCGATGCGCACGACCATGCCGACGGGCGCTGGGGAAGCCATTCCGCTTTTGCGGAAGGCATTGGAGCTGGAGCCCGATTATTCGGCTGCTCAGGCACAGCTGGCGCGATGTTTTCAGATCAGATTCAGCCGCGGTGGACTGAGCGAGGCCGATCGCGCCACCGCCGTCCGCTATGCTCGCGCTGCGACGAGAAGTGATGACGCGACCGCGCTCGGTGCTGCCGGTCTGGTGATCTGGTTCGCTGACCCTGACTTCAGTGACGCGTTCGAGGTGTTTCGCCGGGCCCTGTCGATCAGTCCTTCAAATGTCGTTGCCTTGGGAAACAGTGCATTCGCGCATGCGTTCATGGGCGACCGCCAAAGTGCGCTTGAACTGGCGCAACACGCCCTGGAGGTCAGTCCTTTCGATACACTGATTGCTCATATGGCGATCGCGGTGACTGAGCTTTATGTCAATCGGTTTGATGAAGCTCTGAAGGCGGCGGCTCGCGCAGTCGAAGCCAATCCTTCATTCAGTGTGCCGCACGTCCTTCAAACGATCGCCCTGGTCCGGCTCGGTCGAATCGAAGAGGCGAGATCGGCCGCCGAACGTGTCTTGAACCTAGACCCCACGTTCACGATGCCAGTATGGTCAGTCACCGTACGGAAAAACGCTGCCGTTTTCGATCCAATGGCACAGGCGTGGAGTGAGCTCGCTACTTGCAGTTAATGTCTGCGCATGCCAAGTGCGACATAATGCGCCACCTCATGATCTCGGCCGCTTTCGGAGCGAAGCAGACAGGTCGAAATTAATGAGTACGCGCCCTAGGACGTGCACCTCAACGCCAATATGGTCTTCGGAGTTCTGCTGGCGGCCGCTCTTCTGTATCTCGTTTTGATCCATTAGCGCCGGCGTCCTATAAACTCCACGCACCGGCGAGTTGGCGCTCAGGCATTCCGCCGCCTCGCCGGCGGCCATGCCGTCGTCGGAGAAAACGAACGGCAGAGCGACATAGTAGGTCACTTCAGACATCTGGCTCGTCCTTGCTTTCGCGCGCCCCTGGGAGCCGTCCCCGGGCGTAGCCTCTCGACACCGTCGTCCGGGCGTCTCCGCCGCAGGCCGCGATGGCCTGGTCGGCGGCAAGATCGAGGTCGCCCTCGAGGGGCGCAGCAGTGTCGGACGCAGCCGGTATGCCGCATGTTCTCTTTGCGGACCGGGGATCCATCCAGCGGGGACTTCAGCGACGCCAAGCTGATCCGGAAGTTCGGCGACGTGCCGGACGATCTCAGCGCACTCTGACCAACGGCAAAACTCGATTCACTCGTCACTCCGACCGGCGGCATCTCCTGGTCCGAGCAAGCTCAGCGCGGTCTCGATCTGCGCAAGCTGCCTTTCGATTTCCTCGCGCTCGTTCGACCCTGGATCGCTCTCCAGTTGCGCCAGGAGCCGTTCCTTCCGCAAGCAACTTCGCGACGGTCGACATCGCACCCTCCCCGTATTCTGCAGCGGCATCCTTCAAAGAAGTTGGTGCGCCGCCGACGATCCGCCAGTCCTGTCACCGGCAACGGATAGCCTACGCCACAAACCCTGAATGGAAGGTGGATGGACAACCGGCCTCGGCGCCATGACCGGATTCTTCGGAGGCTACTTGGCCGGCGGGCGCAGCGGGCTGTCAGCCCATTTTTGGGCGCCGGGGTCGTGCAACGGATCCTCCTCGCAGGCGGGGCAGACGTATCGCTCGCGGCTCCGGCCCGTCGACTCGGAGACAAGCTTCATTGCTCTCCCGCAGTGCGGACACCGCTTCCGGATCAGGTGCAGCTCGGACATCTGGATTTCCCTGCCCGACCAGCTTAGTGCCGCAACGAGCGCTCGCTCAAGGGAAATCGGAGAGCGCGCCGCAGCGAACGATGCCGCTTGACGCTGCCGCCGCCGATGTCATCAACTTCATCCGTCGGTAGCGTTGGAAGGGGGCAAGCCTTCTCCGCTGTCCCGGTCCGCCGAGCGTCCGTTGCCGCCGCTGCGCATCGTCCCGCCGACCACGGCCATACCCGTGTCTGGCGAGGCCTGAGGGACCTCCTCGTCCTTGGCGGCTGGAGCGCGCCTCTCACTTGGCCCGACGGCGGCCTTGACGCCGTCCGTCATCGTCGACACGGGCAGCCCCCTTCGTGAACCAAGCAATCGCTCTTGCCGTTGTGCCGCATCCGGGCGCCTTCGACTGCATGCGCCGAGAGACAATCATGGGGACCGATTCACGCCAGCATCTCGATTCAGGCGGCGCCTGGGTCCGGACCTACCTCGAGTCCCTGATCCGCGAGGATTTCGAGCGATGCCATCCCGGCGAAACGCTGGAGGATCTCAAGCGGCGCGCGTCTTTTTCGAAGGAGGACAAAGGCCTGCTGCGGGACTGGATGGCGGTAGCGGAGGGCTCGCGCTGCGGCCGCATGCAAGGCCAAGGCATCGCCGGCGCGCTCGACGATCCGCTGATCCGCCGCCCACCATTGCAGGCTTGATCGAAGGATCGGAGTCTCACAACGATCCCGGTTCGACCCGGCTAGGCTCGGGTATCCAGTAGCTGCGAGACAGCGGCAGCCAATTGCGCTGGCGCAAAGGGCTTCTCGATCAGGAGGCTGCCATCGACGCCTTGCGATTTCCAGTCTGGCGCGCTGGCGCTCGTCATGTAGACCACGGGAAAGCCAGGCGTGATTTCCCTGATCTGCCGCGCCAGCTCCCATCCGCTGATGCCATCACCCAGGTTGACGTCAGTCAGCAGCGCCCGACACCCTTCGCGGCCGTCGCGAAAGGTCGACAGGGCCGCCTCTCCCGTATGGACCGAGCAGGCCTCGAAACCGCCGCCGGACAAGGCGTCCTCGACGAAGTTGCAGATCAGCGCTTCATCCTCCACGACCAGAACACGAACGGCATTACTCACTTTTCAAGTCTCCTCGGCGACCGATGCGGTCGTCTCGCGTGGCGGCGGGCGCGTCGGCCCGCGGGTGCTGTGCGGCCTCAAGCCACCGGCACACCGTAGTAGGCGTTCACGGAGCGCGTGGTCGCCGGGTCGCTCCAGTTCCAACTGCTCTCGTCGGCGCATTTGGGAGCGCCGCGGAGCTGGTCCTGGGTGATGCCGGTGACATAACCGCCGAGGTTGGTGTCGTATTTCAGTGCCTGCCAGGGCAGCGGATAATGATCATCGCCGATGCCGAGCAGGCCGCCGAAGCTGAGCACCGCGTACGACACCTTGCCGCCGACCTTGTCGATCATGACGCGCTCGATGTAGCCGACCTTTTCTCCGTCGGCCCCGTACACGTTCGTGCCCTCGACCTTGTCGCTCCCGATAAGGCTGAAGGTCTCGCGATCTTCCATGGCCATGTTGACCTCCCGGATGTTGTCTTCCGGAGACAACCGGACGACGATGGCTCCGTTCCTGACTGACGCCTCGGTGACGTTGTTTCTCGCCATCGTCATCGATGAGCGCCGCCCCGCACGACGCGGCCCGCGCTGCCCCGTAGGGCGGTGGCAGGTCCAAGGTTCCTGCGAACACCGAAATGGCGGCGGGGACTGGGTCCTGCTCGACCGACGACGTCCGCTTTGCTGTTCGTCCCTTATGACGATCGACGGCATCGCACCCGAACGCGGCCGCAGCCGTGATGAAGGCTGAAGCCTTCTCGCGCAAGCCGGGGCACGTCGGTGCGCTTGCCTTCAGCCGCAGCGGGGCCACCGGCGACTTCGAACACGCGCTGATCAGGAAATTCGGCGAGGTGCCGGACGACCTGAGCGCGCTGTGAAGCCGTCGGGTTCAGCTCTTCAAGTCGAACTGGCTACGCAGCCTGTCAGCGATCGCTTCGATCATCGTGGAGCGCTCCGGGTCTTGTGGGCCGTCCGTTATGATCGCGACCTTCCAGGTGTCCTCGCAGGGCATGACCGAGATGGCTAAATCCGTCGGCAACTCACTGATGTCTTCCATCTCGAGCCTGATCGCGGCCTCGAGCTCTTCGCGCGTTTTTGACGGCTTCTTCAAGCTGATTCTTTCACCGCTCGGAACGGGACCACCGCCTTTGGCTATCCGCGCGAGCGCGTGTTTTTGAACAGCGGGCCTTTGAGCCTTTGGCTATCCGCTACAGGCGCCGTACTCAAACGGCGGGCGATGGTCCAACGAGTCAAAGATGTCGTCGCGTTATCGTTCCGTTCGCTCGGCGCCTTCGACTGAAAACAGGTCAGTCGGGCTGCCTCGACCGCTGAGCAAGTCTACGCCGGAACGATGTCAGGCGCGCGTGACCCAATCGGTGAGCAGCCTGCGCCGCGGTGTTCCTACTACGCCGAAAGGCGCGGGCGCGCCAGCGGCAACCTACTGCTCTGGCGGCCGCAGCGGGCCGTCGGCCTACTTGCGGGCGATCGGGTCGCGTAGCGGGTCGTCGTCGCAATTGGTGCACCGCAGCCCCTCCGGAATTTTGCCGGAAAAAGCCTTCATCGGCCTGCCGCACGCCGGGCACGCCTTCTGGATAGGACACTGCCATCCGAATTTCCCCTGCGCTGGCCAGTCTACGTCCGCCGACATCGCGATCGGAATAGCGACCCGGAAAAATGCATGCGCGTGCCTGGCGCTTCTTGACTCCGATAGCCGGGGCTACTCAACTCTGGGCAGTGATGTTGTGGGGGTGCGTCATGGAGCAGGAGTTCTACCTGGGTCTCGCGCAGCGGGTCCGGGTCATAGCTGAGAAGGCCGATCCGTTCACCCGCCGTCGTCTGCTGGATCTCGCCAAGCGGTACGACGCCAAGGGCGGCATCTCGCGATCGGGACCGAGCGGCCGCTGCCGGTGCCGCGCACGACGCCGCCGGCTTCGATCTTCTCCGGACCTGGCGAGGCCTGACGGCGCAACCAGCCTTCGTTCGCGATGTTCGCACCTAACCGGCGGGAGCCTTGAAATCGTACGAGATGCGTCCGGCCGGGAGATAGAACAGCGCGATCACCGCACCGCCCCTGACCTCCGGATAGTGCCTGCTGCCCGGATCGGGCGCCGTCCAGCCGGAACCCTGCCAGCCCTGCAATCCCTTCAACTCCGCGCCCGCGTTCAAGGGTACCACAAGGTTGATCTCCCCATAGGGATGACCGTGATACTGCCCGCGCAGCACGTCGTGGTCGTCCTCGTCCTTGAACCGGCGTGGAGCAGCGCTGTTCATGTAAACCGCCGTGAGGCTGAACTGGAACGTTTCGGCAGTCGGCTCGAGGATGCGGCTGCGCCGGTAGTTCGGGCCGTCCACCTCCTGGTTCGCCGCCCAGCCCTCCTCGACCCCGATCTTGATCAGGCGGCACAGATCCTGATAGAGCGCGCTGCGTTCGCCGTACGTCTCGTTGAGCCAACGCTCCATATCGGCTCCGGGCGTCATATCCTTCACTTCGCGGAGAAAAGAAATGCTGCGCTGGATCAGTTCTTCTCGACTCGTCATGGCGATCTACTCCTGAATGTCTCTTACGCGTCCAATCCCAAGAACGTCGCGAACTCATCTACATTCGCCCGGGGCATCAATCGCTGCGCCTCACCTGCAGGCTTCCCGACCGAGATGCCGCATACCACCATCTGCTCCTTCGGAATCGAGAGCAGGGGGCGCAAGATCCGGTGATATTTCGAAAACGTCTCCTGCGGACACGACTGAAGTCCGCGCCCCGCTGCCGCCAGCATCACGTTCTGCACGAACATGCCAAGGTCGAGCCAGCTTCCGGCTTCCAGCCGACGATCGATCGTGACGATCAGTCCCACGGGCGCTCCGAAGAACGTGTAATTCTTCGCGGTCTGCCTGCTTCTTGCCTCGGCATCGGCCTGGTGGATCCCGAGCGACCCGTAGAACAGCCGCCCAAACTCCTGCCGCCGCTTGAGGTACCGATTAGGTAACTCGCTGGCGTAATATTTGTATTCCGAGACGTGCTCGTCGCGGCACGTTTCGTGCGCGTCCAGCAGCGCCGCCGAGACGCGGGCCTTGGCGGCGCCACCCAGCACGTAGACATGCCAGGGCTGGATGTTCGCACCGCTTGGCGCGAAGCGCGCGACGTGGAGGATCTGCTCGATCGTCCATCGCGGGACCGGAGCATCGCAAAAGTCACGGCACGCGAACCGGCGGGTCATGATCTCGTCGACCGGGCTCTGCGCAGCGACGCACTCCTCGCTCGGTCCGATCACGGCTTCTTCAGGTCCGCACATCCTGGCTCGACTGGCGCTCATCTCGATTTGCTCCGCTCGAAGCAACGAAGGTCAGTTCGGCCAGGCCGAACCGAGGATGATCGAACAGAAGTTCTGGCGGAGATAGGTCATGTCCTTCAGCGCAAGGACGTCGGCCTTGACGTTCCCGAACGTGGTCAACGGCTTCTTGACGATGCCTTTGGCGAAATGATCTATGATGTTCTCCTTGAAGTTCGTTTCGCGCGGATGATGGACGCAGACATGGTCACGCTGTTCATGCGTGAAGTCGTGATAGGCGATCCCGAGCACATCCATTTCGACGCCCGCGGTCACCAGCGCGATGGTGGGTCGCATATGCTCGGGAATACCTGGCGTGGTGTGGAGCGCGATCGCGGTCCAGACGTCCTCGATCTCACGCTCCGGCAGGCCGTAGCTTTTCATGAAATCACGCGCGGCATTGGCACCGTCGACCTCGAAGCGCAGGTCGGGACTGGAATACTTCTCTGTGAGGCCCATGTCGTGGAACATGGCGCCGAGGTAAAGCAGCTCCGGTTCGTACTTCAGGCCGTGGCGCTCGGCGGTGAGCGCGCCCCAAAGAAAGACGCGGCGACTGTGGTTGTAGAGTAGGTCGTCTTCGGTATCGCGCACGAGCTGCGTGGCGGCGCGGGCGATGGCACTGTCGGGCAGGCGGATGCCGGCGATGATCTCGGACATGGAGCGCTCTCCTTTTTTGCGTAGCGGGCTGGTTGCTTGTACCTATTTGCCAACCGGGCACCGCTCCGCACAAGGAAGGGCATCCCGCGGATCAGGACAGCCGCACGTCTTTTCCTGACATGACGCTTTGTAGGGAAAGCAGGATCGCGAGCGTTGCCTTGGCGGGGAGCGCGCGGTCTATTCCGGTGTCGCCCGCCGGAAGCTCGCGCGATATTGGATGGGGCTGACGCCAAGACGGGCGGTGAACACGATCCTCATCCGATCCGCCGAGCCGAAGCCGCAGTCGAATGCAACCGCCTTCAGCGGCCGGTCGCTTCCCTCCAGCATCATGCGCGCCGCATCGATGCGGGCGCGCTCGATGAATTCGTGCGGCGTGATCCCGGTCGCCTGCACAAAATGCCGGGCAAGATTTCGGGCGCTCATCCCGACGACAGCGGCAAGGGACTCAAGCGAGTGGCGATCCCCGACGTTCGCCATCACATGGTCCTGGATACGGGCGATAGGCGATTCCGGATCGGCAGGCGCCGTGAGATAGGGGCTGAACTGAGACTGTCCGCCTTGGCGCTGGGCGACTACGACCAGCCGCTTGGCCACTTTGAGCGCCGTTTCCGCGCCGTGGCGCTGCCCGACTAGGGCCAAACCGAGATCTATTCCCGCAGTCACACCCGCCGCGGTGATCAGCCGCCCATCGCGGACATAGATCAAATCCGGTTCGACTTTTGCTCTCGGGAACCTGGCCGCCAGCGCCTGCGCATCCTGCCAGTGGGTCGTGACACGCCGATCGTCCAGCAGACCGGCATAGCCAAGGACAAAAGCCCCGGTGCAGATCGATCCATAGAGGCTCGACCGCCACGGCAGCTCCTTGACCCACTGAAGCAAGTGCGGGTCGGGCTCCGTTTCAGGTGGGGTGGGCGTGCCGGCCACCAGAACAATGTCGAACCCACCCGTCGCCTCCTCAAGCGTTAGATCGGCAATAAGCCGTATGCCGTTCGAGGCGCGCAGCGGATTGTGGTGAGCAGCAACGAGTACGGGTTCATAGCGGTCGGCACTGTCGAGAAATGTGTTCGCCTCGCTGAACACGTCCATCGGCCCGGCCACGTCCAAGGCCTGGACCCCCTCGTAGACGACGATCGCGACAGCTTGTACCGGCACCTTTGCTGCCTCTCCAGTCAGGCGCCATATTATGCATGTCGTTCACACAGTGCAAAGGCCGGGCGGTGAATGGACAGGCGAGCCTGTCGCGCCATCATCTCGGTGCTGCGTCCTTGTCGGGGATCGTCAATGCCCCGTCTTTGGAATCGACCACGAAGACCGCGAGCAAGCTGGCGGGCTCCGTGTCACTCGCGTTCTCGCTCACCCTATGATGCGAGCCTGGCGTTTCGTAAAAGCCCTCGCCTGTGCGAAAGACCTGCGCAGGGTCATCGCCGACCTGGCTGCGGATGGCCCCGGACAGCACATAGGCGTAGATGAAGGCCGACGCTGCGTGGCGATGAGGCAGCGATTTGCTCCCGGGCGGATAACTCACCAGGACAGCAGCATTCTCTTTCCTTCAACGTTGGGCAGTGCGTGCTCGAAGACGAGCTTGACTTGCTCCCGATCCTGAGCGATCGCGGGCGAAGCTCCCGCAATGGCTACTGCTACGACCGCCGAGAACGTCGTTCGTAGCAGTTCTATTCCCTGTCTGGGCGTGATTGCTGAAGGGCGTAGCAGCGCAGCTATCCGATTGGGGAATGCACTGATCGACATCATGACCTCCTCTTCTAGTGAGACCAAGGCGAACCCGCGATCAAGTCGCAGGCGTTGGGGCTCTTGAACCCCGGCATGAAGCGTTCGCAGACCGCGGCGTTGACGGTGCCGTACGTGGTCGCCGGCTTGTGCGCAAAGCCGGCGAAATACTCCCGAACGAAGCCTTCCTTGAAATTCGTGCGGGGATATTTGGCGACAATCTCCTCGCGAAGCTCCGCGGGAAACTGGTCGAAGCCTATCCCGACGACATCGAGCAGAACACCTGAATTGAGGAGCGCGACCTCGGGACCCATGTACTTCGGAATGCCGGGGGTCGTGTGCAGCGCGATCGCCTCCCAGACCCTCTGCACCTGGTCTTCGGCAATGTTGTGGGCGCTCAGAAACTGTCGGGCGGCGTTCGCGCCATCGACCTCGAAGCGTTCGTCCGGGCTGGAGAACTTCTTGACGAGACCGAGATCGTGGAACGCGGCGGCCACGTACAGAAGTTCAGAGTCAAAACGCAGCTTCCTCTGACGGCCCTGCTCCACCGCAAACAGGAAGACCCGGATCGAGTGATTGAAGAGCAGATCGGTGGAATGCTCGCGCAGTACGTCTGTCGCCTCCTTCGCCAGCAAGGAATCGGGAATGACGAGGGCCTGGGCGGGAGTTCGGGGTGTCATTTTTATCCTTTCAACAAAAATCGATGGGCTTGGCTGGCGCATCCGGACGCGTGAGCGCAACAGGAGGCGCGAGATCGGTCAGCCCGCTCCGACCGCGAGCACGATCTTTCCTTTTGGCCGGGGCCGCGCGCCCTCCAGCATCAAGTGAGCCTCACGCGCATCCGCGAGGGGCAAGACCACGCCGACGTTTGTTCGCAGTTCTCCAGCATCGACAAGGCGAGCGATTTCCGTCAGATACCGGCTCGTGACGTCGACCAAAAAGAAGGTGGCTTCCACACCGTGGTGTTTTGCGAGATCCTGATCCGGGCGGGACACTGCCGAGATCAGCTTGCCGCCTCGACGAAGGACCTGGAACGAGCGGCTTTGCGTTTCGCCGCCGACGAGATCGATGACGGCGTCGGCATCCCGCACTTCCTTCTCAAAGCGCTGGCTCCGGTAGTCGATCACCGTGTTGGCGCCAAGGTTGCGCACGAAGGAAGCATCGGGCGGCGATACCGTTGCGATGATCTGCACACCCGCATGACGGGCCAATTGGACCGCGTAGGATCCCACGTTGCCAGCCGCCCCGTGAATGACCACCGTTTGGCCCGCTCTGAGTTGCGCGTGCTCGAACAGCGCCTGCCATGCGGTGACGGCAATGACGGGAACGGAGGCGGCTTCGGCGTGACTTAGCGAGTTCGGCTTGCCTGAGACCATCTCCGCGGAAGCCAACGCGTACTCGGCGTAGCTCCCGACGAACCGCGGATTCGTAACACCGTAGACCTGCTCTCCCGCACGTCCTTGCGAGACTCCGAGCCCAACGGCGACGATTTCACCTGAAAGGTCCGAGCCCAGAGTGAGCGGGAGCGGCTGCGGCAATGCGCTCTTTCCGGCTCTGATCCAGCCGTCCCATGGGCCTACTCCGGCAGCTGCAACTTTGACCAGGACCTCGCCGGGCCCGGGCTCCGGACGGGAGAGGGCCTCGAACTGCATGACCTGCGGCGGCCCAAACTCATGTACGCGCCACGCCATCATTGTTGATTCAGTTCGCGCTTCCCTAACTTGAGTAACCATGCTGCTCGAGGCCATCTCACTCTCCTTGCGCTCAGCTCGTCGCGAGCAGCGCCGACCACTCTCGGGAGCCTTGCTGCGGTTTTCCCGGTCGTCTCCTCGGCCCGGGCGGGATTGCCCGTATGTCGCCATGGAGCCCTGCTTTGGACAACGGACAAGATCCTACGGATCAGGACAGCCGAACGTCCTTTTCTGACAAACGGCCGCTGGAGAGTTCGCCGCAAGAGGTTTTCAGACACGCTGGGCTCCGAGATCGCTGGAGAGGCGGCCCGATGTGGAGGACCGATCAGGGCACGCCAGGCGAGCAAGACCGGGGGCAAGACAACTCGGACCTCCGCAGGAGCGCCGCGCCTCCAGGAACTCACCCCGCAACAGTTTGGAATTGCACGACACTCCCGAAAAGGCCGTGAATTGCCTGTCTTTCGGATACCTCCCGGCCGGCGCCCCCGGTATCGTGGGCTTCCGGTCAATCGGTAGGGACACCACGAGAAGAGATGTTTCAAAACCCATCGGATCTGGCGGCGATGGCCGAGGCCTTGAGCCGGTCGGCCGACTACCGGGTGCTGCGGCGCCTGGCCCCGCGTCCCACGTACATACCGGCCATGGGCCATGACGTCAGGACCGGCGTTCTGCTGGACACGGAGACGACCGGCCTCGAGCACGCTAGGGACGAGATCATCGAACTCGGGATGGTCAAATTCGACTACACGCCGGACGGGCGGATCGTCGGCGTCAGAGACACATTCTCCGCTTTCAACGAGCCGAGTGCACCGATTTCCGCGGAAGTGACGGCACTCACTGGCATCACCAACGAAATGGTTGCCGGTCACAGATTCGACGATGCCGCCATCACTTCCTTCGCCGAAAGCGCAGTCATAACGATCGCGCATAACAGCGCTTTCGACCGAAGGTTCGTCGAGCGCTACTGGCCCGTGTTCGAGCACAAGGCCTGGGGTTGCAGCATGAGCGAGATCGACTGGCGCAAACACGGCTTCGCGGGCTCGCAACTCGGCTATCTTCTGAACGGAGCCGGCTACTTCCACGAAGCACACAGGGCCGTGGACGACTGTAACGCGCTGCTGGAGATCTTGGACTTCGACCTACCGACGACCGGCGCGCCGGCGCTCGCCGTCCTGCTCGACACGGCGCGAAAGAAGACGGTCCGCGTCTGGGCCGAACAGTCGCCGTTCGAACTCAAGGATTCGCTAAAGCGCCGTGGCTACCGCTGGAGTGACGGCACCGAGGGCCGCCCCAAGTCCTGGTACGTCGACGTCGGCGAATGCGCCGTCGACGACGAACTCGCATTCCTGAAGGCGGAGATCTACCTGCCCGACGTCGAGCCGCGTCTGCAGACGTTGACCGCCTTCACCCGCTTCTCCAGCCGTATCTGAGGCGGCAACCGTGAAGTAGCCGCCACCCGGGCGTCAGCGCCCGAGACGCTTCTCGACCCGCTTGCGAGTATTGCCGACTTTCTTGACCGCTTTCTTGACGGCGGACGCGGACCGGCCAGTCTTCTTCGCCTCATAGCCGACTTCGTACTTCTGACCGCCGGCGACGCGGGCCCGCTCCTGCTTGCGTCCTCTCGCGGTCTTCTTGGTTACCTTCTTCGCTGCAGCCATCGCTTTCTCCTCGAAGTGTTTGAGACAGTGCAACGTCGCGAAGGATTCGCCGGTTCCGGAACGATTCCGTCTGTGCCACTTTGAATCACCATTGCGTGGAGGTTGTCCGTGGCGTTTCAGCGTAAAAAGCCGGCCGCCGACCCTGGCGATAAGGCACCGTTTCCGGATTTCGTCGAACCGGCCTTGGCATCCTCGATCGAGAAGGTGCCATCCGGGTCCCGATGGATTCACGAAATCAAGTTCGACGGCTACCGCGTGCAGGTCCATCTCCACAACGAGGCGGTCAAGGTCTTCACCCGGCGCGGCCACGACTGGACGCACCGGTTCAAGAAGGTCGCGCACGACGCCTGGCACATCAGGGCGAACTCCGCAGTCATCGACGGCGAGATCGTAGTGCCGGCGGCCGACGGCACGGCCGACTTCTCGGTCCTTCAGAACGAGCTCAAGGGCAAGTCCACCAGCATCGTTTTGGTCGCCTTCGATCTCCTTTACCTGAACGGTCGCGACCTGCGGAAGCTGCCCCTGCTCCAGCGCAAGGCCGAACTCAAGAAGATCATCGCTGGCGCCGAGATCCAGTTCAGCGAGAGCTTCGAGATCGAAGGCCGCGAGATGTTCGCCCACGCCTGCAAGATCGGGCTGGAAGGCGTCGTCTCGAAGGTGCGCGACAGCGTCTACGCGAGCGGCCGCGGCAACAATTGGGTGAAGAAGACCTGCGCGCAGCGGGAGACGCTGACCATCGCCGGCTTCGCGCTGGACGGCACCAAGTGGGACGGCCTTTATGTCGGCCGGCGAAAGGGTGCCGATCTCGTCTACGCCGGTAAGGTCGATCACGGCTTCGACAAGACCTCGACCGCGGAGCTCCGAAGAAGGCTAGAACCGCTCGTCCGGAAAACCCAGCCCTACGCGAAGCGCATCGCGCACAAGGGCGTCTGGGTCGAGCCGAAGCTGCTGGCCGAAATCGAGTACCGCGCGAAGTCGGCCGAGGGGAAGGTGCGGCACCCGTTCTTCAAGGGTCTGCGCGAGGATATATAAGGAGCGGGATAACGCTGAGGTCGAGTGACCACGTCGGGTTCTGCACTAATCGCAGACATCGCGCCGATTGCAGTCGAAGACCGCTAGTGACCCATACCGGAAGTCGGTGTCTGGGCCGCGACGCGGCTCGCGTCGGCCTGTTTCCGAGGGACTGTCCATCGCTGCCGTCGGTCGACATCATTCGGCCGATGGTATACCTCGCGGGTTCGCAGTTCGGTTTGAGGTCACGTAATCGATCTCGGAATACGTAATGCCCATATCCATCAGCTCCCGATCACTCAGGTTGCAAAGATCGCGCCGCAGCCGCTCCCATTTTCGCCATTCCTTAAAGGCGGTCCAACAATTCATGAACGCACCCACGTTGCCTCGCTGCGCTACGGTCGTCTGGACCAAGCCCGTTGTCTGGTAAATCGTGCTCATTTGCAGCATCCTCGGGTGCCTTGTTTCCACCCAGATAAGCTGCCAAGATTTGGCCCAACACGCTTGACGTGCTGCTTACATTTTCCTTATGGACAGCTTATTCTTTACCTCCGAATTGTTGCCGCCTTTAACCGGCGACCGCCTAGAGGGATTTCGCATCTTGCGCTATCTCTTCGAAGATCTTGAACTAGATTCCGGCCGCCGCGAGCTATACCGCGACACAAACGTCGTTGCCCTGGCGCCACAGACCTTTGACCTGCTCGACTATCTCATTCGCAACCGCGAGCGCGTAGTTGGCAAGGACGAGCTCATCACCGCCATTTGGAAGGGACGGTTCGTGTCCGATGCCGCGCTGACGACCCGGCTAAATGCAGCTCGATCCGCGATTGGCGATTCCGGAGAGCGCCAGCGTCTGATCAAGACGCTGCCGAGGAAGGGCTATCGCTTTATCGGTACGGTGCAGGAAGCCGACAGAGCCCCCACGGTGGCAGTAAACGAATTCCAAAGGGAGACCGCCAAACCTGCCCTCACACTTCCCGACAAGCCGTCGCTCGCCGTTCTCCCATTCACCAACCTGAGCTCGGATCCAGAGCAGGAGTATTTCGCCGATGGCATGGTCGAGGACATCATCACCGGCCTTTCACGGTCCAAATCGCTGTTCGTCATCGCGCGACAATCTACTTTTAGCTATAAGAGCAAGCCTATCGACATTAGGCAGGTCGGGCGCGAGCTAGGCGTTCGGTACGTGCTCGAAGGCAGCGTGCGCAGATCCGGCGACCGGGTTCGCATTTCCGGACAGTTGATCGAGGCCACGACGGGTGCCCACCTCTGGGCGGACCGCTTCGACAGCCAACTCAGTGATATCTTCGATCTGCAGGACCAAGTGACGGGTAGCGTGATTGGCGCACTCGTTCCTCAATTGGAGCGGGCCGAGATAGAGCGCGCAAAACGCAAGCCAACCGAAAATCTTCAGGCCTACGATTACTATCTTCGTGCACTCTCAAGCTTCTATCAATTCACTCGCGAACAAAACATTGAAGCCCTCAGACTGACTCGGCTTGCCGTCGAGATCGATCCCGGGTTGGCCGCAGCATACGCGCTGGGCGCTTATTGCTGCCTGCAACGAAAGATCTTCGGCTGGACGGTCGATGCGGATCAGGAACGCGATGAGACCCGACGGCTGGCGAGGCGCGCAATTGAGCTCGATAAGGAGGATCCAACTGTCCTTGTGAGGGTCGGGCAGGCTATTGCCGGCGTACTGTATGAGCTCGACGAGGGCACGACCCTTGTTTTCCAGGCGCATGAGCTCAATTCAAATTTGGCTGTTGCACGATATAGTATCGGCTGGGAACACATACGGCGCGGCAATGTTGAGGAGGGGCTCAAACAGTTCCATGCCGGCGTGCGTTTAAGCCCTATGGATCCGTTTCTTTTTCTGATGCAGACCGGAATAGCGTTTGCTCATTTTTTGACAGATCGACACGAAGACGGTTCATCATGGGCCAAGTTGGCTGTGCTGCACCGGCCCAACTATCTCAACGCACAGTTTATTCTAGCGGCTTGCCACGCAATGTCTGGCAGGGTCGAGGAAGCCCGAGTGATCGGTGCACGCCTGATAGAAGCGAGGCCGGCTCTGCGCCTCTCTACGCTCGTTCCCAAGCTCGCTAGATTTTACCAGCCGAAACCTCTCGAAAAAATAACGATAGCTTGCCGCATCATGGGTCTCCCCCCCTAATTGCATGCGGCTGTTCGGGAAGTGCTGATCTCATTGCAATTCCTCTGAATTGCAAAGCCACGAGTTCACTGGCTCAAGCACGGTCATTCAGAACGCCGCGACCCGGACTCCCTGCATGGAATTCCGGCGTACGTTCTCAGATCATGCTGCCGGGCAGAAAGCAGCGAACGCGCGGATGGCCATCGATGTAGTGCTTCCATACCATAGTCGGACCGGCGCGGTTCGGCTGCTTTAGGACGGCGCCCTCAGGAACCACGACCCACTCACCTTCGATGCGGACGCGGTAATGGCCACGGTCGGATTCCCAATCGGCGTCGAAGACGATGTATCCATCGGCATTCGTACAGCACTGCCCAAACTCGCTGTGCAAGCTCTCGAACCATGGCTTCAGCGGCGACTTAGCGTAGCGCCCGTCATCACGGGCGAGCACCGGTGTCGCCAACGCAATCAGGCCAAGCATCAGCGCCGCATGTATTCTCGCGGACATTCGTTCCTCTCTACGAGGCTGCAAGCGCACTATGCGCCGATCTGCTTCCTCGCCCTGCGATATGCGGAAAATGGAAGCCCGACAAAATCGGTTTTACCTCTGGCTATGGAGCAAATGCCGCTGCCTGTGGAGGGCCGGGTGTACCAGGGCGAACGAATACAAAATGTGACCTCACCGGCAGGTCCAAACCGTCTTGGCCGTCCTGCCCGATCAGAATGAGGCCCGCTCCACCATTCGCCACTGTTAGGATGACCGGTTCACCAGCCCATGTCCTGATCGGCTCCATCGCCAGGATAAGGAATTCGCCGATCGGCTGGTCCAGATACTGAAGTCTTAGCTGCGCTGCGATTTCGGCGGGCGCAAGCAGAAGGCCCAGCAATTGCGCGCGCGCATAGACGTCCCGCAGCGCTGCCGTTTTGCCCTCAAAGCCAAGTTCGGCTGGCGACACGGCAACAAGCTCGACCTCGGCTTTCTTCCCGCTGAGGGTAAAGGCCGGTCTTCCGATAATCTCGTCAGCCGAGCTCCCAACACCGCAGCCCAGTGCACTCATCGCGCCCCGAAGAGCGGCCAAATCCCTAAAGGTCCCGACAGTAATCCTCTTCCAGAAAGGAACCTCGGCGGCGGAGCTGAATGACGTCCGGGTGTCGCGGGCTGGCGGAGCCCCCTTGAGCGCCAAGTGATTACGCAGGACATCCTGCGCAGAGCATTGGGCTTCAGCAGCGTTGGCGCAGGCGACGACAAGCGCACCGCAGACAAGTAGAGTGGCATTCCGTTGTGCAAATGCAGCGGCCCGTCGCATTCTCCTGGACTCGTAGGTCGCACTCATCGTCGCCTCCGCTACGTTTCTCGCCGCCTAGACTGCCAAAGCGCGGTTCGGTAGGCTTTACGAGCGGCTTACATTTTCCTTATCGGCGGCTTATTCTCTTCATTCCGACTGGCGCAGGGGCGCAGCGTCGCTCCGAGACTGGCAACGGGGAAGGAAGTTGCGCTATCTGTTTGAGGAGTACGTCTTCCACACCGATCGGCGCGAGCTGCATCGCGAGGGGGAGCTCGTCCCTGTCGCACCACAGGTGTTCGATCTGCTTGATTACCTGATCCGCAACAGGGAGCGAGTTGTCAGCAAGGACGACATCATCAAAGTCATTTGGAATGGGCGCAGCGTATCCGACGCGGCGCTGACAACCCGCCTGAATGCCGCCCGGACTGCAATCGGCGATTCCGGCGAGGAACAGCGCTTCATAAAAACGCTACCGCGCAAGGGCTTCCGTTTCGTCGGAGCAGTCCGGGAAGTGAAGGAACCGGCAGGCGCAGCAGTTGCCGATAATCAGTTAGAACTTCAGAAAGCCAACCTTGCGCTCCCCGACAAACCGTCTATCGCTGTGCTGCCGTTTGAGAACCTGAGCGGCGATCCGGAGCAGGAATATTTCGCCGACGGCATGGTGGAAGAAATCATCACCGCGCTGTCGCGCTTTAAGTCTCTGTTCGTTATCGCACGTCACTCAAGTTTCACCTTCAAAGGCAAAGCTGTCGATATCCAGCAGGTCCGACGCAGGCTCGGCGTGCGCTACGTTCTTGAGGGGGCCGTGCGCAAGGCATCGGGGAAGGTTCGAATCACAGGGCAATTGATTGATGCGGTGACATGCGCGCATCTATGGGCGGACAGATTCGAGCGTGATCTGACGGACATTTTCGCTCTCCAAGACGAAGTTGCACTCGCCGTTGTCTCGGCTGTTCAGCCAAAGATGCTTCAAGCAGAGATTGAAGCGGCTACGCGGCGCCGACCAGAGAACCTCACTGCCTATGATTTTTTTCTCCGATCCATGCAACAGTATTACCTGACGACCCGCGAAAGTTTGGCCCAGGCGATTAAGTTGGCTCATCGGGCTTTGGAGCTAGAGCCGAGGTTCAGCTCTGCAGCGGCTCTGGCAGCTGACTGTCACGCGAGCAACTTCGCTTTAGGCTATGCCAACGATCCCGAGTTCGACGCCAAGGAAGCAATGCGGCTTGCACGTTTGGCGTTGAGCCTCGATGATGATGACCCCGACACGTTGTCAAGGGTTGCCGTAATCTCAGCAGGCCTGGTCGGCGATAGTGAAGCTGAAATCGAAATGGCTGACCGGGCGGTCGCGCTCAACCCGAATTCCTGGCGCACTTGGAACAATAGAGGCTGGGTCTATACAATGGGGGGACTGCCCGAAGAGGCCATCCAAAGCTTTGAACGTGCAATTCGCATGAGCCCGGTAGACCCGCTGCTACACATGACGTTTCTGGGCATTGGGAATGCTCTTATGGGCCTTGGCCGGTTTGACGAGGCGATCATTGTCTTGAAGAAAGCCCTTCGTCAGAATCCTTCCTTTGTGCCAGCTTGCCGTGGACTGGCGTCTGCCTTCGCCCACCTCGGACGCGACGCTGAGGCGCACGCCGCGGCGGCGCGTGTGCTTGAGATCGATCCCGCCTTTACAATATCGGCGCATATCGCCCGGGCCCCCAAAAGCTCAAAGCTGTTGATCGAGGGCCTTCGGAAAGCGGGGCTGCCCGAATAACCTTCCTGCGCTGTGCGGACGGGGTGATCGATGACCGCTTCTGGCCCTTAGCGGACCTACCGTGACCTCCGCCGATCTGTCCGCTTTTGACTCGGAGCAGACGAATTTGATCTCAGAAATTCTGGTAACTCCAGAGAAACACAGCTTCGTCACGCTCCGCAAAATAATGCGGCAGAGATAGTACTGGAATTTTTCGATCAAGTTCCTTGACGACCATGCCATCAACCTTAAAAACGGGCGCCCCTGACGATGCCGGAATCCGGTAGCTCAAATCGTCACGGGCATCTTGGCAGGCACCGAAGCCATTAGTTGCTCCCTCCCGATATTCGAGATTGAGAACAAAGTCGCTGTCGTTCCCGAGAGCGGATTTCCGCATGGGAAAGGCTGACGAGAGACGCCGCCACAAGAGAGGATACATTTCAGGCGGCCAAGAGCTGGGAACGTGCGGTGGAATCTGCACGATTTGTCCGCTGCGAAGTGGTTGTCCACTGTGAAGATCGCCGCTTGAGATACGTTTGCTGATGTGTGGCCAAAACATCCCGCTAAACTGGGACCAATCAATGTCTTTCGGCAGAGTCCAGTATCGCGGTTTGTCTTGTGGCCATAGCTCGCGGAGCTTGACACGCAACTCCTCGGGTAGCTTGAAACGACGATAGGTCTCGCAGGTGGAAACATACTGACCGAGCTCAGGCGGAGTTTGATTGGGGAAGTTATAGCCCCAAGGGCCCGGCAGCTTTCCTTTCTGGACGTACTCTGCCGCTGACGACTGTCGCCACCTCTCCCAATCCTCGCGCGTCGCTCTTTCGATTCGCGCTCCGTGAAATGTGAGCCGGCTAAGTGGACTGTCGTATGCGTCCTCCGAAAGATAGCCCACACCCGCAGATAAATCGTCAACGTCATCGAACCAGACCGCCAGCGGCAGAACATCTGGTGGAACCATTCCGTTCTCGGTGGTTGGGCCGCTGCAAAGGTGCAAGGTCCGGATCATTACGGCATGCCCGTCGCGAGTCGCGATAACCATCGCCTTCGGGCTGATGCTTGAGTCGTCCGACGATCCTCCAGATCGCCACCGCGTTACCCTAAGATTGCAGGCGACGATGTAATCGAAAGAAAGCTCTTCTTCGCTTTCCTTTACCTCGAAGGTCGCCTTCAGTCGGTAGAAGTAGCCGTTGTCTGCGATGTAGGTCTGCGACATCGGTTTTCGCAGGACCGATAGCACCTCAGGCAGCGCCACAATCGTCCCGACGGTGAATATCAGGAGACCAACAACTACTATTACGAACTTGCGCAAACGATGAGGTTCCGATGGGACGAGCATTTGGCCGGTGCATCAAATGCCATCTCACGCAGAGGTTGAAGAACTTCTTACGGCCGGCGACAGCGCAGTTTGGGTTAAAAAACAATGAAAGCCCACTGCTGGCAAAGGTCTGCTTCTGGCCCTTAGCCGAAGGCCGGCTGAACCCATGTCACGTCAGCTTTCAGAGGCAAACCCGACGGCAATCCAGCATCGTGTCTACCGCTGCTTTTGACCCCAAGGCGAAGTGGTCCAATCGGCCGTTGAGGTCCGCTGTTAGTTGCAGATCGGCCCCGCCGCTCTGCTCACAGCTCGCGCTCCATCGCCGGGTGACTGCGGTTCTTCACTTTGACCCAGTACTTGCTCCGTCCGGGCTGATAGGGCCGGTCGCGGCGTTTTGAGACCAGTCCCTCAAGGCCCATGTTGCAGGTAGCTCGGAACAGGTCAGGCCCAAGCTCGCCGCGCTCAAAGGGATTAATGAAGACGCCTTCACGACGCCGCGCCAGCAGGCGCTCCAAGTTCGTCTTGCGCTTCGACAGCGGGAGCATGCGCAAATCGTCACCGCCTTCGGCGAGGATATCGAAGGCGCAGAACTGCACCTCGTGATCGTGCTTGCGCGAGTGCAGCGCGTTGAAATCTGAGACGCCATCGACGCCGAGGACGACCGCTTCGCCATCCAGCACGAATTGTTTCTGACGGACTTTGCGCGCGGCCTCGACGATCCAGGGATAGCGGCTGGCCCAGTTGTAGTCGCCACGCGTGATCAGGCGCACGCGGTCGCCGTCGCGCTCCAATCGGAGGCGATAGCCGTCATATTTTACTTCGTGAAGCCAATCGGGGCCGTCCGGGACAGTGATGCCCTTGGTCGGCAGACAAAACTCAAATGAACGCATGCGGGAAAAATAGGCATTCGCGGCCTGTTTGCGAGATGAAACTCAGGGGGTACCATCCAAAAGCGGGGGCAGCGCTACGGCCTCGGCGGCAGATCAGGAGAGATTTCGCCGCCCGCGCTCTCGCCGATAGCCTGCTCCACTGCGGATGCGAGCACAGCAAGGTGATCGGCCAATCTGGCAAACAACTCACGCTTCTTGGGATCAGTCGCCAAGTCGCGAATAAGGGCGCACTCAGCGGAGTCTCGCTGTAGCTTTTCTAGCTGGGCCTGCATGTCTTTCATCTGCGGCCTCAATGTTCCAGTCGAGGAACATTACAAATACTTGTTCGCGGTCACAAGTGAGCACAGCGATATTGCCGACTGGGACTAGCTTCTCCGTGCATGGCGCCTCCTCACGGCGCCAGCCCGTCGGACCGCCTGGCCCCGCAACTGTCCCCTCCGTACCGCCGCAAGGGGGCCGGGCTGGCCCGAGGGACTTTGCGCAGCGTCAAAGCGATATCCTGCCGTGTCGGACAGACTGGACTCGTAGCCGAACAACCTTTTGTCAGGCTGCTGAGGTTATGAGGGCCCTGGGCTCCTAGGTACACCGGGCCTCGCCTTACCTCAATCGCAACGCCCAAGATGCGGACAGGGAGGCCCGACATGTCCGTTGAAGATTATGCCGACGATCTCAGCGCAACTGTGCACTACGCGCTGGAGACAACCCGTGCCGTCGCCGTCTGCCCCTTCCATTCTGAAGTCACCATCCGCGTCGGCGACGATGCAGCCGAAAGCCACGCCTTCGAGCGCGCCAAGAGGATCGTAAGGAGCGATGGCACGAATTGGGAGACGCAAGACCTCAGGGAGGAAATCGCGCGGCAGATCAGCAAAGCAGCAGATGGGGAGTGCCCGCTCTGCGCTCGACATTGAAGGCGCAGCGCCGGGCAGCGCACACCAATTCATCTCCTCAATCGCGAAGTTCAACAGTAGCTCTATCCTTCGCCTCAGCCACAGTTCCAGAATTAACTTGCAACACGAGCATCAAGCTTAATTCCAGACCGTGATTGCGGCCGCGCGCTAGAGGACTAGGTTTGCGCACACGGACATTGCCCTTGTCCGCTCCACCCCAGCGAAGTCGCCGCACCATTATATTCGGTGCAGCGACTTCGACGCTGGACAGTCGCGCGAGCTTCATTTGAGAGAGCAGCCGGACCACGAAACGCTTGATCTCATCGAGATGCGTCGCCAACTTACGGCGCTCCGGTCGAAACACTCGGACAATCTTTTAATTACTTCGCTGTTGAACCGCTTTTTTGTGAAAGTCGCATTTCTGCTGAAGCCAACAGACCGGGCGCACGAGCAATATCTCAAATCCGAATTCGAACGAACGTTGACGAAGGTCAAAGAGATTGCTGCACGGATAAAGTCTGACTGAAGGCCACACCAATGAGTGGCTCTGGACCCGATTGGCCGGGTATCCGCCACTGTTCTATCGGATCAGCCAGTAGCGGTTGCAGCTTTGGGCACCGGTTGTCTGAACAATAATCTCCGCGTTCGTCTTCGTCCTAAAAAATCGGGTGCTGCTGCTATTCCCGGCGCTTGTCAGTAATTTCTCGCACAGCCAAGCTCAGCTCCCTCAGCTGCTCGATCAGCAGTTCTACAATCTCATGGTAGTCAGATGGCGTCAGTGAATGCACGCCGCGCAGCGTCAGTTGGTTTTGGAGGATCGTCGCCATCATGGCTTTAACGCTCATGGGGACCTCGACTGAAAATCAAATCGTCATCAAATTCAATCTGAAGTAGATGCTAAAGATGACGGGCGCGCAATGTCCGTAAGAGTACGGGCAATGCGAGGCGACAAATCCTTTCGCGCCGCACAAACGGGATGATGTGTGGCGTGCGCGCCTTCTAGTGCGTCGAGCTAATCCGCTGGCAGGAGACGCCGGGCTACTGGACTCCACCGGATCAGGTAACGTTTTCGCAGGTAAGGCCAGGTAGGATGTAAGCTTTACTCGCCGACAGGCCAGCCAAGAGATTGCTAATGACTTCGGATTGCAATGATGAACTAGCAACTATCGCTCGATCAATCGCAACCAAGCATCTGTATATTGAAAGTCAAACCATCTTGATCCAGGTGCTCGAGCGTGACGGACACGACATGCTTGAGCAAAGAAAGGCTCTCGCTAAGGAACGATCAGACCTAGCAACACAGATCGCGCGACAATTTCAGCTGCTAGAGACAAGGTGCACATCCGGCGAGAATCTCGTTGCGGCTGTATTTAAATGATAGAACGTCGAAAGCTGGAGCGCATCGATGTGGACGAGGCCTACATTTCAGGCGACGGCGCCAGCTTACGCTGCCGCGTCGTCAACATGTCGGAAGAAGGGGCATCAGTTGAGCTTCCGTCGAAGCGGCACGTGGACTCCACATTCAAACTAATGCTCGAGAAAGATCGCATCATCCGAAGTTGCCACCTAGTCTGGTCGAGTGGAAATCTTATCGGAGTCTCGTTCGAGGATCTTTGAGGCGGAGAAGAGGCATTTATGCCTGTTGCCCTAGAATGTCATTTTCGCGGTGCTTTCGCTGGCTTTGGATGGCCGATGTCAAACAATAGACTGGAAATCCGTTCGTGGTCCCCCGAGGAAGAAGCGCAACTTCTCGAGCTATTCGACAGTGGCATGACTGCGAGCGAGATCGGCCAGCGGCTGGGCCGCACTCGCCTGGCAGTCTACGGTCGATTGCAACGCTTCCATAAGCAGCAAGGTCGAGTAAGCCGCACTAGCGGACGTGTCTTCGCGCAGCGGGCCGGTTAGTCTAAGCTGATCTGCGAAGGGATCGCGAGATCGGCCAAGAGCAGTTCTGAATTTGGTCCGTGCTTTTAAGCTCGACTGACAAGCCGACGCGGCGACCATGGAGGCCCCTGAGGCCGCGCAGTTAAGGAATTTGTTACCAGCCATCATCACCATGTTGCCATTGCATAATGAGTCGCGATTTGCGGCCCGGAATTCCTGAAGTGTTTTGAACCTGGGCACGCCGGGGTTGGTGATCTCTCAAAGAGGAGAGGCGCAATGTTTAAGGGCTTCATGGTTGCAGTTGTGGCGCTGATCAGTACAGCGCAGGTGGATCAATATCTAACCCACGGTCGGTACACCGAAGCGGCCATGGCTATGCTGCGGCAAATCGGTCACGCGTTTGGATTTTAGATAGTTCTTTGCGACGGAGCCGCGTGATGGAAGGCATCTCATGGGCTGATCTCAACAGGGATGAACAACGCGCCATTGCGATATTGGGAGCCGGTCTTTCCATCGAACTATGCAGCCCCCTTGCTCTCCTGACGTTAGGTCGGCTCGGTCTGATCATAGGCGCCCATTTGACGGCTGCCGGACACAATTTGCGAAGAGATGCCGTTTTGAAGGGTGTGGCGGGGTAAGCGCTGTACCCTGCAGCATCCGCAACACGGTAAGGATGACCGCGCCCCAGATGCCGATTGACGCATAGGTAGGCACGAATGCGATGAGGAAGGTCGCGATACCCATACACAGAAGCGTGGCGATGAGTGTCGCTTTGCGGCCGATGCGATCACCGTAGTGACCAAATATCGCGGCACCGATCGGGCGCCCCACGAAGCCGATGAAATAGGTGCCAAAGGCCGCGAGCGTCGCCGTTAACGCATCTTCATTGGGAAAGTAGAGTTTACCAAAAATAAGCCCGGCAGCAGTGCCATAAAGGAAAAAGTCGTACCACTCGATCGCGGTGCCGATGGTTGATGCGATAATCGCCTTGCGCAGCTGCGCACTATGATCAGCTGCGGACAACGTCCCATGCGTGATTGCGATAGCCATTGAGTGCTCCCCTTGTTGGCTGTTTCCTTGCCCGTGGGAACCGGCTTCTCATTTAGCGGAATACTACAATCAGCTCGTGGCGACCGAAAGGATATCTCACCCAAGGCTGTCATATTGCTGCACTGCGGGAGAACTGTGCGAAGGTCTTGCTATGGCCCATCGCTTCCGTTGACGCGGTGCCGCTACATGTCGGTTCACAGGGGCAGACCGGAAGTTTGCAGCCGAGCATGCAGACATTAGCGCTGCACTGACACGGCGGCCGCGGAGCGTTACCAAGGATTAATTTCTTCGACAGGTGACGGAAAGAAGCGATCTTCTAAGATGGACTTAGCGGAGGAGATCGAGGCATCGCCATGCGCCACAGTTCAATCCTGCACGCTGTTACCGCAGCCGGTCTGTTCCTGGGATCCAGCCTCATCTCAGATGCATCCGCCGAGACCGCCGACCACGCCTTGGCTGTCTCCGTCGACGATTTCAAATATAGAGACACGTCGAACGAGCCTACCGATCAGACGGCCGTACATGAAAACCGATTGCGGGCCTTCATGACCGCGCTGCGGGACGATGTCACGGAGGACCACCGTTTTGAGCTTGTGCCGTCTTCCTGCGCTTCAAATTGTCCGACCGATGGACCGACGTTGCGCGATCGGCTGCGCGCGGCGTCACAGGTCGGCGCGCAGATCCTGATCATCGGCGGCTTTCATAAGATGAGCACGCTGGTGCAGTTTTCGCAGACTGTTGCTATCGATACAAAATCCCAGCACATCGTGTTTAGGAAATACTTCCAGTTCCGCGGCGACAACGACGAGGCATGGCAGCGGGCGGAGCGCTTTGTATCGGAGGAGGTCCGCGACCGGCTGCTTGAAAGCAGATCGCAGCAATAGACTACGCGCGACGCATGTGCATGGCAATCCGGTTTTGGCCCGTGGCCGACCTTCGTTCAATGCGCCGCAAGGTCTGCTTCTTGAAGGTGACCCGAACAGCCCTCCAAGCTCGCCAGGGCAACCATTGGCCCAAACCGGATATGACTGTCAAACGTTGGGGCTAAATCTAAATTTCGAGTAAGTCCCGGCCCGCTATGATTTCGCCGGAGAAAGCTTTGCGGGCTTCGTCCACAAACACCTGATCAGGAACAGCGCCATTTCCTGGAACGAAATGACTTAACACTAGCGTTTTGACCCCTGCAGCTTGAGCCACTTCGCCCGCCTGCTCGACCGTAAGTGCATTGCCTGAAACACTTTTGAAGAGGTTGTCGGCGGTCTCCTTATCGAACCTGCCTACTTTCACGGCTCCATCGAGCACCTGACGCATTCCCGGAAGATATTGCGCCTCGCACACGAATACGTCCGCGCCTTTCGCAAGATTAATGAGAGCGTCGGTCTTTCGGGTATCACCAGAGAAAACGATAGAGCGATCTGCAGTGTCAAAGCGATACGATAGCGCCACCGGCAGCGGTGGATGGTCAGCCAAGACACAACTGACCTTCACATTCTCGTCTTGCATCACAATTCCGGCCAACTCTATCTCATGCGGAATAAGCATTGCCCTAGGATCGGGCTTGCCTTCATCGCGAATTCGAATGTCGATGTCGAAAGCATTCAACTCAAAGAACTTCTTCGTCATTTCCGCCAATGGTGGCGGGCCATAAGAATCCACTGGCTTCCGCAGGCTCAAATACCAGGCAAAATAAAACAGGTTTCCGTAGTCTAAATTGTGGTCCGAATGCTGATGCGTGATGAAAATGCTTTTTAACGCGTTAAGCCTAAGACCAGCTTGCACGATCTGTCGGGCAACGCCGTTGCCACAATCAATAACATAAAGCGACCCCCCGGCTACAATGGCATTTGAAGGTGCAGCTCGCCCAACCTGCAAGGGCGGACCGCCGGTCGTGCCCAACAACACAAGTTTCGTGCGGGCAGATTGTCCCGCGGCGAGGCTCGGTGCCAGCGCCGCTACGAGAAGCGCGGTTGCGGAAATCTTTAGCGTCTCTCGTCTATTCAACGTCACAGATCGCCCTCCACCTAAGCGGCAGAATGCTACTGCTGAATGGCACGACGGTCTACTTCGCTGTTCCGGTTTGAGCCTGTTTGGGACTGCCGCTTATGGCCCGACTGCGAAGGCTAGGCGGCGTTCCCGGTGCTGGCTGGCGGCATCGAATGCTGGAACTTCACGGCGGCTTGCCGGAAACGCGCCGGGCTACGCGGTCTGATCGGTGCCGCCGCCAAGCCGTTGGCTGTCGTGTGGGGCGTCGAAGTCGAGCGCCGGTCCGACCGGGACGATGCCCGTTGGATTGATCGAGCGGTGGCTCGCGTAGTAGTGCCGTTTGATGTGGTCGAAATCAACCGTCTGCGACACGCCTGGTGTCTGGAAGATGTCGCGCGTGTAGGACGACAGATTTGGGTAATCCGTTATCCGCCTGATGTTGCACTTGAAGTGGCCGTAATAGACCGCGTCGAATCGGATGAGCGTCGTGAACAGCCGGATGTCCGCCTCCGTAAGGCTACCGCCCAAGAGAAAGCGCCTATCCGATAGGCGCAGATCCAGCCAGTCCAACGTGTCAAAGAGGGGGGCGACCGCCTCTTCGTAGGCCTCCTGATTGGTGGCGAAGCCGGCCTCGTAGACGCCGTTGTTCAGAGTGTCGTAGACGCGCGCGTTCACGCCATCGATCTCCTCGCGCAACTTCTTGGGATAGTAGTCGCCTTGTGCTGCGCCGATATCGTCGAAAGCGGAGTTCAGCATGCGGATGATTTCCGACGATTCGTTGCTTACGATCGTTTGCCGATGCTTGTCCCAGAGAACCGGAACGGTCGCCCGGCCGGTGTACTGACCATCGGCCTTGGCATAGATTTCGTATAGGAATTTCGCGTGGTTTACGTCATCGGGAACGACGCCGGCACCGTTCGCGAATGTCCAGCCATTCTCGGCCATCAGCCAATGCACCACAGAAACTGATATCTTGTCTTCAAGCCTCTTGAGTGCGCGCATTATGAGGGTCCGGTGCGCCCAGGGGCAGGCGAGGCTCACATAGAGGTGGTAGCGTCCCGTTTCAGCCTTGAATCCACCGGTGCCGCTCGAGCCTGGGCTGCCGTCGGACGTGATCCAGTTGCGAAAGGATGCGTCCTTGCGCACGAAGCGGCCACCGGTAGGCTTCGTGTCGTACCAGGCATCGCGCCATTCACCTTCAACAAGCAATCCCATCGGGAATCCTCTTTCCGCCGTTTGAGAGCAGCCGAGCTTACGACGACGCATCCTTGTCCGAGTTGCTCGGCGTTTTTCGGGAGGTTGTCGTCGACGAGAATACGCGATCGGAAGCAATTTCCGCCGCGACGACCGCCGGAATGTCGGTGGCCAGCGCCCGCTGCGACGACGCGGTATGAAGCGCGCCCCGCAGCGAAGTTCCAAACGACCCGGGGGTGACTGGCGCGTCGTCAGCCACGACGTTTGGCGGAAGCGCAAATCCGATCACCTCATCGGAGTTCCTCGGTATCGCCGCGAGTCCGTGCGAATAGCTTCTGACGCTCAAACCGATTCCGGCGTGATGCATCGATCAGTGCGATCTGCGGAGCCACGTTGTTGCAGCTCCGAAAGGAAGGTTTCGACGTCGAGCCCATAGGTTCGCACATCGCGCTCGGACGAGACCGCTGAATCAACGGGAAGTAGGTAGTTCGTATTTCGCGATTGGATTCCGTATCCACCGAACCATAAGAAGACGGTCGAGCCAGGGCATATCTTGCTTTATCGTTCGTCGACCTCGCATGAGCATTTTCCTTTCGCCGAAGTTCAGGGCTCACACATAGTGCGTTCGCCTGGATGCCGAAATTGAAACAAATGAAACTTATTGTTTCCAAAATTGACCATTAACGTACAGCTATCTGGAAGGGCGGCCGGATGGAGGCGCTGCGGCGGCTATCTGAAGAAGCGCCAGGTCGATACGCTTCTTCTTCCACCATTGATATCATTGAAGCCACTAGATCCAGATCCGCCGTCTGTTGTGGTTCGCGACACTCTGGCTTCTCGGCGTCGCAAGCGTAACCGTCCTCTCGCTTGCACTGAAACCGTGGCTTTCACCACCCTAGTATTGCCGAGTGGTACACCTGCCGCCAGCCCGGGTTGCGCATGTTAATCCGCCGACCGCCGTCGGTCAGGCAACTTTTCCTCGCGCCTTGTTTGCCGCGGACCACCGCCGCTCGATTTCCTTGACCGCCGCCCGCATGCTGGGGAGATACTTTTTGGCTGCCGCCTCTGGGGTCATCGAGGACGAGAAGAATATCAGATTGAGACTGCCGAGGACGGGACCCCCGCCCGGAATGGCCAGCGCGATTGCACTAATGCCCGCCTCCGATCCACCAACTGACGATGCGTAACCGTCCTTCCTTGTTTGAGAGAGAATATCTTCGATGAAGTGGCGGTCCTTCGCTAACGCCGCGTCTTCCTCGACCAGCGATGCGGTGAGGTCCAGCATTTCACGCCTCAGCGCCGGCGCGGAGGCGGCTAGGATGGCTTTCCCGAGCGCGCTGCGCACCAAGGATCTTCTTCGTCCGACCATGGAGCGATGAACGGAGAAAGGACTGAAGGGATGTGTGCTCTCGCGGATAAGCACCGAGCCGAGCTCGAAGACACCGAAGTCGCTGGGCCAGGAGACGTTATCCAGGAGGCCGAACATCGCGGGCAGGGCCGCCTGGCTCGACAAGTCGCGAGAAGACACGCCCTCGCTCAAGGTGCGCACCTGGGGCGTCAGGCCGAACATCGCGTTCGTTTCATCAAAGGTCACGTAGCCGTCTTCGCACAGCGTATCGAGCAGGCGATAGCACGTCGTCCGGTTGAGACCGGTCCTCTTCGCGAGCCGAACGACGTTCGATGGCCCGCTTGCGTTTAGCTCGTTGATCAGAGCCAAACCTCTCGAAAGTGCCCTGACGTTGCGATGCATGGTCCCTCCGGACGTGTTCGCGGTGCGAACATTTCACAGAGTCTGATGGAATCATAGTGCGAATGGCGGCAATCCATCGCCCAACCCGCTGAGACAGGCGGTGGCGGGAGGAAACGATGGTTCATTCAAGGTTTTATCTGTCCGCGGCCGTATGTTTGGCCCTCGCAATGCCCGCTGCGGCGCAGACCGCTGGCGGCAGCCCAAATCTGAGCGGTGGTAAGGTCAAGGTCGGTGTCCTGACTGACATCGCCGGCCCCACGGCCATGGCGAACGGCAAGGGCTCGGTGATCGCCGCTGAAATGGCCGCCGAGGACTTCGGCGCCGGCCTTAACGTCGAGGTGATCTCGGCCGACCATCAGGGCAAGCCCGACGTCGGATCGCAGATCGCCGCACGCTGGTTCGACGTCGAAGGCGTGGACGCGATCGCCGACATGCAGGGATCCCCGATCGGCTTCGCCGTGCAGAACATGGCGGCGCAGAAGAGCAAAATCATGCTGTTGTCCGGTTCGACCTCCTCGGACTTCAACGGCAAGGCCTGCTCGCCGCTCACGGTCCAGTGGACGGTCGACACCTACAATCTCGCGAAAGGCGCCGCCAAGTCCGTGGTCGAGGCCGGCGGAACGAAGTGGTACTTCCTCACGGTGGATCAGGCGTACGGCAACGCCTTGACGCGCGATACGTCTGAGCAAGTCAAGCTAAACCGCGGCCAGGTGGTCGGCAACTCGGTGTTCCCGCCGAACACGTCCGACTTCGCGTCGTTCCTACTCACCGCGTCTAATGCCGGCGCCAACGTGATCGCGATCGCGGCGTCGAGCGGCGATACGGTCACCGCGATGAAACAGGCGGACGAATTCGGTCTGAGCTCAACGGCCAAGATCGTTCCGCTTCAGTCCGTGCTGACGGACGTCTACGCGGTAGGTCAAAAGATCGCGCACGACGCCTACGAAGTGTCGCCGTTCTACTGGGACCGGACGCCCGAAACGCGCGCTTGGGCCGAACGCTTCTTCGCCAAGGCCAAGATCATGCCGACCGGATTTCATGCGGGCGTCTACTCCTCGGTCGCGCACTACCTGAAGGCGGTGAAGGCGACGGGTACCGACGATGCTCCGACCGTGATGAAGCAAATGGAGAAGGAGCGGGTGCACGACTTCTTCGCCGCTGACGGCTACATCCGTGCCGATCGCAAGATGATCCACGACATGTACCTGCTCCAGGTCAAGAAGCCCGGCGAGAACAAGGGTGCCTGGGATCTCTACAACGTCATCCAGACATTGCCCGGCGAGTCCGTGAACCGGCCTCTTTCGGAGAGCCCGTGTCCCCTAGTCAAGAAGTAACCGGCGGTAATCGATCGAAACTCAACTCGGCGTTCGAAGGAATCCGATCATGTCAGTGGCCATCGTCTGCGCTTCCCATACTCCCCTGATGTACAAGGGGCCCGCCAGCAACGAGACCGAGCAACGTGTTCGAACTGCGTTCGGACATCTCGGGACCTTCGTGAAAGAGTTCGCGCCGGACTACATCATCCAGTTCGCGCCCGATCATTTCAACGGCTTCTTCTACGACCTGATGCCATCGTTCTGCGTCGGAGCGGGGGCCGTCTCCTTAGGGGATTGGGGAGGTGGGACTGGGCCGCTGGATGTTCCGGAAAAGACGGCACTCGAGCTCATCGACCACGTGAGGGCCGAGGACTTCGACGTGGCGGTGTCGTATCGCATGCCGGTCGATCACGGCTTCGTCCAGTTGTGGGAGGCAATGCTCGGGGACTTCAAGTCGATCCCGATCCTGCCGATCTTCGTCAATGCCGCTGCGCCGCCTGTTCCGACCTACCGCCGGGCTCGGCAACTTGGTGAATCGGTAGGCCGGTTCGCGGCGCGTTCCGGCAAGCGGGTGCTGTTTGCCGCGTCTGGCGGCCTCTCGCACGATCCGCCGCTGCCGTCGATCAAGGACGCGCCGCCCGAGATCCGCGAGCGCCTGATCAACGGGCGCAATCCGAGCGCGGAAGCCAAGGAAGCTCGCGAGAAGCGCGTGCTCGAGGCGGGCGTCCTCGCCGAAGCGGGTAAGGGGCCGTGCGAGCCGCTCAATCCGGATTGGGACGCGGAGTTCATGGAGATCCTGCGCAGCGGTCAGATCTGGCGCGCAGACGCGCTCGACACTGGCAAGGTCCGCGAAGTTGCAGGGCGCGGTGCCAACGAAGTCCTCGCATGGGTCGCTGCCTTCGGCGCATTTTCGACCGGCGGCCACTTCAAGATGGAGCAGGAATTCTACGAAGCTATTCCGGGCTGGATCGCAGGCATGGCGATGATGGCGGCCAAACAGGCCGACGGCGCTCACTAATCACGAAATCCCGCGCGAATGCGGAAGCATCGCGGAGCAGGCAAATGGCATACGAAACAGACGTGCTCATCATCGGCGCCGGGCCAACGGGCTCGACGACCGCTCTGGCGCTCGCCAATTGCGGCGTTCGCAGTCACATCGTGTCGCGCGGCAACTGGATGGCAGACAGCCCGCGGGCCCACATCACGAACCAGCGCGCCAACGAGGTCTTCCGCGATCTTGGGATCGCGGACGACGTGGCCAGGTACGCGAGCCCTTGGGAGCTCATGGGCGACACGACCTTCACGACCAGCCTGGCCGGCTCCGAGCTGATCCGGATGCGGACGTGGGGGACCGGCGACGATCGGCGCGGCGATTATCTGCGTGCGAGCCCCTGCGGAATGGTCGACATCATCCAGCCGCTGCTCGAGCCCATTCTGTTCCAGAAGGCGGCCGAGAAGGGCGCGACCTTCGCGTTCAATACCGAGTACGTCCGTCATGAGCAGGACGCCGACGGCGTGACCGCCACGCTGCGCGATCGGCTCGACGGGCGAGAGTTCACCGTCCGTGCGCGGTACATGGTCGGCGCCGACGGTGCGCGGTCGATGGTGGTGGACCATCTGGACCTGCCAATCGAAGGCCAAATGGCGCGCGCAGGCACCGTCTACACCGTCTTCAACTGCGACCTGACCAAATACAGCAAGCATAGGCCGAGCATCCTGAACTGGATCGTGACGCCGGACGCGAGCTTCGGGGAAATTGGCATGGGGCTGTTGAGGGCCGTGCACCCATGGACGCAGTGGATCGCCGGTTGGGGCTTCGACATCAGCAAGGGCGAACCCGACCTGTCGCCGGAAGCGATCATCCCGAAGATCAAGATATTGATCGGCGATCCTTCGGTCGACATCGACATCGTACGCACGTCGATCTGGTACGTGAACCAGGCCTACGTGACCCAGTATTCGAAAGGCCGGGTACTCTGCGGCGGCGACGCCGTCCATCGGCATCCGCCGTCGAGCGGGCTAGGCAACAACACCTGCGTGCAGGACGGTCACAACCTCGGTTGGAAGCTTGCCTACGCCGTGAAGGGTTGGGCCGGCCCAAAGCTTCTGGAAAGCTATTCGCAGGAACGGGCGCCGGTCGGAAAACAGATCGTGCTGCGCGCGAACCAGTCCCGGCTTGACTATGCCCCGCTGAACGCATGCTTCCGCGTGCCGGGCGCCGAGAATCCGGTCGCCGCCGGCATCGCACGTTTCCGCGATCCGGGTCCGGATGGCGTCGCGGCCCGGAAGGCGGCGCAGGCCGCGCTTGATCTCAAGCAGACGGAATTCAATGCCCAGGGTACCGAGATGAACCAGCGGTACGAATCCTCGGCCGTGATTCCAGACGTCGGTGGCGAGCACGAGCAGTGGCGGCGAGATCGCGGCCTCTACAATCAGCCGACGTCGCGCCCGGGTGCCAAGATCCCGCACGCGTGGCTCGTCGATCGCGACGGCATGCGGGTGTCGACGCTCGACGTGACAGGCAAGGGCCTCTTCACGGTCGTGACGGGCCTCGCCGGCGCGGCGTGGAAGGAGGCGGCGCTGCGCCTCGACCTGCCGTTTCTCCAGGTCGTCGTGACGGGTTCTCCCGAAGCGCAGGACCTCTATTGCGAGTGGCAGCGCATTCGCGAAATCGAGGAAGCCGGCGTTCTTCTCGTCCGTCCCGATGGTGTGGTCGCCTGGCGCGACATGGAGGGGACCTCGGACGTGGGCAAGGCCTTCGACCGGCTGAGCGCAGCCCTACGTGCGGTTCTCGATCTCCCTGACCTCTCGGCGATACCGCGCGTGAAGCCACAGCAACCGTCGAAGCCGAGCGGCGCGCCGCTCTTCGCCTGACACTCAAGCCAACGAGATCGAATCATGAGCGACACAAGACCCGAGAACTTTTCCAGCGTCTGGGCCGACCTGCGGGGCGTTTCCTTCAAGCAGCACTACATCGACGCCGGCGGAATCCGGACCCGCTGCATCGAGTCGGGCGACCCGTCCAAGCCGCTCGTCCTGGCGCTGCACGGCGTCGGCGGCCATGCCGAGGCTTACTCTAGAAACTTCGGTCCGCACGCCGATCAATTCTGGTTCGTGGCCATCGACATGCTGGGCCACGGATGGACCGACAAGCCGGCCATCGACTACCAGGTCAAGGACTACGCAAACCATGTCCTCGCCGTCCTGAAGACGCTCGGCAGAGACAAGGCGATGATCAGCGGGGAATCGCTGGGCGGCTGGGTCGCGACCTATCTCGCCGTACATCGTCCCGCCGTCGTGGAGAAGCTGGTCCTCAACACCGCCGGCGGTTGGACCGCGCACCCGCAGGTGATGGAACGACTGAAGAAGCTGTCGAACGAGGCCGCTTCCGATCCCTCATGGGAGCGGATCAAGACGCGCCTCGAATTCCTGATGTGCGACAAGAGCATGGTCTCCGACGACCTGATCGAGACCCGCCGGGCGATCTACGCGCAGCCGGGATTCGCCGACACGATGAAGCGGATCATGTGCTTGCAAGAGATGGAGATCCGTCGGCCCAACATGATCACCGCCGACCAATACCAGTCGATCAAGGCGCCGACCATGGTCGTGTGGACATCGCATGATCCGACAGCCACGCCCGAGGAAGGGAAGCAGATCGCGGACATGATTCCGGGGTCGAAGTTCGTCGTCATGAACCGCTGCGGCCACTGGCCTCAGTTCGAGGACGCGGAGCAGTTCAACCGCCTCCACATCGAATTCCTCCGGACCGGCAAATAAGGATCGTTCAGATGAACCAGCAAACCAAGCACGGCGAGCTCGCCGCCCAGATCCGCGCAGCTTACGCCGGTACCCCGATCGCGCCCATCCGGACGCAACTCGCTGAGTTCGATGTCGATGCGGCCTACGCCATTCAGCGGGAGAACACCGCGCACTGGGAGAAAGAAGGCCGGCGCGTAGTCGGAAGCAAGATCGGGCTGACCTCGCGCGCGGTCCAGAAGCAACTCGGCGTCGATCGTCCGGACTTCGGCGTCCTTTTCGCCGACATGATCGTGGGCGAGGACGAGCCTGTCGCTGCGGAGCGTGTCTTGCAGCCGAAGATCGAGGCGGAAGTAGCCTTCCTTCTCGACCGCGACGTCGAGGTCGAAACGCCGACCGTGGCCGACGTGCTCCGGGCTGTGGCCTACGCGATGCCTGCGCTCGAGATCGTCGGCAGCCGCATCACCAAATGGGACATCGGTATCGTCGATACGGTGGCCGACAACGCTTCGTCCGGCCTCTTCGTTCTGGGCGGGCCGGTTCGACGACTGGATGGCTTGGACCTCCGCGCCCTCCAGATGCAGATGACGAGGAAAGACGAAGTCGTCTCGAAGGGGACCGGCGCGGCCTGTCTCGGCAATCCGCTCAACGCGATGGCCTGGCTCGCCGGCGAACTCGCCCGCCGCAAGCGGCCGCTGCGCGCCGGCGATGTCGTTCTATCCGGAGCGCTGGGGCCGATGGTGCCGGTTAACCCGGGCGACGCGTTCGAGGCCAACATCGCCGGGCTCGGGACCGTTTCGGCGCGGTTCGCCTGACGCTAAACACCAAAGGAACACCAGATGAAGCTCGTCCGCTTTGGCAATCCCGGCGCCGAAAAGCCGGGACTCGTCGACGATCAGGGAAGGCTGCGCGACCTGTCGGATGTCGTCGCGGACATCACGCCCGCCAACCTGTCTCGTTCGACGCTGCAGAAGATCGCGGCCATCGCTCCATCGGAGTTGCCGCTCGTCACGGGCGAGCCTCGGCTCGGCGTCCCGGTCACCGGTGTCGGTAAGTTCATCGCGATCGGGCTCAATTACGCCGATCATGCCGCGGAGGCTAACCTTCCGCTGCCGTCCGAGCCGATCGTGTTCATGAAGGCGATCACTTCGCTCACCGGGCCCAACGACGCCGTCGTCCTGCCGAAGGACTCGAAGAAGTCGGATTGGGAAGTCGAGCTCGGGATCGTGATCGGCACGCGGGTATCCTACGTGGAGCGCTCCGCAGCCCTCGCTCATGTCGCCGGTTACTGCGTCGTGAACGACGTCAGCGAGCGCGAGTACCAGATGGAACGCGGCGGCACGTGGGACAAGGGCAAGGGCTGCGACAGCTTCGGTCCGGTCGGACCGTGGCTGGTGACGACGGACGAAGTCCCCGACCCGCAGGCGCTCGACGTCTGGCTCGACGTCAACGGGCAGCGCATGCAGCAGGGCAACACGCGGACGATGATCTTCGATTGTGCGGAGATCGTCAGCTACGTCAGCCGCTTCATGACGCTGATGCCCGGCGACATCATCGCAACCGGGACGCCGCCTGGCGTCGGCATGGGCAAGAAGCCCGCCGCGATCTACCTCAAACCGGGTGACGTCATGACGCTCGGCATCGAGGGCCTCGGAACGCAGCGCCAGCAAACCCGCGAATGGTCGCCTGCCGCAGGGCAGCGGACATGACCGTCTACAGCGGAAGGTTCGAAGGACGGACGGCAGTCGTGACCGGCGCGGCCTCCGGCATCGGCCGCGATGTCGCCCGTCGCCTGGTGGCCGAAGGTGCCCGCGTCTCCATGTGGGACTTGAACGCCTCCGCCCTCACCACCGCTGCGGGCGAGACCGGGGCTGCGAATACACAGGCAGTCGACATCGCGGCAGAAGACGCCGTCGAGGCGGCCATGGGGCGGAGCCTCGAGGCGCTGGGCGGACGGCTCGACATTCTGGTCGCAAGCGCCGGCATCACCGGACCGAACGGACCTGTGAAGGATTATTTGGGCGGCGATTGGCGGAAGGTCTTCGACGTCAACGTCAACGGTGCCTTCTACTGCAACCGCGCCGCGGTCCGCGCGATGGAGGAGGGTGGCTACGGACGCATCGTCAACGTCGCCTCCGTGGCGGGAAAGGAAGGCAACCCGAATGCGTCGGCTTACAGCGCATCGAAGGCGGCCGTGATCTCGCTGACCAAATCGCTCGGCAAGGAAACGGCGGCGACGGGCATACGTGTCAACTGCATCACGCCGGCGGCGATCAAGACGCCTCTGTTCGATCAAATGACGGCGCAGCACATCGACTTCATGCTGTCGAAAATTCCGCTCGGGAGATTCGGCACGATCGAAGAGGCGACCTCGCTCGTCTGCTGGCTCGCCAGCGACGAGTGCTCGTTCAGCACCGGCGCCGTATTCGACCTCTCGGGCGGGCGGGCGACCTACTAGCCAAGGCTCCGCGGTATGTTCGCGGCGCGAACAGTTTGCGGGAATGCGTTGTGGCCTCGGCCACGTCGCTCGATAGTTAGAGAAACAACAAAAGACGCCACAGAGCGTATGGAGGAAACGATGATCTTCAGCAGAACTGAAACTGGTTGACGAGCGCGGCTATCGGCACGGCCGACAGCACGCCCGAGCTTCGCGAAACGAACCGACGACCCAAGCGACGACCCTTCCGGTCGGAGCACGGCGCCGTATTGCGTTCCAGCAACCGTCACACGATCAAGGAAGGGAACTCCATGGCCACAATGAAAGCGGCTCGGCTACACCAAGTCGGCACTACTTTTTCGATCGACGAAATCGCAGTCCCCAAACCGCGCCCCAACGACGTTCTGGTTAAGGTAAAAGCGTGCGGCATCATCCCGAACATGAAGAACGTGATGGCGCACTACGCGGAATGGTTTCCGTTCCTTCCGCTTCCGCCGTTGCCGGCGATCTACGGTCTGGATGCCTCCGGCGAGGTCGTCGAGGTCGGCAGCCAGGTCAAGTCCATCAAGGTCGGGGACCGGGTCTACGTGAATCCCGGCACGTCCTGCGGGTCATGCCACGCCTGCCGCTGCGGTCAACCCATCAACTGCGACGCCTACACGTTCCTCGGCTATTTCGGTTTCGGTCCGCGCTCGAGCCAGGTGTTCGTCGACTACCCTTACGCCGGCTTCGCTGAGTACATGACGGCGCCAGCCTCGTCGCTGGTGAAGCTTCCCTCGTCGGTGTCATATGAGGCCGCGGCCCGCCTCGGCTACTTGGGAACGGCGTACTCCGCGCTGCGCAAAGCGGGCGCTCGCGCTGGAACGAGCGTCATCGTCAGCGGCGCGACCGGTACTCTCGGACTGGGGGCGGTCATCCTCGCGTTGGGGATGGGCGTCACCAAGATCTTCGGCGTCGCGCGGGACAAGAAGCTGCTCGAACGCTTGCGCACGATCGCTCCCTCTCGGATTCACGTGCTGTCGGCCGGCGAACGGCAGGTGGACGAATGGGTACGCGAGCACACCGACGGCCTGGGAGCAGACATCTTCATCGATGCTGTTGGGCCGGGCGCTCCGAGCTCAACGTCGCTGGCGGGCATCAACGCGCTGAGACGCGGCGGCCGGATGGTGGACATCGGCGGCATGGCCGAGCCACTACCGTTGGAGATGTTCAGACTGATGTGCTTCCAGATCAGCGTCATCGGCTCGCTCTGGTTCGACGTCGCCGAAGGTCAGGACATGGTCGAGATGGCTGCGGCCGGGACGCTGGATCTCTCGGTCTTCGAACATGAACGGTATCCGCTGCGGGACATTTCCAAGGCGCTCGAGGCGGTCGATCGCAGGACCGGCGGCTTCACCAACGTCGTGATCGTCCACGAATAGGAAGGAGAGATCAGATGGCTCGCTTGATTGTCACTTCTCATAAAGATGGGAAATCCTCGGTCGGATTGGAACAGTCCATCCCCGTAATGCCGTTCAAGTCGGTGCCGGGGTTCGACACCGCGGTGGTGTGGGGCACTGCGGCCGCTCCATCCGTTCCGTGGGATGGTCGTAACGCCGCGGATGGACACGAGAGCGTCCTGCCCGATGCCGGAGAGACGCGGTTGATGAAGGTGACCTTTCCGCCTGATTCCGTGATGATGTCGGCAGACTTCGATCCCGCGGCTGCCGGTGCTGAATACATGTCACGCATACCGGGACTTGCGCAGCGGTTCGAGCCGGATAGCCCGGGGATGCACACGACCGACAGCGTTGACTATGGCATCCTGATCGAAGGGGAGATTTCTCTCGAACTCGACGACGGGAAGACGGTCGCGCTCAAGCCGGGCGACGTCGTCGTTCAAAACGGCACTCGGCATGCCTGGCGCAATCCTGGAGCCAAGCCCGCCACGCTGATCTTCGTGCTGATCGGAGCGAACCGTTCCGCGGACAAGTAATTCATCGGATGAATCGTATGATGAGACTTTTCTCGGTGGTGGGTACCGTCGCGGGCGTTCTTTGGCTCCAGGGCGCCTTCGCCCAAACGCAAACCGTGCCGCGCGTCGGGTTCGTGGCCGGTGCCGGTGGCTACCCGAAGATGGCGGTGACCAATCAAGCGTTTTTCGAGGGCCTGTCGGATGCGGGCTACAAAGACGGTAGCACGCTGACTGTCGTCTTCCGGACGGCCGAGGGCAACATGAGTCTTATGCCTGAACTGATCGCGCAGGTCTTGGCGGAGAAGATCGATTACCTGGTCGTGTCCAGCTCTCCTGGATGTGCGGCGGCACAGAAAGCGACGTCGACGTTGCCGGTTCTGTGCATCTCAGTTCAGGACAGTCCCATCAAAGAGGGGCTGACGACAACGCTCGAGCACGGGAATGGAAATTTGATAGGGGTGCATAGCTATTTACCGGACGGCATATCCCAGCAATTGCGGATGCTCCAGCAATTGAAACCAAGCCTAAAGAAGCTCGGCGTGTTGTTCAATCCCGCGAATGCCACGCACAAACGTCTTTTGACTGATTGGCAGGATGTCGCTGCCGCGCAGAAGATCGAGGTCGTACCCATGCCGGCTGTCGGGCCGGCCGATCTTGAAAAGACTATTTTGAACGCTGAGGCCGCCGACGCGGAAATCGCCATCGGTCTGCTCGGAGCCGACACGTATGCGATGAGGAAGGAAATCGCGGAAGCGGCAAGCGCGCATGGCCTTCCTATCGTGATGGACACGCCCGGCGGCTTTAATCAGATGGGCGGTGTTGCTACGATCGGCGTGGACATCGTCCCTCTGTATCGGCGGGGAGCAATTGAATTGATGATTCCGATGCTCAAGGGAACGCCACCATCCGCGCTCGCATGGATCGGGCCGAGCGAGGCTGTGATGAAAGTGAACGACGACATGATCGCGAAGTTCGGCCTCTCGAGGTCTACAAAATGAAGAGCCGAGCAATTTGATACAGAACGAGGGATTCTTCGCCAAAATTGTAACGGGAGAGCTTCCCGAGGCACCTATCACGAAGCTTCTCGGCTGGAAGTTTCTCGACTTCGACGCCGAACAGCAAGTGATCAAGGTCGAAATGCAGGCTCGGCCGGAATTTCTCAATCCGGCGGGCCTCATTCACGGCGGCATGTTGGCGGCCATGCTGGACGAGACGCTGTCACCCGCACTGGCCACGACCCTCGGCCCGGGTGAGTTCGCCCCGACGCTCGAAATCAAGGTCAATTTCGTCTTGCCGGCTAAGGTCGGCCGCGTCCTCGGCACCGGTCGGATCGTCAGCCGCGGTCGCTCGATCTGCTTCATGGAGGGCCAGCTGCGCGATGAACACGGCACTCTGCTGGCAACCGGATCGGCGACTTCGAAGATCGGACGGGGGCGCTGAGAACGAACAGCGCTAGGGAGGTCGACGACGGATGGTCGGCGGGTCGTGCGCCGTTTGCTTGCCATCCTACGATGGCAGTCCGTGCTGTCGTCGGCGCAGGCCTGTCTTCCGGCGGTGCCTGTCGGCGGATGGTCTCGAGACGGCCTCAAGGCCGCTTGCGGCCTGAGCGCCCGTTTCTGCCGACGCGAGGCTCGTGCTCTGTGACGCGGCGACTTTCGCGTTAAGGTTTGCGCCACTTGTCGGGATTGCCGACGGTCGTGTGGCGCACCCTCTCGACCAGCGGTTCATGGCCGGGATTGAGCTCTCTCGCGCGTTCGATTGTCCGCTGCTGAGTGGGCAACACCGCACTGACCCTTTCGGAGCTGCCGCGCCGCACGGCGTAGTCGCCCTGCGGCCTACGTTCGACGAACAATTGACTCTTGCACACCATCCATCTCCGTCAGTTGAATTTCAGATCGGGCACTGATCCATCGCCAAAAGCTTGTCGTTCCAGACGCCGTCGGCGTAGGTCCGCACGTAGGCGGCCCGGCCCGTGGGGCGGACCACGCCGATGTCGGCGCGTTTTCCGGTACGCGGATCGAGCGTGTAGATTCGAGTCGCGTGAATTTCAGGTGCTCGCGCACCTGCTCAACGGGTCGACGGCGAGGACGAGCTATGCGGCCTATACGGGCAAGCTGATACCGCGAGGCGAAGTCTCCACGCGAAGATCGAGGCAACGCTAGGCAGCAGCAAGGTCGCGGACTTCATGTGCCAGCTTATGGAGCATCTGTTCGAGGGCGGCGCCGGCCTGAGCATCGCGTCCGAGGACCTCGCCGTTCTCCCTAAGACAGTGCCCTGCGACCGATATATCTGACGAGACCCTAGCCGTCCGGCACGGTCGAGCGCACGCTGCTTCGACGACGCGCCAACTGCCACGAAAGCGCATGAGGTTTACGGTCGAACCGGCCGATCCGGTGGTACACAGCGGTGGTCACAAATCGCGACCGGACTTTTCAGGAATCCTTATTTTCCCGCGGTTTTGGCGCCCTCGCGGCATTGTGGAAGGGAGTCCCACTCTCTCCGAGCGCCGCGGGCCGGTCGCCGTGAGCGAATAGCGTTGCCTTGGCAGGCACTTCCGTCACGTGCGCTCCCCGTGAGGCACGTCGAACGCTACTTGAGCGGCTTCAGCCGCTTTGCGCATCGCGCATACAATGTTTCCGCCGGTTGGATCGGCTTGGCTGGCCTCTAAACGGGCTGGTCGGGCCTGCACGAATTGATGATCTGAACGGCGGCCGCGTCGATTTGCCGTGCAGAGCGGCCCCACGGGCCCGTTGCCCGAAAGCTTGGCCTCGGATATCCCCTCCCAGAGGATAGGATATTGAAATCATGAGCAAGGACCACGTCCACGAAAGCCATCCGGAGATCGTCAAGCGACTGAAGCGGGCCGACGGGCATCTCCAGAAGGTCATCGCGATGCTCGCCGAAGGCCGACCCTGTCTCGACCTGGCGCAGCAACTGCACGCCGTCGAGAAGGCGATCTCCGAGGCGAAGAAGACCCTGATCCACGATCATGTCGACAACTGCCTCGACGCTGCCGCCAACGGCGGGTCGGGCAAGTCAACCAAGAGCGTCCTCGCCGAATTCAAGGCGATCTCGCGCTATCTGTAGGAAGTAAACATGGTTCCGAGTATGCGGACGGCATCCATGATCCTCGTCGCGACGCTCGCGGCGATGGCGGGCACCATCGTGCCGGCAACCGCGCAGTCGAAGTCCGCGAAGCCGGCGGCCGTCGTCATGGACGACGATCGCATCAATCTCGCAGGCATCGAACTCCGCCGGGCGGGACCTGCCCCGATCGCCAAGCGGCTGACCGTGCCGTGCACGATCGTTCCCGACGCAGGCCGGGTCGCGCACGTCGCCATCAAGGTTTCCGGAACGGTCGCAGATCTGCGGAAGAACATAGGCGACGACGTCGCGAAAGACGAAATTCTGGGCGTTCTGGAGAGCCGCGAGGTCGCCGACGCCAAGAGCGAGTACCTCTCCGCCAAACTCTCGAACGAACTGCAGCAGGACCTCACCGCGCGCGACAAGTCGCTATGGGAAGGCCGCGCGGTTCCCGAGCAGCAATACATCAAGTCCCGCAACGCAGCGGCTCAGACCGAAATGCGGTTCGGCATCGCTCGCCAGAAGCTGATGGCGCTCGGCGTCAGCGAGGCGGAGATCTCCGGACTGCCGGAGGCTCCGGACGGGACGCTGCGCAGCCAGAACGTCCGCGCCCCCATCTCCGGCCGTATCGTAGAGCGAAAGGTGGAGCTCGGCACCGCGGTCGGAAGGGACAGCCTGGAGACCGAGCTCTTCGTCATCGTCGACCTCAGCCGCGTCTGGGTGGAACTGGCGGTCTCGTCGACCGACCTGCCCCTGGTCAGGGAGGGCCAAGATGCCGCCTTGGCCGTCCGTGGAATCGCCGAGACCGGTTCGGGCAAGATCATTTTCGTCAGCCCCCTGCTCGACAAGGACACGCGCACGGCTCGCGTCGTGGTCTCGCTCGACAACGCCGACGGCCGATGGCGCCCGGGCTCCTTCGTCACGGCGAACATTGCCGTCGAAAGGCATGATGCGGCGGTCGCGGTCCCCTTCGCCGCAGTCCAGACCGTCGATGGCCGCAAGGCCGTCTTCGTCCGGACCAAGGATGGTTTCGAAGCGCGCAACGTCGTCCTGGGCGGACGGGACGGACCGGTCGTCGAGATCGTCTCCGGCCTCGCTGCCGGCGAGACCGTCGCCGCCTCGAACACGTTCCCGCTCAAGGCCGAGGTATCAAAGCCCGGCGACGAGGACTGATCGATGATCGAACGCATCGTAGAGTTCTCAGTCCGCCGAAGATGGCTCGTCGTGCTGATCGCCCTAGCCGCGGCTGCATCCGGCGTCTGGTCGCTGACGAAGCTTCCCATCGACGCCGTGCCCGACGTCACGAACGTACAGGTCCAGGTCAACGCCGTTGCGCCGGCCATGACGCCGGTCGAGATCGAGAAACAGGTCACCGTCACGCTGGAGACGGCGCTCGCCGGCATACCCGGTCTGGAATCGACGCGCTCCTTCTCGCGCAACGGCTTCGCGCAGATCACCGCGGTCTTCGGCGACCGTACCAACATCTACTTCGCGCGGCAGCTCGTATCCGAGCGTCTCAACGAAGCCAAGTCCAATTTGCCCCCCGGCGTCGACATCCGGATGGGACCGGTCTCGACGGGCCTCGGCGAGATCTATTGGTGGGCGGTGGAATACGAAAAACCCGGCGCCTCCGCACCGATCCGCGACGGGAAGCCCGGCTGGCAGACCGACGGGAGCTACCTCACTCCGGAAGGCGACGGGCTCACCGACGACTTCCAGCGCACCGTCTACCTCCGGACGGTGCAGGACTGGATCGTGCGTCCGCAGATGAAGACAGTGCCCGGCGTCGCCGGCGCGGACGCCATCGGCGGCTTCGTCAAGCAATACCAGGTGCAGCCCGATCCGGCGAAGCTCGTCGGCTACGGGTTGTCGTTGAAACAGGTGGTCGAGGCGATCGAGGCCAACAATGCGAGCCGCGGCGCGAACTACATCGAGCAGAACGGCGAAGGGTACGTGGTACGCGCCGCCGGTCGCGTCGAGAACCTCGGAGACATCGAGAGCATCGTCGTCGCGACGCGTGGCGGCGTGCCGGTCCGCATCAGAGACGTGGCCGAAGTAGCGATCGGGAAGGAACTCCGGACCGGAAGTGCGAGCGTCGACGGACGCGAGGTCGTGCTTGGAACCGCGCTAATGCTGATCGGCGGCAACAGCAGGACGGTAGCGGCCGCGGCGGACACCAAGATCAAGGAGATCGGCAGAACGCTACCGCCGGGAATCTACGCCCACACGGTCCTCAACCGTACCCAACTGGTCGACGCCACCATACAGACGGTCGCGAAGAATCTCGCCGAAGGCGCCCTTTTGGTGGTCGCCGTGCTCTTCGTCCTGCTCGGAAACTTCCGCGCCGCCCTCGTCACCGCCCTCGTCATCCCGGTCACGATGCTCGTCACGGCGAGCGGGATGCTACAGGGGCGGATCAGCGCGAACCTCATGAGCCTCGGTGCGCTCGACTTCGGCCTCATCGTCGATGGCGCCGTCATCATCGCGGAGAACAGTCTCCGGCACTTGGCGGAACGCCAGCGCGAGTTCGGTCGCCCCCTGTCACTGCAGGAGCGTCTGGACACCGTGACGGCGTCCACCGTCGAGATGATCCGCCCCTCCGTATTCGGCCAGATCATCATCATTCTGGTCTACACCCCCCTGCTGGCCTTCTCCGGCGTCGAGGGCAAGACTTTCGAACCCATGGCGCTCACCGTGATGATCGCCCTTGCCGTCGCCGTCGTAGTGTCCCTGACGTTCGTCCCTGCGGCCATCGCCATCGCGATACGCGGGCGCGTCAGCGAGCGCGAGAACGTCATCGTCAGGACCCTGAAGCGCTGGTACGCCCCGCTCCTCGCGGGCTCGATCGCGAGACCCCTTCCCGTCGTCACCGCGGCCGGCCTTCTCTTCATCGGCGCAGCGCTCCTGTTCACGCGTCTGGGCCAGGAATTCACCCCGACCCTCGACGAGAAGAACATCGTCATGGAGGTGAAGCGCGTGCCGTCGACCGCGCTCGCGCAGTCGCAGAAGATGCAGCTTCTCATCGAGCGTCAGATCAGCACGCTCGACGAGGTCTCGTTCGTCTTCTCGCGCACCGGCACGCCCGATCTCGCCGCCGACCCGATGCCGCCGTCGGCATCCGACACCTACATCATCGTCAAGCCGCAGGACGAATGGCCCGATCCTGCGATGACGAAGGAAGATCTGATCAAGAAGATCGAGGGGGTGACCGCAAAGCTTCCCGGCAACAAGATCGGCTTCTCGCAGCCGATCGAGATGCGGTTCAACGAGCTGATCGCCGGCGTGCGCGAGGATCTCGCCGTCAAGGTCTTCGGCGACGACTTCGAGCGGATGCAGAAGACCGCCGACCAGATTGCCGACGTCATCCGGAAGATCGACGGCGCCGAGAGCGTGAAGACGGAGGAGACGACCGGTCTCCCGTTCCTCGACATCAATATCGACAAGGGGGAGATTGCGCGGCGGGGCCTGAGCCTGGCCGCGGTGCAGGACTTGATCGCCACCGCCATCGGAGGCACCGACGCCGGCCTCGTCTTCGAGGGCGACCGTCGCTTCAAGATCGTGGTGCGGCTCCCGGACGAACTGCGGGATAGCATCCCGGCGCTCGAGGAGTTGCCGGTCCCGCTCCCGCATGCGAACGCGAACGCGCCGGCGGCGTCCATCCCGCTCCGGGACATCGCCTCATTCGAGCAGACCGTCGGCTACAACCAGATCAGTCGCGAGAACGGCAAGCGCCGGGTGGTGGCGACGGCCGAGATCCGGGGCCGGGACATCGGCTCGTTGGTGACGGAGGCGCAGGCGAAGGTCGCCGAACAGGTGAAGCTGCCGCCGGGCAGCTATCTAGCCTGGGGCGGCCAGTTCGAGAACTTCGCGGTCGCGCGCCAGCGGCTCGTCTTCGTCGTGCCTGGCGTATTCGCACTGATCTTCATGCTGCTGTTGGGGGCGCTGGGCTCGGCACGGGACGCGGCGCTCGTCTTCAGTGCGGTTCCACTCGCGCTGACCGGCGGAATCGCTGCGCTATGGCTTCGCGGTATGCCCTTCTCGATCTCGGCAGCCGTCGGCTTCATCGCGCTGTCCGGCGTGGCCGTGCTGAATGGCCTGGTCATGCTGACGCAGATCCGGCGGCTGATCCTCGAGGGGGTAGATCCCAGAACGGCGATCCGCGAGGGGGCGCTGACCCGCTTTCGACCCGTCGCGATGACCGCGCTCGTCGCCTCGCTCGGATTCGTGCCGATGGCCTTGGCGACCGGCACGGGTGCCGAGGTGCAGAAGCCGCTGGCGACCGTCGTAATCGGCGGGCTCCTGACCGCGACCCTGCTCACGCTTGTCGTTTTGCCCGCCTTGTACGCCCGTTTCGCCGTTCCCGCCGCGGCGTACAGGCGCAGCGGCTCGGTCGCGCCCCTCGTCCACGATCGAGCGGCGGAGTAGCGGCTCATGCTGTCAGTCCTTGCCAACCGCACCTACCGTCATCTGTTCGCCGCTCAGGTCATCGCGTTGATCGGGACGGGACTGATGACCGTAGCACTGGGATTGCTGGCGTTCCGCATCGCCGGCGCGAACGCGGGGGCGGTGCTGGGGACGGCACTCGCCATCAAGATGGTCGCCTACGTGCTCGTCGCGCCGATCGTAGGCGGTCTCGCAGGCCGCTTGCCGCGGCGAACTTTCCTGGTGGCGATGGACCTGACCCGTGCCGCGGTTGCCATTGCGCTGCCCTTCATCGACCAGGTCTGGGAGGTCTACGTCCTCATTTTCCTGCTGCAGTCCGCCTCTGCCGCCTTCACTCCGACATTTCAGGCGACCATCCCGGACGTGCTTCCGGAGGAGCGCGACTACACGCGGGCGCTGTCTCTGTCCCGCCTGGCCTATGACATGGAAAGTCTTCTGAGCCCGACGCTGGCTGCCGCGTTGCTGACCCTGGTCACCTTCAACTGGCTCTTCTTCGGAACCGTAGTAGGCTTCTTCAGCTCGGCGGCGCTGGTGGTCTCGGTCACGATTCCGCAGCCGTCCGCGGCCCGTCCGCATCGCGGCTTCTACGACGACACGACCCGCGGCCTGCGCATCTATCTGGCGACGCCCCGCTTGCGTGGCTTACTGGCGCTCAACCTCACCGTGGCCGCAGCGGGATCGATGGTGTTCGTCAATACGGTGGTCCTGGTGAAGGGCGCGCTGGGCGGAACTGACGGCGACGTCGCGGTCGCACTCGCCTGCTTCGGCGGCGGCTCGATGGCGGCAGCACTGCTGCTGCCTCGCCTGCTCGATCGGCTACCCGACCGAAGGATCATGCTCTCGTCGGCGGGAATGCTGGCTGCAGTGCTGGTCGTCTTCGGATCGATCATCACGATATCCGGAGGCAACGGAGGCGTCGGGTACGCGCTTCTGCCGACGTGGGCACTATTGGGGATCGGATACTCGGCCGTCATGACACCGTCCGGGCGCCTGCTGCGCCGGTCGGCCGGCGCTGCGGACCGGCCGGCCGTGTTCGCCGCTCAGTTTGCGCTGTCGCACCTGTGCTGGCTGCTGACCTATCCCCTTGCTGGATGGCTTGGCTCGTCCGCCGGAATCGCGCCGACCGCTTTGGTGCTCGCAGCCGTGACATTGACCGGGGTCGTGCTGGCATTCTGTTTTTGGCCGGTCGTCGAGGCAGACCTAGTCTCTCACCAACATCCCGAACTACCGCCCGATCACCCGCATTTGCGCGGGCAGTCACCGGATCACGCGCATGCTTATGTGCTCGACGACCTGCATCCTCGGTAGCCTTAGGACCCGCGCAGCCGCCTCTATCAGCATTGGCAGCAACCGGGAAGCCTGGACCTCTTCGTTCATCCTTCTTGCTCCCCAGGCGCCAGAATGGTGGCTCAAACCGTGAGGGGAACGTTGGAACGGATGCGGACATTTGCGAAGGCTACGCTGCCGGTATGTACCTGCAGGCCGATGAAGCCCGAATCCGGATCCTCGCTCCTCATGCGTCCGCGAAAGCGCTCGTTGGGGTCGGCAGGGTCAGCCGTGAACTTCGTCGACGGCTGACCGTTGAGCAACACCTCATACGTGCGACCGGTCACGGTGATGTCGAAGCTGTGCCAGGTACCGGCCCCAAGCCTCTGCCCGTTCATATAGTTTTGCTGCCCTGGCGAGGTGCCGATCGTCTTGACCTTGTAAATCGCTCCCGTGCGGTTGAAGAGGAAGCCGTCGAGTTCGCCTTTCCGCGTGTCGCCCCGCGCTTCCTCGTCAATCTGAACCTCGTAACCCGTGTCGACCGCCACGGTCGCGAGATTGCCGGGTACGTCGGGCCCGGGTGTGCCCGGCAACTCGGGCAATTTCGGATTGCGGAAGCGCAGGAAAACCCCGGAATTGTCGTTGCTGTTGCCCCGGGGGTGCGGGAGGCAGAAGTCCAGCCGCAGGGTGAAATCGTCGAACTGCTCGGCCGCATAATAAAGTAACCCGATGCCGTTCGAGTCGGGCTGTGCGACCAGGGCGCGCCGGACAAGGGCGAAGTTGCCGCCTCCCACCCGATTCCATTTGGCGAATAGATCAGCGGCCTTCTCCGAGCCGTCGAACAGATAACGGAAACCGGCTTCGGCGACGGCGGCCGGTGGCGGCGGCAGCAAGTGATCGCCAAGGCGTCGCGCGAGAGCGATGCCGGTCAGCATCGGATTCGGTGAACCGATCGTCGGAAACAGCGCCGGGCCGACCACATAGGCGTTCTTGATTGAGTGGAAGCGGCAATTTGCGTCGGTCACGGAGGTGGTCGGGTCGTCCCCCATGCGCAACGTGCCCGCTTCGTGGTGCGTCGAGCCGAGCGGATCGCGCCGGCCGTTCGGGTGCTGATCGCGCCCAACGTGAGGAATGGCCGCCGCAACGCTCGTCGCATCCGCGCCGAGCTGCACGTCCGCACCCGTGACGGGATGCAGGAAGTCTATCTTGTGGCCGTTGGCAAAGACAACCGCGAGCTCGTCGGAGGCCTTGTCCATGGCCTCCCAGAGCTGCATGTCCTTCGGGTTCGGCTGCAGGTTCACGAAGGCCTTGCGCTCGCCGAAGTCGACCTGACTGGGGTCGAGATCGAGCGTGACGTTGCTTGCGGAGTTGTTCGGCTGCATCTCGCCGATGCCTCGGATCGTCACGATGACATGCGAATCGGTGGCGTTCAGGTGCTGCTGGACCGTGTCGATATCGGGGACCTTCTGAAACAGCTCCGCCTCCGAATTGGATCCCGCATTGCCAAGGCCCGACGCGGTGATCTGGAAATGGAAGTGACCGAAAGTGCCGTCTGGGTTGTTGTCCGCTCCTAGGAACGGATGCCGACCCTTGAGCAGCAGCGCAGATGTCTGCAGCGCTTTCACGCTTGGGGAAATGGCACTGAATGCCTCGCGTGGCACACGCAACGTGACGTTGGATCGTAAGTGAGCCATGAGATTGGTGCCGATCCGACCGTCGGCTCCGAAGGATGAGAGGGCAAGGCGCGTGCTCTCGATGGTGCCGAGGGCCACGATCACCTTCGCATCGGGCGAGAGCGGAATGCGTCCGCGCTCGGTGACTACGCCGTCGACGCGCGTCCCATCCGGATCGTTGGCGAGTGTCAGTCGCGACACGTGGCAACGCGGCACGACCATCAAGCGCTTGCGCACGTCGTCACCGGGCGCTTCGCTGAAGGCGCCCCGCGCCGCCTTGATCAGCAGCGGCACCGCACTGAATTTGTTCAGAGGAAAGAAGCCCGCGTGTTCGGGCCGGGCCTGGACGGCGAGCGGCGCCTCGAGCTTGAGCTTGTTGCGCATCTCGGCCTCGAGTTGCTGGCTCTGGGCCGGATCGGGGGGCGGATTGGGGGGCGCCAGTCCCAGAAGGCCGGCGAGATCATCGACCGTGGTCGGCGCGTCGAGGATTTCTACCGGAGGGGCCTCCGGCAGAGTGGCGAGGTCGACCGCGCCGGAAATCCGATTGGCGGTGATCGCGCTGTAGAGCTGCTCGCGCATCCCATGGTGCAGCTCGCCGAAGATGTAGTCGTTCGTCGCCGTGACGCCGATCTGCTGTCCGGATTGGCGGAAGTAGCCGTTGTCGCCGTTCGACAGCTTTTTCGCGTTGAGATCGTCGAGCACCGCCTGCGGCCAATCGGTGCGGGTCTCCGTATCGAGCAGCCGCGGAGACCACCCGCCCCACCAGATCGAGCGACCGCCGACGCAATAGGCCAGTCCGGACGCCGCATAGCCGAGCACGGGAGCGGCGTTCCACGACAGTCCCCAAACCTCCCGACCGAGATTGATCGACGGGAGGTTCTGCATGTGCTCGGCAAGCAGAACCGGTCCAGCTTCGAGGACAAGGATGCGTTCGGATCGACCGGTGCTCCGGAACCACAGATGCTCGGCGACGGCAGAGCCGAACGTGCCTCCGCCGATCACAACGAAATCGAACGGCCGCATGTCACCGCGGCCCGGCAAGGCATTACCGTTGATGTCCCGGGCGTTGGCGCGATAGGCCGGATCGGAATTGGCGAGTGCTTCGTCGAACGTGTTGCAGACGTACCGCCCCAGCACGTCGAGAGCGAAGTCCGTGGTTTGCGAGGACGAGCCGATACTCATGGAGGACTCCAATCCTGGGCTTCGCGCTCACGTCGGACCGACGCCGAAGCCCTTACCGCTTATAGATCCGCAGCGACGTTCCTGACGTGAATTACTTCACACGGATGATCAAAGGTTGTTTCGGCCGCGAAGTGCCTGAGGGCACCGGAGATGTAGGCCGTCTTCCCGGCATTCTACCGCTGGCGGGCAACGAACGGACATTTGCCGGCGACGCAAATGGTGCGCGCGTCCGTGCAACACGTACGAACATGTTCGAGAAGCTTCACATCGGCAGCGATATTGACCATTCCGGCTGTGGCATTGCGGGGACAAAACCAGCGCTGATTTCCGAACAATGCTGATGACAGCGAGTTGGTGCACTGATCTAACGACGAAGGGAGATACCTATGAGCAAATCCAGATCGCTCGCACTCTCGTCCACTCTCGCACTAGCTCTCGCATTCGCCGGAACCTGTGCGCAAGCCCAGTCCACCCAGGTACAACCTTCCCAGACGCCGCAGCAGTCCGAGCAGTCCCGTCAACAGGATCGCAGTCGCGCAGAGGACGTCAAGATCGGGCGCGACTGGAAAGCCGAGGGCGGCGAGAGCGACCATGCCAACCAGGCAACATCGGACGACAGCCATCAGACCGTCGGCCGCGATTGGCGTGCACACCCCGAGGACCAGGACCGCAAGTAGCTATCGAGGCGGAACTGGCGACGCCTGACGCGCGGCGTGACCTTCGAAGAAGGAAAGCGGAAAGCCGAAGGTCAGGCCCGCGCGAATCTCGTTCACCGGCTGCCTCCCGGTGAGCGCATGACGAACCGCGACGTCGAAGCTCAGATCGTCTCGGACGCGGTAAATCAATCCGACCAAGCCGGAAAAAGTCTCCTCCTTTCCGAATTCATGCTCATAGAAGATCTCTGCGACGGGCCGCAGTGTCCACGTTGCCGGTCCTTCGATGATGGCACCGAGGAAGAGGTCGCCGTGATGGTCGCGGGTCAGGGCCGTCTCGGCATTCAGATGGATGGTCCCCCAATCCCATCGCTGCGAGACGATCCCGGCCAGGCTTAGACCGACGCCGGAATCCCCAGTGCTGTCAGGTAACAGGACGCCAAATTCAGTCGCAATGCTTGGGCCGGTCTTGTCCTGCAAGCTCCCGGGCACCACCACATGCTTGAGGAACGCTCCGGCTGCGGTCAGGCTGGTCGGTCCAGGTGGAGAAGGCGGCGTTTGTCCCTGACCCTCGAAGACGGCTTCCCAGTCTTCGCTCAAACCGTAGTTTATGACCCAAGCCGGCGCGATCAGGCTTGCTCCGCTCTCGTCACGCAGACGCCCGGCCGGTTGTAACTCGATTTCCATTTCCCCTTTCTTTGCGACGGCCGCATCGGTCCCGTCGAAGGGCCGATAGGCCGACGCTGGAGGAGACCATGCCACCAATCCCAGCGCGACCATCAAGCTCGGCGCAAGCCGTCTTGGAAAGCTGCGAAAGCCTCGGCTCCATACGCGCATGCATGGCCTCCCGCATTCTCGATCTCAAGGCATTGGCTTGAACACCCAGATGGCTGCCGGTCCGGCGGGGCCGGCACGCACCGCTACGAACAGGCGGTCCAACTCCGGCACAAAGAGCGACGTTCGCGCGCCCGTTGCCGTCGGCGGGCGAGCGATGCGTCGATAAACCGATCCATCGACTTCAAAGACGTCGACGTAGCCGGCGCCGCAACTCACGTAGACACGTTCACGTTTTGCATCGACGAAGAGATCATCGACGTCGCCGCAGGTGTCCGCAATCGCGATCGGCTTGCCGTCCGTCGAGAATACGACAAGTGCGGCGGGGCTGCGATACGCCAGAAGCACCCGGCTGCGGTCACGATCAATGGTCATCGCGAAATTGCCGCCCTTGTCCATCGGCCAGTTGGCGATCTGCTTCGCGGATGCGCCGTCCACCACCGCGACCGCGCGCGCATCGGGCAGGTTGACAAAGATGCGCCCGCTGCCGGGCTCAAGCTGGAAGCTCTCCGACAGCATCACCTGGGTGCAACTCGCCGCGTCGCTTGCCGCGCTCGGACGTATGGAAGAGGCGAAGGCCGCGGCAGCTTGCGTGCTGGAATTGCAGCCTGGCTTTCGCATCAGCGGACAATTCGCCGGCGTGGATTGCGCGCCTGAATTGGCATCGAAACTAGCCAAAGCTCTCCGCGCATCTGGACTGCCAGAATGATCCGCCGACACTCAAACAGGTCGGCTACTGGCCCGTTGCGTCAGTTGTGGCAGTGCAGCCACATGTCCGCTCCCGGCGGTAGCTCGGAAATCACGAACTCAGGGTCGATCGATGCGATTTACGGGGACGCGAGATGGACAGCCTGAGAACTTCAGCGCAAATTCACCTTTGAAGCGAGTCCTGACAATTGTGCATCGCTGCTGCTATCGCGGCGTATTTTGGAGCGACAAATGCGGCGGCGAGATTTCATTAGAGGAATTACGGCTGTTTCGGCAACGTTGCCGGTTGCTGCGAGCGCCCAGCAACTACCTGCGCGGCCGCTGATCGGTTTCCTTAGTACGCGCTCGCCCGAAGAAGCTACGATTCACATGGATGCCTTCCGGCGCGGGCTCGAAGAAATGGCCTATGTCGAAGGCCGAAACGTCGCCATCGAGTATCGCTGGGCGAAGGGCGATTACAGTCAGTTGGGGCCCCTTGTCGCCGATCTGCGGAGCCGACCGCTTTCGGTCATTGTTGCTACCGGCGATCCGGCCGCACTCGCAGCCAAGGCGGAGGCCATCGCCGTGCCGCTTGTCTTCGTCGTCGGGCAGGATCCAGTGCGCGCCGGTCTGGTCGCAAGCATGAATCGGCCAGGCACGGCCACTGGTGTAAACTTCTTCACGGGCGATCTGGGCGCCAAACGGCTGGAGCTTCTCTGCACATTGGTGCCCTCGGCTCGCGTTGTGGGGCTTTTGCTCAACCCGGCCTTCGGAATGGAAGCGTTCGACGAGTTCCGGCGGTCAGTAGTCAGCGCAGCTCAGTCGCTCGGCCGCGAGGTAATCGTGCAGAGCGCAACAACCGATATTGAGATCGAGGCTGGTTTCGCCGCGTTGACTAAAGCTGGCGTTTCGGCGCTGATGGTGCAGAACGATCCATTCTTCGACTCTCGGCGGAGCAAGATCATTGCTCTGTCGTCTACTCACAAATTGCCCGGCATCTTCCACATTCGGGAGTTTCCGGCGGATGGCGGGCTAATGAGTTATGGTGCCAGCCTCGCCGACGCTTACCGTCAGGTCGGAGTGTATGCGGGCAAGATCCTCCGCGGAGCGAGACCGGTCGATCTTCCAGTCCTGCGGCCGACGAAGTTCGAACTAGTCATCAACATGCGAACTGCGAAAGCACTCAGCCTCACAGTACCACCATCCATTCTCATAGAGGCCGACGAACTGATTGAGTGAAATCGGGAGGCGTCCGGAACTGGCCCGTAGCCGAAGGTCGCCACCGTGTGCGGCACGTCGGTAGTGGAAGGCAGACCGGACATCGGGAAGACGCGGGCGAATCGACGCTCATGACCCATTGCGGACCTTGCAGCAATCTCAGCGTGACCGAGGACGTTTGGACCTTAGGCAGACGTTCGGCTCGCAGTCCTTGGGCTCGAATGATAAGCCGCGAGGCCTACCATGGTTGTGCTTCGATCACATTTTGGATGCCAGCCGGAAACACCCGCGTCAACTCGAACGCCGAGTTGGCAAGGAGCTCCGCGAACTCCTCAAGGGTTCGCTCTCGCCCGCCGGGGGAGACCAGCATGTTCAAATCACTGAACTTGGTTGCCGGCATTTCGTTCGGAGGCCCAACAATCCGTTCGATCAGAAGCAACTTTGCGCCTTTGGTCATCGCGCGCCGACAAGCGGTGAGGATAGCAGCAGCTTCCGTGTCTTCCCAATCGTGAATGACCACCCGCATCAGATAGGCGTCTCCGCCTTCAGGGACCGATTCGAAGAAGCTTCCACCCACGATCTTGCAGCGGTCGAGCACGCCGCGTTCTGCCAGAACGGCTTTTGCTCCCGCGACGACGTCGGGTTGATCAAACAGCGTACCGCCAAGGTGAGGGTGAGCGCATAGCAGGGCCGCCAACATCGAGCCTCGCCCGCCACCCACGTCGACTACGTGACTGAACGGCGAGAAATCATAGCCGCGGAGCACTGCGTCGGCTCCGTCCCGTGAGAATTGCGCCATAGCCTGATCGAAGGTCGCGCCGTATTCGGGGTACTCTGCGCGTAATTGCCAGACACTTTTGCCGTGCAAGTGTTGAAATGCGTTCTCGCCCGTTTGCACGCTGTGCAGCAGATGCCCCCACGCTTGCCAATAATAGGGGCTTCCGACCACTTCCGCCCAGGCTCCGACCGGTGTCGCGGAGTCGGCACGCAAGCAATCACCCACCGGGGTGAGCGCAAAATATCTGCCTTCTTCCTCCCGGAACACACCGACGGCGGCGAGCGCACGCAACAGCCGGTACAGCGAATCGGGATGGCTCTTCGTCAGCACCGCGAGCTCGTCCACCGATCGAGCGCCGTCATTTAGATGGTCGGCGACTCGCAGCTTTGCTGCGACACTAATCGCCTTCGTGACCTGGAAGCCATTGATCAGAGTCAGCAAGTCGAGGCGAGGATCGCTTGTCATGGATGCGCTCCTTGAGTGACGGTTCTGGCTTGGCATGGTCCGGATGCTGCGAAAATCACTGGGTCGGCTTGAAGTCCATTGCTTTCGCGAGGTCAGCAAGACTGCGACGCCGTTCGTCGAGCAAAGCTGCAAATTCGGCCGCCGTCCCTGGATGAGCGGCCTGTCCGACGTGAGCCAGCCTTTGCCTGATGCCAGGATCGTTCGCGACGGCGCTGACGGCGGATGCAATCTGGTCTCGCAAGGTATGCGGAATTCCGCGCTTGCCGAATAAGCCAACCACACCGTCCATGCGAAGGTCCGGGAAGCCGGCCTCCGCGACCGTGGGGACATCAGGGACAAGCGGTGCGCGGGCGTCGCTCGCTACCGCCAGGAGCCGAGCTCTCCCTGACTGCACCTGCGACATTGTCACGCTAAGTGCATGAACGAAGACGTCTATGCGGCCCTCACCCAGGTCCTGTAGTGCAGGAGCAAGGTCCCTATAGGGCACAAAGGCGAGTTCCAGTTTTGCATTCTTGAAGAATCCGCCGACAACAAAGGGCGGAAGGCCTGGCGAGCTAGACCAGTTCAGCTTGCCCGGTTCGGCGCGAGCTGTTTGAACCAGATCATCGAGCGAACGGATCGATCGTTTTCCGGTCACCGCTATCGCTAAGACAACGTCCGACGTGGGGCAAATCGGGACCAAGTCACGCACAGGATCATAGGGTAACTTCTCGTGCGTAATTGGAAGCAAGGTAAATACTGCGGAGATGGCATAAAGCAGGGTGTGATCATCCTCCGTGTTGAGAAAAGCAGAGACCCCGATCACTCCGTCGGCGCCGGGCCGATTTTCCACGACGACGGGCTGTCCCCACTGTTCTGAAAGCCGTTCGGCAAACAGTCGAGCGCTGAAGTCAGAACCACTTCCTGCTGGCACGGGTGCAATCAAGCGGACCGTCCGGTAAGGCCAGTCGGCCGCCACGAGCTTGGAACTCCAGCAGGAGATGGCGAGGAGAAGACCGACGGCAGCGAAGAAGCGAACGAAGATGCTCATGCCTACTCCTTCCGAATTGCGTTCAGCGCGACTTCCGCTTTCGACGTCCGGCGCCAGGGCGGACATATTTCTCGTTGGCCCTGACCACTCTGGACATTAACTCGATGAACAGCTCGCGGTCCGCCGGTTCGAGGCAGGATAGCAGCCTCTCTTGAGTGGCGAGCGCTCGTGGACGCAGCCGCTTTCTGATCCTGTGACCGAGAGGGGTGCAGCGGAGCATCCAGACGCGCCGGTCTGAATCATTAGGCCGCCGTTCTACCAGCCCCTTTGCCTCGAGCTGATCCACCAGTCGGCCAGTGTTTGTCTTGTCGACGGCGACCACTTCGGCAAGGCGGCTCTGATCTATCTCCGGATGGTTTTCAATGATCGTTAGGACCGCCCATTCCGGGACGCTCATGTCCTCCTCTTCAAATTCTTCGGCGATGACAGCGGTCGAGATCATGTGCAGCCGCCGGATCAGATACGCCGGAACGAGGCGATAAGGTTGTGGCGCCGGGTCGACCTCCGAGGATCCATGCAATATAATAGCTTTTGTAACCATCATAATTATTATTATCAGAGCGATAGCTCCGCGTCAAGTCATTTGAATAAAGCCCCCAGCCGCGACGGCCCTTCAAGCCGTGGCAGTGATAATGCCGACGAAGTCAGCTTCTGGCCGATTCTGTTGAAAAAGTCGAAAATAACGCCGATGCGAAAATCTCGCAAAAGCTTGCCTCCTTCTGATTTCTTCCGAGAATACATTCTTCAGGCGAAGAAGAAGTTCGCTGAATGATTTTGATGACGTTGATGTGGTCCGCCGCGCCTGACAGCACAAAACGCACCAGCGGCTCTTAAAAATTGGAGCCCGACGGCAACGAGGACTTTTTCAACAGAATCGGCCCTAAGCCGAAGAGCGGTTCGAGCGCCGTAATGTCCGCTGTTGGTGCTAAACCGGACGCCAAGCTGCACTTGCGTTGCGAGCCGCCTTTGACCACCCGTTGCAGACCTTCGGCCGCCGAGCCCAAGGTCGCCTTTGAGCCGACGCCTAGCGTGACCATAGTCACAGACCGGCCACTTGCCTTCCGGCAGTGCATCGCACCCGCGTCGACCAAGACCTCGGCGACAGCATCGCGCGGGCGGTCATCCTGAACAATGCGGATCAGCCAGCCGACGTGGTGGTGGCCGCGTCACGCGCGCGCGTCAGGTGCTCCGCCAGCACTATCATGGCGAGGTCGTACCTCAGCTCGATCTGCTCGGCGGATTAGAGGTGAGCTTGCCAGCGGCTTCAGTCTTAATTGCGAGCCGGTAATCTCCGCGCGGCCACTGGCGAGGAGCCGCTCGACGATGGCGTCGCTGATTACCTTGACACCGAAACGCCAGCCTCCGCGCGGCCGCCGCTCAAACGGGCCATGTTCGAGCAAGCGCAGCAAGTAGCGCTCGTTGTAGTTCTTCTGGTCGTTCATCACTTAGCCCCTGCCTCGTGCCGGCGAGCACGACCGTGATTTAGAGCTTGCGATAAGTCAACCGGCTGCCGGATCATGGGCCAGCGTCTTGGACGCCTGAGCCTTTATAGCCTGCGTAACCAACCGCCAGCACCAGGCTGATGATCAGGAAAACGCAACCCCGATCCGTCGCTCCGAGCGCCACACCGCTCGACAGGAAAGCTGGGACTGCGCACTCGGAATGACGAGTGTGAACTCGTGCGGAATGCCAGATGCGCTGGGCACGTCCAGATTAGCGCCTAGGTCGGAGAAGTTTCGGACGACGCAACTGAAGGCGCCCCCGGGAAACTCGATGATTGCCGATTTAAATACACGTTGACGGCGTGCGGTTCGCTTTTCCATGGAGCAAAATTAAGCCGGATTTTCTTACAGATCGATAAAGCTGTCGTGGAAAGGCGGGAGCACATTCTGCGGGCAAATAGAGAAAGCATTTACTGTGGGCTGGTCCAGCGAGAGTCTCCTTCCAGCGGACCTGATATCCTCACGCAGGAATCGGAATTTGTGCGAGCGAGCGCAGAAAACTTACGCCTGCAGTGTTCCGGAAATGCGACGCCTTCCAGGTCCGCTCGCTTCGAACTCATTTGTTAAGGGGGCGACTCAGCGAATGGTGGCTAAGCGGAGGCGGGCAAAAAGGATTGGCACGCTGGGACGCCGGAGGGATGGCACAGTCACGGTTATTGTCGGTACGAAGGTGGACGCCGCAGGAGCGTCAACAACTGCTGGCGGTGGCGGCTGGGCACCGACTAGATGAGATCGCCTGCGCGCTCGGCAGTACAGAGCCTACCGTGCGAGGCCGCGCGCACCTCCACAACATCCCGTCGCTATTCGTGATGCAAAAGCGGAAGAGGCCATGATCAAGGGCGTGGCCATAGCTGCCCTTGTATTGGTGGCGAGCGGGCTTGCGGACCAACAACTATCCAAGGGATACTAACGCGCCCTGGCTAGGCTGCGCGAGATCGAGCATTCCTTTCGGCGATAGGTAAGCGCCGGCTGAACCAGCGCCATGGCACGAGCACGACCTTGGTGCTCCAGCCGGGCCGGATGTCCGCCTTGCGCATGCCGCAGGGCGAGGAGACGAAGCGCCCCTCGATGTCCGATAAACGTGTAATCCTCGCCAGTCATTCCGGCTTATGAGAAAGGGCCAGCCCGCATGGCTGACCCTTTCAGTAGTCGTGTAAGCCGTCAGTAACGAGAAGCCGAGGCAGCGCCCCAATTGAACCGATAGTTCAGGCCGGCCTTGACGGTGTGCTCGTCATTGCGGAAGCCGACGGCGGTAACAACACCAGCGGCGCTGGTGAAGAGAGCGTTCCGGGTGCCGAAGTCATAGTACTGGTATTCGACCTTGCCCGACCAGTTCTGGGCGAACATGTATTCGAGACCACCGCCTACGGTGTAGCCGTCGCGACCACCGCCGTTGTTGGTGAAGGTGCCGCCGCCGAAGCCATTCGTAAGGCGGGAGTCAGCCCAGGCATAACCGCCTTTGACGTACACCATCGCCTGACCCCAGGTGTAGCCGAGGCGACCGGTGACCGAACCGAGCCCACGGTTGACGAAGGGATTGTCATTGGTGTCGAGGAAGCTGTAGTTCGCCTCAATGCCCAGCACCCAGCTCGGTGAGAACTGATGGTCGTAACCGACCTGGGCGCCGCCCATGAACACACCATCGTTGCTGTTGGTGCCGGTGAAGCCGGGGGCCAGAATGTTGTTGTTGCCACCGAATGCGCCACCGACGTGACCGCCGATGTAAAAGCCGGTCCAGTTGTAAATCGGCGAGGCCTCCATCGGTGGGGCTTTGGTGTAAGGACGCGCGGCCATATCAGCTGCCGATGCCGTACCCGCTAGGGCGGCCAAAGCGACGGTAGCTAGAAGGAACTTTTTCATTTCGACTCTCTCAGGTTTCAAAGCTGTGCCGAAAGGTACCCTAATCCACCGGATTTGCTGTAGCGCGCCAGATACACGTGGCCACTCTGCATCAGGAATGCTCTGGTCATTTGTTAGTTGAGGAACCGTGAAGACCCGCAACCGGGCGTCGGAGCTGTAAGTTCGGCGGCGTCCCCCGTCATCGCGAAGGGCCCTGGCATGGTCCGAGGTCTTTGCGCCGTTCATACTGAAAGCTATTGCTCGGGATGTCGCATCCTGGCCCAGAGCCGACCTGCCGCGCGCAGCCGGTGAAAGACCGCTTGTGGACGTCCGCTCAGCCCGTTTCGCCATCAGTTCTGGAGTTGGCGGATTTCTCATGCAGGCCGGGGTATCGGCCTGTTGCATCTCTAGAGGGTGCCACAGGGCGGAAGTAAAACCCTCTGTGCATTCTGGACAGTCGATCTGGGAGTTCGTGCGTGCCAACGGCGGATTACTATTTGCGGCAAGCTGAGGTTACGGCCCGCATGGCACTTGCTGAATCGGACCCGGTCAAAGCCGAAGCGCTCCACGTACTGCCCTAAAGTATTTCGAGAAAGCCGAGTGCGCGCGGACGGAACGCAGGCCCCACAGCGAGACTAGGCGTCCAGACGAAATCCAACGGCAGTGACAGCCGATTGTGCTGGCAATCATCCTAATCCTGTTGACCATTGGAGGCGTTATGGTCGGCTCCATCGTCGCCCTAGCCCTTAGAGCGGCGACGCGTGAAAAGGTAAGGCCGCCTCAGTGGGCGGCCTCTTTCTTGACCCCGCAAGCAACTTCCCCTCGTGGCCCCTCTGAGACATGCCCGGCTAACCCGAGAACGTCCGTTCACTCGGGTAGACCGGAAGTCGCCCAAGGTCGGGCAACGAAACCGAATGACCCGAAGCCGACATTTTCAGCTCTCCGATTTTGAACGTCGGACTGTGATTGTCTCGCCTATCTCGAAGCTAGACAGATCTTCGCCGACGACAAGCGGCCCGGAATAGGTCTCGCGGGTCGCCGCCACTAAATCCTCTATAGCAGGGGCCGCGACCGTTTTACTCGCGAGCATCACGAGATGGGTAAAAGCGGCCATTTTCGGCTTGGTCTGCGCAAACACTCGCCCAGCCTCCTGAGGCGAGGTGTGATGATTGAGGATGCGCCGGATGTAAACTTCGCTCAGAAGTTCCGGCCGCGCCATGGCGACCTCATGCACCAGCAGGTCAGCATCCGCGCCGTAGCGCAGCACATTGGCGTTGTAGCGGGTGTCACCGGAGATCACGGCGACCCGATTTTTGTATTCGATTCGACATTCTTGCGCTCGCCGGCCGCTGCGCCCGCGATCCGGAGCAAAGGATTGGCGCCCATTGTCCCCTGAAGCCTTGTTCTGGGAGGACGATTGTTGCTTGCCCGGTCTTGTTGCCTTTTGACCTTTTTCATGAGTTTTATTCGGATTTTTGTAATATGTTCGTCACGGTCGTTGCGGGTGCTTTGCCTTTCTTCAGCTCACGGCTGCACCGCTCACGCGATCTACCGGTCTGATGACTGGCATTCGAGCGGTACAAATGCGTCGCCGGGCTCTACGTGGCGAAGGCCAATATGTGATTGGAAGAGTGTCCAAGATACACTCGATGGGACATATCTCCTCTTGGCCCTTCGCTTCCGTTGACGCGGTGCATCTACATGTCGGTTCATAAAGGCAAACCGGAAGTCCGCAGCCGGTCGCCGGACCGACGCTTCTGACCCAAACGAGACATTTTGGGAGCCGACAGCAATTGCGTTTTCAGGCCGTTGGGGTGGAAATCGCCTGGCTTCTGAGCGCCGATAGCTGTTCCGTGTCATAGCGAGCCCGCAACTCTGCAATTGTCGTTGGATCCGCACCGCCTCGTGCCACCGTCTCGGAGAGCTCCTCGAAATAGCGCTCGTGACCAGGCGGAGACACTGTCATGAGCACGCGGGCGATGGTGTCGGACGCGTTGGCGATGTTGTGTGGCACGCCCGGCGGCAAGAAGAGATAAGTGCCGGGGGTCGCGCGTACGCGTTCGTCGCCGACCTGCCAGTCGCACTCGCCCTCCAGTACATAGAACGTCTCTTCCTGCACGCGGTGGACATGCACGGAGATTGCTGCTATCCAAGAGGTCGCCGCGCTATTCCGGTCGGATCTTCGCGAGGCTGATCACTTTGGCCCACTTCTCGGTTTCACCGGCCATTAGCTTGCCGAAATCACCGGGCGAGCCGCCGAGTGCTGTGGCGTCGAGACTACCAAGGCGCATCCTGAAACCGGGATCGGCCAGAGCGGCGTTGGTCTCGTTGTTGAGCCTGTCGATGATCGCGGCTGGCGTGTCTTTCGGCGCGCCGATGCCGAATACCGAACTCGCCTCATAAGCCGACACGAATTCACCGATGGCCGGGACATCCGGCAGCGCTTCGGATCGCGCTGCCGTCGTTATTCCGAGGGCGCGCAGCTTGCCGCTCCTGATGTACCCGATCGATGGCGCCAGGTTCACAAAGACGACCTGTACCTGCCCGCCGAGCAGATCCGTGATCGCGGGCGCCACACCTCGATAGGGCACATGCTGAAGATCGAGCCCGCCGGCTTCCTGTTTGAACAGTTCCGCGGCGATATGGGTGATCCCGCCCACGCCGCCCGAACCATAGGAGAGTCTCCCGGGATTGGCCTTGGCATAGGCGATGAACTCCGGAATTGTATGGGCAGGAACCGATGGGTGTATCACCATCACCAGGGCGCCACGGGTCAGACTGGCGACCGGCGCAATATCCCGCAGGAAATTGAAATCAAGATTTTCATAGAGCGTCGCATTGATCGCGTTGGGAGAACCGACCAGCAGCAGCGTGTAGCCGTCCGGAGGCGCACGCACGACCGCATCAGTGGCGATATTGCTCCCCGCTCCGGGCCGGTTCTCGACGACGAATTGCTGGCCGAGCCGCTCCGAACACCATTGCCCGACCAGACGCGCAAGGATGTCATTTGGGCCGCCCGCGGCGAAGCCAACCATGATGCGGACCGGTCGCGACGGGTAAGTATCGGCCCGAGCCAAGCCCGACAGCAGAGGTGGCGCAGCCATGCCCACCGCAAGGTGCAGGAATTGACGTCGGGAGGGCGTCATAGGCATTGCTCCGTCGAACCTGCACTGGCGCCGGCTCTCTTCAACGGGCTGAGGATAGTTGATGTTGTCATAAGCGCATAAGGCTATTGTCTGATGAGATCATCTCAAAATGGAAATGGGTGCTCTCATGCAGATGAGCGATCGCATCGGAAAACGAATGAAGCTGCAGGACCTGCATGTACTGATGGCGGTGGTGCAGGCTGGCAGCATGGGCAAGGCGGCGCTCGTGCTCAATACCACTCAGCCTAATATTTCGAGATCGATCGCGGAGCTTGAGCGCGCGTTCGGCGTCCGCCTGTTGGATCGCCACCGGCGCGGAATTGAGCCGACCGAGTGCGGCCGCGCCCTACTCGATTGCGGCGCCGCGGTTTTCGACGAACTGCGCCAGGGCGCGAAGAGCATCGAATTTCTGGCCGACCCCACCGCTGGAGAAGTGCGGATTGGAAGCACGGCTTTTCTGGCGGCGAGCTTTGTTTGCGCTCTCATAGATCGGCTCTCCCGGCGTCATCCGCGGATCAGATTTCAGCTCGTGACCGGCTACCTGGAGACACTGCACCGCGACCTGAGCGAGCGCAAAGTCGATCTGTTGATCGTGCGGAGCAGCGGCCCGATTGCTGACGAGCGGCTGCGTTTCGAGTTTCTTTTTGAAGATCGCTATGTCGTTGCGGCGGGTGCTAAAAATCCATGGGCTCGGCGGCGCAACATCGAGCTCCCCGATCTGGCGGAGGAGCGTTGGGTACTTCCACCGCGGGAGAGCGTGATCGGATCAATCCTCACCCAAGCCTTTCGCGCCAGCGGATTTGAGTATCCACGCGCGACGGTGGTCACTGATTCCCCCCATATGCGGGTCAGCCTGCTGGAGACGGGGAGGTTCATCACGGTGTTCCCGGCTTCCGCACTGAAATTTCTGACCAGGGGGGCGGCACTTAAAGTCTTGTCCGTTGAACTGCCGGCGGCACGTCGGCCAAACGGGATGGTCACCGTTAGGGATCGTGCGCTCAGCCCGGTCTTGCAGCTCGTCATTGACAGCGCCCGTGAGCTCGCAAAGCCAAAAGCGAAACGAAAGTGACAAATCGTACGTCTGCTTGCGACTACTTGAGGCCATATTTCCGCTTTTGAACCCGAAGCAGACAAGCGTCTGCTAACGGATGGGGATGCAACACACGCCGGCGCAAACCAAGTGATGTCGCAGAAGCTGCGATGACCGGCGGGTCAGGGGCCAAAACCGCCATGGTATCTGACGGACACAGTACAGCAAAAAGCCGAGACCGAAGAACGCGAAGAAGGGGCGGCATGGTGCAGGTACTAGACGCCTGCCTGGTCGAGGGGCGACGTTGAACAGGCAGATCCATTGTCCCAATTCACCTCGAAATCGGCCGAGATTGACGGTCCGAGCGGCGCGACTCGGTGGTACACAGCGGTGGTCACAAAACTGGACCGGGCTTTATAGGAATCCTTGTTTTTCGGCGGTTTCTGGGCATTCGCGGCATCGGGGATGGGAGTCCCACTCTCTCCGCCATTGAAAGGATTTCTGAGGCTCTCGCTCGTCACCTGCCCGGTGGCGCTGTACCCGGCGACCTGGGAGAGCGAAAGATCTTCTTCAACCAGCTGAACCGGGCGACCGGTCATCGCATCAAGTACCTGAAGCTCGATGCCGACACCGGCGACGAGGTCCCCCAACGAGAACATCGTCAAGGGCTACAAGGTCGACACCGATACGTTCATTGAGGTCACCAAGGAGGAACTCGAGAACGTCGCCCTGGTCTACTCGGACGATCGAGATCGACGAGTTCGTCGACCGCAGCGAGATCGACCCGCGTTTCCTGATCCGCCCCTACTACCTCATGCCCGACGGCAAGGTCGGTCACGATGCCTTTGCGGTAATCCGGGAAACGATCCGCGAGATGGACAAGGTCGCGATCGGGCGCGTGGTGCTGACCAACCGCGAGCACATCATCCCGCTGGAGCCACTCGACAAAGGCCTGATGGGGACGCTACTGCGCTACCCGTACGAAGTCCGCGATCCGGCCGAATATTCGACGAGATCCAGGACGTCAAAGTCACCCAGGACATGCTCGATCTCGCCCGGCATATCGTCGAGCAGAAGGCCGGCAACTTCGAACCCGACAAGTTCGAAGACCGGTACGAAACCGCTCTGGTCGATCTCATCAACGAAAGCCGGCCGGCAAGCCGATTACGCCGAAGGAGCGCCCGCGGCGCCTCGAAGCATTAGAGACACGTTTGCGAAAATCGGATGAAGTATGGCCGCTTGGTTCAGTAGCGTGCTCCCACCCGATCGCCGCGATGGTGCCAGCCGTTCGCTTCCTCAACTCGGCGGATGCCTACTCGGCTATCACTGAATTCTGGAGGACGCCAATCCCAGATATCTCGACCTCGACGGTGTCACCGGGCTTCATCCACAGCGGCGGCGTGCGTTTTAAACCAACGCCGCCCGGCGTGCCCGTCACGATGACGTCGCCGGGGACCAGGGGGCAGATGGCGGAGATGTAGGCGATCAGCTCGGGGATCGCGGTGATCAACAGATCGGTCGTGGCGTTCTGCACCACGGTGCCGTTGAGGCGGGTCTGGAGCGTGAGCTTCGATGGATCGGGGATTTCGTCAGCTGTCACCAGCCAGGGGCCGAAACTGCCGCTGTTGGCAAAAGTCTTACCCGACAGAAACTGGCTGGTGTGACGCTGCCAGTCGCGTATGCTTCCTTCGTTGTAGCAGGCATAACCGGCGACATGATCGAGCGCCCGGTCTGCCGGGATATGTCGGCCCTCCTTGCCGATGACCAGCGCGAGTTCGCCTTCGTAGTCGAAATTGTCGCTGACCTTCGGCCTAACGATCGGCTGCATGTGGCCGACCTGACTGCAGGCGAAGCGCGCGAACAGCGCCGGCTTCTCGGTGACGGTCCGCCCAGTCTCGGCGACGTGGTCCCGGTAATTGAGACCGACGCAGATGATCTTGCCGGGGTCCAGGATGACCGGTGCGAAGGCGATCTTGTCGACCGCATGCTCGGGGACGTTGGCTGCGATCAGTTCAGCGGCCTCGGCGACGCGGTTGGTTTCGAGCAACTGCCGCAGCGAGGTGCAACCGGACATGCGCGTGGCAAGATCGACGATGCCGTTGTCTTTGATGGCGCCAAAGGAGGCGCGGCCGTCGGCGATGAAAGAAAGCAGCTTCATGGGATATCCTCGGGAATGTGTTCAGGCCGCGAAGGCACGTGGATTGGAAGGATGACGGCGGCGGCGAGCCGGTCGAGCTCCCCGTCGTTACTGGCGGCGCCGACCACGTAGCGGTCGGGTCGGACGAGGGCGGACCTGAGGCCGTTGTCGCGCAACCAGGTGCCGACGCCGGCGGCTGCGTCGCCGGTGAGCATCGACACGCCGTTCTCGCCGAACGCGCGTTGCAACGGCCGGGGGATGGCGCCGGCGGACTCGGTGAGAAGGACGTAAGCGTAACCGATGGCGTCGTCGCTTCGTCGGCCATCGTGCAGCGTGAATTGTGGCGCGAGATGTCCGGCCATTGGTAGATCCGACAGCGCAAGCCCGGGGCCGAGCAGGGGCTTCTTCACCTCGAGTTTGACCGGCGCGTTCTCGCGTGCTTGGCCGGCGGCGAGGCCGGCTTCGACCGCCTTGGTGTTGATCAAGCCGCCGAGCCGAATGGCCAGCTCGACGAACTCGCGGACGTGCGGCTGGCGCTCGCTCTGATAGGTGTCGAGCAGGCGCGCGTCGGCATGGCCGCTTAGGATGGCGCTGAGCTTCCAGGCAAGGTTTGCGGCATCGCGGATACCGGCGCACATGCCCTGCCCTAGGAAGGGCGGGGTCTGGTGGGCTGAATCGCCGGCGAGGATCAGGCGGCGGTCGCGCCATTGCTGCGCGATGGTGGAGTGGAAAGTGTAGACCGCGGCGCGCTCAAGCTCAGCGTCCTCGGGCGTGATCCAGCGCGACAGCAGCTCCCAGACCTTTGTCGGCTGGGTGACGCCCTGCGTATCCTCGTCGGGTAGAACCGTGATCTCCCAACGGCGGCGCGTGCCGGTGCCGCGCACATAGGTGGCGGGCCGCCGGGGGTCGCAATGCTGCAGGCTGTAGTCGCCGAGATCGTCGCGGTTTCGCTTGAGCAGCACGTCGACCACGAGCCATCGCTCGTGAAACCCGAGATCGTCCATGCCGGATCCGATGAAGCGGCGCACCAACGAACGGGCGCCGTCACAACCGATCACATAGCGGGCGCGGACCTCGGTGAGCTGCCCGTTCGAGAGATCTTCGTAGCGCACCCGCACGCCGGTCTCATCCTGGTCGAGCGCGAACACGTCGCAACGGTTGCGTGTTGCCACGTGAGGCCAACGTTGCAGGCCGCCGATCAGCACTTCCTCCAGATCCGGCTGGTGAAAGCGGTAGCTAAGGTTCCAGCCCAGCGGAGTTAGTGTCAGGGGCCGCGACCAATCCAGCAGCATGCGGCCGTCGGCGTCGAGAAAGAGCATGCCAGGACTGACGATTACGTGGGGCAGGATCGCCTCAGCCAGGCCGATGGCTTGGAACACGCGCATGCATTCGTCGTCGAAGTGCACCGCGCGCGGAAGATGATACGCACGAGCCTCGCGCTCCAGCACCAGCGTCCTGACTCCGCATAGGCCGAGCAGATTGGCGAGCGTGGCCCCGACGGGGCCACGACCGATGATCACGACATCATAGCTCTGGAAGGCACACCCATCCTGCATGACTCCATCTGTTTCCCAGCCGTCCGCCACCTTCAAGGTCGTGTCGCCAAGTGTCCGCACATCGGACGAGCCCATCCAGCGGCCGTTTGTCCGCCAGCCGGACAAGTTGGCGATAATGCTACGCGCAAGCATTCCGGTTTCGCTAGGGAGAAAGCAAAGCCAATAAGGCTGATCTGCCGAGGCAGTCCAAAGCGGAGGAAACGACGATGCTGCGATCCGTGCTGCGTGCATGCCTTGTGATGCAATTGTTCGCTGCGCCGAGCTTTGCCGCCGACATCAACGTTGGAATCATTCTGTCGGCGACGGGTCCCGCTGCAGCCATCGGCAACGCCGAGCGCAACGGAACAGCCTTCGGTCCCACCGAAATCGGGGGGAAAAAAGTCAATTACTTGTTCCTTGATGAGGCTTCGGATGCTACGGCCGCCGTTTCTGCGCTGCGCAAGCTGCACGAGGAAAGCAAAATTGACCTACTGATCGGGCCGACTACGACACCCGCCTCCTTCGCGGTGATCGAGCCAGCGGTCGAGTATAAGCTGCCCATGATCACCCTGGCGCCCGTCAACGCGCTGGTTGCGCCAGTCGACGCCAGGCGGCGTTGGGTGTTCAAGACCACGACCAACGACGATCATGAAGCGACGCCATTGTTCGCCAACATGAAGAAGTCCGGGGTGAAGAAGCTGGCTCTGATCGGTTTCGGCGATTCCTACGGCGATGCCTGGAGCAAGGTCAGCGCCAAAATGGCCAAGGCCGCCGACATCGAGCTCGTCGCCAACGAGAAGTATGCACGGACCGACACCACGGTTGTGGGACAGGTGCTGAAAATCGTAGCAGCCGGTCCGGATGCAGTACTGATCGCGGCGTCAGGCGCGCCAGCCGCCCTTCCGCTGTTGCAATTGCGCGAGAAAGGATATGAGGGCCAGATCTACGGCACGCTAGGCGCGACGTTCGGCGACTTCCGGAAGCTCACCAGTGCGCAGGGCGATGGGATCTTCTTCCCGCTGAGCCCCGCCGTCGGGGCCGCGTCCTTCCCCGACGACTATCCTGCGAAGAAGTCCGCGCTGGAATTCATCCGGCAATACGAGGCGAAGTTCGGGGCGGGAAGTCGGAACATCTTCGCGGGGTCGTCCTACGACGCCTTGCTTCTGCTCGAGAAGGCCGCTCCCATGGCTCTGAAGACCGCCGAGCCAGGCACGCCGGAATTCAGAGAGGCTCTGAGATCCGCGATCGAATCCTTGAACGGCGTTGCGGGGTCGCGGGGTGTCTACAATTACGGACCCGATGATCACACCGGACTGGATCAAAGCGCACTGGTTCTAGGCAAGCTCGAAAAGGGCGAGTGGACCGCGGTCCGCTGATACGCGCATGCAAGCGGACAGAAGGTCATGAACATAGCCCATTTGGATGTGCCTACCTACGACGTCGATCTCTACAGTGACGAGGTTCTTCGTGATCCTTATCCTCACTACCGAAGGCTCAGGGAGCTCGGCGCCGCCGTCTGGCTTCCGCGACACGATCTCTACGCCATCGGCCGCTTCGACGAGGTCCGAGCGGCCTTGCGGAACCCAACCGTCTTCTCGTCAGCGGATGGCGTCGCAGCCAACGGCAATGTCAACGAAATGTCGCGAGGTACGACTCTCGCGAGTGATGCGCCTTTGCACGATCGGCTCCGGGCGATCATCGGCGCTCCCCTGTCGCCGCGATCCCTCGAGGAGATCGGTCCTCAGATCCGGGCAGAAGCAAGGCGGCTCGTCGATGACCTCCTGGAACGGAAGCAATTCGATGCTGTGACAGATCTGGCGCAGTACTTGCCCCTTACGATCGTGTCGAAGCTGGTCGGTCTCGAAGATTATGGGCGCGGCAGCATGCTCAGGTGGGCGTCGGCAACGTTCAACGTGCTCGGCACGATGAACGAGCGAGGCTGCGCCGCCATGGCGGATATACATGAGATGCGCTCCTACCTCGGCGTCCCCGATATTCGCGAACGATTGCGGCCTGGGAGCTGGGGCAGACGGATCTTCGAGGCCGCCGATCGTGGCGAAGTCGAGCCGGAGCGTTGTCCTGTCCTGATGCGGGATTATCTCGGCCCCAGCCTGGACACGACGATCTTTGCGACGGCTAACCTGATCCTGCTGTTCGGCAGACATCCGGATCAATGGCAGCTGGTCCGTGAAGATCCGAAGCTGATCCCAAGCGCCATCAACGAAGCGCTGCGCCTGGAGTCTCCAATTCGCGGCTTCACGCGTTGTGTCAGCTCGAACGCAACCGTCACGGATGTGCTCATTCCGGGCGGAAGCCGGGCGCTGCTGCTGTACGCGTCGGCCAATCGTGACGAGCGGAAATGGCAAGATCCGGAGCGGTTCGATGTGCGCCGGCGCGCCAATGACCACCTCGGTTTCGGAAACGGGACGCACATGTGTGCCGGCCTGCATCTGGCTCGTCTCGAAATGACGGCTCTCTTGGAAGTGCTGGTCGAGAAGGTGCGCAGCTTCGATATCGGCGAGCCGGTGCTCGCCTTGAACAACGTGCTACGCGGTCTGGCTTCTCTGCCCGTACGGGTGAACTAGCCGTTGATCGGAATTTCGGCCGCCGCCTTGCGCATGGGAATCAAGAACTGCGAAACGGCCTCCTCCAAGGACAGGGCGGAACGGATCCAGATGATCGAAATACAGCCGAAGACAGCCTCCTCTCGAACGATCGGCACGGCGATCGAGGCGGTCTTGGGGTTGTATTCGCCCTCATTGCGGACTGCGTAGCCACGCTCACGGGTCTCGGCGATCATGCGTTCGAGCCAGTTCCCCCCAAGAAATGGGCGATCTTCCACCTCGTCGATCCGCCGCAAGTGATTGACGATCAAGTCTCGCTCGCGCGCCGCTGAGGCTGCCAGGTACGCCCGACCGGCCGATGTCCGCAAGATGGGCAGGCGTTTGCCAATCATGCCGCGGTCGATCGACATGGGGCTACGGGAATGGGTGGTCTCCTGGACCACCATTGCGGCGTTCTCGTAGGTGGAAAGGTCGACGGGCCAGACCAGGGCCTTGCTCAACTCGCCGAGATAAGGCGCCGCCGCCTGGCAGATCACGACGCTCGGATCGTAACCGTCGCCAAGACTGGAGGCCAGCCGTGTCACGCGAAAGCGGTCGTCGCTCGCTGAGCGAGCCACATAACCGAGCTCTTCGAGGGTCTCGAGCAGCCGGTAGACGGTCGGCCGGGGGAGGCTAAGTGCACGTGCCACGTCGGCAGCCCTCATGCCGCCGGACCTATTTACCTCGGTGAGGACGTCGAGACCGCGCTTGAAAGCGCGTACACCCGCCGAGGCTTTCGGTTGCTCGTCGCGCGTCCGCTCCTTGGACAATTCAATTTCCTTCCTTGTGCCGGACGGTACGGAGCCTAACGTGTTGCAAACGCGAGGCGTCCGCAAAACTTAGTGTACGATCGCGGTGCGTCGGCATCAACCTCCGGCGAAGCCGCCGCGCGGCCAACAGACGCGATGAACACAATGGAGGAGCCTGGATGGAGATCTCCGCACTCGGCTATATCAGCATCGGCTCGTCGCAATTGGATCAGTGGAGTCACATGGCGACGAAGTTGCTCGGCATGCAGCAGGTCGATCGCGGCGGAAAGACGCGAGCGTTCCGGATGGATGACCGAAAGCAGCGTCTGATTGTCGACGCCGGCAACGACGCCGGTCTCACAGTGATGGGCTGGGAAGTTCCGACAGCCGCGGAGCTCGATCGTCTCGCCGCCAGGCTGGAAAGCCATGCCGTCGAAGTCACGCGCGGATCGCGCGCGCTGGCCGATGAACGCCATGTGCGCGAGTTGATCCAGTTCGCGGATCCCGCGGGCAACCGGCTTGAGGCGTTCTGCCAGCCGGCGCTCGCGACGGAGCCGTTCCGGCCAGGGCGGCCGATCTCCGGCTTTCGTACCGGCGCCCTCGGGATGGGACACGTGGTTCTGAACGTCGAAGACGTCGAGCCGCTGCTGCCATTCTATCGCGACGTGCTCGGCTTCCACGTCTCCGATTTCGGGCTCAAGCCCTACGGCCTATATTTCTTCCATCTCAACGGCCGCCACCACAGCTTCGCAATGGTAGGGTCGGGCCGGAAGGCGCTGCACCACTTCATGGTCGAGCTCGGTAGCCTTGACGACGTTGGGCAAGGCTATGATCTTGCGCAGCTGGATGACGGGCGGGTCGCCTACACCCTGGGGCGGCATACCAACGACCATATGACCTCGTTCTACGTCAACACGCCGTCTGGCTTCTTCGTTGAGTACGGATGGGGCGCTCGCGTCATCGATCCGGATACCTGGCAACCGCACGAGACGTTCAATGGACCGTCGCTCTGGGGGCATGAGCGCCTCTACATGCCCGATGAGCAGCGGAAGCGCCTACGCGACATGCGGATTGACGCGGCGGCACGCGGCGTACGTGCGCCCGATCCGATCGTGCCGCCCCTGAATTGCGCATGGTTAGATGCCGTGGTCGCTAGGGAGTAGGCCTCACCCCGCATCGCTACAATCGTTCGCGCCGCGACCAGTACGACGGCGTGCCAAGCTACGCATGTTGTCCGAGTGTGAAGAGGCGTCCAAGGTTGCCCCATCGCCGCTTGCTGGACCAATATTCTAGCTCGCCCATCGGTGTCGGCCCCTACCCCGATTTACACCCAGGCAGAGAATCCCACTCTCCACGCCAGCTGCGCGTGATCCGTTTGGAATCAGGCTGCGAGCTTGGCTTGTCGCAAGTCGCGAAACTTCTGCTTTTCCTTCTTATACGCCGCGAGAAGCGCTTTTACCCAGAGCGTCATGCCTTCCGCCTTCAACCCGATCCTTTGAGAGCGGTTGTAGTGCTGCTCGGTCACGGTCGCCATTCTTTCGCGTTCATCGACGCGGTCGTGGACCATCTTGTGTCCGAGTATCGCGGTGGCCGCTCCACCGAGGCGCCTGTCGTCGAGGAATGTCGTCATGGTCGTCCTGCACTCGTGCGGCGTCCAAGGCTCTATGCCATAGAGCGCGAACAGGTTGGGCCGCAGCTTCTTGGGCTTCGGTTTGGGACCAGGCTTGCCATTGCGCTGGGGCTTCTGCTTCACCGTATGGTCGTAGACGCGTCCCTGAAGTCGGTGCAGCAGAAGGTTCAGCGCGGACTGGCTGATGTGCGCCTCCGCATCGCGGCCGCTGAACATCCATTCCGATTCGCCTCCCGATTCCTTGTGATAGGCCGCTAGGATCCCCAATGCCTCCGGGGGGATAGGAAGCGAGAAGGGACGCCCTCCGTCGCGTCCGCCTTTCATCTCCTCTTCGGTCCAGTTCGCGATTTTCCATCCTCGCAGCTTGCGGTCCTTTCTGTCGGGATCGAAGAGGCGGTCGGCGCGCAACTGCAGAAGGCCGCCGGTTCTTTGCGCCGTCAAAGCGACCGCCCACAGCGCGCCCAACGTACCCGGATAGGTCTCATGTTCTCCCTCGGCAAGCTTCCGAAACTTCTCGGCGATCACCAGGGTGCGCGCGATTTCCTCGATGGTTGGAGCGTGGGTGCGTTTGCCCGAGGCGTATTCGAACGACCACCGGTGCCAGCACCCCACTTCGACGTCGTCCAGTCCGGAATCCGTTGCGTGGAATTTCCATGCCCACGTCAGCATGCTCTTCGATTGCGTGACGGCTCTGTTGACGGTCGACTTCTTATGAGTGGAAAAAATATTGTCTCGGAGACGCTCGAGGTCCCGCAGCTTGATCTCGCCAACCAACTTTTCGTTGACCGACGCATATTCATCGAGTTGCAGGAAGCGGGCGTACTTCTCGCGGTACCTGGCCTTCAGCTTCGGCAGCTTGTACTCGAGAAACTTCGCGGTCAGCGCCTTCCAAGTCCAGGTGACGCCAGTGTCGCCGGTTCGCTTCCGGTAGGCGAGCAGCGACGTTTCGTCGGCGAATTGATCCGCCGCTTCGTGGTGTCCCAGTTCATCCTTGTATTTCGAGGTGAGCGTCAGTCGCACCAGCTGGTCGACGAATTCGCGCAGATCACGCTTGCGCTTGGCGGCGAGGTTCGTCTGCCCGGCGAAATACCGGGCCTGGTCGAGATTGATTTCGGAAGCCGAGCCCAGCCTCAAAGTTATTTCACGACGGCGCACGTACCAGACGACCTTGCCCGGCGTGATGCGCAACGTCAGTCCCGTCGTTTTCTTATCGCGCCATTCGGCTACCTTGCCGGCCATTGCGCCGCTCGCGCTGTAGGAGATGGCGCTTTGGACGTCGTTCTCGTTCAACGACTTCACTTCTCGCTCGTAGACCGGACTTTTCGACATCCCACGCCCATACAACAATCGTACAAATGCAGCTTCCGAAACACCCGAAATGTTCTACGCTCGGAATATCGCCATAATACCGAAAAATTACTACATTTCAAAGATTTAGCTTTGCCTTGGTTAAAGCTTTTCACTCTCCGTTCTTCGCTTCCCAAGCTGCATACGAGGGTTCGATTCCCTTCGCCCGCTCCAAGCTCTTGAAGAGACAGCGTCGGCCGTATCCCAATCCAGCGCTCGAAGACTTGGGCGAACTGCAACTGGCCTCAAGGTGTTGGTCCATGTGGGCATCCGTCAAAAAGATTCTGGCGAGATCCAAGCTCTTGAATCAGGCTCTGGGCGACGTCGTGTTTGAAACACCTGAAATCAAAGGCGGATATCCACGCTCCTTCCTTCAATGGCGCGTCAAGAAGAGCGTGGAGGGTGGCCAATACTTCGTTGCTCTCAGGATGCGCCCCGACGCTTATGCAGGCCCGGAAGGGGAGCCGACCAATTATATGAGCTTCGACATAGAAGCCGCGTATCGCCTCCGGTCCGATCTCGATCTTTGTATTCGCGAGTATCACCGGCTGGTGGGCGATGCTTCCGCGCGAAATGCGCAGGGGCGAGCAAGGGGCGAATGACGCCACGCTCGCGAACAGGACCAAGATTCTAATATATTGGCCTCCGACGCCCGGCATTGGCCGCTCGCTGGCTTAAGCTCCCTCACGCTTTGGCGGGTGCGGTCTCTGGCCGGGCAACGCTCGGATGAAGGGCCATGGACCAGCAAAAACTCGATCGCGCGATCGGTCGTCGCTTGAAGACGCTGCGGACGCAGGCGGGCATCACGTTGAACGAACTCGCAACGCGCTCCGGCGTCAGCCGGGCCATGATCGGGCGGGTGGAGCGGGCGCAGAGCAGTGCGACGGCTGCGCTGCTCAACAAGCTCTGCGCGGCGCTCGATGTCACGCTGAGCGACGTCGTTGCCCTCGCGGAGAAGCCGCCGGAGCGGCTGGTGCGGCTTGCCGACCAGCCGCATTGGCGCGATCCCGACAGCGGCTACCGGCGGCGCCATGCCTCGCCGCCGGATGCGGCAAGCGGTATCGAGATCATCGTCGTCGACCTGCCGGCCGGCGCGCGCGTCTCCTACAGCCCCTGGGGCCGCAACGCCTTCACCCAGCAGCTGCTGATGCTGGAGGGTGCGGTTTGCGTACATATCGACGCCAAGACTGTGCGTCTGCGTGATGGCGATTGTCTCGATTTCGACGTGATGCGCGCGGTGATCTTCGAGAACGAGACCAGACAGGACGCGCGCTACGTCATCATCACGCGCCGGGGTGCCTCCTACGGGAAGATGTGATGGTGCTGATGCGTTATGAAATCCTGGAGTGAAACAGACGATGCAGATCCGCACCGGCGACACCTTTGATCCGCGCGTCATCGCGCTGCTCGATCATCACGTCACGGCTGCACGGGCGCAGACCGCGCCGGGCAGCGCCCATGCGCTCGATCTCTCCGGGCTGCGCGCGCCCGACGTCGCGTTCTGGACCGGCTGGGACGGCGAGGTACTGGTCGCCGTCGGCGCGCTGAAATCGCTTTCGGCTGCGCATGGCGAGGTGAAGTCGATGCACACGCTCCAGACCACGCGGCGGCGCGGCTTTGGCGGCGAGATGCTCCGCCACATCATCACGCAAGCCCGCGCGCGCGGCATGGGGCGGCTCAGCCTCGAAACCGGCTCATGGGACTATTTCAAGCCGGCGCACGCGCTCTACCGGGCGCATGGCTTTGTCCTTTGTGGTCCGTTCGAAGGTTATGCCGAGGATTCCAACAGCCTGTTCCTGACCCTCGACCTGACGGGCGGCTAAGGCGCCGTAGCGCAACCCTGGCTCGAAAACAGCGCTGCACCCCTCAAAATGAGTTGCGCACCTCAAAACACCTCTGCTAGCCTTCAGCCATGGCCGAGACGCTCACCACGACCGCGCTGACGCTGAAGGACATCGCCCGCCAGGCCGGCGTCAGCCTCGCGACGGTTGACCGCGTCCTGCACAATCGTCCGGGCGTGCGGCCGGATACAGTCCGGCGCGTCAAGGAGGCGATTGAACGCAATTCGTTCCAGCCGCATGTGGCCGCCGCCGAGCTCGCCCGCGGCCGCGCCCGCCGTTTCGCCTTCGTGATGCCATCGGGGCCGAACCCGTTCATGCAGCAGATCCAGGACTATCTCGGCGAGATGTCGGGCTGGCTGTCGGCCCGCCGCCTCGGCGTCGAGACGGTCGCAACCGACGTGTTCGATCCGTCCGTGCTCGCTGCTTCCCTGGAAGGGCTCTCTGACGATTACGACGGCATCGCCGTGGTGGCGCTGGACCATCCCGGTGTCCGCGCCGCCATCGACGATCTCGTCGATGCCGGCACCAGTGTCGTGACGCTGGTCTCGGACGTGCCGTCGTCGCGGCGGCATCATTATGTCGGTATCGACAACATTGCCGCGGGGCGCACCGCCGGCGCGCTGGTCGGGCGGCTGGTCGGACAAAGGTCCGGCAAGGTCGCGATCGTCGCGGGCTCGCAGGGCCTGCGCGATCACGCCGAGCGCATTTTTGGCTTCAACCAGGTGATGGCGTCGGAATTCCCCGGCCTCAGCGTGCTGCCGGTGCTGGAAGGACGCGACGAGGATGGGCGTTCCGAACAGGTGTTGGCGCGGCTGCTGGGCAGGCATGCTGACATTGTCGGCCTTTATAACGTCGGCGCCGGCACGCAAGGCGTCGCCAAGGCGTTGAGTGACAAGGCGTTGAATGAGAAGGCGTTGAGCGATGCCGGCCGCGACAAGCAGGTGGTGTTCGTCGGACACGACGTCACCGCGCTGACGCGCCGGCTGCTGCTGCAGGGCGTGATGGATGCCGCGATCTCGCAGAACCCCGGACACGAAGCGCGCGCCGCCGTGCGCGTGCTGCTCGCGCTCGCCCGCGGCGAGCCGATCTTGCGCGAACAGGAGAAGATCAGGATCGACATCGTGATGCGGGACAACCTGCCTTAGCGGCAGGTGGAATTCAAAACGACCCGTTGCGGGCAAGGCGACGTTGAGCTCGCGCACCGCAACTGGCGAAAGGGAGGATGGCGTGTATCTCGGAATCGACATCGGCACATCGGGTGTGAAAGCGGTGCTCGTGAGCGAAGCCGGCGCGGTTCTCGCGACGGCGGCGCGCGAGCTTGCGCTGTCGCATCCCGCGCCGCTGTGGTCCGAGCAGGATCCCGATGCCTGGGTCGATGCGGCGGTCGGCGCGATCGACGATCTTGCCGCCCGCCATCCGCGCGAGGTCGCGCAAGTGCGCGGCATCGGGCTGTCCGGCCAGATGCATGGCGCGACGCTGCTGGATGAGGACGGACGGCCGCTGCGCCCCGCGATCCTCTGGAACGATGGCCGCTCGCATGCCGAATGCATCGCGCTGGAGCGGCGCTGTCCATCGCTGCATACGATCGCCGGCAATCTGGCAATGCCCGGCTTCACCGCGCCAAAGCTGCTCTGGGTCGCCAGGCACGAGCCGAAAATCTTCGCGCGCATCGCAAAGGTGCTGCTGCCGAAGGCCTATGTGCGTTATCGCCTGACCGGCGAGATGATCGAGGACATGTCGGACGCGGCCGGCACGCTGTGGCTCGATGTCGGTCTGCGCCGCTGGTCAGCCCTGCTGCTGCATGCCACCGGGCTCGATCTGCACCACATGCCGCGCCTCGTCGAGGGCAGCGAGGTCAGCGCGATGCTGGCGCCGGACTACGCGCAACGCTGGGGCATGGCAAAGGATGTCGTGGTCGCCGGCGGCGCTGGCGATAATGCCGCGAGCGCGATCGGGCTCGGCGCCATCGCGCCGGGGGATGCGTTTCTGTCTCTGGGAACTTCAGGCGTGGTGTTTCGCGTCACTGATCGGTTCGCGCCGGCGCCGGCCTCGGCGGTGCATGCGTTCTGCCACGCGCTGCCCGGCCGCTGGCATCAGATGGGCGTGATGCTATCGGCTGCGGCGTCGCTGGCCTGGCTCGCGGGCGTGATGGAGATGCCCGCGCCTGCGCTGCTGGCGCCGCTCGGCGAGCGCGTCGATGGACCAAGCCCGGTCAAATTCCTGCCTTATCTCGACGGCGAGCGCACGCCGCACAACGATGCCGCCGCCAGCGGCGCCCTGGTCGGCCTGCGCGGTGCGACCGGGCGCGGGCAGATCGTTCAGGCCGTGCTCGAAGGCGTCGCCTTCGCCGCGCGCGACAATCTGGCGGCGCTGAGCGCGGCCGGCGGGCCGCTTGCCGAGGTCGATCTTGTCGGCGGCGGCTCGCGCTCGCCGCTGTGGGCGCAGATCTGCGCCGATGTGCTCGGCATTCCCGTCCACCGCGTCGAGGAAGGCGAGGTCGGGGCGGCGCTCGGCGCCGCCAGGCTCGGCCGGCTCGCCGCCACCGGCGAAGACGCGGCTGCGGTGTGCACCCGTCCGCGGCGGCTCGCGAGCTTTACGCCGCGCGCATCGGTCAGCGCGGCCTATGACGAGGCCTATCGCCGCTGGCGCGAGCTTTATCCTGCGTTGAAGGAGTGTGCCTGAGTGAACGCGTCCGCGAAATTCTTCGATACAAGCACGCCTGTCGCCTTCGCCGGCGGAGATGCGGGAAACACGCCCGCCTTCCGCTGGTACGACAAGGACCGCCTCGTCCATGGTCGCAGGCTGGAAGACCATCTGCGCTTTGCGGTCTGCTATTGGCATTCGTTGTGCTGGCCCGGCGGCGATCCGTTTGGCGGTGAGACGTTCCTGCGGCCCTGGCACCACGGCACCGATGCGATGGCGCAGGCGCGCGCCAAGGCGGATGTCGCCTTCGAGCTGTTCCGCCTGCTCGACGTGCCCTTCTTCACCTTCCACGACGTCGATGCGGCGCCGGAAGGCAACTCGCTCAGCGAATCCGTCGCCAACCTCAACGCCATCGCCGATCTGTTCGAAGCGAAGATGGCGCAAAGCAAAGTGCGCCTGCTCTGGGGCACCGCCAATTTGTTCACGCATCGCCGCTACATGGCGGGCGCTGCGACCAATCCAGACCCGGAGATCTTCAGCTATGCCGCCGGCCAGGTCCGCGCCGCGCTCGAGGTGACGCACCGACTCGGCGGCCAGAACTACGTGCTGTGGGGCGGCCGCGAGGGCTACGAGACGCTGCTCAACACCGATCTCAAGCGCGAGCTCGACCAGCTCGGCCGCTTCGTCTCGCTCGTCGTCGAGCACAAGCACAAGATCGGCTTCAAGGGGCCGATCCTGATCGAGCCGAAGCCGAAGGAGCCGACCAAGCATCAATATGATTTCGACGTCGCCACCTGCTACGGCTTCCTCGCGCGCTACGACCTGCTGAAGGACGTCAAGCTCAACATCGAGCAGAACCACGCCATCCTCGCCGGCCACTCCTTCCATCACGAGGTCGCGCTCGCCGAGGCGCTGGGTGTCTTCGGCTCGCTCGACATCAACCGCGGCGACGATCTGCTCGGCTGGGACACCGACCAGTTCGCGATGAACGTGCCGGAGCTCGCTCTGGTGTTCCACGAGATCCTGAACCGTGGCGGCTTCACCTCGGGCGGGCTGAATTTCGACGCCAAGATCCGCCGCCAGTCGATCGACCCCGACGATTTGATTCATGCCCATGTCGGCTCGATGGACGCCTGCGCGCGCGCCTTCCTCGCCGCCGCGGACATGGTCGACGCCGGCGTCCTCACTGCGCCGCTCGCGAAGCGCTACGAGGGCTGGGCCGGGCCCGAGGGCCGCGCCATTCTCGGCGGCCAGCGCTCGCTCGCCGAACTTGCCGACCGCGCGCTCGGCCCGGGCTTTGACCCGCAGCCGCGCTCGGGCCGGCAGGAATATCTGGAATCCCTGGTCAACCGCTACGTCTGAGGAAAGCCGCCGATGACAACGACTGAAGCGACACCGGTTCTCGAGCTGACCGGCATCGGCAAGGAGTTCGGCGCGATCCGCGCGCTTCACGGCGTCGACCTGCAGGTCCTCCCCGGCGAGGTCGTCGGCCTGATGGGCGACAACGGCGCGGGCAAGTCGACGCTGGTCAAGATCATCGCCGGCAATTTCCGCCCCAGCCACGGTGAAATCCGCTTCGCCGGCAGCGCGGTTCATTTCAACCGGCCCATCGATGCGCGCGGCGTCGGCATCGAGGTGGTCTACCAGGACCTTGCACTGGCCGACAATCTCACCGCAGCGGCCAACGTCTTCCTCGGCCGCGAGCTGAAGCGCAGGTTCGGCCCGTTCGCGTTGCTCGACCACAAGGCGATGGCGGCGCGTGCGCTGGAGCTGTTCGGCGAGCTGCGCTCGGAAACGCGCCCCGACGATCTCGTCAAGCAGATGTCGGGCGGCCAGCGCCAGGCGGTTGCGATCGCGCGGACGCGGCTCTCCAATGCCAGGCTGGTGATGATGGACGAGCCGACGGCCGCGATCTCGGTGCGCCAGGTCGAGCAGGTGCTCGGCCTGATCCACCGACTGAAGGAGCAGGGCGTTGCCGTGATGCTGATCTCGCACCGCATGCCCGATGTGTTCGCGGTGTGCGACCGCGTCATCGTCATGCGCCGCGGCGAGAAGCGGGCCGACAAGCCCATCCACCAGACCTCGCCCGAGGAAGTCACCGCCCTGATCACCGGCGCTAAGGAGGCGGCGTGATGGCCATGCCCATGGAATCTCCGATCAGCTTCACCAATGTCGGCCGGATCAGGTGGTGGCAGCGCGGCATCTTCGCGTCACAGACCGGCTATGTCCTGCTCGCGCTGGCGGTGCTGCTGGTGGTCATGCATTTCGCCAGCCCGTATTTCTTCACCGAAGGCAACATTCAGAACGTGGCGAAGAATTTCTCCTTCATCGCCATCGCCACGCTCGGCGTCACCTTCGTGATCATCACCGGCGGCATCGACCTGTCGGTCGGCTCGATGATGTGCTTCTCCGCCATGATCACCTCGATGGTGATGACCGAGCTGTCGGCGCCCGGCTCGGCCGCGGGCTCCCTGTTCGTGCACATGGCGGCCGACGGCAAGACCGTGCTGGCCAATGTCCCCGGCCTGATCCTGCTGGTCTCGATCCTCGCGGGCCTCGGCGTCGCGCTGCTCGCCGGCCTCGTCAACGGCTTCTGTATCGCCGTGCTCGGCCTGTCGCCCTTCGTCACCACGCTCGGCATGCTCTCGATCGTGCGCGGGCTCGGCTATGTCGTCTCCAACGGCCGCGGCAGTTTCCCGGGCGGACCGGATGCCGATTATTTCTACGCGCTCACCTCGGGCGACGTGCTCGGCGTGCCGGTGCCCTTCATCTATCTGGTGGTCCTCGCGCTGGCGATGGCCGTGGTGCTGCACCACAGCTCGTTCGGCCGTCACGTGTTCGCGCTCGGCGGCAACGAGAAGGCGGCCGAACTCACCGGCATCCCGGTCGTGCGGGTGAAGATCGAGGTCTATGTGACCTGCGCGCTCGCCGCGGGCCTCCAGGGCATCATCATCTCCGGCTGGCTTGGGTCGGCGCCGGCCAACATGGCGACGTCCTACGAGCTCAACGTGATCGCTGCGGCCGTCATCGGCGGTGCCAATCTCGCCGGCGGCATCGGCGGTCCGTTAGGGGCCATCGTCGGCTGCGTGCTGCTCGAGGTGATCCGCAACGGCCTCGTGCTCGCCCAGGTCAGCTCCTACTGGCAGCAGACGCTGGTGGGCGTGATCATCATCCTGGCCGTACTGGTCGACCGCATCCGCTCGCGGATGATCTGAAATGACGTCGTTCCGGGAGGGCAACGAAAATGTCGCCTGTCCGCTTCCCGGACGATCTTAAGAGGATGGGCGCCAAAGAAGGGTGGAGGAGACGATGAGGAAACTTCTTTTTGCCGGCATCGCCGTCGCGATGATGGCAACGCCGGCGTTTGCCGCGAACTACCGTTTCGTGATCGTGCCCAAGGCGATGAACAATCCGTTCTTCGACTTCGCGCGCGACGGTTGCCTGAAGCGTGCCAAGGAGCTCGGCAATGTCGAGTGCATCTACAAGGGGCCGGTCGAGCATGAGCCGGCGACGCAGGCCCAGATCATCCAGGACTTCGTCACCCAGAAGGTCGACGGCCTCGCCATCTCGGTCGCCGACGTCGCGGCCATGACCAAGTCGATCGAGGCGGCGACAGCGGCCGGCATCCCCGTCATCACTTTCGATGCCGATGCACCCGGCTCCAAGCGCATCGCCTATATCGGCACCAACAACAAGGAGTTCGGCGTCGCACTCGGCAAGCAGCTCGTGAAGTTGCGGCCCGACGGCGGCAAATACGCCATGGTCTCGGGTGGTCCAGGCGCCAAGAACCTCGCCGAGCGCGTCGACGGCGTCCGCGAGGCGCTGAAGGGCTCGAAATGGACCGAGGTCGCGGGCTCTCCGACGTTCTGCAACGACGATCCCGCGCTGGCGGTCCAGCAGATGACCGACGTGCGGACTTCGACGCCTGACCTTGCGGCGATCGTTCCCATCGGCGGCTGGCCGATGTTCGCCCCCGAGGGCTTCAAGGCCTTCGCTTCGAGGTCCAAGAAGGACATCGATTCCGGCAAGTTCACGCTGGTCGTCGCCGACACGCTCAAGATGCAGCTCGAGCTGCTGCGTGACGGCTATGCCAATGCGCTGGTCGGCCAGCGTCCGTTCGAGATGGGCGAGAAGGCGATGGACACGCTGCTCGCCATCAAGAAGGGCGAGAAGGTGCCGGAGATCGTCTATACCGGCCTCGATCTCGTCACCAAGGACAACGTTGCGCAGATGTTGAAGTAGGAGCGCCGCCAGCCCCGCGCTCCTGCGTGCCTCTCCCGCTTGCGGTTTTCGCAAGCGGGAGAGATGATTTTGGCTGTTGGAAGCGAGACTTCCGGACACAAGACTTGCGGAAGCACGATTTGCGGAAGCAGGAGTTTCGAAAAAAGACTTGCGGAAAGAAGACTGTTGGAAGGCAATGGGAATGAAAAGGTCGCGGCTCGGCTCTCTCGACGTCACCTCACTCGGCCTCGGTTCCGCCCCGCTCGGCGGATTGTTCACCCCCGTCAGCGATGCCGATGCCGAAGCGACGATCGCCCGCGGCTGGTCGCTCGGAATCCGCTTCTTCGACACCGCGCCGCTCTACGGCTTTGGCCTCGCGGAGCGACGGCTTGGCGCATTCCTGCGGCAACAGCCCCGCGACTCCTACACCATCTCGACCAAGGTCGGCCGCCTGTTGCGTGCGCCCGATGGCGCTGCCGCCGAGGACGAGCATTACAAGGGCACGTCGCGCGAACGGCCGGTATTCGATTTCAGTTATGACGGCGTGATGCGATCGGTGGAGGAAAGCCTGGCGCGCCTGGGGCTCGACCGCGTCGATGTCCTGCTCGTGCATGACCCCGACGACCATTACGATGACGCCGTGGCCGGCGCCTTCCGCGCGCTCCAGCGCCTGCGCGCCGACGGTACCGTCAAGGCGATCGGTGCCGGCATGAACCAGTCGGACATGCTGGTTCGGTTTGCGGAGGCCGTTCCGGTCGACTGCTTCCTGCTGGCCGGCCGCTACACGCTGCTCGACCAGGGCGCGCTGGATGCGCTGTTCCCGATCTGCGCCGCGAAGCGCATCGGCATCCTGCTCGGCGGCATCTACAACAGCGGCATTTTGGCCAATCCGCACGCGGGCGCGAAGTTCGACTATCAGGATGCCGATGCGGCACTCATCGCCCGTGCGCTCGCGCTCGACGAGCTCTGCCGCAAGCACGGCATCGAGCTGAAAGCCGCCGCGCTGCAGTTCTGCATGGCCCATCCGGCCGTCACGGTCGCCGTGATGGGCGCGCGCAACGCCGCGGAAGTCGCCGACAACATCGCGATGTCGGAGATGGCGGTGCCGGCGGCGTTCTGGCAGGAGCTGCGTGGGCGAAAACTCGTCGACGCCCGCGCGCCGTTGCCGGGCGGAGCGTAAGTCATGATCGTCGACGGGCATCAGCATTTCTGGGATCCCGCGCGCGCCGACTATCCCTGGATGGATGCGCCCGAGCTCACGCCGATCCGGCGCGCCTTCGGCCCAGCTGATCTGGCACCGCTCTTGAACGCGAACGGCATCGACGCGAGCATCGTGGTGCAGTGCCGCTCCGCGCTCGAGGAGACCGAGGAATTCCTGCGGATCGCGCATGCGACGCCCTCGGTGATCGGCGTCGTCGGCTGGGCTGATCTGACCGACGCTGCACTTGGCGAAACGCTGGACCGGCTGCGCGCGTCGCCCGGCGGCGACAAGCTGGTCGGTATCCGCCACCAGGTTCATGACGAGGCCGATCCTGACTGGCTGCTGCGCGAAGACGTCCAGCGTGGTCTCACGGCCGTGTTTGCGCACGATCTCGCCTACGATTTCCTGGTCCGCACCCGCGAGCTGCCGGCCGCGATCGCAACCGCACAAGCCTTCCCGCAGGCGCGCTTCGTGCTCGACCACGCGGCCAAGCCGCCGATCGCCGACGGCGGAAGCAACGAATGGTCCGATCGCATCGCGGCACTCGCGGCGTGCGGCAATGTCTGGTGCAAGGTCTCGGGGCTGGCGACGGAAGCGGTGTGGAACGATTGGGATGCGGAGCGGCTGTTCCCGTTCGTCGCGCACGCCGCGAAATGCTTTGGCGAGGATCGCCTGATCTTCGGCTCGGACTGGCCGGTGTGCCTGCTTGCCGGAAGCTACGGCGAGATCAAGGGGGCGCTGGAGGCATGCCTGATGAAGCTCGGGCCGCAGGTGCGGGAGAAGGCGTTTGGTGTGAACGCGAAGGCTGCGTATCGGTTGGCGGTTGATTGAGGTGGCACACCGGCGTTTCCGCATCGTCATGGCCGGGCTTGTCCCGGCCATCCACGCACTTGGTCGCCAACTGCACGAAGAACGTGGATGCCCGGGACAAGCCCGGGCATGACGAGATTGGGAATTCCAGGCGCTGCTCACGCGCCCGCGGGCACCTGGTCCAGAAATCCCGTTATGCTCCTGATGCGGCCGTCCTTCAGCACGGCGAAGTCCGTCCCCTTGATCGGGCTGTCGACGCCGTCGGGGCCGAGGCCCCAGTTGAAGCGGACGTGGTCGCCATAGCCGTTGGGCTCGCCGATCAGCGTGAACTTGAAGTCGGGGAAGCGCTGCTGCACGCCTGCGATCAGCGCATCGACGCCGTCATGGCCGTCGCCCTTCATCAGGGGATCGACATAGCTCGCATCCGCCGTCCAGTTCTCGCTGAGCAGTTCGCGACGGCGGCTGGTGGCGCGCTCGTTCCAGAGATCGATGTAGCGGCGGGCGATGGTGATGGGGTCGGTCATTGTCGTCTCCTTCGATGGCGCCGTTCGGCTGACCTGACTATCGAAGGTTCGCGCGCGCTGATCGATTACCTCGGAGGTCATGCGCCAGAAACAACTGAAGCGCGATGATGTTCTCATCGCGCTTCAGACGTTCCCAATAATGTTGTCGCGAAGTTACTTCGCCGCGGTGACCATGATCTCGACGGTGTATTGCGCCGCGGCGAGCTTGGCTTCGACGGTGGCGCGTGCCGGGGTGTTGCCGGGCGAGACCCAGGCGTCCCACACTGCGTTCATCTCGCCAAACGTCTTCATGTCGGTGATGTAGATCGTGGCCGAGAGCAGTTTCGACTTGTCGGTGCCGGCCTTGGCGAGATGGCTGTCGATGGTCGCCAGGATGTCCTGGGTCTGCTTGGTCACGCTTTCGCCGGCGGCGTTGTTGGCGACGACACCGGCAAGATAAACGGTGTTGCCGTGCACGACGACCTGGCTCATGCGCGGGCCGGTTTCAAGACGCTGAATGCTCATTGGGGAACTCCTTTGAATGGCGGCCCTGTCTAGCGCAGCGGCCCGCTGCGTGCCACCCCAGCGGCGCATGCGTCGCCGGGGATGCATGCATCGCTTTATGGAAACCGGCTGAAGAACGTCCAGATCGTCTCGGCGCCGTCGATGTCGGCGTTCTGCGGCCCAAGCAGGCGTGCCGCGATCTTCGGGAAGCGGGCATCCGGAGCGAAGCCGGGCATGCGGTGGCCGCCATGGTTGACGCGATAGAGCACGACGTCGTGCCCCGTCGGGCAGCGCGAGGTGATCCGTGTGACGGTGGACTGGTCGGCGAGATTTTTGTCGGGCAGGTCTGTCACGCCAGCGTCATCCGCCTCGCAGCCATTGAGCTTGCGCCAGAACGCCAGCGTCTCGTCGGTGGACCAGAACCCGTCTGCGGCAAAATAGCTCGATCCGCGGCCGCCTTCGTAGGGGACCAGCGGGTCGGCCGTGCCGTTGATGATCAGCATAGGCAGCGGCCGCGACGGATGGCATGTGACCGCGGCTTCCTCGGTGAGATTCATGATCACGCTGGCGCCGGCCGCAAACAGATCGGCGCGGGCGCAGACGAGCGTCATCGCCATGGCGCCGCCATTGGAAACGCCGGTGACGTAGACGCGCTTCGCATCGGCGGTGCCGTCGGCCACGAGCTTGTCGACGAGCTTTGCGATGAACGCGATGTCATCGGTGCCCGGAGGTGGTCCACGAAGCGCGGGTCCTGCCTTCGTCCTCGCATCGGCCCAGGCATTGTTGAGCCCGTCGGGAAAGACCACGGCAAACCCTTCGCGCTTGGCGACCTGCGGCCACGCCGTCCGCGTCATCATGTCGGCGCCGCGCTGGGTCTTGCCGTGCAGCACGACTACGAGCGGCACGAGCCGCTTCGTCGGCAGTTGCACAGTGTAGGACCGCTTCACACCGTCGATGTCGATCGTGTCGGCGGATGCAGCCGAGGCGGCAGCCAATGCCGCAACAAACGCCCCGATGCGCATCCGCCGCCGCATGATCTAGCCCACCGCCTTCGCCGCGGCGCGGCCCGCATTGCGGCCCGAGAACAGGCAGCCGCCGAGGAACGTGCCTTCCAGCGAGCGATAGCCGTGCACGCCGCCGCCGCCGAAGCCGGCGGCTTCGCCCGCCGCATAGAGGCCGGGGATGACGCTGCCCTCCTCGCCGAACACGCGCGAAGAGAGGTCGGTCTCGAAGCCGCCCAGCGTCTTGCGGGTGAGGATGTTGAGCTTGACCGCGATCAGCGGCCCCTGCGCGGGATCGAGGATGCGGTGCGGGGAGGCGGTGCGGATCAGTCTGTCGCCGATGTAGCGCCGCGCATTGTGGATGTTCATCACCTGCGCGTCCTTGACATAAGGGTTGGCGATCTCCCGGTCGCGCGCCTCGATCTGCATCTTGATGTGCTCGAGCTTGAGGAGGTCGCTGCCGGCCAGCTTGTTCATGGCCGCGACGAGGTCCTCGATCTTGTCGCGCACGATGAAGTCGACACCATGGCTTTTGAACGCTTCCACCGGCGCCGGCGCGCCCTTGTTGGTGGCGCGCTTGATTGTCATGCGCCAGCTCTTGCCCGTGAGGTCGGGGTTCTGCTCCGAGCCCGACAGCGCGAACTCCTTCTTGATGATGCTTTGGGTCAGGATGAACCAGGAATAATCATAGCCGGTGGACATGATGTATTGGAGCTGGCCGAGCGTGTCGGAGCCGGGGAAGAGCGGCGCCGGCAATCGCGCGCCAGTGGCGTCGAACCACATCGAGGAGGGGCCGGGCAGGATGCGGATGCCGTGGCGCGGCCAGATCGGATTCCAGTTCTGGATGCCTTCGACATAGTGCCACATGCGGTCGCGATTGATCAGCCGCGCGCCTGATTTCTCGGTGATGCCGATCATGCGGCCGTCGACATGCTCGGGCACGCCGGAGATCATGAATTTCGGCGGCGCGCCGAGCCGCTTCGGCCAGTTCTGCCGCACCAGCTCGTGATTGCCGCCGATGCCGCCGGAGGCGACGATCACGGCTTGCGCCTTCAACGCAAACTCGCCGACGACGTTGCGCGATGAGCTCTTGCCGCGCTCGACATTGTCGGGGGCGAGAATGGCGCCGCTGACGCCATCCACCGTGCCGTTGGTGATCGAGAGCGCATCGACGCGGTGGCGGAACCTGAAGCTCAGCCGGCCGCTTCCGACGGCCTCGCGCGCGCGGCGCTCGAACGGCTCGACGATGCCGGGCCCCGTGCCCCAGGTGACATGAAAGCGCGGCACCGAATTGCCGTGGCCCATCGCGTCATAGCCGCCGCGCTCGGCCCATCCGACCACGGGGAAGATGCGGTGGCCCATCGCGCGCAGCCAGGCACGCTTCTCGCCGGCCGCGAACGCCACATAGGCCTCGGCCCATTGGCGCGGCCAGAAGTCATCGTCACGGTCGAAGCCGGCGGTGCCAAGCCAGTCCTGCATCGCAAGGTCGAAGGAGTCCTTGATGCCGAGCCGACGCTGCTCCGGCGAATCGACCAGGAACAATCCGCCGAACGACCAGAACGCCTGGCCGCCGAGCGACTGCTCGCCCTCCTGGTCGACCACGATCACGCGCTTGCCGGCGTCCGCGATCTCGGTTGCGGCCACGAGGCCCGACAGTCCTGCGCCGACAACGATGACGTCGGTCTCTTCAGCCATGTCGTTGGCCATGTGTTTCCCCCTCCATCGGTTCCCCCCTGTAGTTGCCCGGATTGAAGCCAGCGGTTGCAACTGAGATCAAGGGTGTGGCGCGTAAGACATCGTTAACTTGTTCCACTTCGGGATAAAGACCGGCCGAGTGCAGCGTGGGCGCAACACTGGATTTGAATTTGTTTTGAGCGAGCCGGCATGCCTAGACAAAACCGCGGTTACGACAGACCCTAGCAGGGCATCACCACCTGACACGCAGATTCGCATTTGACTGGGGGCGGGGGCCAATGAAGTTTCTGACGGGGTTGCTTGCGGCGGTTCTCCTGATCGCGGGCGTGGGGGCTTCTCACGCAGTGGTTCGGATCGCGGATGATCGCGGCGGCCGGATCGGAACCTACGTCGACAAATACCAGGACCTGCGCCAGTCCGGTGACACCGTCATCATCGATGGCCTTTGCGCCTCGGCCTGCACCATCGTCCTCGGCGCCATCCCGTCCGACCGGATCTGTGTGACCTCGCACGCGACGCTCGGCTTCCACGCCGCCTGGGATTTCGGCACCAACGGCCGCGCCGTCACCAATTCCGAAGCGACCCAGATGCTCTATGCGATGTATCCGTCGCAGGTGAAGCGCTGGATCATGCAGCGCGGTGGCCTCACCCCGCACATGCTCTTCCTGAAGGGCAAGCAGCTCCAGGCCATGTACAAGCCCTGCTACCTGGACGCGCAGGCCTCGACCAACAAGCCCTCGCGCGGGCCACTCCCGCAAGCGGACCGGCTCGAATCCGCCCGGGGCCAGCTCCTGCACTGACATCCTCGGCCTGACGGGATTGTTTGCCAGCCAGCGGCGCCTTGCCCGCAGGCGGGGCAAAGCTTATCTGAACGCTCGGGAACTCCGGCCTTCACCCCGATCGTTGTCATGGCTCAACCACTGCACCCCGCCCATCCTGTATCGGACAATTCGCCCACTGCTGGCCGGACGCCGTTCGTGCTGCTGTTGGCAGCTGCTGGCGTCGGCGGCCTGGTCGTCCTCGGCGCGCTCGTGCTCTGGTTCCACTACGGCAGCCAGGTGTTCTTCGAAATGGTCAGGACCGGCTTTGCCGCCTGCTTCTGACCCGCGACAGGAAGTTTTCCGCCCATGAGCTCCGCCGCCCGTCCGCTGGTGATCGCGACCGCCTTCGCCGCAAGCCTCGTCGTTGGGCTCTTGATCGTATTCTGGGCCATGGGCGGGGTCAGCAAGGTGGCGCAGCCGGCCGCGATCGGCGGCCCGTTCCAGCTCACCGACCAGAACGGCAAGGCCGTCACCGACAAGAACCTGAAGGGCAAGCCGACCCTGATCTTCTTCGGCTACACCCATTGCCCCGATGTCTGCCCGACCTCGCTGTTCGAGATCTCGGAAGTGCTCCGCGCGATGGGCAAGGACGCCGACAAGGTCAATGCCGTCTTCATCTCGGTCGATCCCGAGCGCGATACACCTGCGACGATGAAGGAATATCTGTCGAGCTTCGACCCGCACCTCGAAGGCCTCAGCGGCGATCCTGCCGAGACCGCCAAGGTGATCACCTCCTACCGGGTCTACGCCAAAAAGGTCCCGACCAAGGACGGCGACTACACCATGGACCACACCGCGCTGATCTATCTGATGGACCGCGACGGCCGCTTCGTCTCGCCGTTCAACCTGAAGCGCACGCCGGAAGAGGCCGCGGTGGAGTTGAAGCGGTATCTGTAGGCTCCGCGATTAACCGCAATCGGCCCTCGCGTTCCCGGGCGGATGGTCTATAAGGCCCTCCGATCCCACGAAATTCGTTCATTTCCCGCCGATGGCCCCGTCGCGACAGGCAAAATCGTTCAAAACCGTGCGCCGTGTCCTGCTCGGCGTGGCGGCTGGCGTTTGCCTGCTCGCGGGCCTGCCCGGCGCGCAGGCACAGGTGCCGGCCAAGCAGCCTCCGGCGGCCCCCCAGGCCACCCCGCAGGTCGCGCCCCAGGCAGCCCCGCAGGCCGTACCCGGCTTCTGGGACCCGCGGCGGCGGCCGGAACGGCCGGACCTGTCGCGCCTGACCGTGATCCGTTTCCTGACCGAGACTGACTATCCACCGTTCAACTACACCGGCGCCGACGGCAATCCGGCCGGCTTCAACGTCGACCTCGCCCGCGCGCTGTGCGAGGAGATCAAGGTCACCTGCACCGTGCAGATGCGCCGCTTTGAGACGCTGGTCGATGCGCTCGCCTCCAACCGGGGCGATGCCATCATTGCCTCGATGGCGGTGAGCCCGCAGCTCCGCGCCCGCGTCGACTTCACCGACCCCTATTATCGCGTGCCGGCGCGCTTCGCCTCGCGCAAGGACGCGGTGATGCCGGAGATCCGGCCCGAATATCTCGAGGGCAAGAAGGTCGGCGTCATCGCCGGCTCCGCGCATGAAGCCTATCTCAAGGCGATGTTCACCGACGCCGAGCTGCACCCCTATCCCAATGACGATGCCATGCGCGGCGCCCTGCGCAAGGGCGAGGTCGACTTCATCTTCGGCGACGCCATCGCGCTCGCGTTCTGGATCAACGGCACCGATTCCGGCGATTGCTGCGCCTTCTCCGGCGGCCCCTTCGTCGAGAGCCGTTTCTTCGGCGAAGGCATCGGCATCGCCGTGCGCAAGGGCAACGACGTGCTGCGCCAGGCCCTGAACTGGGCGATGTTCCGTGTCTGGGAAAAGGGCCGCTACACGGATTTGTGGCTGCGGTATTTCTCGGTGAGCCCGTTTTAGCTTCGCTGCCTCCTCGTCGTCATTGCGAGGAGCGTAGCGACGAAGCAATCCAGAGTGCTTCTGCGGAAAGATTCTGGATTGCTTCGCTTCGCTCGCAATGACGGTCGGTGCGGTTGCCCACCCCGCAAAATTGCATTCTGCCTGGAAATCGCTATTTTCCGCGGCCCGGAGGCCCCTCAATGTCCGTTATCGATCTTGCCGCGAACCCGAGCGATCTGCGTGCGCTCGCCGAACAATCCAACGCCTGGCCTTTCGAGCAGGCGAAGGCCATTGTCGCGCGGCTGAAGAAAAGCCCGAAGGACGAGGTGCTGTTCGAGACCGGCTACGGGCCATCAGGCCTGCCGCATATTGGCACCTTCGGCGAGGTCGCGCGCACTTCGATGGTGCGGCACGCCTTCCATGTGCTGACCGAAAACAAGATCAGGACGCGCCTGCTCGCGTTCTCCGACGACATGGACGGGTTTCGGAAAGTGCCCGACAACGTCCCCAACAAGGAGATGCTGGCCGCGCATCTCGGCAAGCCGCTGACGCGGGTGCCGGATCCGTTCTCCAACGAGTACCCGTCGTTCGGGCACCACAACAATGCGCGGCTGCGCGCCTTCCTCGATCATTTCGGCTTCGACTACGAATTCGCGAGCTCGACCGACTACTATACGTCGGGCCGTTTCGACGCGACGCTGCTCAAGATGCTCGCGGCCTACGACAAGGTGATGGCGATCATCCTGCCGACGCTCGGACCCGACCGCCGCGCGACCTACTCGCCGTTCCTCCCGATCAGCAAGACGACGGGTGTCGTGCTGCAGGTGCCGATGATCCGCCGCGATGTCGCGGCGGGCACGGTGACTTATGTCGATCCGGACACGAACCAGGAGGTCGAGACGCCCGTCACCGGCGGAAATGTAAAATGCCAGTGGAAGGCCGACTGGGCGATGCGCTGGGTCGCGCTCGGCGTCGATTACGAGATGGCCGGCAAGGACCTGATCGATTCGGTAAAACTCTCCGGCGCGATCGCGAGGGCGCTCGGCGCCACGCCGCCGGAAGGCTTCAACTACGAGCTCTTCCTCGACGACAAGGGCCAGAAGATCTCGAAGTCGAAGGGCAACGGCCTCACCATCGACGAATGGCTGCGCTATGCCTCGCCGGAATCGCTGTCGCTGTTCATGTATCGCGAGCCGAAGGCGGCCAAGCGGCTGTATTTCGACGTCATCCCGCGCAACGTCGACGACTACCAGCAGTTCATCGACGGCTTTGCCAAGCAGGACGCCAAGCAGCAGCTCGGCAATCCGGTCTGGCATGTCCACAGCGGCCATCCGCCGAAGTTCGACATGCCCGTCACGTTCCAGCTCTTGCTGACGCTGGTGTCGTCGTCGAATGCGGAGAATGCCGAGACGCTATGGGGTTTCATCGGCCGCTATCGGCCCGGCGTGAGCCCGCAGACGCATCCCAAGCTCGATGCGATGGTCGGCTATGCCATCAACTACTACCGCGACTTCGTCGCGCCGACGAAGACGTTCCGCGAACCGACCGAGACCGAGCGCGCGGCGCTACAGGATCTGCGTGACGCGCTATCGCAGCTTCCGCAGGACGCATCGGCCGAGGACATCCAGAACGTCGTCTACGAGATCGGCCGCCGCGAGCCGTTCCTCGACCAGGTCAAGAAGGGCAAGGACGGCCGTCCCGGCGTGACACTCGACTGGTTCAACATGCTCTACCAGGTGCTGCTCGGCCAGGAAAAGGGTCCGCGCTTCGGCTCCTTCGTCGCGGTGTATGGCGTGCAGAACGCGGTGAACATGATCGACGGCGCGCTGGCGCGGAGTGCGTAGCGGTGTTGTAGGAACGGGATGTTTCTACAACGTCGTCCCGGCGAAGGCCGGGACCCATACCGCGTGATCTATCGGGTAGCGACGGTCGTCGTACCGAAGCGCAATTTCGATCCTCCGCCCAACTTCTCCCTGTGGCTATGGGTCCCGGCCTTCGCCGGGACGACAATTTTGGTTGGGTGCTGACCTTCAGCCCCCGCTCAGATCGACCGCAGCACGTAGCGCCGGTTGTCCTTCTGCACCGGGCGCGCGTTCATCGGATAGAGCTTTGCGAAGGCGGCAACATCGGTGGCCGACACCTGGATCGGGTCGGTCAGCAGCAGCCATTCGACGACCTCGGAACAGGGCGGCGTCGTCAGCGAGCCGGGATAGCGGAAATAGCTGAGCCTCGTGGGCAACATGGCGTGGGGATCGATGGTCGTATCCGCCTTCACGGCGGGACCTTCCGCGGCCGGCATGGTCTTGACGATCTTGCCGAAGGCCGGGTTCGGCCTGCCCTCGGCCATCAGCACGCCGACCACGGCGAGCCCGCCGGCATCGTTGCGGTGGACGAAATGCGCCTCCATCGGAAAATTCTTGCCGCCGATCATGTGCTCGCTCGGCCGGTGGAAATGCACCTGGAGCAGCTTGTATTTGACGTCGCCGAGCGTGAGCGTGCTGCCCTCGGTGAAGTTGAGCTGGATCGTGTGCCCGTTGTTGACGATGGTGTCGGCGCTCTTGCCCCAGTTCAGCTTCAGCGCGGGCAATTGCGATTTGACCGTCGCCTCGATGTCGATCGGCGATTGTTGCAGGCCGACCGCGCAGGCCTTGTTGGCCGCGTCGAGATCGCCCCATTTGGCCGGCGCGCCGATGCCCTCATAACTCCAATGCGCACCTTCGGCGGCGTAGGCCGGCTTGCAGAGCGGACAAAGCGCAAGACCCGCCAGGGCCTTCAATGCGTGACGTCGATTCATCATATTCCCTCAAGATGAATTTGATCGGCAATTGGTGGCCGCAACCTATGCGAGAGAGATGCTGAGTCGCAAGGCTGCCCGCGGCGAATGCGGCGCGGCTGACGTCATCGCCCGGTCACGACGCCAGGCGAGACGCGATCACTGGCTTGCCCACACGATCCGCGCGATCCAGCCGACGTCGCTCGCCGCCATCGTGCGCTCGGCCTGTGAGGCATCGAGCGGCTGCAAAGCGAGAGCCTTTGCCGTGCGGCGCTTCAGCGTCGCCACCGTCACCGCGCCCGCCTTGGTCTTCATCACCACGCGATCCCCTTTGCGGATCGGCGCGCCGGGCGAGACCAGGATGATGTCGCCGTCGCGATAGGCGGGCGCAAGCGCGTCGCCGGAAATCTGCAGCGCGAAGCTGTGGTTGCCCTCGGCGGCGGGAAGGGCAAACTCGGTCCAGCCCTTGCCGATGGGAAAGCCGGACTCGTCGAAGGCGCCGCTCACGCCCGCCAGCGCGAAGCCGAGCAGCGGCACCGAGCGGCCGTCGCCTGCCTCGTCGCCGACCAGCCTGGCAAAGATATCGATCGACGAATCTGCCGCCGCCAGCGCTTTCGCGATCGATTCGGTCGAGGGCCAGCGCTCGCGGCCGTCGGAGGTGACGCGCTTGGACTTGTTGAAGGTGGTGGGATCGAGCCCGGCGCGCTTGGCGAGGCCCGACGGCGACAAGCCGGCGCGCGCCGCCAGCCGATCCAGTGCGACCCAGATCTGGTCGTGTGTCAGCATCCTCTGCGCTTTGGCCTGCCTGACCATGGGAAGGTCCAGCCCGTCGCAACTCAGGAAAACTATCCTCAAATCAACCGGTTTTCCATTTTTCGCGCAAGGGGGAGGCGGGCGCGTTTTCAAGCGTAGTGGATACCGGTTCGCATCAGGAAAACGCGTCAAAACAGGAATTTGGAGCCCGTTCCGATTTCATCGGAGCGGAAATGGCTCTAAGCCTTGAGTTCGGAGGGGGCGGCCATTACGGTCGCGCCCGGGTTTCAGGGACCCGCACGAGACGAAAACCCCAAAAGACTCAACGAGCAAACAGGGCTGCGCAAGCGGTGGTCAAGATCTACAAAATCTGTCCGGCCTCGGCCTGGCGCGAGGCGGAACGGCAGGGTGTCTACCGCGGCAGCGCGGACGATTCGCGCGACGGATTCATCCATTTCTCGACCGCCGCCCAGGTTCCCGAGACCCTGCGCAAGCATTATTTCGGGCAGCGCGCGCTGTTCCTGGTCGAGGTCGACGACAATGCGCTCGGCAGCGAATTGCGCTGGGAGCGTTCGCGCAATGAGGAGCTGTTTCCGCATCTCTATGGCGAGCTCGATCTCGGTGCGGTGCTCTCGGTGATGAACCTCAACACGCGCTCCGACGGCGGCCACGATGTTCCGGAGCTTGCCCCGTGATCCGCGCTTTCGACGCTCTCTCGCTGCCGGTGTTGCGCTGGCTCGATCCGGAGGATGCGCATCGCCTCGCGATCCAGGGCCTGCGCTTTCTGCCGCCCGGCAAGCCGCATGCTGATGATCCCAAGCTCGCGGTACGTGCCTTCGGGCTCAACTTCCCCAATCCGATCGGCATGGCCGCGGGCTTCGACAAGAGCGCCGAAGTGCCGGATGCGCTGCTGCGGCTCGGCTTCGGCTTCGTCGAGATCGGCTCGGTGACACCGAAGCCGCAAAGCGGCAATCCGCGGCCGCGGCTGTTTCGTCTGGAGCGCGACGAGGCCGTGATCAACCGCATGGGCTTCAACAATGACGGCGCGGAGATCGCGTTGCGCCGGCTCGCGGCGCGCGCGCAGCACGGCGGCATCGTCGGCGTCAATGTCGGCGCCAACAAGGATTCGCCTGATCGCGTCAATGATTACGTCAGGCTGATCGAGACCTTTGCGCCGGTGGCGAGCTATTTCACCGTCAATGTCTCCTCGCCGAACACGCCGGGCCTGCGCAATTTGCAGGAAGGCGCGCTGCTCGACGATCTCCTCGCCAGGGTGATCGACGCGCGCGAGCGGGTGCGCCAGAAGGCCGGCGACACGCCGGTGCTGCTCAAGATCGCGCCGGATCTAAGCCTCGCCCAGCTCGACGACGTCGTGCAGGTCGCGCGCTCGCGCCGGGTTGACGGCATGATCGTGTCGAACACCACGATCGCGCGGCCGAGCACGCTGCGCGAGGAGATGCGCGCGAAGGAGCAGGGCGGCCTGTCCGGCCGGCCGCTGTTCCGGCTGTCGACGCGGATGGTCGCCGAGACCTATGTGCGCGTCGAAGGCGCATTCCCCCTGATCGGCGTCGGCGGCGTGGACTCGGGCGGCGCCGCGCTGACGAAAATCCGCGCCGGTGCGAGCCTGATCCAGCTCTATTCCTCGCTGGTCTACAAGGGCCTCGGCCTCGTCGACGAGATCAAGCGCGACCTCGCCTCGACGCTATTGCGCACCGGGAGGGATTCTCTCTCCGAGATCGTCGGCACCGACGCCGCCACGCTGACGGCGGAAGACTGGCCGGGGATGTGAGGCGGTCTCGTGCCCCGGATGCAGCGCAGCGCGTAGCGGTGCGCTGCTGATCCGGGGCCCATGCCTGCTGGGTCCCGGCTCTGCGCAGCAGCGTTTCACGCTGCAGCGCGTCCGGGACACGAGAGCTACGATTTCGGAAACGTCTTCCTGTACTGCGCCGGATAGCGCGCGGCCTGCAGGCCGCCGCGCGAGACGTAGGAGGCAATCAGCGCGCTCCACAGTCCGGCATTGCCGAACGATTGCAGCGCCCACCATGTGGCGAGGAAGATCGCGAGCGAGGCCAGCATCAGATTGCGCATCTCGCGCGCCCAGGTCGCGCCGATATAGATGCCGTCGAAGCCGAAGGCGAACACGCCCGGAATGGGCGCAAGCACGACGAACGGCAGGAATTCCCGCGCGCCGCGACGGACGGCTTCGCTCGCCGTCATGAAATCAATCAGGGTCGGCCCAAACAGGGCGAACAACGCGGACACGACCAGCGCGAAGCCGAGCCCCCATAGCAGCACCAGCCGGGTCGAATCCGCAAATCCCTTGGCGTCGCGTGCGCCAAGCGTGCGGCCGCAAAGCTGCTGGGCTGCGTTCGCAAGACCATCGAGGAAGAAGGCGCTGACCAGCAGAAAGTTGTTGAGCACCGAATTGGCGGCCAGCGTGACGTCGCCGGACCGCGCGCCCTTGGCGGTGAAGAACAGGAACACGGCGATCAGCGCCGCGGTGCGGATCAGGATATCGGAATTCACCGCCAGCAGCCGCATCAGCTTGGCCCGGTCGAACAGGGCTGCGTATGGCACCGCGAACCCACCGGCCGCATAGCGGCGGCAGACGATCACGCCGAGTCCGAACCCGGCCGCTTCAGACAGCACCGCTGCGATCGCAGCACCCGCGATGCCGGTATCGTAGACCAGCACCAGCAAAATCGTCGCCGCCGCGTTGACGAGATTGATGACGACCTGGAGCGCGAGCGCGGGATTGGCGCGGGCCTGGCCGACCAGCCAGCCGAGGATGACATAATTGGCGAGCGCCAGCGGCGCCGACCAGATCCGGATCACGAAGTAGGTTTTTGCCGCGCGCGTGACGCCTTCGCTGCCGCCCATCAGGTCGAACAGCACGGCGGCCAGCGGCAGTTGCAGCACGATCAGCGCTATGCCGATCAGACCGGCGACGATGAAGCCGCGCACCAGGATCGCGGTCAGCTCGCGCGTCTCGCCGGCGCCGAGCGCCTGCGCCGTGAAGGCGAGCGTGCTCATGCGCAGGAAGCCGAACAGCCAGAACAGGCAATCGAAGATGACGGACGCTATGGCGACGCCGCCGAGCAGCGCGGCGTCGTCCAGCCGTCCGATCGCGGTGGTCGAGACCACGCCGATCAGCGGCGTGGTGAGGTTCGCGACCATCGCGGGGCCTGCGATGGCGAAGACCTGACGGGAGCCGATCTTTAAGTGAACGGGTGCGTGCATGTCAGAACACGAGCACCATGCCGTCTTCGGCGGCGAGATGCGCGATGTCGTCGAGGCGCGACAGCACGTCTTCGCTCATATGGGTGAGGACGAGGCGTTTTGCGCCGATTTCGGGAAGATGCTGTTCCAAGGTCTTCAGGCTGAGGTGATTCTTGACCACCTTCTCGTACATATAGGCTTCGGCGATGAAAAGGTCCGCGCCATGCGCCAGCGGAATGAGCGTCTCCGTCCATTCGGTATCGGCGCTGTAGGCCAGCGTGCGGCCCTCGGCTTCTACGCGATAGGCGAGGAACGGTCCGCCGGATTCGCCGTGCACGACGGGGTAGGGCGTCACAGTCAGCGCGCCGAAGCTTTGGCTCTGCTCGGGCGTGAGCTCGACGACGGACAGCTCGAAGCGCTGTTTCGTCTTCGAGGAGTGCTCGAACAGAGCCTCCATCACCTCACGCAGCCGCGTCTCGATGCCCTTGGGGCCGGCGATCGTGAGCGGCCGCGTCCGCCGCGAGAATTGTGCGTCGAGCAGGACAAACGGCAGCCCGGCAAAATGGTCGCCGTGGAAATGCGTGATCAGGATGAGATCGATGTCATTGCGGTCGATCTCGAGTCGCTTCAGCGCCGGCAGAGCCGACGCGCCGCAATCGATCAGGAAGTTGGCCTCGCGCCCCGAGACGTGGAAGCAGGTGTTGAGCCTGCCGCCGGATCCGAAGGCGTCGCCGCAGCCGACAAAGCGCAATTGCATCGGCCGCTGGCTCCCAAATCCTTACCTGCGCGGCGCGCCGAAAACGCGCATCAGCAGCCAGATCGGGATCACGATGACGGCGCCGAGCAGGAAGTAGCGCCACAGCCAGTTCACGGTATCGAAGCCGAGATCCCACAGCCGCTGGAACAAGAGACGAATGCTGTTGATGATATTCCAGGGATCGAAGCCGATCGCCGCCAGCACGACGCCGACGAGGATCGAGAGCAGGACCAGGCGAAACGCGACCGCCAGCGGCGAGCCGCCGAGAAAGCGGTTCAGGCCATCACTGCGGCCGGCCGGCAAATCTCTGACGTCTTGGACCATCTGGAAACTCCTTGGGCGGATTCGACCCTATCATAGGGCACGGCGGGGGACATGGGGAACCCGTAACGGGGCGTCAATCGGCTTACGGGATTTTAATTCGCGCAAGCACATGCCGCGGGCTGACTGCGCGCGGGCCATCATCAGGGTAGGCCTCACGCTTCAACCTCGGCCGCCTCCGCTTTCAGCATCTTTTCCAGCGTTTCCAGCCGGTCGGCCTCCCGCGGCGGCTTGTCCCAGCGCAAGCGGCTGATGCGGGGAAAGCGCATCGCGACGCCGGATTTGTGCCGCGGCGAGCGCTGCAGCCCCTCGAAGGCGACCTCCAGCACCAAGCCCTTGTCCGGCTCGTGCACGACGTGGCGGACGGGACCGAACTTTTCGGTGGTATTGCGACGCACGAAGCGGTCGATCTGGAGCAACTCCTCGTCAGTGAAGCCGAAATAGGCTTTTCCGACCGGCACCAACTCGTCGCCGGTCCAAACGCCAAAGGTGTAGTCGGAATAGAACGACGAGCGCTTGCCGTGGCCGCGCTGCGCGTACATCAGCACCGCGTCGATGATGTGCGGATCGCGCTTCCACTTCCACCACTGTCCCTTCGGCCGTCCGGGCAGATAGGGTGCATCGCGCCGCTTCAGCATCACACCTTCGACGGCGTCCGCGTCTTCGCCCGCACCAGCGCTGGCGGGATCGGCGCGTGCGGCGGTCAGCGCCTCCCAGCTTGCGAAGGGGACGGTGGGCGAGAGATCGATGCGGGGATCGTCTAGCTTCCCGATGAAGGTATCCAGCCGTTCGCGCCGCTCCGCAAAAGGCAGCTCGCGCAGATCGTTCTCGTCGTCGCCGAGCAGATCGTAGGCGCGCAGATGAATCGGAAACTCCTTGATCAGCTTCGCAGACACGACCTTGCGGTTGAGGCGCTGTTGCAGAACATTGAAACTCTGCACGCGCCCTTCGCGCAGGATCAGGAGCTCGCCGTCGATTGCGCCTGCCAGCCGCAACGACGGCACGAGGTCCGGAAAGCTGCCCGTGATGTCCTCGCCGGTGCGCGAATAGAGCCGCGCGGTAATATGGCCGTGCTCATCGCGGCCTGCCACCGCCTGCACGCGGATGCCGTCCCATTTCCATTCGGCGATGTAGTCGGCGGGATCGAGCGCGGCGAAGTCCGTCTCCCCGATCGCATGCGCCAGCATCACCGGGCGAAACGGCGCGGGATCGCGATTGACCGGCTTGTCGCCGCGGCCTTCCAGCCAGGCGAACAGGTCGAGATAGGGTGGCGCGAGGCCGGGCCAGATCAGCTCGACCTCATGCGGGTCCTTGTCGCCGAGTGCCGCGGCCGCGGTCTTGGCGAGGCGCGCGGAGATGCCGATGCGCAACGCGCCGGTGACGAGCTTCAAGAGCGCCCAGCGGCCGGTCTCATCCAGCTCGTCGAGCCAGCGTTCGAGCTGTCTTGGCAGCTCGGTCTTGCCGAGCGTGCGCAGCGTGGTGACGACTTCGGCCAGGGTCGGCGGCGGTGGGTTGTTGTGGCTGCTGGGGTGAAGGGACTCATTGCCATCTCGCCCGCGGTACCCCTCTCCCTGACCCTCCCCCGCAAGGGGGGAGGGAACGGTGAGAGGCGTGCGTCCATCACTCTCAGAATCGCCAACGTTTGTTGTGCTCACTGGCAGCCGCGCACTCCGCTGCGCTCCCTCCCCCCTTGCGGGGGAGGGCGGGGGAGAGGGGTGGCTCGGAAAAGACTGCGCATTGCCATGCACCTTCGGCCACATCAGCGCCACCGTCTCCGAGAGGTCGCCGACATAGTCATAGGAGAGCCCGAACAGCACCGGATCGGTGCGCGACGCGATCAGGTCGCGGATCAGCGCGGGCTTGGCGTGCTTGAAGCTCAGTGCGCCGGTCAGCGCGGCCAGCGCGTAGCCGCGGTCGGGATCGGCGACCTCGCGAAAATAGCCGGTGATCAGCCGCAGCTTGTTGTTGCGGCCGGGCTCGTAGGCGAGGCGGTCGAGAAGTCCGGCGAAGCGGTTCATGCGTCGGCCTCGCCAGCGAGCGGCGTCTCGGTCTCCTCCTCGTCGCCATAGCCGACGAGATCGAGCGGCTGTGCCCGCAGACCCTTGCTTTGGCACCAATGCACCAGCGCGTCTTCCTGGCCGTGGGTGACCCAGATCTCGCCGGCGCCGGTCGCGGCGATCGTGGCGGTGAGGCCGTCCCAATCGGCGTGATCCGAGATCACCAGCGGCAGCTCGATGCCGCGTTGCCGCGCGCGGGCGCGCACGCGCATCCAGCCGGAGGCGAATGCCGTGACCGGATCGGGGAACCGCCGCGTCCAGAGATCCGAGGTCGCCGAGGGCGGCGCCAGCGTGATGGTGCCGGCAAGCGCCGCCTTCTTCACGCCCATCACCGGCCGCAGCTCGCCGAGCGCGATGCCGCGGCTCTGGTAGTAATGCGTGATCTTCTCCATCGCGCCATGCAGATAGATCGGTGCGTCGTAACCCGCTTGGCGCAGCAGCGCGATCACGCGCTGCGCCTTGCCGAGCGAATAGGCGCCGACGAGATGCGCGCGCTCCGGAAACAGCGCCACCGACGCCAACAGCTTCTTGACCTCGTCGGCGGCATCGCCATGGCGAAACACCGGCAGCCCGAACGTCGCCTCGGTGATGAAGACGTCGCAGGGCACGAGCTCGAACGGCGTGCAGGTCGGGTCGGGCGCATCCTTGTAGTCGCCGGAGGCGACGATGCAGGTGTCCTTGCAGGTGACCGCGACCTGCGCCGAACCCAGCACATGGCCGGCCGGATGAAACTTCACACTGGTCTCGCCGAGTCGGATCTCCTCGCCATAGCGGATCGCTTGCGTCGATCCGGCAAAATTCTCGCCGTAGCGCAGCCGCATCATGTCCAGCGTTTCCTGCGTCGCCAGCACCGCGCCGTGGCCGGCGCGGGCATGGTCGGAATGGCCGTGGGTGATCACGGCCCGCTCCACCGGGCGGACGGGGTCGATATGGAAGCCGCCGGGCTTGCAGCACAGACCGCTCGCGACGGGCAGCAGGATGTCTTGCGGACGCATGCCTGTTATATAGGTTGCGCCACCGCCTGTTCGAGTCACCCGCCCGCTTCGCTTTCTGGTTCCCCCAATGCCCCTGCGCCTGTTCCTGACCTCCGGCGATCTCATGGCCGACCGCCGCTTCGAGTTCGCGCGCGACCTCCAGCTCAAGGGCGATCTGGCGGCCGCCGCCGATCTGCTGGAGCAGACGATCGAGCTTGCGCCGAACTTCACCTCGGCCTGGTTCACGCTCGGCGAAATCCGCGCGCAACTCGGCGAGCGCGACAAGGCGATTGCGGCCTTTCGAAAATCGCGCGAGTCCGATGCCAGCGACCAGCATGGCGCTCATTTGCATCTGATGCGCCTTGGCGACGCGCAATTGTCCGAGATGCCCAAGGCCTATGTGCAGGCCTTGTTCGATCAATACGCGCCGCGCTTCGAGCACGTGCTGATCAACGATCTCGGCTATCGCGCGCCGTCGCTGATCTTCAAGGCGGTGGTGGCTGCCCGCGTCGCCGCGAAGAAGCCCGCCCTCTTCAGGCGCGCCATCGATCTCGGATGCGGTACGGGGCTGGCGGCCGCCGCCTTCGCAAAACAGGTTGATCATTTCATCGGCATCGATCTGTCGCCCGGCATGGTCAAGGAGGCGCGAGCAACCGCCCTCTATGCCGAGCTCGAAGTCGCCGACATGATCGAGGGCCTGCGCACCAAGAGTGACGCGAGTGCAAACCTCGTCGTCGCTGCCGATGCGTTCGTCTATCTCTCCGATCTCGGGCCGGTGCTCAGCGAAGCCAGGCGCGTCCTTGCGTCCGGTGGCGTGCTTGCGTTCACGCTGGAGACCCATGACGGCCGCGGCAGCGGCCGCGGCATCGTTCTCGGCGAAGGCCTGCGCTATGCCCATTCGGCGGAATATGTGCGCGATGCGATGGCGAAGGCCGGCCTGAAGCTCCTCACATTGGAGCAGGCCTCGCCACGCATCGAGAACAACGAGCCGGTGCGCGGCCTCGTCGTGGTCGCCGAGAAAACTTGAGTCTAGGCGCTATACGCGACGCCTTGAGCGTCATTGCGTCGCAAAGCGGCGACTTCCCACTTGCGACACCTGCCACGATGCCAGCACAATGTCCTCGTCAGGGAGAAACAAATAATGACCAGGAATCCATCGCGGCGCGATTTCAGCGCCGCCGCGCTCGCGACCATCGCGGCATCCACCTTGCCCGCGCCCTACGTCTGGGCCGCGGAAAAGAAATACGATGCCGGCGCCAGCGATACCGAGATCAAGATCGGGCAGACCGTGCCGCATTCCGGCCCCGGCTCGCTCTACGGCGTGCTCGGGCGCATCGGCGAAGCCTATTTCCAGATGCTGAACGAGAAGGGCGGCATCAACGGACGCAAGGTCAAATTCCTGACCATGGACGATGCCTACAGCGCGCCGAAATGCGTCGAGGCGACGCGGCGTCTGGTCGAGCAGGAAGAAGTGCTCGCGCTCTACGGCTCGCTCGGCACCGCGCCGCAGACCTCCGTGCACAAATACCTGAACTCCAAGGGCGTGCCGCAGCTTCTGCTCAACACCGGCGCGTCGAAGTGGAATAACCCGAAAGAGTTCAAATGGACGATGGCGGGCCTGCCGCTCTATCCGACCGAGGCGCGCATCCTGGCGCGGCATGTCGTCAGCGTGAAGCCGAACGCCAAGGTCGGCATCCTCTACCAGAACGACGATTTCGGCCGCGACTTCCTCGGTCCCTTCAAGAAGGTTCTGGAAGACGCCGGCGGCACCGCCAAGGTGATCATGGAGCAGACCTATGATCTGACCGATCCGACCGTCGATTCCCAGCTCATCAACCTCTCGAAGTCGGGTGCGGACGTCTTCTACAACATCTCCACCGGCAAGGCGTCGTCGCAGTCGATCCGCAAGGTCGCCGAGCTCGGCTGGAAGCCGTTGCAGCTGTTGTCGGCCGGCTCGACCGGCCGCTCGATCCTCAATGCGGCTGGCCTCGAGAACGCCGCCGGCATCGTCGCCATCCGCTACAACAAGGAAGTCGGCCTGCCCAAATGGGAGAAGGACCCCGACGTGATGGCGTTCGAGGAGCTGCGCAAGAAGTACACGCCGGCGATCGATCAGGACAACACCATCGCATTCGCCGGCTACGGTCAGGCCGTCACCATGGGCGAGATCCTGCGCCGCTGCGGCGACGAGCTCACCCGCGCCAATGTGCTGAAGCAGGCCTCGAATCTCAACGGCTTCCACTCGCCCTATTTCCTCGACGGCGTGAATTACAGCTACACGCCCGACGACTACACGCCGATGAAGACGCTCTTCATCTCCACCTTCACCGGCAAGGACTGGGACATCTCCGACAAGCCGATGTCGGAGTAGGGGCGCTTTCTTCCTTCTCCCCTTGTGGGAGAAGGTGGCGCGAAGCGCCGGATGAGGGGTGTTTCTCCGCGTACTCGAACGATGCTCTCTCGCGGAGAGATACCCCTCACCCGTCTCGCCGCTTCGCGGCGATCCACCCTCTCCCACAAGGGGAGAGGGAACGGCGGTATCTCGCTCGTCGGTCGCGCCGCCCCCTCGACGAACCCACCCCCACGGCTTACCTGTGATGCCGTGCCGCCCCGTATCCTCAAATCTCCGGCCGAGCCTGCCGCGCTGCTGCCCGACCGCTTCAAGGCGTGGTTCGCAGCCCGCGGCTGGTCGCCGCGCGCGCATCAATTGGCGCTGCTGGAGAAAGCGCGCGAGGACCGTTCCGCACTGCTGATCGCGCCCACCGGCGCCGGCAAGACGCTGGCGGGATTTTTGCCGACGCTGGTGGAGCTGAGCTCCGCGCCCGCAGTCTCGACAAAATCTCTGGTCTCCACCGGCCGCACCCTGCAACGCACCGGCGGCCTTCACACCCTCTACATCTCGCCGCTCAAGGCGCTCGCCGTCGATATCGCGCGCAACCTCGAGCGTCCCGTCGCCGAGATGGGGCTGCCGATCAAGATCGAGACCCGCACCGGCGACACGCCGACGTCGCGGCGGCAGCGGCAGCGGCGCTATCCGCCGGATATCCTGCTGACGACGCCCGAACAGCTCGCGCTGCTGCTGTCCTCCGACGACGCGCCGTTCCTGTTCTCCTCCTTGAAGCGCATCGTGCTCGACGAGCTGCATGCGCTGGTGACGTCCAAGCGCGGCGATCTGCTGTCGCTCGGCCTGGCGCGGCTGTGGCGGCTCGCGCCGCAGATGCGGGCGATCGGCCTGTCGGCGACCGTGGCCGAGCCTGAATCGCTGGCGCGCTTCCTGGTGCCGCAGCCCGGCGGCAAGGAAGCCGCGGCCGACATCGTCATGGCCGGCGGCGCGGCGCCGCCGCTGGTCGAAATGATGGACACGCGCGAGCGCCTGCCCTGGGCCGGCCACAGTGCCCGCCATGCGCTTCCCGAGATCTACGAGCTGATCAAGGCGAACAAGACCACGCTGGTCTTCGTCAACACCCGCAGCCAGGCCGAGATGCTGTTTCAGAATCTTTGGAGCATGAACGACGACAACCTTGCCATCGCGCTGCATCACGGCTCGCTCGATGTCGCCCAGCGCCGCAAGGTCGAGGACGCCATGTCGGCGGGACGCTTGCGCGGCGTGGTCTGCACCTCCTCGCTCGATCTCGGCGTCGACTGGGGCGACGTCGATCTCGTCGTCAATATCGGCGCGCCCAAGGGGGCCTCGCGCCTGATGCAGCGCATCGGCCGCGCCAACCACCGGCTCGACGAAGCCTCGCGCGCCGTGCTGGTGCCCGCGAACCGCTTCGAGGTGCTGGAGTGCCGCGTCGCGATCGACGCCATCGCGGAGAATGCGCAGGACACGCCGCCGCTGCGCATCGGTGCACTCGACGTGCTGGCCCAGCACGTGCTCGGCTGCGCCTGCGGCGAGCCGTTTCTCTCCGACGAACTTTACGACGAAGTGCGCACCGCGGCGCCCTACGCTGATCTCACGCGGCCGGATTTCGACGACGTCGTCGATTTCGTCGCCTCCGGCGGCTACGCGCTGAAGACCTATGAGCGCTTCGCCCGCATCAAGCAGGACAAGGAGGGGCGCTGGCGCGTCGCCAATCCGAAGGTGCGGCAGAGCTACCGGATGAATGTCGGCACCATCGTCGAGGACGACATGCTGAAGGTGCGGCTGGTGCGCTCGCGCGGCGGCGGTCAAGGAAAAGCAGGCGGGTCAACGGGCGTGATCGCGCGCGGCGGCAGGTTGCTCGGCGAGATCGAGGAAACCTTCATCGAGGGCCTCAGCCCGGGCGACACCTTCGTGTTCAGTGGCGAGGTGGTGCGCTACGAAGCCCTTGTCGAGGATCAGGTCTACGTCTCGCGTGCCAACGACAAGGATCCGAAAGTGCCGTCCTATATGGGCGGCAAGTTTCCGCTCTCGACCTATCTTGCCGAACGCGTCCGCCGCCTGCTCGATGACGGGCGCGCCTGGGGTGCCTTGCCGGAGCAGGTGCGCGACTGGCTGTCGCTGCAAAAGGACGTCTCGCGCGTGCCGGCGGTGCGCGAGTTGTTGGTCGAGAGCTTTCCCCGCGCCAACAAGCATTACATCGTCTGCTACCCCTTCGAAGGCCGTCTCGCGCACCAGACGCTCGGCATGCTCTTGACGCGCCGGCTGGAGCGCGCCCGCGCCCGGCCGCTCGGCTTCGTCGCCAACGAATATGCGATCGCTGTCTGGGCGCTCGGCGACCTGTCCTTCATGATCCGGGACGGCAGGATCGACCTCGACGCGCTGTTCGATCCCGACATGCTCGGCGACGATCTCGAGGCCTGGCTCGCCGAATCCGCCCTGATGAAACGCACGTTCCGCAATTGTGCGATCATCTCCGGCCTGATCGCGCGCCGGCACACCGGCGAGGAGAAAAGCCGGCGCCAGCTGCTGTTTTCGACCGATCTCGTCTATGACGTCCTGCGCAAGCACCAGGCCGATCACGTGCTGTTGCGCGCCGCGCGGGCCGATGCCGCCACCGGCCTGCTCGACCTGCGCCGCCTCAGCGACATGCTCACCCGCATCCAGGGCCGTATCACGCACCGGGAACTCGACCGCGTCTCGCCGCTCGCCGTCCCCGTGATGCTGGAAATCGGCCGCGAGTCAGTCTATGGCGAAGCGGGAGACGAGCTGCTGGCGGAAGCCGCCGACGAGCTGGTCAAAGAGGCGATGGGATAAAAGCAGGTTGACGTGACGACGGGCGCGCTGATTTCAGGAGACATCGAGGACATGCGCGTTTCGAATGTCAGCATCAGCGGCGTGACGTTCGCGGCCGATCTCTCCGGCGCACTGTTCTGGGAAGAGCAGCGCCTGCTCGTCGTCTCCGATTTGCACCTGGAAAAAGGTTCCAGCTTCGCCGCGCGCGGCGTGCTGCTGCCCCCTTACGATACGCTCGCAACACTCGGCCGTCTCGCTGCTGTCATCTCCCGCCATGATCCGCGAATCGTCATTGCTCTCGGCGACAGCTTTCACGACCGCACCGCGCATGAGCGGCTTTCCGCGGAAGACCGCGACGCCATGGCCGCACTCCGGATCGGGCGCGACTGGATCTGGATTTCAGGCAATCACGATCCGATGCTGCCGAGCGATCTCGGCGGCACGGTCGCCGACGAAGTCGCGATCGGCGCGATCACCTTCCGCCACGAGCCGACCGGCGCGCACGGCGAGATCGCCGGCCATCTGCATCCCAAGGCCCGCGTCTCCGCGCGCGGCCGCTCGATGGAGCGCCGCTGCTTCGCGTCCGACGGGATGCGCGCCGTGATGCCCGCCTTCGGCGCCTATGCCGGCGGCCTCAGCATCCGTGACGCGGCGTTTGCAAAAATCTTTCCAAAGAACGGCTTTGTCGCGCATCTGCTCGGCGACCGCCGCGTCCATGCCATCGCTGCGTCGCGGTGTTATTGAGCTGAACACTCTCGCCGTGCACCACTGCGCTCCCTCCCCCGCAAGGGGGGAGGGAACAGACCGACCTCGTGGTGACTACGCCGCCTTCGCCTGCACGTCGTCGCAGAACTCCGCCAGCCGATCCGCCAGCCGCAGCGTCGCCGGGCTGGCGCCCGGCGCGGCCATCAGCGCCACCTCGGTCCGGTTGATCGGCGCAAAGCCGTCCGTCGCGGTCAGCACGCGGTGGTCGGCCTGGATCGACATCTCCGACAGGATGCTCAACCCCATGCCGGCCGCGACCGCGGCCTGGATGCCGGCGAGGCTCGATGAGGTGTAGGACATGTGCCAAATGCGCCCCGCGCTTTCCAGCGCGTGGATGGCGCCGGCGCGGTAGAGGCAGCCGAGCGGAAAGCCGATCAGCGGCACGGAAGCGACATCGGCGTGGATTGGATGGCTCTTGCTGGTGACCCAGTGCACCTGCTCCGGCCACACCGCAATCGCGCCCTTCTCGCCAGCCTCGCGCTTGAATAGCGCCAGGTCCAGTTCGCCGCGATCGAGGTCGCGCGACAGGTTCTTGCTCTGGTCGGCGCGTACATCGAGCCGCAGGCCCGGATGCGAGCGCGAGAATGCGCCGAGCAGTTTCGCCAGCCGATACGCCGCGAAATCCTCGGGGATGCCGAGCCGGATCGCGCCTTCGCCGTCGGGCTGGCTCAGCACGTCGCGCGCCTCCTCGGCGAGCGACAAGAGCCGCCGCGCATAGGACAGCAGCCGCTCGCCGGCTTCGGTCGGGCGCACGTCCTTGCCGTCGCGATGCAGCAGGACCTGGCCGACGTCCTCCTCCAGCCGCTTGATCTGCTGGCTGACGGTCGATTGCGTGCGATGGACGCGCTCGCCGGCCCGGGTGAAGCCGCCAGCATCGACCACCGACACGAAGCTGCGCAGGAGCTCGAGATCGAGCATGGGCGCCTCCATTGAAAAATCCACTGATGGGCAGTTAATCATTTAATTTCCAAATGACAAGCCGGGTCCTTAGATCGAGGGTTCAGGAGAAGGCCCACATGTCCCTCGCGCCCTCGATCGCCGTTCCCCGCGGCCGCTTCAACACGCTGCCGCTCGCGATCGGCCTGTTCTGCCTGCTCTGGAGCTACGCCTTCGTCGCCGGCAAGATCGGCGTGACCCACTGCCCGCCGCTGATCCTGCTCGCCGCGCGCTTCTCGCTCGCCGGCATCTTGATCCTTGGCGCAACGCTGATCCGCGGCGACGGCTGGTCGCTGTCCTGGCGCGATGCCGCCATTTTCGCCGTGCTCGGCATCGCCAACAACGCGCTCTATCTCGGGCTCGGCTACACCGGCCTGCAGTCGGTCTCCGCCGGCCTCGGCGGGCTGATCGTGTCGGCCAATCCGGTGTTCACGGCGGGCCTTGCCGCGCTTCTGCTCGGCGAAGGCATGACGTGGCGCAAAGCGAGCGGCCTCCTGCTCGGCATCATCGGCGTGACGGCGATCGTCTGGCACCGGCTGTCGGTCGGCACCGACTCACTGCACGGCATCGTCTTCATGCTGGCCTCGCTCGCCTCCCTCGTCGCCGGCACGATCCTGTTCAAGCTGCTCGCGCCGAAGGGAAGCCTGTGGATCGGCAATGGCGTGCAGAATCTTGCCGCCGGCATCGTGCTGACGCCGGTGGCGCTGACCTTCGCCGACGTTCATGCCATCGACTTCACGCCGGGCCTGATCGGCGCCTTCGCCTTCCTGGTGCTCGGCGGCTCGATCCTCGCCTACTGGCTCTGGTTTCATCTCCTGAAAGTGTGTGGCGCAACGGCTGCGAGTGCCTATCATTTCCTGATGCCGCCGCTCGGCATGCTGTTCGCCTTCATCGTTCTTGGCGAGCACGTCGAGGCGCGCGATCTGCTCGGCATCATCCCGGTCGCACTCGGCATCTATCTGGTGACGCGGCCCGCCAAGTCTGCATCCTAAGGAAGATTCATCATGCCCATCTCCATCACCCTGATCGGCGGCCCCACCGCGCTGATCGAGATCGACGGCTTTCGCCTGCTCACCGATCCCACCTTCGATGCGCCCGGTGCCTACCAATTGCCGCATGTCAAGCTGGAGAAGACGATCGGCCCTGCGCTCAAGGCCGACGCGGTCGGTCCGATCGATGCGGTCCTGCTCAGCCACGACCAGCATTCGGACAATCTCGACAACTCCGGCCGCGAGTATCTCAAGCACGCAAAGCGCGTCCTGACGACAGAAGCCGGCGCAAAACGCCTCGGCGGGCATGCTGAGGGCCTGGCGCCCTGGGGCACGGCGCATCTGAAAGATCGCGACGGCAATTCGCTGACGATCACCGCGACCCCGGCGCGTCACGGCCCGGCCGGCATCGAGCCGCTGTCAGGTGACGTCATCGGCTTCGTGGTGTCGTCAAGCCGGAGCGACACAACTTCGGTCTATATCAGCGGCGACACCACCTGGTTCGACGGCGTCGCCGAGGTCGCGCGCCGCTTCAAATGCGGCGTGGTGATGCCCTTCGCCGGCGCCGCGCAAACGCGCGGGCCGTTCCATCTCACCATGGACACCAACGACACCATCGAGACCGCACGCGCCTTCCCCGACGCGATGATCGTGCCTGTTCATACGGAGGGTTGGGCACATTTCCGCCAGAACAGCGAGGATTTGCGCAAGACCTTCGACGTGCTCGGCTTCGGGACGCGGTTGCGATTGCTGGAGCCGGGCGTGCCGACGGTGGTGCAGGCGCCGTGATCGCCGCAGTCGTCGCTGTGAACCGGTAAACGCGAACTGCTCCTCCAACGTCGTCCTGGCGAAAGCCAGGACCCATTACCCCGACTGGTTGTTGTTGCGGCAAGCTGTGGCCAGAGCGTCCTATACCAACGATCGCTTGTGGTAATGGGTCCTGGCTTTCGTCAGGACGACTCGGAGATACCTCGTTCACCTTCGTGTGCAGCTAGGCGTCTCAATCCTTCCTGAAAACGATCGACGCCATCCACCCGGTCATCAGCGCCATCGCCGCCGTGACCAGTCCGTAGATCAGCCCGTTCTGCCGCGCGGTGGTGGCGACGAACTGCTCGAAGCCGACCTTGACGATCTCGAACGCGGTCTCGGTCTTGCCGATGAACGCGCCGTCGGCAAACAGCTTGATCTCCACCTCATAGGTGCCGATCGGCACCTCCGCCGGCAGTGGAATGCCGGTGCGGAACAACGTCGGTGTCAGGAACGTCACCGCGCTCGGATCCTCGCGATAGAGACCGCGCTGGGTGCGCAGGCGGATGAAGGCCGAGCGGAACACGTCGTTCGGCACCACGTCGGCATAGTCGCCGCTGACGCGTTGGGTCAGCAGCACGTTGTTGAGCCCGATCTGCTGGCGCCGCGCGATCTCGGGCGAGGTGATCGCCTCGAAGGAGCGGTTGGCGAACAGCGCGAGATAGCTCGGCACCTCCAAGAACTGGCGGTAGTCGGTATTGATCCAGATCCCGAAGGTGCGCTCCTTGCGCCGCGTCACCATGTCGGCGCGCGGGCCCATCACCGTGACGACGAGATCGTAGGTCCTGCGGTCGACGGGCGTGGAGGCGTCCTTCTCGACCGAGCCGAACAGCACCAGCTCCTCGCCGGAATAGTTCGGCGTCACCGTGACGCGATGGTTGGAGACCGACACGATCAGCCGCTCGGCGCGTGCGACGGAGCCGAGCAGCAGAACGAGCAGGACTGCGAGAGCTGCGCGCATCATCCGCTCACCCCCAGTTCGCGAATGGTGAAGAGGTCCGCAGGTTCGATCACCAGCTCGATCGCGAAGCGGACGCCGACCGAGAGGATCAGCAGGCCGAGCAGCAGCCGCAACTGCTCGCCGCGGATCTTCTGGCCGGCGCGTGCGCCGAATTGCGCGCCGGTGACGCCGCCGACCATCAGGATCAGCGCCAGCACGGCGTCGACCAGGTGGTTGGTCACCGCATGCAGCAAGGTCGCAAACAGCATCGTGACCAGCGTCAGGACCATCGAGGTGCCGATCACCGTCGAGGTCGGCACCCGCAGCACATAGATCATGATCGGCACCAGGATGAAGCCGCCGCCGATGCCCATGATGGCGCCGATGAAGCCGATCACGATGCCGACGATCACGACCGGAATGACCGAGAGGTAGATCTTGGAGCGCTTGAACCGCATCTTCAGCGGCAGGCCATGGATCCAGTTGTGCGTGCGTCGTGGCGGCACCGCGCCGCGCCGGGTCCGCATCAGGGCGCGCAAGCCTTCGGAGAACATCAGGCTGCCGACGGTGGTGAGCAGCACGACGTAGGACAGTGCGATCATCAGATCGAGCTGGCCGAGCGCGCGCAACTGCGTGAAGGTCCACACGCCGAGCGCCGTCCCGGTCACGCCGCCGCTGAGCAGCACGCTCGCCAGCGCCGGATCGATCGCGCGTCGTCGCCAATAGGCGAGCGCGCCGGAAAACGAGGAAGCTGCGATGTGGCTCGCGACGGAGGCGACCGCGACCGCCGGCGTGATGCCGATGAAGATCAGCAGCGGCGTCATCAGGAAGCCGCCGCCGATCCCGAACATGCCGGAGACGAAGCCGACCGCCGCGCCCATCGCCAGCACGAGGAAGACGTTGACCGGAAGATCGGCGATCGGAAGGTAGAGCTGCATCGAGGGACCACGCTCCGGCGAGACGGATCGATTGCGCGGAATGCTCGCAGGAAGACGGAACGATTGCCGCGCCCCTCAATAGCCGAATTCGCCGCCGGGAGGGACCAGGAATTTCGGGCGTGGTGAATGGGCGTGAGGAGGGCGATCGAGGCTTTTGCTCCTCGCCCTGAGGAGCCTGCGCAGCAGGCGTCTCGAAGGGCGAGGCCCGGATCGGAGAGGCGGGCCTGCATGGTTCGAGACGCACGCAAGAGCGCGCTCCTCACCATGAGGGGAGAGAGCCTCAGTGCACCGCCGAGGCCGAGCGCTTGCTCGCGACCGCCTTCGGCGCGGGCTTTGCGTTCGCTTGCGGCGCGCTGTCCCAGCCGCCGTTCGGGGCCGGAACGTTGACCGCATCGTCGGGCTGCGGCTCGGCGCTGAACGTCTGGATCGCGAGCTTGGCGGCGGCGAGCGATTGCGGGTCGAGCCGCTTGGCGACGTCGTCGCGCTTGCCGGCCGCATCGGCGTCACCCTGGGCGGCGGCGAGGGTGAACCATTTGTAGGATTCGGCGAGGTTCTGCTCCACCCCGATGCCGCGGGCATAGAGGATGCCGAGGTTGAACTGGCTGTCGGCGACGCCGCGATCGGCGGCCTTCCGGAACCATTGTGCCGCGCTCTTGTAGTTGGCGCCGCGTCCGCCGCCATCGGCGTCGAGCACGGCGAGATTGTGCATCGCCTTGGCGTTGCCGCGCTCGGCCGCCTGCGTGTAGTAGCGGCGGGCGATGTCGGCGTCCTTCTTCACGCCAAGACCCTTTTCGTAGAGGGTGCCGAGGCGGAAGGTCGCGGGCACCACGCCGGCCTGCGCCGCGCGGTCGTACCATTTGGCGGCTTCGTCGTAATTCGCGGCCACGCCCTTGCCCTCGGCAAAGCGCACGCCGATCTCGTAGGCCGCGGTCGCATCGCCCTTCATCGCGGCGGCGCGCAAGCCGGGGCCACCGATGCCGTCAGGCAGTTTTTCGCTCGGCGGCACCTGGATCATCGCGAGTTTCGTGCGGCCCGTGCCCGACAGCGCGCCAGTGACGTCGCTGGAGGCCGGCTGCGGGGCTGCGGCGGGCAACGGCGGAATTTCAACCGAGGCCGAGTTGCCCGAACTGGCGGGAGCCGGCGCGGCATTGTTCTGGGATTGCCGCCCGATCGGGGTCGGCGAGGTCATCGACGGCGTGACCTGCTCGGGCGTCGCGGGTTTGCTCTCGACCGGCGGCGGGGTCTGCGGCGCGGGTGCGGGCGACGAATTCTCCATCGCCTGCGGCGACGGCGACGGGCTGCCGCCATCGAGCAGGTTCATCGCCATCTTGAAGGTGCCGAGCACGATCACGACCACGCTCGCGCCGACCAGCAGCGAGCGGATCTTCGAGGTGATGGTCGAACCGCCGTCCTTGCCCTTGTCCTTGGACCGATCGGCTCCTGCCTTGGCGCCGCGGGCCGGCTTTTCCGGCTGTGCGGCGGCGGCCTGGGCAGCGCGGCGCGCGGCAGCGATGAAGCTCGACGACGACACCGGCTCCTTCGGCGCGGCCGGGATTTCGCTGATTGCGCTTTCGGACGCAGCAATGCGCTCCGACGGCGTGGCGACGCGTGCACCCGGCCGGGTGCCCGGCTCGAGCGGATGATCAGGCGGCAGTTCGGGCGCAAGCGCGGCGCGCGTGGGCGCCGTATGCGGCTCCAGGATTTCGCTGATCGCGCGCGGCGGAACGGGGGGCGCCATCGGCATCGTCGGCGGCAGCGGCGCTGCCGGCGCGGCGGTATGGAATTCGCGCGGCGCGGCGGCGAAGGCGGCTTGCGCCGCTTGCGCAGCGGCCGGATTGGGCAGCTCGGGCTTCGGATCGTATTTCGGGTGCTGCTGTGCTTGCTGCCGCGGCTCGCGCGCCATCGGCGCGGGCTCCACGGGAGCGGCCATCGGCATCGGCATCGGCATCGGCTGCGGCGCAGGGGCGGGCGGCGCCGTGCGCACGTTGCGAAGATCGCCCTCGATCATGGAGAGGCGATCGACGACGTGGCCAAGTGCGTTGTGGACGGCCTCTAGCGAATCCTGGGTGCTCCGGTTGGTCTCGGCCTGGTTGAAGCGGATGTCGGAGAGTTCGCGCTTGACGAGATCGACCATTCCGGAATCGGCAGGCGGCGCGGAGTTGCGGCTCTCGGCCAGCGCGGAATAGGTCGCCTGCTGCCGCTCCAGGTGGCGCAGGATGTCGTGCAGCCCGTCCTCGACGCGGCTGAAATTGCCGTTGCGCGGATCGGAGGCGGCCTCGATCCGCTCCAGCAGATACGAGACCCGCTGTTCAAGATGAGCAAAGGTCGAAGCCGAGTCGCTGCCGACCTGCATGCGGTCGAAACGGTCGGACAGGGCGCGGATCGCGCTTTCGAGATGCTCGCTGCTCTCGGATGGCTGAGGCCGCTCGCGCGTTTCCAGCGCGGCGGTGAGCGCCGCGATGCGCTGCTCCAGCACCGCAAAACTGTCGCCTTGGCCGGACGGGCGGGTGACCTGGTCGACCTTCGACGACAGCAGCTGCACGTCGTCCGAGAGCCGTGCCAGCGCCTCGTTGGAGGCGACATTGGAGACGATGCCGCGCAGCGCCGAGATCGCGCCTTCGAGCTGGCGGACCGTCGAGGGATCGTCATTGGCGCGCAGGATCAGATCGAGCTTGGCGCCGAGATTGCGGATCGCCTCGTCATAGCCGGTGAGCTGCTCGGCCGGCGTCAGCGTCCGCAGCACCTGCTTGATGTCGGACAGCGCGTGCTCGATGCCGGCCAGGACCTGACCGTCGGTGCCGTTGGAGCGGGTCTCGTCGATGCGCCGATGCAGCGAGCGGATCTCGTTCTCGATCGATTCGATCGCGCGGCGCGGCATCGCCTCGGTGATGGCGTTGCGGATCTCCGCAAGCTCGCTGCGGAAGGTGTTGATCGCCTGCTCGGTATTGTCAGGGCGCTGGAGCGATTCGATCTGGCTCGTGATCTTGAGCAGATGGCGCTCGAGCGCAGAGAAATCCGGCCCCGGCTGCGGTGGCGGCGGAGCGTAGGCAGGCGCGGGCGGCGCCATCGGTGGCGCGAAATGAGCTGCCGCAGGCGCGATCGGCGGCGCGGCGCGCGGCGGCATCTGCCTGGGCGTAAAGCCGTCGAGCTCGCTCTGCCGCGCCGTGATCTCGGCGACCGCGACGTCGAACGAAGCGGGGCTCAGGGGCGGTGAGTTGCGATAGACCTGCGCTGCCGCGCGCTCGACCGCATCGGCCTGGCGCTGGCGCGTTTCAACGGGTGCCTGCCGCGGTGCCGGAGCCTGCTGCGGCTTTGAGATTTGCGACAGCCGCGCATCGAGGCGCGAGATCGCGTCGTTGAGCTGGCGCGCAACGCCGTCCTGTCGCGAAGGATCCTGTCGCGAAGGGTCTTGTCGCGAAGCGTCCTGGCGCGGGGCGGGCTTCGAAATCCGTTCGATCTGCTGGGTGATGGCGTCGAGCCGCTGGTGGATGTCGGCGACTTCGCGGCTTTCCTGGCTCGGTATCTGGTTCGGAACGTTCGGGGCTTGCGGACGCTGGTCGTAAAGTCCGCGAAAGTTTGGCGGGGCAGTTTCGCCGAGCGTGGAGTTCAGCCAATCATTGAGTGACATGCCGGCGCGACGCGCAGCAGCTTCGGCCCGCTCCCGGACGGATGGATCGATGCCGTCAACACTCCACGATACGCGCGAATTCATGACTCTGTCCGGTTCCGACTCCGGCGCCCCACCCGGCGCCTCCAGCCTCCCCACGCGTGCCAGTTGCAAAGACAATCGAATTTGGCGCGGGTCGTCTGCCTCGAAAACCGACTTTTGTCTGTTACGGTAAATAACGGGTTAAGGAACCCGTTGACGGTGTCTTAAAGTTGGGCGGCGGGGACTTGGGGGCACCGGTGTCATGCTCCGCGAAGGCGGGGCATCCAGTACGCCGTAGCTCCTCGGTTCTAGCCGCGCCGCCTCTGGAATACTGGATCGCCCGCCTGCGCGGGCGATGACAGCAGAGTATGCTGGAACGGCTTGCCGTAACGTCGCGGCTCTAAAGGCCTCAGCCCTTGCCCTCGCGCTTGCCATCTTCCAGCAGCACCACGGTGCCCTTGGCACTCATCGCCGACAGCGCCTCGAGCGCCTCTTCGCAGAAATCGGCCACCATCTGCTCATGCCGGGCGCCGAGCTGAAGCAGGAGGAGGTTACCGAGGTCGAGCACGCCGGTCGCGGTCCCTTCCGGAAAGCGCTTCTTCAGGATGCGCTCGTAGTTCTCGTGGCGATCGCGGTGGTGCTCGAGCCGGGCCATCAGGTCGGTGCGCATGGGCTCGATTCCGATGCTGTCGAGCGCATGCAATCGCACCAGCAGGTCGTCCTTGATGGAGGGGGGCGTGCTTGGCCGCGCGGCCCAGTGCCGCAGCGCTGTTCGGCCTTCCGGAGTAAGCGTATAGATCAGTTTATTGGGTTTGCCGGATTGCACGACCTCGCGGCCCTGGATGTAGCCGCGGTCGCGCAACTTGGAGAGTTCGCGGTAGATTTGCTGGTGGTCGGCCTTCCAGAAAAAGCCGATCGAGGAGTCGAACGTCTTGGCGAGCTCGTAGCCCGTCATCGGACGTTCCGTCAGGCATGCGAGGATTGCGTCGCCCAGTGCCATGACCGGTCCTCCTGCTGTTCTCGACCTTAACCAATCTGCTTGACTTTATGCGCATCGGCGCATATGCGTCAATGTGCATATGAGGTGATCCAAGAAGGTGACCCAAGAACGAGGGCAAACACCCGCGAAAAACCCCAGCGGAATCAACCTTCGCGCTACTGTGCATGGGGTTGTTTTCGCGTTTTTTTGCCCAGGCCTTTAGTTGCTTGCCTTTAGGGAGGCACCCGAGAATGACCGGCCTCGATTCCTGGTACGGCTACATGAAGTCGCATGACCGGGCAGCGCTCTGGGACCTCCTCCATCCCGACGCCGTCTTCGAAAGCCCCGTCGTGCACTCGCCGCAGCGCGGCCGCGACATCACCTTCAAATATCTCGCCAGCGCCGAGAAGGTGCTCGGCGGTGCCGGCTTCACCTATGTCGGCGAATGGAAGAGTGAGAGCGGCGCCGTGCTCGAATTCAAGACCATGATCGACGGCATCGAGATCAACGGCGTCGACATCATCACCTTCGACGGCGAGGGACGCATCACGCATTTCAAGGTGATGGTGCGGCCGCTCAAGGCGATCAACATGCTGCATCGCCTGATGGCGGAGCAGCTTGCCGCTCAGTCATAAGCCAACATCACCACTTCAAGGCCTGCCGGGAGACCACCATGCCGATCTACAAAGCCCCCGTCGAAGACGTGAACTTCCTGCTCAACGACGTCTTCCAGATCGACCGCTACGACAATCTGGCCGGCTTCTCCGATGCGTCGAGCGACGTGCGTGAAGCCATTCTCGGCGAAGCTGCCAAGCTTGCCGAAGAGGTGCTCCAGCCGCTCAACCGCATCGGGGATATCGAGGGCTGCAAGCGCGCCGATGACGGCAGCGTCACCACGCCGAAGGGCTTCAAGGACGCGTTCAAGCAGGTCGCCGAGGGCGGCTGGCTCGGCCTGTCGGCGCCGACCGAGTTCGGCGGCCAGGGTCTGCCGGTGACGCTGAGCCAGGCGGTCAACGAATTCCAGATCTCCGCCAACATGGCGTTCTCGATGTACGGCGGCCTCACCATGGGCGCGACCGCGGCGCTGATCGTCCACGGCACTGCCGAGCAGAAGCAGACCTACGTGCCGAAGATGGTGGCGGGCGAGTGGACCGGCACCATGAACCTGACCGAGCCGCATTGCGGCACCGACCTCGGCATGCTCCGCACCAAGGCGGTGCGGCAGGCCGACGGCAGCTTCAAGATCACGGGCACCAAGATCTTCATCTCGGCCGGCGAGCATGACCTCGCCCCCAACATCATCCACCTCGTGCTTGCCCGCATCGAGGGCGCTCCCGCCGGCATCAAGGGCGTGTCGCTGTTCGTGGTGCCGAAATTCATGGTCAACGCCGACGGTTCGGTCGGCGCACGCAACGGCGTGGTCTGCGGCTCGATCGAGCACAAGATGGGCATCCACGGCAATTCCACCTGCGTGATGAACTACGACAACGCCGTCGGCTGGCTGATCGGCGAAGAGAACAAGGGCATGCAGGGCATGTTCGTGATGATGAACGAGGCCCGCCTCGGCGTCGCCGTGCAGGGTCTGGCGCAGTCCGAGGTCGCCTATCAGAACGCCGTCGCTTATGCGCGGGATCGCATCCAGGGCCGTTCGCTCACCGGCGTCAAGGCGCCGGACAAGCCGGCCGATCCGATCATCGTCCATCCCGACGTGCGTCGCACGCTGCTGTCGATCCGCGCCTTCAACGAGGCCGCGCGTGCCTTCGTGATGTGGACCGCGCTGAAGAGCGACGTCGCCCATCGCTCCGAGGATCCCAAGGACCGCCAGGCCGCCGACGATCACATGGGCCTGATGACACCGGTGCTGAAAGGCTTTCTCACCGATTACGGCTTCGCCAACGCGGTGCAGGCGCAGCAGATGTATGGCGGCCACGGCTACATCGCCGAGCAGGGCATGGAGCAGTTCGTGCGCGATGCCCGCATCGCCATGATCTACGAAGGCGCCAACGGCATCCAGGCGCTCGACCTCGTCGGCCGCAAGCTGCCGCGCGACGGCGGCCGCGCCATCATGGCGTTCTTCGGCGAGGTCATGGCCTTCGCCAAGGAGAACGGCGGCGACGAGGCGATGAAGCCCTACATCGCCCCGCTCTCGGCTTCGCTCGGCCATCTCCAGCAGGCCACCACCTGGCTGATGCAGAACGCGATGGCCAAGCCCGACAATGCCGGCGCCGCCGCGACCGATTACCTCAATCTCTTCGGCTTCGTCGCGCTCGGCTACATGTGGGCGAAGATGGCGAAGGTGACGCAGGGCAAGATTGCCGAGAGCGGGACGACCCCCTATCTCTCGACCAAGCTCGTCACCGGCCGCTTCTTCATGGAGCGGATGCTGCCGGAGACCGCCGCCAATCTCGCGCGCATCCAGTCCGGCTGCGCCACCATCATGGAACTGCCGGCGGAAGCATTCTGAAGCTGCTTTCGCTGCGACCCGTCCAAAACCAGATCACGACCATCACATCAGGAGGGCGTCATGCCTGAGGCATTCATCTACGACCACGTCCGCACCCCGCGCGGCCGCGGCAAGGCGGACGGCGCGCTGCACGAAGTCACCGCGCTCGCGCTCGCGACCGTGCCGCTCAAGGCGCTCAAGGACCGCAATAACCTCCCGGAAGATTCCGTCGATGATGTCATTCTCGGGGTGGTCGATCCCGTCGGCGAAGCCGGCTCCGACATCGCGCGCTTTGCCGCGCTGAAGGCGGGTCTGGGCGAAGCCGTGCCGGGCGTGCAGATCAGCCGCTTCTGCGCCTCCGGCCTCGATGCCGTGAATTTTGCCGCAGCCCAGGTGATGAGCGGCCAGCACGAGCTCGTGATCGGCGGCGGCGCCGAATCGATGAGCCGCATCGGCATCGGCGCCTCCGGCGGCGCCTGGCCGATGGACCCGTCGATGGCGGTGCCGGCCTATTTCATGCCGCAGGGCGTCTCGGCCGATCTGATCGCGACCAAATACGGCTTCTCGCGCGACGACGTCGACGCCTATGCGGTGCAGAGCCAGCAGCGTGCGGCGAAGTCCTGGGATGAAGGCCGCTTCGACAAGTCGATCGTCCCGGTGAAGGACATCAACGGCCTCACCATCCTCGCCAAGGACGAGCATATGCGTCCTTCGACGACGATGCAGTCGCTGGCGCAGCTGCAGCCGGCGTTCACGATGATGGCGCAGATGGGCGGCTTCGACGGCGTCGCGGTGCAGTCGCATCCGGAGATCGAGCGCGTCAATTACGTGCACCATGCCGGCAATTCGTCGGGCATCGTCGATGGTGCCGGCGCGGTTCTGCTCGGCAGCAAGGAAGCCGGCGGCAAGTACGGCCTGAAGCCGCGTGCAAGAATCCGCGCCTTCGCCAATGTCGGCTCCGAACCCGCGATGATGCTGACCGGCCCGGTCGACGTCACCGAAAAGCTGTTTGCACGCTCCGGCATGAAGAAGTCGGACATCGACCTGTTCGAGCTCAACGAGGCCTTCGCCTCCGTCGTGCTGCGCTACATCCAGGCCTTCGACATCGACAACGCCAAGATCAACGTCAATGGCGGCGCGATCGCGCTCGGCCATCCGCTGGGCGCGACCGGTGCCATGATCCTCGGTACCGTGCTCGACGAGCTCGAGCGCACCAACAAGACGACCGCACTGGTGACGCTGTGCATCGGCGGCGGCATGGGCACCGCGACCATCATCGAACGCGTCTAAGGGTAGGGAGCAACCAGCATGGCTTACAAGAACTTCAAGGTTGAGACCGATTCCGACGGCATCGCGCTCGTGACCTGGGACATTCCGGGCCGTTCGATGAACGTGCTCGACGAGACCTCGACCAGCGAGCTCGACGCGATCGTCAAGGCGACCACGGCCGACGCTGCGGTGAAGGGCGTCGTCATCACCTCTGCCAAGGAGGCGTTCTGCGCCGGCGCGGACCTGTCCATGCTCGAGGGCATGAACCAGGCCTACGCAAAAGTATTCAAGGAGCAGGGCGAGACCGCCGCGAACCAGATGCTGTTCGAGCAGAGCCGGCGTTTCTCGCTGGTGCTGCGCTCCATCGAGACCTCCGGCAAGCCGTGGGCGGCGGCGATCAACGGCCTCGCGCTCGGCGGCGGTTTCGAGATCACGCTGTGCTGCCACTATCGCGTGGCGGCGGAGAATCCCAAGACCCGCCTCGGGCTGCCCGAGGTCAAGGTCGGCCTGTTCCCGGGTGCCGGCGGCACGCAGCGCGTGCCGCGCCTGGTGCCGCCGCAGGACGCAATGACGATCCTGCTCAAGGGCGATCCGGTCACCGTCGAGAAGGCCAAGGCGCTAAATCTGATCCACGCCATCGTTCCCGCGGCCGATCTCGTCAAGGCGGCAAAGGACTGGATCAAGGGCGGCGGCAAGGCTGTTGCGCCCTGGGACGAGAAGGGCTTCAAGCTGCCGGGCGGCCCGGTGTTCTCCAAGGCCGGCATGATGATGTTCCCGGCCGGCAACGCGATCTATCGCCGCGAGACCTACGACAATTATCCGGCCGCGCGCGCGATCATGAGCTGCGTCTACGAGGGCCTCCAGTTGCCGATCGACGCCGCGCTGCGCGTGGAATCGCGCTACTTCACCTCGGTCCTGCGCTCGAAGGAAGCGGCCGCGATGATCCGCAGCCTGTTCCTGTCGATGCAGGAATTGAACAAGGGTGCGCGCCGTCCGAAGGACGTGCCGCCGACCAAGGTGAAGAAGATCGCCGTGATCGGCGCCGGGTTCATGGGCGCGAGCGTCGGCTATGTCTCGGCCCGTGCCGGCCTCGACGTCGTCCTGATCGATCGCGACCAGGAGAGCGCCGACAAGGGCAAGGCGCATGCGCAGAAGGTGATCGAGGAGCAGATCAAGAAGGGCCGCGCCAAGCCCGGCGACGCAGAAGCCCTGCTCGCGCGCATCACGCCGACCGCGGACTATTCCGCACTGAAGGACGTCGATCTCGTCATCGAAGCCGTGTTCGAGGACCGCAAGGTCAAGGCTGATACCTTTGCCAAGGCGCAGGAGCATATGAAGCCGGACGTGATCTTCGCGTCCAACACCTCGACGCTTCCGATCACTTCGCTCGCCGAATCCTTCAAGGACCAGGGCAGGTTCGTCGGCATCCACTTCTTCTCGCCGGTCGAGAAGATGATGCTGGTCGAGATCATCAAGGGCAAGAACACCGGCGATCTCGCGCTCGCGACCGCGCTCGACTACGTCCGGCAGATCGGTAAGACGCCGATCGTCGTCAACGACAGCCGCGGCTTCTTCGCCAATCGCTGCGTCGGCCGCTACGTCGCCGAAGGCAACGAGATGTTCCTCGAAGGCGTGCCGCCCGCGATGATCGAGAACTGCGCCAAGATGGCCGGCATGCCGGTCGGCCCGCTCTCGCTGTCGGACGAGGTCGCGCTCGACCTCGGGCTCAAGATCATGAAGGCGACGGAAGCCGACCTCGGCCCCAACGCCATCAATCCCGATCAGAAGAAGCTGATGGTGGAGATGGTCGAGAAGCAGGGCCGTCTGGGCCGCAAGAACAGCAAGGGCTTTTACGATTACCCCGAGAAGGGCAAGGGCCAGAAGAGCCTGTGGCCGGGCTTGTCCGCGCTGCAGCCCAAGCAGCTCGATCCCGATACCCTCGACATCGAGGAGTTGAAGCAGCGCTTCCTGGTGGTGCAGGCGGTGGAGGCCGCGCGCACGGTGGAGGACCATGTCATCACCGATCCGCGCGAGGCGGATGTCGGCTCGATCCTCGGCTTCGGCTTCGCGCCGTTCACCGGTGGCACGCTGTCCTACATCGACTTCATGGGCCCGAAGAAGTTCGTCGAGCTTTGCCACAAGCTGGAGGCGAAATACGGCTCGCGCTTCACCCCGCCGAAACTCCTCGAGGAGATGGCCGCGAAGGGAGAAACCTTCTACGGCCGCTTCGCTCCGAACAAGGCGGCGGCCTGAGCCGCACGCGTAGCCCGGTTTGCGCTTCGCTGCCTTCGGGCTGCACATTCGAGATCGAAGAATACGAAAGGCCGGGTCATCGATCCGGCCTTTTCGTTTCAGGCCACGCTCATCACGGTTGCGTCAAATCGTTCCCGGCTTGTGGAACCGGTCACAGAATTCGCGTAGGAACCGTGCCAGAGTCCCCGCTGCCGCGGTGTCGCGCAATTGTCATAAGCGCGTCAAAGCAGCGCCGTTCTTTTGCTCGGCCCTGGCACTAGTCTTGCTCCGGGTCAGGGTCATGAAACCGGTTGGGACACTTGCCGAGCCATCGGCAAGTTGAAGACGAAATAAGAAAGTGTCCTTGATGAACTCTCTGGTGCTGCGGAAGACCGCGCTTGGTCGCGATCTCGCCGCGAAATATGCTGTTGCGTCCGCAACTGGCCGTCTCTTGCCCCAACAGAAGCCGGCGCGCCTGCGCCGCAAGGGGCCGGTGCTTTGGGCCGCTGCGGCTTTACTTGTGCTGGCTGCGGATTTTCTGCTTGCTTGCCTGGCCTGGCTCGCCGTCGATTTCGTCATGGGATGAGGCGTGGCGCGTGTGCAGCACATAGGCTGCCGCGAAATAAGCGAGCTGGCAGACGGCGAGGCAACCAGCAATGACGAGCACGCCCGCCATCATCCCGAATTCGTAAGCGCGCAGAATTATCGCCGAGAAAATCGCGATCAACGGCGAGATCACGACCAGCGCCCAGACCCTGAAAACGCAACCTGTCGCTATTCCCACCAACGCGCTTGCTACGATCAGGACGAGGGCGATCGTCAAGTTCAACTCCGATGCGAGTCCAATAATTCTTCAATCAATTCCGTCAAAATCGCCCGCTTCGCGGGTAGTGACAAGACAGCACTACTTACGTTTGGCGAACAGTAGTTCATAAGTCTAACGCGAGGTACGATGATCCGGCTGAGTGGTTTCGCGCGGCGCGGTCCTGCGGCAGCAAAAAGGGCCGGATCGTGGACCCGGCCCCTGGGAGATTGATCGGCGTCGCGTCTCAGGCGGCCTGGACCAGCCCTTCCTTCTTCAGCGCTTCCTGCACCTGCGGCCGCGCCGCGACGCGGGTCTTGTACGCGGCAAGGTTCGGCATCGCCGAGAGGTCGAACTTCATTCGGTCGCCCCAGGTCAGCATCGTGAAGAGATAGCCGTCAGCCACCGTGAACTGCTTGCCCATGAGGTAGTCACGGCCGGCGAGCTGGCTGTCGATGTATTTCAGCTTGCCCATGACGCGGTCCTTGAAGAAGGCCTTGGCCTCGTCGTTCAGGGCCGGCGCGAACAGCGGGCCAAAGCTCTTGTGCACCTCCGAGGTGAGAAAATTCAGCCACTCCATGAGCTTGTAGCGCTCGGCGCTGCCGTGGGCCGGCGCCAGCGCCTTGGCTGAGGCCTGATCGGCGATCATCTGGACAATCACCGGACCTTCGGTCACGATCTCTCCGCTATCGAGGCCCAGCGCAGGGACCTGGCCCTTGGGGTTCAGCTTCAGATAATCCTCACCATTTTCGAGCTTCTTGGCCCGGATATCGACCTTGACCAGTTCATAGGGCAGGCCGGCTTCCAGCAGCGCGATATGGGGGGACAGCGAGCAGGCACCGGGCGAATAGTACAGTTTCATGGAATTTCCTCCTCTTGATGCTTGGTTCAGGCGAAAGACCGACTACATGCATCTGCTTGAAATAGTCAAGATTGATGCAGGTGCATCGAATAGGGTAAGAGACGGGCGACGAGCTTGAGCGGGACCATGAAACGCAAACCATCGACCGAGGCGACTTCCGCCTGGATCCGCTTGATGCGGGTACAGAGCCGCGTGCTCGATTGTGTCGAGCAGGACCTGAAGAAGGCCGGCTTCCCACCGCTGGCATGGTATGACGCGCTGCTCGAACTGTCACGGGCGCCCTCGGGCGAGCTCCGGCCGGTCGAACTCGAACGGCAGATGCTGATCCCGCAATATTCGACATCGCGGCTGATCGACCGCCTGGTCGACGAAGGCCTCGCCTTGCGGCGTGAATGCAAGATCGACAAGCGCGGCCAGTTCGTGGAGATCACGGAAGCCGGCCGCGAATTGCAGAAGCGGATGTGGGGCGCCTATTCGGCCGCAATCGAGAAATATGTCGGTTCGAAGCTGTCCGATGCGGATGCCGTGAAGCTCAGCGGTCTGCTCGACCGTCTGGGCTGCTCGTGCGGCGAGATGAAACTGCCGCCTGCCCACGTCAACGAAACCACACCGTTGCGATGATCGCGCGGCAAACCAGCTCGTCCGTGCAACCGGTGGGTTCGCGGACCATCCCTGTCACCCACGCGCGTTCGATCGAAGCGCTTTTGATTAGAGTTTGATATGGCGCGAGACCAGATCGATATGACGCCGCTGCAATCGCGCGACGAACTCGTCGCTTGGTTCGAGGCTGGCTGCAAGGACCCGTCCGAATTCCGCATGGGCACCGAGCACGAGAAGACACCGTTCACGCTCGAAGGCCACCGTCCGGTGCCCTACGACGGCGCGCGCGGTATCGGCGCGCTGCTCGAAGGCATGAAACTCCTGCTCGGCTGGGAGCCGATCATGGAGAAGGGTAACATCATCGGCCTCTACGACGTCACCGGCGGCGGCGCGATCTCGCTCGAGCCCGGCGGGCAGTTCGAGCTCTCGGGCGCCCCCGTCGAGAACGTGCACCAGACCCAGAGTGAGCTGATGGCGCATCTGGCGCAGGTGCGCGAGATCGCAACGCCGCTCGGCATCGGCTTCCTCGGGCTCGGCATGACGCCGTCCTGGTCGCGCGCCGACATCCCGGTGATGCCCAAGGGCCGCTACAAGATCATGACCAATTACATGCCGAAGGTCGGCCAGTACGGCCTCGACATGATGTACCGGACCTGCACGGTACAGACCAATCTCGACTTCTCTTCCGAAGCCGACATGGTCAAGAAGCTGCGCGTCTCGCTCGCGCTCCAGCCGGTCGCAACCGCCTTGTTCGCCAACTCGCCGTTCACCGAGGGCAAGCCGAACGGCTTCCTCTCCTTCCGGTCCGAGATCTGGCGCGACACCGACAATGCGCGCGCCGGCATGATGCCGTGGGCATTCGAGGACGGCATGGGCTTCGAGCGCTATGTCGACTATGCGCTCGACGTGCCTATGTATTTCGTCAAGCGCGACGAGGATTATATCGACGTCTCGGGCTCCTCGTTCCGCGCCTTCTTCGATGGCCGCAACAACAATCTGCCCGGGGAACGTCCGACGCTGTCGGACTGGGCCAACCATCTTTCGACGATCTTCCCGGAGGTGCGGCTCAAGCGCTATCTCGAGATGCGCGGCTCCGACGGTGGGCCGTGGGGCCGTCTGCCGGCGCTATCTGCGTTCTGGGCCGGGCTGCTCTACGACGATGTGTCGCTAGATGCCGCATGGGACCTTGTGAAGCACTGGTCTGCGCATGAGCGTCAGGCCTTGCGCGATGACGTGCCGCGCTTCGGCTTCAAGTCGCGGATCAAGGACCGCTATCTGTTCGAGATCGCCAAGGAGTGCCTCGTTCTGGCACATGCCGGCTTGCGCCGGCGCGGCCGGATCGATCAGCTCGGCCGCGACGAGACCAGGCATCTGGAGCCGCTCGATCGGATCATCGATTCCGGCCGCACGCCGGCTGAGGAGTTGCTCGACAAGTTCAACGGTCCCTGGAACGGCTCGGTGGAACCAGCCTACGCGGAATACGCGTTCTAGACCCAAAGGGCCAACAGGTGGCCACGATCAGGGACCCGAGCCGTTCATCGCCCATACAGGTTTGCGGCGATCAAATGACCGGCTGAAAAACCTGAGCGTCGTCAATAACTCGAAAGCTGTTCCGATGGGCAAGGGCCGCCTGGCCGTCATGGCAAGCGTCATGGCAAGCGTCGTGGCCTGCGCCGCGCTGCTTTCGCTCGTGTTTGCGAGCTGGCCTGCGCGCGCCCAGACGGCGTTCGATCGGCCCGGCGGAGACTATTTCAGCACCCCGGTCACGTCGGGCGATCCCGAGGATTGCGCGCTGCTGTGCGAGCGCGACCGCCGTTGCCGCTCGTGGAGCTTCAGCTATCCGGACGTCGAAGGCGGCTCGGCGGTGTGCTGGCTGAAGAACACGGTGCCCGCGCGCGTGCCGGGGAGTTGCTGCATCTCCGGTGTGCGCGGCGCCGGCGTGATCGAGCCGCGTGTCGAAGGCGTCGAGACCTCGATCGACCGCCCCGGCGGCGATTTGCGCAATTTCGAGATGAAGGACGGCGAAGGCGAAGAGGCCTGCAAGGCCGCCTGCACCGGGGACAACAAATGCCGCGCCTTCACCTATGCGCGCCCCGGCTACACCGGGCGTGAAGCGCGCTGCTTCCTGAAAAAGGAAATCAAGCCGCCGCGCCGCAAAGCGGGGTTTACGTCGGGCGTGGTGCGGTAGAAGAGATTCCGCAGAGGGGTGGCAGCGGTGGGAGGGCATGCTTGTCTGGCCCACCTCAATGCACCGCGATCACCGTGATCTCGGGCCACAGCGTCTTCCAGCGTGCCGCCTTCGCCGCGTAATTGGCGGCGGAAAAATTCGGCGCCCGATTAGGTCGCACGATGAGCTTCGCGACGTCGTCGAACCCGTGCGGCGCGTAGACGTCGAAATCCCCACCGGCAGGGCGGATGCCCACCTGCGTATTCTCCGTGAGGAAGCGGTCGATACCGTCGGTCGCGCGCATCAACGGTGGATAGGGCAGACCGTGCTTGCCGGGATACCAAAGGTGCACGCGCGCCTGGTTGCGGATTTCAACCTTGGCGCCGAGATGCGCGAGCTGCGCGTGCAGCTTGCGGATCACCGCGTCTTCCGCCTCCCATGAGGTGTCGGAATCGAAATAGAACACGTCGTAATCGGCTATGCCGTGATCGATCGGGCGGCCCGTGAGCACGTTCCACACCGTCTGCACCAGGCAGCCCGCGACGAGCCACGCATCCGGCAGCGCGAGGCGATGGATTTCATCGAGGATCGCTGCGTTGAACGGATTTAGCAGCGCGAGCGTCAGAAATTCGTCGCGGATCATCACAGTTGCGCTCCCTCTCCCGCGTGCAGGAGAGAGGTGAGGACATTCCGGCCTTCAATGCACGGCGGTGAAAAACCGCGCCATGCGAAATCCGGACAGCCAGGTCCACACCGGCTGGCCACGGATGCCGAGATCCCAGGACCCGAGCACGGCATCCGCGCGGCCGACCAGATTGTCGATCGGCAACAGGCCGACGCCGCCGGAGCGCAAGGGCACGCGGCTGTCGGCGGAGTTGTCGCGGTTGTCGCCGAGCACGAAGAGATGGCCCGCCGGCACCGTCACTTCCTGCGTGTTGTCGAGCGGACCGTTGTCACGCATCTTGAAGATCAGATGCGAGACGCCGTTCGGCAGAGTCTCGACATAGCGATAGGCGGGTTCGCTGCCGCCATTGTCGTCCTCGGCGGCGCCAACGCCGTCCGGCTTCAGCTCGGCGGGGCGGTCGTTGACGAAGAGCTGGCCCTGCCGCAGCTGGATGCGGTCGCCGGGCAGACCCACGACGCGCTTGACCCAGGCCTGCGAGCGGTCGCCGGGCCAGCGGAAGACGACGACGTCGCCCTGCTTCGGCGTCTCCGCGAAGACGCGGCCGCTCTCGGGCAGGTTGATCTGGATCGGCAGCGACGAGGTGCCGTAGCCGTAGGGGAATTTCGAGGCGATCAATGCGTCGCCGATCAACAGCGTCGGCTCCATCGAGCCCGACGGCACGTAGAACGGCTCGGCCAGTGCACCCTTGGCAATGAACACCGCTGCGACGATGCCGGCGAGCTGCACGAGCTGGCCGCCCCAGCCGCTGCTCTTCCGCTTGGTGGTGACAGTTATCTTCTCGACGCTCATCCGCCCGTTCCACCCACTGTAATGCGTTCCATCAGTAGCGACGGCTGGCCGACGCCGACCGGCACGCCCTGGCCGTTCTTGCCACAGGTGCCGATGCCGGTATCGAGCGCGAGGTCGTTGCCGACCATGCGGATGCGATGCAGGTCGGTCGGTCCGTTGCCGATCAGCATGGCGCCCTTCAAGGGCGCACCGATCTTGCCGTTCTCGATCTTGTAGGCCTCGGTGCACTGAAACACGTATTTGCCCGAGGTGATGTCGACCTGACCGCCGCCGAAATTCGCGGCGAAGACGCCGTTCTTCACCGAGGCGAGGATCTCGGCCGGATCGCGATCGCCCGCGAGCATGTAGGTGTTGGTCATGCGCGGCATCGGCACATGGGCATAGCCCTGGCGGCGGCCGTTGCCGGTCGGCTTCATGTTCATCAGGCGCGCGTTCTGGCGGTCCTGCATATAACCGACCAGGACGCCGTCCTCGATCAGCACGGTGCGGTTGGTCGGCGTGCCCTCGTCGTCGATCGACAGCGAGCCGCGGCGCGAGGCAATGGTGCCGTCGTCGACCACGGTAACGCCCTTGGCTGCGACCTGCTGGCCCATCAGGCCGGCAAACGCAGACGTCTTCTTGCGGTTGAAGTCGCCCTCGAGGCCATGGCCGACCGCCTCATGCAGCATCACGCCGGGCCAGCCGGCCCCAAGCACGACGTCCATCTCGCCGGCGGGGGCGGGAATCGATTCCAGATTGACCAGAGCCTCGCGCAACGCGCCGTCGGCGGCGTCGCGCCAGTTCTTGCTTTCGATGAATTCGGCGTAGCCGGCGCGGCCGCCATAGCCCTTGCTGCCGCTCTCCTGGCGGTCGCCCTGACCGGCGACGACGGAGACGTTGACGCGCACCAGCGGGCGGATGTCGCGATAGCTCTCGCCGTCCGGCCGCAGGATCTCGACCACCTGCCAGGTCGCGCCCAGGCTGACGCTGACCTGCCGCACCCGCGGATCCTTGTCGCGCAGATAGGCGTCGATCTCGGCGAGCAGTTTGACCTTGGTCTCGAAGCCGGGGGCATCGAGCGGATTGTCGTCGCTATAAAGCCGCACGTTGGTATGCGCTGGAGGCGCAGCGAAGCTGCCGGAATAACCGCCGCGCACGGCCGCGACCGCGTCCGCGGCGCGAATCAGCGCCGGCAGCGACACGTCGGAGGAATGCGCGTAGCCGACCGCGTCGTCCTTGACGGCGCGCAGGCCAAAACCCTGCGAGGTGTCGTAGGTCGCCTGCTTCAGCCGGCCATTGTCGAACATCAGCGCTTCGGTCTGGCTGTATTCCAGGAACAATTCGCCGTCGTCGGCACCGGCAAGCCCGCGCGCGAGCTCGCTGCGAACCTGGTCGCGGTCGAGATTGGCGCGGTCGAGCAGGGAGGTTGTGGCGGGGTTGGTCATCGATCACCCATTGTCGAAGAGATGTCTGGCAAGATAATGGCTTCGTGCGCGTTCGGCGAGGGGCCGTTCGGACACATTACCGAAACGACATGATTGAAATCATTGCAATATCCGAAGCGCATGTCGAAAGCTTCCACCGGGCGCTGGATACGGTCGCGCGGGAGCGGCGCTATCTCGCTTTCCTGGAGGCGCCTCCGCTCGAGGCGACGCGCAGCTTCGTCCTCGACATGATCGCGCAACGGAATCCGCAATTCGTCGCCCTTTCCGGCACTGATGTTGTCGGCTGGTGCGATGTTCAGCGGCTGTCGCGCCCGATTCACGCCCATGGCGGCATCCTCGGTATGGGTCTTTTGCAGCCATTTCGAGGCCAGGGTCTCGGGACCCGGCTGATACGGCACACCCTCGACGCCGCGCGCGCCGCGGGCATGTCGAGGGTCGAGCTGTCGGTCCACGAGAACAACGCGAATGCGATCGCGCTCTACAAAAAGGTCGGGTTCGTCATCGAGGGCTTGCAGCGCAACGCCAACAAGATCGACGGTGTGTACGGGAATGTGACCCTGATGGCGCTGCTGTTTTGACGGGCTACGCCCTACGGCAGCTTGTCATAGCCTTCGCCGAGCCCGTTCAGGCTGAGCGGGAAGCCGATGCCTTCTTCCGGCGTCTCGAAGATGATGAAGGTCGCAGTCTTGGCGGTGCGGAGCTGGCCGAGCAGCTTGTCGTCCATGACCACCTCGGCGACGCAGCCATTGGGCAGGCAGCGGACGAAGCCGGCACGGCCGACGTCCTGGTTGTCGAGCTTGAGGCCGAGGCCGGACGGCAGGAGAACGCCGAGGGGGGCGACCACCCGCATCAGGCGGCTCTTCTGGTCGGCGGTCTTGAGCACGATCACGGTCAGGCCGGCATTGGAGCGGTCTTCGGCGACCACGCTCTGGATCAGGGCGCATTGCTCGGACTGGGCGCCCGGCGGGGTGTCGCAGCGGATCTGCCAGTCGCCATGGACGGAGCGCACCGCGCCCTGCGCATGGGCGAGGCCCGGGAGCGCGACCGCCGCCAGCAGGGCAGCCAGCATCGTGAGGCCGCTAGCCTGCCTCTTAGCCCGCTTTGCCGTGCCTCTCGAAAACCCCATCGGGTCGGTCCCTCTGCTCGCCTGGGTCGCTCGCACCTGGCGGACTGATACGGGAATGACGGCGTCTTGAAGGCGATTCGCAAGCAAATTCCACGCCGCCACGGCCGCCATCGCCCGCACGAATCAGGTTCCTGTGCGGCTGTCTGCCAGTGCCTACCGCGGGCAATTCCGCTGTCAAGCCGCAGCATCCCGGGAAACGGTATTTTTGTCTGATGTTACTAGGAAATATCTTGCGGGTGATGGCAGGCAGACGAGGCTCAAGACTGCATTGCGATAGATCAAGAATTATGGTTTGAGAGGCTTGATTTCGGCGTTCTAGCGATCTGGCCCCAATTCCTCTTAGAGGTATTCTTGCGCGGCGGTTTGTCAGAGGGGCGGATCGAATAAAGCGTTTCCCGAAAATAGGGGGATGCACTTGGGGTGATTTCGTTAGGGGAGCGCGAACGGCATGAAGATGTCGATGGGCCCGGTGGGCCGGCACTTGCTGGGATTGGCCGTGGCGGGTCTGACGCTGGCGACGAGCGGTGCGGCATTCGCCGAGCTCGGGCAACCGGCGCCGTGGGAGTGGACGCTTCAGCAGTCTGGCTCCCCGGTGATGGACAATATCATCTGGTTCCACAATTTCCTGTTCGTGCTGATCACTGTGATCACGCTGTTCGTTCTGGCGCTGCTCGTGATCGTGGTCGTCAAGTTCAACGCGAAGGCCAATCCGGTGCCGTCGCGGACCACGCACAACACGCTGATCGAAGTGGCGTGGACGCTCGTTCCGGTGCTGATTCTGGTCGGTATCTCGGTGCCGTCGTTCCGCCTCCTGTTCCTCGAGCTCGACGTGCCGAAGGCGGACCTGACCATCAAGGCGACCGGCAAGCAGTGGTATTGGTCCTACGCCTATCCGGATAACGGCAAGTTCGAGTTCGACTCGCTGATGGCCCAGGACAAGCAGCCCCGCCTGCTCGGCGTCGACAACGAGATGGTGGTCCCCGTCAACAAGGTGGTCCGGGTTCAGGTGACCGGGGCCGACGTCATCCACGCCTTCGCGATGCCGGCTTTCGGCGTCAAGATCGACGCCATTCCGGGACGGCTGAACGAGACCTGGTTCAAGGCAACCAAGACCGGCATGTTCTACGGCCAGTGCTCGGAGCTGTGCGGCAAGGACCACGCCTTCATGCCGATCGCTATCCGCGTGGTGAGCGACCAGGAGTTCGCCTCCTGGGTCGAGACGGCGAAGAAGAAATATGCGAGCGGCGGCACCAGCACCTACGCCTCCACGGCCGGCTCGACGCAGTAAGCGCCGGGCGACGGGGTCGAGGGAACTGAAAGCGACATAAGGGCGGGACCTCCAGAGGTCCGATCGGGACGCAAGGCAGGATTAGAAAATGGCAACGAGCGCAGCGGCACACGGCGATCACGCGCAAGACCACGGACATGACGAGCACGCCCATCCGACCGGATGGCGGCGCTACGTCTATTCGACCAACCACAAGGACATCGGCACGATGTACCTGATCTTCGCGGTCATTGCCGGCGTCATCGGCGCCGCGATGTCGATCGCGATCCGTGCCGAGCTGATGTATCCGGGCGTGCAGATCTTCCACGAGACGCACACCTACAATGTGTTCGTGACCTCCCACGGCCTGATCATGATCTTCTTCATGGTCATGCCCGCGATGATCGGCGGCTTCGGCAACTGGTTCGTGCCGCTGATGATCGGCGCGCCCGACATGGCGTTCCCGCGCATGAACAACATCTCGTTCTGGCTGCTGCCGGCCTCCTTTGCGCTGCTGCTGATGTCGACCTTCGTCGAGGGCGAGCCGGGCGCCAACGGTGTCGGCGCCGGCTGGACCATGTACGCGCCGCTGTCGAGCTCGGGCCATCCGGGCCCGGCCGTCGACTTCGCGATCCTGTCGCTGCATCTGGCGGGCGCCTCGTCGATCCTCGGTGCCATCAACTTCATCACCACCATCTTCAACATGCGCGCGCCGGGCATGACCCTGCACAAGATGCCGCTGTTCGTGTGGTCGATCCTGGTGACGGTGTTCCTGCTGCTGTTGTCGCTGCCGGTGCTCGCCGGTGCGATCACGATGCTGCTCACCGACCGCAATTTCGGCACGACGTTCTTCAACCCAGAAGGCGGCGGCGATCCCGTGCTGTTCCAGCATCTGTTCTGGTTCTTCGGTCACCCCGAAGTGTACATCCTGATCCTGCCCGCCTTCGGCATGGTCAGCCAGATCGTCTCGACCTTCTCGCGCAAGCCCGTGTTCGGCTATCTCGGCATGGCCTACGCCATGGTCGCGATCGGCGGCATCGGCTTCGTGGTGTGGGCGCACCATATGTACACGGTCGGCATGTCCTCGGCGACGCAGGCCTATTTCGTCGCCGCCACGATGGTCATCGCGGTCCCGACCGGCGTGAAGATCTTCTCGTGGATCGCCACGATGTGGGGCGGTTCGATCGAGTTCCGCGCGCCGATGATCTGGGCGGTGGGATTCATCTTCCTGTTCACCGTCGGCGGCGTCACCGGTGTCGTGCTGGCGAATGCCGGCGTCGACCGCGTGCTCCAGGAGACGTACTACGTCGTCGCGCACTTCCACTACGTGCTGTCGCTCGGCGCGGTGTTCGGGATCTTCGCCGGCTGGTACTACTGGTTCCCGAAGATGTCGGGCTACATGTACAATGAGACGCTGGCGAAGGCGCACTTCTGGGTCACCTTCATCGGTGTGAACCTGGTGTTCTTCCCGCAGCACTTCCTCGGCCTGTCGGGCATGCCGCGCCGCTATGTCGACTATCCCGACGCGTTCGCGGGCTGGAACCTGGTCTCGTCGGTCGGCTCCTACATCTCCGGCTTCGGCGTGCTGATCTTCCTCTACTGCGTGATCGACGCCTTCGCGAAAAAGGTGCCGGCTGGCGACAATCCGTGGGGTGCAGGTGCGACCACGCTGGAGTGGACGCTGCCCTCGCCCCCGCCCTTCCACCAGTTCGAAGTTCTGCCCCGCGTGCAGTAAGCCGACGCTCGCGGCGCCCGTGACGGGCGCCGCGGCTCTACAACGAAGCGAGTCAGTCTAGTGTCCGTCCTCGACCACAACGCCATCGACATCAATCCCCGCATCTCCGAAGCGGAGGTTGGCGATTACATCGCGCTCCTGAAGCCGCGGGTGATGTCGCTGGTGATCTTCACCGCGCTGGTCGGAATGGCGATGGCGCCCGGGCATTTCCACCCGGTGCTGGCCTTCACCTCGCTGCTCTGCATCGCCGTCGGTGCCGGCGCCTCCGGGGCGCTCAACATGGCGCTCGAAGGCGACATCGACGCCAAGATGTCGCGCACGGCGAACCGGCCGATTCCGCGCGGCCGCATCACCCGCCCCGAGGCGATGACCTTCGGCATGACGCTCGCCTTCTTCTCGGTGATGACGCTCGGCATCCTGGTCAACTGGATCGCGGGCGCGCTGCTCGCCTTCACCATCTTCTTCTACGTCGTGATCTACACGATCGGCCTGAAGCGCTGGACCGCGCAGAACATCGTGATCGGCGGTGCCGCCGGTGCGCTGCCGCCGGTGGTGGCCTGGGCCGCGGTCACGGGCACGGTCGACGTCGAGCCGCTGCTGCTGTTCGCCATCATCTTCTTCTGGACGCCGCCGCACTTCTGGGCGCTGGCGCTGTTCCGCTCCGACGATTACGCGCGCGCCGGCATTCCGATGCTGCCCAACGTCGCCGGCCCCGACGCGACGCGGCTTCAGATCCTGCTCTACACCATCGTGCTGATCGCGGTCGCGGCTGCGCCCTGGGCGCTCGGCTATTTCGACGCCATCTACGGCATCGTTTCTCTGATCCTCGGCGCCGGCATGCTGGGGTTCGCCATCAACGTCTATGTCCGCCGCGAGCGCAGCCAGTCGCTGCGGGCGACCCGCAAGCTGTTTGCGTTCTCCATCCTTTATCTGTTCGCGCTGTTTGCGACCTTGCTGGCCGAGGTCGTGTTCCGGGCGCTTGCTCCGATGGTAGGGGGCGCATGATCGCAGGAATGGCCGACAAACCCGAGATAGACGGAATCGTCCTCACCGAGGCGCAGAAGAAGAGCCGTCGTCAGCGCTCGATCGCGATCGCGCTCGCGCTCGGCGTGCTCGTGGTGCTGTTCTTCGCCGTGACCATGGTCAAGGGACCGGCCGTGCTCGTCCGGCCGATGTAGGAAACATGGATCAGAAGCCGACCATATCGCGGGACCAGAGCCGGACGAGCACCAAGGGGCGCAGGCCTTCCAAGGGGCTTGGCCGCGACGTGGTGGTCGCCTCGATCTGCGGCGGCGTGGTCGCGCTGATGGTCGGCGCGTCCTACGCGGCGGTGCCGTTCTACAATTGGTTCTGCCGCGCCACCGGCTTCAACGGCACGACCCAGGTCGCGACCTCGGCGCCGGCGAGCGGCCCGATCGCACGGAAGATCGCGGTGCGCTTCGATTCCAACGTCGCGCCCGGCCTGCCCTGGAAGTTCGAGCCGGAGCAGAGCGAGATCGAGGTCAATATCGGCCAGGTCGTGACGGTCTTTTACACGGTGACCAACCAGGCCGCGCGGACCACCGCAGGCCAGGCCGCCTACAATGTCGCGCCGCTGACGGTCGGTTCCTATTTCCAGAAGATCAACTGCTTCTGCTTCACCGAGCAGACCATGGCGCCCGGCGAGAAGCGCGAGATGCCGGTCGTGTTCTACGTCGATCCGTCGATCGCCGACGACCACGAGAACGACGGGCTGAACACCATCACGCTGTCCTATACTTTCTATCCGGTGCGCGATCCGGTGGTGAAGCCGCTCGCATCTGGTGAGAACGACAAACGCAAGGGAAATCTCTGATCGCCGGGCTCGCGCTCGGGGGGTTGGAAACAAGGGGATAAGTGCCGGACAGGCACGGGATTGAGGAGCGAGACCGCAAATGGCAACGGCGCACACCAAGCATCACGACTACCACCTGGTCGATCCCTCGCCATGGCCCGTCGTCGGCTCCATCTCGGCCTTCATCATGGCGGTCGGCGCGATCACCTGGATGCACCACATGTTCTCGGCTGCGCCGATCATCTTCGGTGTCGGCACCGTCGGCGTGCTCTACACCATGGCGAGCTGGTGGGGCGACGTGATCAAGGAAGCCCAGTACAAGGGCGACCACACCCGCGTCGTGCAGCTGCATCACCGCTACGGCATGATCCTGTTCATCGCCTCGGAGGTGATGTTCTTCGTCGCCTGGTTCTGGGCCTATTTCAACGCGGCGCTATTCCCGGCCGACGCCGTCCACGCCACCCGCGATGCGGTGTTCGGCTGTGGTCTCGGTACCGCGGCCGGCGCCTGCGCCGTGCCGGGCACCTGGCCGCCGCACGGCATCGAGACCTTCGATCCCTGGCATCTGCCGCTCCTGAACACGCTGATCCTGCTCACCTCCGGCACCACGGTGACCTGGGCCCATCATGCGCTGCTCGAGAACGATCGCCAGGGCCTGAAGTATGGCCTGATCATCACCGTCGTGCTCGGGGCGCTCTTCACCTGCGTGCAGGCCTATGAGTACAGCCACGCGGCATTCTCCTTCGGCGGCAACGTCTACGGCGCGACCTTCTTCATGGCGACCGGCTTCCACGGTTTCCATGTGCTGGTCGGCACCATCTTCCTGCTCGTGTGCCTGTTCCGCGCCTATGCCGGCCACTTCACGCCGACCCAGCATCTCGGCTTCGAGTTCGCCGCCTGGTACTGGCACTTCGTCGACGTGGTCTGGCTGTTCCTGTTCCTCTGCATCTACGTGTGGGGACACGGCGCCGAGACCATGGCCCACGGCGCGCACTGAGCTGGCTGACATCGGATCGAGAGAGGGCGGCCACAGGGCCGCCCTTTTGCTTTCTGCGCGCAGGGGTTTCGGCAGAAACTGTGATAGACCGTTCATCATGAACGAAGCCCCCGACACGTCCGAGTCGAAAGCCACCGTCCTGCAAAGTGCGCTGCGCGGGCTCGCCTGCAAATGCCCGCGCTGCGGCCAGGGCAAGCTCTATGCGGGTTTCCTGACGCTTGCGCCTTCCTGCGACCGTTGCGGCCTCGACTACGCCTTCATCGATTCGGGCGACGGTCCGGCGATCTTCATCATCATGCTGGCCGGCGCGATCGTGGTCGGCTGCGCGCTCGTCGTCGAGGTCAAATACCAGCCGCCGTACTGGCTGCACGCGGTGCTGTGGCTGCCGCTGATCCTCGCGACCACCCTGCTGCCGTTGCGCGCAATGAAGTCGCTGCTGATCGCGCTGCAATTCCACCACAAGGCGGCGCCGGGCCGGCTGGTCGACCGTACGAAATGAACGAGACCGCGCGTAAGCCCCGCGTGGCCGGCTTCGCGCTGTTCACGCTTTTCCTGACCGCGGTCTGCGTCGTGCTCGGTGTCTGGCAATTGCAGCGCCGTCTCGCCAAGCACGACCTGATCGCCGCCCTCACCGAGCGTCTTGCGGAGGTGCCGGTCGCTCTGCCGGCGCCGGCACAATGGGCCGCGCTAAGTCCCGCGCGCGATGAATTCCGCCGTGTCAGCTTTACCGCGACCTATGCGCAATTGCCCGATGCGATGGTCTATTCCCCCGGGTCCGCCGTGCGCAAGGACGCTTCAGGCCCCGGCACCTGGGCGTTCCTGCCGGCACGGCTGCCGAGCGGCGAGACGGTGGTGATCGATGCGGGCTTCGTCGAAAACACCATGCAGGATCGCAGCGTCGAGGATCGCGCGGTCAAGAAGCTCGTCACGGGGCAGGTGGTCTCGTTCACCGGCTATCTGCGCTTTCCCGAGGCACCTGGCTGGCTGACCCCGGCGGAGAACCGCGACAAGCGGCTGTGGTTCGTGCGCGATCATGTGGCGATCGCGAGCGCGCTGGGCTGGGGCGCGGTTGCGCCGTTCTATGTCGATCTCGAGCAGCCGGCGCCCGAGAACGGCATTCCGCGGCCGGGGCCGCTCGACGTGCATCTCAAGGACGATCACCTGCAATACGCCATCACCTGGTTCACGCTTGCAGGCGCCGTGCTCATCGCCTTCGCCGTGTGGGCAAGAGGGCGGCGGCAGGGCCCAACTCCGTAGATCCCGCAGGGGAACCCGGTATCGCCCGGGGTTTACCATTCAGCGCACATTCACGAGTGTGGTCCTAAGCCGCCAGTAATTTTCCGCGGCATACAGGATTGCAGCGTGAGCGATTTCGACCAGATGGGAATTGTCGTCGACTGGGTGGATGCCTGCAGGAAGGGCGACCTCGCGACGCTACTCGACCTCTATGCGGACGACGCCCAGGTCGAATGCTCGTGTAACGGCACGCAGCGCTATCGCGGCCGGAGCGAGCTCGAGGCCTATTGGCAGCCCCGGCTCAGCGCTTTCTCGTCGGCAGGTTTCGGGCTGGAGGAAATCCATCCTGCGCCCCATGGCGTCGATCTCGAATATTCCGTCGCCGGCGCGCTGCGCATCCGCGCCTCGTTTTGCTTCAGCCCGGACGGCAAGATCCGCACCACGCTGTGCGAGCCGGCACGACAGAGCGCCCATGTTGGCTGTGCGTGCTAGAGTTCGGTTCTGATTAGATCAGAAACTCTAGATTCTCGTCCTGACGCGTTTTCTTCACGCGAACCGGTATCCACTTCGCTCGAAAACGCTCTAGCCGGTCACCGGCGCCTCGCGTGCCGGTTCGGCGGGAAGGCGGCAGCGCACATAGGTCCTGTCGTCCACGCGCAGCAGTGACAGCGATCCGCTGAGCGCGCGCACGCGCTCATGCATGCCGGTCAGGCCACGGCCGAACATGTTGTCTTCGGGAAAGCCGCCGCCGTCGTCGGAAATCTCGACGACGACCGTCTCGCCGGCGAAGGTTGCATGCACATGGGCATTGCTGGCGCCGGCATGGCGCAGCACGTTGGTCAGCGCCTCCTGGATCACGCGATAGACGGTCTGAGCCAGCGGCCCGTCGATCCCGTTGAGATCCGGATCAATCGTATCGGTCAGGCAGATATACGGTGCCTGCTTGCGAAAGTTCCGGAGCAGCGTCTGCACGCTGGTCTCCAGACCCAATTCCTCGATGTAGAGCGGTCGCAACCGGTCGAGGATGCGGCGGTTGCTCTGCTGGAGCGCTTCGACCGATTGCAACACCTCCTGTGCCGAACTGCTGAGATTTCCCGCCGGAGGCGATGCATCGACCAATGCGATCGTGCCGGCGCGGATGCTGAACAGCAGCGGGCCGAGCTCGTCGTGCAGTTCGCGCGCGAGATCGCGCCGCTCGTCGTCCTGGAGCGACACCACGCGGTGCAGCAGGTCGCGATTGTCCTGGCTCAATTGCGCCAGCGTTTCGGCCAGCGCATTGGCCTCCGCGCAGCTTTGCCGGATTTCCGGCGGTCCTCCGACCGGGATCGGCGTTGCGTAGTCGCCGCGCCGCATCCGCGTGAGCCCTTCGCCGAGATCTTGCAGCGGACGCAGGGCCGATCCCGCGAAAACATAGGCAATGGTGCCGGTGAGCACCATCAGCCCGACAACGAGGCTGGTCAGCGCGAGAAAGCCGATCCACTTCTCGAACAGGTCGGCGGACAGGTCCGGCAGGAAGACGAGATCGCCGACACGCTGGCCGTCGATCGTCACCGGAGCTGCCGCGTCCATGCTCGGAATGGTGAGCAGGTCGACAAACCATTGCGGTACGCCATGCGGCTTGCGCAGGCCGTCCCTCGCTGGGGATGCGGGACCCGTCTCCACGGCACGGAACTGGATATCGGAGGAGGTGTCCAGAGAATGGACAAAGGCGTCGAGCGTCTGCCGCGGATTGTTCGAGGTGCGCAGGGTATTGTTGAGCGCGGCGGCAACCGTCTGGATCGAACGCCACGCCGGCTCGTTCTCGTCCGCCAGTTGGTCGGTCGCGAAGGTTTGGAGCAGCACGCCGCTCATGATCAGCGCGGCGAGGAAGCTCATGCCGAGCGGCAGAAACAATTGGGTCCTGAACGAGAGACGTTGCCACATTAGGTCAATTCTAACGCGCATCGGTCGGATTTACTCTTTCCATTTGTTCCCGGCGGTTTATGAGTCAAAAAACAAGAGAGCTGCGATGCAAGATACTGCCAAGCCGGCAACCAGGGTTCTGATTGTCGACGACCATCCCGTGGTGCTGTCCGGTTGCCGCACCCTGTTCGCCTCCGACCATTCGATCCGGATCGACGAGGCGACCGACGCCAAATCCGGGCATCGCGCCTATGTCAGCAAGCGGCCCGACGTCACTGTGATCGACATCAGCCTGCCCGACGTCTCCGGCTTCGAACTGATGCGACGCATTCGCAAGGACGATCCCGACGCCAAGATCATCATGTTCAGCATGAACGACGATCCGGCCTTCGTGGTGCGGGCGGTCGAGCTTGGGGCGCAGGGCTACGTCTCCAAGGGCGACGATCCCCGGATCCTGCTCAAGGCGGTGCGCAAGGTGGTTGCGGGCGACAATTTCATCTCGCCGCAGCTCGCGGAAGCGGTGACGTTTTCCGGCGCGGCGATCAAGGCCAATCCGGCCTCGCAGATGACGCCGCGGGAGCTCGAGATTCTGCGCCTGCTGGGGCGAGGCGACAAGATCGTCGAGGTCGCCGAGGCGCTCGGTATCTCCTACAAGACCGTCGCCAACACCACGTCCCTGCTCAAGCAGAAGCTCGGCGCCAAGAACCATTCCGACCTGATCCGGATCGCGGTGGAAATCGGGATGAACTGACGCCCCCGGGCGCCGAACCGGCTGCTCCAGGATGCTGCCGGTTCGGCGGGGCGGACCGGTCTCGGCGCTGAGCCGGGCAATGCATGGATAGCGCCGACACCCTCCGCCGACACAATGGGCCGAGCCGTCGTTCGTTCCTGGACTGTCCGGTCCTTCGGGAAATAATGGTAATGCGTGACGAGAGGTTGCTCGCGAGCGCTTGCCAGAGCCGAAACGTGTCGGGAAAAATAGGAACATTTTCTCGCATCTACCGTTTTGACCCTTGACGATTTCGCGACAGGCGACGAAAGCTTGCGCGAACAGTTTTAGCGGGTCGGTGACCCCAGAGGCAAAACCGGTCTGCACACAACGACAGACCTTCCAAGAGAGGGCTGCGGCATTGCCGCAGCCCTTTTCGTTGGCAGCCCTTTTTCGTTGGATGGGCCCAGGCGCGAAGCGGTTTCCCGATGCCGCAAAACACTTTATGGTGGCCCAAAGCCTCTGGCTGTTAACAAGTAACTTCGTAAAATCAAAGGCTTGCGGATCGAGCTCAGGCTCGGCCGGCCTTTGGAGGGCAGTTTGACTCGTTATATCTCGACCCGGGGCGAGGCCCCCGAACTCGGCTTCTGCGACGTGATGCTGACCGGGCTCGCCCGCGACGGCGGCCTGTATGTGCCGGCCACCTGGCCGCAACTCTCGACCGACGCCATCGCCGGCTTCTTCGGTCGTCCCTATTGGGAGGTCGCGGTCGAGGTGATCCGCCCCTTCGCCGGCGGCGAGATCTCCGACGCCGAACTCGGCCGCATGGCGAACGAGGCCTACGCCACCTTCCGCCATCCGGCGGTGGTGCCGCTGCGCCAGATGGCGCCGCACCAGTTCGTGCTGGAGCTGTTCCACGGTCCGACGCTCGCCTTCAAGGACGTGGCGATGCAGCTGATCTCGCGGCTGATGGACCACGTGCTCGCCAAGCGCGGCCAGCGCACCACCATCGTGGTCGCGACCTCAGGCGACACCGGCGGTGCCGCGGTTGACGCGTTCGCTGGGCTCGAGAATGTCGATCTCATCGTGCTGTTCCCGCATGGCCGCATCTCCGAGGTGCAGCGGCGGATGATGACGACGACGGGCGCAGCCAACGTCCATGCACTCGCCGTCGAGGGCAATTTCGACGATTGCCAGGCCCTCGTGAAGGCGATGTTCAACAACCATCGCTTCCGCGATGCGACTTCGCTGTCCGGCGTCAATTCCATCAATTGGGCGCGCATCGTCGCCCAGGTGGTCTATTATTTCACCTCCGCCGTTGCCGTCGGCGCACCGGCACGCGCGGTGGACTTCGTCGTGCCGACCGGCAATTTCGGTGACATCTTTGCCGGCTATGTCGCCAAGCGCATGGGTCTTCCGGTGCGGACCCTGGGCATCGCCGCCAACGTCAACGACATCCTGGCGCGCACGCTGAAGACCGGGATCTACGAGGTGCGCGAGGTCCACGCGACGGCGTCGCCGTCGATGGACATCCAGATCTCCTCGAATTTCGAGCGGCTGCTGTTCGAGGCGGGCCGGCGCGATGCCGCCGGCGTGCGCCGTCTCATGGATTCGCTGAAGCAGTCGGGGCGCTTCGTGCTGCCCGATGCGACGCTGGCCGCGATCCGCGAGGAATTCGACGCGGGCCGGGCCGACGAGACCGAGACCGCGGCCGCGATCCGCGCCGCCTGGCGCGAGGCGGGCGAACTGGTCGATCCCCACACCGCGGTCGCGCTTGCGGTCGCCGACCGCGACACCACCGACACGACGGTTCCCAGCATCGTGCTGTCCACCGCCCATCCGGCCAAATTCCCCGATGCGGTCGAAGCTGCCTGCGGCCAGCGGCCGCAACTGCCGGCCTGGCTCGATGGTCTGATGACCAAATCCGAACACATGAAGGTGATGAAGAACGACCAGGCCGAGGTCGAGCGGTTCGTGCTGTCGGTCAGCCGCGCCGCGAAACAGGGAGTTGCCGGATGAGCGTCGAGATTTCCAAGCTTGCGTCCGGCCTGACCGTCGTCACCGACAAGATGCCCCATCTCGAGACCGCGGCGCTCGGCGTCTGGGCCGGCGTCGGCGGACGCGACGAGAAGCCCAACGAGCACGGCATCTCGCATCTCCTGGAACATATGGCGTTCAAGGGCACGACGACGCGCACCTCGCGCGAGATCGTCGAGGAGATCGAGGCGGTCGGCGGCGACCTCAATGCCGGCACCTCGACCGAGACCACGTCCTATTATGCGCGGGTGCTGAAGGCCGACGTGCCGCTCGCGCTCGACGTGCTCGCCGACATCCTGGCCAATCCCGCCTTCGAGCCCGACGAGCTCGAGCGCGAGAAGAACGTCATCGTGCAGGAGATCGGCGCGGCGCAGGACACGCCTGACGACGTCGTGTTCGAGCATCTCAACGAGCTCTGCTATCCCGACCAGCCGATGGGCCGTTCGCTGCTCGGCACTGCGAAGACCTTGCGTGCCTTCAGCCGCGACTCGCTGCGCGACTATCTGTCGACGCATTACCGCGGGCCCGACATGGTGGTGGCGGCGGCTGGCGCGGTCGATCACAAGCAGGTGGTCGCCGAGGTCGAGCAGCGCTTCGCCAGTTTTGAGGGGACGGCGGGTCCCAAGCCGCAATCCGCACAGTTCGGCAAGGGCGGCACCAAGGTGGTGCATCGCGAGCTCGAGCAGGCGCATCTGACGCTGGCGCTGGAGGGCGTGCCACAGAACGATTTGTCGCTGTTCTCGCTCCAGGTCTTCACCAACATCCTCGGCGGCGGGATGTCGTCGCGGCTGTTCCAGGAGGTGCGCGAGAAGCGCGGCCTCTGTTACTCGATCTACTCGTTCCACGCGCCCTATACCGACACCGGCTTCTTCGGCCTCTACACCGGCACCGATCCGGCCGATGCGCCCGAGATGATGGAGGTCGTGGTCGACATCATGAATGATTCGGTCGAGACCCTGACCGAGGTCGAGATCGCGCGGGCCAAGGCGCAGATGAAGGCGGGCCTGCTGATGGCGCTGGAGAGCTGCTCGTCCCGCGCCGAGCAGCTCGCCCGGCATGTGCTGGCCTATGGCCGGCCCCAGACGGCCGAGGAGCTCGTGGCCCGGATCGACGCCGTCAGCGTCGAATCGACCCGCGATGCGGCGCGTGCGCTGCTTTCGCGCAGCCGCCCTGCGGTTGTCGCATTAGGCAGTGGCAGGGGTCTGGACACGGCGGTGTCTTTTGCGGAAGGATTGACCCGGGCACGCGCCAAGGCGCGGCTGCATTAGGAGCCGCGCACGGGTTGATCCGCCCCGGGAAGCATCACCATGGCCCTCTTTCGCCTGCCATCCAGTGGACCCGCCGCTCTCGCGCCGCGCGGCAACGGCCTGTTGCTACGCGCGCCGCAGATGTCGGACTTCCTGCAGTGGGCACATTTGCGCGAGTCCAGCCGCGACTACCTGACGCCCTGGGAGCCGATCTGGCCGTCGGATGATCTCACCCGCTCCGGCTTCCGCCGTCGCCTGCGGCGCTATTCCGAGGACATCGCCGCGGACCGTTCCTATCCGTTTCTGATCTTCCGCGAACTCGACGGCGCCATGGTCGGCGGCATCACGCTCGCCAATGTCCGGCGCGGCATCGTCCAGGCCGGCACCATCGGCTATTGGGTCGGGAAGCCCAACGCCCAGCGCGGCTACATGACGGCCGCGCTCCGGGTGCTGTTGCCGACGCTGTTCGGCGAGCTCAATCTGCACCGGGTCGAGGCCGCCTGCATCCCGACCAATGCGCCGTCGATCCGGGTGCTGGAGAAGTGCGGCTTCTCCCGCGAGGGGCTGGCGCGCCGCTATCTCTGCATCAACGGGATCTGGCAGGACCATTTGCTGTTCGGCCTGCTGCACGAGGATTTCCGCGGCTGAGCCCGTTCATTCATGTGGCCAAAGTCTCCTTGTTTGCCGCCTTGTTGTGCTTGCCTTGGGTTCGCCGGTTTTGACGATATAACGGCGCAAGCCGGCCGGTGATCGGCCGGGATGTTGTCATGGAGTATGGGCGTTGATGGTGCAGGAGCTTCGGTCATCGCGGAATGCGTTGCGACGGGGGGCAGCGGTCGCGCTGGCGTTGTCGGTTGCGCTCGTCTCCGTCTCGCCGGTTGCGGCGCAGTCGCTGACCGATCGCTTCAAGGGCCTGTTCGGCGGCAAGTCCGACGAGCCGGCGCAGCCCAAGCCGGCACCCGCGCCTGGCCAGCCGGCGGATGACGACCTCGATTGCCCGCAGGTGACGGTGCGCGCGGGGGCGTCGACCTACGCGGTTGGCGCCACCGGCAAGCCGGCCGTCGGCAATGAGATCCGCTTCCAGGCGACGATCACCAAGATGGCGCGTGAATGTGCCCGCAGCAGCGTTGGCATCACGGCCCGGATCGGCATCCAGGGCCGCGTCATCGCCGGTCCCGCCGGTGCGCCTGCGACCGTCGAGGTGCCGTTGCGCGTCGCCGTGGTGCATGGCGGCGTCGGTGAGAAGGTGATCGCCTCGAAAGCTTACCGGACCACGGTCGAGATGGCCGAGGGCGGCAGCGTGCCCTTCACCTTCGTCGCCGAGGATCTGAGCTATCCGGTGCCGTCGGCCAAGGATGCCGATTCCTACGTTTTCTATGTCGGCTTCGATCCGCAGGCGCTCTCGCCCGAGCCGAAGGCGCGGGCGAAGAAGAAGTAGGGTCGGTCTCGTGCCCCGGACGCGGCGCAGCGCGCAGCGGTGCGACGCAGAGCCGGGGCCTATGTTGCGATCAGCGTTATCGTGTGAGGCATGGGTCCCGGCTCTGCGGAGCAGCGTTACACGCTGCGCCGCGTCCGGGACACGAGAGAAAGCCATACCAACAAAAAAGCCGGCGCTCATCGCGCCGGCTTTTTGATTGGTGAAGGCAAGACCCCTCAGTTCAGCTTCTGCCGAACCTCGGTGATGCCCTTGGCGAGAAGGTCGTCGGCGACCTGGCCCTTGACCGACTGCGACAGGATCGTGGAGGCGGCCTGGACGGCGGCTTCCGCGGCTGCGGCGCGAACATCGGCCACCGCTTGGGCCTCGGCGAGCGCGATCTTGCCCTCCGCGGTCTTGGTGCGGCGGGCGACGAAATCTTCCACCTTGGCCTTGGCCTCAATTGCGATGCGCTCGGCTTCGCTCCGCGCGTTGGCGATGATGTCGGCGGCCTCGCGTTCGGCCGAGGCGGTGCGCGCCTTGTAGTCGGCCAGCACCTTGGCGGCTTCCTGCTTGAGGCGCGTCGCGTCGTCGAGTTCGGCCTTGATGCGATCGGCGCGATGGTCGAGCGCAGTCATTGCTTTCTTGAAGACCCCGAGATAGCCGAACACGACCATCAAGATCACGAAGGCGATGGCGACCCAGGTTTCAGGATCGAAGAACATATCGATTAACCCTTCAAGGACGCATCAACGGCGGCATTGACCAACGCCGCGTCCGGAACCACGCCGGTGAGCTGCTGCACGATGGTGCCTGCCGCATCGGCCGCGATGCCGCGGACGTTGCTCATGGCGGTCGCACGGGTCGAGGCGATGGTCTTCTCCGCCTCGGCGAGCTTGGCCGCCAGCTGTTCTTCCAGCGCCTTGCGCTCGGCGTCCGCCTGCGCATTCGCCTTGTCGCGGGATTCGTTGCCGATGGCCTGCGCGCGCGAGCGTGCCGAAGCAAGCTCGCTTTCATAGGCCTTCAGCGCCGCTTCGGACTGGTCCTTCAGCTTCTGCGCTTCGGCGAGGTCGCCCTCGATCTTGTTCTGACGCGCCTCGATCGCCCCGCCGACGCGCGGCAAAGCGAGCTTGGACACGATCACGTAAAGCGCGACGAAGAAGATCGCGAGAGACACCAGCTGTGAAGCATAGGTACCGCTCTCGAACGGCGGAAAACCGCCACCGTGGTGACCACCGTCAGCCTCGGTGTGAGCGCCCGCCGCCGGACCTTTTGCGCCGCCATGACTTTCAGCCATGGAGTACTCCTGTTGCTGTCATGCGCGCCGCTTCGGTCGAAGCGGCGCGAAAAATCGTCCTCAGAGCGGAACGAACAGCAGCAGTAGCGCGATCAGCAGCGAGAAAATGCCGAGCGCTTCGGTCACGGCGAAGCCGAAGATCAGATTGCCGAACTGGCCCTGAGCGGCCGAGGGGTTGCGAACGGCTGCGGCGAGGTAGTTGCCGAAGATCACGCCGACGCCGACGCCCGCGCCGCCCATGCCGATGCATGCGATGCCCGCGCCGATAAGTTTTGCTGCTGCCGGATCCATTTTAGACTCCTTGGAAGAAAGATTGGGTTTTGGGTGGAAATTCCCCGGACCGCTCAGTGTCCCGGATGAATGGCGTCGTTGAGGTAGATGCAGGTCAGGATCGCAAACACATAGGCTTGCAGGAACGCGACCAGAATCTCGAGAGCGTACAGCGCGACCGTGAGCGCCAGCGGCAGCACGCCGCCGACCCAGCCAAGGGCGCCGAGCGAGAAGCCGAGCATGGCGACGAAGCCCGCGAACACCTTCAGCGCGATGTGGCCGGCCAGCATGTTGGCGAACAGACGGACGCTGTGGGAGACCGGCCGCAGGAAGAACGACAGGATCTCGATGAACATCACCAGCGGCAGGATGTAGCCGGGGACGCCGTGGGGCACGAAGATCGAGAAGAATTTCAGGCCGTTCTTGGCAATGCCGTAGATCAGGACGGTGAAGAAGACCAGCAGCGCGAGCGCCGCGGTGACGATCAGATGGCTCGAGATCGTGAAGGTGTAGGGGATGATGCCGACCAGGTTCGAAACGCAGATGAACATGAACAGCGAGAAGATCAGCGGGAAGAACTTCATGCCTTCCGCGCCGGCCGTCGAGCGGATGGTCGAGGCCACGAATTCGTAGGAGATCTCGGCGACCGACTGGAGGCGCCCGGGAACCAGCTGCGTGCCGCTGGCGAGCATCAGGATCGAAATGATCGCGACCGCCACCAGCATGTAGAGCGACGAATTGGTGAAGGCGATCGTGTGGTTGCCGATATGGCCCAGGGTGAAGAGAGGCTCGATGTTGAACTGGTGGATCGGGTCGATTTTCATCAGCGCGGCATCTCTTGGTCTGCCGGGCGATACCGGCGGGTCTCGGTCTGCCGGTCGGGCCGGCCCGTACCGGCAAAGCCGGCACGATCATTCCTCTCCTGGTGTGGATCGCTTAAGAACCACCGCGCCTGTTTTGACCCGCGCCTGCCGTTCTCACCACATTCACCACGCCGGCTACGAAGCCCAGCAGCAGGAACACGATAAATCCGAAAGGCGACGTCGACAGCAAGCGGTCGAAACCCCAGCCAATCCCCGCTCCGACAACGACCCCGGCGACCAACTCGGAGGATAACCGGAAACCAAGCGCCATCGCCGAGGCTCTGGCCGCTCTGTCTTCACCGTCACCTGCGGGTTGCTCGGTCTTGATGTGGCGGCCGCGAAATTCGGACAACCGCTGATCAAGATTCCCGAGCCGTTCGGAAAGCGCAGCTTCCTCGGGCGATCTATCGCGATCTCCATTCTCGCCGTGTCCCGTGCCCTGTGTCATGCAACGAAGACCCGAAACGCCGCGGCTGAATGGAAATTACGCCCGCCACCCTCAAAAGCCGCGCGGACCATACTGATGGCCCATAATCAAGTCAAGCCAAGTCACGATTGTGTCCATTCCTATTATGTATCTGATTTATTTGACAATATTGGCGCGAGCGGCAGCGCTGCACACAGCGTGACGCCGCACCGCAGCAGCTCTCCGCTTGATCGGCGGATGCAGTCGCCATTTCGCCCAGCTGCCGGGATCAAAGGGGGCGCCGCAGTCGTTCATGTCAGAGGCGTGTTTTGGGCGGCGGATCGCCTCGCCGGGGTGTAGAATTTGCGAGAGGCCACCTATGAGAGCGCCACCTCGCGTCGTGGCGGAGAGCGCGATGAGACCAGCGAATTCATCCACAGCATCATGGCTTGCGGCGGCGGCGATCGCCGCGGCGATGACCATCAGCGGCGGCCTCCTGGCCGCGCAATCGGCGCCCGACAGCGAAAACGGCCGCTACAGCATGACCCCCATCCCCGAGGGCGTGCTGCGGCTCGACACCCGCACCGGCACGGTGTCGACCTGCACCAGGAGCGGCGTCGGCTGGGCCTGCTACGCGGTGCCCGATGAACGTACCGCGCTCGACGCCGAGATCGGCAGGCTCCAGGCCGAAGTCGAGACGCTGAAGGGACGGCTCGCGGCGGGGCCGACCGTATCAGGCAAGATCGACGAGGCGCTGCCGAAATCCGATCCGCTCAAGAAGGCGGAGCCGAAGGCCGCCGAGGGTGACCGCAGGATCGAGATCCCGCTGCCGAGCGACCAGGACGTCGATCGCGTGATGTCGTTCCTGGAAAAGGCCTGGCGTCGGCTGATCGACATGGCCAACCGCGTGCAGAAGGACGTGTCGGGGAAGATTTAGCGAGCCCCTCGATGTCGTCCTGGCGGAAGCCAGGACCCATACGCCGCAGCCCCTCTGTTTTTCCCAGTGCGCGTGGCCGACTTCTCGCCATCACGGGCATTTGGGGTAATGGGTCCTGGCTCCCGTGCGCAATTGCGCACTAGGCCAGGACGACGTAACGGGAGTCCTCATGACATTAGGCAAATCCGTAACCCGCTCAGCACCATCGACGGTGCAGGCCACCACCGTCGCATCGTCGCTGCTCACCGTGCAGACGCCGGGCTGCGGCTTCATCGACCTCACGACCGAAGCCGCGAAGTTCATCGAGGACGTTCACGCGCGGGACGGCGCGCTGACGCTGTTTATCCGCCACACCTCTGCGTCGCTGACCATCCAGGAGAATGCCGATCCTTCCGTGCTCGTCGATCTCACGACGGTGCTGGCGCGGCTCGCGCCGGACGATGAAGATGCAGGCTGGACTCACGACACCGAAGGGCCGGACGATATGCCGGCGCACATCAAAACCATGCTGACAGGGACCTCGTTGCACGTACCGGTCCTGGGTGGCGCGCTTGCGCTGGGCGCCTGGCAGGCGATCTATCTGATCGAGCATCGCACCCGCCCGCATAGGCGCGAAATCGTGCTGCAATTCATCGGCTGCGATCAGTAGGGCCAAAACAAAACCGGCCGCGGAGACCGCGGCCGGTTCGTGTTGTCGATCGGTGTGCCGATCAGGTCGCCTTGATATCGACGTCCTTGGTCTCCGGCAGGAAGAACAAGCCGATCACGACGGTAATCGATGCGAAGATAACCGGATACCAGAGGCCCGCATAGATATCGCCGGTCGAGGCCACGATGGCGAAGGCGGTCGCCGGCAGCAGGCCGCCGAACCAGCCGTTACCGATGTGGTAGGGCAGCGACATCGAGGTGTAGCGGATGCGGGTCGGGAACAGTTCGACCAGCATCGCGGCGATCGGGCCGTACACCATGGTGACGAAGATCACCAGGACGAACAGCAGTCCGACGACCGCGGCTACCTGCGGACGGAAGATGTCGAACGGATGCGCCATCTTCACGATGCTCGCGTCGCCGGCCTTCGGATACCCGGCTCCCTGCACGGCGGCGAGGACCGCAGGATTGCCGTCCTTGGCATTGGCGTAGGCAACTTCCTTGCCGTTGACCATCACCTTCACGCCGGAGCCGGCCGCACCTGGCGAGGTCGAGTACTTGACCGACGACTGCGCCAGGTAGGCACGTGCGGTGTCGCAAGGCGAGGTGAAGACGCGGGTGCCGACCGGGTTGAACAGGTCGCCGCAACCCGCGGGATCCGCCACCACGTCGACCTTGACCGTCTCGATCGCCTTCTCCAGCGCCGGGTTGGCGTTGGTGGTGATCATCTTGAAGATCGGGAAGAAGGTCAGCGCCGCGATCAGACAGCCGCCGAGGATGATCGGCTTGCGGCCGATCCTGTCGGAGAGCATGCCGAACACGATGAAGAAGCCGGTGCCGAGCAGGAGCGACCAGGCGATCAGCAGGTTGGCGGTGTAGCCGTCGACCTTGAGGATCGATTGCAGGAAGAACAGCGCGTAGAACTGGCCGGTGTACCAGACCACGCCCTGGCCCATCACGCCGCCAAGCAGCGCCAGCAGCACGAGCTTGCCGTTCTGCCAGTTGCCGAAGGCTTCCGTCAGCGGGGCCTTCGAGCTCTTCCCCTCGTCCTTCATCTTCTGGAAGATCGGGGATTCGTTGAGGCGAAGCCGGATCCAGACCGAGACGCCAAGCAGCAGCACCGAGACCAGGAACGGAATGCGCCAGCCCCAGGCGGCGAAGTCGGGTTCGCCGAGCGCGGAGCGCGTGAACAGGATCACCAGCAGCGACAGGAACAGGCCGAGCGTCGCCGTGGTCTGGATGAAGGAGGTGTAGTAGCCGCGCTTGCCATTCGGAGCATGCTCCGCCACGTAGGTCGCCGCACCGCCATATTCACCGCCGAGCGCCAGGCCCTGGGCGAGACGCAGCGCGATCAGGATGATCGGGGCCGCGATGCCGATGGTCGCCGCATTGGGCAGCAGGCCGACGATGAAGGTCGACAGACCCATGATCAGGATGGTGACGAGGAAGGTGTATTTGCGGCCGACGATGTCGCCGACACGGCCGAACACAATCGCGCCGAACGGGCGCACCAGGAAGCCTGCCGCGAAGGCCAGCAGCGCGAAGATGTCGCGGGTTGCCGGGGGATAGGCCGAGAAGAACTGCGCGCCGATGATGCCGGCCAGCGAACCGTAGAGATAGAAGTCGTACCACTCGAAGACGGTACCGAGCGAGGAGGCGAGAATGACGAACCGTTCGTCCTTCGTCATCCCTCCCGCGCCTGCTTGAGACACAGCCATTGTCGACATGTTGAGTCGCTCCCCGAAAAATCGTTTCCTCGCGCCCTGGATGTCCGGTCATGCCGGATCAACCGGGGCCTTGCCCCCAAGGTAACATTGGCGTGAAACCCGCCCCAATACGACTTTCGGCCTTTCGCACTGACGCTCACCTGACACTGCGGGCTTCCATCCGGCAACATAGTGCCTGCCTGTGGATTAACCCCGTTGCCGCAAAGGGATAATGTCCACTTGCATGCCACGGCTGGTCGGGAAAGAATTGACCAGGGCCCCGCGCCGGCTTACTGGCCCGGTGCGATTGCCAGCAAGAGAACGATGAACGCTCCCTCGACCCATCTCGTCATTGCCGATGACCATCCATTGTTCCGCGACGCGCTGCGGCAGGCGGTGGCGGGCGTCCTGAGCTCGGCCAGGATCGACGAGGCCGGATCGTTCGAGGATCTGACCAAGCTTCTGGAACAGACCTCCGACGTCGACCTGATCCTGCTTGACCTCTCGATGCCCGGGATCTCCGGCTTTTCAGGCCTGATCTATCTGCGCGCACAATATCCGGCGATCCCGGTGGTGATCGTCTCCGCTTCCGACGACAGCGCCACGATCCGCCGCTCGCTTGATTTCGGCGCTTCCGGTTTCATTCCGAAGCGCTTCGGCGTCGAGACCCTGCGCGATGCCATCCTCAAGGTGATGGAGGGCGACGTCTGGGTTCCCGCCGACACCGATCTGTCGGCGGCCGCCGACCCGGACATGACGCGCCTGCGCGACCGGCTGGTGACGCTGACGCCGCAGCAGGTCCGGGTTCTGATGATGCTGTCGGAGGGGTTGCTCAACAAGCAGATCGCCTATGAGCTCGGCGTCTCCGAGGCCACCATCAAGGCGCATGTCTCGGCGATCCTGCAAAAGCTCGGCGTCGAAAGCCGGACGCAAGCCGTGATCGCCGCCGCGAAGATCGCCGGCGGCCAGTGGAGGCAGGGCACCCCGACGGGGTGAGCCTGTCGCGAGCGGGCTACGGGACTCTTGCTGTGTCGCTCCCCCGTCAACCCATCTTCGCAAAAATATTCCACTTTACCGAAATTCGGAATTGGCGTATGTGTCGCCCATCCCGGCTCATCCTTGAGGGGCGATCTTGTGGTCGTCATGTTCGCGAGCCGGGCTTGCGGT